>NZ_LT727795.1 GCF_900162665.1 Oceanobacillus sojae
AAAAAAGTGTTGCATTTTTATTCTAAAATGCATATAATATAACTTGTCCTTGTTTTTAAGGAAACATCTTCAAGTTACATATTGTATTGTCTGGTGGCGATAGCGAAGAGGTCACACCTGTTCCCATACCGAACACAGAAGTTAAGTTCTTCAGCGCCAATGGTAGTTGGGGGCTTCCCCCTGCGAGAGTAGGACGTTGCCAGGCTTTAAATCCGGAGGATTAGCTCAGCTGGGAGAGCACCTGCCTTACAAGCAGGGGGTCGCAGGTTCGAGCCCTGCATCCTCCACCATCATGCCGGCCTAGCTCAACTGGTAGAGCAACTGACTTGTAATCAGTAGGTTGGGGGTTCAAGTCCTCTGGCCGGCACCATTTTTCCTTTTTAGGAGCCATTAGCTCAGTCGGTAGAGCATCTGACTTTTAATCAGAGGGTCGAAGGTTCGAATCCTTCATGGCTCACCATTTGCGGGTGTGGCGGAATTGGCAGACGCGCTAGACTTAGGATCTAGTGCCTTCGGGCGTGGGGGTTCAAGTCCCTCCACCCGCACCATTAATTTAATAAAGGCAATACGCGGAAGTAGTTCAGTGGTAGAACATCACCTTGCCAAGGTGGGGGTCGCGGGTTCGAATCCCGTCTTCCGCTCCAAATATTGCCGGGGTGGCGGAACTGGCAGACGCACAGGACTTAAAATCCTGCGGTAAGTGATTACCGTACCGGTTCGATTCCGGTCCTCGGCACCATAAGCGCCCGTAGCTCAATTGGATAGAGCGTTTGACTACGGATCAAGAGGTTAGGGGTTCGACTCCTCTCGGGCGCGCCATCGGGAAGTAGCTCAGCTTGGTAGAGCACTTGGTTTGGGACCAAGGGGTC
>NZ_LT727796.1 GCF_900162665.1 Oceanobacillus sojae
TCAGAAGCTGCTTATTCCCGCTTGGTAACGAAATTGAGTGAATCAGATATTTTAGAAAAATCCTTCGAAAGCGTAACGCTGGCAGCCGTCACCGAAGGGTTTATTGTCGATGAAGTCATTGCCATTGATGCAACCCATTTTGAAGCACGAGATAAGGCATCTGCCAAAAAAGAAGAAAAATCAGAAACTACGCCAAAAAAGCGCGGACGCAAATCCAAAGAAGAACGCGAACAGTACCTTAAAGACCAAGCGGAAAAGGAAGCAAACCTGCCATTGTATGAAAAGAAAATCGAAGCACAGTTAGACGTTCCGTTAGACATCTTGCGTGCAGAAGTGCCAATAGCCCCCAAATGGGGTGTGAAAAAGAATGCAGATGGTAAAAATGAATACTGGTTTGGCTATAAAGCCCACCTCGCAGTTGGTGCCCCAACCTGTTTGCGAGAACATTCCTATAAATATGACAGCTTTGATCCAAAATACGAAACATTGAAATATACCAGACCAAAGGAATGCAGCGACTGTCCCCTTGCGAATGAAGGTATCTGTCAAAAAGTGTATAAAATCAAGATAACTACCGATTTAAGAAGGTATACCGCACCAGCACGAGGATCAAAAGCTTGGAAAAATATTTTCAAACAACGGACAGCAGTAGAACGTGTTAATGCTTATCTGAAAGAGTTCTATCAGCTAAACAATGTTCGTTATCGCACTGGAAAGCGTGCAAAAGTTCATTTTGACATGGTCGCTTTGATTTATAATGCTTCCAAATTAGCTGCGGATCGCATCCAAGCGGAGCTTATTCAACAACAATAAGCTGCATAATTTTTGTTTTTTAAAATACACTTTCGAAAATTCTGCTCGTCTTTGTATTTTTAAAAAGAGCAATTATGAAATTCATTC
>NZ_LT727797.1 GCF_900162665.1 Oceanobacillus sojae
AATGATTGGGTTTGGGTAACGATTACTTTCCATCATAAAAACTTGAAGAATCGTGGAATTGCCGGTTGGAAAGAAAATAATCCTACCTTAGTAAAAACAGGCAAAAAGTATTTCATTCATTTTTCTTATGAGAAAAAGATTCAATTAAATAAAACAAAATTAAAAGAACAAGTCATCGTTTCTGTAGACTTAGGTATCACGAATTCTGCGGTTTGTTGTGCAATGCGTTCAGATGGAACTGTCATCGGCAGGAAATTTATTAATCAACCGGTAGAAAAAGACCGTATGTACACAAAAATCAACAAACTAAAGAAAGCTCAACGTCATTCAGGGTATGTAAATGCACCAAACTATTGGAGACGAATTAATGGTCTAAAGAAACATATTGTGCATCATACATCTTCAGAAATTATCAAATTTGCTGTCGATCATCAAGCAGATATCATCGTATTTGAGTACCTTGGTAAAATGAAACACCCAGAGGGGATGTATGGTGCAAAAAAGTTACGCCATAAAGTACATCATTGGAGCAAGCTGGGCATTCAAAGGAAAGTTGAAGAGATGGCACATTACAAAGGCGTACGTATTCGACGAGTAAGCGCTAAGTATACTTCCGCGCTTGCTTTTGACGGTTCTGGAGAAGTGAAACGGAATCATAAAAAAGACCTTGCCGCCTATCAAAATGACAAAGTCTATCACGCAGATTTAAATGCTTCTTATAATATAGGAGCACGGTATTTTATTAGAGAATTCCTTAAATCCTTTTCTGAAAAGAAAAGGTTACTACTGGAGGCAAAAGTTCCTTCCTTAGTAACTAGAACTCGGCTGACATTGGCTTCATTAATTAGCTTACATCAGGCGTTACGTACTAATGGTGCGTGATTATGCGTGCTGTTTGCTGTATTTAAGTCAATAGAAGCCCCTTTCAAATCTTAGATTTGGTGGGGGAGGTTCACT
>NZ_LT727798.1 GCF_900162665.1 Oceanobacillus sojae
ATACTTTATTTTCTTTTAAAGTCTTCACCCATTGGTTGTGTTGATAATGCCAGCCTTGATCGGAATGAATCGTGGTACGATAGGTTGCACGATTTTTTATTATCTCCATCGTTTCTTTTAAAGGTTCCATGACAAGATCTAACGTTGGTCGCTTCTTGATTTCATACGCAATAATTTCTCCGTTGTAAAGGTCAAGAATTGGATTTAAATATAACTTCTCCTCACCAAGACATTTGAATTCTGTAATGTCCGTTACTAGTTTTTGAAGTGGGATAGATGTGCTAAATCGGCGGGATAATCGGTTTTTCGCTACTTTTCCAACCTTTCCCTTATAGGAATTATATTTGCGGGATTTCCGCATAAATTTTACACATTTTAATCCTAATTCTCTCATCAAACGGTACACTTTTTTATGATTGATTTCATGCCCTAATTTTTTTAATTCTTTCGTGATACGTTTATAACCATAGCGTTCATGAAATTTTTTAAACAGGGATATAATAAGTTCTTTTAATGCTGCATCCGTGTCTTCTCTGCTAAAATGCTTCACATGATAATGGTAGGTTGCTTCAGGAATACCTACCACACAGAGGACATCTTTTAATCGGAATCCTTCTTCTTTGAGTTCGAATGCCACCTTTGCTTGTGCTTTTCGTGGAAGGCATTCGGATCCTCCCGAAAAGCTCTCAACTTTTTTAGGTATGCATTTTCTAGTCGCAGTAATTCATTCTCGCGTTCTAATTCTTCTTCGCGTGTTAATTTCTTCGCCTCTTTTTCCTTTTGCTTATTGGTTTTATTAGACATAGAAGGTCTCCCCTTTGGTTTTGGTTCTAGGCCTTCTAAATCTTCTTCCTCAAATGCCTTCATCCAGCGTCTAATTAAGGAAGGGTTGTTCAAATGAAATTGAATAGCAGTTTCTAAGAAAGAAGCACCTGTCTGTAACATAAATTGTATCGTATTTAATTTAAATTGAACAGAATACTTCTCCTTTGTTTTTCTTCTTCTTAAGCCATCTATTCCTTGGGATTTATAGACTTTCACCCACTCAACTATAGATGTTTCACTGCCCATATTATATTTTTTGGCTAATGATTTATAGCCCATATTGCCATATAAATACTCGGTGACGAGTTTTATTTTAAATTCTTCATTATATTTCGCCATAAAAACACCCCGAAAGTTAGATTTTTCTACTCTAACTTTCGGGGGGCGGTACC
>NZ_LT727799.1 GCF_900162665.1 Oceanobacillus sojae
TGAACTGACCCCTGTCAAGTAGACAAGAATAAAAAGCACATTTATGCAACCTGAGTCCTGAAATGATAGGGGCTCAGGTTATTTAATTTCTTCTGGAATCGTTGATGATTGTAGAATCTAATATATTTATTTACAGCATTCCGTACTTCTTCACCTGTTCTGAATGAATATAAGTTGAAACACTCACTTTTGAAGTGGCTAAAGAAATTCTCCATACAGGCATTGTCCCAACAATTTCCCTTCCTGGACATACTTGCTTTCATCTGATATTTTTTAAGTAAGTTGTTATATTGACGGGATGTATACTGGAATCCTTGATCACTGTGCAGAAGGACTCCTTTTACATTCCTTTTTTTCTTCGCCTTTTTCAAGGTATCCATCACCAGTTTCAGATCATTCCTTCGGCTTACATGGTAGGCAACAATTTCACTGTTATATAAGTCTTTGATAGCAGACAGGTATAGTTTTTGTCCGTTAAAAATCAAGTAAGTGATATCTGTTACCCACTTTTCATTTGGCTTGGAGGCCACAAAATCCCTGTTTAAATGGTTGTCTGAGATGACATAAGCTTCTTTCTTTCCATAGTACGGCTTTTTCTTTCGGATAACTGCCTGTATAGTCATTTCCCTCATAAGTCGCTGCACACGCTTGTGGTTGATAAGAAGACCGTAAATCTTCCTTAGCCATATCTGGATTCGTCGATATCCGTAAATTCCCTTATATTTCTTATGGCATTCCATAATTTTCTTCTTGATTTCTTCGTCCTCCAGTTGCTTTTCACTAGGTGTTTCCTGCCGCTTTATCCATTTGTAGTAGCCACTTTTCGATACCTTAGCTAGTTCGCACAACAACTGTATCGAATAGGTTCCCTTAGACATTTCTCTGATCACTTCATACTTTTTTGATGTTGGTACTTCATCCATTCCTCCTTTCACATCTTTAAAAACTTTTTTAGCATTTCATTCTCTGCTTCTAAGCGTTTGATCTTTTCATCGGGATTTTCAGGACGAGTTCTTGGTCTGCCTTGACCAACTCCTCCTGCTCTACCTCGTTTTTCCTCAAGTCCTTTTGTTCCCTCATTATTAAAATGGTTTACCCATCTTCTTACTTGATTTTTATCAATGTTCATTTCTCTAGCTATTGTGTTATAACCCATCCCATCTTTGAGATGAAGGTTAACAACTTTCTTCTTAAAGTCAATATTATAAGTTTTTCGTTTCTTCCCCACAAAAAATCCCCCTATAGTAGACAGATTAACGTGCTTTCTTTTTACTGTCTACTATAGGGGGATCATATCA
>NZ_LT727800.1 GCF_900162665.1 Oceanobacillus sojae
CTTTTTTTATTCGCTACATCGAGCGCATCCCAACGATCAAAGACTTAATCAAGCGTCTAAATGATGACTTTATCTTTAAAATGAACTGCGGATTTCTTGTTTCCGATTCTACACCGTCAGAAGCTGCGTATTCTCGCTTGGTTACAAAACTGAGTGAATCAGATATTTTAGAGAAATCCTTCGAAAACGTAACACTGGCAGCTATCACAGAAGGATTTATCGCTGATGAAGTCATCGCCATTGACGCAACCCATTTTGAAGCCCGGGACAAGGCGCCCGTTCAAAAAGAAGAAAAATCGGAAATCAGACCCAAAAAGCGTGGGCGTAAATCCAAGAAAGAACGCGACCAATATCTCAAAGAACAAGCAGAAAAAGAAGCGAATCTTCCATTGTATGAAAAGAAAATAGAAGCTCAATTAGACGTTCCATTAGACGTATTGCGTGCAGAAGTGCCACAGAACCCAAAATGGGGTGTGAAAAAGAATGCAGATGGTAAAAACGAGTATTGGTTTGGCTACAAAGGACACCTCGCAGTTGGGGCATCAAGCCAGTATATTCTACAATCCTTGTTTTCTTCCGGCAGCTTAAATGATGGAAAAGCCGCTATCGCCCTATTGAAGGGGATAGATCAACGACTTCCGCTTACGTCTGCTTCTTACCAGACATTGGATGCGGGCTATGATTTCGAGCCGATTTATGAACAAATTCATCGCATGGGACAACAGTCTGTCATTGCCTATAATAAACGCAATGAAGGCGAAATGATCGGGTTTGATAAGGATTTTGCCCCGACCTGTTTGCGAGAACATTCCTATAAATATGACAGCTTTGATCCGAAATACGAAACATTGAAGTATACCAGACCTAAGGAATGTAGCAACTGCCCACTTGCAAATGAAGGTATCTGTCAAAAAGTGTATAAAGTCAAAATAACCACCGATTTAAGACGTTATACGGCGCCTGCGCGCGGATCAAGAGCTTGGAAAAAGATTTTTAAACAACGGACAGCAGTAGAACGTGTCAACGCTTATTTAAAAGAGTTCTATCAGTTAAATAATGTTCGCTATCGCACTGGAAAGCGTGCGAAAGTCCATTTTGACATGGTCGCTTTGATTTACAATGCTTCCAAATTAGCTGCGGATCGCATCCAAGCGGAGCTTATTCAGCAACAACAAGCTGCATAATTTTTGTTTTTTAAAATACACTTTCGAAAATTCTGTTCGTCTTTGTATTTTTAAAAAGAGCAATTATGAAATTCATTCA
>NZ_LT727802.1 GCF_900162665.1 Oceanobacillus sojae
ACTCAACTTTCGCACACTGAAATAGGCAGGTAAGCCCTGATATAGCTGGGTAAACCTGCAATCCATTGTTGGACTTGACTTTTGATTAATTTTTGTACCTTTTTATTGCTCATTTTCAAGGCATCTTCAAGAAGCTCGATCAACTGCTGAAGTGCCACAGCCCAATCGAGATCACTAACTTCATCACACAATTCATAAAACATGCCGCCAAGTGTTCGCTCGTCTGTGCTACATCGGTTTTGCCACGAGAGAACAATATAGCGTGCGAATACGATGGTCGTATGACTAATTAAGCCGTCATACGAACGACTTTGGAACTCTTTTTGAAGTTTTAAAAGAGATTTTGTTGTTTTGAAAAAAACTTCAATGTCCCATCTCATCCCATAAATACGAATGATTTCTTGATCACTAAGTGTACAATCGGTGCTTAGAATAGCTAACCATTCGCTCTTTTTATTCCGATTACGAACAAAGACAACTTTAATAGGAATGCCATTCGCTTGTGTCGTATGAATCGAACGAAGAATGCCTTTCTTTCCATCTGTTGGTTTCGCAAAACGATAAAGTTCTTTTAAGCTTACACGTTGGCCATTCACAAGGTAACGCTGTTTCAAGTTCTTTACCATGCCAATGACGTCCAAGCCTTGCTCTTTTATCTCCTTAACGAGAGGCTGATACGTGAACCAAGAGTCCATCAGCACATAGGAAGCATCGATACCGGCATTCATCGCGCGTTCCACCATACTTGGTAGTTGCTCAGGTGCGGTTTGTAATGCTTCTACTCTGCGTTTATAACCGGAACTACGCTTATCAATTTTTGATGATATGCCATTTATTTGGCTTTTCTTCGAGCTCAATAAAGAAAAGTCTACGGGAATGAACGTTGCACCATCTGACCAACCAAGCGTGAGCATACGGAACCCTTTATAAAAGCGCATCTTTTGGGATGCATGGTCAAAACAGCGAGCTAATAATTCAACCGATTTACTGCGGTTACGATCATACGAAGAATCATCTACAATCAATACTTTGGGGCGATCATGACGCGTTAAGCTGGTTACTTTTCCAATGGTATGAGCACTTAGAAATAGTAAGAACCTTCTCCAAGCGAAGGTAGATTTGTTTAAAAAACGATAGACAGCATTCTTCTCTGGACAATCACTCGCTTTGTTACTTTGAAGTATTTGATACCAGTTCTTATTTTCAAAGATCAAACAAAAAATCAATTGAAAAAGATAGGCACAAGTAAAACCGACAGACTTTGTAATACCAGCTTTTCTAAGATGCTTATACACGTTTAATTCTTTAAAGATGGAAGAAAGTTCATTTGGTAGTTGATTATTTTGGTCATTATTCGCTATCATATAGGAGACACCTCTTCTGTATTGGTAGTGTTTTCTAGTCAATTACACTATACC
This sequence comes from Oceanobacillus sojae, assembly GCF_900162665.1. Classification (GTDB taxonomy): domain Bacteria; phylum Bacillota; class Bacilli; order Bacillales; family Amphibacillaceae; genus Oceanobacillus; species Oceanobacillus sojae_A. The sequence continues at coordinate 1,419 of NZ_LT727802.1, forward strand.
AAAAGTTGAGGTGTTTTTTTATACCTATTTCTAATGTCAACGACCATATTTGAACAGTAATAAGCTTTACGGCTAGTTAAATTGAATGCTTCTTTCTAGCTGCGAAAGTTGAGT
>NZ_LT727803.1:0-3965 GCF_900162665.1 Oceanobacillus sojae
AATATATTAGATTCTACAATCATCAACGATTCCAGAAGAAATTAAATAACCTGAGCCCCTATCATTTCAGGACTCAGGTTGCATAAATGTGCTTTTTATTCTTGTCTACTTGACAGGGGTCAGTTCAGACTGCAAGGGCTTATTTTTTCGTTATAATGGGATAGTTTTATTCTGGCCACCAGCGGAATCCATCTTTTTCAAGCAGTTCATCGGCAGCTTTCGGGCCCATAGATCCAGATTCGTAATTCGGAAATTCCGCCTTTTGACTTGCCCAGCTGGCTAACAGACGATCGACGAATTCCCAGGACAATGCTACCTCATCCCAGTGTGTAAAGTTGGTTGCATCGCCAAGCATACTGTCGTAGATAAGCTTCTCATAAGCCTCCGGCGTGTTAATCCCGGCCTGGGCATCCTGATGATAAGCAAGCTGAATTGGCTCTGTTAAATTGCCATTACCTGTTTTCTTCGCATTCAGGTGAAGTGTAATTCCTTCGTTTGGCTGAATATTAATGACAAGCAGATTCGGATTGCGTAAATCATCTTTTTTATGATAAAGGTTCATAGGAATATCTTTAAATTCGATAACAATTTTTGTTGATTTTTCTTTCATACGCTTTCCTGTGCGAATATAAAAAGGAACACCGGCCCAGCGGTAGTTATCAATCGCCAGCTTTCCGGCAACAAAGGTTTCTGTTTCAGAACCTTTTAACTCATCTGCTTCATCCTGATAGCCGATGACCTCTTCACCGTTTATATTCCCGGCACCATACTGACCCCGGACAAAATACTCGCTGACTTTTTCTTCTTTTATCGGACGCAATGCGCGCAATACCTTTATTTTTTCAGAACGGATTTCCTCTGTACTGAGATTAATCGGCGGCTCCATAGCAAGCAGGGCAACCATTTGCATCATATGGTTTTGAATCATATCCCTCGTAGCACCGGATTTATCGTAATAATGCGCACGCTCTTCTACACCAAGGGTCTCACTGCTGGTAACCTGAATATTATTGATAAACTGGTTATTCCACAGATGCTCAAAGATTCCATTCGCAAAACGGATAACTTCAATATTTTGAACCATTTCTTTTCCGAGGTAATGATCAATACGATAAATTTGATTTTCATCAAAAGCAGCCTGGAGCTCTTTATTCAGCTTTTTAGCTGATGGTAAGTCATGTCCAAACGGTTTTTCGATAACTAACCGTGTCCAGCCTGAAGTTTCCTTTAAGCCATGGTTTTTGAGCTGATTGGCGATTGTGCCGAAAAAGTCTGGAGCCATTGCTAAGTAGAACAGGCGGTTTCCACCGGTATGGTATTCTGTCTCAAGAGACTCCACCATATCCCTTAAGTCATTATAGGAATCTGTAGATGTCACATCAAATGATCTATAGTAAAAATGAGAGGTGAATTCGGATACGTCTTCGCCTTCAGAAATTAAGCCCTGAATCGATTCCTCTACTTTTTCGCGGATAATATCATTGTTCCATCCACGGCGGGCGAGACCGATAACTGCAAAATCTTCATCTAATTTTCCACTCTTATAAAGACGATAGATAGATGGATACAATTTACGGTTTGCCAAATCTCCAGTTGCTCCAAAAATCACGATAGTTGCTTTCGGTTGTATAGTTTCACTCATGATTAAATTCCTCAATTCTTTAGTTGATAAAGATGTTAACAGTGCTTATTCAAAAAGCTGTTAAAATAACCTTTCTGCTAATATTTTGTATGTTAATGCGTTATTTTATTGAACCTTTGAACACCCTTTAAAAACATTAAAAATACCCTAAAGATTAGAAGGGGATTAATCATTAACTTTACAGAATGAACAGTATCTTTGTCAATATATATACCTGTGAAAACTAGAAAATTAATTAATTTTTCAGAATTCAAATGGAACAACCTGTTAGTAATGGGAAATAAAGCGTTAACAAAGAGGAGGAAGTGCAAATGATGGAGGAAATTGAAAACTTGCCGGAAGAGGAGAAGGAAATCGTGCTGCAGCTGCCAAATTCATATTTCGAGAAGGGAATGAAAGAAGGAATACAAAAAAAGTAGACAAATAATGAGGAAGAAATACCCTACGTATGTCTTTCAATCAACATCCCCAAATATTTTTCAAAGTTTATCCCTTCTATTTCAGGAACCTTTGCTTTCGATGAATCCTGGATAGCTTCTTTGAGGAATGCGACAGCAAGCTGTACAGCATCTTCTAGGTTATCTTCACGCATCATGCTCCCCATCATGACCGAAGCAAATAAATCGCCAGTACCTGAATAGCTTTTCCCGTTATACTCCATCTCATGGTAAAACGTTTTATTCTTATCCAAATACAAGTTACCGATAAACTGCTCTTTTGAATCCATTGACGGAGGATTCACACCAGTAACAGTGACTTCAGCACCCGTTGCTTGCTGCAGGTTATTCCCTGCTTCCTTCAATGCTTTCATATAATCTTTGCCATTTGAATAGCTATGTAACTTCTCATAAGATAATCCAGACAATAAACAGCATTCTGTCACATTTGGTGTAATCACATCTGCATGTCTCACTAATTCTTTCATTTTCTCCAATAATCCCCCGGTAAAAATCTTATAGACTTCTCCATCATCCCCCATGACCGGATCTACCAGCAACCTTGTTTCTTTCGTATAAAATGTATCTAAAAAATGAAAAATATTTTTGATTTGCTCTCCGCCAGTTACAAATCCAGTAAATATCCCATCAAATGTTTCCCCGTGCTTGTTCCATTCCTCTGTAAAATGGTTCATTCTAGAAGTGAAATCTTCCCAAAAATAACTCGGGTAACCTGTTTGTGCAGATAGAACTGCTGTTGGCAAGGGGCAGGCTTGAACACCCATGACAGAAAGAACAGGGATTGCAGCAGTTAAAGAGCATTTCCCAAAGGATGACAAATCTTGAAGCACAGCAACTTTTTTCATATGAACCTCCTTGAACGAACTGAAACTTTTTCTATTTTATCATTTGATGATTAGCTTGTCATTAAAGATAATAGGCGATATTGGCGGGGATTGGCTGGGGACGGATCGTTTATTTCAGATTACATGATTGTTTTTAGCTTGTCGATCAACTGACCTTGTCATTTTTTTATAAATTGACACTTAAAGGTAGGTCAATATTCTGCTAAAGTAATAAAAAAGTTCACGTTAGGAAGGTCTAAATGTTTATGGCAAACTAATAATGTAGGGATTGGCATTTAATTTATGTATGGCCCGTAGGGCATACATAAATTAAATGCGCCACTTGCCAACTCCTCCAAATAACTTTAAACTCCTCGTTGGACCAACAACGTTCGACAGGAGGTTATTAGGAGATGTTAGCAGTGGCACAAATTGATTATATCAGACATGAGGTAAATCAAAAAGGTGAATCCTATGCCGATGTGGCAAGGAGAATGGAAGTTGACCCACGTACAGTTAGTAAGTATGCAAATCAGGAAGAGTTCAAAAGAAAGAAAAAGCAAAAACGAAAAGCACGGGTAATGGAGCCAGTTAAGCCCATTATAGATAAGTGGATTAAAGAAGATTTAAAGAAGAAAAAGAAGTATCAGAGAACAGCTAAAAAAATGTATGAGCAATTAAGAGATTTTCATAGCTTTACAGGGTCAGACCGCACTGTACGCGATTATGTATCCAAAAGAAAAAAGGAATTAAAGGAATCGATGACAGAAGCAGCCTTACCTCTTGAATCTATACCAGGTACAGCTCAAGTTGACTTTGGAACTGGGCCATTTAACTATGATTCAGAAACGATCGATTTACCGTACTTAGTGATGTCGTTTCCGTATAGTAATAGCTTTTATTTTCAAGTTTTTCCTTCGGAAAATACAGAATGCTTATTGGAAGGTTTACAACGGATGTTTCAACATATGGGCGGGGTTCCGAAGACGATACGATTTGATAATTTATCCCCTGCAGTGAACAAAATATTTTCTAAAGGGG
>NZ_LT727803.1:4725-30183 GCF_900162665.1 Oceanobacillus sojae
GGCGACAAGTGGCATGCATTTTTAAATGCCATTTCATACATTTTTTACTTGCCAAATACATCTAAATATGGAGAATACCTCAGCTTATTTAAAGACACGTAAAAAAACACAAGACTTAATCATTACTTCTATGCTAATCGCACTCATTTTTATTTCTACCGCATTTCTAAATTTCCGACTGCCGATTGCTGCAAATGGAGGGCTAGTACATATGGGTACAGCGATGCTTTTTATTGCCTCTATTTTATTCGGACCAAAAAAAGGTGCTTTGGCCGGAGCAATCGGAATGGGTTTATTTGATATGATCGGGGGCTGGCTATTGTGGACTCCTATAACAATTATAGCACGCGGGCTGCAAGGGTACATCGTTGGTAAAATTGCCTGGTTTCAAGGCCGCAAAGGGAATAGCATCACTTTAAACATGACAGCGACCATTGTTTCTGTTCCATTTATGATTGCTATTTATTACATTGGTGAATCCATTATATACGGAAACTGGATTACACCACTGGCTTCTATACCCGGGGATGTAGTCCAAAGTGTCCTGGGCATTTTGATAGCTATCCCAATTTGCGTTGCTTTAAAAAAGGTTTCCTATTTTAAATAAATCAAAGAGGCTGCTGCACAATCAGGTAATCGATTGTGCAGCAGCCCCTTTTTACTATTAAAATGAAAGCTTTCACGAAAGAAACTCCTGCGCAAATTACTGCCTTGCCTTCTGCAGCTTCGTCATGATTTGATTAATAACCTGGGAAAACATTAAACCGATCGCGATGCCTCCAGCCAGCAGCATCACCTGGGCAGAGAGCTGAATAGCTGTATTATAATCATTCTCCACAAAGTTCCGCATGGCATTATAGGCAACACCGCCGGGAACAAGCGGGATAATGCCGGATACGGTGAATATAATAATCGGACGTTTTAGAATACGTGAACAAACCTGACTGAGAATAGAGACAAGGATTGCTGCGAACGCTGTTGCAGCAACAATGTCTACCTGATGATTCGTCAGGGTATAAAAGAAAATCCAGCCGATCATACCGACAAGACCGCATGGAATTAATGATTTTTTAGGTGCATTAAATAATACGCCGAAGCCTGCAGATGCAATAAAACTGGCAGCAAGCTGTATAATTATCTCTAACATTCCACTCCATCCTCCATTCGATAGGCTGCCAAAAAATTTTGAACACCCTCTTAAACCGGGAAGAACCCATAAACAATCGCAATCCCTGCCCCGATTGCCACCGCAGTAAGCAAGGACTCAATTCCCTTAGAAACACCGGAAACAAGGTGGCCGGCCATTAAATCACGGATGGCGTTGGTGATAGGAAGCCCGGGAACAAGAGGCATCACAGCACCGATAATAATCATTTCCAGACTGCCGCCGAATCCCAACGAAAAACATGATAAGGCTATTAAGCCGACAAACGATGCTCCAAAAAATTCTGCCAGAAAACGAATTTCAATCATTTTATCAAAAAGAATCATTGTCAGATAGCCGATTCCCCCGGCAAGACAAGCCGGCAGAAAATCAGGCCAGATACCGCCGAACATCAAGGAAAAGCATCCACTGACCAGTGCTGCCGCCAGAACCTGAAAGCTTAAGGAAAAAGTCGGCACATGTTTTTCTAAGGTTTTCAGCTTATCATAGGCAGTAGAAAGCGGCATTTGCTCGGCAACAATTTCCCGTGAAAGCTGATTAACCTCATCTATTTTATGCAGGTCTGTAGCCCGCTTGGTAATCCGTAAGAAATAACTGCTTGATGTATAATCCAGTGAGAAGTGTAAACCGGTCAGGGTAGCATAGCTTTGAGGATTTTCTATACCATAACACCGTGCAATCCGGTCCATCGTATCCTCCACCCGATAAGTCTCAGCTCCAGAAGCCAGCATAATTTTCCCGGCCAGTAAACATATTTTTTCTACTGTGACAGACGGCTTACGCAAAACATAACCTCCATTTCCGAATCAGAACGATAACATTCTATATTATAAGTAAATAAAGCAGCGAAAGAAAGCCATAAACCTGAAATTACTAAGATTATCTGAAGTTTTTCAGCACAGCAGAAGAAGCAGACAAAAAATCCTGATGAAATATACACCAGGATTAATTTACCGAGAGAATGATAAAAATAATTGCAATAAAAGGAATCGAGTTTGCTAAAGCAATCGTAAGAAATATCAGTGTTTGAATACGCTGTTTCATATCCTGTTCGACATTACCTGCAGGCGAGCGCTGAGAGAAAACATAAAACATATTAAAAATAATTAAAATGACAATAATGGCAATAGGAACATAGGCATCAGCCATTTCCAGCTGTTCTCCCTGCAGAAAGACAAAGCCGAGTATAACCAGGATGATAGGTAAAAATTCTACGAGAGCAACCTTCGTGAAAAAGCCCGACATATACTGCTGGACCTTTTCTGGCTCGGTCAGCATATTGTCCACGGTGGAACGGAATATACGAATTATTCCCAGCACAGCGATAACAGCTGCTAATACAAAAATATACAAATACAAGCTGGAGCACCTCCTTTTCAAGAGACTGATTAATAATGAATGTACCATAACTTTATCCTCAATAAAAGCTTCCCTTTACCTATTTTTGCCTGCAAAGAAGCCCGCCATGAAAGTTTCCCGAAGAATAATCGGATAAATCATTGCGCAATCTAGGAAGAGTCTTATATAATTTAAAGAAGTTAGCAGGAAATAATGTCGAAAAAAGCAATGTAATGGAAATGGAATAGGGAGCTTACCCTGTTCTCTTTCCTGCTGTCAGCTAAATGAAAGCTGGACGCAAGCGAATTGTAATACCTAGGAGAATACTATGTTTAACTATATGGATTTAACAATAGCCTTTCTTATTTCTGCGATTACGGCATTACTGGTTACCTACCCGGTAAAGAAGCTGGCAGTGAAAATGGGAGTAATGGATAAACCGAATCATCGGAAAATACATCAGAAAGCAACACCGAGATTAGGCGGATTAGCTATTTTTATAGGTGCTTTGTTCGGGATGCTTTACCTGCAGCCCAGACACATCTATGTGGATGAAATTCTAATCGGCTCTATTATCATTCTGATTACCGGAGCGCTTGATGATAAGTATACGATACGCCCTCTTATTAAATTATCAGGACAGGTTATTGCTGCGAGTCTGCTTATTTATGCAGGCCTGGTAATTGAACGTATCACGATTCCGCTTCTGGGAGTCGTTGAGCTGGGCTTTTTAGGCCCTGTACTTACCTTCTTCTGGATTATCGGAATTACCAATGCCATTAATTTAATTGATGGATTAGACGGGCTGGCCACAGGGGTCACAACCATTGCTATGATCAGTATCTTCGCCATGGCGCTTGTCGATTATCAGGTTCTGGTTGCTTATTTATGTATTACCTTTATCGGAGCAAATATCGGCTTTTTATATCATAATTTTTACCCCGCCAAGATATATATGGGGGACACCGGCTCGAATTTGCTGGGGTATATTGTGGCGATCATTTCAATTTTAGGTTTGTTTAAAAATATTACCTTCTTCAGTTTTATTATTCCAGTTGTGATTCTGGCTGTACCTATCTTTGACACACTGGTTGCGATGATTCGGCGCATGTACAATAAGGAAAGCATTATGACAGCAGACCGCCGTCATATTCATTACCAGCTGATTGATGCCGGCTACAGCCATCAAAAAACAGTTGTAATCATTTATCTGTTCAGTGCATTATTCGGGATAATAGGCATCCTCTTTTCAGAAGCTGATTTAACGATTTCTTTATTCTTTACAGCTGTGATGATAATTCTTCTACATATTTTTGCCGAGCTGGCCGGCCTTGTTATGGGAGGTAAAAGGCCGGTAGTAACCATGCTCCGCCGGGTGAAGGCATTTATATTTAAACCGTTTAAAAAAAGAAAGAAATCAAGAAAAAGCAGTGATTGAGGTCACTGCTTTTTTTTGATTTCTGCCATAGCATAAAAGTATGTCAATTCTATTTGCTGAATGAAGCTTGTTCTATAAGCTCCAGTAATTAAAGCCTTCTGCCTCTAAAGCTTTCCTGCCGTACACACCCTTGATGTCGATAAATACTTTATCCTCTGTCCTGTACATTGACAAGAAGTCACTTGCGCGGTATTCGTTATATTCCTCATGTGGTACAGCTAAAACTACTGCATCCAATTCTTTTAATTCATTATCTTGAACCAATTCGAATCCGAAAACCTCCTTCACTTCTTCAGGGGACGCTTTTGGATCATGAACGAGAACATCAACACCATATTCTGTCAGTTCATCGACAATATCATTCACTTTCGTATTGCGAACATCCGCAACATTTTCTTTAAATGTCAACCCAAGAATGGCAACACGAGCACCATTAATTTGAAGCTTCGACTTTATCATTTTCTTAATAATGTTACTTGCGATATATCTGCCCATATCATCATTAATTTTTCTTCCAGCCAAAATAATCTGAGAATGGTAACCAAGCTGCTCTGCTTTATAGGTGAAATAATATGGGTCCACACCGATGCAGTGCCCGCCCACAAGACCGGGAGTAAATTTCAAAAAGTTCCATTTGGTACCGGCAGCTTCCAAAACAGCCTTTGTATCAATATCCATCTTATTAAAGACCATGGAAAGCTCATTCATAAAAGCAATATTAATATCACGCTGTGAATTTTCTATTACCTTCGCAGCTTCAGCAACCTTAATAGATTGTGCTTCAAATATACCACCCCGAATGATGGAACCATATAAAGCGGAAATTTCTTTTAAAGCCTCTTCATCAGAACCGGATACTATTTTCTGAATAGTAACAAGTGTGTTCACCTTATCACCTGGATTAATCCGTTCTGGAGAATACCCCACTTTGAAATCTTTTCCATATTCCAAATGAGAATTTTCTTCTAAAATAGGAATACATACCTCTTCTGTTGTTCCAGGATATACTGTTGATTCATAGACAACAATAGAGCCTTCAGAGAGGTGCTTCCCGACAATTTCACTTGCTGAAATTACAGGATTTAGGTTCGGCGTTTTATCTGAATTAATCGGAGTAGGCACAGCAACAATATGAAATTTACAATCGCTGATATCACTTGGAGCACTTGTTAATACCAAGGAAGAATCTTTTAAAGCCTCATTGCCGACTTCATCTGTTACATCAATACCTTTTCGATATTGTGCTATCTTTGCTTCATTAAGGTCAAAACCGACAACATCATACTCTTTTGCTAATTCCACTGCTAGTGGCAAACCTACATAACCCAGACCAATGACGGAAATCTTCGCATTTTTATCTTGAATTTGTTGAAATAGATTCATTTATTTAGCCTGCCTTTTTCAAATATAAATTCCTATAATATCTTACTTGTTCAATATTATACATTTATCTATTTTAGATGTATAGTGATTGGTAGATAAACTTATTTTATCCAACTATATGGAAGTATACCATGAATATCAATAAAACATACTGGAGGCGAATTGTATGACAGTCAAAAAAGCTATTATTCCTGCAGCGGGTTTAGGAACAAGATTCTTGCCAGCAACAAAGGCACAGCCAAAAGAAATGCTTCCAATTGTAGATAAGCCGACGATTCAATATATTATTGAGGAAGCGGTAGCCTCGGGAATCGAAGACATCATTATTATTTCCGGGAGAGGCAAGCGTGCCATAGAAGATCATTTTGATAAATCATATGAACTTGAAGAAAAATTAGAGCAGAAACAAGATTTGAAAACATTAGAAGAGGTTAGAAGTATCTCTAAGTTAGCGAATATTCATTATATCCGCCAAAAAGAACCACTTGGTCTTGGTCATGCGATTGGGTGTGCAAGCTCATTTATAGGAAATGATCCGTTCGCTGTCTTACTTGGTGATGATATTGTGGTGTCAGAAAAACCATGTTTGAAGCAGCTGATTGATGTCTATGAGAAATATCACACAGCTGTTATCGGAGCGCATTCTGTTCCGTGGGAAAACGTATCAAAGTACGGAATAATTGACCCTAAAAACAAGGAACAAATGGGAGACAGAACTAGTTTTGTACATGACCTTGTTGAAAAACCCAACGCAGAGGAAGCACCGTCCAACTTAGCTATTATGGGAAGATATATTCTGACACCAGAAATCTTCTCGATTTTAGAAACATTGGCACCTGGAAAGGATAATGAAATTCAACTGACAGATGCATTAAAGCAGCTTAATCAGAAGCAGGAAGTTGTAGCATATAATTTTGAAGGCAGGAGGTATGATGTAGGCAATAAATTTGGCTTTATCGAAGCAACGATAGATTTTGCGCTTGATAGGCCAGATCTAAAAACAAGTGTATTGGAATATATGAAAGCAAGAATAGAGGAAGAAGAAAAGTAAAAGGTGAATGCAGGCTGGATGGAAGTCTGCATTTTTGTTTTTTTGCGTATATAGTATTTGATATTTTCAAAATGCCCATTTCCAACTGTGTTAGTTTCCAATAATAAAGGTATATTTCGTTAGAACATGAGTATGAAAGGCAGAGATAGGAACAGTTAAAACCTGAGTAACGAAGGTCTAAAGCTCGATGAAGCCCTATGGCAATTAAGAGCTGCACATGTTATCCTTGGAAAATAATTCAACAAGCTATCATTTCTAATGAAACAATGGCCTTCGTTCCTTTGCTTCATTTTTTATATTCTAACAAGTGCCATTAAGCTATTTTTAACAAAACGTTCACTGTCAAAAATGTATTTATTTTTGCCTCTATGTTATAATTTTTCTGGGTAAAATATCGACAAATTTACTTTGCAGAGGAATGAAAAAAATGGGGGAAAAGAAAAAAATATTTTTCTTTATATATCAGTTGGGATCTGGCGGTGCGGCGAGAACGATGCTTAATCTATTAAATAACATTGACTTAAACCAGTTTGAGCCGACATTGATTACCTTGGATTATGAAGGTGATTATGAAAAATACTTAAAAAAAGAAATCACCTTTATTAAATTGCCGACCAAAAGACTTCGTTCGGGAATTGTTCCATTTTCCAAAATTATAAAAAAGGAAAAGCCCGATATAATTTTTAGTACAATCCCTAACTATAACCTCATTGCAATTGCAGCAAGGCTGCTATCTGGACATAACGCAAAAAATATTGTTCGGGAAGCGGCGTTATTAGGAACAGAAGGAAAATTTAATGTGAACTTGAAGTTATATGGATTAGCCTACCGGTTTTCAAAAAAAGTCGTTGCCCTTTCTGAAGGAGTAAGGCAGAATATCATTCAAAACTACAAAGTAAATCCCAAAAAGGTAAAGGTTATTTATAACCCTGTCGATGTGGAAAATATAGAAACCTTGATGAAACAAGATGACATAGCCAAGGAGTATCAATCTATATTCAATAGCCCAAAAGAAAAAGTGATTATTACAGCAGGGCGTCTGGTAGATGATAAAGACCAGGCGACATTAATCAGTGCTTTTGCTGAATTGCGCAAGAACATCACGGCTAACCTTGTCATCCTTGGTGAGGGAGAGCTGAAAGATAAACTGAAAAAACAAGTAAAGGCATTGGATATGGATAAATATGTATTTTTTGTAGGCTTTCAGAAAAATCCATATGCTTATTTTAACAAGGCGGACATTTTCGTATTATCCTCCAAAAGGGAAGGTTTCGGACATGTGCTGACAGAAGCGCTTGCTACCAGGATACCTATTATCTCTACAGATGCCAAACCAGGTGCAGCAGAAGTTCTGGACAATGGTAAATATGGCGTGATTATACCAGTAGGAGATTCAAGTACACTTGCTGGACAAATGGAAGAGGTTTTAAATTGGAATGACGAAAAAAAAAGCCAAGTAACGGAAAAAGGATGGGAAAGAGCAGTATCCTTCCGTGCAGAGAAGATTGTCAAAGAATATGAGAAGCTCTTTAATCAAACGATTGATCAACAACGATGAATAACAAATAGAGAGGACAGCTCAAATGAATGAAAAGAAACGTGTTGTTCATTTAACAACAGTACATCATCCTCATGATCCAAGAATTTATCATAAGGAATGTAAATCATTAAAAAAAGCTGGATTCGACGTATATTTAATTGCCAAAGAAACAGAAGCTGGTATGGACAGTGAGAGTGGAATCAAGCATATCCCGATTATAGATTATACAAGCAGATTGGAACGTATGACCAAAGGTGCCTGGATGCTTTATAAGCAGGCGAAAAAATTAAATGCTGATGTTTATCATTTTCATGATCCGGAGCTGCTGCCAGTCGGGTGGCTGCTTAAAAACAGCCGGAATCATGTAATATATGATATTCATGAAGATTACATCACCAGCATGCTGCAAAAAGAATATTTACCAAAAACTATCCGCAAATTTGTTGCGAAAGCATATAAAAAAGTGGAGCAGTTTTTCACAAAGAAGATGGAATTAATCCTTGCTGAGAAATATTATAAGGATATTTATCCAGATGGAGATTGCGTTTTAAATTACCCAATGGTAAATACTGCATTTTTAGAGCATCAGCGTGAAGGTGAAATAGAAGATAAATTAATATACACTGGCAATGTAACAGATGTGCGCGGTGCATTTCTGCATGCAAAGCTTCCTTTAATAGATAAGAAAATCACAATGAATTATATTGGTAAGTGTTCAACAGAGTTTGCAGTTGAAATTTATCGTATTGCCAAAAATCAATCAGACCGAATTTATATCAAAGGTGTAGATCAATATATCCCTAAAGAAGAAATTGAACAAGCCTATCTGGAGCATAATTGGTTGGCAGGGGTTGCGATTTTTCCAAAAACAGAGCATTATATGAAGAAAGAATTAACCAAATTCTTTGAGTATATGAATGCCGGCATTCCGATTATTTGTTCTGACTTCCCTGTTTGGAAGAGGTTTATTGAAATGTACCAATGCGGTATCACGGTAAATCCGCACAATGATCAGGAGATAAAGGACGCGTTGGATTATTTAAGAAATCACCCAGACATCGCAAAACAAATGGGCGAAAACGGGAAAAAAGCTGTCCAGGAACAATTGAATTGGGGTGTGGAGGAAGAGAAACTGATTACCATTTATCATCGTATATTGAATGAACAGGACGAAATGAAGTAGGTGGATGACTTGGAAAATAGAAAACCAATAATTTCTGTGATTACTCCAACGTATAACTCCGAACAATTTATTGCTGAAACCATCAAATCGGTACAGGCACAGACATTTTCGGAATGGGAAATGATAATTGTTGATGATTGCTCGACAGACCGGTCTGCGGAAATTGTAAAAGGCTATGCAGGCAAAGATTCTCGGATTCATTTAACTGTATTAGATACAAATCAAGGCTCAGCTGTTGCCCGCAACACAGCAATGGATCAATCAAAAGGACGTTATATTGCTTTTTTAGACAGCGATGATTTATGGCTGCCTAAAAAATTAGAAAAACAGCTCGCTTTTATGCAGGATAACGGTGTTGCCTTTTCTTTCACACAGTATGTGCGCATGAATGAGGACGGTACAGATACCGGTGCAATCAGCACAGCTCCTGCAACAGTGACGTATGAAGATTTAATGAAACGTTGCGTTATCGGCTGTCTGACAGTAATGTTAGATCGTGAAAGGATAGGAGAACGGCGCATGGTAAATATCCGTACTAGACAAGACTATGCCTTCTGGCTGGAAATCACAAAAAACGGTCATTTTGCTTATGGACTTCCAGAAGTGCTGGCAAGGTATCGTCTAGTCGGCAATTCCATCTCCAGCAACAAGTGGAAAGCAGCAAAAAGAAACTGGTACGTATTCCGGGAAGTGGAGCAACAGACTCTTCCCAAAACAGTATACTACTTTTCCCATTATGTAGCCCGCTCTCTTAGAGATTTATTAAAATGGAATGTGAAGAAGTAGGGAATAATATTTTAGTGTATAATAGCAACTAGGCTCAGGAAACCTTTTAATAGGGAAACTATTGATAAGGAAATGATTGAAAAAGCCACTTCTCATAGGGACAACCATAGTATTATGTCCACGATGGAAAGTGTTGAAATTATTAGGCGGTGTCAAATTATAATGAAAAACTATATACAAGAGATTTTGCGGAGAAAAGACTTACTGTTCTATCTCGTGAAATCCGGATTGAAAGCGGAGCACCGAAACAGCTATCTAGGTTATTTCTGGTGGCTGCTCGATCCGTTATTGAACGTACTCGTATTTTATTTCTTAGTCGTGATTATCTTAGATCGGGGTGGAGAAAATTTTGGTTTATTCCTGGTCGTTGGTTTAGTTGTCTGGAGATGGGTATCCACAAGTATGAATTCAGCATCTAAATCAATTTTAAGGTACAGTTCGATTATTAACCAGGTGTATTTACCGAAATCGTTATTTCCGATATCATTTACGTTGACGCAATTATTTAACTTTGGATTTGGATTAATTGTCATTGCAGGATTTTTGATTGGATATGGTGTTTTTCCGGATTGGCATGTTATCTATTTACCAATTCTTATACTTATACAACTGACATTCCACTTAATGCTGGGACTTGTATTAGGATATGCTACAATATTTGTACGGGATATCGACAATTTGCTTGGTTATGTGACGAGACTTTTTTTCTATGCGTCACCAATTATTTGGGAAGGCGGGCGTTTGCCACCTGAATATAGTTTCTTTGTAGATATTAATCCGATAGCCGTTATGGTAACATCCTACCGTGATATTTTAATGTATCATCAAGCGCCAGATTTTCTGGGCTTAGGCATTATTTTTATTTTCAGTTTAGCGATAAGTGTCTACATGATTTATTATTATAGTAAGAACGAACATAAGATTATTAAAGCATTATAGTCTAAAATCCATGATGCGCTTACAGCATGATGGAATGAATCAAGTACGCAGCATATTGTAAATTTCCCTCTCTCTTTGCAGGGAGAGGTTTCTACAGAATACTGGATTATGACCTCATGGTCCAGATAAATATGCTATCGTACGATAAAAGAGGTTTTATTATGTCAAATCATGATAATGAAAAAAATGATAAACAGTCTAAAGAAGAGGTTGTTGTTTCGAAAAATATATCCGTGTCCTTTCATGATAACCGGCATACCGATGATTTAAAATCTATCCTTACGAACCTTTTCAAAAAGAAAGAAAATAAAAAGAAAAAGGAATTGGTGTGGCCGTTAAAAGATATTACGTTTACCGGTTTTCAAGGAGAGATTTTAGGAATTATAGGTTCAAACGGTGCCGGGAAAACAACGTTGAGCAAGATTATTACCGGAATCCTTGAACAGGATGAAGGAACGATGGAGGTCGACGGGAATGTAACAGCCCTTTTTTCTTTTGGTATGGGCTTTAATAAAGAACTGACAGGCAGAGAAAATGTCTATTTAAATGGAATGATGCTTGGCATTAATAAGCAGTTGATCAATGATTATATTGAAGACATTCATGAATTCTCGGAGATTGGTCAGTTTTTTGATCAGCCGATGAAATATTATTCCAGTGGGATGAAGGCACGGCTTGGCTTCAGTGTCGCATCACACCTTCAGCCGGAAATTCTCATTTTGGATGAGGCGTTGAATACAGGAGACGTGAAATTTGGAAGTAAGGCAGCAGCAAAGCTGAAACAACTGGTTGCGAATGCAAAGATGGTAATTATTGTTACCCACAGTCTACGTTATGCGCAGAAAAACTGCGATCGATTAATCTGGCTGGACAATGGCTATGTCAAAGAAATTGGAGCCCCTAAAACCGTTATTGAGCATTATAAAGAAACGGTTCCTCCCGTAGCACGCCAAAGAAGACAGAAACGCAGTTTAAATGTTACCAAGACAGAAACGAATGTTGGTAAGAAATCGATTGTAAAAGCTGAGAATGCCGGAGTATCTTTCAAACTTCAAAATAAAAAAGAAGACTATTGGGCACTAAGAAATGTCAGCTTTGATATTAAAGAAGGTGAAGTTGTTGGTATTATTGGCCATAATGGAGCGGGTAAAAGTACGCTGTGTAAGACGATTACAAATATCCTGAAGCCCGATGAAGGAACGCTGACGGTAAATGGCCAGACATCTTCTCTGCTTGGTTACGGTACAGGATTTAATGCGCAATTAACAGGAACAGATAACATCTATTTAAATGCGATGCTATTAGGAATTCCGAAAGAACGTGTCGATGAAAAATATGATGAGATTATTGAATTCTCCGGAATTAGAAAAGCAATTGATAAGCCGGTAAAGCATTATTCAGCCGGAATGAAGTCACGCCTTGGTTTTAGTATTGCGGCAATTTTAAAACCGGATGTATTTATTATAGATGAAGCTCTGTCAACAGGAGATCTCGCCTTTCAAGAAAAAGCAAGCGTACGTATCCAGGAGATGATGGAGCACGCAAAAGCCGTTATCATTGTCTCGCATAGTATGGGGTTTGTTGAAAAAGTATGTACGAGGGGCATCTGGATGGAGCAGGGACAGGTTAAATTTGATGGAACCGCAGAAGAAGCTGTCGCTAAATACCGTGAAGCGGTGGGTGTTAAGAAAAAGGCGGTAAAACAAAATAAAAACACTGGGACGGTAAAAGCACAGAAAGCGACGAAAACCGGCCCAAAGCAGGAAGCAGAAAAAAGATTAGTGAAAACAAAAACAACTAAACCCAAAGTACAGGCTAAGAATAAAACCAGCCAGACGAAGACTGTTCCTGAAAAAAAAGAAGCAGTACCGGAAACAGAGTCGATCAGTAATGAACAGCAGAATAAAGATACAGAAAAGCAGGCAGGGCAGATGCAAATATCTGAATTCAGTTCACGTACCGAGAAAAGAGTTCTGTTGAATAAAGAAATGCAAAACGAAGCAGACTCTGAAGAAAAGGAGCTTCCTGTAACGCGTGCAGAAAGAAGAGCATTGCGTCTCAGGAACTTGCGGGAACAGATAGAAAAAGAAGAGAGTCTTCCAAAAACAAGAACAGAAAGAAAAGAGCAACAGAGAAGAAAGCTTCTAAAACAGACAGTAGAAGAGGAAGCAGAGCCTCCGAAAACACGAACAGAGAGAAAAACACTGAACAAATAGCAAGCTTACTGGAAAATGGTGGTGTCATAATGGCAGGAGTTATCAAAAAAATAGTGGCAGAGCCGGTAGATTGGTTTATTTACTCGGTATTAGGGGAGAAGCAGCGAAAATATCTCTTAAATATATTAAATAACCAGCAGAAGGATGCAATTAAGCGTGTTTTGCTTGGAAAAAAAGAAGCAGAGAGACAGCGTCTGAAGCAGATAAAGTATCATTTATACAATCTGGGCTTTATCGAAAAAGGACTGGCAGATTTGGAAGCTTATCTTCAACAGGCAAATGACCCTTATTTAAAAAGAAAAGTAGCCTGGGAAAAGGTTCTTTGGCATGCAAATCAATATAATGAAAAAGATGCGGCGATTGCTTTGAAATATCTTCCTCTTGTGCAAGAAGGAATTCTCCAGCCTGATCAGCAGCGCCGTATTGCTATTATCAAGGCAGAATTACTTGATGAAACCGGTGAAAGTGAAAAAGCAAGACGAGTCCTTTTAAGTGTTTTAAAATCAGCTGAGCATGCAGATACCTATCTTGCTTTAGCGAATTTAGAAACAGATATCAACGATCGATTTGTCTATATTAATAAAGCATTCTCTCTGTATCACTTAGATAACATTGCCACTGACGAAACAGGTCAATATGATAGACTCTATACAATAAAAACACATGAAGATATTGAGGATGCACCGCTTATTTCCGTGATTGTTCCTGCATATAATGCCGGCGATGGGATCAGAGTAGCTATTGAATCTATACTTGAACAAACGTGGCAGCATATCGAATTGATAATTGTCGATGACCATAGCCCGGATAATACCTTAGAGATTGTGCAGGAATATGCAAAGAAGGACAGCCGGATTAAAGTATTGCAGACACCACAAAACAGCGGGCCATATATCGCCCGGAATATTGCATTACAAGCAGCATCCGGAGAGTTTGTAACGGTCAACGATTCAGATGACTGGTCACATGCTTCGAAGCTGGAAATACAAGCAAAACACTTAATGGCAAACAAAGAGGTAGTTGCTAATACCTCAGAGCATGCAAGAATCACAGAAGATATGAAGCTCTACCGCCGGGGAACGCCAGGAAAATATATCTTCCCGAATATGTCATCTATTATGTTCCGCAGAAAGCCTGTATTGGAAAAGGTTGGATACTGGGATAGTGTGCGCTTTGCGGCAGACGGCGAATTTAAACGCAGGTTGTTAAAAAAATTCGGGACAAAAGCCTACGTAGACTTAGCCTCTGGTCCATTATCTCTGCCTAGACAAGCAGTCACCTCCTTAACTGGAAGCTCAGCCTTTGGTTATAACGGCTTTTTTATGGGGGTGCGCAAAGAGTATGTTGAATCGCTGGAAAACTATCATCAAACAACAGATGATTTACGCTATAATTATCCGATGACAATTCGTCCATATCCTGTGCCGGAGCCAATGTGGCCGGTCAGAGAAGAAAAGGCAGACGGCATCCGGAAATTTGACCTGATTATTGCCAGTGATTTCCGTGCGTTTAATGAAGCGGATTGGCAAGTATTTAATGATTGCTTACAAGTACAGGCACACCGAATCGGACTGGTACAAATCAACGCCTATGATTTTGCCTTGCCGAAAAAAATAGAAGAGACCATTCGTCAAAAACTGGATGGGATTCATCTGCAGATGCTTGTATATGGAGAAAAGATAGCTGCTGAAAGAGCGGTATGTATCAAGCCAACAGTTTATCAATATGAACAAAAGTATTTACCAGAATTGACGGTGGAGCAGTTGCAGGTTATTTTGACAGAATCACCCGATAATCAAGCAGCTTTGGATAATGCAGCAACACACATAGAAAATTACTTTGGTCAGCTGGGAATGTGGGTTCCGGCAAATAAACAGGTACTGGAAGATATGAAAGATATAATCCCGGCATCCAATGCAGAACAAGCATATGTAGAACAATTAGGGGAAAAGAGTTGTCTTGAAAATGAAACAGCCAATCGATAAAGCTGCGCTTCACAAACGTCTTCATGATACGGAAGAAGAGCTGGCAGAAAAAAGAAATGAAGAAACAGTATTGAAGGGGACTTATAGAAACTATAAGTCTGCCTTTTTGTATGCCGAATCCTTGAAGCAAAGGGCAACCGATTGGAAAAAAGACAGTATTTCGCTGGTAAAAGCCGTTCCTTCCTATGTACTGGGCCGTAGAAATATAAAAAAACTCTATAGTAAATCCTATAAACAAAAGGATGCAAGTAATCAACTGAAGCCGATTAAAAATTATCTGTATGACCTTGGCTTTGAGGAACATGCTCTGAAAGATTTACAGGAGATTTTATATCATTCCAATAATAAATATCTAATAAAAGCAGCAGCATGGGAGCTGGGTTATTGGTTTGCCAATAAACTGACTTCAAACAGCGCTGAACAAGCAATTATTTATTTGGAATTGGCGCTTGAGGAAGAGCAGAATATAGACGTGCGCCGTCGTATTATTATTCTGCTTGCCGAAGCTTATAAAATACTGGAACTACATTCAAATGGCATAAAGCTGGTAAAGGAAGCACTAAAAGTCGAGAAGCACCCTGATTTATTACTGGCACTGGCCAATCTGTGTACAGAGCAGGATGATCGTCTTTTTTGGATAAATGAAATGCTGCAATCCTATCAGCTGGAGCCTATCTATATCAATAGCGAAATTCATGGGGAGCATCCTTATGATAGGCTGGATACAAACCCGATTCAGATAAAAGGTGAGCAGAATGAACAGCCTAAAATCACGGTAATCATTCCCGCATTTAATTCGGAATCGGGCATTTCTGTTGCACTAAGGTCCTTAACAAAGCAAACCTGGACTAATCTTGAAATCATTGTAGTAGATGACTGCAGTTCAGACAATACGAGAGCTGTTGTTAAAGAGTGGATGGAAAAAGATAATCGGATTAGACTCATGCAGACAGAAACAAACTCCGGCCCATATAAAGCTAGAAATATAGCGTTTAAACAAGCCACTGGAGAATTTATAACCATTAATGATGCCGATGATTGGTCACATCCGGAAAAGTTAGAAGTTCAGGCACGTCATCTGGTGGAAAATCCTTCAGTTATCGCTAATACTTCTGAGCATGCGAGATTGACTGAGGATTTATATTTATACCGCAGAGGAATGCCTGGGAAATATATTTTTTCAAATATGTCCTCTATTATGTTTCAAAGGCTTCCAGTTTTAGAGAAAGTCGGCTATTGGGATGAGGTGCGTTTTGCCGCAGATAGTGAATTTAAAAAGCGGTTAGCGCTTGTCTTTGGAGGAGAGCAGGTAAAAGATTTAGCAACAGGACCACTATCCTTCCCGATGCAATCATCAGGCTCATTAACGGGTAATTCCTCCTTTGGATATAACGGCTTTCTTATGGGGGCGCGTAAGGAATATGCAGAAGCGCATAACCGGATGCATCAGCAAACACGAGATTTATATTCCCCGTACCAGCTGAAAGAGCGCAGGTTTGCTGTGCCAAAACCAATGCTCGATAAGAATACCCTGAATCAGGTGGATGTGGCTTATATAGCAGATTTTCGTCAATACGATAGTGAGATATGGAAGGAAATTCGTCTGTTAAAGGAAAAAGGGCTTACTGTTGGTCTGATACAGCGTGGTATATATGATTTGAAGCAATCAAAGTTTATTCATCAAAAGGTACGAGACAATATTGATGGTGAACATGTGAAAATGCTTGTCTATGGAGAAAAAGTGCAAGCTAAGCTGACCATTATCAAAAATCCGCTTATTTTCCAGGACAAACAGCGCTATCTGCCTGAGCTGCAGACAACTGCTGCTAAGGTAATTATAAATAAAGTACCAAAGAAAAAGAATTCTATATATAATATGCGGCGTTGCGCTATAAATTTGCATCGTTATGTAGGAGATATAGCAGTATGGTATCCTTTCAATCAGGAAATAAGAGAGCAGCTGATTGAGGAACAAAGCCATACTTTACGGTATTATCCGATGGCAGTATCCAATTGGACAAAGGAAGAACAGTTGTTCATCGATATGCTGCAAGACAGTTTTGTCATTTCAGCTAAGCTGGAGGAAGGAGGAAATGAAGATGTCAGAAGATAAATCCTACGAGGAAATGATTGATCAGCTAATCGAGAAAGAAGCCCAATTAGAGTATACAAAAGCCAGTATTACACAGACTGATAAGCAAATTAAGAAAATCATGAAAAGCAATACGTATCAGAAGACAGCTTCTTTAAGAAAGCTCCTTCCTTCCGGGAAAGAAAAGGATAATTATATAACCTATTTACAGGAACAGCTCCTTCACTATCAATCAGAAACCGTTTTGTTGAGAGAGAAGCTATTCGAAGCAGAGAAAGCTCTGAAGCAATATGATTATGATTCTCTCTGGAGATATATGAAAGAAAAGAAAGACAAAGGAAAAATCATAACGGAATTAGATAAACGTATTGAGCAGAAAAGGCTGGCAGACCATAATTTCAGGAATTTACTGGAGGCAGCCGCGCGCCAGTTTCAGCAGGAAGAAACAGCATTTAAACAGCGTATTTTCACCAAAGTATTAGCAGGTGTGAAAGAACATGCCTCTGAATTTATGGCACGAGCAGGGCTCACAAAAGATGCGATCAGTTTAGCAGATGTTGCTTCCTACCGCTCCTGCATGAATATGCGTGTCAGACAATATCAGCTTTTAGGTACACTCCCAGAATACGAATTAGATGATAAACAAACGGCCTACCGTTTTATAAAAAAACAATCGATACGAATTCCTGACAGCCCAGAGGAGATATACACGATTGAGACGCTGCCAGAGAAGGAAAATATCGTCATCAAGCCTGCTGAAGGTGCGGGAGGCCGGGGAGTTTACATTGTATATGCATCTAGTGATATAATAAGTGTAAAGACAGGAGAAAAATTATCTAACTGGTCTTTATTAAAGCATCGTATGGAAAAGGACTTGCTGGAAAATAAAGTAGAACAGGACGCTTGGCGCATTGAGGAATTAATCCTTGAAGATGCTGCAAATAAAGTATCTGGACGTGATGTGAAGTTTTATTGTTTTTATGGCAAGACAGGAGTTATCCTTGAAATTATCCGGACGCCGGAAATAAAATATTGCTGGTGGAACGGAAAAGGGGAGCGGATTCAGACAGGAAAATATGATGACAAAGCCTTTGAAGGTCTAGGAGTCTTGCAAGAAGAAATAGAAATGGCTGAGCGAATCAGCAAGATGATTCCCAGTCCATTTATGAGAATTGATTTTTTAAGGTCTGAAGATGGACTGGTTTTTGGAGAATTTACACCAAAACCAGGGAACTATGATGAATTTAATGATAATATAGACACATATTTAGGGAATTTATTTATTGAAGCTCAAGGTAAATTAGATAAGGATTTGCTTCAAGGAAAATCATTTGAGATATTTAAAGAAGAGTAGAATAAGAACAACGTATTAAAATGGATTAATCAGGAGGATCAGGCATGAGTGAGAATAATGCTGAGTGGCTATCGCATTTGTCATCAGAAGTTATTTCTGATGTACACGGAAGTTTATTAGATGCATACGTAATTGCGCTGGAAGGCTGGAGAAGAGGTCTGAAATTAAGATGGCACGTCGAAAATTCAGAGAAATTCAGTGAAATGGTTACTTGGTTTACAGAAAGGCCTGGACAATTATTTTCACTAAGTTCAGAAAACATCACACATTATTTCTTCCGTTCTAGAGGAGATAAAGTAACCAATGAAGCTGTATATATCGGAAAAGACAAAGGAAACACCAAGAGTCATTTAAGTGAACATGATGTAGCTGTGCCAAACGGAAAAGTATTCACCAGTGATCAAACAAAGGAAGAAGTACTTGATTACAGTAAAAAATTAGGGTTTCCGATAGTTCTGAAACCAAAGGACGGCAGCTTTGGCCGTGGCGTCTTTGTGAATATTACGAGCATGGAAGAGTTAGAAGCCTGCTATGATTATACAAAAGAATTTGGAGCAACAGACGAGATTATTGTCGAGAAATATATCTCCGGAAATGATTATCGCTTATATGTTGTTGGAGATGAAGTTGTCGGAGCGATGCATCGCCAGCCTCCTAATGTTATCGGAGATGGTGTCCATAGCATTGAACAGCTGGTTGAATTAAAAAATGCAGAGAGAGAGAAAAATCCGCGTTTAGTGAGCTGTCCAATTATCTTGAATGATGAATTAACAGATTATATTTCAAGAAATGGTCATATGCTTTCAACGATTCCTGATAAAGATGAGCTTATCTATTTAAATTTCAAAGGAAATATTTCACTTGGCGGCGATCCGATTGATGTATTAGATACGCTTTCTGAAGAAGTAAAGAATACAGCTGTGCAGGCGCTCCGGGCTATTGCTGGTCTAACGCATGGAGCGGTTGATATTATTATTAGCGAGGCAGATAATAAGCCATATGTATTAGAACTGAACCCTACTGCCCAGCTGGGCGGATTATTATATCCAATAAAGGGAAAATCAAGAGATATTCCCAAAGCAATTATTGATTTTTATTTCCCTGAAACAAAAGGGAATAATGTTGCACAAATTAATACATTCTTTGACTTTCATGATGTCCTGGACCCTCTTCAGAATCGTGACGCAACGGTGACAACTGTTACACCTTGCCCGCAGGAGAAGATTTATATGAAGAAATATATTGTCATCGGCGATGTATTAGATATCGGTTATCATCGTGGACTTCGTAAACAGGCCTTTGAACGAGAGCTTCATGGATATATTATGACGAAGGAAATCGGCGATATTGAAATTGTCGTTGGCGGCACAGATCCAGAAATGGTAGAGGATTTTAAAAATGGTATCTGGGAAGATGAGGAAAGAGCGACTGTTATTGAAGTTCTAGAGGAAGACGTAGACGAAGCTATTAAAGTAGGATTTGAAATAAAAACAGATTTAAAAACACAAATAGAAGAATTGAAATGGTACAAGCGTGAATTGGAAGAAACCGAGCTGGCATTAAAAAAAGCGGAATTAAAGCGGAGAAAGTACTATGAAAGCCTCTCTTGGAAGGCAACATCACCAATCCGGGCAGTTGGTTCCATCTTCAAGAAATTTAAGGGATAATGCTGAAAGAAGCTAACAGGAGGATATGATTATGAAGGACAATCAATTAGGAATAAGTCTTCCACATTTGAATAATGACATTGTAAGAAATGCAAGAAAAACACGTTTATGTGCATTTTCTGTTGCGATAGAAGGCTGGAGAAGAGGTCTGAAGTTAAAATGGTACACAAAGGATTCCGAGCACTTTCAGAATATGATTATTTTTGGAGTGAACCCGCCTGGACGTTTATTCTCATTAACCTCAGAGAAACAGACACATTATTTCTTTAGGACAAGAGGAGATCTGGTTTCCAGTGAAGCAGTAGAAATTGGTTCTGAGAAAGATGATACTAAAATCTATCTTAGCAAAGCAGGTGTCCCTGTGCCTAAGGGAAAAGGCTTTGAAGCAGATGCAACGAATGAAGAAATTATAGAGTTTGCAGATATAATCGGCTTTCCGCTTGTTCTAAAACCAACCAATGCCAGCTTAGGAAACGGCGTAGTAACCAATATTAAAAATCAGGAACAATTAATCAAGGCGATTCACTATGTCCGCCGGGAATTAGAATATGAAGAAGTCGTACTTGAGCAATATGTCAGTGGGAAGGAATACCGTGTTTATGTAGTAGGCGATGAAGTAGTCGCAGCATATAACCGTGTTCCTGCAAACATTATGGGAGACGGCGAGCATACTATCGAAGAATTAATTGATATTAAAAACGCCGTCCGAAGAAAGAATGCACGTCTTAACAGCTGCTTAATTCATATGGATGTAGAAATTCTGGAATTTATTCAGGAAGCTGGCTATACACTGGAGAGTGTCCCGGAAAAGGGGAAAGTAATTTATCTGCGTGAAAAAACAAATGTATCTTCAGGCGGAGACCCGGTTGATGTTACAGATACACTGCCGGAAGAGTATAAGAAAATTGCTATTAATGCATTAAAAGCAGTAGACAATTTCCCACATGGCGGGGTAGATATTATTGTCAATGATCGGAGCGATGTAAAAGGTGAAGCTGTAGTTATTGAATTAAATCCTACGGCGCAAATAGGCGGAGCGCTTTTCCCAATTGAAGGAAAAGCAAGAGACATCCCTAAGGCAATTGTTGATTATTATTTTCCAGAAACAAAAGGAAGAGTAGATACCACAAAATCAAGAGTTTCCTTTGATTTAATTAATGTATTAGAACCTCTTGAAAATAGAGCAGCATTAGAAGTAGAAGTTGCTCCGGCACCAATTGGGGAACTATATATTCGGAAATATATCGTGAACGGGAATGTGCAGCGGTATAATTATCATAAATGGCTGAAGAAACAGGCACTTGCTCAAAACCTGCACGGTTATGTGAAAAGCGTTGTTTTTGATGAAATTGAAGTCGTTGTTGCAGGAACGGATAATAAAGCAGTAGAAGACTTTAAAGAAGTGATTAAAGGCTACCAACAAGGTTCAGAAGTAACCCGTATCAAAGAAGAAGACTATGAAGGGGTTATAGCGGTAGGCTTTGAAATTTCTGAGAAATATAATACAGGGAATATAAAATCCGTACAGCATGCTTTAAGACGAATGGATAAAGATCTGCAAACTTATAGAAAGAAAAAGGATAGAGCAGAGAAGGATTTAAAACATATTTTAAATAGTACTTCCTGGAAGGTAACAGAGTCTGTACGTAAGTTTGGGTCGAAGGTGAAGAATAAAAAGTAAAAGGTAACGTATTTTAAAATGGAACTAATTATAATTATCTAAGGAGGTTTATTAATGTCAGAAATAAAATTAGTGGCAACGGGAGATGTTTTGCTACACGGGAGGGTAATGGAATTAAGCAAATTAAATAATAAATATGATTTTAAAGACAAACTTGCTCCAGCTAAAAAGCTATTATCATCAGGGGATATTTCAGTTGTTAATTTAGAAGCTATTGTCGCTGGGGAAGAGATGGGGCTTTCTTCTTTCCCTAAATTTAATAATCCTATAGAATTAGCTGGGAATTTAAAAGAATTCGGTGCTACTATTGTAACGAATGCCAATAACCACAGTCTTGATTTTGGGGAGAAGGGTGCCCTTAAATCTATAGAAAATATAGAGAAGGTTGGCTTAACATATGTTGGATCATATAAATCAAAAGAGGATCAAGAAACATTTAGAGTTATAGAGGAGAATGGGATAAAGTGTTTGTTTCTAGCTTACACTGCAACTAGTGTAGGAGAGAAGCCTCCAAAGGGCAAAGAATATCTTTTAAATCAAATCCCTAAAGCATCTGCAAGGAAAATTAGACAAGATATCGAAAGAGCAAAAAAAGAGATCAAACCAGACGTAGTTATAGTTTCTGCACATTTTGGAACAGAATATTCATTAATGCCTGCTTCTTATCAAATGGAATTAGCAAGATCCATTTCGGATTCAGGAGCAGATATAATCTTAGGGAGTCACCCCCATGTGTTACAACCTGCACAGTGGATAACTAATTCTAGAGGTAAAAAAACATTCGTTTTTTATTCATTAGGCAATTTTTATAGTGGACAAAAAGGCCTTTATAGACAAATTGGTGGTGCTTTGAATTTAAACATAAGAAAGGATAGTAAAGGAAAGATAACTATAGAAAAACCAACTTTTGATTTAACTTTTGTTGATGCGAAAAAGAGTAAAAACTTTCAAATGCATTTGTTAAGAGAATATATAGAAAGAAATCCATATATCAAAACTGAGCATGATACATTTGAAAGTTTAGAAGTATATGGTGATTTAAGTAATAGGTTAACGCAGTGGATGCCAGAGTTAAAAGTAAGATAGCAAAAGTATCTAACAAAAACCGTAAAAATCACATAATATGGATTTTTACGGTTTTTAGATATTAGTTTGATTCAAAAATAGTATTTATCAATAGTAAAAATTATTTTTTCAATTTTTTCGTTATAATACGAATTGGTTTAGTAATTTTCCAGGAATTACTTGATTCTAGTTGGTCTAACTTTCTTTGTAAATATTTATTTTGTTTTTTTGCAAGCTCTAAAATATTTTTATCAATTTCATTTTTCTTCAATTGTTGCATAGCAAGTTCATAGTCAGATTTTAGCTTTACATAACCTTGCATGTTTTTTTTCATCTGGGTTTCTTCGTTACTATTATTAGAAGAGATTATATGAAAACCATGCATTATTGGTGTAGAGCGTTTCCTTTCTCTTAATTTTGAAGATTGATTTAGTTTTTTTATATAAGTTTCAATATCTTTACGAAATGTGGTTATATTTTTTTTGTTTGATCCAACAATTAGAGATATATTTCCATCATCTAAATGTTTAAGATACCCATTGATATTATTGCTGTATGCCATGCGCCTTACTCGAGTTGCAAATCTATCAGTAAATTTGCAACCACTTATAATATAACGTGTGAGCTGTAGATTCTCAGTTGGTAGAATGGGAATTTGCACTTCTTTTGCATTTCTATTTAAACAAGCATCATAAATAAAATCAAAATCTAAATAGAATTTTAGAGCATTTTCTCGATTATAATTTTTGGTTTCTGGAAAATAGAAATCAATTATGTGAGAAGGAATGTCTCTAGCTTTTCCTTTCATTGGAAATAGATGTTGTGTAATATGAGCTCTAGAATTTAATTCAATAATAACCCCGGTATCATTTTGTTCATCTACCATTATATCAACACCACAATGGGCTAAAGAATTGAATGCATTTGCTCCATCAATAGCAACCTCTTTAATGTTATCAGAAAGATCATCTGTAATATCAATTGAATCCCCACCAGCAGATACATTATTTTTTGATTTTATATATAATATTTCACCTTCTGGAATAACTGAATCCAAATCTAAGTTTTTACGTTTTAAAATATTTCTTACTTCATCATCTACTCTTATTTTCCTGTTTGTAAGAGAAGGCAACATTGAGCGTTCTCTATTCTTTAGATTGATTAATTGTTTAACTGTACTTTTCCCATCTCCAATGACATTTGCTCGAATTCTTTTGATAGCACCTATTACTTCATTATTTAATACATATACTCTATAATCCTCTCCTTTAAAATATTTTTCTAATATAATTCGAGGTGAGTTTAGTTTAAATCTAACATATTCCAGTGCTTCCGTTAGCTCCTCTTCATTTTCAATACCTGCAATGACACCAACTCCCCCAGTTCCGGCTACTGGTTTTACAACCACTGGATAATTGATAGTATTAGCATAATCTATAATTTCTTGATTACTGGAGTCAGCAGAAAATTCTTCTCCTTTTGGAACAGGGACATCATTTTCTTCTAATATTTTTTTTGTAGATACTTTATTTATCACTTGTTTCACTGTCTTTCTAGGTACAAAATCTCCGCGTGTAACACTAAAATGGTGAATATTTTCGCCATTTTTAATTGTATAGTTTGGGGCAAGACTTCCTGAGACAGGTTGTTTTTGGATATTCACAGATACTTCCATTCCTCTTCTCCAGGCTTCTAATATAATGCTATATGTGCTCAACATATAATTATGTGCTTTTTCAGGTATAGGGTGATTTAAACTTTCTAGAAAGCGAGTTTCATTCATAATTAATTCTCCTATCATAAATTAACTAAATTAAATATAATTATAACATGTTTTTCATAACGTATTGTTAATAAATAATCAAAATTGCAATAGTAAATGTAACATTATAGTATGAAATAACTGTATAGTGCTAGAGTTTTAAAAACGCGTTCTTAATGGCTAATATTTAATATTTTCCGCTGATTGACATTCTACCAATTTTCTACCTGCTTAACGTATTCCTTTGAACACATATTCATCACATGTCCGTTTTTGATAAAACTCTAATTAATCGTTGTGTTGCTCATGTCTAGGAGTAAGGATTGGTGATATAGATATCTATTCCTTTTCCTCTCCTCATTAAGCCAGAGTTCACTGAACTCGGAATCATTATTCGTTGTGATACTTTGGGAAGCGCGTTTAAACACTGGAGATTCCTTTAATAATAGTTCTTATGCCATTATTAGTTCTGGTGTTTTTAAGCTTGTATCTGCCTAATGATTTAATAATGTATTTTTCGCTCCGTCATCGTAAGTAATACATCGTTTTGAAGCGATAATAAATCCTCGTATCAATCTTCCAGTGTTCCATCTCTTCCTTTGTATCAACAGATGCTGGACGACTCATTGATGCTTTTTCCAAACAGTTTTTATGTTTTCGATTCGTTTTCTTTTTGGTGGAGTACATATGTAACTGCTAAACTAAAGTAGACCATTATTGCTTGATAAGAATGAACACTTTTCTTGGGGGATAGGCATGTAACAGGCTGTTGCCCCGTAGGGGCGGCAGCCTGTTACATGCTCGCCGTTCCGC
>NZ_LT727804.1 GCF_900162665.1 Oceanobacillus sojae
TTCCCAGTCCCAGGCGCACCTGTTAAAATTAAATTCTCTTTTTTATCGATAAAATATAATGATTCGAGACTTTCTCTATCCAATTGTGGAGGGAGACGAATATGTTCACTCCACCGGTAATCCTTTAGTTCTTTTTCATTCATGAATTTCGCCTTTTTGATCAAACGCTCTCCTTTAGCTACCTCTCTATGTTCTAATTCTTGTTGTAATAAAGCCGAGATATACTGCTCAGGATTCTCGAAGGGAATCTGCTCGTATATGTCTGCGACATATGCTAAACGCAACGATTTGCATTTCTCTCTAATCAAATTAGACATTCTATACTTCCTCTCCTGTCAACGAATGGTTGAAGGGTTGAAGAGAGTCGTAGATACTCCAATTTATATCATACGGATGTGCAACCGAAGCATGTAATGATTCATTTCTATTTTCTTTATCATCCACTGGTAACAATTCATAGAAACGCTCATCTATTTCTTGCATACTGTATTTTATTATGAAGCTCTGTAACCAATCGACACGTTCTTTTCTGAGTTCCATTGATTCACTATTCAAATAATGCGCGATTCTTCCTGGAAGATATGGGAAGTATCTAGAATAGGTAATTGATCTTGGTTTCCTCATCCAATTTTTCAAAATGAATTGCCATGGAATTTCCCTAGACCGATTCATATATTGTCTAGGTCCCTTATAAAGTACCTCTCCTTGTGGAGAAATCACTTTAAAGTCATCCCAGTACTTAATTACATACAATTGTGTATAGTGATAACTATTCGGTATGTGGATTTCCTGTCCATCAATTTTTACCTCACCATATTTATTAGCTGAAGTCAGTGTTTTATTAAATACTGGATACTCTTTCTCAGGTAATGCGAGACCATATTTCTTTTCTTCCTCTATTAGATCCGCGATACAAATTCCTTTTTTATAATGCACCCTTAAATGATCATCCTGACAATGTTTGAGCAATAACGCACGTAAGTGTGTCAGATCCTGAACAACGGGTGATGGCGTAAAGAAATTATATCGAACATAACCAACCTTATTTTCTACATGCCCTTTTTCATTTCCTTTTCTTGGATTACAGGCTACCGGCTCAAATCCATAGTGATTGGCAAACCGTTGAAAACCCTCATTGAAAATGGTTTCCTGATTATGAACTCTAGCTTTTACAACGGCAGCTGATAGATTATCTAACCACAGTGTCCTTGGAACAAAGCCAGCTTGTTCAAAAAGTATTTTAATACCTTCCAAAAAGCATTCTTGATTTTCTGCCGGTAAGGGTGCTACAAATCCACCATTACTAAAGGGGAAACTCAAGACCAAGCAATGCGTATCTTTTACTTTCCCTTCATGTACGACTTCTGTAACTCCAAAATCTATCTGGGCTTCCGCCGGAGGATGTGTTAACCTATCATATTCCTCTTTTACTGTGTCAGTTTCATCTAACATTTTATCTTTCCATTCAGCGATATAGTTACAAACGGTTCGATAAGAACCCGGGAACTTTAATCGCTGTAATTCTTCAAATATATTTTTATTATTCCTTCGCAATTTCTTTTTAAGTGCTTGGTCCTCCATTAGCCAATCAGAAACAATTTCTCCCCACTCTTCTTCATACATCATACCTTTTTTTATGGGTGTTTTTTCCTCGGGTAATTGATCTTCATCCGCATATTTCTTAACGGTTTTCCAAGCAAAACCTGTTCTTTTTACTATTTCATTAATTGATAGTGATTTATTATTACGTAAATTTTTGATATGATTAACTTCGGGCATTGCTAGCATCCTTTCACTTACCTCCACCATTAATTTGTTTAGTCGCTATTAACGGTAGAGTATTTTGTTAGGGCTGGCAAGCCTTTTTTTATTTGTGCAACCTTCTAACATTTTGGTTGCAATACTCTGTACTTTTATTATGCATTAAACA
>NZ_LT727805.1 GCF_900162665.1 Oceanobacillus sojae
GGGAATTATCGAAAGTTATTGTTTATGGTAAGAAATAAGTGTATATGCCCTGAAATTTTGAAATATATGTTTATTTCTTTCCATAATCCTCCACAATAGATTTATAAACTAGGAGGTGTGCTAAATGGAAACTCGATTACCAATTGAAGCATTAGCTAATAAAGTATTATCTGAATTAGAAAGATTAGATTATGCATATAACACTATTTGTGGTTTTCGTGCTTTTTACAAAAGGGTTATTGCATTTGCAAAAGAAAAGGATGAAATCTATTTTTCTGAAGCACTGGGTAGAGAATTTTTAAAGGAAAAGTATGAATGCACAATTGATTATTATAAGGAGCCCATGCCTAAAAGCGTCAAAGGTCCTATCAGAATGATAAGGGTTCTAGGCGATTATCAGTTACATGGTGTAATTATCCGAAGGATTGTGAAAAAGAAAGGGTATGTTAAGCCATTACAGTTTGAAAAAGAACTCATCGCTTATGAAAAGGAATGTGAACTTAACGAGTATTCCAAAAGAGGACTTCGTACAAGAATGCAGCGTTTATTCTTTTTTATTGATTACCTGGATTCTAGAAAAGTTCAGAAATCAAATGATATTAGTCCAGAGATAATATCTGATTATGTTAAAACAATTTACAAATATCATGAAAAAAGTATTTCATCCATTTTAACAACACTTAGAGTATATTTGAGATTTCTTTATTTTAATCAATATACAGATGAAGATCTATCCTTAAAGGTACCAAAACAGAATAAGTATTATTACCCACATATTCCCTCTGTTTGGAATGAAGAAGACGTTATACGTTTATTAAATAGTATCGATCGAGGTAATCCAACTGGAAAAAGGGACTACGCGATTCTGCTTTTAGTTACCAAACTAGGTATAAGGGCGGGAGATATCAAATCTTTAAAGTTATCAGATTTAAATTGGCAGTCCAAAATCATTGATGTAAGACAAAATAAAACTAAGAATACTGTAACATATCCTATCTTAAAGGATATAGGCTGGGCATTAATTGATTATCTGAAAAACGGCCGTCCTACTAGTGATTCTCCATTTGTCTTTATACGAATGAATGCACCTTTTGAAGCCTTTGGTAAAGACGCTAACCTTTATAGTATTATTACAAAATATACAAGACTAGCCGGCATTACTATTCCTCGTGATAAGAAACGGGGTTTACATTCACTTCGGCATACTCTTGCGAGTACTTTGCTGGAACAAGGAACGCCATTACCAGTAATTTCTGAAGTTCTTGGACATTTTAGTTCTAAATCAACCAGTGTTTATCTTCATACAGGGTTGGAAGGGCTACGGAAATGTGCCATTGATCCAGAGGAGGTGCTTAAGAATGACTAATAGAACAATAGTATTTCAAAGCATTCTCAGCGAAGTGATTGCTGGTTACATTGAAGAAAAGAGAGCTGTTGGCTATAAGTACAAAAAGGGGTCTTCTCTTTTGAAGCAATTTGATACTTTAGTTATTAATGAAACTCTATCAGATATAAAACTTCCGAAGGAACTGGTACTACTTTGGACAAAAAAACGAAATAATGAAACTGCGAGTACTAGAAACGGAAGAATCTCAATTATACGTGGACTAGCAACATATATGGTACGTCTTGGCTACGATGCATATATTTTTCCAGCTTCTTCCGTTTCAATTGAGAGATATTCTTATGTTCCTTATATATTTTCCAAAGTAGAGCTGAGTAATATCCTTTCCGTTTGTGACAATTATCCTATTTCGAATGTATCTCCCAATAAGCATCTAATTCTTCCTCTACTGTTCCGTGTACTGTATGGATGCGGGTTACGAATTTCAGAGGCATTAAATTTAAGGCTTAAGGATGTCGATTTAAATCAAGGTACCTTATTCATCAAGGATACGAAATTTGGAAAAGAACGAAAAATTCCAATGGCAGAAACACTTACAAGACACTGTAGTGTATACGTAGAGAAAGTGCATCAGTTATTTTCTAATGATACTTTTTTATTCCCTTCTCCTTTCGGAGGACGATATAAGGAAAGCACAATATATAAACTATTTAGGCAAATTTTATGGAAGGCTGGCATATCCCATAGTGGAAAAGGTCCTAGACTCCATGATCTAAGGCATACTTTTGCGGTCCATTGCTTGAAAAAATGGGTCTTAAATGAGGAAGATATTACAAATCTACTTCCTTACCTTTCTGCATTCCTAGGGCATGTTGATCTAAGAGGTACACAACATTACTTGAGGCTTACTGCTGATTTATATCCCAAAATTATAGATTCAGTTGAACAGAACTTTTCATCTTTAATACCGGAGGTTGCGTTTGATGAAACAGACTGATTTCGCCAGAACACTTACACGATTCCTTTCTGACTATCTTCCAAGTCAACGTAACGTTAGTACGAATACCATAAAGTCATATAGAGATACGTTTAAACAAGTGCTAATATTTTTTGATTTAGAACTTAATATTAAGCCGGAACGTCTTACATTTGAAAAAATAAAAGTAGAAAATATTAGAGAATTCCTACTGTGGCTCGAAAAAAAGCGCAAGGTTAGCATTAATACGCGTAATCAAAGGCTAGCTGCAATTCACAGTTTTTACCGTTACACCCAATCAGAACATCCTGAAATTTTACTAGAATGCCAAAGAATTATGGGAATTCCCTTTAAAAAAAGAGAGATAAAGACAATGGAATTTCTCTCACATGAATGCTTAAGGTATATATTGGAACAACCAGACACGGGTAAAAGAAGAGGACGCCGTGATTTAACTTTAATAGCTACATTATATGATACTGGTTCACGGGTACAAGAATTAATTAATTTGAAAACAAGAGATGTTAGACTTACGAAGCCTGCCACTATCACCTTAACAGGAAAAGGTAATAAGCAGAGAAGTGTACCCATTATGGAAAAAACAAAAGAACTGTTGGAAACTTATATGAGAGAAAACAACTTGTTAGAAAACGGAAATCAAGATCATCCACTGTTTTATAATAGTAATAGACGCCCATTTACAAGGCCTGGTATAACATATATTTTAGAAAAGTATTTAAAACAGGCTAAGCAAACTCATTCGGGGATTCTATTCCCTGAAAGACTTCATCCACATTTGGTTAGGCATACAAAAGCTATGCATTTATTAGAGTCTGGAGTAAATCTAATTTATATAAGGGATTTATTAGGACATGTAAATGTAACTACAACTGAAATTTATTTGAGAGCAAATACGGAAACGAAAAGAAAGGCGTTAGAGTCTGCATATATGGATGTTGTAACACAAGATATCCCAGTTTGGGATGAGGATACAGATTTATTAAACTGGTTACAGGATTTTTGTAGGTGAATTTGTAGATTATTATGGAAAGATATTTCTTATAATGTCTTAAATTACAATATATTTTAGATATATCTTTCCATAACCAATAACTTTCGATAATTCCCC
>NZ_LT727806.1 GCF_900162665.1 Oceanobacillus sojae
CAATAACTTTCGATAATTCCCCACACCTGGCGGTCCTAAAACGATTAAATTATAGAGTTGATCCAGCCAGGTAAACTCCTTTAATTGATTTACTTGTCTTTTGCTGAGCGATTGCTGCTCATCTAAGTGAAACTCCTCCAACGTCTTATAGGAAGGGAATGCAGCCCATTTTAATCGTTTTTCGATTAGTTTTTCATCTCTCCGTTTTAATTCATATCCGGTTAATTGGTTCAAAAGTACTTGATACGTCCAATCTTCTGACTCTGCTTGTTGAATCAGAGAGGGCAAATAATTTGCCGTCTCTGTGAGTCTCAATGATCGAAACTGCTGTTGTATTTCTTCTATCGAATGACTCATACCGTTGCTCCTTTCAATAACTCTATATAAGCATCCAATTCTCTTGTTTTTGGCTTGATTTGAAGTAGTGTATCGTCCATACCATGTAATGTTTTGATAGCTTCTACTTGCTGTGGTCTTTGATTAGAAACAGCTTGTCTTTGGATAAACTCTACGACATCTCTAAACTCTGTTGCACTATATATTTTGCGTGCGACACATTCTTCTAAAGCTTGGTTCCTTCGTTCTCTTGTTACTGTTTTAGATACCTTTAAAATAAGAGATAATTGATCTCGTATATAACGAGGATATCTTTGGTGAATTTCCTGAAGGAAATCAGAAGCCATTTCCTTATTATCAAAGTACGTCGATACCGTTTCTATATAGGCAGCTATTCCTTTAGAACGATCTCTGGTATGCTGGGAATCTTGAATCAATTTCCCTTTTTCTATACTTAACGTGTGTTTGGCAATGATTGCTCCATTCGATTCTTCACGTATTATTAATTCGTTTTGATCGCTTATTTCAATAAAAACTGCTTTATCTTTCTTATATGTACCAAGCGGTACCGAATACCGATTCGATTGATAGACAATGGTATTGTCCTTACGAACATTTCTTGTTATACTATTATCGATATTTGAAATTAAAATTTTTTTGTTGACTGGTCTTAAGTGTTGTTTTTCTAGGGCAAACACTTCGACTGGTCTTTTTTTTGTTGTATTATGCACTTTTCCGTTTCCGGTTCGAATCAGCCATGCTAAACAGGATTCATTCCATTTATCTATATGGTGAAATACGCGGTTCTTCGCAAAATTCTTCTTCACAAATCCTACGACATTTTCAATCTTCCCTTTACTTTCTGGATCAGCTTTTCTACATACAAAGAGCTTTAATTTTCTCTCTTCCCTGTATGCTTGAAACTCACTGGTAAGAATGAGATCTCCTTCATTTTCACTTACTACGATAAGGGAATCCTGATCATAAGCTAACTCATGTGGAATTCCTCCAAAATACTGAAAAGCATCTTCGTGAGCTTGAATCATATCCTTTGTTGTAAAAGGACGAGAGAGCCACGCAACGTATTTATAACGAGAGTGCGAAAGCACGAAACTAATAAAATATAATTTCTTCTCCTTTCCCTGGGACGTTTTCTGTATCGTCTGACCAAAATCTACTTGGGCTTGCTGCCCCATTGGTGGATCTGGAATAGCTTGATAGACACGCTTCATTTCTGTCTTTGGAATATAATATTTTTCCCGGAGGGCTTTGACATAACTCCGAACGGTACTTTCTCCAACACGTAGAGTTGGAAACCTTTCTTTTAACCAATCATGAACTTGAGCACTAGAAAGGTCCGGATATTCCGTTAACCAAGTATGAATAAGTAATTCATAGGCATCTAATTTCTTCTTTCTTGTCTGTGTGGAAGCTACCCACTCCGCCATTTCCTGAGGAGACTTTTCAAGGTATTTATATACTGTTGTCCTTGATATACCTAGTTTTCTAGCTATTCTTCGTATTTTAAATCCTTCTTGTTTTAGTTGATAGATTTCCATATACACTTTCCATGTTTCCACCTTTCTTACTCCTCCCATTTCTGTATCGTACAAACATGTATTATACAGTAAATGAAAGATTGCAATAGTTAGTTGGTGCCCAGCGGAACGGCGAGCATGTAACAGGCTGCCGCCCCTACGGGGCAACAGCCTGTTACATGCCTATCCCCCAAGAAAAGTGTTCATTCTTATCAAGCAATAATGGTCTACTTTAGTTTAGCAGTTACA
>NZ_LT727807.1 GCF_900162665.1 Oceanobacillus sojae
CGCCACTTGCCAACTCCTCCAAATAACTTTAAACTCCTCGTTGGACCAACAACGTTCGACAGGAGGTTATTAGGAGATGTTAGCAGTGGCACAAATTGATTATATCAGACATGAGGTAAATCAAAAAGGTGAATCCTATGCCGATGTGGCAAGGAGAATGGAAGTTGACCCACGTACAGTTAGTAAGTATGCAAATCAGGAAGAGTTCAAAAGAAAGAAAAAGCAAAAACGAAAAGCACGGGTAATGGAGCCAGTTAAGCCCATTATAGATAAGTGGATTAAAGAAGATTTAAAGAAGAAAAAGAAGTATCAGAGAACAGCTAAAAAAATGTATGAGCAATTAAGAGATTTTCATAGCTTTACAGGGTCAGACCGCACTGTACGCGATTATGTATCCAAAAGAAAAAAGGAATTAAAGGAATCGATGACAGAAGCAGCCTTACCTCTTGAATCTATACCAGGTACAGCTCAAGTTGACTTTGGAACTGGGCCATTTAACTATGATTCAGAAACGATCGATTTACCGTACTTAGTGATGTCGTTTCCGTATAGTAATAGCTTTTATTTTCAAGTTTTTCCTTCGGAAAATACAGAATGCTTATTGGAAGGTTTACAACGGATGTTTCAACATATGGGCGGGGTTCCGAAGACGATACGATTTGATAATTTATCCCCTGCAGTGAACAAAATATTTTCTAAAGGGGAACGTGAATTAACAGATACATTTGAACGCTTTGTATTACACTTTGGTTTTCAGTATGAGTTTTGTAATCCAGGTAAAGGCAATGAAAAAGGCCATGTAGAAGCCATGGTGAAATATGTAAGAAACAACTTTTTATTACCGGAAAATAGGATTATAAACGTTGATCATTTCAATGAAACATTATGGGAAATGGCAGAAAAAGATCGTGATCGACTACATTACGATAAAAAGATCCTTCAGTCAAAATTGTTTGAAGAGGATTTAAATAGCTTTCTTATGTTGCCTGAAAAGGGATTTGAATGTGCTCGATATGAGGAATTGAAATCAGACAAATATGGAATCGTCAATGTAGATACAAAACAATATTCGACATCTCCAAGGTTTGCGCAACAAAAAATTAGAGTCCGTATTACTTATAACGAAATTGCCATTTTGAACGAAGATAACGAAGTGATTGCCAAACACACCAGACTCTATGGTGTAAGGCGGAAATCTATGATTTGGCAGCCTTATCTAGATTTATTGTCCAAACGACCAAGAGCTATAAAATATTCAAGTATTTACAACCAGTTTCCATCTATTTGGACGGACTATTTAAAGAACTGTACAGAAGAAGAACAAAAAAATGCTTTACGCCTATTAGGAGAACTTTTAAAGAATGATGATTTTTCATTACTCAATGAAGCTCTTACGATGGCTTCATCTCATGGCCATCCAAGTACGGATCAAATCAAGCATTGTTTTTACACTGTAATAAATCAAAGCAATACATATAAGGAGATAAGTCCAGCTATTAATCTACCAACTATGCCTGCGGCAACCAGAGGGCTTTCTCATTATGATTCTTTACTTCAAAGCGGAGGTGTATCTTGATGAAAGAGCAAATTGAAGCACATGCCAAACGCTTGAAGTTAAGTTGGATAAGAGAGCATTACCATGAAATTAAAGCTGAAAATAATTATGACTATCTTCTTCAATTATTTGAAAGGGAGGTTGAAAATAGAGAGGAAAGAAAAGTGAACTTATTACTAAAGCAAGCACAATTACCAAAGACAGGCGACCAACCTTTTCAATGGGAACATATTCAAATCCCTCAAGGGATTGATCGTGATAAGATCCTCCAAGGGGAATTTATTCATGAAAAGGAAAATCTGATTTTATATGGTGGAGTCGGCACAGGGAAAACTTATTTGGCAACATTAATTAGCTTAAATGCCATACATAGGTATGGCACCAAAGTGAAGTTCTTTACGTTGGCATCTTTAGCAAATAAATTAATAGAGGCGAACCAAAATGGTTCCCTCCCCAGGCTGATTAAACAGCTTGAAAGACTGGATTTACTTATATTAGATGAACTAGGCTATATTCCTCTTCACAAAGAAGGTGCAGAGTTATTGTTTCAGGTGATATCTATGTGTTATGAAAACAAAAGCTTGGTGATTACTACCAACCTTCAATTTGGACAATGGAATCATGTTTTTGGGGATCCAATATTAACAGAGGCTGTGATTGATCGACTTATTCATCATTCACATTTACTACTTTTTAACGGTGAGAGTTTTCGTTATAAAGAATCATTAATACAGCAATAATTGGAGGCGACAAGTGGCATGCATTTTTAAATGCCATTTCATACATTTTTTACTTGCCAAATACA
>NZ_LT727808.1 GCF_900162665.1 Oceanobacillus sojae
AAGGTTAACAACTTTCTTCTTAAAGTCAATATTATAAGTTTTTCGTTTCTTCCCCACAAAAAATCCCCCTATAGTAGACAGATTAACGTGCTTTCTTTTTACTGTCTACTATAGGGGGATCATATCAGTCTGCAAGCGGCTTATTTTTTTAATATCTTCTTGATTGAAATACGGAAATAATGAGCACGATGCTTGTTAACCAATGCAGCACCATGCCGACAATCGGAATGAATCCAATAATACTTGTAATAATCCCTAAAACACTTCCTGCTATCCATCTTCTGTTGCGGCTGGCAAGCACCAGTGTGATAATATGAAGAACCAGCATTACAAATAATGGTGTATAGCCGGATCCCATAATATATAGACCGCCGAACAGCGGAATTCCAAGCAGCCCTTCAAATACACCTGTCAGTAATTGCATAATTTGAGATAATACCATTTTATCCCCCTTCTCCTTGCTTTCCTTTTCTCTTATCATACCCGATTTTCGACTAGAACGGACATTTTTTAAAGAAAATCGATGTATTTTTACCTTGTCATTAAACATTTTTCTACTACGCTAAGCTTTATTTAGAAAAACCAAGAAAATCACTTGGTCTTTAAAATACTGGTGTTCTTGCCGAGGGGATGTCCGCTACGGGAAGTCGCTTTCCGCGGGCAACGCTTCAGCCTCCTCGAAAGAAGAGCACTTTCTGCGGGGTCTTCACCTGTTGCTTTTCCCGCAGGAGTCGACTTCCCTTCGCTCCCATCTTTGAAGAAATATGTTTCATTTGCTTTCTTTTAAAAAAGGAAGCTCCCGCTAATAAGCTTTTTACCTTTATAGCGGGAGCTGACCTTCTTTTTTCACTCTTTTCGTTAGCTTTTTGCTGCTTTCTTCCGTTTTCTTCTTCCCGTTACTTTCTTCGTCATATTATCAAAGATCAGATAGATAACAGGTACAAAGAATAAGGTAAAGATACTGGAAACCGTTAACCCGAAGATAATCGTTACTGCTAACGGCTGCTGCAGTTCTGCTCCTTCACCGATACCTAATCCTAATGGAATCATCGCCAGAATGGTAGTGAGTGATGTCATCAGAATCGGACGCAGTCTGGATCGCCCTGCTTCAATGATTGCTTCCAGCTGATCCATGCCCCGTCTGCGCAGAATATTAATATAGTCGACAAGGACGATGGAATTATTAACAACTATACCGGCGAGCATGATGATACCGATAAAGCCAGCTACACTGAGCGATATATTAGTAATAAATAATCCGCCGATAACTCCAACAATTGTTGTTGGCAATGCAAACATAATAATAAATGGCTGCAGGAGATTCTCAAATTGCACTGCAAGAACAATATACACTAAGAAAATCGAAAAGATGAGTGCTAATCCAAGATCCATAAAGGCATCTTCCATATCCTCTGCCTGACCGCCAATATGATAGCTATAGCCTTCCGGGAAGTCTATTTGATTAAGCTTCGATTCTATATCCGATACAACACTTCCTAAATCCCGGTCAACCACTCCGGAGCTGATATTCATCTGTGCCTGCTGATTTTCTCTCAACAGTGTCTGTGGACCTTCAGCCTGTTCTATCTCGACAAGTTCATCCAATGGCACTGTTGCTCCTGATGGTGATTGAATGCTCGTATCCAGCAGATCCTCAATACTTGTACGGGTATCTTCCGGATAGGAAAGACTGATATCAATTTCCTGGCCACTCTCACGATATTGCCCGACTACCTGCCCGGAGAACTTCATCTCCAGCTGGCTGGTGATTTGCGCTCCTGATAAACCATAGCTGGATGCAAGGTCCTCGTCTACACGAATCTCCATTTGCGGAATACCGTCTTCTGCTGTGGAAGTTGCGTTTGTCACGCCTTCTATCTCTTCTACTTCTGCAAGCACCTGCTCCGATAAATCAATAAGCGTCCCATTTTCTGGTCCGTTTAATTGTATGGTTATCGGGTCGCCCATCTGCATACCGCCATCCATGGCAGAGGCTGCGATTTCACCGCCTGCAATACGCTGCACCCGATCATCAATTTCCTTCATAATCTGTTCGGTCGAGCGGCCACGTTCAGATGCCGGCACCAATTGTAATGTATAGGTTGACTGGTTCATGCTGCCTGTAAAGTCGGAAGATCCAATGGTGACATAGTTGACCTCCATATATTCCTCATAGTCTGCTAAAATCTCATCGACTTGTTCTGTAATATTCATGGTATAGTCCAGGCTGCTTCCCGGCGGAGTTTCTACTGAAATCTGCGCCTGCCCCTGGTCGGCTGACGGCATAAACTCCATCCCAATTCGAGGAATCAGGAAAAGACTTCCTATAATCGCTAAAATCGTTACCAGTACAGTGGTTTTTCTAAATTTTAATACTCTCTGCAAACCATTTCCATAACGATTCCTGAGCCAATTTAAGAATTGATCAAACCAATATCTTTTCCCGGAGCCTTCCATGACATTTGCTAACAGCTTGGAAGACAGCATCGGAACCAGGGTAATTGCTACGACTAAGGAAGCAATTAAGGAAAAGGATACCGTAAGAGCCAGCGGTTTAAATAAATCGGATGATATACCTTCTACAAAAACAATTGGCAAGAATACTACTAATGTTGTTGTTGTCGAAGCAATAACTGCCGGTGCCAGCTCAATGGAGCCCTTGGTCGCAGCCTCAAACAGGCTGTAGCCTCTTCGCCGGTAGGAATAAATATTTTCTAAAATAATAATCGAGCTGTCCAGCATCATCCCAATCCCTAAAGCTAATCCTCCCAGAGAAAGGACATTCAATGTCTGTCCTGTAAAGTACATCAATACAAAGGTCGCTATAATAGCAATTGGAATCGATAATCCAATAACAATTGTTGCACGGACACTCTTTAAAAATAAAAGCAGGATCAGGAAGGAGATGGCTCCTCCGATTAAAATATTATTCATTACAGAGTCAATCGACATCTCAATAAATTCAGATGTATCAATGATTGTTTTTAAATCAAGTCCTTCCGGTAAATCCTCGATAATTCCCGGCATTGCATCTGTAATATTGGATGCCACTTCGACCGTGTTCGCATCTGTCTGCTTCATAACAGACAGAACAAGTGCATGCTCGCCGTTTACCATCGTTTCAGAGGAAGCATCTTTAAAATCATCCTGCACGGTTGCTATATCAGAAATGCGGACAATACCGCCTGCTTCTGACTGAATTTGTGTATTCTCGATATCCTCGATGCTGTCAAATTCACCAATGACACGAATCTGTAAATCCTGGTCCCCCTGCTCTACTGTGCCAATCGAGGATGAGCTGTTAGAGCTTCCGAGCGTATCCATCACTGTTTGAGGCGATATCCCGTATTGTTCCAGACTTGCCTCATCCAATTCAATTTGAATCTCTCTTTCTAAGCCCCCTTCAATCGTGACAGAGGCTACGCCTTCCTGTCTTTCAAAGAAAGGAACGATTTGCTGGTCTGCTATTTCTGTTAACTCGGCTAAATCATCGCCAGTTAACCCTAAGTACATGACCGGAAGTGAATCCGGACTGAAGCGAAGAATATTCGGATCTCCTGCTCCTTCCGGCAGCATTCCTTTTACTTGATCGACCTGTTCTCTCACATCCAATAAGGCCTGATCTAAATCTGTTCCGTTTTGAAACATCATCATAACCATGGATGAACCAGATTGGGATTGCGATTGAACGGTATCTATTCCTTCTACTGCACTTACTGCTGATTCCAGCGGTCTGCTGATTAAATTCTGGATATCCTCCGGCGCGGCGTCTTGGTAATTTGTCGCAACAACTGCTACCGGCAAATCTATTTCAGGGAAAAGATCGACCGCAAGATTGCGCAGTGACATGAATCCTAAAGCAAG
Source organism: Oceanobacillus sojae (assembly GCF_900162665.1). GTDB lineage: Bacteria > Bacillota > Bacilli > Bacillales > Amphibacillaceae > Oceanobacillus > Oceanobacillus sojae_A. The sequence continues at coordinate 3,865 of NZ_LT727808.1, forward strand.
AACAGCCAATACAATCATAATGACACCAATCGGCCGTTTTACAGAAGTTCTGATAAGCTGTTTCAAAATCTATTCCCCTTTCACTACTTCGACAGAATTGCCGTCTTCTAATCCGGATTGGCCAGTTATTACAATCTCTTCCTCTGCTTCTATATCGCCTTCTATTGCTGTTTGCTGCGATTGCATGGTAACTACAGAAACCGTCCGCTGCTCAACTGTTTCATCATCCGTTACAACAAATACAAAGGATTCTCCTTCACTTTCTACAATTGCTTCTGTCGGTACTAATAAAGCATCGGATTCGACTGTTTCATCCACTGTTATCTTTGCAACAGATCCAGAGATAAAGGATGAATCTCCCGCCTCGAATGTTGCTGTAACAGAATACAGTCCTGTATCATCAGGAACCCGGTCCATATTTGTAACCGTCGCTGTCTTTTCTTCCCCATTTACTGTCAGCGTTACTTCATCATCGATATTTAAGAGTCTCAGCACGCTTTCAGATACACTGCCAGTTGCCTGCCATTCATCTGTATCCGCAATCAGCATAAACGGTTCTTCCGGATCAATATTCTCTCCTTCACCTGCCTGGATTTGAATGATTTCTCCAGCTTCAGGTGCATCAACAGATTGTGTATTGCCATCAAAAGATAAATCAGCAACTGTATCGTTTTCTTCGACTTTATCTCCAGCCTTTACTTCTAATGTATCCACCTCTAAAGGCTGTTCAATCATAATCGGGGTTACTTGAGAGGCTTCAAGCCGGGCACTAAACGTTCTTTCCCGGGTTAAATTCCCTTCCTTGACCTCATCTGTCTGTACAGAAGTAACCTCTTCCTCTCCGCTCTCTTCAGCGGATTCATTCTCATCTTCTGAACACGCTGCTAAAATAAGCAGCAAAAAAATCAATCCTATTGCTCCCATCTTCTTTTTCATAGTTGTGTATGTACTCCTTCCATATTTTAGCTGGAGATAAGTTCCTCCAGTTTCTTTATTAAATTTTACTTCCTTATGTAGTACGAAAGTTTCGTATATATTGTTTCAACTAATTTCTCTTTTCAGTATATCTGTTGAAAAATACTCCGGCAAACTTTGTCTGCCTGATGAGATTAAATATTCAGCCTGTCTCCCGGCTATATTTTTTATTATCCAATTTTACGTCTGGTGCAGGTTTAAATCCTCTTTTAAATGGGAATGTATATACAACATTAATTTTCCCATTATTTCGACAAAAACCAAATTACAATCTTTACGTTTTCATGACATCTTATACGCATTTTAGAGCATTCTCGACAATTATAACGATATACACATATAATCCCGCCTTAATTTCGCTATACATAGAAATATGCACCTTTATACAGTTTTAAGCGCTTTGTTTATTCTTACATGTATAAGGTATAATAAAGAATCGAATCACCGTCATCTTCCATACTAATGCACTACCCTCGCCCTGCTTTCGATACAAATAAATAAGTTTATTTACCCTCTGTAAAGTGTTCTTTAAGTTTTAAATACTATTTTGCTTAACTTTTTATCAGAACATATGCCTGAAAATTACCAAAATAAAAAGGAGACGGAAAAAATGAAAAAATTACTTATTGCTTTGACGACTTTGTCAATTCTCTTTTTAGCTGCATGTGGTGGCTCTTCAGATGGAGAAATTGACACCATTGTTTTTACTGACGCCGGCTGGGACAGCGTGAATGTACATAATTATATTGCCGGAAAAATTGTTGAAGAGGGATATGGCTATGATACAGATATAACTTCTGGATCAACAGCTGCAACAATGCAGGGACTGAAAGATGGAGATATTAATGTAAATATGGAGGTATGGACAGATAATATCCGGGAGCTTTATGAAGAATTGACGGAAGCTGGTGATATTGAAACATTATCTGTTAACTTTGATGATAATAATCAGGGAATTTACGTTCCGGCCTATGTCATTGAAGGAGATCCGGACAGAGGGATTGAGCCGCTTGCGCCTGATTTGAAGACAGTAGAGGATTTAAAAAAGTATCCTGAAGTATTCGAAGATCCGGAAGATCCCGGAAAAGGCCGTTTAATTAACGCTCCAAGCGGCTGGGAAGTAGAACAGGCAATTAATGATAAATTTGATTTTTATGGACTGGATGAAACATTCAACAACTTCAGCCCGGGATCTGATTCTGCTATTATTACAGATTTAGCCCGTGCTTATAAAGCAGGAGAAGGCTGGGTTGGCTACTACTGGTCACCTACTGCAATCACAGCAAAATATGATTTAATTTTATTAGAAGAAGCACCATATGATGAAGAAACCTGGGAAGAGTCCAGAGGCACAGAATTCCCGCCAAATGATGTGGTTATCTCTGTACATTCCGATTTTCCAGAACAGGCACCAGAGGTTGCTGAATTCCTGGAGCACTATGAAACAAGCAGTGCACTGACGGAAGAAGCTTTAGAGTACATGGAGGATAATGAAGCGTCTACTGAAGAGGCTGCTCTATGGTGGATGCAAGAGCATGAAGATATTTGGACAGAATGGGTTCCAGATGATGTCGCTCAGGATGTACTTGACTCGCTTGAATAATAGAACATGAAAAATATGGAGTAGCTTGCCATCAGGCTGGCTGCTCTTTGTTTACCACAGCATGAGCGTCCGTAATTTTCCCTCTGGTATATTTTGTTTGCCGGGAAAAAAGGCCGCTTCATCTTCTGATTAACCCAGCTAAAATTTAGAGGGGGAAAAGCTTTCTCTAAATCAAGTTTCGTTTGACCATTGTACACATATGAATAAACACATAAAAAAGGGGAGGTAAATACTGCTTTTTCAGCAGTTATAATGCTTATGATTAGTTTTCCAGATATTACTTTCGAAGCCGGTAAGTATGTTGATGACCTTGTCAGTTTTCTTGCCGATAATTTAGAAGCTTTATTTGATTTTATATTTTTTGTAACATCCAGATCCATTAGTGGCCTCACAGATTTCCTTATGATTATTCCATGGTGGCTGTTTATTATTATCATCTTTTTACTCGGGTGGTATTTCAAATCTTTTTTCTCCGGTATTTTATATGGCATATTTATATTTCTCATCGGGACTTTTGGACTTTGGGAAGAAATGATGATTACGATTTCCATTATTTTAACTGCCGTTATTATTTGTTTAATTATCGGAATTCCGCTTGGAGTTGCGATGGCATTTAATAAGTGGGTTTCCATGATATTACGTCCTATTCTTGATGCTATGCAGACGATGCCGAGTTTTGTGTATTTAATTCCGGCAATTTTCTTCTTCGGACTGGGTAACGTTTCCGCTATCTTCGCTACACTGATTTATTCCTTGCCGCCGGTTATCCGTTTAACAGATCTGGCTATCCGCGGGGTTGATAAAGAAGTGGTTGAATCGGCACATTCTTTCGGTTCTTCCAGATGGCAAACCTTAACAAAGGTTCAGTTGCCGCAAGCATTGCCGACAATTATGGCCGGGGTCAATCAGACAACCATGATGGCATTGGCAATGGTGGTAATTGCATCCATGGTTGGGGCATCCGGCCTTGGGGAGCAGGTTCTTGTATCGATTAACCGGATTGATATCGCGCTCGGTTTTGAAGCTGGTATCAGTATCGTATTCTTAGCAATTATTATTGACCGGATTACAAATGGAATTGCTGAAAAAGTACAACGTCGTGGGGGTAATCAATAATGACTGTACAAATTCAAGTAAAAAACGTATCTAAAATATTTGGTTCCAAGCCAAAATCCGCTATTCCTTTGATCAAAAAAGGGTTATCCAAGGAAGAAATTTTAAAGAAAACCAATCATACAGTAGGTGTCTATGATGCTACCTTTGATATTAATAAAGGAGAAGTTTTCGTTATTATGGGACTGTCGGGAAGTGGAAAATCAACCTTAATCCGCTGCTTCAATCTATTGAATAAACCGACAGACGGTTCGATTTTATTAGACGGACAGGATATTACCAAGTGCAGCCGGGATGAGCTGAAAAAGGTCCGGCAGGAAAAAATCGCCATGGTTTTCCAGCATTTCGGTCTATTCAGTCACCGGACTATTTTAGCAAATGTGGAGTATGGTTTAGAAATTCGTAATGTACCTAAAGAAAAACGGCGGGAAATTGCACAGCAGAATATTGAAACAGTAGGATTAAAAGGCTATGAGGATAAATATCCGGATGAATTATCCGGCGGGATGCAGCAGCGTGTCGGCTTAGCCCGCGCACTCACCAATGATCCTGACATTCTCTTAATGGATGAGCCTTTCAGTGCGCTTGATCCGTTAATTCGCCGGGAAATGCAGCTGGAGCTGTTAGATATTCAGGAACGGCTGCAGAAAACGATTATTTTTATTACCCATGATGTGAATGAAGCCTTCCGGATTGGTGACCGTGTGGCGGTAATGAAGGATGGACATGTGGAGCAGGTCGGGACTCCGGAAGAAATCATTGCTAATCCCGCCAATGAGTATATTTCCGAGTTTATTAAGGATATCGACCGTTCGAAGGTGTTCCAGGCCAGTCATATTATGACAAAGCCAAATGCGCTTGTTTCCAATAAGGATGGTTTAAATGTAGCGATAAAAGAAATGCGTGAGAACGGAATTTCCAGTGTATTTGTCGTTGACCGTTCCAGACGGATTCAGGGCATTGTAACCATTGACGATGCTATTCAAGGGATCAAAGAAAAGAAATCATTAAGCGATGTAATCAGAGAAGATATTACTATTGTTAATGAAGAGGAATATATCAACGATTTAATTCCAAAAGCATTAGAATCAAGCTTCCCTCTAGCTGTAGTAAATGAGGATAACAAGCTTGTCGGCTATATCTTACGTGTTCACGTATTATCCGGACTCACCTCTGATGACGTGAACGAAAGCGAAGAATATGTTTATTAAGCAGGATTAATATAGAAGTATAACTTGTTCAAAAAGAAAGAAGAAGGTAATGGATGTAAGAGGTTCATTTCCTTCTTCTCTATTTTTTAGAGCTGCTTACTCATTGTTGCGAGGAAGTTCTTCATCTTCATCGAAGTTATTTGTGTCATCTCTGTCCATTTGATCATTGTCATTTTGGTCATTATTCAATTCATCTTCTCTTTCTTCATGATCAATGGTCGGGTTATCATCCGCCGGTTCTTCATCATTAGATGTACCGCATGCAGTCATCAATGTAAGAGCGAAAATAGAAGTACCAACTTTTAATAATACCTTTTTCATAAAAAATTCCTCCCTTCTAAAATAACCTATTGCTCGAAATTAGGTTCTCCCAGAAAAGAGGAATCATACACTTTTTAAGATATTCATTCAGGAAATTTATTACATTGCCTTTATTTGATCGCAAATGTAATTTCTGCTTCGCATGCAACTTCCCCATTGACAGTTGCAATACCTTTTCCTTTGCCAATTGGCCCCTTCATACGAATAATTTCGACTGTCAGCTCCAGCTGATCACCCGGCTTCACCTGACGTTTGAAGCGGCATTTATCTACTCCTGCTAAAAAGCCAATTTTACCTTTATTCTGTTCCATCCCCAAAACGGCAATTGCCCCCGTTTGTGCCAAGGCTTCTAAAATAAGTACGCCAGGCATTACCGGATAGTCAGGAAAATGGCCGGGAAAAAATGGTTCGTTTGCTGTTACATTTTTAATAGCTGTGACTTTCTTGCCTTCTTCTATATCCTTTACCTGATCCACTAATAAAAACGGATAACGGTGTGGCAATACTTCTTTAATTTGTTGAATGTCCATCATTTTCAACGACTCCTTTTATATGTATGTATTGTCATTATAGCTGATTTATAAATTGAAAAACATATTCGTCCATCATCGAATATGTTTTTAATCTACTTTATTTACAATATCGACAATATGCTGCCAGGTTTCCATGCGCAGCACATCTAACGGAGACCCGTTGCCCAGAACGGCAAAGCCGATCATTAAACCAACGATAAAAGCAGCTGCGGCGAATATCAATACAACGATAATACGCAGCCAGATTGGGAAAATACGCAATCTCGGTCTGCTAAGCTTCTGTTTACGTTTACTCTGCTGCTTTTCTTTCTTTTCCGTCTTTCTGGAAATTTCTTGTTTTACTGCTTGTTCCTCACTCGCTGCTGCAGACTCTTCCTCTGCTTGGTGTGAGGTCTTTTGTGAAGATGGATTATTCGTCATTTCTGTAACTCCTTATAAGAAGATGTTTAAAAAGGTTCCTAAAAGTGACGCTTCAAATTTCCCGGTCTCTTTTTTCAATCTTTTTAAACACTGACTATGTATGGCCCAGTTTATTCCTGCTGTCAGAGCACAACTAATGGACGAGATTCAGGAACGGATTGTGTTCACTAATCCGGACATTTGATCACCCATCGTAATGGAACGTGAGTTAAACTGATAAAGCCGTTGTGCTGCAATCATATCTGTCATTGCCCGTGATAAGTCAACGTTGGACTGCTCCAGAGATTGCGGTTGAATAACAACACCCTCTCCGGCATATGCCTGAATAATTTCATCTGCATCAGCCTCTGCTGATACGGAGAAGAAATTATCACCCTCTGCTTCCAAAGCGCTCGGACGCACCGCTTCCACAATGGCTAATTCAGCTTCTGCAGCCTGATTGTCACCACGGGTCACTATTAACTGCCCCCGGTCATTAAATTCAATGGAATCAAACCCATCCTGAATTTCAATAGGGCCTTCTTGTCCGATAATAGGGTGACCATCGGAAGTTGTCAAGGCAAGTGTATCTCCTTCAGCTGGAGAAAGATAAAAGGAGCCGTCTCTTGTATAGACCATCTCTTCCTGTCCGTTTTCTATCCGGTTCACCTGAAAAAAGGTGTTCTCTCCAGTTAATGCAGCATCTAATACCCGATTCGTCTCGACCAGGCTTCCCTGCTGCTGATTTAAATGTATTGCACCCAAACCTGCTCCAGATCCAACTCGGATTCCATCGGGAGTCAATCTGCCCTCGGCATTTTCCAGTGCATTTAAATTATTTATCTGCTGGTTTAACAAGGAAGAAAATTCTACTTGTCTGCTCTTATATCCAGTTGTCCCATTATTAGAAATATTATTTCCAATAATATCGAGCTTGTTCTGAATTTGATTCATTGTTACTGCTGCCTGATTCATAATGCGTGACATGTCAGATTCCTCCCTAACTTAAGCGGCCAATTTCTGTGACTGCTTTTCCCAGACTTTCATCATACACCCGTAAAACGCGCTGATTGGATTCAAACAGGCGGTATGCATTCATCATATCTGTCATTGATTGTGCCGTATTTACATTAGACTGCTCCAAAGCGCCCTGCTGTAATGTATAATCCGCATCTCCCGGCACAGCTGCTGCATCCCCTTGAAAAAGATCATTTCCTTCTTTAATCAATGTGTTTGCATCAGCTACATACTGTGTACCAAGTGTAATATCTCCGCCGGCTGTCGGAATAACTCCTTCCGGGCTGATGATATCAATGGTTCCATCTGTCTGGATGTTATTGCCGTTTTCGTCTAAAACATAATACCCCTGATTTGTTACGAGGTAGCCGTCTGCATCAATCGTAAAATTCCCGTTTCGCGTGTAGCGTACATCTCCATCATTATTCTGAACTGTGAAAAAGATGGCTCCATTCTCATCAGGCACTTCTCTTTGGTTAATGGCAATATCTGTTGGCAAACCTGATTCAACTATATCACCCTGAGCATAATGCGGAATTGTTTCCTGAACATATACACCTGTATTCAGCCCGCCCAATTGACGGGAAGAAGGAATATTGAAACCTCCCTGTGTTGTCGGAATACGATTTGCGCCGCCCATCTGTTCAATTAATAATTCCGGAAAAGCACGAATAGCCGTTTGATCCGCCTTATACCCTGGAGTATTTGCATTAGCAATATTATTAGACAGTGCTTCCTGCTGCCGCTGCTGCGTCATCATTCCACTTGCTGCTGTGTATAGACCTCTTAACACAAAGCCGCCTCCTCCATAATAGAAAGTGTTAAAAAAGACGCACTGGCAGCAATAAATTGAAGCTTGCTGCCAACGGTTGTCTTTTTAAAACTTGTCAGTTAACACTTCTTTTTTCAAGCTTATCAATATTTTCAAGCATAATTCCTGTTCCCTTTGCTACACAATCCATCGGATCCTCAGCAATAAAGATAGGAACCTTCAACTCTTCAGCCAATAATTGATCAACGCCATGAAGCAGTGCTCCACCGCCGGTTAAAATAACCCCTCTATCAATAATATCTGCTGATAATTCTGGTGGTGTCTGCTCAAGAACTGCTTTGGCAGCCTGAACAATCAGGGCTACCGATTCCATTAATGCCTGCTGGATTTCCTCCGATTCAATCGTTATCGTTCTTGGTAATCCCGATACCATATCACGGCCTCTGATTTCCATGGATTCCTTACGTGAACCAGGGAATACGGTAGCTACATTAATTTTAATATCTTCTGCTGTACGTTCACCGATAAGCAGTTTATATTGCTTCTTAATGTATTGAAGAATATCCCAGTCAAACTTATCTCCGGCCATTTTCACGGATTGAGAGGTTACAATGCCGCCCATAGACAGTACTGCCACATCGGTTGTACCTCCTCCGATATCTACCACCATATTTCCGCTTGGCTGGTAAATATCCATGCCGGCACCAATTGCAGCTACTTTAGGCTCTTCCTCTAAGTATATGCGTTTTCCGCCAGACTTTTCTGCCGCTTCTTTAATTGCTTTCTGTTCTACCTTTGTAATGTTTGTCGGGCAGCAGATAAGCATTCTCGGCTTTGATAAAACACCTTTGACGTTAATCTTATTTATAAAATATCTTAACATTGCTTCTGTGACATCAAAATCGGCGATAACTCCGTCCTTTAACGGGCGCAGCGCTTCTATGTTACCCGGTGTACGTCCAACCATACGGCGGGCTTCTTCTCCAACTTCGAGTACACGGTTCGTATTACGATCCATGGCAACGACAGATGGTTCATTTAAAACTATTCCTTTTCCTTTAACGTGTATCAATACATTTGCGGTACCAAGATCAATCCCAATATCTCTGGAAAACATGAATCTAAATCCTCCTAGCGTTACTATCTTGCACCGTCCTAAGACAAAATGCTACTAGTATACTATTTTACCACAAAATACGGTAATTAACTGTATGAAAAAAATATTTTTTTGTTTTTTTGGCGGTCTTATTTAAAAAAGTTCAAATTATTATCTTTTTGGTTGGGTTCATTGATTATTTTCTTTGATATGAGTAAAGTATATGAATTGAATGTTAGAAGCAGCCGCTCCAGAAAAATACTACGCTTTCCATGGGCTTGCGCTCAGCCTCCTCAGAAAAAAGAAGACCACTTTTTTCCTGCGGGGTCTTCCCACTACGCTTTCCCATAGGAGTCTCCGTATTTTTCTTCCGCTGGTTAGTGTATAGAGCTATAATTTAATCATTTTCATTAAAACAAACAATGTAATTTATTATCTCAACTTTTTCATCCTATAATAATTAAGTCAACTTTAGCATCTAAGAATAACCATATAAACCTTGCTGTTCCAGGATGTTCATGGTCTCTATTATCATGCTTGCTTTTAGCTAACTCATCTTTTTATTTTTTGAACAGGTTATTGTGTATAACTTCCGCTCCGGCCAACCACTCCGCTTTCCATGGGGACGGCTTCAACTAACTTGAAAAGAAACCCGCTTTTCAAGTGGATCTTCAGCTCGCCCTGTTCCCATAGGAGTCTACGTGGTTGGCCTGCGCTCTAATAGGATTCTACAGCGCATGGAAGAAATAATATCCTGATGAA
>NZ_LT727809.1:0-177964 GCF_900162665.1 Oceanobacillus sojae
TCTGGTGGCGATAGCGAAGAGGTCACACCTGTTCCCATGCCGAACACAGAAGTTAAGTTCTTCAGCGCCAATGGTAGTTGGGGGCTTCCCCCTGCGAGAGTAGGACGTTGCCAGGCACATTGAAAAAGAGTTAAGCATAATAGTGCTTGGCTCTTTTTTATTATTTTTCATGATAGAAAAATCCCTTTTCGATTGAGAGAAATTTTGTCTTCTTAATCAAAAAGGGCATACTTAATAATAATATATTTTATTTTTTGGTAATATGCCAGCGATTGTTGATTGAATCAGTTATACTTGCAATCGCACCGTCTCCCGTAACATTACATGCTGTACCCAAGCTGTCTTGAGCAAGATACAGTGCAATCATTAATGATACCATCGTAGGGCTGAAACCTAACATTGATTCGAGTAACCCAATAGATGCCATCACTGCTCCTCCTGGAACTCCAGGTGCGGCAATCATCGTAACTCCTAGAACAAGTAAGAAGGGAAAAATAGTTCCAAATGTAATGGATTCTCCTTGTAAAAATAAAACAGCAGTGGCACAGCTCAACAGGGTAATCGTGCTTCCGGATAAATGTATATTTGCAAGTAAAGGAATTGTAAAACCAGCAATATTATCTTTTACCTTTAATTTTTTGGTCTGCTCCAATGTAACAGGAATTGTTGCAGCAGATGATTGAGTTCCAAGTGCTGTAAAATAAGCTGGCAACATTGTTTTTAACATCTGAAAAGGATTCTGCTTGTTTAACGCCCCAGCAAAAGAGTACTGAAGAATTAAGTATAAAATATGTAATAGAATAATCATTACAAATACAACAGCAAATACCTGTAGAATCGATGCTACCTGACCTGCGTGAGTCATGTTAGCAAAAATTCCAAAAATATGAAATGGTAATAACGGGATAATCGCTTTACTGATAACTAATTCTACGATAGAACGAAAATCATTAAAAACATTTAATAAAGCATTATTTTTTAAAGCAGCCATTCCAATTCCTAAAACAAATGCAAGAATAAGTGCAGTAACTACTTCAAAAGGCGGGTGTAATTCAAAATCTAAAAATCCTCCCAGCAGTGCACTGCTGGGATCATTAAACATGGTTAATGATTGTCCGTTTAAAATAGCTGGGTAAAGATTGCTTGCGGTTATGAATGCAATGATACCAGCGAAGATAGTGGATGTATAAGCAATTAAAGCGGTAATGGATAATAATTTCCCAGCTCCTTTACCCATGTAACCAATCCCGGGGGCGATAAAACCAATAATGATAAGAGGGATAATGAAACTTAAAAATCCGCCAAATATATCATTAAAAGTGGCAAATAAACGAATAAGCCAATCATTTGCAATTATTCCGATAACAATACCAAGAGCAATTGCAATAATAATACGTAATAATAAACCAAATCGTTGCATAAAAACTCTCCAATCTAATTTGCTTATAGCTCGTAATGAGTCATAGTATAACTTAAATTGTAGCTGATAGCCAGACAGATATTTCATTTGAATAAGCATAACTAATAAAAAATGGGAAGTACCGCAAAGGATACTTCCCTGTCTGACATATTAACTCATTCCAAATGGCCCTAACGTTTCAGGATCTTTTTTTCCTGAGTTTGATTTTTGTTTCGAGCTAAAAAAAGGTGCTGCCTGTTGCAGCGCCTGACCTACATTCTGTTGTTGATTGGTCATAGAATAAAATGTAGCTGCGCCGATACCGACAGAGGCAACCAGTGGAAGCCAAATTGAGTTTTTTTCCATACTAATCCTTCCCTTCAACAAGTGTGAAAAAGGCAGTTATTAGCAGCTGACCAACAGATAGAAAGCCAGCCCAGACAAGCTTATTATTTCCGTAGAAAAATAAATTATGAAAGTAATTAATTAACATCTGCTTTTGTGTCGAGAGCTGCATTCATCCCGGCGATTCTGCCGGTAACCAGGGCAGAGGTAATATTATATCCCCCGGTATAGCCATGTATATCTAAAATTTCTCCGCAGAAATATAATCCATGCATCATTTTTGATTTCATTGTGTTGGGAACAATTTCTTTAATAGAAATGCCTCCGCCGGTAACAAAGGCTTTTTCCATCGGAAGACTGCCATGTACTTGGAAGGTAAAATTTTTAATATTTTTCACAAATTCAAGCGTGGTGCTTTTAGATATATTGGCACATTTTTGTTCTGCTCCAATATCATGCTTTTCCATTAAATAATCAAGAAGACGTTCAGGAACCAGTCCTTTGACTGCATTCTTAAAAGCTTTTTTGGGATTTTCTGAAAGAGTATCCTTTATTTGCTTGAATAAATCATCTTCTGTTATTTCCGGTAAAATATCAAGATGCATTTCTACAGCATTTCTGCCGCGCATAAGCTCTTTGACAACAAATTGGGAACAGCGTAAAACGGCAGGGCCGGAAATACCGAAGTGGGTGAAAATCATATCCATCTGATGCGTGACGATTGGTTTTCCCCGCTTATTTAATACGCTTAAACGAATATTTCTTAAAGAAAGACCCTGAAGTTTTTTTTGCTTAATAAATTCTTCATTTGAAGTAAGTGCCACTTCTGTAGGGTATAACGCAGTTACGGTATGTCCGGCAGTTTTTGCCCACGGGTAGGCATCACCTGTAGAACCAGTATGAGGTACAGCTTTCCCACCTGCAGCAATAACAATAGCTGCAGCTTTAACAGAATCATCTTCTTCAAGATGTACAGTGTGTATATCTTCACCGTATTCTATAGCCGTTACTTTCGTATTCATTTTCACCGTAACACCTTGCTCTTCCAATTGATGGATAAGAGCATTTACAACATCCATTGCTTTATTTGATGCCGGAAACATTCTGCCATGGTCTTCTTCCTTTAATGCAATTCCGAGACCTTCAAAGTAATCAATAATATCATAATTATTAAATACGGAAAAAGCGCTATATAAAAATTTACCATTACCGGGAATATGCTTTATCACTTCCTCTTGTGGTAAGCGGTTGGTTACATTACAACGGCCGCCTCCGGAGATGGCTAATTTTTTGCCAAGTTTTTTTCCTTTTTCAATAAGCAGTGTTTTTGCACCATGTTCAGCTGCTGAAATCGCAGCCATTAATCCGGAGGGTCCTCCGCCGATAACGACAACATCATAATTCAAAGTTTTCCCATTCCTTTCTTTTCCATGCGTATCGTAGCATTTTCTAAAAAAATGTACAATATATATTATTTATTCGTAATAATAAAGAGTTTTCATAGGATTTGTCGATTTTTAGCAATTTAAATCAAAGAAAGCAGCCAAAAAGTATGCTAAAATTAATAGGAAGTGCTAAAATAAAGCAATCTATTTTATTAATCTAATTGTAGGTGAAAAAGTTACAATGTCAAATATGCTAAGAGGAACGATGCTGTTATCAGGTGCATCCTTCCTGTCCAGATTTTTAGGAATGATTTTTGTTATACCGTTTTTTGCAATTGTTGGTACGGCAGGAAGCGCGTTATTTACATATGCGTACACTCCATACAGTATTTTTATCAGTTTATCCACCGTTGGGATTCCTGCGGCAGTATCGAAGTTTGTGTCTAAATATAATGCTTTAGGGGATTACCAAATCGGGATGCGGATGTTTCGGGCTGGCAGCGCATTGATGCTTGTCACTGGTGTTATTGCGTTCCTTGTAATGTTTTTATCAGCTGATTGGATAGGAGCACGGCAAATTAAAGGAGACGGCGGGCCAATTACCCCGGATGATATAGCTTTTGTTATTCGGATGGTCAGTTTTGCGTTAATTGTTATTCCGGCAATGAGTATTGTCCGGGGGTTCTTTCAAGGGAATCAATCGATGGGGCCAACTGCTATTTCACAGACAGTAGAACAAATTGTTCGTATCATAGCTATTTTGGCCGGCTCATATATTATTGTAAATTATTTTAATGGATCAATTACATTAGCAGTCGGTTTTGCTGCATTTGCAGCTTTAATCGGTGCGCTTGCATCATGTTTGGTTCTATTCTGGTATTGGCGAAGGAGAAAACCGTTTATTGATAAACAAATTGCCAAACAGGAAACAACACATGATTTTCGCACAGTTGATTTATTTAAGGAATTATTCCGCTATGCCGGTCCATTTGTATTAGTCGGCTTAGCTATTCCGCTGTATCAGCTTGTCGATCAGTTTACATTTCAGCCGGCAATGGTTGCAAGCGGCAGAGGTGCATTATATGATACAGAATTAGCGGTAATTAATAATTTAGGACATAAAATAATTATTATTCCAATGACGATTGCTACAGGATTATCTATGGCAATGCTTCCATCATTAACAAATGCTTTTACACAAAATGATCAACCTGCTTATAAAAAGCTCATTAATCAGGCTTTACAGGTTATTATGGTTTTTGTTATTCCTGCAGCTGCCGGGATTGCAATCCTTTCTGACGAAATTTTTGGGGCTTTATTTACGCTGGAGGATATTGAGATTACCGGCTCATTAATGGCGTGGTATGCTCCAGTAGCATTGCTGTTTGGACTTATTACCGTTACAGCAGGAATGCTGCAGGGGGTTAACCAGCAGAATTATGCAGTTGTCAGCTTGCTGGGCGGCTTATTAGTGAAAGTAATTTTTAACAGCCAGTTTATTCATCTGTTTGGCGGCAAGGGTGCAATTTTAGGTACGGCGATTGCAGCAGGAATTGCTGTCGGTCTCAATTTAGCACGATTAAAAAGAACTGTGAATTTTTCATTTAAACAAACAATTAAACGAACGATTTTAATATTAATTTTTACTGGCATGATGTGCTTCGTAATTGCTGTATTAAAATTTGCTTTCAGCTTCTTCCTGCCATATCAGGAGGTACGCTGGGCAACGGTTGTCATGCTTCTGGCCGGCGTATCCGCCGGAGGATTGTTTTATCTCTATTTAGCGTACAAATCAACTTTGCTGGATCATATATTTAATGGAAGTGTACCAGGTTTAAACCGATTAAACCGCATGAAAAGATAGAAGTTGGGAGATTCCTATGCGATTAGATAAATTATTAGCAAATATGGGCGTCGGAAGCAGAAAAGATGTAAAAAAGCTGCTGAAAGCGAAAAAAGTCACTTTAAATAATAAAGTAATCAAAGATGGCTCTGTTAAAGTAAATCCAGATGAGGACAGTATACGTGTAGAAGGGGAGCCCATTATCTACAAGGAATTTATTTATTTAATGCTTCATAAGCCTCCTGGTGTTGTATCAGCAACTGTTGATGTAAAAGATAAGACAGTTACTGACCTGTTATCGGAGCAGGATAAGCATTTTCAGCCTTTTCCAGTAGGAAGACTGGACAAAGATACGGAAGGGTTATTATTAATTACAAATGATGGGGAACTGGCCCATCAGCTGATCTCACCTAATAAAAATGTTTCGAAAATGTACCGTGCAAAGGTAAAAGGAGATCTCCCGCAGGATGTTGTTCAACAATTTGCTGCGGGTATTACTCTGGATGACGGCTACCGCACTAAACCAGCTAAACTCAAAATAGTAGCTGCAGCTGAAGAACCAGGGGTTTCTGAGGTCGAAATAGAGATTACAGAAGGAAAATTTCATCAGATCAAGCGGATGTTTGAAGCAGTAAATGCTAAAGTTATCTATTTAAAACGGTATCGAATGGGCGAGTTGAGCATAGACAGCCAATTACCATTAGGAGCTTATCGCCCGCTGACAGAGGAAGAAATGGCGTACTGCTTCCGTTTAAAAAATAAGGAGTTTTGATGATGTCCCATTATTTTATTGGTATCCAGGTGAAGCCGGAACTGGCAAAGCAATTATCAGTATGGCAGACAAGTCTAAGCAACCAGCTTCCATATAAGCAATGGACAAGCAGGACGGACTTTCATATTACACTTGTTTTTCTAGGAGATGTGGATGAGAATTTAATACAGACTCTTCAAAGCAAACTCCCATTTGCAGCAACTTATTCAATATTTGATATAAAAAGAACCACGTTAGGGACGTTCGGAAACAAGCAGCATCCGAGGGTTCTCTGGATGGGTATTGAGAATAATCCAGTATTAAACCAGATTCAGAGAAAAGTTGTTCAAATCTGTGAGTCAATTGGATATAATAAAGATAACAGAGCATATACTCCGCATATTACAATAGCTAAGAAATGGGCAAAACAAGATAAATTCTTAACTGAAAAGATTTGGAATGATGTATTGAATAATATGCCTGACTTAGACGATAAATTTAAGGTGGATGCTTTTCATTTATATAAAGTACACCCTGCGTCAAATCCCAAATACGAGATTGTTCAAAGTTTTCCATTGAGCTGAAAGCAATGAATGAGTACTGCGAGCGTATATAGATAAATGAGTTTGTAAATCGACGGTAAAACGATCTTTGCAGCCCTTTTTTATAGTGCACAGCACAGGATAAATATTTTCTATTTAAAGCATTCAACTAAAGAGCTGACGAATGCCAGGGTTTCTAATGAGAAAGAGGAGAATAGATGGCACAGTTAATTAAGCTACAGGATTATATCTCAAGATATGAGTGGGATACATATCGCTATCCCACACAATATATCAGACAAAAGAAAGAGCAATGGCAGCGCTTCTATTCAGATTGGCTTAATCCTGTTCTGGAGGATGAAGAGCAGGCAGAAGCTGAAAATACGGAGGAAAAAATTTCTATTCTGCAGAAATGGAAAGAGCGTTTCATAAAAACGCCGGTTGTTGTAGAGGATCTAACACCTGATGAGAAGATAGTAAAACGAAAAAAAGACTTGATTAAAGTGCCTGATACAGAGGAAGAATTAAAACAGGTTTTTCTGGACCGGTTATTGGAAATTCAAATGAAATGGGCGTCATCAACTGTTTCACAGGTGTCTATTGTTGATTCTGGTTATTATAAAGATTCTTTATTGCGATTCTTATTACAGCGTTTTCCAGATACATATTTAGTGATGTACAGGCCGATATTTGAAGTGAAACAGGCGGCAGTTGAAACAGATATTATACTTATTACTCCCATTGGGGTAGAAATACTTGCTTTTGTAGAATTGAATACAGAGGAAGTAATTATGGCCGGAGATGAACGGACCTGGACCGTTACAGCAAAAAATAATGAAGAGCCGACACGTATTGTTAATCCATTAATTTCATTAAAAAGATCTGAAAAATGGATTGAACGTTTTCTTCATGCGGAGAATATTGATATTCCGATTAAGAAAATGGTTATATCCAGAACGAACCGTATTTTATATGCAACATCACCTTACCAAAGTGAGATTATTGATAAGCTGGCTTTCCCGGAATGGTTTCAGGATAAGAGGTCTGTACATTTACCGCTTAAGAAGAGACAGCTGAACGTAGCTGAAGCATTATTACGAAACAGCTTATCGCAGTCTATACCAAGACCGGAATGGGAAGAAGAATAAGCAGCCGGATTACTATAAGAAGAGGATAACAAAATATGTATTTATTGATTGTGAATCCGAATGCCGGAAATGGTCATGCCAAAAAGATTTTTGAACGAATTCAAAAAATGACCAGCTATCAAAATATAGAGCGAAAAACATTATTTACAAATCAGCCGGGCGATGGCCGGATTATTGCCGAAACTTATTCAAAAAATGAACATATAAAACAGGTTATTGTTATCGGTGGCGATGGAACGATGCATGAAGTAATGAATGGCTGGTCAAATCAGGCTGTGCCCATCTCATTTATCCCGGGCGGCTCCGGGAACGATTTTGCTAAAGGAACAGGGCAACGGAATAATGCTGAAAAACAATGGCAGAATCTCATTTCAAACCCGGCTAAGCATCATTTTTGGAACGGCTCATTTCAGCTGGAAAACGATCGAGAAAAAAAGTTTATAAACAGCCTGGGTATTGGAATTGATGCAGCTACAACAAAAATAGCGAATCACTCCCGTTTAAAGATTTGGCTTAATCATCTCAGATTAGGAAAGCTGATTTACCTCATTGCATTAATTCAAGCTATTTTGAGATTTCAACCAATGAATATCCATTTGACGTATGATGGAAGGACAAGACATATAGAAAATGCCTGGATGGTATCAGCGGCGAATCACCCCTACTGTGGAGGAGGATTAAAGGTAGTTCCTCATGCAACAGTTAACCCAAACCATCTTTCCGTATTGGTTATCCATCAGATTTCCAAAAAGAAAATCCTGTTGTTATTCCTGCTGGTTATCTTTGGGCTGCATCGATATTTAAAAGAAGTTGAATTATTTCAGGTAAAAGAAATGACAATGGAGGTTGAATCACCTGTCAGCTACCAGGCAGATGGGGAAACCGGCAGACTTCAGTATTGTTATGTAAAAAGAGATAAACAGACGGTACATATAAATAAATAGTAAGAAAAACAGATTGATTGAAGTTTCATTCTATTTTAATATAATTGATAAATCATATAGATATTGTAATTTTGCTCATTTATAGATACAATAAAGACTTAACACGTTAAAAAGAATCATATTATTTATCGGAAATAGAGAAGGATTGCTTACCTTATCTGTATTCGTAAACAGATAAAAAAAAGAATGGTCTATTACATAAAGTGAAACTTCATTCAGTAGGGTTTGCAACACATAGAATGTTTCGGCAGGACTGGGACTTTCCAGCCGAAGAGCTTTTGCGGTTACCTGCCCCATTAGGGCCGTTACTGGCTGCCAGACGTCCACTTAAATAATGAATTATTTTATTATTTCTTGAAGTGGGGGTCTTGCGGTCAGTTACACTGGGATAAATAAAGATTTTTCGGACGATCCTTGAATGCTAATTTTGAAAGATGGGAAGACATTATGATTAACTGGCTCGAACATGCTTTAGGTACAGGGTGGCTTGTCAGACCGGCTGGTGGTTTAACCGGTGAGGCATTTATAGCTGAAAAAAATGGGAAGCGTTTGTTTCTGAAAAGAAACACATCGCCCTTCTTAGCGGTACTC
Source organism: Oceanobacillus sojae (assembly GCF_900162665.1). GTDB lineage: Bacteria > Bacillota > Bacilli > Bacillales > Amphibacillaceae > Oceanobacillus > Oceanobacillus sojae_A. The sequence continues at coordinate 8,949 of NZ_LT727809.1, forward strand.
TCTGCGGAAGGAATTGTACCAAAGCTTATTTGGACAAAGAGAATAGAAAATGGTGATGTTATTACCGCTCAAGAATGGCTGGAAGGGCGTTCTTTGAATGAAGAAGAAATGAAGCAGCAAGCTGTGGCTGATTTATTGTATAAAATACATCATTCCTCTGAATTAATGCATATGCTTTTAAAAATGGGGAAAAAACCGACGACTTCAGATGAAAGTTTTGCAAAATTATGTTTGCAGTTAGAAGAAAATGGTTTAATACATGAGCATAAAGAGGTAAAGGAAGCAATTGGTTTATTAGAGATGATGCTTCCCTACACTAGAAATCAAAAGCTGGCAGTATGCCATTGTGATATGAATCATAATAATTTAATCCTAACAAGAGAAAATATGATTTATTTAATTGATTGGGACAATGCAACCATTGCTGACCCAGCAACAGATATTGGTATGCTCTTAAAATGGTACATTCCCCGGGAAAACTGGGAAGAGTGGCTTATCAATTACGGCATAGAACCGGATAGACAATGGTTTATTCGCATGTACTGGTATCTGCTTCAGGATAATCTGCAATTCTTATGCTGGCATTTTGCACGTCAAGAAAATGGAAAGGTTCAGCAGAGATTAAAAGAACTACTGGAAATTAACTGGTCCATTAAAGAGTTTATCGTATCATAAACTGCGCGCATACATCTTCTTACAGATTTTGCTGGACCATATTAATCCAGTGACTGATCTGATCCTGATGATCATCGATATGCTTGGAGCAATCAGAGATGACAGCCCCTTCTTTACCATATTGATGAATGCTTGACAGGACATCCTGAATATCCTGGTCAGAAAGTTCTTTTTGGGCTAGTATGGAAGCAGCAAGCCGTTCCAGCTGAGCATATTCATTGGGGGAACCAGAAGCATTAGATTGATGCTCATCCAGAATATCACATAATAGCTGCAGTTTGTTTTCCATAGATAATTGCATCTTAATTCACCTCATTCCTGAGCATAGTTTAAACGAATGATCATTTATTATTCACAGCAGCTTAACTTCTCTGACCTTCTTTTTTATAGAGGATGTTTAAAAAGTGATATATGAGCTGCGTTCTTTACGTACCGGGTTTACGGTTTTTGAAGTTATTACATAAGTAAAAGCAGTAAAGTGAGGACAATTTATATGAGACAAAGATATAAGCCTTGGGCTGACGATTATTTAAAAGAAAAAAATCATATTGCACTAGAAAATCCCGGACTGAATAAAGGGAAATGGAACAGCGTTTTTGGAAATGAAAATCCGATTTATGTAGAAATTGGCTCGGGTAAGGGGCAATTCATCACGGGGATGGCAAAGCAGTATCCAGATATTAATTTTGTCGGGATCGAAGTTGCCAAAAGTATTATTGTTTCAACTGTTCAAAAGGTGGATGAAGAAGGCTTGGGCAATATCCGCCTTTTAAATGAGGATGCGAACGATATCCGTTCTTTATTTGCGGATAATGAAGTTGAACAGATTTACCTGAATTTCTCTGACCCCTGGCCAAAAAATCGTCATGAGAAGCGTCGCTTGACTTATAAGAGCTTTTTAGAGCAATACCAGGATATTTTGTCAGAAGAAGGTCAAATCGTTCTGAAAACAGACAATAGGGGATTATTTGAATATTCCCTGGTTAGTTTTTCCGAATATGGGATGAAGTTGGCAGAAGTGAATTTGGACCTGCATGCGATAGAAGATGAAACAAATGTGAAGACAGAGTATGAAGAAAAGTTCTCTTCCAAAGGACATGTTATTTATCGCTGTAAAGCAAAATTCTAATCTTTTCAAATGAGTGATTGACAGCTATTGCATTTATTTGTCATAATGTAATATGATGTTATCGTATGTAATGAACCTTTAATCTGGTCCTGTGAGGCTGGTAAGGTCAATCGGATAAAGCAAAATATATATTCCTTTAGAGGATAATGTTCCTTTGTAAATTCTGACACCTTGCCTTCCAAATGGGTAAGGTGTCTTTAGGTTAGACAGGGTATAAATATGGAATTTACGTAGAAGGGACAGATAGCTATGAAATCAAGGGAAATACAGGTACATGAACGGCCGCCGTTATTACAAAGTCTGCCTTTAAGTCTGCAGCATTTATTTGCTATGTTTGGATCAACCGTTTTAGTTCCAATTTTATTTAATGTGGACCCAGCCACCATTTTAATGATGAATGGTTTTGGAACACTGCTTTATATTCTTATTACAAAAGGAAAAATTCCTGCATACTTAGGATCGAGCTTTGCGTTTATCTCTCCAGTTACAATGGTTCTGACGAATGGCGGAGGATATGGTGCAGCACTGGGTGGATTCTTTGTGGTCGGTCTTGTCCTGACCTTAATTGGGGTTATTGTAAAATACGCAGGTACGAGCTGGATTGATGTGATTTTCCCGCCGGCTGCGATGGGAGCAATTGTTGCGGTTATCGGACTGGAGCTTGTGCCTAATGCTGCAGACATGGCGGGACTGTTGCCTGGAGAAGATGCTTCCAGAGATATGACAGCTATTACTATATCTTTACTGACTCTGGGAGCCACTATTATTTACTGGGTAACCTTACGTGGATTCTTAAAAATTATTCCAATTTTACTTGGTATAGTGACTGGTTACATTATTGCAACCATGTTTGGAATTGTTGATTATTCAGCAGTGCGTGAAGCTGCCTGGATTCAAATGCCGACATATTATCAAATTGAGTTTAATTGGTCTGATATTCTTATTATCTTACCTGCTGCACTTGTTTTAGTACCGGAGCATATTGGACACTTAGTGGTTACAGGGAATATTGTAAAGAAAGATATGGTAAAGGATCCCGGCTTGGACAGATCGTTATTTGGTAATGGTATTTCCACAATGATTTCCAGCTTTTTCGGATCAACACCAAATACAACGTATGGCGAGAATATAGGTGTTCTCGCGATTACAAGAGTATATTCTACATGGATTATTGGCGGAGCAGCAGTACTTGCAATTCTTCTTTCTTTCTGCGGAAAACTGGCTGCCTTAATTTCGTCTATACCAACACCTGTTATGGGCGGGATTTCTTTATTACTATTTGGAATTATCGCAGTAAGCGGCTTGCGTATGCTTGTAGAGCAGCAGATTGATTATAATAAATCACAAAATTTAATACTGACCTGTGTCGTTTTAGCAATTGGTGTAAGCGGAGCAACGATCCAGCTGGGAACAGTAGAGCTGAAAGGGATGGGCCTGGCAACAATTGTCGCAATTTTAATTAGTCTATTCTTTAAACTGTTAGATATATTAAACTTATCAAATGAAGATAAGTAAAGAAGTTTAAACTAAATAATTCACTAAAAAAAGAACTTTGGCAGCATTTAAAGTGTAACGGAAGAAATTACATGCTGCTTTAAAGTTCTTTTTTCTATTATAAATTTTTCCAGATGAATAAAATTACAAGGAAATATAGAAAGCGATACCAATTCAGGAGCCATAACATTTTATTAGCTGTTATATAATAGAATGCAGTAATATCAAGCTGTAAAGCCTGTTAAATTCTTATTGACGAGTGGTCTCATTGGTGATAATATGTCGATTATCGACAAAATGATTTAATGGTTAACAACTGATTTGAAGCGAAAAGCATTACCTGGAAACAAATTATTCATTGAATACTTTGAAAACGAAGCAGTGCCATATTCTCATGGGCTGTATTTTTTACTCTTATATAAGTTCAGCTTAGATAGAATATGAATTTTTTTCAGAGAAGTATTTTTAGGTATTAAAATCTTTTATGTAATGCGGGTAAGGAATGTATCCAAAAAAACGAAATCTTTTGTTATACATTAAATAGTCAGAAAAATATGTGAATGCAATATTAATCTCTATATATTGAATTTACAAAGTTTTTCAATTGTATCGTTAAATCAGGTATTGATTGTCTATAGTCGTAAAAATGTTCATAACCTTTTTTTTAGACAGACATCAAGAATGAAACTATTAAATTTTGGAGGATGAATGAGCATGTCACAGATGTTAGCGTTAGTACTTATTGTTTTGATTTTATATATAGGGGATGTTGTTGCTGCCAGGACAAAAGCCTGGGTGCCATCGATTTTTGTCTGTGCAGTATTGTTTTTAGCTGGATATTGGACCTTTTTCCCGGAAGATATTGTTTCAGTAGCAGGGATACCTCCTGTAGTTGCTACAGCACTTATGTACTTGTTAATTGTAAATATGGGTACACTGTTATCTCTGCAGGAGCTGAAAGCACAGTGGAGAACTATTCTAATTGCATTTGCCGGTATTTTAGGTGTGGTTGTCTTTTTACTCAGCTTCGGAACATTACTATTTGGGTTCCAGCCGATGGTTGTTGCCATTCCTCCATTGGTAGGCGGGCTGGTATCTTCACTGATCATGTCTGAGGGAGCTGCAGACGCCGGGCTTGTCAGTCTATCCGTATTTGCGATTGTTATTTATGTTATGCAAGGCTTCGCCGGCTACCCTTTAACATCAGTTATGCTGAAAAAAGAAGGGAAGCGGTTATTGAGTCAGATACGCAGCGGGGAATTAGAATCAGTTGATGAGACGGCGGATAAAGAGACTGTGAAAGAATACGAGGGTGCAAGGTTATTTAAAAAGCTGCCAGAGCAATATAATACAAGTTATTTCATCTTTTTCAGATTAGCATTCACTGGTTTCCTGGCTTATATTGTTTCTACTTTGCTGGAGCCGCTGGTAACTATCAGTCCAATGGTGCTTTGCCTGTTATTTGGTGTCATTGGAAGAAGCGTGGGTTTCTTAGAAAAGCAGGCACTGCAAAAAGCAAATGGTTTTGGGTTTGCCATGTTAGGATTAATGCTATATGTTCTTGACGGATTAAGAAATGCTACTCCAGGTATGATGCTTGATATCATTTACTTATTAGTCGGCAGTATTCTTTTAGCAGTCATTGGTATGTATATTTTCTCATTTATCGTTGGAAAGCTTTTGAAAGTCAGTAAGGCAATGGCATATGCCATATCATTGACAGCCTTTTATGGTTTCCCGGCAGACTATGTTATTACGAATGAGGTTATCAACTCTTTAACAAAGGATCCAAAGGAAAGAGAAATTTTAACGAGTCATATGCTTTCGCCGATGCTTGTTGGAGGATTTGTGACGGTGACGATTGTGTCTGTTATACTAGCAGGTGTATTTGTTAATTTCTTGTAAGTATGTATTTAATGGAGGTATCATCACATGAAAGTTAGTCAGGAACGGATTGAAAAGCATATTAAACGTTTAAGTAAATATACAGCTACACCAAATGAGGGTACGACACGCTTAACGTATAGTGAAGAGGATCTACAGGCCCGCACCTATATAAAAGAGCAGATGAAAGCATATGGACTGGAAGTAAGGGAAGACGGTCTCGGTAATATTTTTGGCAAGCTGGAAGGCGAAAAGAAGGATGCTCCGAGTGTTATCGTAGGCTCTCACTTTGACAGTGTTCCGAATGGAGGAGATTATGATGGTCCAGCCGGTGTCGTTGCCGGATTAGAAGTAGCAGCTCTATTTCAGGAAAATCAAATTAAGCCGGCATATCCTTTAGAAGTTATCGCGATGATTGAAGAAGAAGGCTCCAGATTCGGCGGCGGTTTAATGGGATCCAGAGGAATTGCCGGATATCTTCAAAAGAAAGACATCGAACAGCTGAAGGATAAAAATGGTATCTCTGTGCCGGAAGCTATGAAAAAGATCGGTTTAGATCCTTCCTTAAACGTAAAACGTAACCCGGAAACAATAAAAGCATTTTTAGAAATGCATATTGAACAGGGGCCACTTTTAGAAGAAGAGCAAATTTCGGTTGGTGTAGTGGAATCTATTGTCGGATTAACACAGCTGGAAGTAACGATTTCCGGAAAAGCAGGACATGCTGGTACAACACCGATGGATCGTCGCTCAGATGCGCTGGTTGCAGCGGCGAATATTATTGCCAAATTCCCGCAGATTGCAATAGAAGAAGGAGAAGGAACTGTTACAACAGTAGGAAGACATGAGGTATTCCCAAATGGAGCCAATGTTATCCCGGATAAAGTGAAGTTCTCTGTCGATATTCGTTCAAGCAAAGAAGAGCATATTAAAAACGTAGTACAAAAAGTAAAAGACGTCATTGCGTCTTATGAAACGGATAATATCCAGGCTGAAGTAGAGCAATCGCTGTATATGGAGCCGAAGGAATTAAATCAGGAAATCCGTTCTCTGCTGCAAGCATCCTGTGAACAGTTAGATATATCATATATAACAATGCACAGCGGAGCAGGACATGATGCGATGGTTCTTTCTGATATAACGGATGTTGGATTGATTTTTGTTCCCAGCAAAGACGGTCTAAGTCATTGTCCGGAGGAGTGGACAGCAATACATGAGCTTGCTGCAGGTGTGGAAGTATTATATGAAACGGCATTAAAATTAATAGAAGAATCCTAGTGCTATTTTAGCACTGGGTTTTTTTATTATCGACAGCTTTTCTTACAAATAAAAGTCTGGTGCTGGCAGGTATGAGCTTTGCTAATGAACAGGCAGCGGACTATATTTCGTGTATCCTTCGAACTGCTGATAAATTAACGGAAAAAAATGTACATGACTTATTATTACATATTGATAAAAATAATTCTGTGAAGGAAGAGGAGCTGGAAGATTCAATTTCTGTATATCGGGCAAGCTTGAAATATGGAATGAAAATAGGATTTAACATGGCTAAATTGGAAATAAAAGAAAAATTTCATTCTTCCATATGATATATTGTTAGTACAAGATTGATTCAATTTATAGATAATGCTGATTATGTATTAATTATTTAATTGCATTTGTGCATTTTGAAGTAATAAAAGGAATGAAAAATAAACAGCAAAAAAGCCCGCTAAAAAAAGCAGGCTTTATATCTATGTATTGATTAATTTATTCAACAATGATAAAATATAAAAGTTAAAGATATACTTGATAATATATACGTATATATTATCATTATACAGTATAAGAATATATATGTCAACTATTTGTTTCGGTTTCAAAGGAGGAAGTTGATGGATAAGCAAAATAATAACCATGAATTTGAATATCAGCGGCTGGAGAAGGTATTAGATATTATTGAAAAGAAACAAACTGCTTTGAAGGAACAGTCCTCCAAGGTCAAAGAGGATGTCGTAGAGCTGCGTAAAACTTTTTGGGATGATATTACGGTCAACATGGATGAAATGGATGATATCATTGAAACACAGGAAAGCATTAAGCAGCAATCAAATATCCTTGCCCAAAAAGAACGGCATTATGGGAAAAATTATCAACGGATGAATCAATTAGAGCGGCTGAAAAATCAACCTTATTTTGGAAGAATTGATTTTCAGGAAGAAGGCAGTGAAGATATAGAGCAAATTTATATTGGTACTTCTTCTTTAATGGATGAAGAAGAGAAGGATTTTCTTATCTATGACTGGCGTGCTCCTATTTCCGGGATTTATTATGATTATGCTCCAGGACCGGTAGAATACAGGAGTCAGGAAGAAACGGTTCATGGGGAAATGAGCTTGAAGCGGCAATTTATGATTCGTAATGGCAAAATGAAAGGAATTTTTGATACATCGGTAACAATCATTGATGAGATGCTGCAGGAGAGTTTAAGTCAGGCGGCAGATACGCAAATGAAATCTATTGTCTCTACCATTCAGCAGGAACAAAATGCTGTTATCCGTCATCGCGGCAGTAAGGTGCTTGTTGTTCAAGGCGCTGCAGGAAGCGGAAAAACATCAGCGGCTCTACAGCGTATTGCTTATTTACTTTATCATCATCGGACCAATTTAACGGCAAATCAAGTATTATTATTATCTCCAAATGATTTATTTTCGAGCTATGTAGCAAATGTTCTGCCTGAGTTAGGTGAAGAGCCTGTTAACCAGCAAACTTTCCACCAATTTGTTTCTAATGGAACGGATAATGCACTGCATGTAGATTCACCATTTACTCAAATTGAAAAACTGATGCGTTTGGAGGAAAAAGAGCAGCAAACCAAATTAGAAGCTATCCAGCATTTTTCCAGTATTGCTTTTATGGATGATATTAATCGGCAATTAGAGAAATTAAACCGGACAAATCTTACTTTCAGATCAATCCGTTTTCGGAATGAATTACTGATTGATAAAAAAGAGATAGAAAATTATTTTGCATCACTGGAGAAAGATATGCGCCTTCCCAATAAAATGGAGCAGCTGAGGAATTGGCTGCTGCAGCGTATTCGTGAAATCCAGAAAGAAGAAATCAAAAAAGACTGGGTTCTGGATCAGATTCAGCTGTTATCCAAGGATGATTATATGAAGGCTTATCATGAAGCTGAAAGTGAGCAGGAGGAAAGCAGTATTCAGGATGAAGAAAAGGTTTTACGAGAGAAAATTATTCGTAAAACTTTTGCTCCTTTACAAAAAATGATACGTCAAAATCGCTTTGTCAATACATTTAAAATGTATATGGACCTGATAGCAGAGTTGAATGGGAATGATGCTATCCAGCAATATAAGGTAGAAGCAATAAGGCTGCTCCGGAAAAAACAGCTTCCATGGGAACTGGCAACAGCTTATAATTTCTTTAAAGGGGAGATAATTGGCCATGAAGTTACCCGCCCGGTGCATTTGATTGTTATTGATGAAGCACAGGATTATACACCGTTTCAGTTTGCGTATCTAAAGCATCTTTATCCGTATGCCAGCTTTACATTACTTGGTGATGTTAATCAGGCAATCTATTCCTATGCATCAAAGGAGAACCCAATTCAAGAAAATATCTCATATGAAGATAGTACAGAACGGATTGTATTAACAAAAAGCTATCGATCAACGAAGCAGATAGCAGATTTTACATCTTATTTTTCGCCAAGCGATGAACCGGTAGAACCTTTTAATCGCAGCGGTGCACTTCCAGAAGTGATCCGTCTGACAAAGTCGATTTCCGAAAAGGATGCACTGCTTTATAAAATAGAGGAGAAGCAGCAAGCAGGATATGAAACAATCGCCATTATTGCGAAGACAGCTGCTGGTTGTGATGATATATACCGGAAGCTGCATAAAGAAATAGATTTAAAACAAATTAATGAGGATTCAAAAACCTACCAAAAGGGTGTTGTTGTTGTTCCTGTTTATTTGGCGAAGGGGATTGAGTTTGATGCGGTAATTCTTGCAGATGCTTCTGATAAGTTGTATTCGCATGCTGCAGATAAATATCTGCTTTATACTGCGTGTACCCGGGCTATGCATGATTTAACGATTTTATTTTCCAATGAAATGTCTCCGTTCTTAAGCAAAGTCCCTAACGAGAAATATAGATATACGACGATTGTTGAGAGATAAGAAAAAGGATTTCTGCCCCTAATTTGAACGGGTGCAGAAATCCTTTTTTTTATTGATAATTATTTGTTTCAAAAAGGTCGATCAGCTCGATATCTGGATTTTTATCTTTAAACCAGTTTAATGCAAACTCATTACGGAAGAGCACGAGCGGCTGATCATGACGGTCGCGGACCAGCAGATTTCCTGAGTCAAATAATGAAGCATCAGCCTGTTCAGGCTTCAGCCATCTGGGAATACGCTCACCAATGGGCTCCATGATTACTTCCGCATTGTACTCATTTTCCATACGATAAGTAAAAACCTGATATTGTAATTCCCCGACTGCGCCCAGAATAAAAGAATCTGTTAATTTATCCCGGAACAGCTGTATGGCGCCTTCCTGGACAAGCTGTTCAATCCCTTTACGGAATTGCTTTGACTTCAATGCGTTTTTTGCCATTACCTTTTTAAAGATTTCCGGCGGGAACTGCGGCAGCTCATCGAATTCATATTTTTCTTTACCAGTAAGCAGGGTATCTCCAATTTGATAAGCATTTGGGTCATAAATACCAATAATATCTCCTGCATATGCTTCCTCGATAGTTTCCCTGGATGAGGCGACCATCTGCTGAGATTGGGCCAATTTTAATTCCTTTCCAGTCCGGGCCAACTGAACGCTCATACCGCGGGTGAATTTTCCCGAACATACACGTAAAAAGGCAATACGATCACGGTGCGCTGGATTCATATTTGCCTGGATCTTAAAAATAAATCCGGAAAAGTCTTCTTCCTGCGGGTCAACTGCCCCTTTGGTTGATTTTCGCGGTGTCGGACTTGGTGCTAAGCGGATAAAGGAATTAAAAAATGTTTGAACTCCAAACGGAGACAGTGCACTCCCAAAGAAGACAGGAGTTAACTCGCCGTTTAAAATCGCTTCCTCCGAATACGTATTTCCAGCTTCTTCAACAAGCTCTAATTCATTTAATGCGTCCTGGTAAGTTGCATTTTCAGTCAACTCCGGATGATTTTCCAATTCCTGATAAGGAATATAGGTTTCTTCTGCGCCAGGGTGATGCTGTACAAATTGCTTATTATCCCGGTCAAAGATTCCTAGGAAGCCTTTTCCCATGCCTGCAGGCCAATTCATTGGATAAGTATCAATTTCTAAAACCTCTTCCAGCTCCTCTAATAAAGCGAGAGGTTCTTTTCCTTCCCGGTCTAATTTATTCATAAAGGTAAAGATAGGAATACCGCGCATACGGCAAACCTTGAACAGCTTAATCGTCTGGGCTTCAATCCCCTTGGTGGAATCAATAATCATAACCACACTGTCGACAGCGGTTAATGTCCGGTAGGTATCCTCACTGAAATCCTCATGCCCTGGGGTATCTAAAATATTGATATGAAACCCTTCATATTGAAAGTTCATGACGCTGGATGTAACAGAAATACCACGCTGTTTCTCAATTTCCATCCAGTCAGAGGTAGCGAATTTACCGGATTTTTTTCCTTTAACTGTTCCGGCTGAACGAATCAGATTACCATATAATAACAATTTTTCTGTCATCGTTGTTTTCCCGGCATCGGGATGCGAAATAATCGCAAATGTTTTTCTTTTTTTTACTTCTTCTTGAATTGTCATAGCGAAATCCTTTCTATAGATAGACTGATCAATTATTAAAAGCTGTGCTGCCTGCTGATAGTTTGATCAGGAGCTACGTTTAAAATCATCATTTTTTTATTAGATGTTCAAGTGTTCTTGCTTTATAATAAACAATAGATATATCATACTACAATTTAACCCCATTCGTGAAATAATCAAAGGGAAAAAATAAAAAAATCTGGCCAGGTGCTTATTTATGACAGAATATAAGCCTGGCTGAAATTATGGAAGTATGAGAAATGAATGAAAAGGTCGTGCAGTAAGATGGTATGGATATCCAAACAGGAAATTAAAGAGCGGTGCGGAGAGCTGTCTTTTAAATATGGAGAACGTCTCTGGAAGAAAGGAAATGTCCAGTTGACCTTTCTCAATCAGCAGATTGTTGGCACAGTCAGAACAACTGATGATTTTCATATAACGCTGACGTACCGGAATAATAAAATAGAAAGCACCGGATGCAGCTGTCCGAAGCTTGGTTCGTATACATTGGATTGCCAGCATATTGCTGCAGTTTTAATTGGCATTCATGAAACTGGAGAGCCGGAAGCAGACAGTACTTCACTTACAGGAAAATCAGAAAAGGAATTCCGTCATCGCGGCTATTTTGAAACAAGGCAGGCTATTCCGGTTCATTTTTACTTGCGTATCCCCAAAAATCAAGAACGGAAAGCATTGCAAATGGCTGTGCAAATTGATGATAAACCTGTTAATGATATTTTCGCCTTTTTGGATGCATTAAAAAGTGGAACACGATTTTCAGTTGCTGAAAATATCTCATATGATGCAGCTAAATTTTATTTTGAAGATGACAGTAATCAGATTTTAGAACAGCTTATTCAGGCTTATGAGGACCAGCAGATGATTGGAACAGCTTTTGGGGATAAAACAAGCTGGATTTCTATTCCGGTAACAGTATGGGAGAGAATGGAAAGATTACTTCATTCCAGTCCGCTTGTTTCTTTATATTTGGAAGCTGATGCATATCACAAGCAGTTATTAAGCTTTTACGACGCGTTGCCCTCATTTTCTTTTCGTATCCGTCAAACAGGAATAAATTATTCGATTTCATTTTTGGAAAGAAGCCGGACAATATTTTTGCTGGCTTATCAGCTTATTTATCAGAACGGTTCTTTATATTTATTGACAGAGGAAGAAAAGCAGCTGATTCATTTATGTGAGCAGCTGTGGAAACAACAGTCGGGAACAATCGTTGTCAGCAAGGAACAAATTGTATCTATTTCTGTACTTTTAGAGCGGATCGGTGAAGTAGAGGACACAACCGGAACGCTGAAGAGTCTCTATACACCGCTTAAGGCGAACGTCTATATTGACCGCGTTCATAATCGCCTTCTGGCAGGTGTGGAATTTCAATACGGAGATAAAAGGATAACACCATTTGAGAAAACAGCAATGGTTCGCCGTGATAAGGAAAAGGAAGCAGAAATTATTGCGTTTCTGGAAAGGAGCGGCTTTGCAAATACGGAAGGCAGTTTTATTTTGCAAAATGAGCAGCTCGAATATGATTTTTTATATCATTACCTGCCTGAACTGTATAAGATGGCGGATGTTTTTGTAACAAATGCTGTCCGAAACCAGATCAGTAAAAAAAGGTTCCAGCCGATTGTACGTGTGAAGCATAAACGCGATCGAACGAATTGGCTTGCCTTTTCTTTTCAGGTGAAAGGCTTCTGGGAGCAGGAGGTTCGTCAGATTCTTGAAGCAATAGAAGAAAAGCGTCCATATTACCGGTTAAAGGATGGCTCTTTCCTCTCATTGGAAACGGAGGAAATAAAGGAATTGGAAAAATATCTGCTCTCTGTTTCAATGACGCCTTCTGAAATTTTGGAGGAAATTGAGCTGTCACTGAAGGAAGGGCTATCATTTGCTCATCAGATGGAGGATAACGGCTATTTGGCTGATGGAGCAGCAGTGAAAGAAATGATTCATGATATTCAAGCACCAGCCAATGAGAAGTATCCGATAGCGGCGGAGATTGAGCCTATTTTAAAGCCTTATCAAAAAGATGGTGTCCGCTGGATGCTGGCGATGGCTGAAGCTGGTCTTGGCGGTGTTTTGGCAGATGAAATGGGCTTGGGAAAAACGGTACAGGCTATTGCATTTTGTATGACGAAATATCAGCAGCAAACAGAGAAAAAAGCACCCGTACTGATTATCTGCCCAACATCTTTATGTTATCAGTGGAAGCAGGAATGGGAATTATTTGCACCAGGATTTTCGGTGGGAGTGCTGGACGGTTCCATTCAGGAAAGAAACCGGAAAAAGAAAACATTGCTTGAGAGAGACATATGGATTATTTCTTATGGTGTTTTAAAAAATGAAATCGATTGGCTGAAGAAAAATATAACCTTCCAGACAATTATTTTTGATGAAGCACAGACGTTTAAAAACCCGGCCACACAGGTTTTCCGGACAGCGAAAAAATTAAAAGCTGATTATCAGTTCGCTTTATCAGGAACTCCCTTAGAAAATAAAATGGAGGATTTATGGTCAATTTTTCATATTATATTTCCTGAGCTGCTGGGCGGATTAAAGGACTTTGCCTGGCTAACTAATGATCAGGTTTTAAGGAGAGTCCATCCATTTATGCTGAGGCGGGAGAAAAAGGATGTTCTGGAGGATATGCCGATAAAAACGGAATATATCGAACGTGTTCCGTTGACAGAAGAACAGAAGCAAATTTACATTTCGTATTTATCTAAATTGAGACATCCAAAATTTAAACATTTGGATAGGGATACGATTCGTAAAAACCGTATTCGAATTTTAGCAGGATTGACCCGTCTGAGGCAAATCTGCTGTGATCCTGCATTATTTGTCCGTGACTATGATGGGGAATCTGCCAAGCTTCAGCGCTTAATGGAAATTGTAAAGGATGCAAAGCGTTCAGGAAAGCGTATGCTGATTTTTTCCCAGTTTACGCAAATGCTGAAACGAATAGGCGATTTATTGAGAACAGAGGAGATAACCTATTTCTATCTGGATGGACAGACGCCTTCGGAGGACCGCCTGCAAATATGCCGTTCATTTAATCAGGGAAAAAATGATATTTGTTTAATATCTTTAAAAGCAGGGGGAACAGGATTGAATTTAGTGGGAGCAGATACGGTTATTTTATATGATACGTGGTGGAATCCGGCGGTAGAGGATCAGGCAATTGACCGCGCGCACCGGATTGGCCAAATATATGATGTAACAGTGGTTCGTATGCTGGCTGAAGGTACAATTGAAGATAAAATGTATGACCTCCAGCAGAAAAAAAGAAAGTTGATCGAACAGATGGTACAAACAAAGGATCTATGGAACCATCAGCTGACAGACGAAGATGTGGAGAAGCTGCTTCAGGAAACATTGGAATAAATAATGGGCTCAGAGCGGGATGGTGATTCATCTTTGTCTCTGAGCTTCTTTTTTAACGTAAATAAAACTTCTGCTAAACCAATGGAATAAATTGAAAGTATGAAATCATTTTACATAATCTGATAAGAGGCTTGACGTTTATTCAGGCTAATGATTATGCTTAAGAAGAAAGAGAATAAATCTGAATGAAATCAAGGGAGGCTGCTTTATGGTTACATCAAAAGAAATCATGGAACTTACTTCAACCTATGGTGCAAATAATTATCACCCATTACCGGTAGTTGTTTCAGAGGCTGAGGGAGTCTGGGTAAAGGATCCGGAAGGAAATAAATACATGGATATGCTAAGTGCATACTCAGCGGTGAATCAAGGGCATCGACATCCTAAGATAATTCAAGCGTTAAAGGATCAGGCAGATAAAGTGACACTGACTTCAAGAGCTTTTCATAATGAACTGTTGGGGCCGTGGACGGAGCGTCTTGCCAAATTAACAAAAAAAGATAAGGTATTGCCGATGAACACAGGAGTTGAAGCGGTAGAGACAGCAATAAAAGCTGCCCGCAGATGGGCATACGAGAAAAAAGGTATAGAGGATAATCAGGCGGAGATTATAGCTGCCAAAGGTAATTTTCATGGCAGAACAATGAATGCGATTTCATTATCTGATGATCCTGGTGCAACAATAAACTATGGTCCGTTTGTTCCTGGTATTTATAAGATAAATTATGGAGATGTTCAAGCTTTAAAGGAAACGATTACGCCAAATACAGCAGCAGTTATTTTGGAACCGATACAGGGAGAAGCAGGTATCCTTATTCCGCCGGAGGGCTATTTGCAGGAGGTCCGAAAAATTTGTGATGAAGAAAATATCCTATTTATTGCCGATGAAGTACAAACCGGATTTGCCCGGACTGGAAAGATGTTTGCCTGTGAATGGGAAAATGTGGAGCCGGATATATATGTAATGGGGAAAGCGTTAGGTGGAGGTGTTATGCCTATTTCTGCCATTGCAGCTGACAGGGATATTATGGATGTATTTACACCTGGTTCACATGGCTCGACTTTTGGAGGGAATCCGTTAGCCTGTGCTGTTTCTATGGCTGCATTAGATGTAATCGAAGAAGAAGGTCTTGTCAATAAATCACTTGAGCTGGGCGAGTATTTTGCTATTGAATTAACTGCTATTGACCATCCTGATTTGAAGGAAGTCCGTTCTAAAGGATTATTTATCGGTGTAGAATTTAATAAGCCTGTACGTCCGATTTGTGAAGCTTTGAAGGAGAACGGAATTCTTTGTAAAGAAACACATGAAACCACGATCCGCTTTGCACCACCGTTAACGATCAGTAAAGAGGAACTGGACTGGGCTCTGGATAGAATAAAGAAAGTGCTGCAGACTAATTAAATAAGAACTATTGAATGAAGAGCTCTAATGAGAAAATCATTAGGGCTTTTTATTATTTCTCAACTTTCGTACCTTAAAAAGTAACTTGCTTATCCTGGCAGGGTAAGGTATAGATGTTTATTCTCAGGTGCGGAGTTGAGTTATTATAAAACATCAATTCCCAAACAGTGGAAGTATGAAATAAGTGATTAAGCAAAAGATAAGCAGTGAGGAGGTGAGAGACAATGAAAACACTACATGCTATTGCAGTCACTTTATTGATTATTGGTGGTATCAACTGGGGATTAATTGGATTTTTTCAATTTGATCTAGTGTCGGCTATTTTCGGCGGGCAGACCGCTGTCCTTTCTCGAATTATTTATGGACTCGTTGGGATTAGTGCCATTTATTATCTTACAACTTTATTCTCTGGAGTTGGTGAACCGGTCCGGGATGATTCAGATAATCTGCGGACAAACTTCGGAACAGAATTCAGTGAGGATTACGGCATTGAAGAAGAAATTGAGGATAAATAACTAAACGAAGAGCCTTTCGAATAGATAAAACGCGGCTGTCCCGGAAGATATGAGGAAATCCCGGGACAGGCAGTTTTATTTTATGAGAAAGGTCTTTGTTTTTCTAAATCATCTATTGTTTCTATAAACTTTTGGCGTTCTTGTGCTGTGGGAAGACGACAGGCCTGTTTTTTACCGAACCATTTATGCCGGTTGCGTGCAATAAACTCATATAAGGCATCCCGGATAAAATACGGTAGGATTTTGCCGGCTATCAGCATTTTCCAGGGGAATGTTAATTTATGCAATATATTTAAAGCAGCATCAGATTTGATATACACTTTATCTCCATCAATGAATAAAACGCTGTCGATATTATCTGGAACCCGGTATTTTTTTTGAATAAATTCTCCGGCCTCACTTTGCAAGGAAGTAAACAGAAATTGATTTTCTTGGTCCCTGTTCAGAATAAATTGAACGAAGCCGTCACAGATATGACATTCTCCATCAAATAAAATAAGTTTCATTCCTACCACTCCTACAACTAAGCTTAGTATTATCATACAACCCCTGTTTATTACAGACAAGTTTAACTGGTTTGATAAAGAACCCGCAAACACACTGAAATCCTTTATTAACAAGTAATCGCCCATACTATAAAGAAAAATAAAGTAAATCACTTGGTCTTTAAAATATTGGTGTTCTTGTCGAGGAGATGAGCTCGGGGCCCGCTGAAAGCGTAGTGTATTTCTAAGGCCAAAAGATTACTCAACCCATGAAACCCTTTGGAGCGGCCATCTTTCAGCATTTTTATACACCTTCTTATTATTATAAAAAAACATTAAGCCTTTCTGTATGAACAGTAATCAGACTGTGATAAGATAACAAAGGTGCATTTTTTAATGTATTAAAGGAGTAGAAAGTTTTGGAAGGGTTTCAACTGCAATTTATTATTTCTATATGTATTATTTTACTGGGATACTTTTTTAAAAGGGTAAAAATTTTAAAGGAATCGGACGGGCAGACAATTGCAAGAATTGTATTTAATATTACCCTCCCCGCATTAGTGATTGTTACATTTGATCAGATGGTGATATCCTTATCCCTTGTTTCACTTATTTTCATTGCTTTTTTATTTGGTCTTGCTTCAGCACTGATAGGAATCTTGGCATTCCGCTCAGAGGAAGCTGGTATAAAAGGGATGGCTGCCATGATGGTTCCTGGCGTTAATGTCGGCCTATTTGCCTTCCCGCTTGTAGAAGCTATCTGGGGGAGGGAAGGCATCAAGCATTTTGGCATGCTTGATGTAGGGAATGCTGTTATTGTGTTTGGAGTATGCTTTTTTATAGCTGGTTATTTTGCGAAGGGAACATCAAAGTTTTATTTGCGGGAAGCATTCAGTCCGCTATTTCGATCCATTCCATTTTTAACATACATGTTTGTCGTAGCCTTGAACCTCTTAGGATTTCATTTACCTGGTCTATTTTTGGAGACTGCAGAAATTATCTCTGTTGCAAATATGCCCTTGTCCCTGTTATTGCTCGGTCTCTATTTAAATTTTTCCTTTGAGAAATCATGGATTCCTCTGATAGGGAAGTATTTAGTCGTGAAATACGGAACAGGACTTGTATTAGGTTTTAGTCTTTTCTGGCTGCTTTCTGATTATCCAATGCTTGCCAATACCGTTTTAATCGGTTTTATTCTGCCCGCCTCCACAACATCTGTGGTATACGCAATAAGGTATAAATATAATACAAAAATAGTAGGCACTATAGTTAATATAACAATCATCGTAAGTTTTCTTCTAATCTGGCTGCTTGCAAGCTTTGTGGCATATCACTAAAGTTCTGTAAAAAACATTTAAAAGACTAATCCATGCTTTTTTTAGCATGAATTATAAAGCTTTTACGTCTAATGTTTGAACAAAATCAACAAATGCACGGACAATATTCATTTGCAGGGTATCTTCCTGATAGTACATCCAGGTTTGTCTTTTTAGGGGCTCGCCGGTTGGATCTGTAATCGGCTTGATAAATAATTCAGCGTGCGGCCGAACGACAAGATTAGCAACTACCGCATAGCCGAGTCCGTGAACAACCATTTCTTTGCAGGTCTCCACCTGGTTGACGTGGATTGTAATATTAGGACGCTCAATATAATTTTGATGCCACCAGTCATCTAATAAAATCCGCATATGTTCATCTGTGTAATAATCTACTCTTGGGAGCTTAGGGAGTTCATCCCATGTGAAATCCCAGGGAGAGGCGACACAGATCTCTTCCTCATATAACAACGCTTTCTTTTCCTTCCAGGCATAATTACCTTTAATAAAGCTGATATGCACATCATGATTTAATAATAGACGATGCATATCGCTGCTCCAGCCTGTGACAACCTGACATTCCACATCAGGATATTTTTCTTTAAAACGCTGCAGCAGCTTTGGCATTTTATTTGCAGCAAAGAAATTGGAAACACCTACCCGCAATGTTCCTTGTACTTCTTCCTGCATATTGCTCAGCTTTTCTTCCATTTTACGCTGTTCAAGAAGCATTCTTTTAGCGTGATGAGCAAGCTCCTCGCCCTCGGGGGTAAAAGTAATACCACGCCGTTTCCGAAGAATAAGCGGAACTCCATAATGATTTTCGAGCTTTTGAATCCTCGATGTCAAAGTAGGCTGGGATAAAAATAATTGATGAGCAGCCTGAGTAATATTTTCTGTTTCATAAAGTGCAGCAAGCATTTTCCAATCCTGTAAATTCAATTGCCAGCCTCCCAAATTAAGATATAGAAAAAATCTATCGTTATTTATTAGTATTATATATTTTTCTAATTTTCTATTCAAGGTTATACTGTATATAAGAAAAACATTTATCGCAGAGCCTGCAGCAGGAAAGAAGCAAAATATCATTTTTGAAGGGGAATTGGACGGTCATTAAAAGGCCGGTTTGTTGAACAGATTAACAGCCGGTATTTTTACTTTCGGAATAGTTTGCCTGTATCTGTTTTCAAAATAAATGATTACGCTTTCATTTTTAAGGAGGAGAAATAATGCGCACAAGTGAAGAGTTTGTTCCTGGGTTAGATGGTGTGATTGCGGCTAAAACAGAAATATCTTTTTTAGATGTGGATCGGGAGAAAATAGTTATCCGGGGAGAGGACTTAATTGAATTAGCCAAAGATAAAACATATTTTGATGTTGTCCATTTATTACTGGAAGGGTATATTCCTGGTCAGGAAGAAAAGAAAAATCTTGAAGAAAAAATTAAAACTTCTTATAGTCTTCCTGAAGATGTGCTGCCTTTATTTAAGTTTTTGCCAAAAGGAATGCATCCAATGGACGGGATGCGTACGGTTATTTCGTTATTAGCCGGATTCGATTCTGAAATTGAAAACCGTTCCAATGATAAAAATAAGGAGCGCGCTTATAAGCTATTAGGTCAGTTGCCTTTTATTACGGTAAACAGTTATTTTGCAACAGAGGGCCTGAATATAGCTGAGCCAAATGAAAGTCTCAGCTACAGTGCTAATTTTTTATCCATGATTACAGGAAAAACACCGTCAGAGCTGGAAATAGAAACTTTTGATCAATTATTATTACTCTACAGTGAGCATGAGATGCCAAATTCTACTTTTGCCTCACGTGTTATCGCGTCTACTCATTCAGATATGTATGGTGCATTGACCGGAGCCATTTCTTCCTTGAAAGGCCATTTACATGGAGGTGCAAATGAAGCAGTCATGTATATGCTGCAGGAGGCGGATTCTGTAGATGCGTTTGAAGCCTTAATTCATCATAAGCTGCAAAATAAGGAGAAAATCATGGGATTCGGGCATCGGGTTTATATGAAGAAAATGGACCCAAGAGCAGCCATTACAAAGGAAGCGTTACGAAGGCTTTGTGAAAAAGACAATGATTATAAGCTCTTAGAGATGTGTGAAGCAGGGGAAGTTATTATGAGAGAAGAAAAAGGCTTATATCCAAATCTGGATTATTATGCAGCACCGGTTTATTGGAAGCTTGGTATCCCGATACCGCTTTATACACCGATTTTCTTCAGTGCCAGAACGGCAGGTCTTGCCTCACATATTATTGAACAGCACGATAACAATCGTATTTTTAGACCGAGAGTAGCGTACACAGGGAAAAGTTATTAACAAGGAGGAAACAACAGATGGTATCCGTAAAAACAAACCAGACAGATCAACTTTTAGAAGAGATTGCTGATTATGTATTAAATAAAGAAATTAACAGTGAAGAAGCTGTTAAAACGGCGCATCATGTATTAATTGATACAATTGGCTGCGGTATTCTTGCTTTAAATTACCCGGAGTGTACAAAGCTGCTGGGACCAATCGTACCTGGCACGGTGGTTCCGAATGGTGTAAGAGTGCCGGGCACACCTCATGTGCTTGACCCGGTACAAGGGGCATTTAACATCGGAGCAATGATACGCTGGTTAGATTATAATGATACCTGGCTGGCAGCAGAGTGGGGACATCCTTCTGATAACTTAGGAGGTATTTTAGCTGTAGCTGATTACGTCAGCAGGCTGCGCCAAAATAAGGGAGAAGAACCTTTAACAGTTGAAGAGATTTTGGAGATGTCGATTAAAGCGCATGAAATTCAAGGAATTCTTGCTTTAGAGAACAGTCTGAACCGCGTTGGTCTGGATCATGTATTATATGTAAAGATTGCAACAACGGCTGTTGTTACGAAAATGCTGGGCGGCGGGAAGGAAGAAATCGTCAACGCACTATCAAATGCCTGGATTGATAATTCAAGCCTGCGGACATATCGCCATTTTCCTAATACTGGTTCCAGAAAATCATGGGCGGCAGGTGATGCAACAAGCCGTGCAGTAAGGCTGGCTCTTATGGCAGTAAAGGGAGAAATGGGTTATCAGACTGCTTTGAGTGCAGAAGGATGGGGCTTTCAGGATGTTCTTTTTAAAGGAAAAGAATTGGTTTTAAAAAGACCGTTCGACAGCTATGTGATGGAAAATGTATTGTTTAAGGTATCTTATCCGGCAGAATTTCATGCGCAAACAGCTGCAGAAGCAGCTGTTCAGCTACATCCGGAAGTGATAAACCGCATTGATGAAATTAAAGAAATTACTATATCAACGCATGAATCAGCTATCCGCATCATTGATAAAAAAGGGCCGCTCCATAATCCGGCGGACAGAGATCATTGTCTGCAGTACATTACAGCAATTGGATTATTAAAAGGAAATATCGTGGCAGAGGATTATGAAGATGATGTAGCAAAAGACCAGCGTATTGATGAACTGCGCGATAAAATGACTGTGACCGAAAATAAGCAGTATTCAGAGGATTATCTGGATCCGGAGAAGCGATCTATTGCAAATGCCGTGCAGGTTCATTTTATGGACGGCACTTCTACAGATATCGTAGATTGCGAATATCCTCTAGGACATCGATTTCGCAGGGAGGAAGCATTCCCGCAAATAATTAAGAAATATGAAGCTAACTTAGCAACACAGTTTACAGAAAAACAGACAGAGCGTATTAAGCAGCAGACGATAAATTATGATACGATAAAGAAAATGGCAATTACTGATTTTATAGAATTATTTTTAGGTTAGAAAGGTGGGGAAAAAATGGCTTGGATTGTAGATAGCCCGTTCCCGCAACATGAATTAGCTGAAAAATTTCGGCAGATGGCAGAGGAGAAGGGAATTTTGCAAATTCCCGGGGCACATGATGCAATGGCAGGTTTAGTGGCAAAACAGGCAGGATTTCAGTCGCTGTATTTATCTGGAGCTGCTTATACTGCAAGCAGAGGCTTACCTGATTTGGGTATTGTGACCTCAGCAGAGGTAGCTGACCGGGCAAAGGATATTGTCCGGGCAACCAATTTACCATTACTTGTAGATATTGATACAGGCTTTGGTGGTGTATTGAACGTTGTCCGGACGGCCAGAGAAATGGTAGAGGCAAATGTGGCTGCAGTTCAGCTGGAGGATCAGCAGCTTCCTAAAAAATGCGGACATTTGAATGGAAAGAATGTCGTTACCAAGGAAGAAATGATGCAAAAGATAGCTGCAATTAAAGAGGTAGCTCCTACACTTTATATTGTAGCAAGAACCGATGCCAGAGCTATAGAAGGTTTAGATAGTGCAATGGACCGTGCGAAAGGTTATGTTGAAGCTGGAGCAGATGCTATATTTCCGGAAGCTCTTCAAAATAATGGAGAATTTCAGGCTTTTGCGGAGGCAGTGGATGCACCGTTGCTGGCTAATATGACGGAATTTGGGAAAACACCCTATTTAACAGCAGCAGAATTTGAAAACGCAGGCTTTGATATGGTTATTTATCCAGTGACCTCTTTACGTGTTGCTGCAAAGGCTTATGAGCGTATTTTTGGACTGATTCGTGATGAGGGTACACAAAAAAATGGATTAGAGAATATGCAAACCAGAAAAGAACTCTATGAAGCTATTCAATATGATGAATTTGAAGCGCTTGATCAGGGAATTTCCAAGACTGTAATAGAGGATTATTTTAAGTAAACTAAAAAGGATACCCGTAATTTTAAATTCTAAAATCACGGGTATCCTTTTCTATTGAAGGGATACAAGCTTAACCTAATGCGACATCAAGTACCATCATAAGTGCAAAACCAATCATCAGACTGATGGTTGCCAAATCTCTATTCCCATTCTCCTGAGAGCTGGGGATAACCTCCTCTGCAACAACAAAGATCATCGCTCCAGCTGCAAAGCTTAATGCATAAGGAAGCAATGGTTCAATATGCGCAACAGCTAATGCTCCTATTACAGCGGCAATGGGTTCCACCAGCCCAGAGAATTGTCCATACATAAAGCTTTTTCCGCGGGACATTCCTTCCCCGCGCAGTGGCATGGCAACAGCAACACCCTCAGGGAAATTCTGAATACCTATTCCAATAGCAAGCGTGATTGCTCCGGCTAAAGCTGCTTCTGTACTATGATTTGCTAATGCACCAAAGGCAATTCCGACAGCGAGTCCTTCAGGGATGTTATGGATGGTAATAGCAAGCACAAGTAATGTACTCCGTTTTCTTTTAGATGGTGCGAGCCCTTCCGCATCTTTTTTTTCTGTGTTTGGATGAAGGTGGGGAAGAATTTTATCAATAACCCATAAAAATCCGCCTCCCAGTAAAAAACCGACTACTGCAGGGAACCAGGGACCGATTGCATTATCCGTTGATGCTTCGATAGAAGGGCCGAGTAATGACCAATAACTGGCTGCTATCATAACACCTCCGGCGAATCCTAACATGCTATCTAACAGTTTTTGATGGACTTTTTTTGTTGCAAATACGATTGCTGCCCCGAGTGCAGTCATTCCCCATGTGAAAATTGTTGCTAATAAAGCCTGCATGACAGGACTGAGATTTTCAAAAAACTCTAACATGATGTCTATTCCCTTCTTTTCCATTCGTTTATCATATATATATTTTATTCAAGAACTAATAATTACGCTAACTTTATTACTTTATCATTAAATAGGATGAAAAAACAATAATAGTTTTTCATGATTATCCGGCTTTCCCCATGTATCCTCATTGTTATTATTTTTACTTAATTATTCCATACCTTAAATGAATTTCGCAGGTATAATAAAATTAAGAAAAAATGAAAGAAATATAAGGTCGGTGAAATAAAGATGTATGTTATCAGCCTGTTAGGAATGAGTAAGGTTATTCAAGCACCCATGTATAAAATAGGGGAGTGGCTGGATTCTTTTAAAGGATTTATACCAACAAAAATCGTTGATCAAATAACATATTTTGAAATTGAAGCAGTAGAGGTTTTAGCTTTTATAAAGGAAAAAATAGAAGAAGAATACGACTTAATGGAGATCAGACAGCTGCTAAAAAATAAGAGTTTTATATAATATAATGTGAAACCTTCTTCCGCAGAGATTCAGTCTGACCTCGTGGAAGAAGGTTATTTTGTGTAGAAAAAATATGAATGAGTATTAGTTCCCAAAAGTAAAATTATTTAAAATCCAATGTTGCTTCTAAAAACATAACTGTAATCATCGCGTAAATATCAAAAATTGGTTCATCCGATAAGATGGAAGTATCCAGCATATCTAAAGAAAGGTCAGTGTTATCTTCCCAAAAATCATCATCTTCTGATACATCGTCATTTTCTTCCCACATTTCATCATCTAAACCAGAGCCATCTTCCATTGCTACATAAATTTCAGTTGCATTTTCAATTTCAAAAAGCGTTGTATAATTGTTAATGGAATCTTCATATAAATTGAAAAGTTCTTCGAGTTCCTCGATAGATCCAAAATCATATTCTTCCGCAACAGCCTCTAAATTCTCTTCAGACAGGTCTTCATCCAATGCAGTAAGAGGGTCATTCATAATTAAATCTAAACTGAATTCAATATCCTCGATAAACATGTACCAGATACTATCCGGAAATTCTTCATCCTCTTCAAGTAATCCTTCTTCTTCATATAACAGGTCGTTTAATTCATCATATGTCAGATCATATGTATCATAAATTTCTTCTAAACCTTCTTCAGTAAGGGGCGTTCCGAGATAGGCCGGATCATCAAAATCATCTAAACCAAGGTCAAAATCAGCCAGATAATCTTCATAATCTTGCAATTCCCAATCAATGGATTCTAAAAAGCTTTCCAATTGAGGGTCATCTGCATCAATAGCAAATGCTTGGGAAGGTAAAAGACCAATCATAAGTGCCAGTGCAAAACATACAGACAATAATTTCTTTTTCATCCTTCATCCTCCTGTGACTATTCTATATCTTAAGTATAAAGCGTTTTAAGACGAAATTCCATGCTTATAAGAGTAAGACCAAAAAAATAAATCGAAAGTCACGAGTCAAGAATAAAGTTGCTTGTTCGATAAATTGACACAAAGTTATTGACAAATTATTGAACAAAAGGCATACTATAATTAAAGGAGATGAGATACATGGAATTGAATAAAAAATTATTAAAAGGCTTGTCTCTAGTTTGCGGGACATTAATTACAATTGGTGCAGTACTGTTTATATACGGATATTTTGTAAGCGCTATAACTCTTGTAACAGCTATAGGTATCGGCTTAGCAGAGGGCGGTACATTTATCTTTATTATGGGATTGTTCCTTGTTGCAGTGGAAGAGAATATTAGGAAAAAGAATCAAAATCAGAAACAGATATAGTTGATGAAAAGACGATAATTAAATGCCATAAAAAAAGCTCAGGCGCGGTGCCTGAGCTTTTCAATATTTTTAATACATATATCCCCATATCATTGCCAGTAATGAACCAAGGATAGTTATCAAGGCAAGTACTACGCCGTAAATTGTATGGACATAGATACCGCCTTTATCTTCACTTTCTCCGGCATGCATAAATACAACGAGCTGCACCCCTGCTTGAATAAATGCTGTAACAACAAGAATGGTTAATCCCATTGCAAAAGACATGTCAAAGAAATAGACACTTAATGCAACCACAGTCAGGAGCAGTGAGAAGATATATCCGTTAACCTGCTTCATTGGAAATAGTTCTCTCATGCTACATCATTCCCTTCAAGTAAATAAAGCTGAAAATGAAGATCCACATAACGTCTAGGAAGTGCCAGTAAAGAGAAAATATAAATGATTTATTCGCTGTCCGCGCATTTAAGCCATTGCGAAGGATTTGAATAATAATCATGATACCCCAGAACAATCCTAGTGTTACGTGAGCTCCATGCGTCCCGAGCGTTGTTAAGAGTGTTGCTGTAAAACCGCTTGTCTGCAATGTTGCACCTATATGGTAGTAATGAATAAATTCATATACTTCCACGCTGAGAAATCCAGCACCTAAGAGAAGTGTCACTATCATAAACCCGATCATTGCTTTTACACGATTAATACGCATTGCATGGACCGCTAATCCAATTGTAAAACTACTTGTCAAGAGAAGGAATGTCTCAATCAATACCGGCGGCAATTCAAAAATCTCTGCCCCGGCGGGACCACTGCCCACGCCGCGGTCTACATAAACAAAATAAGATGTAAACAGCGTCGCAAACAACATGATTTCCGCGCTTAGGAAAATCCAGAATCCCAGGATATTCATTCTATTGGTTTCGGTGCTATATTCAAGAGGCAGATTTTTGGAATCAAGTTTCATTACTTAGCACCTCCAAATTTCTTTTCCGTTTCTTCAATTTCTTCTTTGTGAATGTGATGCCCGTCATCCTTTTCAAAGGAACGATACAGCAGACAGCCAATAATTCCGGCGAATGCAATGATTACTCCAACCCATACGTGGAATATAAAGCAAAAGGCAAAGACAAAGAAGATACCGGCAAAAATAATGGACCAGCCGCTGTTATTCGGCATATGAATGTCCTTAATTCCGCCTTTGAATAAGTCATGACCGTTCTTCTTATAATCCCAGAATGCTTCACTTGAATTAACGTTTGGTGTAATAGCAAAGTTATATTCCGGAACCGGATTATGAGTTGCCCATTCAAGAGAACGTGCATTCCAAGGATCGTCACCGACATTTCTTGGCGCATATCGGAAGCTGTAATAAACGTTATAAACGATCAATACGAACCCGATTGCTAAGAGTAACGCTCCGAAGAAGGATACCATACTTAATGGCCCAAATCCAGATGCTTCTGAATAAGTGTACATTCTTCGTGCCTGTCCGTTTAAACCAGTAATGTACATTGGGAAGAAGGATAGACAGAATCCAATAACAATATTCCAGAATGCCCATTTACCAATACGTTCATTTAATAAGAAACCAAACATTTTAGGCCAGTAATAAATGAGACCGGCAATCATCGCGAATACTACACCAGGGATGATTACATTATGAAAGTGAGCTACTAAGAACATGGTATTGTGATACTGGTAATCAGCACTTGCGATTGCAAGCATAACACCAGTTACTCCCCCGATGGTAAACAGCGGAATAAATGCTACAGAATACATCATTGGCGTCGTAAATCGTATTTTTCCTTTCCACATCGTCAGGAGCCAGTTAAATATCTTAATTCCCGTCGGAACAGCAATCGCCATGGTTGTAATGGAGAAGATACTGTTTGCAACTGCTCCTTGTCCCATAGTGAAGAAGTGGTGAACCCATACCATAAAGGATAGCAAGGAAATAATAACCATCGACGCGACCATCGATTTATAACCATATAAATTACGCTGTGAGAATGTAGCGATAATTTGTGAGTAAATCCCGAATGCTGGAAGTATCAGAATATATACCTCAGGGTGTCCCCAGATCCAGAACAGGTTCGCCCACATCATATCCATACCGCCATCTCCTGTTGTAAAGAAGTTGGTAAAGAATTGGCGGTCCAGTGTTCCCATTAATAAAGCAATTGTTAATACAGGGAACGCGAACACGATAATAAGGTTTGTAATTAATGCAGACCAGGTAAACATCGGCATTTTCATTAATGTCATACCAGGTGCACGCATTTTCATAATTGTAGCGATAAAGTTAATCCCCGTCATCAAGGTTCCGATCCCGGAAATTTGCAGCGCCCAGTTATAGTAGTTAACCCCAACATGTTCACTGAAGTCTGTTCCTGCCAGCGGATAATAGTTTGTCCAGCCGGCATCCGGAGATCCTCCGATTACGAAGGAAAGGTTAAACAGCATTGCCCCGGCAAAATATAACCAGAAGCTGAGTGCGTTCAAACGAGGGAAGGCAACATCTCTCGCTCCAATTTGCAGTGGAACAACGAAGTTCATCATACCGATAATGAATGCCATTGCCATGAAGAAAATCATAACAACACCATGTGTCGTGAAAACTTCGTTATAGTGCTGTGCGTCTAAGAAACTGTTATCAGGAACAGCTGTCTGCAGCCGCATCATAACAGCATCAGCGCCGCCTCGGAAAAGCATCAGCAATGCTGAAATAATATACATAATTCCGATACGTTTGTGATCAACCGTTGTTAACCACTCACTCCAAAGATAACCCCATTTTTTAAAGTAGGTAACACCGAAGACAATCGCTATACTTACAAGTCCAATTGCAACAATGGACGCATAAAGCATTGGATCATCATGGGGTGGAATCGTAAATCTATCAAAAAAATCCATTATGATAAAACTCCTTTCTAGAGCTTAGAAATATTCAGGTACATTCGAGGAATGTACTGCTTAGTCAAATGAATGACTTAATGATGGTGATGTCCGCCGTCCTCTTCTGAATCCGGGGAACCTCCGTGATTATGAGGACTGTTTTCTCCTTCAGGCGCAGGTTTGAAATCCAGATGCGTCCCTGTGAAAGTCATTTGTCCTAAATGTCCAGGCTCTAATAATTCTTCAAATTTTTCTTCTGTAAGCGGATCGGCAGTATTATGAATATCTTCGACCCAAGAATCAAATTCACTTGGAGGAAGTGCAGTTACTGTAAATTCATTCTCTGCAAAACCTTCTCCATTAAAGTTAGAGTTTCTTCCCATATATTCTCCAGGCTCTTCTGCGACAACATTCATGTAGTTTGTCATATCAGCCATTGCATATTTCTGCCCTGCAAGCTGCGGAATCCAGAAGCTTGAAATCGTGCCATGAGAATATAAACGGAATTCCACATTTTGATTTGTTGGTATGAAAACATAATTTACTGTTTCAATATCCTGCTCCGGATAACTGAAATGCCATTTCCAGTTAGAAGATGATGCGTAGATAACGACCGGCTCATCTTCAGAATACCCTTCTGGAGGACTTTCCACTTGATGTGTTGAAATAGTGGAGACAACAGATAAAAAAGCAACAATTAAAATTGGAATCGTGACGATAATCCCTTCCACATATTTATTACCTTCAATATGCGGAGGTTCATAATCGGGATCTTGTTTTGATGCTCTATATTTAAATAAAATAACTGTTAGCATTACTAGGACAACAACTACAATGAAAGACATTGTAATGATGGATAACCAAATCACATTTGCAGTTGTCTCTGCCTGGGGACCCTTTGGATTAAGTACGAGTAATGGTTCACAGCCTGCCAGTAACCCGGCAATACCTGTTAAAATTGCTAAATAGGCCCACTTTAACTTCATGTTAATACCCCTTCCCTTGATTGTGTATAAGATTGTCTGTTTTTATTAAAAGGTTGTTCAAAGAAAACCGAAAAAATGTTCTATCGATTATTGAACACACAATTAATTTAGTATAACTCTATAGCAGACATAATATTAATACTGATGTAAAGAAATTACAAGACATTGAGAAACACTTCACAAAATGTTCATGAAAACTTCTACATATTTTTGAAAAGTGTCTAAAAATGTCGAAAAAAACTTGACAATAATAAAAAATGGTAGTATGGGATTTCCGACAGTCTGTTGGAAAGTTCGGACGAGTAAAATATAATTCATGATAATAAAAAATCTTGGATGAAGGATTCCATTTATTATTTTGTTATTATTAAAGAAGCATGAAAAAATATCCGTATAAAAAAATGCGCAAAAAGGTTTAAAATGGAATATGATATAATGACATGAAGGGGGAGTCAGTATGGATCCACTAGATATTTTAATCGATTTAGAACAATTACTTCCTTATTATAAGCCGATT
This sequence comes from Oceanobacillus sojae, assembly GCF_900162665.1. Lineage (GTDB taxonomy): Bacteria > Bacillota > Bacilli > Bacillales > Amphibacillaceae > Oceanobacillus > Oceanobacillus sojae_A. The sequence continues at coordinate 38,825 of NZ_LT727809.1, forward strand.
ATTCGTGCAGATAAGCAGTTAATCAGCGGCTATGAAGTAATTGCTTATTTTTTAGATGAAAATGGCAGAAAGCAGCGTTTGGATTGGCTCTTCGATGATACTTCTATTCCAGATGAATTTCGTCTGGAAGTTAATCAATACATTCATCAAAAAGCGATTGAAAAGAAATTACAGGAAAATTATTCAGGATACCTTTCTTTTTATTATGATGTGGAATTACTCGTTCGTGATAATGGAGAAACCTTTATTAATTTATTACATGACTATCAGGAAAAAGGATTAGATCTGAATAAAATTATTCTGGAAATTAAAGATATTTCTCTGACCGATAATATGGACCAGCTAAATCATATCATTAAATATTTAAAAACTCTAGGAGTAAAAATCAGTATTGAATTAGCTTACCCGAACGGCAGTTTAAATCAATTAGCTGTTTTACATCCTTCTTTTATAAAAGTAGACACATCTTTTTTAAAGGATGATCTGCTGCCGCATTTATATAAGGATGTTTATTTCGGTGTATCAATGCTATCCAGAAAAATTGGTGCATCTCTATTATTTAAAGGGATACGTTCTTACAATCAATTGAACTTTGCCTGGAAAAGCGGGGGAGAATATTATCAGGGAAGTTACCTGACTAACCCGCAGCAGGATTTTATTGACGAAGATTGCTGTAAAAGTGAATTAACCGAGTACTTTAGTGAATTCGTGACTTATGAGCAGCAGAAGGCAAAAGCGCAATTTGAATTATTAGATTTAGTTCATGGAACCATTAACGGTCTTTTAACACAGATGAAACCAGGGAATGATGATGCCTGGTTATTAAAGCTTGCCAAAGGCTGTGAAGAATTTGTATTTCGTATATATATCTGTAACAGTGTTGGCTTACAAGTATCAGCAAACGTAGAAAAGGATAATCAGGGGAATTGGATATTATTACAAGAGGGAATACATAAAAATTGGAGCTGGCGTCCGTATTTTTTCGAAAATATTATGCGGATGAATATAGAGAAAAAAGGAATTTTATCTGATTTATATACAGATATTGAGCGTTCAGAGCTAATTAGAACTTATGCTTATCCACTATCTCAGCAGCGCTATATATTTTTTGATATTCCATATAGTTATTTGATCGAAAAAGAAGGACTGTTATAAAAGGTATAAAAATCAAATTGGAAGAATGTTTGATTCGTCGGGAGGGTTCAAAATGAAATTAATTCACACAGCAGATTGGCATTTAGGGAAGCTGGTTCAAGGCGTATATATGACGGAAGATCAGGCGTTTATCCTGGATCAATTTGTTGAGATGGTTGAAAAAGAAAGTCCAGATGCTGTTATTATTGCAGGAGATTTATATGATCGAGCTGTGCCTCCTGTAGAAGCAGTTGATTTATTAGATAGAACATTGGACAGGATTATTAATCAATTAGATATACCTGTCTTAGCAATTGCAGGCAATCATGACAGTCCCGGCAGACTTCATTTTGGCAGCCGTCTGATGAAGGAAAAGGGCTACCATATTATTGGACAGTTGTCGGAAAATCTAAAACCGGTTATTCTTTCAGATGAATTTGGAGAAGTTCATTTTCATCTTATTCCGTATGCAGATCCAAGTGTGGTGAAAGCTTTGTTTCAAGAAGAGGATATCCGCAATCATCAGGATGCAAATGCTTTTTTAGTTAACCGGATAAAAGAAGATATGGATAAAGCAGCACGTCATGTTTTTGTTGGACATGCTTTTGTAACTCCTTTTGGAGAGACAGAGGAAAATACAAGTGATTCAGAACGTCCATTGTCTATCGGCGGAGCAGAACATGTGGATGCTCATCTATTTAAAGATTTCCATTATACGGCTCTGGGGCATCTTCACCAGGCTCATCATGTACTGGAAGAAAAAATCCGCTACTCCGGATCAATACTGAAATATTCCTTATCAGAGGAGCATCATCAAAAAGGATATTTAGTAGTGGAACTGGATGAAAAAGGAGATATTCAGGCGGAGAAGAAGCTCCTTATTCCTAAACGGGAAATCCGTTCGTTGAAAATGAAAATGGAGGATATTTATAAACAGCCGCGAAGTGAAGATTATGTATTTGTACAATTGCTGGATGAAATGCCGATATTATCACCAATGGAAAAGGTACGTTCTATCTTTCCAAATGCTATGCATGTCGAAAGAATCAGAACAACAATAGGTGCGAATAATCAAACAGCGGATCAGGCTCCTAAGACGAGTTTGAGTGAGATGGAATTATTTGATTCATTTTACCGGGAAGTAACGGAGAAGGAAGCAACAGAAGAAATTAATCAGATAATGAATGAATTATTTCAAGAAATTCAGGATGCAGCCAGTGAACGGAAAGCATCCAGATAAAAGCAGGTGAAAAGAGAATGCGGCCATTACAACTAACATTAAATGCTTTTGGACCTTATAAGGAAAAAGAAATCATTGATTTTGAAGAGCTCCAGGGAAATACACTTTTTGTGATTTCAGGAAAAACGGGGGCAGGAAAGACCACGTTATTTGACGGAATAGCTTTTGCATTATATGGGAAAGCCAGCGGATCCGACCGTGAAGATCAACGCATGCTGCGCAGTGACTTTGCAGATGAAGATATACATACATCGGCTGAGCTTGTTTTTCAAATAAAGGATAAAACATACCGTATTTTTCGTCAGCTCGGTCATGTGAAGAATGGTAATAAGAGCAAAACAGGCGATAAATGTGAATTTTACGAAGTGCGTGAAGAAGGGGAAGTACCTTGTGTAGACAGGCAGATAGTAAGTGAAATTGATCAGAGAATAGAAGATATTATCGGCCTGACACCAGATCAATTTAAACAAATTGTGATGCTGCCACAAGGGGAATTTCGTAAATTGCTTACTTCCGGAACAGAAAACAAAGAAGAAATCTTAAGGCGTTTGTTCAAAACAGAGCATTATAAATATATGAATGACCTGCTTAAAGAGAAGAAAGCAAAATTAGAGCAGGAAAATCAGCGTATTTTAAACCGGATGGAACAGCTGCGTGCACAAATTTTCTCTTTGGAGCTTGCAGATGATTCTGATATTCATGAATTGGCAAGCAGGGAGCATGTTAATACAAGACAGATTATTGAAGCTTTAGAGTCAGAGCTGACAAAGAATGAAGAAGCGATAAAAAAAGCAGACGCTTATTATAAAGAAGCGGTAAAACAGCAGGAGTTTGCACAAAATCAATTATTCCAGGTGAAACAGATTAATGAGCACTTTTCAGAATTAGAAACATATCAGAAAAATCTCACAGCATGGAAAGATCAAGCGCAAGAAATGACTGCCTTAAAAGAAGGGTTATCTGCTGCTGAACAGGCGAAATTAATTATACCTTATGAGCAACAGCGAAATGAAGCAAGAAAGGAGTTTCAGGAAGGTAACCAGGCGTTGCAAATGCTGGAAGCAAAACAAAATGAAATGGAAAAACAAAAGCAGCAGGCAGAAGATAACTTTAAAAAGGAACAGGAAAATGCCGGAGAGCGTGAAAAAGTCTCGATAGAAGTAAACCGCTTAGAAGGATTTTTGCCCGTTGTAAAAGAATTAGAAGCAAAGAAACAGGAGATTCACAATCTGGCAGGACATTTAGAGGAAGACAAGAAGCAGCTGGAAAAACTAACAGCGTTCCGCAAAGTACGAAGTCAACAAATTGACCGCTTAGAAAAAGAAGAACTGCTATTAGATAAAGATAAAGACAAGCTGGAGGAAGTAAAAGAAGAATTAAGAATACTGCGTGAGCAGGCAATGCTGATGAAAAAATATAAAGAAAAAGTAGTGCATATCCAAACAGGGAAGGCTGCTCTGAAGGATAAAGAAGCTGTTTATCTGAAGGAGAAAGAGAGTTATAACCGGTTGGAACAAGCCTGGTTTGCTAACCAGGCACATGTATTGGCTGTTCATTTACATGACGGTGAGCCCTGCCCGGTCTGCGGCAGTGTGGATCACCCTTCCCCGGCAGCAACGAAGGAAGCAGAAGTCAGCAAAGAAGAACTGGAACGGGCGAAAAAGCTAATGGATGAAAAAGAATCTATTTGGCGGGAGCAGACGGCAAATATAAGGGCTTATCAAGCTGAAGGAAGAGAATTAGAGCAGGAGCTCGCACAGCATGAATTGGAATTTTCTGATCCGGAACAAAGGTATCAGGAAATCGTTGAAAAAGGAAAACAAAAAAAAGCGGAAGAGAGCAGGCTGGAGCAATCTAAAGCCCGCTTATCCAAATGTAAAAAAGAATTAATAAGCATGCGGCAGGAACAGAAGCAGAGCGAAACAGCTGTTAATGAACAGCAGAACCGGGTCAGTCAGCTTCAATCCGAATATCAAAGTAAGCAGGCTGTTTATCAGCAGCAGTACATGCAGATTCCGGAAAATTTACGTGTTCTTTCCGATTTAGAAGCAGAGATAAGCGGTTTAAGAACAAAAAAACAACGCCTGGAGCAGCGCTGGATAGATGTACAGGATACTTACAGAAAAGTACATGAGGCATTTACAAAATGGACTGCTGATGTGCACCATTTGAGAGAAAACCAGACAAAATGGAAACAAAAAATGGATGGCTTGGAGAAAACTTTTCAAGAAAAATTAGAGCAGTCCGATTTTACAGAGCAGACATATCAAGAAGCAAAATGGGACGAAGCAGCTTATCAGGCCGTCAGGCAAAGAATTGCCGATTATGAAAAACAAGGTTATCAGTTAGAAAAACAAATTTCTGAGCTTGAGAAGAAATTAGAAGGAAAGTCAAAACAAGATCTGTCCGAAATAGAAGCTGTTTTAGATAATTGGAAACAAAAAACAAAGACCAGTCTGGAACAGCTGCAGCAGCTGCAGCAGGAAAAGAAAGATATGACATTCTTTATGACGCAGTTACAGGAATTCGATCTCCAATCTGCGGATGTGGAGAAGAAACGGATGGTAATAACAGATTTATATGATACTTTGCGGGGGCAAAATCCCAAAAAGGTATCTTTTGAACGGTATCTGCAGATGGAGTATTTAGAACAAATTATTGAGGCTGCAAATCTGCGTCTGAATGATCTTTCCAATGGGCAATTCTATCTGACGAGAAGTGACCGCCAGGAATCACGCGGGAAACAGAGCGGTCTGGGATTAGATGTGTATGATCAATATACAGGACAGACCAGGGATGTAAAAACATTGTCCGGAGGAGAAAAATTCCATGCTTCCCTTTGCCTCGCACTTGGGATGAGTGATGTCATTCAAAGCTTCCAGGGCAATATTGTTATTCAGACAATGTTTATTGACGAAGGCTTTGGATCATTGGACGAAGAATCATTGCGTAAAGCAATTGATGCACTTATTCAGCTGCAGCAGTCCGGAAGAATGATAGGCGTCATTTCTCATGTGCAGGAGCTGAAGGATGTATTCCCGGCAGCGATAGAAGTTCATAAAACAAAAGAAGGCTATAGCAAAACAGAAATAATAGTTAAATAACTAGTCTATATTAGTTGAACTAAATAATTCCTCACTGAACTGATATGTGCTCTTGCTCCATTCACACGAATGGAGCAAACGAAGTATTGTCAGGAAATAGTGCAAGCATTTGCCTGTCACACGTTTTTGTTACTTTTATAAATTCAACTAATATTTTTATTTAACGATTATAAAGATAAAACACGCTATTTTGTTTGCTATTTAAACAATCCTTGTATTATCATTTAATTATTGTATTTTTCGACAATATTTGTTTTGGATTGTCGTCTGGATAATTAGGATATATTTTGCAAAGGAAATATAAAAAGCTTTTTTGCTAATGTGATTTTTATTGTATCAAGTATAAAAAATCTCGATTTTCTGGAAATAGTAGAATACGTGATTTTCTAAAACAGCCTTAATTATAGTAAGAAGAAGGGTAGGAATAATAGTGAAGATAGGAATTGATAAACTGGGATTTTATGCACCACATCTGTATGTAGATATGAATGATTTAGCAAAAGAACGAGGAATTGATCCGGGTAAATTCACCATTGGTCTGGGACAGGATGAAATGGCTGTTCCGCCGGTGACACAAGATCCGGTTTCTTTAGCAGCTAATGCAGCAGATCAGATTTTAGATGAGGAAGATAAGGAGAAAATCGATTTAGTTATTTTTGGAACAGAATCTGGAGTGGATCATTCCAAATCAGCTGCTGTTTATATACATCAATTATTAGGTTTGAATCCCAGAGCCCGCTCAGTAGAACTGAAGCAGGCCTGCTACGGAGCAACTGCGGGAATTCAAATGGCAAAAGGACATATTGCGCTTCACCCGGATAAAAAAGTTCTTGTGTTAGCCTCTGATATTGCGCGTTACGGGTTGAACACCCCAGGGGAATCAACACAAGGCGCCGGTGCAGTTGCTATTTTAGTAAGTGCTTCTCCAAGATTACTGGAGCTGGAAAGTGAAAGTACGTATTATACAGAGGATATTATGGATTTTTGGAGACCGGTATATTCCACAACCGCTTATGTGGATGGAAAGTACTCCAACGAACAATATATTGCCTTTTTCCAAAAAGTATGGAAAGACTATCAGGAACAGACTGGAAGAAATTTAGAGGATTTCGCAGCAATAGCTTTTCATTTACCATATACAAAAATGGGCTGGAAAGCATTGCGTACAGTGATTGAGGATGCATCTGAGGAAGTACAGGAAAGATTAAAAAATAATTATCAGATCAGTACGAAATATAACCGTAATGTAGGAAATATTTACACCGGTTCCCTTTATCTCAGTCTGATTTCATTATTAGAAAATCAGGATGAGTTAAAAGAAGGAGATACGATTGGTTTATACAGCTACGGTTCTGGAGCTGTCGGCGAATTCTTCTCCGGAAAACTGCAGCCGGGCTATAAAAAGCATCTGCAGACAGCAGAGCATCAAGCAATGTTTGCAAATAGAGAATGTATTTCTGTAGCAGCGTATGAGAAAGTATTTGAAGAATCACTTCCAACAGATGGCAGTGAGAAACAGCTGAATATTGATGAAGATCCGGCAAAAATCTGTTTAGCCGGTGTAAAAGATCATATTCGCAGCTATGCAGCTAAATAGTAATATAAAAACTCCTGGAAAAATAACTTTTGACTGGGAGTTTTTTTGTTGAAAATAAAAAGTGAATATGGAGGAAGCATATTTCATCTGCTTATATTCATTCAAATAGGTGGAATTGATGATTTCAAAATGTATAATTGGGGTAGAGTGAAGCATATCATAAAAGTTGGAGGGTATTCTAATGACAAATAGTAAAGAAGTTATTAAAGTAACGAATCCGGCAACAGGCGAAGTAGTAGATTCAGTCTTAAAAGGTGGTAAGAAAGAGGCGGAACAGGCAGTTGATAAAGCACATCAGGCCTTTCAGGAGTGGTCGAAACAATCTGTCTATGAAAGAACTGCTTTATTAAATAAATGGCATGGACTTATTGAACAGCATGAATCAGAATTAGCCGAAATCATGACATTGGAACAAGGAAAACCTGTAAAGGAAGCGGCAGGAGAAATTCAATATGCCAACAGCTTTATTGCCTGGTATGCAGAAGAGGGAAAAAGGCTCTATGGCGAAACAATTCCTGCAACAGCGAGAGATAAGCGGATCGTTGTCACCCGTCAGCCTGTTGGAGTTATTGCAGCAATTACACCATGGAATTTTCCGGCTGCAATGATTACCCGTAAGGTTGCACCGGCATTGGCAGCAGGCTGCACGGCAGTTGTGAAACCGGCGAGCGCTACACCTTTAACAGCTATTCGTCTGCGTGAGCTTGCGATAGAAGCAGGAATTCCGGAGGGCGTGCTTCAAATTGTAACAGGAAGCTCCAGTGAAATTAGTGATGCCTGGATGGAGGATACACGGGTCCGGAAAATATCATTTACTGGCTCAACAGAGGTAGGTAAATTATTAATGCGGAAATCTGCTGATACAGTGAAAAAGATTTCTCTGGAGCTCGGCGGTCTTGCACCATTGATTGTTATGGAAGATGCAGACATTGACAAAGCTGTGAATGGAGCGATTGCTTCTAAATATCGTAATGCGGGGCAAACCTGTGTCTGTGCGAACAGAATTTATGTTCATGAGTCTATTGAACAGAAGTTTGCAAAGGCTTTTGCAGAAAAAGTCGCTCAGCTAAAAGTAGGGAATGGTTTAGAAGAAGGAGTAGAAATTGGTCCTTTAATTGACCAGTCAGCAGTTGAAAAAGTGCAGAAGCATATTAAGGACGCTCTGAACAAAGGAGCAGAAAAACTGTTAGGTGATGAAAAAGCAAATGAAGGTTTATTTTTTAGCCCGGTTGTATTAACCAATGTAAATGATGAGATGCTGTGTATGCATGAAGAAACCTTTGGCCCTCTGGCTCCGATCACCACATTTGAGTCCAAGGAAGAAGTTATTGCGCGTGCTAACAATACTCCTTATGGATTAGCCGCATATTTATTCACAGAAAACCTCACTACAGCGATTGAGGTTGGTGAACAATTAGAGTATGGGATTGTCGGTATTAATGACGGCGGCCCGTCAACAGCACAAGCTCCATTTGGCGGCTTTAAAGAGAGTGGACTAGGCCGTGAAGGCGGTCACCACGGAATTGATGAGTATGTTGAGGTGAAATACCTGTCCATCCAGCTATGATACTCACCTGAAAATGTGTGCAGTTAAAAGGCTTGTAATTGAAAATAATCATTTCTGAGATAGCAATAAAAACATCTGAGTACAGGCAATCATGCTTTACAGACTGAATCTTTGCCAGCGGAAGCCGGGATTCAGTCTGTAAAGCTTATCAAATGAAATAGAAGGCAGATGTATTTGAACTATTCTATTTTCAAATTCATAAGAAAAAACGGTATTTTATTTCCGTGACACGTTTGAAGGAAAGCTGTATACTACTTCTAGAGAGGTGCAGGTGAATGGAATTTAATATTGGCCCCAGGATGTTAAAGACAGGGCTGGCAGTAACATTAACACTATTAATTACAAGTTTTTTTGATATGGAATATGCTGTTATCGCAGCGATTGCATCTGTTATAGCAATGCAGCCGTCTATCATGCGCTCATTCAATTATATTAAAGAAGTAGTTATTGGAAACTCTGTCGGAGCAACACTCGCCATTTTAGGGGTATTTTTACTCGGCAGTCATCCTATCTCAGTCGGTGCAGTTGTTATTTTATCCATTGCAATCAATATCAAGCTTGGCTTGACCAAAACAATTAATTTAACAGTTCTAACTATTGTCAGTATGATGGTAGCAAGTCACGGAGATCATATTAATTTCTTTTATATTTTATCCCGTGTATCTCTGGTAGCCATTGGGGTGCTTTCTGCTTTTATTGTTAATGTATTTGTAAATCCCCCAAATCATCAAAAGATTCTGTTTCAGATGATTAAGGAAGCTAGTGAGAGCTCTCATTTTCTTCTGCGGGTTATTCCGAGCAATACAATGAGTGTACCGCAAATTCGTGATGAAGAAAGAAAAGTGGAGAAGCAAATAAATAAAATAAGAGATTATTTTGATATCATTACAGATGAGAAAAATAGATTATTTATTCGAAAACGCAGATCGTTTTTCCGGAACATTGTGATCTATAAGCAAATGATACAGGTATTGCGGAAAAAGCATACATTGATTGTAGAGCTGGAGAAAAATTTAAAGGAAATTGAACAGATGGCAGCCGGTAAATCCTTCTTAATTAAAAAGCTGGTCAGCGAAATCAATAACTATAGTGAAAATGTCTTTCTCATGTATGAGGACCGTATCGTTCTGGATAGAGATTTGCAAAAAGAGACAAAACAGGCGATGGGTGTAACGATTAATAATTTAATTGATGCATTACAGGGTACAGACTATGAAAAATGGCATTATGTCTTTCCTGTTGCGAATAGTATCGTGGAACTTTTTTATGAACTGGATAAGCTGGAAAAGTATGTCCGTAAAAAAGGGTTACATGCAGAGGGATAAATGTAGAGCGCAGGTATTAGCCGAAGGAGATTGTGATGTCACAGTCTTCTTTGTCTTGTGCTGAGGAAATATAATCCGAAACTTCATTTCGAGTCAGCTTTTCTCTTTCTTTTATAAAAGAAGACTATCAGTGATAAATTTTTTGTTTGTCAATATCAGAAAAACGGGTATAGTTATCCTCTGTTTTGTATATAGTAGTAATACTATATATAGAAGGGGGAGTATCAATTTGGTACGTTTTTTATCTCGTCATGAATTAGAAAATCTATATTATATGTATGAAAGGTATGAGGAGACCTACCATACTTTACAGCAAAGCAAGCAGGAGCAAATCCCGGAAGATTTGCAGATGCAAATAGATGAACAAATGGAAATTGTTAAGAAGCAGCAGCGCCAAATGCTTTCTTCACTAACATAAAAAGCGTGTAGGGTAACTATCTCTACACGCTTTTATGAATTTTATCGTTTTTTATTCTGAAGGTTTTCCTTTATATAATCAATAAATTCATTTGCCTTTTGTGTTGGAGCATTTGTGAATAAACTAACAAAGATAAACAGTAATGTTGATAGAATAAGTCCCCATAGGCCAGAAGCCAGTCCAAACGGTTTTGCCTGCAACAGCTCTAAAATCAGAACAAGGGCGCCGGGGATGATGGTACTCGCTAATACAGCAGCTGCTGTTCCTTTTTTCCAAAAGAAAGCGCCAAAAATTGCCGGAACCACAACGATTAAACCTGCAGAGGAAGCCACAGATAATACGGCAATCAAATCTAACTGCAGTTCTGCGAATAAATAAGCCAATAAAGCAATAACAGGGATAATAAATTTTCCAATCTTAAGCTGGACACGATCTGTTGTATCTTCGCGAATATTTCCATATACATCCTTTGCAAACATGGAAGATAGTGTAAGCAATATAGAATCAATCGTTGAAACAGCGGCGGCAATAATACCTACCATTACAATAACAGCCAGAACAGGCGGTATCGCCGATGAAGACAGTACAACAGGTGTTGCTAAATCAGGATTGTCTAATCCCGGTTCCAGTAAGAAAGCGGAATAACCCCAGAAGATAGATACAAAGGTATAAATTAATCCAAATATCATAAAGCCTAACAGCATATGCCGCATGCTTTTTAAAGAAGCAGGCATAAACAGACGCTGACTGACTTGTGGATTGGAAATGCTGAAGAAAAACCAGGGTATGGTTAATCCAATAAATGTTAAAAAGCTGAAATAGCCATTACCAGGCACTGTCAGCATTTCAGGATGACTGGTTTCCAGCTGCTGAAAGAATCCAGTGAACCCGCCCAGCTCGTGAATCAGAAAGAGTACAATCAAAGTAGATCCAATAATCATAAATAACGATTGCAGAGAATCCGTCCAGGCAACAGAGCGTATTCCAGCAATATAAGCAAAGACAATCGCTAATATGACAGCGATGATTACACCAGTACTGAACGAGATTTGCTGGTTGGATACACCCTGCAATAAATATCCTACACCAGCCAGCTGTACGGCACTATATGGAATAAGAAAAAGACAGTTACTAATAGCAATTGCAATGGCCACAGCTTTACTTTGATAACGATCACCAATCATTTCAGAAGGTGTAATATATCCATATTTTTTACCAGCGATCCAAAAACGTGGGCCAAAAAATGCGATTAACGATACACCCATTAAATAAATTAACTCAAAGCCGAGTGCTCCGACGCCTCCGCGATAGGTAAGCCCTGCTAACCCGACCAGCATAAACGCGCTGTATGTAGTAGCACTGTAGCTTAATGCAGAAACAAAACCGCCCAGTTTACGATCTCCCAAGAAATAAGCTCCCATATTTGTCTGCTTGCCGGTCCGTGACAAAAAAGCGATAAAAACAGATACAGCAATATAAATTCCTAATCCCCACCAAATAAGCGATACATTCATTCCTCATTGCTCCAATCTTTTATCAGCATTGTATTGCATACGATTACAATTAAGGTTAATATCAACCAAAAAAGAAAGCTTCCATACCATTTTTCTACTTCTTTAAGAAGTGTAAAGGGAATGATAAAAGCAGCAAGAACAATAACTCCAATTATAATCGCTGAGATTTTTTCCTTCATGTCAATACCTCCGTTTATCTATGTGATTTGATTCACAATAAAAAGAATGTGAATTCGTTAACAATCATAGCAGATAGTTCATAAATTTGCCACATTTTTTTGTGAGAGGATAAGAATAAAATTTTTCACGCTGCTTATGTCTATGGGGAAAACCATAAACGATTTAAAAAGGAGGGCTGCTAAAATAGACTGAATCTTGGAGTCTCCATATCTCGGGAAAGGGAAAAACGAGCTTTTAGTTTCTTATGGCAACGTTTGCAAGATATTAATTTATCAGATAAACTTAGAAGAAAAAGGGAGGATAAAGATGGAAATTTTACAGGTTGGCAGAGCGAAACTCACTTGGCTAAACGGAGGCGTAACGCATCTGGATGGCGGATCGATGTTCGGCGTAGTTCCAAAAGCGTTGTGGGAGAAAAAATATCCAAATAACGAAAAAAATCAAATTGAGCTGCGTACAGATCCTATTTTAATTGAACTGGATGGTTCTTATTTATTAATTGATTCAGGAATTGGGTGGAATAAACTATCAGATAAACAGAAAAGGAATTTCGGCGTGTTGGAAGAGACCAAACTAGAGGCATCTTTACTGGAATTGGGGTTAACGGCTGATGATATTGATATCGTTTTAATGACGCATCTCCATTATGATCATGCAAATGGTTTAACAAAGCCTGCCGGAGAAGGAGAATATGAATCGGTGTTTAAAAAAGCAAAAATTTATGTTTCTCAGGTGGAGTGGGACGAGATGCGGCATCCTAACATCCGGTCTGTAAATACTTACTGGGAGAAAAATTGGAAACCAATTATAGAACAAGTTCATCCCTTTAAAGAGGAAGTGGAAATTTTACCGGGGTTAACGATGGTTCATACGGGAGGGCATAGTGATGGCCACGCTATTATCCGATTTCAGGATGAAAAGGAGAGCTTCTTACATATGGCAGATATTATGCCGACACATGCGCATCAAAATAAGCTCTGGGTTCTTGCATATGACGATTACCCTGTTCAATCAGTATTGCAAAAGGAATACTGGATGGAGCAGGGGTATAAAGAGAATGCGTGGTTCACTTTTTATCATGATGCGTATTTCCGCGCGGTTAAGTTTAATGAAGCAGGAGAAAAAATAGGTCAGGTAGAGCGTGTTCGTTCCACTTATGAATAAAAGGAATTGTTTTGGGCAGAGGGAAAATAAAAAGGGCAGCAATCTCAAAAAAGAGAAGGCTGCCCTGAATAAGCATTGTATTAAACGGCTGCTTCTGTATCTATAACAGCGCCGGTTTCTATGTCTACGTAGAAATCAAATTGCTTGTTAGTACCATCGATATTTCTGGTTACTCCGCCGCGGTACACATCGTAAAGCAGACCGTTTCTTTCTAATTCTTCCGGTTTCATGTAAATCCAGGAGCCGCTGATAGGGCCGTTACGTTTAAACATTTCTTTTGCATGATTTAATGCTTTTTCTGGAGTGATTTTTGTTTGATTACTTACTTGTTCACGTGCAATATATCCGATAGCAATACCGAGTGCTGCTGCAAGTAATACCTTTTTTTTGCTCAATTTATTCACCTCTGTTTTAGTAAGATTCAATGTCTGCTATATGTGTAGTATATCGTAATTTGACAGAGAAATACAAACAATTGAACATAAATACTGGAAAGAGTTTCGCTTTTTCGAGTATACTTGCAGTAGTGTTAATATCGTTTTTTAATCGATGCAGTAATATATTTAGGAGGCTTTTTAATGAATAAAGAAACGCTTACACTGTTTAAGAATTTAACTGAATTACAGGGCGCGCCAGGTAATGAGCATGCTGTCCGTAATTTTATGAAACAAGAGCTGGAAAAATACTCGGATGAAATTATTCAGGATAATTTAGGTGGAGTGTTTGGCGTAAGAAATGGTAAAGGGCCTACGGTAATGGTAGCTGGTCACATGGATGAGGTAGGCTTTATGGTGACACAGATTACGGATAACGGAATGCTCCGCTTTCAGACTTTAGGCGGCTGGTGGAGTCAGGTTATGCTGGCTCAGCGTGTTCAGGTAATGACAAAAAATGGACCGGTTACTGGAGTTATCGGGTCTATTCCGCCACACTTACTGACAGATGCACAACGCGGTAAACCGATGGAGATAAAAAATATGTTAATTGATATCGGAGCGGATGATAAAGAGGATGTAGCACGTATCGGTGTCCGTCCGGGAGATACTATTGTTCCAATCACACCATTTGAACCGATGGCTAACGAGAAAAAAATTCTGGCAAAAGCCTGGGATAACCGTTATGGCTGTGGACTGGCCATCGAGCTTTTAAAAGAACTGCAGGGAGAAACTCTTCCAAATCAGCTTTACTCCGGTGCAACTGTTCAGGAGGAAGTCGGATTACGCGGATCACAGGTAGCGGCAAATATGATAAAGCCTGATATTTTTTATGCTTTAGATGCTTCGCCGGCAAATGATGCGTCAGGAGATAAGAAAGCATTTGGACAATTAGGAGAAGGAGCGTTATTGCGCATCTTTGACCGCACAATGATTACACATAAAGGAATGCGTGAATTTGTTCTCGATACGGCGGAATCGAATGATATTCCTTATCAATACTTTATTTCACCAGGTGGTACGGATGCAGGCCGCGTCCATTTATCAGGCGACGGGGTACCTTCAGCAGTTGTCGGAATCTGCTCAAGGTATATTCATACATCGGCATCCATCATCCATGTAGATGATTATGCAGCTGCGAAAGAATTGATTGTTAAACTTGTTAAAACAACTGACGAGACAGTGGTTTCCGGGTTAAAGCAAAGCTGACAATATGCAAGAAACTGTTATTATAGGATCAAAAAATCCGACAAAAGTAGAGGCAGTTAAAAATGTATTTCAGGGATTTGAAGTAAGCTCACTTGATGTACCTTCCAATGTATCTGTTCAGCCTTTTTCAGATGAAGAAACACGGGTTGGTGCGATTAATCGTGCAAAGGCGTGTGTATCCGGCGGGAGCGCTTCAATAGGAATCGGTTTAGAGGGGGGAGTGATGTATGTAGATGATACATTATTCCTCTGCAACTGGGGAGCTCTGGCTACAGAAAATGGAGAAATATTCACAGCCAGCGGAGCAAGAATAGCTCTTCCAAAAGAAATTGAAAAAGGACTTCAAACAGCTGGTGAATTAAGTATTGTAATGGACGCATATACAAAAAAAGAAAATGTCCGCAGTCATGAGGGGGCAATTGGTATTTTTACGAATAACCTTGTGTCAAGAGAAGATATGTTTACGCATGTCGTGCAGCTTCTTAAAGGACAGCTTGATTTTGCAAATAAAAAATGATAATAAAAAACAGGCCGTTCAGCCTGTTTTTTATTATCACCAAAAGTTAATTATTCGTAGATATACGCAATAACATCTAAAGCCTGTTCTACAGATTCTACGGTAATATTTGCTTTATTTGAAAGCTCTTTTAAAGGATGAATTAATTTTTCCGGGCGAATAATAATTGTCGGTTTTCCTAAAGCTATAGCAGTGCTTGCATCCATGGCAGTATTCCATTGCTTGTACTCTTCTCCAAATAACGCAATAACAATATCTGATTTCTGCATTAAAACCTGTGTCCGGAAGTTATTAACACTGGAAGCAGCATCATCGCGATAAAAATTACCCGGCTGCTTTCCTAAAATTACTTCGCCGATATCATCAGAACGATCATGATTTGTCTGCGGAGAAACAAATGTCAAAGGAAGCTTTTTTTCCTCGGCAAGCTTTTTAACCTCTTCTCTCCAATTATCATGAATTTGTCCAGCAAGATAAACAGTTAAATTCATTCCAATCCCTCCCAATCAATGTTATCTTATATAATATAATAGTAAAGGTTTTCCATAATCTTGTTAAGTTATTTGATCGATACTCATGTGTGAAAGTTGAGTAATAAAAAATAATTCAGGATAAAGTAATGTAACTAGTGCAGTGTTTTTTCGAAACAACTGCCGTTCAGAATTTATATATCAACTTGAACGGTTTCCAATGTATCATGATTGAAAGAAAATGGGCAGCAAGCTATGATAGAAGAAGAGAAAGGGTGTTTAAAAATGAAAGAATTACAAAATACAGAGGAATTTAATGCGTATATTAAGGAAGGACCTGTTGTCTTTTTATTTACTGCAGGCTGGTGTCCGGATTGTCGTGTGCTTGAACCGGTATTACCTGAAATAGAGGAAGCATATTCGCAATTTGAATTTGTGGAAGTGAACCGGGATAATTTTATTGAGCTGTGCCAGGAGTATGATATTTACGGCATCCCGAGCTTTCTTGCCTTTGAAAAAGGAGAAGAGCTTGGCCGGTTTGTTAGTAAGGATCGAAAAACGAAAGAAGAAATTGAATCCTTTTTAGAGGGGCTTTCTAAATAAATAAGGAGGCATTTTTATGGCAAAAATGACCAGCATCAAGATGAAGCACCTGCTGGAGGATGAATTGAAAAATCCTGATTATCGGATTGTGTACAAGCGTGATGATGATGCAGTGCGAATTGAGTGGAAAGAATCAAAAGAAGGAATGACGGTTTCCCTGCCTAACTTAATTGCTAAATACAATGAGCGGGGGATGGAAGCTGTCGAAGAAATTGTGGAGCATGTTCATGAAGCATTGAAAATCATGAATCAGACACAGCATTTAAAAGGAATGGAGAAGCAGATTTTTCCAGTACTGCGTTCCCCTTCTTTCCCAACGGAAACAAAGGCTGGAAAGAAGCTCATTTTTAAAGATCATACTGCGGAAACAAGGGTTTTCTATGCACTTGATTTAGGAAAGTCCTACCGTCTTATTGATGAAGAATTATTAGGGGAAGAAGAATGGACTAAAGAAAGGCTGGATGAAATAGCGGCTTTTAATATTCGTTCCTTATCCTATCAGCCTAAAGTAGACCAGGTGGCGGGAAATGATTTCTATTTTCTGGCAACGCAGGATGGTTATGATGCCAGCCGCATTTTGAATGAAGCATTTTTAGAAGAAATGCTTGCGAATGCAAAAGGGGAGTTAACTGTAGCTGTACCACATCAGGATGTTCTTATTTTAGGTGATATTCAAAATAAAACAGGATATGATATTTTAGCACAAATGACCATGAAGTTTTTTGCTGATGGAAGAATTCCAATTACTTCTTTGCCATTTGTTTATGAAAATAAAAAATTAGAGCCGGTATTTATATTGGCAAAAAATAGACCAGAGAAGAATTAGGAGTGAATGTGATGGATGTTTTTTATAACCGCCAGGGAATTGGAGATGTATTGATCCTCCCTGTTAAAGAAGGTAATCGATACGAATTGAAGGAAGAAACAAATGATGATATTACAAAAATAACTTCAACAGAAGGGGAAGTGCTTGGATATAATATTTTCCGGGCTTCCACATATTTTAATTTAGATGGAAAAAATGGCGCCATTCCTTTAACAGAAGAGTTTCTAGCTAAAATTCGTACACTTTTCCAGCAAAAAGGTATAGATGACCCCCTTGAATTTGATTTGCGTCCGAAATTTGTAGTAGGATTTGTTAAGTCAAAACAGGCTCATGAAAATGCGGATAAACTAAGTGTATGTCAAATTGACGTTGGAGAAGAAACCTTACAAATCGTTTGTGGCGCTCCTAATATTGATGAAGGACAAAAGGTTGTTGTGGCCAAAGTAGGAGCAACAATGCCAAGCGGAATGAAAATAAAAGCATCTGAATTAAGAGGTGTACCTTCCAATGGAATGGTTTGTTCGCAAAAAGAACTGGGCTTACCAAATGCACCGCAGGAAAAAGGTATTTACGTATTAGACGATACTTATCAAATTGGCGAAGAATTTACATTTTAATTTACAAATCCCTTGTGCCGGCAGGGGATTTTTTAAACGATACAAAAGGATAAGGAAAACAAAACAAATGTGTGCTTTGCTTATCTGGTAAATCTAAAGGGAATTTTATCGCAGGAATAATTTAAATACCTATTAAAAACTGCTAGAATGAACAGTATGAACAATTAAGGAAATGAGTGAATGCATATGTGGTGGGAGCAATGGAAAGAACGGCTCAAAAACATATTTACAAAAGAAGTGGAAGTTGAAGAATTAATTGAGGTTGAAGTGGAAGACTCTGAAAAACAACCAAATATCCAGACAAAAATGACATACCATTATCCTTCCGGACGAACATTTAAGTTTCCGGTAATTCCTGATACTGTTGATCAAAAGAAAGAACAGACAATTGATAAACAACCAAGCTACAAAAGAAGAAATCAAGAAATTGTACAGGAAAGAAGAGAAAGAAGACAAATCAGAGAAGGCATAGAAAATAGAGAGAACAGGCAAAGAAAAGAAACCATTTCAGATAAAAGCACAAAGAATCTCCGTACATTGCCAAATCAAAGAAGAAAAGAATCTGCGCTGCATACACGTAATAAATTGCAGGAAGAAAATAAACCGGGCAGGAAAGTCTATAAGAAAAATCCGGATGTTCCTTTTCAGCCGACGGAGGTTCCATCCCCGATTTACGGTTTTCAGTCAAGAGAGACTAAATTACTTCATGAAGTGCCTGCTTATCAAAGAAAAGAAGCGAAGTATCAAACAGATCATGAAACAGCAGCTACTTTAGAGGATACTGCTGTCCATTCTGAAGCACTGACGGAAGAGCAGGAAATACTGCTGTCTTCAAATAATGCAATATATCATTCTGAGGAAGAACAAACTGATTTATTGAAGGAAGAAAGTAAATCAGACAACTACCAGAAGGATAGTTCAGCAGAGGAAAAGGAATTAGAGCAAATAAAAGAAGACGAGCAGGAAGTCAGCACGGAAGAGGATACAGAAATAAAAGAAATAGCTGAGCGGGAAAAACCTTCAAGACAGGAAGAGAATGCCCAATCCCAAAAAAGGAATCCAATTCATACGACAGCCGGCAGCCAGACACCTGATTACAGTAGACAAACCAATACTGCAACGGCTTTTAATGTAATGATGACCCCGCGGGATAAAAAGAATTTACATGAACAGAAAAAACGTGAAGAAACATTTCAGCGATTGCAGGAAGCACATCAAAAGCGGGAAGGGGAGCTTCGTAAAGCTGAAGAAAAAATCAACAAAACACATGTTGAAAATACAGAACCGGCTAATACATTTACTGGCACGCCCCAAGAGCAAAAAACAAGAGATGTTCCTTTACATTTATTGAATGATCCCCCTGTTAAATCCACAGAGGAGGATGAAGAATGGCTGGAAGAGCAGCAAAATCTCCTGGAGGAAACGTTGAAGCATTTTCAGGTAAAGGCAAAGGTAGTCAAAGCAACACAGGGCCCGTCTGTAACACGCTTTGAGGTACAGCCGGAGATGGGCGTAAAGGTTAGTAAAATAAAAAATTTAGCAGACGATTTAAAATTAAATATGTCCGCGAAGGATATCCGGATTGAGGCACCTATTCCGGGTAAAAACACCGTTGGTATTGAGGTTCCTAACCTCCATCCTGAAACGGTTGGTATCCAGCGTATTATTGAATCTGATGATTTTAAAGACAGCCGCTCCCCGTTAAGTGTAGCTCTGGGCCTCACGATTGAAGGAATGCCTAAAGTAATTGACATTAATAAGATGCCGCATGGTTTGATTGCAGGGGCTACAGGATCCGGTAAAAGTGTCTGTATCAATACAATCCTGGTGAGCTTAATTTACAACGCCAGTCATGAGGATGTAAGGATTCTATTGATTGATCCGAAAATGGTTGAGCTTGCTCCATATAATGGTATACCTCATCTTGTTTCGCCTGTTATTACGGACGTCAAAGCTGCTACACAAAGTCTTAAATGGGCTGTAGCAGAAATGGAGGATCGTTATGACCGTTTTGTACATGAAGGTGTAAGAGATATAGGAAGGTATAACCAAAAAATGGTGCGCGAAGGAAGAACAGATAAAAAAATGCCGTTTATTGTTATTGTTATTGATGAATTAGCAGATTTGATGATGATGTCTCCGCAGGACGTGGAAGATGCTATCAGCAGAATCGCCCAGAAAGCAAGAGCATGCGGTATTCACCTTCTGCTTGCAACCCAACGCCCATCAGTGGATGTTATTACAGGCCTGATTAAAGCAAATATTCCTACAAGAATTGCATTCAGTGTATCTTCTCAAGTAGATTCTCGAACCATTATTGATTCCAGCGGTGCGGAAAAATTACTTGGAAGAGGGGATATGCTTCTTGTGGAGAATGGTGCCGGTAAAAGCGTCCGTTTACAGGGCCCGTTTGTATCCGATGAGGAAATAGAACGCGTTGCAAGCTATGCAAAATCAATGGCGGAGCCGCAGTATCTGTTTGAACAGGAAGAATTGTTAGAGCAAATACAGATAGATGAAGAAGAGGATGACCTCTTAGATGCCGCCATCGATTTTGTATTACAACAGAATAGTGCAAGCACGTCCTCCTTGCAAAGACATTTCAAAATAGGCTATAACCGTGCAGCGAGACTAATTGACTCACTGGAGCAAAGAGGAATTATTTCCGGGCAGAATGGCAGCCGTGCACGGGAGATTTTGATTACAAAAACACAGAGAGACAGTATGTAAGCTGTCTCTTCTTTCTTGGTGCAAAAAAGAGAAGTGAAAAAAGTTGCTATAATTCTTGAAAGTTACTAAAATATAAAGGGAGCTTTTCACGAAGGCAAGAAATTTTGAGGCAAAAGCACATATGATACATTATCTGTATAGAATGGGATATAGGAATCCATTTGTACAGAAACAGATATTTCTTTTTATAGAGGATGTTCAAAAAGTCCAATAAAAATGACACGGCGATAAGAGGATCTTCTACTAAAGGCGCCCACGTCGTGTGGGCAACGTAGAAGCCACCGCAACACGTGAGAAGTGCGTTGACGGGAGTTTTACAATGGGGCTGCGATTACTCGCCCCACCAAAAGCGTTACTCACGTATTTAAAAGCATAGAGAAACTTCTGTTAAGGCCGTCCACGTCCTGTGGACAACACAGAAGCCATCACATCCTGTGAAAGTCCGTTAGTAAAACTCCCGTCGCCTTGAACTTCTTGGTCCTATTCATCGGCCTTTTTGAACACACACTTATAGAAGATATTCAAAAAGCCCTCAAATGATAAGCACGTTAATCTTCCTGCTTCCAATTTGGGGCTTGCCCATCGAAAACCGTCGGAACTTTTTGTGCACGAACTTTTATTAAGAACGTTCCGTTTTCTTAAATTTGCTTTCAAAAGCTTTGAAATAAAAAATTTTGCTTTAAAATAAGTTATTTATTTGTTATAATCCATTGAATGGGACAGCGGCCACCCGCGCCCTGGAAAAATTGCTGATAATTATAGAAAAAATGACATGAAAATGAATAGATGAAAAAACGTTGGAGGTTCGTTTTATGACAACTTACCATTTTATAGGTATAAAAGGAACAGGAATGAGTGCTTTAGCACAAATTCTTCATGATTCAGGTGAGAAGGTACAGGGATCAGATATTGATAACCGTATCTTTACACAGGTATCTTTGGAAGAAAAAAATATCCCTATCTTTTCTTTCTCAAAGGATAATATTAAATCAGATTATACAATTATTGCCGGAAATGCTTTTCCGGAGGATCATGTTGAAATAAAAGAAGCAAAAGAGCAGGGATGTAAATTTTACTGGTATCATGAATTTTTAGGAGAATGGTTAAAACAATACACAAGTATTGCTGTTACAGGTGCACATGGGAAAACCACGACGACAGGGCTGTTATCGCATGTTTTAGAGAGTGCGTACCCTATCTCTTATTTAATTGGAGATGGGACAGGACGTGGACATGTTGACAGTAAATACTTTGCCTTTGAAGCATGTGAATACCGCAGACACTTTTTAAGCTATGAGCCGGACTATGCGATTATGACAAATATTGATTTTGATCATCCGGATTATTTTACAAGTTTAGAGGATGTTGTTGACGCTTTTCAATCAATGGCTGACCGGGTGAAAAAAGGAATTGTTGCCTGCGGCGATGATGAAGAACTGCAGGGTATACACACGAAGGTGCCAATTATTTATTATGGTTTTAATGAAACAAATGATTTTCAAGCGAAAAATGTTATAGAAACGGAACATGGTACAGAATTCGATGTGTTTGTTCGAAGCACCTACTATGAGCACTTCTTTATTCCTACATTTGGAAATCATACAGTTTTAAATTCACTAGCTGTTATAGCAATATGCCAATATGAAGGGCTTCCAGTGGAATGTATGAAAGAAATAAGTACGTTTAAAGGGGTTAAACGGCGCTTTACAGAGAAAGAAATCGGTTCTCAGGTTGTAGTGGATGATTATGCGCATCATCCTAAAGAGATTGCGGTAACGATTGAGACGGCTCGGAAAAAATATCCCCAAAAGCAGGTGGTTGCTATATTCCAGCCGCATACATTTACGCGGACAAAAACATTCCTGCAAGAGTTTGCAGATAGTCTGAACCAGGCGGATAAAGTATATCTATGTGATATTTTTGGATCTGCACGTGAACAATCCGGCCAATTAACCATTGAAGACTTACAAAATCTTATTCCTGAGAGTAATATTTTAAATTTAGAACATACAGAGGTTTTACAGGAATATAAGGACAGCGTGTTAATTTTTATGGGGGCAGGGGATATTCAAAAATTCCAAAAATCCTACGAAGAGACATTTGCATAATAAAAAAAGCAGTGAACTGGAGTTCGCTGCTTTTTTTATACGGAATTTTTTAATTGGATAGCAATATGAAGTGTATGGTATTCCTGATCAGAGCAATGGCTGATATAATATTCATGTTACACTTCAGCCAGTAAACAGGTTGATGTTGTATTTAAACAGAAAAATAAGATACAATAGGAATAAGGATTAAATCTTTTTAAGCGGAAATGTAGTTTATTTTTAGAAAATGCGGGGTAAGAATAAATTATGGTGCATATGAAAGCTGGTATGTTTGAAATATTACCGCTTTTTAAAAATGACCCTGCATCTATCATGACTACTCTAAAAGAGGTAATTAATTATCGTTTCCGGCAGAACAGGTGAAGCAGGGAATTTTATATTGTCCACTGGATGATACCCGCTGTCTGGACAAACCTCTTTAAGAAGTACATACTATCCCTTATAAAGCTTTTAACCGGCACAGACGAATAAGGAACAAAGGAGTGATATGTATATGGAAGTTATCCTCTATAGTGCACTGGCGATTGCCGTAGCTGCCTTGCTCATTTTAATGATTTATATGGTCATTTTATTAGTTAACACAAAAAAAACGATGGAAGAAGTTCTTCAAACTTTAGGTAAGATTGATCTTCAAGTGAAAGGGGTTGCCGGTGAAGCAACAGAGGTTGTTGAGAAATCAAAAGGACTGGTAGATGATTTAACTCATAAATCATCTCAACTTGATGGTTTAATTCAGGGAGCAAAGGGAATAGGTGATACAGTAGAGGACTTTAATAAGTCATTACAGCAATTATCTAATATTATTTCTAAGCACTCAAAAGAGGACCAGGAAAAAGCTGCACAAGCAGTTAAATGGGGCGCTTCGATCTTCGAATATTGGAATAAGCGCAAAACAAATTCTAATTAAATCTCAGGAGGTTATAAAGATGGCAGATAATCAAATTAACACGAAGGATTTTATTATAGGTACACTTGTGGGGAGCTTTGTAGGAGCTGCTACAGCTTTATTACTTGCACCAAAATCAGGGAAAGAACTTCGCGGAGATATTAATGAGGGAGCAATCCAAGTAAGAAACCGTGCAACCGAGTTAGCTGGAACGGCTCAGGAAAAAGGCTCAGAATTAAAAGACAAAGCATATTCGGCAACTTCTGATTTAACGAAAAAAGCTGTGGATGTAACTTCAGACTTGTCCAAAACAGTTGCGACAAAATCTCAGGAGCTTACAGAAAACGTAAAAAAGAAAACTGCTGATTTAAAAGATACAGTAGAAGATAAACTGAGCGATGTCCAGGATACTGCGGGAGATAAGCTGGATGATGCAAGAGAAAAAGCATCTGACTTAAAAGACGAAATATCAGATAAAATAGAAGATGTAAAAAAAGAGACTGCAGATAAAAAAGCAGAAGCAGAAGAAACAGTTTCTAAAAAAACAGCAGAAGTAAAAAAAGAAACAAAGCAGGCAGCTAATGAAGTGAAAAAAGAAGTAAATAAAAAATCATAATACTTAAAAAAACATTGACGGGTGCCCCGTCAATGTTTTTTTGAATAAATTTTCCAGGTGCAATAGTGCAGATCAATCGTTTCCACAGGGAAAACATATAGCATTTACAGGCTTAAAAAGTGGAAACACTCTTTAGCTTATTTCCAGATATACCAAAATAATAAGGCTTCTTTTTTCCGATTTTCTATAAGAATTAAAATTTTACATTAATTAAGTGGTGACAAATAGAAAAATCTTAGCTATAATGGTCTCTAATTATTCTAAATGATTAAGAGATTTGAGGAGAGTGTAAAATGAGTAATGAAATGGAGCAGTTAAGACAGCAAATGGACAAGGTTAATTTGGAAATACTAGAATTGATTAACAAGAGAGCAAGTATTAATCAAGAGATTGGTGACTTAAAAACCAAACAGAGTATTAAACGCTTTGATCCAGTGCGTGAGCGTGAAATGCTAGATAAAATTAAAAATAATAATAGTGGTCCTTTTCAAGATTCGACACTTGAACATATTTTTAAAGAAATCTTTAAAGCTAGTCTTGAGCTTCAGGAAGAAGATAACAGTAAAGCACTCTTAGTATCCAGAAAAAAACAGGCTGAAAATACAGTGGTTGATCTGAAGGGTGAAAAAGTTGGAGCCGGCGGAATCAGCTATGTATTTGGTCCATGTGCAGTAGAAGGATACGAGCAGGTAGCTGCTGTAGCTGCTTCTGTGAAAGAAAAAGGGTTAAAACTGCTTCGTGGTGGAGCGTTTAAGCCAAGAACCTCTCCATATGATTTCCAAGGACTTGGAATAGAAGGGTTAGAGATTCTGAAAAAAGTAGCAGATGAATATGATTTAGCTGTTATTAGTGAAATTGTAAATCCTGCTGATTTAGAAAAAGCAGTTGATTATATTGATGTTGTACAAATTGGCGCAAGAAACATGCAGAACTTTGAATTATTAAAGGCTGCTGGGGATGCCAGCAAGCCTGTACTGTTAAAACGCGGATTATCAGCAACGATTCAAGAATTCATCAATGCGGCAGAGTACATCATGTCCAGAGGAAACGGAAATATTATGCTATGTGAACGCGGAATTCGTACATACGAAAAAGCAACACGTAATACATTAGATATTTCTGCGGTACCTATTTTAAAACAGGAAACACATTTACCGGTATTCGTTGATGTTACGCATTCAACAGGCCGAAGAGATTTATTATTGCCTACTGCCAAAGCAGCAATCGCTGTTGGTGCAGATGGTGTTATGGCTGAGGTTCACCCAGACCCTGCGGTTGCATTGTCTGATTCAGCACAGCAAATGGACATTCCTACATTTGATCAATTCTTTAAAGAAATTAAAGATGTTGAAAATCGTTTGAAAAAATAATAAAGACTATTATAAAGACTACCTCAAAAATTAATGGTATAATTTCTGAGGTAGTTTTTATAATGCAAGAAAAGAGTATATCTATAAATAATGTAAAAGGTTTTCAAAGTTACAGGTTTGGATATAATAATAATAAGGTATGTTATACTAAGAGGATATCCAAAAAGTACCCAAATGATAAGCGGCGAATTTCTGCGTTGCCGTGACCTTCTTGCTTCTAATTTGAATACTTTTTGGACACTTACTTAAGTATATTTATGAAAACTTTCATTTTGTTTTCATGAAAGCTTTGTAATTTTTTTCATGGTAGCGTATGATATATAAATAGATGCAGCATTAGTTCTTGTATAAATTGAATTTTAGGAGGCAGATAAATATGACTGTTACAATTTATGATGTAGCAAGAGAGGCAAATGTTTCCATGGCAACTGTGTCGCGGGTTGTCAATGGAAATCCAAATGTAAAACCGACAACAAGAAAGAAAGTATTAGCAACGATTGAACAATTAGGATATCGTCCTAACGCAGTGGCACGTGGATTGGCAAGTAAGAAAACAACAACAATTGGTGCTATTATTCCCGATATATCTAATATTTTCTTTTCAGAGCTGGCCCGTGGAATAGAAGATATTGCAACGATGTATAAATATAATATTATTTTAAGCAGCTCTGATCAAAATAAGGATAAGGAAATAGAATTAATCAATACGATGCTTGAAAAACAGGTAGACGGTATTCTATTTATGGGCGGAAACATAACAGAAGAGCATATCCATCAGTTCCAGACAAGCTCTGTTCCGGTTGTACTGGCTTCTACGTATGATCCGACAGATACCATTCCTTCTGTTAATATTGATTATGAACTGGCTGCATATGAAGCTACGAAAACATTAATTGAGAAGACAAACCAGCTGCCCGCTTTAGTAGGAAGCCAGGCAGATACCAGTGTGAATACATTAAAAACAAATGGATATTTGCGTGCTTTGAAAGAGGCCGGTATGGAGCCGAATGAAGATTACATTTATAAAGGTTCCTATGCTTATTCAACCGGTATAGAAGCAATGGAGCACTTTTTGAAATTAGAGAACCGTCCGGCGTCTGTATTTGTTATGTATGATGAGATTGCTTTAGGTGTAATTCACGGTGCGCAGGATAATGGATTAAATGTACCTGAGGATATTGAGGTATTTGGATTTGATAATATCCGTTTAGCAAGCATGGTTCGCCCTAAGCTGACAACAGTTGTCCAGCCGACGTATGACATCGGAGCTGTTGGTATGAGACTTCTGACAAAGTATATGAATGACGAAGAAGTAGAAGAAAAGAATGTTGTATTGCCGCATCGTATGGAATTTAGAGATTCTACGAAATAAAGTATTCTATAATAAAGACAAAGCAGTTATGAGATGGTATCTGATAATCTGCTTTGTCTTTTACTATGTGTCATCTATAGTTGTTCTACACAATGAATGCTTATACAATCAAATAATAACCGTATATTTAAGCATATCCTCCAATAATAATTTATTTTTCTCCGTAATCTCTGCTTTTCTTGGAATGTTTGGCTGAATATCAGCACCATCCTGCCAGCTCTCGGGAAGAGTGACAGGAGATTCCTGCTGCCATTTTTTAAGCCATTTTTCAGGTAACGCTCCTTTGCATGCTATGCCTGTTTTCATCACATTCCATACCTGTCCCCAGGCACGCGGAACAACACGCCACATATCATAACCGCCGCCGCCGACAGCCAGCCATCTTCCATTGCAATACGTATCAGCGATTTCTGAGGCAATGGCAGGTATTCTTTCAAATGACTTCATGGTGCCGCAAAGATGTGTTAAAGGGTCGAGACAGTGGCTGTCAGCGCCGTTTTGTGTCACGATAATATCAGGCTGGAAGAAGGCAGCAATTTTCCGTAAAGCTGTTTCATACAGCTCTAAGAAAGATTCATCCTCTGTAAATGCATCAATAGGTAAATTAAAGCTGTAGCCATGTCCACTTTTTATTCCTCTTTCACTTACATTGCCCGTACCTGGAAAAAGATAGCGTCCCGTTTCATGGATTGAAAAAGTACAGACATTTGGATCATCATAAAAGCCCGACTGTACGCCATCACCATGATGGGCGTCTGTATCTACATAAAGGACTTTTAAATCCTCCTGCTCACGTAAATATTTAATGGCAATTGCACAATCATTATAAATACAGAATCCGGATGCTTTCCGCTGGAACCCGTGATGCAGCCCGCCGCCAATATTGGCTATTTTTTTATAATCTCCATTTAAAATTTTATCAACAGCTGTAAGAGTACCCCCGACTAATTGCGCGGAAGCCTGATGCATATTTGAAAAAATAGGAGTATCCTCTGTTCCCAAGCCATATTCCTGTGCCCGATCTTCCTTTAAATCCCCATTGCCTGCTCTTTTCACTGCTTCGATATAGGATGCATCATGAAAAAGTGCAATCTCGTCATCCGCAGCAATACGCGGCGTAATTAAATCCTCCGTTATTAATGTGGATTGCTCCTCCAGCAATTCTTTGGTAAGCAGGACCCTTTTATGATTAAATGGATGATCTGCTGAGAATTGATAATTTAAAAAATCTGGAGTATAGATAAAACCAGCCTTTTTTGTCATTTTTTCGGCTCCATAATATTATTTGGCCAGAGAAGCGTGTAACCGGCCTCCCGGAGATCATTAATAATTGGCATAGGATTTAATGTTTTGACACGAAAGACAAGTATTTTATAGTCAGGGTCTTTATAAGGATAAAGCAATACAGAAACAATATTTACGTTATGATTTCCGAAAACAGCCGCAACCCTTGGAAGCTCGCCGGGTTTATCTGGTACTTTTACTTCAATGAGAGAGCTCTGTTCATGTGTTCCGGTTAACTGGATTAATTTATAAAGCATATCTTTTTCTGTTACAACGCCGACAAGCTTATTTCGACTGACAACCGGCAGGCAGGCAATCTCTTTATCATAGAAAATATAAGCAATTTCTTCTACAAAATCCATTGGGTGAATGGTGATGACCGGACTTGTCATGATGGTCTGGATCTCTTTGTTAAGAATGTGGAAATCACTTGTATCCAAAAAAGTAGATGGACTTGCATCTCTGACATCACGATCAGAAACGATGCCAAGAATCTCCATATTGTCGTCAACGATAGTAATATGTCTAATTTTATGTTTTTCCAGCAGCTGCAGAGCTTCATTAATCGTTGCTGTTGGTGGAAGCGTTATCATATTTCTGTTCATTAATTCTTCAACCAGCATGGTAAAATCCCCCTTCAGTTATATCTCTTTTAATAATGGTTTACTCCTAAAAAACGCATCTTATCAAATAACTCAATCGATTTCTGTGGTACATTGCTTCCTATTCGGACCATTAAGCAGTTAGCAGGGTGGGAGTTGATCTCAGGCTCGTCAGTAGGGGCAGGAAGCAGACCGCCTGCAGCCATCATTTTTTCCATTACTTTACGATAATCCCAGATACTTAATTGACTGTAATCAAGGTCCCAATGCCAATAATATTCCGTTGAAATAACAATATAATTTTCCATATACGGATCCTGCATAGATTGACGGAGCAGCGTAGAACCAACACCGCCGCCACGGTATTTGCGGATTATTTCAATTGCGCCAAGCTCAATTAAATCCTCCATTTGAAATTTGGACCACCGTTCTAATGGATCAGGGTGCAAATAAGTCACATACCCGATAATCGTATCCGTAGTACGGGCGATTAAAATCCGTGCTTCTTTTAATTCGGAAATGTCTAAGAGAGCTTCAAATTGCTTATCAGCAGGACGAAATGCAGTTAATTCCTCATGAAAATGATATTGTTCCAATTGCTGGCGTGAAACAGGCCCTTCAATCGTTAATACTCCTGCATCTGTTTCTAAAAGGATTGAATCAAATTCCTTTGTATGTTTCATCCATTCACCACCTTTATGAAATACAAAATGCTCTTACTATCCATTATACAGAAAACAGTTACTTTTTTTTAGTATTTTTTGATAATTACAGGAAATGGATTACAAAAAACTTCAGGCTGCCAAAAAATCTTTTGACAGCCTGAGGTTTTACTTGAAATATAGTTTGGTTAATCGTCCTCATCGTTTGAGCTGGATGAGGACATACTGGCTGGAATTCCTATTTTCAACCATTTATCTGTTTCTGTTCTTGGGTAGAGCATCGAAAAGTCGCTCATATTATCATAGCCTTCTTCCCTAAGCCAGTCAGGGTTAAACATAATGCCATTACCTTTACTCATTGAATTTCCGTCATCGCTTGATTTAGGAACAAGTCTGCTTCCTTTTGTTAAACTGTTATCTTTTTCGGTCGGTACATAGCGGGAGTCAAATAAATCTGTTTTGACAAGCCCTACTTCTTTACATAAATCAGATGGAAGCTTCCCTGATACTGCGCAATAGCTTCGTTCCACAATACCGTCCGGCCGCTCAAATCGCTTCTCTGGTGTTACTAAGACCGGGTCGACCTTTGCAGAGGCATTAATTAATTCTGTCCACAGCTTCATGTTACGTTGACTGTATGTGAGATGGTAAGGATGATCAATCGGTGCCGGTTTTTCATAGCCAATCCAGGTGCCGAATGTGACATTTGGATTTGTCGCAACAAACCAGGCATCGTGATAGTCTTGAGATGTTCCGGTTTTTCCGGCCCAGTCAACATTTGTATTTTGAAGTTGGGAATTAAGATAACGGGCTGTTCCATTATCAATAACATCACGCATCATATCTACAGTCAGATAAGTCGTTTGCGGAGAAAAAACCTCCACAGGCTCTGTCTCATGCTCGTAAAGGACATCGCCCTCAGCGTTGGTAATTTTATCAATCATATAGGCATCTGCAAATTTTCCGTTATTACCAAATGTAGAAAAGGCATTGACATTTTCTTCTACCGACATACCATAGTCCATCGCTCCGATAGAGAGAGAAGGAATAGTATGATCACTTTCTGTTAAAGAAGTGACACCCATCTTTTCTAAATATTTAGCAGCGGGATCTTTATCAATGATCTTCAGATACGTATCTACAGCCGGAATATTATATGAATTTGCAAGCGCTGTGCGTGCAGAAACAATTCCGTAATTACCCCCGCCATAGTTTCTTATTGGAGGGCCTCCATCTGGATATGATTGCGGATAATCAGCGATAGGTGTTGCCGGCTGAAGAACACCTTCCTCCATTGCTGGCGCGTAGTCAAGCAATGGTTTAATCGTACTGCCGGGAGATCGTTTTGTATCGGTAGCAAAATTTACCTGGTGATCTTCATCAAATCCGCGGCCGCCGACAAATGAAAGAATTTTACCGGTATTATTTTCAACCATGATAGCCCCCGCCTGAATTGGCTGTGTTACTTCATATTCTTCCCCATCACTGTTTGTTGCAGTATAGGTTTGGGCATAACCATAGTCTGAATAATTTTGTGCAGCTTCTTCCATAGCATCATACATTTCTTTGTTAATGGTCGTATGAATTTGATAGCCGCCGTCACGCATTTCTTTTTCTGTGCGTTCTGCATACTCTTTCCTTAAATCATCATCTTCTGCTAAATCTTCCTCTGTTACGCCATCCTCTTCCATCAATAATCCCCGAATAATCTCTTTTGCCCGTTTTTCCACTTCATAGGTGACATAAGGGTATTGATCAGTGGAAGAAGGGACAGCATCAATAAAATCACCGGCAATATCATAATTTGCGGCTTCTTCCAATTCTTCGTCCGTTATATACTCCATATCATGCATGCGGTTTAAAACAGTTTTCATACGATTAATCCCAGGCTGTAAATCTTCCTCTGACTTCCGTTCACCTTCAGCTGTAAAAGGTGTATAAGAGGAAGGACCCTGTGGAAGCCCTGCCAGGTAAGCTGCCTGCGGAAGAGTCAGCTCGGAAGCATCGACACCAAAAATACCTTTGGATGCAGTTTGTATACCTGCAATATTACGACCGGATGAATTTCTTCCATAAGGGATAATATTTAAATAAGCTTCTATGATTTCGTCTTTTGTAAAATAATTTTCCAGCCGCATTGCTAATAATATTTCTTTGGCTTTTCGATCAAATGATACTTCATCCGTCAGAATCTGATTCTTAATAAGCTGCTGTGTGAGCGTACTTCCTCCAGTCTGTACAGAGGAGTTTAGAAATTCCTGCGCCGTTGCTCTTAAGATAGCTTTCGGCACAACACCTTCGTGCTCGTGAAAATACTCATCCTCTGTTGCGATAACAGCATTAACCAGTGTAGGGGAGATATTATCGAGCTTTACTTCCTCACGGTATAAATCACTTCTGATATCTCCTAAGTAAACATCATTTGCAAAATAAATACTGGACGTCTCAGAATAATTGTAAATATCCTCTGCCATTGATGCTTCACTTCTCAGCGGTTCATCATGGACCAGTGATGCAAAATATCCAAGTCCAATTCCACCGACAAAAATTCCGCCGATGACACCAATAATCATGACAAATAATACAATATTCCAAACAACGTCATATGTAATTCTTGATGCCTGCTGGAGAATGCCTTTTTTCCACCAGTTCTTTATTGTATTAAAAAAACGTTGCAGGTTTTCTTTCATAATCTACATTAGACCTCCTAATTCTACATTTATTATAACATAGAGAAAATGGAGTTTGGTAGTAAGACGATAAGAAAATAGTTGCATAGAAATGTTATTTATGCTATGAATAGTATCAGATAAATTATGAAGCATTGAAGGATCGGAGTAGCGTTGTGAATCCCTGTATCAGAGAACTGACGGTTGGTGCAAGTCAGTATACATTCACATGCGAATTACAATCTGGAGCATTTCTTCTTACGGGCTGTTTGTTCATAAGAAGAACGGTGTAAAACATCGTTAACAAACCTTAAGTGGCTGTATATACAGCAACAAGGGTGGTACCGCGAATCCAACTCGTCCCTTTCTTTTATGAGAGGAGACGGGTTTTTTTATTTTCTCTCTTTAAAAAGTGGATTTAACAGCAGGGGCTGCAGGTGTGACAAAAAAATCAAGGAGGAAGAATCATGAACATTTTACAAGACTTAGAAAACAGAGGATTAATTAATCAAGTTACTGATCGGGATGGATTAGAGAAGCATCTCGAAAATAATCAGGTAACATTATACTGTGGGTTTGACCCGACGGCAGACAGTCTGCATATTGGTCATCTGGTTCCTTTAACCATGCTGCGCAGATTTCAGCGGGCAGGACATAAACCGATTGCTTTAGTCGGCGGTGGAACAGGGATGATTGGGGATCCAAGCGGACGCTCAAGTGAACGCAGCCTGAATACAGAAGAGGTTGTTTTTGGTTTTACGGAAAGTATACAAAATCAAATTGCTAAAATCGTTGATATGGATGATACATCGAATGACAATCAGGTTATTTCCCGTAATAACCATGACTGGTTAGGGAATATGACAATTATTGATTTTCTTCGCGGTGCAGGAAAGCATTTTGGCATCAATTACATGCTGTCAAAGGATTCCGTTTCAGCAAGGCTTGCACAGGGTATTACATTTACTGAGTTCAGTTACATGATTCTGCAGTCTTTAGACTTTTTACGGCTGTACGAAGAAGAAAATTGTACACTGCAAATCGGCGGAAGTGATCAATGGGGTAATATTACTGCCGGACTGGAGCTGATCCGCCGCTCCAGAGAAAATCAAGGGGAAGCAGCAGAAGTGTTCGGCTTAACGGTACCTCTTATCACAACAGCAGATGGCGTGAAATTTGGGAAAACGGCAGGTAACGCAGTATGGTTAGATCCTAAAAAAACATCACCATATGAATTTTACCAGTTTTGGATTAATGTAGATGACCGTGATGTTATCCGTTTTATTAAATACTTTACTTTCCTGTCTGATGAAGAAATTGCAGAATTGGAAAAAGAGGTGGAAAATCAGCCGGAAAAACGCGTTGCCCAGCGGCGTCTGGCTGAGGAAATGACTCGCAGTATACATGATGAAGCTGCGCTGGTTCAGGCTCAAAAAATTTCTGAAGCATTATTCAGCGGAGATATAAAACAGTTGAATGTTACAGAGGTAGAACAGGCATTTAAAGATGTTCCTAATCATGATGTTTTGAAGGAGCCAGCCCGTCTGATTGACTTATTAGTAAATGCTTCTATTTCTTCATCCAAGCGTCAGGCAAGAGAAGATGTTAAAAACGGAGCTATTTACATCAATGGAGACCGTGTACAGGATTTGGATTACACTGTAGATGAAGCGGATCGTTTAGGAGATGTTTTCACAGTCATTCGCAGAGGAAAGAAAAAATACTTCTTGATTCGTTTTCAATAAAAGAGGTTATTAATAAAAATGAAAAAATAGATTTGACAGCAAAATAGTGTCAAATCTATTTTTCATCTATTATAGTGCGTGTTCAAAAAGTCCGATAAATAGGGCCCGTCGGCTAAGAACGCAACATCGTGTTACAACCCCGACACTAGCACGTCCTGTGCGTCGAAAGTTCAAGGCGACGAATATTTTACAAACGGACTTGCGCGTGTTGTGATGGCTTCTGTGTTGTCCACAAATGCTTTCGGTGGGACGAGTAATCGCAAAAGCCCTTCGATGGGGCGAGTAATCGCAGTCCCAGTCCCAGTCCCATTGGAAAATATTCGTCAACGAAGAAATTCGCCACGTCATCTTTATTGGATTTTTTGAACATCCTCTTATAGTGCATACAAGTCAGAATAAATTATCACTTATTGTAGAAGAATAAGGCCAGGGTTCCTGGACCTGAATGTGCACCAATCACAGATCCAACCATTTCTATAATAATATTCTCTTCTTTGACACCAAACTTGTCCTGTATCAATTTTGAAAGCTCCTGTGCACGAGGTAAATCATCACCATGGCTGATACCGATGATTTGGTTTTCTAAATGATTACCTCGCTTGTCCATTACCTCAATCATTCGCTTAAGTACTTTCTTAGTACCGCGAATTTTTTCTAAAGGAATGAGTTTTCCATCTGCAACATGCAGGAGGGGCTTGATATTTAATAAGCCTCCGACTAAAGCTGCGGTCTTGCTGACACGGCCTCCGCGATATAGATACTCTAAATCGTCTACGGTAAATATATGCTCCATACGTGCAGCATTTTTATCGGTTTGCTCAATAAGCTCGTCAAAGGAGATATTCTGCAGGGCCATTTTTGCAGCTTCTAATACTACTAAGCCAAGCCCCAGTGATGCACATTTGGAATCAATAATATGTAGCTGTGCTTTTGGATAGTCTTCTTTAATTTCCTGCTCAACAATCTTTGCAGCTTGGTAGGTTCCCGATAATTCTGATGAAAAAGCGACATAAAGCAAAGGTTTATCCGCTTCAGCATAGGAAGTGAAAATTTCTTTAAACTGATTGACAGATGCCTGGGATGTTTTTGGAGTCTTGCCTTTCCGCATAGCATCATAGATTGTTTTTGGACTAATATCGATACTGTCCCGGTAGTCTTTTTCGTTTAGATGAACAGTTAATGGTATCATTTCAATATTATATTCGTTATAATAATGTTCGGATAAATCGCATGCGCTGTCAGCTAGAATCGTGATTGACATTTTAATCACATCCATTTCTCTAAAATGTGTTTTGTATATCAAGTTTACGTTTAATTGAATGTTTAGTCAAAAAATTTAATAAAGGAGGCTGTTTTGTGTTTTATATTGAAGCAAAAAGGATAAGTATTGTTATAATTGGTGCATTATTAAATGCTATTTCTTTAAACTTTTTCCTTATTGGAGCAAATGTTTATGCCAGTGGATTTACAGGAGCAGCCCAGCTATTATCCAGTATTTTTAATGATTTCTTAGGTATTGGTCTGTCTACAGGTATTTTACTGGCTCTTTTAAATATCCCTGTCCTTATTCTAGGCTGGGTAAAGGTTGGAAAGGGATTTACCATTTATAGTGTGATATCCGTTTTTTTCTCAACACTTTTTTTAGAAATCCTGCCGCTGGTTTCGATTTCTAATGATATTATATTAAACGCTGTTTTTGGAGGCGTTATTGCAGGTATTGGTGTTGGAATAACATTAAAAGCCGGAGCTTCTACCGGTGGTATGGACATTGTTGCAATGATATTATCCCGTCTGAAAGATAAACCGATTGGAACTTATTTTTTGATTATGAATTCCTTGATTATTGTTATAGCTGGTATTATGTACGAGCCTGAAAATGCCTTGTACACGATGCTGACTCTTTATGTAACTACCCGTGTGATTGATACAATTCATACCCGTTATGAGAAGGTCACGGCGATGATTGTTACAAAGAAAACAGATGAGCTTCAAAAAGCTATACACGATAAGATGATAAGAGGAATTACGATTTTACCTGCAAAGGGAGCTTATACAAAAACAGATAAAAGTCTTATGTACCTTGTTATTACAAGGTATGAATTGTATGATTTAGAAAGAATAATTAATGAGGTGGATCCGGAGGCATTTACAAACATTGTAGAAACTGCCGGAATTTATGGTTTCTTTAGAAAAGATTAAAAAGGTGTGTTTGACATGAAACGTTGGTATGTTGTTATTGCCGCTGCAGTGCTGCTGGCAGGCTGCGGCAATAGAGAAGAAGAAGTTATTGAACCGGCCGGCCCCGAAGATAGTGCAGAAACAGAGAATCAGACCACGGATGCAGTGAGGTTTCAGGAAATTGATGTTACAGCAGAAGGGGAACAATTCCATATTATTGGTCAGGTGAAAACTTCAGCAGATGTTTTTTTCTACAGAATTGAGCAGGGTGGAGAAATTATTCAAGAGGAAGAAAGAGTTAAGCTTGAAGGGGAGGATCCAGAGGCCTTTCGAAGCTTTGAAATCATGGAGACTTTTTCAGGTGATATATTAGAGCATGAGGAGCCGCCAATTGTAATTATGTATGGAAAAAATGAAGATAATAAAGAAATTAACTCAAATTTTGTACCAATAGATACAGAACAGTAATCTGTAGAATACATATTTGTCTGACCTGAGATAAGGGGCCCGAATGATTAGACAATTCTTTAGAAATTGTGCATCATTCGGGCTTTTTTCAGTAAACAGCTTGCAGTTTAAAATGAATGAGAAACAAAAGCGCAGAGCGCCTGCTTAAAAACGTAGAGATTGGAGCGGCGCAACTGAGATAAAGAAAACATGCCCCTTTAGGGGTATGCCGACGTTAGGCTTCAGCCTGCTTTCAGTCGGCCTTCCTTTACTTTAAACCGATGTTGACTTATCGTAGGGCGTGACGTGAAATCTCTAAAGTTTGGCGCTCGGAGCTGGACGCGGCTGTTTTTCTATAAATAGTTATACACAAGGCAATAATTCTATAATTTCCTGGACAGTAAAAAAGAAGAGGCGGGACAGCTCCCGGCCTCTTTTAATAACCAAATTTCACAAATAATTCTTCCACCTTCGGGTTAATATTTTCCCAGTCTGCGTCGAAGTGTTTGTTAACGGTAATAAAATTTTGGTAACCAAATACATTATCAACGTCTTCAAGTTTCATTAATTCATTTAATATTTCATGTTCACTGACATCGCCGGGCATAACAGAAATACTGTTTGTCCCAGAAAAAATAACCTTATCCGATGTATATTTCATTGCGTTTGGATTCGGTGTGGGGGAAATATGTACTGCCATGTGAGTACCTCCTCATGTAATTGTTCATAAGTTCATATTAACAGAAAATCTATAAGAGATAAAGAAAGGAAGGCTGCCTATATTTTGAATGGCGTCCTTCCATATAAAAATGATCAAATAATAATTTTTTTCATTTCAAGATTTAAATATTCCTCTAAGAATACGCTGATGCCATCTTCTTCATTGGTTAAGGTTTGATGCTTGGAAACAGAGACAAGTTCGTCAATAGCATTCCCCATTGAAACCCCGACACCGGCATAATCAATCATTTCTAAATCATTATCCTCGTCACCAAAAGCGATAATATTTTCCCGTGCGATATTATATTCGTCTGCAATACGTTTGAGGCCAACCGCTTTATTCATCCCTTTTTTGATGATTTCAATTATGTTCCAGGGTGCGCCCCATTTACGATGCTCAATGACTTCAGCATGATAATCATTTAAATGGTCCCGCAGCTCCTGCACCTGTGAAACATCCGGATGAATTAGAACCGACGTAGGATCATGTTGTAATTTTGACTTAATATCACCGATAATATAAGGAGATTCCTCAGGGAAGCCTTTAAAGATAGTCATAATATCTTCACTGTATTGGTCTAAATAAACCTGATCCTGTACTTCCGCTAATATATTTTTCACTTCGATATCGTTGGAAATGTCAATAATCCGATGGGCAGTAGTCAGGGGCATCGGGGTGTGAATACCTTTCCAGCCGGTATCCAAAGGATGGTGTACAAGCGCTCCGTTGAAATTTACCATGGGCGTTTTTAATTGGAGTTCCTGATAGTACTGAATACTGGCACGGCCGGGTCTTCCTGTGGCAATAACGACAATGTGGCCGGCTTCTATCGCTTGGAATACCGCCTGTTTATTTCTTGCGCTTATTTTCTTATCATCTGTCAATAACGTACCGTCTAAATCGAGTGCGATTAAGTGTCTGTTTTTATTTTCCATTCTGTCACCTCTCATTATGGTTTGACCGCAGTGTAACTGGCTATATGACTCCCGCTTCAAGAATAGAGAAGAAATGAAAATTCTTAGCGGGAGATCTAACAGCCAGTAACGGCCCGATTCATTCGGGCCTACAGGATGTAGGTCACAAAGGCGTTGCGACACGACGTCGCGAACTTAGCCTTTGTTCCTTACGTCATTCAGTGGGGATGAAAAGAATCACCACTGAATGAAGTTTTACTTTATGTTACCATGATTTGAAAATATGTAAAGTAAAGAAAAATTAAATAAAAGCTGCATTATTTGCGAAAGATATTACAAAAACTTTACAATAGAAGTAGTATGTTGATAAGCGAAAGGAAGCGTGTCAAAGATGATAGGAATTTATCAGGAACCAATTGGGGGCATACCTTGTTTACATGTTATTGATCAAAAGTTTGCGGGAGAAGAGCGGCCGGTCGTCGTTTATTTTCATGGTTTTACAAGTGCTAAAGAACAGAATTTGCCAATAGCTTATATGCTTGCAGAGAAGGGTTTTCGAGTGCTTTTACCGGATGCACTTCATCATGGCGAAAGAAGCAGTGGATTATCTGATAATGAACGGCAGCTGGCTTTCTTTGAAATTGTATTAAAAAATATTAATGAACTGGATATCATTCGCCAATACTTAATCAAAAATAAGCTTTTAAAGGAAAATAGACTCGGAGTGGCCGGAACCAGCATGGGAGGTATCACAACAAGCGCGGCGCTCGTAAAATATCCATGGGTGAATACAGCAGCTGTGATGATGGGGACACCCAAATTACAAGAATACGCTAAACAATTGCTGTATTATGTTGAGAAGAATGGCCAGTCCCCATTTACAAAAGAAGAATTAGATGATTTATTTAAACAGCTGGCTGAAATTGATTTATCTTCTCACATGGAATCCCTTCGTGAACGGCCATTAATGTTCTGGCATGGAGAAAATGATAAAGTAGTTCCATTTGAGCACTCCAGCTCCTTTTATCAAACTGTGAAATCATATTATAAAAAGAAAGAACATCTTCAATTTATTGGGGAGAAGGGCAGAGAGCATAAAGTAAGCATTCCGGCAATGCACTGTGCAGCAGATTGGTTTGAACGGTATTTAATGTGAAATTATTTCATGAATTCAACTTTTGCCAAGAAGAACACTTGGCAAGGAGAGGTCCGCTGCGGCGGTTTTCAATGGGGCGGGTAATCGTAATCCCTGGAAAAGAAAACTGGATTAGCATACTTTTTGAACACATATTGAAATTATGGTTTAATAGCAATAGGGAAAGGAGGATGACATATGGATGAAGCAACGAAAGAGAATCTAATGGGAGCATTAGAGAATGTTATTGATCCAGAACTAGGTATTGATATTGTCAATCTCGGTTTAATATATGATGTGGATTTGCAAGATGAGGGTTTATGTGTAGTTACGATGACATTGACTGCGATGGGCTGCCCGTTATCTGCGCATATTGAAGCAGATATCAAGCATGCTCTATCAGACATTCCGGAAGTAAAAGAAACAAAAGTAAATATTGTTTGGAATCCGCCTTGGGGTAAAGAGAACATGTCCCGTTATGCGAAAATTGCCTTAGGAATCCCGGATTGATCGAAAAGCAGCTATTCTGTTACTGCGAAATATAACGAAGGCATCCGCCATTTTTTTAGCGGATGCCTTCGTTTATTAAGTGTTATAAGAAAATCAATACCAGGATCCCGACGACTACACAGTAGTATGCAAAATACTCCAATTTTCCATGGCGCATAATGTTCATAAACCATTTTAGAGCAAAATAACTGGCAATAAATGCTGTAATAAATGCTACCACGTAAGGTGCCCACAGATAGCTCATTGCCGGATCTTTGGCAATTTCAGGAATTTCAAGAATAGCTGTTCCGAGACTTACCGGGATATAAAGCAGGAAAGAAAATCGTAAAGCTGTTTCCTTCTTCATTCCTACGAGCATAGAAGCAACGATAGTCG
Source organism: Oceanobacillus sojae (assembly GCF_900162665.1). GTDB lineage: Bacteria > Bacillota > Bacilli > Bacillales > Amphibacillaceae > Oceanobacillus > Oceanobacillus sojae_A. The sequence continues at coordinate 79,068 of NZ_LT727809.1, forward strand.
CCCCAGATCTGCTTATTCCCGGGGTTACAGCAATAGATTGAACAAGTCCGACAATAATGGCGTCCTTTGTTGACAAATCTCCATCCTGTTTACGCCCTCTAAGATTACGGATGATCCAAAGAGCAAGAGCGGTAATTAATAATGTGATTCCGACTACGTTTGTGCCGCTTAACGCCTCACCCAGTGCATCACCAAATAATACGCCGATAACTCCCACTGGAATGGTTGCAATAACAAGATAAACAACAAACATAAAGTCGCTTTTGGCGGCTTTATCCCCTTTAAATAAGAATTTCCATGTGTTAACAATTAAACGAATAATATCTTTTCGGTAAATCAGCATAACCGCCAGAAGGGAAGCGAAGTTCACAAAAATCTCAAAAGAAAGTCCTCTGGCTTCAATATTGAACAGTTCTCTGACGATGATTAAGTGCCCGCTGGAGGAAACCGGAATTGGCTCGGTGACACCCTGGACAACGCCAAGAATAAAATACTGAATCAGTGTCCATAAATTACTTAAAGCATCCATTTTTAATACCTTCCTTTATTTTTTCTATGATTGTACAGCCATTTTTTGAACACGCTAATATATTAGAGCTGTCAGCTTAAGAGCTGGCATCCGCCTATTTCAATTCAGAAGCATGTCCTTTTATGTAAATATGCTGAAAAATACAAATGTAGAACTTTTATTTAACAACTAAGCTTCACAAATGTTTTTTAGAAATATAGAAACCCCCTGTCGCATATATTTAGACAAGGGGTTTTACTTACTCGGTATCCTCTTTTAGAACAAAACCGGCTAAAGCAAAAACGGCTAATACAAAGATGCCTGCTAAAATAAGTGCATCACGTATAACAAACGGTTCTGCCCCCATGCTTGTCAGTACATAAGAGACTGCTAAAGAAATTACAACAGCCCAAAAAATAGTCATAATGTAACGCATAAGTCCACCTCACTTTACTAACTTGTCTAAGACATATCATAAATATTATTCTAACATGAAAAGCCTTTCGTTGCTTTAAACATTCTAAAAAATTCATGAAAAATTAATAATAATATAATCTGGCTGTTTTTTTGAATTTTACAAATGTAGATGTGTGCATAAAAATTTACACTGTCTCTATTGGATTATGTTTAAAAAGAGCCCGATTAAAAGCCTATCTCTATAAAGGAGTGTTTTTTCCATGAGAATATTAGTTATTCCCCATAATCATTGGGTTGGATACCATGTTGTGACAAAATTATTGGATGAAGGCTGCCAGGTTGAAGGCATCCGGGATGCAAGAAATGATACCGGACTGGAGGATTTTTTTGGCAGGAACAGTCATTTTCGGGAAATTGATCAAGCAGTAAACCATTATGAACTCGCTATTGTCATTGATGATTCAGCGACGAAAAATATAAAGGAAAATGCTGAGAAAATATTTCACATTCAAACAGATACCAGCCTGAAAATTGTACCGGATAATATGAACACCTCAGTGATTTCAGTGCCATATCTTATTGGAGAAGGCATGGAAATAAATGAGACTGGATTAGTTATGGACGGCAGACTTATTCCTTATACAGATAAAGATTGGGAGAACAATGCTATTTATATTACCGATTTTTTAAATGTATTGATACAATGGATAAAAATGACTCATTTGCCTAAATTAATTGAAGTTACTTCCGTTAACAATAACTTAACAAACACAAAAGTTGAAAAAAAACAGGTTCTGCTGGAAAATAGAAATATAAAGGAAGCAATAAAAACAATAAAAACATTTAATAAGCGATTTCTGTAAGAGAATGGGTGTGCTATGGGTGAAATATATCTACTATTTAATAATGCTTCTATTCATAATTTGCACGCTGCCAGCTTGTTCCTATTTTGAAACAGGTGAAATACAAAATGTCGGTTTTATAACGGATGCAGAAATAGATAATAATCCTTGGACAGAACAAGGATACCAAGCGATGCAGGAGATAGGCGATAAATACGATGTCGATGTGTTTTATGAAGAGAATATAGAAACAATGCATCAGGTGCAGCAGGCTGTCGACGAGTTTGTAAATGATGGTGTTAACTTAATTTATGGACACAGCAATATTTACGGAGAGTATTTTATGACGTTGGCAGAGAGTTATCCTGATGTTCATTTTGTGTATGTAAATGGAGGAGAATCACGGGAAAATGTAACTTCCATTAATTTTAATGCACATGCAATGGGATTTTTTGCAGGGATGATTGCCGGCCATATGACGAGCAGTAATGACATAGGCATTATTGCTGCCTATGTCTGGCAACCGGAGATAGAGGGCTTCTTTGAAGGAGTTAAATACGTAAACAAAGAGGCTGATATAAAATTTGATTATATAAATGATTGGAATAATGTTGATCTTGCTCTGGAAAAATATAATGAAATGGAGCAGCAGGGGGTAGACATTTTTTACCCGATCGGAGACTCTTTTAGTGAAAGCATCATAAAAAAGGCAGAGAATGATGGTCTTTTTGCAATTGGTTATATGATGGATCAGAAGGAGGTTGCTCCTGACGCTGTTTTGACCAGTACCATTCAACATATTGGCGAATTGTATAAATCAGTAGCAGATGATTTTAATAAACAGGACCTGGAAGGGAAAATTTACACCTATGATTTTAAGGATGGTTATATCTCCCTTGGTGAGCTTCATTCCTCTATCCCTGGGCATGTAAAAATGCAAGTAGAAGAAGATATCGAAGAATATATTGAAACAGGTCTGTTGCCAAACGAATATTAACAAAGCGATTGGGTAGTACGGTTTCATTGGGAAAGCCGAAATTGTAACTTGCTATCCAATTCATTTTGGCTTAAAATTAGTACCAAGTCATAATGTTTGATAGTAATGTTATATATAGAAGGGGAGCGCGGTTAAATGAGTATCGGTATTTTAGGGACCGGCCACTATTTACCTACAAATGTAGTTACAAATAATGATTTAGAGAAAATTGTTGATACCAACGATGAATGGATTCGAACCAGAACAGGAATCCTTGAAAGAAGGTTAGCTACAGACGATATTGATACTTCCGATATGGCGTATCACGCATCCGTAGAAGCGTTAAAAGAAGCAGATGTAAAGGCAGAGGATATTGATTTAATCCTGGTAGCAACAGTAACACCAGATACAGCTTTTCCTTCGATTGCTTGTCTGATTCAAGATAGATTGGGAGCTGTAAACGCAGCCGCGATGGATATAGGTGCAGCCTGTGCCGGATTTATGTATGGTGTTATTACGGCGAATCAATTTATCGCTGCAGGTACATACAAAAATGTACTCGTTGTGGGGACTGAAAAGCTGTCTAAAATTACAGACTGGACAGATCGTTCCACATGTGTTTTATTTGGTGATGGCGCCGGAGCAGCAGTAATTGGTGAGGTATCTGAAGGGAAAGGCATACTTTCATTTGAACTTGGTGCAAATGGTGCCGGCGGCAAAGAACTTTACTTAAATAAAGAAGACCATATAATAATGAATGGAAGAGAAGTTTTTAAATTTGCAGTGAGACAGATGCCTGAATCTACAATAAATGTTGTTGAAAAAATAGGACTGTCCCGTGAAGATGTTGATTACCTTGTTCCACATCAGGCAAATATTCGAATCATGGAAGCAGCAAGAGAACGATTGGGGATTTCCGAGGATAAAATGGCGAAAACCATTGAACGTTTTGGAAATAATTCTTCTGCTTCGATTCCTATGGCTTTATCTGAAGCAGTAAAAGAGGGTAAAATAAAAGATAATGATTTAATAGTATTAGTAGGATTTGGGGGAGGCTTGACCTGGGGAGCGGTTGCGATGCGCTGGGGCAGGTAAGTCTCATCTAGTAAAAGGAGGATATAAATCGTGGGAAAAAGAGTCGTAATAACTGGGCTTGGGGCAGTAACTCCTGTCGGAAATGATGTTTCTACGATGTGGGAAAGCATCATTCACGGGAAGTCTGGTATTGATTTTGTAACAAAGGTGGATAAAGAATTATTCACAGCTAAAGCAGCTGCAGAAGTGAAGGATTTCGATCCGGCTGCGTATATGGAGAAGAAAGATGCACGTAAGATGGATCCATTTACGCAATATGCTGTAGCGGCTGCGAAAATGGCAGTGGAAGATGCAAATTTAGAAATTACTGATGAAAATGCAGATCGAATCGGTGTCTGGATTGGATCCGGCATTGGCGGTATGAAGACTTGGGAGGATCAGCATTCCAAGTTTTTGGATAAAGGTGCTAAACGTGTCAGTCCATTTTTCGTACCAATGATGATTCCTGATATGGCTGCAGGACAAGTATCTATTCAATTAGGCGCCAAAGGAATTAACGCTTGTACCGTAACTGCCTGCTCTTCCGGTGCGAACTCCATTGGAGATGCCTTCAAAGTAATTCAGCGTGGAGATGCTGATGCAATGATTACCGGTGGTACAGAAGCACCTATCAGTGACATGGCATTTGCAGGATTTACTTCTGCAAAAGCGCTAAGCACGACAGAAGATCCGAAGAAAGCAAGCCGCCCGTTTGATAAAGAAAGAAATGGGTTTGTAATGGGGGAAGGTTCAGGCATTCTTATTTTAGAATCACTTGAATCTGCCAAGGCGCGCGGTGCTAAGATTTATGCAGAAATTGTCGGTTATGGAGCAACCGGGGATGCGTTCCATATAACAGCACCGGCAGAAAATGGAGAAGGTGCTGCCCGTGCAATGCAGCATGCAATTGATGATGCAGAGCTGAATTCTGATGATATTGATTATCTGAATGCACATGGAACAAGCACGAATTTGAATGATAAATATGAAACAGAGGCAATTAAAACTGTCTTTGGTGAAAAAGCCTCCAGCTTAGCAATTTCTTCAACCAAATCAATGACAGGTCACTTACTGGGAGCGGCGGGAGCTATTGAAGCGATTATTTCCATTAAAGCAATTGTTGATGGAATTGTTCCTCCAACAATCAATTATGAACATCCAGATCCTGAATGTGATTTAGATTATGTACCAAATGAAGCCAGAAAACAGGAAGTTAATGCAGTAATTAGTAACTCATTAGGTTTCGGCGGACATAATGTAGCGCTTATCTTTAAAAAATATGAAGCATAATGATAAGAAGCTTATCTCTAAAAAGAGATAGGCTTTTTTTAGATTTTATAAAACCTCGTATTTTTCGGTGGACAAGCACATAGAATGACAGTAAATGGACAAGCAAGTGAGGCGAAACTATGGGGGCTTTCTTTTTATTTTTAGTCGGGTTTGGAATGACAGTTACAGGAAGCGTTACGATTATAGCTTATTTCAATTTTCTCCCCGCCGGATTAACCTGGGCAGACTATTTTATTTTTATAGCTGGAAGGCTGGAGTGTTACTTTTTCCCTTTGGGATTACTGCTTTTATTGATTTCACTCCGGCATTTTAACATAGAAAAATAAGGGATTTCGCATAAAAATATGGGAGATGGTCATAATGTATTTTAACCTTCATGTTCAAAAGGAAGTAATAAACGTCACAGTATGACCTAAAGTTTGAACATACTCCTCTTTTGAACTAAGAGATATTAAATGGAAGATAAGGTGGGGTTAGGAAATGTTATATTTACATGATGCTTGGGTAAATTGGTTTGAAGGGGAAGAGAACGGATATAATGTATGCCCCTTCCATGAATGGCGGAAGTCTGATTCAATTGAATTATTAGATCAAGTTCCGCTGCTGTACATATCGAGTGAGCTTTTCGAATACATTGAAAACGATATTCGTGAACTCCCGAAAGATTTACTCGATAGTATTTACAAAAGAGCGACAATAAGAAAAGGTCAAAAAAGAACGGTACTGGAATATGCTGCTGTAGTAACAGACGGTGCGGAAATACTTGCTTTTGATACGGCAGGATATTATATTCCTGTAAGAAAGAGCAGGTTAATTCCAAGACAGGAACAATTAGTTTACAGCATGATTGAAAAAGCAGAGCAAAAAACGTATGCATTTAATAATGAGAATTATCAAAAGGATTATCATATGCTGTCTATGCCGCCATCTTTTATTCATGGGCTGACAAGAAGAGAACGTCAGCTTAAGCAGCTGTTAATGATTGGTTTAGATCAATTAAAGACAACAAATAATAAACAAGAGTTGAGATACTGGCTTACGGAATGGGACCCTAAAAAATACCCTTCTATCAAATATATGAATGAACAGGAAGTTTGGGAGGCGCTGTATAACGGCTTGAAGGATGGCTGGAGCCCAGCTCATGAAGAGCTTTGCAGAAAACTAATCCGTGGACAGGCTTTTTTGGAAAAAATGTGGGAATCTGAAATGGAATCGGAAGAAAATACGTCGAAGCAAAATTAAAAAAATCCAAGGGAACAGCAACATTTCGTTTCCTTGGATTTTTTCATTAGTTTTAGTTCAGACACCTGCATATTTAAACAGGCCTGTTTAACGTTTTTGATTTTTATTTTCTGACTCTCCCCAGGCCAACAGCCTTCTTCGCTTTTTTTAATGTCTTTCCGGCAGTAAACGAAGCCTTCTCAGCCCCTTTATCAAGAATAAGATCAAGCTCTTCAGAATCAACTAAATCCTTGTACCTGTCTTGAATTGGCTTTAAAACACTGATAACAGCGTCTGCTACACCTTGTTTAAAATCTCCATAGCCTTTACCTGCATATTTTTGCTCGAGGCTCTCGATGGACTCTCCTGTACATACGGAATGAATCGTTAATAAATTGGAGACACCCGGCTTATTTTCCTTATCAAATTTTACGATACCTTCTGAATCTGTGACAGCACTTTTAATTTTCTTCTCGATTTGTTTTGGCTCATCCAGCATAGAAATAAAGCCTTTCTGATTCGTATCAGATTTGCTCATTTTTTTAGTGGGCTCCTGTAAAGACATAATACGGGCACCGACTTTAGGGATGCGTATTTCTGGAATAGTGAAGATATCGTTGAAGCGATGGTTAAAGCGCTGCGCTAAATTACGAGTCAGCTCTAAGTGCTGCTTTTGATCATCTCCTACAGGGACGACATTGGTGTTATATAGCAAGATATCTGCAGCCATCAGTGTAGGATAGGTTAATAAAGCAGAAGAGACTGCTTCCTGTCCTTTTGACTTGTCTTTATACTGTGTCATTCTTTCCAGCTCGCCGACATAGTTAATGGATTGTAAAATCCAAGCCAGCTGTGTATGCTCTGAAACCTCTGATTGGACAAAAAGTGTTACTTTATTTGAATCAATTCCCGAAGCTAAGTAAAGAGCAGCTAATGATTTAATGTTCTTTCTTAAAGCTAACCGGTCCTGTGGAACCGTTATTGCATGCTCATCGACAATACAGAAATAACAATCATATTCATCCTGTAATTCGACAAATTGTTGAAGGGCTCCTAAATAGTTGCCCAAAGTTAATGTACCGCTGGGTTGAATTCCTGAAAAAATAGTTTGCAATGTCTTCACCTCATTCATTTATTTAAAAGCAGAAAAGATATTTGTTATTCATGCTTCAGCTGACTGGAGCATTTTTCAAAGAAACAATGTCCTTTACTTGATATAAGCTGGGATTGGTTGAAGTATTTCCCAGGCAATAAAAAAAGCCCACTCATTCCCAAAAAATAGGGACGAATGAACCGCGTTGCCACCCTGATTATTCTATAAATAGAATCACTTCATTGTTAAAATAAAGCTCCAAAGCCCAATTCCATCTTACCTTGATACTTGTTTGCAGCACCACAAGCTCTCTAAAAATCAGCGGGAAAGATGTACTATAACTTCTTCAATGCTTCTCATATTAAATTAAGTATATTATAAATTTATTTTTGACAAATTGCAAGCAGTCTATGCAAGTATTTGGAAAATGACAAAATGTAAGGTCCTATTCTAAAATAAAACTTTTTTCCACTTTTTTCGAGTTTTCCTTTTAAAAAATACTATCATTCCTTTATACTAATATTAAAATACATATGTAGGAGATTGATTGGATGAGGAAATGGAAGAGCCTGTTAGTAAGCTTTGCTGTTGCTGGTGCGGCATTTACCGGGCTGGGACAAGCAAATGTAGTTCATGCAGAGGATGGGGTGGATGTTGAAGCAAAATCGCATAAAGAACGAACGACCGGTTTAACAGAAATTGATCTGTCTCAGCGGTTTAGCCGCTTCGTCATTACATCTGATTATAACTTTACATACCCGGATGCAGTACGGGGAATCTATGTAACTGGGAATTCTGCTGGCGGAGAGAAGATGGAAAGTTTAATAGATTTGGTGTCTTCAACGGATTTAAACTCAATGGTAATTGATGTGAAAGAGGATTACGGTCATATCACTTTTGCTCCTGAAGAAGGATTGGTGTATGAAGATATAGGAACAACATTTATTTCTGATCCTGATGCAATGATGGAACGATTGGAGGAGGAAGAGATTTATCCAATTGCGCGTATTGTTGTTTTTAAAGATAATATCTTAGCTGAAGCCCGCCCTGATCTATCCTATAAAGAAAACGGAGAAGTATGGAAGAATGGAAAAGGGGACGCTTTTGTCAATCCATTTGAAAAAGAAGTCTGGGAGTATAATGTAGAAATTGCTAAAATGGCAGCAGAAATGGGCTTTAAAGAAATTCAATTTGATTATGTCCGTTTCCCGGAAGGCTTTGAAACAAGAGATGAAGACTTAGAGTACTCCATGGGAGATTATGCAGATTTGGATATGGATAATACTCAAAAGCGTGTCCAGGCGGTCACAGATTTTGTTGATTACGCCCATGAGGAACTAAGCGATTATGATGTTGATGTATCTGTGGATATTTTCGGGTATGCTGCAACAATTGAAGAAACACCGGGAATTGGTCAAAACTTCTCGAAAATCTCAGAGAATGTGGATATTATTTCATCTATGATTTATCCAAGCCATTGGGGTTCTTACTTTGGAATTTCCAATCCGGATGAAGAACCATATGCTCTCGTCGATGAGTACTCTAAGGTGGAAAATGAAGTATTGGGTGCTTTAGATAATCCGCCGGTATCCCGTCCATGGCTTCAGGATTTCAGCGCCCCATGGCTATACAGCGGACCGACATTCCAGTACGGTAAAGAAGAAGTAGAAGCACAAATTAAGGCGTTGTATGAGAATGGTATCGATGAATATTTATTATGGAACGCAGGTAATAATTATACAGAGAATGTAGATTATTTAATTGGTAAAGATGAGTAATAAAAGCTGCAGGGCATGCTCTGCAGCTTTTTATTACTCTGGAGGTATCCTTTTTTGCTATTGTTATCAGGCAATCTCTTTTCTATCCTCTTCCCCCGGTATCATTTCACAATTAAAATGATATCGGTTATAATGAAACGACAATAATCGAAAAGGAGCAACCTGAATGAATTGGTATGAAAAACTGAACGATTATTTTCCGGTAGAAGAAATGAAATCGAAGAAGCATATGGAGTTATTGCTGGAAGAAAAGGGTGATGTCTATTTTAAAGATGAAAGCCCAAAGCATGTATTGATGTATGCGGAATTTGATACATTTATTTTTATCGATTATCTATGGGTGTCATCGAACACACGCGGACAAGGTATTGGCCATCAATTGATGAATAAACTCAAGGAAAAAAATAAGGCAATTATTTTAGAAGTGGAGCCAATTGATTATGAAGATACCGATACAGAAAAAAGATTAAAATTTTATTCCCGTGAGGATTTTCATCATGCAAGATCTATCGGATATAACCGCAAGTCATTGGCAACAAATGAAGAAACACCTATGGAGATTTTATATTGGTCACCACAGGATGATTCAGAAGAAGTAATTTATGGTCAAATGAAAAAAATGTATGAAGATATTCATACATATAAAGACAAAGAAATTTATGGGAAAAAATATCAGCCTTCTGAAGAGGTTCTGCATTATAATGAGGATGAAAAATCAGATAATCTTTTAGCTGGTATGCAAAAACGGAAGAAATCTAATTAAATGTAAATGTGAAGCGGAAATGGAGAATGCCACCTTTGAAGAGATGGTGTCTTCTATTTTAAGTGAAAAAATAGTAAGCCTGTTAAATAAGTAAAGAAAAGCTGCAGAATCTGTTCTGCAGCTTTTCTTCATACTTATGGTTTTGCCGAGCCTTCCACAGCTGCTCCGGAGTGGTTAAGCCGATCGGCCAGAGCCAGTGGTGCTTTTGTGTTTGTCGTTCCTTCGAGATAACTATCTTTAAAATTATAAGCACTGGAACCATGTTCAGCAAAATCCAGCCCGGATTTTTCTTCATCAGCAGAAACACGGATAGGTGAGATTTTGTTTAACAGATAAGTAAATCCGCCAACAGTTGCAGATACCCAAACAATTACTGCTAAAATTCCGATTGCCTGGATTCCTAACTGACTCAATCCATTTCCGTAAAATAACCCTGTATCAATTGAGAAAAATCCGATAGCTAATGTACCCCAAATTCCGCATGCCCCATGGACTGCAATAGCACCGACAGGATCATCAAGCCGTAATCTGGTGTCGATAAAGCGGATTGCTTCTACAAGTAAAATACCGGAGACAAGACCGACGATAATAGAACCGCCCAGTGAAATTTCTGCCGCTCCTGCAGTGATACCTACTAACCCGCCTAAAACACCATTCATCGATAGAGAGGCGTCCACTTTTTTAAAACGCACTTTCGTATAAAAAGCAGAGGATACCAATGCGGCAGATGTAGATAATAAAGTAGTACCAATAACATTCGGGACAAGAGAAGGATCAGCAGCCAGTGTACTGCCTCCGTTGAACCCAAACCATCCTAACCATAGAATAAATACACCAAGTGCTCCTAACGGCAAGTTGTGTCCCGGGATAACATTAACTTTTTTACCATTATATTTCCCAATTCTTGGTCCAAGAATGAATACAACCATGAATGCTGCAATTGCTCCAGTTAAATGGACTACTGTAGAGCCGGCAAAATCACTGAATCCAAGAGCGGTTAACCAGCCATCTCCTTGCCAGATCCAGTGTCCGGTTACTGGATAAATGAATAGAGTCATTACAATAACAATAAGCGTATAGCTGCCTAATTTTATCCGCTCAGCAACTGCTCCAGACATAATGGTTGCGCAAGTTGCAACAAACATAGCTTGGAAGACAAAGAACCCAATATCATCTACCCCTCTTAACAGGAAACCATCGGTTCCGATAAAAGACCCTGCAGAGGAGCCGAACATAATTCCGTATCCGGCTGTAAAAAACAGAATAGAAGCAATGCAAATTGTTAAAAAGTTTTTCATTAAAATATTCAATGTATTTTTAGAACGGGTAAATCCTGATTCAACCATTGCAAAGCCTGCATGCATAAAGAAAACTAAAAAAGCCCCAAGCATTACCCATACTAGGTTAATGGACAGTTCTAACGATTCTGCAGTTGGCGCAGCAGCATATGCTGGTGTGACAAATAAAAATAATAAGATGGCTGATATAAAGGTCTTTTTGAACATACGATTTCCTCCTGAAATTTAATGAATTGCCTTTGTTCCAGTTTCTCCAGTACGAATTCGAATTACCTGCTCAATTGGAGAGATAAAAATTTTTCCATCACCAATCTGATTTGTTTTACAAGCATCCATAATGTGACGGACAATATCATCTACTCTTTCCTCAGAAACAACTAATTCCACTTTTAGCTTGGAAAGTAAGGTGACCTCAAACTCCGTAGAGCGATATACCCCGACCTTTCCTTTTTGCTTACCAGTTCCAGCTACCTCTGTTACTGTCAAACCGTCGAACCCGATAGATGCTAATCTTTCCCGTAAATCTTGAAATTTCTCTGGTCGTATAATTGCTTCCACCTTTTTCAATGAATATCCCCCTTTAAAACAAATGTCATAAAACCTAACATGAAAAGTTATGTTAAATATCATAATGTTCATTTGATAAAAAAGCAAGTATATTTATAAAAGTTTTTTGATAAAACGTTTTCAATTAAAAAATGTTAAAAGAAGGATAAAGATTGACATAAAGGGAGAATAGGCAGATTAATTTAAGCGGATATTTATACAACAGGAATTTATTTATAAAAATATGTTTATTATCAATTGGATAAGGGAATCTTAAAATATGTGAGAAGCGGTAGGATAAATTAAATAAATCATTTTATCGCACCCCCTACCTTTTATTAGATATTTGGTGTATAATAAGTACATATAGATTAGACTTATTATTATTTAATAAAGTCAGGTAGGATTGTCGAAAATATAAAATAGATTGAGGAGTGAAGTTTTATGGTAACACTTTATACCTCACCAAGCTGTACTTCATGTAGAAAAGCAAAAGCATGGCTGGAAGAGCATAATATTCCTTTTACAGAACGTAATATCTTTTCTGAGCCTTTATCTCTCGATGAAATTAAAGAGATATTGCGTATGACTGAGGATGGAACAGATGAGATTATTTCAACAAGGTCGAAGGTTTTTCAAAAGTTGAATGTAAATATTGATCAGCTGCCTATGAAAGATTTATTTAATTTAATTCAAGAAAATCCCGGCTTATTACGCCGTCCTATTATTTTAGATGAAAAAAGGCTGCAGGTTGGTTACAACGAAGATGAAATTCGTCGTTTCTTACCAAGGACAGTAAGAACTTTCCAATTGCGTGAAGCGCAGCGAATGGTTAATTAATAATAAAAAAATAAATAAATAAAAGAAGGCGCAGATTTTTTCTGTGCCTTTACTTATGAGTATGAACTAAAAGAGAATGCTTTTTGGGGAGATCCTTTTTTAGACTCCTGCACCTGAAATGTAAATCCCCGAAGGCTGTAATAGGACAACCTTTCCGAAGCAGCAATTCTTTTTAGCAGAAAACAAAAATCTTTTTTCTAATGAAAAAGCCCTGATAAATGACAAAACACCTGAAATACGTTAGAATAACTAACTAAATAAAAAGTGTGAACACATTGATATTTAGCAGGAAATATTCGGGAACATCAACTGTTTTTTCAGAAAATTAATGATAACTAGGCATATTCATTTCTTGTGGATTGCATTTTTGCATACAATATGATAAAAGGAATTCATGATTAGGAATATACTGATTTGGGTACATCCATTATATAAATATTGATTGATTACATGCTGTCGGCTCAGGCATTGTGTAAGATGAACATGCAGGAGATGATTCTATCTTAATGACAAGGGGGAGCTTACTGTGGAGATAGAAAGAATTAATGAAAATACCATTAAATTTTATATTTCTTACGTTGATATAGAAGAACTCGGTTTTGAAAAAGAAGAAATTTGGTACAATCGTGAAAGAAGCGAGCAATTATTTTGGCAGATGATGGATGAAGTAAATTATCGTGAAGATTTTAATCCTGACGGGCCGCTTTGGATACAAGTTCAAGCCATGGAAAAAGGACTTGAAATTATTGTTACAAAAGCAAAAGTCTCAAAAAATGGCGAACATCTCGAACTGGAAACAGAGGATGGGAATATTGATTTACCAGTAGACGATCAGCTTGAAAATATTTTAGATGAGAAGTTTGGGGATAGCAAAAAAGAAGATGAAGATGAAGACGAGAAAACGGATGATTTGAGGGAAGAGAATTTATGGATTATTGTAGAATTTGAAGAATTTGAGAATATGATTCAGCTTAGTCACCAGCTGCAGAATGTAAGTGATTTTGGAGAAGAAACTTTATATTCCTACAATGACAAATACTATTTATATATCGAATTTTCTTATGATGTATTAGATGAACATCGTCAGGAAGATGTCATCAGCCAGGTACTTGAATTTGCTACAGATTCGTCTATTTCTGTTCATTTGCTTGAAGAGTATGGAAAGAGAATTATGGAAAGTGATGCGTTTGAACAGGTTCGTCAGTATTTTCCTAAAGACGTATAATATAAGGCCTACAAGAAATCATACGAAACGATTTGTTGTAGGTTTTTCTTATGTTTTTTTACTCAACATCGTTCAGCATACGTTTGAAAAGAAAAACATGCCGCTATCCAGTCTATGCTGTAGTATAAATAAATTTTTTCTGTTTTAGCAGGAAAAGAAGGAATGCTGTCGAAATACATAGTATTGGAGGTGATAAAAATTGCAGCGGGCTATAAATAAAAAAGGAGAATCTATCCTGCTCTTCCGATATTCACTGGAAAAGGTGGCAGATTGGAAACAGGAAAAAGATCTATTTTATTGTCCAGTATGTAAGGAAAGAGTAATTATCCGGTCGGGAGAAAGAGTCACAGCCCATTTTGCGCATTTACCAAACACAGAATGTCTGTTGACAGGAGGCGGAGAAGGGCCGTATCATGAAAAAGGAAAGCTGCAATTATTTAATTGGTTAAACCGCTTTAATATGCAGGTAGAATTAGAAGCCTATTTCCCGGAAATTTCCCAAAGAGCTGATATTTTTGTTAACGTTGGCGGGAAGAAAATAGCTGTAGAATTTCAGTGCTCCAGAATACCAAAAGAGGTAGTGTTAAGTCGGATACAAGGCTATAAGTCGTTAGGGATTAAGCCGGTTTGGATATTAGGAGCAAAATATTTGAAACAAAAAGGAGCGTATATGTTTCAGCTTAATCAGTTTTTGGATGTATTTATCCGCTCTTCACCACAAAAGGATTACCCACAATTATTCTTTTATGACCCCTTCATATCAGAAATCGCTGTACTTCATCATTTATATCCACTTCAAGCCTCAAGGCTCTTCGCAAAACTGCTGGTGTATCCCCTTCATAAACTTCATTTTAAGCACCTCTTTCAAAAAGAAAAAAAACCAGAGAACTTTGCAGCCGTTTGGGCAAAAATGATATCTCGCCGACGTACAAAAGTAGACGATTTCTATGGAGATATATTTAAACTGCGTAAATGGTTATATAGAAGAGGCTATCTCTTTCAGCATTTGCCCAGTATTTGTTTTTTACCTGTTCCTTATCAGGCTTCAACTGCTGTCCCATACTATAAATGGCAAACAGAACTATATGTTTGCTGTATAGCGGGTTTAAAAGCAGGCGACAGAATTGATATAGCCGTGCTGAAAAACGTACTTTACTCATTTTACAGCAAAGAAAACTCAGATTTTTCCGATGCGCTCGATAATTACCTGAGACAGCTGCAGCAATCAGGCTATATTGACATACAATCCTCCACGATTCTTCGAACAAACAGGGAGATCATGTATTATTCCTCTCAAGAACAAGCCTTTTTAGGAGATCAATCTTTTTTTAACCAATTTTTTACGGAAAAAAAAGCAAATTACGAGCATGATTACCACTTATTTCGTTATACTAAATAAGAAGAATAAAAACAGTATAACTTTTTAAATTAGCATCCTGAGATGAGTCAAATACTGAAAATACTGTTCATTTGTAAAAAAGGGAGGCAATAATCGTATGGCAAAAGCAACAAAGCAATTACCAAAGCGTGATGAAATACCTGAAGAATTAACCTGGCGTTTGGAGGATATTTTTGAAACAGACGAGAAGTGGAAAGAAGAATTCCAAAGCTTAAAAAATGATATTTCAAAATTGGCAGCGTATAAAGGAAAATTAAATACCTCCTCGGATACGCTATTAGAAGCATTCCAGTTGCAGGATGAGTTATCAGAGCGTCTGGGTAAGCTGTATGTTTATGGGCATTTGCGTACAGATCAGGATACAACAAATTCTTTTTATCAGGGCTTAAATGCTCAAGCAGAAAATCTGCTGACTGCTGCATCCAGCCAATTTAGTTTTCTTGTACCAGAAATCCTGGAAATACCGGAAGAACAGCTTAAGCAATTTGTAGAAGAAAATAAAGAGCTTCAAAATTATAAAAAGGTATTGGATGATATTAACCGCAGCCGTCCGCATGTGTTGAGCGAGAAGGAAGAGGTATTGCTTGCGGAAGCAGACGAACCGATTGGGGCAATATCACAAACGTTCAGTATGCTGAATAATGCAGATTTGACCTTCCCGTCCATCACAAATGAAGATGGAGAAGAAGTAGAACTGACACACGGCAGATACTCTACCTTTTTAGAATCATCCGACCGGAGCGTGCGTGAGCAGGCCTTCAATGCAATGTATGACACGTATGGTTCATTTAAAAATACATTTGCTTCTACATTGAGTGGAGAAGTAAAATCACATAATTTCAATGCGAAGGTTCGCAATTATGAAAGTGCACGCCAGGCAGCTTTAGATAATAATCATATTCCTGAAGAAGTATATGATAATTTAATCGAAGCAGTTCATGAAAAATTACCATTATTACACCGTTACGCAAAATTAAGAAAGAAAATTCTTGGTGTAGATGAGCTGCATATGTATGATTTATACACACCGTTAGTCAAAGATGTGAAAATGCCTGTTACTTATGATGAAGCGAAAAAATATGTACAGGAAGGTCTCAAGCCTTTAGGCGAGGAATATGCAGGTATTTTAGAAGAGGCTTTTGGTGAACGATGGATTGACGTAGAGGAAAATAAAGGGAAGCGCAGCGGCGCATATTCATCCGGAACGTATGGAACGAATCCATATATTCTTTTGAACTGGCAGGATGATGTGAATAATACATTTACGCTGGCTCATGAGCTTGGACATTCTGTACACAGCTACTATTCCAGAAAGAATCAGCCGTTCCGCTATGGAAATTATTCTATCTTTGTAGCAGAGGTGGCTTCTACCACTAATGAAGCCTTATTAAACGATTATTTACTCGAGCATCTTGATGATGAAAAAGAAAAGCTGTATATTCTAAATCACTTTTTAGAAGGCTTCCGCGGGACTGTATTCCGTCAGACTATGTTTGCTGAGTTTGAACATGATATTCATGTATTGGCTCAAAACGGGGAAGCATTAACTGCTGACAGGCTGACAGAAATTTATTACGATTTAAATAAAAAGTATTATGGAGAAGATGTTGTAAGTGATGAGAAAATTGGTTTGGAATGGGCACGTATCCCGCATTTTTACATGAATTATTATGTATATCAATATGCAACAGGATACTCTGCAGCTACTGCATTATCTAAACAGATTCTGGATGGAGAAGAAGGGGCTGTAGATCGTTATTTAGGTTTCCTGAAATCAGGAAGCAGCGAAGACCCTATTGATGTATTGAAAAAAGCTGGTGTAGATATGACACATAAACAAGCTATTTTAGATGCTCTGGATGTCTTTGAAGAAAAATTGACGGAAATGGAAGAGCTGCTGAATAAATAAAAGATTGTCGGTTGTTGAAATACAACTTTTTAATTACGAATAACTGCGTACGAACACCAAACGGCCAGATGAGCAATGAAGCTTGCCTGGCCGTTTGACATATAGTTGATCTCATTTTTAATCTTATCGCCGATATCCTTTTGTGTTCTGATACGCAATGGAAGAAAGCATACAATAAATTGACGCGAGTAACAAAGGGAGCGTTATATAAATTGGGACCATATTCATAAATCCTAATAAATTGAAGAAAAAGGCAAGGATAACTAATAATACAAATAAGAGAGGAAAGTAATTGCGACGCATAAGGAACCCTCCTTTATTAAAAAATGACTTTGGTTTCTATGTATTGAATTATATGTCCGAGTTATTTCTCTTAGAAGTGAATATTTTGTGAAAAGATGAACAAAGTTATTGAAATTTGAAAAGGAACTTGCTAAAATATAATTGTAAGTTGATTACAAACAAATACCCCTTTTGTTTGATCATGAAACTTTCTCCCATCCCCCCTTTGTAATTATACAAAGACGGAAAAAAAGATACACGCTGCCCCGTGTATCTTTTTTTGTGCTAATAAATAAAAACCTGATCCAGGCTTCTTCTCATCCGGATCAGGTTTTTATTTATAGTATTAGAAGAAAAATAAATGCATTCAACAGGCCTGTTAAATCTGCTTGTATCAATCACTATTTACATCGTCCCGAGATATCTCCAATAAGATTCATTCTTTTCTGGTATTCTTTCAATAATTTGCTGGAACTGCAATTTTTTCAATTCTTTTTCTGTTTGGTCAATAGACCAGTCATAGATAACGGAGACTTCCCTTGTCCCTACTGTCTGCTGCAGCTTCAGATAGTTAATTAAAGAAGGTTTCACGGATGGAATCGGTGTGCGCTGTAAAATTTCTATTAACACAAATTCATATATATCATATGGATAAAGACCGGAAAGTTTTACGCCGTCATCTTCCACTTCCTGGTTAAATAAAACAATGGTAGGCGTATAATCTACTTCCATCTCACGTGCAAGCTTCAAATCACATTGCAATGCACGTTTGGAAGTTTCAGAGAACAGGTCTTTCTGAAATTCTTCTAAATCTAAGGCTGCATCTACTGCACATTTTAATAGAATTTCTTCATTACAGATATTCTGTTTATTAAAAAACAAAGTCTCCTGTATTTTTCGGATAAATTGTTTTCCGGCTTTTTTTCCCTGTAATTCTGCAGCTTTAATAGCAAGAGCAGGAACCCAAGGATAATCAATGCCTTCGTGGCTGGTTGAAAAAGAAGCTAAGCCGGACGGTTTTTTTTGTTTGATTTTATTTAATCCATTTGGATTTAATGCAGTTAGTTGTCCACTGATCACATGCTTTATCGTAAAAAAACGGCCATATTCAACAGACAATTTTTTTAGATAAGGCTCCAGTGCCCAGCATTCAGAACATAATGGATCAATAAAAACATACATTTCAATCGGTTTTTGCACATATTTCATGTAGTTAAAAGCAGGGTCTATTTGATTAGAAGATGATAGTTCTTGTTGATTCCCATTCATTTTGAATGCTCCTTTCTAAGATTCAGGGGTGTTCATCATATGATTGGCGGTCAATGTCAAACGCTCAATCATTTCCGTATAATATGGTTCTTCTACTTTATTTTCTATTAGTGACTGATTCATACAAGCCAACCAGGCGTCTCTGGCACTTGGTGTTATTGGAAAAGGGAGGTGCCGTCTTCTTAGCATAGGGTGTCCGCGTTCTTCTTCATACAGTCTGGGCCCGCCAAAAAATTGTATAAGAAATAATTTTTGTTTGTGCATTGTTTCTGTCAGGTCTTCTGGAAATAGTGGTATCAGAACAGGATTTTGTTTAACATATCCATAGAATGTTTCCACAATCTCCTCCATCTTCTTATAACCGCCAATTCCATTATATACAGTTTCTCTTTTAAATTGTTTCATAATTAGTGCTCCTTGTAATAATATTGTAGCAAGATGGATTCACTTCATCAAATAATCTGTATCGTAACAGAATGATACTGTCTTATTAGTTATTATAATAGATACATAATAATTGTTGTTTACTGAGAATAAATACCGGGTTATAAATAATCTTCGTCTACAAAGAAGTTCTCTGTTTTTGATGGAAAAAACGTGCTATTTTAGCAGGAGTTTCCCGGACAGGGATTTGATAGTTTGCTAATAAGCTGTTAAAAACTTCTTCTCCATAGTGTTTTGAAGCTGCTTCTAATTCCAGCTCAGCATCCTCGGTATCTAAATAAATACTTTTATCTAAAAAAATTAATGTATCCTGATAAGGTATTTCTTTTCGGAAGGTAGTCATTCTTCCTGCATAATTTAGGGATGACAAATCGACAGATAGTTGTCTCAACTGTTCTGCTACATTAGGAGCTTCTGTCGGTCTGCCGGAAGTCCAGGACAGAAATTCTTTTTTTGTCAGTGTATCATGTGTCTCTAACAATCCATCTGGATGTGGTTCTTTTAATGTTAAAGTATATGTTTCGTTCTTTTTACGTATTCGTAATGCAGACTGGTTTGCTTTTAAATCAAAGGAATCTGTTTCAAAGTAATAATTTGTCTGCTCTATCATTTCTGTCTGTGAAAATAAATCCTCAGCTAATAGATTATATTCCTGAATAGTTAACAGGTTCTTAAATTCAATTTCTACTTCTTGGCTCATTCATAAATCTCCAGTTCTAAAATTAGATTATCTCTATTATGGCTTGTATCGTGAAGCATTGCAAAAAATAACTATGCGGGCAGGGTTAACAAGCAGATTAAATGACATAACAGGAAAAAGAAACCTTCTATGCGATAGTCAATGTTGTATAACGGACAGAGAAAGCGGATCTAAATCCATAGAAATGTCAGCTTGTATTTTTTGGGAAACAGTTTGTAATACAGACAGCATTTTTTTAATTTCCTCTTTCCTTTGTACTAATGCAACTCTGTGATAAAATAAAGAGGATCATATTAGTTTACATATAGGGTGGTTCGATGGACTGGGGAAAAACTTTAGCGCCTTATAAACAGGCAGTAGAAGAATTAAAAGTAAAATTAAAAGGGATTCGTTCGGAATACGAAAGAGAATCCAGTAATTCACCAATTGAATTTGTCACAGGAAGGGTAAAGCCGATACCCAGCATTATTGAAAAGGCGAGGGAAAGACAGATTCCTCTTGAAAATTTAGATAAATTACAGGACATAGCAGGGATAAGAGTTGTTTGTCAATTTGTTGATGATATTTATCCCATCGTGGAGATGCTGCGAAAACGCAGTGATTTTCAAATTATTGAAGAAAAAGATTATGTTTTTCATAAGAAGGACAGCGGTTATAGATCTTATCATATGATTATCGAATATCCAGTTGAAACAGTCAGAGGTCAAATTATAGTTTTAGCGGAAATTCAAATACGTACACTTGCGATGAATTTTTGGGCAACCAATGAGCATTCTTTAAATTATAAGTATGAAGGGAAGTTACCTTCAGAGGTTAAATTACGTTTGCAAAAAGCTGCCGAGGCTGCATTTAAATTAGATGAAGAAATGTCTAAAATCAGAAGCGAAATCCATGAAGCTCAACGTGTTTTTCATCGTAAATCATAGATAAAGGATGGGAAAATATAATGAAGTTTAAAATTGTTTCTAGAGGAGACAAGCGTTCAAATAAAATAAAAAACATGATGCGGCAATATTTGGAGTCTTATGGATTGGAATATGATAAAGAAGAGCCTGATTTGGCCATTTCAGTTGGCGGTGACGGAACCTTTTTAGAGGCTTTCCATCGTTACACTCATCGTTTAAAGGAAACAGCTTTTATTGGGGTCCATACCGGACATTTAGGGTTTTATACGGATTGGACGCAGGAAGAAGTGGAGAAGCTCTTGGTTGAGATTGCAAGGACACCATTTCAAACTGTAGAATATCCATTAATGGAAGTAATCATCCGGGATGACTTAGGTAAAAAGGAAGACAGGCATCTTGCTTTAAACGAAGCAATGATTAAAACAGCAGATGGATCATCTGTTGTATTAGATGTGGAATTGAAGGGCGAGCATTTCGAAACATTCCGCGGGGACGGGATTTGTATATCCACACCTTCTGGAAGTACCGCTTATAATAAGGCACTCGGAGGGGCGATTATTCATCCATCCTTAGAAGCAATTCAAATAACGGAGAATGCTTCGATCAATAACCGTGTTTTCCGTACTATCGGTTCACCATTAGTCCTGCCTAAACATCATACCTGTTTTTTAAAGCCGATGGTTGATAATTCCTTCTTAATTCAAATCGACCATTTCACGAAAAATTATCATGAAGTCAAATCGATTCAATGCCGTGTGGCAAAGGATAAAATACGCTTTGCCCGATTCAGACAATTTCCTTTTTGGCATCGCGTGAGAGATTCATTTGTTACTGAGGTGGACTAGGTGACTGCAAGCATACAAAAAATCTGGGTGATTGATCAAACGGACGCCAAGCTTACCATTAAGGATTTTTTACAGAAAAAACAAGGTTTTTCAAGAAGACTGCTGACTGCCATGAAACAAGATGGCGGCAAATTTTTAATTAATGCAGAGGACAGTTATATAACAGAAACACTGCAGGTAAATGATCAATTAACCGTTATTTTTCCGGAAGAAGCTTCCGGCAGTATTGAGGCAACGGAAATGGACCTGGCAATTATGTATGAGGATGAAGATCATTTAGTATTAAATAAGCCGGCCGGCCAGGCATGTCTCCCTTCTATGAATGACCGTCAATATTCGTTAGCCAATGGAATTCAGGCTTATTATCAATCAACTGGTCATCCGGCAACGGTACATATCGTAACCAGATTAGACAAAGACACATCTGGTCTTGTTTTAATTGCAAAAAATCGCTATGTTCACGCTTTGTTGTCAGAGGCACAAAAAAAGAATCAAATTCACCGTATATATGAAACAATCATTACAGGGGAAATGAATCCAGCTGCAGGGATTATAAATGCACCAATTGCCCGCAAGAAAACCTCGATAATAGAACGGGAAGTAAATTGGAGGGACGGGAAAGAAGCAGTTACGGACTATCAGACATTGTCAATCCTTTCCGGAGCTTCTCTATTGCGTGTTCAGCTGAAAACCGGCCGGACGCATCAAATTCGTGTTCATTTCAGTTATTTTGGCCATCCGCTGCTCGGTGATGATCTCTATGGAGGAAAAACAGAGGTTATTTCCCGTCAGGCGTTGCATTGTGCAGAAATAGAGTGGCTGCATCCTTTCTTGAATAAAAGAATTAAACTTAACTGTGAGCTTCCATTGGATATGACTGCGTGTAAAGAACATTTATCCGTTAATCAGCAGTGAAATCTGTGAAACGATCAGGCTGAAAGGCTTGTTTAGATGAAACAGAAACAATCCTCTGTTTTGGAAATTGGAAAGCAGTCAGTTTATTTCCGAAGACACAGCCTGTATCTATATTAATTGTCCGGTTAATTTGACGCGGTTCTAAAACTGGTGTATGCCCATAAACAATCCAGGGGTTTCCTTTGTAGTGCTTTGCCCAATCCCGGCGAATGGGGCGGCCCCGATGATCTGTTTTACCAGTAATATCTCCATAGAGAACAAAAGTCTTTGTATTGGAATTCATCTGTCCGATTAAATTTTCTTTAATCCCTGCGTGGGCCACCACTAACTGCAGGTTTTCAAAATATAAATATAAAGGAGCATTCTCGTAAAGTGTCATAAACTTTTCCTGAATGTTCTTTTTTTGATCTTCTTTTAATCTTTTCCATTCAGCAATGGTTGTTTCTAAGCCATGTTTTTCCTGTACCCGGTTTCCTAAAAAATAACGGTAGAGCTTATTGCAGTGATTTCCCGGTACATAATAGGCAATTTCCTGCTCTATAACTAATTGATAAACAAGCTGGATAACAGCTATGGAATTTGGACCGCGATCTGTTAAATCCCCCACAAATACAAGCTTGTTACCTTCCGGGTGAGAATAGAGGCTGTTCATTTGGCGATATTCAAGTGTTTCCAGCAATTCCAAAAGCTCGTCAAAGCATCCATGCACATCTCCAATAATATCTAATTGCATCCTATATCCTCCTTGTTATCGATGAATGTAGCTTTACTTCTATAGTATAACTTTTTTTAGCTAATGCATGTAAAATTGAATACAATTATATTCCGTCGCTGTAATCAACATAATATTCAATATAAAACGTATTCTTGCCTTTTAGTGTTTCTTTCACATTGGTGTGAAACATATTTAATACAGCAGCCTGATCATTAAAATACATGAGCAAAATAAAATGTTTCCTTAATGAAAAATAATAGCAGCTACAAAATATACTTGACAAACAAAAACGAAGTACATAAAGTGAGTGTTGGGTAATAAAGTTTACCTTGGCCAACAAAAAAAGAGAGGGTGAAAGATGTTAAAAGGAGACGTTACCCTTTGCTACGCTAACAGAAGCAGCGTTTTTAAGCAGCTTACAGATCTAATAATAATGAATAATTTTAAGTGATTGATCAGCAAAATAACAACTGATAAATTCACCATGGAAACTCTTTTTATTATAGATAAGGCTTGCTATTTGTTTCTCTTCTTGTAAAATAGGGTAGGATGTGTAAGTATATAAAAAATTAGCGGAAAGAAAGGAGGAACTGCTATGAAAAAGGATCAATATGATGTTCAATATGAAGAACAGTTTCAAGAACATATTGATAAAGTTCAAGAAGCATTAGAAAATGAAAATATGGAGGAGTTTCGGACAGAATTTCTCGAAATCCATCCATATGATCAGGCTGTGTTTTTCCAGCAGCAGGATGAAGACAGAAGAGCGCAGATATACACGTATTTATCTCCTGAAGAAATGTCAGAGATATTAATTAACATTGATTTAGATGATGTCATTGAGTTTTTTGAGGAGATGGATCCGAGATATGCTGCGATGATTTTTGGGGAAATGCCTGTCGATGATGCAGTAGATATTTTAAATGAGCTGGATAAAGAAAAAGTAGTCAGTTATTTGACTATCATGGATAAAGAATCTGCTGATGATATTAAACAGCTTCTTCATTATGAAGAGAAAACCGCTGGTAGTATCATGACCACGGAGTATGTTGTACTTTTCGAGGATCAGACCGTGGCAGAGACCATGCAGCAATTAAAAAAAGAAGCACCCGATGCAGAGACAATTTATTACTTGTTTGTCCTGGATAACAGTAAACGCTTAGTAGGTGTCTTATCTATCAGAGATTTAATTATTGCAGATAGTGATACTTTGATTAAAGAAGTCATGAGTACGAAAGTGGTTGCTGTATCTGTTGCAAAAGACCAGGAAGATGTTGCACAGATGTTTAGAGATTACGATTTCCTTGCACTTCCGGTAGTTGATTTTCAAGATCATCTTCTCGGGATTATCACAGTCGACGATATTTTAGACGTTATGGAAGAAGAAGCAAGTGAGGACTACTCCAAACTAGCAGCGATGTCCAATACGGATATTAAAGATGACACAGCGATTCGTTCTGCAAGAAAGAGACTTCCCTGGCTGGTTATTCTGCTGTTTTTAGGTATGTTAACTGCTACGTTAATTGCCAGTTTTGAACAGACCCTGGAACAAGTGGCTATTTTAGCAGCCTTTATTCCTTTAATCGGAGGAACGGCAGGTAACTCAGGAACACAGGCACTTGCTGTATCTGTACGTGGAATGGCGACCGGAGAATTTGAAAATACCGGGAAGTGGAAGCTTTTAGGCCGGGAAGCACTAACGGGACTAATTAATGGGATATTATGCGGAATCATTCTTGCTACGATTATTTTTATTTGGCAGGGCAATATTTATTTAGGTATTCTCTTAGGTTTGTCTATTATGGGCTCTCTTCTAGTAGCAACGCTGGCAGGTGCTCTTATTCCAATGCTGATGAACCGCCTGAATATTGATCCGGCAGTGGCATCAGGACCCTTTATTACAACAATTAATGACCTTATTTCCACATTGATTTATTTCGGAATGGCAACTGCATTTATGAGCTATTTAATTTGATAATAAGATGAAAAAGAGGATTGTCACCATTTTGGCGGCAGTCCCTTTTATTTAGGCGATTGGCGCAATTATGAGGCCAGACACAAATCAAATTCTAGGTTCATACACTATACAAGATAAGCTAAGAAAGCCAAAAGAGGTGAATGAACGATGACAAATAAAAATAAAGCGCAAGCCCCCTTACTCTACATTAGCCAGCCTCAGCTGCAGGAATTTTCAGCTCCAATGCAAGAAAACTATGTAGGTGATTACAGGCGAAAGAAGCAAACGGAGATGAAACCTGTTCCGCAGGTGAAAAAAACACAGTCCAAAGACAGAAAAAATGCAGATGGAGACAACTCCAAAACAACTGAACAGCAATCAAGCAAGAAAAAGTTTATGGAGATGACAATTGCAGAAAAAATAAATTATTTAACAAACCGCTCTGAATTTGCTCCTCCTATAAAATGTGAAATAATTACAGCTTCCAAGAAGAAGTATCGCGGTGTGATTCGTGAAAACAATACAGATACACTGGCTTTACAATTAAATAATCGGAAAAATAAAATTGATATTGCAATCAAAGATATTGAAAACATTCAATTATTAGGATTTTAAAAGACACCATCCGGGAGGGCCTCCCTGGATGGTGTATCTTTTGGCAGTTAAGAAAGTTTATACTTTCTTAACTGCATAAGTGTAACTAAGGTTGTCACCTAAAGGAATGGTGACAACCAAGTTTTTTAATGGAAATTATTTTAATGAAATGCTCTGATTGCCGGCAGGCAGGTAACATGGCAAAAGCAATCTAAATCTACTGTGATACAAATGCCTGTTGCTTCCAAGTCTTCTGTATTTTGATCAGTCGGATCCTTCATATGATCAAATCCACAGCTTTCTCCATCACTGAGTAGTAACTCAAGAATAGCACAATTGTCTTTATCTACTTTCTTTACTCTGAAAATAAAACTAGATAAAATTGGATTCATTTTGTTGTGATGATTTTTTGTTGTGCCGAACCCTTTAAATGGTTTGCAATCTTTGCAATATAGAATAACAGGTACCGTATCTAAATCATTACTTACCTCATTTGTGCACAAAAGGTCATTGATTGATTGTTCACAGCTCGTATCACAGCAGTTTTCTACAATATCGTTTTGAGCATCAACAATGTCTTTTAAAATATCTGCAACACAACTTCCAGTATCATAATTTTTTCCACAACCCATGAGAAAATGCTCCTTTCACAATTTGAATTTTCTTTCCTTATAGGATATGTGTCTTCCCAGTGTTGGTGTGGGCGAGTGTAACTATGAGCAAGGGCTATTTCAATAAAAATAAAATTCTGACTATACAACATAAAATAATCTGTATATAATAATGTATAAATAAAACGGTTTCATTTTTCTGGAACGGGGTATATATAATTGAAGATACAAGGGAGGTGCAGAGGATGGGGTATATTCTTCCGGTTCAAAACTCACAGTATGTTGATTATCAGCAAAGGCTGCAGCCGACACAGAAAAAAGACCATCATATAGAAGGAGCTTTTAAAGTTCAGTTAGAACGGAGGCATCAGGAGATTGGCGCAACATATGACCGCTATTACCGCAATAGATCTGAACCTCAAAAACAGTTAGACCTGCCATTAGACTCATCCCTGATTACGGGTAAAGGCAGGTATATTAATAAATACGTATAGAAGCATTCCTCTTATTATAAAAGGAATGCTTCTTTTATTTTCATATTATGTTAAGAAAAATATTTTCAGTGGGGCGGATATTCAAAGTACTTTCAGATAGTTATAAAATTAATTTCAATCCAAATCGCTATATTTCTGATGCTCCCGATTAAAGAAAGGGACAATATATAATGGATTTCCTTTTGTGTATTCTGCATAAAAAATTTCTGAAATATCTTTATACCCTTGTTCCCGGATAGATTCCTCCAACCAGGAGACGGGAAGGTTTTTCTCTTCCAAGTTATCTTTTATAATTTCTCCATCATTAATAAGCGTAATTGGTAATGCTACATCCTGAGGAGATAATTTTAAATCCTTGCGCGTAGGTGTTTGATAATCTGTTTTTTTTAGAACTGATACGGTTCCATTTGCTTCTAACACGGCAAATTCAACCTCACTGATGGAAAAGACGTCTTTTTCTCTTAAAAGGTGCTGCAGCTGATTAATATCCAGCTTGGTTTTTTTCATCATATCTCTGACAAGCTTCCCACGATGAATTATTATTGTCGGGCTTCCTTCGAGCAAATGCCGTGTGCGCTTATATTTTTGTGAAATAATTTCAACAGTATACATAAGAATACCATAAAGAGCTACAACAAAGGCTATTTCAGCTATCCCTGCCTTTGGATCAAATAAAGCATTCCCAACTAATTCACCCAATAATAATGCGGAAATAAAATCAAAGGGGGTAATCTGGGAAATTTGAGTCTTCCCTAATATTTTTGTGATTAAAAATAAAGCAAAAAATCCAAAGATAACCTCTACAAACATACTCATGTAACTGGACATATTATACGCTCCTTTATCTTTTACACAGTATTTTATATTGTGTACAGAAGCGGGAAAAAAATGTATATGAAAAAAGAAAATATATAAGTGGAGGGAAGATGTACCTTCTCTCTATATGAGCGGGAGGTAAATGAAGCTTATTTCATAATCGGTAATATAATGCCGCTGACTATGGGCTTGCCAGCGCAAATATTGTTAGCTTGTTTTCTTGTTCATTTGGTTGTATAATATGTATTGTACCTACATACGATTCCGTAGCTCAGCTGGGAGAGCGCTTGCTTGACAGGCAAGAGGTCGTTGGTTCGAGCCCAATCGGAGTCACTTACTAAAAGCGGTTCATAGAGAAGATTTTCTCTTTAATTGCGTGAAGACACATTATTATGGATGTGTCTTTTTTCTTTTTTTGAAGAATTTTTTAAGAGAACGGGAATCCATGGAGTATTTATTTATAAGGAGTGGGTGATGATGCAGGAAATAAAATCAAAAATAGATACATATATCAACAAATATCTGGAGTTGTGGGATTTCTACGGAGTTATTCAAGTTATAAAAAATGATGACGTTCTTTTTGAAAGCGCATACGGTTATTCCAATATCGAGTTTGGGATCAAGAATAATATAAGCTCATGCTTCTCGATTGCTTCCATGTCTAAGCAATTTACAGCCTTTGCTGTTATGCTTCTGCATGATAAGGGAGTATTGGATATTGATAAACCAGCATATTTATTTCTTCCTGGTGATATGAAGATTGAAAAATCAATAACTGTCCATCATTTATTATCGCACACATCAGGTTTAAGTAATTTCTATAATTTTGAAAGTGACTTTTTCTCTGAATACAATAGAATGGATTATTCTAGAAACGATTACTTTCAACGGTATATAAATAAAAAACCTGTTTTTCCACCAGGCATGAAATATGACTATAATAACGTAAATTATAATTTACTTGCATGGATTATTGAAAATGTTACAGGAGAGACATATGAGGATTATATCCGGAACAGTATATTCCTGCCTTTGGACATGGTAAACAGCGATATAGATGACGGATGTAAAATTATTAAAAACAGATCCTCTAATTATGTAAAAGATTTTGATGCAACTATCAAACGCCCATATTATAACGAAAAATTTAGTATTGGTGCAGGAGCGATTATTTCTAATTGTGATAATTTATACAAATGGTACACCTGCTTGCGCGATAGAAAAATTCTTTCTCAAGAAGCATATAAAAGGTTTTTCAATGAAAACAAAAATAACTATTGTTATGGGTTGGAATATCGTCATGTTTATGGAACAAAAAGATACGAACATGGGGGAGACCATCTTGGGATAAGCACTTATATGCAGCATTACTTTGATGAAAATATTTGTATCATTATACTTTCAAATAATGAAGCTATCAATCAATATAGATTAGGCAATGCAATTGCAGATATTCTGCATCATGTGGAGGTAGACCTCCCTGTAAAATTTAAAGAATTTCCTCTTTGTGCACACGAGCTTGAAAAGTATTGCGGTATATATCTGAAAGATAAAATCGAAGTAGATTTTATTAATGGAAAATTATATTTTGTAAGATTCTCAGGCAATCTTCATATTGAAATCTATCCGGTAGGTGAAGGAAGGTTTGTACGACGATACTTTGATCAGATTGAACCGTATCGTATTGTAGAGAATGAAGACGGTAAAATGACGTTTTTTGGATATGTCATTGGTGGAGCTGCAAAATGAAAAATTTAGTATGAAATCAATTACAATTTACTATTGTCATGAATGAAGGAAGGGAGCACAACACTCATGGAAACGTATTTATATCATGTCGTTACTGAAAAGCCTATGCAGTCCGGGCAAACAATCATTTTTGACACAACACACTATAATGGAATCTATAATCGGGTTATGACTTGTAAAAAAATATTAGATGGTGATAATCCTGTGGATGAACTTCTATAATAAATTTACAATTTGGAAATTAAATCTACCTTTTTTAAAATGTACTCAATTTACATTATTTCAAAAAAGTGACAGGAGGATTTTAATGAACATAAGAAACTCAGCAAAAGCAATTATTATTCAGGATAAACAGCTGTTAGCCATAAAAAAACTGGATAAAGATGGATACTATTTTATTTTACCCGGCGGTGGTCAAGAACATGGAGAAACACTGCATCAAACATTAAAAAGAGAATGTATAGAAGAAATTAATGCAGGTGTCGAAATAGATAATCTTTTATTTATAAGAGAATATATCGGGAAAAATCATGAGCACTTTGAGTTTGATTCTGAATTGCATCAGGTAGAGTATATGTTTTTATGTGATATTAAAGACAGCATCAAAGAGATAGGAAATGGCGCGGTACCTGATGAAGGACAAATAGGTGTTGAATGGCTGCCGATAGCAGATTTAATGAATTATCGCTTATACCCTCAAGCAATAAGAGAAAAGATTATTGCTTGTACTTTGGGGAAAGAATTCCCTGTGTATCTTGGCGACATCAATTAATATAGAATAATGAAAGAACTGCTCCAATAACAGCGGGTTATGATGACTTTAATCATCATTTCGGAAACCGAACTAAATACTGGCTTATTTATCAGCGTTCATTCTATAATAAAATAAATAATTTATTTTTCATTGAATTTCTGAATACTTTTACTTTTTGGTTGGTAGGTGGATTATTTGCGAAAAGTTTTTTCTTATTTAGGTCCTTATAAATTTCCTTCGATTATTGCATTTTCACTTATGCTTATCGAGCTGGCAGTAGAGTTATTGCTTCCTCTTTTCTTAGGGTTAATGATTAATCAGGGGGTTGTGAATCAGGATATCCAGAATATTGTATTTTGGGGATCGGTTATGATTGGTTTGGCTTTATTATCATTTCTTGCAGGAGTTCTGAATTCTTTTCTATCGTCTCATGTCAGTTTTTCTTATGCTTATGATTTACGAAAAGAATTATTTGCAAAGATTCAAAGCTTTTCCTATGCAAAATTGAATAAATATCCCACATCTTCTCTGGTTACAAGGTTTACAAATGATATCCGGCAGATTCAGAATACCGTTTTTATGGTTCTCCGTATTATGGCAAAGGCACCGTTGACTGTAATTGGCGGTGTTATTATGGCTTTTATGGTAAATGTCCGGCTGGCGTTAATCTTTTTAATTACTGTACCGCTTCTTATTCTATTTCTTTTGTGGGTATTAAAGATTTCAAGCAAATTATTTAAGCAGGTCCAGAGTCAAGTGGACAGTGTCAATCGTGTGATGCAGGAAAACCTTGCCGGAATGAGACTTATCAAAGCCTTTACACGGCGTTACACAGAAGAAAAACGATTTGACGATGCCAACCGTACACTTGCTTTAACGACACGGAAAACCTTTCGAATTGTGGAATCAACAGGACCAATTCTGCTTTTTGTGATGAATTTGAGTTTAATTTTTATTATCTGGTTCGGGAGTATTCAAACGATTAACGGGCAGGCAAATATCGGAGAAGTCGTTACAATGATTAATTATGCACTACGCGTAGCAATGTCCATCTCGATGTTCTCTTTTATTATCATGGCGCTGTCTAGAACAAAAGCATCTGCCGAACGAATCAATGAGGTGCTGATAGAAGCCGGCGGAGAACAGGAAGAAAAGCAGGCGGATTATTCTGTAGGTAAAGGTCGCATTGTGTATGATGAGGTTTCTTTCCGTTACCCGGATGCATTACAGGACACACTATCCGGTATATCCTTCTCCGTAAATCCGGGGGAACGTCTGGCGATTATAGGAGCAACCGGTTCCGGGAAGACGTCTTTATTCCAGCTAATGCCCCGTCTTTATGAGACTTCCGGAGGGAAGGTATATGTAGATGACATACCTTTAGAGGACTATTCATTTAAAGCTATACGAAATAGTATCGGCTATGTGCCGCAGTCGCCGCTTTTATTTACCGGATCCATTTTTGATAACATCGCTTTTGGAAAGAAAGATGCAACAATGGAAGAAGTGATTCAGGCAGCTAAGGATGCACAGATTCATGAAACAATCCAAGGTCTGGAGCATCAATATGAAACCAGAGTCGGCCAAAAGGGAGTAAACCTTTCAGGAGGACAAAAACAGCGCATATCCATTGCGCGTGCTCTTGTCCGCAAACCGGAAATTTTAATGCTGGATGACAGCACCAGTGCTCTTGATTTAGCTACAGAGGCACGATTCCTGAAGGCGCTGGATGGCTATCAGTGTACCGTGCTCTTAATTACACAAAAAATAACCACTGCTAAAAAATCAGATCGTATTCTCCTGCTTGATAAAGGAGAGATTCTGGATATAGGCTCTCATAACGAATTGCTGGAACGCTCAGATCTATATCGGGCTATTGCGGAATCACAGCAGGAAAAGGAGGTTCTCCATGCGAAATAATTCATTAAAAGCCGCCTTTCGATATAAACGGATAGATGTATCGAATGTGAACACATCTGGTTCTAAAAAAGCAGAAAATATGGGAGCAGCCTTAAAGCGGATATGGAATTATCTAAAGATGGAGAAGGGGAAATTATTTCTTGTTATTTTGATGGTATGTATCAGTTCTCTATTTGCTCTTCTGGGACCATTTCTGGTAGGAAAGTCGATTGATAATTTTATTGTGGCCCAGCAGCTTAATGGACTTGGACTCTTACTTCTGGGCTTGGTTATCGTTTATATTGTTCATTCTCTGTCCCTCTTTCTTCAAAATTATTGGATGGTTGATATTGCCCAGCAGACAGTATATACATTGCGGAAAAATTTGTTTGAACAATTTCACCGGCTGCCCATTTCCTATTTTGACCAGAGGCAGCACGGGGAGCTGATGAGCCGGTTAACAAATGATATAGATAATATTAATAACACATTGAACCAATCTGTCATTCAAATCTTCGCCAGTGTCCTGACGTTAGTAGGAACAGTGAGTATCATGCTTTATTTGAGCCCTGTTTTAACACTAGTGACGATGTCTATTATTCCTGTCATGTTTTTTGCAATGCGCTGGATTACAAGAAGAACCGGGCCATTGTATAAATTGCAGCAGCGTGACTTAGGTGATGTAAACGGCTATGTGGAAGAAATAGTTTCCGGTCAGCATGTTGTCAAAACATACTCTCAGGAAGATTATGTAACCAGTCAGTTTGAGCAAAGAAATAAATCCTTGCAAAACACAGGTTTTTGGGCATTGACCATCTCCGGACTCATCCCTAAAATCATGAATACATTAAACTTTTTAAGTTTTGCAATGATTGCCTTTGTAGGCGGAGTACTTGTGATCACGTCAGATGGATCGCTGGTGACTGTAGGAACTATTGTTATCTTTACAGAGTACGCACGACAATTTACAAGACCTTTAAATGAATTATCAAACCAGTTTAATTTACTATTATCCGCTATCGCCGGTGCAGAAAGAGTGTTCCAGGTAATGGATGAAACTGGAGAAGAAATCGATGAGAAAGATGCTTCAGAGATTCCGGATACAAAAGGTCATCTTGTTTTTAATCATGTAAGCTTTGGCTATGAGTCAGCTAAAATTCTGAATGATATCAGCTTTGAGGCGAAGCCTGGAGAAACGGTTGCATTTGTAGGGCATACCGGAGCCGGAAAAACAACTATCATTAACCTTATTTCCCGCTTTTATAATTATGATAGCGGTCAGATTACATTAGATGGTATCGATATCAAAAACATAAAACGCTCCAGCCTCCGCAAACATATGGCCTTTGTGCTGCAGGATACTTTCTTATTCCACGGAACTATCCGTGAAAATATCCGGTACGGAAGACTCGAAGCAACTGATAAGGAAATAGAGCAGGCAGCTAAAGATGCTAATGCACATGACTTTATTCTATCTTTACAGGATAAGTACGATACGGTTCTGGATCAGGAAGGAAGCGGTATTAGCCAGGGCCAAAAACAGTTATTAACTATTGCGCGTGCATTATTAGCAGAGCCTAAAATTTTAATACTTGATGAAGCAACCAGTAATATTGATACCGTTACAGAATTGAAAATTCAGGAAGCGTTAAAACGACTGATGGAGGGGCGAACCAGTTTTGTTATTGCCCATAGACTAAATACTATCCGGGAAGCAGATGAAATTATTATGCTCGAAAATGGGGAAATCATGGAGCAGGGAAGTCATCAGGAATTAATGAACCAGCAGGGAAAGTATTATCAGCTTTATCAATAAAAATGCTTCAAGTGACAGTCCGGCCATACAATGATAGACTATTGCTATACTATTAAGAAAGACTGGGGTGGGACGTTTGCGCAGGAAAGGTAAAATGATTGAAAAAGAAATAGACAGCTCTTTTTTAAAAGAGACGATGACATTACAAATTTATCATCCGGAGACTTTTTCAGAGCTGTATAAATATGAAATCTGTATTATGCAGGATGGAAAAGATTACTTTCAAATGGGCAGAATTGCTACATTAAGTGATAAGCTTCATGATGAAAAAGAAATGCACAATGTCGTCTTTGTTGGTATTCACTACAAGGATAAATATGACCGCAGAAAGAAGTATCATCCATCCGGTGAACAGAATGAGGCTTATACAAACTTTCTCGTGCGAGAGGTTGTCCCTTATTTAGATGATTTAATACCGACATACCATATGGGGAAATCGCGTTCACTAATCGGCGACTCTTTGGCGGGGACCCTGGCATTGATGACAGCAATAAAATTTCCGCATACGTTTGGAAAGGTGGGGATGCAGTCTCCTTACGTTGATGATTCTGTATTAACGTATGTAGAGCAGGCTCAACCCTTGTCCACCCTGGATATTTACCATACAATTGGTACAAAAGAAACAGAGGTGCAAATGAGTGATGGGAATACAGCTGATTTTGTAGAACCGAATCGGAAATTAAATAAAGCATTAGAAAAAACTGGAGCAGTTTATACGTATCACGAATTAGATGACGGCATTCACACTTGGAAATATTGGCAAAATGATATGCGGCGTCTATTAACAACATTGTTTGATTAAAATTTCTATTTTCATTTTCTTTTGCTATACTTATGTAGATACAGATTATATAGAGCTTATAATAAATAATATAATATCAGGAGGTTGTATTAATGAAATATGGAATCGCTATTTTCCCTTCAAAAACTGTACAGGATCAAGCCAATGCCTTAAGAAAGCGTTACGACCCAAGGTACTCTTTAATCCCTCCACACATTACATTAAAGTACCCGTTTGAAACAAATTCTGACGAGATAGATGAAGTTGTCCAGGCATTGCATAAAATTGCCGGAAGTACAGATCCTTTTTATATTCATATCAACAAAGTCAGCACCTTTGAACCAGTAACAAATACAATTTATTTAAAGGTCGAACCAATTGAGCAGCTGAAGATGCTTAATGAACAGCTGCAACAGGGAATATTCGAAAATAACCAGGATCATTCTTTTGTGCCGCATATTACGATTGCGCAGGACCTGGTACATGATGAATTCAGAGATATTGTTGGAAGATTGAAAATGGAAGGCTTTGAAATCAAAGATTATATTGACCGTTTCCAGCTCTTATATGAATTGGAGAATGGCTCCTGGACAGTCTATGAAACATTTTTATTGGGAAAGGAATAAAGAATTCATGTTAGTAAAGATTGCGACTGCTCCTAAAGAGTTAGAAACTGTATATCAAATCCGGACAGAGGTATTTGTTGAGGAGCAGAACGTACCGCCGGAAAGAGAAATAGATGAATTTGATAAAAAGGCAACCCATTTTATTGCATATGAGGATGAACTCCCTGTTGCTGCAGCCCGTTTACGGTTTACAGAAGACGGTTACGGTAAGCTGGAACGGATATGTGTCTTGAAATCGCAGCGTGGAAAATCTCTCGGAAAAAAATTAATGACTAAGATGGAAGAAGAAATCAAAAATCAGGATTTTCATAAAGCTAAGCTGAACGCGCAGACACATGCACAGGATTTTTATCGAAAGCTGGGCTATGAGGTTACTTCTGGAGAATTTCTGGATGCAGGAATCCCGCATGTCACAATGGTTAAATACTTATAATTTTAAGAAGGCTCTTATCTCTCGGGGATAGGAGCTTTTTTTATTGCAGATTAACCAGCTGCAAAATTCCCATAAACATAGAGCTTATGTGATAAATATTTCAAAAATCGTTCACAAATAGGAATGAGGTTCAATTTTTATCGAATATTCAGGAAAACCCACATAAATTACTATTAATGGAGAAAAGTTTAAGGAAAGCGTTATTATTGAAAAGTGTATATATGTATTATATCGATAATATGTCCCAGCACGATATCGCGCAGGATTTTCATTTTTCCAGAAGTAAAATATCAAGGCTTTTGCTGGAAGCAAGGGAGCAAGGTATTGTTCAGATAAACGTAACAACTCCGGTAACACGCTGTTTTGATTTAGAGCAGCAGCTGAAAGATGTATTTGGGATAAGTGAAGCCGTTGCAGTTCCAGTATATTCAACGAAAGAAGCAATTGACTCAGCGCTGGCGGGGAAATAGGCAGATACATTAATTACCGATGAACCTGTTGCAGATTTTCTTTAATACTCCTTTATGGCAGGATAAAAAGTATTTATAAAATCTTTCTGAAAGAGAAGTTGATAATTATAAGAATATTTAATAACTTCCCTTCATTTCAGCATTCCTGTAAAATAGAATAGATTCTATTAATATCATATTGTAAAGAGAGAGGAAATATAAAATGTTAGAAAAATTAAAAGCCTATCGATTTCCACTTATTCTTTTAGCTTCTATTATTATCGGAGCGATAATTGGGTTATTTTTTGGAGAAGATGCAGCTGTATTAAAACCTTTCGGGGACTTATTTATTAATTTACTGTTTATGATTGTTATCCCGCTCGTGTTTTTCTCTATTTCATCAGCTATCGCCAGCATGGACAGCATGAAAAGACTCGGAAAAATTATGGGTTCGATGATTACCGTCTTTGTGATAACCGGAGTTATTGCAGCTGTATTTATGCTTGTTGCGACAGTTATTTTTAAGCCTGGTTCAGGTGTGGATATTCCATTAAGTGCTCCTGAAAATGTAGAAGAGCAAAGCCTGTCAGATCAATTAGTCAACACGTTTACTGTTCCGGATTTTGTTGAACTGTTCTCACGAGATAATATGATGGCGCTTATTGTAATGTCGATACTGGTTGGTGTGGCGACCGGGCTCTCCAGAGAGAAGGGGAGGCCATTTGCGAGACTTCTTACGAGTGCATCTGATGTATTTATGAAGCTGATTCAGCTTATTATGTATTATGCACCTATTGGATTAGGAGCGTACTTTGCCTCCTTAGTCGGAGAATTTGGTACAGCACTGATTGGCGATTATGCAAAAGCAGTGATTGTTTATTATCCGGTGTCTATTTTGTATTTCGCTATTGGCTTTACATTATATGCATTTATCGCTGGTGGAAGAAAAGGAGTCAGCCGCTTTTGGAAGAATATACTTGGTCCAGCTGCTACCTCATTAGGTACAGGAAGCAGTGTGGCTACCATTCCAGTTAATCTGCAGGCAGCAGAGCGGATTGGTGTTCCAAAAGATATCCGTGAGACGATTATGCCTCTTGGAGCAACTATTCACATGGATGGTTCCTGTTTATCAGCTATGTTAAAAATTGCCTTTATCTTTGGCGTATTTAATCAGGATTTTACCGGAATTGACACATTTTTAACTGCTATTGGTATTTGTTTATTATCCGGTATTGTTATGAGTGGAATTCCGGGCGGAGGTTTTACAGGAGAATTAATGATAATTACATTGTACGGTTTTCCAATCGAAGCTCTGCCAATCATTACTGCGATCGGAGTTGTTGTTGATCCGCCGGCTACGATGGTTAACTCGACAGGTGATACAGTTTCGAGTATGGTTGTGGCTAGACATATTGAAGGGAAGGACTGGATGGAGAAGGCAGATGCATCATCCAGTGCTTAATATAAAAAAACAAGACGCACAAGTACAAAGCGTCTTGTTTTTTTATATGTTAAAAATCATATTATGAGATCATTTCATTTTACAGACATTAATCGATAATAAATAAATTGAAATTTTAAAATAATAAATTGACAAAGAATATCAATTATACTATTATAATTTTAAACCATTATACGTACAAACGGTTTAAGTTGTAATAATTTAAACAATAATGGGTTGGTACTTTATACAAAATAATCTAAGGAGTGGACGACCAAATGGGAAAATCGTTACGGCTGTCAAGAATTTTTAGAAAGGACACAGGTAACTCACTTATATTACCTGTAGATCATGGAATTGGAGGGAGTATTGAAGGATTAGAAGACCCAGTTAAGATTCTTAAAGAGTTACAAACACCTGATATTGACGCAATATTACTAAATGATGGTGTTGCTAGACAAGCTGAAGAAGTTTTTCATGGAAAAGGCACACCAGCCCGAATGTTAAATTCGGATATTTTTAGTTATGAAGTAAAAAATGAACGAATGGAACATCATTTAACGTTCAGTCCAGAGTTTGCAGTCCGTAAAGGATATGATTGTATAAAGCTTGTCTTGTTTTGGGATCGCCCTGCTGAGGAAAGAATGCGTTCTATGAAATTGATAGCCTCTGTTATTGAGGAAGCAGAAAAATGGGAAATGCCGGTTTTAGTGGAGCCCCTTACATCAAAGCCAATCGAAGATCCTAAAGAGCGGGCAAAAGTTATCTCTGATGCAAATAGAGCTGCGTTTGAACTAGGTGCGGATATATTAAAAGTAGCTCACCCTGGTGATACAAAAACACTTGAAAACTGGGTGAATTATTTTGATATTCCTATTATTCTGCTAGGTGGAAATAAAAGCGGGACTACGGAAGATTTAGTGAAAATGGTAGATGATGCTATTAATGTTGGTATTAATGGTGTTGCTATTGGCAGGAATGTTTGGCAACGGCCGCCAAAAGAAGCAAAAGAATTATTAGCTAGATTTGCAGAAATTATCCATAAGCCAAGAAACTAAAAATGTTAATTATTAAGTAACTCGAAATATTTAGCACAAGAATAACTTAAGGGAGGAATTTTGATGACTAAAATGAGAAAGTTTGCTGTTTTAACAAACGCAAAAAATGCAGAGGTACATGAAGGAGAAATCCCTGAGGTTGGTAATAATCAAGTCCTCATTAAGCAAAAAAATTGTAATATTTGTACAACAGATTTCGGGCAATGGCTTGGTCTAAGGGAACATCAACCATATCCGATGGCAGGCGGACATGAAGGTGCTGGAATCGTTGTCGCAAAAGGTAAAAATGTGAGAGATGAAATAAGTATAGGAGATCATGTTGCACTTGCTTATGATTACTGTGGAGAATGTACGGCTTGTCAAACTGGGAGAACGAGCGAGTGTGTAGAGATATCAAACCCTTTTAAAGATAAAAATGATGAAGGATATTACGGTCATTTAGGTTTTGCAACTTATAATGTTAAGGATGCAAATGCAGTGATTAAAATGAATCCTGAATTATCGTTTAGTGAGGCCGGGTTTTTGGAACCGCTCGCAACTGTGGTAAGTGGTCTAAAGCGATTAAGGGTTAGCGCGTTAGAACGTGTTGTTGTCATTGGTGCTGGAACAATGGGGATATTAAATGCACTAGCTGCTACAGCATATGGCGCAGAAGTCATTGTTACTGAAATGATGGATAAGAAGATTGAAGCGGCAAGATCAATGGGGCTAAATGTTATTGATGTAAAAGAATGTGATCCAGTAGAAAAAGTAAAAGAATTAACAAATGATGAGGGGGCAGATGCAGTTATTCTTGCCGTTGGAGCTACGAAAGCAAATAATCAAGCATTAGAAATGGTTAAGCGCTTAAATGGTAGATTGTTGCTTTTTGCTGCAGGGTATCCTGCTCCTGAATTACATGTAGATTCGAATTTAGCCCATTATAGAAAAATGGAATTGATAGGGACCTACGGAGCTGATATACATGACTTTAATAAATCAGCAAATTTATTAAATACTGGAAAAGTTGATGTGTCAAAATTAATTGAAACAAAAGTACCTCTAGAAGAAATCCAAAAAGCTTACGAGATTGCTAGTGCGCAAGGAAGTTACCGCGTAAGTGTTTTATTACAAGAAGAGTCAGAATAACTTTACGCAATAAAAATAATACGATGTATGAAGTAATTGGAGAGGGTATCACGCTCTCTTTTACAGTATGTAAGCGCAAACATATAATAAATTAATTTTTTGGCATGAAGTTTTTTAAAATCTCAATCAAAATCAGTATAACAAATAAAAGGAGGATGAAGTTATGTCGTTTGTTGTTGATTTTGCGGAACAGTTTATGGGCTTTTTCGGATTTGTAGGGGATACGTTTGTCGGCATGTTTACTGGCATTGTTCCTATACTTGTAGGAATGCTAACTTTAATTCAATTTATTGTAAATCTTGTTGGTGAAAACCGAATTGAAAGAATGGGAAAATTATTAGCAAAAAGTAGCATATTAAAATATTCGATATTCCCGGTATTTGCTGCATTTTTCCTTGGAAGCCCAGCAAGTGGTACTATGGGAAGGTTCCTACCGGAAAAGTCAAAACCAGGATTAATGGAAGCGTTTTTTAGAAATGGACATCCCTTGACTAGTTTATTTCCCCATACAAATCCAGCTGAATTATTTGTTTGGCTAGGAGTTGCCCAAGGTATTGAGGCACTTGGATTGCCAGTTGGAGCTTTAGCTATTCGCTATGTTATTACCGGTATTGTTGTAGGTGTCATCAGTGGTATTATTACCGAGATAGTATTTACAATTATTGCTAAAAGAAATAATTACGAAGTTTAACAGGGGGGATAAAAATGTCTAAAAGTATAACGATTAAAGTTGAAAAAGGTGGTAGTGGTTGGGGCGGTCCACTTTACTTACAATGTGAAGGGAAGAAAAACAAAGTATTATCAATGACAGGTGGAGGAATTCATGATTTAGCTACACATATTGCAGACGCTATAAGCGGTGTGGCAGTTGATGGATTTAAAGAGGTACCGAATGATGATGAGATTGTTTGTGCAATTATTAATTGTGGCGGTACATTAAGATGTGGTGTTTACCCACAAAAAGGGATTTACACGATTAATTTAAATGCGATTGGTCCATCTGGCCCTTTAGCTGAGCACATTAAAGAGGAAATATACGTTTCTGGGGTTAAAAAAGGAAATATTACAATAGTACAAGAATCAGACCAGCCAGATCATGAACACGCTGCGGTAGTAGAACCTGAATTAGAGAAACAACCAAAAAAAGTCGATAAACAACGCGCAGCCGAAGAAAGCGGTAACCTGATATTTAAACTATTAACCAAAATTGGTTCTGGCGTTGGCTCTGTAGTTTCCATGTTCTTAGACTCTGGTAGAAAAACGGTCGATCTGTTATTGAAAACGATTATACCATTCATGGCATTCGTTAGTATTTTAGTAGCACTAGTCCAATATACAGGAGTAGGGGAATTGATTGCGAACGCTTTAACCCCGCTAGGGTCGTCACTTTGGGGATTACTGCTTATTTCTATTATTTGTAGTTTCCCGTTCTTGTCACCTATCCTGGGACCAGGAGCAGCTGTTGCGCAGGTCGTTGGTGTTCTAGTAGGCACGCAAATTGCAGCAGGAGCAATTCCACCACAATTCGCATTACCAGCTTTGTTTGCTATCAACGCACAAGTAGGTGGGGACTTCTTCCCTGTAGGTATGTCTTTAATGCAGGCGAAACCAAAAACAATAGAATATGGTACACCAGCATTCCTGATCGCGAGACAAATTTCAAGCCCTATTGCTGTTGTTATTGCATATCTGTTCAGTATTGGACTCTATAATTAAAGTGATTGAACTATTAAAATTAAAAATTCGCAGTTAGCGAAAATTTAATAGTAGATGAGAGCAGGAAATAAATGGTTTATGCTAATCAACTTTCATTTAATTAGTAAAACAGGTATCTGTTTTTATTAATAGGATTGTATAAATGGTAGACTAACCAATTCAGCTCTCTATATTTTTTTGAAGTTAAAACTAACATAATAGTTACAATAATAGATTTATAAAAATCAAAAAGAAAAGATAAATAATATGTTAAAATATTTATCGTAAATATTTTTAAGGAGGTAATTTACTTGAAATATAACGTAAATATTGTCGAAGTTGGTTCAAATGTTGAGGGTATGTTGAAAACGGGGTTATTAATTCTTTTTAATCAAAGTGCACCGGAAGATTTAAAACCATTCTGTGTTGTTACCGAAGAAAATAAGCATGATGGACAAGTAGAGTCAGGTGATGTTATGACTATAGTAGGTTGTACGTATAAGGTCACAGCTGTAGGCAATATTGTCAATGAAAATCTCTATTCGCTTGGACATGCCTCACTATGTTTTGATGGAGCAAAGGAGGCACAATTACCTGGTCATATTCATTTAACACCGGATTTTGAAAGCGATTTATCCAATCTTGGGGAAATTACAATCGAGTAGGTGAGAAAATGGAGATTCTATTTTTATTCTTTATTGTTTTAGTTATTTTGCAATGGTTTTTTAAAGTAAAACAGACAAAAGTATTGCATACCCATTATAATAAGTTTTTAGAAACAGGAAATGTATTAGTGGAGAGAAAGAAAGGTATTTTTTCTGGTGCTATTATCATGCTTCAATTAGATAAGGAAGCGAATATTAAAGGCTGTTTATTGATGTCTGGTGCAACCTT
Organism: Oceanobacillus sojae; assembly: GCF_900162665.1. Taxonomy (GTDB): domain Bacteria; phylum Bacillota; class Bacilli; order Bacillales; family Amphibacillaceae; genus Oceanobacillus; species Oceanobacillus sojae_A. The sequence continues at coordinate 121,517 of NZ_LT727809.1, forward strand.
TTTTTCTTCTTGGCGCAGTTGTGAAGAACTAATAAATGAAAACTTATTGAGTATAAACGAGGAAAACCTTAATGGCTATAAAAAAACTGTAAGAAAAGTAATTGCTAAAGCTGTTGAAAGTTATCAAAAGAGTAAAGAAAAAGAGCTACAGGAGAAACCGGTTTAGTAATTGTTGACTAAATATTTATTTCAAATCTTTTACTAATAAGAACAAAAGTCATTAAAAAAAGGAAGTATATTAAAAAAATGACAACGAAAAAATGAGAAATGATGTAATTATGCCCCAAGCGGGGGTTGGTGTTTATAAAATGATAGATCCGAAAGAAACGGTAAATGAAATGCCAATGGTTAACCCAGGTAGAATGTCAATCATATCTCCAGTAAAAGGAATTAAAAAGCTATTATGAGGAAAGCGAAATAGCTATTACAGCATGGGCACTTCTTGGTAAAGGAACAATTTTACAAGATGAGCTGACTAAAGAACTTGCTCAAAAATATGGTAAGATACCTGCCTAGATTATTTTGAGGTGGCGTTTAGAGTGTGATACAATTGCTATTCCGAAATCTGTTACACCGTTACGTATTAAGAAAAATTTTAAGTTATTTGATTTCTCAATTGAAAAAAAGATATGAATAAGCTTGCTAATCTTGATCATATTGGTCGAATAGATGCTGATTCAAATATTGATGATGATTTTAGACATTTTTAAGTAATAAAACAATTTGGTATGGTATATTGTTAAAAAAGTCCATTGAAAAATCCGAACTATGAATTCATTTTTTTGGGGTGGCGTTTATAGTTCGGATTTCCACTATTATTTTAATTTTGGATTCTTTCAATTATGGTCTCCAATCAGATGCGGTTGTGAACCATAACGTATTACCAACATTCTTATGCATTTTACCCCGGTTAGGCCCCTTAGTTTAGTCTTTTGCTACAGGTGAGTGCTTCCTGTTTAGAGTGAATATACTCTGCCAAAGTGCTCCTTGAACAATCTCTTTGTAATCTTGAAATTTTATTTTAAATAAATTTATTTTGCCCAATTTTTAATCCTAAAAAAGAACTGCAAATAGCAAGTAATATTAGCAAGAATAAGGGAATGGTCCAATCTCTTGTAATATCGTAGATGAAACCTATCACTATAGGTCCTAAAGCTGCTAGAGCATAACCAGTTGATTGTGCCATGCCGGATAAAAGTGTAGCTTGTTTTGTATTTTTAGTACGAATAGATAGTAACAGAAGGGCAATTGTAAAGTTACCACTTAAAGAAAATCCTATTAGTGTTGTGGAGATAATATAGCTTATATCATTATGATAAAGTAATAAATAAATAACTCCTATTATTAATAAAATATTTAAGCTGATAACTAAGCCTACTTGTGATTTAAGTTTTCCAGCTATAAGTGGAATGAGTAAACTAGAAACTATTCCTACTAGCTGTAAATAGGATAATAGGAAACCAGCGGTTGTTTTATTAGCACCAAAATCAATTAATATTTCTGGGAACCAAGAGATGGTAATATAGAATAAAAGGGAATGACACCCCATAAAAAAGGCAATAAACCAGGCAAACGGAGATTTTAGAAGATCCTTTTGTTTTTCTGTGGGCCTTTCTTTTATATGATTCATCGATTTCCGCCGTATAAGCACTAACCAATAAAAAGATGCAAAAATTGCAGGGGCTGCCCAAATTAAAAGAGCATTTCTCCAACCCAATCCCATGTTTTTGGCAATTGGTACACTTATTGCTGAAGCAACAGTAGCAGAAATTCCCATTATCGAGGAATATAGCCCAGTCATTACTGATAGTTTGTTAGGAAATTTATCTTTGATAATTCCTGGTAAAAGGACGTTACAAACTGCAATTCCTATTCCAATAAATAGTGTACCAAGAAGTAAAAGGAACATTATAGTAGAAGAACGAAAAATGATTCCCGTGCTTAATATCATTAATCCAAAAATTAATATTTTCTCATTTGAGTACTTTTGAGCTAAATATGATGAAGTAATTGACATAATAGCAAAAGCTACTAATGGTAAACTTGTAAGTAATGCAACATTCCAATTTGCAAAGCCTATTTCATCTCTAATGATTCCCATAATTGGCCCTATTGAAGTTAGCGCTGGTCTTAAATTAAGAGCAACTAAGAAAATCCCTATAATTATAAGAACATTGGTGTTATCTTTGCCTAACTCTTGTTTCTTAAATGTGTCTTCTCTCAATAAGATGCATCCTTTCCTCTTAGTTGTTACTTTTTAGGCTATATTATTTTTCTTAAGTAAATAGTATGAAGCAACCTAACCTTATTCGTTAAGTTGCTCCATTACTATAATTAGTAATTTACATTAAATGAAATGTATTTTGTAATTAAATACGCTTCTAGACCGTATTTACCACCCTCTTGACCAAGTCCACTTTCTTTCACTCCACCGAATGGAGTGTGGATCGCAAATGGAGCAGGGTCATTTATACCGACCATTCCATATTCTAATTCTTCCATCATTCTAAACGCACGGCTTAAATCCTTTGTATAACAATATCCTGCTAGACCATAATGAGTATGGTTTGCCTTTTCAATAATTTCTTCTTCACCTTCGAATGTAAAGATTGGAACAACTGGCCCAAATGTTTCCTCATAGGCGATTAACATGTCTTCATTAGCATTGGAAATAATAGTAGGTTCGATAAAATAACCGCTTGTCCCATTATCGTATTGTCTACCACCACAGATAACTTCCCCGTTTTTCGCTTTAGCATCAGCAATCTGGTTCATAATTTTCTCGAAGGAATTACTATCAATAACTGGACCAACATTAACGTCTTCATCTAAACCATTGCCTATTTTTAATTTCTCCACCTTCTGTACAAGCTTGCTAGTGAATTCTTCAGCAATACTTTTTTCAACGTAAATTCTGTTTGTGCTAACACAAGTCTGTCCAGAATTAGTAAATTTTGTAGTTAAGACGCCGTCTATAGCAACATCGATATCTGAATCAGCAAAGACAATAAATGGCGCGTGACCTCCAAGCTCCATTGAAGAGGCTTTAACAGTCTCAGCAGAGTCTCTTAGTAACAATTTGCCAACATCGGTAGACCCAGTAAAGGTGATTTTTTTTACGTCTTCACTCGTCGTTAATGTATTTCCAATTTCGCTAGCTTTACCTATAACAAGATTAACTACCCCTTTTGGCAAGCCCGCTTTATGAAAACATTCAAATACTTTAATCGCTGATAAAGGTGTAACAGATGCAGGTTTTAAGATTATTGTACAACCAGTTGCTAGGGCCGGAGCGATTTTCCTTGTAATCATTGAAAATGGAAAGTTCCATGGGGTGATTGCTGCGCATACACCAATTGGACGCCTTATAACGAAAAGTTGTTTATCTTTTGTGGCTGCTGGAAGAACATCACCATATATCCGTTTTGCCTCTTCTGCATACCAATGTAAAAAGGCAATTCCGTCGTTTACTTCATATCTAGCATCAGCAATAGGCTTGCCGTTTTCTTTTGTAATAAGTTGTGCTAATTCTTCACTTTGTTCTTCTAGTAATCTAGCAGCTTCCTCCAAATAGGTAACGCGTTCTGTAAAAGTTGTTTTTTTCCAAGATTTAAATGCTTGTTTTGCACTTTGTATTGCTTCTTCTGTTTCCGCTTTTCCTACTGTAGAAACTATCTTGATAACCTCGTTAGTCGCAGGATTACGTACTTCCATTCTTGTTTCGCTTTGTCGCCATTTTCCATTAATATAAACCATGTAAACACCTCATTATTTATTATAATTTACTCACTTTGTAACAAGCAGATCTTATTAATTCAGACAGTAAAACAAATTTATTAATTTTAAGTGACTGTAACTTAAGCCTTGTTGGCAGAGCTGAATAGTTTTATGTAATGTATGAGCGCTTCTTTATAACCCCCTCGATACGTTAGATGCTGTCAAAAATATTTATATTTGGATTATCATCAAATTCACTTCTTGGTTTATCTGATTGCAGTTCTGATTTAACTGGTTCATTGTTAACTCCTGTCAAGTAAGCATTTAAATGCTGCATACCCTGTTTGTTTAAATCAACAAATAGATTCACTTTTTGAATCCCGGTTTTAATAGTTCTTTTAAGGTTGTCATCACCTGTTCCAGAACCTCCGTGAAGGACTAAAGGTACATCTAAAATGCTATTTAATTTTTGTAATAGCTCAAAATCTAACCGTGGTTCTTCTTTATAAGTACCATGAGATGTGCCAACTTCAACGGCTAAACAATCAACATTCGTTTGTTTGGCATATTCGATCGCTTCTTTAGGATTGGTTAAACCACTATCCCTCGTTTTGTAATATTCATTTCCTACTCCTACGTGGCCAAGTTCGGCTTCAACAGAAACACCTACAGAGTAAGCAATTTTAACGATTTCCTTTACTTCTAAAACATTTTCTTGGAATGGAAGAGTGGAACTGTCAACCATAACCGAAGTAAAACCTGCACGAATAGCTTGTTCATAGGTTTCACCATGATCTAAGTTTTATGCTGCCACAACTTCAGGATATTATCTTTCATAGAAATAGGTGATCTCACTAACTTCTTTAATTGGATGAATTCCTGTACAATCCAGTATAATTGAAGACTTTAGAAGTTTTGCCGCTTCAAAGGCTGCACGGACAGTCTCCAAATTGAAAACATTTGGTACAGCTACTCCATAATTACCTTGTTTTGCCTGAATTAAATATTTTTCACGATTGCCAACATTATTTGCTCAATCCTTTCTTTATACTGATTAGCAGCTTAATAGACTTACAACGATTAAAATATATAATATACAAGGATAATTAAAATGATTTATTGTGTTGGTGAAACTAGATACACGGGCGTAACTTTAGTGAATTTCTTACAATATTGAATGAATTAGAAGGATTCTTGTTTTAACTGGAAAAGAATAATCCTTTATATTGATATCTTAACCGTTTGTACGTATAATCATATTAAGATACAAAATAAGATTTGTCAAATTAATTATTCAGTCTATTTCAATTATTATGTTAGAATATACATGTAAAATTATTATGTTAGAATATACATGTGAATTATTAAAAATAGTGCTGTTGAATTAAAGAAGGAAGTGTAAGTTATGCAGAATTTCCATATAAAAGAGGACGATAAGTATTTTGATCACAAACTGTTAGCTGATCCAATTAAAAGAAGTTTACAAAAAATTAATAGAAATAATCCTTTGCCTTTATATCAACAACTTTATGATTCCCTTTATAAGGTTATTGTTAATAAAGAATTGGAACCTGGCAGCTTTTTTGCAACTGAAAGTTTATTGCAGGAAGAAACTCAAATGAGCAGAGCTACGATACGAAAAGCTCTTGAGGAATTAGTTAGACAAAAATATCTAATGAGAATTACAGGAAAAGGTACTTTTATTTCAATTAGCTATCCAGAGAGCCATATTGTTTTACCGAATTTAAAAAGCTTGTCTCAAGAACTGGAAGAAAAGGGTATGATCCCTGGAAGCACTTTATTGCAAGCCAAAATAATACAACCAACAGAGGAAGTTGCTAAAAATTTAGACATAGATATGAATGATCGAGTCTTGTTTATTGAGAGGATTCGTACAGGAAATGATATTCCAATTTTATATGTATGTGGATATATTCCATTAAATATTGGAATTACCGAGGATTTTAATATTCCTGGATCTTTATATTTCTTCATTGAGCAACAATGCGGTAAGGTTATTCGTTCTGCAACGCATACGATAAATGCAACAATTATTAATTCAGAAGTAGCTAAACATTTAGGTATCAGTAAAAACTCAGCGGGTTTGTCGATGAAGCGTATTACTTACGATAATTATGGGGTACCAGTTCTTTATGAAACTGGTGTATTTCGAAATGATTTGTATAGCTATACTTTTTCCATGGAGAGAGATGACTAATATTTTCAACACGAGAGATTGAAGAGTTTTTTGATTGATTAAAAGTGTTAAAAGCTAGTTAATAAATCATTAATAAGAAAGTGTTAGAGAAAGGATTTGCAAAATTTTTAATGAATTTATCTTTGGAAAATTATAAAAAAAGGATATTATCGATTATTTAATATTAGATAAAGCCATTGAGTTTGAATAGTGGAGTCGTAACGTTTAATTCATGAAAATTTCATTTGTATAGTGGATGATGTAGAAAATATAAAATTTAGCTTTGTCCTTAATAGCAGTGAATCTAAGAAGATACACTATTTCTATCAGTTTTTTTATGGATAGATAGTGAGTAAAATATATCATTGATTTAAAGAAAAGAGGAACTTTGCATCGCATTTTCGATGCAAAATTCCTCTTCTTATTTGGGCTAGTTAATCCAGCCTCTTTAGATGTTATTCTCTGCAAAGCAGAAGAATTAACGAGAGTAGAATTCAACGATAAGCTGTTCGTTAATTTCAGCTGGAAGTTCAGAACGCTCAGGGAAACGAGCATAAGTACCTTCTTTTTTCTCAGCATCAAAAGTAGTATATTCTGGTACGAAGTTATTTACTTCAATAGCTTCAGTAACGATATCAAGCTTTTGAGATTTTTCACGAAGAGCAATTGCTTGACCAGGTTTTACAGAGTAAGATGGGATATCTACACGAGAACCATCTACTGTAACGTGACCATGGTTAACCAGCTGACGTGCCTGCTTGCGTGTACGGGCAAGGCCAAGACGGTAAACAAGGTTATCAAGACGGGATTCAAGAAGAATCATGAAGTTCTCACCGTGGATACCTTTCATGTTACCAGCTTTATTGAATAGGTTACGGAATTGACGTTCGTTCAATCCATACATGAAGCGTAATTTTTGCTTCTCTTGCATTTGCAAGCCGTATTCAGAGATTTTCTTTCTTTGGTTCGGTCCATGTTGACCAGGAGCGTAAGGGCGTTTATCTAATTCCTTACCAGTTCCAGATAATGAAATGCCAAGACGACGTGATTTCTTCCATACTGATCCAGTATAACGTGACATAGGACATTTCCTCCTTTATGTTTTATTTGTATAAAATAAAACGCGCGTGATCGTTTCGTTGTTCATTTTGTTTTCATGTACCATCGCTCCAGTAGCAGAGAGTTACACGATACACCTTTATAAGATTCATCTTTAAAAGGAACAAAATGAGTGCAAGCGTCGACTCACTTAGGCCACTTTATTATTTTACACAAATTCTAGTATATAATTTGCATGTACACCTGTCAATAGAAAAAAGAAAAATACGACATGAAATCTGTTTCAAAAGATATTATTTATTCGAAAAGCAAAAATAATTCATAAAAAAACAGTATCTGTTATAATGAATATGTGTCAACAAACCATGACTGAAACCACGGACTTGTAAGGTCTTGCAACCTTTAGAATTTACAGCGGACAACAAGACTAGTGTCTTGCCCTTCAAATCACGCGAGAGATACTGTCTGGGCTCCAAGCAACCCATTTGTAGGCTTTAAACCACAACGGTTTGTGGCAGGATTTTTTCTTTCGTATAACGTTCTCCGTATTGTTTCAGGTTGAACGCAGCATTCCTATCCCGGTCATGATAGCTGCCACATGAAGGGCAATCCCATTCTCTTATAGTTGCGTTTCCCTTTAATGCCGTATGCTTATATCCACAGGTTGAACATAATTGGGTCGATGCATAATTTTTTGGTGCTTTGACAAAATATTTTCCTCGTTGTTCTAATTTGTATGTTAGATACAGACGGAAATGACCAAAACCATTATCCTGCTGATTTTTGGCATAATACTTGTTTTGTCCAATAGCACGAAGGTCTAGATTCTCAACCACAATCATGTCATAACGTTTCGCAAGCGCATAGGCTTTCTTGTGAAGCCAATCTTTTCGTTGGTTGGCTACTTTTGTTTGTAACCTGGAAACAACAAGACGTTGTTTCTCCCAACGTTTTGACCCCTTCTTCCTGCGTGATAATATTCGTTGTTCTTTCACCAGACGTTCTTCCATTTCTCGATAATAGCGAGGATAATTGGCTTTCTTACCCTCATTGTCTACGAAAAAATGAGATTGCGAATAGTCTAGTCCCAGAATATGGGCAGGTGTACCAATGCTTTCAATTTCCATTGGAAATTGAACATAAATAGATACGTCAAATTGTCCTTTCGTGTTCATCGTAACCGTTACATTTTTTATTTTACTATTATTAGGTAACGGTCTATGCGTATTTAGCTTTAACCCAACTACTTTTACAGAAGACTTTTGTGCAGATGGAAGATATAATATGTCATCTTTTATGTAGATATTTCCATTTTGATTGAAGGTCGTATAACTGGATTTGCTTCTTTTACGGGAATGAAACTTTGGCATTCCTTTCAAATCACGAAATGTCGGTTCTATCCCTAGGGTCTTTTGACGTTTTAGAGCAGACTTCTTATATTGTTTCTTATACGCCATCTTGTTAAAAGCAGTTATCGCCTTATGGAAGTGTTGTTTTGCTTCATTGGAAGCATAAGCATCTACAAGATATAAATAAGCTACATTATTCCCATTGACACATTGTTTTTTGAACATAGAAACAGTAGGCATACCCATCTTCTTTAAAGACGGTAATTTATCACCTATTTGATAATTATTTTTCTCCAAATAATCGTATAAATGAGCTACATGCAGATTATATATTTTACGGTCTGCACCGAAGCATTGACGTAAATACATTTCCACTTCTTGAGAAATAGGGGCAGCACGATACACATAACCACGGTTTACTATTTCAAGCATTGGTTTCACCTCCTGTCTATTATAATTATACTACGAATCACATCATATATATAAAGAGAAACATGGAGTTAGCAGAAGCTAACCCTTGTCCGCAGCCGATTCATCTCATGACTAAAGTCAAGAGGGTTCTCGGCTAAAATCTAAAACTCTATATTGTAATAAAATGGGGCAATCATAAATGCTTTTCAAGTACCGCAACAAATTTTTCTAAACATTCCTGATCAATAGTATCGAATCTGTCATGAATAGGACTGTCAATATCTAATACACCAATGATCTCATTATTATGGCGGACAGGAATAACAATTTCCGATTTTGACGCTCCATCGCAGGCGATATGGCCAGGAAATTGGTGAACATCTGATATACGCTGTGTTTTCTTTTCTGAGACAGCTGTTCCGCAGACTCCTTTTCCAAAAGGAATACGGATGCACGCCGGAAGTCCCTGGAAGGGTCCAAGCACTAATTCTTCCTTTTCGGATAAGTAGAATCCAACCCAGTTTACTTCATCTAAAAATTGATTGAGAAGTGCTGAAGCATTTGAAAGTAGTGCGATTTGGTTTGTTTCACCCGCTGATAAAGCATCCAGCTGTTTGATAAGAAGCTCGTAATCCTTTGTTTTTTCTCCAGAATAATCAAGTTGTTGAAACATGATGTGTTACCTCCTAAAAGTTGCAATAGTAGTTTTGTGAAAAAATGACATTTAACGACATGCATACAGTTTTTGTCGATAATCGATTAAAGGATTTATCCCCTTCCTTGTCGTAAATGAATAGAGTAAGGAGTTGAATAAGAATGAAAAATAACGTAACCAAGCAAAAAGTAGTGGATGCTGCTTCCTCCCTATTCTTTCAAAAAGGATTTCATGGCACTTCTGTGCGTGATATTGCTGATCGGGCCTCTGTGAATGTTTCCTTAATCAGTTATTATTTTAAAGGAAAGCAGGGCCTTTTAGAATATGCTGTAACAAACTATTATGAAGCATACTTAGAGAAAATAGAAGAGTCACTTGAAACAACAGAAGGAAGCTCTTCTATCGATCGATTAAATGAATTAATTTTTACAATTATACATTATAAGCAAACGCATCATCAATTAACATGTTTTATTCAGCGTGAATTATCTCTTGACTCTGTATTCGTCAGGGAAATGACGGTTACATATCTGGCTAAAGAGAATTACTATTTAAAAGAGTTATTTCAGGAAACAATCGGCAGAAATGCTGATCAGGACGAGAAAAGGTATTTATTTATGCAGCTGAAAGGCATGCTGATAACCCCTTATATTTTACATTCAGATTGGAAAGACCAAATTTTAGGGCAATTCGCTCACGAACAATTTGTGAAAAAATATACCAAAAGTATCCAGAAATGGATTGAATTTAATGCAAATATAAAAATGAACGAGAAAAGTAAATACTAAAAAATAATTGACTTTTCCCCGGATAAATATCAAAAAGTTGTTGAATCAGTAAGAAAAATGTATTTTCTTTAGCCAAAAGGGCGGAATACATGATATTATAAAGGATATATTATTGTGATTTTGTAATTATAGATATATTTATATAGATGTTTATTGGTTGGGAGGCAAAGTATGGCTGTCGTAGTTGGGATTATTTTAGCGATTATTGTATGTTTAACGATTGCTTTAATTGTAAGAAAACGGGTTTATGATCAGGTAGACCATATTGAGAAATGGAAATTGGATATTATGGATAGAGATGTTGCGAAGCAGATTGGAAAAATTAAAACATTGAATCTATCCGGTGAAACACTGGAGAAATTTGAAGAATGGAAAGACGAATGGGAAAAAATTGTAACCAAATCTTTGCCTGACATAGAGAAGTATTTGATGGATGCAGAGGAGGCAGCTGACCGCTTTCTTGTGCCTAAAGCAAATAAAATTTTGAAAGAGGCAGAAAATCATCTCGAAAAAATTGAGGAAGAAATCAAAGAAATTATCGGTGAGTTAGAGGAATTACTTTACGCAGAAGAAACAGGTCGTGGCGGTGCGGAGGAATTAAAACCGAGAATTAAAGGGTTACGAAGTATGCTTTCCCAATCCAGATATCAATATGGAAAGGCCGAAAAGCAATTTGACAAGGAAATTGATGAGCTGGAAGCAATATTGGATCAATACGATGCATTCGTTAATGATGGTGACTATTTAAAAGCGAATGAAAGTATTAGTGAATTAAAGGAAAGTACTGAAAAAGTAGAAAATAAATTAGATACATTTCCTGATTTGCTCAAACAAGTGAAGCAGGAGCTGCCATCTCAATTAACAAATCTTTCTTCCGGCATGAAAGAGATGAGGGAAAGCGGCTACCGGATTAGACATTTAGGCTTTGAAAAAGAAATTATTACATATCAGGAACAATTGAAGGATATAGAATCTCAGCTTGAAACTGCTGATATAACTGATGTGGAACAGCTTCTTCAGCAAATAGAGACACGTATTTTAGAAATGTACGAAGCTCTGGAAGGGGAAGCAATAGCCAAGAACTATATAGAGCAGAAAGGGCCGGAGTATGAGGATTCTGTAAACCAGATAAGTGCTACGTATGAAACTGCGAAAATAGAAGTAGAAGAGATAAAGAAGGCTTACTACGTAGAAGACGATGATATGGAACGTTTCCAGACTATGGGTAAAGCAATTAAAGCTTTAAAAGGTCATGTAGAAGAATTACACCAGAGTATAGAGGACGATAAACAATCACATTCAGAATTGAAAAAAGGAATTGAAGAAGGATTTAAGAAAATTGCACAGCTGGAAGAAGAGCATGAATCCTTTAAAAAGTCTATTGCAAATTTACGGAAAGATGAGCTGGAGGCAAGAGATAAACTGGTAGAGATGCGCGGACAGCTTACAGATTTGAATAGAAAACTGAAAAAGAGTAACATACCGGGAGTACCAAGCTATATTTGGACCCGTTTTGAAACAGCAATACAGAAAAATGAGAAGGTAATGGAAGCGTTAGAAACCTATCCATTAGATATGAACAATGTACAGCAGGCGTTGACTGAGGCTAAAAAATCGATTGAGCAGGCATATGAGCAGGTAGATATGATGCTGGATCAGGCTTATTTGACGGAGCAGGTGATTCAATATGCAAACCGCTACAGAAGTAAGCACTCTGACTTGGACAACAAGCTGAAGGAAGCAGAGAGATTATTCCGTAATTATGAATATGAGCTTTCTTTAGAGCATGCTGCCAAAGCAGTAGAAGAGATTGAACCGGGATCGTTACAGAAAATAGAATCGTATCAGACGGAAAGAAGCCAGTAATTATAATAAATTCCTTCGTTGACGAGAAAAGGTTATTTACTGGACAAGAACAGGAGCAGGAGGAACATTTTTTTGAGATTACAGGTTGCCTGCTTTGTATCCGCTGAAGATTTCAGATACTATATAATATGAAAAATATAAGGTAAAGGCTGTCGCTAAGAATGGAATCTTCGTTAACTTAGGTCAGCCTTACATTTTTGTTAAAAAGAAGGTGGAAAACTTGATATATTTCGATAACAGTGCAACAACGAAGCCGCACCCGGAAGTGATTGAAAGCTTCGCAAAAGTATCAGCTAATTATTTTGCCAATCCCTCATCGATACATCCTCTAGGCGGCCAAGTGGAGAAACTGTTGGAGGCTGCGAGACAGCAGGCAGCAGATTTAATCGGCGTTCTCAAGGAGACATTAATTTTTACTTCAGGAGGGACGGAAGGAAATAATACAGCGATTAAAGGAGTTGCCCTTGAGCACCAGTCACGAGGGAAACATATTATTACAACACAGGCCGAGCATCCGTCTATTTATGATACATGCAGCAGCTTAGAAAAATTAGGTTTTGAAATAACCTATATGCCGGTAGCAGAAGATGGAACTGTTTCAGCGGCAGATGTTGAAAATTCAATCCGAAAAGATACGATACTTGTTACAATGATGCAGGTGAACAATGAAATTGGCTCGATTCAGCCGGTTGAGGAAATTGGAAATGTTTTAAAAAAATACCCTAAAGTGCTTTTTCATGTGGATGCTGTCCAAGGATTGGGAAAGGTTCCTTTAAACCTTTCAGATACTGGTATTGATTTATGTACTTTTTCAGGTCATAAAATTCATGGACTAAAAGGAACAGGACTCCTGTATGTGAATCATACGGCCAAATTATATCCGCTTCTTCACGGTGGCAGTCAAGAATATGGTATCCGTTCAGGAACAGAGAATGTGGCTGGCGCTGTTTCTTTTGTAAAAGCTTTGCGTTTAATCAAAGAAAAGCAAAACCATCAGAAGGATAATATGTTAAAAACTCTGCATGATAAGCTGATGAAGGGGCTCCGTCAGCTGGAGGATATTGAAATCAACAGTCCTTCAGACGGTGCTAATCATATCGTACACTTTTCGGTTCCGGGAATGAAGCCGGAGGTTATTATCCACAGCTTAAGCCAAAAGGAAATTTATATTTCTACAAAGTCGGCCTGTTCGTCCCGGAGTCTGACAGAGAGCCAGGTGCTGGCTGCCTGCGGTAAATCAAAGGAGATTGCTTCCTCAGGCTTGCGGATAAGCTTCTCTTATGAGAACACTGAAGAAGAAATAGATATTTTTATGAAAGAATTAAAAAAAGCAATTAAACAATTTAAAGAGGCATTGAGGTAGATAACATGCAATATGATCATATATTAATTCGTTATGGCGAGTTAGCACTAAAAGGAAAAAATGCGAAACAATTTATATTAAAGCTTCATGATAATATCCATCAAAAAGTAAAGGATTTTGATGGTGTAAAGGTAATGCGGACGCAAGGAAGAATGTTCGTTTTGCTGAATGGGAATGATCCGGAGCCAATCATTGAAAAGCTGCGTGATGTTTTTGGTATTCATAGTTTAAGCCTGGCAATTCGTGTTGAAAACGATGTAGAAGAAATGAAGGAAGCTGCTCTTTATGCATTAAAGCAGGAAACGGATGTTAAAACATTTAAAATGAGTGTACGCCGTACCAAAAAAGATTTCCCAAAACATTCCGGGGAAATGAATCATATACTGGGAAGCCATTTGTTAACTAATACAGAGGACATCACGGTAGATGTACATGATCCTGATTTAGAAATTAAAGTAGAAATTCGTAAAGAAGCGACCTATATTACCAGTGGAACAATTATGTGCAGAGGTGGGCTTCCGGTTGGAACCTCCGGCAAATCATTGCTCTTGCTTTCAGGCGGAATTGATAGTCCGGCGGCCGGCTTTTTGGCAATGAAAAGAGGCGTTCATTTAGAAGCAATTCATTTTCATTCCCCGCCGTTTACAAGTGATCGGGCGAAGCAAAAGGTGTTGGATCTTACGAAACAGCTCACGAAGTATGGAAAGTCCATCAAAGTGCATGTTGTGCCGTTTACCAAATTACAGCAGGAAATTTTTAGAGAGATGCCAAATGACTATGCCATGACAATCATGCGCCGCGTGATGTTCCGGGTCAGTGAACAGCTTTGCAGACGAGAAGGAATCTTGTCGCTGACAACAGGAGAGAACCTGGGACAGGTGGCGAGTCAGACGATGGACAGTATGCATACCATCAATGAGGTAACGAATTATCCAATTATCCGTCCGTTAATCGCTATGGATAAGGAAGAGGTTATTCGAATTGCACAGGATATCGGAACATATGAGACTTCGATTTTACCATATGAAGATTGCTGTACTATCTTTGTACCGAAATCTCCAAAAACAAAGCCGAAAAGAGACAAAGTCAATTTTTATGAATCCAAGTATGATTTTACACCATCAATTGAAGAAGCAATAGACGGTATAGAAACAATAAAAGTAACAGAGAAAACCTTATTCAATGAGGACTTTACAGATCTTTTTTAAGCAGATGGGCTCTTTTTTACAGCAGTTTTTTAAATAGCAGTTAAAAAGAAAAAATTACCATTAAATTAAATGCATGTTTTCATCTCAATTGACGCATTCTATAAGTACCAAGGAGGTGAACAACATGGCAAATAATAACTCAAATCAATTAGTTGTTCCAGGAGTGCAACAAGCACTTGATCAAATGAAATACGAAATTGCTCAGGAATTTGGCGTTCAACTTGGTCCTGACTCAACTTCTCGTGCTAACGGATCTGTTGGTGGAGAAATTACGAAAAGATTGGTAACAATGGCTGAGCAGCAATTTGGCGGAACTAAATAATAAAACTGAATGGCTAGCTGTCTCTGCAGATGCGGAGGCAGCTTTTATATTACATAAAAATAAGATATATCTAAAAGAGCTCTTTGTTCTTGTGTACAGTATATTTTAATACATCGCTTGTAAAAACCCGGAAATTCGCCTGTCTGAAAGTGAGTTTCCGGGTTTCTGATAAATGATTTATAAGAATGTTCTTTGTACACGGTTCCAGAATGTGTTATTTTTCATTTTTACAGTTTTGATTACTGTTGCGTCCATTTCGACATCAACATGGTGAATTAGCTGTACCGGCCATGCTTCGTTATCTAAACTGATAATTGGGTAGTCATTTCCGTCTTGAATGACCTCCAGTTGAAGTTTTCTATCTTGTCCCAAAATAAAAGAAGACCCAAGTGTCCGGTAACTATTATTATTCAAAGAAGCTACCTCAGATACCTGGAAGCCGGAAAGAAGCGGATCGATAACTGCTCCACGTGCAGATTTGGAATAGCCTGTGCTTCCAGTAGGTGTAGATACCACCATACCATCGCCCCGGAACGTTTCGAAGTTCTCGCCGTCTATTTTGACATTGATAACGATAGTTTTAATAATACTCGAGCGTAAAGATACCTCATTCAGGCAATAAAACGCTTTTTCACCATCAACACTCACTTTAATCGTAGGAAAACGGCGAACTTCAATTTTATTATTTGTTACTGCATCAATCATTTCATCGAATCTGGTTATACTAAAATCACAGTATAATCCAATTTGTGCGTCGTCTGTTATACCGGTATAGATACAATCCTGACGAAATCCAGTCTTGCGGACAGCCTGCAGGAAAGTACCGTCTCCGCCAAAGCTGACAATAATAGAAGCATTTTTTGGATCATTAACAACGTGTAAACCATTCTGTTCAGCAATCGATTTTAAGTAATCTGTTTTTTCGCCTTCCTGACGGGGGTGATAAAAAAAGAAAATATTATTACGATTTTGCATACGATAACCTCCAAGCAAATTTTATAGTGCAGTAATTTTTTGTCAGGCTCCCGTTTTCATGATTGAGATACTAGTTGTCAGACAGGAACATATCAAACAAGGTTTTAGTTCACGAAGTAAATGTAGATGGAAAAACCCTGAAGAAATATTATTTTTTCTTACATTCATCATAACATTTTCTAAGTGTTATTTCTCTTTAGAGATGTACATCATAGATAAGGAATGGATATGAAAGAAGACAAATAATTGTAAAATATATTTTTTCATCATTTTAGGAGAGTTGATTATGGATAGTTTATACATTTTGTTCATTTTTATTGCGGGTAGTATTTTGATCATTCTATTTCTTTTCCGAAGCAAATGGATCATTAAAGTCAACTATCAATTTCCGGAAATGGATGATATGCAGATTTCCGTCTTTTTTTATAAATGGTGTGTACTTAGAAAGAAAAAGTTGCGTATCCCAGATCAAAATGAAATGGAAAAAGGATATATGCATTTTTATAAGCATTTATCCCAAAAACAGCTTCATCTATTAAAACAATTGCAACTCCGGTCCTTATTAAAGGAAATAAAGGTACTTGAATTCAAATGGCAGACCAAGGGAGGGACGGGCAACGCTTTTACCACATCTATAGCAAGCGGGGCAATCTGGGCGATAAAAGGCTGGCTGATTGGTTACCTTACGCAGCATCTTCAGGTTTTTGAAAAACCGCAAATTCATGTACAGCCCGATTTTAAAAGCTGCAGTCTGGAGACCAGTTTTTCATGTATGATTTCCTTCCGCTTAGGAAAAACTATTCTGGGAATCATGCGCGTCTTGAAAATAAAGGAGGTAAAATAATGACTGAACATCCGATAGAAGGTTTAATGTCCAGTGCAATGAGAAGTATACAAAAGATGGTAGAGGTAAATACGATTATCGGGGATCCTTTGAAGGCTTCCGATGATACAGTAATTATTCCGGTTTCAAAGGTTGGATTTGGTTTTGCGGCTGGCGGAAGTGAATTCATGCCGGGAGAATTAAAATCAAGCGATTTTGAAGAGCATGAAATCCCGTTTGGTGGAGGAAGCGGAGGCGGAGTCTCAATAACACCGGTTGCTTTTTTAGTATTAAAGGAAGGCAATATGGAGCTGGTGCATATGGATCAGCATGCGCATCTGTATGAAAAAATAATTGATTTGATTCCTGAACTTCTGCAGCGGTCAGGTATGCCTAATAAAGAAAAAGTGTTAGAAAAGAAAGTAGAGCAAAGGCATCACAAAAAGGATGAGAAGGTGCATAAAGAACATCAAGAACATGAAGAACAAAAACAAGCTTCTGATCATGAACCGGAGAAAGAAAAAAAAGATCTGGAGTCTATTCTTGATCGTTTTGAAATTTAGATTGCAGAATAATAGCTATGATTGGACAGGTAATAAAACAGGCCCCATAATAGTAATTGAAACAGAATTGTAAAGATGGGGAGGAGAAATATAATGCCAAAACATGTTACTTTTAAACAAGAAACCGTTACTTTACTCGGAGAAGAGCAAAAAGCAGGGAATAAAGCTCCTGACTTTACGGTAATTGCAAATGACTTATCAGAGAAAACGCTTGCCAATTATGACGGAAAGGTTAAATTAATCAGTGTGGTTCCTTCTGTTGATACAGGAGTATGTGCTGAGCAGACGCGCCGTTTTAATGAAGAAGCTGCCAATCTGGATAACACAGTTGTTTTAACGATCAGTATGGATTTACCATTTGCTCAAGCCCGCTGGTGTGGTGCAAATGGAATTGAAAACGTTGAAACATTATCTGATCACCGCTTAGCGGATTTTGGCAAAAATTATGGGGTATTAATTGAAGAGCTCCGTTTATTATCCAGATCAATTTTTGTAGTAGATGAAAATAACGAAATCACTTACGTAGAATATGTTCCAGAAGTAACGAACCATCCAAATTACGATGCTGTATTGGAGCATTTAAAAACAAAATAATGAGAAAAAAGCATGATTCCGTCTGAGTCATGCTTTTTTTAAAAATAAAATACATAAACTTTAAGTTCGCAGGCTTAAAATGATAAGTAAAAGTGCGGGTATAATGATAAAAAAGAATTAAAGATTGCCGAATCCTGAAGCGGATAAAAATAATACGGCACTATCGTCGGCTAAAGAATGGTCATGTCTTCCACTTTTTTATCTAAGCAAATTATTTTATTTGGAAATAATGAAATTCCTTTTACATCTGGTGTGAGAATTGTTAAAATAGAAAGTTGTCAGCTTGGATAGGAGGACATGCCATGGAGCAATCGAATGTCGAAAAATTATTTAAATGTATTGATGAAGTAACTGAAATTATTCAAAGCGCAAAAAATGAAACCTATCTGGAAAGTTTGATTTTATCGTTAGATACTATCTTGGACGATGGAACTCGGAATGAATTGGACGATGTTACGGAACACAAGGTTACAAAACTTGTCCAGGAATTTAATGAAGAAGAGTTTGATGCAGAATCGTATCGGAAAGCATTGGGACTTTCCATTCTAAAAGGAATGAAGGGTGCAGCGCAACAGCAGCATTTAATGACCCCGGATACGGTTAGTTTTTTAATCAGTTACTTAGTAAATAAATTGATTGATAAAAAGGGACAGATAACCATTTTTGATCCTGCCAGCGGAACGGCTAATCTGCTTACAGCTGTGCTGAATCAGATAGAAAATCCTGTTAAGGCATACGCTTCTGAAGTAGATCCGACTTTAATTGAATTAGCTGTATTAAATGCAAATTTGCAGAAAAGAGAAATCAGCTTTTATCATCAGGACAGCTTGAGACCTTTTCTGATAGAACCAGTAGATTTTGTAGTTACCGATCTTCCGGTAGGATATTATCCGGATGATGTAACAGCGGAGGAATATCAGTTAAAGGCAGATGAAGGTCATTCTTATTCACATCATTTATTTATAGAGCAGAGCTTAAAATATATAAAAGATGGCGGATTTTTTATTGGCGTGATTCCAGAATTTTTATTTGATAGCGATCAATCGGCAAAATTACATGCGTTTTTACAGGAAACAGCACATATTGTCGGAGTTATCCGATTGCCGGAAACATCTTTTAAATCAAAAAATCAGGCGAAAAGTGTATTAATCCTGCAGAAAAAAGGGTATGGTACGAAAGAACCAAAGCAACCGTTACTTGTACAATTACCTTCTTTTAAGAATGCTCATGCAACGGCAGATATCATCAAACAGATTAATCAATGGTTTACATCTTATCCAAACAGGATTAAATGAGAATATAGGAGTGGAATGAAAATGAGTAATGTATTAGCAATTAATGCTGGAAGTTCATCTTTGAAATTTCAGCTGATTAAAATGCCGGAAGAAGAAGTAGCTGCAATCGGTCTGGTAGAACGAATCGGAATGCCGGAATCAATTTTTAAAATTGAGGCGAACGGCAAAGAGGATAAGACAGTAACCGATATTCCGGACCATAGTGTCGCAGTGAAAATGCTATTAGATGCTTTGATTTCTACAGGAATTATTCAATCATTTGATGAAATTGATGCAGTCGGACACCGGGTTGTTCATGGAGGAGAATATTTCACTGATTCTGTTTTATTAGATGATGAAGCAATTCAAAAAATTGAAGAAGTCTCTGAATTAGCTCCTTTGCATAATCCTGCTAACTTAACAGGAATTCGTGCTTTCAAAGAAATTCTCCCTAATGTTCCTATGGTAGCTGTGTTTGACACTGCTTTCCATCAGTCCATGCCGGAATCATCTTATCTTTACAGTCTGCCAAGAAATTATTATGAGGACTATGGCATCCGTAAATATGGTTTCCATGGTACTTCCCATAAATATGTATCTGAACGGGCAGCGGAGCTTTTAGGCAGACCATTAGGAAGTCTTCGCTTAATATCCTGTCATATCGGCAACGGTGCCAGTGTTACGGCAATTAAAGATGGTAAATCTCTGGATACCTCTATGGGCTTTACACCACTTGCAGGAGTTACAATGGGCACGCGTTCCGGAAATATTGATCCGGCATTAATTCCTTATATTATGCAATGTACTGGTAAAACAGTAGACGAAGTGCTTCATGTTTTAAATAAAGAAAGTGGGATGCTGGCACTTTCCGGGTTCTCCAGCGATTTACGTGATATCGAAAGTCAAGCAGATACAAACCCTCGCGCAGAACTGGCTTTAGATGTATTTGCCGGAAGAATTCATAAATATATTGGATCTTATGCTGCGAAGATGAACGGTGTGGATGCCATTATTTTCACTGCCGGTATCGGAGAAAATAGTATTACTATCCGTGAAAAAATTCTAAAAGGATTGGAATTCATGGGTATTTATTGGGATCCGAAGCTAAATGAAGTGCGCGGGAAAGAGCAGTTTATTAACTATCCGCACTCTCCAGTAAAAGTAATTGTGATTCCGACGAATGAGGAAGTAATGATTGCCAGGGATACGGTTAGATTAAGCAATTAATAAAAAGAGTTATTGATAGGTGAGCGGCTGCTGTAAGATATATGAAAGCCATCTTGGCAAGCCTGAAAAAGCTGACTTTTTTCTATGTAATTATAAAATACATGGGAAAGGTCAGCTTTTGTTTTATCCACGAAATCAGTCTGGGACAGTAGTTTTGTGTTAATATAACTGTAATGGTTATGAAGATTTACAATTTAATCAAAATATCTGGAACATAGAAAAGAGGTGACCGTATAACATTAAAATTAGAATTGAAGCAGGTAGACCTTGATACAAATTTAGAGCAAAAAGACCTGGATGTCCTGGTCGATAAAATGCTGGATAATATCGGATCCATTGACCCTGAACTGAGAGATACACTGATTTTTAACACATTTGGAAAATTGATTTTGGAAGACTTTTTAACTGACAAACAACTGGAGCATACTCTCAAGGTTTGTTTAGATAAATTGTTTTGGGGGATTAAAGAAATGGAAAGCGATTTCGTTTTTACCCGCTCTTTTTCTGCCTTAGTTATCGGGATAATTCTACATAAAGATAGACAGAAATCCTTTTTACAGCATGATGTTGTCATAAAAACAATTAAGAAGAGTATGGAGTATGTCAATCTTGAAAAAGATATTCGCGGCTATGTAGAAGGTAAAGGCTGGGCGCATAGTGTGGCGCATGGAGCAGATTTATTAACGGAAGCCATTAAACATCCTTGTTTTGATAACAGCTTGTCTTTTGAGTGTCTTGAAACAATCAGACAATGTTTATTTAAAGAAAGTATAACTAAAGCTCCTTACGTCGATGACGAGGAGGAAAGACTTCTTTTTATATTAGAAGCACTGATTGATAAAGGTATCAAAGCTGACGATATCACTTACTTGGTATCAGCTGTATCAGATGATCTGCAGGAATTAAAAACAAAAGAAAGCCATAATTTAAACTTTTTTTGGAAAAAAACGAACGTTATCAATTTTCTTAGGGGATTTTATTTTCGGCTGCTGTATAAAAATGCATATCCGCAAATAAGAAACAATATTACCGTTATTCTGGAACAATGGCATAACGAAACATATAATCCAAGTGAGTAAAACTTTCCAAGGGTAAACAGAAGCTTGTGATAAGTATACTTTTTTGCGTTTATATGTTCATTTTCCATCCCTTGAGAGGAGTTTCCCAAAGGATGGAATCCAATAGATTAACGAATGACAAGTACGTCACAGCTGGCGTATCTTGTAATGCTTTCAGAAACACTTCCGATTAAGAAACGTTCGACGGCGTTCATACCCGTGGCACCACAAATAATTAAATCAGCCTCAAAATTACCAGCTATTTCTTTTGCAATTTTTACTTTAGGAGATCCGTATTCAATACAGCGGACAATATCTGTTAATCCAACTGCTTCAGCTTGCGCTACATAATCGTCTAGTAATTCTTTTGCGTAAGTTTCCGCTCTTTCTGATAAGGAACGATCATAAGCTTCCGCTGTTGAGAAAGTACGGGAATCAACTACGTGAGCAAGGATTAATCGGGCAGTATTTCTTTTTGCGATATCGAGTGATTTACTAAATGCTTTTTCAGCTGCTTTAGATCCATCTACTGCGACAACAATATTTTTATATTCCATGATTCATCTCCCCTTTCTACTATTATTATATACCTGTTTTGAAAGCGTTACAAACGAATATCAGTAAATTACATAAAATTTCGAAAAGTAGTCAAAAAATAAATAGGCAGGCTTCCCTGTACAGAAAAAAACTTGACAATAGGAGTCAGGAGCAAATTCTGTACGAATAAAGCCCCGGTTTACATAGAACCGGGGCCGGAAAATAATTTAATTATAGTAAAAACATTCTAAGAAATCACTTGTAATGTTTTCGGATACTTTGTCAGATCTAAAGGCATATAATTCGTTGTGAACAGCATATCTTCAATTCTGACACCGCCGACTCCCGGAACGTAAATCCCCGGTTCAATCGTAAAGCACATTCCCGGTTCGATAGGCAGTGTGTTTTCGCTATGCATGGAAGGATACTCGTGTGTTTCGATTCCTAAGCCGTGCCCAAGCCGGTGGGTAAAATACTCACCATATCCCTGTTCTGTGATGTAGTTTCTTGCAATTTTATCCAGCTCACCGACTGCTGTACCGGTTCTGCTTGCATCAATTGCTCTTTCTTGAGCTTCCAATACAGTATCATATATTTGTTTCTGTTCATCAGTAATATTACCAAAGGCGACTGTCCGGGTAATATCAGAGCAATAGCCTTGATAAATAACACCTAAGTCAAAGAGAACAAAATTGTTTTTCTCCAACTGTGTTTTATCCGGGTTTCCGTGAGGGGACGCTGTTTTCGAACCGAATAATGCCATTGTCTGGAATGACATCTCGCGTATCCCTTGCTTTTTTAAGGTGTGCTCGATGGCAGCAACTACTTCTAATTCTGAGACACCTTCTTTTAGAGCTTCCACTCCGGTCTTAACTCCCAAATCGGCTAATTCAGCCGCTGTCCTTAATAAATCATGCTCTTTCTTAGATTTAATCAAACGCAGATTTTGGATTACTGGTGTTGCATCTATATATGCCGCATTCGGGAATGTTTCTTGAAGCTGATTATAACGATAAAGCGTCAGATGGTCTTTTTCTATTGCCATGACAGCAGGTTCTTTTTCTTGTTTTTTTAAGAAAGCCTGCAAAGCGTGCCAAGGATTTTCGTGATCATAATAACTTACAATTAAATGCTCCCATCCGGCATTTCTTGCATCCTCCTCCTCCATTTTAGGCAATAGGAAAATAGGATCGATTCCGTCCATAACGATAATTCCGATTACCCTTTCATGCGGATCTGTGTAATACCCGCTTAAATAATATACATTTGCTTTAGAACTGATAAAACAGCTGTCCGCTTGCTGCTTCTTGAGTTCGGCAAATAAAGTGTTAATTCGTTCTGACATTATTTTTTCCTCCTAGTTTATTAATATATAGCTGAGAATCCGCATGTATAAATGGTATCCTTTAAAAAATTATAGCAGATAGAAAGAAAAAATCCGATAAAAATGAAACTTTTTGCGAAACCAATCGTATTTCATACTGTACACGAATCGTACATTACTATTACTTATTCTAAGAGGAGGATTTGTATGTTTCAATTTTTTAACAGAATGAAAACAATTGTCAGTTCAGAACTGAATGCAATGATTGATAAGGCGGAAGACCCGGTCAAAATGTTAGATCAATACCTGAGAGATATGGGGAAGGATATTGAAGATGTCGAAGCAGCTGTAGCGAAGCAAATGGCAAATGAAAAAATGCTGAAACGGAAAGCAAATGATGCGAAAGCTATGGTAGAGAAGCGTCAGGAACAAGCGGAAAAAGCAGTCGAAGCTGATAATGAAGATTTAGCCAGAAAAGCATTAGAAGATAAAAGACATCAGGAAAAATCGTATGAGTCCCTGCAGGCTTCCTGGGAGCGGGCGGATGAGGATGTAAGAATTCTTAAAGAAAAATTATCTGAAATGAAAAAAGAATATCAGGAAATGAAGTTGAAAAAAGATTCCTTAAAAGCACGTGCAGAATCTGCGAAAACAAGAACGAAAATGAATCGTACAATGTCTTCTATCGGCAGTGATCAGTCCCGTCAAGGATTTGAAAGAATGGAAGAAAAAGTACTTCAATATGAAGCAGAAGCAGAGACTTCAGAAGATTTAAATGAAAATGCACGTACGCTGGATGATGAATTCAAAGTACTGGAAAATAATAATGATGTGGATGATGAGCTGGCTGCTTTGAAAAAGAAATTCAATAAATAAATTTGTGAAAAGATGCGTAGAATTATTTGATAACGGGAAAACACGTACTAAACCTAATAATAATCCAACTAATCAAAGGAGAGATTTTGAGTGAAAGTATCTTTTCATGGACATTCTGTAGTAAAAGTAGACACTGGAAAGCATCGTATTATTATTGACCCGTTTATCAAAGGAAATGAAGCATGCGATTTAGATCCAAGTACAGAAAAGGCAGATGTTATTCTGTTGACACATGGGCATAATGATCATGTTGGAGAAACACTGGAGATTGCTAAGAATAATAATGCGCTTGTTGTGGCAACGGCAGAGCTTGCTGATTATTTTGGATCCAAGGGTTTAAATACACATCCAATGCATATTGGCGGCTCTCGCGAATTTGATTTTGGAAAAGTGCAATTTACGCAAGCCTACCACGGTTCGTCCTATACGGAAGAGGATGGAACAGTTATTTATGGAGGCATGCCTGGCGGAATACTTCTTACCGTGAATGGCAAAACCATTTACCACCTGGGCGATACAGCGTTATTCACGGATTTAAAAATGTATGGCGAATTAAACGATATTGATATTGCCTTCATTCCAATCGGTGATAATTTTACAATGGGTCCAAGTGATGCGCTTCTTGCGGCTGAATGGGTGAATGCCAAGAAGGTTGTCCCCGTTCACTATAATACATTCCCGCCAATTGAACAGGATCCGGAAGCTTGGGCTTCTCAAGTGAAGGCCGGTAATGCTCATGTCATGCAAGTTGGCGAAACAATTGACTTAAATTCTTAAAAATAAATTTGTTTGTAACTGAAAAACCACAGAATATAGCGGTTCTGTGGTTTTTCAGTGCATAGAAACAACCATTCCTCATACACTTATAATAAAGGGGGATGTAGCTTTGAGAACAAATATTATTTTAAGATTATTATTAGTTGGCTTTTTTCTTTATATTGCCTGGCCGATGATTCCGCAATCTTCCAGCTCCTTAGAATTCCTCTTTTGGGGATGCTGGTTATTATTTGCATTTGTATTTATTGGTGCAAATCTTGCAACACTATTAAAGATGTCCCGTCCGCCAATTATGGAACAGGAAGGAATAAATAAGAAGAAACTGCGCAGCCATTGAGTTTATCCTGTATCAATTGTATAATAAAACTATTATGTTTTATATAGTACAGTTGAAAGAAGGTGATGGCAGATGGCGACCAAGCATGAACAAATATTACAGCATATTTTATCGTTGCAAGTAGGGAGCAAAATATCTGTCCGTCAAATTGCAAAAGATTTGAATGTTAGTGACGGGACTGCTTACCGTGCAATCAAAGAAGCGGAAAACCAAGGTATTGTCAGTACGATTGAACGTGTAGGAACGATCCGGATTGAACAGAAAAAGAAAGATAATTTTGAAGAGCTGACCTTTGCCGAAATAGTAAATATTATTGATGGACAAGTACTCGGCGGCAGAGATGGACTGCATAAAACCCTAAGTAAATTTGTCATTGGAGCAATGCAATTAAATGCTATGATGCGCTATACACAGGCAGATTCATTACTGATTGTCGGGAACCGGCATGAGGCGCATAAGCTGGCTTTAGAAGCCGGGGCAGCTGTACTGATTACAGGTGGATTTGATACAGACGATTCTATCAAACAGCTGGCGAATGAAAAACAGCTGCCTATTATTTCTACAAGCTACGATACTTTTACAGTTGCGGCAATGATTAACCGGGCAATTTATGATCAATTGATTAAGAAGGAAATTGTATTTGTCGGAGATATTTCAACACCATTCGAATCTTCCTATTATTTAACCACAAAACAGCAGGTGAAGGATTGGTATATTAATAATGAAGTTTCTTCACACACGCGATTTCCAGTGGTCGATGACCGGATGAAGGTAGTAGGAATGGTCTCCTCCCGTGACATCGTCGGAAAAGAGCAGAGTACGTTTATTGACCGTATCATGAGCCGTAAGCCTTTAGTGGTTCAAGAAAAAACCTCTTTAGCATCTGTAGCGCATATGATGGTTTGGGAAGGTATCGAGCTTGTCCCTGTAGTAGACGGATCTCATGTGTTAAAAGGGGTCGTTTCCAGACAGGATGTATTGAAGGCGATGCAGCAGATTCAGAGGCAGCCGCAGGTAGGAGAAACAATAGAAGATATTGTTTCCAATAATATGTCACAGAATCCGGACGAGGACGGTTTGTTTGAAGCGCGGGTTATACCGCAAATGACAAATCATTTAGGGACGTTATCACATGGTGTCTTTACAGCTCTAATTACGGAAGCCTGTGATAAAATGATGAAGATCGAGAAGAAGGCAGAAATTTCGATTGAGAATATTACGGTTTATTTCAGCAAACCAGTGCCAATCGATAGTATTTTGCATGTTAAGCCGGTACTTCTGGATGTCGGGCGTTTATATGCAAAAATAGATGTAGAAGTGATGCAAGGACAGACTACTGTCGGGAGAGCATTGATTATGGCACAGCTTATTAACCGGTAACCGGGGAACCGACTGTTGCAGGCTATAAAAAAACAACTGGAATCATATTATTCCAGTTGTTTTTACGATAAAGGGAAAAAAGTTTATCTGAAATTCGTTTCGTGAGAGAACAGAATGGACAGTTTTCTGCTTTTTTAACCGGTGCAGTTCACATTTTTCCTATTGTGGATGCAATCTTCTCCACTCTTTTTGATAGTGACGTGCCTCTTTAAAGCCGCGGATAAATTGCATTAATCCTAAAATGAAGATAACAAGGCCGATAAACAGACTAAGCTGTGTAAGGTAGAGCGTATATTGATTAATAGCAAAGGCCATCATAAACGCTCCCAGACAGGATTTCGACCTGCCGTTGTAATATTTCTGAGTTAATGTGCTTTTCTCTTTCAGGATAGATACTTTATAATAGATATAAAAAACAACTGAAACGATAATTATTATTGGGAAGATAATCATTTAAATGCTCCTAATTACTACATATTCTGAATGCTATGTTTATTGTACCGTTTTTTAGATGTGAAAGGAAGTATAATATCTTTGTGGAAATGAATTCCCAATCAGAAATAGATGAAGGCCAGTTTTGATTAAAAAAAGCGGAGGAGCCAGGGCGGGAGCATTCTAAGCTTGTAAAAGCATTTAACTTTTTTGGTTCATAATGAATTTATAGGAAATACATATATTGAGAGGGAGATAGCCATGGAAATTACAAAAATTATTGAATCGATTGAAAAAAATCAAAAAATCATTATACATCGGCATATGCGTCCGGATCCGGATGCAATTGGCTCACAGGCTGGTTTAAAAGCACTGATCAAACACTCTTTTCCGAAAAAAGAAGTCTATGCTGTAGGGGAAGATATTCAGTCCTTAACCTTTTTAGCGCAGATGGATCAAATATCAGATGATGCTTACCATGGAAGTCTGGTGATTGTCTGCGATACAGCCAATCAGCCGCGAATTGATGATGAGCGTTATGATACAGGTAATCAGTTAATAAAAATTGATCATCATCCAGTTACAGATTCCTATGGAGACATCGAATGGGTGTCAACAGATGCGAGTTCTACCTCTGAAATGATTGTTGAGCTCGCCTTAAAGGCGCAATCACGAGGCTGGTCTTTAAATAATAATGCAGCCCGTCTATTATATGCAGGAATTGTCGGTGATACAGGAAGATTTAAATTCCCGAGCACAACAGTGAAAACCTTTCAATATGCCGGGGAACTGGTTCGTTATGATTTTGACAGATCGGCTCTTTATGATGAGTTATATCAGGCAGATGAGAAGGTGCTGCGATTAAGCGGCTATATTTTACAGCATTTTCAATTATCCGATAATGGTCTATGCGTCATTAAATTAACAGCTGATTTGCTGGAAAAATATGATGTCAGTGTAGAGGAGTCCAATCAGCTGGTTCAGGTTGTGGCAGATGTGAAAGGGATTAAAGCCTGGGTTTTCCTGATAGAAGAAGACCAGATTCGGGTGCGTATTCGTTCAAAAGGAGTAATTATTAATGAGGTAGCAGGTAAGTATCATGGTGGGGGACATCCATTAGCCTCAGGCGCCACAGTGTATTCATGGGAGGAAGGAAACGATTTAGTATCTGATTTAGAAAAAGCATGCAGGGAATATGTTCAAAAATAGAATTTAAAATAAACTATTTAACGAACTTTAGCCAGGAAGTCTCCACCCTGAAGATAAAGAGAGTTCGTCCAGGGAGCAGGGTGGAGATGAACGGCTGCTTTCGTCATGGAATGGAGAAACTCCCGCTTCAAATTTTGTCAGAAATTAAAATGGGAGCAGCTTATGCAATAACAACCTTAGCAATTTGTTGACATATTTGAACAACCAGGCATCGCTCCAGTCACATCAATTATCTTACTGAATCAGGCAGGACAGCTATTTTTAATTCTGATCCCAAAGCAATAATTTGACTTACAGCGAATTGGTAGGTCATGCCATCAAGGGTGAAAGCTTTATTTTCAATGGTGGAAATAAGCAATTCATCTGAACGCGAGATAAGCTCTACATCCTGGCCGACGACATGATTGATTTCATCGCGAATTAAAGCTCGGAGCTGATCCTGCATTAATAAATCAATTTTCATAGAATCCGGATCTTCTATTTCAACTGTGATTTTTGAGATGGTAAGCGGTTGTCTGGATTGCTCACTCAAATCCTCTTTATCCTTCAGCAGTGTTTGATTTGTGTGCTCCAGTTCGGTTACTTCATTAGACAATTCAATATTTTCTTTTAACAGTTTTTCATACATGGTTCCGTACATATATGTGAAAACCATATATGAAATAATAGTGCCAAAAAAGAAACCGACAAAAATCAGCTGCCAGTTTGTTTTTTTATGATATGGCGGGATATGCATTATGGGACATCTCCTTGTGAAAACCATTGGATAATAATCAGCCCGACCTTTACACCGCCCATAGCAGATAAAATTAATAGTATCTGTTTAACTAAGTCCATTGGTGTTCCATCAAATAAACCTCTTTCAAAGTTGGCAATAGCATCAAAAGTTCCGCCGATAGCAGCAACAATTCCCCATATCCTTAAACGTTCTGCGATTCGATTCATTGAAGTCAAGGCGGCATCTCCTGTTGCAAAATCTCCAATGCTTCCGATAATGGAGCCTCCGATGATAACTCCCAATGCAATGAAAAAACAATGAATAAACGCTGCAAAAAACCGTTCCTCCATACTGACACTCCTCGCGCTACAGCTTGTCTTATAATTGGCAATCCTAATGATTGGAGGTGCATATTCTATCTTATGAATGAAGCAGGCGGGATATGAGCAAAACTAAATTTATAGGCACATATGTACTATCTTGTTATAATAGAAATAGAAAGAAGGCGGAGTAGAATGACATACACACATATCTCAGTGAAAAGCGGTTATAGTTTAATGGAGAGCACCATTTCTATACAAAAGCTGGTTCAAAAAGCAAAAAGTTTACATTATCAAAGCTTATGCTTAACAGATGAGGCTGTTCTTTACGGTGCCATTTCATTCTATAAAGCTTGTATGGAGCAAGGGATTAAACCAATTATCGGAATGACTGTTCATGTTCAAATAGAAGAAAATGAACCGGAGAATCCGTTTATTGTACTCGCCAAAAATAAGACAGGATATCAGCAGCTGCTGAAGTTAAGTACCTATTTACAAACAAATCATATGGATAAATTAACTGCCAGCCAGCTTTCGAAATATACAGAAGGTGTCATTGGTGTATTGTCTGGAAAACATTTCCTTCAAGACAGTAATCATTCTGCAGAAGCTGATGCAGATTTATTTTTTCAAGAGTTGAAAAAAGTAGAAGCATACTTTCAACCAGGTGATTTTTATATTGGAATCGATTCTGATGTACATCAGCTCCAAATTTGGAAAGAGGCAGACTTCTCTTATACAGCTATGCAGGAAGTTTTTTATTTAGATGAACAGGATGTATTGGCGTATGATTGCCTGCAATCGATGCGCCATGGAAAGAAATGGGTTCCAAAAAGGAAGGACCAGCTGCCAGAAAATCATCATTTTGCTTCTCCGGAGGAAATAAAGCGGTTATTCCACGCCTGGCCGGAGCTGCTTGATAAAACAGGAGAAATTGCTAATAAGTGCTCAACATACTTAAATTTTGATGAACAGCATCTGCCGTCCTTTCCAACTCCAGACCGGATGTCTGCAGATACTTATTTGCGGAAGTGCTGTGAAAAAGGGCTGCAGGAACGTTATACAACCATTACAGAGGTACATCGAAACCGGCTGGAATATGAGCTGGACACCATTATAAGCATGAATTACAGCGATTATTTCTTAATTGTTGCGGATTTTATTCAATTTGCTAAAACGAATCATATTATGGTTGGACCGGGCAGGGGGTCCTCGGCAGGTTCCATTGTGGCTTACATTCTAGGAATTACAGAAGTAGATCCTTTAAAATATAATCTGTTATTTGAACGTTTTTTAAATCCGGAAAGGCAGACCATGCCGGATATTGATGTGGATTTCTCAGATATCAGGCGTGATGAAGTAATCGATTATGTAAGAGATAAATATGGAAGAGAGCATGTTGCGCAGATTATTACTTTTGGAAGCTTTGCGACACGTTCTATTCTTCGTGAATTGATGAAAACGATGGACGTACATGAGCAGGATGTCAGCTATATTTTACGGGAGCTGAAGGGAGCCTCTTCGAAAAGTATCCAAAGACTGATGCAAGATTCAACGGAATTGACAGCGTATGTGAAATCATCTGAAAAATTAAAGATTTTATTTTCAATTGCAATTAAATTAGAGGGCTTGCCCAGAAATGTATCCACGCATGCCGCAGGTGTTGTGATCAGTGAGCATCCATTAGTGGCAGATGTTCCTTTAACAAGCAGCACAGGCGAAACATATCTGACGCAATATGCAATGAATGAACTGGAAGCAGCAGGACTGTTGAAGATGGATTTTTTGGGGCTTAGAAACCTTTCGTTAATAGAAAGAGTTACAAAAGGTGTAGCGTATACATTGAAAAAAGATGAGATATTAGCTGATATTCCAGAGCAGGATGAAAAGACCTTTGCAATGTTAAGGAAAGGAAAAACCAGCGGCGTCTTTCAATTGGAATCTGCAGGGATGCAAAATGTACTTAAAGAGCTGCAGCCATCATCATTTGAGGATATTGTAGCGGTAAATGCGCTTTACCGGCCAGGTCCAATGGATTTTATTCCTGTTTATATCCGGCGGAAATTTAAGCAGGAGCCTGTAACCTATCCGCATCCGGATCTGGAGCCGATTTTGAAATCCACATATGGTGTTTTGATTTATCAGGAACAGATTATGCAAATTGCGCATCGTATTGCCGGTTTCAGTCTTGGTGAGGCAGATATTTTAAGAAGAGCTGTAAGCAAAAAGAATAGAACCGTTATGCAGCAGCAGGAGGAAGCTTTTATCAAAGGGTGCTTAAAGAATGGATATTCTCATGCAGTGGCCGGAGAAATATTCAGCTGGATTGTGCGTTTTTCCAATTATGGTTTTCCGAGAAGCCATGCAGTAGCTTATAGTAAAATATCTTATCAGCTAAGCTTTCTAAAAGCACATTATCCGGCAGTGTTCTTCTCATGTCTGCTGACTGATGCCAAGAACCAGCCTGAAAAGCTGTCTGCCTATCAAGAGTCATTAAAAGAACTTCATATTGATATACTTCCGCCACATATTAATAGAAGTTTTCAGCAATTTACAGTTGAAAAAAATATGGTGCGTACGGGATTAGCTGCTATTAAGGGGATCAGTTATCAAGCATTAATTCACATTTTAGAAATTCGGAAAGAAGCTTCCTTTACCAGCTTTTTTGATTTTTGTATGCGGATTGATATAAAAATAGTAAATCGCGCTGCTATAAGAAATCTTGTTTTAGCTGGTGTATTCGATACATTTCACGATAATCGGGCAAGTCTGATAGCCTCTATTGAACCGGCTCTCGAACAAAAGGAGCTTTTTCAAGGGATGTTCGAAGATGCTTCCCTGTTTCAAGATGCGTTGGAATATACAGATATAGAAGATTATTCAACGATACAGAAGCTCACTTTTGAAAAAGAATTAATGGGTATCTATATATCCAATCATCCGTTTGAAAGCTGCCGGGATGTTTTAAGAGCAAACGGGATCATTTCATTCAAACAGGCAGAGAAATTCACTGGTAAGAGAAAAGAGATATATACGGCCGGAGTTGTGGAAGAAGTAAAGGTTATCCGAACAAAAAATAGGGAAAGAATGGCCTTTTTAACCGTGTCGGATGAGGATGAAAAGATGGACGCAGTTATCTTTCCGGATTTATTTCGTCAAATTTCTAACCAGCTGGAGGAAGAACAGATTGTCTGGATGCGCGTTTCTGTGGAGGAGAGAAATCAGAAGCTCCAGCTTGTTATAAAAGACATTGCGGCTTTAGACCTCTCAGAGATAGGTATACCTGAAACAAAAAAATTGTTTGTACGAATGACAAATCAAGATAAAAGCAGTGTTCTACAATATGTAAAGCAATTAGCTGATCAGCACCCTGGTAAAACGCCCGTGATTATATATAATCCTGTAAACAAAGAAACCTACCGGCTTGCAAATGATTATGCTTTATATTTGACTGAAAAAGAAATGCGACAGCTGAAAAATTATTTTGGAAATGAGAACGTGGTAGAGAGATAGCTTCCGCACCATCAATAGAGATGAAAGTTATAAAATCCGGGAGATTTACTTTTGCTGAAGTAAATCTCCCGGATTTTATATATTCTAAGGATAGCGAAGTACTATCGACTGCAGCGTATTTTTTTACAATACATCAGCTGATATTCGGATGATCGAGAAGATAGTAATTTAATATGCAGTGTTACTTTACACAGGTTCATCATCTGTTATAATAAAAGGGATTTAAAAGGGCTTGGCCCAAATTGTAAGCGTAATAATTTTACATATTACTTACAGTATTTAAAGGAGCGGGATTCGATGGCAAACCTACGAGACGAAGCATTACATTTACACAAACAAAAGCAGGGGAAACTGGAAATAAAATCAAAGGTTCCCATGAAAAACAAAGAGGACTTAAGTCTAGCATATTCCCCTGGTGTTGCAGAACCTTGCAAGGAAATTTATGAACGGAAAGAAATGGTCTATGACTATACGATGAAGGGAAATATGGTTGCTGTAGTAAGTGATGGATCTGCTGTATTAGGCCTCGGCAATATCGGTGCAGAAGCTTCTTTACCTGTTATGGAAGGAAAAGCGGTATTATTTAAAGGTTTTGCAGGAGTAGATGCTTTTCCAATCTGTCTGGATACACAAGATGTAGACAAAATTGTAGAAACAGTAAAATTAATGGAACCAACCTTTGGCGGAGTCAATCTGGAGGATATTGCAGCGCCAAACTGTTTTATTATAGAAGACCGCTTAAAAAGTGAAACAAATATCCCTATTTTTCATGATGATCAGCATGGTACGGCAATTGTAACGGTTGCGGGATTAATGAATGCTTTAAAATTAGTAAATAAGGATTTTTCTAATATAAAAGTTGTTGCTAACGGAGCGGGCGCGGCAGGTATTGCAATCATTCGATTATTAAAGAGCCTGGGTGTTCATGACATGATTATGTGTGATTCCAGAGGAGCAATTTATGAAGGACGTCCTAACGGGATGAACCGGGTGAAAGAGCTTGTGGCAAAATATACCAATGCACAGAAGATCGAAGGAAGTCTGGAAGACGTACTAGAGGGTGCAGACGTATTTATCGGTGTTTCGGTGGGTGGCGCATTAACAAAAGAAATGGTAAAGAAAATGAATGATGATGCGATTATTTTTGCTATGGCAAACCCTGATCCGGAAATTTTACCAGACGATGCAAAAGAGGCTGGAGCGAGGGTTATTGGTACAGGCCGGTCTGACTTTGCAAACCAGGTAAATAATGTACTTGCTTTTCCGGGGATTTTCAGGGGTGCATTGGATGTCAGAGCAACACGGATTAATGAAGAGATGAAAATAGCTGCTGCAGAAGGAATCGCCTCTTTGATTTCAGAAGAGGAGCTGAATGAAGATTATGTTATTCCTTCCCCTTTTGATGGCAGAGTCGCCCCGCTTGTGGCCAAGCACGTAGCTGAAGCGGCGATGAAATCCGGTGTCGCCCGTGTCCAGGTAAATCCTGAAGAAATAGCAGAGAAGACAAGAAATCTGACAAAGGAAATCAATAAATAGTTTGACCTGGCAATTATCCTCGGAACCTTTTTTTATTAAAAGTGTTTTGGGGATAATTGTCATTTTAAATCTAAAATTAATTCTATCGGGAGAAGGCATCGTATTCGTTTGTAAAACAGTATTTAGCCGCCCTTCATTTGATAAAAAATTATTGTGAATAAAAAAACGTGATTGCACGACTTGGCATCAGGTGGTAATCTATTTGTTGGGATTCTAAAACTAAAAATACTTTCATTTTATGGAATAACTATTATAACTCGGCAAAATAGTTTACAATAGTAAAATAGGAAACAGCTCTTATTGAAAGCTCTATTTGAATACTAGATAATATATACAGCTTGTTTATATATGCTCAGATAATCTAGTAGTAGAAAAAGGGGGGATAAACTTGCCACTTAAAGATTTTTTCGGCAAGCGTAAGAAGTATGCATCAATCCCGAGCGAGAAGGCGAAAGTAGATGTTCCGGAGGGTTTAATGCAGAAATGTGATAATTGTAAACAAATCTATTATCGAAAAGAAATAGTTAAATCTTTATATGTTTGTCCAAACTGCGGATATCATCATCCAATGACAGCATGGACGAGAATTGAGAGCTTATTCGATGAAGGGACATTTCAAGAGTGGGATGCTGGTTTAACCTCTGCAAATCCGCTAAATTTCCCTGATTACGAGGAGAAGATTAAGAAAGACCGTCAGAAAACAGGGTTGAATGAAGCGGTTGTTACTGGCACAGGGGTAATCGAAAATAATCAGGTTGCATTTGCCGTTATGGATTCACATTTTCGTATGGGAAGTATGGGATCCGCAATCGGAGAAAAAATAACCAGAGCAATTGAAGAAGCCAGAAAAGAATCTATTCCGTTTATTATATTTACAGCATCCGGCGGTGCCCGTATGCAGGAGGGGCTCTTAAGTTTAATGCAGATGGCGAAAACATCATTTGCTGTTAAACGGTTCAGAGACAGCGGGAATTTAATGATTTCTGTTATGACCCATCCAACCACCGGTGGTGTGTCTGCAAGTTTTGCATCTATCGGAGACTATAATTTTGCCGAACCGGGGGCATTAATAGGTTTTGCTGGTCGAAGAATTATCGAGCAGACTATTCGTGAAAAATTACCAAACGATTTTCAGACTGCTGAATTTCAATTAGAGCATGGGCAGATAGATAAGGTTATTCACCGTCATGACATGAAAAAAATGCTTGGAAAAATTCTTTCCATGCATGCAGATGGGAGGTAATCATAAATGGCGCCAATAATGGAATTTGAAAAACCAATTGTAAATTTAAAAGAAAAGATTAAAGAATTAAAAGCATTCACAGAAAACAGTGAAATTGATTTGAAAGATGAAATAAAGACACTGGAAGAGCGCTTGGCAAAACTGGAAGAGGATATTTATGGAAATCTGAAGCCCTGGAATCGTGTCCAGATGGCCAGACATCCTGACCGTCCTACTACATTAGACTATGTAGAAAGACTATTTGAAGATTTTATTGAGTTTCATGGTGACCGTTTGTTTGGTGAAGATGAAGCAATTGTTTCGGGAATTGCTTATTATAAAAATCAGCCGGTAACTATCATTGGTCATCAGCGTGGAAAAGATACGAAAGAAAATATCAAACGTAATTTCGGAATGCCACATCCTGAAGGCTATAGAAAAGCGTTGCGTCATATGAAGCAGGCTGAAAAATTCAATCGCCCAATTATCACTTTCATTGATACAAAAGGGGCGTACCCGGGCAAGGCAGCTGAAGAAAGAGGACAGAGTGAAGCCATTGCCAAAAACTTAATGGAAATGGCCGGCTTAACCGTCCCTATTGTGTGTATTGTAATTGGAGAAGGCGGCAGCGGCGGTGCATTAGGAATCGGTGTAGGAAATCACGTTCATATGCTGGAGAATTCTACATACTCCGTAATTTCTCCAGAAGGCGCTGCTGCCATCCTGTGGAAGGACGCAGGTGAAGCGCAGCGTGCCGCTGAATCAATGCGGATTACAGCTCCTGATTTGAAAAAATTGGGCGTTATTGATGAAGTGATACCAGAGCCGAAAGGTGGAGCGCATCGGGACATTGATAAACAAGCTGCATTTATCGATCAAGTACTTGAAAAGTCTCTAAAAGAGTTAAAAGAATTGTCATCTGAGGATATTGTAGAAGAAAGATGGCAAAAATATAAAAAGATAGGTTCATTTCAAACGGTTTAAGTATCGTTTATAAAGGCTGAGGATGAATATCAGCCTTTATTTTAATTTGGATTATAATGAAAGAATCATGTAAAATAGATAGAGTAGTGGATGAAAGATTGAGAAATCAATAATCGATTAATGAGGTGAATCATAAATGAAAAAAATTGGTGTTTTAACTAGCGGAGGAGACGCTCCTGGTATGAATGCTGCTATCAGAGCAACTGTAAGAAAAGCAATCTATCATGACATGGAAGTAGTTGGGGTTAAAAACGGCTACCAGGGTTTAATGGATGGAAACTTTGAACAAATGCACCTTGGTTCTGTCGGTGATATTATTCACCGTGGGGGAACAATTCTTTTCTCAGCAAGAAGTGAAAAGTTTAAAACGGATGAAGGACAGCAAAAAGCAATTGAACAAATGAAGAAAGCCGGCATAGAAGGTTTAATTGTAATTGGGGGGGATGGCAGTTTTAAAGGCGCACAAAAGCTGACAGAAAAAGGTATCCCTTGTATTGGTGTACCTGGAACAATTGATAATGATATTGCAGGAACGGATTTCACAATTGGATTTGACACAGCTCTTAACACGATCATAGATGCCGTGGATAAAGTTCGTGATACCGCTACTTCTCATGAGCGTACATATGTCATAGAAGTAATGGGACGGGATGCAGGCGATTTGGCGCTTTGGGCCGGATTGTCTGTTGGTGCAGAAAGTATTCTTATTCCAGAGCAAAAAGATGAATTCTCCCAAATCGTTGACCGGTTAAACCGGGGACATAAGCGCGGGAAAAAGCATAGTATTATCCTGCTTGCGGAAGGTGTCGGCAGCGGATTTGATGTTGGAAAACAAATTGAAGAAGCAACTGACTTGGAAACAAGAGTAACTGTATTAGGACATATCCAAAGGGGCGGTTCACCAACTGGTCAGGATAGAGTACTGGCAAGCCGACTTGGTGCTGCAGCTGTAGAACTGCTGCTCAATAATAAAGGCGGGCGTATGGTTGGAATTCAAAACAACCAAATTGTAGATAATGATATTAATGATATTTTAAAATTGAAGCATCATATTAATAATGACATGTTCCAGCTATCTAAAGAACTTTCTATCTAACATACTTAAGGTGGATGTTCAAAAAGTGATATATAAGTTAATTCTTGCTCGTATTATTTGCTAAAAACTAGGTTTGATCCATTCGTGTGAATCTCCCGATTCACACGCCTTTCAGCCTTGCTGAAAGGTAGCAGTATGATGATATAACAAGGAAATAAATAAATTTATTTCCTTGTTATATCATCATACTGCATAAATGGATCAGGAGCACATACCAGCACTTAGGAACTTTTTGAACACGCTCTTATGATAGAATTTGGTTGAATTTAAGGAGGAATTAAAATGAGAAACACAAAAATTGTATGTACAATTGGGCCGGCATCGGAATCAATAGAAACATTAGAGAAGTTAATTGATGCAGGAATGAATGTTGCCAGATTAAACTTCTCCCATGGAGATTTTGATGAGCATGGTGCCAGAATTAATAATATTCGTGAGGCAGCTGCTAAGAAAAATAAAACAGTAGCTATTCTTCTTGATACTAAAGGGCCGGAAATTCGTACAGGAAACTTTAAAGAAGGAAGAGCAGATATTGTTCAGGGCGAAAAAGTAATTATTTCAATGAAGGAAGTTGAAGGAACTGCTGAACGGTTCTCCATTACGTATGATGGATTAATCAACGACGTTCATGAAGGATCTAAAATCCTGCTGGATGATGGACTTATCGAACTGGAAGTAAAAGAAATTAATCAGGACAGTGGAGAAATTATCACTGTTGCGTTAAACTCCGGAGAAATTAAAAACAAAAAAGGAGTTAACGTTCCAAATGTATCCGTCAATCTTCCCGGAATTACAGAAAAGGATACCAATGATATTATTTTTGGAGTGGAACAAGGGGTGGACTTTATTGCAGCATCCTTTGTCCGCCGCCCTTCAGACGTATTAGAAATTAAAGAAGTATTAGAGCAGCATAATGCAGAGCATATTAAAATTATCCCTAAAATTGAAAACCAGGAGGGTGTAGATAATATTAACAGCATCCTGGAGGTCAGTGATGGTTTAATGGTTGCACGTGGAGATCTTGGTGTGGAAATTCCTGCAGAAGATGTTCCTCTTGTACAGAAAAAACTCATCAAAAAATGTAATACAGCCGGGAAACCAGTTATTACAGCAACACAAATGTTAGATTCGATGCAAAGGAACCCTCGTCCGACCCGAGCAGAGGCTTCTGACGTTGCAAATGCAATTTTTGACGGCACAGATGCAATCATGCTTTCCGGTGAAACAGCAGCTGGTACTTATCCGGTTGAATCTGTACAAACCATGAGTAATATTGCATTAAAAGCAGAATCTGCATTAAATCATAAAGCTATTTTAGAAGAACGTTCTAAAAATGTTGATATGGAGATCAGGGAAGCTATTACACAATCCGTTTCTCATACAGCA
Organism: Oceanobacillus sojae; assembly: GCF_900162665.1. GTDB lineage: Bacteria > Bacillota > Bacilli > Bacillales > Amphibacillaceae > Oceanobacillus > Oceanobacillus sojae_A. The sequence continues at coordinate 160,613 of NZ_LT727809.1, forward strand.
TATAACTTGAATATAGGTACAATTATTACACCGACAGAAAGCGGATCAACATCCCGTATGGTTTCAAAATATCGTCCTAAAGCAACGATTATTGCTGTAACAGTCGATGAAATAGTAAACCGTCAGCTTTCACTTGTCTGGGGCGTCCATGCAGTTATGGGCACACCGACAAAATCTACAGATGAGATGTTAGAAGTAGCTGTAAAACGGGGACTTGAAGCAGAAGTATGTAAACGCGGAGATACAGTACTTGTTGTTGCAGGAGTGCCTGCCGGTGAAAAAGGTACAACAAACCTAATGAAAGTCCATGTCATTGGTGATGTTGTGGCGAAAGGACAAGGAATCGGCAGAAGTAAAGCGTACGGGCATGTTGTCTTTGCTAAAAATAATGAAGAAGCATTAACTCGTATGAATGAAGGAGATATCCTTGTGACGCATGCTACCGAAAAAGAAATGATGCCGGCAATCGAGAAAGCTTCTGCAATTATTACAGAAGAAGGCGGTCTGACTTCTCATGCGGCAGTAGTTGGTGTCAGCATTGGAATCCCGGTTATTGTTGGCGTAGAGAATGTTTTTGAGGTACTGAAGGATGGCCAGGATATTACTGTAGACAGCAGCCGTGGACAGGTCTATGCCGGTCATGCAGGCGTACTGTAAACATATAAAAAAAATAGGTATATAAAACCCCCGATAGGATATCGGGGGTTTTATTTAAGAATAAAGAAGAGCACTTTTTCCTGTGGAAGCATACAGGACGTATGTCAGTTCAATTCCTGAGACAACGTTTTTTGATGAAGCGAGTAATCGTAGTCCCGGCATAGTCCCAGGAAGTCGCGAACTTAACCGTGAAAATATTCATTTTCAATGATACAATTCAATGGATAGATAATATAGGTATTTCTACTTTTATATATTTCGGGTATATTCTGGGAATGGGTAAAAATACCGCATCGAGGTAGAAAGGGTGTTGAAAATGAGAAATAAATACCTTCTTCTGGCATTTATAATTATCCCAGCAATAGAGATTGGCGTGTTTCTTTGGTTAAGCCAGCTTATCGGCGTTTTATGGGTAGTTGGATTAATTATCGGAACAGCAATGCTGGGTATTTTCCTTGCCAGGTATCAGGGGATGGAAGTTTTTAGACGCGCACAGCTGCAAATACAGAGAGGTACACCGCCAACCGATGAAATTCTCGATGGACTGGCAACGATGCTTGGTGCATTTTTGCTTATTATCCCGGGCTTTGTTTTAGATATAGTTGGTTTATTATTACTGATACCTTGGACAAGAAATCAATTTAAAAAGCAACTAAAGAAAATAGCAATGCAGCTTGTGGGCAGAAACACAATAATTTATCGCCGCTGGTGATAGATTACCCCTTAATGTAAAGAAATAATTGCTGAAATACACCGGATTTTTTGATGGCAAGGATAACCACTAAAATTACAGGAGCAAGGATAAACCCAAAGACGCCAAACCATTGGATGCCTAAAAACATCCCTATGAGCATCATTAAAGGCGAAATCCCAATAGAAGTTGCCATAATTTTAGGCTCTATCAATTGTCTGATAATGATGATAAGCCCATAAAGTATGGACAAACCAATTGTTAAAGGGTAATTAAAGGTTAAAAAGCTGAAAAGAATCCAGGGTACAATAATAATACCAATTCCTAAATACGGGATAAAATCTGCAATTGCTGCAAATAACACAATTGTAAAGGCATGCTCCACACGAAGAATGAGAAGACCGGCCCATAAAATAACTGCAGAAATACAAACAAGTATAACTTGAGCTTTAAAATAACCAATTACAGCTTCTTTTAAATGAGAGGCTATTTTTTTATGAAGAACGTACCAATTAGAAGGTATGATTTCATGAAACTTATTTTGGATGTTATGAAAATCATAGCTGATCATAAGCGTAGCCAGTATAATAAAAATAAAAACAGTAAAAGAATTTGGCAGCATCATAAGAAAATTTGCCGTTTGTTGTAACAGCATTTGAAAAAAGCGGGTCAATGCTGCAGTAATCGTTTCTGTAAAGGAATTTATATATTCATAGACTTCCAAACGATAATCAACATGTAAAGTAGTCAGAAAAGAAAGCAACTGATCATATAAAGGTAATATATGGATATCTAACACCTGTTGAAATTGTTCCATCATGTGGTGAAAATAGGCGGGCAGCCTGTCCGATAAGTAAAGAATGCCCTGATAGACCTCGCTAACTAAAAAGAATAAAGCAAATGTAAACAAACTGAAAAAAAGAATAAATGTGCTGATTAAAGCAAGCAGCCTTGGCATTTTCAGCCTTTCTGCAAAAAATCTGATGAAGGGCTGAAAGAGAAGCGATAGTAAGAATGCTATCAGAATAGGATATATATAAGGGAAAAGCATATAGAGAAGAAAAATACTGCCGAGTAAAATGATAATGATAATAAGACTGCGGATAAGTTGTCCAGCGATTTTTGATTGCATGATATTTCCCCCAAATAAACGACCTTATTGTAATCTATGATTTTATATAGCAAAGTAGAAGTATTAAGGTATTTTTGAATTCTCCTTTTGGACCGGGGGCTGAGATCACCCGCCCTGCTGAAAGGCGTGTGAATTACTATTCACACGAATGGATCAACTTCGTATTTCAGCACATCATACGAGCAAGGATGCACTTATAGCACTTTTTGAACACGCTCTATAAGGAATAATTTGATTTAACATGTATAAGTACGGAGGATCCGGCAGTTATTTTACGAAATTTAAACGGTTTCAATTCACATTCTGCCTATTATCATTTATAATGAAAGATGGGCAGGCAAAAAGGATTGCTTTAATCAAATCAGGGTACAAATAAAGATAAAGTTTTTTTCTGAGTTTGTTTAAAAAGTAGAATAATAAATTCTTTGATTCGTAACTTTCAAAAGATTTTGGTTCCACGTTTAATCGTCCACGAAACGCGAGTTCCATCACCTGATTGATACTAAGCGAATGTAATAAGATTTGCTTAAATTTATTCCTACATAGCTTTAAACAGCCAAAATTTAGTTTGTCACCCTTGTATTATTTATTTAATGTAGAACAATATGTAATACTCTGATTAACTGGAAAGGGAGAGGGTAATATGTCAACAACAAAAGGATTAGAAAATATTGTCGCAACACAATCAGCAATCAGTTCGATCATTGATGATCAATTATCCTATGTTGGTTATAAAATTGATGACTTAGCTGAAAATTCCAGCTTTGAAGAAATTATTTATTTACTTTGGAATCAAAAGCTTCCTGCGAAATCAGAATTAGATGCGTTAAAAGCTGATTTAGCAAAGAATATGACAATTTCAGATGATATTATTGATCATTTACGTTCATACGACTTGAAACGTGTTCATCCGATGGCAGCTCTACGGACAGCGGTTTCATTATTAGGAGTTTATGATGAAGAAGCAGATGATATGGAAGAAGCAGCAAATAAAAGAAAAGCAATCCGCATTCAGGCAAAGATTGCTTCTATCGTAGCTGCATTTGCCAGAATTCGTGATGGAAAAGATCCGGTTCAGCCAAAAGAAGGTTTAAGCTATGCTGCCAACTTCTTATTTATGCTAAATGGAAAAGAGCCGGAGGACATCGAGGTAGAAGCGATTAATAAAGCGCTTGTTCTTCATGCGGACCATGAATTAAATGCATCTACGTTTACAGCACGGGTCTGTGTGGCAACACTTTCTGATATTTATTCAGGGCTTGTAGCAGCTATTGGAGCTTTAAAAGGCCCATTACACGGCGGAGCAAATGAAAATGTAATGAAGATGCTTCTTGAAATCGGGGAAGAAGAAAATGCTATTCCATATATCAAGGAAAAATTGGAGAATAAAGAAAAAATTATGGGAATGGGGCATCGTGTATACCGTAACGGGGATCCGAGAGCTAAATTCTTAAAAGAAATGTCTAAGCAATTGACAAAACGTACCGGGCAGGAAAAATGGTATAACATGTCTATTAAAATTGAGGACTATGTGAAAGAGCATAAGGGTCTGCCTGCAAACGTTGATTTTTACAGTGCATCTGTTTATCACAGCTTAGGTATCAATGAAGATTTATTTACACCGATATTTGCTGTCAGCAGAACTTCCGGCTGGATAGCTCATATTTTAGAGCAATATGCTGACAACCGCTTGATTCGTCCGCGTGCTGAATATAATGGACCAGACTTACAGGATTATGTTGCTATTGAAGATAGAGGTTAATGATAATATCGTTAAAATGTAGTAGAATGTAATAGGAGTTATTAATAGGAGGTTTTTATCTATGACACAAGGTGAAAAAATTGTAGTAGAAAATGGCGAAATGAATGTACCAAATAAACCGGTAATTCCATTTATTGAAGGGGATGGAACCGGTCCTGATATTTGGGCTGCAGCCCGCCGTGTTATCGAAGCATCTGTTGAAAAAGCTTATAATGGTGAAAAATCGATCGATTGGTTAGAAGTATATGCCGGTCAAAAAGCTTTTGATAAGACAGGTGAATGGTTACCACAGGATACACTTGATAAAATTAACGAATATAAGATTGCTATCAAGGGTCCGTTAACTACACCTATCGGTGGCGGTATCCGCTCCCTTAACGTAGCTTTACGTCAAGAATTAGATTTATTTACCTGCCTGCGTCCTGTACGTTATTTTGAAGGTGTCCCTTCTCCGGTAAAACGTCCGGAAGATGTAGATATGGTTATTTTCCGTGAAAATACAGAGGATATCTATGCTGGTATTGAATGGCAGGAAGGCACTGATGAGGTTAAGAAGGTTCTTGACTTCTTAAAAAATGAAATGGGCGTTAAAAATGTACGTTTCCCTGAAACATCAGGCATTGGTGTTAAACCGGTATCTGAAGAAGGTACAAAACGTATTGTTCGTGCTGCCATTGATTATGCGTTAAGTGAAGGACGCAAGAGTGTTACTTTAGTACATAAAGGTAACATTATGAAATTTACCGAAGGAGCTTTCAAAAACTGGGGCTATGAAGTTGCTGAACAGGAATTCGGCGATAAAGTATTTACTTGGGCTGAATATGACCGCATTGTAGAAGCGGAAGGTAAAGATGCGGCAAACAAAGCACAGGATGATGCATTGGCAGCTGGTAAAATTCTTGTGAAGGATTCTATTGCAGACATCTTCTTACAGCAAATCCTTACCCGTCCAAAAGAGTTTGATGTGGTAGCAACAATGAACTTGAATGGTGACTACATTTCTGACGCGTTAGCTGCACAGGTTGGCGGAATTGGTATTGCTCCGGGAGCAAATATTAACTATGATACTGGACATGCTATTTTTGAAGCAACTCATGGTACTGCTCCAAAATATGCAGGATTAGATAAAGTTAACCCGTCTTCTGTTATTCTTTCAGCTGTATTAATGCTTGAGCATTTAGAATGGAGAGAAGCAGCTGACTTAATTACAAAATCAATGGATAAAACAATTGGTTCGAAAGTGGTAACTTACGACTTTGCCCGCCTTATGGATGGTGCAACAGAAGTGAAATGCTCTGAGTTTGCTGACGAACTTATTAAAAACATGGAAGCATAAATAAAAAGCTTTCTATGCTAAAAAGAATATGAAACAGAGTAATTAATTCTGTTAATCCCGAGAGAATGTTTGCAGCAACGATATAAATTATCATTTGCTGCAAACATTTTCTTCAAATAAAGGAAAAACAGTGGGAGGTAAATTTGATGGTTTCTGTACGCAAAAAAGTTTCCGTTATCGGTTCCGGATTTACAGGAGCAACCACTGCATTAATGGTTGCACAAAAGGAATTGGGAGATGTTGTTCTCGTTGATATTCCGGATATGGAGAACCCGACGAAGGGAAGAGCATTGGATATGGCGGAAGCAGCCCCGGTTCAAGGTTTTGATGCAAGAGTATCTGGAACTTCGGATTATGGAGATACAAAGGATTCCGATTTAGTGATTATTACTGCCGGAATTGCACGTAAACCGGGAATGAGCCGGGATGATTTAGTAAATACAAACGCAAAAATAATGAAGTCGGTTACAAAAGAAATTGTGAAGTATTCCCCGAATGCAATTATTGTTGTACTGACCAATCCTGTTGATGCAATGACGTATACAGTCTATAAAGCATCGGGCTTTCCCAGAGAACGTGTAATAGGACAGTCAGGAGTATTGGACACAGCTCGTTTTAGGGCTTTTGTGGCGGAGGAATTAAATATTTCCGTAAAAGATATAACCGGTTTCGTTCTTGGCGGACATGGTGATGATATGGTTCCGCTTACCCGTTATTCCTATGCTGGAGGAATCCCCCTTGAAAAACTTATTTCTCCAGAACGTCTGGAAGAGATTGTGCAGCGGACCCGGACCGGCGGCGGAGAGATTGTAAATCTGTTAGGAAATGGAAGTGCTTATTATGCACCTGCAGCATCGTTAACAGTAATGGCCGAGGCTATCCTCAAGGATCAGCGCCGTATTTTGCCATCTATCGCTTATTTAAATGGTGAATATGGGTATCAGGATATTTATCTGGGTGTTCCAACCGTTCTCGGTGGAAAAGGAATGGAAGAAATTATCGAGCTGGATTTAACCGAGGAAGAGAAAGTACAGTTAGATAAATCTGCAGACTCGGTGAAAAAAGTCATAGATATTCTCGAATAAATTTTAAAAAAAGCGCAATGGTTTAGAAATTTACCATTGTGCTTTTTTCTGTTGAGATGGAAGAGATTATACAACAAAACGTTATCTGACATAAATTTTCGTTCTTTACTATGATAAAACAGCCCTCACACATATTTTTATTATTTTGTACCCTCTGTCTTCCATGCTGCATAGGCTATTGTACACATTGAAGGAGAGGATCTGAATGAAATGAGTTTAACTATCCCGCATTTACTGTATGGTTTTTTCACCCTGCTTATTTTAGTGACAATGATTTTCCGGAGAGGGATTGTCCTTCCAAGCTTACTGGGAACGTTCGTTATTGCATGGGCCTATAAAGGAAGTATAGTCAGTGGATTTATGGCTATTTTCTATGCTAATTTAGTCGCTGCTCAGGAGCTTTTCAGCATCTTTTTGATTATTACGTTTATGCTTGCGTTGTTAAATGCACTAAAGGATCTACGGGCAGATGTGCTGATGATTCAGCCGGTGCAAAAGGTCATGACGAATGGACACCTTTCTTATTTTGTTTTGATTATTGTTACGTATTGTATCTCCTTATTTTTCTGGCCAACTCCAGCTGTCCCGCTTATTTGTGCTTTACTTGTTCCTGCTGCAATAAGGTCCGGGCTTCCCGCAATTACAGCTGCAGTTGCAATTACCATCGCAGGTCAAGGGATGGCACTATCCTCTGATTATATTGTTCAGGTAGCGCCGGCTTTATCCGCGAAAGCAGCAGGTGTAGAAACGTCTATAGTTGCAGACCGGTCTCTGGTTCTATCCCTTATTACCGGGATAACAGTTGCTGTATTAGCTTATTTATTTTACCGGAAATCGATCCGTTCAAAAGATGATCCTAGAAATCAGGTAGAAGCAGAACAAATTCAAGACTATGATTCTTCCGGGCATAAAGCAGCTTCAAAGCATCTGATTAAATGGAGCCGTATTTTTGCTTGGCTGGTGCCGGTTGTTTTGCTGGCGGTAGTTGGGTATATGCTCTATAATAAATTTTTTGGATCCAGTGAGTTAATTGGCGGAGAAGGTGCTGCCCTTGTAGGGGGAGTAGCGGTTATTTTATTATTACTTGCTACAGCTGTATTTGGAAAACGAAATGCGCTGGATTATGTAGGTAATCATATTACAAATGGATTTGTATTTGCCTTTAGAGCAATGGGGCCAGTTATTCCGATTGCTGGATTTTTCTTTTTAGGCAGCGCTGAATTTTCTAAGGAAATATTACTTGTAGAAGAAGCCCCATCTTTTTTATTTGAGATTATTACTTCTATCCAATCTTTTCTTCCAGAAAGTACAGTCTTTGTTGCTTTTAGTTTATTGTTAGTCGGGATTATCACCGGTTTGGATGGATCTGGTTTTTCGGGATTGCCTTTAACGGGAGCTTTGGCTGCATCATTGGAATCTTCTTCTATAGATGCGAGTACATTAGCCGCTATAGGGCAGCTTGGAGCTATTTGGGCAGGCGGTGGAGCATTAATTGCCTGGTCATCCCTAATTGCGGTAGCCGGCTTCTGTGGTGTTTCTGCAATAGAATTGGTGAGGAAAAATTTCTTCCCGGTCATTATTGGTTTAGGGATAGCAACAATTGCAGCAGTTTTTATATTTTAGGCTGTAAAACTAATAAAGAGCTTTCTTTTTTTATAAAGAGAGCTCTTTACTGATGAATCATGTACATAATAAATTCATGAGCTTATAATTGGGTAAAGAATCATTCATATTTTAAAATGAATATATGGACTGGATATTATTTGAGTGAAAGGGAGGAGTTAAATTGATGAGAGCACTTGTACATGAAAAAGGCAGTTTAAAAATGAGAGAAATGGAATTACAGGAGCCCGGGGGATCAGAAGTAGTTGTTAATCTGAAGGCAGCAGGAATTAACCGGAGAGATTTAGGTATTCCTAATCGTAGAAAAGGAGCAGAGGAGGCTCTGATACTTGGGTCAGATGGCGCCGGAATCGTTGAAAAAACAGGCAGAAACGTTACAGATGTAAAAGTTGGAGATGAAGTGATTATTAATCCTGCATTACGATGGAATAGAAATAGTGAAGCTCCACCTGTAGAATTTGATATTTTAGGGATGCCGGATCATGGAACGTTTGCTGAGAAAATTGTTATTTCTGAAGATCAGGTAGAACCGAAGCCGGCCCATATGAGCTGGGAAGAAGCAGCGGCGTTTCCATTGGCTGCATTGACAGGTTACCGGGCGATGTTTACAAAAGGTCAGCTTCAAAAAGGAGAGACTGTTTTTATCCCTGGAGCAGGCGGAGGGGTGGCAACTTATTTAATTGCTTTTGCGAAAAATATTGGTGCCCGGGTTATTACAACATCAAGAAGTGCTGAGAAAAGAGAAAAGGCTGTAAAACTTGGAGCAGATGTTGTTATTGATACAGCTGATAACTGGAAAGAAAGGCTGGCCAATGAGACAATTGATATGGTTATTGATAGTAACGGAAAAGCAACCTTCAGCCGCTCTTTAGCTATTTTGAAGAAGGGAGGAAGATTTGTAACATTCGGCGCAACTACGGACGATATTGTGGAGTTTGATCTGCGTTCTTTCTTTTATGGGCAGTACAAGCTTATCGGATCCACGATGGGCTGCAGGGAAGAATTGATTGCTGCTCTTGAGCATGCTGAACAATACCAATTACATCCGGTGGTCGATCGTGTTTTTTCTCTCGATCAAAGTTTAGATGCATTCAGCTATTTAGATGGAGGAAAGCAATTTGGAAAGGTGATTATCCGTATTTCTTAAACTATAGCTTTCAGCAGCTGGATTTAAAAAGGGCCGGCGCCATTACCTGCCCCGAAAACAAGGCGTCCAATCAGTTATTAGATAAGCTTGGATTTCAAAAAGAAGGATTGTTAAGAAGTTATATTAACCAGGCGGAACAATCTCAGGATACCTGTATTCATTCATTTTTAAAAGAAGAATGGGAGCAGCGGTAAAATAATCAGGAAAATATAGGCAGGGGACTTTTATATAGCTGAAAAAGTCCCCTGCCTATTTATATGCATAATCAGCATTCAGCTGTATTATTTTAAATAAGGCTCCATTCGTCTCACTGCTTCCTGCAGCCGTTTTTGATTCCGGTCGTATAATTCCTTAGCTTGAGGATTATCCGTAGCTAAAGCAAACAGTTCTAAATCCGCCTGGCATTTTTTCATACTGGCTAATAATAGCGCAGATTGTGCTGGCTCAGGGACAGCAATGTGATCATCATAAAGATCAAGGAATAACTGTCCCTGATGATCCACCTGCCCGAGAAAAACATTATCTATCGTGACATTTTGTTTCTCTAATTCTGCTTCCAGCCAGGTCGGATTTAATGAAGCATTAGCCAGAGGCTCCAGCAGTATATTACCGTCCGCAATAACTGTTTGCGGCTCTTTGTCAGGTGCTGGAGTAATATTTAAGTCCTTTAAGGTTATCGGACGATTCTCCCGTTTTGGCAGAACATTTAATTCGCCAGTCGGCTCTAACACAGCAAATTCTACATCAGAAACAAGAAATTGATCGTTATTCCTGAGCTTTTCTAATAGGTCATCGGTAGAATAGCCTTCCTTTTTTAAATTTTCCTCCATAACCTTCCCATTTTGAATAAAAACGGTGCTTTTTCCATCCGTAAAGTCCCGTATACGCTTGCTTTTCAGGGATAGCTTTTCAATTGTGAATGCAGCAATAAACCAGACAAACATGGCTAATAATGCATAATAAAAGCTATTGTATGGATCAACAGTATGGAAGGCAGCAATTCCTCCGAGTACAATTCCGGAAATGGTTTCAAATATATTGAGCTGCGATAATTGTTTCGCCCCAAGCCACTTTACAAAGAAAAATAAGACGGTAATTAAAATAACGGAGCGAATAATAATTGATATCCATTCAGGCATGATTTTCCCTCCCTTTAGGATTTATATTGCGGTTCTTGTTTATCAATATGAATGATTTGCTGATGTATATCCTGACGTGCAATCTTAATTAATCGAGAAGTTTCATCTATTGTTGTTTTTAAGCCTTGTTCCGTTGTTGAGGCTTGTAACAGGTCTAATCCAGCTTCAATGGATTTTAAGGTAGCATAGCATGTTTTTACTTGTGATCCTACTGTCATAAAGCACCTTCCTATCCTTTTGGTTTAAAAATAATAGCTCCGATAACACCAAATATAATCGCAGCGGAAATACCTGCACTTGTTACTTCAAACATTCCTGTTACTACTCCAATTAATCCGTGTTTTTCCGCTTCCTGCATTGCTCCGTGTACTAAAGAGTTCCCAAAGCTTGTAATAGGTACTGTTGCTCCTGCTCCGGCAAAATCGATAAGCGGTTCATACCAGCCAACTCCATCCAAAATAGCTCCAGCAATAACTAAAATCGATAAAGTATGTGCAGGAGACAGCTTAAATACGTCGAACATAATTTGCCCAATAACACAGATAAGGCCTCCTACAACAAATGCCCAGAAAAAAATCATATATGCTCACTCCTTGCTTCTATTGATACAGCATGTGCAATACATGGGATGGGGTCTTTTTGCTGAACGCTTAGTGTAGAGTGAAGGGACCCGGTTGCTGCGACAAGAATTCTTTTTAAATTTCCTTTTATTACTTCCTGAAGGAAATGTCCATAGGTCACAATGGCAGAACATGCTGCTCCGCTCCCTCCGGCAAGAACCGGCTGGTCCTCCCGATAGATGGCAATTCCGCAGTCAACATATTTTTCTGCGTCAATCGGGATATTCCGGTCATGTAATAAATCCAGAGAAACCTCTCTTCCAATATGTCCAAGGTCGCCTGTTATGATTAAATCGTAATAAGATGGATCAATCTGCATATCCCGAAAGTGTGCTTCAATTGTATCGGCGGCAGCGATAGCCATAGCCCCGCCCATATTAAATGGGTCAGTCATGCCCATATCAGCTACCTTTCCAATTGTGGCAGATGTTATAGCTGGTCCGGTCCCATTTTGAGCGACAAGCGCACATCCTGCTCCAGTAACCGTCCACTGGGAGGTAGGGGGCTTCTGTCCGCCATATTCTGTCGGGTAACGAAATTGCTTTTCCGTAGCTGCGTTATGGCTGGATGCTGCACAAAGAATATAATTAGCTCCCTTAGCATTAATAATAGAAGCAGCGAGTGCCAGACTTTCCATCGAGGTGGCACAGGCACTGAAGGCTCCTAAAAAGGGAATGCTGCTTGTACTTGCCGCAAAGCTGGTCGGTGTCATTTGGTTAATTAAATCACCGGCAATTAAAAATTCCACGCTTTCTTTTTCGATACGGCCTTTTTTTAAAGTAGTCTGTATCGCTTCTTCCAGCATTTTTTGCTGGGCTTTCTCCCAGGAATCCTGATTAAGCCACATATCCTCATGAAGAATATCAAATGCTTCAGGAATTTTCCCTTTTGCTTCAAATGGTCCGCCAACAGTTCCTGTAGACAGAATAGATGGACGATTTTCGAAAATCCAGGATTGATGTCCTTTTAGCATTAGAATCCCCCCCATTGTGTGAGTATGGTTTTAATGATGGCTACGATAAATGCTGAAAATACGCCGTAAACAATGACAGGTCCGGCCAGTTTGAGCATATTGCTGCCGACACCGAGGATAAATCCTTCTGATCGATACTCAATTGCGGAAGAGATAACGGCGTTTCCAAAACCTGTTACAGGAACTGCAGAACCTGCTCCGGCAAATTGGGCAATACGGTCATAGACACCGAAACCGGTTAACAGCATCGTAAGAAAAATTAACGTAGCAACAGTTGGATTTCCGACTGTTTTTTCTGTGAAATTAAATTGGTAAATATAAAAGGTAGAAATAAGCTGTCCGATGAAACAGATTAAACCGCCAATAAGGAAAGCCTTGATACAATTTTTAAAGATGGGCCGTTTTATTTCACGTTTTTGTTGGAAAGCTTGATACCGCTGCTGATTTGGCTGTAATTTTTGTTTCTTTTTATCTCCCATTTAAGACACTCCTTTTCGGGTTTATACGAAACAAACGGAGGATTTCTGAAACCTTCTCTCCTATCAAGTCTGTTCCTTGGATAAATGTATTATTTTCTCCATTTGTTTCTTTATTTCATCATCTGTTAAAGTATTTTTTGTTATTTTTTCCTCTAAGTCAGCTGTTTCAAGGATTATCTTTTTATCGGTTGACAATTCTATGGTGAAATTGGGAAAATTCTGCTCCAGTTCTTTTTGATAGGTTTTACTTTTTTCCTTTAATGAAAAACGCTCATGATGAGGAATTTCAATAGTCACAAGCAGCATATCTTTTGTATTTACTGCGTGAACAGCTTTAATATCATCTCTATCCGCAAGTAATTCTTTTGCCTGGACAGCAGCTTCTTGTTCTTGATTAGAACTCGTAGATAAATGCGTTATATTAGGGTCATCGGAATAAGAAGATTCGCTATGATTACAACCGGCTAAAAAAATAATAAAGAGTATCAACAGTGTAATTTTCCTGGAGTTCATATACTCACATCCTGTTCTTCATTCTGATATGTAGGGGGGACTGTACGGAGAGTCCCCGGTTTTCTTGTGCCTTTCTAACATACCTTATTACTGTTTGTATTGAGGCTCTTCCTGCATAACCTGCTGCACTCTTGGCTCTAATTGGTCTAAAATACCCTGTGTTTGCTGTGCTGCATTTTTATATAGTTGCTGTGCCTGCTTATTATCTGTTTGAAGTGCAAACTGCTCAAGGCTCGCCTGTGCACTTTTTAAACCTGATATAGTTTGTTGAACCTGCGTACCTACTGTCATTATCTTCACTCCTTTTCATATCTTGCACTTATTATTTTGATAAAAAAGTCATTTTTTATGCTTGTAAACAATTTCCAAAATCCTTATCAGTAGAGAGATCTGAATTTGTAAAGAGATGAGAAAAAGGAAGAACAGAGGTACATATGAAGGAGAAGATAACGTTTTTACATTTGAAGAAAACGGGAATTTGATGCATAAAAAAACGACAGTTTATTGAACCACTCTCCGAATGTTAGATGTATTAACATTCGGAGACACAGTTCAACTGCCTGTCGTTTTTTATAGGGTAGAGGAATTTATATTTTTTCTCTATGGATAATTTAATTTTTAATGCTTGTTTAAATTTTTTGCTTTTACAAATGGACCTACATCCATACGGGTTGGTTTCTCATATTTTTGGCCGATTTGTTCTGTCCATGTTTCCTGTTTGTTATTGGAATTCCGGGATTCATAATAGTCTTTCATAGTCAAATCATATTCCTGAATAAAATGCTTTTGTTTCTCAAAAGGAATATATTGATTTTCGTGATATATAGCTGCAAGCGGCAGACGTGGTTTGATATCAGGTATTTCTTTTGGATAGCCGATAGCCATACCAAACAACGGAACAACATGATTTGGTAATTTCAGAATATCGTTAAAAGCTTGAATATCATTACGCAGACTTCCCAGATAGCAAATCCCCAATCCCAAAGATTCTGCTGCAATGGCAGCAGTTTGGGCAGCTAAAGCAGCATCAATCGTGCCGACGATAAATTGCTCCGTACTTTCAATATTTGTTTGAAAGGTCTCTGTATGTTCAATTCCTTCCAGTTGCTCAATCCGGTGTAAATCTGCACAAAAGATCAGCAAATGACCGTTATTCTTCACATGAGCATGTCCGGAAACGGCATAGAGCTGTTCCTTGATTGCTGAATCTGATACGCCGATAATACTATACGCCATTACATTACTGGAGGATGATGCGCGTTGTGCAGATTCAACAATTGTTTTTATTTGAACATTATTTAAAGGTTTATCTGCAAATTTTCGAATAGATCGGTGATTCATTATTGTTTCAATGATTTGATTCATGTTGCTACTCCCCTTTTTCTATATTGTAAAAATGAATGTTTACATGATATATACTGTAAAAAAATATTTGCTAGTAAGTGTATCATGGGATTCTGCCTGATTCCAATAATCTTGCTCTTACGTCTGTTAGAGAAAATAATAATGCTTCTGTTTAATGAACGAAATGTAAAAACTATGTTATTATAAGGGCAGCATAAGCCTTCATATTAAAATGAGATGGACTCCTAATGATAAGTATTGTAAAATTATTAGGATTCATACGGAGGAGTGAAATGAATGAAAACATTTAAACTGCGTAAATTAGTGATTTTAGATTATGATAAAGGACTGGAAGGGACGGAAGTAAAACTGATTGACGGGCTGATTATTAACCGTGAAGATGACCATGATACATGGTTAATCGAAGGGTTTATCAATCATTCCTATTGGGAGTATTTTAAAGATAAACAGAATGAAGAGCTGATGGTTCAGGCGACAATTACAAAAGATACGAACGAACCAGCTTCATTTATAACGAAATTGACGGAGCTGCACGAAATTGGGGAGCAAATGAATGTAATGCTGATGGGGAAAATAATAGATAAACAAAAGAAAGATGTGGAGCAGCTTTTAACAACCCTTGTAGAGAAGGGGTATGAGGGAGATAATTTAATCCAGAAATTTAAAGAAATTTATTAGCAGACTGTTTGAACACACACTTTTAGATTTTTATTTGTGAAGAAGAAGGGGAAGTAATGCAAAAAACACGTAACAAATACAAAAATATCCACCAATGGACACCTTTTCAGCTGCTGCTGTTTTATTATATTGCTGCGATAGCGTTATCGACTATATTGTTATCTTTACCTGTTGCTCATCAACGAGGTATCGATATTCCTTTTATTGATATTGTATTTACAGCAGTCAGTGCCATTAGTGTAACAGGACTAAGTACAATTTCTATTGCTGATTCATTAAGTACAACCGGGATTATTATTCTGGCTTTGATTATGCAGCTCGGAGCAGTCGGGATTATGGCAACTGGTACAATGCTCTGGATTATGTTAGGAAAGCGGATTGGCTTTAGAGAAAGAAATATGATTATGACTGACCAGAATCAAACCCATTTTGATGGTATGGTAAGATTAATTAAAAATATTGTTTATGTATTGCTGGCGATTGAAGCTGTTTTTTTCATTATCATCGCGCTCTATTTTATGAAGTATTACTCTTCGGCTGGTGAAGCATTATTACATGGTTTTTTCTTTGTGATCAGTTCTGTGTCTAACGGCGGTTTTGATATTACCGGGCAATCCCTGATTCCATATCAATCTGATTATTTTGTCCAATTTATGTGTATGATACTCATTATTGTTGGTGCCATCGGCTATCCGGTGATTATTGAAGTGAAGGAATATTTATTTCATAAAAGAAAATTAAAAAACCAATTTCATTTTAGTTTATTTACAAAGCTGACAACAACAACCTTTTTTTGTCTGATACTGGTTGGGGCTGCCGGAATTTTTTTGTTTGATCTTCATGGATTTTTTAAAGATGTCAGCTGGCATGAGTCATTATTTTATGCTTTGTTTCAATCTGTTACAACAAGAAGTGGTGGACTGGCCACAATGGATTTGAATTTATTATCGGATACAAATCATTTATTTATGTCAGCATTAATGTTTATCGGAGCATCCCCTAGCAGTGCCGGAGGAGGAATCCGGACAACGACCTTTGCCTTGGTTCTTATTTTTCTATTTACATTTATCCGGGGCGGGAGAAGCGTTAAAATATTTCATAGAGAGATTTATGAAGTCGATTTAAATAAAGCTGTTACCGTAACTTTTTTTGCAATTATCGTTGTGTTTTCATCTATCATTATACTTACTCTGTTAGAACCGGTTTCTCTGGATGCGGTTATTTTTGAAGTAACCTCCGCTTTTGGAACAGTTGGTCTTTCTCTGGGAATTACAGATGAGTTATCCGCAGTCAGTAAAATTATATTGATGATATTAATGTTTATTGGCCGGGTTGGTATACTTACCTTTCTAATGATATTTAAACGTAAAAAGGATCCTGCAAAATTTAATTATCCGAAGGAAAGAATTATTATTGGTTAAAGCAGCCATTGAAAAAGGGGAAAATGTTGATCATGTAAAATAAAATGGCCTGTGCCTTCAGCACAAGCCATTTTTTGATTAGCAGTAAAATGCAGCTCCTACGATGATTAGTAAAATGAAAAGAACAACAATCAACGCAAAGCCGCCAGCGTAGCCGCCGCCATAGCCGCCACCATAACCGTAGCCACCACCATATCCATAGCCCATGCTTTTCACCTCCTGAACTTACAGTATTACTGTATGCAGATAGATAAAATGTGTATAGACGTTTACCCAGTTTTTCTCGGAACCGAATGCTATCGTTCAGGTAATTGCAGTGCAGAAAAACATGCAATCACATTTTTTTCTTTATTTTATGTCAGGATATTGATAAGATGGTATTAGAATAGGTATATTAAATAATAGTATGTACATATGTGAAGGGAGTGCTTGGGGATGGAAATGCTTTTTGGTGTGGTTTGTTTTGGGATTCTTGTATTAAATATTGGTTTTTGTGTTATGGATAAAGAATAGTTTATTCAGAAGAACAAAAGCGCAGAGCGCCTGCTTAAAAACGTAGAGATTGGAGCGGCGCAACTGAGATAAAGGAAACACGGTGAGGTAACGAACCGATGTTGACTTATCGTAGGGCGCGACGTGAAATCTCCTAGTTTTTGGCGCTCGGAGCTGGATGCGGCTGTTTTTCTATAAATAGTTATCCACAAGGCAATAATTCTATAATTTCCTAGACA
>NZ_LT727809.1:178724-454876 GCF_900162665.1 Oceanobacillus sojae
GGCAACGCCTCAGCCTCCTCAGAAGGAGATCACTTCTTGCGGGGTCTTCACCTGTTGCTTTTCCCGCAGGAGTCGACTTCCCTTCGCTCCCATCTAAGAAGAAATAAGTTTTATTTACTTTTTTACAAAGAAATAAAGCTAATTTTAGCGGAAGAAATACACGGAGACTCCTGTGGGAATGCGCAGTGGGAAGACCCCGCAGAAAAAAAGTGCTCTTCTTTTTTTCGAGGAGGCTGAGCTCAAGCCCACGGAAAGCGTAGTGTATTTCTGCAGCGGCTGACTTCAGCATTTTTATATACTTTCTTATCTTTGAACAAAAGCGCAGAGCGCCTGCTTAAAACGTAGAGATTGGAGCGGCGCAACTGAGATAAAGGAAACACGGTGAGGTAACGAACCGATGTTGACTTATCGTAGGGCGCGACGTGAAATCTCCTAGTTTTTGGCGCTCGGAGCTGGATGCGGCTGTTTTTCTATAAATAGTTATCCACAAGGCAATAATTCTATAATTTCCTAGACAATAAAAAAAGCAGAAAGTTGCTTCCTTTTTCTTCAAGTAAAAGGAAGCAGCTTTCTGCTTTTATTCTACCCGGCCAAATTCACTGAAAGGGTAGATAATTAATTCGGATTTGCCGATAATATCATCCCGCGGGATAAATCCGAGTCCATTTCGGCTGTCTTTACTGATTAACCGGTTATCCCCCATGACAAAATAATTGTCTTCAGGAATTTCTATAGGGCCAAAATTATTGGTTTGTGCAATTACTTCATCGCTTAAAAAATGCTGCTGATAGGCTTCACCATCAATATACAACTGACTATTTTGAATTTCTATCGTTTCGCCGGGCATCCCGATCACACGTTTTACGTAGTTTTTAGGAGGCTGATGAATAATTACAATATCACCGCGGTCGGGTTCATAGATAGAATAAACAACCTTATTAAAAATCACACGTTCCCCATCCTGAAGGGTGGGATACATACTTTCTCCTTCTACAATTGAAGTGGCAAAAATAAAAGTCCTGAGAAAAAGGGCAAGCATGATGGTAATAACAATTGCCTTGAACCAGCCTATCCATTCTTTTTTTTGATTGATATTTTCCACTTGCTCATCTCCAAAAAGTCCATAATCTTCCCTTATCGTAGCATGTTTAAGTGATCCGGCGCAAACATGCCAGTTGGAGAGCCCTCAAAGAACGGGGAAGGGCTCTCCCGTGTCAGGCAACTGCTTTATCTTTTTGCTGATAAGTACGCTTCTAACCGGTCTAAGCCTTCTTTTAAAATAGTTTCATGATATGCATAGCTTAAACGCATATAGCCTTCTCCATAACTTGAGAAGCTGCTGCCGGGAACAAGGGCAAGCTTGGCATCACGAACGAGAGAGAGACCAAGATCAAATGAATTCATGTTGTTTAACTGCAGCTTAGGGAAGATATAAAAGGCTCCCTGTGGCCGTTCAACATCTAATCCCATGTTTATTAGGCGTTCATAGACATAATCTCTGCGTTCTTTATAAACCTGTTTAATATGCGCCGTGTGCTGCTGATAAGTTGTCAGAGCTTCTAATGCGGCATATTGGCTGATGGAAGCAGCGCACGATACATTATATTGATGCACCTTTAGCATTTGTCCGGATAACCACTCTGGAGCAAGTGTGTAGCCTATACGAAAGCCTGTCATTGAATGTGATTTAGAAACGCCGTTGATAACGATTGTCTGATTTTTTAAATCGGGAATTGAAGCAATCGACGCATGATCAAAATCAAATACAATTTCACTGTAAATTTCATCAGATAAAATAAATATTTCTTTTTCTTTAAGCACCTCGGCAAGAGCCTGTAATTCCACCTTTGAATATGCCGCACCTGTCGGGTTAGACGGAGACGGGAGCACAACACATTTCGTTTTTTCTGTTATGGCATTCGTTAAAATTTCTGGAGTAAATTTAAATCCTGTATTTGCTGTATTGACATGAACCGGTTTGGCATTTGCCAATGTGATGAGCGGTTCATAACCAGGATAGATTGGACTTGGTAAAATGACCTCATCGCCTGGTGTGAGAATGGTTCGAAAAGTAATATCAATTGCTTCAGATGCACCAGCAGTAACAATAATTTCTGTTTCCGGCTGATAAGTCAGGTCATAATTTGTCTGATAATAGGTATGTATTGCTTTTCGCAGCTCAAGAATCCCCTGATTTGGTGTATACGTTGTGAAGTTATTTTCAATCGCCTGTATTCCTGCTTTTTTTACATTATCAGGGGTATGGAAGTCCGGCTGTCCGATAGTTAAAGAAACGACATCCTTTTCACCAGATACGAGATTAAAAAATTTTCGAATTCCTGATATTTCAATATTTTGTACATTACTGTTTATTAAATTCTTCAACAAAATCACCTTCACTTAGAAAAATATAAAAATTTCAATAAATGTTCAAATAATTTGGATTAATATGAACGAATACGGGTATAATAAAAGATATAGAAAGGAGAATACAGCATGCGTCCAAGATCACTTAATTTTGAACAACTGGTTGATATGAACAGACAAGAATTATTAAACGATGAAAAAAGTATATCACAAATTGAAGAGAAATTAGAAAAGAAACAAGAAGCTTTTTTACTGGCTCATAAAAAGAATAAAGATGAATTAACCGCTGAGTAAGGAAACCCTTGCTAAAGCGGTTTTTTTACTGTCTAGGAAATTATAGAATTATTGCCTTGTGGATAACTATTTATAGAAAAACAGCCGCATCCAGCTCCGAGCGCCAAAAACTAGGAGATTTCACGTCGCGCCCTACGATAAGTCAACATCGGTTCGTTACCTCACCGTGTTTCCTTTATCTCAGTTGCGCCGCTCCAATCTCTACGTTTTTAAGCAGGCGCTCTGCGCTTTTGTTCTTCTGAATAAACTATTCTTTATCCATAACACAAAAACCAATATTTAATACAAGAATCCCAAAACAAACCACACCAAAAAGCATTTCCATCCCCAAGCACTCCCTTCACATATGTACATACTATTATTTAATATACCTATTCTAATACCATCTTATCAATATCCTGACATAAAATAAAGAAAAAAATGTGATTGCATGTTTTTCTGCACTGCAATTACCTGAACGATAGCATTCGGTTCCGAGAAAAACTGGGTAAACGTCTATACACATTTTATCTATCTGCATACAGTAATACTGTAAGTTCAGGAGGTGAAAAGCATGGGCTATGGATATGGTGGTGGCTACGGTTATGGTGGCGGCTATGGCGGCGGCTACGCTGGCGGCTTTGCGTTGATTGTTGTTCTTTTCATTTTACTAATCATCGTAGGAGCTGCATTTTACTGCTAATCAAAAAATGGCTTGTGCTGAAGGCACAGGCCATTTTATTTTACATGATCAACATTTTCCCCTTTTTCAATGGCTGCTTTAACCAATAATAATTCTTTCCTTCGGATAATTAAATTTTGCAGGATCCTTTTTACGTTTAAATATCATTAGAAAGGTAAGTATACCAACCCGGCCAATAAACATTAATATCATCAATATAATTTTACTGACTGCGGATAACTCATCTGTAATTCCCAGAGAAAGACCAACTGTTCCAAAAGCGGAGGTTACTTCAAAAATAACCGCATCCAGAGAAACCGGTTCTAACAGAGTAAGTATAATGATAGATGAAAACACAACGATAATTGCAAAAAAAGTTACGGTAACAGCTTTATTTAAATCGACTTCATAAATCTCTCTATGAAATATTTTAACGCTTCTCCCGCCCCGGATAAATGTAAATAGAAAAATAAGAACCAAGGCAAAGGTCGTTGTCCGGATTCCTCCTCCGGCACTGCTAGGGGATGCTCCGATAAACATTAATGCTGACATAAATAAATGATTTGTATCCGATAATAAATTCAAATCCATTGTGGCCAGTCCACCACTTCTTGTTGTAACAGATTGAAACAAAGCATAAAATAATGACTCATGCCAGCTGACATCTTTAAAAAATCCATGAAGATCAAACAAAAAAATTCCGGCAGCCCCAACCAGTATCAGACAAAAAAAGGTTGTTGTTGTCAGCTTTGTAAATAAACTAAAATGAAATTGGTTTTTTAATTTTCTTTTATGAAATAAATATTCCTTCACTTCAATAATCACCGGATAGCCGATGGCACCAACAATAATGAGTATCATACACATAAATTGGACAAAATAATCAGATTGATATGGAATCAGGGATTGCCCGGTAATATCAAAACCGCCGTTAGACACAGAACTGATCACAAAGAAAAAACCATGTAATAATGCTTCACCAGCCGAAGAGTAATACTTCATAAAATAGAGCGCGATGATAATGAAAAAAACAGCTTCAATCGCCAGCAATACATAAACAATATTTTTAATTAATCTTACCATACCATCAAAATGGGTTTGATTCTGGTCAGTCATAATCATATTTCTTTCTCTAAAGCCAATCCGCTTTCCTAACATAATCCAGANTTCCAATCTCTACGTTTTAAGCAGGCGCTCTGCGCTTTTGTTCAAAGATAAGAAAGTATATAAAAATGCTGAAGTCAGCCGCTGCAGAAATACACTACGCTTTCCGTGGGCTTGAGCTCAGCCTCCTCGAAAAAAAGAAGAGCACTTTTTTTCTGCGGGGTCTTCCCACTGCGCATTCCCACAGGAGTCTCCGTGTATTTCTTCCGCTAAAATTAGCTTTATTTCTTTGTAAAAAAGTAAATAAAACTTATTTCTTCTTAGATGGGAGCGAAGGGAAGTCGACTCCTGCGGGAAAAGCAACAGGTGAAGACCCCGCAAGAAGTGNGCCGGATCACTTAAACATGCTACGATAAGGGAAGATTATGGACTTTTTGGAGATGAGCAAGTGGAAAATATCAATCAAAAAAAAGAATGGATAGGCTGGTTCAAGGCAATTGTTATTACCATCATGCTTGCCCTTTTTCTCAGGACTTTTATTTTTGCCACTTCAATTGTAGAAGGAGAAAGTATGTATCCCACCCTTCAGGATGGGGAACGTGTGATTTTTAATAAGGTTGTTTATTCTATCTATGAACCCGACCGCGGTGATATTGTAATTATTCATCAGCCTCCTAAAAACTACGTAAAACGTGTGATCGGGATGCCCGGCGAAACGATAGAAATTCAAAATAGTCAGTTGTATATTGATGGTGAAGCCTATCAGCAGCATTTTTTAAGCGATGAAGTAATTGCACAAACCAATAATTTTGGCCCTATAGAAATTCCTGAAGACAATTATTTTGTCATGGGGGATAACCGGTTAATCAGTAAAGACAGCCGAAATGGACTCGGATTTATCCCGCGGGATGATATTATCGGCAAATCCGAATTAATTATCTACCCTTTCAGTGAATTTGGCCGGGTAGAATAAAAGCAGAAAGCTGCTTCCTTTTACTTGAAGAAAAAGGAAGCAACTTTCTGCTTTTTTTATTGTCTAGGAAATTATAGAATTATTGCCTTGTGGATAACTATTTATAGAAAAACAGCCGCATCCAGCTCCGAGCGCCAAAAACTAGGAGATTTCACGTCGCGCCCTACGATAAGTCAACATCGGTTCGTTACCTCACCGTGTTTCCTTTATCTCAGTTGCGCCGTTCCAATCTCTACGTTTTAAGCAGGCGCTCTGCGCTTTTGTTCAAAGATAAGAAAGTATATAAAAATGCTGAAGTCAGCCGCTGCAGAAATACACTACGCTTTCCGTGGGCTTGAGCTCAGCCTCCTCGAAAAAAAGAAGAGCACTTTTTTTCTGCGGGGTCTTCCCACTGCGCATTCCCACAGGAGTCTCCGTGTATTTCTTCCGCTAAAATTAGCTTTATTTCTTTGTAAAAAAGTAAATAAAACTTATTTCTTCTTAGATGGGAGCGAAGGGAAGTCGACTCCTGCGGGAAAAGCAACAGGTGAAGACCCCGCAAGAAGTGGTCTTCTTCTGAGGAGGCTGAGGCGTTGCCCGCGGAAAGCGACTTCCCACAGCGGACATCTCCTTGGCTAGAACACCAGTATTTTAAAGACCAAGTGATTTCCTTGGTTTTTCTTATTTGTATAAAATAAATCAGCCGTGACTAAACTAGATAGAAGCAGAAACAGGAGGAAAGGTGAGAATGGAGAATATGTTGCTATCAGGTATTATATCTATCGGAAATATTGGGATTAATTCTGTTTATGTTTATCTCGGTATGATGCTTCTATGCAGTGCAGCAGTTTACTATATGGTGAAAAAATTATATAAATGGGCAATTAAAAAACAAATGCTGCGATTTCTATCTTATATTGGTGCAAGTACCGTTATAATAAGTTTAACTATTATTCTAGCTGTACTTCAGGAAAGAGATGCGTGGCAATTTTTAAAGGCAGCTGTACAAAGTCTGGCTTTTTTAGGAATCAGCCTGGCTATTTTTCCATTGCTGCATCAATTTTTATTAAAAAGAAAATAAATATACCCGGCAGGCATATCACACCTGTTTAAAATGGATACGAAGCCTGTACATAAGGAAAACAGCGCTCATTACTAATTTATTGCTTTTGTAATAATTGTCTGAGGCTGCTATTTCCTTATTTCTTTTTAGAACGTACAGGCGGCCACTCCATTTTACCCAATGAGGAAGGGACGTAATAGCTGGAACGCTGTTTCTTGGCTGAAGCAGACTTTGGTTTTTCCTGTTTCCAGTTAATATATTGGCAGACAAGCCGCTTTGCCTGAGATAAAGACATTTTTACCGGGGGATTTCGGTAGGTTTGATCTAATGAACCTAAATGCTCGAGCTGCTTTAAATCCTCTTTTGCAGGAGGAATATGGAAACAATAGTCTCCAACTTTAATAAGTACAGTAGAATGTTGATTACTAAGCTTTGGATGATTAGAAAAATGCAGCCCTTTTTTAAAAGCTTTCTTCTCTTTTAATAATTGTTCAATAGCCTGTTTTTTTAATTGATATAATTGCTTCGGTTCAGGAGCTGTTTTAGCATGCTTATTGATTACAAATAAGGCTTGCGCTATCTTTTGAACCTCAACGTCATGTTTCATTTTCAAGTCTCTCCCTTTTAAAAAAGGATTTAAATCAATTTATTTCAATTATTACTCTACCTTAAACTTTATACAATTTCAATACTATATCAAAATAAATGCGAACAAATGCACTTATTTTGTTTGTAGGTAATAAAGTTTGAGTGGAAAAGCAAAAAACCGCATTTTCATAAATGCGGTCTTATAGCGTTATAAAGCGAAATATAACCTTTCTGAATCTGGAAAGAGCTGCTTTCATTTTAAATAGCAGGATTGCTTAATTTACTTTTTTTAAATCAGCAAGGATAGTATCCATATTTTTCATTTCCACACCATCATATTTTTTAACAACCTCTCCTTCAGGGCTGACTAAGAAAAAGGACGTTCCGTGAATAACCTGATCATCTCCTTCACCTGGAGCCTGAACTAAATTTTTAAAATGCTTAATGGAAAATTCACGGATAGTTTCAAAGTCGTAGCCGGTTACGAAAGACCAGTTATCAAAGTTTGCATCATAATGGGAAGCATATTCCTTTAATATTTCTGGTGTATCATAATCCGGATCTACGCTAAAGGAAACAATCTTTGCATCAATACCCTCTTCCTCCATCATGGACTGCAAGTGAGCCATATTCTGAGTCATCGGCATACATACTGTTCGGCAATTGGTGAAAACGAAGTCAGCAATCCACCAATCTCCCTTTAAATCCTCCAGGGAAAGCTGTTCTTCATCCTGAGTTGTGTATTCAAAATCGGGAACCTGTTCTGACATGGTTGTTTCAATAGCATAACTTTGCCCGCATCCTGCCAATAGAAAAAATAAACCAATAAGTACTAAATATCGTCTCATATCATTAAATCCTTTCCCAACTATACTTATACTCATTATAGCATTGGATAAAATGTAGAGAAACCACCCCTTATGAAGGAATTATGACATTTCAGTACGTGTTTCAAACAGTCCCGATATAAAAGAACAAAAGATTCGCTGCGTTATTTTATGAAACTTCTGTCTCCAAAAAATAGTATCAGGAATGAAGTGTAAATACATGCAGTTCAGGTCTGCATAAAAATCGGTATGGTAAACGGGTTGTTCCAATGCCGCTATTTACATAAAGGGTCAATTTATCTGAAATAGTATATTTTCCCTGTACATATTTTTCTGCATACGCAGGGGTATATAAATCACCGATAAATGGCAGACGAACCTGTCCTCCATGACTGTGCCCCGATAATTGAATATCCACTGGATAATTTTTCACTGTATCTGCAAGATCAGGTTCATGTGCAAGCAGAATAGTAAAGTCAGAATCTGTACGTTCCTCCAAAGCCCGGCTAATATCTGGTTTTCCAAGCATAGCATCATCGAGCCCTGCTAAGATAAAGGATGCGTCTTTCCGTTGGATGCGGGATGAACTGTTTTGCAGTAATGTAAAATCAGCCGCCTCAAATGTTTCATGTAAAATATCCGTTCCATAGCCTCCATGATCATGGTTTCCATAAATCCAAAATTTCCCCTCTGGCGCATCTAATTGCTGTAATAGCTGGATTAGCTTATCATTCCAATGATAATTATTAGGGTCATCAACCAGGTCTCCCGTGAACAGAATGATATCAGGCTTCAGATTGTTAATTTTTGAAACGAGTGATTCTAATTGTTCTATTTCATAATGAAAACCTAAATGTGTATCGGAAAATTGGACAATTTTAAATTGATTAAAAGCTGCGGGGATTTGCGGAGAATTAATAGATTCTTCCGTGATTGTAAGTAAAGAAGGCTCAATCTCACGAGCATAAAAATAAGTACCGCCACTTAAACCCAGTAATGTTAACAAGCTTCCTAGAGACCTTTTTAAAAATGTTCTGCGATTCATTGTATAATTTCCTTTCTGATAACCTGTTATAAAAATTATAGCACGGATAGAGCGCTTTTTTCATTTGGAAAATCATTAATTTACACAGGAAGATTAGAGAACGTTAAAAGTAACCAGATCCTGGCACTTTAAGACCTTGCTGATGCAATAATCGTGAGAGAAAAGCAGAAGTGTGTTAAACTGGTAATGTGTGTATGAATAAAATAAAAATGAAATATAATTTAAAATGGAAGTTTATGTATAATTGTTTCAGGGTATAAAGCACATGGGCTTAGCTGCAACAAAATGAATCAGATATACAAGAAAAGTTTTAAAAGAATAATCAATTTACTAATACAAATGTTTATATAAAAAGGGGGCAAATAAGGTGAGTGCAACGCAAGATAAACAGTTAGCAGATATTAAGTTAGGTGAAGTACTTATTCCTGCTGAGAAAGTGGCACATGTCCAGCTCAATAATCCTTTAGAACACGCATTACTGGTATTAATGAAATCCGGCTATACAGCAGTCCCGGTACTTGATTCAGCTTATAAATTCGCGGGAATTATCGGTAAAACAGCTATCCTTAATGAAGTGCTGGGGATAGAAAGCTTTGAAATGGAACGCTTATCAGAAATAAGGGTAATGGATGCAATGGCAAGTGACGTGCCGACCTTAACAAGAGAAAATAATTTATTAGATGGTCTTAACGCTTCGATTGACCATCCATTTGTCTGTTTAGTAGATGCAGATGGATATTTTGATGGTATCCTGACAAGAAGGGCCATATTAAAGCAAATGAAGAAAGATATCTATATGAATGTATACAAAAAATAATTACAAAACCTCTATGATGTGGAAGAGCGATCATTTTATTCCGCATCATGGAGGTTTTTTATGTGCCTGATTTTAAGCAGTAAACGCTCTGTTCAGCAGAATAGAGATTATTTAAAAGTCAGGGACCTTTTAAATAATCATAACTGCATTATATTAGTTGCCGATGAAGGTAGCGTCTGCTAAAGTAATAAAGAGATTATAAAAATGGAGGAATAGTTAATTATGGATGCAAATGAAATTATACAATTTATTTCTAATAGCAAGAAAAGTACCCCGGTAAAAGTGTATGTGAAAGGAAATTTAGACAAGCTTCCTGAGCAAGACGGGATTAAAGCATTTGTTGATGCAAAAAGCGGCACACTATTTGGCGAGTGGAAAGCAATAGAAGCATTTCTAAAAGAAAATGAATCTATTATTGAAGACTATGTTATAGAAAATGATCGCCGTAATTCTGCGATTCCAATGCTGGACTTAAAAAATATCAATGCACGTATCGAGCCGGGCGCAATTATTCGTGACCAGGTAGAGATCGGCGATGGTGTTGTCATTATGATGGGCGCATCGATTAATATTGGCTCTGTTATCGGTGAAGGAACAATGATTGATATGAATGCTGTCCTTGGCGGGAGAGCTACAGTAGGAAAGAACTGCCATATTGGCGCCGGTACTGTATTGGCTGGTGTTATTGAGCCGCCTTCTGCAAAACCGGTTATTGTAGAGGATGATGTTGTCATCGGAGCGAATGTTGTTGTTCTTGAAGGAATTACTGTTGGAAAAGGTTCGATTGTAGCAGCAGGATCTATTGTTACAAAGGATGTAGAACCAAATACATTAGTAGGTGGAACGCCTGCACGTGTTTTAAAAGAAATTGACGAGCAGACCAAATCTAAAACGGAAATTAAGCAAGAGCTTCGTAAATTAGATAATTAAGGCAGATGAATAGTATATGACAGCATTTGATTTGCAAACCGTCCGCAGGGAGCTGCATCAAATTCCTGAATTAGGCTTCAAAGAGGAGAAGACGCAAAAGTATCTGCTTGAGAAGATTCAGGAAATGGCGACAGATCGTGTTGACATTAAAACCTGGCGGACCGGTATCTTAGTACATGTATCTGGAACCAATCCGGAAAAGCGAATCGGTTTTCGGACGGATATAGACGGGCTTCCAATTTTAGAAGACACAGGCTTTGATTTCTCTTCCACACATGCTGGAAAAATGCATGCCTGTGGACATGACTTTCACATGACGATTGCATTGGCGGCTCTCCGTAGACTGATTGACCAGCCTGTAAAAGATAATGTTCTATTTATTTTTCAGCCGGCAGAGGAAGGTCCGGGCGGAGCAAAGCCAATGATTGCATCAAAGGAATTTCTTGATTGGAAACCGGACACTATTTTTGCACTGCATATCGCACCGGAGTTACCAGTCGGTCAGGTATCTTCAAAGCCAGGGCTTCTATTCGCTAATACAAGTGAGCTATTTATTGATTTTAAAGGTCTTGGCGGACATGCTGCCTATCCGCATTTGACAAGGGATATGACAGTAGCAGCAAGTAACTTTGTTGTGCAGCTGCAGCAAATTGTTTCCAGAGGGCTGAATCCTTTAGATGGTTCCGTGATTACGATAGGGAAAATGGAGAGCGGATTTGTACAAAATGCAATCGCTGAGACCGCGAGACTAGAAGGAACCATCCGGACAACAGAAGCTTCTTCCATTATATTGGTAAAGGAAAAGCTTGAGAAACTAATCAAAGGTTTTGAAATAGCGTATGATTGTGAGATAGATGTAGATTATGGATCTAACTATTATCAAGTGGTGAATGATGGAAAATATGTCGAGCTGTTTAAAGAATCCTTAGCAGGTACAGAAATTGAATATATTCAGGCCTCTGCAGCGATGACTGGAGAAGATTTTGGAGATATGTTAAAAGTAATCCCCGGATTTATGTTCTGGCTTGGTGTAGATTCACCATACGGACTTCATCACGCAAAACTGGCTCCGAATGAAGCAGCGCTTTCTGTTGGAGTGGAAGCAGTAGAAACATTTATCCGGTCATTTGATTAATGTTTTGCTGGAGATAGATGCATTACAAAAGATAAAAAGACTTTCTTGTTTTTTCAAAGGAAAGTCTTTTTTCTGATCCTCTCGTAATTCTTCTCGTCTAAATTAAATATTTACTTCACTTATAAGTGTATGCGTATTATTTTCTGTATCACTGAAAAATACCATCCACTTCCTTCCCAGTGAAATTGAGGACTTTTTGCATGCAGGATGAAATTTGTTGAACGAGTTTGAGTCATAATAAAATCTCCATATGTTTTTGTCTATATTATACAGAAAATTGAATATAATAAAAATAAATACATAGATTTTTTGCCTTTATCATATATCAGTTAGAGAGTAAAAAATAAGGAGTGACATCATGCAGATTTATGATATTCTTCCTGACTTAACCCAAATTAAACGCTTGCCCGGCAGCAATCAGTCTCTTTTATCGTCAAGCGGAAGGCCAATTCTCGTTATTTTTTGGTCTGTAAACTGTTCATCCTGCAGTAATTTTTTAAAACAGCTGGCTGAGGTTCCGGAAATTAAAGCAAAGAAAGTTATTCCAATTTTAATTCATATATATTTAGATAAGGAACAGATAAGCTTATCAGCAATAAAGAATAAGCTGGATCAGCTGCACTTTGATGCGGTTTCTTTAGATGATACAGAGGACCGGCTGGCAGCCATATTTCAATTCCGTTATGTACCCGCGTTATATTTGTTTGATAAACAGGAAAGGCTCCGGTTTAAGCAAAGCGGCAAATCTTCTACAAACTTAATGGAACAGCGTTTAAAGCGGCTATTAAACGAAAAGTAAGAAAAAATATCTCTGTTCTTAATAGAATGGAGTTTTTTTGTTGTGGCAGTAAAAAAGAGTTTCAAAGATATGGATAATAAACGAATTATTCAGAACTATTCGAGGCAATTCATTTCTTTAAATAGGTATATTGATGGAAAAAAACTTTTTTAAAAAAATTTTCAAAAAAATAGCGCAAAACAGTAGAAATTTATTTCGGAAACCGTTATATTAGTTATTACGGAAAAGTGAAAGGGGGAATAAATTTTGAATATTTTTAAAAAATTAAAGCGTTTTTATTGGCCGTATAAGAAGTACTTTATTTGGTCAATTATTGGTATGCTTATCGTTACAGTTATTACAGTCGTTTATCCAATTATACTTCAAATCACAATTGATGAAGTAGTTGCTGAACAGAGATATGGACTGATTCCTTATATCTGTGGAGCCTTTTTAGGCTTAATGATGATAAAAGGGGTATCCACTTTTTTCTTTCAGTATCTGGGCGATCTATTTGGAATGACTGCTGTATATAAGCTGCGTGAATCGTTATATGATAAGCTGCAGGCGCTTGCATTTAAGTATTATGATAATGCAAAAACAGGGGATATTATGTCCCGGCTGACTGCAGATGTGGAAGGGTTCCGTTTCTTTCTCTCAGTCGGTTTTGCAGAATTGATCCGAGTTGTTTCTTTGATGCTGATAAGTATTTCAGTTATGTTTTATTATTCTATTCCTCTAGCACTTATAACAATGGCTGCAATGCCGTTTCTGGCATTTGTTGTTTATAAATTTGATAAACAGGTACATCCGGCCTTTCGCAGAATCAGACGTTCTTTTGGGAGATTAAATACAAGGGTACAGGAAAACATAAGCGGAATGAATACAGTTAAGTCATTATCAAGAGAAGATTTTGAGATTGGCAGATTCTCTGAAAGTAATGATAATTATCGGCAAAAATATTTGTTTACATCCAGTTTGTGGGCAAAGTATTTCCCGGTAATGGAATTTATCGGGAATGTCAGTGCAGTTGTTTTATTAGCATTCGGTGGTATTTTTGTAATAAACGGCTCCATGACGACAGGAGAATTAATGGCATTTTTCAGCCTTGTCTGGTTCATTATGGGACCACTTATGAATTTAGGATTTATCATTAACCAATTTTCTCAGGCAAAGGCATCCGGAGAGCGGCTGCTGGAGATTCTGGAAGCACATGAAGACGTCGAAGAAAAACCTGATGCCATCGATAAAGAGATTCAGGGTCATGTAACATTTAAGAATGTGACGCTCACATATATTGAAGATGATGATGAAGCGTTGAAGCATATCAGCTTCGATGCCCCACCCGGCAAGACGATTGGTTTAATCGGTGCAACTGGTTCCGGGAAAACAAGTATTACACAGCTGCTTACACGATTCTATGAGCCGGAGGAAGGAGAAGTCCTCGTTGACGGGCGTCCCGTTTCAGACTATAAGCTGAAAAGCCTTCGCAGTCAAATCGGATTTGTATTGCAGGAGCCATTCCTGTTCTCCACAACAATTAAAGAAAATATTTCTTATGGTACCCCCGGAATTAAAGATGAAGATATTATAGCTGCGGCAAAAATGGCACAAGCACATGATTTTATTATGGAGCTTCCGGACGGATATGATACGCTTCTGGGAGAGAGGGGAATGGGTCTGTCTGGCGGTCAGAAACAGCGGATAGCAATTGCCCGCGCAATTTGTATTGACCCGAGTATTCTCGTTTTAGATGATGCAACATCTGCAGTTGACATGCAAACAGAGCATAAAATTCAAAAGGCACTGCGGGAAGTAATGAAGAACCGTACTTCTTTTATTATTGCACACCGTATTTCTTCTTTGAAGCATGCAGATGAAATTTTAGTGCTGGAGGACGGCGAAATTGTCGAACGGGGCACCCATGATTTCTTATTAAATAATAATGGACCTTATGAACGTATTTATAATATCCAATATCAGGACCGCGAAGAAATTATGAGCGTGGCCCATTAAAGGGGGTGGAGAATCTTGTCCAAAGTAAAAGAAACTAAAAAGCAAAGTAAACATTTAGAGAGGTTTCATTATACAGTAGATCAGGCAATTGAGAAGCCGTTTAACTGGAAGCAGATGTGGAGATTACTTCAGTTTTTGAAGCCATACTCAAAAACATACTTGCCGGGTGCGATTATGGCGATGTTTGTTGCTACTGCTGTCCGGTTAGCTATACCTATATTAATCGGTAAAGTAGCTGTAGATATAGCAATTGCCCAAAGCGATACTAATCTATTAGTCTATCTCGTAGCAGGTATTGCAATCCTTTATATAATCAGTTTTATTGCCAACCGTTTTCGGATAAAGTGGGTTAATATCCTGGGACAGAATGTAATTTATGATTTAAGACAAAAGCTGTTTTCTCATGTTCAGAGACTTTCCCACCGCTTTTTTGATACTCGTTCAGCAGGATCAATACTTGTACGGATTTTAAATGATATCAATTCCTTACAGGAACTTTTTACAAACGGGATTATTAATCTGTTGATGGATATTTTAATGTTAAGTGGAATTATTATTATTCTTTTCATCATGAGTCCGCCTTTAGCTTTGGCTGTTGTGATTGTTATTCCGCTGATGTTTATTATATCTACCACATTAAGAAGAAAAATAAGACGTTCCTGGCAAATGGTCCGTCTGCAGCAATCCAGAATGAATTCGCATTTAAATGAAGGGCTTCAAGGTATGCGTATTACCCAATCCTTCTCACAGGAAAAAGAAAATGCAGAATTCTTTGATGGAGTGAACAGCGGTTATTTTAACAGCTTCCGCGATGCAGCGAAAAAAAGTGCATTCTTCAGACCGCTTGTGGATATCTGCGATGCAGCAGGAACCATCATACTAATTGCGTTTGGCTCTTATTTAATTCTTAATGGAACAATTGAATTAGGAACATTTATTTCTTTTGCCTTTTTCCTGGGGATGTTCTGGGAGCCTATTTCCAGACTGGGACAGATGTACAATCAGCTGTTAATGGCAATGGCGTCATCAGAACGTATTTTTGAGTTCCTGGATGAACAGCCTAATGTTGCTGAAAAAGAAAATGCTTATGAAATTGAAAAAATGGATGGGAAAATTGAATTTGATCAAGTAGAATTTGCTTATAATGCGGATCGTTTAGCTTTAAAGAAAATTTCCCTGGATATTCAGGCGGGGCAGACGATTGCCTTAGTCGGCCATACAGGAAGCGGTAAATCGACCATTGCCAATCTGATAAGCCGCTTCTATGATCCTACATCCGGTTCGGTAAAAGTCGATGGCCACGATCTGCGTGATGTCACGTTAGACAGCTTAAGGCAGCGGATCAGTGTAGTCCTTCAGGATACGTTTATTTTTTCAGGAACCATCATGGAAAATATTCGTTTTGGACGGCCGGATGCAACGGATGAAGAAGTAAAAGAAGCAGCAAAGGTTGTCGGTGCAGATAGTTTTATCAGCCGTTTAGCGAATGATTATGAGACAGAAGTAGAAGAACGGGGAAATATTTTATCTGCTGGAGAAAGGCAATTATTATCCTTTGCAAGAGCTTTGCTGGCAAATCCAAGTATTATTATATTGGATGAAGCAACAGCCAGTATTGATACAGAATCAGAAGTAAAAATCCAAAAGGCTCTGAAAAGATTGTTAAAAGGAAGAACTTCTATTATAATTGCGCATCGTCTGTCCACTATAAGAGAAGCAGACTGTATTTATGTTCTGGAACAAGGCAAGGTTTTAGAGTATGGAAGCCACCAAGAGTTAATGCAGCAGCATGGAAAATATTATGATCTTGTGAAATCACAGTTTACAATGCTGGATGCAATGTAGTAGAAAGAAAGGGAACAGTTGATTAAACTGCTCCCTTTCTTTTATGCTATATGTTAATATAAATAGCAGAAGAATGGAGGTTTCATATGAAAAAGGATTTTGCAGTTATTGGGCTAGGCAGATTTGGAGGCAGCATTTGTAAGGAACTGAGCGATAAAGGAATGCATGTTCTGGCTATTGATTTGGATGAAGCTAAAGTGAATGAATATAAAAATATTGCTTATCATTCCGTTGTACTGGATGCAACCGATGAAGATGCATTGAAAGAAATCGGAATTACAAATTTTGACCATGTTATCGTCGCTATCGGTGAAAATATTCAAGCAAGTATTTTGACAGCCGTTATATTAACTGATTTGGATATAAAAAGAATTACTGTCAAAGCACAGAATGATTATCATGATAAAATATTAAACCGGATTGGCGTCCATCATGTTGTTCACCCGGAACGGGATATGGGAAAAAGGTTAGCACACAGCTTTATCTCAAATAATATCTTAGAGTATCTGGAGCTGTCCAATGAGTACAGTATTGTAGAGGTTATTGCCGGCAGGAAAATGATTGGAAAGACTCTAATCTCACTTGATGTCCGGGCGAAGTTTGGATGTAATATTGTTGCAATAAAAAGCGGCTCAGAAATTGATGTTTCGCCTGAAGCGGACAAGCCTTTAAAAGAAGGGGATATACTTATAATTATAGGAGCAGATCATGATATTAACAGGTTTGAAAAAGCCTTGATTTTTGACTGAAAATAAAAGAACCTTCCATTAGTGAAAGCTTCTTTTATTTTAATTCATTATAGAGAAAAAGAGCTTCAGTCTTTGAAATATATATACTAAAAAAATTAATCGCTCAGGCGGTAGATAACGATTCGTTCATCCGGATTCAGCCAATAAGCTTTTAGTTTTATCTCCATGAATAAATCAAATGGACTGTAGTAATCAAGAAATTGAATATAACTTTCGTGTGGATAATATAAGATAATATCTACTTCTCTTGGTATATTCTCTACAGATTTTTGGATGTTAGAGATAATATGTTTAAAAATTTGCACAGAAAAAGGATTGAAAAAGTAAAACCGGTTATCCTGAGGTTTAATTTGATATTCTTCAGCTAAACAACAGATAAATTGGATCTCGGACCCGTCGCTTTTAGAGCTTATTAATTGCTTATATGCTTGTAAATTATGCTCGGCATCATTAAAAAAATCTGAATCCATTTCAATTCCAGTAACAGATATATGCTGAAAATAATGAAGATAAAAAGGTAACCGTCCTTTTCCGCAGCCAAAGTCAATAACAGAGTCCTGCTTATCAAAGGTATAAGTTTTAGTTAATCTTTCCAAAGCACTGTATGGGGTAGGTTCATAAGGGTTGTAGTGATGTGATTCAGGATATATCGTTTTTTTATTTTCCATAGTATGAATATTTAACAGCTTATCATAATATTTATCTTTCATTGCTTATACCTCTTTCTAAATAGACAACAGTGTTTGAATCATTTAAAGAAAGCTTCATTCACCTCATAAATTGTTTGAGGCGAATGAAGCTTTTGTTCTTTAAATTTCCATAATGATTGGTAATACCATTGGACGACGCTTTGTTTTCTCATATAGGAACGGAGCAATCGTATCTGTAATTTCATTTTTAATTTCAGACCATTGTGTTGTCCGGCGTTCCATTACTTTTTCTAAATGCTTGGCAACAAGCTTTTGTGCATCGTTGATGAGGTCCTCAGATTCACGCATATAAACAAAGCCGCGGGAAATGATATCTGGACCTGCTTCAATTTTAAATTCCTTCATATTAATACTTACAACGACAATAACTAATCCTTCTTCCGAAAGAATTCGTCTGTCTCTCAGAACAATATTTCCGATATCGCCAATGCCACTTCCATCTACATAAATAGAACCGGACGGGATTTTACCTGCAATTGAAGCTTGTTCTTTTCCAAGAGCCAGTACATCGCCATTATCCATGATAAACGAATGATTTTCTTCAACTCCGCATAATTCAGCTAATTTGGTATGTTCTTTTAACATGCGGTATTCACCATGAATCGGCATGAAATATTTTGGCTTGATTAAGCGCAGCATAAGCTTCTGCTCTTCTTGACTTCCGTGACCGGATGTATGAATATTGCTCAGTTTCCCATGAATAACATCTGCTCCTGCACGATACAGCTTATTAATTGTTCTGCTAACGCTGACAGTATTTCCAGGGATTGGTGATGATGAAAATACAACCGTGTCTCCAGGAATTAATTGAATTTGACGATGCGTTCCATTGGCAATTCGGGAAAGAGCTGCCATTGATTCGCCTTGTGAACCGGTACAGAGGATCGTTACTTCATTTGCCGGAAGACGATTAATTTGGTTTCCTTCAATAAACGTATCTTTTGGAGCTTGGATATAACCCAAATCCAGACCGATGTTTATTGCGGATTCCATACTTCTTCCAAAGACAGCTACTTTACGGTTATGCTTAACGGCTGCTTCAACAACTTGCTGTAATCTATAGATATTAGACGCAAATGTAGCAAATATCAGTCTGCCATCAACACGGCTGAATATATCTTGGATGCTTTCACCAACAACGCTTTCAGACATTGTAAATCCAGGTACTTCACTATTCGTACTATCGGATAGAAGACATAACACCCCTTCTTCGCCAATTTGAGCCATTTTAGAAAGGTTTGCAGGTTCGCCGACAGGGGTAAAGTCAAATTTGAAATCACCTGTATGCACAATATTTCCAGGCGGTGTTTTTACAACGACCCCAAATGAATCTGGAATACTGTGTGTCGTACGGAAAAAGCTTACGGAAGTCTTACGGAATTTAATAACATCATCTTCTTGAATGGAAATTAGCTTTGTGCTGCGTAATAAACCATGTTCTTCCAGTTTATTACGGATTAAACCGATTGCTAATTTTCCAGCATAAATTGGCACATTAATTTGTTTTAATAAAAATGGGATTCCACCAATGTGATCTTCGTGACCGTGTGTTACAAAAAGACCTTTAATTTTATCTTGGTTTTGTACAAGATAGGTGTAGTCCGGAATGACATAGTCAATACCAAGAAGCTCATCCTCCGGGAATTTAATTCCTGCATCAATAAGGATGATTTCGTCTTGGAACTGAACTGCATACGTATTTTTACCGATTTCCCCAAGTCCGCCAAGGGCAAATACAGCAGTCTGATCATTTTTCACAAACTTCATTATTATACGTTCTCCAATTCGAACTTGCCAGTACTTTTTTCGTATTCGAGATGTGCCTCATCTAATACTTGAATGTACTCAATGTTAATGTTACGGTCACTAATTTTGGATCTTGCTTCTCTTAAGGATTGCGCTTCTATATAAAGGCTCTCCGTGCGTTCTCTTACAGGCACTTGATTTTGTGATGCCTGATATAATACTTTAAAAATCATTTCATCTCTCCTTTAAAATTTAAAAACTTTATTTCATCAGGGTTATTATTTCGATGTGTTATATTCCGTTATAAAAGGTAAGTTTCCGTCAGCTCACCTGAAAAATGGCTTTTACCGTTAAAAATTATTGTTTGGCGGTTTAATTATTTATTAGTAGTTGGTACACGCCCCTCTTTGCCCAGTAAATCCTTTAAACGTTTTTTGAGTTTCTCTTTAAGACGTTTCAGCATAAGGACTCACTTCTCCTTCCGATAATTTAGAAAAGCAAATTTAACCCTCTACCGTCCAATCCTCTTATCTATAGTATAGTACGAAATTGGAAAGAATTAAATAAAAAACGATAAATAATTAGAAAAACTCGAGTTTACCTCTCTTTTTTTGAGCGGATAAACTCGTTTTTTATAAGGTCTTTCCTAGAAAGGCCGTGCTTTGACGTTATAATAAATAATTGTCTGAGCGAATCGTATAAACTATTTCTATCATCGTCTAAATCAACAAAATTATACAGTTTTGAAAAGAAATATCATTTAGATCTCCGTCAGCTTATCTCGATTGCATTATCCGGAATAGCGAAAGGATTGTTTTCATTGATCCGATCAAAAAACATAACACCATTCAAATGATCGATTTCATGCTGGAATACAACAGCTGGATAATCTTTCAGCCGGAGCTTCACAGGATTATCATTAATATCTGTTGCAGTTATTGTAATACGGGCATGTCTTGGGACATATCCTTCTATTACACGGTCAACAGATAAACAACCTTCTCCATTTTGTAAATAGGACTGCTCTACAGAATGGCTGATAATTTTAGGGTTGGCTAATCCCATGCTGTATTTTTTCCCTTTACTGTCTTCAAAGTGCAGTGCAATCAATTGCTTTTCTACACCCAGCTGTGGTGCTGCCAGGCCGACTCCGGCTCTTAAATTATATTGTTCGGCAATTTCGTCATCTTGACTGTTTTTTAGGAATTGAAGCATGTCTCCTAATAACTGTTTATCATCTTCGGATAATGGAACATCGACCTTTGCTGCTTTTTTAGTTAAAGAAGGGTGTCCTTCTCTGACAATATCATTCATTGTTATCATGTTTATGACTCCTTTTATAGATTTATCTTTATAATTCAACTTTCGCACCTAAGAATAAACACACTAACCTTGCTGTTCCAAGATGTACATGGTCTCTATTAACATACTTGCTTTTAGTTAACTTATCTTTTTATATTTTGAACAGGTTATTGTGTATAGCTTCCGCTCCGGCCAACCACTCCGCTTTACACTTTACCTTCTATCTTTGTTAACAGATATATGGAAGAGATGATCAACCCCTGTTTCTATGAATAGGAAGTTTCTTTTTAAAGTGCGAAAGTTGAGTTTATAACACATTAAAAATTTATGTTAGACAAGTCTGTTGCTTATAGTAACACATATTTGAATGAAGGTTATTTCATATTATAAAATAGGAGAAGAAGATGTAAAAGCTTTTCGTCTTTTCTTCCCTGATTCGCAGTGAGTATGTTACAATTTTATTCATGTATAGATTAAAAAGCATCAGATTTTAAATGAACGATTAGAAAGAGAAAAGAAATATACATATTGGAGGTTTTTTTGTGTCAAAAAAGATTTATATGTTTGCAATCATTATTTCATCTTTACTGTTAGTTACCGCATGCAGTAGTAAATCTTCTGAAGAAAAAATACATGATCATTTGGAAGAAGCGATTAATTTGGAAGAAGATTACGAAACGCTTCAAGGAGAAATTGGCGAGCTTGAACTGCAGGAGAAAGAAATATTTAATCAGATTGTGGATTTAGATATGGAGCAATTTGATGAAATTCAGAAAAAGTCAAAGGAAGCGGTTGAGCTCTCTAATCAGAAACAGGAGAAGCTGGGTGAAGAAAGGGAAAGTATAGAAGCATCAGAGGAAGAGTTTGTCCAGGTTGAATCTATTATTACAGATTTAGAGGATGAAAATGTAAAGCAGGATGCGGAAGAAATGTATGAGATTATGACAAACCGCTACGCAGCATATTATGATTTGAACGATACTTATCAAACTTCTGTAGAGCAGGAAATAGAACTATATGAAATGCTGCAGCTGGAAGAACTTGAACAGGAAGAAGTAACAGCTCATTTAGAAGCCCTAAATGAAAATTACGAAAAAATTATTTCATTAAACGAAGAATTTAATCAATTGACAGCAGAATACAACGATGCAAAACGTGCATTTTATGAGGCTTCTGACCTGAATGTGAGCTATGAAGACGAAACAGATGAATAAGCAAAATGATAAGACACCCTATACCGTTGCAATAATGGTATAGGGTGTTATTTTTATTAAATAGTAATACAGACGGGTATTTTTATAAGAGGATATTCAAAAAGTGATATATAAGTTGATTCTTGCTCTTATTATTTGCAAAAAAAAACAGGTTTGATCCATTCGGGTGAATCGGGACCACATACTAGCGCTTAGGGACTTTTTGAACACGCTCTATAAAAAATATTTTTGAAAAGCAATTTGTTAAACTTCGAGACAAAACTAATACAGTTTTTTTGTTAAGTAATACAGTTTAAACGAAGAAGGATGAAGGAAGGAAAGTCCTTACAAAATATATTGAAAATCAAGAAACAAAGTGATTGACCATCATAAAAAAATGAGCTAAGATAAGAGAGGATAAAAATTGTATTACTTTCTATTGCTCGTCCTTTTAGAACAGTAATGATAAAATGGCACAGATTAAGAAATTCTGTATCAGGGTAAATGACTTTAGTATGTAATTTTTATTGTTTAAGGGTAGAATAGATAAAGAATACTTAATTTTGATATAAGAAAGGAAGAGGTGAATCATTTTGAAACAGGTACTTGAAAATATTGAAAACCAATTCGAAATGTTCCAAGTTCTAGATGAAGATGGAAAAGTTGTAAACAAAGATGATCTCCCTGATTTATCAGATGATGAATTGAAGGAGTTAATGAGACGTATGGTGTATACCCGTATACTTGACCAGCGTTCCATTGCACTTAATCGCCAAGGACGTTTAGGCTTCTACGCACCAACAGCAGGCCAGGAGGCTTCTCAGTTAGGCAGTCAGTTTGCGTTAGAGCAGGATGACTTTATTTTACCAGGGTATCGTGATGTTCCACAGTTAATTTGGCAAGGACTTCCGTTATATCAGGCTTTCTTATTCTCTAAAGGACATTTTCATGGGAACCAGTTCCCGGATGAAGTAAGGGCGTTAAGTCCGCAGATTATTATTGGCGCGCAGTATGTTCAAACAGCTGGTGTTGCTCTTGGTCTGAAAAAACGCGGCAAGAAAAATGTAGCAATCACTTATACCGGTGACGGTGGTACTTCTCAAGGTGATTTTTATGAAGGAATAAATAATGCCGGCGCATTTAAAGCTCCTGCAATTTTTGTTGTGCAAAATAATCGTTTTGCTATCTCTGTTCCTGTAGAAAAACAAACAAACGCAAAAACATTAGCTCAAAAAGCTGTTGCTGCAGGAATTGAAGGAATTCAAGTAGATGGTATGGATGTTTTAGCAGTTTATGCTGCAACAAAATTTGCCCGTGAACGTGCGGTCGCAGGTGAAGGTCCTACACTAATTGAAACATTAACTTATCGTTTTGGACCGCATACAATGTCTGGTGATGATCCTACCCGTTACCGTACAGAAGACATGGATAAAGAGTGGGAGAAAAAAGATCCGCTTGTCCGTTTCCGTAAATACCTGGAAGGTAAAAAACTTTGGACTGAAGAAGATGAAAACAAAGTAATTGATGAGGCAAAAGAAGATATTAAAAAAGCAATTAAACAAGCTGAACAACAACCAAAACAAAAAGTGACAGATTTAATTAATAATATGTACGAAGAGCTTCCAACTCACTTACAGGAGCAAAAAGAAATCTACGAAGCAAAGGAGTCGAAATAAATCATGGCACAAATGACAATGATTCAAGCAATCACTGATGCAATGCGCGTAGAATTGAAAAATGACGAAAACGTGCTTGTATTTGGTGAAGATGTTGGACAAAATGGTGGAGTTTTCCGTGCTACGGAAGGTCTTCAAGATGAATTCGGCGAAGATCGTGTATTTGATACACCGCTTGCTGAATCAGGAATTGGCGGTTTAGCCATCGGTTTAGCAATGGAAGGATTCCGCCCGGTTCCGGAAATCCAGTTTTTCGGCTTCGTTTTTGAGGTAATGGATTCTATCAGTGGCCAAATGGCCCGTTTGCGTTACCGTTCCGGCGGTCATTATAATGCACCGATTACTGTTCGTGCTCCATTTGGCGGCGGAGTTCACACGCCTGAATTACACGCGGATTCCTTAGAAGGACTTATCGCTCAACAACCAGGTGTAAAAGTAGTTATTCCTTCTACACCATATGAAGCAAAAGGATTACTAATCTCTGCAATTCGTGATAATGATCCGGTTGTATTCTTAGAGCATATGAAATTATACCGTTCTTTCCGCGGCGAAGTTCCAGAAGATGCTTACACAGTTGAAATTGGAAAAGCTGATGTAAAACGTGAAGGATCTGACGTAACATTACTTGCATATGGGGCAATGGTTCATTCTTCATTAAAAGCGGCTGAAGAATTAGAAAAAGATGGTATTTCTGCTGAAGTAATTGACTTACGTACCGTTTCTCCAGTTGATTATGAAACTATCTTAGAATCTGTTAAGAAAACAAATCGTGTTGTATTTGTTCAAGAAGCACAACGCCAGGCTGGTATTGCTGGACAAGTTATTTCAGAAGTCCAGGAAAGAGCAATTTTACATTTAGAAGCTCCTATTCTTCGTGTTACTGCACCAGACACAGTTTATGCATTCTCTGATGCAGAAGAAGTTTGGTTACCTGATCATAAAGACATTGTTGAAAGAGTAAACGAAGTAATTAATTTCTAAATTTTAGGAGGACAAATTCATGGCATTTAATTTTAAATTACCTGATATTGGTGAAGGAATTCACGAAGGCGAACTTGTTAAATGGTTTGTTAAAGAAGGCGACGAAGTAAAAGAAGATGACGTGCTTTGTGAAATTCAAAATGACAAATCTGTCGTTGAAATTCCATCCCAAGTTGATGGAAAAGTTACTAAAATCCACGTAGCAGAAGGTGAAGTTGCAATTGTAGGCGATACGTTGATTTCATTTGATGCTGAAGGATATGACGATGAAGAAGAGGAAGAAACAAAATCTGAAGATACTTCTTCTGAATCTAAAGAAGAGAAAACAGATGACAGTGCTGCAGAAAAATCAGAGGATGCAGATCAATCTTCTGACGATAAGCGCGTCATTGCAATGCCTTCAGTCCGTAAATTTGCACGTGAAAATGATGTGAATATTAAAGATGTACAAGGCTCTGGTAAAAATGGACGTATTACAAAAGAAGATGTGGAAAGCTTCTTAAGTGGAGATCAGCCAAAAGCTTCTTCTGATTCTTCAGAAGCTGGAGAAGCGAAAGAAACTGCAACATCTGAAGATACAGCAGCTGCTCCACAAGGTCAGTATCCGGAAACTCGTGAGAAAATGACTGCAATGCGTAAAGCAATTGCAAAATCCATGGTTAACTCTAAATCGAAAGCTCCACACGTAACATTAATGGACGAGGTGGATGTAACAGAATTAGTAGCACACCGTAAGAAATTCAAAGCTGTTGCTGCTGAACAGGAAATTAAGCTGACTTATTTACCTTATGTAGTTAAAGCATTGGTTTCTGCAACGAAGAAATTCCCGATTTTCAACTCATACATTGATGAGGAAACAGAAGAAATTGTACAAAAACATTACTACAATATCGGTATTGCTGCAGATACAGAACGTGGACTTTTAGTTCCGGTTGTGAAGGATGCAGATAAAAAATCTATCTTCCAAATTTCCAGTGAAATTAATGAATTGGCAGTGAAAGCTAGAGATGGTAAACTAAAACCAGACGAAATGAAAGGTGCTTCCAATACGATTTCCAATATTGGTTCAGCCGGTGGTCAATGGTTTACTCCAGTATTAAACTACCCTGAAGCAGCTATTCTTGGAATTGGCCGTATTGCAGAAAAACCTGTCGTTCGTGATGGTGAAATCGTAGTGGCTCCAGTTCTTGCTGTATCCCTAAGCTTTGATCATCGTATTGTTGATGGTGCAACTGCTCAAAATGCATTGAACCAAATCAAACGTTTATTGAATGACCCACAATTAATTATGATGGAGGCGTAAGTCATGGTAGTAGGAGATTTCCCGATAGAAGTAGATACACTTGTCGTTGGTGCTGGTCCAGGAGGCTATGTTGCAGCAATTCGTGCAGCACAGCTGGGACAAAAGGTTACAATTGTTGACAAAGGTGAATTGGGCGGTGTTTGTTTAAACGTTGGATGTATTCCTTCTAAAGCACTTATCGAAGCAGGACACAAATATCAAAACGCTAAAGGGTCTGAAGACTTAGGTATTACAACAGAAAAAGTAAATCTTGACTTTTCTAAAGTACAAGAATGGAAGGGATCTGTTGTAAACAAGCTTACTTCTGGTGTTAAAGGTTTATTGAAAGGGAATAAAGTAGACATTGTTAAAGGAGAAGCTTATTTCGTTGATGAGCATACTGTAAAAGTTGCTGATGATAAAAACTCTCAGACTTATAAATTTAACAATTGTATTATTGCTACTGGTTCTTCACCAATTGAAATTCCTTCTTTCAAATTCTCTGAAAGAGTATTGGATTCTACAGGTGCATTGAACCTTACTGAAGTTCCTGAGAAATTAGTTGTTATCGGTTCTGGTTATGTTGGAACAGAGCTTGGTACAGCTTATGCAAACTTTGGCACAGAGGTGACATTCTTAGAAGGCGCGAAAGATATTCTTGGCGGATTTGAAAAGCAAATGACCCAGGTCGTTAAAAAAGCTTTGGATAAAAAAGGCGCTAAAATTGTTACGGAAGCAATGGCTAAAGGTGCAGAAGAAACAAAAGACGGTGTAAAGGTTACTTATGAAGCAAAAGGTAAAGAGGAAGTAGTTGAAGCAGACTACGTGCTTGTTACAGTAGGCCGCCGTCCAAACACTGATGAATTAGGATTAGAACAAGTCGGCATTGAAAAAGATGACAGAGGTCTGGTTAAAGTTGATAACCAGGGAAGAACTTCTGTAAGCAACATCTTTGCAATCGGTGATATTGTTCCTGGTCCGGCTCTTGCTCACAAAGCATCTTATGAAGCTAAGATTGCAGCAGAAGCAATCAGCGGTGAAAAAGTAGCAATTGACTACAATGCCATTCCGGCAGTAGCATTTACTGAGCCTGAATTAGCAACAGTAGGTCTATCTGAACAAGCTGCGAAAGATGCAGGCTATGATGTAAAAGCAGCGAAATTCCCATTTGCTGCAAATGGACGTGCCTTATCATTAAATACGTCAGAAGGCTTCGTGAAATTAGTTACCCGCAAAGAAGATGGTCTTATCATCGGCGGACAGATTGCCGGTCCAAATGCGAGTGATATGATTTCTGAAATCGGACTGGCTATTGAAGCTGGTATGACAGCAGAAGATATTGCATTAACCATCCATGCTCATCCAACATTAGGTGAGATTACAATGGAAGCTGCAGAAGTAGGATTAGGTACACCAATCCATACAATGTAATTTTAA
Organism: Oceanobacillus sojae; assembly: GCF_900162665.1. Lineage (GTDB taxonomy): Bacteria > Bacillota > Bacilli > Bacillales > Amphibacillaceae > Oceanobacillus > Oceanobacillus sojae_A. The sequence goes on from NZ_LT727809.1 coordinate 206,223, forward strand.
AAAAAGACATGCCGCGGATTTTTCCGGGGCATGTCTTTTTTAATATATAATTTGATTGCTTGAATCTACAATTGACTCTAAGGTATCCATGATTTGTCCACGTGACATTGCATTTTCAACTGAAAAAACAACTGATTCGTCTTTGAGTAAGTAAAAACTATTTGTACTTAAAGTATAATCTGATGGTAGGTCTTGATTATCCATTGTACGTTTTTCAGGATTGGAAAGCTCTTCAGGATACTTTGCCTTTAAATCAATAAATGTATTCATATAGCTATCATTATCGTCATCTGGAGGAACATATATAACCTGATAATCCGTAAATTGAAATTCGATAACTTGTATGTCCTCTTCCGATTGGCAACTATTTAATATAGGGATGATCGCAAATAATAGTAGAATGATACCAAATTTCTTCATTCTATGCCACCTCTTCCAGAAAATAAAACAAGTATCTGCTTCTTTTATTTTCATACGATATATAGCTTAACAAATATATTTTATGAATTTGCAGATGTTATAAAATAGTAAAGAAAATGATATTAGAGTAACATTCAATTGTAGTAAAGTGTAATACTTTAAAAGAAAAGTAAAGAAAAGGGGATTTTGTAAACAGTACGTATTTGTTGTCGAAAGGATTATAAATAATAAAAGCTCTCCTTAAATGTAATAGATAATAAATACATAAGGAGAGCTTTTTAAATTAATTTTTTATATGAACTGAAATGAGAATAGTATCTCTTTTTCAAAACAAAATGCTTTTAAATTAAAATTCGTTTTTGTTTTCTTCGTCCACGTCAGGTAGTGTTTTTTCAAATCCTTCTTTCATTTTCCGGATTTCTTTTTTCTGCTTTTCCCGGAATTCGGGATCATATCTGCGCTGTCTTGCTTCCAACGTCAAAATTTTATGCTCACTTTTCAGTGCTTTTAATAAAGAGTAGCACATGAAAATCATTAAAACAGCGAATGGAAATGCTGTAATCAGCATGGCCATTTGCAGGGCGTTTAAACCGCCAGACCATAGTAGAACAGTAGCAATAGCAGCTAAAATGATACCCCAGACAACTTTTATTCCCATGTTGGGATTTAATTTGCCGCCTGTGGTAAGCATACTAAGGACAAAAGTTCCAGAATCAGCAGAAGTAATGAAGAAACATGAGATTAAGAGTACTGCAATACCGATAACGATGGAAGCCATTGGCATGGACTCAAGAAAAGCAAATAGAGCTACTTCATTGCCCAGTTCATTCATTAATTGATGAATCATGCCGCCTTGAGAGGCGTCCATTTCTAATCCTGCAACTCCAAAAATAGAGAACCAGATGGCGCTGAATACGACAGGTACAGCAGTTACACCAATAACAAATTCGCGAATGGTTCTTCCTCTGGAAACTCTGGCAATAAAGGTTCCGACAAATGGTGACCAGCCAATCCACCATGCCCAATAAAATAGTGTCCAGGCATTCAGGAATTCTCTGTCTCCTTCAAAAGCATTGGTTCCTAAGGTCATACTGGGAAGATTCTGTATATAATTCCCTAATGTTGTCGTAAAGGCTTCAATCATTTGTGTAGAAGAACCAAGGATGAAAACAAACACCATTAATCCAATAGCCAGAATTACGTTAGTCCAGCTCAGATAACGAATACCTTTATTGATTCCGGTTGTTGCAGAAAGCATAAATAAAGCTGTGATAATTAAAATAACAATGAAATTCGTTGTAAAATTATTTGGAATACCTTCAAATGTAAAATTCAACCCGGCTGTAATTTGTGTCGCACCAAGACCGAGAGAAGTTGCAATACCAAACACAGTAGCAAAAACAGCTAATGTATCAATCGCAATTCCCAGTCCACCTTTTGTACGGTCCCCAATCAACGGTGCAAAAGCAGAGCTGATCAATGCAGGAGAACGATGGCGGAATTTAAAATAAGCCAGCGCCAATGCAAGTACTGCGTAAACAGACCATGGATGGAATCCCCAATGGAATAAAGTGTACTGCATGGATTGTTCTGCTGCTGCTAATGTTTCCGGTTCAGCAGAAGGAGGGGAATAATAATGTGTCACGGGTTCTGTTACACCATAAAACACGAGGCCGACTCCCATACCGGCAGTAAATAAAAATGCAAACCAGGTAAAATAACTATATTCAGGCTTATCATCAGGTTTACCTAATTTAATTTTTCCATAAGGTCCAAAGATGAGAAAGAGTGCAACCAGTATAAAACCTGTTGTAACCAGCATATAAAACCAGCCAAATGTGTTTGAAATAAAACCATCAATGATTCCTAAGATATATTCTACATTTGCAGGGAAAAATGCTCCCCAAAGAAGGAATACAAGTATCAATGATATAGACACCCAAAAAACAGGCGTAATTGTCTTAAATTTAATAATATGACCTCCTTATAATTTTTAAGTAAGTAATGTCAGCTAAGCAGAATAAATATTTTCTTCATTACAAGAAAAAACTCCATTATTCATCCTGTCTGATCACTGTTGGTTTGAAAAGTTCAGCTAGTTTATATTCCTTATTTTTTCCCCGAGAAGAAAATATTATCCGGAAACTGAAAATGGGGGGTGAAAATTTCACAAGAGAACATAACATAAATCTAATTTGCATCGCTTTTTCTGCAGTGCAGTATGGATATAGATTTTGTAATGATGCTTAGCCAATAAGCAATGAGGCTGATTGAGATAATCAGCTGCTTGAAGAAAGACCTTTTCTGTGTATAAATTTATGGATGGTTTTGTACTGATTTACTGCTCTTTCTTTAACATAAACACTTATAACAGACTATCAACACTTCAACCCTGTTGTCAACCATTTGGTTTAATACTTGTATAAATAAACGAAAGATATATGTATTTATTTTAGTATATTTGTAAATTTAATTGACCTCGTCTTGGAATATGTTCAAAAGTTCTTAAATGACAAGCTGCAGCATTATTCCCATAACTAATCTGCTATTAGAAAAAGCGAACACACTAAATTCTATTAGAATAACCCAGTAAAGCCCGCCTCTTTACTGGTTCAAGGATGTACTGACGTCGACATTCCTTTGGCTCCATGGTTTTTCTTATCATATAAAAAAGGCATCGGTTGCTCATTGTAAGAAACTGGCTTATAATAAAATCAGAATTTTATAATGGATTATGGAGGTTTTTGATAAAATGTTACGAAAAAGCAGTTTTGTTGTCGTATTCATTCTAATGGTGGGTATGATCGTAGCCTGCAGTTCTAATGATAATGGTGAAAGCAGCGCAGAGCAGCCGGAGGATGAACCAGCGGATAACCAAGAGAGCGGGGAAAGTGAAAGCCCTGATGAAGAGGCTGCAAATGAAGAAGCAGATGAAGAGGGCAATGAAGAGAAGGAGGCAGAGGATCAGGAGCCAGTATACTATATAGATGAAGAAACAGCTTCTATTCGTCCTATTAACGAGGATGATGACGAGAACGTAATCCTTCTTACTATTGATGATGCACCTGATAAATATGCTTTAGAAATGGCTGAAACATTGCAAGAAAAAGATGCAAAAGCTATATTCTTTGTAAATGGACACTTTATTGAAGATGAAGAAGGTCAAGAAAAGCTGAAAGCTATTCATGAAATGGGATTTCCAATCGGTAACCATACATATTCCCACCCTGTTATTCCAGATATTCCTGAGGATGAACAGACAGAGGAAATTGTTAATCTGAACGATAAAATTGAAGAAATTATTGGAGAGCGTCCAAAATTTTTTAGAGCACCACATGGGGCAAATTCAGACCATTCACGTGAAGTCGTAAAAGAAGAAGGAATGGTTTTAATGAATTGGACGTATGGCTTTGATTATTTTGAGCCTTATCAAGATGCGGATAAATTAAAAGAAGCATTGATTTCAGGAGAAGCACCGGAAATAGGCGAGGAGCAATCATTGCTTCATTCTGGCGCAAATATTCTTATGCATGATCGTGAATGGACAAATGAAGCATTGGGTGATGTGATTGATGGCCTTAGAGAACAGGGATATAAGATAGCTGATCCCAATTTAATTGAGACAATAGAATAAAATAATGCGGGGGGAAAACCGTGTACCAAACAAGGATTACCAAGCTGTTAAATATTAAATATCCAATTATTCAAGGTGGATTGGCCTATTTGGCTTATGCTGATCTTGCTGCTGCAGTCAGTAATGCCGGGGGACTTGGACAAATTACTGCGATGAGTTTACCGGATCCAGAAAGTCTGCAAAAAGAAATTCATAAGGTAAAGCAGCTGACTGACAGGCCGTTTGGTGTCAATTTTGCAATTGGCCAGCATGGCAGAGCATTTGAACATATGGTGCAGGTTGCTATCGATGAACAAGTTCCAGCTGTTTCTATTACCGGCGGAAACCCGGCAGGCGTTTTAGATATGCTAAAAAGTTCCCCTATAAAAACGCTTGTCCTGGTAGCGTCCTCCAGACAGGCTCAGAAAGCACAGGAATTAGGTGCAGACGCAGTGATGGTCGTCGGACAAGAAGGCGGCGGGCACCTGGGCAGAAGTGATACAGGTACCATTGTTCTGACACCGCATGTCGTTGATGCGCTTGAAATCCCGGTTATTGCTTCTGGCGGTATTGTTGATGGAAGAGGCTTCATGGCCGCGCTTGCTCTTGGTGCAGAAGGAATTGAAATGGGAACAAGGTTTATTGCAACAAAGGAAATACAGTCGCATATAAATTATAAACAAGCGATTTTGTCTGCAGATGAAGGAGATACCGTTGTGATAAAACGTTCGTTAGGAACTCCGGCCAGAGCATTACGGAGCCCTTTCACAGAAAATATTCTATCGCTGGAAGAAAAGTACGGGAATAATTATGAGAAGTTAAAGGATTATATTAGTGGAGAGGTAAATCAAAAATATATTCATTCAGGTAACGAATCATCAGGTTTTGGATGGGCTGGTCAAGGGGCCAGTCGTATTTATCAAATTTTAAGCGTGAAAGACTTAATAAGCTCCATAATAGATGAAGCGGATCAGATTCGAGGAAAATGGAGTAAAGAGGTGTAAACATGAATTACGCATATCCGATGGATGAGACATGGTCAACGCAGGAGATTATTGATGCAGTAAACTTTTTCTCTCTAATTGAACAGGCATACGAGAAAAAAGTCAGGCGTACTGACCTCCTTCATCTATATCGCCGCTTTAAGGAAATTGTTCCTTCGAAAAGCAGAGAAAAGCAATTATTTGAGGAATTTAAACGGTCTTCCGGATATTCCAGCTACCATGTTGTGAAAAAAGCAAGAGAGTCGGAAGAAGCTTTCATTTCCATGGCATAAAAACAGCCCCTAAACAAATTTAACGTTTAGGGGCTGTTTTTTACGCGTCTCTGCTGTCTATTGCTAATTGATAAAGCGGAAGCAGCTGTTCATATGTTTCTGTTATAGCAGCGAACAGCTCCTTATCGTTTTGTAAAATAGGATCATCATAAGAAAGATGTTTACCAATTAAGAACTCGGCTTTTTTTACATCCCGGAAACGTTCTAAATCCTTTTGAGATAATTCTTCTAAAGAAATAGAATCTTTTTTCGTATGATCCAGTGAGACAACAAATGATTCTGGAAGGCTTTTTATTTCATTAAAACTGTTTAAATAGTTCTGTGCAATTTTTTGCTTGTTTGGTAATTCATAGATAAGTGCGAGCCAAATAAATAAATGGTCATCAAATAACCCAACCTGAAAATGAGGATGCTTTTTATAGCCTCTCTTGTTATCTGCAATGGCTAACCAGGTATCCTTCGGCGGATTGACGGTTCTCCGTGCGTGCTTTGCAATATGTAAATAAAGCTCTTGACCGGTCTTTTCTGATAAAAATGATACGAGATCTTCACCTATTACCTGAAATTTTGGCTGTATTCTATTCTGGATGGCTTCCATACGCTCATCTAAGCCATCGATTAAAAATGTTTGGAAATCTTCTTTTATAAAATGATGTAACTCCACAAATGACACCCTTTCTTTAAAATTGTGTACTTTTTTTGATATATATAAATTGAACTAAATAATTTCTCACTGGCCTGATATGTGCTCTTGATCCATTTACGCAGTATGATGAGATAAGCCGGAAATAAATTCATTTATTTCCGGCTTATCTCATCATACTGCTACCTTTCAGCGGAGCTGAAAGGCGTGTGAATTGGAAAATTCACACGAATGGATCAAATCTAGTATTGTTATAAAACAATACGTGCAAGGATTAGCTTGTAACACGTTTTTGTTACATTTATTAGTTCAACTTCTATAAATTATTATTCTTCATCTATAGAAAGAAGTCAAGCAAGACCCCCAAAGCAGGTTTCAATTCTTTAAATAGAGGGAATAGAAAGATAACAATAAATTGTTTTTGTTATTTTAGGTGAACAATTTATTTTGTAAAACATAATATATAGCACATACATGAAACGAAAGTAATCAATATGTTTTCAGTTTAAGGAGTGATAGGATGAAATATGTTATGGAAGCTCTCCGGCGAAAAGAAGCAGAAGAACGTCTCCCTGTCATAAAATTAGAGATTGATTATGAATTGGCAACATTGTACGAGGCTATGCAGGATGAGGATACTGTACAAATAATTAAATCCAAAGAGAGATTAAAGCAGCTTAGTGAACAATGGATGGCTCTCATGGATTAATAGGATAGCATCTTACCCTAATATATTGCAGCTTTCCTGATAAGGAAGAGGCGTATTAGGGTTATTTATTGATATAAACTCAGGATAAAAAGTTTAAGGTTGGTTTAATGGACAGGAGTTTGATAAAATAAGCTTACTTGAAGTTTTTGGAGGCGATGTATAATGAATCAGCAACAAAGACAGGAAATTTATGAAACAGCAAAGAATTGGATATATGAAGCAGGCAGCTTCATTCGTGAGCATATGGATGAGCCGCTGGATATTGAAACAAAATCGAATCCGAATGATTTAGTAACGGTTCTTGATAAGCAGACAGAGAAATTTTTCGTAGATCATATTCATCAATATTATCCGGAACATCATATTATTGGTGAGGAAGGATATGGAGACGCATTAACAGAAGTTGATGGAACAATATGGATTATCGATCCGATAGACGGAACAATGAATTTCGTTCATCAGAAGCGGACCTTTGCCATATCGATCGGAATTTTACATAATGGCGTGGGGGAAATAGGCTTTATATATGACGTTATGGGAGATATTTTATACCATGTTAAACGAGGAGAAGGCGCTTTTAAAAATAATACAAAATTAGCTCCGCTGGACAAGGAGAAAAAGCTGGAAGAAGCTATTGTCGGCATGAACCATTTCTGGTTATGCGAGAACAAACTGGTAGATTACCCGGTGATGCAAAAATTTGTGCGCAAGGTGCGAGGAACACGTTCGCATGGATCTGCGTCGTTGGAATTGGCGTATGTTGCTGAAGGGATTCAAGATGCTTATCTTGCTTTAAGCCTTTCACCGTGGGATGTAGCAGCAGGAATCATATTGAATGAAGAAGTTGGCGGTATTGCAGGAGATATTGACGGAAATCCTTGGAATCCTTTGGAAAGGTCATCCTCTTTAGTGGCTAATCCGGCAATTCATCGTCCTATTATAGATTTTATAAAGGAAGGAAGGAAATAATTATCCCTTCCTTTTTTTCTTGTTGGACATTGCAAATCCGAATGTAGAAAATGCCAGTATAATACATAAAATGATAGCCCAAACACTTCGGAAAGCAATAGCCAGTCCAACTAAAATAAATAACAGAACAACTAAAATTGCTAACAACAGCATTGGAATGTCTAATTTCTTCATTTTTCAACCGCCTTTATTATCTGTCCACAGAATAGTATAAAGGATAGCGCCGAGAACTTCAAAAAACAGACATATAATTTTTTATTTTTCTCTAGTCATATGGAAGCACTTTTAGTATGATTAAGGGAGCGTAAAGATAAGGTGGCGTTTGAATAATGGTATTAGAGTATATCCTTGAAATGAATGGAACAGAGCATATTTTCTGGATTTTTTACGTAATTAATTTAATTCTCTCAGCAGTAGCTTATCAGTTGGGCTTTGCTAAGAAGCTTCCGGTTTTAAAAAATATGATTGTATACGTATTATTGATGATTGGTACATTCGTCGTAACAATTTTCTCAACAGTAATGAGAATGCCTACAGTAGAATGCTTAATTATTATAATATTTGTATTGGGAATCTATCGTTTTCGATTACATCGTGAAAGAAAGAATCGGCAAGACGTGCAGGAAAGTAACTCATAAAAGCACGCAGATTATAGCTCGAATTTCTGGCACATTGAACACGTACTAATAAAAGCAGAGAATCCATTTTGGAATCTCTGCTTTTTTAGCTGATAAAAAGCTTACGACGGGTTATAAGTAGTCATCTACTTTCTTTGTTTCCTGGTAGAATCGAAACTTACCTGTAGCGAGTCTTTTTTTTGTATTCTCTTCAATGCGTTTATAGCATGGAGTGCATAAATGAATATTTTTTCTGCGGTTACGTAATCTTTTTGCATGTGGCGAATCATTTTCTATTTCTTCTACTTTATCACATATGGTGCATTTAACCTGCATTTTTTCACCCCAATTCGACAAAAATAGTAAAACGATATCTTTTATTAGTATAGCATAATTTTAAAACCAATTTAAATAATCAAAGTTTGAAAAGGTGAAAAGTGGGAATCATATAACTAAAGTGAATGCCTCAATTCTTGAAAGGGTGATTATATGAAAAAAAGATATGTTGTATCAGCGTTAGGAGCAGTTGGAGCAGGAGTAGCCGGAGTTTTATTGTCAGATAGAAAAAAACGAAAAAAAATAAAATCAGCTGCGGGTACACTGAGAGTTTTTGAAAATGCCGGAAAACCTGATGAGTCTTCTGATGAAGAATTAGACCAGCTGGAAAATGCAAAGATGGTTTCAGAAGGATCCCAATTTGGAGTACAATATTATAACGAGAAAAAGGATAAAATGCATCAGCTGTCAGAAGAAGATGAATAATACAAATAGCCCGCCTGCTAAATCGCTTGAACTATCAGCATTAAGCAGGCGGGCTTTATTGCCGCAGAAAGAATGTATAAAATACAGGTAAGCAAAACATTTCTCTGTGGCAGAAATTTTAACATGTTACATATTAAGAAGAGCTATAATTTAATTTATACGAATCTCCTTAATATCTTTAATTGGATTATCCTGGTTGGAGCCATCTTTATAATAAAAATGTACAGGACCATCTTCACGCAACGGCTTACCTTTTCTTGAAAAAAGTAAGTAGCCGTTTTTGGCATCTTCTAAAGAGACTTTTTCATTATTTCCATTGCTTTTAATGAATTCCGCTTCTTTAGCATCAGCATTAGGTTCAGCATTATTTAAAAAGTCATGTAATGGAATCACATAACTGTTTTTTAAATATTCTTCTCCTTCCATTTTGGATATGCTTCTGTTAACAGGCGGTTTCTGAAAAATTGACTCACTGCCTTTAATTTCTTCTCTTTCCATAAAAGCTTTTTCTAATTCAATTTTTCTATCATCAAAAATCCATACAGTAGGATCCAGCGTGATAGGGTATCCGACATTTCCTTTAATCATTACAATCATGTTATTTTATCCTCCTAAATTAATTACAGTATGTACAATGAAGCTTAAACCGCGCTTCATCAAAAAATAATGCATGTTCTTTCACTTTATAACAATAGCAAAGATTGGAGTTACTTTCATCTATTTTAGATTGGATAAAAGAAGTAAACAGAGTAATTTTAGTAATGAACTTAAATTAGATTTGCATTTTTGCGCTTGTAGCGATAATATTATATCAAGAATGATAAATGCGGAGGGGATTATATTGATGCCTGATGTAACGATTAATCACCGTGAAAAAGCCCACGCTCTTTTAAAAGCTGATGCTGAAAAGATACTTCGTTTAATCGAGGTTCAGATAGAAAATTTAACAATGCCACAATGTCCTGTATATGAGGACGTACTGGATACACAGATGTTTGGCTTATCTAGAGAAATTGATTTTGCCGTTCGCCTAGAATTAATTACAGAAGAAGAGGGACGAAATCTATTAGGAAATCTGGAGAAAAAGCTTAATATATTACATGAGGCATCACAAAGTACATTGTGATTATAACTGCCTGTAATTGTGACAGTACTAAAATAAAACTTTGCCAATTGAAAGAACGGCAAGGTTTTTTTATACTATCACAGCAAGCATTGTAGAATGTAATACCCATCTAAGCGTATTCAAGAAATAGGAGTATGAAAAGTAAATAAAGATTACTGTAACGAAAGTGAACCAAAAAGAGATTTAAAGCTTATAAACTATAGTTTTGAAACTCTTTTTAAATCTTTTAGAGCTCGCTATTGTTTATAATATGTTAAAAAATGTATACTGACAAAAGAGGGATAAATAATAACAGCTCTATAGATATTATGCTATACTGTTAAAAATCTCTTAATCTTACATAGTGGCTAGGAGAAAAATATAATGTTAAAAAATTGGAAACACTTCGATTTCACATTGATGATCACCCCAATTCTATTAGCTGGTTTTGGAGTAGTAATGGTATATAGCGCAAGTATGGTAGTAGCTGTTGTGGATGGTTTTAACAGCAATTATTATCTTATAAGGCAATCGATATTCTTTATCGTTGCACTTATCGGGTTTGCCGTCATATCTTTCTTGCCATACCAGATTTATCAACGACTGATGAAGATAATCATTATATCCTGTATTGTTTTGCTGGTAGCCGTTCTTTTCTTTGGAGATACAGTGAATAATGCAAGGTCATGGTTTCGTTTTGGTCCATTCAGCCTGCAGCCTGCAGAGGTTGCCAAGCTTGGTTTAATTATTTATTTGTCTGCTATTTATTCTAAAAAGCAGGCATACTTAGACCAATTTAGTAAAGGTGTATTGCCACCGCTTATTATCACAGCTGTTGTTCTTGGATTGATTGTGGGACAGCCGGATATCGGAACTGCCTCCATTATTTTTTTAATGGGTTGTTCCGTGATTTTTGCTTCCGGTATTAAATGGAGGCATCTATTTCTTCTGGTGTTTACCGGACTTATTCTATTGGCGTTTGCAATTCCAAATATGGTAACAGAGGAAAGGTTATCCCGTTTTACAGGAGCCTATCAGCCGTTCAATTCACCAGATTTAAACGGTTATCAATTAATTCAATCATATGTAGCCATTGGCAATGGTGGTTTAACAGGAGAGGGCTTAGGTCAAAGTATTCAAAAACTGGGCTTTCTGGTGGAAGGTCATACGGATTTTATTATGGCCATTATTGCAGAGGAACTTGGCTTTGTAGGTGTTGCTATTGTTTTAGGTCTATTAGCAGCTATTGTTTTAAGAGGGCTTTATATTTCAAGACAGTGCCAAGACAGCTTTGGCTCCTTGCTTGCACTTGGAATTGCATCGATGGTAGGAATTCAAACCTTTATTAATTTAGGTGCCATTAGCGGGGTTCTGCCAATTACTGGTGTTCCCTTACCTTTTATCAGTTATGGAGGATCTTCATTATTATTTATGATGATAGCCATGGGGATTCTTAATAATATCGCTATGCAGGTTAATAAGAAAGAAATTGAAAAGGAAGAGCTGGCACCCAAATCCGGCTTATTTCAAAGAAAATCTATTAATTCATACAGAGGTGGTAAAGCATGACAGACTTAAAGCAGATTAATAAAGTGTTAGTTGCAAACAGAGGAGAAATAGCTATACGTGTATTTCGCGCCTGTACGGAGTTAAATGTCCGTACAGTAGCTGTTTACTCCAGTGAAGATTCTTCTTCCTTTCACCGGTTTAAAGCAGATGAAGCATATTTAATCGGTGAAGGAAAGAAGCCAATTGATGCTTACTTGGATATTGAAGGAATCATAGCTTTAGCAAAAGAAGTAAATGTGGATGCAATCCATCCAGGTTATGGATTTCTTTCTGAAAACATTGAATTTGCAAAACGTTGCGAAGAAGAGGACATTATTTTTATTGGTCCGAACAGCCGGCATTTAAATATGTTCGGTGATAAAGTAAAAGCGAGAGAACAAGCCCTGGCTGCCAAATTGCCAATTATTCCGGGAAGTGATGGGCCGGTTGAATCTTTAGAAGAGGTAAAAGCTTTTGGAGACAAGCATGGATACCCAATTATTATTAAGGCATCACTAGGCGGTGGCGGAAGAGGAATGCGTGTTGTTCAGGATGTAAATGAAGTGGAGAATGCATATGACCGCGCAAAATCAGAAGCAAAAGCAGCCTTTGGTAATGATGAAATTTATGTTGAAAAATTAATTGAGAATCCAAAGCATATTGAAGTACAGATTATTGGGGATAAACAAGGGAACATTGTTCACCTGTATGAAAGAGACTGTTCGGTACAGCGCCGTCATCAGAAATTAATTGAGGTTGCTCCAAGCCTGTCTCTAAATAATGATCTAAGAGAAGCAATTTGTCAGGCAGCTGTCGATTTGATGAAAAATGTAGACTATATTAATGCGGGTACAGTCGAGTTTCTTGTAACTGACAATGATTTTTACTTCATCGAAGTGAATCCACGTGTTCAAGTAGAGCATACAATCACGGAGATGATTACTGGTGTTGATATTGTTCAAACGCAAATAAAAATTGCGGATGGTTTTGGATTGCATGATAAGGAAGTCGGCATACCAGAGCAAAGTAAAATTACAACGCAGGGCTATGCCATTCAATCCCGCGTAACCTCTGAGGATCCACTGAATGATTTTATGCCGGATACAGGAAAAATTAATGCATACCGCAGCGGCGGCGGGTTTGGTGTCCGTCTCGATGCCGGGAATGCCTATCAGGGAGCAATTATTTCACCTCACTATGATTCATTATTGGTTAAAGTGTCTACCTGGGCTCTTGACTTTGAGCAGGCAACCATTAAAATGGTGCGAAACCTAAAAGAATTCCGTATCAGAGGAATTAAGACAAATATCCCTTTCCTTGAAAACGTTATGCTTCACGAGCAATTTTTATCAGGGGAATATGATACGACTTTTGTTGATAAAACACCAGAACTATTTATTTTCCCGGTGCGTCGTGACCGTGGAACCAAAATGCTGACGTATATTGCAAATACGACTTTAAATGGTGTAGATGGTGCCGAAAAACAAGAAAAACCGGATTTTGATAAATTATTTATTCCAAATACTGAAAATACAGAAATACAGCCGGGAACGAAGCAAATTTTAGATGAACGCGGTCCGGAAGGGCTTGCAAAATGGCTGAAGGAACAGAAACAGGTATTATTAACAGATACGACATTCCGAGATGCGCATCAATCATTATTAGCTACACGGGTACGTACAAATGACTTATTGCATATTGCAGAGCCGACAGCAAAATTGCTTCCAAACCTGTTTTCTGTAGAGATGTGGGGTGGGGCAACATATGATGTAGCATACCGTTTCTTAAAAGAAGATCCATGGGAAAGATTGCTGCAGCTGAGAAAACGTATGCCGAATGTGTTATTCCAAATGCTGCTGCGCGCCAGCAATGCTGTTGGGTATAAGAACTATCCTGATAATGTTATTGAATTATTCGTGAAGAAGAGTGCCGAAGCCGGTATAGATGTATTCCGGATTTTTGACAGCTTAAACTGGGTAGAAGGCATGCAGGTAGCAATTGATAATGTGCGTAAAACAGATAAAATTGCAGAAGCCGCTATTTGCTATACCGGTGATATTTTAGATACCGGCAGAACGAAATATGATATCGATTATTATAAAAATATGGCAAAAGAATTAGAAACTGCCGGTGCTCATATTCTCGGGATTAAAGACATGGCAGGATTACTTAAGCCGGAAGCAGCATATCAGCTGATCAGCACATTAAAAGAAACAGTGGATATTCCAATTCATTTGCATACACATGATACAAGCGGAAACGGTGTCTATGCGTATTCAAGAGCAATTGAAGCAGGCGTAGATGCAGTGGATGTTTCTGTTGGCTCCATGTCCGGGATGACTTCGCAGCCAAGCGCACAGTCACTATACTACGCATTAGATGGAACAGAACATCAGCCGGAGCTGAATATTGAGAAATATGAAGAAATCGGACAGTACTGGGAAGGCGTCAGGGAATACTATAAAGATTTTGAAAGTGGTATGAAGTCACCGCATACAGAAATCTATCACCATGAGATGCCAGGCGGGCAATACAGTAATCTGCAGCAGCAGGCAAAAGCTGTCGGACTTGGTGATCGCTGGAACGAAGTAAAAGATATGTTTCGTAAAGTGAATGATATGTTTGGAGATATTGTAAAAGTTACTCCATCTTCTAAAGTTGTGGGAGATTTGGCGCTGTTTATGGTGCAAAACGATCTAGATGAGGAAAAAATTTATGAAAAAGGTGCATCGATTGACTTCCCTGATTCTGTTATCGAATTTGCCCAAGGTTACATTGGACAGCCATATCAAGGCTTCCCGGAAGAACTGCAAAAACTGATTCTGAAAGATAAAGAGCCTATTACAGTCAGACCTGGCGAGCTGTTAGAGGATGTAGATTTTAATGAGATGCGTGATACGCTGTATAATGAATTGAATCGCCCGGTTAACAGCCATGATTTAATTTCTAATGCACTTTATCCGAAAGTATTCAAAGATTATCAAGATTTCTTAAACACGTATGGTGATATGTCTGTTTTAGACACACCGACTTTCTTCTATGGCATGAAACTGGGTGAAGTGATTGAAGTAGAAATTGAAAAAGGTAAAACATTGATTGTTAAATTAGTTACTATTTCTGAACCGAAAGAAGACGGTACACGTGTTGTTTATTTTGAATTAAATGGACAATCCAGAGAGATTACAGTTCGGGATAATAATATAGAATCTGCTATTGCAGCAAATCCGAAAGCAGATAAATCAAACCCAAATCATTTAGGGGCAACCATGCCTGGAACAGTTCTTGAGGTGCATTGTGCAAAAGGAGATACTGTTAAAAAAGGCCAGCATCTAATGACAAATGAGGCAATGAAAATGGAAACTTCTGTACAGGCGCCGCTTGATGGTGTAATTAAAGAAATTCATGTACAGAAGGGAGACTCTATTGCAGTAAATGATTTATTAATCGAATTTGAGTAAGCAAAATAACCTCTCCTGGTAAGTTGACCAGGGGAGGTTATTTTGTTATAGGAGGGTTATATGCAGGAGAGAACACAGCAGTTTTGAAATGAATCTTGCACAAAAAAATAGGTGTATGCGAACGGTTTAAAAAAGGTATATTACAGATAAAGCAATGGAATAACTCAGGTTCTAAATAATTAAGTGGATAATTGTGTCACTATACCAAAAGGAAAGGAAACTCTATTTAGCAGAGTTTCCTTTCCTTTTATAATGAAGGCATATGTTAAATGCTATTCTCGTTTTTTTCTGCTGCTTCGGAATGACAGATGTATAAAGTAACTTAACATTCCAAAATAACATGTGATAAACAGGGCATGCATTAATGCGATAAACAGATTAAGCTGTGTAAAGACAACAAGTGCACCAAATGTAACCTGAAGCGCAATCAATACTGGTGTAATAATCCAGCCCCAGCGCATAACATTATTATCACCATATCTCTTTATCATGCGAACGGCTAAAAAGATCGTCCACAAAAATAAAATCCCGGCTGCAATACGGTGACCCATTTGTACCCATTGATTAAATGTATAGCTTCCAATAGAAAAGGGCACGGAATTGAAGCAAAAAGGCCAGTCTGAACACACCAGATTTGATTCTGTATGTCGTACCAGTGCACCGCTATAAACCACACACATGGTATAAATAGAAATTGCATAGATTTCAATCCGGTGGGGTTTTTTAATATGGATATCTTCTGTATGTAACTTTTTATCAATTTCAAAGAATAATAACATAAGTAAAAAAACAGAAGAAAAACAAATTAAAGATATCCCGAAGTGTGTAGCTAATACAAAGTCAGATTGTCCCCACACAACTGCGGCTGCACCAACAAGCGCCTGTACAATAATAAAGAATAAAGCAGATAAACTCAGGAAAATAACTTCTTTATGATTTCTGTATGCTTTCCAGGATAGTATTGCAAGTAAAAGTACTAATATACCAACTGCGCCGCTGACCATTCGGTGACTTAACTCAATTATCATTTCAAAATGCAGGTTGGCAGGGAGAAATTCCCCTTCACAAAGCGGCCAGCTGTCTCCGCATCCATCTGCTGAACCTGTTTTTGTAACAAGTGCTCCTCCGAGAAGAAGAGGCAGCATTCCTATGGTCGTTATCACAGATAGTATTTTTAGTTTTTTCAACATATCTATGTAACCTCACTTCTATGTAAAAATATCCAATATCTCCAGTTTACCAAAAATACTGCGGGAAACGCTTTCCAATTTTGAACAAAATCTAACAAACTTTGAATTTATCCATATTATGAAGCCAGTTTCCGGCTTGCAAAAAAGGATAATGAATGGACCCTTGTTAATACTATCATGTTTTCTGAAAGTTTTCATCAGCAAATAAAAAAAGCTTGCATAATTCACTTATGTTTGCTAGAAATATAGTATGGATGAGTACGCAGAAAAGCAGTGAACGTTTTATAAAAGATAGAAAATATACATAATTTATTGTCCTTATCTACTCTCCGGTCTTCTTATTCAGCTGGATGTTCAAATTGTTGTAATATATTATATAAAAGTTCATTAGATTGTCAAAGAAATCCATGCTATAATTAGATGGGAAACGGAGTACATAGAATGAAGTGCGTGTATTCTGTTTATTATTATGTCTTCCTACTGGTGCGAAGGGGGGAAATTATGGATAAAGTAGATATGACTTATTCGGAATTAATTGGTAACACGACTATTTCAAACAAACAAAAAGTAACTGTTTTTCTGTCAGAAGTGAAGGCGCTTATAAAAATCGGAATTGTGAATTCAAATTTAATTACAGCAATAACTGGTTTTTTAGTGGCTATCGCTTTAACAAACTCCTCCTTTAGTAATCATTGGGGATCCTTTCTTCTGATGATAATCGGAAGTGCTTTCGTGATTGCTGGCGGATGCATTATTAATAACTGGTATGACGTAGATATTGATCCCAAAATGTCCAGAACGAAGAAAAGACCTACCGTAACCGGATTCTTTTCACTGCGGACAGTACTTACAACAGGAATTATTGTAAGTATTCTTGGCTTTGTGATATTAATGTTCACTACCTGGTATGCAGCACTATTTGCTTTTATCGGCTGGATTGGCTACGTTGTTTTATATACCATGTGGTCAAAGAGAAGATATACTTTAAACACAGCTGTTGGAAGCTTATCCGGTGCAATGCCTCCCTTGATTGGATGGGCAGCAGTTGATCCTTCTTTTCATGTGGTTCCATTTGTTATGTTTCTTATTATGTTTATCTGGCAAACACCACATTTTCTTGCATTAGCAATGAAAAAGAAAGAAGAATATAAGGCAGCCGGGGTTCCAATGTTGCCGGTAGTTAGAGGCATGGGAATAACCAAAAGACAGATTGCTGTATATATTGCCTGTCTTTTACCATTGCCGTTTTTCTTAATGCCTGCATTGGGATTGACATTCACAATTGTGGCAACAATATTAAATATTGCCTGGCTGGTGATAGGTTTTATGGGGTTATTTACGAAAACGGAAAAAGATATGAAATGGGCTAATTTAGTATTTATATTTTCTTTGAATTATTTAACCATTTTATTTCCGTTAATGATTATTGTCACACTGCCGATATTTAATTAATGATTTGTTATTCCTTAAAATTTAAATATAAAAAGGAAAGAACAAGGAGAAAGAGAGGTATTCTTACATGAGAGGTTGGATGGGAAAAACCAAAGTATTTTTCGTATTCCTGTTACTTGCATCATTTCTTGCCGGTTGTGGAATCGAAAATCTGACTGCACTTGAACCTAAAGGGTATGGGGCAGAAAAATCCATGGATCTTATTATACTGACCACGTTAATTATGACAGGTGTGTTTATTGTGGTTATGGTGATCTATGTGATTACACTTGTCCGCTTTCGCAGGAAAAAAGGACAGGAAGATTATGTTCCAAAGCAAGTGGAAGGAAATCATAAGCTGGAGGTAATATGGACAGTTATACCGATTATTTTGGTATTAGTGATTGCTGTACCTACTGTTCTGGCAACATTTGATTTGTCAGATGATTCGAAGGCAGATGAACTCATCAATGTTAACGTAAAAGGAAATCAATACTGGTGGCATTTTGAGTATGCCGGAGAAGAAATCCAAACAAGTCAAGACCTGTATATTCCTACTGGTGAGCGAGTTTATTTACATATGCTCTCCTCTGATGTTATTCATTCATTCTGGGTCCCTTCAATATCAGGAAAAATGGATGTTAATGCAGAGAACGTAAACACTATGTATATTGAAGCTTATGATGAGGGTGTATACTGGGGCAAGTGTGCTGAGTTATGCGGACCTTCACACTCATTGATGGACTTTAAAGTCATCGCTGTTTCACCAGATGAGTATGATGAGTGGGTTAATGACATGCAAAATGTTGATACGGATGCAGAGCCTGAAAACGCTGTAGCTCAAGAAGGGCAGGAGCTGTTTGAAGCGAATAACTGTATGAACTGTCATGCGACAGATTCGGCTGCTTCCGGTATTGAAGCTGGCCCACAGAACAATGGACCTTTTGGACCGAACCTGACCAACTTTGGAGATCGTTCCCGGGTTGCGGGTATTTTAGAACATAACAAAGAAAACCTGGTTGATTGGATTATGGATCCTGAATCTATTAAGCCGGGAAACAAAATGACAGGGCAGTATCCGGAGCTTAGTCAGGATGAAGCTGAAAGTATTGCAGAATATTTATTGCAGCTGAAGCCTTCAGAAATTACACCTGAGAGCGCAGGAGATTAAAACATGAGAGACAGTTACAAAAGGGAGGTTTAAAATTTGGGTATGACTAGTGCTCAAAAAAGGGGTTTCGGGGCTACCTTATGGGATTGGTTGACTACTGTTGATCATAAAAAGATAGGTATCCTTTATCTTGCAGGGGGAGGATTCTTTTTCCTTCTGGGTGGTCTTGAAGCTGTAATTATTCGTATTCAATTAATGTCACCAGAGAATAATTTTATTAGTGCAGGGCTTTATAACGAAATGATTACCATGCATGGCACAACCATGATTTTTCTTGCAGCTATGCCAATATTATTAGGATTGATGAACTTTATTATGCCGCTGCAAATCGGAGCACGTGATGTTGCGTTTCCGTTTCTAAACTCTTTAGGATTCTGGTTATTCTTATTTGGAGGAGTTTTATTAAACCTTAGCTGGTTTACTGGTGCACCTGATGCCGGCTGGACGAACTACGCTCCTTTATCAATACAATCACCAGGTCACGGTATTGACTTTTATATTATGGGACTGCAATTATCAGGGGCAGGAACATTAATGGGTGGAATTAACTTTATTGTTACAATTGTACTTATGCGTGCACCGGGTATGACTTATATGAGAATGCCCCTGTTTACATGGACCACATTTGTAGCAAGTATCTTAATACTATTTGCTTTCCCGGCATTGACGGTTGGATTATTCTTAATGATGTTTGATCGCATGTTTGGTTCTGCATTTTTTGACGCTGCATTAGGCGGAAATGCTGTAATTTGGCAGCATCTATTCTGGATATTTGGACATCCGGAAGTATATATTTTAATTTTACCGGTATTTGGAGTATTTAGTGAGGTTTTCCCGACATTTGCTAAGAAGCGCTTGTTCGGATACACAGCAATGGTATTTGCGACTTTCTTAATTGCATTTTTAGGATTTATGGTGTGGGCTCACCACATGTTTACTGTTGGTCTAGGACCAGTTGCGAACTCTATTTTCGCTGTTGCAACAATGGCAATTGCTGTACCTACTGGTATTAAAATATTTAACTGGCTGTTCACCCTTTGGGGAGGCAGTATCAAGATTAATACAGCAATGTTATGGTCATTAGCTTTTATTCCGTCATTTACCATTGGGGGAATGACTGGTGTTATGCTTGCATCAGCTGTTGCTGACTACCAATATCATGACTCTTACTTTGTTATTGGACACTTTCACTATGTTATTGTTGGTGGAACAGTTTTTGGTATATTAGCTGGACTGCATTATTGGTGGCCAAAAATGTTTGGAAAGTATTTGCATGAAGGACTGGGACAGATATCTTTTTGGACATTCTTTGTTGGATTCCATTTAACATTCTTTATTCAGCATTTCTTAGGTTTAATGGGTATGCCACGTCGTTACTGGGTATTCCTGGAAAACCAAGGTCTGGATACCGGGAACTTAATTAGTTCCATTGGTGCTTTCTTTATGTCATTTGGTGTTATTGTATTTTTGATTAATATTATTTACACCACTATCAAAGGTAAAAAAGCTCCTCGCGATGCTTGGGGAAGCGGACGTACGCTGGAATGGACAATTTCATCACCGCCTGTCCATTATAACTTTAAACAGTTGCCGTTAGTTCGCGGGTTAGATCCATTATGGATTGAAAAAACAGAAGGAAATGAAAAAATGACACCTGCAGAACCGGTAGATGAAATTCATATGCCAAATGGGTCAATTCTTCCTTTAATTATGACGATCGGGTTTACTATTGCTTCCTATGGATTTATTTATCAGACAGGCAATAAATACTGGTTAATCGCTGTGTATTCTGGAATTGCGATTGCATTAATCTGTATGCTGACCCGTTCATTAAAAGATGACCACGGACATCATATATCTAAAGAAGAACTAGAAAGGGTGGGTGATTAATATGAGTCATGATCATTCCATTGATCCAAAGAGTATGCCCAAAGACCCTTCCAAAGCGACAACTGAAGGAAAACATAAATTTATGGGTTTGTGGATATTCCTTGGTGGCGAAACAGTTCTTTTTGCCTGCCTGTTTGGAACATACCTTGCTTTAAGGAATTCAAATGCTGGCGGGCCAACAACTCAGGAATTATATGGACTTGGTCTGGTATTCTTAATGACTGTTTTACTTTTAACAAGCTCTTTAACAAGTGTGTATGCAATTTATCACATGAAGAATAATGACTTTAAAAAGATGCAGCTGTGGATGGGAATTACAGCATTATTAGGTATCGGTTTCCTTGCTTGTGAGATTTATGAATTTGCTCATTATATTCATGGTTATGGATTTACATTCCGTTCTTCAGCATTTGGGTCCTCCTTCTATGCTTTAGTTGGCTTCCATGGAGGACACGTTGCATTCGGATTATCATGGATTATCACGTTAATGGTACGTAATGCAAAGCGGGGATTAGATTTGTATAATGCGCCTAAATTTAATACATTTGCTCTATATTGGCATTTTATCGATGTAGTGTGGGTATTCATCTTTACAGTTGTTTATCTGATGGGGATGGTGAGTTAATTTATGACAGACGAAATGAGTACAAGAAAAATTAATTCGTTCCAAAAACAAAAGAATAAACAAGAGATGCAAAGAATGGTAGTCAGCTTTGCTTTAATGATCATCTTTACATTAATTGCATTTGCCCTTGTTATGCTGGAGGTACCATCTACTTATGTTATTCCAATAATATTACTCCTTGCTTTTGTTCAGGTAGGTTTTCAGTTTTTTTACTTTATGCACTTAAAGGACAAAGGACATGAAGTACCTTCCCAGATTATCTATGGAGGAGTATTTATTACTGTAATGGTAGCATTAACATTTACGGTCATTACCTGGTGGTAAGTAAGAGAGAGACTCTCATTCAACTCTTTTTAATTAAAAAACGCTATGATGATTAATTAATCATCATAGCGTTTTTAAATATAATATTTTATTGAATGATCTTTTCATCAAGTGCGAAAGTTGAGTTGTGACAGAGAAATATATAGATATGTTTTAAAATCGTCACAATCCTACTAGAGAATTCCTATTTGTTTTAAGGTATAATAGACAGAGCAGACTAAAGTGGAGATGATTATGTATGTGGTTGGATATACAAATATTTGGGTTTCGGGCCTTGTGGAGCCCCTACTTTATGATATTTATAGTTCTGGTTGCTTTAGCTTATTTTTTAATTACAGGTCCATATCGTTATAAATTTGACGGTCATGATAGAGTATCTGTGAAGCAGCAACTTTCTTTTTACGCTGCACTGCTTTGTTTATACATTGTTAAAGGTGCACCAATTGATTTACTTTCACATATAACACTGACTGCCCATATGATTCAGATGGCAATTTTTTTGCTTGTTGTTCCAATATTAATAATCGCAGGAATACCGGCCTGGTTATGGAGAACAGTAATTGATCGGCCTGTTATAAAACCTGTTGTGGAAATAGGAACAAAACCTTTGATTTCGTTATTAGTATTTAACGGCTTATTTTCTGTGTATCATGTACCTGTTTTCTTTGAGTTTGCAAAGTCTTCGCCAGTGATTCATTTTTTTGTACATGGAATATTATTTATTGCAGCTTTTTTCATGATATTTCCTTTACTGTCACCATTGAAGGAATTTGATCGCATGCAGCCTTTATTGAAAATAGCCTATATTTTTGCAAACAGTGTGTTAATAACACCGGCATGTGCGTTGATTATTTTTGCGCCGGAACCGCTTTACGCCACGTATACGCAGGGAGGCGCATGGATGCAGGCGATGAGTTTGTGTGTACCGGGAAATGTATTACAGGGGCTTGCTCCTGGGTTAACTGGACCAGAAATGTTTACACCGATTAGTACGTTAGAGGATCAGCAGCTGGGCGGTATTATAATGAAGATTATGCAGGAATTTACTTATGGGGCTATTTTAGCAGTTGTTATCTTTTCATGGTTCAGAAAGGAAAGTAGTAATAAAATAGATCCGCTGCCGCCAACTACAGCAGAATCGCATTAAAGAAATATTGGAGGATAAAGAAATGCATTTACTACCAACAATTAGTACATTTTTCATTGCTTTAAGTGCAATACTTGTAGCAATCGGCTGGGCGTTAATTATCAAAAATAAAAGGAAGCAGCATAAGAAAGTAATGATAGCAGCTGCTGTCAGCGCCCTACTTTTCTTTATTATTTATGTGTCACGTACTGTATTTATAGGAAACACAAGCTTTGGAGGACCTGATGATATAAAAACATATTTTACAATTTTCCTGATCTTCCATATTATTTTAGCGACAGTTGGAGCTGTATTTGGAGTTGTAACACTTGTACTGGCATTTAAAAGAAATATTAAGAAGCATCGCAAAATTGGCCCGGTAACAAGCATTATTTGGTTTTTCAGTGCAGTTACGGGAGTTCTTGTTTATATCTTTCTGTATGTAATGTACGATCCAGGGGAAACGACAAGCATGATTAAAGCAATTTTAGGTTTATAGGCTATTGCAAGATCAGGTATAGGTTAAAATTAAAAAAGGGTACAATGCTTCTGTGATAGGAGCATGTACCCTTTTTTATTATTTCTTGTAATACTGAAGTTCTTCACTAAGTTTCGCAAGCAGTGTGTTTGCTCTTTCTACAACGCTTTCAGGGAAGTTCTCTTCCTCGCCATACTCTACTCCATGAGGATAATAATGTTTACCGAGCAGTGGAGTCAATAATTTGATAACAGCATTACGTTTATCAACATCCCCATCGATAGCATATCCCTGTACGCGAATATAGTATGTAATATTTTTTTCGTTGGAGCCAATTTTGTAATCATAAGTAACACGTTCGTAATCCCATTGTCCTGCACGGATAAATGCCAGATTAGCTGTTACATGATCTAATACCTGCACATCAATAATCGTGTCTTCTATCCCTGTGTTTTCAAATCTCATTATTCTTTCACCTCATCAAAAATATTCTGCTTAATTTAAGGATAATACGAAACAGTAATAGATGCAATAGAAACCGTTAACGATAGTAAAGAAAGGGCATACTTATCAAGATAACTGCATGAAAGAAATTGATAAATCGGCTATTTTTCTTTTTTTCTAAAGTATCAGCTTGCGTTTTAATTTTGTGATTCCTAGTTCATGCTAAAATTAAATAGTTTAGATACATTTATTTGTGTTTTTGCTTTATAATGGCTTATATATGTTGTGATTAAATGCTGGTTAGAAAACATTGAGATTTTTTGAATGCGTACATATAAAGAATTATTGATATATTAAGTTACAGGTAATTCGATTTGAAAGTATACAATAGTAAATAATGGGGTATAAAGTAGATAAGTAGATTATTAATGATATATTTGTCTGCCAGATGGGGGTTAAATCATGAAGATGATTCGTAATATTATGATAATCATGATTATTGCACTCCTAATATTTATTGTTATTAACCAGATAAATTCATCACCTAAAGAAATTGTAAGGGAAGTAACCACACATTTGACTGATGATGAAGATTCCATAGAATCCAAGGGGACAGCAGCAGAACTTCCTCAGATGAATTTAGAAGGCGATTTATATCAATGGATAGGAAAGACGTCAACAGAACTTACGGATGAGCTGGGAGAACCGGATAGAATTGATGTTAGTGCATATAATTATGAATGGTATGTATATAATAACTCGGAAAGCCAATATGGTATGTTTGGAGTTTTAGGAGATGAGGTTGTATCAGTTTATGCTATTGGAGAAGACTTGGAGATTTCGCCGATAGAATCAGGTGCAAGTTACGTAGAAATAGCAGATAAATTCCCTTTTTTAAGTGAAGTAGATTATTCTGACGATAATTCTTCGTTTACTTTCCGATTAACAACAGAAGATCTTCAGATGAGACCTTTAGTCAAAATAAGTGATAATACATTTATTCAATTCTATTTTGATACATTTACAGAAACGCTTTCTTCAGTGAGAATTTCAACTGGAGACGCACTTTTACTACAGAGACCGTATGAAATTGAGTATCGGGGTGAACTGCCTGATCAGCCTGAATTCAGTGAGAAAGAGTGGGGAGAGATTCAGGAGGGAATGGAACAGCAAATTCTCGATATCTCTAATATTATGCGTTATCAGCGTGACCTTCCTCGTTTAGAGTGGGATGACCAAGTCAGTCTGGTTGCATATGATCACAGCAGAGACATGTATGAGAATGATTATTTTTCTCATGTCAGCTTAGAGGGAGACGGGTTAAAAGAACGGCTGGAGGCAAGACAGGTTGCCTATGTTGCGGCTGGTGAAAATATCGCTGCCCAATATCCGGATGCCCCTGCCGCAATGGAGGGCTGGCTAAACAGTGAAAGTCACCGGGAAGCGTTATTAAGTGATGAATACAGCTACCTTGGAGTAGGGGTATATCGATTCTATTACACGCAGAACTTTTTAGGAAAACCATTCTAATATACTTATTAGTAAAAGAAGCCACCAATTCTAGGGGGCTTTTTTTAGAGTAAGAAAGTATAAAATGCGGAGGATAACCGCTCCAACAGGTTTCATGGGATGAGTAATCTTAGGCCCCAGGACGTTGCGAACTTAACCGGACTCCCTTTTTTATTCTGAGCCGTAAGCACATTTTTAAGCAATTTACATAGGTTATTGTAGGAAGTTGTAATAAAAAAAGGACGGTGAGAGAATGAATCAATTACATCCCAGTGTTGCAGCATTTAAAAACTTTGTGAATCGCCATCCTAAATTGTTGGAGGAAATCAGAAAAAGTGGCAGGGGATGGCAGGAATTTTATGAGAAGTGGGCAATTTTAGATGAAGATGATCCTTTTTGGAAAGAATATAAAATCAAAGAACCCGATACTGATACACAACCGAAAAATCAAGAAAGTAAAAAAAGCAAGAAAACAGACCACTCTGATCTTATCCGGCAGATTATGGATTACACACAAAATCTAGATACAGAAAAGGTACAAGGACAAATTGAGCAGTTAAGTAAAGCTATTGGAACTGTACAGGAAATGATTGGTGATATTAAAAAGCCTTCTGCTGCTAAGGTGCCCAAGGCTCCTTTTTCATTAAGAAAAGATTAGAGGGGATAAAATGGATAATGAAGTAATTACTTATCTTAAACAAAATCCAGATATTGCAGAATTTGTCCGGTATCATCCAATATGGTATCGTTATTTGATGCGGGATCCTGATCGGCTTACGGAATTAAAAAAAGAAGCAAAGAAATTTTATGGAAAAACATTTCCCCAAAAAGTAAATACCTTCTCGAACCAATTACAAATGGTAAGAATGTTTGCAGAGATGGCTAAATCAATGAAGGATTAAAGTCGCCTCTGTTTTCTTTCAAATCATAAAATGGTATGATAAAAAGGATAACTATTAAAAATTAATGATGCAGCCAAGCTGAATAACATCTAATTTAATAGTTAATGGCATAAACCTTACTTAAGAGATATTCTCTTTTTATTACATGCATTAATTTGTTCGTGGAGGTGTGAAAATGATTGCTACAATGGAATATGTAGATATATTGGATGAATCGGAACTTGTTGGAAAAATGATTTTACAATCCGATGTAATGGAGCAATATCAATCAGCAAAGAAAGCATTGGATGAAGATAAGGAAGCGCAGAATCTAATTAGGACATTTGCAGATGTCAAAGAGCATTATGAAGACGTGCAGCGGTTCGGCAGGTATCATCCGGATTATTATGATATTATGAAGCAGGTGCGTTCCAAAAAGCGTGATATGGATATGCATGATAAAGTAGCGGCTTTTAAAATTGCTGAAAGAAATCTGCAAAAACTTTTGGATGAAATTAGCCAGTTTGTAGCTGAGAGTGTCAGTGAGCAGATTAAAGCACCTAAAGATGGTGCAGCATTGACAGACAGCGGGTGCGGCTGCGGCAGCGGCGGAGCTTGCGGCTGTGCATCATAAATAAAAGGGAGGATGGCAGTATGGTAGAAAGACAGGGAATTGTTGTCTGGTTTCAGCATATGAAAAATGTCAGACAGCTAAAAAAACATGGTCACCTTATTCATGTTTCTAAAAAACATCGATATGCGGTTATTTATGTTAATCGTGAGGATATGGATGCGATCGAGAAAAAGTTTAATCAGTTTGCTTTTGTTTCTAAAGTGGAACGATCCCAGAAGCCATTTATTCCGACAAACTATGAGAATGCAAAACCGGATAAAGCGAAGCAATATGATTATAAAATGGGAATTTAATCAGAATGGACAGCTTGTTTCTTTATTTTTTAAAATAGAAGACTTACAGCCGGCTGCACTTGTATAAATTGTATATAAAAATAAAAAAACCTGCAGTCAAAACTACTGCAGGTGCTTTTATTTTTAAATAAAAATAAAAGGCTAAAGGGAGAGGAGAAACCGGATGAAGAGCTTATGGGGAAGAATAAGCCTTCTTCCGTTTCAACTAAATCATGTTTAGCTGAATCATTATATTATTATAGACAAAGCAAAAAATAATATACATATCAAAATAAAATAATTTGCTAAAGCTGAGAATCGTGGTAGACTATTGACGAGCCAAAAAGAGCTGAGGTGACCTGGAGTGCGTGTAATAGCTGGAATACATAAGGGAAGAGGGCTAAAAAGTGTTGCTGGCGAATCTACAAGACCGACTACTGATAAAGTGAAAGAAGCTGTATTTCAAATAATGGGCCCTTTTTTTTCAGGTGGATCCGGATTAGATTTATTTGCTGGAAGCGGATCACTTGGAATTGAAGCGTTGAGCAGAGAGATGTCTAAGGTGATTTTTGTAGACAAGCATCCAAAGGCAGTACAAACCATTAAAGAGAATTTGAAAACGCTAAAACTGGAAAAGCAGGCAGAAGTATATCGAAATGATGCACAGCGAGCTTTAAAGGCAATCTCTAAACGTGAATTGCAATTCGATTTAGTACTTCTGGACCCGCCATATAAAAATAAAGACTATTTAAAATTACTTGATTATCTTCTCGATAACCAAATGCTTAAAGAGAATGCAATTGTGTATTGTGAGCATGATAAGTCTAACATGCTGCCAAATGCGTATAAATCTTTAAAAGCAATTAAACAAGCGGATTATGGCGGTTTAGTTCAAGTTACTATTTACCAAATCGAGGAAAGCGAGGAAGCGTGAACTATGAGAAAACTAGCGATATGCCCCGGGAGTTTTGATCCAGTTACAAACGGGCACTTAGATATTATCAGTCGCGGTGCAAAAGTATTTGAAGAGGTAGTAGTTACAGTGTTTAATAATCAGTCTAAATCACCACTTTTTACTGTCGAAGAAAGAAAACAGTTATTAGAGGAAACATTAAAGGATTTCCCGAATGTGCGGGTTGATTCTTCCAGTGGATTACTGATGGATTATGCGAGAGAAATAGGAGCAACTGCTGTTATCAGAGGGCTTCGTGCAGTCAGTGATTTTGAATATGAGATGCAGATTACTTCGATGAACCGGAAATTAAATGAAGATGTGGAAACCTTATTTATGATGACAAATACAAAATATTCTTTCTTAAGCTCAAGTATGGTAAAGGAAGCAGCTAAATACCAGGGAAATATTTCTGGCCTCGTTCCGGATGTTGTGGAGCAGGCGCTTAAGGAGAAATTTAAATAAAAAAGTTGGATGCATGATTTCTGTTTATTACATATAATTGTGTGTTCAAAAAGTAGCTAAATTAGAAGCAAGAAGGTCAACGCAGAGATTCGCCGCTAATCATTTGGGAACTTTTTGAACATCCTCTATAAGCTAAAACTTACTGACCTGAAAAAATTGCAATTCATACAGTAGTTATATTTATTCATGTTTTACAATGAAGAGAGCCTGATTTATCGGGCTCTCTTTTGGTGTATAGTACGAATATAATTATGTCTTTTTTATTTTATAGATAATAATAAAGATAGCTGCTGCCAAACTTAAGATAGTTATTGACGGGCCAATATTCTGTAAAAAATAGTAAGTATTCATCCAAATGGAGGAATCTTGTATTGTGGCAGCAGGAATTTCATTAGAGTTGATAACGATTCGATCGAGATACAGTGGTTTGTATAATAAAATAGTTAAAATAACAGCGATTGTGCCATGTAAAAGACGGGCTAAAAAATATGGGTAGAAGCGGATATCCGTCTTCGCTAAAATACTGGCAACCTGTGCTTGTATGGATAAACCGTTAAATCCAAGGATGAAGCTGATTAAAATTGCTTTTTGCAATAATGAATCAGTTGTTACTTGAGATATTAAGTTTGATCCAACAGTAATTTCGAATAATCCTGATATAAATGGAAGTCCCAATTCTTTTGGCATTTCAAAAATAGGAAGAACTGGTTCAATAAAAGCTGCGATAATCGGTGTTATATCCATCAGAAAAAGAAGTTTAATCAATACAGAAAATAAAATAATAAAACCGCCGACCATAACAAGTGTCTGGATTGAATTTAATACGGCATCTCCTAATATTTCGCCGAAGGGGCGTGTATTCTTTAAACGGTTTCGATGCATTTCTTGAAATGCTCTTTTCAGTGAAAATGAATATCTTTTTTTCTTGGTCAAGTGCTGTTCCTGTTTCTTTCCATGAAAACGCATGATGACCCCGACTATAGTGTTTGCTGAATAATGACAAATTGCCAGAAGTAAACCCAGTTTAATGTTATAAAAAAAACCGGCAGAAATAGCTCCGAATATAAAGAGCGGACTTGAATTATTTGTGAAGGATACCAGTCTTTCTGCCTCTATCTGTGTTACTTGTTTTTCTTCCCGGAGCCGAGCTGCTATTTTTGCTCCTGTCGGATAACCGCTTGCCATACCCATGATCCATCCAAAACTGCCGGCGCCGGGTATATTAAATAATGGCCTCATAATCGGTTCAAATAAAACACCTAAAAATTTAACAACTCCGAATGCTAACAATAGTTCAGCAGTTATAAAAAATGGTAACAGTGACGGAAAAACAACCTCCCACCACATATTTAATCCGCGGATAGCTGCCTCTAATGCCTGATCCGGAAATCGTATTAAACTGAGGCATAAAAAAATTGATATGCCAGCATAACCGAGTGTTTTTAGTTTTTGCTTCAATCTGATGTCCCCCTATTAGAAAGAAAGCGCCATTATGTTGCCTGTACTTTCTGTAATGAAGTATCTACTCTGTACAATTATTGTGGGAAGTAGTAGAATAATGCTAGCTTGTCCGATGTATAATGTTGATAAAATAAAATTGTTATATAAGATATATATACGCGAATACCATATAAAAATATGCCATAGATATATTTTTAGTAAAGATGCCGGGAAGGGGAATAACACGTGTTTCGTTTATCAAAAAAAAGAATTATAGGTTTATTAGCAGTTGTGTTGGTTGTTTATTTTTTAGGAGTTTATCAATTACCGTATTATATACAAAAACCAGGCGGAGCTGACCCGTTAGATCCAATTGTAGAGGTAGAAGACAGCTATCCAAGCGAAGGTGATATGCATTTAGTAACAGTCAGTGGAATGCAGGCGACACCCGTTTTGTATGCTGCTGCTTTATTATTACCGCATCATGATATTCTGCCGTTAGATCAGGTCTTCCCGGAAGGAATGACTCAGGAAGACTATATGGCTGCACAGCTCCAAGTGATGGAAAGCTCACAGCAAGCTGCAACAGTGGTTGCTTATGAAGCGGCTGATAAAGATATAGATATTTCATATAATGGTGTATATGTAGTGGCGGCGGTAGAAGGGCTGCCTGCAGAAGGTAAATTAGAAAGCGGCGACCGTATTACTGGAATTGATGATACAGAAGTTCATGAATCTCAGGATTTGATTAATTATATTGACGGGAAAGAAGCGGGCGATACTGTAACTGTTATGTATGAACGGGATGATGAAGAGCATACAGCAGATCTGGAGTTAGAACCGTTAGATGATGAAGGCAGCCGTATGGGGATTGGAATTAATCTTGTGACAGACCGGGGAGTTACGGTAAATCCAAAAATTCATTTTTCCAGCGGCAGTATCGGCGGTCCAAGTGCAGGGCTTATGTTTTCATTAGAGATTTATGATCAGTTGGTAGAAGAAGACTTAACAGATGGTAAACAAATCGGTGGAACTGGTGAAATTGATTATGAAGGAAATGTTGGCCGAATTGGCGGAGTGGACAAAAAAGTGGTGGCATCTGACAAAGAGGGTGTGGACATTTTCTTCGCTCCAAATGAAGGAGGACGCGAAGACTCAAATTACCAAGTGGCGGTTGAGACTGCCGAAAGTATAGGAACAGACATGGAAATCGTTCCAGTGGATACTTTTGAAGATGCGGTAGAGTATTTAGAAAGTATTGCTGATGAATAAAATAAAAAGGATTTCTGTATCACATATCGGTAGTGATGCGGAAATCCTTTTTTGTGCCGATTTACTTATTTTAAAAATGGGGCAGTTATCAGTCTCTTTTTTAATACTGCTGGTTTTAATCCGGATGTAATTCCTCTAATATCAAGTGTTTCTGCCGTTTCATCCAATGAGAGAAGAACGAAAATTCTTGCTGAAAGGATTTCACTTTATAATTATCGGGGATTTAATTTCCTGTAAGAAGAATTTTCGTTGTTTACTGCCGGGCAAGACACTGTAATATGCTTTGGCAGCTCTTTCTTCTATTTGCAGGGATGGATGCTGTATTTGATTGATTTTTGTAATAAATGGCAGCTCAGCTTGTTTTTTCTGCTGATTTAGATAAGCCTGTCCGGTTTTATTCATAGCAAGAATCCGTATGTAACCTACATTATTTGCAAGAATATTTTCTTCTTTTTTTGTATTCGTTAGAATATGCACAAATATACGCTGAAGCCTGGTCCATGTATACCGTTTTGTTTTTAAAGCGGTCATCCATTCTTGAAAAGATGAAGCGTTTGAAGCGGTACGTACGATTCGATGCTCAAGTCCCTCCACAATACCTTCTATTTGTCTTAGTTCTGTTATAGTCATCGTTTCCACACGGTATTTTAAAAAAGGAAAATATAACTCCCAATCGTGCCAGCAGCCTGCCTCATATTTGTAACTTTGTAAAATATCTAAAGTAGCTGCCGGCATTGTTTCTGCAGCCGATTCAGATGCAGAAGGATTTTTAAGAACTTCTTTACGGATACTTGTTGCGCTGGCAATGTTCCCTGTGATTGCAGTATCATGATAATTATTCTGAATCCGTTTAATTGTAACAGGCTTTATAGGGTACTTAGCGTCTTTAATTGCCTGAACGTAACTTAAACCTAATATATTGTTCGGTTTGGACACATCAAGTATATCAGAAATGCCAAAAATACTTTGATAAGCTTTTGTTGCTGCATCAGGGTATGCGTGCCCCTCATTTAAGTATGTTTTCACGTAGGTTTCATATTGATCATGATATTGCTTTTTAAGCAGATAAGCATCTGAAAAAGAATGGATATTCCCCGATTCACTGCCAAAGCATATTGAATTTACTCCCGTATGATAGAGGATGTCAATTGCTCCTTTGGCAAAATAATCACTATACTGAACAGCATAAACATAAGGCAGTTCTATAACCAGATCTACTCCTCCAATAATTGCTGCTTTGGCCCGGCTATATTTATCCATAATAGCCGGCTCGCCACGCTGTAAAAAGTTCCCGCTCATTACAGCAACAACACAATCAGCATTTGTTTTTTCTTTTGCTTGTTTTAAATGGTATTGATGCCCATAATGGAAAGGATTATATTCTACAACTAAACCGCAAGCTTTCATACACTCACCTCTATTTTTAAGTAATTCTATTTTAACATATTTATAGCTGTAAACAGATTTTCGATAATATATGTATTATGTTTGGATATTCATCTGTAAAAAGGTTATAATTTCTTACATATTGAGCATTAAAATAATAGCAGGAATAATAATAAAAGCAAAAGAATGATATAAGAGAAAAATGCTGCCAAAATGATTGTAACGGATGTTTTCTGCTTCTTTTGTCAGGTAATACTCCTTCTGTAAAGAAAATATATTGACAAACGTGGCATTTTCTTTTATCATTTATCTTGTTGCCTAGAGGTGATTTTAATGAAATTAACAATTAATCAGATTAGAAAAGGTTCCGTAAATGAGCCGTATTTCTTTGATGGCCAAGCAGATGTGACAGAACTGGAAATGATGAATAATGATATTCGTAAAATTTCTCCAGTGCATGTGACAGGGCAAGTAACCATGCATGGTGAAGAGTTCTATGTGAGCTTTCATTTAAATGGAGAAATGACACTCCCTTGTGCCCGTACATTGGTGGACGTTCCTTATCCGTTTGAAATAGATGCAAACGAGGTTTTTTCTGCATCTGCTTATTATGGAAGAGAAGAACAGGAACAAGAAATTCATCCAATTCAGGGAGAAGTTCTTGACTTAACACCATATATCAAGGAAAATATATTATTGGAAATTCCATTCCGCGTTTTTGCTGATAACGCTGATTCGGATGAGGCAGCTCCTTCTAGCGGGAAGGACTGGGAATTTGTATCTGAAACTAAGGAAGAGAAGTCCATCGATCCAAGACTAAAAAAATTGGAATCTCTCCTTAATAATAAGCCGAAAGAAAAATAAGAATCTGATTCAAGTTTTACTTTCATTTTGAAGGAGGTGTAAGTCATGGCAGTACCTAAAAGAAGAACTTCCAAAAAAGTAAAAAACCAACGCCGTACGCATAAAAAATTACACGTACCTGGTATGGTAGAATGCTCTAACTGTGGTGAATTAACAAAACCTCATCATGTTTGCAAATCTTGCGGACATTATGATGGAAAAGAAGTTGTAAGTAACTAATTCCAATTAATAAAAGCAGATCACAATACGTGGTCTGTTTTTTTATGGAGAAAATGAAGCGATTTGGATAATTTTAATATAAAACGATTCTAGCATACCTATTTTTTGCATACATTGATAGCAAACCCTATTAGGAGGTATGTTATGAACGATACAAGACAGGATGCTTGGACGGAAGAAGAGGACAGATTGCTAGCAGATACAGTATTACAATGTATTCAGGAAGGCAGAACACAATTAGAAGCATTTAAAGAAGTTGCTGAAAAATTATCAAGAACAGCAGCAGCATGTGGATTTCGTTGGAATGCAAAGATAAGGAAGCAGTGTCAGGAGCAGGTTCAAGCCGCAAAAGAAAAAAGAAAAGCAGGGTTAAAGCAGCGAATTACTTATCCGGCAATAGAAACTTCTTCCATTCATTCTATTGATACTGCCATTCAACTGCTAGAAAAAATGCGGACAGATATGCCGCAGCAGGAAGATTTTGTGAAGCGTGAAGAATTAAATGAAGCCATGCAGGAAAACAGAGATTTAAAAAAGAGACTTGAAGTATATGAAACGGTATGGGGGAAAATAAATCATCTTATAGAGGATGTGCAGAAGACACGTTTGTAAACCGTATCTTCCGGATTTTCGGGAATTCATTCGAATCTTATTTAAATAAAAAAAGACAGGAAGCTTATTGCTTCGTGTCTTTTTCTTTAACGCCTTCAGGTAACCAGAGTAATGGATTTTCTCCCAAATCACGTTCCATTTCATAATGCGGCTTGATAAAGTTCATCTTTTCCCAAAAACCATGTGAGTTAATTCTCGGACTTGTTTTGATAGGAAGATGAAAGCTTTTTGCAAAATCCACAAGCGCTTTTCCATATCCCTTCCCTTGATAGTCAGGAAGTACTTCTAATTTCCACAATGTCAGAAAATCCTGCGAAGGTTCAAAATAAAAATCATATTTCTTACTCACTTCATACAGACTCATTCTGGCTATTAAGTTATCTCCAATATAGATTCCGTAAAAAGGAGATTTACTATTATTCTCAATAATCTTATTCTGCAAATCTTCCATCATTGTTAATTCCTGATTTCCATATTCACGAAAACGCTTAAATTTTTCCAGTGTTTTAAAATTGATGAGTAAATTTTCTATCTTTACATTTCCCATATTAACTCCTCCTGCATAGTGTAGTATCATATTCATTAAGAACATTTAAAGATGAATGTGGATTTCCCTCTTTGTCTAAATTATAATACATACAATACGAATTTAAAATTATTTCTGTTATTTTCATACAAAATCAGCTAAAATGAATCACATCGCTCTATCTTTTTGAAAGAATAAGAAAGTATATAAAAATGTCGGAGTCAATCGCTCCAACGGGTTTCATGGGGTGAGTCATCGCAACCCCAGAAATACACTACGCTTTCCGCAGCGGACATCTTCTTGGTCAGAACACCAGTATTTTAAAGACCAAGTGATTTTCTTGGTTTTTCTTAACACAAACTTTAATGAATTATTTGTTTTTTAGGCAGGGGGGGAGAGAATGAGAGATTATATTTACTATACACTGGCTCTATTTATTGCATTTCCATTCATTATTACTTTTTTGGCGTATTGGATAACGAAACTCACTAAAAAGCATACATGGAAAGCGGTACATAATGCTGTCCAGTGGTCAGCGATATTTTTTATCTTAGGTGTCGGGATTTTATTGCAGCTTTTATTTGACCGAAGTTTTTTCGGATGGATTATCCTGTTGTTCTTAATCAGCCTGGCGGGAATTTTAATTCATCAATATCGAAATCAGACAGAAATAGAGGTATCCAA
This sequence comes from Oceanobacillus sojae, assembly GCF_900162665.1. Lineage (GTDB taxonomy): Bacteria > Bacillota > Bacilli > Bacillales > Amphibacillaceae > Oceanobacillus > Oceanobacillus sojae_A. Next base: position 241,738 of record NZ_LT727809.1, read on the forward strand.
AGCGATTAAAATTGTTTGGAGAAGTGCATTTTTATTGTTTTCTTCTGCTTATATTATTTTAAGCTGCATTTATATTATCTCTGAGGTTTTATCATAAGAAAACGGCAATTAATTTCCTCTGGAAGCAGATTAGTTTGATTCTTACAGTTTTTTCTGTACAATACGGAATGTATCCAATTCGATATAAGGGGAAAATGATATGCAGATAAATCCATTAACTTTACCAGCTGCTAATAAGCTGGTAGCTGATTATAAAAATGAAGCAGATAATATAACAAAAATGTTTGATTACCATCCATATAAGGATTTTCATAAACGGCTGCAAGATGTATCCGAAAGAGAGTTTGACCGGAATGAGCTGACAAATGTATTACATAAATTAAATAAAGAATGGGGAGCGCCAGAAGAGACGTTAAAGCAAATTGACCGTTTAAATGATAAGCAGAGTACGGTTGTTATCGGCGGTCAGCAAGCTGGTCTTTTAACTGGCCCTGTCTATACGATTAATAAAATTATTTCCATTCTTCAGCTGGCAAAACAGCAGGAAGAAGCATTGGGAACACCTGTAATTCCCGTATTTTGGATTGCCGGAGAAGATCATGACTTTGAGGAAATAAATCATATTCACTGTCCAAAAAAAGACGGAGATTTTAAAAAAATAAAGTTTCATACCCGGGACACAGATGCCGGAAAGAAGTCTGTATCAGAACTGGAACTGGATAAGGAAGAGCTTGAGAAGTGGAGTGCTGCTGTTTTTGAAGAATTACCGGAAACAGCACATACAAAAGATATCTGTACGCTGATTCAGGAAGTACAAAATCAAGCAGCTAATTATATTGATTTCTTTGCACGTCTTATTTTTGTGCTATTTGAAAATCAGGGGATTGTCCTCGTGGATTCTGGAAATCCTGCCTTCCGTAAGCTGGAGACAGATTGTTTTCTGGAATTGATTCAGAAACAATCGCAGATTAGTAAATCTGTGGCTGAAACGCTAAAAGAATTAGAAAGCCTTGAATACCCGCTTGCTATAGACGCTGAAAAATCAGATGGGAATTTATTTTACCATGATGATATTGAAGGAAGAATTTTGTTGAAAGCAGCTGAAAACGGGAGTTGGGTTGGAAAACAGCAGGAAATTTCTTTTTCTCAGCAGGAATTGATGAATATTGCCAGAAATACACCTTGGAAATTGAGTAATAACGTCGTAACCAGACCGATTATGCAGGAATATATGTTTCCTACTTTGGCTTTTATAGCCGGACCTGGCGAAATAGCTTATTGGGCAGCGTTGAAATCGGGTTTTCATGTAATGAATTTGCAAATGCCGCCAGTTGTTCCAAGACTTTCATTCACGTTTTTAGACGCTTCTACAAAAAAGATATTAACAAAATATCAGCTGCGTGTTGAAGATGTTATATTAAATGGGACTCAGACAACAAGAAAAGCGTATATGAAAACGAACGGGCGTCAAGAAATAGACCAGGTAACAGACGGGGTTATTGAAAAAATTAAAGAGGCACATCTGCCTATTCAGAATATGGCTGACGGAATGGGAGATGACATACAGGCCCTAAGCAAAAAGAATTTAACCTATTTGTTAGAGGATATTCGATTTATGAATAAACGTTTTCATAAAGAATTTGAGAAGAAGCATGCCCGGGAGTTAAATGAATTTAATCAGCTGGAGCAGGTTCTTCATCCACATGGAGGTCTGCAGGAACGTATTTGGAATCCGTTATTTTTATTGAATCATTATGGCATCGAAATTATTTCACAGCTGACTGCATTTCCACTTGATATGGAAACAGGACATTGGGTGGTTGAATAATTTCTCTCCACAAGTCCCCACCACAGGTTTATATTTTTTTGAAAAACTGTCTATCTATTGATATGACAGTTTTTTTTATGGTTTTTAAAAAGAAATTCAGACGCTTTAAAAGAAGGATATAAAATATTTTTGAATAAATGGTGGAGCATAGTGGAGGGATGTGGTATTATGAATTTACGAAAGTGGGGGGCGTCTTTATGTTTATGGGAGAATTCCTGCATAGCATTGATACAAAAGGACGAATCATTGTTCCTTCTAAGTTTAGAGAAGACTTAGGGACAAGTTTTGTATTGACGCGTGGTCTTGATAAATGTTTATTCGCTTACCCCAAGCACGAATGGGAAGTTTTGGAAGGGAAATTAAAGCAGCTCCCACTGACTAAAAAGGATGCCCGTGCTTTTACACGTTTCTTTTTCTCCGGTGCAATGGAATGTGAAATAGATAAACAGGGAAGAATAAACATTCCTGCAAATCTGCGAGCGTACGCTAATCTGGAAAAGGATTGCAGTGTGATTGGCGTTTCGAACCGTGTTGAGCTTTGGGCCAGCGATCACTGGAATACGTATGTGGAAGAATCTGAAGAATCATTCGCAGAAATCGCTGAGAATCTAATGGATTTTGATATTTAAGAAAAAGTTGGTGGCTTAGATGTTTGAACATTACAGTGTTTTAAAAGAAGAAACTATAAAAGGGCTGGAAATTAAGCCGGACGGTACCTATGTTGATTGTACTGTCGGTGGTGGCGGTCATTCTTTGGAAATTGCATCAAGACTTGATCAAAACGGCAGGCTATTTGCCTTTGATCAAGATATACAGGCATTAGAGGCTGCAAAAAAGACGTTGAGTGCATATACGGAGAGAATTACATTTATACACTCAAACTTTCAAGGATTGCAAGAAAACCTCTCAGAACAGGGTGTTATACATGTTGATGGAATCCTATTCGATTTAGGGGTGTCTTCTCCACAGCTGGATCATGCTGACAGAGGCTTCAGTTACCACCAGGATGCAAAATTAGATATGCGTATGAACCAATCCCAGCCGCTCTCGGCATATGAAGTCGTGAATGAGTGGAGCTATGAACAACTGGTATCCATCTTTTTCAAGTATGGCGAGGAGAAATTCTCCAAAGGGATTGCCCGAAGGATTGAAAAGGAAAGAGAAACAAGGCCGATTGAAACAACTGGAGAACTGGTAGAAATTATTAAGGATGCTATTCCTGCACCCGCCCGTAGAAAAGGCGGACATCCGGCGAAACGTATTTTTCAAGCAATACGTATTGCTGTAAATGATGAGCTGGAAGTATTTAATCAGGCACTTCACCAGGCTGCTGAGGTAATAGGTAAAAATGGAAGGATAGCAGTAATTACATTCCATTCATTAGAAGACCGTCTTTGTAAACAGGCTTTTAAAATGTGGAGTACAGATAAGCCTGTTCCCAGACAAATTCCTATTGTACCAGAATCACATCAGGCTCCTTTTAAACTGATAACAAGAAAACCAATTATAGCTCAAATGGATGAATTAGACGAAAATCGGCGATCACGTTCAGCAAAATTACGGATTGTCGAAAAAATAAATGAATGGAATAATGATTTCCGTTATGAAGAAGGGTGGAAAAAGAGATGAGCGAAAACCAGGCAAGAAAATGGCAAGTAAACCCCCGATATAATCCTCAAGAAGAATCCCAAACAGTAGTCAGAAAGGTAAAGAAAACACCTTGGATTACCAAAGGAGAAAAAGTGATTTATTCCATTACAGGTGCTGCAATTTTAGCATTTGGAATTGGTATCGTTTCTTTTGCATCTGGAACTGATTCCTTGAATCGTGGTATGCAAAATGTAGAAACCAATATAAACAACCAAAAAATAATAAATGAAAATTTAAATTTTGAGAAGGAAGAATTATCACGCCCTGAGAGAATTACTGAAATTGCGGAGAAAAATGGATTGAAAATCCAAAATTCGGAAGTGAAACAAGCAGAAACAGTTAACAACTAGCAAGGGGTTTCTTTAAAATGAAAAAAAATAAGACGGCAAACATAATGGCCGGTGTTTATACACTGATTTTTGTTGCCCTGTTCCTTGTCATTGCAGGAAGATTTTTGTATATACAGGCAACCGGTGAAGTTAGCGGAGTTGCATTGGGTGAGTGGGCAGAGAAGCAGCGTTCGGCTTCTTTTACAATGCAAGCACAACGCGGAAAAATCATGGATAAAAACGGCATGGTTTTGGCCTATGACCGCCCTGCGTATCGAATGTATGCTATATTAGACGAAGCTTACTCCGAAAATTCACCAAAAGCCCTGCATGTTTCAAATACAAAGGAAACAGCGGAAAAACTGGCACCTATTTTAGAAGTGGATGAGAATGAAATAAAAAGTATACTGGATGATGCAGTTAATACAGGGAAATTCCAGGTTGAATTTGGAAAGCTGGGACGTCAGCTTTCACAGCAGGTTAAAGAGGAAATAGAGGATACAGAAATTCCGGGAATTTACTTTGATGAAGAACCTATGCGTTATTATCCAAATGGTATATTTGCATCGCACATTATTGGTTTTGCCCGTGAGATAGAGGAAGAAACCGAGGATGGTATCGAACATAGCATTACTGGTATAACTGGCATGGAAAATGTCATGAATGAAGTTCTTGGCGGGAAGGATGGATTTATTTCATATCAGCGAGACAGGTATAACAAGAAATTATTGGATCCTGATGAGGTTATCCAAGAACCGGAAGATGGAGATTCTGTTTATTTAACACTTGACCAAAAAATTCAAACCTTGTTGGATGATGTGATGACCCAGGTGGATGAGCAATATAATCCTGCGAAGATGAACGCCATTATTATGGACCCGAAAACGGGTGAAATTCTTGCCATGAGTACCCGGCCAACCTACAACCCGAATAGTCCTGATAATGTTGAAAACTGGTATAATGATCCGATTTCTTCTCCTTTTGAACCAGGCTCTACCTTCAAGATTTTTACATGGGCAGCTGCCATTGAAGAAGGGGTCTATAATGGAGAAGAGACATTTAAATCTGGAACCTACCAGCCTAACGAACGAATTGAAAAAATCAGAGACCATAACCAGGGTAAAGGCTGGGGAGAAATTTCTTATGATGAAGGTTTTATGCGTTCTTCCAACGTAGCTGCGTCTAAATTGCTCTGGGAAGAAATTGGAGCAGATAAATTCTATGAATATATTAAGGCGTTTGGCTTTGAAGATCCGACCGGCATTGATCTTCCTGATGAAGCTGTCGGCCGCATTCAATATAATTGGCCTTCCGAAAAATTAAGAACGGCCTTCGGACAAGGAACAACCGTTACTCCTATCCAGCAGATGAAAGCTGCTTCAGCAGTTGTTAATGATGGGAAAATGGTGAAGCCATATGTCGTAGATAAGATTGTCGATTCTACAACAGGAAATGTTATGGAAGAAACAGAGCCGGAATATGCCGGTCAGCCGATTTCAGCAGAAACAGCAGAACAAATGAGAGAATTGCTGACTTCTGTAGTAAATGATGAGCATGGAACAGGCGCACCATATAAGTTAGATGATTATGTTGTCGGTGGTAAGACAGGGACAGCGCAAATGCCGGATCCTGAAGGAGGCGGCTATTTAACAGGAAGAGAGAACTACGTGTTTTCATTTCTGGGGATGGCTCCTATGGATGACCCTAAATTAATGGTTTATGTGTCCATCCAGCAGCCGGAACTTGAGGATACAGAATCAGGCTCGGCACCTCTTTCATTTATTTTTAATAATGTCGTAGAAAATAGTCTCCATTATTTAGATGTAGAACCGGATGAAAATGAATCCGACGGTATTGATGAAGTAGAATTTCCAGAAGTAAAGGATGAATCTACAGAAAATATTCAGTCTGATTTAGAAGAAAAAGGACTGCGGCCGATTGTAATCGGTGAAGGAGAAAAAATAATTTCAAGTAATGTGGAAGCAGGAGAAAAAATATTACCAAACGAAAAAGTTCTATTACTTACAGACGAACCAACAATGCCGGATTTAACAGGCTGGTCATTAAGAGAAGTGATGGAATTTGCTGATATGCTGCAATTACAGACAGAAAGATTTGGTAATGGTTATGTCACTTCCCAAAGCATTGAGGTTGGAAAACCAATTCAAGAAGGTGACTACTTAGGCTTCGAATTAGAAACACCTTCTGGAGATACATCATCTGATGATAGTGAAAATGATGAAGCTGACACTGAAAATGATGAAGAGGATACAGCAGAAGACGAAGGTTCGGAAGAAGAATAAAAAAAGCTTGCCGAAAAAGTAATTACTTTTTCGGCAAGCTTTTTTCTGTTTATAAACGTAACTTTTGCCCCTGAGAATAAGCATCTATACCTTCCTATTCCCAGGATGAATATGTTCTACATTATCCTGCTTGCATGTTGTTAAATCATCTTTCTATATGAAATGGAGATTGTGTATGGCTCCGCTCCGACCAAGCACTCCGCTTTCCGACGTACAAATGTTTCCGGTGGGGCGAGTAATCGCAGTCCCAAGACGTACTAGTGCAGACGTTGCAACAACTCTTTTCGATGGGGTGAGTAATCGCAACCCCAGGACGTTGCGATCTTAGTCTGCCATGGGGACGGCTTCAGCTAATTTGAAAAGAAAACCGCTTTTCAAGCGGATCTTCAGCTCGCCCTGTTCCCATAGGAGTCTCCGTGGTTGGTCTGCGCTCAATTAGGTTACTACAGCGAATGAAAGGAGTCATAACCTGATGGAGTTGGGGGAAATTTAGAAGAGCAGCAGACTTGTTATAGAAATACACAACTGGCAACTATAAAAGATAGCTTGTTCTATTCCATTTTTTTCATTCATATAGTGGATACAAAGCATGATGAAAGGAGTTCTTTCATGAAACGCGCATCCACAATTATAATAAAAAAACGGATTGTCACTGTTTTTTTATTTGCGATTCTTATTTTTCTTGTCATTATTGCGAGGCTGGCCTATGTCCAGCTCGTATTAAGTGATGATTTATCAGACAGTGCCAATGATTTATGGACAAGAGATATCACATTTGCCGCAGAAAGAGGATATATTCTTGATTCTGAAGGAGAGATTCTTGCAGAGAATGTAACTGCTCCTACTGTCTTATTAATGCCTCGGCAAATAAAAGAACCTGAAGACACTGCTAAACTTTTGGGGGGAATTCTCGATGTGCCGACAGAAAGAATGATGGAATTAGTTACACAAAATGCTATGAGTGTGATGGTGAGGCCTGAGGGTATCAAAATTAATAATGAGCAGGAGCAGGCAATCAGGGAATTAGATTTAGATGGTGTTTATTTGGCCAAGGATTCAAAGCGCCATTATCCAAATAACAGTGCTTTATCCCATGTGCTAGGCTTTACGGGGATAGATAACCAGGGATTAATGGGACTTGAATTATATTATGATGATAAATTAAAAGGAGAGAATGGAAGCTTATCGTTTTATTCAGACGCAAAAGGCGGAAGATTGGATCAGCTTGCGGATGAATATAAATCTCCAAAAGATGGTTTGAATTTAAAAACAACGATTAATAATAAAGTGACAACAATTATGGAAAGAGAGCTGGACCAGGTTGTAGCGAAATATAATCCGGATGGAGCAATGGCGATTGCTGTTGACCCCAAAACAGGTGGAGTATTGGGGATGTCCAGCCGTCCAAATTTTGATCCAGAGAATTATCAGGATGTGGATGCTTCTATATTCGGGAGAAATCTGCCCATTTGGAGTACTTATGAACCTGGATCTACCTTTAAAATTATTACATTGGCTGCTGCTTTAGAAGAAGGAGTCGTTGATTTAGAAAAAGACCGGTATTATGATGATGGCGATATTAAAGTTGGCGGAGCAACAATCCATTGCTGGAAGCGTGGCGGGCACGGGGATCAGTCATACCTTGAAGTTGTCCAAAATTCCTGTAACCCGGGATTTGTAAATTTAGGCCAAATGCTGGGAACAGAAAAGCTATTTTCATATATTGATGCCTTTGGGTTCGGTAAAAAGACAGGTATTGATCTGCAGGGAGAAGGAAATGGCATACTTTTCAAACCGGAAAATGTAGGACCAGTTGAATTAGCAACGACGTCCTTTGGACAAGGTGTTTCTGTAACACCGATACAACAGGTGATGGCTGTTGCTGCAACTGTAAATGGCGGTTATTTATACGAACCGATGATTGCCAAGGAATGGGTTGATCCTGTCACAGGAGAAGTTGTTGAATCCTATGAGCCTCATTTGAAGGGGCAAGTAATCTCCCAGGAAACATCTAAAACGATACGGGAAACATTAGAAACAGTAGTTGCACAGGGAACAGGAAGGCCTGCTTATGTTGATGGATATCGTGTTGGCGGTAAGACAGGTACGGCTCAAAAAGTAGGACCGAACGGCGGTTATTTAGAAAATAACTATATTGTATCCTTTATCGGTTTTGCACCTGCGGATGATCCGGAAATTGTTGTTTATCTGGCTGTTGATAACCCTAAAAATACGATTCAATTCGGTGGTGTTGTTGCTGCACCTGTTGTCGGAACAATTATTGATGATAGTCTGCGGGCGATGGGCGTAGAGAAGCGTATAGATGGATTAGAGAAAGAATATGCCTGGCCTGACCAGCCTAAAATAGAAGTACCGGATTTTATAGGAGACAGTACGGATAAATTGGCGGAGTATCCTTTAGACCTGTCCATTGAAGTGAACGGCGAAGGAGAAGAAATTATTGACCAGTCACCGAAAGCAGGGACAATGCTAGAATCTGGAAGTACTATCCGGTTATTTTTAGGTCATGAAAATAATCGTTAAATCCAAAAAAATTTGCTATAATAGATTCTGTTATCTTAATAATGTAATGTGCTACAAAAGAGGGTTGGAGTTTTCGAAAGAGCTGTAATGCTTTATAAAAGGATCCATCGTTTCAAATCTGAGATTGTTTATACTTTTAGTTTAAACAGAATTTCAATGGCAACCCTCTTAAACTAAAGGATGCTTAAGAATACATTAAGAGGAAAAGAATAGAAATAGGGTGTAAAAATGAAGCTTAAAGAACTATTAGATGGAATAGGATTCTATCAGACAACAGAATCAATACAGGATATAGAAATTGTAAATGTAGAAATGGATTCCAGAAAAGTAGAATCCGGCAGTTTGTTTGTATGTATTGAAGGTTATACCGTAGATGGTCATGACTTTCTAAAGCAGGCAATAGACAATGGCGCTGCAGCAGCAGTTGTCTGTAAAGACGTGGATGTTGACGGGGGTATCCCGCTCATCCGCGTAAAGGATACAGGACGTGCATTGGCAATGCTCGCAGCAGCATACTATGATTACCCGACAGCAAAATTTCCGCTGATTGGTGTTACGGGAACGAATGGGAAAACAACAACAACTTATTTATTAGATACTATTTTTGAAAAACAGGGTAAAAAATCTGGAATCATTGGCAGTATTCAAGTGAAAATTGGTGATGAAACATTCCCGGTAGCAAATACAACGCCTGATTCGTTAGAGTTAAATCGTATCTTTCATCAAATGCAGGAAAAGGAAGCAGAGCAAGTTATAATGGAAGTTTCTTCGCATGCCTTAGACATGGGAAGAGTTTTTGGCTGTGATTATGATATTGGTATTTTTACAAATCTGTCGCAGGATCATCTTGATTATCATAAAGATATGGATGATTATTTAAGAGCGAAGAGTCTTCTTTTTTCTGGATTGGGAAATGATTATCATCAAGGCAAGAAGAAATATGCTATTATCAATGAGGACGATGACTCCAGTGATTTATTAAAACGCAGTACAGCCCAGCAGGTAATCACATATAGCTGTAAGCAGGATGCGGATGTTATGGCAAAAAATATTATCTTATCTCCTGCCGGTGTAGCTTTTAATCTTGTGACGCCAATAGGGACAACACATATTAAAACCCATTTAATCGGCATGTTCAATGTGTATAATATGCTTGCTGCAAGCAGCGCTGCAATCGCATCTAATGTGGATTTAGAAGTGATTAAAGAGGCTTTGGAGGAGATTAAAGGAGTAGATGGGCGGTTTGAGCCAATTAATGAAGGACAGGATTTTTCTGTGATTGTTGATTTTGCGCATACTCCTGATTCCCTGGAAAATGTATTGCAGACCAGCCGGGAATTTGCGAAGCGTAAAGTTTATGTCGTGGTTGGCTGCGGAGGCGACCGGGACCGTACAAAACGTCCGTTAATGGCAGATGTTGCAGTGAAGTACGCAGATCATGCCCTATTTACATCGGATAATCCGCGCACAGAGGATCCGGTACGAATTTTGGATGATATGACAAGTCATTTATCTGATAAAGAAGCAGTCTTTGAAGTGATTGTTGACCGTACAGAGGCAATTAAGCATGCTGTAGAGCTTGCTCAAAAAGACGATATTATTCTGATAGCAGGTAAAGGACATGAAACTTACCAAATTGTCGGCACAACAAAGTATGATTTTGATGATCGCCAAGTTGCCAGGATAGCAATTAAAGAGAAGGGGGAGTAGGGCATGTTGTTTACTGCATCACAATTAATGGAATTATTCCCCCGGCATCAAGGGGATGTGCCAGCTGGTTTAGAAATTCATGAAGTGATTAAAGACAGTCGTGCTGATTCTCATAATGGACTTTATGTGCCTATTTCCGGAGAAAGGTTTGACGGGCATCAATTTATTGAGGGAGCAGTAGAGAATGGAGCAGTTGCAACCTTTTGGCAAAGGGAAACGCCGCTTCCTCCAAATCTTCCTTCCTCTCTTCTGGTTCTGTTTGTGGAGGATACGGTAAAGGCGCTGCAGGAGCTTGCGGCTGTTTACCGTAAGAAAATTAATCCAACTGTAATCGGCATTACTGGATCAAATGGAAAAACAACTACAAAAGATCTGACAAAAGCTGTTTTGCAGACAACCTTTCAAACTCATGCAACAAAAGGAAATTTCAATAATCATATTGGACTTCCATTAACGATTTTATCTATGGACCAGAAGACAGAAGTGCTGATTTTGGAAATGGGTATGAACCACTTTGGTGAAATAGAGCTTTTAAGTAATATAGGTGAGCCTGATATCGCAATAATTACAAATATTGACGGGCAGCATATTGAAAATTTGGGTTCCAAGGAGGGAATTGCCAAAGCAAAATTAGAAATTGTTTCAGGAATAAAGCCTGAGGGTATGTTAATTATTGACGGGGATGAGCCTCTTTTAACAGATGCCGTGGTGCCAGTTCGTAAAACACGAGTAGGACTTGGCAAGGATAATGATGTCATTGTCAGCAATATAGCAGTTGAAGAAACGATAACTACTTTTGAGGTTGGCAAGGAATCCTATCAAATTCCACTCTTAGGAAGGCATCATGCGAAAAATGCAGCTTATGTTATTAAGCTGGCTTATGAACTGGGAATAGCATCTGAGGCAATTCAAAAAGCATTTGGGCAATTAGAGATGACAAAAATGCGCTTTGAAAAGCATAAGGGGAAAAAAGGTATTACAGTAATTAATGATGCTTATAATGCTTCCCCCGCCTCTATGAAGGCATCCATTCAAGTAGTGGAAGAAATGAAAGGATATCACCATAAAATTCTTGTTCTTGGTGATATTTTAGAGCTTGGTGATTATGCGGAAGAATTTCATAGAGGGGTTGCAGACGTGATTAATTCTGAGATTACAGCTGTTTATACGTATGGAAACAATTCCTATTACATACATGATGAGCTGAAAAAGAAGCTTCCTGAGCTGCCTGCTGTACATTTAGCAGACAAAGATGAACTTGCGGGTCATGTAGAAAAATATTTGCAGCCGGAAAACCTTATCTTGTTGAAGGCATCGAGAGGAATGAAATTTGAAACATTTTTAGAGCAATTATGTTAAAGACATCTTATAGGTGTATTTAAAACAGTCAGGAAATGGAATCAGTGTGGTATATTGGGAGCTAAAGAACAAACCCATGAGAATTGCACTGATTCTATCGTGTTTTTTTAACACATCTATAGAAGGTTACAAATGAGGTGGAGAGAAAATGAATATTACAGGTTTATTAATTACAATCGCAGTAGCGTTTCTTATTACAGTTCTTCTATCTCCAATTTTTATCCCTTTTTTAAGACGATTAAAGTTTGGACAAAGTATTAGAGAAGAAGGCCCGGAATCTCATCAAAAGAAATCAGGAACTCCGACAATGGGCGGAATTATGATAGTTTTCAGTATTGTCATTACATCCCTGATTATGGGAATGAGAACGGATAGTGGAATAGGCTATGAACTATGGTTATTACTTTTTGTATTATTTGGCTATGGTTTATTAGGATTTTTAGATGACTATATAAAAGTAGCAATGAAACGAAACTTAGGATTAACATCAAAACAGAAGCTATTTGGGCAAATTATTATTGCACTTATATTTTATTTTGTTTTACGCGGCCAAGATTTCTCAACAGAGATTGCAATTCCGGGAACATCCTTTCAATTTGATATTGGCTGGTTCTATGCAGTTCTTATTATTGTAATGCTCGTAGGGGCTTCCAATGCTGTTAACTTAACAGACGGATTAGATGGTTTATTGGCCGGTACAGCAGCGATTGCATTCGGTGCTTTTGCAATTATTGCATGGTATGGCATACCTAACGATATGGTAACCGTTTTTTCTTTAGCAGTGGTCGGTGCTTTACTGGGATTTTTAGTATTTAATGCGCATCCTGCCAAAGTGTTTATGGGAGATACAGGGTCATTGGCACTGGGAGGAGCTATTGCAGCAATTGCAATACTTTTAAAGCTGGAGATTTTATTAATTATTATTGGCGGCGTGTTTGTTATTGAAACATTATCCGTTATCATTCAGGTTATTTCCTTTAAAACAACTGGAAAGCGTATTTTCAAAATGAGTCCGTTACATCACCATTATGAATTAGTAGGATGGTCTGAGTGGAGAGTCGTTACAACGTTCTGGTTTGCCGGACTCCTATTTGCAATTCTTGCAATTTATATTGAGGTGGGTATGTAATGAAGACAATGAAACAATTTCCGGAAAAAGTGCTTGTTTTAGGATTAGCCCGAAGCGGTACTGCTGCTGCCAGGGTCCTTTTAGACAACAGGAAAGATGTAACAGTGAATGATAAGGCGGCCTCCTATGATGATGCTTTTGTTCAGGAGCTTCAGAAAAGAGGTGCACAGGTTGTTCTGGGTTCTCATCCTTTAAGTGTTTTAGAGGGAATAGAGATAGTTATCAAAAATCCCGGCATCCGGTATGACCATCCGATTATTGCAGAAGCATTGAGGCAAAAGATCCCAGTAATTACAGAAGTGGAGCTTGTGTCTTACTTAACACAGCAGCCTGTCATAGGGATTACCGGTTCAAATGGAAAAACCACAACTACTACATTGATTACAGAGATGCTGAAATGTAGTGATTGCAATGTGAAGCTTGCCGGCAATATAGGAATTGCTGCTACGGAAGTGGCGCAAACGATGCAGGCAGGTGAAAGAATGGTTATTGAGCTGTCATCCTTTCAATTACAAGGAATATCAAAATTTCGTCCGACGACAGCGGTACTGTTAAATATTTATGAAGCACATCTGGATTATCATGGAGATTTAGAAAGCTATGTGAATGCAAAATGTAATATATTTAAAAATCAGCAAGCAGATGATTATCTTGTATATAATGCGGATGATTCTACTCTTAAGGAAAGAGTAATTCATACTGATGCAAAAAAAATTCCGTTTTCTGTAACGGCAAAGCTGGATCAGGAAGGCGCCTGGGCAGATGACACATATGTATACTTTTTTGATGAAGTAATTATACCGCTGGAAGATATCGTCCTGGTCGGGAAGCATAATTTAGAGAATATCCTGGCAGCAGTTGCTGCAGCAAAAATAAATGGAGCAACAAATGAAGGTATCCAGCATGTCTTAAAAACCTTTTCCGGTGTGAAGCATCGTTTAGAGTTTGTTGGAATGAAACAGGGCAGATACGTTTACAATGATTCGAAAGCAACAAATATATTAGCCACTCAAAAAGCACTGGATTCTTTTAAAAAAGGAATTGTGCTGCTTGCTGGCGGACTGGATCGCGGGAATGAATTTGATGCGCTTATTCCTCATTTGAAAAATGTAAAAGCAATGGTTGTATTTGGAGAGACTGCGTCAAAATTAGAGCGTATAGGAAGAGAAGCAGGCGTCCAGGTGATAAAGTATGCAGAAGGTGTTGATGACGCTGCAAAGACCGGATTTACATTAACAGAGGCTGGAGATATTCTGTTACTCTCTCCGGCATGTGCAAGCTGGGATCAATATAAAACATTTGAAGAAAGAGGAGACATATTTGTTCAGGCTGTTCATACAATAAATTAAGGGGCTTGAACAATTAATGGATCAGGAATAATAATCGTAAACAAACTCGGACAAGCCGATCAGTAAATAATATATTTCAAATTGCCCCTATTTCCTAAGTTTAATTTCATGGAAAGAAGGGGTATTTTTGTTTAAATTTATTCAAAATCAAAATAAAGTTGATAAAATATTATTTGGAATAATTATAACTCTCTTATGTCTCGGTGTATTGATGGTGTACAGTTCATCTTATATCTGGTCAGAGTATAAGTTCAATGATTCATTTTATTATCTGAAACGGCAGCTTTTATTTGCTGGAATCGGATTTATTGGAATGGTTATTATCTCTTATTTTCCCTATTATATGTGGAAAAAGTACGCAAAAATATTATTATTTGCTTGTTTTGCTCTTCTTATACTTGTACTTATCCCGGGAATTGGAATGGTTCGCGGAGGAGCACAGAGCTGGATTGGTATCGGAGCATTCAGTATTCAGCCATCTGAATTTATGAAATTGGGACTTATTATTTTTCTGGCATCTATTCTTTCTGACCATCAAAAATATATTACTTCATTTAAAAAAGGTTTCTTGCCATGTTTGCTATTAATTTTTACAGCGTTTGGTCTTATTATGCTTCAGCCGGATTTAGGTACAGGAATGGTGCTTGTGCTGACATGTATGATTATGCTTTTTGTAGCCGGAGCAAGGCTGTCCCATTTCTTTTGCTTAGCAGGTATTGGCGTACTTGGATTTATCGGATTGATAGCTTCTGCTCCTTACCGGATTAACCGGATTTTAGCTTTTTTGAATCCGTGGGAGGATCCTTTGGGGCATGGGTTTCAAATTATTCAATCTCTCTATGCAATTGGGCCGGGAGGATTGATGGGACTGGGGTTAGGTAACAGCTTGCAAAAATATTTTTATCTTCCTGAACCACAGACGGATTTTATTTTTTCTATAATTGGAGAAGAACTAGGTTTAATTGGAGGTTGTACAACTATTCTATTGTTTTTTCTGTTATTATGGAGAGGAATTAAAATTGCAATTGAAGCACCAGATTTATTTAGCAGACTGTTAGCAATTGGAGTAGCGGGGATGCTGGCGTTACAAGCGATGATTAACATTAGTGTGGTTATAGGATTGATTCCAGTTACAGGAATTACACTTCCTTTTCTCAGCTATGGAGGTTCTTCGTTAACCTTGACTCTTTGTGCAGTAGGTATTCTGCTAAGTATCAGCAGACATGCCAAAAGTATGGAGAAAAGTACGAAACCAATCTTTTAAACTATTAGGAAATAAAAGCCTGCATTAAAATTTATCGATGATAGATCAGATATCATCAGGCGGTTTAGCGGATTACTGCAGGATGAGTAATCTTAAGCGGCGGAAAATAATATGTTTCCGCCGGCTCTGAACTCATTTCCTCCATGCAAAACGTATGTCAGTTCATTATTGGCACAACGTTTTTTGCGCTTTCCCACAAGAGACTCCATGTTTTTCCTTCGTCAGCCAGTTGAATAACCACATTTATACGTACATTTCAGCTACAGTTTTGAACAAATCGTTTTTTTGCTTAGAAAATGGGTGTGTGGATTATTATTTAAAGATAATCTGCTAAAGATTTCACGTTACAACGCTGCAATTCTTGTTTTTTAGCAGGATCTGCTAGTGTTTTTCTAAAAAAAAGGAAAAAACTTTATAAACAATCGAAGTCATCTGCGTGTAGCACCTTAATTTGTGATATAATTTTTGTAAATACGAGGGAATGGACTCATGCAGTTGTATTCTCTTAAAATAATGGGCAAAGGAAGAAATGGAGATGAGTGATAAAAATATCGTTTCTATTGAGGATCGAATCCCAAAGTTGAAACAAGCTAGAAAGAAAAAAGCGAACAGGCGATTAATATTTTATCTATCTATATTTTTCTTTCTCATTGCTATTATTGTTTATTTACAATCTCCATTGAGTGAGATACGGTCGATTGAAGTAAACGGTAATGTATTTTTAACGGATGAGTACATAATAGATGAATCGGGCTTAACAGAAGGATCAAATATTTGGTCTATGAATGCATCTTCTGCTGCAGCACAAATAGAAGATGATCCGGTCATTGAACAAGCATCTATTACCCGAAGCTTTCCACGTACTGTTGAGATTGAGGTGGAAGAGCAGCCTGTTCTTGGTTATGTCCAGGACGGCAGGGAGTATTATCCAGTTCTGGCGGACGGCCAAGTTATCCAGCAAAATACACAGGATTCTCTAAGCAACGCTCCGTTAATGACAGGATTTAATGAAGAGCAATTAAAAGAGCTGGCAGGAGAAATGCAGGATGTTCGTCCGAGTATTTTTAATATGATTTCTGAAGTTGAACGGAATGAGTCAGATACAGATGAAGAGGCCATGAGTGTTACGATCTATATGAGTGATGGCTTTCTGGTACAGGGGAAAGCAGACCAAATGTTTGATAAATTGGATTACTACCCATCAATTGTTTCTCAACTTGAAGAGGAAGATAGTGGTATAATTCATATTGGGGTCGGCGTCTATTTTGAATCCTTCCAAAAAAATGAGATAGAAGAAGTAGATATTGAAGATGATATGGAAACAGATGAAGAAACAGGAAATGAATAATTTGCAGAATAAAGTCATATATCATCCTTTTTTAACGAATGGTATACTGTCGATTTTTATAGAAATAGGTTACTTGAAAAAATAAGCATAAAATATGTTTATTTTTTATTCATTTTCTTTTAGAATTAAAGACTATACAAAGGATAACGTGACAGTAAAAATATCACAGGCATATTTTTACGGGGAGGTGCTCTTTTTTGAACAACAGTGAAATATTAGTTAGTCTTGATATTGGGACAAATACTATAAAAGTAATTATTGGAGAAGTACAACATGACTCTTTAAATATTATTGGAGTAGGGACTGCAGCATCAAATGGAATGAAGAAGGGTGCTATTGTTGATATCGATCAGACTGTTCATTCTATCAGAAGTGCAGTTGAACAGGCCGAAAGAATGGTCGGTATGGAAATTCACCGGGTTGTAGTTGGTGTAAATGGTCATCATATTCAGCTTCAGTCGTGTCATGGTGTAGTGGCTGTACAAAGCGAGAATCGCGAAATTAATGATGAAGATGTAACTAGAGTAATTGACGGAGCTCAAGTAATTTCCATTCCCCCGGAACGGGAAATTATTGATGTTATTCCAAAACAATTTATTGTGGATGGATTGGATGAGATTACAGATCCCAGAGGCATGATTGGTGTCCGGCTGGAAATGGAAGGAACGATTATCACTTGCTCTAAAACAATTCTTCATAATATCCTGAAGTGTGTAGAGCGTGCTAATTTAGAAGTCTCGGATATTTGTCTTCAGCCGCTCGCAGCTGGAACTGTTGCCTTATCAAAGGACGAGATGAATATGGGCTCAGCCCTTATTGATATCGGCGGTGGATGTACAACAGTATCTGTATTTGAAAATGATCATCTGGCTGCAACAAGTGTGATCAATTTAGGCGGAGATAATATAACCAAAGATTTATCCATTGGTCTGCGCATCTCTACAGAAGAAGCGGAGCAAATTAAATTAAATTATGGATATGCGTTTTATAACGATGCTTCTGAAGAAGAAACTTTTGAAGTGACAACTATTGGAAGTAATCAGAAACAAGTATTTAATCAACTTCAGTTAGCTGATATGATTGAAGCCAGATTAGAAGAAATATATACTTATGTTGACAGGGAAATTCGAAAAATGGGTTATCAGGAATTACCTGGCGGATTTGTATTAACTGGCGGTACCATTGCGATGCCTGGAAGTTTAGAGCTGGCACAGGATTTGTTTTATTCCAATGTACGTGTAGCTATTCCGGATTATATTGGTGTCAGAGAAGCACAATTTACATCTGGTGTCGGTATCTTGCAGTTTGCTTATCGTAACGCAAAAATACAAGGGAAAGAATTGTATCCTGCTGTTGCAATTGGAAATGAAGGTGAACAGCGTCAAGTGAAGCAGTCCAGACCCGCAAGTGAAAAGAAAGAAAAGAAAAAAGAGAAGAAAAAAGAATCAGGATTTGCTAATCTATTCAAATATTTCTTTGATTAATTTCTGCCAGCAGAGGTTTATATCAGAAATTGTTCGTAATTAGTAGACTAGGAGGAAACCATAATATGTTAGATTTTGATACAAACATGGAAGAATTAGCAACGATAAAAGTTATTGGAGTTGGCGGCGGCGGAAATAATGCAGTTAACCGTATGATTGAGCATGGGGTAGAAGGTGTTGAATTTATCGCAGTAAATACAGATTCGCAAGCCTTAAATCTTTCCAAAGCAGAATCCAAGATACAAATTGGAGGGAAATTAACCCGCGGTCTTGGTGCCGGTGCCAATCCGGAAGTGGGAAAGAAAGCGGCGGAAGAAAGTAAAGAGCAGCTGGAAGAAGTATTAAAAGGAGCAGATATGGTTTTTGTTACTGCCGGAATGGGCGGCGGAACAGGAACTGGTGCAGCTCCGGTTATTGCACAGGTAGCTAAAGATTTAGGTGCATTGACTGTCGGGGTCGTTACCCGTCCATTTTCCTTTGAAGGAAGAAGAAGATCAACACAGGCAATTTCCGGTATCGATACCCTTAAAGGAAGTGTGGATACATTAATTGTGATTCCAAACGATCGTCTGCTGGAAATTGTAGATAAAAATACACCAATGCTTGAAGCATTCCGTGAAGCAGATAATGTTCTCCGTCAAGGTGTACAAGGTATCTCTGATTTGATTGCTAAACCAGGTCTTATTAACGTTGACTTTGCTGACGTAAAAACGATTATGTTTGATAAAGGTTCCGCATTAATGGGTATCGGTATCGCAACTGGAGAAACCAGAGCTACAGAAGCTGCTAAAAAAGCAATCTCTTCTCCATTACTGGAGACTTCTATCGACGGGGCACATGGTATTTTAATGAATATCACCGGCGGTACAAACTTAAGCCTGTATGAGGTACAGGAAGCAGCAGATTTAGTTACTTCTGCCGCGGATCAAGAGGTTAACGTAATTTTCGGTTCTGTTATTAATGAGAATCTCAATGACGAGATTGTTGTAACAGTAATTGCTACAGGTTTTGATGAAAATGCACAACCAAAGGCAGACACCCGTCAAAAACAACAGCGTCCAAATATAGGACAAACACAGCAGGCTGCAGCGAAACAATCAAATGAATCAAATCATCCTGTCAGGGAAAGAGAAACTTCCAATCCATCGCCTTCTAAGCCTCGTCAAGAGGAAGAAGAGCTGGATATCCCGACTTTCCTTAGAAATCGCAATCGCAATCGTTAAGACGTAAATATAAGGTGAAAAGCTCTGCATTAGAGAATGTTCTCTAATGCAGAGCTTTTTTTGATTCATTTTTTTAAGAATAGCGTAGTTAGGCTCTATCCGCAGAAATGTACTCATTTCTTTCGTTTGATAGTGTTTTGTATTTACTAAGTTGACTTATAAAATGTAGAGCTGAAATTTAATAGATAAATATGTTTTTTAAAACAATCCAGAGCTGTGTTTATCTGTGCCCTAAGAATACTTTATCCCATCATAACCTGTTGCAATAACTGCTGGTAAGCCTTTTTGTCCTTTCCTTCTTTTATTCCAAAAATCATTAGACATTATTTCTAAGAATAAGTGTTAAATAGCTTAATTTTGCACACAAGAATTGACAGACTTTTCTCTTTCAATTGTCTATACTTTTCATCATACATTACTTCCTATCTATTAAAAAATATATTCAAAAA
Source organism: Oceanobacillus sojae (assembly GCF_900162665.1). GTDB lineage: Bacteria > Bacillota > Bacilli > Bacillales > Amphibacillaceae > Oceanobacillus > Oceanobacillus sojae_A. The sequence continues at coordinate 261,707 of NZ_LT727809.1, forward strand.
GCATATGGAAGGTAATTTTTTCACTGGCCATCAGCAACATTTTAGGGGGGGTGCAGCAAAGATTGTCTATTTACTTAGACGTAGTTTGGACATTAAATTTTATGGTGGATTTAATGCTGCTGATGCTCGTACAGCTACTTGCCCGAAGTCCAGCAAGAAAGATTCGTTTGTTTGTTGGTGCATTTGTTGCTTCATGCATTGTTCCGCTGACAATTTTATATCCAAATTCATTTTTTAATCATGTTGCCGGTAAGTTGATTTATTCTTTTTTCATCATTTTTAGTACGTTTGGCTTTAAAAGTCTATATCGCTTTGTCAAGCTGTCATTACTCTTTTATTTTGTATCCTTTGCAATTGGGGGAGGACTAATGGCGATTCACTTTTTCCTGCAGCGCCCGATCACTGTTTCGTTAGAGGGTGTTATCACATTTAATCAAGGTTATGGAGATCCTGTCAGCTGGTTATTTGTTGTAACGTGTTTTCCAATTATCTGGTATTTTACCAAAAGGAGAATGGACGAGCACGTGGGAGAGCAAGTGAAATATGATGAGATGCATAAGATTAAATTGACGATAAATCAACAGTCTTTTGAATCTGTCGGCTACATTGATAGCGGAAATCAATTGATTGACCCCTTAACCAAACAGCCTGTAGTTATTTGTGATCAGCCATTTTTAAAGCAATGGTTTGATGAAACAGAATGGAAAGAACTGCAACAGGTGAAGGAGACGCTTGCTTTCGATCAGCTGCCAAAGAAATGGGAGGATAAATTGCATATGATTCCATATCAGGGAGTTGACGGGTCGCATTCTTTCATGCTGGCAATCAGGGCGGAGGAGCTGACTATTTTTTATAATAATGACGTTTTACAGACGGCAAATGTATTAATTGGAATGCAATTTGGGGAGCTGGAGCGGGACGGGCAATATCATTGTCTGCTGCATCCACTTGTGATTAAGCAATCTATCATACAATCTGCATAAAGGAGAGTGCGTTAAGTGTCTATTTGGAAATTTAAATTAAAATTACGCTGGTATCAATTTCTGCGAAAGATTGGGTTAAAGCCAAAAGAAATCTATTATATTGGCGGGAGTGAGGCATTGCCGCCACCTTTGTCCAAACAGGAAGAACATGAATTGTTAAAAAAACTTCCTGAAGGAGATCAGGCCGCAAGATCAATGTTAATTGAAAGAAATCTGAGATTAGTGGTTTATATTTCCAGGAAATTTGAAAATACAGGAATCAATATTGAAGATTTGATCAGTATAGGAACAATTGGTTTAATTAAAGCTGTAAATACATTTAATCCAGAAAAAAAGATTAAATTGGCAACATATGCATCCCGTTGTATTGAAAATGAAATTCTAATGTATTTGCGCAGAACGAATAAATTAAAGACTGAGGTTTCCTTTGATGAACCGCTGAATATTGATTGGGATGGCAATGAACTCCTATTATCAGATGTGCTGGGGACAGAAGAGGATATTATTACAAAAAGTATTGAGTCGAATGTTGATAAATCATTGTTAAAATCAGCATTAGGTAAATTAAATGCCCGCGAAAAGCAAATTATGGAACTACGCTTTGGACTAATTGGCGATGATGAAAAAACGCAGAAAGACGTAGCCGATATGCTGGGAATTTCCCAGTCTTATATTTCCCGTTTAGAGAAGAAAATTATTCGGCGATTAAAAAAAGAATTTAATAAAATGGTTTAGCTTGATATATCAATTATTCTCCGCATATCATTGCTTTTTTTACAATTTTTCCCTGAATAAAAACTTTCCCCGGGGAGATACTGTCCTTGAACAGCATCTAAGATTGGGGAGGTTTTCGGGAATGACAAGACATAAAGTTGAAATATGCGGGGTTGATACATCAAAACTTCCAGTACTTAAAAACGATGAAATGAAAAAATTATTTATCCGAATGCAAGAGGAAAATGATATAACAGCCCGGGAAGAATTAGTGAATGGCAATTTGCGCCTTGTTCTCAGTGTCATTCAACGATTTAATAATCGTGGTGAATATGTGGATGATTTATTTCAGGTTGGCTGTATTGGTTTAATGAAATCTATTGATAATTTTGATTTATCGCATAATGTGCGTTTTTCCACCTATGCTGTTCCAATGATCATTGGTGAAATTAGAAGATATCTGCGGGATAATAATCCAATTCGTGTATCCAGATCTTTAAGGGATATAGCTTATCGGGCTCTGCAGGTCAGAGAGCAATTAATCAGTAAAACATCCAGGGACCCATCTCCTGCAGAAATAGCAAAGGAAATGGGAGTAGAGCAGGCTGAAATAGTCTTTGCACTGGATGCGATTCAAGATCCAGTTTCACTTTTTGAGCCAATCTACAATGATGGCGGCGATCCTATTTTTGTGATGGACCAGCTGAGCGATGACAAGGACAAAGATTCATCATGGGTAGATAAGCTATCTTTGAAAGAAGGAATGCACAGGTTAAACGCAAGAGAAAAAATGATTTTAAATAAACGCTTTTTCCAAGGGAAAACACAGATGGAAGTGGCTGATGAGATTGGGATCTCCCAGGCGCAAGTGTCCAGACTTGAAAAAGGTGCTATCAACCAAATGAATAAGCAAATGTTTGAATGAATATAAGCCTTGCCCACTGCGGTAAGGCTTTTTTTAATATGCAAGTGAATATCTGCATGACAAGAGTATCTGTTTTTTATTTTCCATGAAAAAAAGCATGTTCTCAAGCATAGGATAATAAGAGGGAGGGAGCTGGCATGGTGAAACTATCTGAATTGCAAATAAAAGAAATCATTGTTATGGACGACGGAACACGTTTGGGACATATTGTTGATTTAGAGATAGACGGAAGGACTGGAAGGGTTATTGCAATTATTGCTGAAGGAAAAGGGAAAAAATCAGGAATGTTTGCCAAGGCAGGGGAGCTTTTTATTGCCTGGGAAAAAATCGTGCGGATTGGTGAAGATGTTATCTTAGTGGAAAAAGTAAAAGGACCAGATCTCTATACAGAAGATTAAGGAGAAATTATCGATATAATGTGTTAAAATAAGACACAAAATTGATTTTAAAAAGATTATCAAAGCTTTTTTATAAAATAGCAGTCAAAGGAATTTGAATGCATCATTAAAGCGAAAAGAGGAAAAGAGTCATGGAGCCATTTAAGCTTAAAAGTGAGACAAGACTTCATTTGTCTTCATTGGAAGAGGGAGTTCCAGGTCTGATTGCAGGATTTACAACAAAAAACGGTGGAGTAAGTGAGGGACCTTACAGACAATTAAATATGGGGCTCCATGTATCTGATGATGAGAAAAGAGTGTTGAAAAATCGGAGTATTCTAAGCCGGGAGCTCAACATACCGCTTAACCGCTGGGTTTGTGGAGAACAGGTTCATGGAACAAAAATTCATCTGTCAGGCACTGAAGATGCCGGAAAGGGCAGTGTTTCATCCGATTCCAGTATATCTGGAGTCGATGGACTGATTATAAATGAAGCAGATGGTTTGCTTGCAACAGCTTTCTTTGCAGACTGCGTTCCGCTATTTTTTGTAGATCCAACCACAAGGATAGCCGGTATCGCTCATGCCGGCTGGAAAGGGACTGTTGCACAGATCGCCGGAGAAATGGTTCGGAAGCTGGATCAGGCTGGAGCATCTGTAAAGGATCTGAAAGTTGCAGTTGGTCCGAGTATCTCCAAAGAAAACTACGTTGTGGATGATTTCGTATTGTCCCATCTTACTGATGATCAGAAACAAAAATTTACAGAGGAAGTATCACCAAATCAATACTTAATTGATTTAAAAGAGCTTAATGTCGATATCCTTGTACAATCTGGTGTCTTTCGTCATAATATAGAGGTAACAAAATATTGTACTTTCCAGGATGAGACGATATTCTTCTCTCATCGGCGTGATAAAGGAAAAACAGGAAGAATGCTGGGGTTTATTGGCTTTGAGAAACAGGAGATGTAATGGAGGATTAGAATGGTTGCTGTAAGTGAAAATCTAATTGAAATTCAAGCAGATATAGAGCGGGCTGCGGAGAGAGCTGGCAGAAATAAAGAAGATATTAATATTATCGCTGTAACAAAATATGTTACAATAGAACGAGCAAAAGAAGCATTATCTGCCGGGGTAGCCAACCTTGGCGAAAATAGAAATGAAGGATTTTTAGCGAAATTTGAAGAGATTGGAGAAAGCGCCACATGGCACTTTATTGGAACACTGCAATCCAGAAAAGTAAAAGATATTATTCATCATATTGATTATATTCATTCACTGGATAGGAAATCTTTGGCAAAAGAAATTAATAAGCGGAGTCAGAAAACAGTTTCCTGTTTTGTCCAGGTTAACGTAAGCGGTGAGGAATCAAAGCATGGATTAGCTGAAGAAGCAGTAGCGTCCTTTATAAAAGAATTAGCCGTATTTGAAAATATACGTATTGTTGGCCTGATGACGATGGCTCCGCATGTTGATAATCCAGAAGAGACCCGGCCGCTGTTTAAAAAATTACGGCTGCTGCGCGATTACATCCAGAGCCTGCATTTAGACTATGCACCATGCGAATACTTATCTATGGGAATGAGTAATGATTTTAAAGTTGCTGTAGAAGAAGGCGCTACACATGTCCGTATAGGGACAAAACTGGTTGGCAAAGAACTTTAAAGTGAGGTGTGGAGAATGAGCTTTAAAAAGAAGCTTAAGAATTATTTCACTCTGGATGATGAATATGAGTATGAGTATGTAGAAGATGAGCAAGAAGAAAAGCCACCTCATACTCAGGAAAAAACAGCGGCAGCGAGTAAAAATGTTGTGAACCTTTCCAGTATACAAAATACGAGTTCAAAGGTTGTCCTGGCAGAACCGAGAAATTATAATGAAGCTCAGGACATAGCAGATAACATTGTAAACCGGCGTGCTGTAATTATTAATTTGCAGCGTGTGGATCATCAGCAGGCAAAGCGTATTGTTGATTTTCTGAGTGGAACGGTCTATGCCGTGAAAGGGGATATTCAGAAATTAGGATCTGAAACATTCCTGTGTACACCAGATAATGTGGAGATTACTGGAAGCATTTCTGAAATGTTGTATGAACAGGAAGATTATGATAAAGGATGGTAGCAGCAGATGTTGGCACAAATCGTTTCAATAATAAGTTTAGCATTAAGCATTTACAGCTTTGCACTGATAGCATATATTTTAATGTCCTGGTTTCCGGGAGCAAGAGAGTCTCAATTTGGGGAGATGCTGGGGAAAATTTGTGAGCCTTACTTAGAGATTTTCCGCAAATTTATTCCGCCGCTTGGTATGATAGATTTTTCACCAATTGTTGCAATACTCTTGTTACAATTCGCAAGACAGGGTTTTATGCAATTTGCAATGATGTTTTAAGATTCAGGGAAAGGGATGACCATGGAAGTTTATCAGCATTTTCGAAAAGAAGAACAGCCTTTTATTGATCAGGTTCTTTCCTGGAAAGACCAGGTAGAGCGGTCATATGTCCCGAAGCTTACTGATTTTTTGGATCCGCGTGAGCAGGAAATTGTACAGATGCTTTTAGGAACCAGTCAAGATGAACTGCAAACGGAAGCTTTTGGCGGTTCTGAATACAGCGAACGGAAAAGAATCGTGATTGCCCCTGTATATGAAACCATTACAAAGGACATGTTTCAAATTCAACTTTTAGAGGCGGCTTATCCAGAGAAATTTGTAAGTCTGGAGCATCGTGATGTAATGGGTGCTTTTTTATCACAGGGTGTGAAGCGTAAAAAACTTGGAGATATTATGGCAGCAGATGGAAAAATTCATTTGCTGGCAGCGGGAGAGGTTGTTCCATTTATTCAGATGAATCTGACCTCCATCAAAAAATCCCGTATCTCTTTTAAGGAACAATCCCTTGAATCTCTAACTGTCAAAAAAGAAAATTGGAAAGAGTATGATAAAACAATCTCTTCCTTGCGATTAGATACAGTGATTAAAGAGATATATGGATTATCCCGAAAAGATGCAGCCGTGCTTATTCAAAAACTGCTCGTAAAAGTTAATTATCGTGTAGTGGATGATGTGAAATTCCAACTGCAGGAAGGTGATATGCTTTCCGTACGTGGAAAGGGCAGAAGTAAAATAGTTGCCATCCGCGGAAGATCGAAGAAAGACAAAATTAAAATGACGGCTGCTATTTTACAATAAGTACTGGTATTTGAACTGGAATTATTGAATAATAAAGAGAGAAATTGACAGCTTGTAACCGATTAGGGAGGTGGAGATGGTGGCACTATCACCATTAGATATTCATAATAAAGAATTTGCAAGAGGATTCCGGGGCTATGATGAGGATGAAGTTAATAAATTCCTCGATCAGGTAATGAAAGATTATGAAATTGTTATCCGTGAAAGAGATGAATTAGATCAGAAGGCAAAAGAGCTTCAGGAACGGTTAGGGCATTTTACTAACATTGAAGAGACATTGAATAAATCGATTCTTGTCGCCCAGGAAACAGCAGAGGATATTAAAGGCAGCGCGCAAAAAGAAGCAAAATTAATTATGAAAGAAGCAGAAAAAAACGCTGATCGAATTGTCAATGAAGCATTAAGCAAAGCACGGAAAATTTCACTTGATGTAGAAGAATTGAAAAAACAGGCAAAGGTATTCCGTTCAAGAATGCGCATGCTTGTTCAGGCACAGCTGGAAATGCTTGGTACAGATGATTGGCAAGAATTATTTGATACAGAAGTAGATGAAGACCTGGAACTGATGGAGCATGAATCTTAAAGGCTTGACTTGGGCTTGTATATTACATATAATTCATACAAGTATAGAGTATAAAAAATCATCTTAAGGTTTATCATAAAAATTGTCGTATTGACTGCTGACTGAATGTACTCAACTTGTCAATGATCACAGGTTTTTTATGAAAACCGGCTATTATAGTAATACAATGAAAGAGAAAGTATAGAAGAATATTCTGCATAAGCGAGTCAGGGACGGTGTAAGCCTGATACAGAAGTCTTTTAGAAAATCACTCTGGAGTAGCTGTTATGAATACATGTAGTAACAGCCGGCTGTCCACGTTACGGATTTCGAGTGAATTTAATGCCGGGCATTAAATTTATAAGGGTGGTACCGCGAGTCTTCTCGTCCCTTTAGGGATTAGAGGACTCTTTTTGTATATAAATATCTATTTTTGTGTCATGAAAATAACAGGAGGGAATATCTTGGAATATAAACAAACACTATTAATGCCAAAAACAGCATTTCCTATGCGGGGAAATCTGCCAAATAAAGAGCCGGAACGTCAAAAGAATTGGGAAGAAAATAATCAGTATCAAAAAAGCTTGGAACGTACAAAAGGAAGACCATTATTTGTGTTGCATGATGGACCTCCGTATGCAAATGGAGATATTCATATTGGACATGCGCTCAATAAAATCTTAAAGGACTTTATCGTCCGGTATAAATCAATGACAGGCTATTATGCTCCTTATGTTCCCGGCTGGGACACCCATGGACTGCCAATTGAGACTGCATTGACAAAGAAAAAGAAAGTGAAGCGCAAAGAGATGTCTGTTGCAGAATTCCGTAAGCTTTGTGAAGAATACGCATTAGGACAAATAGACAGCCAGCGTACGCAATTCAAAAAATTAGGAGTGCGCGGAGATTGGGATAATCCATATATTACGCTAACGAAGGATTATGAAGCTTCCCAAATTAAAGTATTTGGAGAAATGGCACGAAAAGGCTATATTTATAAAGGTCTGAAGCCTGTATATTGGTCTCCTTCTTCGGAGTCTGCACTTGCGGAAGCAGAAATCGAATACCAGGATAAGCGCTCCCCTTCTATCTATGTTTCTTTTGAAGTAACAGATGGGAAAGGTGTCTTTGATGGCGGCGAAAAAATTATTATTTGGACAACGACCCCGTGGACGCTTCCTGCGAACTTAGGAATCAGCCTGCATCCAGATTTGAGTTATGTGGTAGCACAGGTTAATGATGAAAAGTATGTCGTAGCAGAAGCTCTGCTTGAAGATGTTAAAGAAGTGCTGGGATGGGAAGATGTTACTGTTGTGAAGACTTTTAAAGGTCAGGAAGCTGACCGGGTAGAAGCACAGCATCCATTCTATGACCGTAAATCGCTTGTTATGCTGGGAGAGCATGTAACAACAGATGCAGGAACCGGCTGTGTGCATACAGCACCAGGTCATGGGGAAGATGACTTTTATGTTTGCCGCAAGTACGGTATTGATGCATTCTGTCCAGTCGATGAAAAAGGCGTTTTTACAAGTGAAGCACCTGGATTTGAAGGGCTATTCTATGATGATGCCAATAAAGTAATTACGGAAAAATTAGATGAAAATGGCTCTTTATTAAAATTAGAATTTATTACGCACTCTTATCCACATGACTGGAGAACCAAGAAACCGACTATTTTCCGTGCGACTTCACAATGGTTTGCTTCGATCAAGGACTTCCGTCAAGAAATTCTTGAGGAAATTAAAAATGTGAACTGGTACCCGCATTGGGGAGAAACAAGACTTTATAATATGGTAAGAGACCGCGAAGATTGGTGTATTTCCAGACAGCGTGCCTGGGGTGTTCCTATTCCTGTATTTTACGGTGAAGATGGTACACCAATCATTACAGATGAAACCATTTCACATGTATCCGATCTTTTCCGTGAGCATGGTTCAAATATTTGGTTTGAAAGAGAAGCAGAGGATTTATTACCGGAAGGATTTACATCAGAACATAGCCCGAATGGTAAATTTACAAAAGAAGTCGATATTATGGATGTATGGTTTGATTCAGGCTCCTCACATGAAGGTGTCCTTATGAACCGGCCAGAACTCGATCGTCCGGCTGATATCTATTTAGAAGGCAGTGATCAGTACCGCGGCTGGTTTAACTCATCATTATCTACATCTGTGGCAGTAACAGGGAAAGCGCCATATAAAAATATCATCAGTCACGGTTTTGTTCTTGACGGAAATGGCCGTAAGATGAGTAAATCATTAGGGAATGTCATTGTTCCTTCTAAAGTACAAAAACAATTAGGGTCTGATATTTTACGACTTTGGGTAGCAAGCGTTGACTATCAGGCAGATGTGCGTATTTCGGATGATATTCTAAAACAAACATCTGAAAGCTACCGTAAAATCCGGAACACTTTCCGTTTCTTATTAGCTAACCTTGCAGATTTTGATCCGGCTAAAGACCGTGTGAAGGATGAGGAGCTGGAGGAAGTCGACCGCTACATGCTTCATCGCCTGCAGCAAGTGTTAAAAGGTGCCCGTGACAATTATGAGCACTTTGAATTTGCTCCAGTAGTCAATCTGGTTCATAATTTCTGTGCCGTTGATTTAAGCTCCTTTTATTTGGATTTTGCGAAGGATATCCTATACATTGAAGCTGCTGACCATCCGCGTCGCCGCAGCATTCAAACAGGTTATTACGAAATCTTAACAACGCTTGTGCAAGTCCTTGCTCCAATTATTCCACATACAGCTGAAGAAGTGTGGGAATATATTCCTGGAGTTGATGCAGAAACAGTCCACTTTACGGACATTCCTGAACCACGTAAGGTGGCAGGATCAGAAGGAATTGTCGGAAAATGGGATCACTTTATGGAAGTGAGAGACGATGTTTTGAAAGCTCTTGAAGAAGCCAGAGCTGAGAAGGTTATTGGTAAATCATTGGAAGCTAAAATTACATTAGCTCCACTTGATGATGAGACCAGACAGGTGCTTGAAAACGTAGCTCATCTGCATCAGTATTTCATTGTTTCTGAAGCAGTTATTGCAGATGAAAAAGGCATTGGAAAAGCGTATGACTATGTAGAAGTAGCAGTAGAAAAACATCCTGGTGAAACATGTGAACGCTGCTGGGTTGTTTCTGAAACTGTAGGGGAAGATAAAGATCACCCGACACTTTGTGCAAGATGTGCCAGTGTGGTCAAAGAAAATTATACAAACTAAAATCCCGAAAGAGCCAGCCTTTAAAAAAATAAGGCTGGCTCTTTTTAGAGATTTTAAGAAGCCAAAGTTGAGTTTATAAGAAATAAAAGAAAAAAATAGGATGCATGGAGAGTGGCAATTTTCCTAAGCTGAACATTTTAAAATAGCAAGAACACTTTTCCCTATGGTTGTTTCTTGAAAATTACCAGGATAAAGGATAAGATAAAAAAGACTTCCTTAGATTGGAGAAATGAACATGTGGAGATATTATTTGATTGCACTTGTCCTAATTGGTATTGACCAATGGACAAAGTGGCTTGTTGCTACAAAAATGGAAATAGGTGAATCAATACCAATTATTAATGACTTCTTCTATATTACCTCACACCGTAATTCTGGAGCAGCATGGGGCATTTTAGAAGGCCAAATGTGGCTATTTTATATCATAACAGTAATTGTTATTGCCGGATTAATATACTTTTTACATACACATGGTAAACAAGATTTCCTGATTGCTACAGGAGTTGGTGTATTAATAGGGGGGGCAATTGGGAATTTTATTGACCGCATCTTACATCAGCAAGTGGTTGATTTTGCGAACTTCTATATTTTCAACTATAATTTTCCAATATTCAACATTGCTGATGCCTCACTGACTATAGGTGTTATTATTGTAATCATTGCAATTTTATTGGATGAGAGAAAGCGGGGCAAAGAGAAAAAATGACAGTAAACCAGCATACCGTAACGGAAACAGAGCATAAAAAAAGAGTTGATAAAATTCTTTCTGATTTACTCCACGAACATTCACGTTCACAAATTCAAAGCTGGATTGAAGAAGGCAATGTAAAGTTGAACGATGAAATAGTAAAAGCAAATCAAAAATGTCAATCAGGTGAAATGATTACCTGGGAAATTCCTGAAACAAAACCGCTTGTACTTGAACCGGAGAATATTCCTTTGGATATTGTCTACGAGGATGAGGATCTGCTGGTGATTAATAAAGAAAAAGGAATGGTTGTACATCCTTCTGCAGGACACCGTACAGGAACATTAGTACATGCGTTATTATATCATTGTAAGGATCTATCCGGTATTAATGGCGTAGAACGTCCCGGCATTGTGCACCGGATTGATATGGATACAAGCGGGCTGTTAGTTGTAGCTAAAAATGATTTAGCACATCAGCATTTATCAAAGCAGCTGCAGGACAAACAATTAAAAAGAATATATGAAGCAATTGTTCATGGAGAAATTGGCCATGAGACCGGGTTGATTGATGCACCTATCGGCAGAGACCCGAAAGACCGTCAAAAAATGGGAGTTGTTGATAACGGAAAGCCGGCTGTTACCCATTTCCGTGTGCTGGAACGTTTTCCTAAGTACACCTACGTAGAATGTCAGCTGGAAACAGGAAGAACACATCAAATACGCGTCCATATGCAATATATTGGTTTTCCGCTTGTGGGAGATCCGAAATATGGACAGCGTAAATCATTGGACGTACACGGTCAGGCACTGCATGCGAAGCAAATTGCTTTTATACATCCAAGAACAGAGGAATGGATGGAATTTGAAGCTGCACCGCCTGCTGTCTTTACTGAAACACTTGATCAAATCCGCAAAATGTATTGACAGATTCGCCACGTTCTGACATACTAAGTAAGAACAAATGAAGACCTTTAACAATAGTCCTGTGAGGCTAGGAAGGATACGTCAGCAAGTTTGCTTAAGGTGTGCGTATGCCCTTTTCCATCAACAGGAAAAGGGTTTTTTTATACGGAAGGAGCGGAACTGGATGAAGAAAAAAACAGAAATTCTTGATGCGGCTGCAATCAACAGAGCATTGACCAGAATGTCTCATGAAATTCTGGAAAAGAATAAAGGCGGAGAGAACCTTGTTTTAATTGGAATCAAAACAAGAGGTGTTCCGCTGGCGAAAATAATTCAGGAAAAAATAAAACAGATTGAAGCGATTGAGGTTCCTTTTGGTGAATTGGACATTACAATGTACCGGGATGACTTGGAGAAAAAGAGTAATCACGAGGATCCGCAAATCAACTCCGTTTCTATTGACATGGATATAACAAACAAGCAGGTAATCCTGATTGATGATGTTCTTTATACAGGCAGAACAGTCCGTGCGGCAATGGATGCAGTGATGGATGTCGGCAGGCCGGCAACGATTCAGCTTGGTACTTTAGTAGACCGGGGACATCGTGAGCTGCCTATTCGGGCAGACTATGTAGGCAAGAATATTCCTACGGCTGATCAGGAAATAGTTGTTGTCCAGCTGAGTGAAGAAGACCAGATTGACCTTGTTTCTATTTATGAAAAGAATACATGATAACTTTTAATCAGATCCAGAGAGATTTGAAAGGTTGTTAAGTAAAGCGGATGCTTCGTTCAGGCATTCGTCTAGCTCTCTGCAACCTTTGCAGGGAGTTTTTTTTATACAATTTTATAAAACCATGACATCAAAGAAGGAGAGATGGGCCGTGAAACATTTTATTTCCATGCAGCAATTATCAGGAGAAACAATCAATCACATTCTTAAAGAAGCTGAATCAATAAGAAAGTCACCAATTACGATTAACAAACAGCTATTTGCTGCAAATCTATTCTTTGAACCCAGTACAAGAACCAAAATGAGTTTTGAGGTTGCCCAAAGAAAGCTGGGTTTAGAGGTATTAGATTTGCATAAAGAAGGTTCCAGCCTGATAAAAGGAGAATCATTATATGACACAGCCAAAACCTTTGAGGCTATAGGTGCGAATTTCTTAATCGTCCGTCACCCATCTGATTATTGGATGGATGAAATGGAAGAAGAAGGACATCTGAATATTCCTGTTATCAATGCAGGCTCAGGAAAAGAAGAACATCCTACACAATGTATGCTGGATTTACTGACAATGTATCAAGAGTTTGGCAATGTAGAAGGAAAAAAGGTGGTTATCGCTGGTGATATTAAACATAGTCGTGTAGCTAAGTCAAACGCACATGCTCTGGAAAAATTAGGAGCAGATGTTTACTTTAGTGCAGCACCAGGTTTTGAAGATCACTCACTGCATTATCCATATATTACAATGGATGAAGCTGTAGAAATTGCAGATGTGTTAATGTTACTGAGAATTCAGCATGAGCGTCATATTTATAAAACAGAAACGTGTGATTATCTTTCTCTCTATGGATTAACAATGGAAAGAGCAGCGAAAATGAAGAAGCATGCTATTATCCTGCACCCTGCTCCGATTAACAGAGGTGTAGAAATCGATACAAGGCTTGTAGAAAGCAAGCAGTCGCGTATTTTTAAACAAATGGAAAATGGTGTCTATGTCAGAATGGCTATTTTAATTCATGTATTAAAGGAATGGGGAATTATTGATGAAAACAAAATTAACGAACGCAAAATGCTTAACATCATCTAATGAATTGGTAAGCTGTGAAATTCTTATTGAAGACGATAAAATTGTAAAGACAGCTCCAAAAGTAACAGAGCAGGCAGATAAAACAATTGATGCTGACAATAACCTTGTTGTACCAGGTTTTATTGATGTGCATATTCATTTACGTGAACCAGGCGGTGAATATAAAGAAACGATTGCAACAGGGACACAGTCTGCAGCCAGAGGCGGGTATACAACCGTTTGCAATATGCCAAACACAAACCCGGTGCCTGACAGTAAAGACACGCTGGAGAAGCTGCTCCAAAAAATTAAAGAAGATGCTGTCGTTCGTGTTCTTCCATATGCTTCTATTACCAAAGGGCTAAAAGGAGAAGAACGTACAAATATTAAAGAGTTGTTTGAACAAGGCGCATTTGCTTTTACAGATGATGGCGTAGGAATTCAGACAGCGAATCAAATGTTTCAGGCAATGAAGGAAGCAGCAGCCTGTGGTGCAGCAATAGTTGCTCATTGCGAAGATAACTCTCTTGTTTATGGCGGTGTGACACATGACGGGGAAGTAAGCAAGCGGTTAAACCTTCCAGGAATTCCATCCTTGAGTGAGTCTGTACAAATTGCCAGAGATGTATTGTTAGCTGAAGCGGCAGATTGTCACTATCATGTATGTCACGTCAGTACAAAAGAGTCTGTCCGTGTCATCCGCGATGCGAAAAGAGCAGGAATTAAAGTAACTGGAGAAGTTTCTCCTCATCATCTGCTTCTAAATGAAACAGATGTCCTTGAAAATGACGCAGACTTCAAGATGAATCCGCCATTAAGAGGAAAGGATGATCAGGAAGCACTTATTGAAGGGCTTTTAGATGGGACACTTGATTTTATCGCGACAGACCACGCTCCTCATGGTGAGGAAGAAAAAGCAAACGGGTTTTTAGAAGCGCCGTTTGGAATAGTTGGACTAGAAACAGCGTTCCCGTTGCTGTACACTCATTTAGTACAGAAAAATGTATTAAGCTTACATGAATTAATTGATAGAATGACGAAAAAACCAGCGGATGTATTCGGGCTTCCTTATGGAACCATGGAAGAAGGAGCGCCTGCCGATTTAACGATTCTTGACTTGGATAAAACAGCAAAAATTGATCGTTATCAATTTGCTTCTAAAGGGAAAAACACACCTTTTCACGGTTGGGAGGTAAATGGATTTCCTGTTATGACAATAGTAAACGGTGAAGTCGTATTCAAGGAGGACAGCCATGCGTAAACGCCATTTAATTTTGGAAGATGGAACAGTTTTTGAAGGATACGGTTTTGGCAGCGAAGAGGTTTCCAAAGGAGAGATCGTGTTTAACACTGGAATGACCGGGTATCAGGAAGTTATTACAGATCCAAGTTATTGCGGTCAATTTGTAACGATGACATATCCTTTAATCGGCAACTATGGAATAAACAGAGATGATTATGAAACTGTTACCCCGTTTATTCATAGTTTAATTGTTAAAGAGTATAGCAGGCAGCCCTCCAATTTCCGAAATGAAGAAACAATTGACAGTTTCTTAAAGGCGAACAATATTCCCGGAATTGCCGGTATTGATACGAGAAAATTAACCCGTATTATTCGTAAGCATGGAACAATGAAAGCAGCTATCACTGCTGCAGAAGAAGATGTGGAGAAGGTATTAGAGGAACTAAGAACGGCTGAATTCCGGACAGACCAGGTGAAACAAACTTCGACCAGCAAGCCTTATGTTGTTCCTGGGAGAGGACATCGGGTGGTGCTGGTAGATTTTGGTGCAAAGCATGGTATTCTGCGCGAGCTGACAAAACGTGATTGCCAAATTACAGTTGTTCCTTATAACTACAGTGCAGAGGATATTCTCCGCCTTCGTCCTGACGGCATTATGCTGACAAACGGCCCTGGAGATCCAAAGGATGTACCAGAGGCAGTTGAAATGGTGAAAGGTATTCTTGGTAAGGTGCCGATATTTGGAATCTGTCTTGGGCATCAGCTTCTCTCGTTAGCCTGTGGAGCAGATACAGAAAAGATGAAGTTTGGGCATCGGGGTGCGAATCATCCGGTAAAAGATTTAGAAAATGATAAAACGTACCTTACTTCTCAAAACCATAGCTATGCAGTGAATCCGGCCACGTTAGAAGGTACCGAGCTTGAATTAACACAAATTGCAATCAATGATGGAACAGTAGAAGGAGTAAGGCATACCGTTTACCCTGCATTCTCTGTGCAGTATCATCCAGAAGCATCTCCAGGACCAGAGGATACAAATTATTTGTTTGATAAATTTTTAAAGCTTATGAAACAACAAGAGAAGACGCAGGAGGTCCATATTAATGCCTAAACGTACAGATATTCAAAAAATTCTTGTGATTGGATCTGGTCCAATTGTCATCGGACAAGCAGCTGAGTTTGATTATTCTGGAACTCAGGCTTGTCAAGCATTAAGAGAAGAAGGATACTATGTTATCCTGGCTAACTCTAATCCGGCAACGATTATGACAGATAATACAGTTGCAGATAAAGTATATATGGAACCTTTAACAGAAGAGTTTTTAACAAAGATTATTCGTAAAGAGCAGCCGGATGCTATCCTGCCTACGCTTGGGGGACAGACAGGCTTGAATCTTGCAATGGAGCTTGTACGAAAAGGAATTTTAGAAGATCATCATGTGCAATTACTTGGAACAGCGCCGGAATCCATCCAAAAGGCAGAGGATAGAGAGCTGTTCCGTAACCTGATGAATGAATTAAATGAGCCGGTGCCTGAAAGTGAGATAGTACATACAGTGGACGAAGCTGTAGAATTTGCGAATTTAATTGGTTATCCATTAATTGTACGTCCGGCATATACACTTGGCGGTACAGGCGGAGGAATGTGCTATAATGAACAGGAGCTTAGAGAAATTACACATAACGGCCTTGTGCTCTCTCCAGTTAACCAATGCTTAATCGAACGGAATATTGCCGGTTTTAAAGAGATTGAGTATGAGGTAATGCGTGACCATAAGGACCAGGCAATTGTTGTTTGCAACATGGAAAATATTGATCCTGTCGGCATTCATACAGGAGATTCTATTGTAGTTGCACCGTCACAAACATTAAGTGACCGTGAATATCATATGTTACGCAATGCTTCCTTAAAAATTATCCGTGCGCTGGAAATTGAAGGCGGCTGTAATGTCCAGCTGGCACTGGATCCGTACAGCTTTCAATATTATATAATTGAAGTAAACCCGCGTGTCAGCCGTTCATCTGCTTTGGCTTCCAAAGCGACAGGATATCCAATTGCAAAAATTGCAGCAAAAATCGCTGTCGGCTATACACTGGATGAAATAATAAATCCAATTACCGGTAAAACATATTCCATGTTTGAACCGGCTTTAGATTATGTGGTAACGAAATTCCCGCGTTTTCCATTTGATAAATTTACCTCAGGTGACCGCCGGTTAGGGACGCAAATGAAGGCAACCGGAGAAGTTATGGCAATCGGCCGTAATCTGGAAGAATCATTGCTTAAAGGGGTACGTTCGCTGGAGATGGGAACAGAGGAGCTTCACCTGGCAAAAGCAGAAGAATTGGGTGAAGAAATATTGAATAAACGCTTGAAACGTGCGGATGATGAACGAATTTTCCTTTTAGCTGAAGCTTTGCGCCGCGGCTACACTGTTGATGATATCTTTGAAATGACAAAAATTGACCGCTTTTTCTTAAACAGCTTAAATAAAATTATAGAAATGGAAAAAACATTAAGTGAAAATAAAAATGATAGTGCTGTGTTAAAACAAGCAAAACAGTTAGGAATAGCTGATGCTCAAATCGCCAGAATCTGGAACGCTTCTCTTGATGAGGTATATGCGTTAAGAAAAGCAGGAAATATCTTCTCGGTTTATAAAATGGTAGATACATGTGCAGCAGAATTTGAATCAGAAACACCATATTTCTACAGTACTTATGAAACGGAAAATGAATCAGAAGTATCTGAGCGTAAAAAAATCCTGGTGCTTGGTTCCGGCCCAATCCGAATCGGACAAGGGATTGAGTTTGATTATGCAACGGTACATTCGGTCTTTGCGATTAAAGAGCTCGGCTATGAAGCAATTATTATGAATAATAATCCGGAAACCGTATCTACAGATTTTACTATTTCTGATAAACTGTATTTTGAACCCCTCACATTAGAGGATGTCATGCATGTAGTTGAATTGGAAAAACCAGAAGGTGTTATCGTGCAGTTCGGCGGGCAGACAGCAATTAACCTTGCTGACGGTTTGGAACGACGCGGTGTGAAAATTTTAGGTACTGGCCTGGAAGCAATAGACCGGGCAGAAGATCGTGATAAATTTGAAATTTTACTGGATGAGCTTGATTTGCTTCGTCCACAAGGAAAAGCAGTGCCAAAGCTGGATCAGGCAATCGAAACAGCAAACCAAATCGGCTACCCGGTGCTTGTCCGCCCGTCTTATGTCATTGGCGGCAGCCGTATGGAAATTGTTTATAGCGAAAAAGAGCTGGAAAACTACTTAGCGAAATCGGATAATATTGATTCAGCGCATCCGATTTTAATTGATAAATATCTGACGGGAATGGAAGCGGAAGTAGATGCAATTTGTGATGGAGAAACAACCATTGTACCTGGAATTATGGAGCATATCGAACGCGCAGGTGTCCACTCTGGTGACTCTATGGCTGTATATCCGCCACAGCGTTTAAGTGATGCTGTCAAAGAAAAATGTTTAGAGGCAGCGGTGAAAATCTCGCAGGCACTAAATGTGAAAGGGTTAATCAATATCCAATTCATTATCCGTGATGAAGATGTTTACGTACTTGAAGTAAATCCAAGAGCGAGCAGAACAATTCCTTTCTTAAGTAAAATTACTGGTGTAACAATGGCAAACATTGCGACGAAATGTATCCTTGGTGAAAAATTAGCTGATATGGGCTATGAAACTGGTATTTTACCAGAGCAGGATCTTGTTTCTGTAAAAATTCCAGTATTCTCTTTTGAGAAGCTGCGCAGTGTGGATACGATTCTTGGACCAGAAATGAAATCTACCGGAGAAGCAATCGGCTATGATAAAACATTGGAAAAAGCATTGTATAAAGGGCTTATCGCTTCCGGATTAAAAGTTCCCCAAGAAGGCGGCGTGTTATTAACTGTTGCTGATAAAGACAAGGCAGAAATGCCGGAAGTAGCGGAAAGATTTCACCAGCTTGGGTTTGTACTCTATGCAACACAGGGGACAGCAGCATATATCCGTGAAGAAGGAGACATTCCGGTTGTAGAGGTTGGAAAGGTCGGACTGGATGAACCGAATGTTCTTTCTATCATTGAGGAAGGAAAAGTACAATTTGTGATCAATACGCTTAATTCCGGACAAAAGCCAAGATCAGACGGCTTCTTAATCCGTCGCGCAGCTGTGGAGCATGGCATTGCATGTTTAACGAATTTAGACACCGTTAATGCGATTATTAATGTTATCGACTCTACCACATTTACTGCAAAACCAATAAGCCAGCAAAAGGTGACATTATGATGAAGAAAAGACATGAAATGAAAGTATTATCCGTTGAAACCATTGCTAAAGAAACGATTGAAATGACATTGTATCAGCCGGAGGTCAGTCAACAGACAGTCCCGGGCCAATTCCTGCATTTACTTGTGCCGGGATTTACATTAAGAAGGCCTATCTCTATTGCAAAAGTAGACGGGCAAGAGGGTACAGTTACCATTTTATTCAAAGTAGTTGGCGGGGGAACAAAAGCTTTAGCAGCTTATCAGCCGGGAATGACAGTTGATGCACTTGGACCAAATGGCAATGGCTTCTCTATAGACGATGTACCAGAAGGCGGCCGTGTATTGTTAGTTGGTGGAGGAATCGGCGTTCCTCCTATCTACCACCTGGCAAAACTCTTAAGTGAAAAAAACGTGGAGCTTGTTGCTGTGTTGGGCTTTCAGTCAAAGGACTATGTCTTTTATGAAGAAGCATTTAAGAAATTAGCAGAAACATATGTAGTAACAAATGACGGCTCTTATGGACATCAAGGCTTTGTCACACATGTATTTCCTGAAGTTGGTACATTTGATCAATATTTTAGCTGCGGACCGCTGGCGATGCTGCGGGCAGTGACAACAGAGTTAAAAGATACGCAAGGTAAGGTATCGCTGGAAGAGAGAATGGGCTGTGGTGTTGGTGCGTGCATGGCATGTGTACTGCCAACAGTAGATAACAGCTATAAAAAGATTTGCAGTGATGGACCAGTATTTTCAGCGCAGGAGGTTATCTTATGAACCTGGAGGTAAAATTACCTGGACTAACGTTAAAAAATCCAATTATGCCGGCATCAGGCTGCTTTGGGTTTGGCAAGGAGTATAGTGAATTCTATGACTTAAGCCGTTTAGGCGCCATTATGATGAAGGCCGCTACTCAATTTGAACGCTTTGGAAATCCTACTCCAAGAGTTGCAGAAACTTCCTCTGGCATGTTAAATGCTATCGGGCTGCAAAATCCTGGTGTAGAACGGATTATTGCAAATGAAGTTCCAAGACTTGCAGAATATGACACTTCTATCATCGCAAATATTGCAGGGAGTTCTTTAGAAGAGTATATTTATGTAGCCAGAGCATTTAACGCAACAAATGATGTGAATGCGTTAGAGTTAAATATCTCCTGTCCCAATGTAAAAGAAGGCGGTATTCAGTTTGGGACAGATCCGGAGATGGCTAAGAAGGTGACTGCAGCAGTAAAAGAAGCGAGTAATCTTCCAGTCTATGTGAAGCTTTCGCCCAATGTGACAAATATTGCAGAAATGGCAAAAGCGGTGGAAGAAGCTGGAGCAGATGGATTATCAATGATTAATACACTGACCGGTATGAAGCTTCATCTGCCTACGGGAAAACCGCTGATTGCCAATCAGACTGGCGGATTATCCGGCCCGGCAATTAAACCAATTGCTATCCGGATGATTTATGAAGTACGACAGCAGGTATCTATTCCAATTATCGGTATGGGTGGAATTTCCACAGCAGAGGATGTATTGGAATTTTTGCAGGCTGGTGCAGACGCAGTTGCAGTCGGCACGGCAAATTTTCAAAATCCTTTTGCCTGTGTAGACATTATTGATGCACTTCCGGAAACATTAATAAAATATCAATATACTTCCGTTCAGGATGTTATCGAAAGAAGGGGTGCAGCAGTATGAGCATCTATGTCGCATTAGATTTTCCAACATGGGCAGATACGGAACGTTTTTTAAGAGAAAATGATTTAGCGGGTGTTCCCGTAAAGGTCGGGATGGAGCTTTTTTATCGTGAGGGTCCGGCAATTATTGAAAAGCTGCAGGCAGATAATCATCCAATCTTTCTTGATTTAAAGCTTCATGATATTCCAAATACTGTCCATCAGGCAATGAAAAATATTGCTTCTTTAAATGTGGATTTAGTAACAACACATGCGATGGGCGGAAAAGAAATGATTTATCAGGCAAAGCAGGGTTTGTCCGGCTCATCGACAAAGCTAATGGCAGTGACTATCCTTACTTCCATGGATAACGAAGTGTTAGAGCAGGAGCTTGGCTTACAGGGAAATGTGGAAGAGAATGTTATCCGCTTTGCTTCTTTAGCAAAAGAAGCCGGGGCAGACGGGGTGGTCAGCTCTGTTCATGAGGTACCCGTGATTAAAAAGTATTGCGGAACGGATTTCTTATCAATAACGCCCGGTATCCGCTTAGCAGATTCTTCCCAGGATGACCAGAAACGTGTGGCAACACCTGGAAAAGCGAAAGAGCTGGGCAGTGATTTTCTTGTGGTCGGCAGAAGTATTACCAAAGCAGAAAATCCGAGAAAAGCGTATGAGCAAGTATTGAAGGAGTGGCAGCATGGAGAATAATGTAACAAAAGATTTATTAGCAATCGAAGCAGTACAATTAAATGTAGATAACTATTTCACATGGACATCCGGGTTAAAATCACCTATCTATTGTGACAACCGATTAACCATGAGTTATCCTGCTGTCCGCAAAAAAATTGTTAAAGCATTTGCAGAAATGGTGAAAAATAGTGATGTAAAGCCGCAAGTAATTGCCGGCTGTGCAACCGCCGGTATACCACATGCGGCCTGGTTAGCGGAAGAACTTGATTTACCAATGGTGTATGTACGTTCTAAACCAAAAGGACATGGAAAAGGCAATCAAATTGAGGGCGCATCTGTAGAAGGGAAAAAGGTACTCGTGATTGAAGATCTGATTTCCACCGGCGGATCCTCCATCCAATCTGCACAGGCACTGGAGCAGGAAGGCGCTGAAATCACGGCCGTGTATTCCATTTTCACTTATGGACTTCCAAGAGCAGAGGAAGCTTTTGCAGAGGCTGGTTTATCCTATCATTCTATCACTGGTTTTGATCAGTTATTAGAATTACTTATAGAAGAAAACAAGCTTACAGAAACAGAAAAAGAAGCTGTTCTTGCCTGGAGAAGTAAGTTATAAAATGTGAAAAAGGATGTAAGACTGTAAAGGCAGCACATCCTTTTTTTAATCCTTATTTTTCCCACATACTGATCCACTCATCAATGGCAAAGGATTGAATATCGTTTTCTCTTTTCTGTAAACGGATATACTTCTGCAGTTTTTCATCCGCTGTTTGTACAAAATGAGTCACCTGCTGACGTGCTTCCTCCGTGTCTGCCGTACGATGAAGCCAGTCTTGGAAGGGAAGTTCTTTTATCCGTATGTCCTCCTGCAGCAGGGTAAACTGGTTTTTTGAAAAAAGTGTCTTCCATTCAGAAATCTTTTTGGCACGTTCATGACTTGGATCGCGCATTGCCTCCAGCTGATTTAAAAATTGATCTTCTAGTTCATTCTCCGAAGCAATATTATCAACAAATAAACATTTTCCTCCAGGCTTTAAAACACGATAGGCTTCTTGAATAAACTTTTCAGGGTTCGGGAAGTGGTGTGCTGCGATACGGCAGGTGACACTATCCATAGAATTATCAAGAAAAGGCAGCTCCTCAGCATCCGCAATAATAAATAAAATGTTATCATTTTCATGTAAGCTGCTTCGGACATTTGCTAACATAGATGGTGTTAGATCTGTCGCGATAACTTGCTTAGCGGATGGGGCTAATGTCTTTGCGACCTGACCACCGCCTGTTGCAATATCTAAAATAATCTGTTCTTTCGTCGGCTTCAGCCAATCTGAAATTTTCTGCAGAGCTGCAGGATTACTGTGTGTACTGCTGTTGACATAAGCATCTTCTCTTTTGGTAAATAATTCTTTATTCAATAGCTTTTTGTCCATAAAATTAACTCCCTTTTTCAAAGAATAAGTGGCTTTCCTGGTTATTCTTATTTGTCAGTTATAAAGAGTAGCTTCTTCTTCATTAAATACTATATGCTATAATGAAATAAGTAAAATACTATATTTTAATCAAAAATGATAAATTATACTTATTGGAGGCTTTTGTTATGCGGATGGATGATTATGAAATCCTGTTAAAACTTTATGAAATTGGCACAATACGGGGAACAGCAAAAGCTATTCTCATTTCCCAGCCGGCAGTTACACAACGCTTAAAATACATGGAAAACTATTTTGGCGAAACAATATTTATCCGGACATCGAAGCGGTTACTGCCAACCCCAGCCGGAGAACGGATTATTCAGCATGCAAAAGAAATGGTTGAGAAGGAACATCTATTTAAAAATCGTTTAGCAGAGACTGGAGAAGAAATACAGGGGACGCTGTCCATTGCCTGTTCTTCATTAATCAGTCAGCGTTATCTTCCGGATATTTTGGGAGAATACACTGCTGCTTATCCAAAGGTAGCTGTTGATTTAGTAACGGGAATCAGTGAGGATATCAGAAAAAATCATAAGCAGTATCATGTATGTATTATTCGCGGTGATAAGTTAAAAGAGACGACATCGGTGCATTTGTTTGATGATCCGCTTTATATTTTTGATACAGAATCTTTTCCGGAGCACGGTATAAAAGAAAGACCAATCATTTCTTTTAAAAGTGATGACAGCATGCATGAGCTTGTCGACAGCTGGTTATTTGGACAGCAGAATTATATAAAACCTCAAAAAAAGATGACAGTGGATCAAATTGAAACCTGTAAACAATTTATGAAACAGGGGATTGGTATGGCTGTATTACCGGGAAGTGTTTCAAATCATCTCAAAGAGCATTACCCATATATTCCTTTATTTTTAGAAAAAAAGGCAGTGACACGTGATACCTGGGCCTGTTTTCAAGAAGGAATCCGGCAGCTCCCGCAGGTCGATCATTTTCTTCGTCTGCTGGAAAACTATGATTTTATTGCGGATTAAAAATAGATTATCTATAGAAAATAGGTTTAAAGAAATGAAATAAAGGAAATAGTACCATTAGATTAATTTATAAAGGAGCAGTGATTTCAATGAGTAACATTATTTTCAGTTCAAAAGCAACAGCACAAAACGGCAGAGATGGTCACGTAAAATCAGATGATGGCATTATCGATGTTAATTTAGTCAATCCAGCGGGAAATAAATCAGATGAAAAAGGCTCCAATCCTGAACAGCTCTTTGCTGCCGGTTATGCAGCATGTTATGATGGTGCGCTTAATTTAATGGCATCCAATAAAGGGAAAAATATTACTTCAGAAACAACGGCCGAGGTTCATTTCATGAAAGACCCTTCAGATGATGGTTTCAAAATCGGAGCAACCCTCCATATTAAAATCGAAGGCGTCAGCCAGGAAGAAGCAGAAGACCTGGCAGAAGCAGCGCATCAATTTTGCCCATATTCGAAAGCGACAAGAGGGAATATTGATGTGGAATTGAAACCGACGGCGGTTTAAAAAGCATATTACAAAAAAGTTCCAGTCCTTAAAGGGTTGGAACTTTTTTGTAATATAAATTGCATCCTGCCTATAAAATGAAAGAACTTTTCAAAGGAAGTTTGCCTGCCTGATTAAATTAATAATTCTTCATCCCCTGCTGCAAAGAAACCATTTCCTCCGCAAGAGCTCCAAGCCTTTCCAGAATGCGCTCATCAATAATTTCATCACTCTCCATATTAAAAGCACCGTTATGAACAAAGACATTTCCCGTTGGAACGAGACCTTTAAAATAAGACAGAATCGATCTTAGATGATATTCCATAACAAGAAAATGCTTCTCTGACCATCCGGTTGCAACCATGCCTGTTACTTTACGCTTGAAGACAAATTCCGGCAAATGGTCCAGCAGATTTTTTAGTGCTCCTGAAATGGATGCTTGATAAATCGGTGTACCAAAAATGAGAAAATCAGCAGATGAAATCTTTTTAACAATATTCCAGGTATCCTCATTATAATCTGCTAAGGGAGCGCCGTTAAAAAAGTCAATTTCATAATCCCTTATGTCGATTAATTCTGTTTTTAGACTCGAATCGAAACGCCGGGCATGGACTAAGACCTGGTTAACTGCGATTGCAGTTTTGTCACCGGCAGGAGCACCTGATATTCCGACAAGTTTCATTTGTTTAACCCCCTTTTCAAGTCTTTTTATTTTACCCGTAATTGATCCACAATATCTTTTGCCGGTGTAACAAACAATGTTTTTTGGTTATCATATGTCACATAACCAGGCTTTGAACCATTTGGCTTTTTAACGTGACGGATTAATGTATAGTCTACCGGAACAGAAGAAGATTGCTGTGACTTACTAAAATAGGCAGCTAAAATAGCAGCTTCTTCTAATGTTTTTTCGCTTGGTTCTTTGTCCCTGATGATAACATGGGAACCGGGGATATCCTTTGTGTGCAGCCATATATCATCACGATAGGCCAGACGCATGGTTGCATATTCATTCTGTTTGTTATTTTTACCGACTAAAATGGTGGTGCCGTCAGAAGATTGATAGGTTTCCGGGTTAGGCTTCTGCGGTTTTTTTGCTTTTTTAGAAGAACGCTGTTTGCGCAAATAACCTTCTTCTCTTAGTTCTTCACGAATTTCTTCAATATCATCCGTACTTGCTACATTAAGCTGCTGCAGCAATTGATCAAAATAAACAATTTCTTCCTTGGTCCGTTTGATTTCCGATTCCATAATTTCACGGGAATTTTTCAGCTTTTGATAGGTTTTAAAATAATTCTGTGCATTTGCACTTGGTGATTTATTTGGATTTAACGGAATGGTTATTTCCTGCTGATCCGGATCATAATAGTCTACAACAGAGATTTCCTTTTGATTCGGCTTCACCAGATGCATATGTGCTGTTAAAAGTTCACCCATTTTTTGATAATGGTCTGCCCGTTCTGATCTTTCCACTGTTTGCTGATGTTTTTTCAGCTTCCGGGCATTTTTATCCTGTTCATTTTTTATGAAACGATAAAGGTCCTTTGCCTGCTGCTTCACGCGGTCCCGTTCCGCTTTTCCTGAATAAAACGCATCAAGCATCAGATTGACTTCTTCAAATACAATATCTGCCTTTTCATCCGGGAAAGTCAGTACATGAAATTCTTCCTTTGGTTCCTGATAAATCGCAGGCTGATAATCATTTTCCTGTAATTGCTTTTGCGCATGAGAAAGCATATTCTCATAGTCTCGATTAGAGCCAAGATGGACACTTTTAATCATGCTTTTCGTAACAAATGGAGAAAAGCCTTCTAATAAGCTGAGCAGCTGTTTATCCATTTTACCTGCGTTAAAATCTAATTTTCTCACAATAGACGCACTGTCTGTATCTAAAATAGAAAACTTATGCTGATCAGGCGGCAATTGATAGGTCTGCCCGGGTAAAATCGTCCGGTGACGATTTTGCGATAAGGAGACATGTTTTAAGCTGTCAACGATATGGCCTTTTTCCTGGTCAACTAAAATAAGGTTACTATGCTTACCCATCAGCTCCATAATTAATTGCTTATAACTGATGTCTCCTATTTCATTACGGGTTCGGATCGTAAATGTTACAATCCGTTCCATCCCTTTTTGTTCAATCTTTTCAATAACACTCCCGGCCAGGTGTTTTCTCAGCACCATACAAAACATAGGAGGTTCTTGTGGATTTGTATAAGAATCATTTGTTATATGAAATCGGGCATACGTAGGATGGACAGAAAAAAGCAGACTGTGATTGACAGATTGACTGCGGACTGTCATGACAATCTCTGTTTCCGATGGCTGATAAATTTTATTAATTTTTCCTTTTTCTAATTTTGCTGCTAATTCTTTCGTAACCGCTCTTGTTACAATACCGTCAAATGGCATATGTGATCACCTCATCGGCAATTATAGCATCTTTTTAGAGGTTCGGGCATAGAAATGGATTAAGTGCTTGTACAATTCATGTCTGCCGGAGGAATGTATAATGAAATGGTATCAGCTTAACCAAAAAAAATTAGAAGAGACATTGCAGGTAAAAGCAGATGTCGGGTTAGGGGAGAAGCAGGTTGCAAAAAGACGTCAGCAGTATGGCGAAAATGTTTTAGCAGCGAAGAAAAAAATACCCGGATGGATTTTATTCTTAAAACAATTCCAGGATTTTATGGTATTGATTTTATTAGCTGCCACTTTGATTGCCGGTTTACTGGGAGAGTATATTGATGCAATAGCTATTATGGTTATTGTATTAATTAATGGGATTATCGGCTATTTTCAAGAACAAAAAGCAGAAAACTCGTTGGAAAAACTGAAAGAGCTGTCCGCTCCGATAGCCAGTGTAAAAAGGGACGGGCAATGGGTGAAGATTCCATCGAAAGAGGTTGTTGTAGGAGATATTGTCAGGTTTGCAAGCGGAGATAGGATTCCTGCAGATGTCAGAGTCATTCAAACAACCAGCCTGGAAACAGAAGAATCCGCTTTGACAGGAGAATCACTTCCTGTTGCTAAACATACAAAGGAAATCAGAATGGATGGATTAGAAGCACAGGATCAAGTCAATATGGCCTTTATGGGAACACTTGTCACACGTGGATCAGGGGAAGGTATTGTGGTCAGCACAGGAATGAAAACGGTGATGGGGCAGATTGCTACATTGTTGGATAATACGAAAAAGGCCATTACACCACTGGAAATGAAATTGGCGGAACTGGGAAAAATACTGATTGTTGTAGCAATATTCCTGACGTTACTTGTTGTTGGAGCTGGTATTTTCCGGGGCCATCCAATGTATGAAATGTTTTTAGCCGGAATATCTTTGGCAGTAGCAGCTATTCCTGAAGGTCTGCCGGCAATTGTTACGGTTGCTTTATCTCTTGGTGTCCAGAGAATGATTAAAAAGAAGGCCATTGTAAGAAAGCTTTCGGCGGTCGAGACATTAGGATGCGCTTCGGTTATTTGTTCAGATAAAACAGGGACAATGACCGAAAACCAAATGACTGTAAAGGAAATATATATAAACGGAAGAACTTTATATGTCACGGGCGACGGATATCAGACGCAGGGAGATTTTCTATACAATCAAAAAAAGATAGAAGATTCTCACGCAAATTTAAAATCAATGCTGCTCTATGGAATGCTTTGTAACCATGCATCTATTTCTTTAAAAAAGGGAAAGAATGTTGTGGACGGAGATCCGACTGACGGAGCACTGCTCGTGGCAGCGTATAAATATGGCTTCCATGAAAATGATAAGCAGCCTTTCCGGATTGTAAAAGAAATACCATTTGATTCCAATCGGAAACGGATGAGTATTGTCATAGAAGATAAGAACGGAATGCGTTTATTAATCACAAAAGGGGCGCCTGATATTTTACTTCCGAAATCTTCCCACATTCAAACGGAGAATGGGAAGACTGTTTTAACAAAAGAACAAAGTAAAAAGACGGAACAGGCAATGGTTTCCATGGCTGAAAAGGCACTTCGAACTATTGCAATTGGTTTTCGGGTATTATCTTCCTCCGATTCACTGGATTCAGCATTATTGGAAGAAGATTTGACATTCATTGGCTTATACGGGCTGATGGACCCTCCAAGAAAAGAAGTAAAAGCAGCTGTTCGTGAATGTAAAGAAGCAGGAATTAAAACAGTGATGATAACTGGTGACCACGCGCATACAGCAAAAGCAATTGCCAATCATTTAGAGATTCTTCCAGAGAGAGGCAAGGTGCTGGAAGGAAAAGAATTAACACAAATGTCAGATGCTGAATTGGTGGATGTGATTGAAGAAACGTATGTTTTTGCACGCGTAACACCTGAGCATAAACTTCGGATTGTTAATGCCTTTCAGGAAAAAGGACATATTGTTGCCATGACTGGAGACGGGGTGAATGATGCTCCGGCTATGAAAGCAAGTGATATAGGGATTGCAATGGGGATAAGCGGGACGGATGTAACGAAGGAAGCTTCATCGCTTGTTCTAATGGATGATAATTTCGCAACAATCAAATCGGCTATTCAGGAAGGCAGAAATATTTATGAGAATATTCGTAAGTTTATTCGTTATCTGCTCGCTTCCAACGTAGGAGAGATTTTAGTGATGCTCTTTGCTATGCTGCTTGGACTGCCACTGCCGCTTGTACCTGTGCAAATTCTTTGGGTGAATTTAGTAACAGACGGATTGCCGGCAATGGCGCTGGGAGTAGATCAGGCTGAAGGAGATGTGATGAAACGGGGACCAAGGAATCCACGTGAAGGAATCTTCTCCCGGGGACTCGGCTATAAAATTATCAGCAGGGGAATATTAATCGGGGTTGTTACTTTAATTGCATTTATTGTAGCTTACCAGAATGATCCAGGTA
Organism: Oceanobacillus sojae; assembly: GCF_900162665.1. Taxonomy (GTDB): domain Bacteria; phylum Bacillota; class Bacilli; order Bacillales; family Amphibacillaceae; genus Oceanobacillus; species Oceanobacillus sojae_A. Next base: position 290,782 of record NZ_LT727809.1, read on the forward strand.
ATCTTGTCTATGCACAGACAATAGCTTTTTCCACTCTTGTTGTAGCACAATTAATTCATGTGTTTGACTGTCGGAGTGAAAAATCAATTTTTGCAAGAAACCTGTTTGAAAACCGTTATCTTATTTTAGCAGTACTATCATCGATGCTGTTGCTTTTAGTTGTTATTTACTTTCCGCCGCTCCAGCCGATTTTCCATACAGTCACCTTATCTGCAATTGACTGGCTGCTGATTGTCGGACTGGGAGCATTACCGACCGTTTTATTTGGATTTACTAAAAAATAAAAGTTCATTGTAAAATAGAATGAAACAGCTATTCCATCCATGCGGTATCAATTTCAGCAGATTGGGATAGCTGTTTTATTTAATTCATGAAAGCTATTCCCGATATTTACTTTCCATACTGTGTGCTGTGTCATCGTTTCAATTACCACATTAACCATTTGAAACAATAAAATGATTTTTTCACCAAGCAAAAAGCAATTATTTCATTCAACTCCATTAGGATATGATTTCTTTCATTCGCTGTAGAAGCCTAACTGAGCGCAGACCAACCACGCAGACTCCTATGGGAACAGGGCGAGCTGAAGATCCACTTGAAAAGCGGGTTTCTTTTCAAGTTAGCTGAAGCCGTCCCCATGGAAAGCGAAGTGGTTGGTCGGAGCGGAGCTATACACAATCCTCCTTTCAATAAAAAGCTGATAAAATGCAAGCGGGATATTGAAGAACATGTTCATTCTGGAATAGGAAGGTATAGATGCTTGCTCTTAGGTGCGAAAGTTAAATTGTTTAATTTAACCTATATAGAAAGAATTTCATAACATGGATAAACACGCAATACAATGCCCGAAGACATCACTCTATTTTCCTATTTCTTGGTTTAGCCCTTGTAACAAAAAAGTTTATAGTATAAAATTCAATAAAGATACAGTATAATGGTACTATTATAGATAGAGAAGAAATGCTAGGGGGAAAAAAATTGAATTTAAGTTTAATAAACATTGGCTTCGGTAATGTTGTTTCCGCAAACCGCATTATATCTATCGTGTCTCCGGAATCAGCACCAGTGAAAAGAATTATCACCGTAGCCAGAGATAATAATAAATTAGTGGATGCAACATATGGACGACGTACCAGAGCTGTTATAATAACAGATAGCGATCATGTTGTATTATCTGCAGTGCAGCCTGAAACGGTAGGCCAACGGCTTGTTACCAACGATGAAATTGCAGACGAATAACGAAGCTGGAAAATAGGAGGAAATGGTTTGATTAAAGAGAAAGGTATTTTATTCGTTTTATCCGGCCCATCAGGTGTCGGTAAGGGTACAGTACGCAAAAAGTTATTTGAGGAAGAAATGGATCTTCAATATTCTATTTCCATGACAACCAGAGATAAAAGAACTGGTGAAGTCGATGGTGTCGATTACTTCTATAAATCGCGGGAAGAGTTTGAAAAGCTGATTGAAGAAGGAGAGCTTTTAGAATACGCTCAATATGTAAATAATTATTACGGGACTCCCAGACAATATGTAGAGGAAACCATTGAAAAAGGATTTGATGTTTTTCTTGAAATAGAAGTACAGGGAGCAATGCAGGTGAAGAAAAATTTCCCTCAAGGTGTATTTATCTTCCTATTCCCTCCTAGTTTAGAAGAGTTGAAAAATCGTATCGTTAATCGTGGCACAGAATCGCAGGAACTCGTCCTTAACCGTCTGAAGGAAGCACGTAATGAAATAGAAATGATGGATGCCTATGATTATGTTGTTGTAAACGATAAGGTGGAGACAGCAGTAGACAAAGTAAAAGCAATTATTAAAAGTGAGCACTTAAAGCGTGAAAGAATTGCCAAACAATACAAGCAAATTTTGGAGGATGAGTTATCATGATGTTAGAACCTTCTATTGATTCGTTACAAACAAAAATTAAATCAAAGTACAGTTTAGTTACTTTATCAGCAAGAAGAGCCAGAGAGCTGAGTGAAACCAATGATGTTTTAGTAGATCATCCAAAATCACATAAATTTGTTGGAAAAGCATTGGAAGAAATTGAGGCTGGAAAGCTGTATATTAAGAAATAAAATTTAGGATATAAAACTGAAACAGGACCTTTGCACAGTGAAAAATTCTTCATAGAAAGAATTTTCGCTATGCAGAGGTTTTTCTTTTTGCAAGGCTTCTTTTTTCCTTTTCTAAACGATTTTCTTTCAAGCCTTTATGAGGCAGAAAAACCTTATTATATGTTATAACTATGTATAGAGAAGATAAAATACATGTTGAAATATACCTCCAAATAAAGAGAAATAGAAGAAGCTTTTTATACAGCAGGCATATTTATTCCAACAGATTACATGGAGTTAATAATAAAGTGCTTTTTAGAGAATGAACACGTGAAAATAAATCAAAGAGAGGATGTTTTTCATGCTCAATCAGAAAAAAATACTTCTGGGTGTTTCTGGTGGCATTGCTGTCTATAAAGTGAGCGCTCTGGCAAGTAAGTTGACACAGCTTGGGGCGGAAGTGAAGGTTATCATGACAGAGAGTGCAACTGAATTTGTAACACCATTAACCTTTCAAGCTTTGACAAGAAATCCGGTATATACAGATACCTTTGATGAAAAAAATCCAAAGAAAATTGCGCATATTGATTTGGCCGATTGGGCAGATATTGCAATCATTGCACCGGCAACAGCAAATATTATTGCGAAATTAGCTCATGGACAGGCTGATGATATGCTTTCGACAACAATGCTGGCGACACAGGCAGAAGTATATATTGCCCCGGCAATGAATGTGCATATGTATGGGCATCCGGCTGTTATTCAAAATATGAAGCAGCTTGAAAAGTGGGGGTATCATTTTATTGAACCGGGTGACGGTTATTTAGCCTGCGGATATGTTGGCAAAGGCCGCCTGGAGGAGCCGCAGGAAATAATCACTGCCATTGAACGTCACCAGCAGAAAGCACTTGATATGCTGGGGCAAAAGGTACTTATATCTGCCGGGCCGACAAAGGAAATGATTGACCCGGTTCGTTTTTTTACGAACCGTTCTTCAGGAAAGATGGGTTTTGCCTTAGCTGAGGCAGCTGCTGAACGCGGTGCAGATGTTACGTTAGTTGCCGGACCAGTTTCAATAGACGCACAGCATCTCGCTATTAAGCGAATTGATGTGGTTTCTGCCGAGGAAATGTATCATGTGATGAACGACCAGTTTGCAGACAAGGATATTGTTATTAAGGCTGCTGCTGTAGCAGACTATCGCCCGAAAGAGGTACATGCCTCAAAGATGAAAAAACAAGAGGGCGATGATGTTATCACTTTAGAACGGACAGAAGATATCCTGAAAAAGCTTGGTGAAAGAAAAGAAAATCAATTTCTGGTTGGATTTGCGGCCGAAACAGATACCCCTGTTGAGTACGGATTAGGGAAGCTGAAAAAGAAAAATTTAGACGCAATCGTAGTCAATGATGTCAGCCGCCAAGGAGCGGGATTTGAGGGCGACACAAACATTGTTACCTATATAAATAAAGAGGAGTCCGTAACTGATTTGCAGCAGGCGACAAAAAAGGAAATAGCGGTACAGCTTTTAGACTGTATTTTACGAGATATGAAGGATGATTCCAATTGAAAATTGCTAGCGTCATAGTTGATGTCCCAACGAGTGCAACAAATCAAACATACGATTATCTGGTTCCGGAGAGGTATCATGAAATAATTACTCCAGGTATGAGGGTCACAGTACCATTCGGTCCCCGGAAAATTATGGGGTTTGTTGTACAGCTGAAGGGGGAGTCCAATTTAACAAAATTAAAGGAACTGCATGAGGTTTTAGATATTACCCCTGTATTAACAGAAGAACTGCTGCAGCTTGGGAAATCGGTAGCAAATAAAACACTCAGCTTATATATTACGGTATTTCAGACAATGCTGCCTCAAGTATTAAAATCACAGTACACAAAAGATTTAGTTCGTGAGACAGATGAATTCCTTAGCCCTGAATTAGAAGATTTGTTTGCAGGAAGAGAGTCAATAGCCTTTGAAGAATTCACGGCATCTTCCATCAGCTATTATCATTTACAAAAACAAATAGAAGCAGGAAATATTACTATTTATTATCATGTGAAGTCGAGAATTACAAAAAAGCAGCAGACAATGGTTCAGCTGGATGTATCAGAAATGCGTGCTATGGAAGCGCTGGAGGATTTATCGAAGCAGGCAAAGAAACAAAAAGAGCTAATCCAATATTTAATAGAAAATCCGGAGCCGGTTGAGCAGGCAAAATTAATTCAAGTCATGGGCACCTCAGCACAGACTGTTAAAGCATTAGTATCAAAAGGGATTGTGAAGACATTTCAGCAGGAGGTATTCCGCGATCCCTATAAAAATCAGCCTATTGAACAAACAGAAGCCTTCGAGCTTACGGAGGAACAGGCTGCTGCTATGGAGCCGATTATCGCATCGATAGATGAGGAAGAGGATAATGTATTTCTATTACATGGTGTGACAGGAAGCGGTAAAACAGAAATATACTTACAATCGATTCAGCATGTTATTTCAAAAGGGCAGGAGGCAATTGTCCTTGTTCCGGAAATTTCTTTGACACCACAAATGGTCCGGCGTTTTAAAGGGCGTTTTGGGTCAAATGTAGCTGTGATGCATAGTGGTCTTTCAGCTGGAGAAAAATATGATGAATGGAGAAAAATTCAGCAGAAACAGGTTCAGGTTGTTGTTGGCGCACGTTCCGCGATATTTGCCCCCTTCACCAATATAGGCATTTTTATTATTGATGAAGAACACGAAACCACATATAAGCAGGAAGATCAGCCAAGGTATCACGCCCGTGACGTAGCAATTGAACGGGCGAATAATCATCGTTGTCCCGTAGTTCTGGGCAGCGCGACACCTTCTTTAGAAAGCTTTGCCAGAGCAAAAAAAGGAGTCTACAAGCTGTTAACACTTGCTAGTCGCACGAATAAACAGCAAATGCCGGATGTAGAGATTATTGATATGCGTAAAGAGCTGCATGCAGGGAACCGGACCATGTTTTCTGCCTCCCTGATGGAGAGTATGAAGGCTTGTATAGAACGTGGAGAACAAATTGTACTGCTGCTGAATCGCAGAGGGTATTCTACATTTGTCATGTGCCGTGATTGCGGGCACGTATCTGAATGTCCGCACTGCGATATTGCATTGACCTATCATAAGAACAGCCATCGGCTTAAATGTCATTATTGCTCTTATGAGCAGGCTGTTCCTGAGCGTTGTCCATCCTGTGAGAGCGACTCTATCCGATATTTCGGAACAGGTACACAAAAGGTGGAAGAATCACTGGCAAAACTGTTACCGGAAGCCCGTGTGATTCGAATGGATGTGGATACAACCAGAAGAAAAGGAGCACATGAAAAATTATTAAAACAGTTTTCCGAGAAGAAAGCTGATATTTTATTAGGGACACAGATGATTGCGAAAGGTCTTGATTTTAAAGATGTCACCTTAGTGGGCGTATTATCTGCAGATTCGATGCTGCACCTTCCCGATTTCCGGGCTTCAGAGCGTACGTTTCAATTGCTGACACAAGTGAGCGGCAGAGCGGGAAGACATGAGCTTACGGGAAATGTGATTGTCCAGACCTATACGCCGGAGCATTACAGCGTGACCTACGCTGCAAAGCATAATTTTCTTGATTTTTATCAGCATGAAATGGCTGTCCGGAAAGCATTTCAATATCCGCCATTTGTATTTCTTGTGCTGATTACTGTCTCCCATGAAAATCATGTGCGGGCGGTCCAGGTTACCGGAGAAATCGTAAAGCGGCTTAGTGAGGTTGTATCACCGGGGACAACTATCTTAGGCCCGACACCTTCCACTATTGCGCGGATAAAAGATAGATATCGGTACCAGTGCATGATAAAATACAAGCAGGAGCCTGAACTAATAAGTTATTTAGAGCATATTCGGTCGGCTTATGCGGATGAAATACGCAAACAAACTTTACAGCTGTTTATTGATATGCAGCCATATTATATGATGTAAGGAAATGAGGGAAAATCATGAAACGAATCGTCTTTATGGGGACTCCGGATTTTGCTGTCCCCGTTTTACAAAAGATTATTGAAAATAAATATGAAGTAGTTCTTGTTGTTACACAGCCGGACAGACCTAAAGGAAGAAAGAAAATCATTACTCCTCCCCCGGTTAAAGAGGAAGCTTTAAAGCATGGGATAGAAGTATTTCAGCCAGAAAAGCTAAGAGAAGACTTTCAGGCATTGGTGGACGCTGAACCGGATTTAATTATCACAGCAGCTTATGGGCAGATCCTTCCTAAAGAAGTGCTTAACATAGCACCATTTGGAGCAATCAATGTCCATGCTTCTCTGCTTCCGGAGCTGCGTGGCGGCGCACCTATTCATTATTCTATTATCCAGGGGAAGAAGAAAACAGGTGTAACAATCATGTACATGGTGGAAAAATTGGATGCAGGAGATATCCTCACCCAGGTAGAGGTAGAAATTGAGGATAGAGATCATGTCGGCACCCTGCATGATAAACTGGCCAGGGCCGGATCAGACTTACTTATGGAAACACTGCCAGATTTATTTGCGGGTAATTTAACACCAGAAAAACAAGATGAAGAATTGGCAACCTTCGCATCGAACATCAAACGTGAACAGGAAAAGATTGACTGGAGTAGACCTGCTGCGGAAATTTACAATCAAATAAGAGGGCTTCATCCCTGGCCGGTTGCATTTACAACCTATGAAGGTAAAGTAATGAAAATCTGGTGGGGAGAAGATGTTTCTGAGTCAAACTCAACTAGCCCGGCAGGTGAAATTATAGCCAAGGATAGCGAATCCTTTACTGTTCAGTGCGGAGAAAAAACAAGTCTTAAAATAAAAGAAATTCAACCTGCCGGAAAGAAACGCATGAAAGTAAAAGATTACTTACAGGCTTCACAGGACAGGATTCAAATTGGTGTAATACTAGGAGAATAATATAATTATGAAATATCAATTGAGACAAACGATGCTCGACATTCTTATCCGGATTGAAAAAGATAAAGGATTCAGTAATCTGCTTTTAAATCATGAATTACAGCAAAAGGATTTGAATGACAAGGATAAAAGATTGCTTACAGAGGTTGTTTATGGAACTGTACAGAATCAAATAACGATTGATTACTATATAGCGTATTTTATAAAAAATAAAAAGAAATTAGATTTATGGGTAAAGCAGCTTTTAAGAATGTCTGTGTATCAGATGGTTTATTTGGAAAAAGTTCCGGATCACGCTGTTGTTCATGAGTCTGTTGAAATTGCTAAAATCCGCGGACATAAAGGGATTGCTAATTTTGTAAATGGAATATTACGCAGCATTCAACGAAACGGGCTTCCGGATTTATCCCTGATTAAGGATCCTGTAGAGCGGATTTCGATAGAGACAAGCCATCCTGTATGGCTTGTTAAAAGATGGACAGAAATGTATGGCGAGGAGCGGACAGAGGCAATGTGCCGCGAGAATCTAAGACATTTTCCAATGTCTATCCGGATTCAGCCTATGAAAACGGATCGTCAAGCTGTGATAGAGCAATTAGAAAAGCAAGGCTTCACTGTAGCTGCATCACAATTTTCACCACAGGGCATTCTGATTCAAAAAGGAAATATATTTAAAACGAATCTGCTGCAGGAGGGATTTGTAACCATACAGGATCAAAGCTCTATGCTTGCGGCAGAATCATTAAAACTGGAATCGGGGATGAAAGTACTGGATACTTGCAGTGCCCCCGGTGGAAAAGCGACGCACATTGCTGAAAAAATGGCGGATCAAGGAGAAATTCATGCTTATGATCTGCATAAGAAAAAAGTGAAATTGATAGAAGAAAAGGCAGCTGTATTGGATTTGCATGCCATAACTGCTTTTCAAGGCGATGCAAGGAAGCTTTATGAGCAGTATGAAAAGGAGAGCTTTGACAGGATTCTTATCGATGCTCCTTGTTCAGGATTAGGAGTTATTAATGGAAAGCCTGAGATTAAATATGAAAAGCAAGCGTCTGATATTGAACGGCTTGCAACGATACAGCTGGATATTATCCAATCTGCAGCCAAGCTGCTTAAGCCTGACGGGCTGCTTATCTATAGTACATGTACAGTTGATAAATTGGAGAATAATCAAGTAGTTCAAACATTTTTAGAAAAAAATCCAGCTTTTAGCATAGATCTCTCATTCAGAGAAGAGCTTTCCGAACCATTACAGCATGCTCCGGGCTGGTCACCGGAAGGTTTACAGCTGTTTCCTCAGGATTTTCAGACAGATGGATTCTTTCTTACACGGATCAAACGGAATAAATGAGCCATTTTTATCAAGTAGAATCGACCGTTAATCTCCTGCCTCAAGCGGATAGCGGATGTTTAAGCCCTTTTATAGTTAACGTATAGGAAAGAAGTTTAAATATATTATTCAACTTGTACACTGCATAGTTTTATTATGCGGAAGATTGTGCAATAATTAAGGATAGAAGTATTTATTCAAAAAATAAGAAATTCGTAATAATGTTTTTGTTGAACAGTACTTAACGACAAAGTAATAATAAATGTTTGAAAAGGATATATTTGGATTTGTAAAGGGGGGAGCAGCTCTTGAAAGGGCTTTTCTTGACACATTGCGGACAAGTTCGCAACCATAATGAAGATGCAGGCGGTATTTTTGAAAATAAAACCAGCCAGCCCATTGCGATTATTGCTGATGGCATGGGCGGCCATAAAGCCGGTGATGTAGCAAGCATGCTGGCTGTTGAAAATATGAAAAAAAGATGGGAAGAAACAGAGGTAGTTCAAAGTCCAAACGATATTGAACAATGGCTTCAAAGTATAATTAGAGAAACGAATGAGCAAATCTTCCGGAAGTCGCAGGAAAACAAACAGCTGGAAGGAATGGGGACAACACTTGTTGCTGCTGTTATATCAGGTAATTCGCTTACCATTGCCCATATTGGGGACAGCCGTTTGTATATTGCGAGAGGAGAGCATGTTGAGCAGCTGACAGAAGATCATTCCTTTGTAAATGAGCTTGTAAAAAGAGGAGAAATAACCGAGGGGGACGCGGAAGTTCACCCCTATAAAAATTATATTATCCGTGCGCTGGGAACAGAGGCACGTGTGGATACAGATATAAAAACACTGACCTGGGACGCAGGGGACAGATTATTACTATGCTCGGATGGTTTATCCGATAAGCTCAGCCAGACGGAATTAGCACAGTTTATTACAGCAGATAAAGGGATGAATGAGATAGGTCAGGAACTTATTGATTTAGCGAACGAGCGCGGTGGAGAAGATAATATCTCGCTTATATTAATAGCACATGACGGTTCAGACTCGGAGGCAGGTGAACCTGCATGAACAAGGGACACTTATTAAATGACCGTTATAAAATCGAAAGAAAAATCGGCGGCGGAGGCATGGCGAATGTCTTCCTTGCCAGAGATACTATTCTTGACCGTGATGTAGCAGTTAAAGCATTGCGGACGGATTATATTCATGATCAGGAGTTTATTGCCCGTTTTGACCGGGAGGCACAATCTGCAAGCTCCCTTTCCCACCCGAATATTGTAAATATCTATGATGTTGGCGAGGAAGATCAAACGCTGTATATGGTCATGGAATATGTGGAAGGAATGACTTTAAAGGAATATATCCAACAATTTGGACCAGTAGAGGTTCCGCTTGCGCTGGATATTATGAAGCAGATTTCTTCTGCGATTGCACAAGCACATGAAAATGGTATTATTCATCGTGATATTAAGCCTCAGAATATCTTAATTGATCGTTTTGGTCAGGCGAAGGTAACGGACTTCGGAATTGCTATGGCTCTTAGTGCCACAGCATTAACACAAACAAATTCTATTTTGGGCTCTGTTCATTATTTGTCGCCAGAGCAGGCGCGGGGCGGCATGGCAACAAAAAAATCCGATATTTATTCATTGGGAATTGTACTATTTGAATTGTTAACAGGGAAGCTTCCTTTTTCCGGACAGTCCCCTGTATCCATTGCTTTAAAGCATTTACAAAGCGATACACCGTCTGTTAAAGAGATTAATCCGGATATTCCGCAAAGTGTAGAGAATATTGTGTTACAGGCAACAGCAAAAAATCCATTTTACCGCTATGCGGATGTCTATCAATTTGAAGCGGCCCTGGAGACAGCACTTTCTCCTGAAAAATTAAATGAAGAGCCGTTTAAGGTTCCGGATGAAGCGGGTGATGAGACAAAAGCAATCCCGATTATTACGGATGATGACTTGACCTCAGATGATGAAGCGGGCCAGACTATTGTCCATCAGGCAGATACGGAGCCAACAAAAAGCTATCCTGATGAAAGCAATGGAAAGAAAAACAATAAGAAAAAGAAGGATAAAAAGAAGCCATCCAGTAAAAAGAAAAAAATAATCTGGATTTCAATTCTATTATTATTGCTTATTGGTATCGGCACTGCAGCCGTTGTGTATGCTATGCAGCCGAAAGATGTTACGATAGATGATTTTACCAATCAGCCGGCTGATGAAGCAAAAGAGGCGCTGGAAAGCAAGAAACTGACTGTGGAAACAGAAGAGGTCAATTCGGATGAGATTGAATCAGGATATGTTGAAAGAACAGACCCTGTTGCCGGAAGAACGGTCAAGGAAGGATCGACCATAACCCTGTTTGTCAGCCAGGGGCCTGAACAAGTGGAATTTGATGATTACGTTGGAGAAGATTTTGAAGAAGTCAAAGAAGAGTTGGATCAAAAAGGATTTAATGTGGATGAGATTACACCGTTTGAAAGATATTCTGATCAACCGGTGGGTGAAATTATTTCTCAAGTTCAGCCCGATCCGGGGACATCTGTAGTGCCTGCTGATACAAAAGTGATTTTTGAAGTCAGTGCCGGACCGGAAATGGTGAGCCTGAATAATTTGACAGGAATGAATGAAGAGGAAGTAAAGGCTTATTTAGATCGTAATGAACTAAGCATAAATCAGCATGAGGAGCATTCCGATAGTGTCGAGGAGGGACTGGTCAGCAGTCAATCTCCTGAATCCGGAACGGAGGTAGAAAAAGGATCGACAGTAGATGTTTATTTCTCTCTTGGACCGGAAGAGGAACCACCGCGGTCGCATTCTGTTTCTTTCACGGTTATGTACACGCTGGATGAAGAAAACTCTGAATCTGGAGAAGAATCATCTGGGGATGAAAATAATGAAGAAGATCAAAATGAGGAAACAAACGAAGAAAATGCCGATGAAGGTAACGAAAACAATGAAAATACAGACGAAGGAAATGAAGAAAATACTGAAAACCAGGAGTCTGGAGAACAAATAGTCCGAATTTATATCGGTGATGCCAATAACGACATCTCAGATGTATATGAAGAACAAGCCATCACAGGAGATACGGAGGTACGTTTTACACTGACCATTGCTCAGGGAACTGATGCAGAGTATCGAATTACCAGAGATGATGAGACAGTTGCTGAGAGGACTGTATCCTATGAGGGAGAGGAAGAGTAGATGGCAGTAGGCAGAATTATTAAAGCATTAAGCGGCTTCTACTACGTACAGTCAAATGAAGGAATTTATGCCTGCAAGGGGAGGGGTCTTTTTCGAAATAAAAAAATCTCCCCGTTAGTCGGTGATTATGTAGAATTTGAAATCCGTAACGAAGATGAAGGCTATATTATGAAAATAAAAGACAGGTCGAATGAACTGATTCGGCCTCCTATTGCTAATATTGATCAGGTATGTATTGTTAATGCAGCCACTTCACCGGATTTTAATGCGTTATTACTTGACCGATTTCTTGTCCTTGTAGAATCCAAGCATATTCAGCCTTTAATTTTTATTACAAAAATGGATTTAGCGACACCTCAGGAAGCAGCCAGAATTGAGGAATATCAAACAGCCTATCAGCATATTGGCTATGAAGTGAAACTATTATCTTCGAAAGAGCCGGAATGGATCTCTGAAGTAATACCTTATTTCAAAGATAAGGTTTCCGTATTTGCCGGCCAGTCCGGAGTAGGTAAGTCAACCCTGTTAAATACACTTGATCCTAATTTGTTTATAGAAACAGCGGAGATATCTAAAAGTCTCGGGAGGGGAAAGCATACAACAAGACACGTTGAGCTTTTGGCAATTGGCGAAGGCCTGGTAGCTGATACACCAGGGTTTAGCGCATTAGAGTTTTCTGATTTAGAGGCCGAGGATTTAGGTGTTTGTTTTCCGGAAATAAGGCTCCATATGTCAGATTGCAAGTTCAGAGGCTGTCTGCATGATAAAGAACCTAAATGTGCCGTAAAAACAGCTGTTGATGATGGTACTATAGCTGAATTCCGGTATAATCATTATTTACGATTTTTGGAAGAAATTAAAACAAGAAAGCCGAGGTATTAATGATGACAAAAATAGCACCCTCTATTTTATCAGCAGATTTTGCAAAGCTTGGAGAAGAGATTAAAGAGGTGGAGCAAGCCGGAGCTGATTACATCCATGTTGATGTGATGGATGGACATTTTGTTCCTAATATTACAATCGGTCCTTTAATAGCAGATGCTATTAAGCCAATTACCAATGTGCCGTTGGATGTCCATTTAATGATAGAAAACCCGGATGCGTATATACCGCAATTTGCTAAAAGTGCGTCTATTATTACCGTTCATCAGGAAGCATGTGTGCATCTGCACAGGACATTACAATTGATTCGTTCTCATGGCGTAAAACCGGGAGTAGTAATTAATCCGGGAACACCGGCAGAAATGATTAAACCCGTTTTAACAGAAGTGGATCTTGTATTATTAATGACAGTAAATCCTGGGTTTGGAGGACAATCCTTTATTAAAGAGGTAGTTCCTAAAATTGTACAAATTGCAGCATGGCGTGAAGAAATGGGCTTACATTTCGAAATCGAAATTGACGGAGGAGTTAATGAGGTAACAGCTCCGATCTGTACTGAAAATGGTGCAGATGTATTAGTCGCTGGAAGTGCTGTTTTTAACCAGAGTAATCGAAAAGAAGCTATTGACCTGATTCGCAAGAGTGCAGAGAAATAATGAAACGTGTTGGTATTGTGGGAAATGGTCCTAAAGAGCAATTACCCAATCTTTTAGACTATCAGGAGGAGATGGACTTTTGGATTGGTGCTGATCGGGGAGCGCTTTATTTAGCAGAACAAGGAATAACGATTGATGTCGCACTGGGAGATTTTGATTCTGTCTCTGAAAATGAGTATGCTATAATCGAAAAGCATGCTAAGTTATTTGATAAACACCCAGTGATGAAGAACCAGACAGATTTAGAGATTGCTATTGATATGGGGTTAGAAAAAGAAGCGGATCATTTTTTTCTTTTTGGTGTAACTGGAGGCAGACTAGACCATACATTGATGAATATCCAATTGCTATATCCATTATTACAGCAGGGAAAACGTGCTGTTATTATTGATAAAGGGAATTATATGGAAATATTTGAACCAGGTACATATTCCGTTGAACTGGATGGATATTTCTATATTTCTTTTTTAGCATTTACTCCTGAGATTGCCGGATTAACATTGACAGGTTTTTTATATCCGTTAGAGAATCAAACGATACATTGGGGATCTTCTTTATGTATATCTAACGAGCTTAGTCAAAAAAAAGGTACTTTTTCTTTCTGTAAAGGCATACTAATACTAGTAAAGAGTTTTGATGCAGTTTAACTAGAAGCAAACAGGATGGTTAAACAGGGAGGGCCTTTATAAATGAAATTCTATACGATTAAGCTTCCTAAGTTTGTAGGCGGGTTTGTTAAAGTCATCATTGGTGTATTCAAAAAAGAAAAGTAATAGTAAACGAGCTTTTGTCACAGATGGCAAAAGCTCGTTTTTTAGGATACTTGAACCATTTATAAATGTAATAAGAACGAGTTATAAGCTAGTACTTGCCTGTATTATTTTCTGTCAATACGCGGTTTGATTCATTCGTGTGAATCTGGCTCATCATACTGCGTAAATGGATTAAGGGCACATATCAGGTCAAAGAGAAATTCTTTAGTTTAAACTTATATAAATTGAGATAAACCTTTCTATACAGCAAAAAAACACCATGTAATTATGGTGTTTTTAGGGCATATGCACATATTTTCGTATATTATACACGTTCTACTTTGCCTGATTTTAATGCACGAGCAGATACATATACTTTCTTCGGTTTTCCATCTACCATGATACGTACTTTTTGTACATTTGCTTTCCAATTACGCTTGTTGGAATTCATAGCGTGAGAACGTTGGTTACCACTACGTGTTTGGCGTCCAGTTACAACACATTTTCTAGCCATGTTATTCCCTCCTTACATTCCAAAATCAGTATACCACTAACTTAATTTATCATAACTCACCCGATATTGCAATTGAATCTTTTTATTATCACGAGAGAAGCTAAAACAAATAGATTTCAAATCATTATATTTTACTCTTTTGAAATGCTGTTTTGTTAAATAAGTAACTCAACTTTCGTATCTGAGAATAGACATCTATACCTTACCTTACAAGGATAAGCATGTTCTTCATTATCCTGCTTGCATTTTGTCACCTTTTTATTGAAATGGAGATTGTGTATAGATCCGCTCCGACCAACCACTACGCTTTCCGACGTACAGGACGTACTAGTGCAGACGTTGCAACAACTCTTTTCGATGGGGTGAGTAATCGCAACCCCAGGACGTTGCGATCTTAGTCTGCCATGGGGACGGCTTCAGCTAACTTGAAAAGAAAACCGCTTTTCAAGTGGATCTTCAGCTCGCCCTGTTCCCATAGGAGTCTACGTGGTTGGTCTGCGCTTAGTTAGGCTTCTACAGCGCATGAAAGAAATCATATCCTGGATGGAGTTGGATGAAATAATTGCTTTTTGCTTGTTGAAAAGATTATTTTAGTGTTTTAAATGGTTGATTTGCAATTTAAATAATAATACGGCATGAATAGTAAATATCGGGAATAGCTTTCATGAATAGAAAGTAATCGTGACCGGACATTTTTATTTATGCCCCGAAAAATATGTTTTTAACTGGTCTAATTTCTATTGGCTCCGTTGTACTAAACAGTATAGAGCCCCCTTCCAGCGGAGGCGGACCGTTTTGCTTTCCTAGGGGCATGCTCTTCAGCTAACTTTTGCCAAGAAGACCACTTGGCAAAAGTGGATCTTCAGATGATGCTATTCCCTCAGGAGTCAAAACGGTCCGCCGCAGCGGTGGCCTTACACGTTACCTGCTTTCTAGATAAAGTTTATGCTTTGTCAAGAGATAGATGGAAGGACTGATCAACACCTGTCTCTATGGTAAGCAAGTTATTTTTTAAGGTGCGAAAGTTGAGTAAGTAATAAAGAAAAATTGCTTGACAGATGAATAAAAATAATCCATTGTAATAGTGGAGTTTTTCTTCATGAAGAAAAACTTATAGGGGATAGCGGAGGCGCAGGTTTTCCGATTCCCGCAGGCTTACTTTTAAAATCACAAAGCGTATAGTATAATCTTAAGCATAAATAGTTGAGAAATTGAAAATATCAGGACGTAAAGTCTGAAAAGATGATACTGTATATTATTTGATGAATCATAATTCGTAATAAAAGGAGCTGTAGTTATGTCAATAGAGTTACATACGAACGATGGACTCGTAACGATAACAACAGATGTTATTGCAACAATAGCTGGTGGAACAGCTGTTGAATGCTATGGAATTGTAGGAATGGCTTCTAAAAGTCAAATTAAAGATAATATTGCAGAGATACTGCGTAAAGAAAATTATTCCAAGGGAATTGTTGTTCGCCAGGAAGACGGAAAGCTACATATTGATTTGTACATTATTGTAAGCTATGGAACCAAAATTTCTGAGGTGGCGCATAATGTCCAATCGCAGGTGAAATATACGCTTAGTCAATCTCTTGGCTTAGAAATTGATTCGGTAAATATATTTATTCAAGGTGTCCGGGTAGAAAAGGAATAAAGCAGAAGGAGGAGAAGATGTGGTAGTCGATAAAATTAATGCAGCGTTATTATCGCAGATGGTGCTGACGGGAGCTTACCATCTTTCAAATAATGCACAAAAAATTGACGCTTTAAATGTATTCCCTGTTCCTGACGGGGATACTGGAACAAATATGAATTTGACAATTACTTCTGGAGCAAATGAAGTAAAAAAACTGGATACGGATAAAGTTTATGAAGTTACCAGTGCATTTGCAAAAGGATTACTGATGGGGGCCAGAGGAAATTCCGGAGTGATTTTATCACAGATTTTCCGCGGCTTTGCAAGAGCGTGTGAAGGTAAAGAAGAACTCTCTGTAAAAGATTTTGCTGCGGCTTTTGAAGGCGCTGTTAATACAGCTTATAAAGCAGTTATGAAGCCTGTGGAAGGTACGATTCTCACCGTAGCGAAAGACGCAGGAAACAAAGCATCGGAAATCGTGGATCATGATTTAGATATCATTGAATTTATGGAAGAAATATTAAAAGAAGCAAAAGCATCATTAAAGCGTACACCGGACTTATTGCCGATTTTGAAAGAAGTAGGAGTAGTTGATTCCGGTGGACAAGGCTTAGTGACCATCTATGAAGGATTTTTGGCTGCTTTAAAAGGAGAAGAACTCCCGGAAGAGTCTGATGCCGATAATAAAATGGAAGAAATGGTTAACGCAGAGCATCATAAAATAACACAGGACTTTATGAACACAGAGGACATTGTATATGGATATTGTACGGAGTTTATGGTGAAGTTAGAAGAGGAAAAATTAAAACAGCACCCATTTGATGAAACAGCTTTTCGTAATGAATTAAGCGAGTGGGGAGACTCTCTGCTGGTTGTTTCTGATGATGATATTGTAAAAGTCCATGTACATGCAGAATCACCGGGGACATGCTTAAATCTGGCTCAGCAGTATGGCAGCCTGATTAATTTGAAAATCGAAAATATGCGTGAACAGCATACAGCTATTGTTGGAGATAAAAATGAAAAGCCAAAAGAAAAATCTGCTTATGGTATTGTTACTGTAGCAATGGGAAATGGTCTGAAGGAGCTATTTGAGAATCTCGGAGTTGCCGTGGTAATTGAAGGCGGACAAACAATGAACCCGAGTACCAAGGACATCACTGATGCGATAGAAAAAGCAAATGCAGAAAAAATCATTATCCTTCCCAACAATAAAAATATCCAAATGGCAGCTGAGCAGGCAGCCGAACTGGCTGGTGACCATGTCAAAGTGGTACCGACAAAAACAATTCCTCAAGGTATTAGCGCTATGCTTGTTTTCCATCCGGAAGCATCTTTAGAGGAGAATAAATCTGCAATGGAAGAAGCAGGAAAACAAGTACGAAGCGGACAGGTCACCTATGCAGTAAGAGATACTCAAATTGATGGGATTGATATTGCTAAAGGACATTTCATGGGAATAGATGAGGGTAAGATTGTAACCACACATAAGGATAAGCAGCAAGCAGCCCGGGACCTTATTGACAAAATGATTTCTGATGACAGCGAGATAGTAACAATTCTTTCAGGAGAAGATGTGTCAGAAGAAGAGGTCGAAGCATTAGAATCCTATGTGGAAGAGAAATACGATGAACTGGAAGTAGAAGTCCATCGGGGCGAACAGCCCATCTATTCTTATATATTTTCTGTAGAATAAGGATAAAACTTCAGTGCTCAAAGGCTGGGTGAAAGGGTCCCGGCTAAAAGAATAATTTATAATTTTTTTAACTGATATAAAGCCCCGCCTGATACGTATAATCAGACGGGGCTTTATTATGCTTTGTATAATAACGTTCTGCATCAATATTATAAAGGGGTTCGAACGCATGATTGCCTTTTTTTGGATTAAATTGTGAATCAATCGCGGATTTTTGTTATAATAATATTAGTAGGTTTAAATAATTATAGGACGGTGTTATTTTATGAAATATAATTCCGTATTCGATATTATCGGTCCGGTTATGGTAGGACCTTCAAGTTCACATACGGCTGGAGCAGCACGTATTGGAAAAGCGGCCAGAAATCTTTTTGGCAGACAGCCCGCCTGGGCGAAAATACACCTTTATGAATCCTTTGCCAAAACATATCGTGGGCATGGAACAGATTTTGCACTTGTTGGTGGTCTTTTAGGTATGGAAACGGACGATCCGCAAATTAGTAAGGCATTGGAGCTGGCGAAAGATAAAGGGCTGGAGGTTGAATTTATTGAGGATAGCGCATCAGCAGATCATCCGAATACGGTACGCATGATTATTGGGGATGATAGCGAACAACAGGAGCTGATGGGAATATCTATTGGCGGCGGCAAAGTGGAGATTACAGAATTAAACGGCTTTGAGCTCAGATTATCGGGTAATCATCCAGCTATTCTGATTATGCATAATGATCGTTTCGGAGCGATTGCATCTGTAACAAAGATCTTAGCCAAACATGAATTGAATATTGGTCATATGGAAGTAAACCGCAAAGATGTTGGTAAAGAGGCACTGATGGTTATTGAAGTAGACCAGAATGTAGAAGATGCTATATTGCAGGAGCTTCAGGCTGCTGACCATATTACCTCTATTGCAAAGATTGTAAGTTAAAAAGGGGAAAGGGGTAAGATCATGTTTAGAACAGTGGCAGAATTAATAGAGAAAGCAGAAAAAGAAAATATTCCTATTTCAGAAGTGATGATACGTCAGGAAATGGATGTTAAAGAAAAGACAAGGGAAGAAGTTTTTTCAGAAATGGAAAAAAATCTTGTTGTGATGGAAAAAGCTATTGAGGATGCTTTAAAGGGTGTTCAATCAGTAACGGGACTTACCGGCGGCGACGCTGTGAAAGTACAGAAATATATGAAGGAGAAGACGCCTCTTTCTGGTAATTTAATGATGGACGCTGTCAGTAAAGCGATGGGGACAAATGAAGTAAATGCTGCTATGGGAATTATTTGTGCTACACCGACTGCGGGGAGCGCCGGTTGTGTGCCGGGCACATTATTTGCGGTAAAAGAGCAGTTAAACCCGACAAGAGAAGAGATGATCCGTTATTTGTTTACCTCCGGAGCATTCGGATTTGTAGTGGCAAATAATGCTTTTATTTCTGGTGCAGCAGGCGGCTGCCAAGCTGAGGTCGGCTCAGCAGGTGCGATGGCATCAGCAGCCATTGTAGAGATGGCTGGAGGCACTCCAAAACAGTCATCTCATGCTTTTGCAATTACATTAAAAAATATGCTTGGTTTAGTATGTGATCCGGTTGCAGGATTAGTGGAAGTACCATGTGTGAAAAGAAACGCAGCAGGATCGTCTCTTGCTATTGTATCTGCGGACTTAGCATTAGCAGGAGTAGAAAGCCGGATTCCATGTGATGAAGTAATTGGCGCCATGTACCGGATTGGAAAGCAAATGCCTTCTTCTCTGCGCGAAACTGGAGAAGGCGGCTTAGCTGATACGCCGACAGGACGGCTTCTGAAAGAAAAGATTTTTGGCGTATCTGTCTAACAGGTAGAATATAAGAAATAGCTCTTGCGGAAAAGGATGTTGGAAATGAATGAATCAATATTAGATGTTAAAGGTGTTGGTGAGAAGTTAGCAGAGCAGCTGGCTTTTATGCATATTTACGAGACTGACGATATGTTAGAATATTTCCCGTATCGATATGATATTTATGAAGAAAAACCTCTGCAAGAGCTGGTTCATGATGAGAAGGTTACGATAAAAGGGAAGGTCATCTACGATCCTTCTCTTACTTTTTTTGGGAAGAAAAAGTCAAGGCTGAGCTTCACTGTAGAAGTAGAAGGTGTTGCTGTTAAAGCAATTATGTTTAACCGGGCATTTGCAAAAAAACAGATTCAGCAAGGGCAGGATATTACTTTAACAGGAAAATGGGATGCCCGCCGGCTGCAAATTACAGTCAGTAAATATAAAATCGGGAAAATGGAAGAAAATGATTCGATTACTCCTGTCTATTCATTGAAAGGTGATCTGACTTCTTATAAATTCCAAAAGCTTTTAAAGCAGGTGCTCGACTCATATGAGGAAAATATAACTGAAATACTTCCTGGCTCTTATTTAGAAAAATATAAGCTTCCAAATCGGAAAGAAGCAATAAGAACGATGCATTTTCCAGAAAATAGAGTTGCTTTAAAGCATGCCAGGCGGAGATTTATTTATGAAGAGTTTTTACTGTTTCAATTGAAGATGCAATTAATCAGAAAAATAAATCGTGAATCGACAAAAGGAAATGCTCAAGCCTTTCAGATGGACAAGGTAGAGAATTTTATTGCTTCTTTGCCTTATACGCTGACAGAGGCACAGCAAAAAGCACTGATGGAGATTTTAAAGGATATGAAAAGTGCTTATCGAATGAACCGGCTTCTGCAAGGTGATGTTGGTTCGGGGAAAACAGCTGTTGCAGCAATTTGTTTATATGCGGCGGTTACTGCGGGCAAACAGGGAGCGTTAATGGTGCCTACTGAAATCTTAGCAGAGCAGCATTTTCAGTCTTTTCAATCGATGCTGGGAGAAAAAGTTAATATTGCATTGTTGACTGGATCTGTAAAGGGAAAAAAACGCAGAGAGCTGACGCAGCAAATTGAAAATAGGAGAATAGATATTGTCATTGGTACACATGCCCTTATTCAGGAAGATGTCTTATTTAGCGATTTAGGTTTAGCAATTGTTGATGAACAGCACCGCTTTGGTGTTGCACAGCGCAGAACTTTGCGTGATAAAGGGCTGGATCCTGATGTTTTATTTATGACAGCAACCCCGATACCTCGGACACTTGCTATTACAACATTTGGCGATATGGATGTGTCCATCATTAATCAGCTTCCTTCCGGGAGAAAAGAGATAGAAACACTGTGGGTAAAGGAAAATATGTTTGAGAGGATTCTTGATTTTATTCAGGAGCGTGTGAAGCAGGGGGAGCAGGCATATATTATCAGCCCGTTAATCGAGGAATCGGATAAATTAGATATTCAAAATGCTGTTGATTTGTATCATCAGCTGGCCGTTTATTATGATAATGAATTGGAAGTTGGCTTAATGCATGGACGTTTATCATCTGCAGAAAAAGATGAGGTTATGCGTGATTTTGCTGATAATAAAGTAAAAGTATTAGTCTCGACTACTGTTGTGGAAGTAGGGGTGAATGTTCCCAATGCTACGGTGATGGTTATCTATGATGCTGAGCGTTTCGGCTTATCGCAGCTCCATCAGCTTCGGGGAAGGGTCGGCAGAGGAGATAAGCAGAGTTATTGTATCCTGATTGCAGAGCCGAAAGGAGAAGTCGGCAAGGAGCGTATGCGAATCATGTCAGAAACGAGTGATGGATTTGAGCTGTCTGAACAAGATCTGCAGTTACGCGGACCAGGAGATTTCTTTGGCAGAAAACAAAGCGGTATGCCGGAATTTAAGGTAGCTGATATGATACACGATTACAGAGCGTTGGAAACGGCACGACAGGATGCGCAGCATATTGTTGAGAATAATTTATTACAAACCGAAGACTATCAGCAATTGAAAGAAATACTAGCAGATGAATCAGGTCTTTTGGAAAAATTAGATTAACTGACCGGTAAAACATCATAAACAGTGTATTGTTTTTGAGAGCACTGCAATGCAGCTTATTTTATGTTAAGCTGTGTTGCTTTAAGCATATATAATTCAATAGATTACTTGCATAAAAAAGATTGCTATTATATATTACTATTAGTACCAAGTCATAAAAAGAAACCTCTAATCATGGAGTGTTTGCACTTTCTCCACAGAAATGGGACGACGATTACTCTCCCCAATCAAAAATCGCTGTGGCGTGATCAATCGAATGGACATCTCTGAAAAATATTAAATGAAAGTTTGATGGTAGAAATGAGACGCTCAAAAGCAGAACGACAATCGTTATTAAGAGAAAAAATAGAAGTCTCTCCATTTGTAACGGATGAGCAGCTTGCCAAGGATTTTCAGGTGAGCATACAAACAATTCGACTGGACCGGATGGAGCTGTCTATACCTGAACTGCGTGAACGGATTAAACATGTTGCCACAAAACAGTGGAATGAGACTGTAAAAGCCTTGCCGGTTGAAGAAGTAATTGGAGATATTATTGATTTGGAATTGGATCAGCGTGCTATCTCAATGCTTGATATAACATCAGAGTTCGTTTTTTCCAGAAATAAGATTGCCAGAGGGCATCATCTGTTTGCCCAGGCTAATTCATTAGCAGTAGCTGTAATTAACGATGAGCTTGCTTTGACAGCCAAGTCTAACCTGCGTTTTAAAAGACAGGTTAAAGAAGGAGAACGAGTGGTTGCAAAAGCTGTTGTTAAAGGAAAAGATAACCGTGGACATACGATTGTAGAAGTGAATAGCTTCGTAAATAATGAACCTGTTTTCACAGGTGAATTTTTCATGTTTCATTCCAGTGAAAGTAAAGGAGAATAAATGAATGCGATTAGCAATTGATGCAATGGGTGGCGACCATGCACCAAAGGAAATTGTCCTGGGTGCTATGGAAGCTGTAAAAGAAAATAAGGACTTACAAATTACACTTTATGGTGATGAAAAGCAGATTAAACCAATTTTAACGGATAATCAGCAAATTAAAATAATACATACAGATGAAAAAATCACATCAGAGGATGAGCCTGTGAAAGCAGTGCGCCGCAAAAAGAATTCTTCTCTGGTTTTAATGGCAAAGGCAGTTAAAGATGGCGAAGCGGACGCTTGTATTTCTGCAGGTAATACAGGTGCATTAATGAGCGCCGGCTTATTTGTCGTGGGCCGTATTCCTGGAATTGACCGTCCAGCGTTAAGTCCTACTTTTCCAACAGTGGATGGACAAGGATTCTTAATGCTGGATGTTGGAGCAAATGTTGATGCAAAACCAGAGCATCTGCTTCAATATGCCATTATGGGTTCGATATACGCAGAGAGGGTAAGAAGCATCAAAAAACCTCGAGTCGGCTTATTAAATGTCGGTACGGAGAATGGAAAAGGAAATGATTTAACTAAAAAAACTTTCCAACTTTTGGAGAATGCTCCTATCCATTTTGTGGGAAACGTAGAAGCAAGGGATATATTAAATAGCGTTGCAGATGTTGTTGTTACAGATGGCTTTAGCGGAAATATAGCATTAAAGACAATAGAAGGTGTTGCTGAAACAATTTTTTCCCTTTTAAAAGATACTTTTATGTCTTCCACAAAATCTAAAATAGCTGCGGCTCTTGTCAAAAATGACTTGAAAGGATTAAAAGACCGATTAGATTACTCAGAGTATGGCGGAGCGGGGTTATTCGGACTTCGTGCACCAGTTATTAAAGCACACGGATCCTCGAACAGCCGTGCGGTAACAAATGCAGTAAAACAAGCCGTTTATATGGTGGAGAACAATGTTACAGCAACCATACAAGAAACGATTGAAACCATGAGTAAAGAGGAGGAGAAATAGATGAAACGTATTGCATTTATGTTCCCTGGCCAAGGGTCTCAAGCAGTGGGTATGGGGAGAGATTTATACGATGCTTATCCAGAGATACAGGAACTGTATAAGGAAGCAAATGAAGTCTTAGACATGGATTTACAGACATTGATGTTTGAAGGCCCTAAAGAAACATTAACAGAAACAGAGAACACACAGCCGGCATTATTATTATCAAGTGTTGCAGTGTCCCGGTTATTAAAGGAAAATGATATTCAGCCTTCTATGGTTGTCGGACATAGTTTAGGAGAATACAGCGCTCTCGTTGCAGCTAGTGCAATCAAATGGCAGGATGCTATCCAGCTTGTCAAAGTAAGAGGCCGTTTAATGGAACAGGCATTTCCTAAAGGACAGGGCACGATGGCGGCTGTTTTGGGTCTTGGTCAAGATAAGGTTCAGGAAGTATTGAATCAGGTGACGGATGAAATTGTAGATATGGCAAATTTAAATTGTCCGGGACAAATCGTTATTTCCGGTTCCGTACCAGGTATTGAACAAGCAACAGCATTGTTAAAAGAAGCAGGAGCAAAACGGGTGCTTCCGCTAAATGTAAGTGGTCCATTCCATTCCAGATTGATGAAGCAGGCGAACGAAGGTTTTGCAGCTTATTTAAGCGACACAGCTTTAGAAGATGCGAAGATACCTGTTTATGCAAATGTTTCTGCCGGAGCAGTCACGTCGAAAGAAACGATTAAAGAATTATTAGTACAGCAGCTATACTCCCCAGTTCGATTTGAAGAATCTGTTCAAAATATGTTAAATGAAAATGTGGATGCCTTTGTTGAAGTGGGCACAGGTAAAGTACTGTGTGGATTATTAAAGAAAATCGACCGGAAAACAAAAACGTTTGCCGTCCAGGATCAGGAATCACTTGAAGCGTTTATTCGCTGGTACAAGGAGGAAGAATAATGTTACAAGATCAAACAGCAGTAGTAACAGGAGCTTCCAGAGGAATTGGCAGAGCAATTGCTCTGGAGCTTGCTAAAAATGGAGCTAATGTTATTGTGAACTATTCCGGAAGCGAAGCAAAAGCCGAAGAGGTTGTCGGAGAAATCCAGGCCCTTGGGGTAAAAGCAGTTAAAATTCAGGCAAATGTTGCTGATGAAGAATCTGTAAAGCAGTTAATGAAGCAGGCAGTTAAAGAATTCGGTTCGATAGATATTCTTGTTAATAATGCCGGTATTACTAAAGATAACTTATTGATGCGGATGAAGGAAGACGAATTTGATCAGGTGATTCAAACAAATCTTAAAGGTACATTCTTGTGTACAAAAGCAGTCAGCCGTCAAATGATGAAACAAAAATCAGGGCGTATTATAAATGTAGCATCGATTGTCGGAGTGAGCGGAAATCCGGGACAGGCTAACTATGTTGCTGCAAAAGCCGGTGTAATAGGATTGACGAAAACAACAGCAAAAGAGCTTGCCTCCCGGAATATTTTGGTGAATGCTGTTGCTCCCGGTTTTATTTCTACAGATATGACGGACCAATTAAGTGAAGAGCAGCAGGAATCTTTATTACAATTGGTGCCATTGGCCCGTTTAGGGAAACCGGAAGATGTAGCAAGGGTTGTCCGCTTTTTAGCAAGTAAGGATGCAAATTATATTACTGGGCAAACCATTCATATTGACGGTGGAATGGTGATGTAATACAATTGCAGAACAAAAATAAAAACAAAAAATAATGGTACATTCTTGAAAGGAGGTGAACGGGAATGGCAGACGTATTTGAACAAGTAAAGTCAATTATTGCTGATCGTCTTGATGTAGACGAAGAAAAAGTAGTTTTAGAAGCTTCATTTAAAGATGACCTTGAAGCTGATTCATTAGACGTTGTTGAGCTTGTTATGGAATTAGAAGACGAGTTTGATATTGAAATCGCTGATGAAGATGCTGAAAAGATTAATACAGTAGGTGATGCTGTGGATTACATAAACAGCAAATCTTAATGAATAAATGGCTAAGGGGAAAGCTTCTTTGTAAGAGGCTTTCCTTGTATTGTTTATAGAGGAAGTTCAAAAAGTCCAATAAAAATGACACGGCGATAAGAGGATCTTCTACTAAGGGCGCCCACGTCGTGTGGACAACGTAGAAGCCACCGCATCCTGCGGAAGTACGTTGACGAGATTTTTCCAATGGGACTGCGATTACTCACCCCAC
Organism: Oceanobacillus sojae; assembly: GCF_900162665.1. GTDB lineage: Bacteria > Bacillota > Bacilli > Bacillales > Amphibacillaceae > Oceanobacillus > Oceanobacillus sojae_A. The sequence continues at coordinate 316,431 of NZ_LT727809.1, forward strand.
CAAAAGCGTTACTCACGTATTATAAAGCATAGAGGATCTTCTGTTAAGATCGTCCACGTCGTGTGGACAACACAGAAGTCATCACATCCTGTGATAGCCCGTTCGTAAAAAATTCGTCGCCTTGAACTTCTTGGTCCTATTTATCGTACTTTTTGAACACTCATTTATCAGGAAGTAAATATTTAATACAATGAAGGAGGTTAATATGGACTTAAGTCAGCTGGAACAGGAACTGGGAATAACCTTTCAACAAAAGGATTTATTAAAGGAAGCATTTACACATTCTTCTTACGTCAATGAATATAAAAAAAGTAAGCTTGAGGATAATGAACGGCTGGAATTTTTAGGTGATGCTGTGCTTGAATTAGCTGTTTCACAATATTTGTATAGAAATAATCCCGCCATGCCTGAGGGAGAAATGACTAAATTACGGGCGGCCATCGTTTGTGAAGCATCTTTAACTGTTTTCGCAAAGCAATCTGACTTTGGACAGTACATCCTTTTAGGAAAGGGCGAGGATAAGACCGGCGGAAGACAAAGACCGGCAATTTTAGCTGATGCTTTTGAGGCTTTTTTAGGAGCGCTCTATTTAGATCAAGGCTTTGATGCAGTGCTGAACTTTTTGAACACGCATATTTTCCCTACATTAACAGTAGATACATCAACAAGTGTGATGGATTATAAAAGCCATCTGCAGGAAATTGTTCAGCAGCAGAAGGATAGAAAAATTGAATATCAAATTATTAGTGAGCAGGGCCCTTCTCATCATAAAGAGTTTATTGCCCAGGTTATGATTCAGGGAGAGCCGGCAGGAAAAGGAAATGGAAGAACGAAAAAAGAAGCAGAGCAAAAGGCAGCAAAAGCAGCATTGGAGAAAAAACTTCCAAAATAAAAAGTGTTCCTTTTTTGAAAAAGCTAAAAAAACGTTACGCAAGAGTAATTTGGTTGCTTGTTCTTGCGTAACGTTTTTTACTAAATCTCTATTTTCGAATAGCTGCCAGTTCATTAATAAAAGCTTGTGTTTCGGAGGTACTTAAACGGCCTTTACTCATCACCATATCATACATCCATTTTAAATCTTCATATTTATCGATATTGTAGTCCTCTGCGTCCATAATAGAACGATTTACTACTTGCAGCTTTTCAGCTAATTCTTGAAGCATATACTCCATATTTTCCATACTTGGCTGTTCCAATTGCATGATAGTCCTCCTTATAATGCGGGTTCAAAAAGTACGATAAATAGGACCAAGAAGTTCAAGGCGACGAATTTTTTACGAACGGAGCGTATGCTTAACAATACGTGAGTATCGGAAAACATTCGACAACGTAGAAATTCGCCGTGTCATTTTTATTGGACTTTTTGAACATCATCTTATAACTGTCCCTGGTCAAGAATTTATTATAGCATAATTTTTCTAAATCGTTAAAGACCTGTTTCTTAATTAATAACGTGCAACGCATAGGCTAAAGTGCCATAATATGATAAAATATATTAGCTAAAGAATTCGGGAAATGATAGAAAAACATGTTGTATTCTACATAGAATTAATAACTATAAAGATTAGTAAGTTTTAGGAGAATGATTATGCATTTAAAGCGATTAGAAAGTGTTGGATTTAAATCCTTTGCAGAGCGTATCAGTGTAGATTTCGTACCTGGTGTGACAGCGGTAGTAGGCCCAAATGGCAGCGGGAAAAGTAATATTACGGATGCGATACGCTGGGTGCTGGGAGAACAATCTATGAAATCCCTTCGTGGATCGAAAATGGAAGATATTATATTCCAGGGGAGCGACTCGAGATCTCCCTTAAATATCGCTGAAGTAACACTTGTATTAGATAATACAGACCAGCGTGTACCACTGGATTATGAGGAAGTCAGTGTGACCAGGAGAGTTTACCGTTCTGGAGAAAGCGAATTTTATATAAATAAGCAGTCTTGCCGCCTGAAGGACATTGTTGATCTGTTTATTGACTCAGGCTTGGGCAGAGAAGCTTTTTCTATAATCAGTCAGGGCAGGGTAGAAGAGATTCTCAGCTCAAAAGCGGAAGAACGTCGTGTCATTTTTGAAGAAGCAGCAGGCGTTTTAAAATATAAACAACGGAAGAAAAAAGCTGAATATAAACTGGCTGAAACGCAGGAAAATCTGAACCGTGTCGAGGATATTGTTCATGAAATAGAACAGCAGCTGGAGCCGCTTGAACAGCAATCTAAAAAAGCAAAAGAATATCAGACCCTGCAGGCCGAGCTTCAAGTAACAGAGATTTCAGTGTTAATTACCGAAATGGAGCAGATTCATAATGAATGGCAGCAGGTTTTAGAAAATTTAGCAGTGAATGAGAAGAAGCAGAAAGAGCAATCAGAAACAATTCGTCTTATCGAGGGAGATTTAGGTAAAGAAAAAGAACTTGCGCAGCAGTATGAAGCCAAGATAGAACAGCATCAGTCAAACTTATTAGACATAACAGAACAGCTGGAGAAGTTTGAAGGAAAAAAACAGTTATTTGAAGAGCGATCCAAGCATGCAGATGAAAATAAAGAAAAATTAGCTCAGCAATTAGACCGGGTTATCTCTAACGTAAAAGTGCTTGAGGAGCAAAAGGAAAAAGAGCAGAAAAAGCTGGAAGTGTTAGAAGCGGAAAAAGCAGATACCTTAGCTCAAAAAAAAGAGATAGAAAAGAAATTAGCGATACGTCCGGAAGATGTAGCAAATCGAATTGAGGATTTGAAGGCGGAGTATATTGAATTGTTGAATCAACAGGCTGCCTATCGAAATGAAAAGCAGTCAGTCAACCGTCAGCAGGAGCAAATTGAAGTAAAAAGTAATTCGCAATCGATGAAATTTAAAGATATGCTTACGGAGAGAAATGAGCTGCAGGATAAGCAGACAGCCGCAGAAAAAGTTCTGCAGTCATATCAGAACCACTTAGAAAAGAAGAATCAGCAATTAAAGACGCTAAAGCTTGAAATGCAATCAGAACGTATAAAATATGAGGAAGCACAATCCAAGCTTTATCAGGGCTATCAATATATTGAAAAAGTAAAATCAAAAAAAGAAATGCTTGAAGAAATGAAAGAAGATTTTCAGGGCTTCTTCCAGGGTGTCCGCCAGGTTTTACGGGCAAGAGAAGAAGGGAATTTAACCGGTATTGAAGGAGCGGTAATTGAACTGATTGATGTCCCTAAAGACTATATTACAGCTATTGAAACAGTACTGGGAGGCCAGGCACAGCATATTGTTGTGGAATCAGACCAGACAGCAAGAGCAGCTATTAATTGGCTGAAAAAAACCAATAGCGGGCGGGCAACATTTCTGCCGCTGCAGTCTATCCAGCCGCGCTTTTTATCAAGTGAAGGAAAGCAGGAATTAAAAAATCATCCCGGATTTATCGGGATTGCTTCCGAATTAGTACGCCCAAAGGCAAAAAAATATGAAAAAGCTGTGCAGCATTTAATTGGAAATGTTGTTATTGCCAAAACATTACGGGACGCGAATGATATTGCAATAAAACTGCACAGGAGATACCGGATTGTTACCTTAGACGGAGATATGGTGCATCCGGGCGGATCTATGTCAGGGGGAGCGCAGAAGAAGCAAAATCAGTCCCTGTTTACCCGTGAAAAAGATTTACAGGAGCTGCGCATGAGATTAGAGGAATACAGGCAGAAAACAGAGCAATTCGAAAAAGGCGTGCAGCAAAAAAAGGATTATTTAAAGGAATTAGATGAAAAAATAAATCTCACTGAACAAGCTGTACAGAAATTGCAAAAAGATGTTCATGAAAGTCAGGCGGATTTTCAAACGCTTCAGGCAAAACTGACATCCATAAATGATAATTTATCCATTTATGATATGGATAAAAAGCAGAATGAAAAGAGTCATACTGAGTTAGAAGACCGAAATGAAGTGCTGACAAAGGAATTAGAAGAGATTAGTAAGCAGCTTCAAACCGTACAAAAAGAAGTGGATAATTTAACCGAAGAAGAATCCAAACTAAAAGAAACACGTGCAAAATTACAGGATTCATTCTATGAGATTAAAATAACTTCAGCAGAACAGGAAGAACGCTTTAAAAATCAGCAGGCTAATACAAAAGCATTACAAACGCAGCTTGAACGGGCTGTACATGAAAAAAAACAGGTAGAAGAAGAACTCGAGGCGATAGCGGCAATTAATAATCAAGAAGAGACCGAGGAAGAGATAGAAGAAAAAATTATTCAAGCGAGAAGCTCTAAACAAAATATAACAGAAAGTATTGAGAAGCTCCGCAAAAAAAGGAAAGAAAGCTCTGATACGCAGCAGACCCTTGAAGAGAAGCTGAAAGAAGCGCAGAAACAATATGCCATGACAAATGAGCATTATCAAAAGCAGGAAGTGAAATCCAACCGCTTAGATGTAGAGCTTGATAACCGCCTGCATCAGCTTGAAAAAGAGTATATGATGACATATGAGATGGCCAAAAGAGATTATTCTAAGGTTGAAAATATGGAAGAAGCAAAATCGGTTGTCAGCCGCCTGAAAGATAAAATAAATCAATTAGGAACCATTAACCTGGGAGCTATTGATGAATATGATCGTATCTCTGAAAGATATCAGTTCTTAAAGGAACAAAGAGATGACCTTGTAGAAGGCAAGAGAACGCTATATACTGTTATTGGAGAGATGGACACGGAAATGAAAGAAAGATTTGAGTCAACCTTTTCAAAAATAAAGGAAGAGTTCTCCCAAGTATTTGTACATTTATTTGGCGGCGGCCACGCAGAGTTAAAATTAACAGATCCCAAGAATTTATTAGAAACGGGTGTAGATATTATTGCACAGCCGCCAGGTAAAAAATTGCAGCATTTAAGTCTATTATCAGGTGGAGAACGTGCATTAACTGCAATTGCGCTGCTTTTTGCCATTTTGCGTGTCCGGCCGGTTCCTTTTTGTATATTGGACGAGGTAGAAGCAGCATTGGATGAAGCAAATGTAGTCCGCTTTGCTAAGTATGTGAAGAAATTTAGCAGCGAGACGCAGTTTATTGTAATAACACATCGTAAAGGTACAATGGAGGAAGCTAATGTGCTTTATGGTGTAACGATGCAGGAATCTGGTGTATCAAGACTGGTTTCTGTCCGGTTAGAGGATACAAAAGAATTGATTCAATCGTAGGGGGATATATCAGTATGGGATTTATGGATAAGCTAAAGCAGCGTTTTAAGCAAGACGAAGAAACAAAGGAAGTTTCCGAGAAGTATCAGGAAGGTATGACAAAGACAAGAAATACATTTTCAGGGAAAATAAATGATTTAATTGCGCGTTACCGTAAAGTAGACGAGGATTTCTTTGAGGAATTAGAAGAAGTTTTAATTACTGCAGATGTAGGTGTTTCGACAGTTATGGATCTTGTCGAGGAACTGAAAATGGAAGTGAAACGACAAAAGATTAAGGATTCTTCTGAAATCAAGGATGTTATCTCGGAGAAACTGGTAGAAATTTATTATGGAGAAGAAGACAAGTCTATCCAGCATTTACAGCTGGATGGAGAAGGGTTACAGGTTATTCTTGTTGTCGGTGTTAATGGAGCCGGGAAGACAACAAGCATTGGTAAGCTGGCGCATCAATTAAAAGCAGATGGCAAGAATGTCATTTTAGCAGCAGGGGACACCTTCCGTGCCGGGGCAATTGAACAGCTGGAGGTTTGGGGCGAGCGTGCCAATGTGCCGGTAATTAAGCATAGTGAAGGAAGTGATCCGGCAGCAGTGATTTATGATGGAATTAAGGCTGCCCAGTCCCGGCAAGCGGATGTTTTGATCTGCGATACTGCCGGAAGACTTCAAAACAAAGTAAACCTGATGAATGAGCTTGCCAAGGTAAAACGTGTGATTGAACGCGAGATTCCCGGGGCGCCTCATGAAGTTCTGCTTGTTTTGGATGCTACCACCGGTCAGAATGCATTAACACAGGCACGCACCTTTTCAGAAGCAACAGATGTAACAGGAATTGTTTTAACAAAATTAGATGGCACTGCCAAAGGCGGAATTGTGTTAGCCATTCGCAATGAACTGCAAATTCCGGTAAAGTTTGTCGGATTAGGTGAAGGAATTGATGACCTGCGGAAATTTGATGCAGATGCTTTTGTATATGGGCTATTTGCTGATTTAGGGATAAATGAAGAAAAAGAGGAAGGCGAATAAGCAGCTGCTTGTCTACTTGACAACTCCCGATTTTGTTGGATATGATAAATGTAAAGGAAAATCACTTAACAAGAGGTGTACCCGTTGCTGGAAAAGACGAATCGGATCAATTATTTGTTTGATTTTTATCAGGCGCTGTTAACACCAAAACAGCGCAGTTATATGGAAATGTATTATCTGGAGGATTACTCTCTGGGCGAAATTTCCGAGCTCTTTGAAGTTTCCAGACAGGCTGTATATGATAATATTAAAAGAACGGAAAAAATGTTAGAGTCCTATGAGGATAAGCTTCACCTTTTTTCAAAGTTTGAAAAACGTACGCAAATTATCTCTGAGCTTTCGGAAACTGTAAAAGACCCGGAAGTAAAGAAGTATGTTCAACAATTACAAGATTTAGATTAGGGGGATACCTTCTATGGCATTTGAAGGATTAGCGGACCGTCTCCAGGGTACGATAAAGAAAATTACTGGTAAGGGTAAGGTCTCTGAGCAAGACGTAAAAGAGATGACAAGAGAAGTCCGCCTGGCACTTTTAGAAGCAGACGTAAACTTCAAAGTTGTAAAACAGTTAATTGCCAGGATAAAAGAAAGAGCTGTCGGGCAAGAAGTAATGGAGAGCTTGACCCCGGGACAGCAGGTTATTAAAGTTGTAAAAGATGAATTAACGAATTTAATGGGTGGAGAACAAAGTAAAATTGCAGTGGCCGACCGTCCTCCAACAGTTATTATGATGGTTGGTTTACAAGGTGCCGGTAAAACGACAACAACCGGAAAGCTGGCTAACCATTTACGTAAGAAGCATAATCGAAATCCTTTATTAGTTGCATGTGATATCTATCGTCCGGCGGCAATTAAACAGCTGGAAACACTTGGTACACAGCTGGATATGCCTGTGTTTTCATTAGGCACAGAAGCGAATCCTGTTGATATTACTAAACAGGCGATTGCCAAGGCAAAAGAAGATCATAATGATTATGTCATTATTGATACAGCAGGCCGTCTTCATGTTGATGAGAATCTTATGGAAGAATTGCAGCAGATTAAAGCAGATGTCAAACCGGATGAAATTTTCTTAGTGGTTGACTCTATGACAGGACAGGATGCTGTCAATGTAGCAGAGAGCTTTAATGAACAGCTTGATATTACAGGAGTAGTCCTTACGAAATTAGATGGAGATACCCGCGGGGGGGCTGCACTTTCTATCAAAGCAGTTACGGATAAGCCGATTAAATTCGCCGGGATGGGTGAAAAACTGGATCAATTAGAGGCTTTTCATCCTGAGCGCATGGCCTCCAGAATTCTGGGCATGGGTGATGTTCTCTCTTTAATTGAAAAGGCACAAACTAATGTTGACGAAAAGCAGGCAAAAGAATTAGAAGAAAAAATGCGTACAATGTCCTTTACATTTGATGATTTTCTGGAGCAGATGGGTCAGGTCCGCCAAATGGGGCCACTGGACGACTTAATGGCAATGATTCCTGGTGCGAACAAGATGAAAGGATTGAAAAATGCGCAATTAGATGAAAGTCAATTAACAGAAGTAGAAGCCATTATTCAATCCATGACGAAGAAAGAACGCCAGGACCCTGCTATCATTAATGGAAGCAGAAGAAAACGTATTGCAAAAGGTTCAGGAACTTCTGTTGCGGCTGTAAACCGCTTATTAAAGCAGTTTTCAGAGATGAAGAAAATGATGAAGCAAATGACCAATATGCAAAAAGGTAAAAAAGGAAAAGGCGGATTTAAATTTCCTTTCATGTAAGGGTTGATTCTTACGTATTTTTATAATAAAATATGCTTGTAATGGAAAAATACTTTACAGACTAAAAACTATCTGTTAGAATCAATTCTTGTGATAACATAATTATTGGAGGTGCAAAGCATGGCAGTAAAAATTCGTTTAAAACGTATGGGTTCAAAAAGAAATCCATTCTATCGTATTGTAGTAGCAGACTCTCGTTCTCCACGTGACGGACGTTCTATCGAACAAATCGGTACTTACAATCCTGTAGTGAATCCGGTTGAGGTTAAAATAGATGAGGAAAAAGCACTTGATTGGATGACAAAAGGTGCAAAACCTAGCGATACAGTACGTAATTTATTCTCTAACGAAGGCATCATGAAAAAATTTCACGAACAAAAAAATTCTAAATAAGTAGTGTGATATCATGAAAGCCCTGATTAAATCGATTGTTACCTCATTAGTAGATCATCCGGATGATATTGTTATTAAAGTAACGGAAGAAGATTCAAAGGTTATTTATCATTTAACAGTTCATCCGGATGATGTCGGAAAAGTCATTGGCAAAAACGGACGCATTGCTAAAGCGGTACGTACGGTTGTGTATGCAGCGAACACTGGTGGTAATAAACGCATTTTTTTGGATATTATGTAAGGTTCGTATTCAAAGAGCTGATACATTCAGCCTTTTGAATACACTGGTAAAGGGAAAGCTGACCCTGCTTTTAGGGGCTCAACTTTCCCTTTTTTACACATTTGTTACTTGAATCTATCAGGCAGGAGCTGAATTTGGATGAAATTAATAAAAAAAGTTCCCATCAAGCTAGTAGTAACAGAAGAAAGCAAAGAAAAGATCCGCCAGAATTTTAATAATCATAAATTACGTCTTGAACAAGAGTGTCAACAGCTCCAATTTGAAATACGAAAATTAAAAAATAAAAGTGTTAATGTTCGTTCAGATATGGAAACACGGTTTAATCAGGAAATTAAAAACCGACAGGAAAAAATGAAGGTATTGGATTTTAAAATAGAGCAGCTGGATGAATTAAAAATGGGTAGCGAAATCGTTGAAAAAGAGGTTGAAGCTCTTGTTGAGGTCGAAGTTGGTTCTGATTGGCATCATGTTATGAAGGAACAGGCTATCGTAATTAAAGATGATAAAGTTATCCGAATTGATGAGTAGAATAGGTGAGAGATATGAATACAGAAAAGTTGAAAATTGGTAAAATCGTTAATACACATGGCATACGCGGCGAGGTAAAAGTTTTGCGTATCACAGATTTTGAAGAGCGCTTTACCCCTGGAAATAAAGTGATTATTACATCGGAACAAAAGGATACCACGTTAACGATTGATTCACACCGTATCCATAAAGGGTTTGATTTGATTACTTTTAAAGGATATACAAATATTAATGATGTTGAGAAGTGGAAGGGCATGAATTTGTATATTGATAAGAATCAGGCTGCAGAATTGGAAGAAGATGCTTATTATTATCATGAAATTATCGGCTGCAGTGTTGAGACAACAGAAGGTGAAGCTTTAGGGAAAATAAAAGAAATACTGTCACCTGGAGCAAATGATGTATGGGTAGTACAGAGACCCGGCAAGAAAGATTTGTTATTGCCTTATATTGAAGATGTAGTTAAAAACGTAGACATCGAGGCAGGTACAATTTCCGTGGAATTAATGGAAGGGATGTTAGATTAGATGCATATTGATATTCTGACACTTTTTCCAGAGATGTTTCATGGCGTTATGGAGAGTTCTATTTTAAAAAAAGCAAAAGAGAAGGAACAATTTTCATATCAGCTTGTTGATTTTCGTAACTACTCCACCCATAAACATAAGAAAGTGGATGATTATCCTTATGGCGGGGGAGCTGGTATGGTACTGACCCCACAGCCTGTATTTGATGCTGTTGAAGCAGTGAAAAAAGAAAAAGCATCACCCCCCCGCGTGGTTTTATTATGCCCTCAGGGAGAAACATACACACAGGGGAAAGCAGAAGAACTGGCCAGGGAAGATCACCTTATTTTTATCTGCGGGCATTATGAAGGTTATGATGAACGGATTCGGGAGCATCTCGTTACAGATGAAATTTCTATCGGGGATTATGTTTTAACAGGCGGAGAGTTAGGGGCAATGGTTATTATTGACAGTGTCATCAGGCTGTTACCAGAAGCCTTGGGGAATGAAGAATCAGCACAGCAGGATTCTTTTTCAACCGGGTTACTGGAGCATCCTCATTATACCCGTCCATCTGATTTTCGCGGGTTGAAAGTTCCAGATGTATTGTTATCAGGGAATCATGCCAATATTGAAGCCTGGAGAAAGAAGGAATCCTTGAAACGGACTGTTCAGAGACGGCCAGATTTATTAGAAAATCATGAGCTGGATGAAGCGGATAAAAAAATACTTCGAGAAATAAAAAATAACGAAAAATAGTTGTACTTTACAACGGGATATGCTATATTATTAATTGTGCTTATATGCGTGTAAGCATGTAGAACGATGTTCCGCTGTTCAAATAAGGGCATGAGCATTAGTTTGGAAGGAGTGAAAATCATGCAACAAATTATTGCTGATGTTACAAAAGATCAATTGCGTACAGATCACCCTGATTTTCGACCTGGTGACACTTTAAAGGTTCACGTGAAGGTTGTTGAGGGTACTCGCGAACGTATTCAGGTATTTGAAGGTGTTGTAATTAAGCGTCAAAACGGTGGAATCAGCGAAACATTCACAGTAAGAAAAATTTCTTATGGTGTTGGTGTTGAACGTACTTTCCCATTACATTCACCAAGAGTTGATAAAATTGAAGTTTCTCGTCGCGGTATCGTACGTCGTGCGAAGCTTTACTATCTGCGTAACCTTCGTGGAAAAGCAGCTCGTATTAAAGAACGTCGTTAATCAACGAGTGAGAAATATGAAACTAATAAAAAGGGGCTATGTCAATATTGGCAATAGCTCTTTTTCATTGTATAGGAAAATATAATCAGCTTAGATGCAAATTAGACTTTAAATAACGTTATACCTATTATGCGCCTTTTAAAAAACAGTTTATTAATTTTTCTTCTTTCTTTGGAAAAATTAATAATACTTAGAAGTTGTTTATCTAATGGTTACTAGCTACAATAAAAGGTAGACTGAAGTTATCGGAGGAAGTCAGATGACAGAGAAAGAGCAAAAAAAGAAAAAAAATGAATGGTTGGAGTGGATAAAAGCAATATTGCTTGCTGTTGCATTTGTATTCATTGTGCGAATGTTTTTATTTGCGCCTATCGTTGTCGAAGGGCCGTCCATGCTGCCAACCCTGCATGACCGTGATCAAATGATTGTTAATAAAATTGCTTACACACTTGGGGAGCCGGATCGATTTGATATAGTTGTTTTTCATGCACCCGAGAAAAATGATTTTATCAAGCGTATAATTGGTTTGCCTGGAGAGCATGTAGAAGTAAAGGATAATGTATTATATATAGATGGAGAGCCCATTGACGAGCCGTTTCTAAACGACCAGATCTTTACGAATGATTTTAAGCTGGAAGAATTAGAAGAAGGATATGAAGTAGTTCCGGAGGACAGTGTATTCGTCATGGGTGATAACCGGAGCAATTCAACAGACAGCCGGATTATTGGTGTTGTACCGATGGACGAGGTTGTCGGAAAAGCAAAATTCGTCTACTGGCCATTGGATCGTATACATTTCAGTAAATAAGCGCGATCAAATAATAGTACGCAAACAATGTTTTATTTGAATTTGAAAGTACAATGTTTGCGAATCGATCGAAGAAATGTAACAGCCAAGCCTCAGAAAGCTTGACACGAAAGGAGTTAGAAAACCCTATGCCTATACAATGGTTTCCCGGTCATATGGCGAAAGCGCGGAGAGAAGTACAGGAGCAATTAAAACTCGTTGATTTTGTCATTGAATTAGTGGATGCAAGAGCCCCTTACTCCTCACAAAATCCAATGCTGCAGGAAGTTTTAGGCCAAAAACCGAAGCTGGTTCTCTTGATGAAAAAGGATTTGGCTGACCCGGCAAGAACGCTTGAGTGGGTAGAAAGCTACCAGAAAAAAGGTGTACAAGCAGCTGCAGTTGATGTGAATCAAAAAGGAGATATTCAGCAGGTTGTACAGCTGGCAAAAGTAATGGGCCAGGAAAAAATGGATAAGCTGAAAGCGAAAGGAATTAAACCGAGACCTGCAAGAGCAATGATTGTTGGTATTCCAAATGTAGGGAAATCTACATTGATTAATCGGCTGGCCAGTAAAAAAATTGCTAAGACGGGGGACCGCCCCGGAATTACGAAGCAGCAGCTATGGATTAAGATAAAGAAAGACTTTGAATTATTAGATACACCAGGTATTTTATGGCCGAAATTTGAGGAAGAGATTGTAGGATACCGGCTTGCAGCAATAGGGACGATAAAAGACCAGCTGCTTCCTCTTCAGGATATAACGGCATTTGTTATTCGTTTTCTGTTTGAGAAATATCCCGCTCTTCTGAAGGAACGTTATGACATTGAGGATAGCTCTGATATGGTAGAGTTATTTGAAGGAATAGGAAGAAAACGCGGGGCTTTGGAAAGTGGAGGACATGTGAATTTTGATAAAGTTTCAGATATTGTGCTTCAGGATTTACGTTCTGGAAAGTTAGGTAAATTTACGTTAGAACAGCCATAAGTACTCTGTGGAAATCCATAGGCCTTCACATAAACCAAAAATAATTTTTATTAAACCAGTAGCCTGCAAGGGATTGTTCTTTGTAGGCTATTTTCTTATTTAAAAAATAAGATAACTTAATATGTCTGATAAAATGACGATAATATAAGAAAGTAGGATAGTTATGAAGAAGCAGTCCATTGCTGAGATTAAAGGATTACTTAATGAGGATAGTTTGACATCTGAAGAATGGGAAATACTCGTTCAGGATGATAGGAAAGGTGTACAGACACTTTTAAAATCATATCAGCGGAAAAAAGAACGTGAGACATTTTTGATAAAACAGTTTGAAGAAATGCAGCAATATGAGATAAAAGCTTTTCAAAATGGCGCAGAACGGGTCGCGGGTGTAGATGAGGTAGGGAGAGGTCCACTTGCTGGTCCGGTTGTTGCAGCAGCAGTCATACTCCCTAAAGATTTCCGATTAATAGGCTTAAATGATTCTAAGAAACTAAAGGAAAATGTAAGGGAAGAATTTAGTGCTTATATTAAGGAGCATGCACTCAGTTACCATATTTCATTTATAAATAATCAGGTAATTGACCAAATCAACATTTATGAAGCGACAAAAAAAGCAATGTATGAAGCTATAGCTGGATTAACAGCGTCTCCTGATCATGTTTTAATTGATGCAGTCCATTTACCGAATTTAAACTGCTCTCAGGAAGCAATTATAAAGGGAGATGCGTCAAGCATCAGTATTGCAGCTGCCAGTGTTTTGGCGAAGGTGGCCCGTGATCAGTTTATGAAGGAACTGCATAAGGAATTTCCCGGATATGGATTTGACAAAAATATGGGATATGGCACAAAAGTCCATTTAGACGGGTTAGCCGAATTTGGAGTGACACCCTATCACAGAAGATCATTTGCACCAATTAAGACTATTGGAAAATGATAAAGAAAAAGAGGAGAAGCTATGAGGATTCAAGGAAACACAACGGCGGGAAAATTATTGGATTCATCAAAAGCAAGCCTGCTTAACAATTTAAAAACAGGGGATGTTTTACAAGGCACTGTAAAACAGCTCTACCCAAATCATAAAGCAGCCATTCAAATGCAAAGCAATCAGCTTATTGCTCAGCTTGAAGCTTCTCTTTCGGTTGGAGGGAAGTATTTTTTTCAAGTAACATCCAATGAAGGAAAAATGCCAGAATTGAAAGTAATGACAGGTGAACAGCAAAATGGCAAACAATTAATTGGTAATCTGCTGCAACAGCTTGGTATAAAAGAAACCGGGCTGTCTTCTCAAATGGTCAGTATGCTTGTCAGAGAACAGATCCCGATGCAGAGGAGGGATCTGCTGCAGGCAATTCAATATATCCAGAATAATAAAATTGCAGTGCGGCAGGCTCAGCCCATTTTAATGCAATTAATGAAATTGCGTATCCCGGTAACAGCAGCTTCTTTCCAGGCAGTGCAAGCTTATCAGAACGGTGATTTAGGTGAAAGTTTAGCCGTACTTCAGCGCTCACTTTCACCCGGTCAGCAGCCAATGTTGCAAGCTAATTTAGAGCATGTTTTAAAAGGTTTTGTATCTGAAGAAAGTGCAGTACGTGCAGTTTTGACTGCTGATATACAACAGGAAAAACCTGTTTTATTTCTACTTCTTCAAAGACTTGGTCTCGTTTCCAAAGCGCTGAATAAACAGGGGTGGATGAATACTTTACAGCAATGGGGCCAACCAGTCTCCCAAGATCAAGCAGCAGCTGCACCATTTACTGTCAGCTTTGAAGGAATGAAGAAACAGATTAAATCTATCCTAGCAAATCAGCAGCAGTTGATAACGGAAGCCAACACTGCACAGAGAAGCACTGTTCCAGTACAGGACAGGCCGAATCTGGCGGCCCAATTGCAGCAATATTTTACAAACCATGTAAAAGCAGATCAGGGAGCTGCCCGTCAGGCTGTTGAAGCTTTATCAGAACCTAAAAATTATCAAGTATTAGAGCGGCTTATGAATATTTTGGAATTTTCTAATGAAAAAGCGTTGAAAATAGTGCTGACCGCAGATGCAAAACAGGCAAAACCAACACTATTCCCTCTTTTGCAGGACCTTGGTTTTGTTTCAAAAGCACTCGACAAACAAAGCTGGGCTAATGCATTACAGCAATGGAATCCTCCCGGAGTACAAAATCAGGGAACAGTAACTCCGCCGTTTACTGTAAGCTTTGAAGAAGCAAGGGAGCAGCTGCAGTCTATTTTAGGGAATAAAATGCAATTAATGACAGAAGTTAAAGCGTTACATGGAGCAATAATGCAAGGGACTGATCCTTCTTTGCATCCCAAAGCAAATTTAGCAGCTCAATTTCCACATTATTTTTCAAGTCATAACAAGATTACACAAGGAAACGCAGGTGCGGTACTTCCGTTACTGGAAACATTAATGGAGCCGAAAAGTTATCAAGCATTGGAACGGCTTATGAATATTTGGACAGCGTCAAATGAAAATATAAGCAATAATCCAAAGGAGCAATTCCTGCACCAGCTGCAGTGGGTTCTTCGTGATGCCGGTTTAAATGCAGAAAGCTCGTTAAAAACAGAAGATGCAAGCTCTATGCAGATGAAGCATTTATTACTGGAAATGCTTCAGAATAACAGTGGCGGGACGGGGCGGGAAAATGCACAGCAGCTGGTACACTTTTTAAATGGCATGCAATTAAATAACATACATGACAGCAATTATTTTGTTCAGGCGAATATACAAATACCAAGTCAAAAGCTGGGGTTATCGAAGGATATTGACCTGCATTTTGAAGGAAAGAAAACAGCTGACGGAAACATTGATCCTGAATATTGCCGTATTATTTTTGATTTGCAGCTGCAAAGTATGAAAGAGACAATCATTGACCTTCATGTTCAAAAGAAGGCACTATCTATTACTATTTATAATGATCAATCTACTACACCGGTGTTAATAGACAAATTTCGACCCAATCTGCAGAAAGCGCTGGAGCAAATAAATTATCAGATAGCTTCTATTGTCTGTAAGCCTTATACAGAAGCTGATAGACAGCAGCATCAGCCAGGAAGAAAAGCTGATGAAATGGCCGGTCAGGGAAAGGTGGATTTTCGAGTGTGAATGAAAAACGTAAAAAAGCAGTAGCCTTAAGCTATGAACAAAATATGGACGATGCCCCAAAAGTGACAGCATCCGGGAAAGGATTTCTGGCTGAAGAAATCATAGAAAGAGCTATTGAGCACAATATACCAATTTTAGAGGATCCGACTTTAGTAGAACTTCTGGGAGAACTGGATATTAATGAAAAGATTCCGGAGGAGTTGTTTCAAGTAGTGTCAGAGGTGTTTGCCTTTATTTATCGGGCAGATCAGCAAACTAGAAAAGAAAATAGCAGGTAAGCTGCCCATTCAAAATGAAATAGAGAAATAATATTGAATTTGTATTCCCTATTTCTTGTTTATTTATTATATTTTTAATACAATAGTATTGCATTGATTTTGATAGGAGGATGGAAGATGAACATTCATGAGTACCAAGGTAAGCAAGTTTTACGGGAATTTGGTGTAAAAGTTCCGAACGGTCATGTTGCCTATTCAGTTGACGAAGCTGTAGAAGCTGCAGAAAAGCTTGGCTCACCTGTAACCGTTGTCAAAGCACAAATCCATGCAGGTGGACGTGGGAAAGCTGGTGGTGTAAAGGTTGCGAAGAGCCTGGAGGAAGTTCGTACATATGCGGATGAAATTTTAGGAAAAACACTTGTAACACATCAGAACGGTCCTGACGGTACAGAAGTAAAACGTTTACTTATCGAAGAAGGCTGTGATATTCAAAAAGAATATTACGTAGGGGTAGTTCTTGACCGTGCAACGTCCAGAGTTGTTATGATGGCGTCTGAAGAAGGCGGCACAGAAATTGAAGAGGTGGCAGAAGCAACACCTGAAAAAATCTTCAAAGAAGTGATTGATCCTGTTGTCGGTTTATCACCTTATCAAGCTAGAAGACTGGCATTTAATATTAATATTCCGAATGAATTACTAGGTAAAGCAGTTAAATTTATGACAGCATTATATGAAGCTTTTGTTGCAAAGGATTGCTCTATTGCAGAAATTAATCCGCTTGTAACAACAGGTGATAATGAAGTGCTTGCATTAGATGCAAAATTAAACTTTGATGATAATGCACTCTACCGTCATCCGGATATAGCGGAATTACGTGATTTAGGTGAAGAAGATGAAAAAGAAATACAAGCTTCCAAGTATGACCTGAGCTATGTCTCTTTAGATGGAAATATCGGATGTATGGTAAATGGTGCCGGTTTAGCAATGTCTACAATGGACATTATTAAACACTATGGCGGTGATCCGGCTAACTTCCTTGATGTGGGGGGCGGTGCTACAGCTGAAAAAGTAACAGAAGCATTTAAAATCATTCTTTCAGACAAAAATGTAAAAGGAATTTTTGTAAACATTTTTGGCGGAATTATGAAATGTGATGTCATTGCTGAGGGTGTTGTAGAAGCAACCAAACAAATCGGTTTAACTATTCCGTTAGTTGTTCGTTTAGAAGGTACAAACGTAGAGCGCGGAAAACAAATTTTAGATGAATCAGGTCTGAATATTACTTCTGCAGCTTCTATGGCAGACGGCGCAGAAAAAATTGTTGCAGCAGTGAAATGAAGTAGTTACCGTATGATTACTTACAAATAAAGGACGTATAATAGGAAAGGGCGGACTTAGAATGAGTGTTTATATTAATAAAGATACAAAAGTAATAGTCCAAGGGATTACAGGTGGAACTGCACGTTTCCATACAAAGCAAATGTTAGAATATGGTACAAAAATTGTTGGCGGTGTTACTCCTAAAAAAGCAGGTACAGAAGTAGAAGGGGTTCCTGTTTTTAATACAGTTGAAGATGCTGTAAAAGCTACTGGGGCAACTGCATCTGTTATCTATGTACCGGCACCTTTTGCTGCAGATGCAATTATTGAAGCAACAGATGCAGAGCTAGATTTGGTTATCTGTATTACAGAACATATTCCGGTAATGGATATGGTCAAAGTAAAACGTTATATGGAAGGCAAGAAAACACGCCTTGTCGGACCTAACTGCCCAGGTGTCATCACTGCAGATGAAACAAAAATTGGCATTATGCCTGGATATATCCATAAAAAAGGCCATATCGGAGTTGTTTCCCGCTCTGGTACATTAACTTATGAAGCAGTGCATCAATTAACAGAAGCTGGATACGGACAAACAACAGCAGTTGGTATTGGCGGCGATCCTGTTAATGGGACAAACTTCATCGATGTGTTAGATGAGTTTAACAAAGACCCTGAAACAGAAGCTGTTATTATGATTGGAGAAATCGGCGGTACAGCAGAAGAAGAAGCTGCTGAATGGGTTAAAGCCAATATGACAAAACCTGTTGTCGGATTTATCGGCGGTGTAACAGCACCTCCAGGAAAACGCATGGGTCATGCCGGTGCGATTATCTCCGGAGGAAAAGGGACAGCTGATGAAAAAATCCGTGTTATGGAGTCTTGCGGTATTAAAGTAGCAGATACACCAGCTGTCATGGGAGAAACAATGATTGCAGCATTAAAAGAAAAAGGCCTGGAAGAAAAATGTAAAACACACTAAAACGGTTATAATATGTTTTAAAGAAGCCTGTCAGAATATGAAGCCTCTATCTAACTGCCAGATAGAGGCAAGATTCTGTCCAGGCTTCTCATTTTAGGTGAAAGGGGAATTATATGCATTGAATTATCATATTGATCGTCTAGACTTTATTCATCTCAGCCGATGCCGTTATGCATCGCGCGCTTTTATCCGAAAATGGATCAGACTGGATCCTGAATTAAAAAAAATTTATCAAATCTCCTCTCAAGAATTGTCAAAAATTATTCGAATTCCTCAGAAAAAAGCACAAATCCTCTTGAAAGACCTCCATAACAAGCTTTTAAAAAAGAAGATTTTGGCAGAAATAAGAGAATATCATATCATCACATTGGTTGACGAATATTATCCCGATATGTTAAATACAATTAAAGACGCACCGCTCGTTTTATATGGAGCAGGAAATCCTGACCTTTTAAAAAAACAGCCGGCGCTTAGTGTTATTGGTACAAGGAATCCATCTAATGAAGCTTTTAGAAAGCTTCACTTTGCAGTAACCCCTCTTATTGACGCCAATTGGGTTATTATCAGCGGGATGGCCAGAGGGATTGACAGTATGGCACATCGGTTGACATTAGAGCGGGGAGGGAATACGATTGCTGTTCTGGGTAGCGGATTTCATTCGATATATCCGCGAGAGCATATTTCTCTGTACCAGCAAATAGCAAGAGAAGGACTGGTTCTGTCAGAATACCCTCCTGATCAGCCGCCTCAAAAATATCATTTTCCAGAAAGAAATCGGATTATAAGTGGTTTGACAATGGGGACTCTAGTTATTGAGGCAATGAAGAAGAGTGGAACAATGATTACTGTTGACCAAGCTCTGGATCAAGGAAGGGATGTGTTCGCTGTACCGGGCAGTCCGCTTTTAAAACAGTGCACAGGTTGTAATGAGCTCATTCAAAATGGCGCAAAATTAATACAATCAGCCGAGGATATTTACACAGAGTGGAATTATTATTTTCAATTATTCAATAAATAGTGTTTGACAAAATCGTATTCTATCTATATTATTAGGAGCGATTTCTATTCGTAAATTGTCAACCTCATTATGGGAGGAACGTACATGTCAGATTATCTCGTTATCGTTGAGTCGCCAGCGAAAGCAAAAACGATTGAACGATATTTAGGAAAAAAATATACAGTAAAAGCTTCTATGGGACATCTTCGGGATTTGCCAAAGAGTCAAATGGGAGTAGACGTTGAAGAAAATTATAAATTGAAGTATATTACCATCCGCGGAAAAGGGGATATACTTAAAGATTTAAGAAAATCAGCAAAAAAAGCAAAAAAAATCTTTCTCGCAGCCGATCCGGATCGTGAGGGAGAAGCAATTGCATGGCATTTAGCACATGTTTTAAATGTTGATGAAAACTCAAAGTGCCGGGTTGTTTTTAATGAAATTACAAAGGATGCCATTAAAGAATCTTTTAAGCATCCGCGGCCAATTGATTTAGACTTAGTTGATGCGCAGCAGGCCCGCCGTGTTCTCGATCGGTTAGTAGGCTATAATATCAGCCCAATACTATGGAAGAAAGTGAAAAAAGGATTGAGTGCCGGACGCGTACAGTCTGTTGCTTTGAAAATGATTATTGATAGAGAAAAAGAAATTGAGAATTTCAAACCGGAAGAATACTGGTCTATTGATGGAGTATTTGCAAAAGGTAACGAAACGTTTGAAGGTGCTTTTTACGGTGTTGATGGCAAAAAAACAAAGCTTAAAACAAAAGATGATGTAGAAGAGGTTAAGAAGAAGCTGGATGGTAAAGAATTCACTATTCAAAGTGTGAAGAAAAAGGAAAGAAAGCGAAATCCAGCACATCCATTTACTACTTCATCCCTTCAACAGGAAGCGGCAAGAAAGCTTAACTTCCGGGCAAAGAAAACCATGATGATTGCTCAACAATTATATGAAGGAATTGACCTGGGACGTTCTTCAGGCGGAATTACAGGTTTAATCACATATATGCGTACCGACTCCACGCGGATTTCAGATGGAGCTAAAGAAGAAGTTAAAGACTATATTAAAGAGAATTACGGGGAAAACTTCCTGGGCAAACAGGGTCCTGTCAAAAATAAGAGCGGCGCCCAGGATGCGCATGAAGCAATTCGCCCGACGTCAACCTTGCGTGATCCAAAAGCATTAAAGAATATTTTATCAAGAGACCAGCTGCGGCTGTATAAGTTGATCTGGGAACGTTTTGTTGCGAGTCAAATGGCGCCGGCAGTGATGGATACAATGACGGTGCACCTGTTGAATAACGGAGTAGAGTTTCGTGCAACCGGTTCAAAAATAAAGTTTAAAGGCTTTATGAAGGTCTATGTAGAAGGTAATGACGATAACAAAAAAGTGGAAGATAAAATACTGCCGGACTTGGAAGAAGGCACGAAGGTTGAATCCAAAGAAGTGAAACCGAATCAGCATTTTACCCAGCCGCCGCCACGCTATACAGATGCGAGACTGGTGAAAACAATGGAAGAGATGGGTATCGGCCGTCCATCTACTTACGCACCGACTTTAGATACGATTCAACGCAGAGGTTATGTATCTATTGATAATAAACGATTTGTTCCTACTGAGCTGGGTACTATTGTCTGTGAACTCGTAGAAGAATTTTTCCCGGAAGTAATTGATGCAGAATTCACTGCAAAAATGGAGACTGATTTAGACTCTGTAGAAGAAGGAAAAACTGCCTGGATTCAAATTATTGATGACTTTTATCAAGATTTCAGCAAACGGCTTGAAAAAGCAGATGCTGAAATGGAGAAGGTAGAAATACGCGATGAGCCTGCTGGTATTACCTGTGAAGAATGCGGACATGAGATGGTTTATAAAATGGGCAGATACGGTAAGTTTCTGGCGTGTTCCAATTTTCCTGATTGCAGAAATACAAAGCCTATCTTAAAGAAAATTGGTGTCACCTGCCCGAAGTGTCATAAAGGCGAAGTAGTAGAAAGAAAATCAAAGAAAAAAAGAACATTCTATGGCTGCGACCAATTTCCAGAATGTGATTTTGTTTCGTGGGATAAACCTATTGCCAGAAGCTGTCCGAAGTGTAACTCCATGCTTGTTGAAAAGAAAAGTAAAAAAGAAACACAAGTTCAATGCTCCAATTGTGAATATAAGGAAGTTGCACAAAAATAGCTAATTATTTAATTAGCTATTTTTATTGTGAATAAAGAATATAACAATCTAATCTTAAATGTAATAACAAATATAAGAACATTAAAGTTGACTAAAAATACATTTGTTATTATAATCACTAGTTGGTAAGGTAATTACCTTTACAGAAGATAAACGATAAGCTAAATGAAAATATTGCCCCAGATTATTTGAACAGTTGTTTACATCCCTTTGCCCTAGAGAATCTTCCATCATAGCTGATGATTCTCTTCAAGCTATCCGCAGAAAAATAAATATAGCGGGGATGTATATAACTTCTAATTACCTGATTAAATGTTTCTTCATTTCATTGAATTTTCTTAACCGTAAACACCTTTCAGAATTTTATTACAATTGCGTTAAATTCATTGCATTCTTATATGGATTATGCTATGCTTTATCCGTTATACGATGATGAGGTGAATTCTTTGTGGAATTAAAAGCATATATAGATCAATTTATAGAGTATTTACAAATTGAAAAAAATGCCTCACCGTATACTGTGCAATATTATCGGAGCGATTTAGAAACATTCGAAGCTTTTATGCAAAGAGAAGATGTAAATGATTTAAAAGAAGTAAGTTATCGGGAAGTCCGGATATTTCTTACAGAATTATATGATGCTTCATTAAGCAGAAGGTCTGTTTCCAGAAAAATATCTTCCCTTCGAAGCTTTTACCGTTTTTTAGAACGGGAGAAGCTCGTTGTGGTGAATCCGTTTATACAGCTTACACTGCCTAGAACAGAAAAGCCTGTACCCGGTTTTTTTTATGAAGAAGAGCTGGAGAATCTTTTTCGTGTAAATGATTTGATGACGGATTTAGGGCAGCGTGACCAGGCACTGCTGGAGGTTTTGTATGGAACCGGGATCCGTGTCAGTGAATGTCAGCAGCTGCAGCTGCAGGATATTGATTTTTCAATAGGAACTATTTTTGTCAGAGGAAAAGGGCGTAAAGAGCGTTATGTTCCTTTTGGCAGTTTTGCAGAAGCTGCTTTAAAAAAGTATTTGATTAATGGAAGGAAAAATTTACTGAATAAATCAAATAACATGACAGAGAATGTATTTCTAAATGCAAGAGGAAATCCGATAACAACAAGAGGCATTCGTACTGTGTTGAATAAAATAGTAGAAAAAGCTTCTTTAAATATTCAAATACATCCCCATAAACTCAGGCATACATTTGCAACACATATGCTGAATGAAGGGGCAGATTTAAGGTCAGTACAGGAATTGTTAGGGCATGAAAGTTTATCCTCTACACAAATATATACACATGTCTCTAAAGAGCATTTGAAGAAGGCTTATATGAAAAGCCATCCGCGCGCAAGTGAGTGAGAATCTAAAGCGGAGAGCACCTATTCAGCAACGTACGAACTGGACTGAGACGTAGGAGATAAAGGAAACATGCCCCTTTAGGGGTATGTCGACGTTAGGCTTCAGCCTGTTTTTAGTCGGCCTTCCTTTCCTTTAAACCGATGCTGACTTATCGTACGGAGCTGAGGGAAGTTGCGGTAGTTGTTGTTGGGCGCTCGGAGCTGGATGCGGCTATTCTCGAAACAGAAATAAATTCTGCAAAATTGTATGCTTACTTTACTATTAAAAATTAGGTGAGGTGGATATATGGATTCTGGGATGCATGCCACAACTATATTTGCAGTGCAGCATAATGGAAAGTGTGCAATGAGCGGTGACGGCCAGGTTACATTGGGTAATGCTGTTATTATGAAGCATACTGCAAAGAAAGTAAGAACTTTATATAATGGTAAAGTTCTGGCAGGATTTGCCGGCTCTGTTGCAGATGCTTTCACGCTGTTTGAGAAATTCGAAAATAAGTTACAGGCTTTTAATGGAAATTTGACAAGAGCAGCTGTTGAATTAGCGCAAGAATGGCGTTCTGATAAGGTTCTTAGGAAGCTGGAGGCTATGCTGATAGTAATGAATAGAGAAAATATGTACCTTGTATCCGGCACAGGTGAAGTTATCGAACCGGACGATGGTATTTTAGCTATTGGATCTGGTGGCAATTATGCGTTAAGTGCCGGCAGAGCGTTGCAGCAAAAAGCACCTCAGTTGTCTGCTGCTGAAATTGCGCAGACGGCATTAGAAATTGCGGGAGATATTTGTGTGTTTACCAATGATCAGATTACATTAGAGGTATTGGAATAAAACTTTAACGAAGTGTTTTAAAAAACGTCAACTAAAGGTTTCGCAGCCTATCATTTGAGGTTGCGCTTACTCAGCCCAAATGATAGGCTGGTGACTTTATGAACATCTTTTTTAAAGTGATTTCATGTTTTTAATGAAGTCTTGATAAGGGAGGATACTTTTGATGACGGCAGACTTAACGCCAAAGCAAATTGTGACTCAGTTAGATCGGTACATTATAGGGCAGAATCAGGCTAAGAAATCTGTGGCTGTGGCTCTTAGAAATCGTTATAGACGTATGAAGCTGGACGAAGATTTTCAGGATGAAGTTGTGCCCAAAAATATTTTAATGATCGGGCCGACAGGTGTAGGAAAGACAGAAATTGCAAGACGTCTTGCCAAGCTGACCGGTGCACCCTTTATTAAGGTAGAAGCGACGAAGTTTACAGAAGTTGGTTATGTCGGCAGAGATGTTGAATCAATGGTTCGTGATTTAGTTGAAAATGCTGTTCGAATGGTGAAAGAAGAAAAGATGGAAGATGTTATGGAGTCTGCGGAACAAGAAGCAAACCAAAAGCTTATAAAATTGCTTGTCCCTCAAACCAAATCTAAAAATTCTGTGAAAAATCCTTTTGAGATGCTGTTTCAAGCTTCTGATTCGGATGAAGATCAAGAAGATGATACTTCTAATGAAGAATCAGAAATTAAATCAAAGAGAAAGCGGATAGCCCACCAGCTGGCTTTAGGCGAGTTGGAAGACCATTACGTTTCTATTGAAGTGGAAGAAATTCCGCCATCTATGTTTGACATGCTGCAAGGTTCGGGAATGGAACAAATGGGGATGAATATGCAGGATGCTTTTGGTCAGTTCATGCCTAAAAAGAAAAAGAAACGTAAACTAACTGTTTCAGAGGCGAGAAAAGTCTTGACTCAGCAAGAGGCACAAAAGCTTGTCGACATGGATGAGGTCACACAGGAAGCTATTAAACGCTCTGAACGAACAGGTATTATTTTTATTGATGAAATTGATAAAGTAGCAGGTAAACAGGAAGGCTCTGCCAATGTTTCCAGAGAAGGTGTACAAAGAGATATCCTGCCGATTGTGGAAGGATCAACCATTGTCACCAAGCATGGAGCATTAAAAACGGATCATATCCTATTTATTGCAGCAGGAGCTTTTCATATGTCGAAGCCTTCGGATCTGATTCCCGAACTGCAAGGCAGATTTCCGATTCGTGTAGAATTAGAAAAGCTTACAATCAATGAATTCAAGCAAATTTTAACAGAGCCTTCCAATGCTTTATTAAAACAATATAAGAAAATGCTGGAAACAGAAGGTATAAAACTTAAATTTACGGACGAAGCTATAGAAAGACTTGCGCAAATTGCTTTTGATGTGAACCAGGATACAGACAACATTGGAGCACGCAGATTGCACACTATCTTAGAAAAATTATTAGAAGACCTGTCCTATGAAGCTCCTGATATTTCAATGACAGAAGTTGAAATTACCGGAGGATATGTTAATGATAAGCTTTCGACTATTGCTCAAAACAAGGATCTCAGTCAATTTATACTATAATTTAAAATTCTAAAATGGAGGAATATCAAATGGATTTATTAACTAGAGCAAGAAAAATTAATGCAATGCTACAAACAGCAACAGGAAAGTCAGTAAACTTTAATGAAATGTCAGCGTCATTACGTGACGTGATTCGCGGGAATGTCTATATTGTTAGCAGACGCGGAAAATTATTAGGTGTAGCAGTAAATCAAGAGGTAGAAAATGATCGTATGAAATCCATGCTTGAAGAAAAGCAATTTCCTGCAGAATATACTGAGGGATTACAGGAAATCCGTGAGACTACTGCAAACCTTGATATCGACAACAAGCACACCGTATTTCCTGTTGAAAATAAAGAATTATTTAAAGACGGCTACACTACAATCGTTCCAATTATCGGTGGCGGAGAACGCCTGGGTACGTTAATCATTGGCCGCGTAAATGAAACATTTAATGATGATGATTTATTATTGGCTGAATATGGTGCAACTGTAGTAGGTATGGAAATACTTCATGAGAAAACAGAAGAAATTGAAATGGAAGCACGAAGCAAAGCTGTTGTACAAATGGCGATCAGCTCTCTGTCTTATAGTGAGTTAGAAGCAATTGATCATATTTTTGAAGAATTAAACGGAAAAGAAGGCTTATTAGTTGCAAGTAAGATTGCTGACCGTGTAGGAATTACACGTTCTGTAATTGTTAATGCACTTCGTAAGCTGGAAAGCGCAGGGGTTATCGAGTCCCGCTCTCTGGGTATGAAAGGAACTTATATTAAAGTATTAAATGATAAGTTCTTAGTAGAACTGGAAAAAATCCGTACACGCTAAATAAACTGAAATAAGCAGTGGAGGAAGAATCCTTCTCTGCTTTTTTTGTGCGGAAAAAACCCGAACTTTCTCCGCACGGCCTATGATGGATGAAACTGATTTAATTGTTCTTTGCTATGAATTTGGCAACAAAGGGCGGGATGGGTTAACAGTTGTTTGAAAGAAATATTTTAACGGTGTAAAAGTCTTCATGCGCAACATAAAGTGAGAAAGGAAGCTTTCTAATATGTGTTGAGAAATAAATATATATTTATAGTAAATTAGATTTAAATGAAAATTAAAATGAGTATATTGAATTCCTTGGCTGGAAAGGGTAGAATGAAAAAAGAGGTCTAATTACCTGTTTTTAATCATTTTTCGATATATAGCTTTCTTTTCTGTGTTATTTTGTAATAATTTATCATGAATCATCAAGATATTAGGTGTTTTGTTCTAGTCTTAAGGATTCATTTTGAGAATTGTCAAGAATTATGTAGAAATTGCATAGACTTTATCAATCACTTAATTTAAAATTAATTCGTATAATGAATATCATTTATGGGTGTTAATGTTAAAAAAGAAGGTGTGAAATACAAATGGATTTATTTAGTGGAACGATTAGCCGGTTAGAAAATTCGATACAGTATGCTTCTGCAAAGAATAATGCTATTTCCAATAACATTTCAAATGCAGATACACCGAATTATAAGGCTGAAAAAGTAAGCTTTAAATCTGCTTTAGAAAACGAGATGGGCGCTCTTCAGGCAAATAAGACGAATGAACGTCATTTGGACTTTAATGAAGGAGAAAATAAACCTTTTCGTATTATGAAAGATTCATCAACTACATATAATCATAACGGTAATAATGTCGATATTGATAAAGAAATGTCAGAACTGGCTAAAAATCAAATCTATTATAATAGTCTTATTGATCGTATGAATGGGAAATTCAGCAGTTTACAATCCGTTATTCGAGGAGGAAATTAAAATTGTCTATCTTTCAGTCAATGAATACCAGTGCAAGCGGCTTAACATCCCAAAGATTGCGCATGGATTTAGTATCTTCCAATTTGGCAAATGCGCAGACAACCCGGGCTACACAAAATGCAGATGGGGAATTCGAACCGTATCGCCGGAAAATGGTTACTTTTGGTACGGAACAGCCTTCATTTAAGCAAATGTTAAAAAATGCTGAAGGTGCCAATGACTCTGGCGGTGGTGTGAGAGCCACAGGAATTGTTGAGGACCAGACGCCATTTGAGCTAGTATATAATCCGGAACATCCTGATGCAGATGAGGATGGCTACGTAGAAATGCCAAATGTGGATCCTTTAAAAGAAATGGTCGATATGATGAGTGCTTCCCGTTCTTATGAAGCAAATGTGACAGCTTTCAATGCCAGCAAAGGAATGCTGATGAAAGCATTAGAGATAGGAAGAAACTAAAATAAAGGTGGTATAGTGGAATGAATATAGCTGGGACTAATTTCCCTTCATTAAATCAAATTGGAAATGAACAACCTTCACGTATAACTCCAAACGAAGTACAAAGTAATTTCTCTTCCATGTTAAAAAATGCTATAGAGGATTTGAATCATATTCAATTAGAATCAGACAAGCAGACAGAAGGATTAGCAAACGGTAATGTGGAGAACCTTCATGATGTAATGATCTCAGCTCAAAAAGCAAGTATTACACTGGAAACCGGCGTACAGGTACAAAGAAAAGTAATTGATGCCTACAACGAAATTATGCGAATGCAGGTGTAAAGATAATTAAACGAGACTGTTAAAAACGGAAGGGATAATGAATTTGCCCGCGTTGAGCAGTTGGAACCCGGGGTACTCCCTGCCGGAAAATTGCGTTTAGTAACAATATTAAAAATGATTGGTGCTTTAGGGGCCGCACGTCTTTAATAAGAATAAAGATTACAGTTTTTTGAATTTAGTGAGGGTAGTGTATATGAAAGAGAGATTACAGAGATGGAGAGAATCCACTTTTACTTTTTGGAAGTCCAGATCTAAGGGGCAAAAAGGAACCATGATTGGTGGAGCAGTTCTGATCATTATGCTGATCGCAGCGATGGTTTTCTTTACTACAAATACGAAATATGTTCCTTTGTATAATAATTTATCCCTCCAGGAGGCTGGTCAGATTACAGGTGAGCTGGATACAAGGGCTGTTCCATATGAGCTCGAAAATGGCGGGACATCTATTCTGGTTCCTGAGGAGCAGGTTGATTCGTTATTGTTGGAGTTTGCCTCTATGGGTCTTCCAAGCAGTGGAAGTATAGATTATTCATTTTTTAGCGAGAATGCCTCCTGGGGTATTACAGAGAATGAATTTAGTGTGATGAAACTGGATGCGATGCAAACGGAGCTTGGAAATTTGATTTCCGGTATTGACGGCATCCAAGATGCAAATGTCATGATTAACATGCCGGAGCAGCCTGTATTTGCTGATGAGTCATCAGGAGAAGCAAGTGTTGCTATTATGCTGCATACACAGCCGGGATATCAATTTGAAGGGAATCAGGTAGAAGGACTTTATCATCTGGTATCAAAGGCAGTTCCTAATTTAGATCCGGAAGATATTATCATTATGAACCAGTACTTTGAATACTATGATCAGGATACACAATTTGCCGGAGGGCAGGATACATATTCAAATCAGCAATCTATTAAGAAAGATGTAGAGCGGGATATTCAACGAAGATTACAGCAAATGCTCGGTACCATGTTAGGAAATGAAAATATTGTTGTTTCTGTTACTGCAGATATCGATTTTTCACAGGAGAACCGGACAGAAGACTTGGTAGAGCCTGTCGATTTAGAAGCTATGGAAGGCATTCCTGTCAGCTTAGAAACGATTCAGGAGTCTTATGCAGGTCAAGGAAGCCCGGATGATGTTGTGGGCACCGGAGAAGAAGATGTTGCTAATTTCCCTGCCGGTGATGGTGATGATGGTGAATACGAATTAGATAAAGAAACCATTAATTATGAGTTTAATCGTATCCGTCGTGAGATAGTAGAAAGTCCTTACCAAGTCAGAGACCTTGGTATACAGGTTGCGGTTAACAGCGCAAGACAAGCTACAGATGGAGAAACAGAATTTTTAAATCAGCAGGAACAGACAGATGTTCAACAAGGTGTCGAATCCATTTTGAATTCTATCATTGAAACATCGGTTGATGGCGACTTACAGGATGAAGATACTATTGCTAATACATCGATTGTTTTCCAGGAGTTCAGCGCTTCTGCCGGAGAACAGGAAGAACCATCTGGAGCAGGAATTCCTTTATGGCTGTATATTGCCGGCGGAATATTACTCATTGTCATAGTTATTTTAATCGTTATGCTCAGAAGAAATCGTACTGAGGAAGAATGGATGGAAGAGGAAATACAGGAAGAACGGCCATTAACATCTGTATCCAATAACGAGGAACCGGTTATTCCTGATCTTGCTACCACAAAAGATACAGAAGAAGTTATCAGGAGAAAACAGCTTGAGAAAATTGCAAATGAAAAACCAGAAGAATTTGCGAAATTATTACGCAGCTGGATGAATGAAGACTAGGAGGTTTTATTTATGGCAAGAAAAAATACACTCACAGGAAGACAAAAAGCAGCCATTCTCTTAATCTCATTAGGTCCGGATGTATCAGCACAAGTGTATAAGTATTTATCAGAAGAAGAAATTGAGAAGCTCAGCTTAGATATTTCCTCTGTTAAAAAGGTAGACTCACATTTAAAAGAAGATATATTAGAGCAATTTCATCAGATTGCAGTTGCACAGGATTATATCTCTCAAGGAGGTATAGGATACGCCAAAACAGTTTTGGAAAAGGCATTCGGGAAGCAGGAGGCATCGAGCATTATCAATCGTCTGACCTCTTCCTTGCAGGTAAGACCATTTGATTTTGCCAGAAAGGCAGACCCGCAGCAGGTTTTGAATTATATTCAAGGAGAACATCCGCAAACCATTGCGCTTATCCTTTCCTATTTAGATGCTGAGCAAAGCGGTCAAATCCTTTCCGCCCTGCCTAAAAATGTGCAGGCAGATGTGGCACGCAGAATCGCTACAATGGATTCAACATCACCAGAGATTATCAGTCAGATAGAGCAGGTGTTGGAAAAAAATATATCTTCTTCTATGACTGAGGATTATACACAGACTGGCGGTATTCAAACGGTGGTAGAGGTGCTTAATGGAGTAGACCGTGCAACGGAGAAAACAATTTTAGATGCTCTAGAGTCTCAGGATCCGGATTTAGCAGAAGAAATTAAGAAAAGAATGTTTGTATTTGAAGATATTGTTACATTGGATAATCGGGCCATTCAGCGCGTTATCAGAGAAGTGGATAATGATGATTTACGATTAGCCCTTAAAGTTGCCAGCAATGAGGTGAAGGATATTGTCTTTAATAATATGTCTGAACGAATGGTAACCACTTTTAAAGAGGAAATGGAATATATGGGACCGGTGCGTCTGAAAGATGTAGAAGAGGCGCAAACACGAATTGTCAATGTCATACGTGGTCTGGAAGAAAAAGGAGAAATTGTTATCGCGCGAGGCGGAGGAGACGATATTATTGTCTAGTTATAAAAAACAAATATCGATTAAACCGATTGAATCCATTATTCCTCCGGCAGATACGCATAAAGAGGATGCAAATAAAGTGCATCAGCAGTTATCTGAAACCATTTTATTACAAAAACAGGAGTTAGCCTCTATTGAAGAACAGCAGGAAAAACGGATTGAAGAAGCGGACAACCAGATAAAAGAAGCCCGCAGCAGGTGGGAAGAAGAAAAACAAAAGTTAATTGAAGAAGCACAGCAGCAAGGGTTTCAAAAAGGATATGAGGATGGGAAACAAGAGGCTTTTCAGCAGTTTGAAAGCCAGCTGAATAAAGCTAATCATATCATTGATATAGCAAAAGAGGACTACCATCAAACATTAGAAAAGCAAACAGAAAGCATCGTGGAGATATCCATGACCGTTGCAAATAAAATTCTGCATCAGGAATTAAAGGAAAAACCGGATTATATTATGAAACTAATCCAGGCTGCTATTGAGGATGTAAAGTCTCAGCCATCTATTACAATTATTGTTCATCCGGATTATTATGAAGAGGTTCATTCGCATCAGGAAGAACTGCAGCGTCTGACAGGGGACGATACAAAGCTGTCTATTCATGCAGATCCACATATCCAGTCAACAGACTGTATTATTCAACACCCTCATGGACAGATGGAAACAAGTGTCAATACACAGCTGCAAAAAATAAGAGAGGCATTAATGGACTATGTTATGGAGGGTGCACAATGAATACGGAGGCACTCATTTCAGTAATTGAAAAAACGGATTCATACAAGCGATTTGGAAAAGTTGTTCGTGTAGTAGGGTTAATGATTGAATCAGAGGGGCCGGCAGCAAATATTGGTGAGGTTTGTTACATACATACCAGTACAAACGATGAAAATCTCATTTTAGCAGAAGTAGTAGGCTTCCAAAACGAAAAGATTATTTTGATGCCCTATCGGGAAGTCAATGAAGTTGGCTCCGGCTGTTTAGTGGAAGCTACCGGTAATCCATTAATGGTGAAGGCAGGAAGAAGTCTGATTGGTCATGTATTAGATCCTTTGGGAAAGCCGCTGTCTGATTCGGAATCATTACCGAAAGGCTTAACAAGATATCAGACGGAGAGAAAGCCTCCTAATCCGCTTTCCCGTCCGACGATCAGACAGCCATTACAAATTGGCGTGCGGGCTATCGACGGTTTTTTGTCAATGGGAATCGGTCAGCGTGTCGGTCTGTTTGCCGGGAGCGGTGTCGGAAAAAGTACACTATTAGGAATGATTGCAAGGAATAGTAATGCGGATGTGAATGTTATTGCACTGATTGGAGAACGGGGCAGAGAGGTCCGGGAATTTATTGAGCATGATTTAGGCGAAGAAGGATTGAAAAAGTCCATTATTGTTGCAGCAACCTCTGATCAGCCCGCGCTCATGCGAATTCGGGGAGCATACACAGCGACTGCTATCAGTGAATATTTCAGAGAACAAGGGTTTAATGTGAATTTAATGATGGATTCTGTTACACGGGTTGCTATGGCTCAGAGAGAAATTGGTTTAGCGGTGGGTGAGCCGCCGACAACAAAAGGATACACGCCAAGCGTATTCTCTATTCTGCCAAAGCTTTTAGAGCGGGCCGGAACAGATGAAAAGGGTTCGATAACTGGATTTTATACAGTTCTGGTTGATGGAGATGATATGAATGAACCGATTGCTGATGCAGTAAGAGGTATTCTTGATGGTCACATTGTTCTGGACCGTAAAATTGCAGAAAGAGGCCAATATCCCGCAATCAATGTTTTGAAATCAATCAGCAGGGTGATGAATGTTATCGCAACAGATGAACATAAACGGATAGCGACAGGTTTAAGAACGCTTCTTGCAACGTATGAAGAAAATAATGAGTTAATCTCTATTGGCGCATATAAAAAAGGAACAAATCCTGAGGTAGACTTAGCTGTTGCATCTTATCCCAAAATTGTTTCTTTTTTAAAACAAGGGGTGTATGAGCAGGTAAGCCTTGAAGAAACCGTTCAAATGATGAGAAACCTGGTTGAATAAAGGAGTTGTTTTTATGGCTGGAATATCCAGTTTAGCAAAGATAAGAGATATACATGATAATGAGAAGCAAATAGCCCAGAAGGCTTATGCACAATCACAAGAAACGTTCGAAAAGATTGCTACGGAGCTGTACAATTTATTACAGAAAAAAGAAGTTGCAGAGAATTCCTTTGAAAATGCGATTCAAGCATCTACATCGATTGAGAAAATAAAAGAACAGTCTGCTTATATTGAGAAACTGACAAATCAAATTCAAACTGTCCAGCTTTTAGTTCAAAGAGCAAGAAACGATATGAATAAGAAACAAAGCAAATTATCTGAAGCTTATATTGAGTATAAAAAATATGACAAGATTATTGAATTGAAAAAAGAAGAAGCTCAAGCAATTGTAAGGAGACAGGAAGCCAGCTTTATGGATGAAATGTCAATGCAACAGTATCTGAGACAAAAGCAAAGGTGAAATAGATGAAGAATAAAAAACAAAACGAATCAGAAGTTCAAAAGTCTTCAGGTGGTATCTTCATGAAGCTGTTTTTAATTGCTATGCCACTCTTTATCCTGTCTGTCATTGTTGTTTTTGTTTTACATATTGCAGGGTTTAATACATTGGATTGGCTGAAGGAGCAGGGGAAATCTATTCCCGTTGTTGGAGAAATGTTCATAGAGGATGAGAAAAAAAACGCTTCTAATGACATGGAGGCATTACAGAATCAGTTAGAAAGCAAAGATAAGATCATAGATAATAAGGATGAACAAATCCAGGGTCTTGAGGATAGCATCACTGAGCTGGAAAACCAGATCAGCAGTTTGCAGGATGAACTGGAAGAAACAGCAAGTGCTGATGCAGAAGAAAATGCGGATGGAGAGCAAGAGGGTGAACAGCCGCAAGGGCAGGCAAATGCTTCAGAAAAAAGTTCTATGACGAAAACGCTGGAAGGTATGAAAAGTAAAGAAGCAGCCGCTATCCTCGAAAATTTAGAAGATGATTTAGCTGTTGATATTTTAGAGGAAATGTCAACGGATGATCGCGGTGATATTTTGCAGAAAATGGAAGTGGAAGCAGCAACAACCTATACCAAAATGTTGATTGAGCTGGACGTAGCTGTTCCTTAATAAATATGATTTTATGTTAGAATCATAGGTTTTCTTTGTTTATAAAAATTTGAAGGGAGGTGAATAAATGAATCCGATGATATTAAGTATGCCTGACTTTATGCTTTCCAATCAGAAGATGCATACCGGACAGGGCATGAACCAGAATTCGGGTTTCCGTGATTTATTATTACGGCAATCAGTACCAGCATCCGGCGATATATCAGTCCCAATGCAAGAAAATAAGAAGAATCAGCTGGATAAAGCGTACCAACAGCTGAAGAAGCTATTGCCAGATGAAGTACTCGATATTTTGCAAGAAAATGATAGCTTGCAAGAAGAAATACTTACATTAGTAATGCAAAGCTTATCTTCCCAACAAGGAGTTTCTATGAATGACAATGACGAGCTGGCTTTAGAAACGAAAGAAGATTTACAGGGAGCTGCAGATATTTACAATGAAATAGTAAACCTGTTGCAAGGTATAGATGAAATGGGAGCTATAGATGATACGGCCAGTCTGTTAGCAAAACTAAAGCAGGATTGGGATCAGTTTTTCCAAGAAAATACTCATATGGATAAGAAAGAAGCTCTGGACGACATTCAGCAGTACATGCAAAGAGCTGACTCATTCATTTTTGGACAGACAGTAAACCAGATGGCCTATCAATTGCTGGATGCTAAGTTGCCGGAAGAAACAGAAACAAATCCTCAAGCAATAGAGGTAAATAAAGCCTTGCAGGATTTAAACCAATTCATATTAAGAGCTGATTCCGCTACAGCAGGGAAAATGCTGAAGCAGATAGCTGATTTATTTATTGAGTCAGGTTTAATAGAAGAACAATTGCTGAAGGATATAAGGGTTAGCGCTGAACAAACGGAGGTCCAACCGGCTGAGGGTAGTAGTCAGGAGGACCTGCAAGCAAGAATACAGCAATTAATAGATGTCATAAGCCGGCAGATGCAAAAAGCGGATCCTGCTATTGCAGAGCAGGCAGCAAAGCAAATAATGAAACAATTGCAAGATTGGAAGCCGTCAGAAGAAATGCTGGTTCAACCGCTGGAAGCAGCTAAACTTAAATTAGCTGCAGAAGGATCACAGCGTGCAGAAGCGAGAATAGCAACATGGCTGCAATCTGTCTTTAAAGAGGTATCTCCAGGAGTTATCAAGCAGAACAGCGATGTGAATTTCGCAGACCAGACAGAGGCTCAATCGGTAAAAACAGTGACCGAATCTGCACAGCGTACAGAGCCTAAAATAGCGGCCTGGCTGCAAACTTCTTTTCAAGATGCATCGCCAGCTGTTTTTAAGCAAGAGAGCCTGCCTATCTCAAGGGTAGAGCAATTTATTGTCAATATGGGACAAACAGATTTAACAAAGGCTTTATCAGGCAAAGAACTGATTGATAAAATCGAAAGTCTTGTGCAAAGTCAGCGCCTGTACAGCTTTGTACGGGGACAAAATCCGATATCAATTCAATTAAGGCCGGATAATTTAGGCGATATGACAATCCGTTTTGTTCAGACAAATGGAGAGTTGACAGTACAGATGCTTGTATCTTCTAAAGCTGTGAAGGAAGTGTTGGAATCTAATCTGCATCAGCTGAGAAATGTATTTTCTCCGCATCAGGTAACCATTGAAAAGCAGGATAATGTAATGCTTTTCAACGGAACAGATGCGTCCAAAAACTCGAAAGAAAATCCAAATGACCAGCAGCAGGCAGATCATTATGAAGAGTCTTCCGAGTCAAATGAACAGGAGCAATATTCTGAAACAGAGTCATTTGAATCGTTTATGGAGAAGCTCTTATCTCAAAATGAAGAAGAACAGATACAGAGTAAAACCAGTTTGTAATGGCTCTTAACCATTTTTGAAAGGCGGTGACAACAATTACTTCCATAGATCCATCTTTATATTTAAGTAATCAATCGACGCAAAGGGCACCTTTGTCTGAATTAGGAAAAGATGAATTTTTAAAATTATTGGTTGCACAGATGCAAAACCAGAATCCGATGAACACCATGGATGAAGGTGAGTTTATAGCGCAAATGGCAACTTTTTCATCCTTGGAACAAATGATGAATATGTCAAAATCGATGGAGCTTCTGGTTAATAATCAGCTTGTTTCTCCAGCTATCCAGTATAGCCATATGATTGGCGAAACAGTGAATTACAGAACATTTGACGAGGAAACAGGAAGAGAAAAAGGGATTGAATCAAGTAAAGTTGTTTCTGTTTCGCAGCAGGATGGATGGGCTGTTTTCCATTTAGAAAACGGTGAGAAAATCTATGCTGATACAGTTATTGAAGTAGGAACATCAGGGCAGGAAACAGATGATGAATCAGAAAATAATGTAACAGACCCTTCTGATAATGAGGAGGGAGAAGAATAATGGTTCGCCCAATTCAACCAATCGTACCAGCTATATCACAGGAGCAATATATAAAAAAAGCGGCACCCAAAAAAGGAAATGTTTCCTTTGGAGATATTCTTCAACAGCAGCAAGGACTGACTGTCAGCAAGCATGCAGCTTATCGCATGCGGGAGAGAAATATTCAATTTAGTAACAAGGAATGGGAATCCATTCAAGAGAAAGTAAAAGAAGCTAAGCAAAAGGGCGTTAAGGACGCTTTAGTTGTTGTTGACGGAAGCGCGATGGTGGTCAGTGTGAAAAACAATACAGTGATTACTGCACTGAATCAAGCTGAGGCGGATAAAAAAGTATTTACCAATATTGATGGAACGATTCTATTATAAATTCAAAAAGGCCGGACCCTTTATGGGAAGCCTGTAGCCGCGGAATGACAGAAGCGGTCAAATTAAAAGAAAAAAAGGGGAAATAATCATGTTACGTTCAATGTATGCAGGTATTTCAGGAATGAAAAATTCACAGACAAAATTAGATATTATCGGAAATAATATTGCTAACGTTAATACAACAGGCTATAAAAAAGCAAATATCAATTTTCAGGATATGCTGAGTCAGACAACGTCGAGTGCACAAGGGTCAACAGGAAACCGTGGCGGTGTTAATGCAAAGCAGGTAGGTCTCGGTTCGCAGCAGGGATCGATTAATAATATTCATACACAGGGTTTTACACAAACTACAAATAACCCATTAGACTTTTTAATTGATGGTGATGGCATGTTTGTTTTAGGCGGCGGCAGTGTTGATGGTGATGACGGAGTAAATGTTAATGATGAGAGATACTATACACGCTCTGGAAACTTCAGCTTTAATGATGATGGATTTATTATTAATGCGGATGGACTTTATTTATTAGGTACAGATGGAGAAGCTATTCAAATTCCGCCTGGTTCACAGGACTTCACAGTTCAAAATGATGGTTCTGTAACTTATATTGCTGAAGCTGGCGGACAGCCAATAGCGGCTGGAAACATAGGAGTTGCCCGTTTTTCTAATCCAGCCGGACTGGAGAAGGTCGGAGGCAACCTTTACTTAGCAACGAATAACTCCGGATTAATGGAAACTGACGGAGATGGATACTATACTCCTGGAGAAGATGGTGCTGGAACACTCAGAACAGGTGCTCTTGAAATGTCCAACGTAGACTTATCCGAAGAATTCACGGAAATGATTACAGCGCAGCGTTCATTCCAGGCGAATACCAGAATAATTACAACATCTGATGAAATTTTACAGGAGCTTGTTAATCTAAAACGATAAGCAAGGGAGGAAGGGACTAACATGAGCTGACAGGCTCAGGTTAGTCCCGATAAATCATGATTCGACTGACCCGATTAAATAATGAACCTTTTGTTCTTAATGCAATAATGATTGAGCAGGTTCAGGCCCATGCAGATACAAGTATTTCTTTGTTAAATGGAAAAAAAGTATTTGTAAAAGAAAGTGAAGAAGAAATTATCGAAAAGGTAACAGCCTTTTATCACCAGATTGGGTTTCCTGCTCTCCCTTTAAAGGCAGGTGAAAAAGATGAGTAAAATATTGAAAGTAGCTGTCACGGCACTTATTACAATACTTGTCGGCGTTGTAGCTACACTTATTATTGTCATCTATGTAAATGAACCGGAAGAAGCGTCCGGCGAGCAATCTATTGATGATATGGTCAGCCATTCTTATGAAACACCGGAAGTAACAACAGATATTAAGGATGACAGGTATGTGCAGGTTCAATTTCAGGTAATTACAGATGATAAAAAAGCAATGGAAGAATTAGAAAAAAGAGACTTCCAAATTACCAATTTATTAATTAAGGAATTGGCCGTGATGGAAGAGGAAGACTTCCAGACAGGTCTCGATGATCTGGAGGAGACACTGAAAACGAATTTAAATGAGATGATGACAGAAGGAACGGTTACCGACGTATATACCATTAAAAAGATACTTCAATAGATTATATGATGCTAGGAGGTGACCAGATTTTATGGATGAGGTATTGTCACAAAATGAAATTGATGCTTTGCTTTCAGCGATAACATCAGGGGAAATGGATGCAGAAGAGTTGAAAAAGGAAGAAGACGAAAAACGTATTCGTGTATATGATTTTAAGAGAGCATTACGTTTTTCCAAAGACCAGATACGCAGCATTTCAAGACTGCACGAAAACTATGCAAGATTGCTTACAACGTTTTTTGCTACGCAGCTCCGAACCTATGTAAATATTAATGTTACCTCTGTTGATCAGGTGCCTTATGAGGAATTTATACGCTCGGTACCAAGACGGACAGTCCTTAATATTTATAGTTTGCAGCCATTAGATGGAAATCTGATTATGGAAATCAATCCTAATGTGGCTTTCGCATTATTAGAGAGACTCCTGGGAGGAAAGGGTTCCGTTGATTCAAAAAAAAGCAGTCTGACAGAAATTGAAAAGCTTTTGCTCACACAATTGTTTGAGAAGGCAGAAGACAGCTTGAAAAATGCTTGGTCATCTGTTGCAGATATTGAACCGGTTTTAGAAGAATTTGAAGAGAATCCCCAATTTATGCAAATAGTTGCTCCAACTGAAACGGTAGTTGTTGTTTCTTTAACAGCTATGATTGGAGAGGTATCCGGTATGATTAATATATGTATTCCACATATTATTTTGGAACCAATTATACCGAAGCTTTCCGCGCACTATTGGATGCAGACGAATAAAAATAAAGATGAAAAAAGTCTGCAAAGAATGTCGCAGTATCTTCAAAATACGGACGTTGAAGTCAAAGCAATCCTTGGTGAAGCAACAATTAATATTGATGAATTTTTGAAATTCTCTGCCGGGGATGTGATTGCATTAGATCAGGCGATTGATTCACCGTTGAAGATGGCTGTGAACGATGAGTTTAAGTTTCTGGTGCAGCCAGGTAAGTATCGGCATAAAATGTCTGTTCAAGTATTAGAGGAACTGAATGGGGTGATGGAAAATGATGAATGATGGTAAGCTGTCGCAGGAAGAAATTGATGCACTGCTTAATGTATCAGAAGATAAAGAGGAAGAAAATCAGCAGGAGCAGACGGGTGAGGAAGACTTCCTGACGAGTATAGAAAAAGACGCACTGGGGGAGATTGGAAATATTTCCTTTGGAAGCTCTGCTACAACGCTGTCTACACTATTAAACCAAAAGGTAGAGATTACAACACCAGCTGTCACGACGATTAAAAAGGCTGAATTAGAAAAAGAAGTTACATTTAAACCTGTAAGTGTTCAAGTGAATTACATAGAAGGCTTTACTGGCAATAATGTTTTTTTCATTAAATCAGAAGATGCAGCAGTAATAGCTGATATTATGCTTGGCGGTGATGGGAAAGATCCGGACAAGGAGCTGAACGAAATGCACCTCAGTGCAGTTCAGGAGGCTATGAACCAGATGATGGGTGCTGCCGCTACAAGTATGTCCACAGTATTTAATAAAAAAATTGATATTTCTCCTCCACAAATTATTCATGGATTGGGAAATGAAAAGAAAGAAGGTCTGTTTGAGGATGACGTTTATGTTAAAGTCTTCTTCAAATTAATGATTGGAGAGTTAATAGATTCTAATATGGTGCAGCTTGTTCCAATTGATTTTGCTAGAGAATTAGTACATCAGTTAATGAATCCGGCACCTGCTGTGACAGAAGAAAGTCCGGCAGAAAAGAAACCAGAAAACGCAGCAGCAGACAAATCGGCTGATATTCCTGAAACAAGTGTAAATACAAGCTCGATTTCTTCTTCAGCACCAAAACAGGAAAATAATCAAATGGAAGAGTCTATCAGGCATGCGGCAGCAAGCACAGAATCAGTACAGCGAAAAAATGATGACATTTTGGGCAGACATGGCAGTCTGCAGGAAGCAAATATACAGGAGGCAGCTTTTACTGACTTTCAACAGCCTCCATTAAGCAGTCAGGGACAGCGTAATTTAGATATGTTAATGGATATTCCACTAAAAGTCACTGTTGAGCTGGGAAGAACAAAGCAGTCCATTAAAGAAATTTTAGAACTTGGAGCAGGATCGATTATTGAATTAGATAAGCTCGCCGGAGAGCCTGTAGACATTCTTGTCAATGAAAAATTAGTAGCTGAAGGGGAAGTCGTTGTTATCGACGAAAACTTCGGTGTGCGTGTAACTGATATTGTTAGTCAGTTAGATAGAATTCAACATTTGAAAAAGTAGATTAGTATAAAGAGGAGAGAGAAAAATGAGCAAAAAGATTTTGATCGTAGATGATGCAGCTTTTATGAGAATGATGATTAAGGATATTTTAACAAAAAATGATTTTGAAGTAGTCGCGGAAGCACAAGATGGTAATGAAGCTGTTGAAAAATACAAAGAAAGTCAACCTGATTTAGTGACGATGGATATTACAATGCCTGAAAAAGATGGCTTGGCAGCTTTAAAAGAAATTCTTCAGGTAAATCCGGATGCAAAGGTAATTATGTGTTCGGCAATGGGACAGCAGGCTATGGTTATTGATGCTATT
This sequence comes from Oceanobacillus sojae, assembly GCF_900162665.1. Lineage (GTDB taxonomy): Bacteria > Bacillota > Bacilli > Bacillales > Amphibacillaceae > Oceanobacillus > Oceanobacillus sojae_A. The sequence goes on from NZ_LT727809.1 coordinate 357,056, forward strand.
CAGGCTGGAGCAAAAGACTTTATTGTTAAACCATTCCAGGCAGAACGTGTTATTGAAGCTATTCAAAAAGCACTTGGATAGGTATTACCGGGGTGTATTTACTCTCCAAATAGCGTGTTTAAATAGGATGTTCAAAAAGTGAGTTGACGAGATTGAAGAAGCAATCATGGCGTATATATGTAGTGGGGGCGGGAATGTTATTTTTTATGCTGCTCCCTGTCAGTATAAGCGCAGAAACAAATGTGTTAGACTGCCTTGAAAATAATGAGGAGTGTAACGAAGAACAAAATATAAATAACGAGCAGCCGGATACGAATGGAGAAGACAGTATTCTGGAAAATGACAGTGAGTTTTTGGTAGAAGACGATTCTTCAAATACATCAATGGGCTGGCAAATTGTCCGGTTAATTATTGGGCTGGCTCTAGTGCTGGGTTTAGTCTATATTGTATTAAAGCTTTTAGGAAAAAGAAATGGGTTTAATCAGCAGCCCGGCCTCCTGCGTAATGTGGGCGGGGTGTCTGTAGGAGCAAATAAATCTGTGCAAATTATCCGTGTTGGAAACAGATATTATCTTGTTGGTGTTGGGGATAATGTGGAGCTGTTAGAGGAAATCGATGATCCTGAAACAATTGAACAGTTGGTTGGTCAGTCAGAAGAAAAGAACCCGGATGCTTTATCCTTCTTTTCAAAAGGAAAAAACGAAAAAACGAATAAGTCATCTGACAGTTCCTTTAATCAGTTACTCACAAGGGAGCTTCAGTCAATCCGCAAAAATCGCCAGGATCTCATTAAGAAGCATAAGGACGATTTAAATGAATGAATTTATAGATATCTTTTCAGGCTCTGATCCAACGAACATAGCTACTTCGGTGAAGCTGTTACTGTTATTGACGATTTTTTCCCTGGCTCCGGGAATTTTAATTTTAATGACCAGCTTTACACGGATTATTATTGTATTATCATTTGTACGTACATCCTTAGCAACGCAACAAATGCCCCCAAATCAGGTGCTCATTGGTATTGCGTTATTTTTGACTTTCTTTATCATGGCTCCGACTTTCTCAGAGGTTTATGAACAAGGTTTGTCGCCGCTTTTTGCCGAGGAGATTACCTTGGATGAAGCTTATGATAATGCAAGTGTTCCGTTAAAGGAATTTATGGCACAGCACACGAGACAGAAGGATTTGCAATTATTCATGCGTTATACAGAGGCAGAACCTCCAGAAACCGTACAGGATATCCCTTTAACTACCTTAGTTCCTGCATTTGCAATCAGTGAATTAAAAACAGCATTTCAAATGGGCTTTATGATATTTATCCCATTTTTAATTATTGACATGGCTGTCGCAAGTATTCTTATGTCAATGGGGATGATGATGCTGCCGCCGGTAATGATTTCATTGCCGTTTAAGATATTATTGTTTGTATTGGTGGATGGCTGGTATTTGATTACGCAGTCACTACTCGGTGGTTTTTAGATGAGATTCATTGAAGGGAGTAGAATCAATGAGTAGTGAATTGGTATTAACCCTGGCTGAACGGGGGATTTTTACAATTTTATTAATAACTGTCCCATTATTGCTGCTGGCCTTGGCAGTCGGGTTACTTGTAAGTATTTTTCAGGCAACAACACAAATTCAAGAACAGACATTGGCATTTATTCCAAAAATCTTAGCCGTGTTACTTGGGTTAGTATTCTTCGGACCATGGATGTTAACGACAATCGTTGAATTCACTTCCAATCTTTATATGAATATTAACCAATATATAGGGTAGAACGAATGATTGATATTATAAACTGGAATCTTGTTCCGGCATTCATCTTAATCTTTGTCCGTATTATGGCATTCTTTGTTATTATGCCTTTATTCTCTTATCGGTCAGTTCCCGTTCAATTTAAAATAGGAATCAGTTTTTTCCTGACATTCATTTTAGTTTCTACAGTGGACATCGGTAATGTTGCCTTGAATGATTTATATATATTCCTGCTGGTGAAAGAAGCGCTTGTTGGTATTTGTATTGGATTAATTGCATTTATTTTAGTATCCGCTATTCAGGTTGCCGGCGGTTTTATTGATTTTCAAATGGGCTTTGCTATTGCCAATGTTGTAGACCCGCAAACGGGCGCCCAAAGTCCATTGACAGGTCAGTACTTCTATATCATTGCGTTACTATTTCTTTTATCTGTAGATGGGCATCATATGATTTTAAATGGAATGATGAACAGTTTTTCGTATATTTCATTAGATCAGTTTATCCCGTTTGGTGAGGAGAGCATTATTGAGCTTGTACTGACAACATTTAATACAATGTTCCTCATCGCTTTTCAAATTGCTATCCCAATTGTAGGCTGTTTGTTTTTAGTAGATGTTGCTCTGGGAATTGTGGCGCGTACAGTGCCGCAAATGAATGTATTTGTTGTCGGCTTGCCAATAAAAATTCTTGTGAGTTTTGCAGCAATCCTCGTTTTTCTCGCACTTTACATAGGCTTATTACAATATGTTTTTGAGGCAATGTATCGTGTGATGGTGGAATTAATGGCTTTATTTGGAGGTGCTTAATGTGCTTTTGACATTAGACTTACAATTTTTTGCAGGTGAGAAAACAGAAAAAGCCACTCCAAAGAAAAGACAGGATGAGCGCAAAAAAGGGCGGATTGCAAAAAGCCAGGATATAAATACAGCTGTCCTGCTGCTTGGATGTTTTATTGGTTTGTTTGTTTTTGGCGGTTATATATTGCAGTATATGACAGGCTTTTATAAAAAATCATTTACGGAATACATTCATTGGGAAGTGACGAATAATTCGATTCAAACGATGTTTAATGATTCATTTCTTCAAGCAGTTTTGATGGTTGCTCCCATCATGCTGATTGCGGTTATTTCCGGTCTGGCTGCTAACCTGCTGCAGGTCAGATTCTTATTTACAACAGAGCCCTTGAAGTTTGATTTAAAAAAAATTGATCCTATTAAAGGAGCAAAACGGATTTTTTCTATTCGAGCGTTAGTAGAGTTTTTAAAGTCTTTATTAAAAATTACATTGGTCGGTGCAGTAACATTTACAGTGATTTGGATGAATAAAGACGAGATGCTTATGACCGCTTTTTTAGATGCAGAAGGAGCATTGGGCTTCTTTGCACAGGTTACTGCGATAATGGCCTTTTCGGCTATTGCTTTATTAATTTTTTTAGGTGTTCTGGATTATATGTATCAAAAATATGATTTTGAGAAAAACATTCGGATGTCCAAGCAGGATATTAAAGATGAGTATAAAAATGTTGAAGGGGATCCTTTAATTAAATCAAAAATGAAAGAAAAACAGCGGCAGATAGCCACCAGAAGAATGATGAGTGAGGTTCCTGGCGCGGATGTCATTATTACCAATCCGACCCATTATGCCATTGCAATTAAATATGATGAAGCAAAGGCAGAAGCGCCGTTTATTGTTGCGAAAGGAACGGACAGTATTGCGCAGCGCATCAAAGAAATTGCAAAGGAACACCATGTACATATGATAGAAAATCGTTCTCTGGCAAGAGCATTATATGCAGCAGCAGAAATTGGTGAAGTCATACCAGAGGAATACTTTCAGCCGGTTGCAGAAGTTCTTGCTTATGTTTATCAAATGGAGAAAAAAGCGTAAGAAGTTAGGGGAGAATGGAAATGAAAGTCCGGGATATTGCAGTTCTCTTAGGCGTTATACTAGTAATTGTCATGCTGGTTATACCAATGCCTGGAGGACTTTTAAGCTTTCTCATATTAATTAATATAATACTTGCATTGGTTGTTATTTTAGTAGCAATGAATACAACGGAACCGTTGCAGTTTTCCGTGTTTCCAACGCTGATTTTGCTTTTGACATTATTCCGGTTAGCTTTAAATGTGTCAACGACCCGGGCCATTCTCTCTGAAGGTGACGCAGGAGGAGTCGTGGAAACATTCGGCTCTTTTGTAATTGGAAACAATCCTTTAGTCGGGTTTGTCGTATTTATTATTTTAGTTATTATTAATTTTATTGTTATTACCAAGGGTGCTGAGCGTGTATCTGAAGTAGCTGCCAGGTTCTCCCTCGACGGAATGCCGGGGAAGCAGATGAGTGTAGATGCTGATTTGAATGCCGGTTTAATTACGGAAAGTCAGGCAAAGGAACGGCGGGAAAAAATCGAAAATGAAGCAGACTTTCATGGTTCCATGGACGGGGCGAGTAAATTCGTAAAAGGAGATGCTATAGCAGGAATCATTATTGTTCTTATTAATATCCTTTTTGGAATGATAATAGGTATTGTTCAGATGGGAATGTCTATGCAGGAAGCTGTTGATTTATTTATGCGGCTTACTGTTGGGGATGGGCTGGTAAGCCAAATTCCTGCATTGCTCATTTCAACCGCAACCGGGATTGTTGTTACAAGGTCTGCCAGAGGAAGTAATTTAAGCGCTGATGTGACAGATCAGCTGCTGCAATTCCCTAAACTGTTATATATTGCTGCAGGAGCTATTTTCCTGCTCGGTCTAACACCGATAAACTTTTTCTTAACTACTCTCCTTGCAGCTTTTTTGGCTTTTAGCGGTTATTGGATGGAAAAAAGATTAGCAGAACCAGAAGAGGTTACAGAGGAAGAGGAAGAAGAAACGGAATCAACAGCTCTAAAACAGCAGGAAAATGTGATTAATCTCTTAAATATGGATCCGATAGAATTTGAATTTGGTTATGGATTAATTCCATTAGCCGATACCTCTCAGGGCGGCGACCTGCTGGACAGAGTAATTATGATTCGGAGACAGCTTGCTATTGAACTGGGGCTGGTTATACCAGTAGTCCGAATCCGTGACAATATACAGCTCCAGCCCAATGAATATCAATTAAAGATAAAAGGTGACACGGTCGCTGGCGGGGAATTAATGCTTGATCATTATTTAGCAATGGCACCTGACTTTTTAGAGGATGATATAGAGGGAATTGATACGAAAGAGCCGGCTTTTGGGCTGCCGGCAAAATGGATTAGTGAAAATGTGAAGGATGAAGCGGAGCTATCCGGTTATACAGTCGTTGATCCGCCTTCCGTTGTATCTACGCATCTTACAGAAGTTATCAAGAAGCATGCCTTTGAGCTTTTGGGAAGAGAAGAAACAAAACAGCTTATCGATCATTTAAAAGAAACGAACCCAATTTTAGTGGAGGAAGTAACTCCTGAACCTTTATCTATTGGTGATATTCAAAAAGTATTGGCAAAGCTGTTGAGGGAAAGCGTGTCTATCCGAAATATGCCGGTAATTTTTGAAACGCTGGCCGATTTTTCCAAATTGACAAATGATACGGATGTGTTAGGAGAATACGTTAGACAAGCATTGGCATCTCAAATTACAAAAAGCTATGTGAAAGACGATAATTTATTAAAGGTAATTACGGTTTCCGGCAAAGTCGAAAAAGCAATTGCTGACCATATTCAGCAGACAGAACACGGGAATTATTTATCATTAGATCCAGATCAGCAGCAGGCAATCATTCAAGCCATTCATAAAGAAGCTGAAAAGGTCTCTTTACAGGAAGAAACAACGATTATTATCTGTTCTCCTGCAGTCCGGATGTATTTAAAACAATTGTTAGACCGGTTTTTACCTCAAGTTGTTGTATTATCGTATAATGAATTAGAACCTACTGTTGAGGTACAAAGCGTCGGGGTGGTGAATATCGCATGAAAATAAAAAAATATAAAGCTCCATCTATGCCGGAAGTGATGAAGCAGGTAAGAAAAGATTTTGGCACAGATGCAGTGATTTTACAATCGAGACAAATTAAATCAGGCGGTATCTTAGGGCTTTTTAAAAAGAATTTTATCGAAGTTGTTGCCGGCTATGATCCAGAGCCCGTAAAACCTGCTAAAAAAGCTGAAATGCGGCAGGAAGCTCCTGTTCTTAAGAGAGAAATGGTCCGGGAAGAAATAAAAGATACCCCGCCTTCTAAAGAAATGGAACAGGTTTACAAGCTGTTAGAAGCACAAAGCAGACAGCTGCAGCTCAGACTGACACCGGAGGAGCAGTTAATCTATGACAGCTTAATACATCAGGAAGTACTTCCTGATATTGCTTTGAATATCGTGAGGAGCGGTGCAGCTGCTGTCTCTCAAGAAGGTTCAAGCACATTAAAGCAAGCTGTTCACAAAAAAATAGAAAAACGTTTAGAAGATCTGGAACTAGGCTTTACCTATAATGATAAGGTGATTCAATTTGTTGGACCAACCGGTGTAGGAAAAACAACCACTATTGCCAAAATAGCTGCGCGGATGCAGTTAACAGAGAATAAAAGAGTAGCATTTATAACGCTGGATACGTATCGGATTGCAGCTGTTGAGCAGTTGAAAACATATGCAAAGATTCTTCATATACCTGTACAGGTGGCTTATAATAAACAGGAATATCGCGAGTATATAGAACAACTAAAGGATTATGATGTGATTTTAGTAGACACAGCGGGCAGAAATTATCGGGATGATGCTTATTTAAATGATTTAGCAGACTGGATCAATCCTGATCAGGTAACCAATTATCTTGTCTTGTCTATGACTGCAAAGCCGAAAGATTTTCTGGATATTTATGGGAAGTTTGATGCGGTTGGAATACATGGTCTTATATTGACAAAGCTGGATGAAACAGAACAATATGGAAATATCTTAAATGCAATATCAAGCTATTCGGGTATCCGGATAGGCTATATGACAAACGGGCAGGATGTTCCGGAGGATATGGTTGACCCAACAATAAGTCAGCTTAGCCGTATTATTATTGGTGATGAACAATGAGTTATGATCAAGCTGAAAAACTAAGAAACCAGCTTGCTCCGCATAAAACGGCAAAAACGATTGCCATATGCAGCGGCAAGGGCGGCGTGGGAAAATCGAATTTTACGCTAAATTTTTCTATTAAACTGGCAAAGGAAAAACATCGTATCTTAGTATTTGATTTGGATGTCGGCATGGGAAATATTGATTTACTGCTTGGGATGCAGACAGAGCATTCTATAGCGGATGTTTTAAACAACCGGATTTCCATTCAGGATGCTATTGTCAAAAGCGATTATGGTGTCGACTATGTTCCGGGAGGCTCTGGTATGCGCGACTTTTTAGAGCTGGATCAGCATAAAAAAGCCGTCTTCTATCAAGGGCTCGAGCGGACATTAAGAGAATATGATTATGTTCTGTTTGATATGGGAGCAGGTGTTACAGAGACAGCATTATTTTTCATTATGGCAGCTGATGAATGCTTTATCGTAACAACACCTGAGCCTACTTCGATTACAGATGCCTATGGAATGATAAAGCATATTTTACTAAATCAGGCAGACATGCCAATTTACACTATTTTAAACCGTTCAAGAAATAACAAGGATGGCCAAAACATTTTAAATAATTTTCATACCGTTATTCATCGTTTCTTAGATGGGGAAGCGCAAGCACTGGGCTTCATTCCAGAAGACGGAAATGTTATGAAGGCGGTAATGAACCAAAAACCGTACACTATATTGTATCCAAAAACAAAGGCTTCAAAAGCTGTCGATTCAATTCTGCAAACCTATGTAAATCAAAACAGTGAGCCTTTACGTAAGTCAGGCAGTTTCATAGAGCGGATAAAACATTTTATGGAGAGGTGAGAGAATGACTCTGATTAATGTACTTGTCGTAGATGATTCTGCATTTATGAGAAAAATGATTTCAGAAATTTTAACAGAGGATGGCAGGTTTCAAGTTGTTGGAACTGCCGTACATGGTTTGGATGGTGTAAATAAAGTAAAAAGGCTGCGCCCGGATGTGATTACGATGGATGTTCAAATGCCAAAGCTTGATGGTTTAGAGGCCCTGAAACAGATTATGGACGAGTGCCCTACCCCGGTAGTTATGCTTTCCAGTGAAACAAGAAAAGGCGCGGAGCAGACAATCCAGGCCATTTCCACTGGTGCTGTGGACTTTATTACAAAGCCATCTGGTGCTATTTCATTAGATATAAAAACGGTAGAAAAAGAAATTTGCAATAAAGTATACACTGCAGCGGCAGTCAAAGTACATAAAAAAATAAATAATGCAGAGAAGCACGTACCAATAGAGCATATCAAGCAGCCGATAAGCCTGCCTGAGAGGCCTTCACCCACTTCTAAAAGATTCGTTGCAATTGGAACATCTACTGGAGGCCCAAGAGCATTGCAGGAAGTAATTACCGCTTTGCCAAAAGATCTTCGAGCTCCTGTGGCTGTTGTCCAGCACATGCCTCCGGGGTTTACCGCATCACTGTCTGAACGGTTAAATCAAATCAGTAAGGTGACCGTCAAAGAAGCGGAGCACGGAGAGTTGATGAAAAAGGGAACCGTCTATATTGCACCTGGCGGATATCATATGGAAGTGAAGAGCAGTGGCGTGGCATTAATTGTCTCTTTAAATCAAGAACCGGCAGATAACGGGCATCGCCCTTCTGTAAATACTTTATTCCGCTCTCTGTGTGCGCTGAAGAACTATCAAATTATCACATGTGTCTTAACAGGAATGGGAAATGATGGAACACTTGGTCTAAAAGAACTGAAAAAAGCCAATCCACATGTATTGTCCATTGCTGAAACTGAAGAGACGGCAATTGTTTATGGGATGCCCAAATCAATTATTAATGAAGGGTTAGCTGATTATCAAGTACCTTTGAATCAAATGGCCAGCCAGCTGAGCAATCTTGTAGACTAAATAACTTGAAGGGATAGATTGGAATGGAACAAGAACAGTTAATTGCAGAAAGACTGGAAAAAACAATTATTTTTGATTTAAATGGCAGTGAGTACGGTTTACCGGTGAACTTCGTAGAGTCTATCGAGACATCGTTGCCAATTACCCGTGTTCCGCATGAGAAAAGCTACATTAAAGGCGTTATTAATTTAAGAGGAAAGATTATTCCTGTAATAGACCTGCGCATCCGCTTGGGGGAACAGCTGGCACATGACAGTACGGATGACCAGATTATTATTACCAGAATTGATGATACGCAGGTAGGGTTGATTATAGATAATGCCAATGATGTGTTAGATATACCGTTCAGCCTTTTGGAAAACCCGCCGGAAACAATTGGAACGGCTAAAAAAGAATATATGCATTCTGTTGTTAATTTTGAGGACCGTCTTATTATTTTATTAGATATTTATAAGTTATTAAATTTAGAAGAAATAAAGATAAAAGAGACGGATGAATAATCATGAATGTCTTTCAATTAACTACTTTTCAGAAGGATATTTTAAAGGAAATAGGTAACATCGGTGCTGGAAATGCAGCAACCTCTCTGTCGATGCTGCTTGGACAAAAAATAGATATGCTGGTTCCAAACGTAGAGATTGCTGATTTTAATGAGGTTATTGAATTAGTTGGGGGGCCGGAGCAGCCGATCGTCGGTCTGATGTTTCAGATAGAAGGTGAAATCACGGGTGTGATGGCCATTGTCGTGGAAATTGAAGAGGCGGAGTACTTGGTACAGAAGCTGACCCATAACGATCAATTTCTTTTATCCGAACAAACGGATGGAACGGAATTAGAGATTGCTATGTCTGCATTAAGTGAAATTGGAAATATTTTAACCGGATCTTATCTTACAGCGCTTTCTGATTTTACAGGAATGAATTTGCAGCCTTCTGTGCCGCATCTGGGAATAGATATGGCGGGTGCTATTATGACAATAGGGCTGTTGGAAATTTCTCAAGTGACAGATTATGCAATTATTATTGATACGGAAATAAGGCAAGAGGAAGAAAATCATGAGAATATTAAAGGGAATTTCTTGTTTATTCCTGATCCAGAATCCTTTCAGAAGCTCTTTGCCAAATTAGGATGGAATTAATATGACTACTACAAAAACAATTGTCAATGTTGGAATTGCAGATACGAAAACAGTTCGCCACCCTAATACAATCCGTACTTTAGGACTGGGTTCCTGCATTGGTACGGTATTATACGATGAGAAACGCGGAATAGCGGGGCTGTCCCATATTTTATTGCCGGATTCAAGTCAGGCAAGGGCAGCTAATTCTAATCCTATGAAATATGCAGATACTGCTATTCCACAGCTGTTGAAAATGCTGCAGGAGCAGGGAGCAAGAAATATTAAAGCTAAGATGGCCGGTGGAGCTCAAATGTTTCAAGCCGGAAAGGGAACAAGTTTTATGCGGATAGGTGACAAAAATATAGAAGCAGTACAGGAAGCACTAAGGAAATTGAATATAAGAATTGTTTCATCTGACGTAGGCGGGAATCTGGGAAGAACAATTGAATTTGACCCGGAAACATCAAGGCTGTCTATCAGAAAACGCAATCATGATATTTATACAATCTAACCGATTTGAAAGGAGCGTGTCATTCTTTGAGTTCATTGGACCCTTCTCGAGAGCAAGTGTTATGGAATAAATGGATGACCAGTCAAGATAATGAAGCAGCAAATATACTTATTGAAAACTATATGTATCTTGTTTCCTTTCACACGGAAAGAATTGTAAGTCAACTGCCGAGCAGTGTTGACCGTGAGGAAATACGCAGTTATGGTCTGCTTGGACTTTATGATGCGTTGCATAAATTTGAATTGAAACGTGATTTGAAGTTTGATACATATGCTTCATTTCGAATAAAAGGTTCTATTATAGACGGTTTAAGAAAAGAAGACTGGCTGCCCCGTTCTATTCGTGAGAAAACAAAAAAGGTAGAGCAGGCAAGTGAAGCTTTTGAGCAAAAATATCAACGCGAGGCACAGCCGGAGGATATTGCTGAAATAACCGGAATGACTGTACAAGACGTAGAAACCACTCTGCGGGACGCTGTCATGAGCAACATGCTTTCTATTGAAGATAAGCCGAAAGGGCATGAGAGTGAGCTTAAAGAAGGGATTGGCTACAGTGTAACTGATAAACCAGATTTAAGGCCGGAAGCCCGGCTTATCCAGGAAGAGTGGAAGCATGAACTGATAGAAGGAATCAAATCATTAAATGATAAAGAACAGCTTGTCATCAGTCTTTTTTATCAGGAAGAATTAACCTTCACCGAGATTGGACAGGTTTTGGGGTTAACGACATCACGGATTTCACAAATCCATAAACGGAGTATTGTTAAGCTGCGTACAACGCTTCAAAAAATCAGCCAGATTTAATTTAAAGCAGGTATGGAAGGGAATATATATGTCAACATTATTATGGATGATCAGCTTTTTACTACATGGCATTTCCATTTTAGCTATCTATTTATTATTAAAGGACAGACAGAACTTGGACGGAAATAAGCAGACGGAGAAGATATTGAAAGAGACACTGGTAGAAATACAAAGAGAAAACCGGATGTTGCAAAACCTCTTAGCAGAGGAGAAGAAATCAGAAGAAAATTTGGTTAATAATGAAGAAATAAAAACAGAATCTTTCAAATCTCAAAAAGAAAATAAAGAAAAAGATACACAAGCGGAGATGAAATTTCCTGATATCGAGATTCCTCAATCTTCTGCTTATCAGGATGAAGTAGAAACATCCTTAGAAGCAAAAGTACTGCAGCTTCATACGAATGGAGAAACAATAGATGACATTGCTAAAAAATTAAACTGTGGAAAAACAGAAGCTGAAATAATTATCAAAATGTATCAGAAAAAGTCATAGAAATATATGTTCAAAAAATTGCTAAATTAGAAGCAAGAAGATCAAGGAGACGCGGTTTTTTTGAACGGAGCGTATGTTTTTTATACGTGAGTATCGAAAAAAACGCGTCAACGCAGAGATTTGCAGCTTATCATTTAGTGATTTTTTGAACAACCTATAGAAATTACTTGCTTACACAGGAAGGTTATGGTATAGTAACTTTTGGTGTAAATAGTCTATCTATAACTAGTTAGATAAAAATCACACGCATTTGGATTTATAAGATTGGTGCTGAAATGACAGTGTTCTTATAAAGAAGATAAATGCGGAGGAAAAAAACCAATTAGGAGGAATTTATTATGGCAGCAATTTCAATGAAACAATTGCTAGAAGCTGGTGTACACTTTGGTCACCAAACTCGTCGTTGGAATCCAAAAATGAAAAAATACATTTTTACGGAGCGTAACGGCATCTATATCATCGACTTACAAAAAACAGTTAAAAAAGTGGATGAAGCATACAACTACGTTAAGGAAATCGCATCAAACGGCGGTACAATTCTTTTCGTCGGTACAAAAAAACAAGCTCAGGATTCAGTACGTGATGAAGCAATCCGTTCTGGAATGTTCTTTGTAAACCAACGCTGGTTAGGTGGAACGTTAACTAACTTCCAAACAATTCGCAAACGTATCAATCGTTTGAAAGATATTGAAAAAATGGAAGAAGACGGTACTTTCGAAGTACTTCCTAAAAAAGAAGTAGTAAACTTATTAAAAGAAAAAGATCGTCTTGTTAAATTCCTGGGCGGAATTAAAGAAATGAAAAAACTTCCTGATGCTTTATTTGTAATTGATCCTCGTAAAGAGCGTATTGCAATTGCAGAAGCACATAAACTGCACATTCCAATCATCGGAATCGTTGATACAAACTGTGATCCGGATGAAATCGATTATGTTATCCCTGCAAACGATGATGCAATCCGTGCAGTGAAACTCCTTACTTCAAAAATGGCAGACGCTATTCTGGAAGTAAAACAAGGTGAAGAAACAGAAGAACCTGTTTCTGAACAAGACCAATTAGAAGCTGAAGTTGCTGAAGAAGCTGCTTCCAAAGAGTAATCTTTTAAAAGGTGAGGGTGATAAGAGGATAGAAGCCTTTTATCACCCTTTTTTCAGGAAAGAAATTCAATTTGTATAATCGAATATTTTAAGGAGGAATTAACATGGCAGTTACTGCTCAAATGGTTAAAGAATTACGTGAAAAAACAGGTGCTGGAATGATGGATTGTAAAAAAGCACTAACAGAAACGAACGGAGATATGGAACAGGCAATTGATTTTCTTCGTGAAAAAGGGATGGCAAAAGCTGCTAAAAAAGCAGATCGTGTTGCAGCTGAAGGTTTAACTCATATTGAAGTTGACGGAAACAGAGCAGCAATTATTGAAGTAAACTGTGAAACAGACTTTGTTACAAAAAATGATCAATTCAAACAATTACTTGCTGATCTTGGAAAGCACATTGTGAAAAATAACCCTGCATCTGTGGAAGAAGCTTTACAGCAAAATCTTTTAGATGGTTCTGAAACAGTTGAAAATGCAATTACTGGTATCGTTTCTAAAATTGGAGAAAAAATCTCTCTTCGCCGCTTTACTGTACTAGAAAAAACAGATAATGATGCTTTTGGTGCTTATCTTCACATGGGAGGACGTATCGGCGTACTTTCTTTATTAGAAGGCACTACGGATGAAGCTGTAGCTAAAGACATTTCTATGCACGTAGCAGCTATCAATCCTCGCTATGTATCTCGTGATGAAGTTGCAGAGGAAGAAGTAAACCGTGAGCGTGAAGTGCTTAAAACACAAGCATTAAACGAAGGTAAACCAGAAAAAATCGTTGAGAAAATGGTTGAAGGCCGTTTAGGTAAATTCTTTGAAGAGATTGTTCTTTTAGAACAAAGCTTTGTAAAAGATCCGGACCAAAAAGTGAAAAAATATGTTGCAGATAAAGGCGCTTCTGTAAAAGCTTTCGTTCGCTATGAAGTAGGCGAAGGAATGGAAAAACGTGAAGATAACTTTGCGGAAGAAGTAATGAGCCAAATTAAAAAATAAGTTTTACAAATTAGGGGACATTAATTTGTTCCCTCTTTTGTAGCTATATATTATAATCTAAATACATTTTTTCTCTGGAGGTTATTATGACGACAGCACATTATAATAGAGTTGTGTTAAAATTAAGTGGAGAAGCATTAAGTGGGGAAGAAGGCTACGGAATCTCACCTAAAGTGATTCAATCCATTTCAAAACAGGTTAAGGAAATTGTAGATCTTGGTGTAGAAGTTGCTGTAGTTGTAGGCGGCGGAAACATCTGGCGCGGTAAAGTAGGATCAGAAATGGGAATGGATAGAGCTTCAGCTGACTATATGGGGATGCTTGCAACAATTATGAACTCCCTGGCCCTGCAGGATGGTCTGGAAACAATTGGTGTTCAAACCAGAGTGCAAACATCTATTGAAATGAGGCAGGTTGCTGAGCCATACATACGGCGGAAAGCGATTCGCCATCTGGAGAAAAAGCGTGTTGTTATTTTCGCTGCCGGAACTGGGAATCCTTATTTTTCTACAGATACGACAGCAGCATTACGGGCAGCAGAAATTGAAGCAGAAGTTATTTTAATGGCAAAAAATAATGTTGATGGTGTTTATACAGATGACCCTAAAATCAACAAAGAAGCAAAGAAATATGATACGCTTACCTATTTAGAAATGTTAAATGAAGGATTAGGTGTAATGGATTCTACAGCTTCTTCATTATGTATGGATAATGACTTGCCTTTAATCGTCTTCTCTATTATGGAAGAAGGTAACATTAAACGAGTTATTCAAGGTGAAAATATCGGAACAACGATAAGGGGGAACTAAAAATGTCAGAATCAGTGATGAAAGATATGAAAGAAAAAATGGCTCAGGCAGTACAGGCTTTTTCAAAAAATTTAGCCTCTGTTCGTGCAGGACGTGCAAATCCCAGTCTTTTAGACAATGTGTATGTTGATTATTATGGTGCTTCCACCCCACTTAACCAATTGGCTCAGGTTGGTGCACCGGAAGCAAGGCTATTAACAATTACACCATATGATAAATCTGCGATTGGCGACATTGATAAGGCAATACAAAAAGCAGACCTGGGACTTTCTCCATCCAATGATGGAAATATCATTCGCATCAACATTCCTGCACTTACACAGGAAAGAAGAAAAGACTTAGTAAAAGTTGTTGGAAAGTATGCGGAGGAATCCCGTGTGCAAATTAGAAATCTTCGCCGTCAAGCAAATGATCAGCTAAAGAAAGCTGAAAAAAATGGCGATATGACGGAAGATGATTTAAGAGCATTTCAAGATGATGTTCAAGAAACTACAGATACTTTTATCAAACAAATTGAAGATTTAGCAAACACAAAAGAAAATGAAATTATGGAAGTATAATAGAAAAAATATTTTATTTCTATGAACCTTCATCGTATAAATCCTGGCAAAAATTTTTTGTTTAAAGGTGACAGTTTTCTGCTAACGTAGTAAGATGCCATTAAGCCCTCTTATTAAAGGGGGTTTTTGTATTAATACCACTGGCAATCATGTTCGTATAATACATGTTAAACTGGATACAGTCATAATATTTATTGGCATGGTCATGCCTTTCATCCCTTATTCTTTAATGAGAAATTCAAATTTAATTTGATTCCTTTTTGAACACACGCTTTAAAAATAAGAAAAGGGTTATGAACAAACAACCATTCGGGGGACGGAAAATGTCTATTAAAATTCCTTTTTTATCAAAACAACCAAAAGAATCTGATTCACTTTCTGAAGAAAATGCTCCTAATCATGTTGCTATCATCATGGATGGGAACGGCAGATGGGCGCAAAAACGGGGATTACCCAGGTTTGCTGGTCATAAAGAAGGTGTATCTACGGTAAATAAAATCGTTAAAACCGCAGTGAAAGCGAATGTGAAGGTTTTAACGCTTTATACTTTTTCAACAGAAAACTGGAAACGGCCAAAACAAGAAGTGGAATATATTTTAAAACTCCCAAAAGAATTTTTGCATGTATATTTACCAAGCTTGATGGAAAATAATGTTCGTATCCAGACGATAGGCGATTTTCAGTCGTTGCCTGGATATACGCAGGAAGCAGTAAACTATGCAATGGAAAAAACGAAAAATAATGATGGGTTAATTTTAAACTTTGCAATTAATTACGGCAGCCGTCATGAAATTTTAAAAGCAGTCAAGCAAATTGCAACAGAATTGAAAGAAGAAAACATAGATATTGACAGCATAGATGAAGAAGCTTTTTCAAAGCATCTATATACAAATGGTGTTTCAGATCCAGATCTGTTAATCCGGACTGGCGGAGAATATCGTTTAAGTAATTTTATGCTTTGGCAGCTTGCATATACAGAATTCTGGTTTACAGAGAAGCTCTGGCCGGAGTTTACAGAAGAAACATTCCATGAAGCATTACTTGCATATCAGCAGCGTAAAAGACGATATGGAGGTATATAAGGTGTTGATAATTTAATGAAGCAGCGAACAATAACAGCTATAGTGGCTCTACTTATATTTGTGCCAATCATTATTATTGGTGGACTGCCGTTTACTATTTTTGTCTATCTTTTAGCCACAATCGGATTATTTGAATTAATCCGGATGCGTCACCCGGAGAAGAACTTCTTTCCATATGTTTTATCAGCTTTATTAACATGGGTCATTTTATTACCTAATGAATTTTTTACTGATATAGAGTGGTTCACGAAGTATGAATTGATTTCTATTATTATTTTTGTTTTATTAGCATATACGGTGCTTGTGAAAAATGAATTTACCTTTGATCAGGTCGGATTTGTTATTCTTGCAGCTTTTTATGTTGGCTTAGGGTTCTTTTATTTATTACAGACCAGGGATGGAGAGAATGCACTAAGAAATATATTATTTGCATTCTGTATCATCTGGGCAACGGACACCGGTGCCTACTTATTCGGCCGCAAACTTGGAAAGCATAAATTATGGCCTACAATCAGCCCTAAGAAGACTGTTGAAGGTGCTGTAGGAGGCATTTTTGTAGCAGTCATCGTTGCTGTGATTTTTCATCTGATAGAGCCATTTGAGCAGTCGTGGCTGACGCTTATTATTGTGACTATTATAGCTTCAAGCTTTGGGCAAATTGGTGATTTGGTTGAATCTGCCTTTAAGCGCGTTTATAACGTGAAGGATTCAGGGAAAATTCTGCCCGGGCATGGTGGTATTCTAGATCGATTTGACAGCATGCTTTTTGTTTTTCCATTACTACATTTTATTCACTTTTTTTAACATATTGAAGCGAATATTGTAGAATCGGTAAAGTAAACCGGCTTACCTGAATATACTAGGTGAAGAGCTTTCTTTTCTTGATACATAACAACCATTTATTTTAAAATTATGGGACAAGTAAGCATTTATATTCTGTCCCCGCCTAAAAATGCATAGATTTCTGTTAAAAGCTCTATGCTAAAAAAATCAATTATTGTTATGTAATATTATTGCAGAGAATCAAGTTTTAATAACCTCTTTCTACCTTTACAAAAGGAAGGTGCTGTCATGACAACTGTTATTGCATTTATATTAATGTTTGGTGTACTCGTTTCTATCCACGAGTGGGGACATCTGATTTTTGCAAAACGTGCAGGGATGCTTGTACGTGAATTTGCAATCGGGTTTGGTCCAAAGATATTATCGTTCACCAAAAACGAGACGCTTTATACAATCAGATTAATCCCGGCTGGCGGCTATGTCCGTGTTGCCGGAGACGATCCGGAAATTGTTGAATTAAAACCAGGACATCATATCGGGTTGGAATTTAACAAGGATGGAAAAGTAGAAAAAATTATTGTGAATAACAAATCAAAACATCCTAACGCCCGCACAATTGAGGTGGAAAATGTTGACCTTGATCATAAGCTGATTATTGAAGGTTATGAACAGGACGACGAAGATACAAAGCTTCATTTTGATGTCGACCGTAAGGCGATGTTTGTCGTGGACGAACGGGAGACACAGATTGCTCCTTTTGACAGACAATTTGCATCCAAAACGGTTGGACAGCGTGCCATGCAGTTATTTGCAGGACCAATGATGAACTTTGTACTTGCCATCTTTATCTTTCTGCTCATGGGGCTTATCCAGGGCGTTCCGGCAGAGCAGGCACAAATGGGTGAGATTCAGCCAGGAAGTCCAGCGGAGGAAGCCGGGCTGCAGGAAAATGATGTTATTACACAAATAGGGGATCAATCTATTTCAACTTGGGAGCAGTTTCAAGGTATTGTGCGGAAAAGCCCTGGTGAGGAGTTAGATATAGTTATCTCCAGAGGCGATACAGAACAAGAAGTAACTGTTATACCAGCTGAGGCTGAAGATATCAACGAAAAAGGTGATCCGATTCAGATCGGTCAGATTGGTGTACTTCCGGCATTTGAAAAAGATATCCTTGGAACGATAAAGTTTGGATTTGAAAGAACATATGAAACATCAAAGCTTATTATTACTAATTTGGTTATGTTAGTAACAGGTCAGCTTTCCATTGATGTTTTATCTGGACCGGTAGGAATTTATGATGCTACAGATCAAATTGTTCAATCCGGTTTTTCAAACTTTTTAATGTGGACAGCTATGCTAAGCATTAATTTAGGGATTATTAATTTAGTTCCTCTTCCAGCTTTAGATGGAGGCAGATTGATGTTTGTTTTAATTGAAGCAGTCAGAGGGAAACCGATAGCTCCGGAAAAAGAAGGCGTCTTCCATTTTGTCGGATTTGCACTCTTGATGCTATTAATGATTGTTGTCACATGGAATGACATTCAGCGTCTGTTCCTGTAAAATAAAATAGTAAATCTAAATAAGTTACCCTTGTCGATTGATAGACAAGGGTTTCGTGTTTGTATAAAAGCAGATTATTGAATCATTCCTTTGTATTAAGAGGTATGAATTAATATAATAAGTATAGCGAGTTTAAACTTATAGGAGAATTTTTCTTCCTGTGTAGTCACAAATCTATCTACAATTGGAGGGATATCGTTGAGTATTTCCAAGCAAGAAAAAATGAAATTATTACTGGAGCAGATTCAGTTGTCTGAAGCATCAATTCAGACATATTTTGCCTCAAGCTATTTAGAAAAAGTAGAGGTTTATAAGCAAGAGAAAAAATGGCATTTCTATATATATATTGAGGACGTTCTTCCTTTTGATGAATATTTATATCTGTATCAGTCCTTGCAAAAAAGCTTCTCATCAATTGCTGAGAAGGTGGAGCTGACACTACATACGGATAATAAACAATGCAGCGAGAAAGATATCGGAGTCTACTGGAAGCACTTTTTAGCAACAACAACATTTTCACCTGCACATCAGGAAATGATTATGCAGCAAACGCCAAAAATTACAGATAATAAAATTATGTTAACTTCCAGAAATGAGACGGAATCGAATATTTTGAAAAAAAGATTGGAGCCGGCTTTCAGCCAGTTTTGTTATCGTATTGGTTCCAAGCCTTATTCTATTGATTTAGAAGTAAAAGCGAACCAGGAAGAAATGCAGGTGTTCCAGAATAATAAGGCGAAAGAAGACCAGGCACTTGTTCAAAAAACCGTTCAGGAAAAAGAAAAACGGGATAAAGAAAAAGATGTGCCTGTGAGCCAGCCGCTTGCTATCGGCTATAAGATTCAGGATGAACCGGTTGAAATGAATCAAATTCTGGAAGAAGAAAGACGTATTACCGTGCAGGGATATGTATTTGATTCAGAGATTAGAGAGTTGCGATCAGGACGCAGTCTCTTAATTATAAAAGCAACAGACTACACAGATTCCCTGCAAATTAAAATGTTCTCCAAGGGCGATGAGGATGTCAGCAAGTTTCAATCTGTTAAGAAAGGTATGTGGGTAAAAGCCCGCGGCAGTATCCAAACGGATATGTATACCAATGAGCTGGCAATGATGGCGAAGGATATTCACGAGGTTCAAGTGAGAGAAAAGCAGGATGAGGCACCTGAAGATGAAAAAAGAGTAGAGCTGCATGCACATACCACAATGAGTCAAATGGATGCGATTGTTTCTCCGGAAGCTTTAGTCGAACAGGCGGGTAAGTGGGGACACCAGGCTGTAGCTATCACAGATCATGCTGGTGTACAAGGCTTCCCTGATGCTTATTATGCAGGTAAGAAACATGGGGTTAAAGTGCTCTATGGTGTGGAAGCAAACCTTGTCGATGATGGTGTTCCAATTGCTTATAATGAAAGCGACCGCGTGTTAAAAGATGCAAACTATATTGTATTTGACGTGGAAACAACAGGTCTTTCAGCAGTTTATGATACGATTATTGAATTAGCTGCTGTCAAGGTGCATGATGGCGAAATTGTTGATCGATTCGAGTCATTTGCTAATCCGCATCATCCGCTATCGGAGACGACAACGAATTTAACTGGTATAACAGACGATATGGTTAAGGATGCACCAGAGGTCGGTGATGTATTAAAAGATTTCCATGCCTGGATGGGAGAAGATATTCTGGTAGCACATAATGCAAGCTTTGATATGGGCTTCCTAAATCAGGGTTTTAAACGGATTGACTATGAAAAAGCAGCCAACCCGGTGATAGATACCTTAGAATTGGCAAGATTCCTGCTTCCGGAACTTAGGAATCACCGTCTGAATACATTGTGTAAGCATATGGATATTGAATTGACACAGCATCACCGTGCTATTTACGATGCAGAAGCGACCGGTTATTTATTATGGAAACTTGTTCAACGGTTAATTGAAAAAGAAATAACCAATCATCAGGATTTAAATAATCATATGGGCGAAAATAATGCCTATCAGCGCTCCAGACCTTTTCACTGTACAATTTTAGCGCAGACGCAGGAAGGCCTGAAAAACCTTTATAAGATCGTTTCTCATGCCCATATCGATTACTTCTACCGCGAGCCAAGATTGCCAAGATCTGTCCTGAAAAAATATCGTAAGGGACTGCTGATTGGTACTGCCTGTGATAGAGGAGAAGTATTTGAAACAATGATGCAAAAATCAGAGGAAGAGGCGGAGCAGGTCGCTGAATTTTATGATTATATTGAAGTACAGCCGCCAAGTAACTACGTTCATTTAATAGATAAGGATTTAGTACAAAATGAAGCACAGGTAGTAGATATATTACGGAAGCTTGTGAATCTGGGCGACCGGATGGGCAAATTAGTAACAGCAACCGGAAATGTTCACTATTTGCAGGATATTGATAAGCAGTACCGTCAGATTTTAATAAAATCGCAGGCTGGTAATCCATTAAACAGGCAAACACTGCCTGATACACCGTTCCGTACTACAGGCGAAATGCTTGGGGCTTTCTCCTTTTTAGGAAAAGAGAAGGCAAAAGAAATTGTTGTTCAAAACACCCAGCAGCTGGCAAATGAAATAGAGGATATTTCGCCGATTCAGGATGGCTTATTTACACCGAACATTGAAGGTGCAGAGCAGGAAATGCGCGATCTGTGCTACAGCATGGCTAAAAGAGTGTACGGAGAGCCAATACCGGAAATTGTTACAAGCCGATTGGAAAAAGAACTCGAAAGTATTATCGGAAATGGATTTGCCGTTATTTATTTAATTTCCCATAAGCTTGTTAAAAAGTCATTGGATGATGGTTATCTAGTAGGATCACGTGGCTCTGTCGGTTCATCCTTTGTTGCAACCATGACAGAAATTACAGAAGTTAATCCGCTCCCCCCACATTATGTTTGCCCAAGCTGTAAACACTCTGAATTCTTTACAGACGGTTCTGTAGCGAGCGGTTATGATTTGGCAGATAAAAATTGTCCGGAATGTGGAGAAGCACTGAAAAAAGATGGACAGGATATTCCTTTTGAAACATTCTTAGGCTTTAAAGGGGACAAGGTGCCTGATATTGACTTGAACTTCTCGGGAGATTATCAGCCGCGAGCCCACAACTATACGAAAGAACTATTTGGGATTGACAGTGTATACCGGGCAGGAACAATCGGAACTGTCGCTGAAAAAACAGCTTACGGCTATGTGAAAGGCTTTGCTTCTGATCACCAGCTCGTCTATAAAAATGCGGAGATTGATCGTCTTGTGCAAGGCTGTACAGGAGTAAAAAGAACAACTGGCCAGCATCCCGGGGGAATTATTGTTGTCCCGGATGATAAAGAAATTTATGATTTCACGCCAATCCAGTTTCCGGCAGACGATCGGAATAGTGAGTGGCGGACAACGCATTTTGATTTCCATTCGATTCACGATAACTTACTGAAGCTGGATATACTTGGACACGATGACCCGACCGTCATTCGCATGCTGCAGGATTTAAGCGGCATTGATCCAAAAACCATTCCGACGGATGACGAAGAGGTCATGAAAATTTTTGGCGGTACAGAATCATTAGGTGTTACCCCGGAGCAGATCCAGTGTAAGACCGGAACTTTGGGAGTGCCTGAATTTGGTACAAAATTTGTTAGGCAAATGCTTGAAGATACGAAACCTAAAACATTTGCAGAGCTGCTAATTATATCCGGTCTGTCTCATGGTACAGACGTATGGCTTGGTAATGCACAGGAGCTTATTGATAATGGGACCTGTAAGCTTCCAGATGTAATCGGGTGCCGTGATGATATTATGGTGTATTTAATGCATAAAGGGTTAGAGCCTTCGATGGCGTTTAATATCATGGAGTTCGTCCGTAAAGGAAAAGGATTGAAGGATGAATGGATCGATGAAATGAAGAAAAACAATGTACCTGACTGGTATATTGAATCTTGTAAAAAAATTAAATACATGTTCCCGAAAGCTCACGCCGCAGCTTATGTTTTAATGGCTGTACGGATTGCTTATTTCAAAGTTCACCATCCGATTCTTTTCTATGCTGCATATTTCACAGTCCGTGCGGATGATTTCGAATTAGATACGATGATTAAAGGATCCGATGCTATTCGCAAGCGGATGGAGGAAATCAGCTATAAAGGGAATGATGCTTCTCCAAAAGAGAAAAATTTACTGACAGTTTTAGAGATTTCATTAGAAATGTGTGAACGCGGTTTATCTCTGAAAAAGGTAGATTTATATAAATCAAGTGCAACAGAATTTATTGTTGACGGTGATTCTTTACTGCCTCCTTTTAATGCAGTAGACGGATTGGGCACGAATGCTGCTCTAAATATTGTAAAAGCACGTGAAGAGGGAGAATTCTTATCCAAGGAAGATTTAAGAGAAAGAAGTAAAATCTCTAAAACCGTGCTGGAGTATCTGGACAATCACGGGTGTCTGGAAGGAATGGAAGAGAAAAATCAACTTTCTTTATTCTAAGAAGCGTTCTGCAGGTTTATTTTTGAGTAATAACTCAACTTTCACACCTTAAAATGTAACTTGCTTATCATAGAGACAGATATTGATCATTCCTTCCATCTATCTCTTGACAAAGCATAAACGCTATTTAGAAAGAAGATAACGTGTAAGGCTACCGCTACGGCGGACCGTTTTGCTTTCCTAGGGGCACGCTCTTCAGCTAACTTTTGCCAAGAAGATCACTTGGCAAAAGTGGATCTTCAGATGGTGCTAATCCCTCAGGAGTCAAAACGGTCCGCCTCCGCTAGCAGGATGCTCTATACTGAAATAACTGAACAAATAAAAGGCAGATCTGACAGAACGAATTTTTATATTGCATGGTGAACATGGCTCAGTAATCCTTATTTTTGGTGCATGAAAGCTATTCTCGATATGAATTATTCATGCTGTTATGATTTGAACTGCTAAAAATCATTTGAAACACCAGCATGATTTTTTATTTAGGCTAAAAAATGATGATTTCATCTCACTTCATCAGGAAATTATTTCTTCCATACGCTGTAGAATCCTATTAGAGCGCAGGCCAACCACGTAGACTCCTATGGGAACAGGGCGAGCTGAAGATCCACTTGAAAAGCGGGTTTCTTTTCAAGTTAGCTGAAGCCGTCCCCATGGAAAGCGGAGTGGTTGGCCGGAGCGGAAGCTATACACAATAANNNAAGTCTGCAAATTCCGCGTACATCATTATATGAAGGTCACTTTCGTCTTTATAATAATGTTCTGGTTTGTCCTTCAATAAAGCCTCCATTTGTTCTTTTGCTTTCATTTCCTCTACCGGAAAATATTCATTTAACCTATGGAACCAATCCACGATACTACCTCCTGTTACATTACTTCCTTCATTTTATAACAGGTCATTAAGAAAAGCATCTAAAGCCTCCTCAACCTCTCTTCTGCATAAAAAAATCTCTCTTTACAAGTTAAGAGAATGTTTCTTATTTCTCCGTAAACGCTAAAGAGAGATACTATTTTTTAGCTTCATTTAATTACTAAACTTTCGCACTTTAAAAAGTAACTTCCTATCCATAGGAATAGGAGTTGATCATTTCTTCCATATAACTGTTGACAAAGCGTAAACTCTATTTAGAAAGAAGGTAACGTGTAAGGCTACCGCTACGGCGGACCGTTTTGCTTTCCTAGGGGCACGCTCTTCAGCTAACTTTTGCCAAGAAGATCACTTGGCAAAAGTGGATCTTCAGATGGTGCTAATCCCTCAGGAGTCAAAACGGTCCGCCTCCGCTAGCAGGATGCTCTATACTGAAATAACTGAACAAATAAAAGGCAGATCTGACAGAACGAATTTTTATATTGCATGGTGAACATGGCTCAGTAATCCTTATTTTTGGTGCATGAAAGCTATTCTCGATATGAATTATTCATGCTGTTATGATTTGAACTGCTAAAAATCATTTGAAACACCAGCATGATTTTTTATTTAGGCTAAAAAATGATGATTTCATCTCACTTCATCAGGAAATTATTTCTTCCATACGCTGTAGAATCCTATTAGAGCGCAGGCCAACCACGTAGACTCCTATGGGAACAGGGCGAGCTGAAGATCCACTTGAAAAGCGGGTTTCTTTTCAAGTTAGCTGAAGCCGTCCCCATGGAAAGCGGAGTGGTTGGCCGGAGCGGAAGCTATACACAATAACCTGTTCAAAAAATAAAAAGATGAGTAGCAAGCATGATAATTGAAACCATGTACATCCTGGAACAGTAAGGTTTATATGTTTATTCTCAGATGCGAAAGTTGAGTTAGAAACAATTAAAATAATTCAAAAAGAGAATACTGATTATGACTGCAGTAAAATTATTAGAGATATAATGAAAAGAGCTTAAGTGATGCCTTGAGCTCTTTTCACAGTGTTAATCATTTAACGGTTTTTTATTTTCATCCAGTGTGAAGCCTTCTCCCATAACCTCATGAACGGTCGTCAGGGAGACAAATGCAGAAGGATCCGCCTGGTTAATAATATTCTTCATCCGCACAATCTCATTCCGCGCCACCACACAATAAAGAACATTTCTTTTCTCTTTGGAAAAGCTTCCCTGACCATTTAGAATAGTCACACCGCGATCCATTTTTTTCATAATCTGATCCGCGATTTCTTCACTGTGATCGGAGATGATAAAAGCTCCCTTTGCAGCATATGCACCTTCCTGAATAAAATCAATCACTCTTGCACCAATAAATACTGCCACCAGTGTATACATTCCTTGGGCCAAATTTAAAAAAGTAAAGATGGAAGTTAAAATAACGAGAAAGTCAAACGCGAACATAGCCCGTCCCATGCTCCAGGAAGTGTATTTATTGATAATGCGGGCTATAATATCCACACCGCCTGTTGTACCGCCAAAGCGGAATATGATCCCTAATCCTACACCGATAAATACCCCTGCAAATAAAGCAACAAGTGTCATATCATGCTCTAGTCCGATAGGGATTTGGTACATTTGAAAAATCCACAGAAAAAGAGAAACAGATAAGGTTCCAACCATGGTATAGATAAATGCATTCTTCCCTAGTATTTTCCAGCCAATAAAGAATACCGGGATATTTAGTACAATATTCGTTACTGCCGGATCCAAGTTCCATAAGAAGAAAAGTAACAGCGTAATCCCTGTAANATAATAGAGACCATGAACATCCTAGAACAGCAAGGTTTATATGTTTATTCTTAGGTGCGAAAGTTGAGTAAGTAATAAGAAAGATTTCATTCTAAAGGATTTCCGTCAATTGCAATGATTGCAGGACGGAAATCCTTTTTATAGATGAGTTACGGATAAATCAGCCTGATTTTGGGAAAACTATTCTTGTTAAAAGCGGATTATATAGCGGAAAAAAGCTTTGAAGTCTTGATTTAGTGGTTTGCAAAGGGGTATAGAATATGCTATACTATTTTTGGTTAGAATGTTCGATACGTACGAATGAAAAGAGTGGGTGTACACCCACTCTTTATTCATACCTCGCCTAAACAAGACTCTCTGCTTCCCCCGCCCGTATTTTAGGCAGGGGTTTTATATTGATTGAAGGCGTGAGGACATGGTTAAAGGAGGTTTACACTTGAGTTCTAAAGTAATTGAGATAACAACTGAATTAGTTAACCCAATTTTAGAAGAGAAAAATTTAGAATTAGTTGACATGGAGTATGTAAAAGAAGGGAAAAACTGGTTTCTGCGTGTTTATATTGATAAAGAAGGCGGTATTGACATTGTAGAATGTGGTGAAGTTTCTGAACAGTTAAGTGAAAAATTGGACGAAGCTGACCCGATTAAAGAAGCTTATTTTCTGGAAGTATCTTCCCCAGGAGTAGAAAAACCATTAAAAACGCTGGAAGACTTTAAAAAGAACATTGGAAATAATGTTTTTGTAAAGCTATATGAAAAGATTGACGGCGAAAAAACATATGAAGGTATTTTACAAAATGTGGAGAACGATACCGTTTCTATTGAATACAAAATTAAAACAAGAAAAAAAATCGTAGAAATACCTTATGAAAAAGTAGCAAAAGCAAGACTTGCAGTTATGTTTTAATTAAAAGGGGGAAAAGAAAAAGTGAGCACGCAGTTGTTTGATGCGATTGATCATTTAGCAAAAGAAAAAGGAATAGACAAGGATATATTGATGGAGGCTTTGGAGGCAGCGCTTATTTCTGCTTATAAAAAGAACTTTAAATCTGCATCGAATGTCCGGGTAGAGTTGAACGAAACTACAGGGAAGATGGCTGTCTATGCAAGAAAAACAGTCGTGCCGAATGTAGAGGATACACAGCTGGAAATATCTCTTGATGAAGCTAAAAGTATCAATCCGAGTTATGAAACAGATGATATAATAGAAGTAGAAGTAACACCAAAGGATTTTGGACGTATTGCTGCACAGGCTGCCAAACAAGTGGTGACTCAACGGGTACGTGAAGCAGAACGCGGCGTTATCTTCTCTGAATATATTGATAGAGAAGATGATGTGATGACAGGAATTATTCAACGCAAGGATTCCCGTTTCGTCTATGTTAACCTTGGGAAAATTGAAGCAAAGCTGGCAGAGGCTGAGCAGATGCCGACAGAAGAATATCATATCCATGATCGTTTGAAAGTTTATGTGACAAAGGTTGAGAATACAAGTAAAGGACCGCAAATCTATATTTCACGTTCTCATCCCGGCTTGTTAAAACGATTATTTGAAATGGAAGTTCCAGAAATTTATGATGGAATTGTGGAAATTAAATCTGTTGCACGTGAAGCTGGAGACCGTTCTAAAATTTCTGTCCATGCTCCAGATCCGGAAATAGACCCGGTAGGTTCTTGCGTAGGACAAAAAGGGCAGCGTGTTCAAGCGATTGTAACAGAATTAAAAGGTGAAAAGATTGATATTGTGGAGTGGTCCGAGGATCCGGTTGTTTATGTATCAAACGCATTAAGCCCTTCCAAAGTATTGAAAGTATTTGTAGATGAGGAAGAGAAGGCAACAACAGTGGTTGTTCCAGATTATCAATTATCATTAGCAATTGGTAAAAGAGGTCAAAATGCCCGTCTGGCTGCAAAACTTACAGGCTGGAAAATTGATATTAAAAGTGAATCCGACGCAAGAGCAGAAGGTTTACTGGATGATATAGAGTTAGAGGAAGAAACTTATTCTGACAACAGTGAAGATTTGTTTGAATAAGGAGGTATTTCACTTGGCTAAGAAGAAAAAAATACCAGAAAGAAAATGTGTTATTACAAATGAAATGAAGCCTAAAAAAGAATTGATCCGCATTGTGAGGAATAAAGAAGGAGAAGTGTCCGTTGATGTAACTGGTAAGAAAAATGGACGCGGAGCTTACCTTTCCAAGAATAAGTCTGTCATTGAACAGGCTCGGAAAACCAATGCGCTTAACAAAATATTGAACGCAGAAGTAAGTCCAACAATCTACGATGAGTTAGAAGCTTTAGTAGAGGGAGATTGACATGAATCCTAATTATTTGAACATCATTGGTCTCGCTGTCAGAGCAAGAAAATGCTCAACAGGAGAAGATACAATTATAAAGGATATTCGCAAAGGTCGTGCAAAGCTTGTTTTATTGGCAGAAGATATTGGACCGCAAACAAAAAAGAAACTTTCGGATAAATGTACCTCGTACAATATTCCATATCGATTTGTTGATAACCGGGATATCTTATCGCAGGCAATCGGGAAAGAGCAGCGTGTAGCTATAGCAATACTAGATTCAGGCTTTGCAAAAAAACTCCTTACTCTAGTTGGATAAATAAATCCGGGGGTGAATGTATGAGCAAAATACGTGTATATGAATACGCAAAGAAAAATAATGTGGCAAGTAAAGAAGTCATTCAATTTTTGAAAGAAAAGAATGTAGATGTTTCCAATCATATGTCTACGATTTCCGATAATGAAATTAAACAATTGGATGAAAAATTTAATCCGCAGCCAAAACAGGATAAAAAGAAGAATGGTCAAGTAAATCCAAATAAACAGCAAAACAATAAAAATACAGGAAATAAACCAAATGCAAATCGGAATACTAAAAAAGATAATCCGAAAAATAAAAAACAAAAAACCTCTAACAAAGGTAAACAACATAAACCACAAAAGGAGCAGTCATTAGTGAAAGAGACTCCAAGTAAAATTACGTACCACGGTATATTAACCGTACAGGATTTAGCAGAGAAACTTCATAAGGAACCTGCAGAAATCATTAAGAAATTAATGTTTATGGGTATTATGGCTACAAAAAACCAGGACCTTGAAGATGATGCTGTAGAATTAATTTGTGAAGAATATAATGTTGAGGTTGAAAAAGAAATTATTTTAGAAGATACGGACCTTGACAAATATATCGAAGAAGACGACAGTGATAAATTACAAGAACGCCCGGCTGTTGTTACGATTATGGGACATGTTGACCACGGGAAAACAACATTATTAGATGCTATCCGCCATACTAAGGTTACTGCCGGTGAGGCTGGCGGAATTACACAGCATATCGGAGCTTACCAGGTTGAAAATGAAGGCAAGAAAATTACATTCCTGGATACACCTGGTCACGCAGCATTTACTAGTATGCGTTCCCGTGGTGCACAGGTAACAGATATTGCTATTTTAGTTGTGGCAGCAGATGACGGTGTCATGCCGCAGACGGTTGAAGCTATTAACCATGCAAAAGCTGCTGAAGTACCAATTATTGTAGCAGTTAATAAAATGGATAAAGAAGGCGCTAATCCGGATCGTGTGATGCAGGAACTGACAGAGCATGAACTGATCCCTGAAGATTGGGGTGGAAGCACCATCTTTGTTAATCTTGCAGCGATTAAAGGAGAAGGTATTGACGACCTGCTGGAAATGATTTTATTAGTTGCAGAGGTAGAAGAATTAAAAGCAAATCCGGATGCCAAAGCTTTTGGTACAGTGATTGATGCACAATTAGATAAAGGCAGAGGATCTGTTGCAACACTGCTTGTACAAAACGGTACTTTGCATGTAGGAGATCCGCTCGTTGTCGGAAGTACGTATGGTAAAGTTCGGGCAATGGTAAATGATATAGGACAACGTGTGAATCAAGTTGGACCATCTGCACCGGTTGAAATCACCGGTCTGCAGGATGTACCTCAGGCAGGTGACCAATTCCTTGCGTTTGCTGATGAGAAAAAGGCGCGTCAAATTGGTATTGCACGTCAACAAAAACGAATTGATGAGAATCGTGGCGGCCAATCAACAGTAAGCTTAGATGATCTATTTGAAAAAATTAAGCAAGGTGAAATGAAAGAATTAAATATTATTGTTAAAGCAGACGTACAAGGATCTGTTGAAGCATTAGCTGCTTCTCTGCGTAAGATAGAAGTAGAAGGCGTTAATGTTAAAATCATTCATACAGGTGTAGGAGCGATTACTGAATCTGATATTATCTTAGCTTCAGCATCGAATGCGATTGTCATCGGCTTCAATGTCCGTCCAGACGTCAATGCTAAAAGAGCTGCAGAATCTGAAAAAATTGACTTACGTCTGCACCGTGTTATTTACAGTGCGATTGAAGAAATTGAAGCTGCAATGAAAGGCCTGCTTGATCCAGAATATGAAGAAAAAGTGATTGGTCAAGCGGAGGTTCGTGAAACATTTAAAGTGTCACGTATTGGTACTATTGCCGGAAGCTACGTAACAGACGGTAAAATCACCAGGGATTCCAGTGTTCGCCTGATTCGTGATGGAGTAGTCCTCTATGAAGGGGAATTACAGGCATTGAGACGCTTTAAAGATGATGTAAAAGAAGTACAGCAAAACTATGAATGTGGTATCACATTAACAAACTTCAATGATATTAAAGAGGGCGACATTATTGAAGCTTATGTAATGGAAGAAATCGAAAGAAAATGATTCTCTATGCAGAAGTAGAATGTATGTTGTATGAAGGAAATTCATTAAAAGAGAAACGATCTGTCATAAAGCGGATTATCAATAAGCTGCGTCAATCTTTTAATGTATCTGTCACAGAGCTCGGATTTCATGATATGTGGCAACGGACCAAATTAGGGATTGTTACCATTTCCACCGATTATGTGCATGCTGAAAAAGTAATACAACAGGTTTTAAACACAATAGATTCTTTTTCTGAACTGGAGAGAACAATAACAAATATAGAACGATTATAGAAGGAAACTTCATTCAAGTATGTGAGGTGAGATTAATGTCAGAATTGAGAGCTCATCGAGTTGCAGAGCAAATGAAAAAAGAGCTGGGTGATATTTTATCCAGAAAAATTAAAGATCCCCGTGTCGGTTTTGTAACAGTTACCGATGTAGAAGTAACTGGTGACCTGCAGCAGGCGAAAATTTTTATTTCTGTATTAGGTGATGAAAAGAAAAAGCAGGAAACATTATTGGGACTTGCAAAAGCAAAAGGATTTATCCGTTCAGAAATTGGCAAGCGAATTCGTTTGCGCAAAACACCTGAGCTTACCTTTGAATTTGATGAAGCAATAGAGCAAGGTAACCGGATAGACTCTATCTTAAGAGATCTGAATAAGTAATTTTAAAAAAACTGATCCCTCTGCTTCCTGGCAAAGGATCAGTTTTTTTAAAAGACAAGAAAGTATATAAAATGCTGAAGTCAGCCGCTGCAATGGTTTTCATGGGGTGAGTAACCGCAACCCCAGAAATACACTACGCTTTCCGTGGGCCCCGAGCTCAGCCTCCTCGATAAAGAAGACTTAGCGATTGGCAAGCCGACAGGCGCAGACAGAGCTAAAGCCGCACTTATGCCCTTGGGTGAAAAAAGAAGAGCACTTTTTTCCTGCGGAGGCATACAGGACGTATGTCAGTTCGGTGCCTGAGACAGGACGTCGCGAACTTAACCGAACTTCCTTCCGTTTTTGCGCATTCCCACAGGAGTCTCCGTGTATTTCTTCTGGGACTGGGACTGCGGTTACTCGTCCCACCGAAGAGCTTTTGCGATTACTCGTCCCATCGAAAACCGTCGCTAAAATTAGCTTTATTTCTTTGTGAAAAAGTAATTAAAACATATTTCTTCTTAGATGGGAGCGAAGGGAAGTCGACTCCTGCGGGAAAAGCAACAGGTGAAGACCCCGCAAGAAGTGGTCTTCTTCTGAGGAGGCTGAGGCGTTGCCCGCGGAAAGCGACTTCCCGCAGCGGGCATCTCCTTGGCTAGAATATCAGTATTTTAAAGACTAAGTGATTTTCTTGGTTTTTCTTAGAGTGAAAAAGAATTCCGTTACAAAATATATACGATTAAGAAAGGAAGGGGGATTAATAATGAATGGTATCCTGCCGTTATGGAAGCCTAAGGGAATGACTTCTTTTGATTGTGTAGCAAAATGCCGCCGCTACTTTAATACGAAAAAAGTAGGGCACACGGGGACACTGGATCCGGAAGTTGAAGGTGTTCTGCCTATTTGTATCGGCAACGCTACGAAAATTGTTCCGTTTCTCACAGATACGAAAAAAATCTACCTTGGGACGGTTGCATTAGGAGCAGCTACGGAAACAGAAGATGCAACAGGAAAAGTTATTGCAGAAAAAGAAGTTACACGTATGCCTGGAAAAACGGAAATAGAAGCTGTTTTAGAAAATTTTCAAGGTGTTATTACACAAATTCCTCCAATGTATTCCGCTGTAAAAGTAAACGGGAAAAAGCTTTATGAATATGCAAGAGCAAATGAAGAAGTAGAAAGGCCGATAAGAGAAGTTTTTATTCATGATATACAGCTTTTAGCGGTAGATGAAGAAAAAAATTCCTTTGACATATTTGTAGAATGCTCAAAGGGAACCTATATCCGGACATTATGCGTGGACATTGGAAAGAAATTGGGATATCCGGCACATATGTTTAAACTGGAACGGACAAAAACCGGTAGTTTTTCCAAGAAAAATACGGTTACTTTTGCTATGATAGAAGAGGCAGCAGCAAAAAATGAATTAGAGAAGCTGTTAAGCCCCCTTTCGGAAGGATTAAGTCATTTAGTGCATCAAGAAGTTGACGATGCGCTGGGGGCGCGTATTAAAAATGGTCAGAAATTATCTATTTCAGATGCCCCCGGGACAAATCATCCGTTTGTATTTACAAATAATGAAGAAGTGCTGGCGATTTACGGGCAACACCCGGATAAACCTGATCAAATTAAACCATTAAGAGTATTCTAACGAGGGAAAGTGCAGGTGTAGCAGGATGAAAACAATGGAATTATCCTATCCGCATACGTTACATAAGGAGAACTTACCGGAAACCGTCAGTGCAATCGGTTTTTTTGACGGAATTCACAAAGGACATCAGGAGGTTATTCAGCAGGCTGTAAACAAAGCAAAGGAAAACAATATGGAGAGTGCTGTCATTACCTTTTTTCCGCACCCGTCGGTTGTTTTGAGAAAGGGTGTACAGCATGTTAAGTACATAACAATATCTTCTGAAAAGCAAGCGATATTAGAAAATCTTCAAGTAGACCGTTTATATGTTATCCGTTTTAATCAGGAATTATCTAAGCTCAGTCCCCAAGCCTTTATTGATCACTTCATTATTGGATTAAATATTAAGCATCTTGTAGCGGGCTTTGATTACTCATTCGGTCATAAAGGCCAAGGGAAAATGACAGATATGCAGGAATATGCAAGAGATTTATTTACCTGGGAAACAATAGGTAAAGTAACTTTGGATGAAGAAAAGGTCAGCTCGACCAGAATAAGGGCAGAATTGGCGTCGGGAAATATGGAACAGGCAGAGCAGCTGCTGGGAAGGCCCTTTGCTACAACTGGACTGGTAGTAAAAGGCGCACGTCGTGGACGTGAGCTGGGTTATCCGACTGCTAATCTGTCTATATCCAAAGATGCCCTGCTGCCTAAACAGGGGGTATATGCGACCCGTGTCCGTCACAAGGATAAAATATATGGCGGAATGGCAAATATCGGTACGAATCCGACATTTACAGAAGATCTGGAAGACATGTCTGTCGAGGTATATCTATTTGACTTTGATGGTGATCTATATGGAGAAGAATTAACGATAGAATGGCTGTCTTATACAAGAGAAGAAATAAAGTTTGACTCGAAGGAAGCTTTGATTGAAAAAATGAAGCAGGATGAAGAAGAAATTAGAGCATATTTAGCAAATAGATAAACTAATACTTGATTTTTTTCTTGAAAAACGCTATTCTTATAGTTGTACAACCATCGCTTGGCATCACGTAACTCCGACGTATGCTAGGGGACTGGGGATAACAAATTTATTTTGGAGGTGCCATTATGGCAATTACACAAGAACGTAAAAACGAAATTATTAATGAGTACAAGGTTCATGACACAGACACTGGATCTCCAGAGGTTCAAATCGCTGTCTTAACTGCAGAAATCACTGCATTAAACGAACATTTACGTACACACAAAAAAGACCACCATTCACGTCGCGGTCTTTTGAAAATGGTAGGTAAACGCCGTAACCTATTAACTTACCTACGTAATAAAGACGTTACTCGTTATCGTGAATTAATCAAAAAACTTGGTTTACGTCGTTAATAACGTAAAAAGCAGGAGCAATCCTGCTTTTTCTTTTATGTTTTTTAAAGAGATAAGAAGCATTTGAGCTGCAAATCCGTGTGCCGGATGTTTTTTACGGCTGATAAGGGTCTGAAACAGGTATAAATATGTCAATGCGTGAACATCCTCTATAAGAGAATGTTCAAAAATTCCCCCCAATGATAATCTGGTTATTTTTGAACACGTACTTGTAAGGTAGCGATTGATTCCTGACAGGCTATCGTTTATGCTATAAAAAGACATTCTTTTGTAAAAATGATATAGAAGAAAAATTGTACTATATGAGATGCTACATATATTTTAAAAGCTGTAGCCTTGAAAGGAGTAACAAAACTAATGGCAGATGAAAAAAAGCTATTCTCTACGGAGATTTCAGGAAAGAAATTTACGGTTGAAGTAGGAGAGCTGGCAAAACAAGCAAATGGTGCCTGTATGATACACTACGGAGATACCTCTGTATTATCTGCAGCAACAGCCTCCAAAGAACCAAAAGACTTGCCGTTCTTTCCATTGACCGTTAACTATGAAGAAAGATTATATGCAGTAGGAAAGATCCCTGGAGGTTTTATCAAGCGGGAAGGGCGTCCCAGTGAGAAAGCAATCCTCTCTTCCAGACTGATTGACCGCCCGATCCGTCCATTATTCCCGGACGGTTTTCGTAATGAGGTACAGGTAATCAGTACGGTAATGAGTGTGGATCAGGACTGTTCTTCAGAAATAGCAGCAATGATCGGTTCATCCATTGCTCTAAGCATTTCTGATATTCCATTTGAACAGCCGATTGCAGGTGTTCATGTCGGTCGTGTGGATGGCGAGCTAGTCATTAACCCTACCATTGAACAAGAAGCAAAAAGTGATATTGATTTAACGGTCGCCGGAACAAAAGACGCGATTAACATGGTTGAAGCCGGGGCGGATGAAGTACCGGAAGATGTGATGCTGGAGGCAATTATGTTTGGTCATGAAGAAATCAAACGTCTTGTTGCTTTCCAGGAAGAGATTGTACAGGCCTGTGGCAAAGAAAAATTTGAAGTTGTTATTTCAGAAACAGATGAAGAACTTGCAGCAAAGGTTGAAGCAGAGGCGAAAGACGAGTTAAAGACTGCGATTCAAGTTGT
This sequence comes from Oceanobacillus sojae, assembly GCF_900162665.1. Lineage (GTDB taxonomy): Bacteria > Bacillota > Bacilli > Bacillales > Amphibacillaceae > Oceanobacillus > Oceanobacillus sojae_A. The sequence goes on from NZ_LT727809.1 coordinate 392,260, forward strand.
CGAAAAACATGCCCGTGATGAGGCAATCAAAGCTGTTAAGCAAGAGATTGTAGAAAAGTATGAAGCGGAAGAGGCTGAAGAAGAAACCATTAAACAAGTTAAATCTGTATTAGATAAACTTGTGAAAGAAGAAGTACGCCGCTTGATTACAAAAGAAAAGGTACGTCCAGATGGCCGGAAAGTAGACGAAATCCGTCCGCTGTCTTCACGTATTCATGTTCTTCCACGTACACACGGATCAGGATTATTTACCCGTGGACAAACTCAAGCTTTAAGTATATGTACATTGGGAGCACTTGGAGATGTGCAGATTTTGGATGGACTTGATCTGGAAGAAACCAAACGATTTATGCATCATTATAACTTCCCGCAATATAGTGTAGGAGAAACAGGCCCGATTCGTGGACCAGGCCGTCGTGAGATTGGGCATGGTGCATTGGGAGAGCGTGCTCTTGAAAAAGTAGTACCAAATGAAAAAGAGTTCCCTTACACGATTCGTCTTGTATCAGAGGTTCTTGAATCCAACGGGTCTACTTCACAGGCAAGTATCTGTGCAAGCACATTGGCAATGATGGATGCAGGTGTTCCAATTAAAGCGCCAGTAGCAGGTATTGCAATGGGACTTGTTAAATCCGGAGATGATTACACGATTTTGTCTGACATTCAGGGCATGGAAGATGCACTTGGTGATATGGACTTTAAAGTAGCAGGAACAGAAAAAGGTGTAACAGCCCTGCAAATGGATATTAAGATTGATGGTTTATCAAGAGCGATTTTAGAAGAAGCACTTACACAAGCGAAAAAAGGCCGTATGCACATCCTTGATTCGATGCTTCAAACCATTCATGAACCAAAAGATGAATTATCTGAATACGCACCAAAAATCTTAACAATGACAATTAATCCGGATAAAATTCGTGACGTTATTGGACCAAGCGGAAAACAAATCAATCAAATTATTGATGAAACCGGCGTGAAAATTGATATTGAGCAAGATGGTAATGTCTTTATTTCCTCTACAGATAACGAGATGAACCAAAAAGCCAAGAAAATTATTGAAGATCTTGTACGTGAAGTGGAAGTCGGACAATTATATCTTGGTACGGTAAAACGTATTGAAAAATTTGGTGCATTTGTGGAACTGTTCAAAGGAAAAGATGGACTGGTTCATATTTCCGAGCTTGCAGAAGAGCGTACGAATAAAGTGGAAGACGCTGTATCTATCGGCGATCAAATTATGGTGAAAGTAAAAGAAATTGATCGTCAGGGAAGAATCAACCTTTCCAGAAAAGCAGTTCTGCAAGATGAAAAGAAAGAGAATGCTAAATCATAAAAAGAAAGTAATTTACTTTAGGTTATATATTTTGTACAAAAAAGAAGCTGATTTTTTTAGTTCAGTTTCTTTTTTTATGAAGCGGTTTATGGTAAAAAAAGTGAATCATTAAATAAATTGAAATAATAAATCCATCTTTAAAATAAAGGCATACTTGTCCCTCTCAAGCATAGAAATGTTAAGGGGAGGGATTAAATATGAAGCGATATTTTAAGTATGTACATGTTCTAGTTTTTCTAATTTTAATTTTTACGGTATTCGATATACGATATAATCCTTTTCAAACAGATTATGTAGTGATGGAACCAGCAGCCATAGAGATAAGCTCAACAGAAGATGATCTGTATAAGGAGATTGAACAAAAGAAAGAGACATACCAGCAAAAGCCGCAGAACGCATACATTGATAAGGTTTGGAAAAAAACACCTGGAAGAAACGGGTTAGAAGTAAATGTGGAAGAAACCTATCAAAAAATGAAGGAAGCAAATAAATGGGATGAAGATCTGCTTGTTTTTAATGAAACCTCTCCCGAAGTCTTGTTAACAGATTTACCGCCGGCTCCAATTTATCGTGGACATCCGGATAAAAAAATGGTTTCTTTTTTAATTAATGTTTCCTGGGGAGAAGAATATATTCCGGAAATGCTTCAAATTCTAAAAGATAATCAAGTGAAGGCAACTTTTTTTATTGAAGGTAAATGGGCACAAAATAATGCGAGCCTGGTTAAAATGATTGAAGAAGAAGGTCATTTAATCGGTAATCATGCTTATAATCATCCAGATATGGCAATGCTTGAAAAAAATGATGCCTATACACAAATAGAGGAGACAAATCAAATTTTAAAAACAATCACAGGAAAACAGCCCAAATGGTTTGCACCGCCGAGCGGAAGCTATAAAGACGAAACGGTGGAAACAGCTGCTGAACTGGAGATGGAAACGATTCTGTGGACGGTCGACACGATTGATTGGAAGAATCCATCTGTTTCCGTTGTAGTAAATCGCATACAAAATAATGTTCACCCCGGAGCAATGATCTTAATGCATCCGACACAAGCAAGTACGGGTGCTTTGGAGCAAATGATTACCGGCATCAAGGAAAAAGGTTATAAAATAGGAACAGTAGAATCATTATTAAGTGAATCGCGTTAAGCTAAGAAATATAGGAGGATATACATTTGATAGAAAAATATACAAGCAGCAATGGTGTCCGTATTGTACTGGAATCCATGCCGGCTGTACGTTCAGTGACGATAGGTATATGGGTTAAAACTGGATCCAGAAACGAAACAATAGGCAATAATGGAATTTCACACTTCTTAGAGCACATGTTTTTCAAAGGGACAAAAACAAGAAGTGCTCAGGATATCGCAGAAGCATTTGATTCTATTGGTGGTCAAATTAATGCCTTCACCTCTAAAGAATATACATGTTTTTATGCGAAAGTGTTAGATACACATAAAGAATTTGCCTTGGAAGTATTAGCGGATATGTTCTTTGAGTCAACATTTGACGAAGAGGAAATGGAAAGAGAAAAGAAAGTTGTTTATGAAGAAATTAAAATGTGCGAGGATACGCCTGATGATATTGTGCACGACCTGCTGGCAGAAGCTGCATATGGCAAACACCCGCTCGGATTTCCGATTTTAGGCACAGAAAAGCAGCTGGCATCTTTTAATCAAAAACAACTACAGCAGTATATAGAGGATAATTATACCCCTGACCGTATTGTTGTTTCTGTAGCTGGTAATGTAAGCAGTTCATTTATCAAGGAGATTGATTCCTACTTTGGAGCACTTACAAGAAAAGCAAAAGAGGATAAAATAACAAAGCCGGTATTCTTACACGAAGCAATTTATCGGAGCAAGGATACAGAACAGGCGCATTTATGTCTTGGCTATAATGGCTATGAAGTAGGAGACAAGCACTTGTATCCATTATCTATTATGAATAATGTGCTGGGAGGAAGCATGAGCTCCCGATTATTCCAAGAGGTGCGTGAGAAAAAAGGTCTTGCCTATTCTGTCTTTTCTTATCATGCCGCTTTTATAGATGATGGATTACTTACAATCTACGCCGGTACAGGCAAAGAGCAGCTTGAGCAGCTGGAAGAGGTTATTTATGCTACGCTTCACCATTTTGTAAAACAAGGGCTAACAGAAAAAGAATTAAGGAATAGCAAAGAACAGATTAAGGGAAATCTGATGTTAGGCTTAGAAAGCACCAATAGCCGTATGTCCCGGAATGGCCGTAATGAGCTGTTATTGCAGAAACACCGTTCTTTAGACGATTTAATTTTAGAAATTGACGGCATTACCGATCAGCAGGTAACAAGTGTCATTCAAAATGTGCTGCTGCAAAACCCGTCCCGTGCACTGGTTGCACCGGAAGACTACCGTAAATAAAAGCATGTTTTCTTATTTTGGGACATAGAGTGTATAAACGAGACTTCATTATCTTGCAGCTATAAATGTTTGCCCTAAGAAAAACAAAAAAGGAGTTTTTTTATGGTGCGCTTTCGAGATATGGGAGATAAGGAAATTATTAATGTGAATGAAGGAAAAAGGCTTGGCATGCTTGGACAAACCGATTTAGAAATTAATCCTAAAACCGGTCAGATAGAGTCGTTTATTATCCCGAGCTATAAATGGTTTGGCCTTGTAAAAGAGGGAGAAGAGACAAAAATTCATTGGCAGTCTATCCGGAAAATTGGTGAGGATATGATAATGATTGATACCAAACTGCCTGATGAGGAACGATAGAATAGAAGTTATTTGTTTAAAGCTTGTTTATTTCGATGGAAAAGGTGACCAGACACATCCTTTTCTTTCTGGATAAACAAGCTTTTTTATACCATTCTATTGGGTCATGAATTGACAAGGGAAGGCGCTTACATAAGGAGAAAAGCTGACTTATTCATCTAAAGGCCTGTGCATCAGCGTAGATAGGCTTTTTAGTAAGAAAAATATACTTTTTGGTACTTCCGTAATGAAAGCAGCATTTTCTAAAAGTTAGACTGTATTTTTAGGGCTTATTTGTTCACCCCTCACTTAAAAAAACATAAGCTATATCGAATCATGAATACGTTAAAAGTTGTCTGGAGGTAATACGTAAAATGAGTCGACGGATTGCAGTGATAGGTGGAGATGCAAGATATTTAGAGTTAATAAAAATCTTAAAAAGTAATCATGATAATGAAGTGATACTTTGCGGTTTTGATAAATTGGAACAAGGCTTTACAGGTTTAAATGAATTAGCATTAGATGAATTGGATCAGAGCACACTGGATGTAGTTGTTTTACCAATTACAGGGATGGATTCAAGCGGGAATGTCGAAACAGTTTTTACAGATAAAAAAATAAATTTGGATGGAGCATGGTTTCAAAAATTAAATCCTGAATGTGTCGTTTTTACCGGGATTACGAATGATTACTTAACCAATTTGACAGAAGAAGCAGGTATTAAGCTGATACCTTTGCTTGATCGTGATGATGTTGCCATTTATAATTCCATTCCGACTGCTGAAGGGGCCATTATGATGGCTTTTGAGCATACAGATCAGACAGTTCATTCTTCGCGGGTGATGGTTGTGGGATTTGGGAGAGTAGGTAATACGGTAGCCAATAAGTTTTCTGCACTTGGAGCCAAGGTTTCGGTATGTGCCCGAAGTATACGGGATTTAGCGCGCATAACAGAAATGGGTTTAAATGCAGTGCCTTTACATGAATTGAGTAATCAGACGGAGAACTGTGATATTTTAATCAATACGATTCCGAGTCTTGTTGTTACCAAAGAGGCTATCAGAAATCTGCCCAATAATGCGGTAATTATTGATCTTGCCTCGAAGCCGGGCGGGACGGATTTTGATTTTGCGAAAAAACGCGGTATTAACGCCATGCTTGCACGCAGTTTGCCGGGGATTGTAGCACCAAGAACCGCCGGGAAAATACTTGCTAATGTAATGGAACAAATTCTCGAGGAGGAGCGTGAATTAGAATGACATTCACTGGTAAACGGATTGGTTTTGGTCTAACTGGCTCCCACCATACTATCGAGCATATTTTTCCGATTATGAAGGAATTCATTAATCAGGGTGCAGAAATCATTCCGTTTATAACTGAAACGGTTCAATATACAGATACCAAGCATGGTAAGGCCAAAGATAATGTAGAAACGCTTGAGAAAATAACCGGTCAACCGGCTATTACCACTATTCCTGGAGCAGAGCCTTATGGTCCGGATAAACCGCTTGATGTCATGGTTATCGCTCCCTTGACGGGAAATTCAATGAGTAAGCTGGCCAATGCTCATACAGATAATCCGGTCCTGATGGCTGCCAAGTCTACTCTCCGTAATGAAAGTCCGGTGGTATTGGCTCTAACGACCAATGATGCACTCGGATTAAATGCAAAAAATTTAGCTGTATTGCTTAATGCAAAGCATATGTTTTTTGTACCATTCGGGCAGGATAACCCTTATCAAAAACCCTCCTCTCTCTCAGCAGATTTAAGTCAATTAATTCCAGCTGTAGAGGCTGCGTTAAATGGAAAACAAATTCAGCCGATTATTGTACCTTATTCCACAAAAAATGTGTTAAAATGAAGTTTAGTTGACATTTAATTAAGTGGAGGGAGTTATTAAGAATGCCAGAGCAGCAAACATACAATGTAGCCATCGTAGGTGCTACAGGAGCAGTAGGTCAGAAAATCAAAAAAATATTAGAAGATAAAGAGTTTCCGATAAATGAATTAAAATTATTATCATCTGCACGTTCAGCTGGAAAAGAAGAAACTTTTCGCGGAGAAACAATCATTGTTGAAGAGGCTTCAGCCGCATCCTTTGAAGGCGTAGATATTGCGCTCTTTTCCGCAGGCGGGTCTATTTCTAAAAAGCTGGCTCCCGAGGCGGTTAAAAGGGGAGCAGTGGTTGTTGATAATACAAGTGCTTTCCGTATGGATAAGGATGTTCCGCTTGTTGTGCCGGAAGTAAATCCAGAGGATATTGCAGAGCATCAAGGTATTATCGCAAATCCGAACTGTTCTACTATTCAGATGGTCGCGGCATTAAAACCGATTAAAGATGCTTATGGCATTAATAAAATTATTGTTTCTACCTACCAGGCAGTATCTGGTGCCGGAAATGCAGCGGTGGAAGAATTGTATGAACAATCAAGGGATTATTTAGAAGGTAAAGAATTAAACGCCGAGATTTTACCTGTCAAAGGTGATAAAAAGCATTTTCCGATTGCTTTTAATGCATTACCGCAAATTGATGTGTTTGAAGACAATGGCTTTACCTTTGAAGAGATGAAAATGATTAATGAAACGAAAAAAATAATGCACGATGAAGCCTTACATGTAGCTGCAACCTGTGTGCGTCTTCCTTTTGCTACCTCCCATGCAGAGAGTGTCTATATTGAATTAGATCAGGAAGACCTGGATGTAAAAGATATCTGGAAGACGCTGGAAGCGGCTGACGGGGTTATTCTTCAGGATAACCCCCAGGCTCAGGAGTATCCAACGCCGCAATCCGCACAAGATAAAGAAGAAGTTTTTGTCGGACGCGTACGTAAAGATTTAGATAATCCAAAAGGCTTCCATTTATGGGTTGTATCGGATAACTTATTGAAGGGCGCGGCCTGGAATACGGTACAAATCGCGCAAGTATTAACAGAACGCGGCTGGTTAAAAAAATAATTATTTCCAGTCATGAATGAAGTCAATTTTAAAATGACGATGTAATCAATCTATTAGACATCCAGAATTTAACTTCTTGGATAGTGTTGAGGTGTTCATATTGCAAGTATTAGTACAAAAATTCGGAGGAACCTCTGTACAATCAGAAACAAATAGGGAACATGTTATCCGTCATATTAAGGATGCACTTGTTCAAGAATATAAATTAGTTGTTGTTGTTTCTGCTTTAGGAAGAAAACCAGATCCATATGCAACGGACAGTTTACTAAGCTTAATAGACTTTCCTGCAAATAAAAATTCTAACCGCGAGCTCGATTTACTTATGTCATGCGGTGAAATTATCTCATCTGTTGTCCTATCTAATGAGTTGCAAAAAAATCATGTTTCTGCAACAGCTTTGACTGGCGCACAAGCTGGTTTTGTGACGAGTGAAGATTTTAACCGGGCAAAAATAAAAGAGGTAAATCCTGTACGTATTTTACATGAATTAGAAACGCATGACGTTGTTGTTGTGGCAGGGTTCCAGGGTCAAAGTGAGTCTGGAGAAATAACAACTATCGGCCGTGGCGGAAGTGATACTTCAGCAGCTGCCTTAGGTGTTGCTTTAGAAGCAGAGCGTATTGAAATTTTTACAGATGTAGAAGGAATTATGACAGCAGATCCGCGTGTCGTAAAGAATGCACGTCCGCTGGATGTAGTGACATATACAGAAATCTGTAATCTTGCTTATCAAGGCGCGAAAGTCATACATCCGCGTGCTGTCGAAATAGCTATGCAGGGGAAAATACCGATGCGTATCCGCTCCACTTATTCAGAACGGTTGGGGACGCTCGTTACTTCTTCCCGGATTGAAGAAGCAGGAGCAGATATTTCAGAACGGATGATAACAGGGATTGCACATATTGCGAATGTTACACAGATTAAAGTGCAGACGAAGGAATCAGCTTACCGTGTTCAGTCAGAAGTATTTAAAGCAATGGCAGAAGCGGGTATCTCTGTTGATTTTATTAATATCTCGCCGACAGGTGTTGCCTATACTGTGCCGGCAGAGCTTACTGCAAAAGCAATTGAAATTTTAGAGGTGCTCGGTTTTCAACCGGAGATTACGGAAAACTGTGCAAAGGTTTCAGCAGTTGGAGCCGGGATGACAGGAGTACCGGGAGTTGCCTCTAAAATCGTGCAGGCATTAACAGATTCTGGCGTACAGATACTACAATCAGCAGACAGCCATACCACGATTTGGGTTTTGGTACAGGATCATGAATTAGTAACAGCAGTTAATGCCCTGCATGAAGTATTTGGATTAAGTACAGAGGAAGTAACATTATAAAAAATTAAAAAAAAGCAAGAAAATCACTTGGTCTTTAAAAAACCAAAAAGACATGAAGCAGCTATATTCTGCCTCATGTCTTTTTTACTGTCCAAAATAGTAAAACAGATACCATATCTCTTCTTTCGTATTATTTTTAACCGATTGTTTATACTAATCATAAAAATAGCTGGAAGGAGTTTTAATATGCGTATGGATACGGATGATAATGAAAATCAAGAAGAAGAGGAGAATGGATCGAATAATGCATCCTCTCTTGTAGAAAAAATTCAGCAGCTCGGGCAGGCAAACGTGCCGCAGGCTCCTGATTCGAATATTCATGTTCTATCAATTATTGGGCAGGTAGAGGGACATCTCCAGCTGCCGCCGCAAAATAAAACAACCAAATATGAACATTTACTGCCGCAGCTGATTGCTGTAGAACAAAACCCTAAAATTGAAGGGTTAATTATTTTATTAAATACGGTTGGCGGTGATGTCGAAGCAGGACTGGCACTTGCGGAAATGATTGCATCGATGTCCAAGCCGACTACCTCTATTGTGCTCGGGGGAGGACATTCCATTGGTGCACCGATTGCAGTGGCTACAGATTATTCCTTTATTGTACCGACAGCAACAATGACGATACACCCTGTCAGATTAACTGGACTGGTAATTGGCGTTCCACAAACATTTGAATATCTAGATAAAATGCAGGAACGTGTTATTCAGTTTATTGTTGATCATTCTAATATTGATTCTGAACAATTAAAGGAATTGATGTTTGCAAAGGGGAATCTTACCCGGGATATCGGGACAAACGTTGTTGGCAGGGAAGCCGTGGAGTATGGCATCATTGATGAAGTCGGCGGAGTCAAAGAGGCAATAAAGAAATTAAATCACATGATTCAAAGTTCAAAACCAAATCTAGAAGAGGAAGGGACTGCCTGATGATACTCTATACACCATTATCCTATCAGGAAATTTTTCCGGAAGAACAGGAAGCAGGTAATGGAATACAAGCAATTGAATGGCAAGGACGAACGGTTTTTGTATCTAAAAATAATGATGGAAATTACCAAATTAATCAGCTTATTTCAAGTAATCCGAATGATTATCTGAATCCGGATTTTTTACCAGGAAGAATTATCAGCTGATGGTAATCTATGCTATAATAAAGAAACGGTAAAAGATAAGATTATGAAACAATATTGGGTGACATGACAACTGGAACACAAGTCTCTTTAAGGAGAAGCTTGGGAATAAGGACATAACATTTTATTTTCCCAATGAAGCTTCTCTGTCAGCATAAAGAGAACTGATTCCAGTTTCCTTGTTTAAAATCTATCATTATACAGGTTGAATGATTGAATCTATCTCTTTTTTAATAGTAATGAACAGTGTTTAAAATATACATAAAGGAATATAAATCCTTAATTCAACTTGTGTAATTCTTTTAATTTGTTTTACATACGGGGGTGAGAAAATGGCTGCCAAAAAGAGAAAAAAAAGAAAAAAAACGACAACCAAACAGTTTAAAGGACTGCAAAAAGAGCTCATTGGATTATTATTAATATTTATTGCTATCTTTGGAAGCGGGGCAGCTATGCTAAGCGGCGGCGCAATACCTGACTGGCTGGGAAATATATTTCAATTTTTCCTGGGTATTTGGCATTTTATTCTTCCTGTTGCATTATTTATTATTGGTTTCTATCTCATTATCAAACGTCAGGCACCTGATTTTTTATCCAGAAGATTAATAGGATTTTATATTTTTCTGACCGGTATCTTATTGCTGACACATGTACAAGTAATGGAAAGCTTGCTGGCTAATGCGAATGATGTATCTATTCTTGGCCTGACCTGGCAGCTTTACTTTCAATACTTAGAAGGCACCGGGACATTGGTACAGACAGGCGGCGGTATGGTTGGTGCACTATTATTCACTGTCTCCTACTTCTTATTTTCTATTGCAGGTTCACGGATAGTTGTGTTTTTCTGCTTACTAATCGGAATTATTTTTTTGACGAATCTGTCTATTGGCGAATTTGTCAAAAAGGTAGGTGCCGGCTTTAAATCCACTTTCTCCTATCTGGCTGAACGTCTGGAGCGGTCGAGAGAGAAAAGAGCTGAACGGAAAGAGGAGCAGAAAGAAATCAAAGATTCTGTTTCTATAAAACGAAAAGAGAAGAATAAACGGGCAGAGGAAGAGGCTGAGGATAATACGGAAGAGCTTCTTATTAATGACTTTACAGACATTGCGTATCAGGAACAGCCGCAAGCAGAAACCGAAACTGCCAAAACAGAGAATTCCAAGCAGCAGGAAAATACAGGCAGTGAGGAAGAGCTTCATGAAACAATGCCGATGACAGCAACAGAAAATCATGATTATAAGCTGCCTTCGATGGATTTATTAGCAAACCCGGCTCACAATTCACAGCAACAGGAAAAATCGCATATTCAGGCAACTGTCCGTAAGCTGGACCGTACTTTTCAAAGCTTCGGCGTAAAGGCTAAAATAGCGAAAGTGCATGTCGGTCCGGCAGTAACGAAATATGAAGTGTATCCGGAGTCTGGTGTGAAGGTAAGTAAAATAGTCGGTCTTCATGATGATATTGCGTTAGCACTTGCTGCCAAGGATATACGTATCGAAGCGCCGATACCAGGAAAATCAGCAGTTGGTATTGAAGTCCCTAATAAGGAAGTATCCATGGTTTCACTCCGGGAGGTTTTAGATAAACAATCGTCTAAGACAAATAAACTGACGTTTGCTTTAGGAAGAGATATTTCCGGAGAAGCAATTGCCGGTGAGTTAAATAAAATGCCTCACTTACTGATTGCCGGTGCGACAGGAAGCGGGAAAAGTGTCTGCGTGAACGGTATTATTACCAGCATTTTAATGCGTGCCAAACCGCATGAAGTGAAAATGATGATGATTGACCCTAAAAAAGTAGAACTAAATGTGTATAACGGAATTCCACATTTATTAACACCAGTTGTAACAGATCCTAAAAAAGCTTCCAGAGCATTGAAAAAGATTGTTGCAGAGATGGAACGGAGATATGATCTGTTCTCTGATAGCGGTACAAGAAATATGGAAGGTTACAATGCCTACGTCCGAAAACAAAATGCAGACGCAGCTGCGGAAGAGCAGCAGCCTTATTTGCCGTATATTGTTGTTCTTGTGGATGAGCTGGCAGATTTAATGATGGTTGCTTCGAATGATGTAGAGGATGCAATTACCCGGCTTGCACAAATGGCGCGTGCAGCAGGTATCCATATAATCATAGCAACGCAGCGTCCATCTGTAGATGTTATCACCGGGGTCATTAAAGCGAATATACCATCAAGAATTGCCTTCAGTGTATCATCTACAACAGATTCGCGTACCATCCTGGATTCCGGGGGTGCAGAGAAATTACTTGGGCGGGGGGATATGTTATATCTCCCGTCCGGCAGCTCGAAGCCGACACGTGTTCAGGGCGCATTTTTATCTGATGAAGAGGTAGAGCGTATCGTGGATCACTGTATCGAGCAGCAGCAGGCAAGCTATCAGGAAGAAATGATTCCAGAAGAAACGAATGAAGTAATGGAAGAAGTGGATGATGAGCTTTATGACGATGCTGTTCAGATGATTACTGAAATGCAAAGTGCGAGTGTTTCTATGCTTCAGCGGCGTTTCCGCATCGGTTACACAAGAGCAGCCCGCTTAATAGATGCAATGGAAGCCCGTGGTATTGTGGGACCGTATGAAGGGAGTAAACCTCGTACTGTGCTGATACCAAATCAGACAGAGGAGCATTCCACTACTTCTTAGAAAAACCCGGTTTAATCCGTTTTGGATAAACCGGGTTTTTTTCAATAAAAATAAGAAAGGAAGACATTTTAAAGTAAATCCGCATCCGGTTTAAAGATATACCTGTTCAGCTTCCTGTGTCTGTCTATGATAAGTCATCATTGATCCGCGGCAGCATATCATGATTCCTTTATCTCCGCTGATGCAGTCCAGTTTATACGTTGCTGTACAGACACTCTAAGCTTTTGTTCAGATTATGATTTTTTAAAGTTCAAAATTAGCAGAAGAAATGGTACGATTAGTAACAGATGCAAAAAACTATAGATGAAACAGTTGACAGAGAAGAGGTGAAGGAATGACTTTGCGTGAAGATGCCAGGCATTTATATTTGCAGGTTATGGACAAAATAAAAACAGGCATTGAAGATGGATTATATAAAGAGGAAGAAAAACTGCCATCTGAATATGAACTTTCGAAGCAACTAGGAGTTTCACGGGCAACTTTACGAGAAGCTTTAAGAATGCTGGAGGAAGATAATATTGTAACCCGCAGACACGGGGTCGGCACATTTGTAAATACAAAGCCGCTGTTTCAGGCAGGTATTGAAGAACTCAGCAGTGTGACACAAATGATTAAGCGGTCTGGAAAGAAGCCGGGGACCCAATATATCAGTACCGATATTTTAGACGCTACCGAGCAGGAAAAGCGTGATTTCAGCATCCCGGATTTAGAATATGTAACGGCTATTGAGAGGATTCGTACAGCAGATGGTGTGCCAGTTGTATTTTGTATTGATAAAGCACCTGCATCATACTTGTCTCTTGAAAAACTGCGGGAGATGGCTTCCATTTTCAGTACGATTGAAGCAGCTTCGGAAAAACAAATTGCTTACGCTATTGCAAACATTGAGCCAATTACATATCATGAACGCATTTATAGTATTTTGCAGTGTACGCCCGACCAGCCGCTGCTGCTATTAAAACAGATGCACTATACAAGCAATGATGAAGGTGTTTTGTACTCTATGAATTATTTCCGGGCAGATATGTTCAGCTTTCAAGTTGTGCGTCAACGGCTTTAATTTTCCGGGAGTTTTTCAGCTGCCTGAGACTATTTTTATAATCAAAAGGAAAGCAGTTCTTTAAAGTTTATTAGAAGATATGCCGGTTTTATATACTTTTGAAAAAGAATTTTCTCATATAATACCTGTTTTCTTTTAATATGATGGATGATAAAGGAGAGAAACGCGTAAAATAAATACTGGCTAGTTTAGAATGGAGGATAAATATGAGTGTTAAGGAAATCAGACAGAATGAAAATAATATTCAATTTCACATGCTTCCGAATAAAAAACATAAAACATTAACCTTTGCAGTAAAATTCCGTGCACCGCTGGAGAGAGAAACCGTTACAAAACGGGCTCTGCTTCCTTATGTGTTAAAACAGGGAACAGCTTCCTTCCCCACACGTAAAGAACTTCAGGAAGAATTAGCAGAACTGTATGGAGCAGTGCTGTCTATCGGCGGATCAAAAAAAGGAGAAAGTCATATTTTGACGTTTTATTTGGAAGTACCAAATGAAAAATTTCTGCCTGAAACCAATTCGTTAATGGAACGGGCGATAGAACTGCTGTATGAAATTGTTTATAAACCAAATCAGGAAGAGAACGGATTTCTTAAGCGGGTATTCAACCGGGAAAAAGAAACTCTTCGCCAAAATATACTTTCTATCAAGGATGATAAGGCCAGCTATGCTAACATGCGGCTAATGGACGAAATGTGTTCAGGCGAACGCTACAGTATTCATGCGCAAGGCTATGAAGAGGATTTATCAGAGCTTTCAAATCAGGAGCTGCTTACGTATTATCAAAATCTTCGTCAGGAAGATGAAATGGACGTTTATGTAAGCGGGGATTTTGATGCAAAACAGATGCTGGATTTATTAACTCGCCAATTTAAACGGTCATCAAAGAAAAAAGAAGCTTCTGTTAAGGATGATGCACCAGTACAATCAGTCCCATCGAAAGAACTGATCGAAGAAGATCAGGTGCAGCAGGCGAAGCTGAATATCGGCTATCGGACCAATATTCTTTACCGGGATGAAAAATATCCGGCATTGCAGGTTTTTAATGGGATGTTTGGCGGTTTTCCAAGCTCCAAATTGTTTATAAATGTAAGAGAAAAGAACAGCCTGGCTTATTATGCTGTCTCCCGGATGGAGAGTCATAAAGGCTTATTATTTGTGATGAGCGGGATTGCTCCAGAGGATTATGATAAGGCGCTCGCAATTATCCGTGAACAGATGGAAGCTATGAAAAATGGCGATTTTACGGAAGAAGAACTGGAAGAAACAAAGCTTCTTATTATCAATCAATTAAAAGAAACCTTAGACCATACACAGGGTATGATTGAATTTATGTATCAGCAAGTAGTCGGACAAAAAGAGATGACAATTGATGAGCTGTTTGAAGGTATTCAGCAGGTAACCAAAGAGCAGGTTATTGAAGTAGCGAATCAAGTGCAGGAAAACATGGTGTACTTATTAACAAGTGAAGGGGGAGAGGCCGATGAATAAGCAGTATTTTGATACAATTGATGAAACTTTATATGAAGAAAAACTGGATAACGGATTGCGGGTTTGTCTGCTGCCCAAACCGGAGCTGGCGAAAACATATGGTGTTTTCATGACAAATTACGGTTCGATTGATCAGAGCTTTGTACCTATTGGTCAAACAGAGGCGATCACTGTGCCGGATGGAATTGCCCATTTCTTGGAGCATAAGCTTTTTGAGAAAGAAGATCGTGATGTATTTACGGATTTTACCAAGCAGGCAGCTTCTCCAAACGCCTTTACTTCCTTTACAGAAACAGCTTATTTATTTTCGGCGACGAGTAATATCGAGAAAAACGTATTAACATTGGTTGATTTTGTGCAGGATCCCTATTTCTCTGAGCAATCTGTAGAGAAGGAAAAAGGCATCATCGCCCAGGAAATTAATATGTATGATGATCAGCCGGATTGGCGTCTGTTTATGGGGACGAATAAAGCGTTGTTCCATAATCATCCTGTTAATATTGATATTGCAGGCACTGTAGATTCCATTTACACCATAACAAAGGATGATTTGTATACCTGCTACCATACTTTCTATCATCCGGAAAATATGATCTTATTTGTAACGGGCAACTTTGATGCTCAGGAAATGATGAATTTAATTAAAGAAAACCAGCAGAAAAAATCATTTGATAAGCTGGATGATATTAAGCGGCAGTTCCCTGAAGAGCCGGATACTGTAAAAGAAAAGAATTTAAAGATTAATATGCCGGTATCTATTCCGAAGTGTGCAGTAGGTATTAAAGAGCCGAATAAGCGGCTTGAAGGCGAAGAATACCTGAAACGTGATCTATTCGTTGATATGGTGCTGGATCATTTCTTTTCAACCGGCGGTGAGTTTTACCAAAAATTATATGACGAAGATTTAATTGATAACAGCTTCTTTTTTGAAAGTAACCTGCAAACTTCCTTTGGATATGTTTCCATTGGTTCCAATACCAATAATCCAGAAACTTTCTCCTCAAGGGTGCAGGAGCTGCTTTTATCAACCAAAGATCTTGAAATTAGTGAAGCAGATTTTGAACGGATGAAAAAGAAAAAGATGGGGCAATTGCTCCGTGCGATGAATTCTTTGGAATTTATTGCAAATCAATTTGCCACTTTATCCTTTAAAAAGGTAAATTTATTTGATATCGTACCATTTATTCAAAAACTGACTGTTCAGGATGTAAATGCGTTTTTAAACTCATGGATAGAAGAAGAACGTCTGGCAACATGTACGATTCAAAATCAAACGGTGGATAAATGAAAGGGAATATCCTTTTAATTGGTGCAAGCGGTGATATCGGTTCAGCTATCGCAAAAAAATTGCTGGACACCGGGTATCAGCTTATCCTTCATTATCATTCTAATCTGGCACCTGTTAAAGAATTAATACAGGCTGATGAGCGAAACGCGATCTTAGCTGCTTATCAGGCTGATTTAGCAGATGAAGCAGAGGTAGCTGATTTTATCGAGGACGTTTCTATTTCCGTAGATGGAATTATTTTCGCTGGCGGTCATGCGCATTATGGTCTGTTTCAGGATATGAAAGCTGAAGAGATGGATGACTTATTACAGGTTCACGTCAAGTCGCCATGGCTGATTACCCATCATTTTCTTCCAGCTATGATCCGTCAAAGAAAAGGGAATATTTTATTTATTACAAGTATTTGGGGCGATTATGGGGCAAGTAATGAAGTTGCCTACTCCAGTGTAAAAGGAGCCCAAAATATATTTGTAAAGGCTTTGGCAAAAGAAGTAGCATTATCCAATATCCGGGTGAATGCAGTAAGCCCCGGTTTTATTGATACGAAAATGAATCGCAATTTATCTGTTGAAGAAGCAGATGCTTTTATTAATGAAATTCCGGAGAATCGGGCCGGTCGTCCTGAAGAGGTTGCGAATGTAATCAGCTATTTACTTAGTGAAGAATCCAGTTATATTCAGGGTGAAGTTATTCATATTAACGGCGGGCTGTAGAAGGAAATATTCTTGACAGCATCATTATCAACGTTTCTCTATGATAAAAGATAAATTGGGCATTGGTCATGTATAAATTTTTAAATTCCTCAAATACTATAGATGCTTAAGGAGAGTTTCAGAGCAATCTGCTTTTACAGTCAGTCCTTATTTTTGCGAATAAGGAGACATAAAGCAGTACTCTGGACGGAAAAGCTGTGTGTCTCTGGCAACAGAGATAATGGCCGGCAAATCGTGAGACCTCTTGATTTGCAAAAGAAAACTTTTGAGGAGGCATGTCCAAATGTCAGTATTAGATAACTTCGATTCATGGAAAGGTTTTTTAAAGGGACGTTTGCAGCAAGCGGAAGAAAGTGGTATTAACCATGATACGTTAACAAATTTGGCAGCTGAAGTCGGTGATTATCTGGCTGAAAGTGTTGATGCTAAAACACCGGAAGAGAAGGTGCTGAAAGAGTTGTGGAGTACGGCTTCTGAAGAAGAACAGCAAGCGCTTGCCAGTACGATGATTAAGCTTGTCCAAAAGCATGATTAACTAATGAATATTTCGGGAAAGAAGCTGTATAGTATTATCTATATGGCTTCTTTTTATGTATAGATAAACGTTATTGTTTATCTTTTTTAAACGGTTTTGGAAAAATGAATGAGGAAAAAGATGTTAGCTGTTTAGGAAAAACTAAAAAGATGGTATATTATAATAGAAAACTTGTCCTTTTTTCGATATGATGGTACATAGTACGACATAATAAGTTATCTGTTTGAAAAGATTACTTTAAAAAGTGTATGTTCAAAAAGTACGATAAAAAAGGCCGGGATTTTCTTTTCCTGAAGTTATTTTTATTTTATTGGACTTTTTGAGCAACCTATAAAAGGAGCTTATCATGGACAGAACACAATGGTACTTAGAGTATGAAAATCTAATAAACCGCCCGGGATTACTAGGCGAAATTTCCTCTTTGCTCGGTATGCTTTCCATTAATATTATTATGATTAATGGCGTGGAAAATTCCCGCAGAGCAATGCTTATCCTGTCTAAATATGATGAAAATATAATTAGACTTAAATATATTTTAGAAACAATGGATGCGATTAAAGTACACAAACTTCGTAAGCCTAAATTACGCGATAAAATTACAGTCCGGCATGGAAAGTTTATCCATCATGATAATGAGGATCGTAAAACCATTCGTTTTGTACGAAATGAACTTGGACTTTTAGTTGATTTTATGGCTGAATTATTTAAGGTGGAAGGGCATAAACTTATTGGGATAAGAGGAATGCCCAGAGTAGGGAAGACAGAATCCGTTGTTGCAGCGAGCGTCAGCGCAAATAAGAGATGGCTGTTTGTCTCCAGCACCATGATTAAACAAACTGTACGTAAAAGTTTAATTGAAGGGGAATATGATTCAGATAATATATACATTATCGATGGTATTGTGTCAAAAAGAAAAATGAATGAAGAAGAGCACTGGCAGCTGATTAGAGAAATTATGCAGCTGCCGACTGTCAAGGTGATTGAACATCCAGATATATTCGTTCAATCTACAGAATACAATATGGAGGACTTTGATTATATTATTGAACTCAGAACACATGAAGATCAGGAAATCACCTATGAGACAGTGGAAAATGAAGATTTACGGCAGGGCGGATTCTCGATGTTTTAATTTATAAAGGTGGAAGGTGTTTTAAATGGATGTTGGTGAAAAACTGAAAGAAGCAAGGCTGGCCAAAGATATTTCTCTGGACAGTCTGCAGGAAAAAACAAAAATACAAAAAAGGTATTTGGTTGCAATTGAAGAAGGGAATTTCAATATTCTCCCGGGAAAATTTTACACACGTGCGTTCATAAAAGAATACGCGTCAGCTGTAGGGATAAATCCGGACGAGCTTATGACAGATCATAAAGAGGAGCTCCCTCCTACAGAAGAAGAAAATGTACAATACAGCAGGATACAACGGACAAGGAAAGAGAGTAAATCAGATAAAGAATCCCGTTCATCATCCATCATTCCAACGGTTACAGTCATTTTATTAATTATCGCTATTATCGCTGTAGCAATATTTTTCCTGCGCCAAAGTTCTTCCTCGAATGAAGGAGATCCGGTTGACGATAATAATACGGAAAGCAGTACAATTATTACTGATTCGGATGAAAATGGTAATAACAATGGTAATGATGCTGCGGCAGATGATTCTGAAGATAACAACAATGATGAAGGAACTGAAGACGAGGAACAGGAAGCAGAAGAAAATGAGGAAGTTTCTGTAGAAGTGGTAGAAGAAGGAACAGGCTCTTCCCCAACGTCTGTGCTTGAAATATCAAATGTCAGTGATGAAGCTGTACTAACGCTGGAATCATCTGATCCAGAATTGAACAGCTGGTTAGATGTGACCGGCGGAGATGACGAGTCCTTATTCAGCGGCAACTTCGATGAAGAAGCATCTCCATTAGAAATTGATATTTCTGGTGAAGCTTCCGTCTTATTAAATATAGGTAATTCATCCGCTGTAACAATTTCTGTTGATGGAACAGATATTGAGTACCCAACGTCTGCGATTCACCAGCGTTTAGAGTTACAAATTGGTAATTAACTATGTTAAGTAACAAGTAAACCCTCCCTGAAAGGGAGGGTTTACTTCATGCACACGATGCACGATAAGAAAAAATGGAGGATACAAAATGAATTTACCAAATAAGCTAACTTTTGCTCGTATTTTAATGATACCGTTTTTTATGATATTACTGGCAATACCATTCCCGTGGGGAAGCTGGGATATTGGAAATGCAGAACTGCCTACCGCTCATTTTGTTGCAGCTCTGATATTTATTATCGCAGCAGGCACAGATTGGGTAGACGGCTATTATGCAAGGAAACATAATCTGGTTACCAATTTAGGGAAATTTATGGATCCTTTAGCAGATAAGCTGCTTGTTTCTGCAGCCCTTATTTTATTAGTAGAGATAGAGCTTGCTCCAGCATGGGTTGTTATTATTATTATCAGCAGGGAGTTTGCAGTTACCGGATTAAGGCTGGTTGCAGCAGGTGAGGGAATTGTTTTAGCTGCAGGAAGTATGGGAAAATTAAAAACAGCTACACAAATGATTGCTATCGCTTCTTTATTGTTGCATAATTTTCCTTTTTCTTATATGAGCTTTCCATTTGGTACGATTATGTTATATATTTCTTTAGTGTTCACTATTATTTCAGGAGTGGACTATTTTGTTAAAAACTGGCATGTAATGAGGGATTCTAAATGACAAAAAATTATCAAGCAGAAATTGTTGCAGTAGGTACAGAATTATTATTAGGTCAAATAGCGAATACAAATGCCGAGTGGCTGTCTGAGCAATTAGCTACTTACGGAATTAATGTTTATAACCATACCGTGGTGGGAGATAATTTGGATCGTGTTGAGCAGGCATTTCGTCTGGCGCAGTCACGGTCGGATATTGTCATTGTTACAGGCGGTTTAGGACCTACGGAAGATGATTTAACCCGTGAAGGCTTTGAACAATTGACTGGTCTTGAAATTTTAGAAGATAAAACAACGATGGAGAAAATAGAAAGTTATTATAAAGAACGTAACCGTACGATGACACCGAATAATCGGAAGCAGGCACGTGTTTTTAAAGGAGCGAGTGTGTTAAAAAATAATGCCGGCATGGCTCCGGGAATGTATGTAGATTATCAGGATACCCATTGGTTCTTTTTACCGGGAGTACCCCGGGAAATGAAACAGATCTCTTCAGAAGAGCTGTTTCCATTTTTAGAAAACTTAACTGGCAAACAGCAGGTAATCCAATCGACTGTCCTTAAATTTATAGGTATCGGCGAATCGAATCTGGAGCATGAATTAACAGATATGATTCATGAACAGACAAATCCGACAATCGCCCCGCTTGCCCAGGATCAGGGTGTAGTTATCCGGGTAACAGCAAGTGCTTCATCGAAAGAAGACGCCCAAAAGCTGGTCGCAGATAAAAAGCAGGAAATCTTAGCCCGTATTGGTGAATACTGCTTTGGCGAGGATGATCAGACGATTGAGAATAAAGTTATTGAGTTATTGGCTGAAAAAGAAAAAACAATTGGTGCCGCAGAAAGTTTAACAGGCGGATTATTCTCCAGTAACCTTGTATCAGCCCCTGGAGCATCCAATGTTTTTGCAGGCAGCTTAATTACTTATCAGACATCTGCAAAAGAATCTCTATTAGGTTTATCGCCGGAATGGATTGCTGAATACGGTGTGGTGAGTAAGGAATGCGCTGAAAAAATGGCTGAACAGGCCGCTTTAAAATTAAATACACCAATGGCTATTTCTTTTACAGGGGTTGCCGGGCCCGATACGCAGGAAGAAAAACCGGTCGGACAAGTCTATATTGCTATTTTTGATGAAGGAAAAATTGTAGAATCAAGCTCTATTCTATTATCAGGAAACCGTAATAATATCCGCGAAAGAGCTGCTTTAAAAGGCTTTGAATTATTATACCAATACTTAAAATAATATTTTTGGGGTAAATGAAAGATTTATTTTCATTACAAAAGAGGCCGGTTTAATAATTCAGTTTATATAATAAAGAGAATAAAGCGCTTTTGAACAAAATTATAAAGAGATTTTGATTTTTGAAGTGAAATCTGTTTTAAAAATAGCAGAACATTTATTCGTCTTTTTGCTTGTTAAATATATAAAAACGTTGTATGATGGATAAAGATAGATTAAGGAGGTAGTTTCGGTGAGTGATAAACAACAAGCTTTAGATATGGCTTTAAGACAAATAGAGAAACAATTTGGTAAAGGTTCCATTATGAAAATGGGGGAACATGAGATACCTAAGATGGCAACTATTCCAAGTGGTTCATTGGCTTTAGATGTAGCTCTTGGAATTGGCGGTTATCCAAAAGGAAGAGTAGTAGAGATATATGGTCCGGAATCTTCCGGTAAAACTACCGTTGCGCTTCATGCTATTGCAGAAGCTCAAAAAAAAGGTGGTCAGGCAGCTTTTATTGATGCAGAACATGCATTAGATCCCATCTATGCAAGAGCTTTAGGCGTTAATATTGATGAACTTCTGCTATCACAGCCGGATACAGGAGAACAAGCTTTGGAAATTGCTGAAGCGCTTGTTCGAAGCGGCGCAGTAGATATTGTTGTTGTAGACTCTGTAGCAGCACTTGTACCAAAAGCAGAGATTGAAGGGGAAATGGGAGACTCTCATGTCGGTTTGCAGGCAAGATTAATGTCGCAGGCACTTCGTAAGCTTTCAGGGGCAATCAATAAATCAAAAACGACAGCTATTTTTATTAACCAGATCCGTGAAAAAGTAGGCGTTATGTTCGGGAACCCGGAAACTACTCCCGGCGGCCGTGCATTAAAATTCTATTCTTCTGTAAGACTGGAAGTGCGCCGTGCCGAAACACTTAAGGTTGGCAATGACGTGGTAGGGAACAAAGCCCGTATTAAGGTTGTGAAAAACAAAGTAGCACCTCCGTTCAAACAGGCTGAAGTAGATATTATGTATGGTAAAGGTGTTTCCAAAGAAGGAGAGGTCCTTGATATTGGCTCGGATCTTGATATCGTACAAAAAAGCGGTGCCTGGTATTCTTATAATGGAGACCGTTTAGGTCAGGGCAGAGAGAATGCTAAAATATTCCTGAAAGAAAATGAAGCAGTATTTGAAGAAATCAGCGCAGCAATTCGTGATCATTATGAGCTCGACAAAGACTTGGAACAGCCTGAAGAAAAATCAAAAGAAGAGCAAGAAAGCCTGGATCTTTAATGAAATCTGTTTTATACCTCGAAAACCGTAGTACATCCGTGCTATGGTTTTTTTGAGGTTAAGGAATTCGCTCATGTTCAGGAATACTTCTATTCAGCTCTGAACGCCAAAGCCGTATATCATAGGACAGCTAAATGAGCTAAATGTATACCGGCAACCTGCTGTTATCGGCGTTTTTTTAGAGCAGCACGTTCTTAAACTGGAGGATACTTTGCAGGCGTTTGTTCTTATTAACAAACTATATAACAAAATTTCGAATATATTTTAATTTATATATCGGGTGTTCCTTGACATTCAGGCTGGTGAGAATTAATATTAATAGTGTATAATTTTATAATTTGTATTATGAAATTACCTTTATTTTAATGCATTTGAAAATGTGATATGCCGACAAATACACAATTTACAATTTTATAGGCAATAGGAGGTGAAGTTATGAACACAGCTATTATTATCATCTCCATTTTGCTTGCTCTAGTCGTCGGTATTGTTGTTGGTTATCTGGTACGTAAATCTATTGCAGAAGCTAAGATTTCTAGTGCGGAAACATTAGCTAAACAAATTATGGACGAAGCACGTAGAAATGCAGATGCTGCTAAGAAAGAGGCGCTTCTGGAAGCAAAGGATGAGAATCACAAGCTTCGTCAACAAGCCGAAGATGAGATTCGTGAGCGCCGCATGGAAGCTCAGAAGCAAGAGAATCGTCTGATGCAAAAAGAAGAGAATCTGGACAGAAAAGGTGAAACATTAGACAAACGTGAGGTTCTGCTCGAACAGAAAGAACAAACTCTTGTAGAACAACAACAACAAATTGAAGAAATGAAAAGCAAAGTGGAAGCTATGAAAGACGAGCAGCAAGCGGAGCTTGAGCGCATTTCAGGATATACAACCGAACAAGCGAGACAACTTATTTTAGAGCGTATCGAAAAAGAAGTGCAGCATGAATCAGCGGTAATGATAAAAGAAGCTGAAAATCGTGCGAATGAGGAAGCAGATAAGAAAGCGAAAAATATCCTATCACTTGCACTTCAAAGATGCGCAGCTGATCACGTTGCTGAAACAACGGTCTCTGTTGTGAACTTGCCAAATGATGAGATGAAAGGCCGCATTATCGGAAGAGAAGGACGAAACATCCGTACCTTAGAAACATTGACAGGAATTGATTTAATAATTGATGATACTCCTGAAGCAGTTATTCTTTCCGGTTTTGATCCGATACGGCGTGAAATCGCACGAATGGCATTAGAAAGACTTGTACAAGATGGCAGAATTCATCCGGCACGTATTGAAGAGATGGTTGAAAAATCGAGACGTGATGTTGATGAATATATACGTGAAGTGGGTGAAGAGACAACGTTTGAAATTGGAGTCCATGGATTACATCCGGATCTTGTGAAGATTCTGGGCCGTTTGAAATATCGTACAAGCTACGGTCAAAATGTTCTGAAGCACTCAATGGAAGTTGCTTACTTGTCAGGACTGCTGGCGGCGGAATTAGGTGAGGATATAAACCTTGCTAAAAGAGCCGGCCTGCTGCATGATATCGGAAAAGCGATAGATCATGAAGTAGAAGGCAGTCACGTTGAAATTGGTAAAGAATTGGCAATGAAATACAAAGAACCTGAAGTTGTTATAAATTCAATTGCTTCCCACCACGGAGATGAAGAGGCAACCTCCGTTATAGCTGTATTAGTTGCAGCTGCAGATGCACTTTCTGCTGCCAGACCAGGAGCTCGAAGTGAAACACTTGAAAATTATATCAAGCGTTTAGAAAAACTGGAAGAGATATCTGAGTCGTTTGAAGGCGTAGAGAAGTCATTTGCTATCCAAGCCGGTCGTGAAATTCGTATCATGGTTCGTCCTGATGATATTGATGACATGGAATCAGCGAGAATTGCACGTGATATCAGAAAACGTATTGAAGGGGAGCTTGACTACCCTGGACATATTAAGATTACGGTTATTCGGGAAACAAGAGCAGTTGAATATGCAAAATAAAAGCAAGGGCGGCATATGTCGCCTTTGTTTTTTTGTTCTATAAAAATATAAATTTGAGGATGAACATACATTTACTTTTTCAGGTAAAATAAGCTATCCTGTATTTTAAAGAAAATAAAAAAGTTCTGATTCTTTTTCGCGTTTTTCACTAAAATCTATGGGTGTATGTAGCAGGAGCAAAGGAAGGTTGGATACTAATGAAAATATTATTTATTGGCGATGTTGTAGGTTCTCCGGGGAGAGATATGATTACGGAGTATCTGCCGAAATTAAAAGAAAAGTATAAGCCGAATTTAACCATTATAAACGGAGAGAATGCCGCTGCAGGAAAAGGGATTACAGAAAAAATTTATAAGCAATTTCTGCAGGCAGGTGCTCATGTTATTACAATGGGAAACCACACTTGGGATAAAAAAGAAATTTTTGAGTTTATTGACCAGGCACCGGCTATGATTCGCCCGGCTAATTTTCCAGAAAATAATCCTGGAAAAGGCATTACTTATACGAACATTAATGGAAAAGAAGCTGCCGTGATTAATTTGCAGGGAAGAACATTCCTTCCGCCAATCGATGATCCATTCGAAAAAGCGGATCAGCTAGTTGAGGAAGCTAAGAAAAGAACTAAAACGATTTTTGTGGATTTTCATGGAGAAGCAACAAGTGAGAAACAAGCAATTGGCTGGTATTTAGATGGAAGAGTAACAGCTGTTGTCGGCACACACACCCATACACAAACGGCAGATGAAAGAATATTGCCCGGAGGTACTGCATATATATCAGATGTGGGGATGACAGGACCGTATGATGCGATATTAGGCGTGGAGAAGGAATCCGTTATTAAAAGATTTCAAACTTCCCTTCCGGTACGTTTTGAAATTGAAAAAAAGGGAAGAACACAACTAAATGGAGTATTTATTAGTACGGACGATTCGACTGGTAAAGCATTAACCGTTGAAAGGATTCTCATTAATGATGATCATCCCTTCTTTGCGTAATATTTGCTTACCATCCAGTCGAACAAGGTATACATCTCCAGGAGAAATAGTAGCAATAAATGTATAAATAGCACATGAGGAGGTACTAGTGATGGAAGTTTTAAAAGTTTCAGCAAAATCAAATCCAAACTCAGTGGCAGGAGCTTTGGCAAATGTACTTAGGGAACGGGGTACGGCTGAAATCCAGGCGATCGGTGCGGGAGCATTGAATCAATCCGTCAAAGCAGTTGCTATAGCTCGCGGTTTTGTAGCACCAAGTGGGGTCGATTTAATTTGTATACCAGCATTTACAGATATTTTAATTGATAATGAGGAACGTACAGCGATTAAGTTAATTATTGAGCCAAGATAAGGGATGTTTCGGGCATCTGTTCAATAAAAAGAGGCATACGCTGCCGAATTGTACAGAAGCGTACCCGTTCTCAAATTTATTGGTAATTTAGCAATTATTTCTTTATGAATCAGAAAAAATCTCTTTTTTCAAATTTGAAAAAAGAGATTTTTTTAATGTTTCCAGCCTTGAGTATTGTACATTTTTTCTGTAGGCTTTATACTGTAAGTTAGTGCATCAATACATATGAATCGATGAAAGAAGGGGGATCAACCTGATGAACGAAGAACAACGTAAACAGCAGGCCCAGATTCGTAGCGAAGAAGCAAATATTGAACGAATTAAGAATACATCCAGTGAAGAATTAATCGCTAAATATTTTCATGCGGAGTATGAGCCGCAAGCTCCAGATATAAAGAAAGCGAGAAAACGTCGCAAGGAAGATATTCAGTTTCATTATGATTTCTCTATCCCGGAGGATATGCAACGAATTGGGGAAGGGAAAAAATTTCTAATACGAACCTATGGCTGTCAAATGAACGAGCATGATACAGAAGTAATGGCCGGCATTTTATCTGAGATGGGCTATGAGTCCACAAATGTAACAGAAGAAGCGGATATTATCCTGCTTAATACTTGTGCCATCCGTGAAAATGCTGAAAATAAAGTATTCGGTGAAATCGGGCATTTAAAACCGTTGAAATTGGAAAAACCGGATCTTATTATTGGCGTGTGCGGCTGCATGTCACAGGAGGAATCTGTAGTAGACCGGATTTTGAAAAAACATCAGCATATTGATTTGATTTTTGGAACGCATAATATTCACCGTCTGCCGCATCTTGTCAAAGAAGCATTGTTCGGCAAAGAAATGATTGTGGAAGTGTGGTCAAAAGAAGGCGACATTATTGAGAACCTCCCGAAAGTACGTAAAGGTAAAATCAAAGCATGGGTTAACATTATGTACGGCTGTGATAAGTTCTGTACATACTGTATTGTACCAATGACGCGGGGGAAAGAACGCAGCCGCCGTCCGCAGGATATTATCCAGGAGGTACGTCATCTTGTTGCACAGGGATATAAAGAGGTTACGCTTCTTGGTCAAAATGTGAACGCGTATGGAAAAGACTTTGAAGATATTGAATATGGCTTGGGTGATTTAATGAATGATATTCATAAAATCGATATACCCCGTGTCCGGTTTACAACCTCGCATCCCCGCGACTTTGATGACCGTTTAATTGAAGTTCTGGCCCAGGGTGGAAATCTTTTGGATCATATTCATTTGCCGGTTCAATCTGGAAGCAGTGAAATATTGAAGAAAATGAATCGGAAGTATACCAGGGAAGAATATTTAGAATTGGTAAGAAAAATCCGGGAAGCAATGCCTAATGCGACCCTTACAACAGATATTATTGTCGGCTTCCCGAACGAAACAGAAGAGCAGTTTGAAGAAACGATGACATTAATGGAAGAAGTCGGATTCGAAGCAGCTTATACTTATATCTATTCACCACGGGAAGGCACACCTGCTGCCAGAAAGAAAGACGATGTACCTGAAGAAGTGAAAAAACAGCGCTTATACCGTTTAAATGAGCTGGTTAATAAGCAATCAGCAGAAACAATGAAAACTTATCAGGGTGAAGTTGTTAAGGTGCTTGTTGAAGGAGAGAGCAAGAAGGATCCGGATGTACTTGCCGGCTATACAGAACGAAATAAATTAGTAAACTTTAAAGGGCCTAAATCTGCAATTGGCCAGATTGTTGAAGTAGAAATTACAGAGACAAAAACGTGGTCACTAAATGGTGTGATGGCCGAGAATAGAGTTGAGGTGAAATAAGATGGCGATGTATGAGCGAAAAGAAGTGCTTGACGAAGCAAAAAAGTTAGCTGCAATGCTTGCAAATACAGAAGAAATCGAACGTTTTAAACAAGTAGAGGCTAAATTAAATCAGAATAAAAAAGTTCAAAGTTTGATTAAGAAAATTAAAACCTTACAAAAACAGGCAGTAAATTTTCAAGCGTATGATAAAAAGGAAGCCTTACAGCGGATCGAGCAGGAAATTGACCGATTGCAAAATGAAATTGATGACATTCCGGTTGTTCAGGAGTTTAAAGAAACACAAATTGTAGTAAATGATGTACTGCAGCTGGTTTCTAAAACAATCTCCCGTACAGTGACAAATGATATTATTGAAGCTACAGGCGGCGATGTGCTTAAAGGTGAGACAGGTTCGCAAATAAAAAACAGTTCCAGTTGTGCACACTAATCCTGTATCTGTTTAATAAAATGAATAAACAGATAAAGTCGGACAGTTATTTGTCCGGCTTTTTGTTCTCACAGAATATAAAAAGCTAAACAAAAGTATAAATTCATTATTATATCGGTTTGAAGACGCCCACTTTTAGCCCATTTTTAGAGACAAAAACCTTTCAAGCTATTATGAAGCGGCTCCTTTTCTTTTTTCTTGGCGATAGTTATGCACTTTAGGTATTTGCCGTGCATAAAATGACTATGAAAAAAGAGGAGGTAAAATGTATCATGACTTTTCTTGATAAAGAATATAGAGAAATCATTACGAAAGCAGTATGTGGTAAAGGAAGAAAATTCACCAAAGATACCCATACCATAACTCCAAGCCATCGTCCGACTAGTATTCTTGGATGCTGGGTAATTAATCATTTGTACCACGCAAAGAAGAAGTCTGAGGATACTGTCATTATCAGTGGCAGTTATGATATTAATGTATGGTATTCTTACAATGACAACACGAAAACAGAGGTTGTTACAGAAAGAGTGGAGTATACAGATTTAGTTCCTTTATCTGTAAAGGATGATAATTGTATTAATGATGAATACGATATTATTGCAAAAGTGCTTCAGCAGCCAAACTGCTTAGAGTGCATGATTTCAGATAAAGGCGGAAGTGTGTCCATTGATATTGAACGTGAATTTGTAGTTCAAATCATTGGTGAAACAAAAATCTGTGTAAAAGTAAAGCCAAACTGGAAAAGCGATGACGATGAAGATGATGTTATGTGGGATTACGAAATGACCGATGATGAAGCAGAAGATATTCGTCCGGACTTTATTCATCATAAACGAAAGGATTAAATTTATGCGAGGGTAGTTATTACTCTCGTTTTCTTTTCAAACAGGATAGGACAAGAATGCTTTAGAATATGCTATAATAAAATCTCAGTCATCTTAAAAATTGTATTTAAAAGATGATTGGGAACGGATAATAAAAAAAGATGTTTAAACAATATAAATAAAAGAGGATGTTCAAAAAGTCCAATAAAAATGACACGGCGAATTTCTGCGTTGACGAACTTTTTCCGATACTCACGTATTACAAACCATACGCTCCGTTCGTAAAAAGTTCGTCGCCTTGAACTTCTTGGTCCTATTTATCAGACTTTTTGAACACACACTTTAAGTAAAATAGATAATTATAGCAAGCTGGGGGAACTTTTTTATGGCTAAATTAACACCAATGATGCAGCAATACATAGAAATAAAATCACAATATAAGGATGCCTTTTTATTTTACCGGCTCGGGGATTTCTATGAGATGTTCTATGAAGATGCGACAAAGGCTGCACAGGAGCTGGAAATTACTTTAACCAGACGGGCGGGTGGAAATGACCCGATTCCGATGTGTGGAGTGCCTTATCATTCTGCAGAAAATTATATTAGGATATTAATTGAAAAAGGGTATAAGGTAGCCATTTGTGAGCAGGTTGAAGATCCCAAAACGGCTAAAGGTGTAGTGAAACGGGAAGTTGTCCAAATGATTACACCGGGAACAGTTATGGAGAGCAACATGCTTGTGGAGGGGGAGAACAATTATATTGGCAGTCTGTCTCATTTTGAAGATGGCTCCTTTGTGATTGCTTATAATGATTTGTCAACCGGCGAGAATCGTCTTGCTTTAATGGAGGATGGCTGGGACAGTGTGATTCATGAATTTTACCATCAGCCGGTAAAGGAGATTGTTATTTCTTCCAAGCTGCCTGAAGAAATGCAGGCACAGCTTCAGGAGCGATTGCAGGTTACACTGTCCTATCAGGATGAAGTGAATTTTAATGCAGAATTTCGTGATTTAAGTGAGAACTTAAATGATGAACGCCTGATGAAGGCTTTCAGCAGATTATTGAATTATATCCAGGATACCCAAAAACGCTCCTTGGATCATCTGCAGCCGGCAGAAGTGATCGAATTAAAACAATATATGAGCCTGGATATGTATTCAAAACGTAATTTAGAGCTGACAGAGTCTATTATGAAAAAATCGAAGCATGGCAGTTTATTATGGGTACTTGATAAGACAGTAACAGCAATGGGGTCCAGAATGCTGAAAAAATGGCTGGAACGGCCACTGTTAAATCAGGTTAAAATAAATCGCCGTCTTGAGATTGTCGGAACTTTTCTGGATGCTTTTATGGAACGGGAGAACTTAAGAGAGAGCTTAAAATCAGTATATGACTTAGAACGTTTATCTGGAAGAATTGCCTTTGGAAATGTAAATGCAAGAGATTTAATTCAGTTAAAACAATCGCTGCAGAAAATTCCTGCGATTAAAGAGACGCTTGGACAGCTAAAGGTTCCGGAAGTAACAGACCTGGCAGATTCTTTAATTTATCCGGATTATATTGTAGACCTTTTGGAAAAAAGTTTAGTAGAAGAGCCGCCAATCTCCATCAAAGAAGGAGCTCTGATTAAGGAAGGCTATCATGAAGAATTAGATAAATATCGCGATGCTTCTAAGAATGGAAAACAATGGATTGCAGCTCTAGAGAAAAAAGAACGGGAATTAACCGGGATTAAGTCGCTTAAAATTGGCTACAATCGGGTGTTTGGCTATTACATTGAAGTGACGAGACCCAACCTGCCCTTACTAAAAGATGACCGTTATGACCGTAAACAAACACTTACAAATGCGGAGCGGTTTATCACACCGGAGTTAAAAGAGAAGGAAACCCTTATTTTAGAGGCTGATGAGAAAAGTGTGGAACTTGAGTATGATTTATTTATTAAACTCAGAGAACGGATCAAGCAGGATATTCCATTAATTCAGCAGCTTGCACAAATTATTAGTGAAATAGATGTATTACAAGGATTTGCAACGATTAGCGAAGAGAATAACTATAAGCGTCCTGCCTTTCAGAAAGGTGTATTTTCTGTAGAAGGCGGCCGCCATCCGGTTGTCGAGCAGGTGATGAAGAACGGAACCTATGTGCCAAATGATGTGCAGTTAGATGATAATGATCAGATGCTGCTGATTACTGGTCCAAATATGTCCGGTAAAAGTACCTATATGCGGCAGGTAGCTCTGATTGCGATTATGGGGCAGACAGGCTGTTTTATCCCGGCTGAATCAGGGACATTACCTATATTCGATCAAATTTTTACAAGAATCGGTGCAGCGGATGACCTGGTTTCCGGACAGAGTACCTTTATGGTAGAGATGCTTGAAGCGAGACATGCTATTCAAAATGCTACCTCTAACAGCCTGATTCTATTAGATGAAATTGGACGGGGGACAAGCACTTATGATGGAATGGCCTTGGCTCAGGCAATTGTGGAGTACATTCATAACCATATTCACGCTAAAACACTATTTTCAACCCACTACCATGAACTAACTGCCTTAGAGGCTTCGTTAGAGCACTTAAAAAACATCCATGTCCGTGCAGAAGAGCATGAAGGCAATGTCGTATTCCTTCATCAAATTAAAGAAGGAGCAGCGGATCAGAGCTACGGGATTCATGTAGCTAAATTAGCTGATTTGCCCGACGAATTAATCAGCCGCGCTTCTATTATTCTGGAAGGACTTGAAACCAGCGGTACAAAAGAAGAACTGAAAGAGTCAGCACCATCACTTGAACCGGAAGAAGCCCAAACAGACCAATTATCCTTCTTCGTGGAGGAGAGCAGCAAAGAAAATAAGACAGCAAAATTAAGTAATAAAGAAAATGCAGCTTTGGAAGAGCTCAAAAGCTTAAATATATTGGAAATGAACCCGTTAGAGGCTATGAATGAGTTATATCGCCTGCAGAAAAAGATAAAGTAACAGGAAGGTGATAACATGCCAATTATGCAAATGCCGGACAGCTTGGCAAATAAAATTGCAGCTGGGGAAGTGGTAGAACGCCCCGCTTCGGTTGTAAAAGAAATCATGGAAAACAGCATTGATGCGGGAGCGACCTGGATACGGATCGATGTACATGAAGCAGGATTATCAGAAATACGAATTGTTGATAATGGTTCTGGAATTGCTGCGGAAGATGTAGAAAAAGCGTTTTTACCTCATGCAACCAGTAAAATAAGTACAGAGACAGACCTATTCCATGTGAAAACACTGGGATTTCGTGGAGAGGCGCTGGCGAGTATTGCTTCTGTAAGCAGGCTTTCTATTCAAACCTCTGAAGGAAATGCTGCAGGAGTGTCATTGGAATTAGAAGGCGGAGAAGTTGTCAAAAGAGGTAAGAGTGATGCCCGTCAAGGTACTGAGATTGTTGTCAGAGATTTATTTTATAATACACCGGCACGCTTAAAATACATGAAGAGCCTGCATACAGAGCTTGGCCATATCTCAGATGTATTGAACCGGATGGGGCTGGCCCATCCGGAAATCCGGATGGAAGCAACGCATAATGGCAAGGGGCTTTTAAAAACATCTGGAAATAATGATATGCTGCAGGTGATTTCACAGGTGTATGGAATGAGTGTTGCCAAGCAAATGTCCCCCGTTGAATACCAGACGTTGGATTTTTCGATTACTGGATATATAGCGAAGCCGGAAGTAACGAGAGCATCCAGAAACTATATGTCCACCATTATTAATGGCAGATTTGTCCGAAACGTTGCTATAAATAAGGCAATTATCGAAGGGTATCATACACTGCTGCCAATTGGCCGTTCACCAATTGTTGTCCTTTCCATTGAAATGGATTCGATATTGGTTGATGTGAATGTACATCCTGCTAAGCTTGAGGTCCGTTTCAGTAAAGAAAAAGAGCTGTATGCTGCGGTCAGAGACATGATACAGTCTCATTTCCGGAAAATGACGCTTATTCCAGAAGTAACGAAAAAACCGGAACCAAGAGAAAAATCAGAACAGCATACTTTTCAATTCGAAACGGAGCCTGCCAATCCGTTTAAGGAAAACAGGAAAAATATTGAATTTGAAAAAACAGAGCCGGTTATCAAGGAAGAGAATCCATTTCAAAAGGAAGCACCCGCCTATCTTCGTGACGAGAACAAGGAGCTGGAGATGAATGTGGAAGAACATGAACCAACCATCAATCAAGAATCCGGAGCCTCTGAGGAGCCTTTAAAAGACATCTCAGCCCCTCTTGAAACAGAAGAGAGGCCAGAACAGCATCAGCGGGTACCAATGATGTATCCAATCGGCCAGCTGCAGGGGACCTATATTATGGCACAAAATGAAAATGGCTTATATATGGTGGATCAGCACGCCGCGCAGGAGCGGGTCAAATATGAATTTTTTAAAAGCAAGCTTGGCAAGCCGATTAATGAATCACAGGAGCTTTTAATACCGATGACCTTTGACTTTTCCAGAAAAGAAGCCATTTTTATCGAACAAGCAAAGGATACGTTGGAACAAGCAGGCTTATTTTTTGAACCTTTTGGCAGCCAAACTTATGTCATACGTTCTCATCCTACCTGGTTCCCGACAGGTTTTGAAGAGGAAATTATACGTGAAATGGTAGACCAGTTTATTCAGGAATCAACAGTTAACGTAGAAAAGATACGTGAAGATGCAGCGATATTAATGTCCTGTAAACGTTCGATAAAGGCAAATCATTATTTAACAAATGAAGAAATGTTCCAATTGCTGGAGGATTTACGCAGCACAACGGATCCTTTTACATGCCCGCATGGCAGACCGATTATTGTTCATTTCTCTACTTATGAATTAGAAAAGATGTTTAAACGTATTATGTAGGGTGGAAACAAAAATATTGAAGTTGAGGAATAGGTAAATGAAGAAAAAAGTAGTTTCTATCGTAGGGCCAACAGCAGTTGGAAAAACAACATTAGGAATTGCTGCTGCAAAAAAATTCCAGGGAGAAATTATCAGCGGTGATTCGACACAAGTGTATATGGGTATGGATATTGGAACAGCGAAGGTAACATCGGAGGAAACAGAAGGCATCCCTCATCATATGATTGATATTATCCGTCCAGATCAGCCATTCTCTGTAGCGGATTTCCAAGAGCATGTGAAATATCATATTGAAGCTGTTCATAAACGGGGAAACCTTCCTATTATCGTCGGCGGAAGCGGATTGTATATTCAATCTGTCCTGTTTGATTATCATTTTTCTGATCAGCGCCGTGATGCGGAATTAACAAATAAGCTGTTCCAGCAGATTGAAGCAGAAGGTCCAGAAAAGCTTTATGAGCGCTTGAAGCAGATTGACCCGGAACAAGCCAAAAAAGTTCATCCAAATAATCACCGGCGTCTTGTGCGTGCTTTAGAGGTCTATGAACTGACGGGACTGACAATGTCGGAGTATCAAAAAGAGCAGCAGGCAGAGTCTCCGTATGATCCATTTATTATCGGATTAGATATGGAACGGGCAACATTATATGACCGGATTAACCGGCGGGTGGATCAAATGATAGAGGAAGGCTTAATGGATGAAGTTCAGTCACTGGTTGCAAAAGGCTATAAGGACTGTCAATCGATGCATGCGATTGGATATAAGGAAATTGTTTCCTGCTTGGAAAATCGCTTATCACAAACTGATGCGATTGCTGCAGTAAAACAAAACTCACGCAAATATGCGAAAAGACAGCTCACATGGTTTCGGAATAAGCTGGATGTGAACTGGTATCAGCTGACTGAAAAAGAAGCATCTCAACAAATGAAATTAATTTTAAGTGATTTAGCAGGATTTTTAGAATAATAAATCGAATAAAGATGTATAGATAGAAAAGAGGAGGAACTCATTTATGGCTCAATCCGTGAATATTCAAGATCAATATTTGAATCAGCTGCGAAAAAATCATATCTTTGTAACAGTTTTTTTAACAAACGGTTTTCAATTAAGAGGAACGGTAAAAGCGTTTGATAACTTTACTGTACTGTTAGAAACAGATGGCAAACAGCAGCTTATTTTTAAACATGCTATTTCTACATTCTCACCGTCGAAGAATGTGGAGATTGAAAAAGAATAGAGGGTATGAGAGAGAAGCTTGAGTGAGCTTCTCTCTTTTGAATAGTTTTAGCAATGTATAAATCTTATTTATTAATATATTCCTTCTACTTACTTAAAGTGGCTTCTCCAAATAGAAATTAACAAGGCGAAAATGGAATAAAGAATGCTTATTTCTTGTCAATGAACTTAAAAGTAATTGTTATTAATGAAACAAAATAGAGGACGTAAACCACGTCCCTAACCACCGTAACTCTTTATTAACCTATTTAATAATGCTGATCCCTTGGAGTGTACAAATTTGGCTGTTCATAAAGAATATTTCTGTTTATTTACATCAAAACAATAATATGGAAATGGTATTTGCAAGAAATTTAAAACTAGTAACATTAAAAAATCAATAAGTCATTTACCCAATCTTCTCTTTGAGACCAAGGTAATACTTTAACTTCCCAATTAGTTAATGAACTTTGAAATTTATCTGCAATAGGAGTGTTAACATCATTAGCAATCACTATGAATTCCGAATTAGATCTAATGCTCTGAACATCAGTAAAAGGAAATAACGTATTAGTGTAGTTATCAGAAGCTGGTTTATTTACTGCTTTAATTAATTTTTCATTTTTCTTTGGTGAATGTGGTATTACAAAATCAAATGTTTGCTGATTTCCTGTTTTTCCAATGAATCCTAAGTTAGGGGAGAAAATAACATTTTTTGTTTCAAAATAGTTCGTGATTTCCTCAGTAAAAATACTCACTACTGTATTTTTTGATGTTAGAAGCATATCGGAGATTTTAATAATACATTGTAACAGGTTATGTTGTCTTTTTGGATAATCTTCAAGCGTGTTGAACGTAACGTAAAGTTCATTAGAATTTTTGTTATACTCTACTCCAAAAACTTTTAAAGTAATTTCGAAAAAATCTTTTCTTTTTTGCGTATTGTTTACATCGACGCCGAGCATTTGTAACTCGTTTAAAATATAACCATCATCTGTTAGAACATAAGGTGTTTTTTCTTTTTTTTCAACCAAATATAATTGAATTAAATCATGATGCATATCTACAAAGGGAGTGGTAATTTCAATGAAATCTCCTTGATTTTTAAAACTTAAATGATCTTTATTCCACTGATCGAAAAGTGTACTTAATTGATTTGTCAATTCCATTTTAATTAACCCCCTCACATTAAAATAATTCTTCCTGAACACTAAAATTAATAGTATTAGTATTTCCGACATTGCAGTATTTTAAAAATTCTTTTAAAATCTCAACTAAATCAGATAATTGATCGTTTGTTAAGTACATTTTAGCATATTCTTCATTTAGTGGATATGCTCTTTTCGCTGCATATCTTTCCTCTGCAATATGTATATGAGGACATTCAATTCGTTCCCCGGCATATGGAAATTCTCCTTCTGGATTAATATGAGGTGGACCAATGATATCTAATCTTAGTAATGGATAATCTTTGAAACTCTTATCTCTCAATTGTAATGTGAACTGAGGTTTTTTCTGCCTTTTCTATTAATATCTATAATAAAAAAATGATTATGACTTTTTAAACCTAATTTCTCATCAAATCCTATTGATGGTAATTTGAAGTAAGAGCTTTGGTGATCAATCATTTTCAAACAAGCTAGTAACTCATCTATAAGTGCTTGGTGCATCCATCCTATCTCTCCTTTATTTTATAATCTAATTAAGTTTTTATTCTTAAAAACTTAATTAGATTATAAAATTCGAATTCAATAAATATATGCTTACAAAAAATAAAAAAGGTCTTCTGCAAAGGTTTCAATTATTATCCTAAAAAAGCACCGGGATGTAATGAATATATTAACTATATTCATTATTAAGATAATTTATTTTTGGGTATATTATACCATGATATAAAGTTTTAAATAAATTTTAAAGCCTAATTTATTTAAAAAGATTGTAGAACCGCTCAAAGTATAGACCTGAGAAAATATAATTTCTAATAATTGATAAAAGCTATAAAATCATAAACATAGCTTAAACCATGTTTATGGAATCCCCATTATTAATCTATTTCAATAATATGGATATCTAGGAGTATAAGGATTTTGCTGATACTGCTGAATATATTCCTGTTGTTGATAAGGCCGGGTTTTATATTGCTCACCCGTCCTATTATTTTTTCTTTCGCAATCCTTATAAGGGCCGATATATGTGGAAGGTTTTACAGGTTCTGTTGCTTTTTTCCATTGGCCTTCATCCAGGCAATAAGTATGAGCCATAATATTCGAAGGAGTGAATTTTAAGATATCAGAACCTAAAACCACCTCGGGTGTCGGGGCATCGAAAATTGCCAGCAGCTGCGTGTTATCGGCAGCAGCTACCTCATAATGCCACCATCCTTGAGGAATATTTGCAACTTGGCCGGGCGTAATAGGGTGGTTTTGTATTTCTTTAGTAAATGGGTTTAGCATTGAAATTGTAGCAGCACCGGAAATGCAGTATACGAGTTCAGCTGCATTTTGATGATAATGCGGTTCTACAACATTTTCCTCGCTTAGAAAAATATCAAGCAGAGATACATTTTCTAATGTATTTAACTGTTGAATCCCTAAAACATTAATGAAGTTTTTATTATCCTTTTTGAACAGGGGGCTTGTATTTACATCAAAAAAGAATTGAGCTGATGGG
Organism: Oceanobacillus sojae; assembly: GCF_900162665.1. Classification (GTDB taxonomy): domain Bacteria; phylum Bacillota; class Bacilli; order Bacillales; family Amphibacillaceae; genus Oceanobacillus; species Oceanobacillus sojae_A. The sequence goes on from NZ_LT727809.1 coordinate 429,930, forward strand.
GAAGTGTAATCCATATACGACGCCATAATTTCTTCACTCCTTAATAAATTATGTAGTCATTTTATTCATATAAAAAGAATCGGTGTATTTAAAAAATGCTTCAAGTGATAAATCTTCACTTGAAGCATTTTTAGACGTACTTTTATATTTAATAAACAAATTCAATCATTAAAACGATGGATGCTCATTCCGGTAATACTCATGAAATATCTTCATCAGCGCACGTTTCTCAATCCGGGACACATAGCTTCTGGAAATATTCAGCTTCTTCGCAATTTCCCGCTGTGTCATCTCATCCTGTTCATTTAAACCATAACGATACACAATCACTTCACGTTCCCGGCTGTCCAGGATGGAGAAATACTGTTCAATTTTGGAAATCTCCATATTTAATTGGATATACTCAATCACATTTTCATTTTCAGCTTCTAATATGTCAATTAAGCTGATTTCATTACCTTCTTTATCCTGCCCGATTGGATCATGCAGGGAGACATCCTTTTTGACCTTTTTTAAAGCTCTTAAGTGCATCAGTATTTCGTTCTCCACACACCGGGCTGCATACGTAGCGAGTTTTGTTCCTTTTCCCGTAGAAAAGCTTTCCACACCTTTAATCAAGCCAATCGTCCCGATGGAGATTAAGTCTTCCATGTCTTCTCCGGTATTCTCGAATTTTTTGACCAGATGAGCTACGAGACGGAGATTGTGTTCAATCAGTTTGTTTCTGGCTTCTTCATCTCCTTCCTGCATCAGTTGGATGTATTTTGCTTCTTCCTTTGGGGATAGTGGCTGGGGGAAAGATTGGTTCTTTACATAAGAGACAAAAAATAATGCTTCTTTAATAAATAATCCAAGTGCAGATAATACAATGGACAAATCCCATCACCTCCAAGAGTCAGCACCTCAAAATCTTCTAGGTAATTGCCTATAGCCTATTCTTATGTGCAAAAGGTGGAAAACGTGTCTGTCCATGATGAATACAAAAGCTGAAATGAAGAAATAAATTTATTTTGGAAGACGATTCGCAGGTTAGACATATATTCGTTCATTAAAAAAAGCTCAGATTTCCTTTCACAGGATAAATCTGAGCTTATATTTTAAATTAACTATTTGGATTGGTTCTGATTGGTTTCGTACATTTCCTTTAAGTCGTCGATGACAGTATTCTTTTCGAGCTTAACACCATTACGGTAAGCAGATCTCGTAATCATTAAGCTGGCTACCGGAGCTGTCAGGAATAAAAATAAAATAGCCAATAATATTTTGGCATTCATGACACCCTGAGATAAAAAGTGAATAAACACTGCCAGCATAATAAAAATAACACCTAATGTGGCACTTTTACCGGAAGCGTGTGCGCGGCTATAGACATCCTTTAATCTTACAATACCAATGGCACTTACTACGGCAAAGAACACACCAATGACAACAAAAATTGCTACAAGTACATCAATCATCGTGCTCAATGACAACACCTCTTTCCAGGAATTTTGAGAGACTCAAAGTTCCCACAAATCCCAAAATAGTCAATACGAGAACAATATCTGAGAATACAGATGTATCTTGTAAAATCATCAAAATCCCAATAAAACCGACCAGCAGAACACCAATTGCATCCAATGCCAAAATTCTGTCCTGTGTCGATGGACCGATAATAACCCGGATAAACAATAGCAGAAGTGCTATGGAGAGTGCAGTTAATGCCACAATTAAAACTGTATCGAACATTATTTCGTCACCTCCATAATTGCTTTTTCAAAGGAACCTTGAATATCTTTGATCATGGCTTCTTTATCCGGAACATCAATAGAATGAACGTATATAGTCTTGCTGTCTTGAGAGAAATCCATGGATATCGTCCCGGGGGTCAATGTGATTAATGCTGCCAGAATGGAAATCTCAAAGTTTGATTCTAATTGTGTTCTGACAGCAACAATCCCGGGCTGGTGATCTTGTTTTGGTTTAAGAACTACTTTCACAACATCAATATTGGCTTTAATTAATTCAACAATAAATAGATAAATTAATTTAATAATGGCCCAGACTCTTTTTAAATAAAAGTCAAACTTAAGAAAACGACGGATGATAAATAGAATCAGGATTCCTATAATATAACCGGAAATAAAATTTACGGCTGTATACTCATTTTGTAAAAACATCCAGAGTACCGCGAGCAAGACATTGATTAATATTTGAAAAGGCATAGCAACTACTCCTTCAGCACAGATTCAATATAATTTGTAGGATTCATAATTTCTTGAGCAACTTCCATCGAATAATTGAACATCGGTTCAGCCGCGAAACCTAAAATAATGGTAAGTGCAATCAGGGGCAGGATTGGCAGTAAAAGTTTCCCTACTGAAATTTTTGCCTGCTCTTCGGTATGTTTCTGCTTGCCCCAGAAGACATGACTGAATATTTTCATCATCGTGATTAATGTAAGTAAACCGACCAGCAGGGCAACCCCGGAGATCACATAATGCTGTGCCTCGAAACCGCCTAATATGATTGGAAACTTACTAAAGAATCCGCTTAGCGGAGGTATACCTGCCATGGAGATGGCTGCAATAAAGAACATCCAGGTCAGCCAAGGGTGCGTACCGATAAGTCCTCCCATTTTCTTTAAATCAGTCGTTCCAGTAATTTTCTTGGTTACACCGGCAAATAAAAACAATGCTGGTTCTACAATCATATGGTGAGCGATATAGTAAATGGCGCCGGCAACAGCAAGCGGGGTGAAAATCCCTAACCCCATAACCATATAGCTGACCTGACTGATAATTAAGTAAGAGAGTACACGTTTGAAATCGAATTGCGATATTGCTCCAAGAGCGCCGATGAACATCGTAACACCGGCAATCGTAATGAGTACCCCTTTATGTGTGAATTCTGGATTATGATTGAAAATCAATGTAAAGGTTCGGATGATTGCATAAATTCCTACCTTGGTTAAAAGTCCGCCGAATAATGCTGCAATTGCTGCAGGTGGTCCATAATAAGATTTTGGCAGCCAAAAATGAAGCGGGAATAAAGCTCCTTTAGATGCAAAAACAATAAACAGCATGATAGCGATAATATTTAATGCACCTGCCTGGTCCAGCTCAGCAACACGCTGAGCTATGTGAGCCATATTCATTGTGCCGACAATGGAATAAATCCATGCAATGGCAACAACGAAAAGGGCGGATGCAAAAACATTGATAATAACATATTTAAAAGACTCTCTTAATTGATAGCCTGTCCCTCCGTGAACAATCAATCCATAAGAGGAAATTAACATGACTTCAAAGAAAACAAATAGATTAAATAAATCGCCTGTCAGAAAAGAACCGTTTACTCCAACCATTAAGAAAAGAAAAAGCGGATAGAAAAATTGTTTCTCTCTGTCCATGGCAATAGTTTGAAAAGCAAAGAACATACAAGCCGTTCCGACCAGTGTAGATAGCAGCAGCATCAAAGTGGAGAGCATGTCTGCTACAATAACAATTCCAAATGGCGCTTCCCAGCCGCCGACCTCCAGGACAACTGTGCCATGCTGGTAGACATAAATTGCTAAAAAAACGGAAAAGGCTAATAATATCAGCATTGTGATTCCACTTATTACACGTTGAACAGTATGTCTTTTATATAAAAGTATAAGTATAGCGCCGATTATAAAAGGAATAATAATCGGCAAGATAACGATATTACTCATCAGCAGAACCCCTTAACTCTTCTAAATCATCTGTCTTATGCACTTTATAGGTGCGATAAGACATAACCAGCAGGATAGCAGTCACACCAAAACTGATAACAATTGCTGTCAGTACTAATGCCTGTGGCAGCGGATCAGTGTAGGCGTCTGCATCAAAACTTAAAATAGGAGCAGCACCGCGCTGCAAGCCGGACATTGTTAATAATAAAAGGTGTACCCCATGAGAAAGTAATAATGTAGCTGCAACAACACGGAGCAGATTTTTAGACATAAACAAATAGATGGTTACGCTAAAAATGATTCCTATTACGATTGACATTAATAGTTCCATTATTTATCATCCTCCGCAATCGTCAGAATAATTGTAAGTGCACTTGCCAGTACAACAAAGTAAACTCCCAGATCGAAGACCATAGCAGTAGTCAATTCCACTTCTCCCAAAATTGGAAGGGTAAAATAGTCAAAGAATTGTTTCAGAAAAGGAAAACCGAACAACATGGATACGACACCTGTGAGGCTGGCAAAAAGTAATCCAATCCCGATAATTTTTATATAATCAAATTTTATAGCCTTTTGAATTGATTTTAAATCAAATGAAAGGTACAAAATAAGAATTGCACTGGCAGTCATTAAACCGCCGACAAACCCTCCGCCGGGACTGTTATGCCCTGCCAGTAACAGATATATGGAGAAGGAGAGGATAATAAGTATAATTAATCTGGCCAATGTCTGAAGCATCATATTATTAGGCTTTTGCATCATATATCCTCACTCCCTTTAAATCGTAATCGAATTAAGCTGACAACTGTGAGTACTGCCATGGATACGACGAGTATTTCCAACATGGTATCCAAACCACGGAAATCTACCAAGATGACATTAACAATGTTGTACCCGCCAGCTTCTTCTTTCGAGTTTTCAGTATAGTATTCAGAAATAGAATCAAAATTAACTTCCTGTCCCATAGAAAATACGGATAATGACCCGAGTGTAATCATCAGTCCGAAGCCGATAGAGATAATTAATTTGACAGCTTTCATCTTCGGCGGTGTTTTCACCTTTTTCAATTTAGGTAAATGATAAAAGACAAGCATAAACAGAATAACAGATACTGACTCTATAAGCAGCTGAGTCAATGCTAAATCAGGAGCTCTGAATAGAACAAATAAAAGAGCTACAATAAATCCGCTGACACCAGTTGCAATAATCAGTGCTACCCGATTATTAATGAATGGAATAACCACAATTGATCCGATAAATACCAATATAACTAACCAGAAATAAATTGGAATTGGTGATAAATCAAGAGACTGAATGGCCGGCAGACTATAACGGTACATGGTATAAGCCATGATTAGAATAATAAATGTATTCATATAGATGAAATAATCTCTCAACCTTCCAGTCATTTGCAGACGGGTTATCCATTGTGAACCTTTAATCAACCCTTCATAACCAGAATCATAAGCATAGTTGAACAGGTCTTGCTCTCCACGGTAAAACGCAGTATTTTCCCATTTTTTAAATGTCATAAACAGGAGTATACCTAAAGCAACAACCCCAAATGTCATCCAAAGCTCCGGAGAAAATCCATGCCAATGAGAAATGTGTACATCAAAAAATTCCCCCGGAGAAAGGATTCCCGGTATAATTGCAGCCATTGCCGGTTCGATAAGCGAGTAGGCTAACAAATTAGGGAAAAGTCCGAATACAACAACCAGAGCAGCTAATATAACAGGGCTGATCAGCATACCAATCGGTGCTTCATGAACATGCTTCACCTTCAGCTTGCTGATATCGAATTTACCCATAAATGTTTTAGAAAACATAAGAATACAATATAAGAAGGTAAATACACTGGCAATCCAGGCAATAACAGGGATGATAAATCCAAATGTTTCTAAATTAAAAATACCGTATTCTGTTACGTTAAGCATACCTGTAAAAAACAATTCTTTACTTAAAAATCCGTTAAATGGCGGCAGTCCAGCCATTGAAGCCAAGCCGATAAGAGAAATAGTCGCAGTAACAGGGAGGACGGTCATTAATCCGCCCAGTTTGCGGATATCTCTTGTTCCTGTTTCATGATCAATGATACCTGCTGCCATAAACAGACTTCCTTTAAAGGTTGCATGGTTAATTAAATGAAATACAGCTGCTAAGATAGCAGTCATGTATAACGCGTTGTCTCCATCCTGGAAGTAGAAAGCAGCAGAGCCTGCGCCAAGTAAGCTCATAATCAAACCGAGTTGGCTTACTGTAGAAAAAGCCAGGATACCTTTTAAGTCCTTCTGGCGTACTGCTGAGATGGAGCCCCAGGTTAAAGTGACTAATCCGGCGATGGTAATAATCCAAAACCATTCCGGAGCGCCGCCAAAAACACCTGTTAATCGTGCAACAAGGTAAATTCCTGCTTTAACCATTGTTGCAGAGTGAAGATAGGCGCTGACAGGTGTAGGTGCCTCCATAGCGTCCGGCAGCCAGATATGGAATGGAAACTGAGCAGATTTGGTAAATGCTCCTAATAAGACAAGTATCATCGCAGGGATGAATAAACTGCTTGCCATAACAAGGTCTGCATTTGCGATAAGTTCCCTGATGCTGAATGTGCCTGCAATAACGTAAAGTAAAGAAAAACCGCCGAGCATGGATAATCCGCCGAAAACAGTGATATACATAGATTTTTGAGCACCATAAACAGATTTCTCTCTCGTATACCAATAACTGATTAATAATGAAGAGGCAATACTTGTTAACTCCCAGAAAACGTAAATGACGATTAAGTTATCAGAAAGAACAACTCCAAGCATAGCACCCATAAACATTAACAGATAAACGTAAAAATTATTCAGCTTTTCTTTGTGCTTCGATAAGTAGTAAATAGAGTATAGAACTACTAAAGACCCGATTCCGGTAATTAATAATGCAAAAAGCAAGCTTAAACCATCTAGGTATACATTAAAATTAATACCGAGTGAAGGTACCCAGTTCAGGTTATTTAATATCACTTCGCCGGATGATGTTTTCGGTATAAATGATAAGAAATAAACAAACAGGACCAAAGGCAGGATTAAAACAAACCAGCCAGTATGTATTCTTTTCAAGTACTTATACAAGAATGGAATAAGGATAGCTGCAATAAATGGTAATAAAACAGCCCAATGTAGTAACGTCAACAGTAATTCCTCCTTTAGTGGTAATAACGAATGGCCTTTAACCTTCAGGAAATATTAAAAATCTTTAAATACTCCTTCAGCCAAAAGCGTTCGCTCCCTTTTCTGATGTTAAAAAAATAAAAGCTCTTCTGTTTATAATGAAAACGGGATGGAAGCTTTTTATAACATAAAGGTAATTCGATATGATAATCAAGGGGAATACCATGCTTTTCTTAAATCTTTCCCTATCTCTTTACAATATTTTTAGACACAAACCAGAGTACTATTCTAGATTATAACTTATTCAGAAAAAAGATGCATACAAAAAGAATACGGTTACCAGGGGTTAAAACTTTTATTTTAAATAGGAAGGAACAAGGGGAAAAAGGCAAAAAAAAACTTCAATTTTAAAATTGAAGATTTGTAAACAAGACAAAATTATACAGATTCTTTGATTTTATGAGTTAGAGATCTTTTATGGATTTCTTCTTCAAATAAAGAAAGAAAATCAGGACTGAGGTTTAATGCTACCGCTGTATAATAAGATTCTAGTAATAGTTCGTCCGATAATGTTTCCACAATACAACCTCCTCAATTTGTAGGCAAATATTTAAGATAATAATAATTTAACATGTATATCTAGTGTTAACAAGCTCTAACTTATCTACATATAGTTGTAGATAAGTTGTGTATAAGGAAGGGGGTAACCTTGTTCGAGATTGTTATTGGTGCATTCTTATGTTGATAAAGTTATCCACAAAATCGAAGCGTATCGGAATTTGTCGAACGATTTTTAAAACACATATACATTTTTAATAAGGTTTCTGCATAGTTCCTTTTAGAATAGAAGACAAAATTGGATATCACTGTCAATGAAGCACCATTTCCTTATGCAGATAATAATTCTTTGAAACGCTAGTCAGTTGTAGTAGGATTAGGTATAATGTGATGTAGCGTAAAGTTGCTTTGTCTTGTGTTTTCTCAGGATAAGAAATAAAAGCAGTATTCTTTTAAATGAAGTATCTTTACATAAATAGTATAATATGCAAGAAATATAATGTTAACTAATTGGAAATCTTGAGGTGTGAATATGTTTTCAAAATTTTTACCGGATGAACAAATTGATCAAATTTTTGACCTGAAACCGGAAACGTTAAAAAAGAAGGGAATTAAAGGGATTATAACGGACCTGGATAACACCCTCGTTGCATGGGATGTAAAGGACGCGACCCCTGATGTCGTTTCATGGTTTAAAACAATGGAAGAAAATGATATAAAAGTAACGATTATATCGAATAATAATCAGGAGCGTGTAACAGTTTTTTCAGAACCGCTTGGAACACCGTTTGTATTTAGTGCCAGAAAACCTTTGAGCAGGGCATTTAAAACAGTTGCCAGACAGATGGAGCTGAAAAAAGAAGAAATTTTAGTTGTCGGAGACCAATTGCTGACAGATGTCCTTGGCGGCAATATAGCCGGATTTTATACAGTACTGGTTGTTCCTGTAGTGCAAACGGATGGTAAAATAACGAAGATTAACCGTTTGATTGAGAGGAAAATTTTAAAACGAATGCAGAACAAGAGTGATAGTAATTAAGGAGGAATAAGTTTGGAGCAACATATTTGTCAGGGATGCGGGAGCGTTATTCAGACAGAGCATCCGGATGAGCCGGGTTATGCGCCTGTCAGTGCATTAGAGAAAGATATTATTTTATGTAAAAGATGCTTTCGATTGAAGCATTATAATGAGATTCAGGATGTATCGATCACGGATGCAGACTTTTTGAAAATGGTCAGTTCGATTCGGGACAGAAATGGATTAATTGTTCACATTATTGATATTTTTGATGTGGATGGCACATTATTAAGTAATTTACCCAGGATTACAGGTGATAATCCGATTATTTTAGCCGGTAATAAACTAGACTTATTGCCGAAATCGACAAATGAAAATAAATTAAAGCAATGGCTGCGTCATGAAGCGAGCCAGCTTGGAATTAAAATTCAGGATGTTGTTTTAATTTCTTCTGTAAAAGGAAGAGGAATAGATGAGCTCAAGAAGAAAATAGAAATACATCGGGAAGATAAGGATGTGTTCATTGTCGGTGTTACCAATGTTGGTAAATCAACTTTTATCAACCGTTTAATTAAAGAGACAACCGGAGAAGAGAACGCTATAACGACTTCTTATTTTCCTGGAACAACACTTGGTTTTATTGAAATACCACTGGATGCAGAGACGTTTTTGGTAGATACACCAGGGATTGTCAACAAACAGCAGATGGCTCATTATGTTTCTGAAAAGGAATTAAAGATGATTACTCCGAAAAAAGAAATAAAAGCAAGAGTTTATCAGCTGAATGAGCAGCAGACGCTTTATGTCGGCGGCTTGGTCAGATTGGATTTTATCAAAGGAGACAAGCAATCATTTGTTTGCTATTTCTCTAATGATTTAACAATTCACCGGACAAAGTTGGAGAATGCGGATGAATTGTATGAAAAGCATGCCGGAGAACTATTGTCACCCCCTTACAGGGAGCAACTGGATAAATTTCCTCCACTGACAGCACATAGCTTTAAAGTGGAAAAAGGAAAAACGGATATAGTTTTTCCGGGACTGGGCTGGATCAGCATTCAAGGCGAGGGAGCTACTGTAGTAGCACATAGCCCTAAAGGAGTCTCTGTAACAACAAGAAAATCCTTTTTATCTGGTCAGTAGACAGGCAAGACCCGCAGATAAAATAAAGGTAAGATTTAATACGGTTGGTGGGGGAGGAGACGTTTCGTTGAGTTTGAAATTAAAATTAATTGGTTATCCTATCAAGCATTCTTTATCACCCTGGATTCAGAGTTCTTTTTTAGAACGAAGTGGTATAGAAGGTTCTTATACATTGCATGAAATACCAAGTGAGGAAGTATTTGGTGAGGAAATCAAGAAATTAAAAGAAGCAAAAGTTAATGGGTTTAATATTACGGTTCCTTACAAGGAAACAATTATTCCTTATCTTGATAAAATGGATGTTACGGCGGAACGCGTCGGGGCAGTAAATACGGTTTCTTTAGAAGGAAACAGCTGGGTCGGATATAATACGGATGGTATCGGTTATGTGCAGGCGCTGCGCGATAAGTTTCCGGATATAGATAAAAATATAGATGTTCCTATAATAATACTCGGTGCAGGCGGTGCTGCACGAGGCATATTCCATGGTTTGGTACAGGCAGGGTATAACAATCTGACGCTTGCAAACCGGACCAGATCAAAATGTGAAGATATTATAAAAGGAACCAGCGCTTCTGTGATCACATTGGAAGAAGCTGAAAAAAATATTGGAGCTTATGATGTGGTTATTCAAACCAGTTCCGTGGGGATGAATGAAGCAAAACAAATCATAGATTTGTCCAATATACAAAAGGGCACCATTGTCAGCGATATTGTTTATCAGCCGCTTGACACACAGTTTTTAAAACAAGCAAAGGACAAAGGCGGGCGCATTCATTATGGTCATACAATGCTGCTTTATCAAGCACAGAAGGCGTTTGAAATTTGGACAAATAAAAAAGTAGATGTGCACGGGATGGACGAAGAAATGATAGCAAAAATAAAAGGAGAGAAATAAGATGTTAACAAATAAGCAAAAGCAATTTTTGCGTAGTGAATCACACCATATTAAGCCAATTTTTCAGGTTGGTAAGGACGGTGTAAATGAAAATATGATAACTCAAATTGGTGAAGCTTTGGAAAAAAGGGAATTGATAAAGGTCAGTATCCTTCAGAACTGTTCAGAGGATAAAAATGTGGTTGCCGAGCAAATCTCCGGCGGGACGGAATCAGAAGTGGTACAGGTTATCGGCAGCACGATTATTTTATATAAGGAATCAACGGATCACAAAGAAATTAAACTTCCATAAAGAGGATGTTCAAAAAAAACGGCCGACGGTGCCAGGGGAAGTGTCATCGTAAGGACTTTCATTGGCACCTTTTTGAACACGTATTAACAATTGCAGAAGGTGAGTCTTTGAAGAAGATTGGGATTTTAGGCGGTACATTTAACCCGCCGCATATAGGACATTTATGGATTGCCGAAGAAGTAAGAATAAGAAAGCAATTAGATGAGATCTGGTTCATTCCGACACGGACACCGCCTCATAAAGACACCTCGGTACTCGAAGCATCATACCGTTTAGAAATGCTCCGGTTGGCAGTACGCGATAACCCTCATTTTCATGTGAATGCTTTAGAGCTTGAAAGAGAAGGGAAATCGTACACATATGATACAGTAAAGGAATTAACTTCAAGTTATCCTGATGATGACTTTTACTTTATTATTGGCGGAGACATGGTAGAATATTTGCCAAAATGGTACCGGGTGGATGAATTAGTGCATATGGTTCGTTTCATAGGAGTATCAAGACCCGGTTATACATTAAAAACGGTTTATCCAGTTGAATGCCTGGAGATACATCCACTGGACATTTCCTCTACTTTCATAAGAAATCGGCTGGAAGACGGCGAGCTCATCCGTTACTTGCTTTCTGATGATGTAATGAATTATATTAAGGAGAATCAGATTTATGGATATAGAGAACCTTAAAGCAGATCTGAAAGAAAGGCTGACTGAAGCAAGGTATGAGCATACATTAAGAGTAACAGATACAGCAATTGTTCTGGCAGAGACCTTTCATGAATCAGTAGAAAAAGCAAAAATCGCTGCCTTATTTCATGATTATTGCAAGTATGATTCTTTAGAGGAAATGAAAAAAATTATTGAAACAAATAGCAAGCTGCCGGATTTGCTGCTTTCTTTTCATCATGAGTTATGGCACGGACCAGTTGCATCTGTTCAAATAGAAGAAAAATATGCTGTTACGGATCAAGAGATAAAAGATGCGATTTTCTTTCATACCACGGGAAGAGCAAATATGACAAAGCTGGATAAAATTATTTTTCTTGCTGACTATATAGAGCCAGGAAGAAGCTTCCCGGGATTAGATGATGTAAGAGCTGCAGCTAAAACAGATTTAACAAAAGCGTGCTACCAGGCTGCCAGGAATACGGTTCACTTTTTATTGGAAAGGAATCGTACTGTATACCCTGACAGTTTTCATGCTTATAATGATTTAAATCAACAAGTTTTTGGAGGAATAATTAATGAATAGTGAAGAATTAATTCAAGTAGTCGCAGAAGCCTGCGATGATAAAAGAGCAGAAAATATTGTTGCCTTAGATATGAATCAGGTTTCTTTAGTTGCTGATTATTTCGTGATTTGTCACGGGAGCAACGAACGGCAGGTACAAGCAATTGCACGTGCAATTAAGGAAACAGCTGAAGAAAATGGAAAAGATATTAAAAGAATGGAAGGCTTTGAAGAAGCCCGCTGGATTTTAGTAGACATTGGGGACATTGTCTGTCATGTCTTCCATAAAGATGAAAGACATTATTATAATTTAGAAAAATTATGGGGCGATGCTGACCGTGTTGCGCTGAATATTACGCAAGAAGGTTAATGGAAATGGCATATCATAAAATGGCTGAGGTTTATGATGGGCTGATGGATAACGTTCCATATGATGATTGGGTGGTCATGATCAGACAAATGATAGCTCAGGCAGCCAGACCGATTCAATCAATTATCGATTTAGGATGTGGAACTGGAGTCATTACCCGGAAGCTTGCTGCAGGAGGATATGCGTTGACCGGGGTGGATCAGTCCCCGGAAATGCTGGAAAAAGCACAGAAGGATTTAGAGTCTGTCAGCAGCATCAACTGGTTAGAAGCAGATATTACAGAATTGGATGGATGCAAACGGCAATATGATATGGCAATCAGCTGTTGTGATGTCATAAATTATGTGACAGATCTTCAAAATGTAGAGAAGGCATTTAAAAATATATATCAGTTATTAGAGAAAGATGGACTATTTTTCTTTGATGTTCATTCTCTCTATACAGTAGAAGACGTCTATATCGGCCAAACATTTTCAGATGTAACTGCTGAAGCAGCTTATATCTGGGAATGTATCCCTGGTGAGGAAGTTGGAGAAATGTATCACCAGCTGACCTTTTTCCATCAGGAGGAAGGAGACCGCTTCATTCGTTTTCAGGAAAAACATCATCAGCGGACATTTCCAGTAGAAGTATATAAAAATATTTTAAAAAAAATTGGTTTTGAAAAAATTAAAATTTACGCTGATTTTTCATTGGAACCAAATAATTGGAATGAAAAATCAGAGAGAATTTTCTTTTTAGCCGAAAAATAAACGATAAAAGCGAATTTTAACATTATTGCTATGGAAAAGGAGATTACCTTTCTTTGTAGAAGTATTTATTTAGCAGTATTTTAACAAAGAAGGAGGTAATACCTTGAATTGGTTAAAGAAAAAAATTCCATTTTTAATCGTTATTGCTGTTGTTTTGGTATTTTTTGCGTTTATGAACAAGAAAGAAGCCTCCAGTCCGCTATCCGCCTCATTAATTTCTTCTGAACCCGCCGAACCCGCCGAACCCGCTGAATCCCCTCTTACAGTAGAAGCCATAGAAGAGAAGGAAAGAGCTGCAGTAGTTGATATAAAAGGAGAAGTGGTTCGGCCGGGGGTGTATGAGATTGAAGAAGGCGACCGTGTCCAGGATATTATTGAACGTGCTGAGGGTTTTACAGAAGATGCGGATGTATTTCAAGTGAATTTAGCACAAATTGTACAGGATGAAATGGTTGTCCTGATTCCGGCTGTCGGACAGGAAGGGGATACCGCTGATAGCCCTGGGGGGGAGCAGACCAATAATAAAGTGAAAATTAATTCTGCAACAAGCGAAGAACTGACACAGCTGCCAGGAATCGGACCTGCCAAAGCAGAAGCAATTATTGCTCACCGGGATAATCATGGTCAGTTTCAAAAAGCCGAGGATTTATTAGATATTTCCGGTATTGGAGAAAAAACACTGGAGACGCTTATAGAGCATATCCAGGTACCCTAGATCGAACCAATGTAATACAAAATAGAGAAAGAGGTAATAATTATGGAGAGAATTGCTTGGAATCAGTATTTTATGGCTCAAAGTCAACTGTTAGCTCTAAGAAGTACTTGTACCCGTTTAATGGTCGGGGCTACAATTGTCCGTGATAAACGCATTATTGCCGGCGGTTATAACGGGAGTGTTTCCGGTGATGTTCATTGTATTGATGAGGGGTGCTATGTCATTGACGGACATTGTGTACGTACTGTACATGCAGAAGCTAATGCGCTTCTTCAATGTGCGAAATTCGGTGTGCCTACGGATGGTGCAGATGTCTATGTAACACATTTTCCTTGTCTGCAGTGTACAAAACAACTTATTCAAAGTGGAATTAAAAATTTATTTTATGCAGAAGATTATAAGAATCATCCTTATGCAATCCAGTTATTTGAAGAAGCTGGTGTGAAAACACAAAAAGTGCCATTAGTTGATGCCATGGTTGACACTAATTTTATGGAAAAGAATGCTTTTGTTCATAACCTTATGGAAAAGTTAGATTCATCAGGCTTGAGCTCATCGGAAAGAGCAGATATCCAAGCTGAGGCGGACAGACTTTTTTTTAATGAAGGCAAAACGCATTGAGAGGTTATTGGCATTTTCCTGCTATCGCAGGAGTAGTCGCCATTTTATATCAATTGCTGGATATAAAATGGCTTCTCCTTCTTTTTATAACGTGGCTCTTATGGCTGAAGCTTCTGAAAAAACTTGATACCAATGTATGGCTGATTACCATATGCAGCTTTATCGTCTTTAATTATATTATTCCTGTGATCCCGCAAGCAGCTTTTGAAGAAAGCTCTGTCGAGGCAGAGATTACCGGGAAAATTGAAGGAGAGGTAAAGCTCAGCTCTAAACAAATACAATTCACTCTTCATTCGCCCCATAGTTCCTCTAACCTTCTGGTTACTTATTTTCCTGATAAAAATGAAGATTTTCGAGATATTCCTTTGAAGCATTCATTGTTTCACGGATCCCAATGTACCATTTACCAAAGTATTGAAATTCCCCCTTCAAGCACTAACCCTGCTCAATTTGATTTTCGTCAATTTCTCCTTCAAAAGCAAATTAGCCACCAGGCAATTTTAAAGGATTTTAATCATATTGTTTGTACTCCAGAAAGCGGTATCCTTCCTTTACTATATAAACTGAGAACAAATTTGCTGAATAAAATGGAATACACATGGAGTGATTATACTGCTCCGTGGATGAATGCAATTGTTTTTGGAGATGCTTCCGGAATAGAGGAAGCCATAACGGAGCTGTTTCAGCGTTTTGGACTATCGCATATTATCGCTATTTCAGGTACACATGTGACATTAGTAATTTCTTTTATATATTTGATTTTTGTCAAAGGAAACATAATTACAAAAGAGAAGACATATCTATTCTTACTTATTTTCCTTCCTGTTTACTCTATATTGGCTGGAGCTAATCCGCCTGTACTCCGCGCGGCTTCTATGATGGTAGTAGTGCTTATACTTCAGAAATACCGGTGGAAGCTTCCGTATTCTGATTTATTCTCTATCCTTTTTATGATTTTTATTCTCTGGGATCCTTATATTATTTATAATGTGGGCTTTCAGTTTTCGTTTTCGGTAACCTTTGCAATTCTCTTGTCTCAAGGCTGGGTCCACAAAACAAAATCTCCAATATGGAATATCTTCCAAGTGAGTTTTGTTGCGCAGATGGCAATTCTTCCGCTGCAGATTTATTATTTCAATATCTTCCATCCACTGTCTATTTTAATGAATTTAGCTGTAATCCCTTATTTTACCTTCTTCGTTATTCCACTAATGTACACATTTGTGCTTATTCATTTCTTACCCGGTAAATTTTTGTATATTGCAGATCGGAGCTTTGCATTCATCCATGATAAAGTTCTGCTAATTATGGAAACAATAGATGATACATTATTTTCCCCGATTTATCTGGATCAATTATCTATATGGAGCGTTGCCGTTTATTTTACTTGCTTTTTGCTGTTTATGAAATATTTAGAACATAAACAGCAAAAACGGGCATGGATAGCCGGAATTATTTTTATACTGCCAATTTTAATAACTGCAGGCAAGCCTTATTTTCAGGAAGAAGGTATCGTAACGATGTTTGATATGGGGCAGGGAGATGCCATACTGGTGGAGGCGGCCAGGAGAGAAGCTGTGATTATGATTGATGCAGGAGCTGCTTTTCATTTTGAAGATATGGCACCGACGAGGGGAGTGTACAAAAATATTATTCGGGCCTATTTCCATCAACGCGGAATTAAGGAGCTGGATGCAATTATTGTTACACACGATGACGTAGATCACTTTGGAAGTATCCGCTATATTTTAGAAGAGGTTAAAGTCAAAGAATTAATAGTAAGCCCCTATTTTGATGTGGAGCTGTTAAAAGAATTTCAAGAGGTGCAGCCTGCTTTATATATAACACAGGCTGAAGCGGGAGATATTCTGAACTTTAATGATGCTATGTCTTTTCAGGTTTTAGCGCCTAATACAGATACTGGAAATTCAAATGATAATTCAATTGTACTTTATGCAAACCTTGGTTTGAAATGGTTATTTACAGGTGATATTAGTAAGGAGGTAGAAGAAAAAATAACACGTAATTATCCGGGACTGCGCATTGATATATTAAAGGTTGCACACCATGGCAGTAAAACCTCTACAGGAGAAGCATTTATAGAAGCTGTTCAGCCGCATATAGCTCTTATTTCAGCAGGGAGGAATAATCAGTTTAATCATCCGAATGAAGAGGTGCTGGAGGTTTTGGAGGATAATCAAGTACATGTTTACCGGACAGATGAACAAGGGGCAATACAATTTTTCTATACAGATGAAGGAGGAACCTTTTCAACCTTCTTACCATAAAATAAAATAAGAAAATAGACATAATATAAATTAGTCAACTTTGGCAGCTTAAAAAATAACTTGCTTATCATAGTGACAGGTGTTGATCGTTCCTTCCATCTAACTCTTGACAAAGCAAAAGCTCTATTTAGAAAGCAGGTAACGTGTAAGGCCACCGCTGCGGCGGACCGTTTTGCTTTCCTAGGGGCATGCTCTTCAGCTAACTTTTGCCAAGAAGAGCACTTCGCAAAAGTTAGCTGAAGCCGTCCCCATGGAAAGCGGAGTGGTTGGTCGGAGCGGCGCTATACACAATCTCCATTTCAATAAAAAGATGATTTAACAAAATGCAAGCGGAATAATGAAGAATATGTTCATCCTGGAATAGGAAGGTATAGATGCTTATTCTCAGGTGCGAAAGTTGAATAAATTAGGATCAAAAAAATGAATATTAATACAACAAAAAAAGAAGAGATGTAATCCCTTCCTTTTTGACCTTTTATCTCTTTTATTTATCGGCCAATCACGCTGATGGTAACACCTACCGCAAAAATAATAAAGAAAAAGAGAAATGAAAAGGTAAATCCTTTAATGGAGTCTACTACATCGCTTCCTTTATACTGCGGATCTTTTTCAAATTCGTTCAAGACATACCCCTCCTATACTCACAATTATAGTATAAATCATACACATAAAAAAATCCACATTATTTAAAGGATTCCAGACTAATGCGGTATCAGCCATTTTTAGCAACAGTTGACATCTATACTTTTTGCCTGTAAGCACAAATTATATATAAGCAAATATCGTTCTTAAAATTTGTTTCTAGAGCAGATTTTAAGACGTTTAATATAGATGCTTCATAAGGGAGAATGCAAAATACTTGCGTTTCTTCCTTTATTTTTTTGTTGCGTTTACGCGTGCTTCCTTATAGGATAAAAAGAGATGAATGTATGGATTGCAGAGATATCACAAATTATGAAATGAAATTTTGTTTAGATGGGAAGCGTAATATTCATGATGGATCAAATCACGAAAATAAAAAGTAATCAGATTCAGCCGGTTTACTTTGCTTTTGGAACGGAATCGTTTTTTCAGGAGCAATTAAAAAATCGGCTGATAAAAACAGTATTAGATGGAGATAAAACAAATTTATCCCTGTATGATTTAGAGGAGACACCCATACAAGAGGTTTTAGCAGATGCTGAAACCTTCCCGTTTTTCGGTGAGCGCAAATTAATATTTGCCAGCAATGCTTCTTTTGTTAAAACAAAGCCCGATAAAGCGCCTTTTGACCATAATTTAACATATCTGCAGGAATATTTGGAAAACCCGCCTGAGTACTCTGTTTTGCTTATTATAGCACCATATGAAAAATTGGATGAGCGTAAAAAAGTAACCAAACAATTAAAAAAGCTGGCCTATTCTGTTGACTGCCAATCTGTTAAAGAAAAAGATGCGAGAACGTGGATTCAAAGCCTGGTGAAATCATATGGAATACATATCGATCAGGAGGCAATGGAAATACTGGAGGCAGAGGTTTCTAATAACATTCAGCTCCTGCAGAGCGAAATTGAGAAGCTGGCTCTTTTTGTCGGAGAGAATGGAACGGTTACTAAAGAAATTGCACAGCAGTTAGTGTCGCATACTCCAACTACAACATCTATTGCACTTGTTGATGCTGTTATGAAAGGGAGTATTCAGG
Organism: Oceanobacillus sojae; assembly: GCF_900162665.1. Lineage (GTDB taxonomy): Bacteria > Bacillota > Bacilli > Bacillales > Amphibacillaceae > Oceanobacillus > Oceanobacillus sojae_A. Next base: position 448,342 of record NZ_LT727809.1, read on the forward strand.
AAGCAATTCAAATTTATCAGGATTTAGAGAAAATGAATGAAGATCCCATTGCAATGATTGGTTTGCTCGCCTATCAATTTCGGATGATTTTAAGAGTGAAGCAATTAAAGAAGAAAGGCTATTCTCAATTTCAAATCCAGAAAAATATTGGTGCACATCCATATGTTATTAAGGTAGCAATGGCAAGAGAGGCGAGATTATCGGAGGAGCGTCTATCTTATATTATTTGTCAGCTGGCAGATGCTGATGCCAAAATGAAGCAGGGGCTGATGGAAAAAGGTCTGGCATTTGAGCTGCTGTTAATGGATTTGGTATAGCAGCTGTCTGCATCTGGCAATTATAGTATTCGTTTTATAAAATAGTAAAAAAATAAAAGGTGAAGTATCTGCGGATATATCCGGGATTACTTCACCTTTTATTTATCATTATGCGTTCACTTTTTTAGCTAAACGAGCTTTTTGACGATTAGCAGCGTTTTTGTGGATAATCCCTTTTTGAGCTGCTTTATCGATATGCTTGCTAGCAGATTGGTATGCTGCTTTTGCATTTTCAGTATCGTTCGCTTCTACAAGCTGTTCTACACGTTTAATCTCTGTACGCATTGCAGAAAGCTGAGAGCCGTTATTAGCACGTTTCTTTTGGTTAACTTCTACGCGTTTAATTGCAGATTTAATATTTGCCATGTTTATTCACCTCCTAAAAAGTGTACGATTTAAAAAAACATGTTTAAGTATGCTTTAATCAGTTGTCAATTTTTATCCGTACGACAAGATGTATTTTACCAAAGCTACCCCATCTTTTCAATAGAATTGTTACTTAATCAATAAATTGGTATGAAATAATTAAAGGCGTACATGCTAAGAATGTAAAAATACAGGAGTTTATCATAGCATAAATATTTATGATTTTCACCGTCTGATAAGAGGATAGATGAATTTATCACGGTCCAAATCTAGTGATGATGGGACGAGTATACGCAATTTCAGTCCTGTAATGTTTTATTTATGCCAATAGTACGCATTGAAAAAGGTGGATGAGGTTATGAAAAATATTGAGGAAAATTTTCAGGTGAGAACGGATTTAGCTGTTGAAGCAAGGGACATGTATACAGAAAAGAAAGAAAGTAAAGAAGACAAAGAAATTGCAGGAGTTACCTTTAAAGAAACCACGATAAAGGATGTAAAAATTTCTTATGTCACTATTGACGAAGCTGGTGCCGAGCAAATTGGTAAGAAGCCCGGGAATTATGTCACCATTCATGCTGACGGTGTAAAAAAACAGGATACAGAGAAACAGCATCAGGCGGCGAAAATATTAGCAAAAGAGCTGGAGCATTTAATAAAAAAGCAGGATCTGTCTGACAATGCTTCATGCTTAGTGGTTGGTTTAGGGAACTGGAATGTAACTCCTGATGCTCTGGGGCCGATGGCGGTGGAAAAGGTTCTGGTAACCAGTCATTTATTTCGTCTGCAGCCGGAAACCGTGGCGGAAGGCTATAGAGAAGTAGCTGCTATTACACCTGGGGTAATGGGCGTGACAGGGATTGAAACCAGTGATATTATTTTTGGAATTGTAGAAAAATATCAGCCTGACCTTGTTATTGCTATTGATGCTCTCGCTGCCAGATCGATCAGCAGAGTAAATGAAACAATTCAATTATCTGATACAGGTATTCACCCCGGCTCAGGTGTAGGCAACAAACGAAAAGAAATAAGTAAACAGACCCTTGGAATGCCTGTCATCGCTATCGGTGTGCCGACAGTGGTAGATGCAGTAACAATAACAAGTGATACGATAGATTACTTATTAAAGCACTTCGGGAGAGAATGGAAGGAAAAAGATGACCCGTCAAAATCCTTAACACCCGCCGGTATGAGTTTCGGACAGAAGAAGTTAACAGATGCGGATATGCCTGATAAAGAACAGCGTGAAAAACTGTTCGGTATAGTTGGCGGGCTGTCCGACGAGGAGAAAAGGCAGCTGATTATGGAAGTATTGACGCCACTTGGCCACAATTTAATGGTTACTCCCAAAGAAGTGGATGGGTTTATGATTGATATGGCTGAAGTAATAGCAAATGGATTGAACGCAGCTTTGCATGAGACGGTAACAATAGATAATTTTTCAAGCTATTCCAGATAAGCTCTATTAGAAGGTGTTCAAAAAGTCACCGGGCTTTTTGAACACACTCCATTCGTGTCCGCTCTCTTTTTTCTTTTCAGGACACATACTATTAAGTCTATTTTTTTCTTTTTACACGGTTCTACTTTCTCTATTTTACTCATAGATTAAACTATAGAGTTGTTAGAGAAAGGTGGCATCGTGTATTTTTATGAAAAAAAATAATTGGAGTAAAATGGTACAAACCTTTTCTCGACGAAGCGGGATTTACATTATATTTTTTATCAGTATCTTTTTATTAATCAGCGTTTTGACAGCTGTCCAGCCTGCGTACCGGTTTTCATCAGATATGCTCTCGAATTGGACAAAAGAAATGGATAGTACCATTTTTTATCATTTAATCACGATGGAAAACAGGGCCTACGAGCAGAGCTTTCCAGAAGGAGAGGCAGAAATACCGAAACTGTCCAGTTTATTCTTTGAATTGACGTCTAATGTGAAGCCTACAGATCCCAGAAGCCTTTTCGGAAATGAAATACCGGGGTTCGCAATATTTGATAATCAATTATTAATGGCAAGTGATAATGATTTTACACACTTCCCAATCGAATCGAATCCGCCTTTAGAAGAAGTGTTACGGGATAGAGAAGCCGTATTGACAGAAGAGGAAGAAACAGAAGAGGACAAGGAAGAAGAAATAGAGAATGAACAGACTACCGGAGACCGGGACGTCGTTTTTATTTATAACACACACAATAGAGAGTCCTTCTTGCCGCATCTGCCCAACGAAACGAACCCTAATGCTGCAATGCATGGAGAAATTAATATTACAAAAGTCAGTGACCGTTTAGCGGAGGGACTTGAGCGAAAGGGAATTGGCACACAGGTGGATAAGACAGATATCGGGGAGGTGCTCAACGAACTGGGGATGGGGTATAACCAATCTTACGAAGCTTCCCGTGATGTGGTTGAGGAAGCTATGGCAGGTAATCAGGAGATTCAATATATGTTTGATCTGCATAGAGATGCGCTCCGGAGAGACAAGACAACGCAAACTATTGAGGGCGAAGATTATGCGAAAGTGCTATTTGTAATTGGAACCGGGCATCCGGATTATGAAAACAATTTGAAAGTAGCGACCGAGTTACATGCGTTAATAGAAGAAGCCTATCCCGGAATGAGCCGGGGAGTTTACCAAAAGGATGGATCGGGCGGCAATGGAATTTATAATCAGGATCTGGCAGACAACGCATTACTCATTGAGTTTGGCGGAGTAGATAACACCATGGAGGAGCTATACCGTTCTGCAGATGCATTAGCAGAAGTGTTCAGCGAGTATTATTGGGACGCTGAAGCAGTACAGTCTGATCAATAAGGAGAGATTTGATGCGAAATATTATAATATTACTATTGCTTGTCATCTTTTTTCTGAGCGGACTCGTATTCGGGATGCAAAAGAATGAAACTGCTGAACAAACAGCTATTCCAGATGCAGACGAGTCTGCAGTAGAGGTAGCAGAGGAGATAAATGAACAAGAGCAGGTAATTATCGCTGAAACAGATGTATTGGAGGAAGGCAATTATTCCTTAACAAACCGGGCGGCAGCAACAATGGAAGGAATCGTTAAAGGACTGTTTGAAGTAATTGTCTCCATCATGTATGGGATAGGGGAGCTTTTTTTCTAAAAAAATGAAACCATGCAGGTATTTATTTTGAACAGAAAATTCAACGGTACGAAGGTTATTTATTAGTTAATCATTGAATCTCGGGGCGTCAATTGCTATAATCAATGCTAGTAATTGACGCCTTTTTATTGTGGAAAGAAATTTAGGTTGTACAGGAAAAACTTAGGAGTGTGCGTGAAATGACGAATAAAAAAAGAAACGTCAGAAATTTTTCGATCATTGCTCATATTGACCACGGAAAGTCAACATTAGCTGATCGGATTCTTGAAAATACAGAAACCGTAACGAAACGTGAAATGAAAGAACAGCTGCTGGATGGAATGGATTTGGAGCGTGAACGCGGCATAACCATTAAATTAAACGCAGTACAATTAAAATATACAAATAAAGCTGGAGAAGAATTTATTTTTCATTTGATTGATACACCGGGCCATGTTGATTTTACATACGAGGTATCCAGAAGTTTAGCTGCTTGTGAAGGTGCTATTCTTGTAGTGGATGCTGCTCAGGGTATTGAAGCGCAGACGCTCGCAAATGTTTATTTAGCAATGGAAAATGATCTGGAGATTATTCCGGTAATTAATAAAATCGATTTGCCGAGTGCAGATACTGAAAAAGTGAAAAAAGAGTTAGAAGATGTTTTAGGAATTGACGGTGATGAAGCAATCCTGGCTTCTGCCAAAGCAAATATAGGGATTGAAGAGATTCTTGAGCGTGTAGCTGAGGTTGTGCCGGAGCCCCCTGGAAACGCAGAGGATCCATTAAAAGCGTTGATTTTTGATTCGCTTTATGATTCCTACCGTGGAGTTATTGCTTATGTCTGTGTGAAAGAGGGCTCTGTTAAAGTCGGAGATAAAATCAGAATGATGGCTACCGGTAAAGAGTTTGAGGTAAATGAAGTGGGTGTATTTACACCAAAGCAGCTTCCTCAAAAAGAATTAACCGTCGGTGATGTCGGCTATTTAACTGCGTCGATTAAAAATGTCGGAGATTCACGTGTCGGGGATACCATTACATTAGCAAACAGACCGGCGGATGAAGCACTTCCAGGTTACCGCCGTCTGAATCCAATGGTCTTCTGCGGACTCTACCCGGTAGATTCCAATGACTATAATGATTTAAGAGAAGCTTTAGAGCGTTTGGAGCTGAACGATTCCTCTCTGCAATATGAAGCGGAGACTTCTCAGGCACTTGGTTTCGGCTTCCGCTGCGGCTTCTTAGGATTGCTCCACATGGAAATTATTCAAGAGCGTATTGAAAGAGAATTTGGTATCAGCTTAATTACAACAGCTCCAAGTGTTATTTTTGAAGTGGAGCTGACAAATGGCGATGTCGTTTCTGTGGATAACCCGTCAGAAATGCCGGACCCGCAGGTAATTCAAGAAGTACGTGAGCCATATGTAGAAGCTACTATTATGGTTCCGAATGATTATGTCGGGGCTGTGATGGAAATTGCTCAGAAGAAACGCGGGAACTTTGTAGATATGCAATATTTAGATGATATTCGCGTGAATGTGGTTTATCATATTCCGCTTTCAGAAATTGTGTATGATTTCTTTGATCAGTTAAAATCACAGACAAAAGGGTATGCATCGTTTGACTATGAATTAATCGGCTACCAGCCTTCCCGACTTGTGAAAATGGATATCCTGCTCAACAGCGACTCCATTGATGCGCTGTCGTTTGTTGTTCACCGTGATTTTGCTTATGAGCGTGGGAAGCAGATTGTTGAAAAATTGAAGAAATTAATACCAAGACAGCAATTTGAAGTGCCGGTTCAGGCAGCAATCGGCAATAAAATTGTAGCCCGGTCAAATATCAAGGCAGTTCGTAAAGATGTAACTGCAAAATTGTATGGCGGAGATATTACGCGTAAAAGGAAGCTTCTTGAAAAACAAAAAGAAGGTAAAAAGCGTATGAAAATGGTAGGATCTGTAGAAGTTCCACAGGAAGCGTTTATGGCTGTTCTGAAAATGGATGAGGATTAAGTGCGGATTTAACGCAAAGTTTATATCGAAACAAACATTTAATTTAACAGTCTGCTCTTACTCTTTTTGAGCCGGCAGGAATTGCAGACTGTTACAAATATTTTCATAAGTAAAACCCGTCGTGGCAAAGATACATGCTTTTGACGGGTTTTTGAATTTTAGGTTCTCCTATGCTGATTGATGGACTGTATTTGATTCAGCTTCCTCCCCCATATAGGGAAATTATAGCTTGTTTTTACATAAAACGAAACTACCATCAGCAGAAGATTTAAGCAGACTGATCTGTGGCGAAAGATCTCCTTATGTCGACTAACATCCTTCACTGGCTTTATTTTTTTTGATTTACTCAACTTTCGCACCTAAGAATAACCATATAAACCTTGCTGTTCTAGGATGTTCATGGTCTCTATTATCATGCTGGTGTTTCAAATGATTTTTAGCAGTTCAAATCATGACAGCATGAATAATTCATATCGAGAATAGCTTTCATGCACCAAAAATAAGGATCTCTGAGCATGTTTTACCATACAACACGAAAATTTATTCTGTCGGATCTACCTTTTATTTGTTCAGTTATTTCAGTATAGAATATCCTGCCAGCGGAGGCGGACCGTTTTGACTCCTGAGGGATTAGCACCATCTGAAGATCCACTTTTGCCAAGTGATCTTCTTGGAAAAAGTTAGCTGAAGAGCGTGCCCCTAGGAAAGCAAAACGGTCCGCCGTAGCGGTGGCCTTACAC
>NZ_LT727809.1:455228-712480 GCF_900162665.1 Oceanobacillus sojae
ACCTTGCTGTTCTAGGATGTTCATGGTCTCTATTATCATGCTGGTGTTTCAAATGATTTTTAGCAGTTCAAATCATGACAGCATGAATAATTCATATCGAGAATAGCTTTCATGCACCAAAAATAAGGATCTCTGAGCATGTTTTACCATACAACACGAAAATTTATTCTGTCGGATCTACCTTTTATTTATTCAGTTATTTCAGTATAGAATATCCTGCCAGCGGAGGCGGACCGTTTTGACTCCTGAGGGATTAGCACCATCTGAAGATCCACTTTTGCCAAGTGATCTTCTTGGAAAAAGTTAGCTGAAGAGCGTGCCCCTAGGAAAGCAAAACGGTCCGCCGTAGCGTCGCTTTACACTTTACCTTCTATCTTTGTCAACAGATATATGGAAGAAATGATCAACCCCTGTTCCTATGGATAGGGAGTTACTTTTTAAAGTGCGAAAGTTGAGTTACCAATAATAGTGAAACATATTTAAATATGATAAAATACAGTACATTGTCTTTTATTCAATCAAAGATTTTGTCTTCGGTATTTGAAGATGAACGAATAAGTACAGGTATATTTCCGTATGAAATGAAGAACCTCCTGTTGATTGACGATTTATTTTTAGTAAGAAAGGAAGTCAACCAATGCAAGTGCAGTCAGTATATATTCACATTCCTTTTTGCAAGCAAATTTGCCATTACTGTAATTTTGTAAAATATTATTATATGGAGACAAAGGCAGATACTTTTATCGATGCATTAATAAAAGAAATTGATACAGCAATTCCCGGAAAAAGAAATATCTTCCGTACAATTTATATGGGCGGAGGAACTCCTACAGCATTGTCCATGGATCAACTGCAGAAGCTTTTTCAATTTTTAAATGAAAAATTTGACCTTGCTTCATGCGAAGAATTCACGATTGAAATTAACCCTGGAGATATTGATACGGAAAAAGCAGCATTGCTTCATGATTATGGAGTAAATCGGATTTCCTTTGGGGTTCAGGTAATGGATGATGACATGCTTGAAAAAATAGGCCGTATGCATCGTGTAGCAGATGTTTATACGACAGTTGATATGTTGACACAGGCAAAGTTTTCAAACATCAGCCTGGATTTAATTTATGCTCTCCCCGATCAATCTGTTTCCCACTTTGAAAAAACATTAAAAGAAGCCCTGCAGTTTGGACTTCCTCATTATTCAACCTATGCACTGCAAATCGAACCAAAAACGGTGTTTTATCACAAGCGGAGAAAGGGGGCTCTGCATCAGCCTCCAGAGGATGATGAAGTAGAGATGTATCAGCTGCTTCAGGAAAATATGAAAAAGCAGGGTGTGCTTCAGTACGAAATAAGTAATTTTGCTAAGCCGGGGTATGAGAGCAGGCATAATTTAACATACTGGAATAATGACTATTATTTTGGATTTGGGGCTGGAGCTCACGGATACCTGCCGGGGAAACGAACAGCAAATTACAAACCTTTGGGAACCTATATGAAAGAAATTCACCGTACCGGTTCCGCAGTTGAACAACTGGAAGAAATAACATTGCAGGACAGAATTGAGGAAGAACTGTTTTTGCAGCTGCGAAAAGCGGAAGGAATTGATGAAAAAGTATTTCGACAAAGATATGGTGTATCCTTGGAAAAATTATATAGGAATGAATTAAAGCAATTAATGCATGACAAATTATTAACATATAACGCAGGAAGGTATGCCTTGACGAACAGAGGGATGCTTCTGGGCGATAGAGTTTTCGGGCAGTTTTTATTACTGGAAGACTTTGAACAAAAAATTATAGCGGCAAAAAGCCAAACTGTTTGACAAAATAAAATGAATTTGATAATTTTATTATAGATTTAGCACTCAAAACATGAGAGTGCTAACAGAGGTGATCATCATGTTAACAGATAGGCAACTTATGATATTGCAGGTGATTATTGATGATTTTATAGAATCTGCTAAACCGGTCGGGTCCAGGGCACTATCTAAAAAAGATACTTTACCGTACAGTGCCGCAACGATTCGAAATGAGATGGCGGATTTAGAAGAGTTAGGTTTTTTAGAAAAGACGCATACCTCTTCCGGACGTGTACCTTCAGAAAAAGGATATCGTTATTATGTTGATCATTTAATCGGTCCTGAGATTTATCAGCATGGACTGGGTATCATTGAAAGATTAACAAATAACGGGATATACGAATTTGAACAGATTGTACAGACGGCAGCAGAGGCTCTTTCTAAATTAACAAATTATACGTCAATCATTCTCGGACCGGAAATGTTTGAAGCAACAGTAAAGCAGATTCAGGTTTTAGCACTATCCGATCAATCCGCAGTAGCAATTTTAGTAACAAACACAGGTCATGTAGAGCATCGATCCTTTACGTTGCCAAAAGGAGTTTCATCATCTGATATTGAAAAGCTGGTAAATATTTTAAATGACCGTCTTCAGGGTATACCGCTTTATCGTATTCCTGAGGTAATTCAAAATGAAGTAGCTTCCCTGATGATGAAATATATGAATGGCGTAGATTCTTCGCTCAATTGGATTCGGACACTCTTCACACAAGAGCAGGCGGTAAAGCTTTATTTTGGCGGAAAAGCCAATATCCTGATGCAGCCGGAATTCAATGATGTTGATCGAATTCGTTCATTTTACTCCCTGATGGAGCGTGAGGATGAAATTGTAAATCTCTTGAAAAACTCCAACCAGGGTATTAAAGTTTCTATTGGTCATGAAAATGAGGTTGAAGAGATTAAAGACTTGAGTTTGATCACTGCTTCTTACCACATCGGCGGCGGCCAGATGGGTACAATTGCATTAATCGGACCTACGAGAATGGAGTATAAAAAAGTACTATCCTTAATGGAAAGTATCTCCAAAGAAATGACTGGTGCAATGGGGAAATGGTATAGTGACAAATCATAATGTGAGATAACATCGTTATAAAGAAATGAAGGTTTTTGGTTTCCTGTCTATATCTTCTATGATATAGTTTTTAATTGGAATTTAGAAAAGAGGTGCCCGAGTAGATGTCAGAGAATGAAAAAAGAGATGAAGCAACGCAGGAAGAACAGGAAATTATTGAAGAGACAACAGAAGAAGTGAATGCTGATTCTGAATCTGTCGATGAAACTAATGAATTAAAAGTTCAAATGGAAGAATTGAAAAATGAAAAAGAAGAGCTTACGAATCGTATGCTCCGCTTGCAGGCTGAATTTGATAATTATAAAAGACGCACATTAAAAGAACGGGAAGCAGATCGTAAATATAAAGCACAGGATATGGTGCAGGAGCTGCTTCCGGTTATGGATAATTTTGAGCGCGCCCTGCAGGTAGAGGTATCTGAAGAAAACAAAAGCATACTTGAAGGTATTGACATGGTATACCGTCAATTACAGGATGTATTTGCTTCCCAGGATGTTTCAATTATTGAAACAGAGGGTGCTGACTTTGACCCGAATTTGCATCATGCAGTAATGCAGATTGAAGATGATTCCATAGAAGCAAATAAAGTGGTTGAAGAGCTGCAAAAAGGCTATCTCTTAAAGGACCGGGTTATCCGGCCTGCTATGGTAAAAGTCAATAAATAATCTAACAGGTGTCATTGAAGGATTTAAGGAGGAAATGAAGAAATGAGTAAAATTATTGGAATAGACTTAGGAACAACAAACTCATGTGTATCAGTAATGGAGGGTGGCGAAGCAGTCGTTATCCCTAACCCGGAAGGAAATCGTACAACTCCTTCTGTTGTATCTTTTAAAAACGGTGAAAGACAGGTTGGTGAGGTTGCTAAACGTCAGGCAATTACAAACCCGAATACAGTTCAATCTATCAAACGTCATATTGGTACAGATTATAAAGTAACTGTTGAAGATAAAGAATATACACCACAAGAAATTTCAGCAATCATTTTGCAATATATCAAATCCTATGCAGAAGATTATATCGGTGAAAAAGTAGAGAAAGCTGTTATTACAGTTCCTGCTTACTTTAATGATGCTGAACGTCAAGCTACAAAAGATGCTGGTAAAATTGCAGGTCTTGAGGTTGAACGTATTATCAACGAACCAACAGCAGCAGCACTTGCATATGGTATTGATAAAGATGATCAGGATCAGACAATCCTTGTATATGACCTTGGCGGCGGTACATTTGATGTATCCATCTTAGATATCGGTGATGGTACATTCGAAGTAGTTGCAACAGCCGGAGATAATCGTCTTGGCGGAGATGACTTTGACGAAGTAATCATCAAGCATATGGTAGAAGAGTTCAGAAAAGAAAATGGCATTGACCTTTCTAAGGATAAAATGGCTGTACAGCGTTTGAAAGATGCTGCAGAGAAAGCGAAGAAGGATTTATCCGGTGTTGCACAGACACAGATTTCTCTTCCATTTATCACAGCCGGCGATGCAGGTCCATTACACTTGGAAATGACATTATCCCGTGCGAAATTTGATGAGCTGTCATCTGATTTAGTAGAACGTACAATGAAACCGACTCGCCGTGCACTTTCTGATGCCGGATTATCTAAGAGTGATATTCACAAAGTTATCTTAGTTGGTGGTTCTACACGGATTCCAGCGGTACAGGAAGCAATTAAAAAAGAATTAGGTCAGGATCCTTCTAAAGGCGTTAACCCGGATGAAGTAGTAGCACTTGGTGCAGCTATTCAGGGCGGCGTATTACAAGGAGACGTTAAAGACGTATTATTACTTGATGTAACACCACTTTCATTGGGTATCGAAACAATGGGTGCCGTATTTACTAAACTGATTGAACGTAATACGACAATACCGACAAGTGCATCACAAACATTCTCTACAGCAGCAGATAACCAAACTGCAGTAGACATTCATGTACTTCAAGGGGAACGTGAAATGGCGGCAGATAATAAAACACTCGGCCGTTTCCAATTAACTGATATTCCACCGGCACCACGAGGAATGCCTCAAATCGAAGTATCCTTTGACATTGATGCCAATGGTATTGTAAATGTTAGAGCGAAAGATTTAGGAACAAATAAAGAACAATCCATTACAATCAAATCTTCCTCCGGTTTATCTGATGATGAAGTAGACCGCATGGTAAAAGAAGCGGAAGAAAACGCGGATGCGGATAAAGCACGCCGTGAAGAAGTAGAGCTTCGCAACCAGGCAGATCAGCTTGTATTTACAACAGATAAAACGTTGAAAGATTTAGGTGATAAAGTTTCTGATGAAGACAAACAGCAGGCAGAAGCTGCGAGAGATGAATTAAAAGAAGCTTTAGAGTCTAATGATCAGGAACAAATCAAAGCGAAGAAAGATGCTTTGGAAGAAAAAGTTCAACAGCTTTCAGCTAAGCTCTATGAGCAGGTTCAGCAGGAGGCTCAAGCGTCACAAGGAGCAGAAAATGCTGAAGGACAGCAAGGTGACGACGTTGTTGATGCTGATTATACAGAAGTCGACGATGACGATAAAGAAAATAAATAATGAATAGTTACTGAATAAAAGTCAAAGTCAGGATTCTCTTGGCTTTGACTTTTTTACAGAGTAATGTAGAAAATGAACGCTGGCAATCAGTTTAATTCAAAGCAGATATTCATTGTTGCCACAGACAAATGAATGATGATATGATTAAACTTATGCAATCAGAGTTTCGGGAGTGAGTAATTTGGCAAAACGTGATTATTATGATGTTTTAGGCGTGGATAAGGGTGCCTCGAAGGATGAGATAAAAAAGAGTTACCGGAAGCTGGCCCGTAAATATCATCCAGATGTAAACAAAGAAGAAGGCGCAGCAGATAAGTTTAAAGAAGTAAAAGAAGCTTATGAAGTATTAAGTGATGATCAAAAGAAAGCACAATATGATCAATTTGGGCATGCAGGAGCTCAAGGGCAGGGATTCGGCGGTTTTGGCGGCGGTGGTGGCGCTCAAGACTTTGGCGGATTCAGTGACATTTTTGATATGTTCTTTGGCGGCGGAGGGCGTACGCGTGATCCAAACGCTCCGCAGCAGGGGGACGATTTACAATATACGATGATACTTGATTTTGAAGAAGCGATTTTCGGAAAAGAAACGGATATTGAAGTCTCTCAGGAAGAAGAATGCGATACTTGTCATGGTTCAGGAGCGAAACCGGGTACGAAGACAGAAACATGCTCGCACTGTCATGGTTCAGGTCAGCTAAACCAAGAGCAGAATACGCCGTTTGGCCGTGTGGTTAATCGCCGTGTTTGTCATTATTGTAACGGAACAGGTAAAATAATACCTGAAAAATGTGAAACCTGCGGCGGTTCCGGAACAGTTAATAAAAAGAAAAAAATTCATATCAAGATTCCGGCAGGTATTGATGAAGGGCAGCAAATCCGTGTTGCCGGAAAAGGAGAGCCGGGGAAAAATGGCGGTCCTGCAGGCGATTTATTTGTTGTAATTCGTGTCCGCAAGCATGACTTCTTTGTCCGGGAAGGCGACCATATTTTCTGTGAATTGCCGCTTACCTTTGCACAAGCTGCTTTAGGGGATGAAATAGAAGTCCCTACTGTACATGGGAAGGTTAAATTAAGAATCCCGGCAGGTACACAGGCAGGAAAGACTTTCCGTTTAAAAGGAAAAGGCGCACCAAATGTTCATGGAAGAGGTCACGGAGATCAGCATATTAAAGTGAAAATTGTGACACCAACTAATTTAACAGATAAGCAAAAAGATTTACTGCGTCAATTTAATGAATTAGGCGGTCATGAAACTACGGATGAACAAGAGGATAATATTTTCCAACGTTTTCGTAAAGCGTTCAAAGGTGATTGATCAGGGTACCCTCCAGCTTGAGTTTTGATGATATTTTCAGGATAAAGGCTGGAGGTACCTCTGTTTACATAGATATTTTAAAAGGACGGCGGTGTTCAATATGAAATGGTCAGAGATTACCATTCTTACAACAAACGAAGCAGTGGAGCCTATTTCAAATATTTTGCATGAAACGGGTGCGAGCGGATTAGTTATCGAAGATCCATTAGACCTGGAGCGTTTCGAAGGAGAAGGATTTGGGGAAATTGTGGAGTTAGATCCTGAGAACTATCCCGATGAAGGGGTTCGTATTAAAGCATATCTGCCGATGAACAGCTTTTTGGGAGAAACTGTTGAGGAAATCAAACAGGCAATCAACCAATTACTTCTTTATGATATCGATTTAGGGAAAAATCAAGTAACAATAAGTGAGGTTCATGAAGAAGAGTGGGCAAGCGCCTGGAAAAAGTACTATAAACCGGTTAAAATATCCAACCGGATTACAATCACTCCAACATGGGAGGACTATAAACCGGTATCTACAGATGAATTAATTATCGAGCTGGATCCGGGAATGGCTTTTGGTACGGGCACACATCCTACCACAGTATTGAGTATTCAAGGTTTAGAAGCCTATATAGAGCCTGGTGATAAAGTAATCGATGTAGGCTGCGGTTCAGGTGTCTTAAGCATCGCTTCTGTAAAATTAGGTGCTGAATCTGTACAAGCTTTCGATTTAGACGATGTAGCTGTGCAGAGTACAAAATTGAATGTGAAATTAAATCATCTTCAGGATAAGGTAACAACGAAACAAAATAATTTGCTGGACGGTGTAGAGAACCAGGCAGATGTGATTGTTTCCAATATTCTCGCTGAGATTATCGTCCGTTTTGTAGGGGATGCCTATAATAACCTCCGGCCGGGCGGCTATTTCATTACTTCAGGTATTATCCAGAAGAAGAAACAGCTGGTTCGTGATCAGTTAACAGAAGCCGGGTTTAATATTATTTCAGTCGGCGAAATGGAAGATTGGGTTTCCATTGTTGCTAAAAAACCGGAATAAAAGCAGGTGAAATTATAATGCAACGCTATTTTATTTCGAAAGAACAAGTAGAAGATCAAACGATTAAAATTATTGGTGAAGATGTACATCATATAACAAGAGTTATGCGCGGCAAGCCTGGTGATCAAATTATTTGCAATACGGATGAGGGAAAATCCGCACTTTGTAAAATTGAAGAGGTTTATGAAACAGAAGTACAAGCATCCATCGAAGCCTGGCTGGATGAATCTGCTGAATTACCAGTAGAAGTTACCATTGCACAGGGAATCCCTAAAAGTGATAAATTTGAATGGATTTTGCAAAAAGGAACAGAATTAGGTGCAGCAAAATTTATTCCATTTGCAGCAGAGCGGTCTGTTGCAAAATGGGATGACCAGAAGTTTCATAAAAAAGCAAAACGATTTGAAAAAATTATCAAAGAAGCCAGTGAACAGAGCCATCGCAATCGTATTCCCGAGCTGTCCTCGGTCATGAAGTTAAAAGCTTTATTAGAAGAAAGCGAATCCTGCACAGTAAAGCTTTTTGCATATGAAGAAGAGGCCAAAGGGGCAGCAAATAAAATTTCTTCTTTTTCTTCTGCACTGGATAAATTATCTGAGAAGGACCGTGTTCTTCTGGTAATAGGTCCGGAGGGTGGTATTTCTTTAGAGGAAGCAGATATTTTGAAAGAATCCGGGTTTCAGGCGATCAGACTTGGCAAGCGTATTTTGCGTACAGAAACGGCGGCATTATATGCGTTAGCAGGTATTTCTTATCACATGGAAGAATTAAATTATAAAAATTAGTGAGTAAAACAGCCGGATAAAGGTTGTTTTACTTTTTTTACTACGTATTTTTGATATTATTAAAATGATAAACCTCTCTAAATAAAGGTAATTTGTAATTACAAGGGTATAAATGGAGGGTATAAAATGAAAAGAATACTAGCTTCAATATTCATTTTAATTACGATCACATTATTTTTGGGGGCCTGCAGTAATGAGGCTAAGCAAAGCAGCAATAGCGATGATAGAACTATGGAGCAAAAGGTGGATAGCGGAGAAAACAAATCCCAAAATAAAGCGGATGATAATACGGAAGACAGCCTAGACGAAGCAGAAACGAATGATAACCCGGAAAACACCCCAGCTGAAGCGGAACCGGATGTATCTGAGGAGGTTCCATCCAAAGCAGATAAAAATGAGGATTCAAATAACCAAGCTAATGACATTGACGGCAGCGCCTTGTCTGAATATCCTGCTGAGGAAATTGAATTCGCCCGTGTCTGGCTGCAAATTATAGGAAATCAAGATGTAGAAGAATTAAATGTATACCATATCTCTGCGGGAGAGCAAGTGAACCCCTACGATGATCACAGTGTGGATTATCCAGAAGATGTAATTACCTTAGGGGGAGGGATTATGGCAGACGGCATCGTTACATATAGCGGCAATGGAGATGGCACAATTAATTTATACAATATTCCCTCACACTGGCCAAGTAAAGAGCAAATAGATACATCAATGGAAGAATACACAGATGATATTATTGAAAATACAGAGCAGATTTACATTGAAACTGGGAACGATGAAGAAGTAATAACATTAATTGAAAAATTAAATATTCAAAGTTAAAAACGAAGCTTAAGGCAAAAGAAGCACCTTGCAGCATGAATACATAGGCAGTTATTTGCGTTTGAAGGATTTGACAATTGCGTAAGAGGAATTTAAAATTTTCTTTGTTCAGCATGACATACAATGACGCTGTCAGGAGTGATAATAATTGAAATCTGAAAGAGAAGTAACGATACAACAAAATCCAACGGGAGCGAGCCGGTTGGGATTAGCATTGCTTCTCGGACTGCTTGCTTTTTTAGGGCCGCTTAATATTGATATGTATTTGCCCAGTTTTCCAGAGATTGCACATGATTTAGACACAAGTGCCACACTTGTCCAGGCGAGCTTAACAGCATGTTTATTAGGTCTTGCGGTAGGCCAATTATTCGCAGGCCCTATAAGTGACGCCCAGGGGAGAAGGAAGCCGTTATTGATTGCTACTTTCCTGTTTGCTTTGGCTTCTATCCTGTGTGCTTTTGCTCCCAATATTATAATCTTGATTGCAATGCGGTTTTTACAAGGGTTAACCGCATCCGCAGGAGTTGTTCTTTCGCGTGCAGTTGTACGGGATGTGTTCAGTGGACAGGCTCTCACGAAGTTTTTTTCATTATTGATGGTTATTAATGCTATCGCCCCAATGATTGCCCCGATGTTTGGCGGTTTTATTTTATCGTTCGAGTCGACCAGCTGGAAAAGTATCTTTTTCTGTTTAAGTTTCATTGGTCTGCTTATGGTTGTTATCGTAGCTGTAAAGCTTAAAGAGACCTTACCTCAGCACAAGCGGATTCCGAGTTCAGCAGGAGCCTCAATTAAAACAATGGGGAGTTTGCTGACAGACCGTTCTTTTATCGGCTACGCCTTGGTTGTCGGTTTTATTCATGGCGGCAGCTTCGCTTATGTTTCTGGAACGCCATTTGTATATCAAGACATCTATGGTGTTTCGCCGCAAGTGTTTAGCGTGTTATTTGGTATCAATGGACTGGCGATAATAACGGGCAGCTTTCTTATAGGTCGTTTCAGCGGAATCATTCCAGAAAAAACGATGCTTCAGGCGGCGATTGTGACGGCACTTATAGCCACTGCTTTATTACTTTTTATGACGATTATTGAGGGACCTTTAACACTGATTGTTTTATTTATTTTTATTTATATGATGACAATGGGTATGATATTGACAAGTACTTTTACTTTGGGAATGGCGAAGCAGGACCATCGTGCAGGGAGTGCGAGTGCTGTTTTAGGCATGCTTCCGTTATTATTAGGTTCCATTTTTTCACCGCTTGCAGGCATTAATGAAGCATCAGCAGTTCCGATGGGAGCTATCATATTTATAACAACACTCATTGGTTTTATTTTTTTCTTTACACTTATCAAAAAAGACAAGACCATATGAAAGATATAATAAATAAAAACGATTATATCGTTTGTGTCAATCGTTCGTTTTATATAAAAAATAAGGCAGCTGGCAAATTAGTGTCTGTTTCCAAATAAAGAGCACCTGATTCTCAGTATAAAAACCAGGAAGGGAGATATTCTCTCACGCTTCCTGGTTTTTGTTTTTGCTATCCCGGCGATTTTCCCACTGCTGTAAAAGACGTGCATTCGCCGTGTTACCGAACACATTCAATAGTGTACGGAAACCTTCTGTTACCCGGTCAATCCCGGCTACGATCGCAATGCCTTCTAAAGGAAGGTTTGCTGCCGAAAGAACTGTGGTCATCATAATAATCCCTGCGCCAGGTACTCCAGCAGTACTAAATGAGACAAGCAAAGCGCTTGAAAAAACTGCCATCACGAGTCCTGTAGTTAAATCTACACCAAATAACTGCGCAACAAAGATTGCATTAAATCCCTGTAAAATGCCGGCACCATCCCTTTTTAAAGCTGTACCAAATGGAATGGCAAAACCGGATAAATCACTTTGCAATCCTGCTTTCTTCGCGCCATTTAAGGCAAGAGGCAAAGCTGCATTGGAACTGGCTGTACCGAATGCTAATGTAAAAGCAGAACCGAATCCCTGGAAAAATGGTTTCGGCTTTACTCCTGCGAAAAATAAGATCAAAACATATAAACCCATCATAAGAATAATTGCCAGAATCAACCCAAGCATATAAATGGCCAGATTTCCGATAATCCCAAATCCCTGCGTTGCCACAACGGAGGTTATCAAGGCAAAAACCCCATATGGCGCAATTTTTAATACAAGCTGCAGGATTTTCTGCACAATCTCGTACATACTTTCCACAACATTCAAAAAGGGACGGGTTTGCTCTTCCTTCATCAGGTTAATTGCTGTACCAACAAGGGCAGAAATGACGATAACCTGCAAGAGGTTCCCTGTTGCCAGTGCTTCAAATGGGTTAGAAGGAACAATGCTCACGAGCCAATCGATTAAGGAATATCCTTCGTCACTGGCAGATGCCTCACCTGTAGCTATTGCTTCGGCACTATTACCGGGACGAACGATTAATGCAACTGCCAGTCCCAGGGCAATAGCAACCGCAGAAGTCACTACATAAAGACTCATTAACTTTGTTGTGTATCGGGCAATATAACCAGTTCCTCTTAACTGAGTGATGCCCATAATCAAGGCTGCAAACACAAGGGGGACCACAATTAATTGAATTGCCCGTAAAAATATCTCTCCAACAGGCTGTAACAGATATTGATCGAGCGGCTCAACCCAACCCGGGGCAAGCAAGTTCATTAAACCTCCAAATAGAACTCCCGCACCCAAAGCCAAAAAGATTCTGCTTGATAAAGACATTCTCCTCACTTCCTTTTATCATAGTCTATTAATTCATTTTATATTAGCATATTAAATTTATAATTCATATCTTTTTAGTTGGTTATGAGATTTGTGTTAATAACAATTACTTTTAGAAACTGTGCTGCTTAGATTTTTAAAAACTATATTTTATCTATTTTCATCGCGCCGATACTAAATAGAAAAATATAATTCAAAAGGTGCTTTCTTCATTAAAGCTTTAGATGATTCTATATTGAAAATAAGGATAGAATTTTTTGTATTTAACGGGTGTGTTTTGCAACTTAAAAGGTTACAAGATTGCAATGAAAAGGTTAGAACTTTGCCAGCCCGTATTTTATTATGATTGATGATTGGAAAGCGCATGTGTGACGCGATAACTATCCCCAGTAAAGCTCAAAATGTGCGCGTGGTGAATAACTCGATCTACTAATGCAGCTGTTAAACGCGCATCTGTAAATATTCTATTCCATTGACTAAATTCTAAATTGGATGTAATCACGAGGCTAGACCTCTCATACCAATCAGATATCAATTGGAATAATAATTCAGCGCCTTCCTTACTAAATGGAACATATCCCATCTCGTCTAAAATAATCATCTCTACTTTATTAAACCTATTGCGTAAGGCTTGAAAGCGTCCTTCTCTCCAAGACTTTTCAAGTAGTTCTACCAAATCGGCCACTCGATAGAAACGGACTTCATATCCAGATCTACATGCCTTTCGACCAAGCGCTGTAACCAGATGAGACTTCCCAGTCCCAGGCGCACCTGTTAAAATTAAATTCTCTTTTTTATCGATAAAATATAATGATTCGAGACTTTCTCTATCCAATTGTGGAGGGAGACGAATATGTTCACTCCACCGGTAATCCTTTAGTTCTTTTTCATTCATGAATTTCGCCTTTTTGATCAAACGCTCTCCTTTAGCTACCTCTCTATGTTCTAATTCTTGTTGTAATAAAGCCGAGATATACTGCTCAGGATTCTCGAAGGGAATCTGCTCGTATATGTCTGCGACATATGCTAAACGCAACGATTTGCATTTCTCTCTAATCAAATTAGACATTCTATACTTCCTCTCCTGTCAACGAATGGTTGAAGGGTTGAAGAGAGTCGTAGATACTCCAATTTATATCATACGGATGTGCAACCGAAGCATGTAATGATTCATTTCTATTTTCTTTATCATCCACTGGTAACAATTCATAGAAACGCTCATCTATTTCTTGCATACTGTATTTTATTATGAAGCTCTGTAACCAATCGACACGTTCTTTTCTGAGTTCCATTGATTCACTATTCAAATAATGCGCGATTCTTCCTGGAAGATATGGGAAGTATCTAGAATAGGTAATTGATCTTGGTTTCCTCATCCAATTTTTCAAAATGAATTGCCATGGAATTTCCCTAGACCGATTCATATATTGTCTAGGTCCCTTATAAAGTACCTCTCCTTGTGGAGAAATCACTTTAAAGTCATCCCAGTACTTAATTACATACAATTGTGTATAGTGATAACTATTCGGTATGTGGATTTCCTGTCCATCAATTTTTACCTCACCATATTTATTAGCTGAAGTCAGTGTTTTATTAAATACTGGATACTCTTTCTCAGGTAATGCGAGACCATATTTCTTTTCTTCCTCTATTAGATCCGCGATACAAATTCCTTTTTTATAATGCACCCTTAAATGATCATCCTGACAATGTTTGAGCAATAACGCACGTAAGTGTGTCAGATCCTGAACAACGGGTGATGGCGTAAAGAAATTATATCGAACATAACCAACCTTATTTTCTACATGCCCTTTTTCATTTCCTTTTCTTGGATTACAGGCTACCGGCTCAAATCCATAGTGATTGGCAAACCGTTGAAAACCCTCATTGAAAATGGTTTCCTGATTATGAACTCTAGCTTTTACAACGGCAGCTGATAGATTATCTAACCACAGTGTCCTTGGAACAAAGCCAGCTTGTTCAAAAAGTATTTTAATACCTTCCAAAAAGCATTCTTGATTTTCTGCCGGTAAGGGTGCTACAAATCCACCATTACTAAAGGGGAAACTCAAGACCAAGCAATGCGTATCTTTTACTTTCCCTTCATGTACGACTTCTGTAACTCCAAAATCTATCTGGGCTTCCGCCGGAGGATGTGTTAACCTATCATATTCCTCTTTTACTGTGTCAGTTTCATCTAACATTTTATCTTTCCATTCAGCGATATAGTTACAAACGGTTCGATAAGAACCCGGGAACTTTAATCGCTGTAATTCTTCAAATATATTTTTATTATTCCTTCGCAATTTCTTTTTAAGTGCTTGGTCCTCCATTAGCCAATCAGAAACAATTTCTCCCCACTCTTCTTCATACATCATACCTTTTTTTATGGGTGTTTTTTCCTCGGGTAATTGATCTTCATCCGCATATTTCTTAACGGTTTTCCAAGCAAAACCTGTTCTTTTTACTATTTCATTAATTGATAGTGATTTATTATTACGTAAATTTTTGATATGATTAACTTCGGGCATTGCTAGCATCCTTTCACTTACCTCCACCATTAATTTGTTTAGTCGCTATTAACGGTAGAGTATTTTGTTAGGGCTGGCAAGCCTTTTTTTATTTGTGCAACCTTCTAACATTTTGGTTGCAATACTCTGTACTTTTATTATGCATTAAACAACGGGATGATATATGAGCGAGTCCAAAAAAAAGAGTCAATTAAGCACGACCTCTGTCCTGCTGCTTGGATATTTTACAGTAATTTAAGGTGGAGCACATGTTATTTAGTAATTTAACTTTTTTATTTGTATTTTTATCATTGGCAATAAGCCAAAAAGTCACGTTTTGTTAGCAAGTTTTTTGGACCAAAGTATAATTTTGATATATTATCGATAGAATGATTTGGATGTCTGTCAGGATTCCAAATAAAGTATACTGTTATTTTATCTCACTCAATTGATTTGTTATGATATAGTTTTAATTGGAACTTATATTAGGGGGGGGTGAGCTGTACAATGGAGGACTATGATTGGCTAATACTTCAGACACTTTATAAACATAAAAACATTACAAGAACATCTCAGGAACTATTTACCTCACAACCTTCTATTACGAAGCGACTTCACAAAATGGAAGCTGAGTTCAGTATTACCATTGTTAAAAGGGGAAGAAGGGGAATTCATTTTACGCCCCAAGGAGAATTCTTGGCCAAGTCAGCAGATTATGTTCTTTCAAATCTTCGCGCAATCAAAGAAAGAGTCCAAAATATGGATGCTCAGGTTTCGGGGACTTTAAGAATAGGTATATCTAATTATTCTACGAAACAAAAGCTCCCAGGTATTTTAAAAAATTTTAAATTGAAAAATCCAAATGTGGAATTTCAAGTAATCCCCGGAAGTTCTCGGGAAATTTACGATTTGATTTATTGCAGAGAGGTGCATGTTGGATTCCTTCGTGGAAACTATAATTGGTCTGGAGGAAGTCATTTATTATTTGAAGAGCCTTTATGTGTTGCTTCTGTTGAAAAGGTTAATCTGGAGGATCTCCCGGAATTGCCGCGGATAACCTACCATACGGAACAAGGGGTTAAAACAATACTGGATAATTGGTGGATGGAGAACTACTCTAGGCCGCCTCATGTTGGTATAAAAGTAGATAATGTAGATACTTGCAGGGAAATGATTGTAAATGGTTTGGGCTATGCAATATTACCGAGATTAATGCTAGAACATGATAAGCAAGTGAAAAAAATAAATATTAGAGATAAACAAGGAGAGCAGATTTTAAGGCAAACCTGGATGTACTACCATAATGAAACTCTTGAACTGAATACGGTAAGCGCTTTTGTCAATTTTATTAAAAAGCTGAACCTGGAATAAGGGAATCAAACGAAATATGTTTGGTTCTTTTTTATTTTAGATATTCCCAGCGGTTATAGTGTTCCATTCTAAATGGATATTTTTTTAATATTTAAGAGCGAACTATAATTGAATCATGAAGAATCTTTTTTTAACTAGATTCCTCCATTAAATTCTGTGTTGAAAAATAAGCCTTGCTATTTGGTACTGTTTCTTACTTCTGAATAAAAACGTTTTCCTTTGTTGGTAAGAATTAATGAAAGGAGGTTAAATAATGCGATTTTATCCAATCAGTTGATTATTTCTCGAAGTATAAATGGTGATAGTAATTTTAAAAATTGTCAATAGACCTAAGTCAATTCACAGCAGAATGATGTACTTGAAAGTAATATTTTACAGATTGTATTTGTATTTAAAATGATGAAAGAAATCTTTATAACATAAATGAAGGAGTTGTCGCGCATAATGGCATCATTAAATTACGAAAAATTATTGCAGAATTTTGAGCCTAGTTTTGATTTTGTATCACCAAAAGCTATACCAGATGAGGAATATCACGATAGAATAGAGCGCTTACGTCAATCAGCAGCAGAACGAGGACACGATGTTCTTCTTATACATGCAGATGGTGTAAAAACTTTTAAAACTACAAATATGTATCTTAGATATGCATGTGATTGGGCACGAGAGGGTGTATTAATTATACCTGCTGACAACAGTAAAGAAATTCATTTAGTTTCTTTCTTTACCCAATCAGTGATTATTCCACCCCCTGGTGAGCCAATTGGGGTTGAAAAGCTTTGGCAAGTAGGCGCGCTGGGTGAGGAGTACTCTGGACGTTCGGGTACGTCTGAAGTTCAATTGATTGAGGCTGTAGCTAAAGTTTTAACAGATTTAGGTTATAGCTCGGCAAGTATTGGTTTGATTGGTGATAACTCGTCCAAGAAGTATTGGGAAGGGATTAGATTTAAACTACCAAAGTTAAGAACAGTCAATGAGACTCAGATTATTATAGATATGCAGACAATCCGTTCTAGAAATGAACAGGCCCAGATTCGAGCTTCTGCTCAACTCATGGATATTGGATTTCAGGCTGCCTGTCATGTAACAAAACCTATGATAACAGACTTTGAAATTTATGCAGCTTTTACATTTGCACAGATGGCTCGTGGTGGTGAAAGTGGAGATGGCTATCAAATTGGTATTAACCGATTTGGCACGCATTGTGGGAAGCCTTATGGACATAAAGTAGTTTCTGGTGATCTCATCAATTTATATATGTCTGCTTTGCCATACAATGGATACACAGCTCAAGCTGCTCGGATGATTGCTGTAGGTGATATTACCGCAAAACAGGAAGAAACTCTTGAAGTATGTACGGAGGCAATACGCCGAGCTGAGGCAAAGATCCGTCCTGGTGCACGTTTTTGTGATCTCCATGCGGCAGCATTTTCAGTGTACGTCGAGCACGGATACCTTAGGGATGATACGACAGCTACAATGCCTTATAATTGGGCACCAAATGATGACTTAACGGCTAGAGAAATTCCGATAGAATATGTTCAAGAAGTGGATTATGAAAATAACGGCAGAAAGCTTAATCATGTTTATCCGGCAGTAGCTGGTCCGCATAATCCAAATTTGGGGCACTCTGTTGGGATGTCTGGTAATCCAAAATTTAACATCACATCACACAATAAAGTTATTATGGAGCCTGGAATGGTCTTTGTGTTGCACGCTCAATGGCTCGATCCATTAAATTCAGGTGCTAATATAGGTAATTGCTATCTAGTTACAGAAGATGGTTTCGAGAATCTTACTTGTCATACAGCGCTAGAAACAATTCGAATCCAAGGCTGAGCCTAGAATGCGTACTACGCTTTGTAAGATGACATTGATGTCAATAAAGGTACTGAATACCCCCTATTAAAGTTGAATTTTCTAGGGGATATAATGATAAAATATCTGCTTAAATGACAAATGAATAATACTTTTTTACTTGGTATTATACTAAAAATTATTTATAGAAACTTCTGAATTCTAGTTATAAATTGAAAGAAGTAGCAATTGTACTTCTCAAATGATATAAAGCAAATCTATGGAAAATGAATCATTTTGAACTCTAATTCATTGAAAAGGGTGAGTGTGTTTATGGTTGAAGAAATATTTGATACACTGATGATATTCGGTTTGCTATTGATTGCTGGAGTAGCCATCCGTGAAACTGTTCCTTTTTTTCAACGCTTTCTGATTCCATCCAGTGTAATTGCTGGATTTTTAGGACTAGTATTGGGCCAACAAGTTTTAGGTTGGATTACGATACCAGAATCATTTGAATCTATTCCTATTTATGCAATGTATATTTTAATGACCTGTGTTCCTTTGGGCATTACTGTTACAGGTAAGAAAATTATCCAACATATGGATTTTGCCTTTGGTAACA
The DNA here is from genome assembly GCF_900162665.1 of Oceanobacillus sojae. Lineage (GTDB taxonomy): Bacteria > Bacillota > Bacilli > Bacillales > Amphibacillaceae > Oceanobacillus > Oceanobacillus sojae_A. Next base: position 473,727 of record NZ_LT727809.1, read on the forward strand.
TGATTATGTATGGTTTCCAATTAGCTTTTGGTGTTTTAATTGGAATTCTACTTCTTCGTTTCTGGCCGGGTTTGCCTGAAGGGTGGGGGTTGATGGCTGTTGCAGCTTTCTTTGGCTCTCATGGTAGTGTCCCTATTGTTTCTAGTGTCATTGATCCAACTGGAGAGCTTGGTGCTCAAAGTATGGGGATGGTTATGGCTACATTAGGTGTATTAATAGCTATCATACCAGGTATCATTTTAGCTAACTATGGTATTCGCCGTGGCTGGGGTGCTTTTACAAAGGATATTAAGAATAAAGATAAAAGCTTCTTCCGTGGCGCCCTCCCTGAAAAAGACCGAAAACCAATAGGCAGGCTTACTGTCAATCCAAGTAATGTAACTTCACTCGCTTTCCAGCTGGGTATTCTGGCTGTCAGTTTTAAATTTGGCGAGCTCATTTTATCGGGTATCGGGAAGTTAATTCCATTTATTAGTGATATACCTGCAATGATGTACGGTATTGTTGGTTCACTTATTTTATGGCCGCTTATGAAAATGGTTAAATTTGACGGATATGTTGATAAGCCGACCATTAATGAGATAAGTAATTTTTCTCTGGAAATTATTATTTTAACAGCTTGTGCTTCAATTCAGTTAAGTATTATTAGCAAGTTTTTTATCCCTCTATTGATCTTAACAATTATTATATGTAGTATTACATTCATTTTCACTCATTTTTGGTATAAGAAAATTAATAACCCTGAATGGTTTGAAAAATCTTTGATGAGCTATGGTATGGCTACGGGTGCGAACCCTCAGGGACTTTCTCTGGCACGTGTTGTTGATTCTAAAAATGAATCGAGTATTTACGAGGCACTTGGTGTCTATAATGCCGTATTTTTTTGGAATAAACTCCTCCTTCCTCTGGCAGCTTCTCTGATACTCGTAGGTACTGTAGTTCCTGTTTATCTCATAGGAATTGGTTTAATGGTTATTCCGTTAGTATTAGCTTATATGCTTTTCTTTAAGAAGAAATAGATTATGAATAATAATACCTCTGACGTTGTATAAAAGAATTTATAAGAAGTCAACCATTAAAAATAGCCCCAATCGGATATATGAAGGATTTTTTTATCACGAATAATCAATGCATCCAGCTGTATGGAATTATAAATATAAATATAAGATAATAAAAAACCCCTATTCAAATGAAGCAGAATAGGGGTTCAAAATGATATTAATTTTTTAGGCTTACCTGAAAGGGCACTTACTGCTCACTTGGTGATGCCCCAATCCATAATATTTTTCCTTTTTTGCTTTTTCGTACATTATTTTATACATCATATCAGCATCCAAAAGCGCATCGCTTAGAACTTGGAGTCCTTCTGTTTCATGAACCTGCGCATAAAGCATCAACTTCAAATAGGCTTCTGTCATCAGTTTTTTTGTATAGGTATCTTGTTGATGAATCGTTACTTGTTCGAAAAGTTTTTTGAAATTTATTGGTGCAATCCATTTACCAAATGCATTTTTTCGTGTATTCTTGTCCATAAGCGTTTCCTTTATATTGGATTTGGACAGAAATTCACCTGACCAATTCATTATAAAGGATTTTTAATGGCTAAAAACAGTGAAAATAGAAAATTAAGATTATTTTGTATTGTTCGACATAATTAATGCAATGCTAGTGAAAAACAACTAATAAATATTTTTTATAAAATCCCTCATGTTGTATTTGAATTGATTGAAAATTTCTGCTCATATACAATGTTATTCAAGGAGTAGATCCGGTCCAAATGACGGATGTGAAAAAGGCGTTCAATCAAATAATAGAGTTTATTAATAATGAAAATGAAAGGTTATTATTATAACTACGAGGGATTGCTGATACCGAAAAACACCAAGTTCTGTTAAAGGCACTTAATAAACCAATTTATTTCGATAATCTAACCAGTAAAAGTTATATTGGGAAATATGATAATCATGAGTTTGACTTTATGATTATTTGGGCAATTCAAAGTGTCACAAAAATGAAGAAGGGATTCCAATGCTTAAGGAATTAGCAGAACGGCAAAAAAACTAAAAAGATGGTATTCTTGCCCATTAAGGAACCTTGATTTAATCCGGATGCTTTTGCCGACTTTGTTGATAGGGTAGTCGAGTTGGATTGTGAGAATGATGACTCACAAGAGTACAAGAGAATGTTTTATGTTTATGAACAAGACATGAAACGAAGAAGAGAAATTCATATGTCCCCACATACGCCAAAACAGTCGATATGTTTCCATGTACGTGAGGTTCACTAAATCTCATTAAAACATCAATTCTATCTACTCAAGCCACGTGGAGTGTGTGGCGTTGCTATGTCGCTAAACTATGTAGAAATCTTTAGTTTCAGCACTAGAGTCTGACTATTGTATCGATTATATCACTATACATACAAGGGGGTGGATTTCAACTTGAGATTTTCATTATTGATACTGTCATCTATGATGCTAATCCTCGCAACGGGCTGCATCGGAAAAACATCAGGAAGTCTGTCTGATTCAAATGAGGAAAAGGGTGCATACGGCCCTTCGCAACCGAGCTACAAAATGGAGGTACTGTATGATTCCACTAGGCATGAAATCAGTGGCAATATGCATGTTCATTTTACAAATAATGTGGGTCACACATTGAATGAAGTGTACTTCAACATTTGGCCAAAAGCAAATGACTTCCAGAGCGGGAATATCGATGTGATCAATGTAAAATACAACGGGAAGGAAGCAGTTAGTGATGTTAATCAGACTCATTTGAAAGTGTCTGGCTTTTCTTTGCCGACAAAAGAACGGGCGGAGGTGGAGATGGAATTTACAGTCAAAGTTCCTGAACAACAGGATAGTTTCGGTTGGGATGGAACCTCTGTTTCCTTAGGCAATTGGTTCCCAATTCTTGCGGTATATGATCATAATGGTTGGAATGTATATCCCTATCTCGATGGGGCAGAATCTTTTTATTCTTTAACTGGTAACTATGATGTAACAATAACAACAGATGAGAAAGAAGTTGTGGCTGCAACAGGGGAACAAAAGGGGGATGTCAAGAAGAAAAACGGGATGGCAACGTATTGCTTCATTGCGGAAAATGTACGGGATTTCGCCATTCAAATGAATGCTGATTATCGGGTAGCAACAGAAATTGTAGACGATATTAAGATGAATGTATATTATACAGCCGATCAAGAAAAAGAGGGCTATAAGGAATACATGTTGGATAGCGGGAGCCAGGCACTGCAAACTTTCAATAAGAAAATAGGGCGCTATGCCTGGAATGAACTGGATATTGTTGGGATGGAATGTGATTTTGACGGAATGGAATATCCCCAGCTCGTAATGATTTGCCTTAATGAAGAACTCGATGAGTCTGATATTAAAGATACGGTCTCCCATGAAATCGGGCATCAATGGTTTTATTCAGCTGTTGGAAATAATCAATATAAAGATCCGTGGCTGGATGAATCATTTGCTTCATTTATGGAAGTTTTGGGTACCCGAGGGTTAAAGGATTTTGTGGATAAAGATTTTCAGGCACCGGTATCGCCCTATCAATTGGATTCTCCGAGTTCTGCTTTTATTAAACGTGGAAATAGTGGTAAGGAAGATTATATAGAATATATTTATAATTATGGTTTAAAGACACTGAATGATTTACGAATAAAACTGGGGGATGCAGTATTTTATGACGGGATGCAACAGTATTATCAAGAAATGAAATATAAAATTACAACCGCCGCGGATTTTATTAGCATTATGGAAGATACAGCAGGTGAAGATCTAACAGATTTTTTTGAAGATCATTATATTAAAATTGACGATTGAAGGATAAGAAGACATATCGATAGAAAAAACATTTACTTAATTGGTGACAAAAGAATATAAGGCGAGAGTGAACTAAACAGTGATATCAATATTATCCCAATGTCGTAATTGTAATCAAGAAGGAATTAATCTTTCATGAAGATTATCAAACAAGAGAAAAATCAAAACGCAGCATCTTTTCTGACATCCAGACATTTTATAATTCCAAGCGAATTCACGCAACGATTGGGTATATGTCACCAATAGCGTATGAAAAAATGTATCTGCGTAAGATAGCTTCATAGAAGAACGTCATTAGCCATTGTATTAAAGGAAGGAGCGGCTTTCCTCTTCTTTTAACACAATGGGGCGCAAGAAGAGCACGTTAGATTTTTAAAAAATTAACCATTTCCAGTGTCCAATTTATTGACATAGATCCAAATTCTCCACCACATAAGCTAACAATGTATTGTTCCAGATATATAATGATTAAGATGATTCTTTAGAAAAACTATTAATATAAAAAGCTTAATTTGTAAACAAAAATAATACAAGATTTATTATTAGATTAAATAATGGAGAAACATTGAACCTAAGCAGGGAAATTGCTATAGTAGGGAAAACAATTAATAAAAATTTTAACTTCCAATAAAATAAATTTTACATTAAATTGATAAATGAGTGAATTTCATAATTCTTAACCCTTGCGTCCCAATGAGTTCAGGGCATAAAAAAAGAAGTACCTCCCCAAATCTTGTATAATGGTAATAACCACAAAACCATAAAAAGACTGGAGGAGTACTTCTTATGACCATTATACGACAACCGAGTCTATTTGGCATCCAAGAATTATATGACATGGAACCTACCCAAAAATATGAAGCGATTATTTCAGCGATTGATCTGGATCGTATTTATCATGCGATTAATAAGAAATCCCGGCTTGGAGCGCCTGTTGAGCTAAATTATGCAGGGATGATTATTTCTTTTTTTATTCGCTACATCGAGCGCATCCCAACGATCAAAGACTTAATCAAGCGTCTAAATGATGACTTTATCTTTAAAATGAACTGCGGATTTCTTGTTTCCGATTCTACACCGTCAGAAGCTGCGTATTCTCGCTTGGTTACAAAACTGAGTGAATCAGATATTTTAGAGAAATCCTTCGAAAACGTAACACTGGCAGCTATCACAGAAGGATTTATCGCTGATGAAGTCATCGCCATTGACGCAACCCATTTTGAAGCCCGGGACAAGGCGCCCGTTCAAAAAGAAGAAAAATCGGAAATCAGACCCAAAAAGCGTGGGCGTAAATCCAAGAAAGAACGCGACCAATATCTCAAAGAACAAGCAGAAAAAGAAGCGAATCTTCCATTGTATGAAAAGAAAATAGAAGCTCAATTAGACGTTCCATTAGACGTATTGCGTGCAGAAGTGCCACAGAACCCAAAATGGGGTGTGAAAAAGAATGCAGATGGTAAAAACGAGTATTGGTTTGGCTACAAAGGACACCTCGCAGTTGGGGCATCAAGCCAGTATATTCTACAATCCTTGTTTTCTTCCGGCAGCTTAAATGATGGAAAAGCCGCTATCGCCCTATTGAAGGGGATAGATCAACGACTTCCGCTTACGTCTGCTTCTTACCAGACATTGGATGCGGGCTATGATTTCGAGCCGATTTATGAACAAATTCATCGCATGGGACAACAGTCTGTCATTGCCTATAATAAACGCAATGAAGGCGAAATGATCGGGTTTGATAAGGATTTTGCCCCGACCTGTTTGCGAGAACATTCCTATAAATATGACAGCTTTGATCCGAAATACGAAACATTGAAGTATACCAGACCTAAGGAATGTAGCAACTGCCCACTTGCAAATGAAGGTATCTGTCAAAAAGTGTATAAAGTCAAAATAACCACCGATTTAAGACGTTATACGGCGCCTGCGCGCGGATCAAGAGCTTGGAAAAAGATTTTTAAACAACGGACAGCAGTAGAACGTGTCAACGCTTATTTAAAAGAGTTCTATCAGTTAAATAATGTTCGCTATCGCACTGGAAAGCGTGCGAAAGTCCATTTTGACATGGTCGCTTTGATTTACAATGCTTCCAAATTAGCTGCGGATCGCATCCAAGCGGAGCTTATTCAGCAACAACAAGCTGCATAATTTTTGTTTTTTAAAATACACTTTCGAAAATTCTGTTCGTCTTTGTATTTTTAAAAAGAGCAATTATGAAATTCATTCAAATATAAAGTAATAATTCCATAATACAAAGAACCTTTCACCTCTTTAAGTAAAGATAGAAAGGTTCTTTTGTATTCTATTTCTAATCTTTTATGATAATATAAGATACGATGATGTTATAATAAAGATTTTAATGAAAGGATGATAAATAAATGGCTGAAAAATTGCCGAAAACAGTCAGTTTCCACACATTGGGCTGCAAAGTAAATCACTACGAGACCGAGGGCATTTGGAGAATGTTTAAGGAAGAGGGCTATGAACGTGTAGACTTTGACCATGATGCAGATGTTTATGTGATCAACACATGCACGGTTACCAATACAGGTGATAAAAAAAGCAGACAGACCATCCGCCGCGCGATCAGAAATAATCCTGATGCAGTAGTCTGTGTAACGGGATGCTATGCGCAAACCTCTCCCGGTGAGATTATGGAGATTCCTGGTGTCGATGTCGTTGTCGGTACACAGGAGCGTAAAAATATCTTTACTTATATTAAAGAGCATGAAAAAACAAAAGCTCCTGTAAATGGCGTATCAAACATTATGAAAAACCGTGTCTTTGAGGAAATGGATGTTCCTGTTTTTACAGATCGCACACGGGCATCATTGAAAATTCAGGAAGGCTGCAATAACTTCTGCACATTTTGTATTATTCCCTGGTCAAGAGGTCTGCTTCGCTCTAGAGACCCTGAGAATGTGATTGAACAGGCAAATAAATTAGTCGAAGCAGGGTATAAAGAGCTTGTACTTACAGGAATACATACGGCTGGATATGGAGAAGATTTAAAAGATTATAATTTTGCTATGCTTCTGGAAGAACTGGAACAGGTGGAAGGATTAGAACGCATCCGGATCAGTTCTATTGAAGCCAGTCAAATTACGGACGAGGTTATCCGTGTGCTGGACAGAAGTAAGAAAATTGTCCGCCACTTGCACATTCCATTACAATCTGGGTCAGATACGGTATTAGCCAGAATGCGCCGCAAGTATTCAACCGATTTTTACCGTCAAAAAGTGAAGAAGATACAAAAAGCATTACCGGGATTAGCGATTACCTCTGATGTTATTGTCGGATTTCCTGGTGAAACAGATGAAGAGTTTCAGGAGACGTATGATTTTATTAAAGAAATCGGCTATGCCGAGCTTCATGTATTCCCGTTCTCCAGAAGAACCGGTACGCCGGCAGCCAGAATGGACAATCAGGTAGAAGATGAAGTGAAAGAAAAACGCGTGCATGACTTAATCTCATTATCTGATCAGCTTGCAAAAGAATATGCCTCTAAATACGAAGATGAAGTATTGGAAGTGATTCCAGAGGAGCATGCAAGTGAACAGGAAAATAATCAGCTTATTGGCTATACGGATAATTATATGAAAGTTCAATTTGAAGGTTCCCCGGATTTAATTGGTAAAATTGTTAAAGTGAAAATAACAGAGTCCGGCTACCCTGTTAATAAAGGTGTTTTTGTAAGGGTGATGGATCACGCCACACATATTGCAGAAAAAAACGCATAAAAAAAGGATGTTCAAAAAGTCCAATAAAAATGACACGGCGATAAGAGGATCTTCTACTAAGAACGCCCACGTCGTGTGGGCAACGTAGAAGCCACCGCATCCTGCGGAAGTGCGTTGACGAGATTTTTTCGATGGGACTGCGATTACTCGCCCCACCAAAAGCGTTACTCACGTATTTAAAAGCATACGCTCCGTTCGTAAAAATCTCGTCGCCTTGAACTTCTTGGTCCTGTTTATCGTACTTTTTGAACACTCATAAAAAGGAGATATTAATCATGAATTTAGCTTCTTATATTGACCATACATTACTAAAACCAGATTCTACGAAGCAGCAAATCGCAAAAATTGTCGAAGAAGCAAAAGAAAATAAATTTGCATCCGTTTGTGTAAATCCACATTGGGTTGTTTACTGTGCAAGCGAACTAAAGGATTCTACAGTAAAAGTATGTACTGTCATTGGTTTTCCTCTGGGAGCAACAACCACACAGACAAAGGTTTATGAAACAAAAGAAGCAATTGAAAACGGCGCAACAGAGGTCGATATGGTTATAAATATCGGAGAATTAAAAGCTGGAAATGAAGCGCTGGTTAAAGCAGATATTAAGGCTGTTGTAGATGCTGCAAAGGACAAAGCTTTAACGAAAGTAATTATTGAGACAGCTTTGCTGACTGATGAAGAAAAAGTGCTTGCCTGTAAATTAGCTAAAGAAGCCGGAGCAGACTTTGTAAAAACATCAACCGGTTTTTCCGGAGGCGGAGCAACTGTTGAAGATATCAAATTGATGCGGGAAACAGTCGGACCTGATATGGGAGTAAAGGCATCCGGAGGAATTCGCGATCTAGAAGCAACGGAAGCAATGATTGAAGCCGGAGCAACACGTATTGGAGCAAGTGCCGGTGTGGAAATTGTTTCCGGTAAAGAAGGAACTTCAGATTATTAATAAATAACCATTGACCGTTCGGAAGGTTTATATTATACTTTAAAAAGGCATGAGAGTATGTTCATGTCAGCATTAAATATGGTTTTGTGCTTCGGAGGGAGGGAAATTAGCATGTCAAATACAACTCGCGTTCGTAAAAACGAGTCTCTTGAGGATGCTCTTCGTCGCTTTAAGCGTAGTGTATCAAAAAGTGGTACATTACAGGAATATCGTAAACGTGAACACTATGAAAAACCTAGTGTACGCCGTAAGAAGAAATCTGAGGCTGCTAGAAAACGTAAATTCTAAAGAAGGTGTAACGTATGACGCTACTTGATCGATTGAATCAAGATATGAAGCAGGCGATGAAGAACAAAGATAAAGAAACCCTTAGCGTTATTCGCATGGTAAAGGCTTCTATTCAGAATGAATCGATTAAGCTTGGAAAAGATACTCTATCTGAGGACGAAGATTTAACTATTCTTTCGAGAGAAGTTAAGCAGAGAAAAGATTCCCTCCAAGAATTTAGAAATGCTGGAAGAGAAGATTTGGTTGGAAAAACCGAAAATGAGTTGGAGATACTTGCACAGTATTTACCAAAACAGCTTTCAGATGAAGAATTAACATCGATCATTCAGGAAACAATAAAAGAAGTGAATGCTTCCTCAATGAAAGATATGGGGAAAGTAATGGGTTCCGTGATGCCAAAGGTTAAAGGACAGGCTGACGGTACTAAAATTAAACAAATAGTAGAGCAGAAATTGCGTTAAAAAAAACCAGCCTTTCGGGGCTGGTTTTTTAAATTGCATTTGAAATATGGTTTATGACAGGAATCAGCATAAATACATAAAAGACTTTTCTAACCTGATTATTAGATGAAGCTTTCTATTCATTCAAAAGATATGGTACTATCAATGTATACCCATCCACGAAAAATGAAACCTTTTATGAATTACTTTCGTAAATATAGATAAGGTGGAGGATGAGGGGGTGATTCAAGTTGAAAAGACATCGAAGGCGGTTGGCTGTATACATATTTTTTGTGTCAGTTTTAGCCTTGGTATCGATCTTTACTGGGAAACAGGCAGAAGCCGAGCAGGGTCAGGGTGAAACAGTATATATTATTCCGATCGAAAATGAAGTGGAAAGAGGGCTTGAAGCTTTTATTAAGCGGGCTACAGAAGAAGCTATGGAAAATGGTGCAGATCACATCATTTTTGAAATTGATACTCCTGGAGGACGTGTCGATTCTGCGGGACAAATAGGTTCGCATATTCGAAGTCTGACTATTCCTACGACATCGTATATCGTAAACGAGGCGTTATCTGCCGGATCTTATATAGCGCTATTCTCTGATAATATTTACTTTAATCCACATGCAACAATGGGAGCAAGCGGAGTCATCAATCAGGATGGAACAGCGGCTGATAAAAAAGCACAATCTGCCTGGCTTGCGCAGATGAGAAGTGCTGCGGAATCAAATGGAAGAGATCCTATTTATGCTGCAGCGATGGCTGACAGCAGTATTGATTTACCGGAATATGGAGCTCCTGAAGGGGAATTTTTAACATTAGGCCCCCGGCAGGCGGAAGAGGTAGGTTATGCAGAGGGCATCGTCTCAAATCGCGCTGAGCTTCTCGAAGAACTTAATCTTTCTGAAGCAACTATTGTAGAAACGGAAACGTCTTTTGCAGAAGAGCTGGCAAGATTTCTGACGCATCCGGTTGTTATACCTATTTTGCTTTCCGTTGCCAGTATCGGGCTGATTGTTGAGCTGTATTCTCCTGGTTTTGGAGTACCGGGAAGTTTAGGATTATTATCATTGCTCCTGTTCTTTTATGGTCATATTGTTGCAGGACTGGCGGGGATGGAGGCACTTCTTCTCCTGATCATCGGTATTGGCCTTATTGCAGCAGAATTCTTTGTCACAGGAGGCATATTAGGTGTCCTGGGAATAGCTGCAGTGGTCGGATCGTTATTCATGTCAGGTTATGATATGGTCCACATGTCAATGAGTATTGGTATTGCCTTTTTAATTGCTGTTATTCTTGCTATTATTCTGTTTAGAAGAATTGGTATGGATAAAGGTATTTTCCGCCATATTATTTTAAGAGACAGTACTGCAACAGAACAGGGCTATGTATCCTCAGTGAACCGTTTAGAGCTTGTCGGACTTGAAGGAAACTCATTAACACCGCTGCACCCTTCTGGATTGGTCGAATTAAATGATGAGACCATTGATGTTGTTTCTGATGGAACTTATATTGGTAAAGGGAAGAGGGTAAAAGTAATTCGTGTAGAAGGTGTTCGTGTCGTAGTTAGGGAAATAAAATAATTATTTTTATTAGGAGGAAGTTGCATGGAAGGAGAAATTTTAATGCCGCTTATCATTATAGCGGTCATCGTTATTGCTTTAGCAATTTTATTTACTTTTGTTCCAGTTGCACTATGGATTAGTGCCCTGGCTGCCGGGGTAAAAATCAGTATCTTTACACTAATTGGTATGCGTCTGCGTCGGGTTGTGCCAAATCGTGTTATTAACCCGCTTATTAAAGCACATAAAGCCGGGATAGATGTAAAAACCAACCAGCTGGAAAGTCACTATCTGGCCGGCGGTAATGTAGACAGGGTGGTAAACGCGCTTATTGCTGCTCAGCGTGCAAATATTGATTTATTATTTGAACGTGCAGCTGCGATCGACTTAGCAGGCCGTGACGTATTAGAAGCTGTACAAATGAGTGTAAACCCGAAAGTAATTGAAACACCATTTATTGCAGGTATTGCAATGGACGGTATTGAAGTAAAAGCATTAGCAAGAATTACAGTACGTGCAAATATTGACCGCTTAGTCGGTGGTGCTGGTGAAGAAACAATTATTGCTCGTGTCGGTGAAGGTGTAGTAAGTACAATCGGTAGTTCTGATGCACATACACAGGTACTTGAGAATCCGGATTCCATCTCTGAAAATGTATTAAGTAAAGGCTTGGACTCTGGAACAGCGTTTGAAATCTTATCGATTGATATCGCCGATGTGGATATTGGTAAAAATATCGGTGCGATGCTTCAAACGGATCAAGCTGAGGCAGATAAGAATATTGCGCAGGCAAAAGCCGAAGAACGTCGTGCAATGGCTGTTGCGCAAGAGCAGGAAATGGTTGCCCGCGTACAAGAAATGCGCGCGAAAGTTGTGGAAGCAGAAGCCGATGTACCACTTGCGTTAGCGGAAGCATTGCGTTCCGGTAAAATGGGTGTCATGGATTATATGAACTATCAAAATATTGATGCTGATACAGATATGCGTGATTCTATCGGTAAGCTTTCTAAAGACAACAAGGATGACGACCAAAACAAGTAATAAAAATAGGATGTTCAAACATTAAAACGACAAAAAAGGAGGGGGCATATGGACTGGATATTCGATAATTTATTTCTTGTTATTATCATTATTTCCGGATTAATCACTTTTCTGGGTGATTCGAAAAGGAAACAAGAAGAACAGAAAAAAAAGCAGTCTACACCTCCACAAAATCAGACGCAGTCCAGACAAAGTCAGCAGCGATCACCTCAAGAGATGAGAACGAGACAGCAAACTCAAAGAAAGAGGGAGCAGCCTCGTGCAGAACGGAAAGTCTATCGAGAAGGAGCACGTCCGGATATTTCTGCCGGGAGCATTGAAGAACAGCAGAAAAAACAAATGGATCGTTTGGCAAATCGATATCAGACTTCTTCTCAAAAAGATATAGAGAATACGGAGCAAAAGTTCAAAGATCTGATTGTGAATCGTAATGTTGAAGAAGAAAATCCAGGGAAACGTGAAATGAAAAGACGTATCTCCGGGAATCTGGACGGAAAAGGATTAGTAAACGGAATTATTATGGCGGAGGTTCTTGGATCTCCCCGTGCTAAACAGCCGTATAGAAGTATCGTGCAAAAAAGAAAATAAAATCACATTTATACCCTGATTGACATAGATATGTCAATCAGGGTATTTCTTTGTTTACAGAGGATATTCAAAAAGTACTCAAATGATAAGCTGCGAATCTCTGCGTTGACATGATTTTTTCGATACTCACGTATTCAAAAACATACGCTCCGTTCGAAAAAATCATGTCGCCTTGACCTTCTTGCTTCTAATTCGGCACTTTTTGAATACTAACTAAAAGAGGATATTCAAAAGTTTTCTTTCACCCTAAAACTGGTTCTGTTCAAGAGATACTTTACATATGTATCAATGAGGGGGGATCATCATTGAAAAAATGGCAACAAAGAATCCGTTCGCTTTTAATGGAGCAATTCTCTCTTCCATCCGATGTTGTTATGGAGATGCCGCGTATAACAATCATTGGACATTTGCATTTCTATATTGAAAATCATCAAGGTTTGGCCCTATATACAAATGAAGAGCTAAGATTAAAGGTAGCCAATGGTTTTGTATGTATCAAAGGGCACTCCTTTGTGCTTAAAATGATGCTGCCGAAGGAGATTATGCTGGAAGGAACCATCTCAGAGGTACTCTTTTTAAATCATGAAGGCGGAAAAGAAGAATGATTTCTTCAGTATTAACAAGTCTGCAAAGAGTTTCTTTATGAAAAATAGGATCTTGTATAAGTACCATCATTGTATGAAAAGGATATGAGACGAGCCATAGGAGGTTGAAATGAAAAAAGAAAATTCGCCAACTATACGTGCATACATTACTGTTCAAATTAGAGGAGCCAGGCCGGAATTGTTTTTACAAAAATGTGCCGGCAAGGGTATTTCTATTTGGGATGTTAAAAAAATAGAAGAGGACTGCTGTCAGGCTACTATCATGTTCAGGGATTTAGGGGCCTTACGAAAAATAAGAAGAAATTCTTTATATAAAGTTTCTTTTGTTGATCGAAAAGGCTTTCCGTTTTTCCTTTCAAGACTTTGTAAAAAAAGGTTTCTGATTATCGGTATTTTCATTGGCTTTCTCTTTTTTTTCGTTTTATCAAATTTATTATGGTCGGTTAAAATAACTGGCGTTCCAAAAGAAATTGAAGAAAAAATAGAAACAGAGCTTGAAGCCTTTGGAATACATCCAGGTGTCTGGTTATTTTCTCTTGATACACCAAAAGATATACAGCGTCAGCTTTTAAATGAAGTACCTGAGCTGCTTTGGACGGGTGTGAATCTTCAGGGAACAACCCTGCACCTGGAGGCTGTTGAAAAAACAATCGTAGAGGAGCTGCCACCAGGGGAGCCGAGAAACTTAGTAGCAACGAAAAAAGGAATTATTACGAACATGTACGTTTCTAAAGGACGAGCTATGGTAAGTGTGAATGATTACGTTGTTCCAGGAAAAGTTTTAGTTTCCGGTAATTTAAATACAGAAGAAGGGGAAAATAATACAGATGCTGAAGAAAATCCGGGAAAGCCTATTGCTGCAGAAGCAGAAGTGATAGCAAATACGTGGTATGAGGTTCATGTCAGTATTCCGCTTCGTTATCAGGCTGAAGAAATAACAGGAGAACAAAAAAAGAAGCATTATTTACGTTTTGGAGATGTTCAGCTGCCTTTCTGGGGATTCAAAGATCCGGATTTTATATATTCTCAGGAGGAACGGAGAGAACAGCCTATTCATTTCTTTAAATGGGAGCTGCCTATATCGTATGTTTCTAAAAAAATAAGTGAGACGGAGAAAATAGAAGAACAAAGATCGAAAGAAGAAGCGATTGAAGCCGGAATTCAGCAGGCGAGAACACAATTGGAAAATGAACTTGGTCCGGAAGCCGTGATATTATCAGAAAAGATTTTACATGAACATACAGAGCATGGTAAAGTTGAATTAGTCTTATATCTTTCTGTAGAAGAAAATATTGTAAAAGAAGAACTTATAACTCAAGGAGACTGATTATGCCCGAAAACTTAGTGGATATTGATTTACAATTAGAAGGTGCCAATGAAGCACTCGCTTTATTCGGGGCCAATGATAAGCATCTTAAACAGCTGGAAGCTTTACTTGAAGTAGATATTATATCCAGAGGCGAATTAATTCGTGTTTCTGGAGACGAGCAGGCAGTGCAATTGATACAAGAGATTCTCCTGACAATTTTGAGCGTTATCCGAAAAGGCCAAACCATCTCAGAGCGAGATGTTGTGTATGCAGTAGAACTGGCGAAAAAAGGTAAAATAAAACAATTTGAAACCCTATTTGAAGATGAAATCACAAAAAATTATAAAGGGAAATCAATCCGTGTAAAAACGCTTGGACAGAAGCAGTATATTCAGGCTATCAAGTCCAAAGACTTAGTATTTGGGATTGGCCCGGCTGGTACAGGGAAAACATATCTTGCTGTTGTTATGGCGGTTCACGCTATGAAAAATGGACTTGTGAAAAAGATTATTTTAACCAGACCGGCAGTAGAAGCAGGGGAAAGCTTAGGATTTTTACCAGGTGATTTAAAAGAAAAGGTAGATCCATATTTAAGGCCTCTTTATGATGCGCTGCATGATGTATTGGGCACAGAGCATACAGCCCGTTTAATTGAAAGAGAAACAATTGAAATTGCTCCATTGGCCTATATGCGCGGGAGAACATTGGATGATGCTTTTGTCATTTTAGACGAAGCTCAAAATACAACACCGGCACAAATGAAAATGTTTTTAACCCGTTTAGGTTTTGGATCAAAAATGATTATTACTGGAGATATGACACAGGTGGATCTGCCCAGAGGAATGACTTCCGGACTGAGAGTTGCAGAGCGTATGCTGTCTGCAATAGACGGACTGGCCTTTGTACACCTGCAGGCTGCTGATGTAGTCCGGCACCCGCTTGTTCAAAAAATTATAAATGCTTATGAAGCTGAAGACGGAAATGAAGGATGAGACAGGGAAAAGTCTCATCCTTGTTGTTCATGAGAAGATCATTGTATTTCAATCATACATATTTAGACATAATCTATTGGTGAGCAGGAATAATCGTCTAGAAATCAAATAAATGATATATATTATCTTTTCATCCAGTCGTTTTTCCTGTAATTTGCAGCTGGAATCAATTTGGTCTTACAGATGATACAACATAATCATATGAATGCAGCCGGTAAAAATGCGTAATGAGGTGAAAGTGTTGAAAAATAGATGGAGGAAAATACTCCCTTTTTTTAAAAAGAGACGAAAATCTCTCTTTGCAATTATTCCAGCTCTTATTATAGGGGCAGTCGTTTTTATAACATTATTAGATAATGTGCGCACCGATACATATGATATACAGCGTTTTGCTGTTTCTGAGGAAACCATACGTTCACCGATCACTATTGAGAATAAGCAGGAGACGGATCAGAGAATCCGGGAAGCTGTAGATGCTGTTCCTGACCGGTATAGTATTTCCGAAGAAGTTACGGAAGAAAGATTAAATTATATTAATGAAATCTTTGAAGCGGTATTTAAAGTGAAGGAAGAGCACGACGAAGATGCTGAAGATGCTATAGAAGATATTTATCAGGAAGAGGCAGTTGAACTAAAGGCCCTCCTTTCCGAAGAAATCAGCTCGGAAATTTCTGAAGACATATTTATTATACTGCTGCAGCAGCAGGATACTGCTCTGGAAGAAGCAGAAAAGCTATTTTCCGAAGCATTGGAAGAAGTGTTAAATAAGGGCATAAGAGTAGAGAATATACAATCTGGAATAACTAATGTAGAACGTGCTATATCTTATTCGGATTTAAATGAAGATCTGCAGGGAGCTCTAATCGAATTAGCGGACTTTGCTGTTGTGGAGAATTCCTTTTTTGATTATGAAGAAACAGCACAGGAGAAAAAGGATGCAGCAACACTTGTAGACCCTGTTATTATCCGGGCTGGAGAAACCATTGTCCGTGAAGGGCAGACCATTACAAATGAAATCTATGAACAACTGGAATTAGTTGGAGTATTATCACAGGACGGTAATATTTACCCGATCCTTGCTTTAGGATTTTTGGCAGCTGTGATTGCTTACTTTTTCGGCTATGAAAGCTTTCAAATTGCTAAAAATAGAAACTGGAGCATTCTTCCGATTATAGCAACCGTGCTGTTAAGTGCATTGGCAATCTTTATTATGAAGATTCAAAGTGTTTTCTTTGATCAGTCTAACGCACTGTATTTGGTTACACCGATTGCAGCTATTGCTATTTTATTAAAAATATTAATAAGTGATCGTACTGCCATACGGCTGAGCATTTTATATGCTATATTAGCTGCATTTATGTTTAATAACTATATTGCAGGGATGTTGCATGTAGAAGCTGCTATTTATTTTCTTTTCTCTCAGCTGGCAGCGATTGTATTAATGAAAAAAATAAGCGAGCGTTTAGTTATTTTAAAAACAGCAATAGGGTTAATCCTTATTCATTCTGCTGTCATTATTTTATTTTTATTCCTGTCCTTTGAAAAATATACATGGTTTGATGTGTTTTTATATATCGGCTTTGGTATTGCAGCTGCCTGCCTCTCTGCGATTTTGGCAATTGGAATATTGCCGTTATTTGAGAGCTTTTTAGGAACATTAACAGATATGAAGCTCCTGCAATTATCTAATCCTAATCAGCCGTTGCTGAAGAAGCTTCTGGTGGAGGCACCAGGAACATATCACCATTCTGTCATGGTCGCCAACATCAGTGAAACAGCATGTGAAGCAGTAGGAGCAAACGGTTTATTGGCTCGGGTAGGTTCTTACTATCATGATATTGGTAAAACAGTCCGGCCGGGATTTTTTATCGAAAATCAGATGAAGAATAAAAATCCGCATGACCTTCTGCCGCCAAAAGAAAGTGCAGATATTATTATCCGCCATACAACCGATGGAGCAAATATGTTAAAAGCGCATAAAATGCCAAAGGAAATCATTGATATTGCGAAGCAGCACCATTCCAATTCTTTAGTTCAGTTCTTTTACGTAAAAGCGAAGGAGCTGAATCCTGAAACGGATGAAGCGGATTTCAGATATCCTGGACCAAAACCGGAAACCAAAGAGACAGCTATTATCTGTATTTGTGATTCTGTAGAGCCTGCTGTCCGCTCATTACAGGACCCGACGCCTGAGCAGATTGATTCCATTGTTTCGGCTATTATCAGCAGTAAAATTTCAGATGGACAATTAGATAACAGTCCTTTAACATTAAGAGAGCTAAAAACCATTCAACATTCCATTTGCGATTCTTTAAAAGGAATTTTCCATTCCAGAATTCAGTATCCGAAAGAGGAAGGTGATAAATAATGATGATTGATTTTCAAGATGAAACAGGTGTTGTGGCTGACGGACATATAGAGCTTGTAGAGAAGCTTCTTACCTTTGCCGGAAAAGCGGAGAAGGTAGCTCCTGACGCGGAAGTTTCCATCAGCTTTGTGAATAATGAACAAATTCAGGTAATTAACAGAGACTATCGTGATAAAGATAAACCGACAGATGTAATTTCATTTGCGATGCAGGAAATGGAAGACGAAGAGCTGGAAATCGTCGGGGAAGGATTGCCTGTTGTACTGGGAGATATCATTATTTCGATAGATAAAGCAAAAGAACAGGCAGAAGAATATAATCACAGCTTTGAGAGAGAGCTGGCCTTTTTAGCATTACATGGATTCTTACACCTGCTTGGGTATGACCATATGAATGCGGAGGATGAAAAGAAAATGTTCCGCAGACAGGACGAAATACTAGGTGAATTTGGCATTGAAAGATAAAAAAAGCATTGTTGGATTCCGTTTTGCTTGGGCAGGGCTGAAAACGGTTGTGAAAAAGGAATCTAATTTTCAGCTGCATCTTACAGCAACAGCAATTGTAGTTGCATTAGGTGTCTTTTTCAAACTTTCTCTCATCGAATGGGCAGTTATTTTATTAACCATAGGTCTTGTGCTTATCACAGAAATGATAAACAGTGTCATTGAGCGGATTATGGATTTTATTCAGCCGGACTATGATGAAAGAGTAAAGGAAATAAAAGATATTGCTGCAGGTGTCGTTCTTGTTACAGCCATTATATCTGTAGTAATCGGAATTCTTATTTTCGGACCAAAAATAATGCAGTTTGTATAATTTGATAATTATTTACAAAAAGGGGTCCTGTAAGGGGCTCCTTTTTGTAAATAAAGAAGGGTGAAAGGCAGGTTGAAGATAGCCGCTCCAATAGATTCCATGGGAATACAATAACTTAAAACCATTTTAGCGTACATCTTCTTAGTAAAAACAGCTTTATTTAAACATGAAGTGCTTATCTTAGGTGTTTTTAAACAATTCACTCAAAAAAACATTAAAATTGTATGTTTGTTAAAGGTTTTGTCGATATAGTGAAACGAACTTAAAAATGTAGTATGATAAGAAGCAAGCAAACAATAGAAATTCGGAGGAACGCAGCATGACAAATAATTTTAAATCAGGATTTATTGCAATTATTGGCAGACCAAATGTGGGAAAATCAACTTTTATGAACCGGGTTATTGGTCAAAAAATAGCAATAATGAGTGATAAGGCGCAAACAACAAGAAATAAAATTCAAGGTGTCCTGACAACCAAGGAATATCAAATGATTTTTATTGATACACCTGGAATTCATAAACCGAAGCATCGATTAGGCGATTTTATGGTGCAGGTAGCAGAGAATACTTTAAATGAAGTGGATAATATTTTGTTCATGATTAATGCAGATGAAGGATATGGACGCGGAGACCAATACATCATAGACCTGCTGCAAAAAGTGAAACAGCCGGTCTATCTGGTAATTAATAAAATTGATAAAATTCATCCAGATAAACTCATGCAGCTGATTGACCAGTATAAGGACCTGCATTCCTTTGAAGAAATTATTCCAATTTCTGCATTAGATGGAAATAATGTCAACCATCTGTTAGAGGTGGTTGCAGGGAAGTTGCCGGATGGACCACAGTATTATCCGGCGGATAAGGTAACAGATCATCCGGAAAGATTCATTATTTCTGAGCTTATCCGGGAGAAGGTGTTACATCATACGAAGGAAGAAATTCCACACTCAATTGCTGTTGTTATCGAAAATATAGAGAAAAATGAAAATGAAAAATTATTAGTACAAGCAACGATTGTGACAGAAAGAAGCTCTCAAAAAGGTATTTTAATTGGTAAGCAGGGGAGCATGCTGAAAAAAATTGGCCAGCAATCACGTCGCGATATTGAAGCGTTGCTTGGCTCTAAAGTATATTTAGAGCTATGGGTGAAGGTGAAAAAAGATTGGAGAAACAGACAAAATCAATTACATGAATTTGGATTTCGACTTGATGAGTATTAAAGTATGCGCCTTTTTCATTGGGTTTTTAAGTACATCCACTTAAAATGTATATTCAAAAAGAGACCGAATTAGAAGCAAGAAGTTCAACGCAGAGATTCGCAGCTTATCATTTGGGGCTTTTTGAACATCCTCTTAAAGATGGTAATTTTTTATACTCATGAAATGTTCAAATCGAACCAACCTATAAAAGAAGCGGGAAGTTAATGTCAGGGTATTTTTTTAAGCAATTGCTTTAGTCTTAGCAAAAAATAATTTGAAAGGCGGGGGTTTCTTGTGCTAGATGCAACATGGTATTTGTTTTGTCAAACAGGAAACATTGAAACCTATTTATTATTAAAAGAATTAGAGCAGCAAGGAGAATTAAACCCGGAAGTGAAACAAAAAGACCAGACCCGATCTTCTATGGCTGAGGGGTTAGATTTGCCATCTGTTTAACCACACAAAATATTATTAGATGATGTTCAAAAAGTCTAATAAAAATGACTCGGCGAATTTCTTCGTTAGCTTGCTTTTTCGTTGGGGTTGCGATTACTCACCCCATTAAGATCGTTGCTCACGTATTTAAAAGCATACGCTGTGCTACTCAAAGCTGCGCTGCCTCGAACTTCTTGGTCCTTTTTATCACACTTTTTGAACTTGTATTATTATATTTTTCTGTTCAAAACAAAGTGAGGCCGGGTGATTTAGAGTGCTGGAACAGATAGATGGTATCGTATTAAAAACAAAAGACTATGGGGAAACACATAAATTAGTAACAATTTACAGCGGGAAATTTGGGAAGTTTCAGGCTCTGGCAAAAGGGGCAAAAAAAACAAAAAGTCGAATGGCTGCTGTTACGCAGCCATTCGTTTTTGCCCGATTTTTTGTTTATCTTGGAAGCGGGTTGAGTACAATACAGCAAGGAGAATTATTAAACTCACATCGCAAAATACGCGAAGATTTCGTGAAAACAGCTTATTGTTCCTATATTGCAGAGCTGACAGATAAGCTTCTGGAAAATCAAAATATAGATCCGTACATATTCGGACAATTTCAACAAACAATAAAGTGGATTGAAGAGAATGATCAGGCTGAAATCCCAATAATGATGTATGAATTAAAACTTTATAAAAAAGCCGGGTTTGCCCCGGTCTTAAATCAATGTATAAATTGCGGGTCAACGCAGCAGCCTTTTGCGTTTTCTGTCGTGGAGGGCGGCTATTTATGTCCTAAATGCCATCATTTGGATCCGGAAGCAATAGAATTTTCTCCAAAATTGGCCAGGATTCTATATCTATTTTCCGAGGTAGAATTAGAACGTATCGGAACCATCCAAATGAAATCGGAAAATGTGAAAATGTTTCAGGCCATTTTAAAAGCTTACTATGATCGTTATGGAGGATATTTCATAAAGTCGCGAAAGTTTTTGGATCAGCTTGATTTATTTAAGTAATAATTGACAAGTCAAGGACGGATAGAGTATGATTTGTACATATATCTTAAGTATAAAATGCGAGAAAATAGTCGTTACGATGATGAAGAAAAGTACTGAAGTATTGTCTGTAAAAAGCGAGCCTGGAAATGGTGTGAGCCAGGTATATGGAGACTTCAGGAAGGAACTTTGGAGTAACAGCAATGAAAAGAGGCTCTTGTAAAACAAGAGCAAATAGGGTGGAACCGCGGTTTTAAGCCGTCCCTATGTCTGTCGTTAAAACAGACATAGGGACGGCTTTTCTTATTGGTTCTGTCCGGTGCGAAATATGTTGTAAATTTCTTATCCATTAAAGGAGTGGAGTAAATGAATATTCAAGAAATGATTTTAACTTTACAAAATCATTGGTCAGATCAAAATTGTATCTTAATGCAGGCATATGATACGGAAAAAGGTGCAGGAACTATGTCTCCAATGACGCTGCTGCGAAGTCTGGGACCAGAACCATGGAATGTTGCTTATGTAGAGCCTTCCAGACGGCCGGCGGATGGCAGGTACGGAAAAAACCCGAACCGGCTGTATCAGCATCATCAGTTTCAGGTTATTATGAAGCCTTCACCAGCTAATATTCAAGAACTGTATTTAGAGTCTTTGAAAAAACTTGGAATTGATCCGCTCAAGCACGATATCCGCTTTGTAGAGGATAATTGGGAGAACCCGACCTTGGGTGCTGCCGGTCTTGGCTGGGAAGTATGGTTAGATGGGATGGAAATCACGCAGTTTACCTATTTCCAACAAATTGGCGGTTTAGAAGCCAATCCGGTAACGGTGGAGTTAACATATGGGATAGAACGGCTTGCTTCATATATTCAAGATAAAGAAAATGTCTTTGATTTAGAATGGAATAATGGCGTGACACTTCGTGATATTTTCTATCAGCCGGAATATGAGCATTCTGTGTATACATTTGAAACATCAAATACAGATATGTTATTTGATTTATTTACAAAATATGAACAGGAAGCAAAAACAACGATGGAAAAAGGGCTCGTCTTCCCTGCATATGACTATGTTTTAAAATGCTCACATACCTTTAATCTTCTGGACGCTAAAGGCGTTATTTCCGTAACAGAAAGAACAGGCTATATTAGCCGGATACGTAATCTGGCCCGCAGCATTTCAAAGATTTATGTACAAGAGCGTGAAAAATTAGGCTTTCCAATGTTGAAAAAGGAGGTAAACTAAAATGGCACAGGATATATTAATTGAAATTGGATTAGAGGAGCTGCCGGCTCGCTTTATCGATGATGCAGAAGCTCAATTTTTAAATAAAACAATAAAATGGCTGGATGAACAGCGTATTTCCTATGCGTCTGCAGTTTCTTTCTCCACACCGCGCAGATTAGCTGTCCTTATAGAAGAAGCAGCTGAGAGTCAGGCATCGATAGAAGAAGAGGCAAAAGGTCCTACTTTAAAGATTGCAAAGGATGATCAGGATAATTGGACAAAGGCCGCAGAAGGATTTACCAGAGGGCAGGGAAAAACAACGGATGATATTTATATCAAAGAAGTGAAAGGAACTTCTTATATTTATGTGAAAAAATATATTGAAGGAAAATCTGTGCAATCCTTACTTCCAGAATTTAAGGATATTATAGAGTCCATCACATTCGGTAAAAATATGCGCTGGGCAAATGAAACATTGCGTTATGCACGGCCAATCCGCTGGCTGGCTGCACTATACGGCAATGAGGTAATTCCTTTTGAAATTGCTCATGTGAAAACTAGCAATGTCACATACGGCCATCGTTTTCTCAGCGGCAAGCTTACAATAGATGAACCGAAACAATATGAGCAATTACTAAAGGATAATTATGTTATTGCGGATGCTAAAAAACGTGAGGATATAATTGTGAAGCAGCTTGATGCTTTACAAGAGAAAAATACGTTCCAAATTCCTGTCGATAAGGATCTTTTAAATGAGGTGAGAAATCTTGTGGAGTATCCGACAGCTTTTGTCGGCAGTTTTTCCACTTCTTTCTTAGCATTGCCAAATGAAGTTCTCATTACATCTATGGCGGAGCATCAGCGTTATTTTCCTGTAGAGCGTGATGGTGAACTGCTCCCTAAATTCGTCGGTGTAAGAAATGGTGATGAGCATGAGCTGGAAACAGTGATCCGGGGAAATGAAAAGGTTCTTCGTGCGCGTCTTGCGGATGCAGAATTCTTTTTTGAAGAAGATAAAAAGCTTTCCATTGACTTCTTCCAGGAAAAGCTGACCAGGGTTGTGTTTCAGGAGAAGCTTGGTACGTATACAGATAAAGTTAATCGTGTTAAAACAATTGCAAAACATTTTGCGGAGGAGCTTTCTTTAAAAGAGCTTAAAGAAGTTGAACGGGCAGCTGAAATCAGCAAGTTTGATCTGATGACCAATATGGTAAATGAATTTACAGAGCTTCAGGGCATTATGGGGGAGAAATATGCTGCTTATTTTGGAGAGGCTAAAGTGGTTTCTCAAGCTATCCGCGAGCATTATCTGCCGAAGCAGTCACATGGGGAACTTCCTGCAACGACAGTTGGTGCCGTATTAAGTATCGCAGATAAAATAGATACCATTGCGGGATGTATCAGTGTTGGCCTAATCCCGAGCGGTTCTCAGGATCCATATGGCTTAAGAAGACAGGCAATGGGAATCCTGCGCATTCTAAAGGATCAAAATTGGGATTTAACCATAGAATCACTCATTGAGTATACTTTATCAGTATTAAAGAAGACAGGCTTAACAATAAACGCTTCTGCTAAAGATGACTTGCTGGTATTTTTCGCCTCCCGTGCGGAGTATTTAATGCGTGAAGAAAATATTGAAGCAGATATAATCCATGCTGTCGTAGACAATCAATTAGGTATATTTCATGTTGCAGTGGAAAAAGCACATGTTTTAGCTGCGAAAAAAGCTGATGATCATTTTAAAACCTCTCAAGAAGCTCTTGTTCGTGTGTTGAATTTGGAAAACAAGGTAGAGAATACTGATTATAAGGTAAATCCTTCCCTCTTCCAAACAGAATCGGAAAAAGTATTATATGAATCTGTAGAAGCAGTGAAATCAACTTATGCCGAATATTTAGAAGCCCAAAAAAACGAGGAGGCATTACAGCTTCTTGCCGGACTTGCAGATGATATTCACGCATTTTTTGATCATAATATGATTATGGACGATAATGAAGAAGTAAGAAAAAACCGTCTCTCTATCATCCATGAGCTTTCTGTGCTAATCTTGCAATATGCAGACTTGCGAAAAATAGCATGGAAACAGCACGCATAATTAGAATGTAAGGATTTCTTTCTTAAAAAAGGAATTTTAATGAATAAAGTCGAATGATAATAACGTACCATGTTCTAAAAATATAAAGGAATCATGGTACGTTATCCTTTATTTACACTAATTTTTATGTATTCAAGCAATGCTATTTATAGTATTCATTTGCTAATAAAGCAACAGTATAGGTGGTGAAAAAGTGGACTTATCGAAAAGGCAACAGCAGATTATAGAAATAGTAAAAGCAGACGGTCCTATCACGGGGGAGCATATAGCAGAGCGCCTTACATTAACCCGGGCTACATTGAGACCGGATTTAGCTATTCTGACAATGGCTGGTTTTTTAGATGCACGTCCTCGTGTAGGCTACTTTTATACGGGTAAAACAGGTTCAGAATTATTAACAGAAAAAATAAAACGGTACAAGGTTCATGAATTTCAGCAAGTCCCTGTTGCTGTAAATGAAAAGGTATCCGTATATGATGCCATATCCACGATGTTTTTAGAAGATGTTGGCACTCTGTTCGTTGTAGATGAAAATGCCTGTCTGGTTGGTATCCTTTCCCGGAAAGACTTATTACGTGCAAGCATGGGAAGACAGGACTTAAGCTCAATACCGGTTCCAATTATAATGACAAGAATGCCAAATATCACGGTGTGTCGCAAAAATGACCTGCTTATTGATGTAGCTCATCAGCTGATATCAAGACAGATTGATGGAGTCCCCGTTGTTAAGGACACAAAACATGGCCTTGAGGTAATTGGCCGGATTACAAAAACAACGATGACAAAGCTGCTGGTTGAGTTAACCATTGAAGATAAAATATAACTTTTAAAAACTAGGGAGAGGATGTCAAAATGACTGAGCAGAAAATTATTTATGTGCTGTCTGATTCTGTTGGGGAAACTGCCGAGCTGGTAATTAAAGCCGGCCTGAGCCAATTTAAAAATGGGGATTATAAAATTCAGCGCGTTCCATACGTGGAAGATAAAGAAACCATTGATGAATTTTTGCAACAGGCAAAATTAAATTCAAATCTTGTCGGTTTTACACTTGTTAATCCGGAATTACGTGCTTATTTAAATAAACGTGCTAAAGAAATAGATATTGAAGCAGTTGATATAATGGGCCCTATCATGGACGCGATGGAGCGCGTTTTTAGTGATGAGCCGCGATTGGAAGCCGGACTTGTCCATAAATTAGACGAAGATTATTTTAAGAAGATAGAAGCCATAGAGTTTGCTGTAAAGTATGATGATGGAAGAGATACAAGAGGAATTACCCGTGCGGATATTGTATTAATAGGCGTCTCCAGAACATCCAAAACTCCGCTCTCTCAATTCCTGGCGCATAAGCGGTTTAAAGTGGCGAACGTTCCGATTGTTCCGGAAGTTGACCCTCCAGAAGAGCTTATGATGGTTGATCCTAAAAAATGTATTGGCTTGCGCATATCCTCAGAAAAGCTGAACGGGATTCGAAAAGAGCGTTTAAAAGCTCTTGGGCTCGGTGATCAGGCAACCTATGCAAATGTAAGCAGGATTAAGCAGGAATTAGAATTCTTTAATGAAGTAGTTGAAAAAATAGGCTGTCCTGTCATTGATGTTTCCCACAAAGCAGTGGAGGAAACAGCTAACCAGATTATTCGTATGTGGCAAGGAAGAAATGAATAAGGTTATTTAAAAAATACACCAAACGTCCTAATTTTCTTGACTATATTTTAATATTTTCAAAGTCTGTCAGAAAGCAAAATGATACATTGCAGTAAATAATTTCAGACACAAATTGTGTGAAAAGCATTCTGTTTACAGCTATAAGTGCGTGTTTAAAAAGCACCTAAATGTTTTCTCTTTTATCTAGTATGTGTTCTTGATTCATTTACGCAGTAGGGTGATATAACAAGGAAATAAATGCATTTATTTCCTTGTTATATCACCCTACTGCTACCTTTCAGCAGAGCTGAAAGGCGTGTGAATCGGGAGATTCACACGAATGGATCAAATCTAATTTTTCAGCAAATAATACGAGCAAGGATAAACTGATAATCACTTTTTGAACACGCTCTATAACGGAATGTTTTTCTTTTTTCAATAGTTTTATAAACAAATTAATAGAAATCTATTAAAAAATATATTATAATGGTAAATCGTATGAGCAGATTTATATAAAATGCAATTTTAATCATAATTTGCTTTGAAAAAGAAGGATTCTGCGTATCCTTTGTAGAAACTATGTTAAGGCTATTTTTTTTGAGTATAAGGAAAAAATATGTCGAATAATGAATAATGAAGCAACAGCAGTTTAAAAAGGAGGATTTTGCACAATCTCTCTAAGAAAAATAGGAATAGTTGGTGGTAACCATGGCTAATCAAATACCTGAACCAATTATTGAAGAAGTGAAAAAATCCAATGATATTGTCGATGTCATCGGAGAGTATATTCAATTAAAAAAACAAGGTAAAAACTATTTTGGCCTATGTCCTTTTCATGGTGAAAATACTCCGTCCTTTTCGGTCACTCAAGAGAAACAAATTTTTCGCTGCTTTGGCTGCGGAAAAGGGGGAAATGTATTCTCTTTTTTGATGGAGATGGAAAATTTCACATTTTATGAGGCGCTGAAACACTTAGCTGATCGCAGTGGAGTAGAATTACCGGAAACATCAATTAAAAAGGAATCATCCTTGTCAGAGGAAACAGAGCAGATGCTCTCCGCTTATGGATGGCTGACAAAATTATACCATCACCTCATAAAGTATCAAAAAGATGGGAAGGATGGGTTAGAGTACCTAAAAAGTCGCGGAATTACAAAAGAAACGCTGGAAGAATTCCAGGTTGGTTACGCTCCTAATAAACGCGATTTCACTGCAAAGTTTCTTATGCAGAAAGGGTATTCCAAGCCGATGCTTTTAAAAAGCGGCATTTTAGCAGGGAATGACAATAATGAAGTCATTGACCGTTTCCGGGGCAGAATTATTTTTCCTATACGGAATGCGCTTGGGCGTACTGTCGGGTTTGGAGGCAGGTCATTAACAGACGATAGCGGCCCTAAGTATTTAAATAGTTCAGAAGGTGAGCTTTTTCAAAAAAGTAAACTTTTATATAATTTTGATTTGGCGAAGCGCCATATCAGAAAAGAAAATGAAGCTATTTTAATGGAAGGTTATATGGATGTTATTTCAGCTTATCAAGCCGGAGTTAAGAATGTTGTGGCGACAATGGGAACTGCATTGACAGAAACGCAGGCAAAGCTTTTAAACCGTTACGTTGACACAGTAATCATTTGTTATGACGGTGATAGTGCAGGAATAGAGGCCCGTTATAAAGCATCGCTTTTACTGCGGTCGATAGGCTGTGATGTCCGGATTGCGAATTTAGATGCAAAAGAGGATCCGGACAGTTATATCCAGCAACATGGCGGCGAAGCTTTTCGAGAAAGAGTGATACGGACAAGCGACAGCTACATGAGTTTCTTTATGCGTTATCAGCGCAGACACTTTAATCTGCAGGTGGAAAGTGAACGTATTGAATATATCGAGCGCGTTCTAAAGGAACTTTCCATGATTGAGAGTGCATTGGAACGGGAATATTATATTCAGGAGCTGCACAAGGAATTTGACTTGTCTGTAGAAACCTTGATGAATCAGCTGACACAGTATGACAAAAGAGTTCCTGCAGCTAAGGATAATCAAGGTAATAAGAGTTATACTAATCAATATGTATCTGTAACTAAAAGAAAATTGTATCCGGCATACGTTAATGCTGAAAAAAGAATTTTATCCTACATGCTTCAGGATGCCTATATTGCTGAAAAAGTACAATATGACCTTGGAGCAGGATTTAATGTAAATGACCATAAAATTGTGGCAACGCATTTATACGCCTTTTATGAAGAAGGTAATGCACCAGATATCAGTTTATTTATGGAGAGACTGTCAGATGAACATTTGAAAAATCAAGTCATTGAATTGGCCTTGTCAAGTGATGTGGAAAACAGCACAGAAGAAGAAATTGATGATTATTTACGAATGATTCATCGGGAGGCTAATCAAAGCCAGACGAAAAAGAGCTTAAAAGAGCAGCAAAAGAAAGCAGAGCGGGAAAATGACCCTTTGGAAGCTGCGCGTTTGGCAATGGAGCTGATTCAGCTGCAAAAGCAAAAAAATGAAAATTAATTCAACAATTTGGAAGGAGGGGGACTCATGGCCGAGCAAAAACCTTCGCACATGAAAGAATCCGAACTGACATTAGAGCAAGCAAAAGAAAAATTAGTAGACATGGGTAAGAAGCGTGGTACGCTTGCTTATGAAGAAGTGGCTGACGGTTTATCTAATTTTGACATGGAACCCGAACAAATGGATGAATTTTATGAGTACCTGGAAGAACAGGGTGTCGATGTGCTGGGTGAGTCTGAGGATGACCCCGAAATGCAGAAAATCGCAAAAGAGGAAGAAATTAATCTTAATGATCTCAGTGTACCTTTAGGAATTAAGATTAATGACCCGGTCCGTATGTATTTGAAAGAAATCGGCAGAGTAGATTTACTTTCTGCAGCAGAAGAAATTGAACTTGCTTCCCGCATTGAAGAAGGGGATATTGAGGCTAAAAGAAGATTAGCTGAAGCCAACCTTCGTCTCGTTGTCAGTATCGCCAAACGGTATGTTGGACGGGGAATGCTTTTCCTTGATTTAATCCAAGAAGGAAACATGGGTCTGATTAAAGCAGTTGAAAAGTTTGACTATCGTAAAGGATTTAAATTCAGTACCTATGCGACCTGGTGGATCAGACAAGCAATCACACGTGCCATTGCCGATCAGGCACGTACTATCCGTATTCCGGTTCATATGGTGGAAACCATTAACAAATTAATTCGTGTGCAGCGTTCCTTACTCCAGGATTTAGGACGGGAACCTACTCCGGAAGAGATTGGTGAGGAAATGGAACTGAGTCCTGACAAAGTCCGGGATATTCTAAAAATTGCTCAAGAACCAGTGTCATTAGAGACACCAATCGGGGAAGAAGATGATTCCCATTTAGGTGATTTTATCGAGGATCAGGAAGCAGTTTCTCCATCAGATCATGCTGCTTATGAGTTATTAAAAGAGCAGCTGGAGGACGTATTGGACACCTTGACCGACAGAGAGGAAAATGTACTTCGTCTGCGCTTTGGGTTAGATGATGGAAGAACAAGAACGCTTGAAGAAGTAGGAAAAGTATTTGGTGTAACCAGAGAACGTATCAGACAGATTGAAGCAAAAGCATTGCGGAAATTAAGACACCCGAGCCGAAGCAAACGCTTGAAGGATTTTCTTGATTAAGCTTAAAAAGTGTATTTAAAAAGTCCGATAAACAGGACTTGGTCATCATAGGCTTATATTTGCCAGCAGACTGGAATGTGCAAGTTAGAAGTAAGTTACTTGCATATTCCAGTTACTATGTGTATTCAGTTATAGAAAAGCGAATCAGCTATTTATTGAATAGTGTTTTTTTAGATAAGGATAGTCCCTTTATTAGTGATAGTTATGATTTGATAAATAATTAAGCTAAAAATACAGGTGAATATATGAATAATCAAGAAAAAAATCAATTGATTATCCAAGAGATATTAAAATGGAAAGAAAATCATTTATTACCGGAAAAGCAATGTGATTTTTTACTCGCATTATATACAAAGGGCGGGGAAATTGAAATTTCGGGTCCAAATGACACGAAAAAGCAAAATACTTCTTTATCCATATGGATAAAGCTCCATTTTATTTTTATTTTAATCATTTTAGTAAGCGTTATCTCTCTGGATTATTATTTTCATTCACTTTGGTATATTACGTCTGGCATTTTAATTGTTACTCTAATTATTAATTATTTGTTTTATTCAAAAATCCGGACGGATGTTTCAAAGCGGTATCGTTATTTATTTATATTTATTCAATTTTTATATATCCTGCAGTTAACTGTCTTTATAGCCGAAGCTGCCGGGTTAGGAAATTATATTAATTTTGTGATTATCTTAAATGGGACAGGGTGGATTATTTTTGGATTTTTGAAAAAGCTGCCTGTATTCGGATACGTTGGAGCTATCCTGATTATAGCGGTGATAACTTATGTCGTTTTTTTTAAATATATTGGATAAACCTTTAAAAATTTTTAGATATCGAGTAAACTAATGATAGTATTAATTTTATAATATTTGTGTTACATAAGGAGGAAGCGAAATGAAAAAGAATCCGGTTATACCATATGCTATTATTGCCGGGCTAGGGCTTATTGCAGTCATTATTATTTCAGTGATTGGTATTGATCAGAGACAAGCAATTGAAAATGAAGAAGAAAATGGTGAAGAACAGACAGAACAGGCAGAGGGTGGAGAAGAAGGCGGAGAATCTGCCAGTGCTGACGCTGGAGAAGAAGTATTCCAAACAAATTGTACCAGCTGTCACGGTCAAGATTTAGCAAGCGGTCCTGCTCCTGATTTAACAGAAATCGGCAGCAAGTATTCACAGGAAGAAATTGCTGAAATCGTTGAGAATGGAACAGACGGGGGTATGCCTTCATTCCCACAGATTCAGGGTGATGATTTAGATGCACTTACTGAGTGGTTAAGTGAGCATCAATAATATATAATGAAAGAAATGAATGAAAGCTTTCTGATTCGTACAGAAAGCTTTTCTTATTGTAGAAATAAAGGAGAAAATGCAATGAACCAAAATATTCCGCTTTCCAGCCGTTTGAAAATAATTGCTGATTACCTGCCGAAAGGTGCTAATTTTGCAGATATCGGATCTGATCATGCGTATTTGCCTGCTTATGTCTGCCTGAGAGATAAGACAGCACGGGCTATTGCCGGAGAGGTAAATCAGGGACCGTTAGAAAGCGCAAAAAAAACAATTCAATTGCATCAATTAGAAGAACAAATTGATGCCCGTTTAGGGGACGGTTTAGCTGTTTTAAAAGAAGGAGAGACTGAACAGATTGTCATTGCCGGGATGGGCGGTGCATTAATTACTTCCATTTTGGAAAAGAGTCCGGCTATAGCTCAATCTGCAGGAAGGATTATTGCCCAGCCTAATATCGATGCGAGAGCGGTCAGACAATGGTTTAACCAAAATGATTTTATATTGATTGCAGAGGAAATAGTGGACGAGCAAGGGCATATTTATGAAATTCTTGTTGCTGACCGTCATACGGAGGTTTCATCACCTTATAGCGATAACACACAGATCAAGGATAAACAGCTTTTATTAGGACCATATTTATTGACTGAAAAGAATAATGCTTTTATAAAAAAATGGACGCTGGAGAAAGCTAATCTGAAAAGAATTATTTCTCAAATGCAGCAGGCGAAGCAAGTAAATCATGAGAAAATATCTGCATTCCAAACAGAATTACACTGGATTAAGGAGGAGCTTCATCATGAAGAAACAAACACTTAAACATGCTGATTTTTTTCAAATAATGGACGGCTGGGCACCAAGAAGTCTTGCCTATCATTGGGATAATATTGGATTACAGGTAGGGAGATTCCACGATTCAACCTCTCATATTCTGGTTGCACTGGATGTTACAGAGGAAGTAGTTGATGAGGCAATCGAGAAACAGGCTAATCTGATTATTGCGCATCACCCCCTATTGTTTCAGCCTTTAAAGCAAATAAATATTGATCATCCTAAGGGCAGGGTTGTCCAAAAGCTTTTGAAGAATGATATTACTGTTTTTGCGGCGCATACCAATTTAGATGTAGCAGAAGGCGGCGTAAATGATTTATTAAGCGAAGCAATTGGTTTGAAAAAGAGAGAGCCTTTGGAAATTCTGGATCAGGAGAGCCTATTTAAAATAATTGTTTTTGTTCCGGATTCTCACGTGCAGGAATTACGTAGTGCATTGCATGAAGGCGGAGCCGGGAAAATAGGTGATTACAGCCATTGTACCTTCCAAAGCCCTGGACAGGGCACATTTCGTCCATTAGAAGGATCAACCCCATATATTGGTGAGAAGAATGAGTTAACCTATGTAGATGAGAAAAAACTGGAAGCTGTTGTGCCGAAGAGAAATCTTTCAAAGGTTATTGATGCAATTATTTCTGCTCATCCTTATGAAGAACCTGCCTATGATATCTATCCGCTGGAAAACAAAGGACAGTCAATTGGCATTGGACGCTTCGGTGTATTAGATGAATCTGTATCGATGAAAGAATTTATTCAGACCGTTAAAAAGAATTTAGATATGCCTCAAGTACGTGTTTCTGGTAATATAGAAAAGAATGTAAAAAGAGTTGCTGTTTTAGGCGGCAGCGGCGAGAAATATGTCAGTCATGCACTCAGGAAAAAAGCAGATGTTTATATTACAGGAGATATGACATTTCACGCTGCTCAAGATGCGGAGCAGATGGGGCTGACAGTTATCGATGCCGGGCACTATATCGAGAAGATTATGAAAAC
The DNA here is from genome assembly GCF_900162665.1 of Oceanobacillus sojae. GTDB lineage: Bacteria > Bacillota > Bacilli > Bacillales > Amphibacillaceae > Oceanobacillus > Oceanobacillus sojae_A. The sequence continues at coordinate 506,640 of NZ_LT727809.1, forward strand.
AGCAGCAAAGAATAAGCTGGTACAGGAATTTCCTGCATTCCAGTCGAGAGTTTATGTATCTGAAGTAAATACAGATCCGTTCGTATTTTTATAAGAAAAACCAAGAAAATCACTTGGTCTTTAAAATACTGGTGTTCTAGCCAAGGAGATGTCCGCTGTGGGAAGTCGCTTTCCGCGGGCAACGCCTCAGCCTCCTCAGAAGAAGACCCCGCAGAAAAAAAGTGCTCTTCTTTTTTTCGAGGAGGCTGAGCTCAAGCCCACGGAAAGCGTAGTGTATTTCTGCAGCGGCTGACTTCAGCATTTTTATATACTTTCTTATCTTTTAAAAAAGAAAGCAAAAAAACAGATTACAAGGAGGGAAACAAATGGAAAAAACATTTGCAGAATTATCCCTGGATAGCACGATGCAAAATATTATTCAAGAGCTGGAATTTAGAAAGCCGACAGAGATTCAGGAACGAGTGATTCCTTCTATTCTGGATGGCAGAAGTGTTATTGGCCAATCCAGAACAGGTTCAGGTAAATCCCACGCTTTTTTATTACCATTGTTTCAAAAGCTGGATGAAAATCAAAAAAAAGTCCAGTTTGTTATTACTGCACCAACAAGAGAGCTGGCAACACAGCTGTATAACGAAGTAAGAAAAATCATTACAATTGCTGATAAGACGGAAAAATGGACAGCAAAGCTGCTTGTCGGCGGTACAGATAAACAAAAAGTGATTGAGAAATTAAAAACACCGCCAATGATTGTGGTAGGAACCCCTGGGAGAATTTTAGATTTAGTAAAGGATGGAGCGTTATCTATATACAGCGCGGAAACCTTTGTTATTGATGAGGCAGACTTAATGCTTGATCTGGGCTTTATTGAGGAAGTGGATCAATTATTAGTACGCTCGAAACAAGAAATACAGCTGCTTGTTTTCTCAGCAACCATTCCTCAACGCCTGCAGCATTTCTTCAAAAAATACTTGAGAAATCCGGAGTATATTAAAATTGAAGAGCATTTTTCTCCGGAGACGATGGAGCATCGGCTGATCCGGAAGAAGCATCGTGATGAAGCGAAGGTTATTTGGGAAATTTCCCAAACGATTCATCCTTATTTAGCATTGATTTTTACTAACGGCAAGCAACAGGCAAATGAATTAGCCGAAGCGCTTGAGGGATACGGATTATCTGTTGGGGTCATTCACGGCGGTTTAACTCCAAGAGAAAGAAAACGTGTCCTGAAGGAGATACAGCAGCTGCGTTATCAATATGTTGTAGCAACTGATCTGGCTTCACGGGGAATCGATATCAAGGGAGTCAGTCATGTCATTAATGCCCAGCTTCCAAAAGAAGAGCATTTCTATATTCACCGTGTCGGCAGAACTGCCCGTGCCGGGTTAGAGGGAACGGCGGTGAGCATCTATTCAGAGAGTGATGCTCCTTTAATTGAAAAATTAGAACAAAAAGGACTGGAATTCTCTTATGTAGAGGTAAAACAGGGCGAATGGACAGAGGATAAATCCTGGAATGCGAGACAGCGCCGTAAAACCGAAGATACAAGTACAGACCGGGAAGCCTGGAAACGGGTAAGAAAGACAAAGAAAGTAAAACCGGGATATAAGAAAAAGCAGAAGCAGCAACAGCAGCAAATAAAAAGACAGCTGACAAAAGAGCAACGACGGAAAAAACGATAGGAGGAATAAATATGGTAAAAATAGGTTCTCATGTTTCGATGAACGGTAAGAAAATGTTATTAGGTTCCAGCGAAGAGGCTGCTTCATATGGTGCAAATACATTTATGATCTATACAGGAGCACCGCAGAACACAAGAAGAAAGCCTATTGAAGAATTGAATATTGAAGCAGGCCTGGAGCATATGAAATCGAACGGAATATCAGACATTGTCGTTCATGCGCCATATATTATTAATATTGGCAACACTGTAAAGCCGGAGACATTTGAATTGGGTGTTAATTTTCTGCGGAGCGAAATCGAGCGTACAGAGGCTCTCGGGGCGAAACAAATTGTCCTTCATCCTGGAGCGCATGTCGGTGAAGGTCCGGACAAGGGCATCCCTAAAATTATTGAAGGATTAAATGAAGTGCTTGAACAAAAAAATGATGTTCAAATTGCTCTGGAAACAATGGCTGGAAAAGGCTCTGAAATGGGACGTACATTTGAGGAGCTGGCTGAAATTATTCATGGTGTGACGCACAATGAGCACCTTTCTGTTTGTATGGACACCTGTCATATTCACGATGCAGGCTATGATGTTGTCAATGACTTTGATGGTGTATTAAATACTTTTGATAAAATTGTCGGTTTAGACCGGCTGAAGGTTGTCCATGTCAATGACAGTAAAAATGACCGCGGAGCGCATAAAGACCGTCATGAAAACATCGGTTTTGGTTATATCGGCTTTGATGCACTTCACAAAGTTGTTCATCATCCACAGCTCAGTGAGCTGCCTAAAATTCTTGAAACACCATATGTAGGTACAGATAAGAAAAATAAAAAAGCGCCATATAAATATGAAATAGCAATGCTGCGTGAAGGTAATTTCCAGGAGAATTTAAAAGAAGTAATTATGGAAGGTAAATAATATCAAAAAAGATGAGCGAATTAAAATTGCTCATCTTTTTTGATGCTTTTAAAATAAATGCTCCAGACCATATGATTTAATAACCTCATCCATTAACTGCTGCGCCGCCAGTGCTGTTTTTTGATCTGTGATATTCGCAAGCTCCGTCATAAAGCGATCACGATCTGCCTGATTAAATGGATCAGGAGAAGAGGCTCTTAAATAGTTCACTATCTGATCAGCTTGTGCAGGTGTTATGGAGAAGCCATACTGGCTGCTGTAGTGTAAAATTTCGCCTGGGGTTAATTTACGAAGTTTATTTTTAATCATTTCTTTTATAAAAAAAGACATAATACCGCTCCTTTTGTAGATATATTATTTACCTTATGTTCATCCATCATGTAAATATATGCAAAGAACAAAATAATTATACCATTCTTTTCTTATAATACCGTATGATACCTGATTGAAATGACTTAAATTCCACAAACTAACCATATAAATCTAAAAGGGTATGTTCAAGAAATTCATTTTTGTTGAGCGATTTGAACATCCTTTAAAAGTAAGGAGTTTATTTCATGAATGATAAAGATCAGAGCAAACAAGTCCAAAATGCGCCAAATCATGGGCAGGAATCAGAGCATGAGCACATAAATAATAAACTGGACAGCAAAAGAATGGAGGAGTTTTCAGCGGAGCTTACCGATTCAGATCTCCCGGATTTTGAAGAAGAAAAGGGCTTTAACCCGGGAACCTTGTATGGATGGGGCAGTATTATTTTGGCCGTTATTTCCTTCTTTACCTGGCCGGTAATTCTGGGAGCTGCCAGTATTGTATTTGGTTTTGTAGCGCGGAGCAGAGGAACAAATACACTTGGTATCATAGGTATTATAGCTGGAATTCTTTCATTAATTTCTGCGTTTTTCTTTATTCCATTTCTTTCTTAGGCTGAATTTCAGCCTTTTTTATTTTTCTTGAAAGAGTGGAAAATAATATATTTCATGTATTTGAATATCGTCTGGAGAAGTATTTGGATTTAATGCTTCAAAAGCTTCCAAAATAATATCGACTACAACAGTATATGCAGATCCGGTTTGAATTTCTTCTGTAATACTTAATACGGTATCTCCCGGCTTTACTTTGACAGGAACTGCTTCAAACGGAGGCAATTCTGTCTCAGCTTTATTTGAAAAGGAGATTCCGCTGCCAGAATGAGCTAAGTCTTGAAAAATACTTACAGCAACTAATATAATAAGAGTAATCAGGGAAATTCTACGTAAAAAACCCATAAAAAAATCTCCTTTTATGAAACTAATTATTCCATTCATACGTACATATAGTAATAGGATAATGAGAGGGCGTGAAGTGTATGGACATAGTTGAATTACAATGGATTGGATTCCTGGCTTTATTTTTCGGAACTTTATTTATATTAGGAGAAATATTCGTAAATATGCGTGGTATTTTTGGTGTATTGGGTTTAGGATTTATTACGGTTTATTTTACGGTGTATACAGAAACTAATTCAGTCTTACTCATGTTTATTATATACTTTTTAGGAATATTACTGATTATTATTGATGGGAAAGTAATTAATGATGGAACGCTGGCGACGATAGGGCTGGTTTTAATGATAGTTGCAGTTGCAATGCCGCAGCCGACTATTGCAAACGGTCTCTATGCGGTAATCAGTATCATTGCCGGTGCTTTTTCTTCCTTAGTATTTTTAAAAGTATTTAAACGGAGAGAAATGTGGACGAAAATTGCCTTAGTCGACCGGCTTACAAAAGAAGAGGGCTACAATTCGCTCAGTGCAGAGTACGAGGCTCTGTTAGGGGAAGAAGGAGTTGCGCTGACAGATTTTAGACCTTCCGGCACAATTGAAATAAATAAAAAGCATTATAGTGCAGTTTCTGGAGGGCGCTGGATTAAAAAGGGCACACCAATTAAAGTAGTTGCAGTAGATGGCACGAGTGTTCGTATAGAAGAGATGCAGGAAGATTAATTTAATAGAAATCCCTGAAAGAGGATTCACTTCATAAAAATGGAGGTGAATCCTTTATTTATATGCTTCTTTTCTAATATTATACATATTTTCATGAATAAAACATAAACTAAGCATCCTTTTTTAAACGAATGTAAAACAAATATTAAATGTATGTAAAGTTTTCTTAATACATATTTACATTCTCTTTAGAATCATCAATAATGAATGAGGCGCAAATTTCTACAAGAGTTTACATAAGAGGTAGAAGGGATGAAGTTTACGTGGATATCGATGTTCAAAGTTTAGTTATTGAATTTCTTGGAGGAATCGGCATATTCCTTATGGGGATAAAAATGATGGGGGATGGACTCCAGAAATCAGCAGGAGATGGTTTACGTGATATTCTGGATCGGTTTACAACGAATCCATTCCTTGGTGTACTTGCTGGTATTATTGTAACTGTGCTTATTCAGAGCAGTTCGGGAACAACTGTTTTAACTGTAGGTCTTGTAAATGCCGGTTTTATGACATTAAGACAGGCTATTGGTGTTATTATGGGTGCGAACATCGGAACAACCGTCACAGCCTTCATTATTGGAATAGACGTTGGGGAATATTCGTTATTATTTTTAGCATTAGGTGCATTTACAATCTTTTTCTTTAAAAAGCAAAAAATTGTGGCTGTAGGTCAGGCGATATTCGGATTTGGTGCTTTATTCTATGGACTTGAATTAATGAGCAGCGGTATGACACCGCTCCGTTCGTTAGAAGCATTTCATGATTTGACAGTTACGATGAGTGAAACGCCAATCCTCGGTGTGGTTATTGGTGCAGTCTTTACTGTCATTGTACAAAGTTCATCAGCAACTATCGGTATTCTGCAAGGATTATTTGGACAGGGTGCAATTAAACTGGATGCTGCAATCCCGGTATTATTCGGTGATAATATTGGTACAACGATTACAGCTGTTCTTGCAAGTATAGGGACATCCGTAGCTGCCAAACGGGCTGCATATACCCATGTAACCTTTAACTTAATAGGTGCGATTATTTTTATAATATTGCTTTATCCGTTTACTCAGTTTATTTATTATTTACAAGCCAGCTTAAATTTGAACCCGGAAATGACAATTGCTTTTGCGCATGGAAGTTATAATATCGCAAATACAATCATTCAATTTCCGTTTATCGGTGCATTGGCATGGCTGATTACCAGGCTGGTGCCAGGAGATGACGTAATCATTGAATATAAACCGAAGCATCTGGACTCTATTTTCCTTCAGCAGTCTTCTTCACTGGCACTTGCTCAGGCCAAATTAGAAGTTGTCCGTATGGGGAAATATGCGTATCAGGGATTAGAAGAAACACATAATTATATCACGACGCAAAATCCGAAAAGCTCAGAAATGGCTCTGCAGATTGAAGGAGCACTAAATAATCTCGACCGTAAGATTACAGATTATTTAGTGGATATTGCTTCTACCAACTTAACAGAGCCTGAGAGTGTAGAGCATACCGGATTAATGAGCGCTATCCGCGATATTGAACGGATCGGGGATCATTTTGAAAATGTTGTGGAGTTAGTTGACTATAAAATGTCAAATAAAGTTTCACTGACAGAGCAAGCTATTGAAGACTTAAACAAAATGTTTGATTTAACTTATATGACGGTTAAACAGGCTGTGGAATCCTTAGAAATGAATGACAAGGAAGCAGCTTTAGAAGTCATTCAAAAAGAAGATCAGATTGACAAAATGGAACGTAAATTCCGTAAAAATCATATCATTCGTATGAATGAGGGGATTTGTAATGGAACAGCAGGTATCGTTTTTGTAGATGTTCTAAGTAATTTAGAAAGAATTGGCGACCATGCTGTTAACATTGCACAGAATGTTTTAGAAGAGCATTAATTATTAACTTATATAAAAGACTCTGTCTGATAAAAATGAACAGACAGAGTCTTTATTTAATAAAGGATGTTAACGGAGTTTCTGCAAAAAACTGCTTTATTTGTTATTAATTAAAAGAAATTATATAAGTTTTAAAAGTTTTTGTTGAAATATGTTATGTTACGTGCTATTATAATTCTTGCAGTCAACTTCTGATAAAAACTTTTGCAAGACCGCAAAAAAAGTTGTTGACATAATCTACATAACATGATAAATTATATTTTGTTGCTAATTAAAAAACATTATTCCACAGTAGCTCAGTGGTAGAGCAATCGGCTGTTAACCGATCGGTCGTAGGTTCGAATCCTACCTGTGGAGCCATGGCGGTGTAGCTCAGCTGGCGAGAGCGTACGGTTCATACCCGTGAGGTCGGGGGTTCGATCCCCTCCGCCGCTACCAAAAAAATTATACATAAACTACTATTACATGGCGGTCGTGGCGAAGTGGTTAACGCACCGGATTGTGGCTCCGGCACGCGTGGGTTCGATCCCCACCGGTCGCCCCATTAAAATAGTAAAAGGACCCTTAGCTCAGTTGGTTAGAGCTATCGGCTCATAACCGATCGGTCGCAGGTTCGAGTCCTGCAGGGTCCACCATTTATTTTGTCCGGAGGTATACCCAAGTCTGGCTGAAGGGATCGGTCTTGAAAACCGACAGGCGGGTCAAACCGCGCGGGGGTTCGAATCCCTCTACCTCCTCCATACATATTTAAAAAAGAATCATGAAGAGCTTTTATATAAAGCTCCAATACACGGCTTGGTAGCTCAGTCGGTAGAGCAGAGGACTGAAAATCCTTGTGTCGGCGGTTCGATTCCGTCCCGAGCCATCCAAAAACAAGCGTATAGCTTGTTTTTTTTATGTTCATTATAATCTTTCTGCATTCCTTTCAGTCTCTCTGTTTGAAATATCACCAGGCAATTTTATGAAGAAAAGCTGGCTATAAAGGAATAGTTCTTTAGGGCAAAAAAGTTTACTTTATTCAAAAATAGAAACATGTCATTTTCTAAACTGTCATTTTAAAAGGAATCAGCGACACGTAGGAGTGCAAAATATTTGCAAGAAATACTTTCCTTTGATACCTTTATAAGTGAAGATCTTAAAAAACATCATTTATTTAGAGGAGGAGTTACACATGGCAAAATTTGAATTACCGGAGTTACCTTATGCATACGATGCGTTGGAACCAACTATCGATAAAGAAACAATGAATATCCATCATACGAAGCATCACAACACCTACGTTACAAAATTAAATGATGCACTGGAAGGACATGAAGATCTGCAAAATAAATCCGTAGAAGAGCTTGTAACTGATTTGAATTCCGTACCTGAAAGCATTCGTACAGCAGTACGCAACAATGGCGGCGGACATGCGAACCACAGCTTTTTCTGGAAGACACTGTCACCAAATGGCGGCGGAGAACCGGCAGGAGAACTGGCTGATAAAATCAACAGCAAATTCGGTTCTTTAGACAAATTTAAAGAAGAATTTGCAGCTGCAGCAGCGGGACGCTTTGGTTCTGGCTGGGCATGGCTGGTATTAAACAATGGCGAGCTTGAAATTACAAGCACACCGAACCAGGATTCACCATTAACAGAAGGTAAAACACCATTATTAGGACTGGATGTATGGGAGCATGCATACTATCTTAAATATCAAAATAAACGCCCTGAATACATTTCAGCATTCTGGAATGTAGTAAACTGGGATCAGGTAGCTAACAATTACGAGGCTGCGAAATAATAAATAAGAGGATGTTCCAAAAGTGCTTATGCCTTTAAGCCTGGACATGCTTTATAATAAAAAAGCTTGCAGGACTTTAGTTTTCTGCAAGCTTTTTTGTATAGATACGATTCCTTCGCTAAAAATAAAAGGAGAAGGAGTCGTTTTCTTATGCAATTACATCAGCAATATAGAAGATATCGAAACCAGAAGGATGAATATAGAGACTTATGGATGCTCCTGTTGATTGGAACATTATATGCAGCGGGGATCTTTTTATCAAATACTTTTGTAAATGTGTACTTATGGAAGCAATCCGGGGACTTTTTTGTGATTGCTAATTATCATTTAGCGAGCTACGTATTTCAAGCATTATCATTTATTTACGCAGGGAAATTATCAAAAAAAATAGACCGTATCATTATATTGAGAATCGGTATACTTTTTTTATGTTTCTTTTTCTTGTTTGTGCTTTGGATTGGGGAACTGGCGGCATATTATAATTTTATTCTCGGCTGTCTGCTGGGAATAGGTTATGGTTTTTTCTGGCTGGCATACTATCTGCTTACTTTTGAAATCACAGAGCCAGATACAAGAGATTGGTTTAACGGTATTTCAGGCACGCTGACGTCATTTGCAGGCATGATCGGACCGTTACTTGCAGGATGGATCATTTCAAAAATGGCCGGAGATGTCGGTTATACGGCAATTTTTATTATTTCCTTAAGCTTATTCATTGCTGCCATTGTTGTCAGCTTTTTCATTATTCGTAAGGGCAGCAGAGGGAGCTTTGCTTTAGCTGCTGTCATCAATGAAAGAAAGAGAAATAAAAATTGGAAACGTATTTTACATGCGCATTTTTTTCAAGGGTTAAGAGAAGGAATTTATGGATTTTATATTACCATTTGGATTTTCCTTGTTACAAATAGTGAACTGGTTTTAGGTGTTTTTAATTTATTTCTTTCAGGCTTATCCATCGTCTTTTATTTTGTTGCTTTAAAATGGATTAAACCATATTTAAGAAAAAAAGCTATTTTATTTGGCGGTATTCTGCTGTTTGCTTCTATTTTTATTATAATTTTTGAAATGAGTCTTTTCTGGTTAATTATTTATGCAGTAATTATTGGTATTGCTTTTCCAATTTTAACTGTACCGTATGAGTCACTTACTTATGACGTGATTGGCAGGGCCCGCATGGTAGAAGAAAGACGGGTGGAGTATATAATTGTCCGGGAGATTTATTTAAATTTGGGAAGAATCGCTTCGGTTATGGTGTTCATATTCGGGATGTTTCTATTCCCGCATGATATGATTATTCCGATATTACTGGTTATTTTTGGGGCAGGTCATGCGATTATTTATTTTTGTATCCGTAATATTTTTATCGGGCCGACAAAAAAACAAAAAATAGCATTAAAAGAAGATTTCACGGACGAAAAAAGTCGTTAAGTGTGATAAAATCAAACAGTAGTATTGATAACTGAAATGTTTAAAAAGATGCGTAGATATCATTTCAATTTTTTTGCTTTTTAAACAAATCATAAAATCTGATGCCATGTATGGCCAAAATATATGTAAAGGGGGAGCAAAGTGGTAGACAAGAAGAAAAAGAAAAAACGGGCCCAGCTTCCTGTTCGTATGAATATTCTTTTCTTTGTCATCTTTTTATTATTTTCTGCACTTATACTTCAGCTAGGTGTTGTTCAAATTTTAAAAGGGGAATCCTATCAGGAAGAAATTGAGAGAACGAATTTAGACACGACAAGTGTGCCGGTACCCCGGGGGAAAATTTATGACAGGAATGGGAACATCATAGTAGATAATGAAGCTACGTATTCCATTACATACACACCCCCTAAAGACGTTCAGGCAAAAGACCGTCTGAAGGTAGCTGAAACGTTAGTTAAATTCATCGATATGAGTGATAAGAAAAAAATCGATCGAATAACAGATAGAGATAAAAGAGAGTATTATTTATTACTGCATCAAGAAGAGATAGAAAAACGGCTGGAAAAATTGGACACAGAGGAGATGGATGCTTCTGAGGAATATGCTGCCACGCTGGAGTTAATTACAGATGAAGAAATTGCAGATTTTTCCGATGAGGAATTAGAAATTATAGCTACCAAAAAAGAGCTGGACAAAGCCTACGCACTGACACCCCAGATAGTTAAAAATGAGGGAGTATCAGCAAAAGAGTATGCCACGGTTGCTGAGCATCTGGATGAACTTCCCGGGATCAACGCAACAACAGATTGGAATCGTGTTTATCCGAACGGAGATACATTATCAAGCATTTTAGGCAGTATTTCCAGTCAGGAGCAGGGGATTCCGGCCGAGGATATGAGTGCTTACCTGACGAAGGGCTACAGCAGAAACGACCGTGTCGGCAGAAGCGGTCTGGAGGAGCAATATGAAGACTTTCTGCGCGGGCGTAAAGAGCAGATTCAATATACGACACGCCAGAATGGAACAATCATCGGCTCCGAGACCATCGTTGAAGGAGAACGGGGCAAGGATTTAGTTTTAACAACAGACTTAGAATTCCAGGAAGAAGTCGATAAAATTGTCTTAGAGGAATTAAAAGCGGCAAAAGCAAGCAATCCTTATGACAACCGGTATCTAACAAATGCGTATGCTGTGGTGATGAATCCGAAAACTGGAGAGCTTCTTGCTATTTCCGGTGTGAATTATGATAAGGAAAAAAATGAATATAATAATTCTTCCTATATGGCTTTGTCCAATGCGACAGAGCCAGGATCAAGTATTAAAGGAGCAACCATTCTTGCCGGATATGATTCTGGTGCTATTTCACCGGGAGACAGATTTTATGATGCTCCAATTACACTGGCGGGAAACATAACGAAGAAATCTGTTCAAAATATGGGATCTGTAGATGACCTGGATGCATTGAGACGTTCTTCCAACGTTTATATGTTCTATGTTGCATTGCGTATGGGCGGGGATTATCGCCATCCACTACCTAAGAATGCCAATCTGAATATAGATAAGGCTGAGACCTTGCAGACCTTACAAAATTATTTCAATCAATTTGGTTTAGGTGCATCGACAGGAATTGATTTTCCATATGAAAGTACCGGAGTAAGAGGGCAAACACCAGAAAATCCAGGTAATATTCTTGACTTTGCCATTGGTCAGTATGATACGTATACTACGCTGCAGCTGGCACAATACGTATCGACTATTGCCAATGACGGTTACCGTGTTCAGCCGCACTTTTTAAAAGAAGCCCGGGATCCCATTGCTTCTTTAGATGAGCTTGGGCCATTGTATTATTCAAAAAATACAACGGTAATGAACCGGATTAATATGACAAATGATCAAATTAGCCGGGTGCAAGAGGGCTTCCGCCGAGTGTTTCAAGAAAGCGGAGGGACAGGAAACAGTTATTTTAAGAATAAATCATATAATCCAGCTGGTAAAACAGGTACGGCTCAGACTTCTGTTTTTGAAAATGGGCAAAAGATTGATCTTAATAACCTGACAATGGTCGGCTATGCGCCATTTGACGACCCGGAGGTTGCTTTTGCGGTTGTTGTTCCAAGTGTAGGAATAAGTAAAGGGAACGGGGTCAATGGTAAAATTGCTTCGAGGATTTTAGATGCTTATTTTGATATTAAAGAAGATCATGATGAAGAAGCCGCTGAATCAGATGATTAAAGCGAAGAATAATAGAAAAGCATCCACCTGGAAATGGGTGGATGTTTATTCTATGTACAGGGTTTATTTATTGTAATTAGTTTTAGCTATAAGACTTCAAAAAATTTTACACAAGAAAAAATGAGCAGCTCCATTCGGAGCTGCTCATTTTTTGAATCAAATCATATTTATTCTGAATAGGTAGTAATAATGTCGCCTATCTCATCAAAGGACATTTCGCTGTCTACTTCATAAGTCCCCGGTTTTACGCTGCCGCTCAGATCATTGTCTTCCAGGAAGTCATTAAAATCTCTGGCATCGTCAATAATTCCGGCATCTTCTAAAGCATCACTGATGTTGGAAGGCGGTGCACCATTTTCTAATGTAATTTCCACTTCAACTACATCAGAGTCTTCGGAGGATTCTTCGTCTTCATTACCTTCATCAGTACTGTCTTCTCCGTCTTCATTTTCGTTACTATCTTCCTCATTACTATTTTCATCATTGTTGTCTTCATTTTCATCAGAATCATTGTTTGAATCTGATTCATCCGCTTCATTATCGGCTTCAGCGTCCTCTTCTGCATTTCCATCAGAATCATCCCCATCAGCAGCTTCTCTATTCACGCTATATGCAATATATTCATCCTGTGTCAATACAGCATATCCTTGATTTTCCAGAGCAGAAATCAATTCATCCGGTTCCATATCCTCCAGGCTGTCCGAAGAATTGTTGCCAAATATATATATAGCGAGAAGCAGGACACCGCTTGTCAACAAACCGACAGCAAACGCTCTAACATGTTGTTTCATGATAATACTCCTCTAATTATTATTTTTAGGATGAGCCGGTTCTGCTTCATCAGATATATTTTGAGGCAATAATTCTTCTTCTAAAACAGAAACCTTCTTCTTCAACTGATATGTATCTTGCATCGTTGTAATAGATAATTGTTCAAGCTGGCTTTCCACTTCTTCCAGACGGTCGTTAATAAAGAATGATAGAATAAATAATACAATTCCTATTACGACAACTGCCAAAATGGCATATAGCATTTTTATTTCCCTCCCTTTATGTATCATTTATAGTTATACCATAAATTAAAAGAAGTGACTATGCTAAAAGCATGATAAATCATGAAGGGGGATTACTTTAACCCTGATAAAACGTGGTGTGAAAAGTTTTATTATGTTTTGCTATAATCTTTCTTGATAAATAGCAGAAACTTTGATAATATAATTAAAGTCTGTACAGTTATGTAAAAAGGCAAGTTGAAAAGTTTGGAGGGATAGATATGCGCGTAAATATAACGTTAGCTTGCACGGAAACAGGAGATCGTAATTATATTTCTACAAAAAACAAACGTACAAATCCTGAGCGTATTGAGCTTATGAAATACTCACCACGTCTTAAAAAACATACCCTACACCGTGAAACAAAATAAGCAATCATGAAAACTCTTATCTGATGTTCGTTGGATAAGAGTTTTTTTGCAGACAGAGGTGAAAATATCATATGTCAGAGAAAAAAATATTACGGCAAAAAATGCTGAAAGAATTAAGTCTTTTGTCGAAGCTTGACCGGAAAAAAGTAGAAACAGGACAGCAGATGCAGTTATTTACAACTCCGGCATTTCAAAATGCTGCAACAATAGGCGTTACCATTTCAACAGAAATAGAATGGGATACATATACAGTTATTAAAAAGGCCTGGGGAGAGGGCAAGATTATCGCTTCCCCGAAATGTATGGTAAAAACAAAGGAACTGCACTACTATGCCTGGAATCATCAAAATCAAATCCAGGACGGATATGCAGGTATAAAAGAACCGATTCCGGAAAAAACAAAACAAATCCCGTATTCAGATATTGATTTATTGATTGTACCAGGAGTAATTTTTGATAAGCGTGGTTATCGTATTGGTTATGGCGGCGGATATTATGACAGGATGCTTGCTGATTATACAGGTACAACCATTTCGCTTTGCAGTGAACAGCAATTAATTCAGCAAATTCCCAGAGAAAGCTACGATCTTCCCGTCGAACAGATTATTACAGAAGAACGTATCTTACATACATCTGAACAGAATACCTGATCTCTTATGTATAAGATTCCTTCCTTCGTTGAAAATAAATGATATAGAAAAGAAGATACTTTTCATATCAATGATTATTAACAAGGAGGTAAGGAAAATGATGCGTATGATTTTTACAGCGGCAATGGTTCTATCTATTGTTTTTATGCTTATGAAGTGGAAGAACAGGATTTTAAACGGCTTTTTAAATTGGAAGCAGGGAAGAAAATATTTAGTACCAATTATTGCTAACGTTATTTTATGGAAAAAGAAAAAGGAAGCGGTTGAATAAACGATATTCATTATGCAAAACTCTGCTGATAATAAATATTCCCTCTTTGCCTTCAATTATAAATAGAAAGCATAAGCACCGCTTTTAATGAGGCAATTAAACAAAGGCCGGTCCCGGTTTCTACCGATTTTTGCGGGCCGGGCAGCTGCCATCCTGGACAACTGCCAAATAAAAACACTCTGTTGGCAGCTGTTCTGTTTTATCATAGTTGCGCATAATTAGAAACATTTGGTATGCTTCAAAGAGAGGAGGGTGATTTATGGAGGATGCACATGTGCAGTATAGAGCGTATGAGCTGGTGAGAAAATTGGCAGAGCAAGGGTTCCGGATTATTGCAGGAGACTATAAATTGGATGAAATCTGGATGGAACGGAAAGCCGGCAGAAAATCCGATATTATTCGTGTAAAACCGCAAACCTTTGATTGGGCCAACCAATTACGGCAGGATTCGCAGATTGCTTATCAGCAAATGCAGCGGATAAGACAAGCTATCGCAAGTGTTAATACCGAACTATATTTAATATACATAGCTGAAGAACATCCGGTTGATGAATGGGAAGAATTGAAAAAACCGCTGGGTGAAGGAAATAAGAAGTCACCAAGAATGCACATATATTATCTTGATAGAGAAGACGAAGAAAGTGAGCTCAGTATCATAAGTCACGATTTAAATATTTCATTGACGGAAGAAGATAAAAGAGAGTTAGATGAGATGGAAAAAGAGGCAGCGGCAAATCATATGAAAAATACGCTGTTTCGAAAAATCCAGGAAGAGCAGGAGAACCGTAAAAAAATATTTTCGTTTTCCACTCCGTTGTTTACATACATATTAATCGCCTTAAATATTGTTATTTTTATTCTTCAAATCACAAGAGGGGATATAGAAAATACGCAGCATTTAATTGATATGGGGGCAAACTTTAACCTCCTTGTCATGGAAGGGGAATGGTGGAGATTCTTCAGCTCGATGTTTTTGCATCTTAACTTTCTTCATCTGATTATGAATATGCTTGCTCTGTATTATCTAGGAACTGCGATTGAACGGATATTCGGGAGAACCCGGTTCCTCTTGATCTATTTCCTTGGCGGCCTGACAGGTTCCATTGCAAGCTTTGCTACTTCAATCAATGTATCTGTAGGCGCATCAGGTGCTATATTTGCATTGTTTGGCGCACTTCTGTTATTTGGACTTATCTATAAGCAAATTTTCTTTCAAACAATGGGTATGAATATCATTCTTATTTTAGGAGTAAATCTTCTGCTCGGCTTTACCGTTCCAGAAATAGACATGGGGGCACACCTTGGCGGATTAGCCGGAGGATTTTTAATTGCTGCAGCCGTCTATGTTCCAAATAAAAAAAATCAAAAGAACCAGCTGCTGGGACTTATCGGTTTTATCATTCTCAGTATCGGATTATTTATTTATGGATGGTCTTTTAATTCCTCATCTCCGGAAATGAAATTAATTGAAGCAGAAGCACTCATAGAGGAAGAGAATTTTAGTGGGGTTATTTCTGTAACAACGGACGCACTTGAGGAAACGGGCGATTCGGATCTGATACCTTATCTTCTTTTTCACCGCTCTTACGCTTATATTCAAGAGTTAGAATTTGCAAAAGCAACAGAGGATTTGGAAGCAGCTATTCAATATGATGAAAGAATACCGGAAATGTATCATAATCTGGCAATTTTATACTCCCAGCAAGGAGCAAGCACCCAAGAGATTGAAGACATTATTGATGAAGGATTAAAGCAATTCCCGGATAATGAAGAGCTATCGAATATAAAAGAAAAATTACCTTCTTATTAAGATGAAAACCAGGCTGAGATAAACAGAAATGCTGCCTGGTTTTTTATATGCCTTAAAGAGGAAGTTCAAAAATTCCAAAAAAATGACACTGCGAATTTCTGCGTTGATGAGCTTCTTGGTCCTTTTTGTCGTCCTTTTTGAACATGTATTTAAATTGAATGGAATGTATAGTTTTTATCTGGTGATATAAACTATCAACATCCTACTGTATTAAGGTGATAAAAGTGACCGATAAAATGAAAAAAGTAGTTCCAGATCTTAAAACAAACGTTTCTTACCTAAAGTCTTATTTAGCAGTTGATAAAAGCTTTGACCTGATTTACCTGGATTTGAATTATGCTGGTAAAGATATGGCTATGTTTATGGTGGATGGATTTGTCAAAGATGATATGATGCTGTTTATCATGCAGTCTCTGCAAAGGCTGCGTCCGGATGAACTGGATATAGATACATTACAAAAATTAATGAAAAGAGATATTCCTTTTATAGAAATAGAAGCACTGGAGGATATGGATAAATTAGTTGACTTTATTCTTTCGGGAGCGACGGTTTTATTCGTAGAAGACTTGGAAAAGGCAATTGTTATTGATGCAAGAACATACCCGGCACGATCACCTGAAGAACCTGATTTAGAAAGAGTGGTCCGGGGACCGCGGGACGGATTTGTGGAAACGCTGGTATTTAATACGGCACTGACAAGGCGGCGGGTCAGGGACCGCTCTCTCCGGATGGAGTTTACGCAGGTGGGCAGACGTTCTAAAACGGACGTTGTAATCAGTTATATAGAGGACATAGCGGACCCTAAACAAGTAAAGAAGCTAAAAAAAATGATTGACGGTATAGATACAGACGGGCTCCCTATGGCAGAAAAAACGATTGAAGAATTTTTCAGTGACCGTTATTGGAACCCGTATCCGGCAGTCCGGTATACAGAACGGCCAGATACGGTTGCATCCCATCTTTTTGAGGG
Source organism: Oceanobacillus sojae (assembly GCF_900162665.1). GTDB lineage: Bacteria > Bacillota > Bacilli > Bacillales > Amphibacillaceae > Oceanobacillus > Oceanobacillus sojae_A. The sequence goes on from NZ_LT727809.1 coordinate 523,670, forward strand.
TCATATTGTTCTGATTATTGATGGATCACCAAGTGCGATGATTACACAGACAACTTTCTGGCAGCATCTGCAGCATGCAGAAGAATATCGGCAAAAGCCAACTGTTGGCGCTTATTTACGAATTGTTCGGTTTATTGCCATATTTCTTTCCCTTGTCCTTTTACCACTCTATTATTTATTTTCCGTCCAGCCTGAACTTCTGCCCTCTGCGTATTCCTTTATAGGCCCGAAGGATGCGGGGGTCATCCCGTTACTGGTCCAATTTTTAATTGCAGAATTGGGACTGGATGTTTTAAGGATGGCATCTATCCATACACCATCTGCACTTGGAACAGCCCTGGGCCTGGTTGCAGCAATTATGATTGGGGAAGTTTCTGTACAGGTCGGCTGGTTTTCGCATGAGGTTGTTTTGTACATTGCTACTGCAGCAATTGGTTCCTATGCAACACCAAGCTATGAATTAAGTATGGCAAATCGTCTTGTCCGCTTATTTTTATTATTTTCAACAGCTTTGTTTGGCATAAGCGGTTATGTTATTGGGGTAACTGTATGGCTATTATTTTTAATAAAGATGAGAACATTGGATACGCCTTATTTTTGGCCGTTAGTTCCATTTTCAGCAAAGAGTATGCGCGATACATTTATCCGTTTCCCATTACCGGAAAGGCACCTGAGACCGTCTATATTGCGACCAAAAGATCCAGATCGTTAATTTGATCTGGATCTTATTCTCATTTCCCATTTGATTTCCCATTTGATATAATACTCTTGGTGATAACATGCAAAATATACATGATGTACGGAAGCTGCTGATGAAGTTTGGAACTTTTATTTATACGACAGACCGATTAGGTGACTTAGAATTAATGATGATGGAAATAAATGAATTGTATGAGTGGAAGTTCATCAGCAGTCAGCAATTTCAGCAAGCGGTATTGCTCATAAAAAAAGAAAGCAGAGAATACAAAAAGGGGACGAAAATAGATGAATGAATTATTAGCAGGAGTAGATATTGGCGGAACTTCAGTAAAAATTGGATTCATTACGAAAAAGGGAATAATTCAGGAAAAGTGGGAAATACCAACAGATTTAACAAACGATGGTGTAAATATTATTTCTGATATTTGGAAAAGCATTGAATCGAAATTACAGGCATTGTCATTAGATCATTCTTCCATTAAAGGAATCGGGGTCGGGGCGCCGGGATTTGTAGATGCACATGCAGGTATTATTACGGAAGCGGTCAATATCGGATGGAAAGATATGCATTTGGCGGAAGAACTTGAAAAATTGGCTGGAGTACCTGTATATGCTGAAAACGATGCGAATATTGCTGTGTTAGGAGAAAACTGGGTCGGGGCAGGGAATCAATCCAGGAATTTAATAGCAATTACATTAGGAACAGGTGTCGGCGGGGGAATAATCGCAAACGGCTCTATTTTAAATGGTGTTAATGGCATGGCCGGTGAGATAGGTCATATTGAAGTGATGGAAAATGGCTATCCGTGTAATTGCGGCAAAAAAGGCTGTTTAGAAACCATTGCTTCTGCAACAGGAATTGTCAGACAGGCAATGGAGAAGATACACACCAATCCAGAATCATTGCTGGCAAAGTTATTTAAGGCAGAAGGGCACGTTTCTGCCCAAAATGTTTTTGAATTAGCGAAGCAGGGAGACCAGGCTTCCAAAGAAATTATTGAATATACAACAGATGTTTTAGGGAAAGCAATGGCAAATATGTCAATGATTATAAATCCATCCAATATTTTAATAGGCGGCGGTGTTTCTAATGCCGGGGATTACTTAATTGATGCTTTGACGAAAGCTTTCAGAAAGCATGCCCTGCCTAAAGTGAGTGAAGTTTGCACCATTAAAACTTGCCAGCTCGGTAATGATGCAGGTATTATTGGAGGAGCATATTTAGTATATGAGAATTACAGTTAATTGATTTTTAGACTTGATTTTTTTTGAATATCTACTAAAATAGTAATTTATGAACGGGTAATTAAATAAAATGATTAAATGTGAAACCTTTTTTCTTGTTAAACCGTTATACAAGATGTACAATTTTTTAATTGCAGGTTTACATTAGTTAATAAAATGGGAAGTAGTATGTTAAAAGGTAAATCAGCATTCCTGTTTTTATTATTTAGGAGAGGATATAAATGAAACGATTTAAAAAGCCGAGGATACCGCTCTATATTATTGCAGCATTTCTTCTTGGACTGAAAACCTATATTGTCTACCGGTTTGTGTTTAATATTGAACTTGACAATTCCATGCAGGAATTAATTCTGTTTATTAATCCTTTTGTGTCAGCATTTTTAATTCTGGCATTAGGAGTCTGGTTTAATAAGTCTTCCAGACAAATGAAGTATATTCGGTATGCTACATTGGCGGCATCTCTGCTTATCTGGGCGAATCTTGTATTCTACCGCCAATTTACAGATTTTATAACAATCCCGCAATTATTTATGGGAAGCAATATGACAGATTTAGGGTCCAGTATCCTGACTTTAATTAAGCCATGGGATCTGTTTATATTTGTAGATGCTGCGATTATCTGGTATCTAAGTAAGAAATATGAAGGAAGTCTTGCTGTCCAGTATCCTAGAAGCGGTAAGGTAGGCGCTCTGGCATTTTCATTAGTTTTGCTTGCGGGTAACTTTTTCTTAGCTGAAATGGAAAGACCGCAACTTTTCACCCGCGGATTCGACCGTGAATATTTGGTGAAAAATATTGGTCTGTTTAACTATCATGTATATGATGTTGTTGTTCATTCTAAAAATGAATCACAACGTGTATTTGCAGATGGAAATGAAATTCCTGAAATTCAGGAATACATTAAAGAAAATGTGGATCATGAGACCAGTGAAAAAATGAAAGGTGTTGCGAAGGATAAAAATATCATTTTCCTTAACGCAGAATCATTACAGCATTTTGTCATGAACAGTGAAGTAAATGGAGAAGAGGTTACACCATTTCTAAATGAATTAGCTCAGGATGAAGATACGTATTACTTTGATAACTTTTACGAACAAACTGGTCAGGGAAATACATCTGATTCAGAGTTCTTAGTAGAAAATTCATTGTACCCGTTATCCCGCGGAGCAGTGTTCTTTACACACGGTAATAATGAATACCATTCTTTCGATGAAATGATTAAAGAAGCCGGTTATACTTCTAACGTGTTGCATGCGAACAATAAAAGTTTCTGGAACCGGGATGCAATGTATGACAGCCTGAATATTGATAATTTCTTTGGAGAAGAAGCCTATGATGTAACACCGGAGGACTCTGTCGGATGGGGACTCAAGGATAAGCCGTTTTTTGAACAGTCTATCCCGATATTGGAAGATCTGGATGAACCATTCTATTCAAAAATGATTTTATTAACGAATCACTTCCCATTTGAATTAGAAGAGGAAGACGCAACGATTGATAAATTTGATTCTAATTCTAATACGCTAAACAGCTATATTCCAACTGTCCGCTATATGGATGAAGCTATTGAGGAATTCTTCGATGAGTTAAAAGAATCCGGTCTTTATGAAGATTCCATTATCGTCATTATGGGTGACCACATTGGAATAAGTGCCAACCATAATAAAGCGATGGCTCAATATTTAGATCAGGATGAGATTACACCATATGATCAGGTTCAATTACAGCGTGTACCATTATTTATTCACATTCCTGGAGATGGAAACGGAAAAGTAATGGATGAGATTGCCGGTCAAATTGATTTAAAACCGACAATGCTGAATATGTTGGGTATTGATGCTGGTGAGGATATTTATTTTGGTAATGACTTATTCAGTGACGATAGAAAAGATTATGTAGCATTGCGTAACGGCGATTTTGTCAGCAATGATTTTGTAAAAACAGCCGGTTCATGCTATGAGCGTGAAACTGGAGAATTAATGGATCAGGCTGTAGAAGAAGAAACAGATTCCGAAGAAGAAGCAAGTGAAGAATTAGAGAAAGTAGAAAGTGCTTGTGATTCTATTCAAGAAAAAGTAGATACAGAGCTTTCCTACTCTGATTCCATCATTTACGGAGATTTATTCCGGTTTGTTGACTTCGGAGACGAAGAAGAATAAAAGAAACGAAACGGTACAGGTGATAAAAGCCTGTGCCGTTTTTTTATAAGATAAAAAAGCTAAAATGATCTTTTCATCAAACAAAACACGATTATTTCCTCCAGCTCCATCAGGATATGACTCCTTTCATTCGTTGTAGTAACCTAATTGAGCGCAGACCAACCACGTAGACTCCTAAGTGGTTCGCAGGCTAAACCCGTGACTCCTGGGGTTGCGATTACTCACCCCATCGAAAACATTTGTGCATCGCAGGGCGAGCTGAAGATCCACTTGAAAAGCGGTCTTCTTTTCAAGTTAGCTGAAGCCGTCCCCATGGAAAGCGTAGTGGTTGGTCGGAGCGGCGCTATACACAATCTCCATTTCAATAGAAAGATTTAACAAAATACAAGCTGGATAATGAAGAACATGTTCATCATGGAATAGCAAGGTATAGATGCTTATTCTTAAGTGCGAAAGTTGAATGAACAGCAAAAAATAACCGGATCAGTCCTGCCGATTTTTTCTTTTATAGTACCAGGATTGAATTGAGAAAGGTATTACACCAAGCCATTTATTACTGTATAGTTGATTAGAAGATTTCTTTTTTTGTTTCCGTTCTTTTTTTTCTTCTGTAGGCAAATTTATATATTTCATCATCTCTTCTGTTAAAAAACGAATATAGTCGTTACTTTTCATGAGTTAAATTTAACACTCCTTTTCAAGACCGTTTTACTTATAGTGTTAACGATAAAATAAATTCTATTCTTTTGAATAAAAAAGAAGGAGAATCAGAATAAATGTAGAACTTATAGATTATGTCAGAAATATTTGTAAGGGAGGTGAGTTAATGAATCACGTCACCAAATTATCTGACGACCTCTTTCAGTCTGCAGTCAGACAGCAAGCTTCTGATATCCACTTTTATCCATACGAGCAGCAAACAGAAATCTACTTTCGCATCCACGGAAAACGTACCTTTATCCGAAATATTCTAACGAAACAATACCAGCTTTTAAGAACATTTTTTAAATTCAGTGCAAATATGGATATTGGTGAAAATAGAAAACCTCAAGCAGGAACATTGCTTTGGAGTTTTGAATCGAAGGACTATGCACTTCGAATTTCGACGCTTCCTCATTATCAGCAGGAGAGTATTGCTATCCGTGTTCTTCCTCAAAATGATACCTTGCCGCTCGATCACTTATTTCTTTTTCCCAATCAAGTACAGCAAATGCGCAGGTGGATGAATCATGATTCCGGACTTATCCTGATAACTGGAGCAACAGGAAGCGGAAAATCATCTACTTTATATTCTTTATTAGAAATGGAAATGAAGGAAAAACCCTGCCAAATTATTTCTCTGGAAGACCCGATCGAAAGAAAAATAAATCAAATTTTGCAGGTGCAAATTAACGAACATGCCGGAATTTCCTATCACACAGGTCTGAAGGCTGCTTTACGTCATGACCCGGACATTATAATGGTGGGAGAAATTCGGGATCAGGAAACGGCGAAATTTGCTGTGGAGGCTGCTCTGACTGGTCATCTTGTCTTAAGCACCCTGCATGCTAAAAATGCTGTCGGTACTATTTTCCGTTTGAAGGAAATGGGAATAAAAACTGCTGATCTGCATCAAATTCTGATTGGTGTTGGAGCCCTTCGGCTGATTCCAATTACAAGAAAGAATAAGCAGCAGCGGAGCGCTATTGGAGAATTAATGGAGGGAGTTCATCTGACAGAAGCTATCGATGGTACATTACGGGCTTTACCTGAAGCACAGCAATTTAAAAAATTACAAAGAAAGGCATTTGCTTATGGCTTTACGCAAACGATATTCCCTCAATAATCAAAAATTAACCATCACTGCACAGCTGCAATTTCTTCATATCTTACAGCGCATGCTTTCAAAAGGCCTCACGCTCATTCAATCATTAGACGCAATGAAATATTATGCTGAGTTAGAATATACCTCCAGTCAGATTTTAAAGCGGCTGGAAGCGGGGCAGCATTTGGATGAAGCAATGGATGAATCCGGTTTTCATCATTCAATTATTTCCTATCTCTTTGTTGTACGGGAAAAATCGAATATATCCGAACGGATTGAGCAGTGCCATCAATTATTTCAACAACATGTCCACTACATGCGTAAATTTCAGCAGACAGTCCGTTATCCGCTTATTTTGCTATTTATTTTTAGCGGATTATTATTTTTTATTTATGCACGTGTCATTCCTTCCTTTCAGCAGCTCATGTTCGGCGAGCTTCCAATGCTGCTGAAAGCCGTTATTTTTCTATCTTCCTGGCTTGGTTATTCCATTCTTGTTCTTGTTGCTGTTTTCAGCTTTGGTGTAGTTATTTGGATCTTTTCAAGGAATAAGATTTCTTTAGAAACAAAACTGTCCCTTTATAGAAAGATTCCGTTATATCGCTCTTATGTAAAGAGGCAAACATCCTTTCATTTTGCTGCTTTATACAGTTCTCTCCTGCAGACGGGGATGCCAATGAAGGAGTTATTACATTATATGTCCAGACAGACCAGGCTGCCTATTATTTCATATTATGCCAAGCAGATGCAGCTAGAGTATTTTAGGGGGAGATCCATTCAGGGGCTCTTGACTACAATGAATTTTTTAGACAGGCATTTGACAGATATATTATCTTCTAATATGGATGCAGTAAACCTGGCAAAAGATTTAGCTATTTATGCTGAAATCTCGATTGATACGATGTATCAGCGGCTTCAAAAAAGAATTATTTATATTCAGCCTGTTTTTTTCTCGATCATTGGCGCATTTATTATATTTATCTATATCAGTCTGATGTCGCCTATGTTTGAATTAATGAATACAATGTGAAGGAGCTTTTTTATGTTGAAAAGTGAAAAGGGATTTACATTAATTGAAATGTTAATCGTTTTGATGGTAATCTCTATCATCATGATATTAATTATACCGAACCTGGGGAAGAAGACAGGGGATGTCCATACCAAAGGCTGTGATGCGTTAATTTCTGTAGTGCAGGCCCAGGTGGATGCTTATCATATTGATACCGGTAATATGCCATCAAGTCTCGAGCAGCTTGAAAGCACTGGTTATATAAATGAGGATCAGCAGACATGCTCAAATGGAAATAAGCTTTCCATTTCTAATGGTGTAGTAAATGCTTCAAACTGAGCGGGGGTTTACGCTTATCGAGACATTATTTGCATTATCCATCTTGTCTGTCATCCTTTTACTCATTCCTAAACACCAGGTAGAACAGATTAATAAATTGGAGGGCCGGCATTTTCTTGATACATTAGAAATGGATGTGCTTTATCTTCAGAATAAGAAGAGCACACAGGAAAGCGGCAAACCATATCTTTTAAGGTTTTCCAGTGATAGCTATAGTATATTGTTTAACTATTCTACTGAGATCAGGCGGGAGTATCCGCCGCTGTTTTCTTTGAATACACCTTTCCCGAAGGATATTGAATTCTCCGTCGGCGGTGTTATTAAGAATCCGCAATCCATTTTAATCAGCTTTGGGGACGACCGTTACCGGATTGTATTTCCGTTTGGGAAAGGCAGATTTTATGTGGAAGAAAGATAAAGGATTTACATTATTTGAAACTTTAATAGCATCATTGCTTTTATTCTCTATGCTTACTGTACTATTACCATTGCTTTCCTTACTTGTTAAAGAACAGTACAGTAATGTAGAAAGATTAAAAATTACAAGTAAATTACATGACGAGCTGCAGGAAGCTCTGGCTGGAACGGTATCTTACCCGTCAGAATATACAATAATTCCTTACCGTACATCTGCAGAGTTCTCTTTTGCATTGGATGGAGAATACTTGAAAGGATGTGCAGAATGGACTAATGCAAAACAACAGACAGAGAAAAAATGTCTTTATGCAATTATGGAGTAACGCCAGTGGCTTCACTCTGATTTCTATGCTAATTGCAATGACAATCCTAGTATTAACACTTCCTTTTGTATACTATGCTTTGTCTACACTTCAAATAAAGCAGACCTATACGGAATCTTTATCGGTACAGCAATTATTTTTGCAATTACGCAACGATATCATCTCTTCTTCTTCAGCCCATATAGCTGACAATCGATTGTATATCCGATTTATTGATCCAAGTGATAATATCGAGAAAACAGCCCGCTTCAGTCAGTATAACAATTCCATTCGCAGACAAATAAACGAACAAGGCCATGAGATATATCTCCACGAAGTTTCGAATGCTGTTTTTGAGGAACAATCAAATATTATTTTTTTAACAATTACCATGGAATCAGGGGAAGTTTATGAAAAGACACTATACACTTATCCATAGCCAGCAGGGATTTTTATTATTCCATGTCGTGTGGGTTATCCTTATTGTGTTTCTTTGTTTACATTTTCTTCTTTATCAATATCAGACGGCCAAAATAGTAGCTGACAATCAGTTATCTGATATAGAGGTGGAAACACTTTTTCAAATGGCTTACAAAAGAGTCAATGGAGAAATAGATGTACAGGAGATTTCTTTACCATATGAAACCAGCTATCATTTTCCACGGGGGGAGGTTAAAGTAACCTTTCAGGCTGAAACAAATGAAACAATAAATATCATCTATGCAATAAAACAAACCGGAAGCGACCATATTTATCAATTTGCCAGATACGCCCCTAAACAGTAAGTGAGCGGATTTATCATTACTTTAAAATAAAAATTCTAATACAGGGGCAAACTATATAAGAATCGTTTACAATCCCATCCGGCTCGTATATAATAACTATGAGAACGTTACCTATAAAGGAGGGGGAAGACATGGACCGTATGTTTCGTGTTCTTGCCTTTTGGACAGGTATTTTTACAGTTATGTTTTATGTAGGTGACATGCTGAATACTGCACTTTTATTCCTTGTTCAAACGGCGTTTTTCCTTACATTGAGTTACTTAAAGCTGTCTGAACGTATGTACATGTACTTATTTGGTGCATATTGTACGGTATTTATTGTTGGATACACTTGGTATTCTGAGTTTATCCTTGTACCTGGATTTGGACATTAAAAACAGCGAAAAAGACCTTCTGTATTTTATGCAGCTGGTCTTTTTTCGCTTTTCTATCTACTTCTGAATCAATGATGCTTTTCTACGCTGGAAAAAAGGGGTTATTCTTCTTTTCGTAGCCTATCGTTGTTGCCGGACCATGACCTGGAAGAATGGTTAAATCATCCGGCAAATGATATAACTTATTTCTTATCGAGCTTTCCAGGACGTTGATATCCCCGTCTACTAAATCTGTTCTGCCGATTCCCTGCTGGAATAATACATCACCGCAAACAGCGAAATTCTCTTTAGAAAAAACAAAACTGATGCTTCCGGGCGAATGGCCCGGCGTATGTAATGTTTTAATGGTGAAACCGCCCGCTTCCAAGGTTCCTTCCGTCAGTTCTTTATCAGCTTCCTGAGCAGTAATGGGCTGTCCCATTAATTTAGCTGACCCATTTAATCTCGGTTCTCCAAGCCAGGACCACTCTGCTTTATGAAGATATACTGGTGCATCGGTATACTTTTGGGCACTATCTAAACCGCCAATATGATCAAAATGAGCATGAGTCAATAAGATTGCTTTCACATTCAGATCATTCTTTTCAACAGCTTCCATTATTTTCTCCGGTTCTCCGCCGGGATCAATAATTAAAGCATCTTTTTCTTCTTTTTTGTAAACGATATAGCAATTTGCCTGGACTAAACCTACCGGCATTGCGATAATTTCCATATCCAACTCTCCATTCTTTTATAATAACTCGACAAACACTTGGAAATACTATAAAATATAAATAGTTTAACGATAATTACATAGTATTAAATACTGGCTTTTTACACAAGAATAGTTACCTTGAAAAGGAGGAAAATTTCGGATGGGTCATATTGTTTTAGGAATTTTATTTTTACTAGTTGCACTATTAGCAGTCGTATCCGTGATTCGTCAGTTAAAATTTAAAAATATACTGGCGCTGTTATTCTCTGCTCTAACTGCCGTTGTCTTTGGATTCTTCTCCATTGCAACCATTATTTCAGAAATTATAGGCTAAAAACAAAAGGATTCTTTCTATTTTACTGAAAATAGAAAGAATCTTTTTTAAAGACCAAGTAATTTTCTTATTTTCTCTTTCGATTAGAATGGTCTGCACTTCCCTTAGTCCATCATTGCTTTTGTTAAATAAAATATCCCCCCGTTAATAACTTGAAAAATAACCTTTGGTTTAAACCGCTTTTCCAGTGCCTCTAACTCTTCTAAATATTTGGGGTGGTCAAGTTCGTTCTCGTAAAAATGCTTTAATGTCGCTTTATCTGTTTCCAGTTGTTTTATAGACTCGGCAGCCCAGGAATTATCCTGTTTTTGTACGTGCTGCAGCAGGAGATTCTGAATACGGATAAAACCGCTTTTGGGATTTATCATCGGCGACAGCGTATAGCAATAATCGGATATTGATCTTTCGAGCGCTATTTTCTCCAAAGAATCCATCATATTTAAAGCCATATGCCCATGAAGCAGCTGCAGACCGACAGAAAACACCTCATCCTTATGCCGGGCTCCCTGGTAACTGATTTTTATATTAATCACAAGCCAGGGATACAGCGGTGTGTTTTCTGATGCTTGAACCTTTTCAAACAATCTGGTATAACGCTCCTTTTCTATGAGCTTATTCATAATTTGATGAAGTCTGGGACTGCCGAAGTGAATCCATTCTCCGGGCTCATTTGTTTTTTCTTTGTCTGTAATCAGACGAAGCTTCTGAGGTTCTCCTTCCCGGCCCATTTTTTTAATATAATGCCAATAAAAAGGGCGGTTCATTAATTCTCTGTCCATCTCTTCGTTCAGCTGAATGAGGATTTGCCCCTCATTCTTAGAAAGTATTGTACACTGCTTTGTTTCAAAGTAGTTGATGAGAAAATCTGATAAATCAATTTGCTGTTCCATCTTTATATTGCTCCTCATTATTCTGAATTTCGAAATTTGCCTGCTCAATCACGGATGTCAGGTTATCGAGCTTAATACGTACTTCTCCGGCTGAAGTGGATTCCTGATAGATGGATTCTATTTCCTTCTCCATACTATCTACTTTTAACTCTGCTAAAATGGCATCTAAATTACCGATAACATTCTCAAACAAATGTATTTTTTCGTAAAGCATGGAGAGCACATGCTCTTCAATGGTTTGCTTTGTAACAATATTATAAATATGCACATCCGATTCCTGGCCAAAACGGTGAATACGGCCAATCCGCTGCTCCAGCCGCATTGGATTCCAGGGTAAATCATAGTTAATCAGATGATGGCAAAATTGCAGGTTAATTCCTTCACCGCCAGCTTCTGTAGCAATAAGCACCTGCGCATGGTCTTTAAATAATTGCTTCATCCAATCTTTTTTTCCTCTTTTAAAGCCTCCACGGAAAGGAACGGATGAGATGCCATGCTGCTGAAGATACCATTGCAGATAATATTGCGTGGCTCGATATTCTGTAAAAACAATAACTTTTTCTCCATTCAGCAATTTGATTTGTTCCACCAGCTTCTCCGCTTTTGGATGCTGATCCAGCTGCTCAATATTTTCTATCACTTCCTGGATAGCTGTTTGATTTTCATCAGCTCCCAATTTTACCAGGGAAGTAAAACAAGCTTCTCTCGAGGAACAGAATTCACGTAAATAGGTGATTTTAGCGAATGCTGCCATTCCAAAGGATAGCTCCATTAACTGCTGATAAACCTTCTCATAGTTTTCTGGAAGGGAGGTCCAAATGGTTTGTATTTTTCTTTTTGAATTGTTCAAGCTTGTATCTTTTCTTGTATTACGGACCATTACCTGCTGAACGAGTTTCTTCAGGTAAGGATCCTGCTCCATTTTTTTGCGGTCCTTTCCGTATTTCTCCGTGAAGGTTTTATAATTCCCTAAATGTCCCGGCTTTAAGAGACTGACAAGGTTAAATAATTCTAATAGTTTATTCTGAACAGGAGTAGCAGTTAATAAAAGACAATACTTTTTCTTTAATTCATGGACAAATTGATAGTTTTTCGTCTGTTCATTTTTTAATTTATGTGCTTCATCTACCAGAATAAAATCATAATCCAGGTTTAAAATGGCTTCCCGATGCGGGGAACGTTTTGCTGAATCAATAGAGGAAATGACAATTGGATTGTCCTCCCAGCTGTAATTTTTCCGGTAGGCAATGGCCGGAATCAGGAATTTATCATTTAATTCTTTTTCCCATTGATTAACGAGAGAAGCAGGAACAAGAATTAATGCTTTTTTTACTAAGCCTCTCACCATATACTCTTTTAGAATCAGACCTGCTTCAATGGTTTTTCCGAGTCCTACTTCATCTGCTAAAATAGCACGCCCATGCATGGACTCCAGCACCTGCTCGGCTGTTTGCAGCTGGTGATCCAGAATATCCAGATGAGGTAAATATTCCAGTGCCTGTAAACCTTTGAATGATGGTCTCTTTGTTACATTTACAGCCTGGTATGCCATACGGAAAAGCTCCCAATTGGTTAAATCGTTTTCATCACGAAAAGCTGATTCTAAGTCGTCTATAAATTGATTATCTTGCCGAATTTGGATAGAATCCATATATTTGATTCACTCCCTCTTAATAAAATATGGTTCTTTCAATTACTTTTTTGAAGAGATATGATATACTTTGGTCAAATAGATTTTCCTGCTAACATATACATAGTATAACCAACATCAATATATTAAATCAGCGGATGAACACAAGGGGAGAGCTTACAGTTGATGTAACGCCGAAGGAGCAAGTTAAGAGCGAATCTCTCAGGCAAAAAGACTCTTGTAGGACGCAACTCTGGAGAGTGTTTATAAGTAACGGAGGAGATATTTTCTCTGAAAGCTTATTAACCACCCACGAAGCAAGTATTCACATTTTACCAGTCTGTAAAAGCACATTGTTATCCTGTTTCGATAAGCATGGGTAAGGTAAGTAAGCTAATGCAGACGGTCTGATTCGTTTATTGCAAAATGAATTTTTTGTAAATGTGAATATGCAACTTTCTGGTTTGAGGACAGAGACTTCTTTTAGGAGGGGTCTCTATTTTTATGCAAAAAATGTATCTTTCGTTTCATCAGCACTTTAATCAACTTTAAAAAAGGAGAGAATCAGATGAGTGAATTAAAGCGTACTCCAATCTTCCCGGCTTATGAAAAAGTTGCCAAAACGATTGATTTTGGCGGATGGGATCTGCCGGTTCAATTTTCAGGTATAAAAGAGGAGCATGAAACTGTCCGAACAAAAGCCGGTCTGTTTGATGTATCCCATATGGGAGAAATTTTAGTAAGCGGCCCGGAAAGTGCTCACTTTTTACAGACTGCGCTATCAAACGATATTACCAAGCTTGTCCCAAACAAAGCGCAATATACGATGATGTGCTATGAGGATGGCGGGACAGTAGATGATTTAATTGTTTATATGCTTGCTGAAAATGAATACCTGCTTGTTGTAAATGCCGCAAACACAGAGAAAGATTTTGAATGGTTACTGAAACAAAATAATTCCACCCCGGGTGTTACTTTGGATAATATTTCGGAAAATTATGCACAATTAGCTTTGCAGGGACCAAAAGCAGAGCAGATTTTACAGAAGGTTGTAAAAGAATCGCTGAGTGACATATCCTTTTTCCGATTTAAAAAAGGTGTTGCTATTGAAGGGATAGCTGGAGAAGCTTTAATCTCCAGAACTGGCTATACAGGTGAGGATGGCTTTGAAATATATCTTGATTCGCGAAATGGCAAAGATTTGTGGAATCTTCTCCTTGAAAAAGGAAAAGAGGAAGGAATCGAACCCATCGGATTAGGGGCACGGGACACGCTGCGATTTGAAGCAGGCCTTGCTTTATATGGTCAGGAATTAGCAGCTGATATTTCACCTTTAGAAGCGGGATTAGGATTTGCTGTTAAGCTGAACAAAGAAGCAGAATTTACTGGTAAAGAAGCTCTGAAAAAACAAGCAGAGACCGGGCTGGAGAGAAAGCTTGCGGGGATCGAAATGATTGATAAAGGTATCCCGCGGCATGGCTATTCTGTATATCAGGATGATACAGAAATTGGTTTTATTACTTCAGGTACACAATCACCGACTTTGAATAAAAATCTCGGCCTGGCATTGATTCATTCTGAATTTGCAGAGATTGGAACGGAGCTGGAGGTTCAGGTGAGGAAGCGCCGTTTAAAAGCAAAGGTTGTTAAAACACCATTTTACCGCAGATAATCGTTTGCCAGTGCAATAAATAAGGGGGAAAAAAGATGGAGTTCCGTTATTTACCGATGACAAGTGAAGATAAACAAGAAATGATGAAAGCGATAGGGATCAAGGATACGGATGAGCTGTTTGCTGATATTCCAGCGGGCGTCCGTCTACAAAAAGAGCTGGATTTAAAGCAGCCCATGAATGAATATGCGTTAACGAAAGAACTGACAGCGATGGCAAATAAAAATATCTCCACCAAGGAAGTTGTATCGTTTCTTGGAGCCGGTGTATATGATCATTATATTCCGTCCATTGTCGATCATGTTATTTCTAAACCTGAATTCTACACAGCATATACACCATACCAGCCAGAGATCTCTCAGGGAGAATTGCAGGCTATCTTCGAGTTTCAGACAATGATTTCCGAGCTGACAGGTTTACCGGTTGCAAATTCCTCTATGTATGACGGGGGAACGGCTTTAGCAGAGGCTGTTAATTTAAGTGCAGCCCAGACGAAGAAAAAGAAGGTATTGGTTTCAGATGCTGTGCATCCCGAATATCAGCAGGTTATTCAAACATATGCCAAAGGACAGGAAATTGAAATTATCCCGATAAAATTAAATAACGGAAAAACAGATCTCATACATTTAGAGGAACAGCTTGATGATGAGATAGCAGGTGTTGTTGTTCAATATCCCAACTTTTTGGGGCAAATTGAGCCGATGGATGCGATTCAAAAGCTGTTAGAAAACCAGAAGAAGACGATGCTGATTGTTTCCAGTAATCCGCTTGCTTTAGGGTATCTGACTCCTCCTGGAGAATTTGGAGCAGATATTGTAACCGGCGATACACAGGTGTTTGGTATCCCGGCACAATTCGGCGGACCGCATTGCGGCTACTTTGCAACTACAAAGAAATTAATGCGGAAGGTTCCCGGACGTTTAGTCGGTCAGACAAAAGATGAAAATGATGTAAGAGGCTATGTGCTGACCCTGCAGGCGCGGGAACAGCATATCCGCCGTGATAAAGCAACATCAAATATATGCTCCAATCAAGCGCTGAATGCTTTAGCGAGTTCTGTTGCAATGAGTTCTATCGGTAAGCACGGGATACGGAAAATGGCTGAAATGAACATGCAGAAGGCCCGTTATGCGAAAAAGAAATTTGCAGCAAACGGTATATCTGTTGTTTACGAAGGTTCTTTCTTCAATGAATTTGTGATTCAGCTGAATCAGGATATTACAAAATTGAATGCTGCTTTGCTTGAAAAGGGTATTCTTGGCGGATTCGATTTAGGGAAGATTGACCCGGCATATCAAGGTCAGATGCTCGTGGCTGTGACAGAAATTCGTACAAAACAAGAAATTGATCAACTTGTGAAAGAATTGGGGGATATGCATGTCTGATAAGAATTTTCCACTATTATTTGAACGCAGTAAAGAAGGAAGAACAAGCTACAGTTTGCCGGAGTTAGAAACGGAATCTTTTGATCTGGAAGCGGAGTTAGGGGATGTTTATATCCGTAATGAACCGCCAAAGCTTCCGGAGGTAAGTGAATTAGATATTATCCGTCATTATACCGGACTTGCATCCCGCAATTATGGTGTGGATTCCGGCTTCTATCCGCTGGGATCGTGTACGATGAAGTATAATCCAAAAATCAATGAAGATATTGCACGCCTGGAAGGGTTCAGTCATATTCATCCATATCAGGACCCGGGCACGGCGCAGGGTGCTTTAGAAATGCTTTACGATTTACAGGAATCTTTAAAAGAAATTACAGGCATGCATGAGGTTTCTCTGCAGTCAGCTGCCGGCGCACAGGGAGAATGGACAGCGTTAATGATGATCCGGGCGTTTCATGAAGCAAATGGAGACCATCACCGGACGAAAGTAATTGTGCCGGACTCGGCCCATGGAACAAATCCGGCATCCGCAGCAGTGGCTGGATTTGAAGCTGTGACAGTTAAATCAAATGAAGAGGGCCTCGTGGATCTCGATGATTTGCGGCGTGTTGTCGGGGAAGATACAGCTGCATTAATGCTTACCAATCCTAATACATTAGGTTTATTTGAAAAAGATATCTTAGAGATGGCGTCCATTGTTCATGAAGCCGGTGGAAAGCTCTATTATGACGGGGCCAATTTAAATGCAATTATGGGCTATGTAAGACCTGGAGATATGGGATTTGATGCGGTTCATTTAAATCTTCATAAAACATTTACAGGACCACATGGCGGCGGAGGACCGGGTTCAGGACCTGTTGGGGTCAGTGAGGAGCTTGCCGCTTATCTGCCAAAACCATTGATTATTAAAGACAACGACACTTTCAGCTTGGATTATGACATACCAAAATCCATTGGCCGTGTCAAACCGTTCTATGGGAATTTCGGTATTAACTTACGTGCGTATACGTATATTCGGACGATGGGCGCAGAAGGCCTGAAAAAAGTCAGTGAATATGCTGTATTAAATGCGAATTATATGATGCGCAAACTGGAAAAAGCATTTCAAATGCCGTATCCGCAGCATTGTAAGCATGAATTTGTACTATCAGGGAGTATTCAGAAAAAACTGGGTGTCCGGACATTAGATATGGCAAAAAGACTGTTAGATTTTGATTTTCATCCGCCGACAATTTATTTCCCGCTAAATGTGGAAGAGGGAATGATGATCGAACCTACTGAAACAGAGTCTAAAGAAACATTGGATTCCTTTATTGATACCATGATTCATATTGCAAAGGAAGTAGAGGAAAATCCGGAAATTGTGCAAGAAGCTCCACACAACACGATTGTAAAACGGATGGATGAAGCGACAGCTGCCCGTAAACCGGTGCTGCGATATGAAGAAGAATAAAGCTGGAGCTGCTGTCTGCTGAAAAGGTAAATATTCAATAATAAAAGCTGATTCAGATATGTTCTGAATCAGCTTTTAACGTTATATACAATTGGACCGAACTTGAAGCCGGGCTTCTTGATAGTTTTAGTTTTCTGTAAATAGTCGGCTGCGTGTAAACAATTTTATCATTTTTGGGGCAGCAAAAAAGATTATTTTTTCGTTTTAATCTTCCCGGTCCATTTTTTAAATCCGCCCTTCAGCTGATAAATTTCTTTAAATCCTTTTTTATGCAGCAGCTGCGCAGCTCTGGCGGAACGGCTGCTATTTTGACAATACAGGTATACAGGCTTGTCCTTGCGCATTTCCACAAGTCTCTGCTTCATCTGGGTTACCGGAATATTACGCGCTCCCAGGATGTGGCCTCTTTCGAACTCCTGCGGTTCACGAACATCGATTAACTGTGCTTTACGATATCCTTCCCGAAACTGGTCTTCTGTCAGTACATTTAGATAAGTGCGTTGTCTATAAAAGCGAAAAATAGAAATCGCAAGCAGAACAACTAAAGCAATAAGTAAAAATGTCATTTTGTTTCCCCCGTCTATCTTTATATTCTACATATTCATTATATGGGCAGCCATTTTATTTTTCAAAGTTTTTATTTATGAAACATCCATTTATTATAAAAAAATAGCCGACTTCCAAATTACGGAAACCATTTTTAATAAAGGAGAGGTTTCCTTATCCATTTAAAGGGAATAAAAAAATAACCAGTCTTATAATGAAAAGTACTTGCTATTCTGATAATTAACTGTATATTGTGTCTGAATCATGAAATTAATACTATATATTGTGCTTTGAGCAGTGAGTGTGATAAAATAATAATTAATTAATCGTAAGTTGACAAGGAGCGATAACATTGACTATCCATTTGGAATCATTAAGACAGATTAATATAGAGGCGCTTAATGAAGATATAAAAAAATTCGAAGCAGTACACCCAATTACAGAAGAAATGCATATTACCCATCAAGGTGTGTCCAGGCTGGTAATGCTGGATCGATATGCTTTTAAAGATACGGAGAAAAAAACGTTAAAAAACGGTGATTTTGTCGTTTTGACTGTAAAAGCAGATCCTAAATTCCCGGCACGGGGCCTAGGATTTATTATAAATATTAATTGGAAAGAAAACAAGGCGGAAGTGGCTGTCGAAGCAGATTATATTGGTGTATTAGATAAGGAAGAAGAGAGGGAAAGCGGCATTATTACGCGTTCTCTTGATGTTATCGAGAAGCCTTTGGAAATTTATTATGAACAAATTGCCAAAAGAAATGCAACTGGGCTTTCAGAGGTCGAAGAAACGGAAGAAAAAAAAGCTGCATCCTATGAAGCATTCTACAAGCAATTGGCTTCCATGAATTTTATTCCAGCAGGACGCGTGCTTTATGGAGCTGGAGCTGAGACGGATGTAACATACTTTAACTGCTATGTTATGCCTTTTGTAAAAGATTCCCGTGAAGGAATTTCAGACCATCGTAAGCAGGTGATGGAGATTATGTCACGCGGAGGCGGTGTCGGTACAAATGGCTCCACATTAAGACCGCGGAACACATTGGCCAGAGGTGTTAACGGAAAATCATCAGGCAGTGTTTCCTGGCTGGATGATATCGCTAAATTGACAAACCTGGTAGAGCAGGGCGGCTCCAGACGCGGGGCGCAAATGATTATGCTCGTTGATTCTCACCCCGATATTATAGAGTTTATTATTTCTAAGATGCAAAATCCGCGGATATTGCGTTATTTAATAGAAAATACAGAGGATGAACAAATTAAGCAGCTGGCCAGAGAAAAATTAAAATTTACGCCGCTGACTGAAACAGAATTTGATTTATATCAAGGGATTGTCAATTACAAAGCCATACCCGGCCAGGGAGGGTTTACGGATGCAGCAATGAAAAAGGCCAATGACCAGCTGCGTGATGGAGGGACTTATTCTGTCCATAATCCAGACTTCCTGACAGGTGCAAATATTTCTGTCTGCATTACCAAAGAATTTATGGAAGCTGTAGAAGAGGACGATTTTTATGAACTGCGTTTCCCTGATGTAGAGAATTATACAGCAGAAGAAATGAAAGCTTATAACAAACAGTGGCACGAGGTTGGAGATGTCCGTAAATGGGAAGAGATGGGCTACGGTGTTCGCGTGTATCGTAAAGTGAAAGCGAAAGAGCTGTGGAACCTGATCAATATTTGTGCAACATACTCTGCAGAGCCCGGCATTTTCTTTATTGATAATGCCAATGATATGACAAATGCAAAAGCATATGGTCAGCAGGTTGTCGCAACCAATCCTTGTGGTGAACAGCCGCTTGCACCATTCTCTGTCTGTAATTTAGCTGCTGTCAACTTAGCAGAAATGGCTGATAAGAGAACAAAAACAGTGAATGTAGAAAAATTAAAGGATACGGTTGAGACTGGCGTGCGGATGCAGGACAATGTTATTGATGCAACTCCATATTTCCTGGCCGAAAATAAAAAACAGGCATTAGGGGAAAGACGTGTCGGTTTAGGGGTTATGGGACTGCATGATTTATTAATTTACTGTGAGACAGCTTACGGTTCAGAAGAAGGAAATAAGCTAGCTGACCAGGTATTTGAAATCATCGCAACAACTGCGTACCGGACTTCTATTGAGCTGGCAAAAGAAAAAGGAAGCTTCCCATTCTTAGTCGGAGAAACGGAGGAAGAAACAAAAGCTCTACGTGAACGTTTTATCCAAACGGGTTATATGCAAAAAATGCCAGAGGATATTCAGGAAGGTATTCTGGAACATGGTATCCGAAACTCGCATCTCTTGACTGTAGCCCCAACCGGGAGCACAGGTACAATGGTCGGAGTAAGTACAGGCCTGGAACCATACTTCTCATTCTCTTACTTTAGAAGCGGCAGATTAGGGAAGTTTATTGAAGTGAAAGCAGATATTGTAGAAGAATATTTACAAGCGCATCCGGAAGCAGCGGACAAGCCGCTGCCAGATTGGTTTGTAACTGCAATGGACTTAAGCCCTGAAGCGCATGCTGATGCACAATGTGTGATACAGCGCTGGGTGGACAGTTCCATATCAAAAACGGTAAATGCACCGAAGGGATATACTGTTGATCAGGTAGAGAGTGTTTATCGTCGTCTTTATAATGGCGGTGCTAAAGGTGGTACAGTCTATGTGGATGGAAGCAGAGATTCCCAAGTATTGACGTTAAAAGCAGAGGATAATCAAGTTGGAGAACAAACAGAGTTATTCCCGCATGAAGAAAAAGATAAGAAAATTGTGCTTATGGACACCATTCAGGAGTTAGATAAAACAAATGTAACTATCGGTTCAGAAGTAGGCGATACCTGCCCGGTCTGCCGGGAGGGGAGCGTGGAAGACATCGGCGGCTGTAATACCTGTACCAGCTGCGGTGCACAATTGAAATGCGGATTGTAATAAAAAGGAGAGTGGTTCTGATTGAACTGCTCTCCTTTTAGTATATGTGTTAATATTGACCGAGTAATCCTTTTTTCATAGCCATGCGTTCGCAGTAATTAAAAAACAGCAGACCGGCGATAAAATAAACAAAAGCATTTATAAATAAAATGGTTAATGGCAGCCATCCGATATCTATTAAAGTCTGTCCGCCAATCATAATGTCTCTGACTAAATCGACACCAATGACAAATGGCAGGAAGTACATGAATGGAGATGCTGCAAGCGGAATAAAAGTAAGACCTGCCAGCAGGAATTGCAGAATCTGCAGGAATGCCTGGATCTGTTTATAAACAATTGCCAATCCGCCGACCATTAAACCAACTCCATACATTCCAAAAACAGTTAAAACAAAGATAGGAAAAATGGATAAAATATCAATATTAAGCCATTGTCCCGCAGTCAGCATCGTAATAATTAACAAAACAAATATGATGATTCCATAAATAATCGTACTGGCAATCAGCCTTGTACTTAAAATACGCCAGATTCCCATCGGAGACATAGATAATTGTTCAAGCGTTCCGCGTATAGCTTCATTAACAATTTCAAAACCGAACATTTGAATAACACTAAGCGCTAAAAACCAGAAAATATAATTAACAATAACAAATTGAATATTGGCATCCTGTGTCGATGGGTCTCCAAAAAAGTGAATGACCCCGAATAAACCTAAAAAGATAAAGTAAAACGTTAAGACAAGTGCGATGGTATTAGGTAAATAACGCTTCATCTCCAGGTATTCCTTCCGCAGGTTAGCACGAAATAAGTTAATCCATTGCATATTGGTGGTCTCCTTGTATAATTTTTAGAAATACTTCATCAAAGCGAATCGCTTTTCTGTCAATCGAATCAATAGGAGTGCGATTCAATTGTAATACCTGAAAAATCTGATAAATATCCTCGCTTTTCTCCAGCTGTACAGTAAGGTAGCTGTGTGCTTGATCCTCTACATATTCATTTGCTGGAAAGCGTGCTGAAATTGCTTTTTGCTGGTCAAGGGATAGCGGTTCCGTTAAGGTCAGACGGTAGGAGCGGACTTCAAATAATTTTATCAGCTCATCGACCCGCTGATCGATAACAACTGTTCCCTGATTAATAATTACGGTTCGGTTACATATATCCTGAATAACATCCATATCATGAGAGCTGATGATAATCGTACGATGATAATTTTTAACAATCGATTTCAGTATCTCCCTGACCTCCAGCCCTGTTTGCACATCCAGCCCAAGTGTCGGTTCGTCTAAAAGCAATACTTCCGTATTAGCAAGCATCGCTACAGCAATGGCTAATTTTTGCTGCATACCGCGGGAAAGCCTGTTCACCAGTTCATTTTCTTTGTCCTTTAATCGGAACATTTGAAGCAGTTCATCAATTTCCTTTTTCACTTCTTTCCGGGATCTGCCTCTGTTGCCGGCAAAATACTCCAGATTTTCTCTGACCGTAAGCCGCCAGTATAAATTACGGTTTCCTTCCAGAACTGCACTGATATGCTGTAATGATTCTAAACGCCTTACCGTATTCGGTATTCCTTTTATCTTTATCTCTCCGCTGTCCGGGTACAGCAGCCCGCAGATTAATTTAATCGTGGTCGTCTTTCCTGCTCCATTAGGACCTAATAAGCCAAGAATCTCGCCTTTATATACATTAAATGCAACATTCTTTACAGCTTGAATAACTTCTTTCGATTTTCTTTTACGGTAGCTTTTCGTTAAATTATTAATCTCAATAATTTTCTCCACTTTATTCCTCCTCCTTATGACATCATCTTAGCAATTGTCAAAAATGCCAACAACAATCTGGCGAAGGAAATCCGCTCCGCCTTAAGATGTAGAAAGTACCTCGATAGTTTATTCCATGTGTAATAATGGAAAAGAGAAGGGGCACATACGAAGAAAAGGATAATAACTTGAGTTTTATGGAAAAATCAGCTATGATTAAGTTAGAAAAAAAGTTTCCTTTGATAAAAAAAATTAACTTTCTTATTAAAGGCACCACAGTTATCTGCATAAACACAACGGTTTTAATAGACCGGTTAAACGCAAAAGCTATTCGACAGGACGGGCAATCCCGGTCCCGGGTCTTAAAGAAGATATTTATTTAAGAACTTTATTGGATTGGAAGAAAGAGAAATATGCTTTCAATACTTCCTTTAACGAATACCAGATTTTCTGGAGATAATGCAAAGAGAGGAGCTTTTTATGCCTACACCAAGTATGGAAGACTATATTGAAATTATTTATAATTTAATTGAAGCAAAAGGATATGCCAGAGTTTCATCTATTGCAGAAGCATTGGATGTGCATCCTTCCTCTGTTACAAAAATGGTACAAAAATTGGACAAGGACAAATATTTGGACTATGAAAAGTACCGGGGGTTTGTATTAACGGCAAAGGGAAAGAAAATTGGGGAACGTCTTGTTTTCAGACATGAGCTGTTAGAAGAGTTTCTGGAATTAATCGGAGTGGATGAAGAGCGGATATATAATGATGTAGAGGGGATTGAGCATCATCTAAGCTGGAATTCCATTGACAGGATAGCAGACGTTGTTGCTTATTTTAAAGAAGACGAAAAGCGGCGTAATGATCTGCAAAAAATAAGTGAAGCGAATAAAGCATAGCCAGTTGTTCTTAGGAATAACTGGTTTTTTTTGTGCATGAAAACTTCTATTGAACTCCATCTCTGAAGTGTAAAAAAGCATAATAAACAAGCTAATAAACGTATAAATCAATAAGCACCTATAAGGGATGGAGCGATGTCATGAAGATTGATGCTGTATTTTCTGGCGGGGGAGTGAAGGGGTTTGCATATGTTGGCGTGTTAGAATCCTGGGAAGAGAAAAATCTGCAGGTAGAGCGTGCTGCCGGGACTTCTGCAGGTGCGATTATAGCAGGATTTCTGGCTGCAGGGTATCAATATAGAGATATTAAGGAATTAATGAAAACATTAGATGTACAAAAATTAGCTGACCCGCCATGGCTATCAAAGGTACTGCCGGTGACAAAATGGTTATTTCTCTATTATCAATTAGGATTATACAAAGGGGAGAAGCTGGAAGCGTGGCTGAGAGAAGCATTAGCAAGGCAGAATGTATATCAATTCGGTGATTTAAAGCCAGGTGTGCTAAAAGTGGTTGTCAGTGATTTATCTCTAGGGAAATTGGTAGTTATCCCAGATGATTTGGAAAGAGTTTACGGGCTCCAGCCGGAAACATTTTCTGTAGCAGCTGCTATCCGCATGAGTGCAGGTTTTCCTTATTTTTTTATGCCGAAAAGAATCCAAGGTAAAAATAAAGAAAAGAGTGTGATAGTGGATGGCGGTTTACTAAGTAATTTTCCATTATGGATTTTTTCTGAAGATGAGAAAATGAAAGCTCGTCCAGTAATCGGTGTGAAACTGACAGATCTATCTACATCTATGGAACCACGCGAAATTAGAAATGCTCTTAATATGTTTCCCCGCCTTTTTGCAACAATGAAGCAGGCACATGATAACCGCTATATATCGAAATCACAGGCAGATCATATTATTTTTGTGCCTACTCCTGAAGTGAGCTCCATGAATTTTGATATTACAGAGGTAAGCAGAGAAAAACTGCGGCAAATAGGGAAGGAATCCAGTGAAAACTTTTTACGCACCTGGAGCGGATAAGATTTTTCTGAAAGGAGAATCCAATGGATAAATTGCAAATAAAAACGCATTCGAATAGATATAGAATGCGTTTTTGACAGGAATGGTAAGGAGAAGTTTCCTTACGTAAATAGAATATACAGATATACATAAAGGAGCTTCGTTTCTAAGCTCCTTTAAAGGTTTGTAATTTATTAGTCTGTTTATGAAGAAACACGATTCTTTTTCTTTGATTTATTTCCTTCAATAACCCGTAAATGACTGGCTCTCTTAGGACTCCTTTTCTTTTGGCCCGGTTTTTGACTGTTGGCAGTGGTCACGGATTTTTGATGACCATACTTTGATTTGGATTGTTTTACAGCCTGCTTGTATTTTTTCATATTATTCTGCTGCCGTCCGGAAGGCTGCTGTCTGCGTATGAGAAAGAAATAAACCAATCCAAAAATAGCTGCCCCTATTCCAATCGAAATCAATAGCCTTGATAAAAACGCAGCTGTATTTCCAAATAACTGTGAAATTAATCCAAATGCCGCAAAAGCAATTATCAAGTAGACAAAAATAGATACTACTTTATTTCTCAATTGAAATCCTCCTTTCTCACACATTGTATTCTACTTATATTTTACCATATCTTGATAGAGTATGCCTGTTAAGGACCTTCTACAAAATTCGCCGATGTCCTTAGAGCAATATAGAAATTACTACAACACGCGAAAATTTACTTGCCTGTTAATTATTTATTCCCTTTTTTATAAAATATATTCCCGCAGTTTTATTGAAAAGATTATTTCATCATACTAGTTTTATTAATTGGTCATACTAGAGAATGGAGGTGATTGAAGATGAGACGTATGTCAAAGAAACAGAAAATAAAGGATAATGAGGAATCTATATTAAAAAAATCAATGTACACAGGGTTTGTAGGAGGAGTCCTATTCAGTTTACTTGGAAGTGCCATGTATTACTTCAATTTTCTGGAGGTTACTCCGAAGTTCTATCTGCTGACTTCATGGGTATCGGCAGAATGGACAGATACGTGGCTTGGTGTCTTATTTACAACGATTCTGGCTGGAGTTGTCTCTTTGCTTACTGCTTACCTTTATTATCTGATTCTCAAAAAAATAAAATATATGTGGGCAGGAATGATTTACGGCTTTATTTTATGGGTGATTCTGTTCATTTTATTTCATCCGATATTTAGCGATATTCCTGCTGTGATGGAGTGGTCAATAAATACATGGATCACGACAATATGTTTATTTATTTTGTACGGAACATTTATCGGCTATTCCATTTCATACGATTATATGGATTCCATGCAGACAGAAGATATCATTGAAAAAAGCTAGAATTTTCCTATCAGAGGTTATTCAAACTTATATATATATGATAAAATTACTTATGAAACTTGAGATTTTGGAGAGGATGAAGCCTTTTGACGAAAATTAATCGCTTACGTGAAAAATTAGAAGAAAGTAAAGTAGACGCAATAATCATTGACAGTCCTTATAACAGACGCTATATTACTAATTTTACCGGAACAGCCGGGACGGCATTAGTTACAAAGGATAAAGCTATATTTATTACAGATTTTCGTTATACTGAACAAGCTGCCGAACAGGCGGACGCATTTGAAATTGTGGAACATAAGCAAGGAATGATTCAAGAAATTGCTAATCAAATTGACAAGCTGGGTGTAAAAAAACTGGCCTTTGAGAAATATTATACGACTTATAGCCAATTTGAAACGTATCAAAGTCAATTTTCTCAAGAATTAGTGCCAGTAGAAGGAATTATTGAAGGATTACGCATGATTAAAACAGCTGATGAATTAACAATTATGAAAAAAGCTGCAAAAATCGCAGATGATGCCTTTGCGCATATTCAATCCTTTATCCAGCCCGGTGTGCCGGAAATTGAAATATCGAATGAACTGGAATTTTTTATGCGCAGACAGGGAGCGACCTCCTCAAGCTTTGATACAATTGTTGCATCAGGTTTGCGTTCCGCTCTGCCGCATGGGGTTGCATCCACAAAAAAAATCCAGGAAGGCGAGCTTGTGACGCTGGATTATGGTGCATTATATGATGGATATTGCTCTGATATTACAAGAACGGTAGCTGTTGGAGAAATTTCTGTAGAGTTACGCGAAATTTATGATATAGTATTAGAGGCGAACCTTCGTGGAGTAAAAGGAACTAAACCAGGTATGACTGGGAAAGAGGCAGATGCTTTAACCCGGGATTATATTACGGAAAAAGGATTTGGCGAACGTTTCGGTCATTCAACAGGTCACGCTTTAGGAATGGAAGTACATGAGGGCCCTGGATTATCATCCCGGTCTGAAGCGGTTTTAAAAACGGGAATGGTAGTGACGGTAGAACCGGGAATTTACGTTCCGGGGTTAGGCGGCTGTCGCATCGAGGATGATATTGTTATTACGGATAGTGGTAATGAGCGGCTGACATTTGCTCCAAAAGAATTTATACAGCTATAAGAGGATGTTCAAAAAGTCCAAAAAAGATGACACAGCGAATTTCTGCGTTGACGAAGATTTTTCAATACTCACGTATTATAAAGCATACGCTCCGTTTGAAAAATCTTTGTCGCCTTGAACTTCTTGGTCCTATTTATCGGACTTTTTGAACACGCACTATAAGGTATAGGAGGAAAAAATATGATTTCAGTAAATGATTTTAAAACAGGTTTAACCATTGAAGTAGATAATGATATTTGGCAGGTACTTGAATTCCAGCATGTAAAACCTGGTAAAGGTGCGGCTTTTGTCCGTTCTAAGCTTCGTAATTTGCGTAACGGAAATATTCAGGAAAAAACGTTCCGTGGTGGTGAAAAAGTAGGCAAAGCACATATTGAGAATAACAAAATGCAGTATTTATATGCTTCTGGTGATTCTCATGCGTTTATGGATACATCTACTTATGAACAAATTGAAATTCCTGAGAGCCAAATTAAAGATCAATTGAAATTTATTAAAGAAAATATGGAAGTCTCCGTTGTTACCTACCAGGGCGAAATTATCGGTGTCGATCTGCCAAACAACGTGGAGCTTCAAGTAACAGAAACAGAACCTGGAATTAAAGGTGATACAGCAAGCGGCGGTTCAAAACCGGCTACATTAGAAACCGGACATACTGTACAAGTTCCTTTCTTTATTAATGAAGGTGATGTTCTCGTTATTAATACAGCTGATGGAAAATATGTTTCCAGAGCATAATTTTAATAGAACAAGCAGTTTGCTTAAAGCAGGCTGCTTTTTTTTGTGAAAAAATAAAAACAGCCCCTGTATCCTCTGCGTGATTCTTCTTCCGTGTTTCTCTATAATTGCGATATTTTCAAGCTTCCCTTACAAAAAACATCATTTGCTTCCGGTCCACAGGGGGCATAATTTCATTTTAAAATCATATATCTGTAAGTAAAACAAGCTGATTATGTATTTTTCAAAAAGCGGGGTTTTATGATGTATGAAATTTTACGGCTTTTTCCACCAAATATTCAAACAGCAATAGAAGACTTTGCAGGTAATCAATGGCAGCAGCTCCAGGAAATCCGGGTACGCATTCATCAAAAAATAGAATTTATTTTCGACTCGTCTATTCGCTGGCTGGACAAGCCATTACCGACCAAGAAAGAGACGATATATATTTTAAATCAGCTGAGTGAATATTCCTTGTATCGGATGGAAGAGGAACTGCGTAACGGGTTTATTACGATAGAAGGCGGACATCGTGTCGGTATTGCAGGAGGCATTATAACTGCAGATCAAAAAGTAAAAGCAATTCAGCCGGTATCCTTTTTTAATATTCGTATTGCCAAGCAAAAAAAAGGATGTGCAGATGCCCTGATGCCTTATATCTATGACGGTGCATATCATCATACAATGATTCTCGGTGCGCCACAATCTGGAAAAACAACGATAATACGCGATATCTGCAGGCAGATAGCCAGCGGTTCTCATTCGAGCCGCTCAAAAAAAGTGACAATTATTGATGAGCGTTCGGAAATAGCTGCATCCATCCGTGGTGTTCCGCAGCATGATATAGGGATGCGGACAGATGTATTAGATGCTTGTCCGAAAGCAGAAGGAATGATGATGGCTATTCGTACCTTATC
The DNA here is from genome assembly GCF_900162665.1 of Oceanobacillus sojae. Taxonomy (GTDB): domain Bacteria; phylum Bacillota; class Bacilli; order Bacillales; family Amphibacillaceae; genus Oceanobacillus; species Oceanobacillus sojae_A. Next base: position 552,128 of record NZ_LT727809.1, read on the forward strand.
CCCCGATATCCTTGTAGTTGATGAAATTGGTGCAGAAAAGGATGTGGAAGCGATTATAGAAGCATCGCAGGCAGGGGTGAAGGTTATTTGTACGATACATGCGGATGATATAGCTGACTTATTCCGTCGGCCAACCATGAAAAAAATATTACAGGAGTCTATTTTTGAGCGATTTTTACTTTTGGGACAAGGAAAAAAGATTGGCAGGCTTATTCATGCTTTTGACAGAGATGGTAAACAAATTAACACCAGGCAAAGAGGTGGTGACATTGAAATGGATTGGCGTACTGCTTTTAATTAGTATGTCTACGGCCCTTGGATGGGAATGGGGAAGAGCGTTAAAACAACGGCCAAAGCATATTCAATTATTTTTACAGTCACTTCAGATTTTAGAAGCGGAAATGGTATACAGTCAGGTTCCACTACAGGAAGCATTTCAAATTATTGCGAAGAAATTACCGAATCCAATAGCTATGTTTTATCAAGAGCTGGCTGACGCATTAGAAAATAAAGAAAAGGACTTTGATGAGATATGGGAAGGATCTGTTCAAAAATTAATCGGACAATCCTCGCTGCAAAAAAGCGAGCTGGAGATATTGATTCAATTTGGCAGAACACTTGGTCAGCATGATATTGAGCAGCAGCAAAAGCATTTAAAATTAACGAATCTCTATTTGGAAGAGCAATGGAAAAATGCCACAGAACGTTTTAATACTTACGGCAGGCTGTCAAATGTATTAGGCCTTTTATGCGGTATCTTTCTGGCACTTTTGTTTATCTAAGGAAGGGGCAAGGACATGTTTGTGGATGCATTAATTCTATTTCAGATTGCCGGTATAGGCATTATTGTTGCGCTTATCCATACGATTTTAAAACAAATGGGGAAAGAAGAAATTGCACAATTTGCCACATTAATTGGTTTTATACTCGTTCTGCTCATTGTGGTTAATGGGCTGTCAGACTTATTTCAGCAGATCAGGTCAGTATTTCTATTTTAAGGAGATTGGACATGGATATTCTCCAAATTACGATTCTAGGCGTTTTAGCAAGTTTATTATATATCCTTCTGAAAGAAGTACATGGTTCCATTGCCTTTTTAATTATTCTTATCACGGGCATCGTTATTTTTTTCTCCATTATCCAGCAAATCCAGTTAATATTTGAAACAATCCGGAAGCTGGGAGATCAGGCAAACATTGAAGGACTTTATCTGACAACAATTTTAAAAATTATCGGTATTTCCTATATAGCAGAAATCGGGGCACATTTGACAAAGGATGCCGGTCTTAATTCTGTATCAAAATACATTGAATTAGCAGGAAAAATATTTATTTTATTACTTGCCGTTCCGATTATTACTGCTGTCATCGAAGCAATTATCGGTTTTATCCCTAATGTTTGACCGGCATGAGAAAACGAAGCCAGGAAAGGGAGTATCCAGATTGTGTATAAGACCAGCCAAACTACTCCGGACGATATGTATGTTATTAGTTGCTTTTATAATTAGCCAGGGCATTCCGATTGTTGCTGCAGCAGAGGATAATCCGGCTGAAGAGCCCATTACTGCTGAGGAAGAGGAAACACTTCAAAATACATTATTAGATGAGATTTCATTAGATGAAATTCAATCCTATTGGGATGAGCTGATAACGGAATACGGTGATAACTTGCCTGATCTACAAAAAATCAGCATTTATGAATGGATAAAAAATGGAGATAGCATATCGATACAGGACATCCTGTTATATTTCTTACGTTATCTCCTGCATGAACTGATTATTAATGGAAAACTCCTGGGTACGCTTTTAATGCTGACATTATTTGCGGTTGTTCTGCAGTCTATTCAGTCAGCGTTTGAACAGACAACGGTCAGCAAGGTTGCTTATTTTGTTGTATTTTTAGTCTTGTTATTTATTGTATTAAACAGTTTTTATCTGGCGACCTCCTATACGAAGGAAGCCATTGATACGATGCAAAGCTTTATGATTGCACTGCTCCCTCTGGTGCTGGGGATGATGGCAAGCTTTGGCAGTGTGATTTCTGTTTCATTTTTTCATCCGGTTATTATTTTCTTTATTCACTTTAGTGGTGTATTTATCTCAACCTTTGTTTTACCTTTATTGTTTCTCTCGGCGATGCTTGTTATTATCAGCAGTTTGAATAGCCATTTTAAAGTGACTCATTTGGCAAACCTTTTTAGAAATGTTGCTGTTGGCAGTCTGGGTATTTTTTTAACAATCTTCCTGGGGGTTATTTCCGTTCAAGGTACTGCAACAGCAATTCAGGACGGGGTAGCGATAAAGACAGCTAAATTTGTTACAGGAAATTTTATACCGGTATTAGGACGAACCTTTACAGATGCTGCGGATACGATTCTCAGTGCATCGCTTATATTAAAAAATGCTGTCGGCATGATCGGCCTTTTTATTATTTTATTTATTGTGGCTTTTCCAGCTTTGAAAGTTGGTGTGATCGCAATAATTTATAAATTGGCAGCCGCTATATTGCAGCCGATCGGCGGCGGTCCCATTGTCCAATGCCTGAATACAGTAAGCACCTATATTTTATTTATCTTAGCCTGTTTATTGGCTGTCTCACTGATGTTCCTGCTTGGCATTGTCATTATTGTTGCAGCAAGTAACTTAACTGTCCTACTACGATAGGGGTGATGAGAATCGAAATATTTACAGATTGGGTAACACAAATTATTTTATTTATTATTCTGGCCTCCGTGATTGATTTGCTTATACCGGCAAACCATTTACAAAAATATGTCCGGCTGGCTATTAGTTTAATATTAATTTTGATTCTGCTTCAGCCTGTTTTTTATTTATTTAATACCGACATAAATGCAGCCATATCAAGCTCTATGAACCGGATTGAGAGGCAGTTTAATAATGAGCCCTCGATAGAAAATCAAATAGATTTTGAAAAAAATGAAATAGAAAATGGACAAGATGCATATATTTTAAAACAAATGGCTATTGAATTGGAAAAAATAGCAGAGGAATCGTTAAAAGAGGAATTTGCCGTAGAGATTGCATCTATTGATTTCCAATTTTCTGTTATGGATTCCTTAACTTATGAGGATCTGACAGAGGTCATTGTCTATATAACAGAATCAGAACCAGGGGAAGGAGCGATGAATACGGTAGAGGATGTTGTTATTGAATGGGACCACGAGGAGGAAGAGCATGCAGAAGAATCGTTTCAGGAGATTGAGAACAGTTTAAGAGAGCTTTGGGAAATTGAAGATAAAGAAATAACGGTCTATTGGGAAGGAGAGGGATTTTGAAAAATAAACTAACTTCTTTTTTAAAACAGGCCAATAGTAATGAAGAGGCTTCCGGCAAAGAACAGAAGCAGCCATCTAAAAAAATCGGGTTTATTGTTATTTTAGGCTTAGTGGGAATTCTGATTATGGTTATCAGTAACCTGTTCAAGCCGGAACAAGAAACACAGCCGGTTCCTTACGACGATACGCAGATAGAAATTTCTGAAGAAGCGGCAACCCAGTCAATGAATGGGGAAGTAAAAGAATTGGAAAACGAGCTGGGTGAGCAGCTGGCCGGTATGCTGAATCAGATGGATGGTATTTCGGAAACAGAAGTAATGATAAATTTAGAGGCAACCAGTGAACAGGTTTATGAAAAAAATCGGACTACAGGTCAACAGACAACAGATGAAACGGATCGAAATGGCGGCTCCAGAGTAGTGCAGGATCAGACAGATGATCATCAGGTTGTGCTCTACCGGCAGGGAGATCAGGAAACCCCTTTACTTGTACAAACAAAGCAGCCAGAAGTGCGGGGCGTATTTATTATAGGCCAGGGGATGGAAAGTCAATCTATGAAAAGTCAAGTCATTGAAGCAGTGTCAAGAGTGTTAGATGTCCCTTCACATAAAATTTCAGTAATGGCTAAAAATTAAGGAGGTAGAATGTATGTTAAAAAAACAAACAGTATGGTTACTGACAATGTTAAGCTTGATGGTTGTTTTAAGTGTGTATTACATTTTTTCGTCAAATGGAAATGATTTAGCTTTTGTAAATGATGGACAAGAAACAGCCACGGAAGATGCGGTACCGGCAACGCAATCGGAAGAAGACATTGAAGTGGAGAATATAGAGAATGTAGATAGTGATGAATTGTTTACCACAATCCGGATGGAAATCCAGGATGAACGCAGCCGGAAAAAAAGCCAGTTAACAGATGTAGTGGCTTCAGCAAATGCATCACCGACAGAAAAGGATGAAGCGCTGCAGGAAATTGACAGCCTGGAGGAACTATCAAGTAAAGAAAACATTATTCAGCAACAGCTTCTGGCTGCAACAGAATATGAAGATATTCTTGTCCGCTCCGACGGCGAGAAAGTACATGTACATGTGAAAACAGAAGACTTATCTAATACAGAAGCAGCGAATATCATGCAGATGGTACGTGATGAATTTGGAAAAGATATTGTAACAGAAGTTAATTTTCAACCGACAGCCAAATAAAATCTGGAGCCGGCAGCCCCTTGAGCTGCTGGCTTTTCTTATTTTTAAAATATAGTTAAAACCAACATTTTCAGGCTATAACTGTTATAATAACAAGATAGTATTTGCGGTAGACTTGAAGTTTTTGCTCATTTTATCGTAATATATTAGAAGGTAATGAAACAGCCAATATGAAATACTAAAAAAGATTTTAATTGAAGCGAGGAGTGCCAATATGTTACAAGTAGATGAGATTAGAGAAATTATTGAAATGGTTGATAAATCATCATTAACGGAATTTTCCTATGAGGCAAACGGTGCAGTGATAGCTATGAAAAAAAATACAGGTTCAGTGACTACTACCGTGCAAACACAGCCTCAAATCACAGCTGAGCCTCAAACTCCGGCAGTTCCAAAACCGCAGCCTGAAGTAAGTGCACAAACAGAAACGAAAGCAGAAGAAGCACCTCAAGCTTCAGCTGACTATGATTATGAAATTGTTTCTCCAATGGTTGGAACATTTTATGCTTCTTCTTCACCGGATAGCGATCCTTTTGTGACAAAAGGCAGTGCAGTGAACACAAACACAGTTGTATGTATTGTGGAAGCGATGAAATTATTTAATGAAATTGAAGCTGAGACTAATGGTGAAATTGTGGAAGTCTTAGTTGAAAATGGCGAGCTTGTAGAATATGGCCAGCCATTATTTAGAGTAAAGAAGAAGTAAGGGGATGGAATAATTGATTAAAAAGCTATTAGTTGCCAATCGTGGAGAAATAGCTGTCCGGATTATCCGCGCCTGTAAGGAGATGGGCATCGAGACGGTCGCAATCTATTCTGAAGCAGACCGGGAATCGTTACATGTTGAGTTAGCGGACGAAGCCTATTGTGTCGGACCGAAATTAAGCAAGGACAGCTATTTAAACATAACTAATATTATGAGTGTTGCCCTGTCAACAGAGGCGGATGCAATACATCCGGGATATGGATTCCTGGCAGAAAATGCTGATTTTGCAGAGATTTGCAGGGAGTGCAATGTTACATTTGTTGGCCCGACACCTGAAGCTATTCAAAAAATGGGGATCAAAGATGTTGCCAAAGAAACAATGAAATCTGCTGATGTTCCTGTCGTCCCTGGATCAGAAGGAATTGTAGACGGCATTGACCATGCAAAACAAATTGCCGAAGAAATAGGTTATCCTGTTATTATTAAAGCAACTGCTGGCGGTGGCGGTAAAGGAATTCGTGTAGCCCGTTCAGAAGAAGAATTAATCAAAGGAATGGAGCTGACACAGAAAGAAGCTGAAACAGCCTTTGGTAATCCGGGTGTCTATATTGAGAAATACATTGAAGATTTCAGACATGTGGAAATTCAGGTTCTGGCCGATACACATGGGAATATTGTACATCTCGGTGAAAGAGATTGTTCTATTCAGCGCCGTTTGCAAAAGCTTGTCGAGGAATCTCCTTCACCTGCCATTAACGAAACAATTCGCAGCCGTATGGGAGCAGCTTCTGTAAAAGCAGCCGAGGCAGTAGATTATGTTGGTGCCGGCACCATTGAATATATTTTTGACAGACAATCAGAAGAATTTTACTTTATGGAAATGAATACACGTATTCAGGTAGAGCATCCTGTAACGGAAATGGTTACCGGTGTGGATTTAATTAAAGAACAAATTCGTATTGCTGATGGCAGGGAGTTGGCATTTACCCAAGAGGATATTACTTTTGAAGGGCATGCCATTGAATGTCGTATCAATGCGGAAGATCCATATAAAAACTTTATGCCTTCAGCAGGAGAAATCGAAATGTACCTGCCGCCGGGCGGGTTGGGAGTTCGCGTTGATTCCGGCGCATACAGCGGCTATAGAATTCCGCCATATTATGACTCCATGATTGCTAAGCTTATTGTTTATGCTCCAACCAGAGCAGAAGCTGTAGAACGTATGAAGCGTGCGTTAGAAGAGTTTGTTGTTGAGGGCGTGCATACGACCATTCCATTCCAATATCAAATAATGAACCACCCCGTATTTAAAGAGGGAGACTTCAATACGAATTTCTTAACTGAATATCCAATCATCCAAGAAAGGGAAGATGAGGATAGCAAATAAGGAGTGATGGCAATGAGTGATCAACTATTATTAGATATTCTTGAGGATGACAGTTTAGGCAGTGTACAGATTGTACCGCAAGTCCTTGAAGTTATCGCGGGAATAGCTGCAACGGAAGTAGACGGTGTAAAATCGATGCACGGTAACTTTGCAACAGGTGTTGCTGAAAGATTTGGCAAGAAATCACATGGCAAAGGTGTTCGGGTTGAATTAACAGAAGAGGGCGCTATTATTGATATCTATGTAATTCTTAAGTTTGGAAAATCGATTCCGGAAGTTGCAACAAAGCTGCAGACTAATATTAAGCAAAATATTCATACCATGACATCTATTCAGGTTGAAGAAGTAAATGTCCATGTAGCAGGTATTCAAATGGAAAATCAGGAAATTGTATAAATATACATTTAATTCACAAAGGGGAACACGGGTAAATGACCTGTGTTTCCTTTTTGTTGGCTGAGTATGTCCTTTTTAATCATAGAAGCGGGTATACTGTATCCTAGCCAAAATTAAGGGAAACATGTTATGATTTTAACAGTAAACGAAAGAAAATAGAAGGAGCTGCGTGATGAACCGACATAAAGCCAGAGAAAAAGCATTTCAGACGCTTTTTCAATTAGACATAAATGAAGACGAGATCAGTTTAGCAATGGAGTCATTGAAGGAAGATGAACGAAAGGATGTTTTCCTGACTATGCTGATTGAAGGAGTAATCACTTATAAAGAAACCATTGATTCAAAAATAGCAGGAAACCTGGAAAATTGGTCGCTCGAGCGCATTGCGGCGGTGGAGCGTACTATTTTAAGAATGGCAGTTTATGAATTATTATACATGGAGGACATTCCGCCGAATGTATCTATCAACGAGGCAATAGAGCTGGCGCATACATTTGGAGATGAACGATCCGGTAAATTTATTAACGGTGTATTATCAAAAGTTATTTCTTAAGGAGGGGCAATGATGACTGCAGAAATATTAAATGGAAAAGAATTATCTGATCAGCTGAAGGTAGAGATGAAGCAAGAAGTAGAAGCATTGAAGCAAGAGGGCATCCATCCGCATTTGACTGTTATCTTAGTAGGAGACAATCCTGCATCAAAATCCTATGTCAGAGGAAAAGAGAAGGCTTGTGAAATAACCGGGATAGCATCTGAATTAATTGAGCTTCCTGAATCAGTATCCGAGCAGGAGCTTTTACAGGTTATTGAAAAGCAGAATAATGCTACAGAAGTACATGGAATCCTTGTCCAATTGCCGCTGCCTGATCATATCGATGAACAGAAGGTTATTCATGCTATTTCACCTTTAAAAGATGTTGATGGTTTCCATCCGATTAATATTGGAAAGCTTGTAAACGGAGAAGAGACCTTTTTACCTTGTACACCCTTTGGTATTTTGACAATGCTTGAATCTAAAAATATTGAAATAGAAGGAAAACGTGCAGTGATTATTGGGCGAAGTAATATTGTCGGGAAGCCGATGGGATTATTATTGTTGGAGAGAAACGCTACAGTTACATACTGCCATTCCCGTACGAAAAACCTCCGTGAAATTGCGTCTGAGGCAGACATTCTAGTTGTGGCAATGGGCAGAGAGCATGCTGTTGACGGAAGCTATGTCAAAGATGGAGCAGTTGTTATTGATGTGGGAATTAACCGCATGGATAACGGAAAGCTGACAGGTGACGTAGAGTTTGAAAGTGCAAAGGAAAAAGCATCTTATATTACACCTGTTCCCCGCGGTGTTGGTCCAATGACAATTACAATGCTTTTAAAAAATACCATTAAAGCAGCAAAAGGATTGTCTGAAAAGTGAAGGATAACTATCTGACGGTTACTGCCCTGACCAGATATGTGAAACGTAAGATAGATACAGATCCTCATTTACGTCAGGTTTGGCTGCGCGGGGAAATATCTAATTTTAAACATCATAGCCGCGGGCATATGTATCTGACGATTAAGGATGATAATGCCCGTATTCAGGCAGTCATGTTTTCTTCTAATAACAGCAGACTTCTATTTCGCCCGGAAAATGGTATGAGCGTGCTTATTCGTGGAGAGGTAAGTGTCTATGAGTCAAGCGGGCAATATCAGCTCTATATCCGTGAAATGGAGCCTGATGGCATTGGAGCATTGTATCAGGCTTTTGAGCAATTGAAAGAAAAATTGCAAACAGAAGGCTTATTTCTTGATGATCAGAAAAAGAAGATTCCTGCCTATCCGGATCATGTTGGTGTTATTACCTCGCCGACAGGAGCTGCTGTCCGTGATATAGTGACAACGATTGAAAGAAGATCCCCTTCTGTGAAGATTACCGTCCTGCCTGTTTCCGTACAGGGACCACAGGCGGTCAGTTCTATTGTAAGAGCAATACAATATGCGAACGCATTTTCAGATGAGTATGATGTTTTGATCGTAGGCCGCGGCGGGGGTTCTATTGAAGAACTGTGGAGCTTTAATGAAGAAGCAGTTGCAAGAGCGATTTACGACTCAAGCATCCCGGTAATTTCTGCTGTGGGGCATGAAACGGATACAACAATTGCAGATTTTGTAGCTGATTTACGCGCACCTACACCGACAGGAGCTGCTGAATTGGCTGTTCCATCTCAAACAGAACAGCTTGATAAAGTATCGTATTTTGTGCAGCGCTTAACACAGGTTATGCGTACGGATATACAAATGTATTCAAAGCGTTTAGAACGTTTAAGCCAGACCTATGCGTTTAAGTATCCCAAACAACTGATTGCTCAGAAGGAACAAGAGCTGGATACGATGCTGGATACGCTTAACAGATCCTTTAAAAACCGGGTGGAAGAGAAGCAGGTGCGTTACACACATTTGAAAAAAAGATTGAGTACACAGCATCCGGAGCAAGAAATAAAAGCCGCAGCTGATAATAATCATAAATTAACAACACAGCTAAACAGGTCCATGAAACAACTGTTTACAAATTCAGAACGTGAGCTGCAGACTTCGATAAATAAATTAACACTGGTTAATCCGCTCGCGATTATGGCACGGGGTTATGGAATCAGCTATAACGAGGACGGTAAAGTAATTAAATCGATTAAGGAAGTGGATCTGGGAGACCAGATAGATGTAAGGCTGAAGGATGGATATGTTCAAGCAGAAGTACAAAAGATAAAGGAGGCAGATGACAGTGGCGGAAGAAAAGAAATATGATGAATTAACCTTTGAGCAGGCTATGGAGAAATTGGAAAACATTGTAACAATGCTGGAAGAAGGTGATGTTCCTCTTGAAAAGGCGATCGAATATTATCACGACGGAATGAAGCTTTCTAAACTGTGTAATGAGAAATTAACAAATGTACAGGAAAAAATGGTTCATATTTTAAATGAACAAGGAGAACTGGAACCGTTTGATATAGAGGAGGAAAAATAAGATTATGCATAAACGATTGCAAGCTTATCTAGAGTTTTACCGTGAAGAACTTCAAAAAGCATATACAAGCTGCTTTGATAAGCTTGAGATACCTGCTAATTTAAAACAGTCCATGCTTTATTCCTTAGATGCGGGCGGGAAAAGGTTACGCCCCATTTTATTATTTGCAAGCTATGAAGTATACGGGCAGGATGTTCAAAAAGTGATGTCCTCAGCGATTGCTCTTGAAATGATACATACCTATTCACTTATTCATGATGATCTGCCGGCAATGGATAATGATGATTACCGGCGCGGTATGTTAACGAATCATAAAAAGTTTGATGAAGCCACAGCTATCCTTGCCGGTGACGCATTGTTAACCTACAGCTTTGAATTGATTTTAAGTGATCCGCTGCTTACTTCAGAAGAGAAAGTTGTCCTTGCCAAAGAATTAGCTGCCTGCAGCGGACCTAAAGGGATGGTCGGTGGACAAATTCTTGATATGGAAGCGGAGAAGCAATCTGTTTCTTTAGAGGCCATGGAAGAAATTCATGCTCTAAAAACGGGTGAACTCATTCGTTTTGCCATTTTTACAGGAGCATATTTAGCAAATGCCACCGATGAACAGTTACAGTATTTGAAGCAATACGCATACTATTTAGGACTGATTTTTCAGGTGCAGGATGATATTCTGGATGTTTCCGGCGAAGAAGAAAAACTGGGCAAGCGGGTAGGCAGTGATGAATTAAATGAAAAAAGTACGTATCCAAAATTATTGGGTCTGGATGGTGCGATTGCACAAAAAGAAAAGTATGTCCAAAAAGCATATGAAAGCTTGAGGTTAGCAGGCGCAGAAGATTCCCTTTTGAAAGCATTGACAGATTACTTTAGTCAAAGAGATCATTAAAAAGAAAATTCAAAAAGCCTAATAAAAATGATTCGTTCGGAAAAGGAAAAGGTCTATGAAAAAAAAGAAAAGAATTGATGAGCTATTAGTGGAACGGGAACTGGCAGAAGATATTGAAAAAGCGAAACGTGCTGTAATGGCGGGATTAGTCTATTCCGGAGAAGAACGTATTGACAAACCGGGCAGTCTGATTCCGGTTGAGACGCCGCTTCGAATCAAAGACAAGCGTTTAAAATATGTAGGACGTGGCGGATATAAACTTGAAAAGGCACTTCAATCATTTTCCGTAGATGTTGCAGATAAAATATTTATGGATATCGGCTCTTCAACAGGCGGTTTTACTGATTGTGCATTGAAAAATGGTGCAAAAAAATGCTATGCCATAGATGTCGGCTATAATCAATTGGATTGGAAGCTTCGAAATGACCCACGTGTCATTGAGATGGAGCGGACAAACTTCAGACATGTTACACCAGATATGTTAACGTCCGGCTTTCCGGAAGTAGCTTCTATTGATGTATCTTTTATTTCTTTGAAGCATATTTTCCCGGTCCTGGCAACATTATTAAACGAAAAAAATGATATTATTGCCTTGATAAAACCCCAATTTGAAGCTTTTAAAGACCAGGTTGGCCCAAAAGGAATTGTCAGGGATCCTTCCATTCATTTAGAGGTTTTGGAAAAAACAGTAAAGTATGCTGCGGATGTATCTTTTACCTTAGTGGACTTAACTTATTCACCTATTAAAGGAACAGAGGGCAATATTGAATTTTTGGCACATTTTAGATGGAATAATAAAGAAACACCAAAAGAAATTGTGTTAGAAAATGTTGTGAAGGATGCGCAGCTGGCACTGATATAATAAATCTCAGATAAGCTTTATTAAAAGAAGAAGTTCAAAAAGGAGGGATTTATACTTGAGTAAAATACAACGTCATATTAAAATTCGGGAATTGATTACTGAAAATATTATTGAAACACAGGATGAACTTGTCGATGCTTTGAAAAATCTCGGCTATAACGTAACGCAAGCAACGATATCACGCGATATTAAAGAGCTGCAATTGGTCAAGGTTCCGACAAATACGGGACAGTATAAATATAGCCTTCCAGCAGATCAACGCTTTAATCCGCTGCAAAAGTTGCAGCGATTAATCGTAGATACATTTGTTAAAATAGAAAATGCAAGTCATTTTATCATTCTAAAAACACTTCCCGGCAACGCTCATGCAGTCGGTGTTTTAATTGATAATCTGGATTGGGAAGAGATTATGGGAACAATCTGCGGGGACGATACTTGCTTAATTATTTGCCGGACTCCGGAACATGCAGAGGAAATTAAAAATCGGTTAATCGGGATGCTTTAAAATTGTTTAGTTGGGGTGAGGAGCATGTTAACAGAATTATCTATAAAAAACTTTGCGATTATTGAAGAATTATCCATAAGCTTTCAGGAAGGACTTACTGTTTTGACTGGGGAAACAGGTGCAGGGAAATCAATTATTATTGATGCTATCCAATTATTAGCTGGGGCACGGGGATCTGTGGACTTTGTCAGGCATGAATCAAATAAAGCGGAGATTGAAGGATTATTTTTTATTGATCATAAAAAGCATCCTATTTATCAGGTTGGTAAAGCATACGGGATTGAAATAAGTGATGAACAAATTGTACTCCAACGAACGATTACGGCCTCAGGAAAGAGCATCTGCCGTGTAAACAGTAAATTAGTCACTTTAGCCATCCTCAGAGAATTTGGAAAGACATTGATTGATATTCATAGTCAGCATGAGACACAATCGCTGATGGATAATGAGCAGCACATTGACTTTTTAGATCTTTACCTGGGAGATGCAATGAAAGAAGCGAAAAAGGATTATCAGGATATTTATTACCGTCTGGAAAATCTGAAGAAGAAGTACCGCAGTTTGAATGACAATGAACAGGAGATGGCACAACGTCTGGATCTGCTTCAATTTCAGCAGCAGGAATTAACAGAAGCACAGCTTGTCCCTCAAGAAGATACGGATCTGGAAGAAGAACGCAACCAGCTTGCTAATTATGAAAAAATACATAAATCGCTTTCTGATGCTTATTTTTCACTATATGGTGAGCAGCACGGATTAGATTTAATCAGCCAGGCACAATTATCATTACAGGATGGTGCGGATTTAGATCCTTTTATTGCCGAAAAATTAGATAGTATGTCTAACCACTATTATATGCTGGAAGAGATTACTTATGATATCCGCAATTACCTCGGTCAGCTGCAATATAATCCAGAACGGCTTAATGAGATTGAACAGCGCATGGATGAACTGAACAGACTAAAAAGGAAATACGGTCCGACTGTGGAAGAAATGTTAGACTATCTAGGCCGTGTAGAAGAAGAAATCGAGCAGATTACAAACAGGGAATCGCATTTAAATACACTGGTGACAGAAATTGATGAGCTTGAAAAAGATGCTTTATTAGAAGCAGACCAGCTGCATCATTTACGAAAGCAGGCTGCTGAACAGTTAACCTATGATATTCACATGGAGTTAAAGGATCTCTATTTGGAAAAAACAACCTTCTCCATTGATTTTGAAGATTCTGCGCAGCGGAAACTGAAATCGAACGGATATGATAAAATATTGTTCCGAATTTCAACGAATGTCGGAGAACCATTAAAGGATCTGACAAAAATTGCTTCAGGTGGAGAGTTATCCAGGATTATGCTTGCTTTAAAGAAAATCTTCTCAAAGCATCAGGGAATCACGAGTGTTATTTTTGATGAAGTGGATACAGGTGTCAGCGGAAGAGTCGCGCAGGCGATTGCTGAAAAAATTCATGAAATTTCTCTTGAATCACAGGTTTTATGTATTACCCATCTTCCGCAGGTTGCTGCGATGGCAGATACACATAAATTTATTCAGAAAAAAGAAAAGTCGAATCGTACCTTTACTTCTGTTATTGAATTAAATGATAAAGAGCTTATTGAGGAATTAAGCCGCATGATTACAGGAACAAAATTAACAGATACTGCAAAAGAACATGCGAAGGAAATGTTAGTATTGGCAGGACATTTTAAAAAATCAAATTAAAGGGATAAAAACGAAAAAAAATCGGACAATAAACGTACCGGTTTTTTCTTTTTCCTGTACTTACAAATTTCGTTAATAACATGTCCTTTTGCATCTTTAGAACAACAACACTATACGTTAGTTTATCTATATTTTTATAGGAAAAGATACACATATCACATAGGTTGTTCCAGTTTAAACTGCCCTCCAATTGCAAAAAGTATATGTACAGAAAGATAATATTTTTTGTATGAGGAGGAGACGATTTATGAGTAAACCAAGCAAGAGCAATTTAAAATATAAAATATGCTCGCTGTTATCACTTTTTTTTATGTTGTTTTTTCTTTTTCCTTCCTTTATCCACGCAGATACATCCCTACAAGGATATAAAGAAGTTTTCCATGACTCCCCGATCATTCCCTTTTTAAATAAGGAGGAGAGCTCAAAAGAGGACAATAAGGAGCAATATCAGCGTCTGGAGGATGTGAAAGTAGTGCCGGGGGGACAATCGATTGGAGTTCAACTGGAGACAAAAGGAGTTCTGGTTGTAGGCCATCATCAGGTAAAAGTGTCAGAAGGAGCAAAATCTCCAGGAGAAGCTGCTAAAATAAATGTTGGTGACACGATTGTTGAAATAAACGGCCAAAAGATTAACCATATGACAGATATCAAACCGATTGTTGATAATAGCGGTAAAGAGAATAAAAAGCTGCAGATCAAACTGAAACGCGGAGATAAAATGATCGAAACCAGTTTACAACCGATTTTTGATAAAAAAGAAAAAGCTTATAAAATCGGGTTATATATTAGAGATACTGCTGCAGGGATTGGCACAATGACGTTTTATGACCCGAAAACAGGCCGGTATGGTGCCTTAGGGCATGTTATCTCAGATATGGATACAAAAAAGCCGATTGATATTAAACAAGGATCCATTATTCATTCTTCTGTAACAGCTATTGAAAAGGGAGATAATGGTTTACCGGGAGAAAAACAAGCCTCCTTTCAAACACAGGAAAAAAGAATTGGTAATATAACAAAAAATACGGATTACGGTATATTTGGGATATTAGAGAAGGAAGTGAATCATGAAAAATACGATGAAGCATTTCCGGTAGCATTATCTCATGAAGTCAAAGAAGGTCCGGCAAAAATTCTTACAGTAGTTGATGGAGAAAAAATTGAAGAATTTGATATTGAAATTATCAGCAGTGTTCCTCAAAAATCAGCGTCAACAAAAGGAATGGTTATTCAGATTACTGATCCTCGATTGTTAGAGTTAACAGGCGGGATTGTGCAGGGGATGAGCGGCAGTCCAATTATTCAAAATGGCAAAATTATTGGCGCAGTAACACATGTATTCGTCAATGATCCAACCTCTGGTTATGGTGTTCATATCGAATGGATGCTTGAGGATGCCGGCATTATCAAGTCTGAATCCAATGAGAATGCAGCTTAAAAAAATACTTGTAATGGTGATGGCCATTACAAGTATTTTTTTAATTAGTACTATAAAGATTAAAGCTGCGTACAGTGTATGGATACAGGTGTTTTATATCCAATCACTATCTGATATAATGAAAACGAATACAAAGAGCTTGAAAATCGTGTCGAAAGTTGGTGAAAAATAAAGAAAAACAGAGAATACTTAAGAAAATCGAAATAAATCAAAAGTTTTTTGATTTTAAAGAGGATATTTATATTTTTTGTAGAATATGTAATAGGTGCATAAAAAGCAAAGGGAGGATTTTTTAGTGAGTAAAATATCTGTATGTTTTGTTGATGATAATCGTGAGTTAATTCAATTAATGGAGGACTTTTTTGGGGAGCAGGAAGAAATTGAAATTGTTGGAACAGCATTAAACGGCAGGGACTGTATCCCGCTGATTGAAGAGAAAAACCCGGATGTACTGGTATTAGATATTATCATGCCTCATATGGACGGAATTGCCGTATTAAATGAAATTAAAAAAATGGATTTAAATAAAAAACCACATATTATAATGCTGACAGCTTTTGGTCAGGAAGAAGTGATGAAGAAAGCTGTAGATTTAGGAGCTTCTTATTTTATTCTGAAGCCATTTGACATACAGAATCTGGCTGACCAAATCTTACAGGTTCAAGGCAGCAGTATTCCAAGAGTATCGAATGTCAATAAAACAAATACAGAAAACAGGAAAAAACAAGATTTGGAAGCAAATATAACAAATATTATTCATGAAATTGGTGTACCTGCACATATTAAAGGATATATGTACTTAAGAGAGGCAATTACAATGGTTTATAATGATATTGAACTTTTAGGATCTATTACAAAAGTGCTTTACCCTGATATTGCTAAAAAATTTAATACAACTGCTTCGCGTGTAGAAAGAGCTATCCGCCATGCAATAGAAGTTGCCTGGAGCAGAGGAAATATTGATTCCATTTCGGCTTTATTTGGCTACACCATTAATATTTCAAAAGCGAAGCCGACAAACTCAGAATTCATCGCGATGGTTGCTGACCGATTACGTTTGGAACATAAAGTGAGTTAATATTCCTATGACGAGTACGAAGCAGCCGACATAATTTTATACGGGTCATCCGGTTTCAAATCCTAAATATAAAAAAAGGAGTCAGCTCACTTTTTTATATTCCCAAAAGTCGGTATATTACTTATTTTTAGATTAGCGTAAGTAATGGTAAGCATCGGTTTCCTTAAACGAAAGGAAAGATTGAATGAAATGCTTTGTCGATTTAGCCAATTATAAAAACAGTCACCTGATACCATAAGGCAAGAGCGACAAGTAAAAGAGCAGAAATGATTTTTATTAAATTAGTTTTGGAAAAATAGTTTTTGTCTGGATAAACTTCTAAAAAAGTGACAATGAGTAAAAGAGTTGATAAAAATGGCAGCGTTAAGTAGTCAGCAACTTTCGTTAGATAGATAATTCCCAGAACAAAGCTGATAATAATAATTGGAATATAAAGCCAACGTTTCTTTTTTATCGTTTCAGTCAATTTTACACACTCCTTGAACTTGTACTTTATATAAAGCATATTAGGCTTGGACTAATTTTATGTTAGAAAAAAGGTTAACGGATACAGTTTTAACTGTATCCGTTAACCTTTTTTTAGGAATAGCATCGCTTATAGGCCCGCGAAGAAGCAGGATGTTCTGTTCTCAGACTGTATAAATATACTGCATTTTTATTTTTAGTGGATATTGCGGTATAATCCGATAACCTTACCCAGGATAGAAACATTTTCATAATAAAGTGGTTCCATGGTTGCGTTTTCCGGCTGCAGTCGAAAACGGTTTTTTTCTTTAAAAAATCGTTTAACAGTAGCCTCGTTATCCTCGGTCATCGCTACAACTATATCCCCGTTATCAGCAGAACTCTGTTGTTTGACAATAACCATATCATTGTCTAAAATGCCTGCTTCGATCATACTTTCTCCATCAATTACAAGTACAAACAGATTATCCTCCGGCCCGGCTGAGGAGCTCGGAACAGGAATAAATTCTTCAATATTTTCAATGGCTGTAATAGGAATACCTGCTGTAACTTTTCCGATTACAGGTACGTAAATAGCTTTGTCTCTGGGTGCTTCATTTTCATTCTCATACATAATCTCAATGGCACGGGGCTTCGTAGGATCTCTCCGTATATATCCTTTGTTTTCAAGTCTTTCCAAGTGCCCATGAACCGTAGAGCTTGAAGCTAACCCGACAGCAACGGCGATTTCGCGAACGGAAGGCGGATAACCTTTCTGTTCTACTTGTTCTTTAATAAAGTCAAAAATCATCTGCTGTCTTTTCGATAGTTTTGTCATGACTTTCTCCCCTCTAGCATAGGTATTTGTTATTCACAGTATAGCACTTAAATAATAATTTTACAAACAAATGTTCTAAAAAGTGTTGACAAGAACAACTGTTCTAAATATACTATAATCAGAACAACTGTTCCGGGACCTTATAAAATACTGAAGGGAGTTTTTTAATATGTTTGAAAAACTAATGAAATCAGATGCGTTTTATATTGTAGCTTTTATTATTGCTTTATTATTTTTATATACGATGATGGTTACTACTGCTTAAGTTTTTAAGCCCATATGGCTTATTTCCTTGCATGTTTTATAGAGAGTAAATAAAATTTGCAGTGTTGGTAAAATAAATTATTTAAAGTGCGTGTTCTAAAAGTATGAAGAAATTTGCTGGTTCATTTTTCATTAGACTTTTGAACAAAAAGTGAAGGCGCATTTTACTTTATAGATGTAAAAAAGAGGGATTTTCTATTGGAGGATAAAACATTGAGAGCAATAATTTATTGTCGGGTGAGTACAGAGAAAGAAACACAGGAAACATCACTTCAGAGACAATATGAAGAGCTGACAGCACTGGCTGGAAAATTAAATTTTACAGTTGTGGATTGTATTGAGGAAAAGGCCAGCGGTTATGACATAGATAGAGACGGTATTTTTAAGCTTCTTGATTATTTTTCACATCAAGAAGCTGATTGTCTTTGTATTCAGGACGAGACAAGGCTTGGGAGAGGGAATACAAAAATTGCTTTATTTCATCAACTGCGGAAAATGAATATTCCTATTTATACAATTACACATGAGGGAAGACTGGAGCTTAATGAAGCTGACTCTATGGTGTTAAATATTGTCGGTATAGTGGAAGAATATCAGCGTAAACTACATAATATGAAAATAAAACGGGGCATGCGCCGCGCTGTATCAAATGGATATAATCCTCAGAAAAATTTAAATCATATCAATCAGTCTCCGGGAAGGGAGCGTACTGAAATTCCGATAGAGGAAATTGTCCGGCTTCGTCAGAATAAATTAACGTTTCAAGAGATTACAACAATTTTAAACGGACTGGGCTTTGAGGCATCCAAAGCAACGATCCACCGGCGGTATCAGGAGTATATCAATTCCTTGAATGAAAATTAATCGTAGCGTAAGATAGAATAACAGGAAGTTTATCTCCTGTTTTTTTAGTAGAAGGAGGGACAAGATATATGTTGTCTAAAGATAAGCTGGACAGAATTAATGTCTTAGCTAACAAAGCAAAGAATGAAGGATTAACTGAAGAAGAAAAAAACGAGCAGCAGGCATTGCGTAAAGAATATCTGGGGAATGTACGGGGGTCTTTTAAAAATCATCTGAAAGGGATGACAGTAATTGACCCGAAAGGTAATGATGTTACTCCGCAAAAGCTTCGAGATTATCAAGAGCGCAATAAAAAACACTAATTCTACACAATCTTCACATTGACTTAGCTTGTATAGTAAAGGATTTCATTATAAAATAGAGTTAGAAATAGAATATGTTTTGAAGTGGAAGGAGAAAAATAATGACACAACAAATTGAACAACAATCTATTAATACGATTCGTACGTTATCCATTGATGCGATTGAAAAAGCAAACTCCGGACATCCTGGTTTACCAATGGGGGCAGCTCCAATGGCTTACACCCTTTGGACAGATTTTATGAATCATAACCCGAAAAATTCAAAATGGTTCAACCGTGACCGTTTTGTCTTATCTGCCGGTCATGGATCTATGCTGCTGTACAGTCTATTACATTTATCCGGTTACAAAGTGTCAATCGACGATTTAAAAGAATTCCGTCAATGGGATTCTAAAACGCCGGGACATCCCGAGGTACATCATACGGACGGTGTGGAAGCAACGACCGGCCCATTAGGTCAAGGGCTTGCTATGTCTGTTGGTATGGCAATGGCTGAAGCACATCTTGGTGCTACTTATAATAAAGAGGGGTATAATGTGGTAGATCATTATACATATGCGATTGTCAGTGACGGGGATTTAATGGAAGGTATTTCGCATGAAGCAGCATCTTTGGCCGGTCATTTGGGCTTAGGTAAACTGATCGCTCTCTATGATTCCAATGATATCTCATTAGATGGTGATTTGGACCGGGCATTCTCTGACAACTCAGAACAGCGCTTTAAAGCATATGGCTGGCAAGTTCTTCGGGTAGAAGACGGCAATGATGTCGATGCCATTCGCCAGGCGATTAAAGAAGCACAGCAAAATCAGGATCAGCCGACACTAATTGAAGTTAAAACAATCATCGGTTATGGTTCTCCAAATAAATCTGCTTCCAGTGCTTCACACGGATCTCCACTTGGGGCAGATGAAGTGAAGTTAACAAAAGAATATTATAAATGGAATCATGAGGATTTTTATGTATCTGATGAAGTGTATGCAGACTTCAAAGAAAAGATTGCTACGGATGGTTCAGAAAAAGAATCTGCGTGGAATGATCTTGTTGCCAATTATAAAGAAGCATATCCGGAACTAGGTGAGCAATTTGACCTTGCGTTGAAAGGCGAGCTTCCTAAAAACTGGCATGAAAGTCTTCCAGTGTATGAGGAAGGATCAAAGCTTGCTACACGTGCCTCTTCAGGAGAAGTATTAAATGCCGTAGCAAAAGCTGTTCCAAACTTCTTTGGCGGAAGTGCGGACCTTGCAGGATCAAATAAAACGACAATTAACGATGAAAATGATTTTACAAAAGCAGATTATGCCGGCCGTAATGTCTGGTTTGGTGTTCGTGAACATGCAATGGGCGCTGCCTTAAACGGAATGGCTCTCCATGGCGGGCTTCATGTTTTTGGCGGAACATTCTTTGTGTTCAGTGACTATTTACGTCCATCTATCCGTCTTGCATCTATAATGAATATGCCTGTAACCTATGTGTTTACACATGATTCGATTGCCGTTGGTGAAGATGGTCCAACGCATGAACCTGTGGAGCATTTAGCTGCTTTACGTGCGATGCCGCATCTATCATTAATCCGTCCAGCTGATGGGAATGAAGTGCAGGCAGCATGGAGGTTAGCTCTGGAATCAACGGATCAGCCTACAGCTCTCGTGTTGACCCGCCAAAATCTTCCTACATTAGCTAATACAGCAGAATTAGCCTATGAAGGGGTTAAAAAAGGTGCTTATATTGTAAGTAAATCTGAAAAAGAAACACCGGATGCGCTTCTGTTAGCTACAGGCTCTGAAGTTCAATTAGCAGTTGCAGCTCAAGCAGCATTGAAAGAAAAAGGATTGGATGTTCAGGTAGTAAGTATGCCTTCATGGGATCGTTTCGAAGCACAGGATGAAGCATATAAAAACGAAGTACTTCCTAAAGAAGTAACAGCCAGAGTCGGCCTTGAAATGGCTGCGTCATTTGGATGGGACCGTTATGTGGGACTCGAAGGTAAGACACTTACTATTGACCGGTTCGGTGCTTCAGCGAATGGTGATCTATTGATTGAGAAATATGGTTTTACAGTCGATAACGTTGTTAAATTAGTTGAAGAAATTACGAAATAAGGTAAGTTTATATATTTTATATTTGCCAGGAGAGAGGTGATAGAGCCTCTCTCCTTTATTTATTTCAGTTTCGACAAAAGAAGTTGTTCTTTGCACACTATTTTGACAACTTTCGGAAATAGATTCCTCTATAATAATAGTCAAAGGAGGAATGCGTGATGAATGAATATGCAATTTATTGGATAGAAGAGAGTGTAGCAAAAAATTATTTTCATAAAAGTGATTTATTACATCGATTTTTTTTAGAATGTGCTGAAAATCAGGATGAGATTATCATTAGAAAGCAATTTCGTTTCATAACCAGAAAAATCCATTTTTATAAGTTTGCTATGCATTTAAAGACGTTTTCTTCACCTGATATTATGATAAAACGAATCGGGAATAGAGTGATTGTAAAAAAAGGAGAAGAAACACTTTGTCTATATATAGAGAATGGGCAGTTAATTTTAAAATGTAATCATTTAGTTTCTGCAGTATCGGTTCTTTTCCCTATATTAGAAGATATCCATCCTTATTTCTTTGTACAGGGGAAGGATACGCCTCAGTATGGATGGATTTCTCCAAAGCCGGTAAAAGCGCAGGATGATGAAAGTCAAGTGTTGTATAATTTCCTCTAATCTAATATACTGTATTAGAGACAACACGAAGGAGGAAATTTTGTAACATGAGTACGATATGGGTAGTATTAATTGCAATTGCAGCTTTAGTTGCTGGTGTTGCTCTTGGATTTTTCATTGCCAGAAAATATATGATGAATTATTTGAAAAAGAATCCGCCGATTAATGAGCAGATGCTTCGTACATTGATGATGCAAATGGGCCAAAAGCCGTCGCAGAAGAAAATTAATCAAATGATGCGGGCGATGAATAACCAAAATCAGTCTGGGAAATAATTTATAATTATTTTATGGACAAGCACTAAAACCACTTTTTTAGAAGGTGGTTTTTCTTATTGGCAAAAATGCTTAGTATGCAGCAGAAAAGGTTAAAATAAAATCTCCTCAGTCATCTTTTTAAATTATTAACGTAAAATGTATAGAGATTGTCATAAAATAATCTTTTATTTTTGTATTTCTCTGTTAGAATAGAAATGATTGATAGGGGGATTATCATGGAGGAAATTAATATTTTCTTGGCTTTTTCAGCTGGATTTCTTTCCTTTATTTCACCTTGTGTTCTTCCGCTGTATCCTGTATTTCTTTCTTATATTACGGGGATGAGCATGAATGAAATAAATCAGGATAACAGAAAACTTGATCGAAAAGCAATTTTACATACGATATGTTTTCTAATCGGTTTTTCAAGTATTTTTATAATGATTGGTTTTTCGACAACGTATATTTCTGATTTCTTGAATATGTATCAAAATGAAATAAGACAGATTGGTGCTATTTTAATTATCTTTTTTGGATTGGTTATTGTCGGGGTATTAAATTTTCAATTTCTCATGAAAGATCGGAAAATACAATTTAAAAACCGTCCGGCAGGGTATTTGGGATCTATTATCATTGGCATGGCATTTTCGTTAGGGTGGACACCATGTACTGGGCCAATTCTAGGCATTGTATTTACACTGGCCGCAACAAGCCCAAATATGGGATTGATTATGATGACCAGCTATATTTTAGGATTTTCTATTCCTTTTTTAGTACTGGCCTTCTTTATCGGCAAATTAAAATGGTTTAAAAAGCACAGCCAGAAAATGGTGAAAATCGGCGGCTGGATTATGATTTTAGTAGGAATTGCATTGTTTTTTGATTGGATGACAAAATTAACTGGATTTTTAGCAGGATTATTCGGCTTTAGCGGGTTTTAAATGCTTTCAAATAACATCATTTCGAGTTATGATTAAAAGAAAGATGTTAAATTTGAAGAAGGAAAGCATCGAATAATTTTTTGAGAGATGCTTGCCAGAATTTAGAGAAAAGAGTTGTTAGGAATGTATTTAGCACTTGCAACTACGGCCGTTTTTGCATTTATGGCAATTGTGATGATATTTGTACGTATGCGTGCTTCCAGAAGACCGGCATCTGTAAAAAAGATTATTCTGCCGCCGTTTTTTATGAGTACAGGGGCGCTGATGTTCTTATTTCCGATGTTTCAGATAAGCTGGCTGCAAGTTGCAGAAGCGCTTATTGTAGGAATGATATTTTCTATTTTTTTAATTAAAACATCAAAATTAGAGCATGAAGGAGACCATGTTTATGTTAAGCCATCAAAGATGTTTCCTGTCATTTTGGTCAGTTTGCTGGTGATCCGTATTATCATTAAACTGATTATTGGTACAAGCATCTCTGTTGGTGAAACATCCGGTATGTTCTTTTTACTTGCTTTAGGAATGATAGGAACATGGAGATTGGCTATGCTTTATCAGTATTTACAATTAACAAAAAAGCAAAGTGCAGAAATTTAAGCACTTTGCTTTTTGTTTATGAAAATCATTTTTTATTAGGATATACTTATTTATCCTAGAGATTTGCAAACTATGATTTCTTTTGCTTATATTTTTCTTCCCAATTCTCCTGATAATTGTCTTTCGACTGTTGGAAAAAATCTTCATAGGGCGCAACATCAATATTTTTTTCTTTCAGTTTTTTGCGGAGAAATTTATGATCTCTTTTTGGTGTTGCTAAAATATATCCTTCAATTAATGTCGGACGAGTAATGGAATCCTCCTTTTTTTGAATGGATAATTCGCCAATTTTACTGGCAATTCTTTGTCTGGCCACATCTCTGAACAATTCAGGGACCGGTGAAACCAGCTCTTCCAAGAAGTCTTTTTCTGTCTGAGACCATTTATGTAATGTCTGTTCAAAATAATATTCTTCCCAATCCATAATGGACCGTCCGTCCTCTTTCGGCAGCCGCTTTAAGAACTTTCGAAACATAAAATACCCACCGATTGCCATCAAACCTATTAATAAACAGCCCCACATTATAACAATAAGTGATATCATCGTACACCTCACCTTAATCTCACAAGAAAAATTACGAATATTGCTAATTATTATAAACTATCAATTTATTTTTTTAGAAAATTGTAGTAACATTAACTTAACCATTGTCATCATTCCTTACTTTTATATTATAAAGTTAATAAGAAATATACACAAGTATTCATAATTGTTTCGTCATAATCATACATATTATTTATAATAATTTCTGGAAGGAGCATGGGTATGGATAAAAAACCAAAAAATGAACTGCCTAATGGCTTACAAAGTTCTGAAAGTCGTCATAATTTACACCCCGATGCAACGCTTTCAGCAGCCATTGTTTCATGGCTGAGTAAGAAAATTGAAGGAATTGTGGTAGCATTCAAACGAAGCGGTGAAATAGAATATATCAGCGATTCTGTCTATAGAATACTTGGCTATGAACCAAAAGAAGTAATCGGGACAACGTGGAAGGATGCTCCAATCAGAATAGATTCTGAGATTACAACACAGTTTTTGACTGATGACAAAGTGAAACAAAAAAATCTGTTAATCGATATTCCTAATAAACAAGGAGAAGAAATATCTTTTTCCTGTGAGTTAAATTATACTTTAACGGGAATAGATACAGAAAAAAGAATTTTGGCTTATCTGGAGAAAAAAACAGAAGATTCCATGCTTGAGGACTTGATGATCCGTTCAGAGAAGATGAATGTAGCGGGCCAGCTGGCCGCAAGCTTAGTGCATGAAATTCGTAATCCGCTTACGTCCTTAAAGGGGTTCTTGCAATTACTCCAGGCCGGCGCCCAGCATAAGGAAGAATACTTTAATGTGATGATTGAAGAGGTTGAAAAAATCGAATCAATTACATCAGAATTATTATTTATTTCGAAGCCATTGACAGATAATCGTTCTAAAGAAGAAGTAACAAGTATGATGCAGGATGTAGCAATGTTATTACAATCCCAGGCGAATCAAAAGAATATTCAAATCCAGCTGCAAAGCAGTACAAATGCACCGGTTCTTTGTGATCGTTCTCAAATTAAACAAGTTCTAATTAACCTGGTGAAAAATGCAATTGAAGCCATGGATCAGCCCGGGCAAATTATTGTGAAAGCAAAAGAAAATGAAGATAAAATAAAAATTTCCGTTATTGATGAAGGCTGCGGGCTGCCGGAAGAAGTTCTGCACCGGCTTGGAGAACCTTTTTTTACAACAAAATCATCTGGAACAGGACTGGGGCTGTTAATTACCAAAAAAATTCTCAGTAACCATGATGCGGATTTTCATATGTATAATAATGAATACAAAGGAAGTACTTTTGAAATTATTTTTCCAAAAGCTGATAATGAAACGGATTTATAAAATTATTTTTGACGGTTATGTTGTCCTTTTCCAAACCATTAAGAGGATATGCAGCACTCATATTATTTTCACTATCAATAAATTAGGGATTGTATAAGTTAGACTTATCTCTTGGCATAACTTTTTACTATCTACTATTTAACAATAATTATTTGTTTTATTTGCTAGATTCCTATATTATATACTATGAACAGTCTATTTATTTGAATAGCAGAATTGATTAAAAAAAGTAATACCTCCCTGTGAAAAGACGGGGAGGAGAGGAAATGAAAGGGGTAACACAATATGTCGAACACAAATGCGTACAATGCAAAAAAGCAGTTCGAGCTGAACGGTAAAACGTATAATTATTACCGTTTAAAGGATTTGGAAGAAGCAGGATTAGGCAAGGTGGACCGTTTGCCATTTTCTATCCGTGTTCTTTTAGAATCTTTATTAAGACAGCATGATGGACATCAAATTAAAAATGAACATGTTGAATCACTGGCAAACTGGGGAACAGATAAGGCTACAGGAGCAGATGTACCTTTTAAACCTTCCCGTGTTATTTTGCAGGACTTTACAGGAGTTCCTGCAGTTGTTGACCTTGCTTCCCTTCGTAAAGCAATGGTAGACCTTGGCGGAGAACCGGACAAAATCAATCCGGAAGTTCCAGTAGACCTGGTTATTGACCATTCTGTACAGGTTGACCAATACGGAACAGCGGATGCGTTACGTGCAAATATGGAATTGGAGTTTGAACGTAATGCGGAGCGTTATCAGTTCTTAAACTGGGCTCAGAAAGCATTTAATAACTATCGTGCGGTACCGCCGGCAACAGGTATTGTTCACCAGGTAAACCTGGAGTATCTTGCTGATGTTGTACATGCGCTTGAAAATGAAGACGGCACTTACGACACGTTCCCTGATACACTTGTAGGAACCGATTCTCACACAACAATGATCAATGG
Organism: Oceanobacillus sojae; assembly: GCF_900162665.1. GTDB lineage: Bacteria > Bacillota > Bacilli > Bacillales > Amphibacillaceae > Oceanobacillus > Oceanobacillus sojae_A. Next base: position 578,677 of record NZ_LT727809.1, read on the forward strand.
TCTGGGTATTCTGGGCTGGGGTGTCGGCGGAATTGAAGCGGAAGCAGGCATGCTTGGACAGCCTTCTTATTTCCCTGCACCGGAAGTAATCGGTGTGAAATTCACTGGTTCATTCCCGAATGGTACGACAGCGACTGACCTTGCATTGAAAGTAACACAGGTATTGCGTGAGCAAAATGTAGTCGGTAAATTTGTAGAGTACTTCGGACCAGGTCTAAAGGATATGCCATTAGCTGACCGTGCGACTATTTCTAATATGGCGCCGGAATACGGTGCAACTTGCGGATTCTTCCCAATCGATCAGGAATCGCTTGATTATTTGAAATTAACCGGGCGTGACGATGAGCTGATTGCAACTGTTGAAAAATACTGTAAAGAAAATAATTTATGGTATGACGCAGATGCTGCTGATCCTGAATACACACAAGTAATTGAAATAAATCTTTCAGAGTTAGAACCGAATCTTTCCGGACCAAAACGTCCGCAGGATTTAATTGCGCTTTCTAACATGAAAAAAGAATTTAATAAAGCAATTACTGCAAAAGAAGGAAACCAGGGATTTGGATTAGATAAAGCTGAATTTGATAAAGAAATTGAAATCAAGCATCCAAATGGTAAAACTTCTGTTATGAAAACAGGAAGTCTTGCTATTGCAGCAATCACATCCTGTACAAACACATCTAACCCGTATGTTATGTTAGGGGCAGGTCTTGTTGCGAAAAAAGCTGTTGAAAAAGGCCTGGAAGTACCTGAATATGTTAAAACTTCACTGGCGCCAGGTTCCAAAGTTGTAACACGTTACTTAGAAGATGCAGGTTTACAAACGTATTTAGATAAACTTGGCTTTAATCTTGTAGGTTATGGATGTACAACATGTATCGGTAACTCTGGACCATTACGTGAAGAAATTGAAGAAGCTATTGCTGAAAGTGATTTAATTGCGTCTTCTGTATTATCAGGTAACCGTAACTTTGAAGGACGTATCCATCCGCTTGTAAAAGCGAACTACTTAGCTTCACCGCCGCTTGTAGTTGCATATGCACTTGCAGGAACAGTGGATATTGATCTGACGAAGGATGCTCTTGGTAAAGATACAGAGGGCAATGACATTTATATGTCTGATATCTGGCCGACACTTACTGAAATCAAAGAAGAGGTTCAGAAAGTAGTTACTCCGGAAATCTTCCGCAAAGAATATGAAAATGTATTTAATTCCAATGAAAAATGGAATGAAATTGATACAACAGATGAACCGTTGTTTGAGTGGGATGAGGAATCTACTTATATCCAAAACCCTCCATTCTTTGAAGGGCTGACTCCGGAAGCGGGCACGGTGGAACCGCTCAGCGGATTACGCGCTATCGGATTATTTGGCGATTCTGTAACAACAGATCACATTTCTCCGGCAGGTGCAATTGCAAAAGATATGCCAGCAGGCAAGTACTTGCAAGAAAAAGGAGTTTCACCTAGAAACTTTAACTCTTATGGATCCCGTCGCGGGAACCATGAAATCATGATGCGTGGTACGTTTGCTAACATCCGTATCCGTAACCTGTTAGCTCCTGGTACAGAAGGCGGTTATACTACTTACTGGCCAACTGGTGATGTAATGCCGATCTATGATGCTGCAATGAAATATCAGCAGGATGGAACAGGTCTTATTGTTATGGGCGGAAAAGATTATGGTATGGGATCATCCCGTGACTGGGCTGCAAAAGGTACCAATCTATTAGGAATCAAAACTGTTATTGCTGAAAGCTTCGAACGTATTCACCGTTCCAACCTTGTTATGATGGGTGTATTACCATTGCAATTTGAAAAAGGTCAAAACGCTGAAAGCTTAGGTTTAACAGGTAAAGAAACATTTGCGGTAGACGTTGATGAATCTGTAAAACCGGGTGACCTGGTCGATGTAACTGCAACAGATGAAGCTGGTAAAGTAACTTCATTTAAAGCAGTAGCCCGTTTCGATAGTGACGTAGAAATTGATTACTATCGTCATGGCGGTATCTTACGTATGGTACTGCGTGAAAAAGTAAAAGCATAGCAGCCTGCTGCTTTATAAGAAAGAGAGTCTTGCTGTAATCAGGCAAGGCTCTTTTTCTATGCTTTTCCCAGGGCTCTATTCTTTACAAATTTCAAGTTCCTCTTTACGATAGAAGAAGGAAACCAATTAATTGGGATGGTAGGAGATAAGAAGTGTATAAACGGATATTTGCCCTTGCCTTATTATTAGTGCTTGTGGGGATTGTTATTGCAAATATTGTGCAGAACCGAATAATGGACAATACTGCAGGTGGAGAAGAAGAACCAGTTCTTATAGACGATGGTACTTCCGGACAGGGTGCTGCCATTGCTCCTGCTGAAAGCGCCGGAGTAGAACCTGGTGAACAAGCTCCTGATTTTGAACTCGAGACATTAGAAGGAGACAGCTTTCGGCTTTCAGATTTGGAGGGGAAGAAAGTAATTTTGAACTTCTGGTATTCCTGGTGTCCTCCTTGTATAGAAGAAATGCCTGAGCTTCAGAAATTTTATGAGGACTATCAGGAAGAAGTGGAGGTAGTCACTGTTAATCTGACTGACGTTGAAAACAGCGTATCCGACGCGGAGACATTTATCAAGGAACATGAATATACGTTTCCTGTACCTTTAGATAAAGATAATGCTGTGTCTGATCAATATGTTGTCTATGCGGCACCGACTACATATTTCATCGGAACAGATGGGAAGATACAGCATCCAAGAAAAATGGGTCCAATGGATTATGAATATATGGAGGAAATGGTTCAAGAAATGAATTGATTGCAGGAAGCAAGAGGAGGAAGAATGCTTGTTAATTACAGAAACACCAATAGAAGTAAGATATCAGGAAACCGATCAGATGGGTGTCGTCTACCATGCGAATTATCTGGTATGGTTTGAAATCGGGCGTACAAAGTTTGTAGAAGCTTTAGGGCTTAACTATCATCAAGGGATGGAGCAGCATAATGTTGTTTCCCCTGTAATAGATGCACAAATTTCATATAAACATGCCGTTCGCTATGGTGAAAAACCAGTAGTAAAAACCTGGCTGGAGGCTTATGATGGTTTACGTACTGTTTACCGCTATGAAATTTTAAATGGAGCTGGAGATTTGGCTGTCACTGGTACAACAACCCATACGATTGTTGATAAAGATACCTTTCGACCGTTGTCAATCCGCAGAAAATTTCCTGACTGGCACGCTGCATATCAAGATCAGCTCAAGAAAGAGGAGTAGGAATGGCTTTTGGATTAAAAAGAGAAGAATTAAACCAGTGGAAGCGCAATGTGCGGGCCGGACAGATTGATTTTATCACCCATTATTGGCTGGATGACCGTTTTCCCGGCTGTAATACAGTGACAAAAGTTGGCTGCAGTGATTTGGAGAAGCTAAAAGAGTGGGGGAGGAAGTATAATTTAGATGAATCCTGGATTGATTTAAAACCAGAATACCCTCATTTTGATTTATTTGGTGATTACCAATGGCAGATTTTAAAATCTGAAAACAGGCTGAATCAATTAGAAAGATTTAAATAACAAAAAGTGCAGGAAATTTAATCTCCTGCACTTTTTGTTTGTTATACGGTAATTTCATTCGTTCTTTTCAGGGTATTCAATTTTTGGTTCTTTTTTAGATTCATCATAAGACACAGATAAATTTGCTCCTTCAAAATACCAGTCATCGGATTCTTCAATAAAAAAATGGATACCTTCTACCGTGGTTGAAGCAATTTCGTCTTTTGGCGCCTCCGCTTTAATTCCAAGGGAAAAACCGGCAATTCTGCCGCCGACACCGCCATATCTTGGAAAGAACCGTACGTTCTTTTCGTTTTCTAAAGATAATTCTTCTTTATACCATTGTGCAGCTTGTTCTGATACTTTAATGTCCATTGTCTCTCTCCCTTTTATGAATGCTTTTTCTCAGATTTTTCTGGAACGTAATCAACCCCGCCTGGATGGAATGGATGACATTTACTAATTCTCTTTATAGTCAATATTCCACCTTTAAAAAATCCAAAACGTCGAAATGCTTCTATAGCATAGGCTGAGCAGGTAGGATGGAAACGGCAGGTTGCCGGTGTAAAAGGACTGATAGCAAGCTGGTAAAAGCGAATAAGTCCAATAAATATATATTTCATATTAAAATCAACCTTGTCCGTTGCGCTTATCATACGTAACAGAAGCAATTGCATCATGCATATGAATGGATTCTTCGTTACGGCAAGCTACATGAAATTTGAGAACAGAAGGCAATTCATAAAGATCTGCTGCAATTAAGCGGACCATATCCTCTACAAATCTCGGATTTTCGTAAGCCTGTTCTGTTACCATTTTTTCGTCCGGTCTTTTTAAAATAGGGTGAAGTCTGGCACTTGCATTACTTTCAGCAGCTTCCAGTAAAAGAACCTTCCAATCATCATCTTCATTCGAAAAATTGGACTCCAGCTCTGTTTCAATCGTCACATTGCCGCGCTGGTTATGAGCGCTGTATTCACTTATTTCTTTTGAACAGGGACATAGCGTCGTTATCTGTGCTTTTAAAGAAACATTGATTTGATAATCATCCTGTTTGGAATAACGTACAGAAGCAGATGCTTCCGCATGATTCAGCCCGGTAGCAAGGGTTTGCGGTGCTTCACGCTCATAGAACCAGGGAAAGCTTACAGAGACAGAGGCATCTTCCTGTTCCAGTTTATTTGCCAGATCCCTGGTAAACTGTTTCAGGTCATCAATGGAAACGGTAAAGCCTCCTTGATGATATTGCTCTAACAGCTCCATAAAACGGCTCATATTTGTGCCTTTACTATTGGCCGGGATGCTGGATGAAAATGTGAATGTCCCGATAGTTGTCTGTTCAAAAGGTGCTTGCCCGCTCAGAACACGGACAGGGTATTTTACATTTGCTATTCCAACAGTATCTAAATCAAAAAGAAAATCGCGTTTTACATTTTGTAAATCAGCCATTTTGCTTTTTTCAGTAGGTTTTTTTTTCTCACCAGGCGGGACAGAACCAAATAATCTATGTCTTTCTTCCTTAGATGGAAGTTTTTTTAATGAAATCGTGTCTATTTGCTGCATTAAAAAACGCCCTTTCTTGTAAACATCTGTAATACCTTAGATGCTTAAACAATCAAAATTATAACTAGCCACTAGTATACTGAATTCGGCTTAAATATTCAATTTATCGGCTTTCTACATCCACGTTATTTTAGGCTCTGTACCATTTTTTATTCGTTTAATATTCGCCCAATGACGATAGGTTACAAAAGCAGTTAATAAGAAGATAACAATCGTCAGTCCGATATCATTGAAAAACAAGGAAGTAAAAAAGGCAACAATTCCGGCAATCATGGATGAAAGTGATACATACTTTGATAAATATAATGATAATAAGAACGTTACAATCATGATAATAAACAGAAACGGATTAATTCCGAGAATCATCCCGCCTGATGTTGCAACTGCTTTTCCGCCTTTGAACTTAGCGAAAATTGGATAAGTATGACCTAAGACTGCTATAATACCAATGATTAAAGGATAAACATTTGCATCAAATAATTGAGGTAATAAAACAGCTGCAGTTCCTTTTAAAATGTCACCTATAATAACGATGCTTCCAGCTTTTATTCCAAGTACTCGAAAGGCATTGGTTGCGCCAAGGTTACCGCTCCCATGCTCACGAACATCTATTTTATATCCTGCTTTGCCAATAATTAAGGCAAATGGAATAGACCCTAAGAGATATGCGATAATCCCAAAAATAATATAATCCATACGTTCCCAACTCTCTTTTCCAAATTCTTATTCTATGCTCCTATGATTATTTTAGCATGAACCAATCTGTTTAAGTAAAAAATTTTTTAGAAAAGCTCATCTAAGCTGGTCTTTTAGCAAATTTATTTTTTGATGATACGTATCTTTATAAATTACTCTACTTCGCACTTTAAAAAGAAACTTCCTAGCTGCAGGAACAGGGGGATCATTTCTTCCATCTAACTCTTGACAAAGCATAAACTCTATCGACAAAGAAGGTAACGTGTGAGGCGACCGCTGCGGCGGACCGTTTTGCTTTCGACGTACAGGACGTACTAATGCAGGCGTTGCAACAGGACGTTGCGACTTTAGCCTGCCTAGGGGCACGATCTTCAGATGGTGCTGATCCCTCAGGAGTCAAAACGGTCCGCCTCCGCTAGCAGGGTGGGTTCTATACTGAAATAACTGGACAAATAAAAGGCAGATCTAACAGAACAAATTTTTTGTGTTAAATGGTAAACATGCCTAGTAATCCTTATTTCTGGTGCATGAAAGCTATTCTCGATATAAATTATTCCTGCTGTCATGATTTGAACTGCTGAAAATCATTTGAAACACTAGCATGATTGTTTATTTAGGCTGAAAAACGATGATTTCATCTAACTTCATCAGGATATTATTTCTTCCATGCGCTGTAGAAGCCTAACTGAGCGCAGACCAACCACGTAGACTCCTATGGGAACAGGGCGAGCTGAAGATCCACTTGAAAAGCGGGTTTCTTTTCAAGTTAGCTGAAGCCGTCCCCATGGAAAGCGTAGTGGTTGGTCGAAGCGGAGCTATACAACAATCTTCATTTCAGAATGATAATGAAGAACATGTTTATCCTGAAATAGGAAGGTATAGATGCTTATTCTTAGGTGCGGAAGTTGAGTAATTTATATAAAGTGAAAAATAAAGCTGTAGCAGGTTTTTAAATACGTACAATCGGGAATGATTTTACGAAGGGGGATTTACGATGATTACATTTGATGATATTACAAAAACATACCCGGATGGGACAACTGCTGTAGACCGTTTTAATCTGACGGTGGAAAAAGGTGAATTTATGACATTGATTGGTCCCAGCGGCTGTGGAAAGACTACCACGATGAAAATGATTAACCGTCTGATTGATCCGTCTGCAGGAACAATATACATAGATGATAAGCCGGTAAGCGAATACTCTATTCATGAATTGCGATGGAATATCGGTTATGTTCTGCAGCAAATCGCTTTGTTTCCTCATTTGACAGTTCAAGAAAATATTCAGGTGGTTCCGGATTTGCTGAAATGGAAAAAAAGTAAAATGCAGAAACGGACAGATGAATTATTGGATATGGTAGGACTAGATCCATCCATTTTCAAGAAGCGATATCCAGGAGAACTGTCAGGAGGGCAGCAGCAGCGGATCGGTGTTATCCGGGCTTTAGCTGCGGATCCTGATATTGTATTAATGGATGAGCCGTTTAGCGCACTCGATCCAATCAGCCGGGAGCAATTACAAATAGATATAAATAAATTACAAACAGAGATCAAAAAGACGATTGTTTTCGTTACGCATGATATGGACGAGGCGCTGAAAATGAGCGACCGTATCTGCCTGATGAAAGAAGGCAGAGTTGTTCAATGCGGATCGCCTGAACAGTTGATGAGACATCCTGAAAATGAATTTGTGGAAGAATTTATCGGGAATCGGCAGTCACCATGGCTGAAGCCGATTAAAGAAGTTATGAAGAAGGATGCCGCGTATTTTAGGGAGGACAATGCGAATGATATGATAGAACACAGAGATGCTTTTTTCATGCTTGTGGACAAGAACCAAATTTTAAAAGGAATTTTTGAAAATCAAAAGGAGCAGAAAGAAGCTGTGACGATTCCTGTCGAAAGTACAGTTGAGGACGCATATGCCATCATTCATTCCTCAAATCAGACTTATTTTCCGGTGGTGGAGGATAATCACAAAGCTGTCGGTGTTGTTACAAGTGATGAATTGCTTCAATACTTCTATCAGCAGGAAAAGGAAGGAGCAGGCATCTTATGAGTTCATTTATAAATGTGTTCCAGAATCGGCAGGATATGCTCCTCCAGGCTATTTGGGAGCATTTACAGATTTCTTTAATTTCACTGGGTATTGCTATTTTAATTGCTGTTCCATTAGGAATTCTACTGACAAGATATCCACGTGTTGCAGAGCCTATTATCGGCACATCTGCAGTCTTACAGACAATCCCGAGTCTTGCGGTGCTTGCCTTTTTGATTCCTTTTTTAGGGATCGGAATTCAGCCGGCTATTGTTGCGCTTGTACTATACGGCCTGCTGCCAATTCTCAGAAATACATACACCGGAATTGACGGGGTCGATCCGGCATTACAGGAAGCTGCCAGAGGGATGGGGATGAATACCAGGAAACAATTACTGAAGATAGAGCTGCCAATTGCGATGCCGGTAATTATGGCCGGTATTCGAACCTCCATGGTCCTTATTGTTGGTACAACGACGATTGCAGCTTTAATCGGTGCCGGCGGACTTGGAGATATAATTTTACTCGGCTTGGACCGTGGAGGAGACATCCCGCTCGTCTTATTAGGGGCAATACCCGCCGCTTTATTAGCTGTCATTCTTGATTTTATTCTCCGTTTATTTGAGAAGCTGTCTAAGAAATATGGAATGCAGGCTTTTGCAGCCATGTTATTGGTTGTTGTGCTTGTGCTTGCGATTCCTTTTATGATACCCAACAGCCAAAAAGGCGAAATTGTCATTGCCGGAAAATTAGGAGCAGAACCTGAAATTATCATGAATATTTATAAAATCTTAATTGAGGAAGAAAGTGATATTAAAGTTGATTTAGAGCCGAATCTTGGAAAAACAGATATGGTGTTTAACGCACTGGAGCAGGGAAGTATTGATATTTATCCGGAATTTACAGGAACCGTTATTGTTTCGCTGCTTGATGAACAAGCAGAGTCTAATGAAGCTGAGGAAGTATATGCACAGGCCAGAGATGGCATAAAAGAAGCATATAATTTGGAGCTTTTAGAGCCAATGCAGTTTAATAATACGTATACAGTATCTGTTACAAAAGAATTTGCAGAAGAAAATAATCTTAATGATATTTCAGACTTAAAGCCGATTGAAAATGAAATAACTGCCGGCTTTACATTAGAATTTAATGATCGCTATGACGGTTATGTAGGGATGCAGGAAGTATACGGACTGGATTTTAACGAAGTAAAAACGATGGATGCAGGGCTTCGGCAGGGCGCAATTTCTGGCGGAGAGGTAGATGTTATTGATGCATATGCAACGGACAGCTATATGGTAGAATTAGGATTGGTATCCTTGGGAGACTCTGAAAATTTATTTCCGCCATATCAGGGTGCACCGTTAATGCGGGCTGATACATTAAAGCAATATCCAGAACTGGAGGATATTCTTAATCAGCTGAGCGGGAAAATTACAGATGAAGAAATGAGAGAAATGAATTATCAAGTGGATTATGAGGATGCATCTGCAGAGGATGTAGCCAAAGATTACTTGATAGAAAATGGTTTTATTGAATAATTATAAAAGGAGGAATTATAATGTCCATTGAAAATCCAAGTAAAGAAAGGTTAAAAGAAATTCTGACAGGAGCAAAAACAATTGCAGTTGTGGGGTTATCTGCCAATCCAGAGAGGACATCACACCAAATAGCTAAAAGAATGCAGGAGGAGGGATATAAGATTATTCCTGTGAATCCGACTCTTGATGAGGTTCTTGGAGAAAAAGCCTATCACTCGTTAGCAGAAGTAGATGAGTCTATTGATATTATTAATGTTTTCCGCCGGCCGGAGCATTTAATGGATGTAGCAAAGGATGCTGTACAAACAGACTGTAAAATGTTTTGGGCACAGCAGGGGATTGTAAATGAAGAGGCTTATCATTATTTAAAGGAACATGATTTTGAAGTGGTAATGGACCTTTGTATTAAAGTGGTACATTCGGTGTTATTGAAGTAAAGACTTTATTTTTATATTTTGTACATTTATAAATTGCTTATCTTCGGGCGCTATTATAAATGTTCTAAAAAGCTGAGTCAGGCATGGAAGCCAGATTCAGTTTTTTGGATTAAGAGGATATTCAAAAAGTGATATATAAGTTGATTCTCGCTCGTAGTATTTGCTAAAAACCAGGTTGGGCCCATTCGTGTGAATCTGCCGGTTCACACGCCTTTCAGCTCTGCTGAAAGGTGCAGTATGATGATATAACAAGGAAATGGATCAAGAGTACATACTAGCACTTAAGGACTTTTTGAACATGCTCTTTAAATAAAATATTGAAATGAAATTTACTTGTCAAAGAATCATAAATAAATGATTGCCTTGCTTTTCTTTGGTTTTTCCAATAAGATATTAATGATGTAAACATTGATATAGTGCGTTTAATCCTAATCGGATAAAGCTCTCTCAAACGATAATTTTATAGAAGATATTCATTAAAAAGTTATCTGATTTATTGGAAGCATGCATGTTTAGACTAGACGGAAAAACAAATTTTGCTCTATAGTGTATAAACAAGGTTAAAATTTCTTATATAGGTAGAACAAAGATGGAAAAGAAGTATCATATAAGCATAGCTGCCTGAAGCTCCAAGCATTCAGCTGCTTACAGACTTTTAAAACAAGGTTTGTAACCCAATTGGTTTGCCGCTGAATTATCGCTGTGTGCTTTTTTCTTTTATTAGAATGCTATAGTTGGGCTTATGCAAAAAAAGATTTTACTACTTACCCAGTTGCTTAATAAGAACGAATGTTCTGTGATGTGTATAGAGGAAGTTTTGAAAGGAGAAGATGGTTCGTGGAGAAAGAAAATCAATACTCTGACAGTTCTATTCAGGTGCTGGAAGGACTGGATGCAGTACGCAAACGGCCAGGGATGTATATTGGAAGTACAGACATCCGTGGATTACATCATCTTGTTTATGAAATTGTTGATAATGCTGTCGACGAAGCATTGGCAGGTCACGGCAATCAAATTATGGTAACCATACATAAAGATGAAAGTATTTCAGTGGAGGATAAAGGCCGCGGGATGCCAATCGGGATGCACGCGACCGGAAAGCCGACAACGGAGGTTATTTTCACTGTTCTGCATGCAGGCGGAAAATTCGGTCAGGGCAGTTATAAAACAAGTGGAGGACTGCATGGGGTAGGAGCTTCCGTTGTAAATGCCCTATCTGAATGGCTGATCGTAACGACTTATCGTGATGGGCGTAAATATGAGCAGCGTTTTGAAGATGGCGGAAAGCCTGTAACCACTCTGGAGGATAAAGGCCCTTCGAAAAAGAAAGGTTCCTGTATTCACTTTAAACCGGATCCGTCCATCTTCTCTACAACGGTATTTAATTTTGAAACTATTTCAGAGCGTTTAAGAGAATCTGCCTTTCTGCTCAAGGGCCTGAAAATTGAGCTGAAGGATGAACATAGTGGCGAACAGCAGGTTTATGAATATCCTGAAGGGCTGCAATCCTTTGTAGAATGGCTGAATGAAGAAAAGGACGTTCTTCATCCGGTTGTTTCGTTTGAAGGAGAGCAATCGGAAATTGAAGTTGAATTTGCTTTTCAATTCAATGATGGATTCGCTGAAAATATGCTCTCATTCGTAAACCATGTGCGGACACGTGATGGCGGCACACATGAATTTGGAGCAAGAGCTGCAATCACCCGGACCATGAATGATTATGCGAGAAGAGCCGGTTTATTAAAAGAAAAAGATAAGAATTTAGAGGGGACAGATATCCGGGAAGGATTGACAGCAATTATTTCTGTTCGTGTCCCGGAGAATAAATTACAATTTGAAGGGCAGACAAAAGGAAAGCTGGGAACTACAGAAGCACGCTCTGCAGTTGATTCCGTTGTGTCTGAAAATCTGACTTACTTTTTAGAAGAAAATGTTGAAATCTCTTCTTTGCTGATTAAAAAATCGATTCGTGCGAAAGAAGCAAGAGAAGCAGCGAGAAAAGCACGGGAAGAAGCCCGTTCCGGTAAAAAGAGAAAAAGAAAAGATACCTTATTAAGCGGGAAATTAACCCCGGCTCAATCGAAAAACCCTAAAAAGAATGAATTATACCTGGTAGAGGGAGACTCTGCAGGCGGATCGGCAAAACAAGGCCGGGACCGTAAATTTCAGGCAGTGCTTCCATTACGGGGGAAGGTCATTAATACAGAAAAGGCAAAGCTTGAGGATGTCTTTAAAAATGAAGAAATCTCAACAATTATTCATACAATTGGAGCGGGTGTCGGCGGAGATTTTAATATGGAAGATGTCCAATATGACAAAATTATTATTATGACCGATGCAGACACCGATGGAGCACATATCCAGGTGCTTCTGTTAACTTTCTTTTACCGTTATATGCGCCCATTAGTAGAATCAGGAAAAGTGTTTATTGCACTTCCGCCGCTGTTTAAGATTTCTAAAGGTAAAGGAAAAAAAGAAAAAACGCTTTACGCTTGGGATGAAAAAGAGCTGAAAAAAGCAGTCACAGAATTAAAGAATGGTTATATTATTCAACGCTACAAAGGTCTGGGCGAGATGAATGCTGATCAGTTATGGGAAACAACAATGAATCCAGAATCCCGTACGCTTATTCGTGTATCCATTGATGATATCGCCAGAGCGGAACGAAGAGTAACCACCCTGATGGGGGATAAAGTAGAACCGCGCCGTAAGTGGATTGAAGGACATGTTAAATTTGGTTTGGAAGAAGACGGGACCATTTTAGAAAATGAAAATATTCATAAAGAAGATTAGTTCGGATTGTAAGGAGTGATTCCATTTGGATCATACAGAGAAATATTTAGATCTTCCTTTAGAAGAAGTTATCGGAGATCGTTTTGGAAGATACAGTAAATATATCATTCAAGATCGTGCCCTTCCTGATGCAAGGGATGGATTGAAGCCTGTGCAACGGCGTATACTTTATGCAATGCATGTAGAAAGAAATACACATGATAAGAATTTCAGAAAAGCCGCTAAAACTGTTGGAACAGTTATCGGTAACTATCATCCGCATGGAGATTCTTCTGTTTATGAAGCAATGGTACGCTTAAGTCAGGACTGGAAAGTACGTAATGGGCTCATTGAAATGCATGGAAATAACGGCAGTATTGATGGGGATCCTCCTGCTGCAATGCGTTATACGGAAGCGAGGCTGTCTCCTATTGCTTCAGAGCTTCTGCGTGATATTGATAAAGAGACGGTTGAGTATATTCCTAACTTTGATGAAACCACAGATGAACCTGTTGTTTTACCGGCAAAATTCCCGAACCTGTTAGTAAATGGATCAACCGGGATATCTGCAGGGTATGCAACGGATATCCCTCCTCATAATTTGGGAGAAGTAATCGATGCTGTTATTACGCGGATTGACAAACCTGAGGCCGGTGTAGATAAACTGATGCAGGTGCTGAAGGGTCCAGATTTCCCGACAGGCGGTATTATTCAAGGTATTGAGGGAATTAAGAAAGCATACGAGACTGGAAAAGGAAAAGTTATTGTCCGTGGTAAAGCGGCTATCGAGAGCTTAAAAGGAAACCGTGAGCAAATTGTTATTACGGAAATTCCATATGAAGTAAACAAAGCAACGATGGTCAAGAAAATGGACGAGCTGCGTATCGACAGGAAAGTAGAAGGAATTGCTGAAGTCCGCGATGATACGGATCGCACTGGATTACGTATTGTTGTTGAGCTGAAAAAGGATGCGAACAGTGAAGGTATCTTAAACTTCTTATACAAAAACACGGATTTACAAATTACCTATCATTTCAATATGGTTGCTATTAAAGATAAAACACCGAAGCTTTTATCATTGCCACAGCTTCTTGATGCGTATATCAGTCATCAACGTGAGGTGGTAACGAATCAAACACGGTTCGACTTAAACAAGGCTAAAACCAGAGCGCATATTGTGGAAGGATTAATTAAAGCTATTTCGATTTTAGATGAATTGATTGCAACCATTCGTGCGTCAAAAGACAAAGCGGATGCCAAAAATCAAATCATGATAAAATACGGATTTACAGAACCGCAGGCAGAAGCTATTGTTACACTCCAGCTTTACAGATTGACGAATACGGATATTGTTCAATTAGAGGAAGAAGCAAGTGAACTGAAAAAGCAAATGGAAATGCTTTCTGAAATCCTGAATAGTGAGAAGAAGTTACTCCAGACCATTAAGAGTGACTTGAGACAAATCAAGAAAAAATTTGCGGATGCCAGACGTACACATATTGAAGACAAGGTAGAAGAATTAAAGATTAATATTGAGGTTACCGTTGCAAGTGAAGATGTACTAGTTTCCATTACCAGAGATGGATATGTGAAGCGCACAAGCTTACGTTCTTATTCAGCTTCCAACAATCAAGATTTACCGCTGAAGGATGATGATCATCCAATAAGTTTATTAGAGGTCAATACAACAGATGATTTATTAATCTTTACAAATAAGGGAAGATATATATTATGCGCTGTTCATGAACTGCCAGATATTCGTTGGAAGGATATGGGGCAGCATATCTCGCATATCGTACCATTAGAAAAAGAAGAACATCTGATTAAAGTAATTCCTGTTCGTGATTTTAAAGAAGAGGAAGGATTTTTAGTGTTCTTTACCCGAAACGGCATGGTTAAACGAAGTGAATTCCAGCTTTACGAAGCACAGAGGCGTGGAAAAGCATTAATTGCCTTAAACCTCAAGCAAAATGATGAGCTTGTACAAGTAAGCCGTACAGATGGAAATAAAGATATCTTTATCACAACAAATAAAGGTTACGGCCTATGGTATGAGGAAGCTGAAGTATCTATTGTCGGTCAAAGAGCAGCAGGGGTAAAATCGATTGCTTTAAAAGACGATGATTATGTTGTAAATGGACAAGTATTTGATCACGAAGTACAAAAAGATTTATTTGTGATAACGCAGCGTGGAGCTTGTAAACGTATGAAACTAAAATCCTTTGAAAAAGCAAGCCGTGCCAAGCGCGGATTAATTATGCTGAAAGAATTAAAACAGAAAGCTCATCGGATTGAAGGATTCTTTATGGTAAATAAACAAGAAACGATTTGTTTTAGAACGAAAAATGGCGGTACGCAAAAGATATATCCACTGGAGTTATCTATTGCTGATCGTTATAGTAATGGTTCTTTTATCATTGATACGGATCAAACTGGTGAAGTAATCGAAGTGTATAAAGAAACAGCCTATGAAAAGCCATTTGAAGATATGGGCGGCGAAATATAGTCAATCCAAAAATCTCCTTAGCACGTAATAACGATGCCGGGGAGATTTTATACTATAACACCAAGCTTTGAACAAAGTATAAATGCTTTTTATCATAATGAACTGAAACGTTTCTTGACTTTAGTCGTGAGCTCTTGCCGGGTTTATGATAAAAAAACATTTTATCTTTTTGTTTGCCTAACTCCCACCTTTTGATAAAATAGATATGGAAGCGCATTCAATTTTTGGGGTTTAATATTGTTAAAACTTCCTGTAAAAAAATTTCAATCTATCGAAATAAATAATGAATGCGGTATTTAAGTCAAAGGGGGCACGAGGATGAATTTTGATTTAACCAAAGAACAAAAGATGATTCAGCGAATGGTTTCTGACTTTGCAGAAAAAACCATCCGGCCAAGAGCAATAGAAATCGATGTAAATGCAGCTTTTCCAGAAGATATCTTTCAAGAAATGGGAAAGCTTGGCTTATTAGGAATTCCTTTTCCTGAAAAATATGGAGGCTCTTCCGGTGATACCGTTTCATATGCAATAGCCGTAGAGGAAATTGGACGGCGTTGCGGAAGCACTGGATTAAGCTATGCAGCTGCCGTATCGTTGGGAGCCAGTCCCATTTACTATTTTGGAACCGAAGAACAAAAACAAAGGTTCTTAAAGCCGATTGCTGAAGGACACTCGTTAGGAGCTTTTGGATTAACAGAGCCAAATGCGGGATCAGATTCTGGAGGCACAAGAACGACTGCTAAATTAGATGGAGATGCATATATTATTCAAGGAGAAAAATGTTTTATCACCAATGCCAGCTTTGCAGATTTTATTATTGTTACGGCTGTTACGAAAAAAGATGAAAACAATAAAAATCGAATTTCAGCCATTATTGTTCCAACAGATGCTGAAGGGCTAACAATTCGCAGTAATTATGAAAAAATGGGAGTCCGCGGATCAGATACAGCAGAGATCATCTTAGATAATGTCCGTGTCCCCAAAGAAAATTTACTTGGAACAGAGCATCAGGGACACAAACAATTTTTGAAAACATTAGATGGCGGGAGAATTTCTATTGCTGCGTTAGCAGTTGGTGTTGCACAGACTGCTTTAGATCGTTCCCTGCAATATGCCAAAGACCGGAAGCAGTTTGGGAAATCCATTTCCAGTTTTCAGGCGATTCAATTTAAATTAGCTGATATGGCTATGGAGATTGAGCTTGCCCGGAATATGGTTTATAAAGCTGCCTGGTTAAAGGATCAGGACAGGAATTTTTCCAAAGAAGCGGCATACGCCAAATTGTATGCATCAGAAATGGCCTTTCGTGCTGCAAATCAGGCGATTCAAATTCATGGCGGCTATGGTTACATGCGTGAATATGAAGTAGAAAGACTATTAAGAGATGCTAAATTACTGGAAATTGGAGAGGGAACCTCAGAGATTCAGCGCCTGGTTATTGCGAGGCTCCTAGGCTGCTAGAGAAGGGGAGAAGTCAATGATAAAAAAAATATTAATTGCTAATCGAGGGGAGATAGCAAGGAGAATTATCCGTACCTGCAAACAATTGGGTATTCAAACAGTAGCTGTATATTCAGACGCTGATCAGAATGCGCTATTTAAAAATGATGCTGATGAAGCGTATCATATCGGACCATCACAGGTACAGCAAAGCTATCTTCAATTAGACAACATCATTGGAGTTGCTAAACAGACAAATGCTGATGCGATTCACCCCGGTTATGGTTTCTTAAGTGAAAGCCCGGCATTTGCAAAACGCTGCCGAGAAGAAAATATTGCCTTCATCGGTCCACAAGCAGACATATTACGGCTGATGGGGAGCAAGATTGAAGCCAGAAAAGCAATGATAGAAGCTGGGGTACCAGTAATTCCAGGTACAGATCGAGCTGTAGGCTCTGCAGAAGAAGCTGTCCGATTTGCTGAAGAAATTGGCTATCCGGTTATGTTAAAAGCATCTGCCGGGGGCGGCGGTATCGGTATGGAGGTAGTGCATTCAGCCGATGAGCTGAAAAAAGCTTTTGAAAACAATTCCAAGCGGGCTGCATCTTTCTTTGGTGATGGCGCGATGTTTTTAGAAAAGCACATACAAAATAGCAGACATATTGAAGTGCAGGTATTAGCAGATCACCATCATCATACAGTTCATTTATTTGAACGGGAATGCTCGATTCAGCGTCGCAATCAAAAGGTATTAGAGGAGGCTCCTTCTCCATCCATTTCTGAACAGCTTCGCGAGGAATTAGGAAGAACTGCCGTTATCGCAGCGGAAGCAATTCATTATACGAATGCCGGGACAATTGAATTCTTAGTTGATGAATCAGAGCAATTTTATTTTTTAGAAATGAATACACGTATTCAGGTAGAACATCCAATTACAGAGGAAATTACCGGTATTGATATTGTCAAGGAACAAATCAGTATTGCAAATAATCAGGTACTCTCTTTTAAACAGGAGGAGATAGTAAGGAAAGGCCACGCGATTGAGGTCAGGATTTATGCAGAGGATCCTGTTCGCTTTCTCCCATCACCAGGTAAAATCACAGCGCTTGAGTTGCCGGAAGGGAAAGGTGTCCGCAATGAGTGTGCAGTTACTTCTGGAGATACAGTAACACCTTTTTATGATCCGATGATTGCGAAACTGATTGTTTATGGAGAAAAACGGAAAGAAGCAATTAATAGCCTGGAGGAAGCACTCCGTCAATTTAATATTGAAGGAATTAAAACGAACATACCTATGCTGCAGGAAATTATAACGTATGAAGCATTTCTGAAAGGAAATACACAAACATCTTTTTTAAGTAAATACTATCAACCAAATTCAGGAGGTAATTAACATGGAAATTAAAGCATCAATGGCAGGAAATGTATGGAAAATTACAGTTCAACAGGGAGAAGCAGTAGAAGAAGGACAGGATGTTGTCATTTTAGAGTCTATGAAAATGGAAATTCCGATTGCTTCCGAAGAAAAAGGAACTTTGAAGGAATGGAAGGTGCAAGAAGGGGATTTTGTCAATGAGGGAGATACAATGGCAATTGTTGAATAAACCAGTCTGGAGTGTATATCTATGCAATATATAAACTATGAAACGGTTGATGAGAATATCGCTGTTTTAACATTCAACCGGCCGGAAGCTGCAAATGCTTTATCTTCAGCTTTATTAACAGAGTTAGAGAATAGTATCCAACAGATTAGAGCCGAAGAAAAAATCCGTTGTGTAATTATAACTGGAAGCGGAGAAAAAGCTTTTTGTGCGGGGGCTGATTTGAAAGAACGAAGGACCATGAGTGATACAGAGGTTGTATCTGCCGTACAAAAAATCGGCAGGGTCTGTGATTCTATAGAAAAAATAGATGTACCGGTTATCGCTGCTATCAATGGGGTTGCCTTTGGCGGAGGGCTGGAACTCGCTTTAGCCTGTGATCTGCGGATTGCCGCCAATCATGTAAAGCTGGGGTTAACAGAGACATCTTTAGCGATTATCCCAGGTGCTGGAGGAACACAGCGGCTGCCTAGATTAATAGGAATAGGGCAGGCAAAACTGCTAATTTATACTGCCAAAACTATCTCGGCAGAGGATGCTTTAGCAATCGGACTGATTGAGCGGTCAGTCGCCCCGTCCTTTTTACATGACGAAGCAATCAGTATCGCCCGGAAAATAACAAAAAACGGCCCAATCGCTGTGAAACAGGCTAAAAAAGCTATGAATCAGGGTATTGATCTTCCACTGAATGAAGCAATTCAACTGGAACATGAATCTTACCTGAAGGTTATACCGACAAAAGATCGAAAAGAAGGCCTGCTGGCATTTCAAGAAAAAAGAAAGCCCGATTATCACGGAAACTAAAGCTGGAAGGAGTGTACTTATATGAGTATTGAGAAGGAACTGGAGCAGCGTATTGAAAAAATAAAAAAGGGAGGAAAACAAAAATATCATGACAGTAATGCTGAAAAGGGGAAGCTTTTTGCAAGAGAAAGAATTCATCTTCTTTTTGATTCACATGAGATAATGGAGGATGGCTTATTTGCAAATGCGCTGGCTGAAGATTTGCCGGCAGACGGCGTCATTACTGTCACAGGAAAAATAAATGGTCAGACAGTCTGTGCGATGGCAAATGATTCTACTGTCAAAGCGGGAAGCTGGGGGCAGCGGACTGTGGAGAAAATTTTACGTATCCAGGAGACAGCAGAACGGCTGGAAGTGCCGATGATTTATCTGGTTGACTCTGCCGGTGCAAGAATTACTGATCAAATAGATATGTTTCCGGGAAGAAGAGGCGCAGGACGGATTTTTTATAATCAAATTAAGCTGTCTGGAAGAGTTCCGCAAGTCTGCTTATTATTTGGTCCATCGGCGGCCGGGGGAGCGTATATTCCTGCTTTTTGCGATATTGTTATCATGGTTGATGGAAACGCATCCATGTATTTAGGTTCTCCACGAATGGCGGAGAAGGTCATTGGAGAAAAGGTTTCCTTAGAGGAAATGGGCGGAGCAAAGATGCATTGCACAACCTCAGGGGTAGGTGATGTATTAGTAGATACAGAGGAGGAAGCTATTCAATTTACACAGAAGTATTTAACGTATTTTCCCGCCAATTTTCGGGAAAAACCAAAAAAAATGGATTCTATGGAGCCAAAGACATTTGATAAGCCTATCAGCGAAATTATCCCGGAAAATCAAAATGCAGCTTTTAATATGTACAATCTGATTGACCGTACAATTGATGAAGGCAGCTTTTGTGAGATAAAAAAACGCTTCGCACCAGAATTAATCACAGGACTGGCGCGTATTGACGGCCAAAGTGTAGGGATTATTGCAAATCAGCCCTGTGTAAAAGGAGGCGTCCTTTTTACAGATTCAGCAGATAAAGCAGCGAAGTTTATCCAACTATGTGATGCGTTTGAGATTCCGCTGCTGTTCTTAACAGATGTACCAGGATTTATGATTGGAACTAGAGTGGAGAAGCAAGGGATTATCCGCCATGGAGCAAAAATGCTGTTTGCAATGAGTGAGGTAACAGTTCCTAAAATATCCGTTATTGTCCGAAAAGCATATGGGGCAGGTCTATATGCGATGTCAGGGCCTGCTTTTGAACCGGATTGCTGCTTAGCTTTCCCCAATGCACAAATTGCTGTCATGGGGCCGGAAGCGGCGGTGAATGCGGTGGAAGCAAATAAAATCGCCAAGCTTCCAGAAGAAGAAAGAGCAGCTTATATTCAGGAAAAGCAGACGGCTTATAAAGAGAATATTGATATTTACCGTTTGGCTTCGGAAATGATTATTGATGATATTATTGATCCAGATCAGCTTCGCAAGGAATTAATCAGTCGTTTTTCCGTTTACCAGAATAAAAATAAGCAATTTACAGAAAGAAAGCATGGGGTTTACCCTGTGTAAGAGCTTTTTTAACGCTCAGGTTAATTAGAACCTGAGCGTTTTAGTATACATAGATAAATTAATATCATTTTTATAATAATCTTGTTTATCTAAATTATCTGATATATAATAGGTTAGAAGATTAATTGGAAAGGGGTGAGGTTGATGTCTGCTAATTCAATAGGTTTAGTTTGTCCATCCTTGCTCATGGTTGATAAATATTAATGGCTGGCCTTATGGATGGATGAGACTGTGGGGCTTCCATCATAAAAGATTTTTCATAAAGCATCTTTTAAATAAACAGGAGAGCCGAAGCATATAGTTTTGGCTCTTTTTTTATCGCATAAGAATTATAGAATTATTGCCTTGTGTATAACTATTCATAGAAAAACAGCCGCGTCCAGCTCCGAGCACCAAAAACTAGAGATTTCACGTCACGCCCTACGATAAGTCAACATCGGTTTAAAGTAAAGGAAGGCCGACTAAAAACAGGCTGAAGCCTAACGTCGGCATACCCCTAAAGGGGCATGTTTCCTTTATCTCAGTTGCGCCGCTCCAATCTCTACGTTTTTAAGCAGGCGCTCTGCGCTTTTGTTCTTTAAAATTAGCCTTGAAGCTTATTGGATATTTTATCAATATTCGTAAGAGGGGAAGTTATATGTATGATGAAATTAAGTACGATGAAAAAAGTAATGGATACTGTTGACAGTGAATGGAGGAGCCCGCTGGGAGAAGAAATTTTGGAACGGTGGGGCTATGATGAAGGCTCTGCAACTATTTTGCGGGCAAGTGCAAATTTTATTTTTGAATTTTATAAAGAAGGGGAACAATTTTTCCTGCGATTTAATGATTTATCAGAACGGAATTATTCGTCTATTGAAGCTGAACTGAACATTGTAAAGTATTTGGGGAATAGGTCGCTAAACGTTGCTCAGCCAATAGCATCATTAAATGGAAATGATATTGAAGTCGTAGAAACGAAGCTGGGAACTTTTTTGGCAGTCGTATTTGAAGCTCTGGAAGGTAAGCATCTCGATATGGAAGAAATTTCAGATCAGCAGGCTTACATCTGGGGCAAATCGTTGGGTAATTTACATGCGAATCTTAAACAGCTGCCGGAAAAATATCGAGTTAATCGTCCAAGCTGGAAAGAGCTTTTACTGGAAGCGAAAGAAATTCTTCCAAAAAAAGAACTGGCAGCCCATAAAGAAGCTGATAAACTGTTAAGCTGGACGGATACCTTAAGCTTATCAAAAGAAAATTTCGGAATTATTCATTATGACTTTGAACTGGATAATGTGATTTTTAATGATAACACAATTGGAATGCTTGATTTTGATGATTCTTCAGTGCATTGGTTTGCAGCGGATATTGTCTACGCATTAAGAAGTGCGGGAGATTTTAATCTTGAAAACCCAGTGATAACAACATTTATTAAAGGCTATAAAAGCGAAACGGATTTAGACATGGAAATGCTCCATGTATCCTTAGGTTTTGAAAGATTACACAAATTAATATCCCTGGCAAAATTGATAAGAGCTGTCGATATTGATGCAGCTGAAGATCATCCTGAATGGCTGGTAAATCTTCGGGGAAAGTTGTCTGGTATAATGGGAAAATACCGTCTTTCCATTGAAAAACAATAGTGTAAATATAATCGGATATGATTATGAATCGGCACAAGAAAAAGAATTAAATTTTTTATAAGCGAATAGTAAAAAGAGCGATACATCCGGAATATGTGTATCGTTCTTTATTTTATGAAGCAGGTACTAGTTAAATGGGCAACAGGAAGAGTACGATTGTAGAAAAAGCAGTTGATTCTGAGAAATCGATGCCATTTCATTCAATGTAGCAGAGGTAATTAATTAACCATAAAAATATTATGTAAACTAATAAATTTAATATCTAGAAATCAATACGAATATTACGTATAATGAAAGTGTTATGCAGAAGACCGGAAGAAACATTCAAACGTAAAAAATAGGTATGAATATGAAGGACAAAGGGGAAAAGGCTTGTGATCACGCATATGGAAAAAAGGGTAACGGAACAGCAAATTGCATCTCTTTATCAGGAAATGAAAAATAGGGGAGATAAAATTAATGCAGGTAAGATGCTTGATATACTGGAAAAATACTTTAACCAGGAATTTATTATCACATTGACAGGGCATTTTTCTGCGGGAAAGTCTTCATTAATAAATCAGTTATTAGGGCAGGAGATTTTAGCGAACAGTCCCATTCCTACCAGTGCAAATATTGTTAAGATCTCATCTGGAGAAGGTACTGTCGAAGTGTTTTTTCATAATGGGGAAGTGATTGAATACCACGAACCGTACGATTTAGAGCAAATTAAAAAGTTCTCAAAAAATAAAGATCAGATAAAAAAAATGCATATCAGTACCGGCGAGGATATTTTACCTCCTCATACAGCTATTTTAGACACGCCGGGAATTGATGCCGCAGACGATATTGACAGAATGCTCACAGAAGCATCTCTTCACTTATCAGATTATCTTATTTACGTAACAGATTATAATCATGTTCAATCTGAAGTGAATCTGTTATTTCTTCAGGCGATGCAGGAAAATGGTCTCCCATTCATGATTGTTATCAACCAGATAGATAAGCATAGTGAAGCGGAGCTGCCTTTTGTCGAATTTGATAAAAAAATTAAACAAACGTTTGATCAATGGAATCTGCACCCTTCTTCCATTTTCTACACATCTCTTAAAAATCCGGAAGCACCGCATAATGAATGGTCAGAGCTGAAAGACACCGTATTTCAGATGCTCAGGTCTAAAGATGATTACATGACGATGGATGCGAGTATTCGACAAATTGTGAAAGATCATAAAAAAAAAGTACATCGGGAAATGTCGAATCAAAAAACATTTTTAGATGAAGCCGGGGAAGTGTCATTGACAGAGCGAATAGACACATTAACGGAAGAGATTGAAAACCTGCAGGAGCAGCCGGGGAATATAGCAGCCGGGTTTTTAAATGAGGTCGATCAGACGGCGAAAAATGCGTATCTGATGCCGGCAGATTTAAGAGAGCTTGCAAAGGCTTATTTGGAATCTGTGCAGCCTGACTTTAAGGTCGGCGGCTTATTTACAAGCAGTAAAAAAACGAAGGAAACAAAAATAGAGCGGAAGCAAGCCTTTATGAATGCTTTAGAAAAGAATGTTGAAACCACATTAAAATGGAAGCTCCGCGATAAGTGGTATGAACAAATTGAAATGAATCAACTGGATTCCTCTTATCAGGAAAAAAGTGTCTCCTTTTTAGAATGGTCTTTAAGAGAAGAGCTGCTGGAAAGCAATTTGCGTAAAGGCGCAACCATAAATGGAGATTATATATTAAATTATACGAATGATATTGCTGCCAGTTTAAAGACACATTTCAAAAAACAAATGAGACAGCTGGCAAAAGAAGTAAGAACAGAGCTTGAAGAAAAGAATAAGAATCAACTGCAGGAATGGACGCAACAATTGCAGGAGCTGCAGGCTGCAGAAGCGGATCAGCAAGCCAATCACGCACTGGAAAGCAAGGAAGCAGCTTATTTCAAGCGTTTAGATGAGCAGCAGGAAAACCCTGATGAGTTACCGGAAGTCATCACAGAGATGAAGGAAGAGCTTCAAGCGCGAATAGTAATTTCGAGACAGGGAACAGAGGCTATGGAAATGCTTGAAGAGGAGATATATGCTGAGGAAGTAGAAGAAGTGCAGGAAGAGACAGGGAACGAGACACCTGCAGCAAAAGACGAGCATGTCGTCCGTGATATAGATAACGTTTTACAAGCCATTCGTCTACCCGGGTTTGAAAGCTATCGGCAGGACTTAAAGAAACGAAAAATATCTTTAACAGAACGCTCCTATACCATTGCTTTGTTTGGTGCATTTAGTGCCGGGAAATCCTCCTTTGCCAATGCTATTCTTGGAGAACATGTCCTGCCGGTATCACCGAATCCGACAACAGCTGCGGTTAACCGGATTCGTCCCGTTACAAATGAAAACCGGCACCGGGATGTTATTGTCACCTTTAAATCAGAAGAAATGCTGGTAGATGATATAAAGACTCTGGCAAAGGAATGTGAACCGCCAAATGCTTCTCTGGATGAGCTGATTACATGGCTGAAAACAAAGAATGTATTGATAGATTCACGTTTGCCGAAAATGTATCAGGCTTATTTAAATGCGATGCTCGATGGCTATGAAGGGGCCCAATCTGTCATTGGCTCTGCCCAAAAAATAACCTATGATAATTTTGAATCTTACGTGACAGATGAAGAAAAAGCGTGTTATATTGCATCAATGGATCTTTTTTATGATTGTGAAGTAACGAAACAGGGAATTACGCTGGTTGACACACCGGGTGCCGATTCGATTAATGCCAGACATACGAATGTATCCTTTGAATATATCAAGCATGCAGATGCTATTTTATACGTTACCTACTATAATCATGCGCTTTCCCGTGCGGATAAAGATTTTCTGATGCAGCTTGGACGTGTAAAGGATGTATTTGAGCTCGATAAAATGTTTTTTATTGTTAATGCAGCAGATCTTGCCAGTGATCAACAGGAATTAGATCTGGTATCCGGGTACGTCAAAGAGCAGTTAGCACAACTGGGAATTCGTTTTCCGCGTCTTTACCCTGTTTCGAGTAAGCTGTCTTTAGCCGAAAAATTAGAGCAAAAAACACTAAATGAGCAGATGCGGACATTTGAATCCCGTTTCTATGATTTTATTCATCATGACTTAACTGCGCTTGCAAAAAGAGCAGCAATCAGCGATATCGAACGGTCAGGTGAAGCACTAGAACAATTTATCCAATCGTTAAAATTAGACCAGTCTGCAAAAACAAAGCGGAAAGAAGTACTGCAAAATGCTTACCAGCAAATCGTTCAAACAGCGGAAAATTTAGATTTAGTCTCAACTGAAAATAGATGGCGCCAAAAATTAGAAAAACAAGCCTTTTTTCTAAATCAGCGCTTTGCAATCCGCTTTCATGATCTATTTAAAGAAATTTATAATCCGACAACGATTACGGAATCAGGCAGAGCCGGCCGGGAGCAGATGGCGAAGCAGTTTGAACAGCTGGTCCTCTATATGGAAACGGAGCTGCATCAAGAGTTGTTAGCTGTTTCTTTACGAGTTGAGCAGCTGTTAAAAGGATTGTTAAAAACTAATCAGCTTGAAATGATAGAAAAAGCGAAGAGATTTGATCCTGTTTTTTCAATATCTGAGTGGGATATTTCAGGATTCAATACACCTGATTTAACAATTAAACTATCGATACAAAAGCAGAGCGAGCTTCAAAAATTATTTGGTAAATTTAAAGATACAAAAACGTTCTTTGTTCAAAATCAAAAGGAAGAGATAAAGGAGCAGCTATACGAAATCATAGCGTCCGATGTCCAGGATTTTGTAGAAGAAGGTGCAAAATTGATTCAGTTGTCTTATCAGGAACAGTGGGAGGAAGGGATTCAGCAAGAAAAATCAGTCCTTGTACAGGAAGCGGATGTACTTTATCAGCAATTTATCGACCGTTTATTTGTCGAAGTGGACATGGATGATCTGGCTGATAGAAAAGAACAAATGGATCTGATTTTAGATCGTTACAGAGAGGAAGGAAATGAAGCATGACAGCAAATAAAGTTTTATTAGTAGATGGGATGGCACTTTTGTTCCGGGGATTTTTCGCAACATCTTTCCGGGGGAATTTTATGTATAATTCAAAAGGAGTTCCGACAAATGGAGTTTATCAATTTCTGCGCTATTTAACAGATGCCATTCACACTTTTGAGCCATCGCATGTTGTCTGCTGCTGGGATATGGGAAGCAAAACATTCCGGACAGAGATGTATGACGGGTATAAAGCAAATCGGGATGCGCCGCCTGTGGAATTAATTCCGCAGTTTGATCTGGTAAAAGAAATTGTGCAATCTTTTGATATTCCTAATATAGGGTTAGAAAACTTTGAAGCGGATGATTGTATGGGTACACTTGCAAACATATATAATCCAGAAAATGAAGTATTTATTCTTTCTGGAGATCAGGACTTGCTTCAATTAGTAAAAGAAAACATCCGAGTTATTATTATGCGGAAAGGCCAGGGGAATTATGAGGTCTTTGATAAGGATAATTTCTATGAGAAAAAGGCCCTTTCTCCGGCACAAATCATTGATTTAAAAGGATTGATGGGAGACTCTTCAGATAATTATCCTGGAGTGAAAGGAATTGGAGAAAAAACAGCCTTGAAATTGCTGCAGGAATTTGAAACGATCGATGGTTTAGTAAAGAACATTGAAAAGCTTCCAAAAGGAGTACAAAATAAATTACAGGCCGATATGGATATGCTTTATTTATCACGGCAACTGGCGGAAATAAAATGTGATGTTCCGATTAGCTGTGATTTAGAAGGTTCCAGATGGGATTTTAAAGAAGATAAAGTGATAACTGAATTGGATAAACTGGAATGGAAGCATCTGGATCGTTTACTTGCTCCAATAAAAAATAAACCATCTGTGCCATTTTAAATTAACCCAACTTCCGCACCTGAGAATAAACAAGTTATTTTTTAAGGTGAGAAAGTAGAGAAATTAATTTATTTTCTTGCAGGGGGTATCCGTTATACCTAGGAAGGGTATAATGGATACCCCTTTTGTTTTTTGCTCTGAAGTATATGAAATGCAGACAGGGGTTACTTATGCTTGCAGTAGAAATGAACCGAAGACTGATGTGTTCTTTATAATGAACATTTATTGGGTCTGTATAAGTTTTTCTTATTGTATAAATTTTGTATGCGGCAATAATGTTGAAATTTGGTATATATACTTTCAGTAGCTATAATGGAAGAAGAAACATTGTCAGGATGAATGGGGGAATATAATGTATTTTGAATCGAAAAAGGATACTTGGATGGTGATTATACTTTGGGCTGTTGTGCTTAGTGGCGTGCTTATTCCATTACTGAAAGGGCAGATAATTAATTTAGTCATTATGCTCATCCTATGCAGTATATTGCTTTGGTTTTGGTTCCACACCGGATATAAGATTGATAAAGACCGTTTAATTGTCTATTATGGTCCAATCCGTCAAACGATTTATATAGAAAATATGGAGTTAATTCTTTTGGCAAAGATGCCGATTATTGCACCGGCATTGTCACTTGATCGTATACAAATCCGAAGTGGAAAATATGATTTGATTGCAATCTCGCCGAAGGATAAGTTTACTTTTGTAGAAGAACTGATGAAGATAAATCCAGAAATTTCAGTAGATAACCGTTTATTAAAAGAATAGAAGGGGGGGAGCAATGATGAGAGTTGTAGATAATATTACAGAATTAGTAGGAGAGACACCCATGGTGGAGCTAAATAAGCTGCAGCCGGAAAATGCAGCAAAAATTTATGTGAAGCTGGAAATGTTTAATCCGAGCGGAAGTGTAAAGGACCGGGCTGCAACTCATATGATTTATATTGCGGAGCAGAAAGGGCTTATAAAACCGGGTGATACGATTATTGAGCCGACTAGCGGGAATACAGGAATAGGACTGGCAATGGCAGCTTCTGCAAAAGGATATCAGGCAATCCTTGTGATGCCGGATAATAGTACAGAAGAGAGGAGAAATCTTCTGAAAGCATATGGAGCCAAGGTGGTTTTGACACCAAGTAATAAAAAAATGCCGGGAGCCATACAGAAAGCACTGGAATTACAAGCGGAAATACCAAACAGTTTTATTCCCCAGCAATTTAAAAATATTTCGAATCCTGATGCGCATCGTAAAACGACAGCATTGGAAATTTTAAGAGATATGGATAATCAATTGGATGCCTTTGTCTGTACTGCCGGTACAGGAGGAACCGTAACAGGGACAGGGGAGTCACTAAGAGAATTTATTCCGGATTTACATATTACTGTTGTAGAGCCAAAGGGCTCGCCGGTCTTATCAGGAGGAGAGCCCGGCCCGCATAAACTGGTGGGAACAAGTCCCGGCTTTGTACCTGAGATTTTAAATACCTCCATTTATGATGAAATTATGCAAATTAATGACGGGCAGGCATTGCATTTATTGCAGGAGCTTGCTCAAAAAGAAGGGTTGTTTATCGGACCGTCCGGGGCTGCAGCTGTTTATGCAGCCAGAGAGGTTGCCAAGCGGCTGAAACCTTCCCAAAAGGTGGTTTGTATCGCTCCTGATACGGGGGAAAGATATTTGTCTATGGAATTTTTGCAGGGGAAGTAATGCAGTGGCAGGCGAATCACCTATTTTTTTATTTTGCATAGTTTACCAGTAAAGAAGTTGAACAATAACAGGTGTCTGCACCTTAAAGTGGTCGATATAAAGCTTTTCTCATTCCATAAAAATCTCTATTTTTATTTGTTTTTCTTGCGTATTCCTGCTATAATACAGACAAATTCATTATTCATAGATGAACGATAGAGGTGCAAAGACCATCAGTAAATATGCAGAGGCAGAACAGGCTGGCAATGAAGCATATGGAAAGGGGAATTTGCCGAAGTATAATAAGCCTTATTCTTATTATACTGGTACTGGGATTGAACAAATCCGGTGCTGTCATATAGGAAACTATGTGGAGGGCTATCAGCTGAGAGGACAATTAATTGTTTGTGCAGCAGCGGTCTCCGTTGGTGCTTTTTATTTTGTGGAAATAATGGAAGTAATGAATAATGATAAGAGAACCAAATAAATTCAGAAGCAGTAAGGGTAGAGGTAAAACTGTTTCTGCTTGTCTTTATTATTTTCCATCCTCTAGTTTTTTAAGGCACTTTACTTAGGCGCTATCCGTCTATTTTTCATCAAGTGATGTTGATATTATACAAAGGGTGTGTTGTTATGAATTTTGGAAAAGTGGTTACGGCGATGGTAACGCCATTTAACGAAGAGAAAGAAATTGATTACGCTGCATTAGATAACCTGATTGAGTACCTGATTGATAATGGTTCCGATGGATTGGTGGTAGCTGGAACAACAGGCGAATCTCCTACTTTGTCAAATGAGGAAAAGCTGGCATTATTTTCACATACGGTACAGAAGGTAAATGGAAGGGTTTCAGTGATTGCAGGCACAGGATCAAATCAGACAAAAGGGTCTATTGAGCTGTCACAAGCTGCTGAAAAAACGGGTGTTGATGCAATTATGCTTGTAACACCTTATTATAATAAACCTTCTCAAGACGCTTTATATGAACATTTTAAAACAGTGGCGAATGCGGTTCAATTACCAGTGATGCTATACAATGTACCTGGCAGAACTTCTGTAGATTTAGCGGCTGAAACAGCAGTTCGTTTGTCTGCTGTTGATAATATTGTGGCAATTAAAGATGCGAGCGGCGATATGGATAAGGTAACAGAGATGGTGGCACAAACAGACGCGAGCTTTTCCGTATATTGTGGAGAAGATGCTATCACATTACCATCTCTTGCAGTCGGGGCAATAGGTATTGTTTCCGTTTCCGGGCATATTATCGGCAATGAGATGCAAGAGATGATTGCTGCATATGAACAGGGAGCTGTGAAAAAAGCTGCTTCTATTCATCAGCGAATTCTGCCGGTTATGCAGGAAATGTTTGCAGCACCGAGCCCTGCTCCAGTAAAAGCAGCATTAAACCGGAATGGCGTTAACGTTGGCGGAGTCCGTTTGCCGTTACTGCCATTAAATGATGAACAGCTGCAATCCTTAAATCATAAATTAGATTTATTTGAGAAAGTAAAATAAGCAATAATTAAATTAAAAACCTCTCTAGCAGATTTAGAGAGGTTTTTTGATGGATTTTATTATCTGCATTTCTTTCCAATTAAAATAATGGCTATATATTTACTATAATCTTTAAAAATACTCCGCAATACCTGCGAAATTATCAATTTTAAATGGTAAAATATGATACAAGCTAAAAAAGTGAAGGGGATGGGGAGCTGATGAAAGAAACATTCATTCAGGCAGATGATACGATCACGCTATGGGGAATTATCATTATTTGGGCATCTGTCAGTATTTTTTTAGAACAACGCTATAGCTGGGCTTCTAAGATCACAGGAGCAATAATTGCATTAGTAGGAGCAATGGCTTTATCAAATTTTGGCATCATTCCTACGGAGTCGCCGGTATATGATGCTGTCTGGTCTGTTATTGTGCCATTAGCAATACCGCTTTTATTATTTCACGTTAATATTAAAAAAATATGGAAGGAAAGCAGCAGATTATTGCTTATTTTTCTGCTGAGTTCTATTGGCACGGTAGCTGGAACAATTGTTGCATTTTTTACTTTGCGGAATTACATACCTCTGTTAGATCAATTAAGCGGTATTTTCAGTGCTACATATATTGGGGGAGGCGTGAATTTTGCGGCAATGTCAGCAAAATTTGATACTCCCGGTGAAATCATTTCTGCAGCTGTCGTTGCCGATAATTTAATGATGGCATTGCTATTTATTATTCTAATGATGGTACCAGCCGTTAATTTTATCCGAAAACGTTACCCGACACCGCATATGGAGGAAGTAGAACAAAACCAATCAGTGGATGATAACAAAACATTATCAGAAAGCTTTTGGAAGAGGAAGGAAGTTTCACTGAAGGATATGGCACTTTCTATTGGAACTGCCTTTCTTTTAGTCGTTGTTTCTTTGAAAATTGCTCAATTTTTTGCGGGTATTATTCCAAGCGGGGAGAACGCTTCTTTTTTCAATAATCTGTTAAACGGAATCATCGGGGATCAGTATTTAGTGTTAACAACGCTTACTTTCATTGCTTTGGGTGTTTTTCCGAATTACTTTTCTAATTTAAACGGCAGTCAGGAAATAGGTACCTATCTGATTCACATCTTTTTTGTTGTAATCGGAATACCTGCTTCCATTACGTTAATTATTCAAACAGCTCCATTATTGCTTGTTTTTGCGTTTATTATTGTGGCAATTAATTTAATTCTATCTCTTCTATTTGGAAAACTGTTCCGGATGAGTTTAGAAGAAATTCTGCTGGCAAGTAATGCAAATATAGGCGGACCAACAACTGCAGCCGCATTTGCGATTGCAAAAGGATGGAGACAATTAGTCGGTCCAATATTAATTGTCGGGACACTGGGTTATATTGTTGGAAATTATATCGGCACCTTCCTTGCTGTCTGGTTTGGAACCTTGATGTAAGAATAGTAAAAAATCTGCTTCTAACCTTATGAAGGAAGCAGATTTTTTGTTGTCTAGCGTACTATAGAATTATTGTCTTTTGGATAACCATTTATAGAAAAACAGCCGCGTCCAGCTCCGAGCGCCAAAAACTATGGAGCTAACACGTGAGCGCCCTACGATAAGTCAACATCGGTTTAAAGTAAAGGAAGACCGACTAAAAGCAGGCTGAAGCCTAACGTCGGCATACCCCTAAAGGGGCATGTTTCCTTTATCTCCTAAGTAAAGGAAGTTCGACCAAGGTCGAACCACCCCCAAAGGCCGGGGGCGCAATCTCTACGTTTTTAAGCAGGCGCTCTGCGCTTTTGGTCTTTATATAACATGTCTTTATCAAGAAAAAATGCTCAGATTTGTTGAAAGTAATTTAAAAATAGTATAATTTACATAAGTTAACTCCCTAATAAATTTTTTAGGATTAACAAAGACTGATTCAGTAAATAATAGAATATCAGCTATAATTCTTTTGCTGCATCAAAGAGATTAAAAAGGTTGGGGTAGCTATTTTCAAGCGATTATTTTTTTTGCTGTTAATTATAATATTAGCCATTTGGACTAAACCATTATGGGAAGAGCCGGTCCGCGATATTATCCCCGAATCTGTAAGTGATACATTTTCCTCTGCAGGCGATTTTATTAATGACGCGGTAGATAATGACTTTTATTTCCGGCAAGTATCCGATCAGGCTGCTTCTTTTTTTAATTCCATTACAGGTTCAGAAACAAATAGAGAGTATGAGCAAGTAGAAACACCAGAGCTCACTACACCAGAGGAGCAATCTTTTTCCATCGGCAATGTAGAAATTGGAGACACAAGAGATCAGGTTGAAGAGATGTACGGGGAAGCTGAACGGAAAAGTGAAAATGAATATGGGGTAGAGTGGTCCGCTTACCATGAAAACTATCAAAACTTTATGATGGTTGCTTATGATGAACAGGATGTAGTCCGTGGACTCTTTACCAATCAGGATTTACTATCATCAAAGCACGATATAGCGCTTGGTGATTCCAAGACATCTGTAAATGAGACATTAGGTCAGCCGGAAGAAATGATTCGTAACGGCTGGTTTAATTATAAAATAGAGAGTGAAGGCGAATATGATGTTTATCATATGGATGGCACTTATGTAACCATGTTTTATGATTTGCATGAATCGGATGAAGTAACTGCTGTCCAAATCATAGATGAAGACTTAGAGGCTGCGAAGAGCACACTTTATACTCCCGGCAGTGAGGCACTAAAGGAAGGACTGGAATACCAGTTATTTGATTTAACCAACGCCACCCGCGTGAAACAGGAGCTGCCTATTTTAAAATGGGATGAAGAGGTAAGAGAAACTGCAAGAAAGCACAGTACGGATATGGCTGTTAATCAATACTTCAGTCATACTAATTTAGAAGGCCAATCTCCTTTTGACCGGATGAAGGCAGATGGCATTTCTTTCTTAAGTGCAGGTGAGAACCTCGCTTACGGACAGTTCAGCAGTATTTTTGCCCATCAGGGTTTATTGAATTCCCTCGGTCATCGGGAAAATATTTTACATGAGAGCTTTAGCTATTTAGGGGTCGGTGTTGATTTCAATGAAAGCGACCAGCCGTTTTATACAGAGAATTTTCTTCAGTAATAAACGGAAGAAAATTCAAAAAGTGTATGATGCCCTGAGTGCTGTATTGATAAAGCTTCAGGATACATTTTGGGAAGCAAAGTATGCAATAGTCAAAGATAGATTTGGGGTTATTTGAGATTTGAATTATACAAAAGAATAATGAATTTTATATGAACTATTGAGGATGAACAATACATATCTGTGTTGTTTATCCTTTTTTATTTGTTCAGTAAATGATGTGTCCCACGTGCATTACTTTATATTTTTTGGATAATAATAAATCTTGATTAAACGTTTTCGTGAAGCGGATTTATTGAATGGAACAGGTGATGAATTCAGAAGGTATAAGAAGAATATTTTTGAAAGGGGGTAATAACTTTGATTTATATATACAACGATTACGGCGGTACACATACTACTTCACTTGCAGCAGCTTATCATTTAAAAAAACTTCCCTTGGACCGAAAGCTGACCAAGGAAGAAATAATTAGTGTCAGATACTTCAATAAGTTAACGAAGCATGATCTTGGTAAGCTTATTTTCCATGGTATCGATGAAGAGGATAATGCAGTTTATACCATAGGAAGAAGAAATAATAAATATGTTGTGCCAGCTATAAAGGATCTGGCAGCTTTATTACAGGAAAGAACTTCGATGAATGAAAAGATTATTATTTCCAATACTTCTCCTACAGTACCATTTGTGATGTCAGTGGGTGGCTTCTTATCAAGAGGATTGAATATCAATTTTTTAGGAGAACCTTTATTAGTGGCCGGTGCAAAGCAATGCTGTGTAAAGATTAACCGGTTAGTTGAGGAAACAAAACAAGCGGGCCATTCCATGAATGCCAAAGTTATTGTACTAGAAAATAAGAAGTTTCATTAATTTTATCCAGGAAAAAGTTTCTATAGGACACCGCGGACTATCATGTATTTTATTCTGATAGTCCGCGGTGTTTTTTAAAAGATGAGGGTGACCTGTCTGCAAGCTTTAATTAGAAGAAGTTGTTACAACAAAAACAGAATTTCCTTCTGTTATTATTCCTTTGCCTATTATCACAACGATTCGATTCACGACATCCGTGATGATGTTCGTTTCTGTGATTACCTCTGCTGTGACAACAATCTTCATGTCTGTTTTCACATCTGTTATGATTTTGCTGACTGTTATGACAGCAATCCTGTTTATGATCTCTACGACGATAGTCGGCGCCTGGACGACTTGTGTTGCGACAAGGGTCTTTACGTCTTCCTCCTGTTGAGTGATGACCGCACATAGCTTATCCCCCCTTTCCCATTCAATATACGTTAGTAAGAAAAAAAGGATTAGACAAACTTAATAGGAGCTAACACATTTTTGAATGGAGATTCCATATTCATACACGAATCACATAAAAAATACAGATGAATTTGAAACTTTTTTTCAATCATTTCGTATAACCTGATTAAGAAGAATAAGTGGGATGAGGAGGACTCGAATTGACAGAAATTGCATTGGAATTAAAAAATGTCAGTAAACGCATCAAGAATAAAGAAATTATTAAAGACGTCAGCTTTCAAATAAAACAGGGGGAAGTCTTTGGCTTTGTTGGACCGAATGGTGCAGGTAAAACAACTACGATCCGGATGATGGTCGGTTTGATGAAGATGACAGAAGGTGATATCCGCATTGTCGGCAAAAGTATTCAAACGGATTATAGTGCAGCAATCAGAGAGGTTGGCGCCATTGTTGAGAACCCGGAAATGTATCCTTTTTTAACCGGAAGAAAAAATCTGGAGCAATTTGCCCGGATGATACCGGGTATATCAAAAGAACGGATAGAAGAGGTGGCCCGGTTAGTTGGTCTGGAGAAGGTAATCAACGATCGAGCCGGAGGGTATTCTCTCGGAATGCGGCAGCGGTTAGGAATTGCCCAGGCTTTGTTACATAAACCGTCGATTCTTATTTTAGATGAGCCAACCAATGGTCTCGATCCATCTGGAATGAAGGAAATCCGTCAATATATCCGCACGTTGGCAGAGAAGGAAAAAGTCAGTGTTATTGTTTCCAGTCATTTATTGTCTGAGATTGAATTAATGTGTGACCGTATTGGCGTTATTAAAAATGGGGCTTTAATTGCGGTAGAGGATGTAGAAAAGAACAGAAAGCTTCAGGACAGTGATATTTCAGAGTATATCATCTCTGTAAGCAATGCGCAGGCTGCGAAGGAATGTCTGCATGACATGGATGATTCTTTATTTGTAGAGACAGCAGATGAAACAACCTTAAAAACAGCTATCAAACGGGAACAAATACCAGCAGTTCTCAAAGAATTATTAAATAATAATATCAATGTATATGAAGTGTTGGCTGCTAAAGGCACGTTAGAAGACAAATTTTTCGATTTGATTGGAGAGAATGTCATTGAGTAATCTGAGTCAGCTTATAAAAAACGAATTTATTAAACTGCATCATTATAAATCTACGTGGGTTATGTATATCATTATTGCGATTCTTCTGATTGGTGTGGCTGTCATTACAAACTTTGTAGCTAACCAGAGTATGATTATTGACGCAACCTTTCAAAGTGAACTTGTCCAGGCCTATGAGTCGATGGGGTTAGAGATTCCTGCTTATGATATGTGGGCTTTCGTGGCTGATAATATCTCGCTTATCAGTTTTATTACCATTTTTATCATTGTTGCAGCTGCTAAAATTATCTCGAATGAGTATAAATGGGGAACGATTAAATTGTTACTTATTCGCCCGGCAGGAAGAGGAACCGTATTAACGTCCAAATATATTACTGTTTTGCTTTTTGCAGCTGTGTTAATTCTTTATACAATTATTCTATCCATGCTTATCGGCCTTATCTTTTTCGGTGTAGATACCTGGAATCCAACCATTGTAGATAACACGGGTTCGGGTTATACAGAAATTTCGATCATTGCTTCTATTGGAAAAAATATACTATTTAGCCTTGTACCATTAATTATAGTGGCAACCTTATCCTTTATGATTGCAATTCTGTTCAAAGGAAGTGCCATGGCAATTGCAGCAAGTATTGTGGTTTTCATTGCTGCACCAATTATTACCATGATGGTCAGCCAGTATGAAATTGCAAAATATCTGTTAACGGCACATCTTGATCTTCAAAATATTTTTGCCGGATCACCATTAATTGAAGGAATATCTCCTGGATTTTCTATTGCTGTTCTTATTGTTTATTACATTATATTTATGGCAATAGGATGGCTTACTTTCAAAAAAAGAGATGTAGCTGGAAACTAAGCGGAAAGGATGAAGCAGTGTGAAGAAATCTTCTACTCTATTATTTGTATGCCTTCTGTTTCTCTTGGCAGCTTGTTCCAATAATAACAAGGAAGAGCAGAAAGATAATCAAGATGATACGGAACAAGAAGATGAACTTGAAGAAAAGGACAATAAAGAAAATCTGGATCCGGCAACAGGGCTTTTCATGGAGTTTATAAAAGAAAATAAGGACTCTGAGCGGGTTGCTTTTTTAGCCAGCTGGAATGATAAACCAATAGCGGAAATTAATCCGGATCTAGCTCTTCCGCTAGCCAGTGTTGTCAAAATAGTTATTGCGATTGAATTCGCCAGTCAAGCGGAAGAAGGGAAAATCGACCCTTCAGAAATGATATCTATGGAAGAAGTGGATAAGTATTATTTTGCTAATACAGACGGCGGAGCACACGAAGCCTGGAAGAACACTCTGGGGGGCGGGGAAGGGCAGGTCTCCCTGGAACAAATTGCACAAGGAATGATGGATTACAGCTCTAATGCAAATACAGATTATTTAATAGAACGATTGGGGCTGGAAGAAGTAAATAATCGGGTTGAGGAATTAGATTTAAATAACCATGATCCGATTTATCCGTTAACAGCAAGTATTGCAATTCCGGAGAGAGTATTGGAAGAGAATAATTTAGAAGAAGATGAATTAGAAGCAGCATTACGTGATTTAGATGATGATGCTTACCGGCAGATAGCTGTCGATCTTTTTGAAGAATGGCAGGAGAAACCATTAAGTGTAGAGGAAAAAGAAAAAACTGTTGCATTAGTGGATATGCCGATTCAGAAAGTCTGGTCTGATCGATTGACTCATGCAACAGCGGAAGACTATCATAAAATCATGGCTATGCTGAATAAAAAAGAGCATTACTCCGATGCTTTTTATGAAGAATTGGATGCTATTTTCAGCCTGGAACTAGAAAATGAAGCAATTGAACGTGCGGCACAAAAAGGCGGGAGTACTGCTTTTGTTTTAAATCAGGCTGTATATGCAGAAGACAAGGCAGGAAATCGTTTAGAGATGATTTTATTTACAAATGATCTTAATCTTTCTGAGTTGGAGGTTGCTGCTATGCAAGTGCAGGCTTTGACGGATAAATTAGTAAATGAGGAAGATTTTCGTGAGGAAGTCAGAGATACATTAGCTGAATAATGATAATGATATAATCCCCCTGACGCTGGCAATTTGCACCGTATTAGGGGGGGTTTGAATGAGATAGTAAAGAAATGAACAGGAGACATTTGCCTGAGAGAATGAAAAAATGAGAGATAATAAAAATAAACTGAGAAAAGTGGTGCAGGTCAATGTCAATTTATATTGAAGAAGTAAATAAGGAAAATTGGAGAGAAATTGCTGCATTAGAAGTAACTGAAAATCAAAAAGACTTTATGGAAAGTGTATCATTTTGTTTAGCAGAAAGCTTTATTGAACAGCTCACAACATCGCTTGGCTTGTATGATGACAATCAACCGGTTGGCTATGCCATGGTCGGCTTTTATTTTGATGAAAAAAGAAGCGTCTGGTTTGATCGTTTTATGATTGACCGTCGTTTTCAAGGGCAAGGCTATGCAAAACAGTTTATCCCATTAATTGAAAAATACATTAGAGAGCATTATGATGTGCAAATCATACGTTTAAGCTTTGTGCCGGGAAACAATCCGGCTGAACAATTATATAAAAAGCATGGTTTTGTACGGACAGGGGAGTATGATCCAGAAGGAGAAATTATAATGGAGAAGCATTTTAGATAACCATAATTATATTATGTAAACTTAATGGCTTGAATATTATTTTCTATTATTAAAACCTGGCAGGGCCCCTCAAAAATGAATTTAAATTTTACGCAGGAGTATTTAGAGACGGTATCACGCCAGTCTAGACGAAAGGGTTAAAGGCTAAGAAGTTATTACATTAAAAATCGAACAGCTGGATTAGAAATGGAATGGTATCTCAGTAAGAGGTATCATTCTATTTTTGTATTTAGCAGGAGCCTCTTCATTATTGGAAAAGCACTGGCGCGGAGGTTTAGAAGTACATAGACCCTAAGTCTTAGACAAAGATATTTCTCAGGCTCATTACGCAAAAAGCAGGTGCGCGATAAGATAAAGATACAATAACGAAAGGAGGAAAACGAAATGAAAAAATTCATGTTATTTATCGGAGGACTTGTCGCAGTGCTGATACTTCTGGCAAACCTTGGTCCGATGATATTACTTGCATTAAGCGTATGGCTGCTCTATATATGCTTTAAAAAATTTATGAGTACAGATTCAACCGCTGCAAAAGTAGGCTGGGTGATTGCAGGATTGATCGTATTAAGCATCACGTTCTCTAATATCTATGCCGTTTTAGGTGTTGCAGCAGCTTATGCACTTTACCTAATCTATAAAAATTGGAACACATCGGAAAGCTCTGTTGTCCATGAAATAAAGGAAGAGGCTGATCCATTTACAAATTTTGAAAAACAGTGGGCAGAGTTAAATAAATAAAATAACGAAATTTAAAGGAGAGATGGATAATGTCAACAAATATTTTCACTCGAATGAAGGATTCGATTTCAGCAGACTTACACACAATGATGGACAAAAAGGAACAAAAAAATCCTATTGCTGCACTTAATCATTATTTGCGCCAAAGTGAACAGGAAAAAGAAAAGGTAAGAAAGCTGATTGACCGCCAATATAAATTAAAAGAAGAGTTTGCACGGGAGTATTTGAAAGCACAGGACCTTGCTGATAAACGCCTGAAACAAGCACAGATCGCAGAGCGTGCCCAGGAAGAGGAAATGCACGAATTTGCATTAAAAGAGCATGAAGAGTATCAAAACCGTGCAGATCGCATGAAAGCATCCAGAGAAGAAGCTATTACCCAGCTTGAAAATCTGGAGCAGAAATATGAAGAAATGAAGCATCGCTTAAAGGATATGCACCTGCGCCGTATGGAGTTAATGGGACGTGAAAATATCGCGAAAGCAAACCATCAAATTAACAGAGTAGTGGAAGAGTCACCAGAAAAACCTTTCTCGAAATTTGAAGAAATGGAACAATATATTGAAAATCTGGAATACAGAGTAAACAGCTCATACTATCAAAGCACATTCGATAATAAAATTGCAGCTATTGAAAAGAAATTAGAAGAAAAGGAAAATGAATAAACTCAGAATTTGTAGGGTGAATTAGAAAATCATGATATACTTATACTGGCGCAGATTGTTCTTGCGCCAGTATAGTTTACATAATAATGAAAGGAGAATGGAAGGATGTATAAACAGCTCAGCACGAGAAATTTAAACTGGATATGGATTACCGTCGCCATTCTTCTTGTTTTTGAAATCGTCTTTTTCCATGGCGGTTCACTGATATCAGCGTTAATTTCCGGCTTCTTTGTTTACTTCAGCTGGAAAAGACTGCATTCACTCGGCTGGAAGATTGTGTTCGCAATTGCTGCAATATCCTTCGTTCTAAACGTTTTTAATTTATTGGCGGTTCGATTTTTAATTGTTGTTGCTATTGTTTTCTTTATTTTAAATTATATCAAATCGACGAAAGAACCCAGTAAAGAAAAACCGGAGCTTCCGAATAAAGCAAGCTTGAAAGACGACGAACCTCTTGTTCAGGTTGATAATTTATTTGATGAACGCTTTTTTGATGATTTTCGGACGGAGGAAACAGCTTATCAATGGAAGGATGTCAATATGCACGGCATTTATGGTGACCGTGTGATTGATTTAAGTAATACTGTGCTGCCTTATGATACGGCAATTATCTCTATCCGGCATCTTGTAGGCAATATTGAGATTTACGTTCCTTATGAAATAGAGGTCAGTATTCATCATAGTTCTATATTCGGCAGAGCATCCATTTTTGGAGAATATCACGG
This sequence comes from Oceanobacillus sojae, assembly GCF_900162665.1. GTDB lineage: Bacteria > Bacillota > Bacilli > Bacillales > Amphibacillaceae > Oceanobacillus > Oceanobacillus sojae_A. Next base: position 619,132 of record NZ_LT727809.1, read on the forward strand.
CCGGCTAATGAATAAATCACTTCATTATGAAACAAAAAATTATAATACAGCTCATCAAAGAGTAAAAATTGTCACATCTTTATTTTCCGGAGACATTGAGGTGAAACGCATATGAATACGATTATCCGTTTTGTTCTCTTGTCTATCGCCTGCAGCTTTGTTCTGGCTATTGCCGCAGTTTTAACGACCTTCGTTACCTTCTCCGTAAATGAGTCAGCGGGCTGGAGTGCACTTTGGGAAGGGCAAATTGGAGGTGTTTCTTTTCTTCTGACAGTTCTGGCTTTTGTGATTATCTTCGGTTCCATAGTCGGTGCAATTATTGGCTGGTATTGGAAGGGAAATTTGAAAAAAATTGAAAAAATGCTTACAGGCATTATTAAAGGAGAAAGACATCCTGATACAGAAGAAATACCAAAAGAACTGGAACCAATCTCTGTGCGAATGAATCAGGTTCAGGAGAAGCTGCGTGCACAAACGGAGCATGCACAAAAGATTGCTACAGAAAGAGCAAACGAAAGGGAACAGAGTTTGCAGGAAGTAGTTGTACAAGAAAGAAATCGTTTAGCCCGGGAACTGCATGACTCCGTGAGTCAGCAGCTTTTTGCAGCTTCTATGCTGATGTCAGCAATTAATGAGGCAGGATCAGCTGAGGATGCAACATTAAATAAACAGTTAAATATGGTGGAAAAAATGATTCACCAATCACAATTGGAAATGCGTGCACTTCTTCTGCACTTACGGCCGGTTGACTTAAAGGGAAAGACATTGCAGGAGGGCGTAGAGGGGCTTTTAAGAGAATTGACACAAAAAGTACCTTTAGAAATCGATGCAAAAATAGAAGCATTTCAAGTTGATAAAGGGGTAGAGGACCAGCTATTCCGTATCTTTCAGGAATCTATCTCCAATACGCTGCGTCATGCGAAGGCTGAAAATCTGCAGATATTATTACTGGAACGGGATGAAAATATTATTATGCGCGTGGTTGACGATGGAGTCGGGTTCGAGACAGAAGCTGTTAAAACAAGCTCGTACGGAATGCAGAATATGCGTGAACGTGCTTACGAGGTTGGCGGTACTTTGAAAATTATCAGTCTGCCGAATGAAGGCACGCGTTTGGAAGTAAAAGTCCCTATTTTAAGAAAGGAGCATAACCCTGATGATTAAAGTTTTATTTGTCGATGATCATGAAATGGTGCGAATCGGCGTGTCCGCGTATTTATCTTCACAGCCGGATATTGACGTAGTTGCAGAAGCAGACGACGGTTCCCGTGCTATTGACCTGGCATTAGAGCTTCGCCCGGATATTATTTTAATGGATCTTGTGATGAAGGAAATGGATGGAATTGAAGCAACAAAGAAAATTATTGAATCCTGGCCGGAAGCAAAGATTATTATCGTTACCAGCTTTTTAGATGATGAGAAGGTATATCCGGCACTAGAAGCAGGAGCAACCAGCTATATGCTGAAAACATCAAAAGCGGGCGAAATTGCCAAAGCGATTCGTGCTACATACGAAGGGCAATCTATCCTGGAACCGGAAGTTACCGGGAAAATTATGAATCGTATGCGCACAAAGCGGGAGACCGTGTTACATGAACAGTTAACTGGAAGAGAAAAGGAAATATTATTATTAATGGCAAAAGGGAAATCGAATCAGGAAATTGCCGATGAGCTGTTTATCGCATTAAAAACAGTGAAAGTGCATGTCAGCAATATTCTAGGGAAATTGGAAGTTCACGATCGTACACAGGCCGTAATTTATGCTTTTCAAAATAAGCTGGTAGAGTAGTATTTTGGCATATGACCAGTATATAAAAAATGAAAAGGGAACGATAGTTTTAGGAAAATGGTGATATTATGATAAATAAAGAAATGATGGATGCTTCTATTAAAAAGAAGGAGGCAGTGAAATTTCTAAAAAACGATGAAAAATCTCTCAAAGAAAAAAGTCTGGAAGAAATATTAGCTGCACGGTCGCAGTATCCTGTGGAATCAGCTGAATGGGAGTATTTAAATAAGATTAAATCGGGAATTTTACAAAAGAAAAAACCAAGTACTGCAGAAAAAATATTATATTTTAAAGAAGCCGACTTAGACAGTATTCCATGGGGATTTAGTAAAGCAGATAAACTCCCTTCTATAGATTATAGAATTGCAGAACGCAGTTTACTGGAGTACCACCCGGATCAAAGGCATCCGATCCCGTATGTCGCTGTAAGATATGAAGAAGCGTATTTCTTTATTTTACGCGGAGCAGGTGTCGGGGAAAGCAGGCTGGCAGGAAGGAAAGGACTGCTTGGGGGACACGTCGGAGAAATGGATGCAGTACCCGGGGATATTCAGAGTTCAATTGTAAACGGACTTTGGCGTGAGCTGGAGGAAGAAGCAGGGATAAAAGCAGAAATGGTTAAAAAGCTGGAGATGAAAGGTATAATTAAATCAAACGATGGTGTTGATAGTGATCATCTGGGCATTGTTTATGAAATTGAATTAAATAATAAAGATATTCAATCAGAAGAAGAAGAGCTCACCGGAATATGGATGACTAAAGACGAATTGAAACAACATTTTGAGGCATTTGAGTCATGGTCCAAATTAGTTGTTTCTAACCTTGTACTTTCCAATTAGAGCTGCTGTGATTTAATTAAGGGGATATATGCTTATTAGATAAGATGTATTTCCCCTTTAGTCTCTATATAGAATATTTATCTGAATATTGGAATATTTAATTCTGACTGCAGGCAATTACATTTCAAAATAACCTAAAAAGAAGGAGGTAACTATTTGGAATTAAAAAATATTGACTTGGAAGAACGGATGAAGTTTTATCATGTTAATGGGTTGAGTATGACATTGTTTGAGAACAGTCAAATCAGCAGAATGGTAAATAAAGGCTTGCTGGAAGCTGAAAGCAATAGAGAAGTAAATGAAGATTCTATTTTTAATGCTTGTTCCATCAGCAAGTTTTTAGCAGGTATCCTTGCTATAAAATTGGTAGACGAAGGAATTCTACATTTAGATGAAGATGTAAATAAAAGACTTATTTCCTGGAAAGTACCGGAAAACGATCTTACTGAAAACCAGAAAGTTACATTAAGAAACTTATTAAGTCATCAATCTGGAATAATAGATCCTGAGGGCGGCTTTTCTGAACTGGATCCACAAATAGGAATTCCTTCTATAGTTACATTATTAGAAGGAGAAACACCTTATTGTAGAGCCCCTATTAAAGTAAAGTGTGAACCCGAAAGTGAATTCCACTATTCGGATGCAGGCTTCTGTATTATTCAGCAATTGATAGAAGATGTTATGGCAAAACCGTTTCATCAGATTATGAATGAGCAGGTATTTAAACCGCTTGGAATGAAAAACAGCTATTTAGATACAGCAAAGATGGAACTGGATAGAGGAAATTTTTCTTGCGGGCATAACAAAAACGGTGAATTAGTAAATGAAAAATACCCTATATATCCTTATCCGGCAGCTTCTGGATTATGGACAACCTCTATCGATTTAGCAAAATTAGTTCTTGAATTAATGCATGCTTTAAAAGGAGAAAGCAAAATAGGTATTTCGGAAAATATGGCAAAAGAAATGATAACTCCGCAAAAGGGAAAAGGCTGGGCTGGATTAGGCGTGTTTCTTGAAGGATCTGGAGATGAACTGGAAATATCTTCGCTTGGCTGGGGCGTTGGCTTTCAATGTATGATGGCAGCATATCCGTATTCGGGAAAAGGTGCAGTGATCATGACAAATGCAGAATTAGGTGTCCATCAAATGGAAGGTATCATAGGAGAAATATATCAATCTCTTTTTTCTTAGAAAGTATTATATTATGAGAGAAGACAACCAGATAGAAGATTTTGCGAAGCGGTTGACAGATTAGAGAAGGGCTTTAGGATTATTCCTATTTGGCAGCTTCTTCTATTTTCTTTGATGCACAAACTTTTAAAGAATTTATCGGAAAATCATAACTTAAAAGAAAATCATCATAAGAAAAGCTCAAATTATTTTTTGAGCTTTTCTTATGATAGATAATTGATACAATATATTTTTTAAAGCTGGGGACCAAAGAGGTTTTATCTAGCGGATTCCACCTCCGCCTCCTCCACCAGCTCCGCCACCGCCGCCGACGCTTGTAATCCCGCCGTTGCCGCCTGACGCACTAACAGAGGAAGTACTGGAATGAAAGCCGCCGCTGGCTAAGCCTGTAGTCAAGATTGTACGGGCGTGGACAGTTCCATACCAGTAATTAAGGTATACCAAGTCCTCTTCATAGCTGTTTTCAGGAACTAAAGCCTCTAATTTTTTAGATACTTTATCACTTTTACCGAGTAAAACACTCCATAGCATCATATCTTTTAATGAAAGTGGCTTGGAAGCGTTCGTAAATTGATTTATATCTGCTTCGCTTAAATAGTTATTAAATTGTATCAAACGGTCCGCCAGTTTGTCTCCCTCATCACTTGGTACCGTAATAGATTGTAAAAATCCGGCTGCCTTAATTTCTTTAAAAGAAAACAGTCCTTGCTGCTCCAGGTAAGCTTCGGAATAGTCCTTGAGATAATCAGCAAACGTACTGACTTCCTTCGCATACTTTTTACTCCATTTTTGAATGGCGTCATCTGTCACGTTGCCATTTCGATCTGCAACGTCTAAAAGTATCGTCCATAGGCCGGTTTCATATGTTTTATCATATCTTTCGTCTTCGATTTGATCCGTCAGTTCTCCAAAGGTTGCTGGATGTTTATCCCGTTCATTTTTAAAATCGTTGATAGTAATGGTCGAACGATACTTTTTCCCGAAAACCTTACTTTTTTCTTCTGCTGCGATAGAGATTTTCTTATCCACTGACCATTTTAATAGATAAGCCTGGAAAATATCTTCAAAATAACCCAGTCGCATCTGAGTTAGAAGGGCACTTAAACCTGCATAGTCTTCTCCATCGAAAGGCACGGCTGCATATGTTTTGCCTTTATTTTCTGCCACTCGTTTATGCAGTGGCTTCATTGCACCGGCTTCTCTTTTTACTTTATTGGTTTTAAGAATAATGAGGAGGGTTCCAATACCGATTAATAGTATAAAACCAACGACTACGCTAATGATGATAATAGCTGCCCTGGAATTGTCACTTGAATTATAAGCAGAACCATCCATTGCTTCTTCTTGTTGTTCGGATAATGTCATGTCCTCTGTTTGTTGTGCTTGAAAGAAATCAGCCGGAAATTGTGTCAAAACAATCACATCTCCATCGACTTCACTATTTGATTCCCATACAATTCGGCCATCTTCAAGCTGCATGTCACTAGCAAAACCGAATCCCCAGAAATTTACCGTTTCCTGTGTAAAAGGCTGAAAACCGGAAATTTCAACTGTCAAATTTTGAGCAGGAACATCAGAAAAGGTATCGAAGTTCCAAAGCATTGCCTGCCCGTCATCTAAATTACGAACAAGATTAGAAAGCGTGTAGGTTATGGTATAGGAATTTTCACCGTACTCTCCAGTCCCCCAAACTAACTCAACTCCATCAACATCAGGTATTGTTCCATATTTTCCAGTCTTTTCTTCCCGGGAAGCGTCGGAGTTCCAGTCAGGCTCCTCTGTAAATCCTTCAACGGAAAAATCCAATACTTCTGATCCCTCAAGATTGGACATATCGATGAAAAACTCCGTACCGCTATCTATATTCATTTGTCGGTGTTCGGTAACAACTCCTGAACCATCCTCCTGCAGCTCTACTTCAATATGTAAATCGTTCATCTGATTTTCCGCAAATGCCGTGAGTGTCAGTCCCATGTTAACTGTGATTACCAGCGCTATAGCAACAAGTAGCTTTGTCCACTTACTCATTTGTGTCCATCACTCGCTTTCATCATTATAATATTATCCTTCAAAATGTATTGTAAATCATATACCCTTTTTTAAGCGCTGCTAATCGTAAATCTATGGTGTAGCAGATGATCATTTAAGGCAGGAATATACCAGCCTTGAATTTATTTGAGATATTTATCCTTTATAAAATATTAAAAGGGATAGATGAATTTTCGAATGAAGGAAAATCGATTAATAACGCAGAATGTTTCCTGTTTTGTATAATACGGCTTTTTTCATAAATAGAAGCTTTGAAAACGGCATACAAGTGGTTAACGTGAAGGGCCCAGCTCAGAATCTGTGAATAATAAAAAGAGGTAAAAAATAATTATAATCGTTTTCCCCCTTGTTCAGAAGAGGGGATATATGAGTTAATAAGGGTGTCGGACCGATAGAATATCGGAAAGGAGGCTGATTTAAATTGATCACAAAATATGAGGTGGTTTCCGCATAGCGGAAATCATAAAAGACGGGACCGCATTTATTTTGCGGTCTCCTTTTCTTTCCCGGATTAATGTATACTAAAAGTGAAAAGGCTTACGTAAAATAAAACCAAATGAGAGGAGTTTTAATAATGAATGAGAAAATAATGCATACCCAAAGGACCACACATCTTGAAAGAAAGGATGTTCTTACTTGTCATACAAAAATGGAAAAGAGGTGCTTCCGCCTCATTTGCTGAAGGAGCTCCAGAAATATATTCAAGGAGAGCTTATTTATATCCCAAAACAAAACAACCAGCGGGCAGGGTGGGGAGAAGCGAATGGATCACGTCTCGCCCTGGCCAAAAGAAACGAAGAGATTTATCGATCGTATAGGGAAGGCCAGTCATTTGAGGAATTGGAACAAACCTATAATTTATCGATAGATAGCATTCGTAAAATTGTCTATAAAACACGTGAGATTAATGGCGAAATAAAATAAGGATAAGAATGTTTTAATATGAAGGCTTCAGAAAAGGTCCCGGCAACTAACAAGGCAGCACTTACTAATATTTTAGTGCGCGCTATTCTTTTTATCAGATATCGGACACAGGCAGAAACAAAGCTTACGAATAATCAGATACAAAAAGACTGCCGGGCTCATTTATTTAGCAGTCATGTCCGCTCTGCATTAACAGAAAAAAACTGGTATTAAAAGAATGTAAAGAAATCATTCTGCAATACCAGTTTATATATTGGCGGGAGGGGGAGCGAAATAATTATTTCGTTTTCCCTCTGCTTTATTTCATCCAGATCCCAACCCTGTTTAAGCAACTATATAAAATAAATATTCCTGTCCGTTTTTTACTGGTTCTTTAGCAAATTGATAGCCATGTTTTAATACTTCTTCCGGAACATTTCTAAACGAAGCAGGGCAGTCCGTAATGACCTGGAGGAGTTCTCCTTTTGTCATCCCTTCCAGAGCTTCTAATGTGTAGATGACTGGATATGGACAGGATTCACCCCGTAAATCTAATGTGAAATCAACTGACATATTTCTTTTCTCCTTTCTTAGATCGCATACCGGCGAAGCGATAAGTTTTTTGCCGATAGACAGTTAGCAAATATAAGATACTTAACATAACAAGTGTTGCCAGGATTGCACCAAGAGGTCCAAATGCAGAAATAAGATTAATAGATTTTCCGCTTGCAACGAGTGCATGATAGAGCCCAAGGTGATCCCAAGCATAAGCAAGTGCAGTTACGCCTATGATATTACCTGCAAACACGGTCAGGTAGAGGATTTGTCCTTCCATTAATCGATACATCATGCCCGTTTCACAGCTGCTTGCCAAGACAATGCCAAGGCCAAACAGAAAGCCTCCAATAAAGGTGCTGGGAGCAGCAATTTGTGTAATTGGCTCCATACCGTAGATGACAATGACAAATAAGGTAATCACAGAGCTGACAGCCATTGCGATAATAATTGCCTTTGCCATCAGACCTCTGCCGGTTAGCCATAAATCCCGGAATGCCGATGTAAAGCAAATTTGCCCTCTTTCTATTAATATACCAAAAAGTGCGCCAAAAATGGCTGCAGTACCAAGCAGAGGTCTGTCTGTGACAAAGAAATATAAAATCAGTCCAGTATACATCAGCGCAATAATCCCGCCAACGTAAGGCTGAACTTTTCTACTCTTTTCAGCAGAAGGTTTTTTATCGCCTTTCGTTAAGGAAGGTTTACCTTTCCACCATCGTGTTTTTGCGATTTTTGCCCCCAAATAGGTTCCCGCTCCTGTGGCAATGATAAAAATCCAGGAGTGGAAGGAAAACTGTGGAACTCCCGTGAAGAATGCTGCCAGGTTACAGCCCAATGCGAGACGTGCACCAAAACCGGCGATAATTCCGCCGGCTAACCCCTGTACCAGGCGCCGTTTTTGTTTTGGAACACGAATCTTGAAATTGTTGCTAAAAAGAACCATTATTAAAGCGCCAATAAACATTCCCCAAACAATCCAGCCGTCAGATCTTGAAAACGAAGAGCCCTGCATATGGACCAGATCAAAATAAGCCCAGTCTGATATGTCTGCTCCAAAGAATTCCAGGATATGTCCTCCCAAACGAGTAAATTCGCCGGTTACTGCCCAAACGGTGCCGGTAATACCAAAATAAATTGCACTTAGGATCCCAGCAAGAATAAGTGCGACATATGGATTCCAATAATGTGTAAATAGCTTATTCAATATTGCTTTCATTTTTTAACTCCTTAATTTTAAAACATTGGAAATCAATGAATGATATTTTTATAGTTCATGTCAGCATTTATTATTTTAATCCTTTTTTTTGAACCTGTCACGTGCATAATTATTCATGATTTAATTGAAAAAGTCTCTTGTACTTTTGTTTTTATTTATCATGCAAATATCAAAAGGTACAAAGGAAGAGCAGCTAATTGAAATGTATTAGATAACTGGAGAGTTCTTTTTCGCCGGTTCAAAATTTTTCATAAACTTTCTGAGCTTTCGTCCAGAACGAATTTGTACAAACGAAAGCTGCCCGTCATATCTATTTTTTAATGATTTGACCTGTAGATTATTTTCTTTCTTATAATTCCAGACAAAACGAAGAAAAGAAAAATCTAATCTATCCGGATTCCCGTGTGGATTTTTCTTTCCTCTATTTTTTACATATCGTTTGAATATACGATATAAACAGACGCTGCGGGGGAAAGCTAACCAAATAACCATTTCTGCATATTTCATTCGCAATTCCAGTGTTCTGGCATAATTACCATCAATAACCCACTGATCTTTTTGGAGTTCATCTTTTAATTTTGCATCAAAAGCAGCCTGAGAGATATTAGTATCGTTGTCAATCCATTGAATGCTGTCTAAGTGTACTACCGGAATGCCTTTTATTTGAGCTATGCAGGTGGCTAATGTGGATTTGCCTGCACCAGGGCATCCAATGATTAATATTCGCATCGCGGGACCTATCTTTCTGCTCTGTTGTACTTTATCGATTATATCCTGCAGATACCACCGGAATTCCAGAAAAAACTGTACGAATCATTACCAATCGCACAAAATGAAAAGGAGGAAGGAAAAATAATGGGAATGGAAAAGTTAAGAGATACGCCGACGTTCGGAAGACTGTTTAGAGAAATCGAGGAAGAAGCGACAAAGAGGGGCTTGGAACAAGGAATAGAACAAGGAATAGAACAAGGAATGAAAGAAGCAGAACGAAATTTTGTTAAAAAGCTTTTAGACAAGAATTATACGGATGAAGAGATATCTGAATTAACCAGCCTTGAGCTTGAAGAAGTAAGCATGCTTCGAAAATCACTTGAAAATTAATACAATACAACTGCGAGGGAACCTATTTCTGTTAATTATGTCACATTAGCAATAATGGGTTCTTTACATTTTTCAGAAGCGGCTATGGAGTACAATATCTTTAATTATAAATGATGTTGAGACATATTTTCATCTTTAAAATTGGGATTATCGGAAACAGTAAAGCCAATAATCTAAAACAAAGCTGAATAAAGGTTTGATGCATTTATATTTTAAAAAATTGACATTCAAATATATTCATTATAAAATACTCAACATTAAGTAAAGGGTGTGACTTTGATGACAAGATTACTTGTACTTGGCATGTTAGATACAAAACCAATGTCCGGCTATGATATTCAGCAGGCACTGCGGATGACAGATGCAGAAAGATGGGGCGGTGTATTAATAGGTTCGATTTATCATGCGCTCAAAAAATTAGAAAAGGATGGGTATATTGCAATTGACAAGGTAGAACAAACTGGTCACCGGCAAAAGTTTACGTATCGAATCACAGAAGAAGGAAAAAAACACCTGAAAGATTTGGTTCGAGAGGCATTAACCAGTTCATCCGTTCAATATCCTTCCTCTTTATATACTGGCATTTCTTTTTTTGATAAGCTGTCTGTAGAAGAAGCACGTCAAGCTTTAGAACAGCAGCAAATGACGTTGGGAAATGAATATCGCAGTGTTCAGGCAGGTTGGAAGGAAAAGGAAGCGGCGATAGAAGGCGATATTCCTCCCATGGTACAGCTGGTTTTTGATAATATGTTTGCCACTATCAGGCAGCAACAGGATTTCGTTGAGAAAGCATTGATGTACCTGGAAAAAAATGATCAGTAATTCTCCCTCTTTAATAAGAGGGAGAAAAAATTACATCTATAGTCAACATTGAATAATCAATAAAAAGTAAATTATATTTTATTTAAGATGGATAATAGCAGTCACAAAAGTAAAATAAAGAATTACTGCGGTTATCGGTGGAGGCGGCGTGTTAACGAGGCGATAAAAACGATTATTCCTTTTCCTCTTAAGGAGTAAAAGAAGAAAGGAGGCATTCAGCTTCTAAAAAAGGGGAGTGATAGTTGTTGATATCAACAACAAAATATTTGAAGAAAGAAGGAAAGTAAATGAATTAGGAACGAAATATTAAAAAAGCTCAAAAAAGCGTCTTGTTAGTTGTAACTTTAGCAATCTTCACGGATATGCTGCTTTATGGAATGATTGTTCCTATATTGCCGGACTATGCTGAAAGCTTAGGTATATCACAAACTGCAATCGGCATTTTATTTGGCAGCTACGCAGCTGCTTTATTAATTGCTACGCCTGTATTTGGTGTTGTTTCAGACAAATTTGGAAGACGCGGTCCGATGCTGTGGGGAATTTTAGGACTCGGTGCCGCTACATTGTTATTTGCGTTTGCGAATACTTTTTGGCTATTGCTCCTTTGCCGTGTTTTGCAAGGAATCGCTGCAGCTGCCACCTGGACATCCGGTCTTGCCCTGCTGGCAGACTTTTATCCATCTAAAGAACGGGGAAAAGTTATGGGAATTGCTTTATCCGGGCAAGCTGTGGGGACATTGCTGGGCCCGGCTTTCGGTGGCTGGCTCTACCAATTAGGGGGATATATGCTTCCGTTCTTTATAGCGGCAGGAATTGCCTTAATCGATGGATTGCTGCGAGTGTTTTTATTGAAAGAAGAGCCTCACAGAAAAGAAGAAGAGCCATCAGGAGCATTGCGTTTATTGAAAAATCGTACTTTGCTTATGATCGGCGGGGCAGTTGTTATCGGTGCTGCTATTCCAAGTGTGCTGGAACCGACATTTCCAACTCACTTAAGAGATGTGTTTAATGCATCACCTGGAGCTATCGGTTTATTATTTGGCGTACCTTCACTTGCTTATGCATTTACAGCTCCCATTATTGGAGGTCTTTCCACCAAAATCGGTCATCCTAAAACAATCACCATTGGTTTAGCCATTACTGCTGTTTCTCTGGTGCTCGTTGTTTTACCAACTAATATGTGGCTGCAAATTGCTGCTTTAGCTTGTATAGGGGTCAGTATGGGGACGGTGCTTGCGCCGACGCTTCCTGAACTTGCTGATATTGCACAGGAAAGTCAAACCCAAGCATATGGTGTTACCTTTGCAATTTATAATACAGCTTATTCTGCAGGAATGATGATTGGTCCAATGATTAGCGGGGCAGCTTCTGATTTTTTCGGTTTACAGCTAAGTTATTTTGCAATTGGGCTTATTGTTTTGGTATATATGCTAATTTTTGCAGTGATGACACCTTTGAAAAAGAAAGCAGGTTGAAAACTATGGAGGAACATAACATTTTTTCGGCTGCTGGCGGTTTGATATTTTCGAAAAGAAATACAGAAGGATAAAGTAAATATTTCTCAAGAGTGGATCATATTTAAATTGAAAAAGTACCAAGCAATGATTAAATAAAGGGCAGTAGTTAAAATAAATTTACTGCCCTGAAAGGACTTTGATTTATAATAATTGAGCAAATAATACTCAATAAAATGATATATCTTCATAATTAATTTCATGGGCGAGAAGTCCGACAGCTTTAATCTGCGTATCGTCCAACTGCTTCATGAAAGCAATATAATGTATTTTCCACTCTTTTTCTGTTTCAACGCCTTCAGCAATCATATCTAAAAAATCACTTATACCATCCCTTAATTCTTCATAAAATACGATTTTAGCTAAAATAGCCAGCTCGACATTGCCGAAGGACGCAAAAAGTGCATCATATTCTTTATTAAACAAACATCCTGCATGAAGCAGATCCAGATAATCATGCAGTGAAACAACATGCTCTCGAATGAGTTGTACTTTTTCTTCAGTATCGTTGCTTTCCAATACACGATCTACTAAGTTACGCATCTTGATATCACTCATCCGGTCATTCTCATTTACCTTGAACACCATTGTTTTTTCATGTTCTTTTACCTCCCTGATGATAAGTTTTTCGAAGCTGCCGATTTCGGCAGCGTTATTTACTCTTTGGACCAAAGTATCCCGATACAAATTGATGTAATCAGTAAGTGCCTGACCGGTTTGCAGGGATTCCTGTAATTGAGAGATTGATTCATGAACCGACTTTGCCCTTTGATCAGCAGGCGAGTCTGCTAACATCTGTTTAAGCCGTTCAAATTGTATTTCCGAAATTCGGACATGAGTCGCTTTCCCGCCGGACATAAGGGAAAAAACAGCATTATTTATCATTAATTCAAAAATATTAAATAGCTCAATTTGATAATTAAAGCGATTTATTTTCCCGAAATTTATTAAAATATACATGATATCCTGATAGCTAAAAAAGTGGCAGAAGCTTGTCTCCATTTGTAACCTTTCTAAATACTGCTTTATATAAAAAACACCTTGGAGCCGCATATCATCAACGGCTAAAGGATAGTCAATACTAGCCATGGTATTTTGGGCTTCAAAAATAATATCATAGTGTCTCATAAATACCGGCAACGATTCATCTATGGTCATTTGATATGCATCGACGGGCACATTTAATTTCAGTTTTTTTACTTCTTGATACAGTTGTTTCGTCTCGTCAACATAACGGCGCAATAACTCAACGCCTTTAGAATGAATTTCTTTTATGCTCTTATTATTGAGTTGAATCAAAGCTTCTTCCGGATTCTTAAAATGCAGAGTATAGGCATCAATAGCGTAAATCAGGGACGTCATCATTCCTTCTGCTGTTTCCGTTGTCACCGACGAACTTTCTCCTTGCGTATGCTGCAGGAGCAACTGCTGGAGAACCTGCAGCATTTCTACCTGTATCTGATAAGCTTTTTGATTTGAGATAAATCCCGACCGCTGACCTTCTTGCAGAAGAGACAGGGTATATTGGTTCTGCTTTAACCGTGATTGATCAATTAACTTATTAGAAATCCGCCGGGAATGCTCAGATTTATGATTGAATTCCATATGTTATTCATCCCCCTTATATATAGAATCAGGAAATGAAATATCCCTTCTGTAATTCTCTGCGAATTCTTCCATTTTACTTCTTAACAGTTCGATAGAGCCGGCGCAGGGTCCGTTATAATAATCATTCATCCGTTGAATAAGCTTTGTATCTCCAATCCTGTCCTCCGTTTCGTTTCTAAGATAATAAAAAATCTCCTGAAGTTCATTTAATGTATCTATATAATACTCTTGATTCATATAAGGGGAAGCAGAAAATACCTCAATTAACTCCTTTAGCACACCAATGCTCATTTCAACTCTCGCATGGTCGCGCAGTACTTTATTTCTGGAGATCACCAGCGATTTTGCCTCATCCGGTGTCAGCATCAAACCATGCTCTTTTGTTTTTTTATTTAAACCAACCAGCTCCATTACTGTATTGGAGTTCTGGGATAATTGGATGGAATGTAACATATCGGATAAATTCATGAGGTATCACCTTTCTTAAAAAGATATTTAGAACACAAAAAGGGTTCCCTTGGCCGAGGGAACCCTATTATATAATTAAAAATAATAAAAGTAAATTATAGCATAAATAATATTTTTTGTCAAATATTTAGATTGGTAAAAGCGTGAGTTAAATTATCCGGTATTTACAACTATTAACCCATCGTATACACTTATTAAAGGTGGTTAATAAAGTAGGTTAATTAATGTGAGGGGGTTGTTCAGTTGAGTGAAGAAAGCAATCTTATCAGACGTGAAAATTCTAAATTATTGAGAGCACTGCTGTTTAGAGAAAGAAAAGCTATTAAAGCAGAGATGGTTAAAGAAACTGGTCTTAGCGTGGTCACTATTAACTCACTGGTGAAAGAATTAGTACAGGAAAACATTTTATTAGAGAACGCTTCTGTACAACAAAAGACAGGAAGACCAGCAGCTGAGTACATTTTTAATTATGACAAATCATATTACCTTCTCATTTCAATCCAAGAAAAAAAGAGTCATGAAAGGAAAAGAAGATTAGAAATAATAGTTAAAATAGTAAATTTGGGCGGCGTTGAAATAGTTTCTGAAGTTCTTGAATTCTCGAATAACATGGAAGATCTCTTGGGAGTTATTGAAAAATATATTCATAGAGAATACGAAATCGAGCGCATAGGACTGGCGCTGCCCGGGAAAATATTTGAAGGTGTTATTACCTCAAGCTGGGGAAGTGTGTTTGATTGCTGGAATATTGAAGAAGAGCTAAAAAAAATTACCGACATTCCCATAAAAATTCAAAATGATGCCCATATTATGACGATGGGGTTTTGTGCGGAACATAATCTTACAGATGGAAGTGTTGTAGGAATATTTTATCCGGAAAAAAGCATGCCGGGTGTAACGATACTTTCGAATGGTGTACTTATAGAGGGACAAAAAGGGCTGGCAGGTGAAACAAAGTATCTTCCGATGCTGATGGATAAGGCTGCTCCGGATACCGATATAGAATTGGCGAGCAATCTTTCAGAAATAGTTGCTATCTATAATGCTGTTATAGCGCCTGATATTTTTGTGATTTCCTCTGAAAATATCGATGAAAAAATCATAAGGAAGCAAATTGAAACGAATACTTATCTATCCAGGCAACCGAACAATCCTGTTATATATTTTGACCGGAATTTCCAACAAAGCATGACGGCAGGCTTAAGGTGGCTGGTTACAAAAGATTCAATTTATAACATTTGATAGACTGTGATGCATTTCAAATGCTTGCAAGAGATGACGATTAACTGATCGTTTCTAATCTTTATCAAACAATAAAAATAATGGGAGAAGGAATATGGCAATATATCTTTTACTAATCATCTATTTAGCTTTTATCAGTTTAGGTTTACCCGATTCATTATTGGGCGCGGGATGGCCAGTGATGCAATCAGATCTTAACGCACCGATTGAAGCAGGTGGAATTCTTTTTATGCTGATTGCATCTGGCACGATTATCTCCAGTTTAGTCAGTGGTAAGCTTCTTAAATTATTCGGTACCGGTAAAGTAACTTTTGTTAGTGTTCTCATGACTGCCGTTGCTTTATTAGGGTTTTATTTTGCCCCTTCAGTTATTTGGTTAATTATCTGCACCATTCCTCTCGGGTTGGGAGCTGGAGCTGTTGATGCGGGATTAAATGACTATGTAGCAACTCATTATAAGGCACATCATATGAGCTGGCTGCATTGCTTCTGGGGAGTAGGGGCATCGCTCGGCCCCATGATAATGGCTCTATTTATTTCGGCGGATAATTCCTGGAGAAATGGGTATCTCGTCATTGCCGGCATTCAGTTTGTGTTGGTTCTGATTTTATTTTTTTCCTTACCTTTATGGAACAAAGTAAACCTAAACAGTAATAACGGTGTACAAGAGCAGAAAGAAGATGAAATTCATCAGCCGGAAGATGACACTGTTAAAAAGTTAAAACCAACCCAAATGAAAGGGGTCAAACTGGCACTTGTCTCCTTCTTATTGTATTGTGGTGTTGAAGCGACGGTGAACCTTTGGGGGAGCAGCTTCCTGGTAGGCGTTAAAGGATTAGATGCGGCAACTGCAGCCGGCTGGGTTTCCTTGTATTTCGCGGGAATAACAATTGGCAGGTTGATAACGGGTTTTATTACCTTTAGAATAACTAATCGGATCTTGATTAGAGCGGGTCAGATGACAGCATTAATAGGAGCTGTTATCCTGATGCTGCCATTGCCGGATCTTTTCTCATTGGCTGGGTTTATTATTATTGGACTTGGCTTAGCTCCGATATTTCCGTGTATGCTGCATGAAACGCCATCACGTTTTGGGAAAAAACACTCTCAGACAATAATGGGTTATCAGATGGCTGTTGCTTATACAGGCACTACATTTGTACCGCCTGTTATTGGTTTTGTTGCGTCACATACGACACTCGGAGTCTTCTCAATTTGTATTCTTATTTTTATTGCAGCAATGTTTCTGAGTTCGGAGAAATTGAACAGCTTGTTGAAAAAGAAACCATTATTGGAAACACAGAAATAAAAAATGATTAATCAAATTCTGGATAGGAATATATTTATTTAAAGCGGCAGGAGGAAATCATATGATTAAATTAATATTAACGGATATGGATGGTACATTTTTGAATAATAGTGGTGATTTTAATCGGGAATTGTACATAGAGGTTAAAAAGATAATGAAGGAAAAAGGCGTGATATTTGCACCTGTTACCGGAAAGCAGTGCGAACGTGTGGAGGCATTATTTGGAGACGATTCAAAGGATTTATGGATTCTGGGGGACAGCGCAACGAGAATCAAGCATCAAGGTAAATTTGTTTATGAATCATTGCTAAGCAATAAATTAGGACTGGAAATTATTCACTTACTTGAGGAAATTAGCTCAGAGCATACGATTATCGCATGCACAAAAGAGGCGGCGATTGTTAAACAAAACCTTTCACCGGATGAAATGAATATTGTCAAAGGGTCATATACGCAGATTAAGCAAGTTGCCGATTTTAATGAAATAAAGGATGTTTTTATTAAGGTAACCGTTCATGATCCGCTTTTAAATTGTTTTGAGACGAAAGAAAAACTATCTCCGTATTTTGAGTCGGCTTATATTGTTGCTTCTGAAGCAGCCTGGATTGATATTGCAAATGCTAATGTTCATAAGGGGACTACCGTTGAACATTTACAGCATTTATTAAATACAGCCCCTGAAGAAACGATGGCGTTTGGTGATGGTTACAATGATTTGGAGCTTATGGCACGTGCGAAATATAGCTTTGCAGTCCGGAATGCAGTGCAGGAATTAAAAGACGCTGCAAATTATATCACTCGTTCCAATGAAGAAGATGCTGTAATGAAGACCATTATTCAAATGTTATCTTTGCAGAGGAATCAATGATAATTGAAGTATCCCGCGTTCGCATCTTGTTATTCTGATAGCAGGATGCGAATTGTTTTGCAGGAAAATCTTCGTAACGTAAGACTTATCTCCGCAAATTAATAAAATCTCACCAAATACTTAAAATTCAATATCGGTTTTTGGATTTTACTATAACAGAAAGAGTAATAAATCGAAAAATTACTCTTATACCATAATAATAAATAAATAGTGACAAATCATTTAAATTATTATTAATTAATAAATGGTTGATCTTTTAGTGTTTTTTAATATCTGATATTATTAATTCATTTTATTTATAATTACTTTGACACATAGAGTAATAAATGATAATATTACTCTATCAGATAGAATTATATGACGAGGAAGGATTATTATGATTAGAAGTGATATTATCCGGGGGCATCTGGAATCGATTATACTGCGGCTGATTTATGAAAATGATCAGTATGGTTATGAAATATCAAAACAAATCAGCTTACGGACAGAAAATCGTTTTCAGATTAAAGAAGCAACATTATATGCCGTTTTCCAACGCCTTGAAAAGAAAGAATTAATTGAGTCATATTATGGTAAAGTGTCTCATGGCAGAAAGCGGAAATATTACAGAATTACGATGTTAGGTAAAGCATATTTAAAAGAGACAGCCAGGGAATGGAAGGAAACAAAAGAAATTATTGATTTGTTTATGGAGGGATTAGATTGAATAAGATAAAAAACCATGTAGATGATTTATTTAAAGATATACCAAAGAGTGAGGAAAAAGAAATCATCAAGCAAGAGATTTTTCAAAATCTGGAAGAAAAAGTATATGATTTAATGGCTCACGGGAAAGAAGAAGAGGATGCTGTCAATAAAGCTATCGTGGAATTTGGCAACATTGACGAAATAAAAAACGAGTTAGGTGTTTATAACGTAAGCAGTGATGGAGATGAAAAAAGAATTGAAAGAGCAAAAATCGATTTGAATTTCTCTATCTGGGGGAGTATTTTATTTATTGCCTTGATGGTTTTTATTAATTTGTACTACTCCCCATCAACAATTTGGTTTGTTTATCCGACCTTTGCTATTTTATGGTGGCCGCTCAGTATGTTTTACCGCTGGAGAAAATTAAAATAATAGAGGTGCCGATATGAAGCAGGAAATTGTTTTTGCAACACTTGGCAGTATGATGACGATTGTATTTTTGATGATAGTTAATCTTCTCACCAGTCCTGAGCATTTTTGGTTTTTATATCCTTCTCATATACTTATTTTGTGGCCTGTCAGCCTTTATTTTTTAAATGAAAAGCAGTATAAATTTGGTGTTCTTTTTGCAGGACTAGTAATCATCTTTTTCTTATCAATAAATAATTATTTCAATTCACCGGGGCACCCATGGGTTTTATACGCTGCTTATCCAATTGTTTTAATAGTAGTCTTAACTTTCTTAGGTAAAGCAAGTATCAAGCTATCTGTTGCAATAATCGGAAGTTTGGCTGCTATTCTGTATTATTCAATCTTGAATTATTATTTTTCCCCAGGATATCCATGGGCGGTTTATCCTGCATATGCGGTGTTATGGTGGCCAGCTCTTTTATATTTTATCAAATCTAAAAGATATTTTGGACTGTCTGTTTTCGGAACTTTCTTAACTGTTGTATTTTTCATTGTGATCCGTGCAATTTCCACCCCAAATGTTATTTGGGAAGTATTTCCCATTTTTCTGATTCTGTGGTGGCCTTTGAGTATGTATTTTTATGGTTCTAATAAAAGAACCCGGGAAGTATAGAATGAAGTTGATTTAGAAAAACATAACGATTTGTTATCGATCTGAGTGAATAGACGACAGTCAATGGAGCAATGAGACATATTGAAAGATAAGAAAAATCTTTTCCGGGAAACCGGATTAATATCTGGAATTAAAAGTCTGCTAAGTTAATGCAAATGGGTGTACAGCACAGGAAGGAATTAAATGTATAAGATGAAAAGTATAAAGAAAATAATAATATATATAGCAATCATTATTGTAACTGTATTCGTTATAACATTGGTATGGGATGTTCTCAGGAAAAATTGTTACCTCAAATGTTAGAAAATCCATTACCTCAAGTTGTAACAGAGCTGGATATCCCTTTATACTTTGTCATGGGTAAATACGATTACATGACTTCCTATCAAGCAGCGAAGCAATATTTTGATAGCATTGAAGCCGAACATAAGGAATTTATTCCTTTTGAGAAATCGGCGCATTATCCTCAATTTGAGGAGAAGGAGAAATTTTACCGATGGATGTCTGATACATTTTGTATATATTGTAATGATTAACTATGGATGATATCCACTATTTCTCTGGTCGCTTTTTTTGCTTCTGGAATAGGGTAAAGTACAAAGATATGATTCATTTTTGGATATTCAAAATAATTTATATCCACTTTTTTCGCTCTCAGTCTGTTTCTGAACTTTCTGGCATCAGGTAAAAAAACTTCATGTGTCCCGACAAATAAAGTGATTTCTCCCAACCCATGTATCTCTCCGTTTATTGGGCTGAGTAAATAATGATTCGGATCTGTGTCTCCTGCATACGCTTTTCCCATTTCAATTAATCCAAAAATACCCAGCATTGGATCTTTGCGTTCCAACGCAGCAGCATCTGGATTTTTCATTGTAATATCCAGCCAAGGTGAAATTAAGATGATATGCCGTGGCTGTGATAACCCTTTTTCCAAGAGCAATTGTGCTAATGCTAACGCAAACCCTCCCCCGGCTGAATCGCCCATCAAGGTAGTGTTAGCTTTACCGAATCTCTTCAGAATCCATTCATATATTGGAAGAACTTTATCAAATGATTCATTATATTGATGGTTGGGGGCTTTGGGATAGATTGGAACGAAAATTTTAGCATTCGTTTCTTTTGCTATTTTTCCAAGAAAAAGCCAGTGGAAGACGGACGGCTGTTCTATATATCCGCCTCCATGCAAATAGAGTACAGCTTTTTCAGAAGTATTTTTTTCTTGATTAAAAATATAATAGTCCATTCCATCAAACTTTTGTTTTGTTATATCAAATTTTCTTTTAATAAATTTCGGCAAGACATAAGGCTTCTCATTTTTGATTTGTTTTTCTTTTAAAAATTTAGCGTATAATTTATGATTGCTAAAATTATTTTTATTACTCAACCGTGTGAGTAAACGTTCTGCAAGCCAGCTCTGAATACTTCTCATATTCGCATCCTCCTTGTATGTCATTATCATTTGCTTTTATTTACAGCGGTCAGCCTATTTTGAACAATAATTTCTACCATGCCATAGTTAAAGTGATTTTTAAGTATTTGAACGCTGTGGTATATGTATTGCTTCATCGGTAAACCAGCAGGTAAGTTTGTATGGGTATAACCGGTACAATCTCATTTAAACAAACTAAAAAACCATCCTTTCAGTATAAAACAAAAGGAGATGGCCGCATTCCCTTCTAAACACCATAACAAGTATATACTCTTCTTCAATATTTATCATCTTTAAATAGGATTGCGACAGGACGTTGCGAATTTAACCGAACTTCCTTCCGTTTTGGGACTGGGACTGGGACTGCGATTACTCGTCCCACCGAAAACCGTCGCAGTGGCGGACATCTCCTTGGCAAGAACACAGGTTTTTTAAAGACCAAATGATTTTCTTGGTTTTTTTACAGTAAAGATTCAATTTGTTTGGAAAATATACAGTTCATTTTGCCTGACTATTATCAGGGTGAATACTACGAATATTTATATAAATTGATGGACAGAGCCCTGTAAAAAGAGAAATGACATCTTCTTTTCTCAGCAGGGGAAGCATATTATGTATTAATCTTACTGAAAATATTACAGAATAGAAAGGATTTAATGAGTAATTTTCAGCAGGTATTTTGAATCTGTACCTATAAGCAAATATGTAGATTTCAAAAGAAAAAAAGAGTAGTATGAAAATTGAAAATAAAATTATTTAAAAGGGGGTAACTTAAAATGAAAAAGTTCTATCTCATGTTATTAGCCTTGATTTTAGTGTGCGCATTAGCAGCCTGTGGAGGAGACAGCAAGGATGAAAACGCTGATAATGCAGGGAGTGAAGGAGAGACGGAAACAGAGCCGGCAGGTGATGAAGATGATGAGGGAAATGGAGAATCTGCCAGCGTTGAAGCGGGAGAAGAAGTATTTCAAAACAACTGTACCGGCTGCCATGGTCAGGATATGGCAGGAGGAAGCGGCCCGGATTTAACAGAAATCGGCAGCAAATATTCTCAGAATGAGATTGCTGACATTGTTGAAAATGGAACAGATGGAGGAATGCCAGCTTTTAAAGATCTTGAAGACGATGAATTGGATGAACTGACTAATTGGTTAAGTGAACATAAGTAATATGTACTGAAAAATTACAAGTATACATTGAAATGCTCCCTTTATAGCAGAAAGAGAGTTCTAACACGATAAAGGGAGCTTCTTTTTCGGTTTTCCTGATAATTGATTACAGGGCTACAAAGAAATGCGATATGCAAATACACTGAATTAGAAAAAAAGGGGAAAGCTGTTTTTACTTAATAGGTTAGACTACAATACAGATTCGATTTGAATTGGAAAGGTTTAAAGAAGTATATTATTGAAATACTGCTTCCTCAAACGGGTTAAATGAATTTTTTATATGTAATTCTTCTTTTAATTCTGCTTTTAGTTGTTCATATATTTCATCGGATACACCATTATCGAAAAAAGTGGGGTTTTCCATTCGAAAGCTCTGCTATTTTGAATAGAAAACACTTAAAATTATTAGAATTTTTTAAATAATAACTGTCAAAGTATCTCTTTAATGATATGATAAATACAGAATTTGTATATAAAAGCAGAGGGAAGGTAACAAAATGATAAAAAGAATCAGCATTTTTCTTTACATATTCTTATTATGGCTATGTTTTCCTAATCCTTTCTCGGCAGCGGAAAATTCAACGCCATCAGGGATACCGATGGATGAACTGGAGGAATTTATAGATAATTATGCAGAAGAATACATCGGAGATACCGTAGCCGGTGCAGCAATTATTGCTATCAAGGACGACCAGATTGTCTTTTCTAAAGGATACGGTTATGCAGATGTAGAGAATCAAATTCCGATGGATCCGGAGACAACCGTTCTGGAATGGGGGTCGATTACCAAATTATTTGTCTGGGTCTCTGCCATGCAGCTCGCTGAGCAGGGAGAACTGGATTTGGAGGAGGATATACGAAACTATTTACCGGACGGTTTTTTGACTAAATTAAATTATGATGAACCCATTACCGTCTTAAATTTAATGCATCACAACGCAGGCTTTGAAGAGAATATTTTTGATTTATTATTCGATTCCCCAGAGCAGTTGGTTTCCTTGGAGGAAGTCTTGAAAATAGCGGAGCCGGAGCAGGTTTTTAAGCCTGGCGAGGTTGTTGCTTATTCCAATTACTCTACTTCTTTAGCAGCTTATATTATTGAAGAAATAACCGGCCAGCCATTTTATGAATATGTGGATAAACATATTTTTGAAGAATTAGAAATGGATCATTCAACCATGCATCTGCCTGTGGAAGATAATCAGGAAATGGCACTTCATAAAGGAAAAGGGTATTTTTCAGGAGAGAACGGTGACTTTATAGAATCGGATCCTTTTTATATTTCCATGTATCCCAGTGGAGGAATAAATGGAACTGCAGCTGACCTGGCGAAGTTTGCGCAGGCTTTGATGCTGCCTGAGTCAGAGGATACTTCTTTATTTCTGGAAAACGGCACAGTTTCTGAATTGCTTGCAACAAGCTACACTCCTGAAGAAGGAGTTCCGGGACTCGCACACGGTTTTTGGGAATACGATGGCAAGTATAGAGGTTTAACACATTCAGGGAATACGGTTGCTTATTCCAGTAATATGCAAATTGTACCAGAAGATAATTTTGCCATTATTATTTTAACCAACCAGGCAGATGAAATCGACCTTTTATTTGGCCTGACAGATGAATTGGTGGGCAGGGGAGATTATACCGTACAGGAAAACCTTCCGGCGGCGTCGAAGGTAGAAGGATCTTATTTGTCGGCACGCCGTACATATAACGGATTTATGAATCTATACGCATACCTTGCACCATTGCATGTAGAAGCTGTGAATGATGAGGAAATTGAATTGGATATGGCAGGTTTTAAAGCTGTTTATACACAAACAAGTCCATATGTCTATAAGTTAAAAAGTGGAGATGATGTCTTTATACCAAGCAATGTGATGTATTTTCATGAGAATGATGGAAAAATAGCCCAAATTTCAACAACATACGCTGACTATCTCCCGATGGATAAAAGTAAAGCCTTCTTATTTATCAGCTTAGGGTTATTTATTTGGTGCATGCTTTACTTTCTAATTAACCCGTTTATCCTAGCAGTAATGGCTTTTATACAAAAGAGAAGAAAGAAAAAAATATTGGCGGTTACAAAATGGAATTGGATTTTGACACTTTCAGGCACTGCCCTGGCATTAAATATAGCAGTGTTAATTATACGTATGTTAAGTAAACCAATGCGGGCGTATTCAGAATTGCTTCCTCATTTTATAGGAAATTATGTTTTTTCTGTTGCCAGTTTTATTTCCGTTATTATAGTGATTGTATTGTGGAGTAAAACGCAGCTGTCCAAGGTGCAGAAGATTGGATATGCATTGACTTGCATCAGCAGTATTCTGTTTATTGTCTGGTTGATGATTTGGCAGATGTATTCATAAGCTTAAGCTGTCTGATTTAAATTGCCGGAAATAAGAAAGGAAGCTCTGATCTTTTGTGAAGACTGATGATTACTTCGTTGTCTTGTTCTTACGCAGCTTTTGCATAGAAATGGTTGCATTTTGCCAGAAGAAGAGCTATCTTGAAAATAAGAATTAGATTAAAAAGCTCGTAAACTGAAAATATAGTGAAAAAGGACGTGTTTTCTTGGCTCTTCAAGTAAAAATTAGTATAAAAAACATGGAACAACCTGTATGGCGGACATTGATCGTATCAGAAGAGACAACTTTTGAAGAATTCCATATCTATTTACAAATAGCGTTTGCATGGCCCGATACGGCTTCACATCTTTTTTTACAGGGTGATCAACGATTTGGTTCAGAAGAAGAGAATTTGTTTATAGGTGAATCTGCTTTCGATGAAGAAGAGGTCACTTTAGCAGAGTTTTTGAAAAATATTGGTGACCGGATGACTTATATAAACGATGCAGAGGGCAGCCGGTGGTATCATGAAATTATATTAGAACAAAAAGCAGATTTACCAATGGATTTACCTTTGCCATTTTGTTTCGCCGCTGAAGGCAATTCACTTAAGGATAAGGAATTTGTTATGGAGTATAATGTAGAACCAATGGCGAATAAGGAACTTGCTGAATATATTAATGAACAGTTTAGTGAATTTTATGATGACTGGTTTTTCGAGGCTTCAGAAGAAACAGAACCGGATGAAGAAGAATGGAATGAATTATTTGATGCAGCGGATCAGGTGAAAAATAAAAAACCATGGCTGGAGCTTTATGATGATCAATTAATTGCCATCTGGTCAGAAGCAATAAATGATTATGCCTATTGCTCCATTATGGGGAATGCAGGAGAGAGCTATGGCGTTACCTGTTTCCTTGGCTCCAAAGGTTTATTATCGTTTTTTGATATTATAGATTCAGATCCATATGAAGACAACCCTGCACTTCTTTTTAATCAATACTCCGTCACGGTCGATTTTAATAACCGGGATGATTTGGATGAAGAAGAATATGAGTTAATAAAAAAACTGGGCAGAAAATATCGCGGGAAATATCAATGGCCTTCTTTTGTCAGTATGATTCCGGATCAATTGCCGTGGAGGATTAACCAGGAGGAGTGTCTCCTTTTAACGGAAATTCTATTAAAATTGGATACTTTTCTTTCAGATACGGAAAACCTGTCTGAAAAGGTTCCGAGCTTTGGGGGAACCATGCTTGCCATTGATGAAAATGAAGCGTTAATATACTTATCAACGGATGAATTGATTGAAGAAGCCCTGCAAGAACCTGTTTTAGAGCTGGATATATCTGAAATAGAATGGAAACGAATGAGGAAAAAGGCAGAGTCTGCAGGTGGAAAAGAAGTAGAACTGGCATTGATTCAAATGGGCGAACCAGTACAGAACACTCCAGATTCACGACCTTTTCTTCCGTATATTCTTATCCTTGTTGAACATGAAACAGGAGCAGTTCTTCATTATGATTTAGCAGAATCAGTTTATTATGCAGAAGGTGTACAGCAGGCAATCTATCAGCTTTTTGATAAAATAGAAGTTTTACCGAAAACAATTTATATGATCGATGATTTCTTTGCTGTAAATGCGGAGCCGCTTTTTGATAAAATATCGATTCCTCTAATCAAAACAGATGAATTAGAGGGTGTTGAACAATTTGTCGAAATGATGATGTCGGAGGATGGTCCGTTTTAAGGAAATAGAGAACACTCGCAGTTCAGTTACTTCAAAAATATGAAAGCATCCATTTCTTTGGTGTAGTTTGAAAAACAAGTTAAACAAAGAATAGGAGCGTAATTATATGAACAGGTCTATAGAAATAACCTTAACGATTATTGGCGGGCTGTTCTATGTATTTTTAGTTGGAATGTATATGGAAGCAATAGACAAGGCATATGCAGAATCGAATAGTATGGGTGGACTATTAGAGGGGGTTACCATCGGTTTTGGAATGATGGGAATAGCAATCATTATCGGTGTCCTTGCCTCTATTTGGTTTAAGGGGGACAAGAAGGCCAAAACTGCCAGCATGATGTTAATCATTTTTGCAGCAGTTTCCTTGTTTATTACGCAAGGCGGAACTTTTGTTGGAGCTTTCTTTTATTTTGCTGCCGGAATATTGGGTATTATACGTAAACCAAAAAGCAGTTAGTACTTAGAATGCTGCCGGTTTAACTGCTCTATAAAAACTGTCAGCTGATTTTTTCAACTGACAGTTTTTATAGGTTTATTTTGGCATTGAATCTTTATTTCACAGTAGGGAAGATAAACGAAATAACAGCTGCAATAATGACAGGAATAGCAAAATACTTGCCTGCCAGAGCTCTTACCTTCTCAAGCATTTCATAGATTAACCCTATTATCAACATCTACAATTTTCGATGGATTCAGTATATTATTTGGATCTAATGCTTTTTTAATATTTATCATGACATCAAGAGCTGCGCCGTGCTCTTCACGCTGATATGGTTTCTTTCCGATACCTACACCGTGTTCACCAGTGCAGGTTCCCCCGCGCTCTAAAGCATAACGCACTACTTTCTCATTAAATTGCTTTGCTTTTTTTACTTCTTCTTCGTTCTTCATATCGATCATAATTAATGAGTGGAAGTTTCCGTCCCCGACATGCCCCAAAATACCTCCAGGGATATTCAGTTTTTCTAATTCTTCTCCAGCATAAATAACGGAATTTGCCAGTTCAGAAATGGGAACTGCGACATCTGTCAGCATCATTTTTTTACCAACATGGCCATGAATATATGCGTATGCTAAATTGTGACGTGCGTCCCATAAATGGTTACGGGCAGCGTTATCTGTTTCCGAGCTGAAATTATCACAGCCGTGATCCTGCATAATTTCCTGTGAAAATGCAAGGTCTTCTTGCAAACCAGAGGCATTTCCATGGAATTCCAAGAAAAGAGTTGGCTTAATAGGATAATCCGTCTCACTGAATGTATTAATTTGTGTTATGGAAGCTTCATCAACAAACTCAACTCTTGCGATGGGAATCCCCGCATGTAAAATAGAGGTTACAGCTTCAATCGCGTTAGTAAGGCTTGGAAAAGTAGCCCGGGCAGCAACAATATGCTCCGGTATTCCATAGACCTGAAGTGTGAGTTCGGTAAAACAGCCCAGCGTACCTTCAGAACCGATGAAAAGCCCGTTTAAATGATAACCGGAAGAGGACTTTGCAGCCAGATTCCCTGTATGAATCACGCTGCCATCCGCAAGCACCACTTCCATATCCCGGACCTGATCACGCATAACGCCATACTTTACTGTAGTGGTACCGCTTGCATTTGTTGCTGCCATTCCGCCAAGAGTGGCATTTGCACCAGGATCTACAGTGAAAAAAAGACCATACTTCTTTAATTCTTTATTCAGCTGTTCTCTTGTCACTCCCGGCTGAACTTTTACAAGTAAATCACTTTCTTTTATTTCCAGAATCTGATTCATTAATGAAAAATCAATCGTAATCCCGTTTTGGTAAGGAATAACATGACCTTCCAAGCTGGTACCGACTCCAAAAGGGGTTACCGGAGTTTGGAATTTCTGGGCAACCTCCATAATAAAGGAAACTTCCTCTGTTGATTTTGGAAACACGATGACATCAGGCAGACTTGTCTGATGATAGGTTTCATCTTTACTATGTAGTTCTTTCACTGTGTCATTCGTGGATATTTGATCACTTGATAATCTTGTACTTAAAGCTTGTATAACTTGTTCCATTTTCTTGCTCCTTTCCTTCGTAAGAATTGAAAACCATATTGAACATAAAGTAACTATATCATTTAATATATTATACTCATTATAAATCCTTTTCAGATTAATTCAATAATAGTAAAAGAATTTTAAGCTTTGACAGGATAATTTATCGCAGAGGGGAGAGTGGAAAAGTTAGCTGAGGAGCATGCCACTGGGCAGCCTAAGATCGCAACGTCCTGGGACTGCGGTTACTCGTCCCACCGAAGAGCTTTTGCGATTACTCGCCCCATCGAAAACATTTGTACGTCGAAAGCAAAACGGTCCGCTGCAGCGGAGGTCTTCCACGTTACCTTCTTTCAGAAAGAGTTTATGCTTTGTCAAAAGGCAGGAGGAAGGAACGATTAACACCTGTCTCTATGAAAAATAAATTATTTTTTTTAGATGCGAAAGTTGGGTAATAATGAAAACAGCAAAATACCACCTGCTTATGCTGAGCAGATGGTATTTTTCACACCTCTTTATGAATTCATAAAACTGCTTTTAGATGAACATAAAGGGATGTTATCATTTTTATTTATTTTAATTCTTCACTGGATTTAGCATTCTTTCAATTTTACCCATAATTAAATCTGCTGCAATGGCCATCAATGCTGTAGGGACAGCACCTGCTAAAATAATCGCTGTTCCATCCGTTGCATTTGTACCGCGTACAATGATGGAGCCCAGACCTCCTGCACCAACAAACGTTCCGATTGCTACAACACCAATGCCGACAACAAGCGCTGTACGGATTCCCGCCATCATTACGCTGACCGCAAGAGGCAATTCTACTTTGAACAACAGCTGAAATCGTGTCATTCCAGAAGCATAAGCAGCTTCCTTCACTGTTTGATCAACCCCGGTTATCCCTACATAGGTATTTTGAATAATGGGCAATAGGGAATAGAAAAAAACAGTTGTAATGACGGTTGTCGTTCCAAGTCCCATCGCAACCATGGTAATAGCCATAAATCCTAATACAGGGATGGTTTGAATGATGCTTCCAAGTGTCAGCACCCATCCGCTTAGTTTACCATACCTGGCGATCAGAACGCCGATTGGAATAGAAACAATAGAAGCGAAAAGAACACCGTAGGCAGCCATTAAAAAGTGGCGGTAAAATTCTGTCCAAATGTAAAAACCATTTTGAGATACATAGGTTGTGAATTGTTCCCAGATGCTCATTACATCCCCTCCTTATCTTCAAAGTAGTTGTTTTCTTCCAGAAAATCGCGGGCAATGGTTGCCGGGCTGACTAATTCCACATCACCTTGGTAGTTCATTTCCTGCATATCCTCTGTCGTTACTGTGTCGCTCAGCTTGTCCATTACTTCTTTAATCTCCGGATTTTTCTCCAGGATTTCATTTCTTGCTACAGGAGAAGCATCATAAGGAGGGAAGAAGTCATCGTCCAGTACTTTTAAATCGTAAGCGGCAATTCTTCCGTCTGAGGAGTAGCCAAGTACCGCATCCATATTCCCAGATGCAGCAGCTTCATACACGAGACCAATTGCCATTGGATAAACATTACCAAAAGCAAAGTGTGTCTCTGTAAAAGCTTCGTAGCCGTCACCTGAACGGTTTACCCATGCGTTATCCACTCCAAAGTTCATATCATCAGCGAAGGGCTTCAGATCATCTACGTGTGTAATTCCATTTTCATCTGCAAATTCCTGTGTAACAGAAATGGTATAACTGTTTTCAAAACCGTAGGAGTCACCCCATGTCTGATCAAATTTTTCGTCAAATTCCCGCTGGACAATTTCCATTGCCTCCTCAGGGTCTGTAACATCTTCATAATTTAAGACACCTGCAATATCCGTTCCTGTATATCTGGTAGCGGTAATATCTACTTCATCCTGCATCATTGCTTGGTGCAGGACCATAGTTGATCCCAGATTTGTTACTAACTCCGTATCTAAATCAGTATAGTACTCAATCATCTGAGATAGAATATTGCCCCATATTTCGGATTCTACCGTATCTAAGGTTGCAATTCGAACGGTACTTTCAGAAGGACCGCTGAGACCTGGCAGTGCGCATCCTGAAAGAAGAAATGCCGAAAGAAGGGGAACCAGCAATAATTTCTTCATATATTATCCTTCCTTTTTATACAGTTTTTCTCGCAGTGCAACTGGCTATAAGACTCCCACTCCTAACACAGAGAAAACTCGAAATTTCTATGTGGGAGATCAAACAGCCAGTAACGGCCCGATTGGTTCAACTAATATTCAGTGGGAAATGCTAAGAAAAACCCCACTGAATAAAGTTTCACTTTATCAAAGCTTTAGGTGTTAATCCTTTTTCAAGGAGTGATAATAGCCCATTAGCAATTAAAGCTAAAATCGTTGCCGGAACCGTACCTAAAACAATCAATTCAGGTTTATACAGATTCAGACCATCGAAAATGAGATCGCCTAAACCGCCGCCGCCGATAAATGCTGCCAGTGTAGCCCAGCCAATCAGGTAAACTGTTGCAAATCGTATGCCGGACATAATGACAGGCAAAGCCAGCGGCAGTTCAACTTTTCGAATAATCTCAAAGGTACTCATTCCCATGCCTTTTCCTGCTTCTTTTAAACTTGCATTTACTTCCATAACGCCAGTGTACGTATTTCTAAGTATGGGAAGTACAGAATAAATAAACAAAGCAATAATCGCAGGTACAACGCCTACACCCAGAAAAGGCATTAAAAAAGCTAAAATAGCTAAACTCGGGACGGTCTGCAATATGCCTACGAACGATATAAACCGGTCTGCTGTTTTACTTGGTATCCGTGTCAGTAAAATTCCCAGTGGAACAGCAACCAGTACGCCTAAAACAATAGCGGCGATAGAGATGTATAAATGCTCTCCCGTTTTATCTAACAAATCCCATCCATAGGATGAGAGTGTATCCATCATTGTCTGCATCCTCTGCTGCCTCCTTTATTATTCAATTGCACTGCCTTCAGCTGTTTCCTCACCCCAGATAGTGTTATACACCATATCTGCAAGCGTTGCTCTTGTTACAATTCCCGCCAGCTTATTATTATCAGTCACAACGGGTACGTAACTGCTGCCGCGGCGAAGCATTCGATACATCGTATCCCGGAGCAGGCTGTTTTTATCCACGGCATATTTTGCAGTATCCATCACTTCATAAACCTGATTTTTCTTTTTATAGTTTGAATCGATCATTTCAATGTCGACGTAGCCTTTTAAAATTCCTGCCCCGTCAATCACTAATAGGGAATCCACGCGTTTTGCGTGCATTTTTTGAATTGCTTCTTTCAGACTGCTTTCTTCTTCTATCGTAATTGGATTCGGATTCATAATCTGTTCGACACGCGTTACTTCCGGGCGGCTTTCTAATAACCGGTCTTTTCCGATAAAGTCTTCTACAAATTCATTAGCGGGATGACGTAAAATATCATCCGGAGTACCGGCTTGTACGATTTCACCTTTATTCATAATAACGATCTTATCAGCAAGCTTTATCGCTTCATCCATATCATGCGTTACAAAAACGATTGTTTTATCCATTTCCCTTTGAAGCTTTTTAAACTCCTCCTGTAAGCTGTCACGGGTGATCGGGTCGAGTGCACCAAAAGGCTCGTCCATTAAAATTAATGGGGGATTTACAGCCAAAGCTCTCAGCACCCCAATCCGCTGCTGCTGCCCACCGCTTAGTTCATGAGGATAACGGGTTAAATAATCCTCAGGCAGGTCAACTAACGAAATAAGTTCTTTTGCCCGTTCCTGTTGTTTTTCCTTATTCCATTTTAAAAGGGACCCTACAAGAGAAATATTTTCTCCTACTGTCATATGAGGCATTAATCCAATTTGCTGAATAACATAACCAATGGATCGTCGCAGCTGGACAACATTTTGCTTGAGAACATTTACTCCATCCACAAGAATTTCTCCGCTGGAAGGTTCAATTAACCGGTTAATCATTTTCATTGTTGTTGTTTTCCCGCAGCCGCTTGGTCCAATAAAAACGACAAACTCTCCACGTTCTACTTTTAGGTTCAGTTTATGAACAGAAGGATAGTCGTTCCCTTCGAACTGTTTTGTTACATCTTTAAACTCTAGCATCCAAAGCACCTCCATTGCTTATTTCCGTAAAACTAAATTTCAGACTTCCTCAGTATAAAAAGTATCAGGCAAAAATGAAAATCCGAAAATAGCGATTTAAACCATAAAATCTGTGCAATTTAAACTTTACAAAGTATACAGAAGGGTTTATCTTAGAATTGCTTTATTTTACGTCTGTTTTCTATAGGATCTGCTTTTTTCATTTTTGATTGATTCATGTTAAAGTGGCACATATACAGGAAAAAGGGGGCTTGACGATGGCATCACTTTCAAACGATCAATTGCTTCAAGAAATTAAATCCTGCGAGGATCTTCTTACAGATCGAATTGCAGATAATATGGAAACCTTCGGCGTTTCTTCGACGGTAGGCCGTCTGCTTGGCATTATTTATATGAACAGAGAGGCGATGACATTAGATTCACTGGCTGATGAAACAGGTATGAGTAAAACAAGAATGAGCCAAGTCATGCGGCAGATGATTTCACTGAATATCGCTGAGAAAGAATACGTGAAAGGCAGCCGCAAGGATCATTACAATGTGGAACGCGACTATGCGCAAACGTTTATTTCATTATTTACAAGTAACTGGGCAGAGGTTGTAAAACGTAATACCAGTTTAGAACGCCGTCTCAGAGAACAAATTCGCCATTTAGAAACTTGCTTGACGGAGGATTCTTCTGAAGATGTAAAGGTTCGAATGGAGAGATTACAGCAGGAATTGGATGAATGGAATACCTACTATAACTGGATTAATAATCTTGTTGCATTTTTTGAAAGTGGCGAGATTTTTAACCATGTCCCGATTATCACCCCGAACAAGAAGGAGGAAGAACAAAATGAAGAATAAACGAATTATTACTGCCGCACTGACTGGCGCAGGAGATACAACGGAAAAAAGCAGACATGTTCCGGTTACGCCAAAAGAAATTGCGGAGTCTGCTATCGAATCAGCAAAAGCTGGTGCTGCAATTGCACATATTCATGTTCGTGATCCAAAGACTGGTAAGCTCAGTCACGATGTAGAGCTTTTTAAAGAGACTGTAGAACGAATTCGTGAATCCGATACAGATGTGATTATTAATATTACTGCCGGCGGGGGCGGAGACTTTGTTCCTAGCCTTGAAAATCCGGCACAAGGAGGCCCGGGAACAGATATTCAGACCCCGAAAGAACGGCATGAACCAGTCGGAAAACTGCTTCCGGAGCTCACCACATTGGACTGCGGCAGTCTGAACTTTGGTAACCAGGTTTATTTAGGACCGGAAGACTGGCTTCGCGAGCATGCCGGGCTGATTAAAGAGAGCGGCGTAAAACCGGAAATGGAAGTATTTGATACAGGTCATATCCGCCTTGCCAATCAATTAATTTCCGAAGGGCTGGTGGAAGGAACACCAATGTATCAGTTTTGTCTTGGTATTCCATGGGGCGCTGATGCTGATTCAGAAACAATCGAATATATGAAAAGACGTATTGTCGAGGGCTCTCACTGGTCTGCTTTCGGTATTGGCCGCATGCAGCTACCGATTGTGGCACAGGCTGCTTTACTCGGCGGGAACGTTCGTGTTGGATTAGAAGATAATCTATATTTAGAAAAAGGTGTGCTTGGCACCAATGAACAGCTGGTAGATCAAGCTGTCAGCATCCTAAACAGTGTGAAGCTGGATCCAATGACAGCGGCAGAAGCAAGAGAGCATTTAAATTTAAAAACATTTAATTCTTAAGAGGTGAACTATGGCACAAAAAACAATGGCAGTTTTAGGAACCGGTGTTATCGGCAATGGCTGGATTGCCCGCTTTTTAGCAAGCGGTCATAAAGTCAATGCTTTTGACCCGGCTCCTGGTGGGAAAGAAAAAACAGAAAAAATGATAGATGAAATTTGGACAACTTTAGAAGAGTTTGGAATAAGCGATGAAGCTGCGAAGGAAAATCTCAGCTTTTATGACAGCTTAGAAGAAGCTGTAAAAGAAGCGGATTTGATACAGGAAAACGTTCCAGAGCAGGAAGTGTTGAAGAAAAAAGTATTGGCACAAGTCGATGCGGCAGCTAAACCAACAGCGATTATTGCATCCAGTACCTCCGGTTATATGCCTTCTGTACTCCAGGAGGATTGTGTACATCATCCAGAACGGGTCATTGTCGCACATCCATTTAATCCGGTTTACTTAATTCCGCTTGTAGAAATTGCAGGAGGAAAACAGACTGAGCGCAGTTATATGGAAAAAGCAGAAAAAATGTATGAAAGCATGAATATGAAGCCGCTTGTGATGAAAGGCGAAATTGATGGCCATATTGGTGACCGGCTTATGGAAGCAATTTGGCGTGAAGGTCTTCATATTGTCAACGATGGCGTTGCCACAACCGAAGAAGTGGATAAAGCGATTGTTTATGGACCTGGCCTGCGCTGGGCCTTGATGGGGCCATTTTTAACACTTCATTTAGCGGGCGGAAAAGACGGTATGAAGCACATGCTTGAACAGTTTGGCCCTGCTTTGAAGCTTCCGTGGACCCGCCTGGTTGCTCCGGAATTGACCGAAGAATTAAGTGAAAAAGTAATTTCAGGAACTGCACAGCAAAGCGGAGACGTACCAATTGAAGATTTGGAGCATCGCCGTGACCGCTTCTTGATTAAACTGATGGGGCTTTTAGAGGAAGAAGGCTTCTGGCCGTCAGAAAGGCTGCTTTCCTATGACAGACAGTAAGCAAATATGGACGGGGCATGTATTGCCTGAATGGGTAGATTATAACGGACACTTAAATGATGCATACTATGCCTTGATTTTCAGTTACAGTCTGGATGCGTTGATGGATGAAATTGGGCTTGACCAAGAAGGAAGAAAAGCAAATGCTTATACTATTTTCACCCTGGAAGCGCATGTTAAATATTTAAAAGAGGCGCATGAAAATGAAGAACTGCATACGAACGTTACTGTTCTGAACAAGGATGAAAAGCGTATGCATCTCTGGTTTGAAATGAAAAATGAAGAAAATGATATACTTGCAACCAGCGAACAGATGGTGATGGGCATGGATCAGTCATCTGGACGTCCTTCTCCATTTCCAAAAGCTGTTGAGGAAAAGATGAAACAATTACCGGAGACAGCTAAAGATAATTGGCCTTCGGGAGCGAATAAGCCTATGGGTATTCGCAAGAAAAAGTAAAATATATTTTTGGCTGAAACAAAATGTTTGTATTGGCATAGGTAATATATGCTCTCTTTATTGTGAACAGAGAAATATAAAAATTCTCTAACATGGTAAAGGGAGCATTTGCTATGTCCGAAAGAACAGGTAGCATATGCTGTAAAACTGTATTAGCTGTTGAAAAATAATTCAGCATTTGTAAAAATGATAACATCATCAGGAAAAATATGTTATACTGCCATTTGTAATCAAGATAAATAAAATCTGCGAAACGAAGTAGAAGAGGTTCTAGCTAACACCCTCTATAAAAAACTAAGGATAACCATATCGAGCCTTAGATATGGTTTTTTATTATTTTCTGGGTGTATAGGATTCTCTTTTTCAAATTGGAAAGGGGATTTTTTTATGGAAAAAAATAATAAGCACGCAGTAGTTGTATTTAGCGGTGGTCAGGACAGTACCACCTGTTTATTTTGGGCATTAGAAAAGTTTGAGCGTGTGGAATTAGTGACCTTTGATTACAATCAGCGTCACAGCCTGGAGATTGAAGTCGCCAGGGAAATTGCTGAAGACCAGGGGTTGAAACATCATATTCTGGATATGTCATTACTGAATCAATTAGCTCCCAATGCCCTGACAAGAACGGATATAGAAGTGGAAAATGCCGAAGAGGAAGGAGAATTACCAAATACATTTGTTCCAGGCAGGAATTTATTGTTTCTTTCATTTGCAACGATTTTAGCAAAACAGATCAATGCAAAGCATATAATTACCGGTGTATGTGAGACGGATTTTAGCGGATATCCGGATTGTCGTGATATCTTTACCAAATCTTTAAATGTCACATTAAACCTGTCAATGGACGAAGATTTTGTAATCCATACGCCATTAATGTGGCTGGACAAGGCAGAAACATGGGAAATGGCGGATGGGCTGCAAGTCTTTGATTATATCAGAGAAAAGACTTTAACCTGCTATAACGGGATAAGAGGGGCCGGATGCGGAGAATGTCCGGCATGCCAATTGCGCCAGCGAGGCTTAGATCAATATCTGGCAAGAAGACAGGAGGCTAATCAATAATGTTCGGGTTTCGTATTGTGGAAGAGCTGCAAAAGCTGGATAAAGACATTCAAAGAGAGCAGTTGGTCTACCATCAAAAACGTGTAATGGTAAGTAAAGAATTTACATTCGATGCGGCACACCATCTTCATTGTTATGAGGGGAAGTGTAAAAATCTTCACGGACATACCTATAAAGTTATATTCGGAATCAGCGGTTTTGTCGATAAAATCGGCTTTGTTATTGATTTCTCCGATATAAAAAAGATTTGGAAGGACAAGATTGAAATATTTTTAGATCATCGTTATCTAAATGAAACCTTACCGAAAATGAATACAACTGCAGAAAATATGGTCGTCTGGATTTTTGAACAAATGGAAGAAGCAATCCGTGATCTGCCTAACAATTGTAGAGTAGAATTTGTCCGGCTGTTTGAAACACCGACGGGTTATGCAGAAGCCAGACGGGAGTGGATTTATCATGCGTAAAATACCTGTTTTAGAGGTATTCGGCCCTACGATTCAGGGGGAAGGAATGGTAGTGGGACGTAAGACGATGTTTGTAAGAACAGCTGGATGTGATTATAGATGTGCATGGTGTGATTCCTCGTTTACCTGGGATGGAAGCGCCAAAGAAGATATTGTTCAGATGACGAGTGAAGAGATTTGGCAGCGGCTGAAAGAAACAGGTGGCAATCAATTTGATCATGTGACGATTTCAGGCGGAAATCCAGCTTTGTTATCTGCTATGGATAACCTGATTGATTTGCTGCAGAAAAATAATATCGAGGTCGCCCTGGAAACACAGGGGAGCCGTTATCAGGAATGGTTTGTAAAAATTGATGATCTGACCATTTCTCCAAAACCGCCAAGCTCTAATATGAAAACAAACTGGGATAAGCTGGATGATATCATCCATCAACTTAAAGCAAATGGACGATTAATACATACCAGCTTAAAGGTTGTAATTTTTGATAAAGAAGATCTTCGTTATGCTGAAAAAGTACATCAGCGCTATCCGGAGCTTTCTTTTTTCCTGCAGGTAGGGAATGATGATTTAAAGGAAGCAGAGCCGCAGCAATTATCCCGGCATTTATTAAATAAGTATGAGTGGTTAATTAATGAAGTAGTGGCCTCCACGGTATTGAATCGGGTTCGTGTTCTGCCGCAGGTGCATGCGCTAGTTTGGGGAAATAAGCGTGGTGTGTAGTAATAAAAAAGACAATTCAATTACTGCCTGCTCATTAGGTCTTAGCCTGCATTTTTAGACATACACCTGATAGATAATACTTGAGAAGTCAGCCTGACTTCTCAAGTATTCATTTTTAAAAACTCCTATAGGCAGAGAGAAATCAGAAACTTCTACATAAGAAACATAACTATTCCATTTCCAGTCCAAGCCCCTCTAAGTGTTTAATATAATTTTCCGTTTTTAAATCGTCTTCACAGATATATCTGCCTTCGAAACCATCGACGCCATTCAATTCCTCATATTGTTCCATATGTGTATCATGTTGTGACTCCAATGCTTCTCTAGTCCCATCATCTCCTAAATCAGAGTAGTACATCATATTTTCATATTTTACCGTTTGTACACGCCCATTTTCAGCCTCTATTGTGACTGTAGTTGCTACTTCATCCTGATCAGCTGATAAAACAATGGTTCCATCAGTTGGATAGGGTGGTTTAAGCCAAACAAAAATAACTAAACCAAGAATAATAACAAATGCAAATATAAGTCCAATCGTTTTTGTCATTTTTTTACTCATTCTCTTAGATATCCCTCAATAAATAATTTAATATAATTAGGTTATCTAATTAAAAATATGGGAGTTAATGGAAAATGAATAATTGTAATAGTATAGTTTTATAGAAATGAAGAAAAGAAAAGCTGTTATCATATGATAAAATAATCTTAGCGGAGGAGTGATTATATGAAACACCTTATATTTGGAAATGCAGCAGCCAGCTGTTTAAAGTATGCGTTCCTTAAGCAAAATCATCAAATTATCAGCTTTCCAATTGATTTTTCAGTAGGGCCAATTACTAATATTCATCAGCCTGGTGGCATCAAGGTTCATTTTGCCTGGAAAGCTTCTTGTTTTCAGGAGGTGCAAAACTTTCATGCAGATCAATCTGATTATCAAGAAGCGCTGGAGCAATTAGCAGAAATAAAAGATGGTGACCAACTGACCATTTGGACCTGTGAAAATGCCTCAGAGCAAATCGGTCTTCGAATCATCTGTTATTTATTAAGTGGTAAAGATGTGGAACTGAGGATAGTCAATACCACTAACGCAATGCAGGAATATATGAAGGGTAAGGGAATAGAGGTTATTATTCTTTCCACGGGTGGCTGTAATGCAAAACAGCTAATCCATTTTTATAATCATTCATATTCTTACATAACAAAAGAAATGCGGCAAGCTTTCGAGCAGGAGGGAGAAGAATTACTTAAGCATGTCAGTTTAGTTCGTTCCTGGAAGCAGGGGGAAATAATTGATGAACTAGAAACAAGAGACGATGCATTGATTTTAGAATATATAAAAAGTGTGGAACAAGAAGGAGGGGAAGAGACCTTTATCAATGCAGCGAGAGTAGTTGGAGGCGTATTAACGGAATCTGATCAATTCTTTTCAGATTCATGGATTGAGTACCGGATCCGTTCGCTTATCCAGTCTGGTTATCTGAGGTATGTAGGAAGTCTGCAAGCCATGCGGATGTACAGGGTAAAAACAGCTTGAAATAAGTTTAGAATTATATAGCTTTGCCCCTGTCAAAAGACGACGTATACCACTGCTTTTGATAGGGGGATGATATATCCTTTTTATTTTTCCATATTGGCAGACTAAAGTAATAAAATAATCCCGCCGAGCATTGGTACAGCAACCATGGCGATTTTTAATACCATCGGATGTAACCGTGTTGTAAATTT
The DNA here is from genome assembly GCF_900162665.1 of Oceanobacillus sojae. GTDB lineage: Bacteria > Bacillota > Bacilli > Bacillales > Amphibacillaceae > Oceanobacillus > Oceanobacillus sojae_A. The sequence goes on from NZ_LT727809.1 coordinate 658,347, forward strand.
AGCGCCGATATAAGAACCAACAATTGTTCCTGCAACAACCTCTGCAAATAATTTTAAATCAAGAAATCCTACAGTATAATAACCGATACCGCCAACTAATGCGATTGGTATAATAACAAGCATGGTGGTACCTGCGGATAGTTGAAGCGATAAGCCAAAGAAGACAAGCAGCCCGATTTGAATAAATGGGGTGGACCCGATACCAAATACACCGGATAATAGACCAGTTACAATTCCAATACCACCTGCCGTCATCCAAAATCTGCTTTTTGATGAGCGATTTTTCTCTGCAAATGTTTGCGTGGCAAACCTGCCGAAGCCGACTGTGACACGAATCCAAAGCAAAATAGCGGATAAAAACAGCATTCCGGCTGTAAACCATTTCAAATCACTTTCAGGAATGAAAACTGCCAGTCTTGATCCAAAAAAGGCACCAATACCGCCAAACAATCCCGTTGCCAATCCTATTTTTAACATGGTATTTCTTTCTCTTAGATGGCTGATTGTGCCGGATAACGATGTAAAAACCATTGCTGCCAGAGATGTTCCAAGCGCTGTATGTATCGGGACATCAAAGACTTCACTCAGCATGGCAATAATAAAACCGGCGCCCCCGGCTCCAATAAATCCAAGTAACATTCCAATAACAAGCATCGTTAATAAAACAATCAAAATAAAAATCCCTTTCTTTTCTAAAACTACATGAAGTATTATAGCATATTAGCTGAAAAATATTGGGTGGCAGGTTTTATGCCGAAGTCTTATCAGATAAGGATATATTGTTTGAGAGGTGAGTATTCATTGTTCATACAGCTTGTCCAGAATAAAAAAAAGCGGAATACAAAGACCAAGCATAATTAGCTTTGTATCCGCTAATAGTTATTTTAATATAGCCGCAATGCTTTCAATGAATATTAAAGTTATAACAAACCAACCCACTGCCAATAAGTAGCACTGAACAGGATAATGAGCAGGTAGCCAATCACAGTAAGCGGCACACCAGATTTGATAAATTGTTTTAAAGTAAATGTTCCGGTACCATATGCCAGCATATTTTGCGGAGCGCTGACCGGTAACAGGAACCCGAAGCTGATCACAAACTGCATAATCAGGACAAGCCCAGGACCATTAAAGGCTGCCGGATCCATGGAGCCGCCCAAAGCAATAACAATCGGGATAAAGGCTGATGCCAGGCTGGTAGCACTTGCAAAGCCTAAGTGTATCAAAATATTAAATAAAGCAAGCACTGCAATCATACCGACCAGAGGCAGAGAAGACACGCCAAGTATTTCAAATGAATTAGAAGAAAGCCAGGTAGCACCCTCTGTCGCTAACAGAATAATCCCTAATGAAATTCCCGTTGCAAATACAATTAATGTGCCCCAGGGAACCTTGGCCTGTACTTCTTTCCAGGAAAAGATGCCAATAACCGGTGTCAGCATGACGGCAACAGCAACGATGGTGACCGTAGTTGAATCTAAAGGATGTAAAATACCTTCTGTGGACCAGAATAATAACAGCATCCCGGCAATAATAACCAAACGCCATTCTTTACCGCTCATTTTTCCCAGATCTTTCAGCTGATTGCCAATACTTATTCCCTCTGGCATTTCCGACATATTTGGCTTGATCAGGTTGACCATAACCACATAAAGCACAATAGACATGATAAAAGCCCATGGGGCAGCGTAAAGAAACCATTCTCCCCATGTCACATTAATTCCAAATGCAGATTCCATGAATCCTAAAGCAACCATATTTTGTGCGGCTGCTGTTTTTATACCAATGTTCCAAATGGATATAGACTGTACAGCGGTAATCATTAATAAAGCTGCCAGTTTACTTTGCTTTGCTAATCCAAATGCAGCAACAATTCCTAACAAAATAGGTACAAGTGTACCTGCACGGGCAGTAGCACTTGGCACAAACAATGCAAGTACAAAGCTGACAATAATCGTTCCCAAAACAAGTGCACCAGGCTTTGTCCCGACCTTCGACATAATATACAGTGCTATTCTTTTATGAAGTCCTGTAATCTCCATGGCTGTTGCCAAAACCAGCGCTCCGCCGACAAGCAATACGGCGGAAGAACTGAATCCCTCTACAGCCATCCCGAGCCCCTGGCTCGTTCCATAAATTATTCCCGGATCTTCAATAGTAGGAGATATCCCGATCAGGACAGCTAATAAGCTGACAATCATCACTGCGCTGACAGGATAAGAAACCGCTTCTGTAACCCATAAAACAACGGCAAAGGCTAAGACGGCAAGTGCTCTTTGTCCCACCAGCGGCAATGAATCAGGGTTAGGTAAGATTAAAATAATAATGAGTACGGAAAAAGCTGCAAGAAGTGCAATAGCATCTTTCTTTTTCATGAAAACCCCTCCCTTTATTTACCTTAATTATAATATATAATGCCTTATTTGTGATGAACTTCACATGTTACAGAATAATGAATTTGTAAAACACTTCACAAAGTATTCAATAAAAAAAGAAGAGAAAGAATGCCTTCATTTAAATTTTGCTTTACATTATAATTAATATTATCACTATTATTTCATCATGAACCGTCTGTTTATAAGAATTTTTGTAAGCGTTTTTATGAGTTGGTATGAAAAGACATATAAGAAGAGGGGGAAGAGGAGTGGCGATATTAGAGGCAAATCATATTGTAAAGATTTATGGGGATATAAAAGAAGACAGAACAACACAAGCATTAAATGAGATCAGCCTTTCTATTAATAAAGGAGAATTTATTGCTATTATGGGAGCTTCCGGCAGCGGGAAAACAACATTGCTGAATATATTGAGCGGTTTGGATAAACCGACATCCGGAGCAGTGACCATTGCCGGAGAAAAAATCAATGAAATATCACGTAATCAGTTAGCGCTTTTTCGGCGGCAGCAATTAGGCTTTGTGTTTCAGGATTTTAATTTATTAGATAGCTTAACAGTGAAAGAAAATATGGCGCTGCCGATGATATTAGAGAAAAAATCGTCAGCGGATATCGATCAAAAAGTGCAGGAACTGGCTGCTCTTTTTGGGATTGAGGATATTTTAGATAAATATCCATACCAAATATCCGGGGGACAGCAGCAACGGACAGCAGTCAGTCGTGCCTTAGTAAATAATCCAAGTATTATATTAGCGGATGAGCCGACCGGGAATTTAGATTCCGCATCTTCTGCAGATATTATGGAATGCTTTGAAACCATTGTGGAAAATTTAGCTTCAACTATTCTTCTCGTAACACATGATATATTTGCGGCAAGCTATTGCCAAAAGGTAATATTTATTAAAGATGGCATGATTCATTCCAGCATAATCCGGGAAAGCGGCAGGGAGGAATTTGCACAGCAGATCATAGCAGAACTCTCCGTTATAGGAGGGAGAAAGGATGTCTTTTAGTCAAATTGTCTGGAAGATGGCCAAAGCAAATTATAGGAAGTATATCTTTTATTATTTATGTAATACATTTGCCGTAATGTTTTTCTTTGTTTTTTCTACCATATACTTTAACAGGCAGGTAGATGAAGTAAAAATTTCAGGATCTATTCAATTTCTTTTAATGACACCCGGAGTAACACTTGTTTTATTTACTATCTTTTTTATCAGCTATGCACATCAAATTTTTATCAAGCAGAGAAGAAGTGAATTTGGACTTTTTATGACATTGGGAATGACTGACCGAGATATCGTCAAGCTAGTATTATTAGAAAATACGATTATTGGTCTTTTGTCTCTGACCTCCGGGATTCTGGGCGGAACCATCTTTTCCAGAGGGATCTTTTTTCTGTTAATGCACAGCGTTGGAATAGGGCAAGTGGCATTTCATTTAAGCAGTAACATGTTTCTCTATACAACTATTGCATTTGCAATTATCTTCCTGATTGCTGTCGGCAGTTCACTTTATCATGTTTTTACTGAGAATGTTATAGCAAATATCAAGAGTAGTAAAACAGCTGCTGCACTGAAAAATAATAGTCCGATAATTGGAGGAATAGGTGCTGCCTTTATTTTTATTTCTATTATCGGTGTGTATCTTACTTACGCCTATTCAAATTACGGAGGGGAATTACTATTTATTTGGGCCATTTTCACAATATTAGGGGTTTATATCAGTCTTAATCAGTTTATCAGCCTTTTTATTGAGTTCGTTAAAAGAAGAGAAAATTATTATTATCCGAGAATGCTATTTTTAACAAGTATCAATTATAAATTTAAACATCTTACCACGATTCTAACACTGGTCATCAGCTTAGTGATGATTACTATTTTGTATGGAACGCTTAACTTGAGTATTTACAGCATGGAAAAGAAAGATGTATTAGAAAGTAAGCCCTATGATATTGCATTTCTGCAAACAGAAACAAAAAACAATCTGGATCAGGAAACCGTTTATTCTATTATTGATCAAGAAGATAACAGGATACAAGGATACCAGCAGATACCTGTTTATACGCATTATGAAAGAATGGAAGATGATAATTGGCTTGTCTCGTATTCGTTTATGTCGATAGAATCATTTCAGGAACTAACTTCGATATCATATGAATTAGACAATAATGAAATGCTTTACTTTATAAACTCAGAATTTGAGAATAATGAGCAGGAGGAATATTATCAGGAAAATGCTTATTATTTTGCGGATGAAAATTTAGAATTTACTCTGAAGGAGATTATTGCCGGGAATAATATAAATTACGTCAGTGATAGCGCTTTTTTTATCATTAATAATACAGATTTTGAACAATTGGAAAGTCAATTTGACGGCTACAAATCAACTATCCATCAAATTAATGTAGAAGACTGGCGAGAAACAGATGGCGCAACAAATAAACTGGAAAAGAACCTCTTAGCTTATAATAAAAAGACCCCGCCTATCATGGATGAACGCACAGAAGGATCAACGGAAGAGGAATTTTTCAAGGTGGACTCTAAGATAAAGGCTTTTCAATCCATAAAAATGGAGAATGGCATCAGCTTCTTTGTAATGACTGTGCTTAGTATTATTTTCTTTTTGGGTTCGTTTATTCTGCTCTATTTAAATCTTTTTTCAGAGATTGAAAGTGAAAAAGAGAAATACCGTAAACTGCATGCAATAGGAATTACGGATAAAGAAGTGAAACAAGCGGTAACAAAGGAAATCAGAGCTATTTTCTTTATACCGGCAATTATTGGAGCAATACTGGCTTTCTGTTATTTTATTTCTATGATGCGGGATATAGGAGGAGTAATGGCTAATCCTGGATTGCTGCTTTATTTTGGCGGGATTACAATTACTTATCTTTTAGTGCAGTTTATTTTTTATTTGTATGCGAGGAAGAAGATAATTTATAAGTTGATGTAAAATAAGGAGATGTAATGATGAAAGTGAAAATTGAATTTTTAGTAAGATAGGCAATAAAGCCTGCTTATTATGGTAAAATAAAGCTACCTTAAAAGTAAGATTTCAATAAGGAATATAATTGGAGGAGGCGTTTTATATGATAAATAAAAATAGAAAGACAGTAAAACACAGAAAAGGGAGAACGCCTAACTAACCAGTTATATCGTATTTCCCTAAATTGGAAGGGGAATAAATTTGAATCAAGTATTATTAATTATTGATGCACAACAGGAATTATTGGATGGAAATCATGATAGGTGCGCAGTTTTTCAGAAATCACAGCTTTTATCTACTATTAATCTGGTAATTGAAAAAGCGGGTAAAGCATCTGTACCAGTTGTATTTGTAAGAGATCTAGATGTCAGCGAAGGTAAAGGAAAAGGGTTTGAAATTCACCAGGAAATTAATGTTCCGGCCGCAGCCGAAATCTTTGATAAATCTGCTACAAATGCTTTTTATGGAACTGGTCTGGCAGAATATCTAAAGCTACATCAAATAAAACATATCGTCGTGATGGGCTGCGAAACGCAGCATTGCATAGACAGTGCTGTCCGAACAGCGACGATTAACGGGTTTGATGTCACATTAGTCGGCGATGGTCACTCGACTCTGGGTAATGGTATCTTAAGCCAGGAACAAATTATAAAGCACCATAATCATACACTTCACGGGCATTACAATGTTGATCATTTTTCGATTGTGAGAAATGCGGCAGAAGATGTATTTTGTCCTACACATGATACCTATAGATAAACACCATAAAAGCAGTGCAGTTTTGTACTGCTTTTATGGTGTTTACAACGTTCTCTAAGAATGATTTATACCTTAAGCAGATAGACTTATATCTGACTTCTTATTATATTCCATTTGTACTATAATAAATTTATTAAATAAAAGAAAAATTTAGTAGATGTGGGGGAAGTATGGATAAAAAAAGAATCGTTATTTTCACGGTATTATTTTTATTAATTGCAGGATGTAGCCCATCAAAGGAAGCGGATACAACCAAATCATCATCTGAAAATGAAGCTTCTAATGAAAATATAGAAGCAGAGGAAAAGGGTAAAATGATTGTTATATATGAAAGTAGTCATTTTACCTTTTTCCAGTTCAGGTTTCTTTAATAAATACTTCTCCTGCAGCATTTTTCTCTGCATCCCAGACAGTGTGAATTTCAAATGTGCCGGGTTTAAAAAATAAATCAAATCGTAGTTTGATATCATTTTGCATCGGCAGATTTTTGGCTTCGTTGATATTAATCCAATGAAGTGTGCCTTCTGGAGGATTTTTCAATAGTTTTCCTTTAAAATCCTTTGTCCAGTAATTCATCATAATATAACGATCTTTTGCAACGGTATTAACAAATTCGGATATACCTTTAAAGACCAGGTTGGTTACTTCCAATCCAGTTTCTTCTTTTACTTCCCGGACGGCTCCGTCAACAAAACTCTCTGGGAAATCTACTTTCCCTCCAGGCGGGATAAATCCCTTAAAGTTATCGTGCTGTCTATTCAGTAATAAAACTTTATCTTCATGCTGAATCATTACGACAGTCCAGAATTTGTAATTAATATTTTGTTCCATGATACGCCTCCATTGAAAATTTGCATTATGTATGTAAAATTTTTATGATATATCACAGAGTATCACCAGTGAAAATCCTATTTTAATAGAGAGAGAACGAAAACTTTCGCTTTATAATAATTAATATTAGCATTGAATAAAGTCATCATCTACTGAAAGAGTTTTAAAAATTATAAATTATTGTTTTAAAGGAGCAGCATATGTTAGATCAATACTTACAATATATAGAACAATTACCTGATTCCAGAGAATTAAGGCGTGATGATCTGCTTCATCCTGATTTTCTTATAGAAAAAGAAAATAATCTGGAAATGTATTATTCCCCCCATAATGAATATATAAATGATCAAGCAAAGATTGTGATCGTTGGAATTACTCCCGGATGGACACAAATGAAAAAGGCATTTGAGACTTTTGTTGCTTTGAAAGCAACAAACCGGAGTGTAGACAGAATTCTTGAAGAAACGAAAAAGGAAGCAAGTTTTTCGGGTACAATGAGATTGAATTTAATACACATGCTGGATGAAATCAAACTGCATGATGCCCTTGGGTTGTCTGGTACATCATGTATCTTTGAAGACAGCAGGCCTATGTTGCATACAACATCAATGATTAAGTATCCGGTTTTTTATAAAGATAAAAATTATACTGGTCATCAGCCAAAAATGAATAACAGCCCGCTTCTTTCTAAATACGCATATGACAGGTTTTCTGATGAAATTAATTCGCTGCCTCCATCCTCCCTATTAATTCCTTTAGGTAAAACAGTAGATTCCATTATAGAGGAATTAAAGCTGGAGGGAAGAATTAATCAGGTTTGTCTGAAAGGTTTTCCTCACCCGTCAGGCGCGAATGGACATAGAATGAAGGAATTTAATAAACAAAAAGAATACCTGAGCGAAATGATTGATTATTGGAAGCAGAATAAAAGTGAGATGTAGTTATGATGTAACGTAGCAGTAGTAAACTTGCATTTGTGAACATTTTATTATGGGAATTGAACGAAAAAAGGTTGTTAATAGGAGGCTTAAATTATGACAAAAATAATTATAGACGATAGTATAATAAATGAAATACCAATTTAATTATCATACGAAAACGAAAGCAGCTAATTGGTTTGAAAAATATCTTAGTTAGTATCTGATGGGGGATACAAGCACATTTAAATCTACAAAACAATTGAGGAATGCATATGAACTTTAAACTGGATCGTTCAGACAAAACACCACTGTACAAACAAATAGCAGCTTATATTGAAAACGGAATTTCTACAGGTGAATTTTCTCCGGACACTGCGCTGCCTTCAGAACGCCACCTGGCGAAAGAGCTCCAGGTTAACCGCAGTACAGTAGTAGCCGCTTATGATGAACTGCAATCGATAGGCATTGTCGAAAGAAGAAAAGGCAGCGGAACACATATTAGTACAGATATTTGGGGGATTTCCGATAAAAGAATTCCTAACTGGGGAAGGTATGTGGAGGATGGTTCGTTTCTTCCTAATCTGCCATTAGTTCAAAAAATACGGACAGAAACCCAAAACAATGACATGATAAATATGGCAAGCGGGGAATTAGCAGCCGACTTATTCCCTGCAGAGCAGTTTCATTCTATTTTTAAAGAGAAGCCTTTTACAGAGCATCTGGGTTATGATCATCCTCAAGGAAATATCCGCTTGCGGGAAACTATTTCCAATCACCTTTATGGATATAAAGGCATATCGAATGATGCAGAATCTATCCTGATTACATCCGGAGCGCAGCAGGCACTTCACTTAATCGTACAATGTTTACTGAAGCCGGGAGATGCAGTAGCAATAGAGGACCCATCTTATGCATACTCATTGCCTTTATTTAAATCAGCAGGTTTACGTTCCTATTTATTAAAAAGCGATAAAAATGGAATTAACCCCGATGATTTAATTGAATTGCATAGAAAGCATCGTATCCGGATGGTATTTATCAATCCTGATTTTCAAAACCCGACCGGTGTACAGATGCCATTAAGCAGGCGAAAAAGAATATTAGAGATTTCATCTGATTATGGTATCCCTATTGTAGAGGATGATCCATACAGTATTACGGCGTTTAATGGAAATATAGCTTCTTCTTTAAAACGAATGGATTATAACGGAAATGTATTATATATCAGTTCCTTGTCCAAAATTGTTGCTTCCGGATTACGGATCGGCTGGATTGTTGGACCGAAAAAAGTAATCCAGCGTTTAGCCGATGCAAAGCAGCAGATTGATTTCGGACACAGCATTTTTCCACAATGGGTTGCAAATGAATTTATCGGTTCTCCGCAATTTGATGAGCATATTCATAAGGTGAGACAGCAGCTGGAAGCACGCAGAAAGCAATTATCAAAAGCGCTTATTCATTTTTTAGGAGACAAGGTGGAATTTATGGAGCCACACGGCGGGATTCATTTATGGTGTAAACTGAAAGAACCAGTCGATGAATTTCAATTGTTGAACGAATCTCTGAAGAGAGGACTTGCTTTTGTTCCCGGTTCTATTTTTGGTGAAAGTAAAGGATTTGTCCGTTTTACTTATGGCAGAAGTACCCCTCCAGATATTTGGGAAGGAATATCCAGATTTTCGGAAGCTCTTCAGCATTTGCATAAAAATAACCTATCCAATTCGTGAAGTGGATGGGCTATTTTTATGCAAATTGGATGGCATTATTTTTCGGATATACGATATAATTAAAGTTAGGATAAATTTGAATTTTATCAGCAAGTAACGCTGTATTTTATTAAATCGGGAAATGCAGTTTATTAGGGAGTTGGAATTTAGAAATGACATGGACTTTTGTATTAATCATCATAGCAGGAATTATAGTGAAATTTTTAACCAGTCCTCCAAGTGCTTTGGTTGGATGGTTCTTAGATAAATGTGAGTTACATCCAAAAATCGACGCAGCAGACAGTACCGTACTTTTTGATGGAGAATACCTGGATGAAGATGAAAAAAGCAGGTTTATCGATTCTTTTAATAAGGCCCAATTCTTAAACAAGAATCATATCTTTCCTGGAAAGGAAGAATTATTTCTCCATCCTGAAACAAATAGTACACCATATATTGTTCATTTTAAAAAGAAAAAGAAAGAAATGACGTTTCATGTTTTCAGCTATGACAATCATGTAGATGTAGTAAAACAATGGAAGAAAAAAATGGCTTCCTACACACTTAATTCCGAGTATCTGCAACAGACTGTCTTGACGGGCAGCAAGCCGCACAATGTCTGAGACTGCGTGAATAAAGCTGTATGAACTATTTAGATTTTTGAAAGGTGGGGAATGGAACATGATGAACGTCCTGATTATAGTGGTTATTGTTGTATGTATTCTTGCATTGATTGGAACACTTCTTGTCACAAGAATGCTTGATGACAATTATGAACGAAAGAAAAGCTTCTCAAGTCTCTCTTATATTTATTTTCTTGGTTTGCCTGCGATTATTTTAGCTTCAGTTCTTATATGGGTTCTTATCTAGTACCTTACTTGTAGTTTCAGATTGGATGTATACTTAGCAATAGAACTTCCTATTTAATAGAAGTTCTATTGCTATTTTATTGACTTCTTCGCAAATACTTTCTCTCACTAACATAAGAGTAAACGTTATTTTTTCGGGTAATCGGATAGTAGTGTGGAATACATTAATATGCACTTATCACGTTTCCTTATATAAATGTAGCTACTATATATTCAGTTTCTTGGATTGTCTTTAAAAAAGCTTTTTTGTGGATTAACTATTTGACAGCTTATTCCAAGGTTTGAATTTTTATTAATAAATAGGAAATCTATATTCAGGTGAAAAGGCTTGGAAGTTAGATTGGAAGATTACTCCCTTTTGTTAATTTCAGTGTATAGTAATGTTTATTATGCTGACACTTATTTTGTGTATCAAAAGTTTATGGTAAGACTAGCATTCCTATTTGGAGCTCAAATAGGATAGTGCATAAAATTTACTTCGATGCGGTTGCATTAATGTGTGTATTTAGTTATAGTATTCTTATAATAAACACTTTAGATATCTAAAATATTTACACATCTAAATGGAATGAGGGGTTTTATGCTAGAGAAGCGAATGAATGGGATTTTTCAAACATTAGATCAGATAAACTACGCATTGTTACATCACTACGATGAAGTGCTTGAACATAAATTAACACCGAAGCAATCCTTAATTATCGAGCATGTCCAGCAGCATAATACATTAACAGTCAGTGAACTGGCTGAAAAGATGAATGTGACTGCAGGTGCAGTTAGCCAGTTGTTAAATAAATTAGAGAAAGAGCATTATATCGAGCGATCCATTAATCCTAACTCAAGACGTGAAATCGTCGTAACACTTGGCTTGAAAGGTAAAGAACTTTATGAATTATATGCAAAAGTAGACGAGCAAATTGTATCAACATACTATGCTAAGCTAGATGACGAAGTAATTAATCAATTGGAACAGGCAGTGAACAAGATCTATAAGGTCATTTTGGAAGAACAAATGAAAGCAAAAGGAGAGTAGTCCCCATGAATTGGACTTATTTAGTTATTGTTTTTATCATTTGTATACCAGGCATTTATTTTATGTATCATTCGGAAAAAATACATATAAAAGAGGATGATGTGACAGATGGGCAACGATTAATTGCACATGGCTTAACAGCACTTATATTTTCAGCGATGGGCGCTTATTTTGTTCCTAAGATTCATGTTGTTCAACAAATAGAAATTAGTCAGATTTTATTATATGGTGTAGGTCTAGGTGTTATCTGTTCTCTTAGCCATTTGTTATTTTATTATCTGTATTTAGTGCCAAGATTGACAAAAACAGATTATATGGAAATTGAAACGCACTATGTAAATACAGGTATTTTAAGTCGTGTATTTTATGGTGGAGTTATAGAAGAAGTTATGTTTCGATGGGGCTTGCTTAGCTTATTTATTTGGTTATTTCAACTAATGAATATGGGTGATCGTGTTAGTACATTGTTTGCAATTTTCATTTCAAGTGTCTTATTTGCCGCTGTTCATTTACCATCTATTAAACTTGTGATCTCGCAACCAAAACCTCTTCTGTATGTGTATACGATTATTGCTAACATTTGGGTTGGTTTTTTCGCCGGGTTAGCCTTCATTCAAGGGGGATTATTAGCAGCTATATTTGTCCACATGCTTTTCCATTTAATATGGTGGCCAATTCAAAATCGTGAATATGTTAAGTTACATAGTAAATAAAGGTAAAACAAACTAAGAAACGAAAAATCACCCAGACGTTAAAACAAGAAAGGCAATGGTATAGATCGATTTGTTCAACCTGTCTAATCTTAAAGTAAAGGACATGAAGGAATTTGAAGACGATTACCCGTTTTTTCTAATATTGAAGGTTTTCTTTATTGAAAAATACTTTTTTTACATAAATTGTATAAGTTAAAACAACCATTGAAAAAATCATATTACCAATATACAGCTGGTCAAATGGATTGCTTATGAGCAGAGAGCTGATTACTCCGAAAACAGCTGAATAAGTTATCATCGTCCAAAAACCCCACTTCTTCATGCAGAAATAACCATAGATCATCACTAATGAAAATAAAGCTACGATAACTCTTGTTAAACGTTCAGACATATTTGGAAGTCCAAATCGCTCGGCTATACCAATCGAATTAGCACCAGCATCATAAAAAATAGCTGTAAATAATAAAACGGCCGCGCCAAAGATGTAGAAATAACTTATTAATGTAACACCTAAAGGTCTGTTCATTGCTGCGCCCCCCATACATCGACTTTAAAGAAGTACTGTCATTCTTATGTATCTTTAGTTAAAAGGATGCTTATTTTACAAAGTTAGATAATTTTAGTGTATCATAGGTTTCTGTGTTTGTATCCGTTTTATTTAAAAGCCTGCTTCCATTTTGGCGCTGGCTGACAATACATTCCCCGTTAAGGATATCTTTCTGATTTTTAGAAAGTGCTGAAACAATAAATTCATACCATTTGAGAGTTGCTTATATAAGCGATTATTCGCTATCATAATAGAATAAACAGAGTGAAAGTGAGAGGAATAAAAAATGCGTAAACTAAATATTGCTAATCTGGATACACCAATAAAAAAGCTGGAAAAACTAAGCGATCAGCTGGGAAAAAATATCTTTGTTAAACGCGATGATTTTACGGGTATTGAGGTCTCAGGCAACAAAGTAAGAAAGCTGGAGTATATCATCGCCTATGCGCTGGATAATGGCTATGATACCATTATCACAACAGGCGCTGTTCAATCAAACCATGCCCGGGCAACTGCTGCTGTCTGTGCGATGATGGACTTAGAGTGCCATTTGGTACTTAGAGGCGAAGTAAAGGAATATGAAGGAAATCTATTCCAGGACGATATGCTTGGAGCGAATGTAAATATTATTCCACCCAGTGCATCAAGGGAAGAGGCGATGGAGGAGCTGAAGCAAAAGCTGGAAGCTCAACAGAAAAAGGTATTGACTATTCCGGTTGGCGCATCCAATGCAATTGGTTCTTACGGTTATATTAATTGTTACAATGAAATTATAAAGCAGGAAGTAGAGATGGGTATTCATTTTGATTCTATCAACCTCGCAATCGGATCTGGCGGAACATATGCAGGACTCTGGTATGCAAATGAGGAAGCAGATATCAGAAAGAAAATCATTGGCTATTCTGTTGACCAGATAGCAGAGGTCTTCAAAGAAGATGTCATGAAAATTGTAAATGATTTGGAAGACACTAACCATCATTTTGATTCTATTACCATTAATGACAGCTATATTGGACTTGGCTACGGCCAAGCAACAGATGAAGAACTGGCATTTTATATGGACGTTGCTAAAAGTGAGGGAATTATTCTTGACCCGGTTTATACAGGAAAGGCTTTTAAAGGATTAATAACTGAAATAAAAAATGGAAATTATGATGACCAGGAAAACATTCTTTTCATCCATACCGGAGGGCAGCAAGGGTATACAAAAGAGATGAGAGAGAGAATAAAGGGCGTTTTAAGAAAGAATGACAGGGCGTAATTTTTATTTAAAGCTATGATAGTGCACATATAAAAAGACAAGGGGATATTGTAAAAACAGTATTTCTTTGTCTTTTTACATAAATGTGATGAAGGCACAATTATCTTGAAAATCCGGTGATTTACAGCGGTTATACCACTCACTTGGTGTACAATAGACGCTAGCATGCTGAAACTGACAGGCAGGTCTTGAAGATGGAGGTAAAATAAATTGGGAACTTGGAAAGAAAATAAACAAGGCATTTTAATCAAAACACCGGAACTATTTGATTTTAAGACAAATTTAAATTATTTACAGAGAAACCCCAATGAATGCATGTATGAGGTAGAAGAAGATAAAATTACACGTGTGATTGAAATAAATCATTTGCGTACATTAGTACGTATAAGTGAATCTGACAGCGAATATTTGGCTGTGGAGCTTCTAGCCGGGGCGAAGCTGGAATCAATGGAAGACAAGAAGGCAATTGTACGCTATGTTGAAGAGTGGTTTGATTTTGAAACCGATCTTACACCTTTTTATAAAATGGGAAGTGAGGATCCATTGCTGAAGCAGGCCATTGAAAGATTTTATGGTCTCCGAATTATAGGATTACATGATTTATTCGAAGCCCTGTGCTGGGGAGTTTTGGGGCAACAGATTAACCTGACATTTGCGTATACATTAAAACGTCAACTTGTTGAAAAATTTGGTGAGACCTTGGAGTATGATGGAAAAAACTACTGGATTTTCCCTTCATTTGATAAAATTTCTGGATTAAGCCCTGAAGATATGTCTGACATTAAAATGACAAAAAAGAAAAGAGAATATATTATCGGTATCGCTGAGTTGATGGCAAAGGGAGATTTAACAAAAGAAAAATTGTTGTACTTAGGTGATTTGAAGCAAGCTGAAAGGGAGTTGACCCGAATCCGGGGCATCGGGCCATGGACTGCTAATTATGTGTTAATGCGCTGTCTGCGCTATCCGGATGCTTTTCCTATTGACGATGCAGGATTGATCAATGCGATTAAACTGGTAACGGGAATGGAGCGGAAACCAACAAAGGAAGAGATTAGAGAATTGGCATCAGCATGGAAAAGATGGGAGTCCTACGCTACATTTTATTTATGGAGAATGTTGTATTGAACAGTATAAGCTGATTAATACGTATTTATTATGGGAAGCAGGATGAGTCTTTATATAAAGAAAGTGCAGATTATATCTATTGAAATGTGTCTTCTCAAAATAAAATTGTGAAAGGATATTCCAATTCAAGACATATAATGCTGGCAGATAAGGATCAGGAACAAATTCAAGCTGATATTTTACTGTTTTTGAATAATTTAAAATGGTGATAGAAATCGATTAAAGAAATTCTCCTTTCCAAATAGAATCTGAAAATAAACCGATCAAGATCAGGGGAGCTAATTTCCTGTTTCATCCAGACGTCTCATTTAATGCAATAAAAATAAAAAAACTACTGAATCAAGCTTTGCCAGGATAGAATCCTATATTAATGGAATGAATTATTAACTCTCTGGAATTTTAGATGCAAACTATAGTGTTTTTCCTTTTTTCTTAACATCTGCATCAAGACCTGCCCCGATGGCAACTCCAATACCTAAGCCAATTGGCAAACCTAATGCAAGATTATCGAATAACAGCCCAAAAATGAGACCTATGCTTAATCCCAAGGACATATATATGCTCAAATAATAATCTTTCGAGACTAATTTATGCTCTTTCAGAAGATGAGCACTAATATTTTCAAGCTTCTGGCTGTGCTGCTTAAAATCATTTTTGGTAAGTTGATCTGACTTATCTGTCAGTTCTGTTATATGTTTTTCAAAATCAATAAAGTACTGGTAACATTTTTCGCATTCGGACGAGAGTTTATGTAACCTTTGAACCAGCCGGTTACATTTATCCAATTCCAGTTTTGCGGCAATTTTTTCCCCCAGGCTGTTTCTTAGATCCTCAATTTTAGTGGTAAGCTTATCAGCTCGTTGACTTACCATCATAGGTAACCTCCCTCACATTTTGCCCGTATTTTAAATAAGAAATCCTCAGATTCTATGTCGGCTTTTCTATTACAGAAGCGCATTATTTTATACAATTATATGCAAAGGAAGTAAATGATGCAAATTTATTTTAAAATTTTGACTATATGTGAATTATAATTTTTTATGTAAGAAATAAGTGATAGAATAGATTTCATAAAGAAAATTTATTTAAGATAAAAATAAAAATACTTCTTCAAAATGAACACGTTAACATAAACACAAAAGGAGAGAAATCAAAAATGTATGAAAAAATAGTAGAAGCAGCCAAACGGATAGAAGGTATTGCACATAAAACGCCAGTTCTCACTTCCACACTCCTGAATGAATTAACCGGAAACCAAATTTTTCTTAAATGTGAAAATTTCCAGCGGATGGGTGCTTTTAAATTCCGTGGTGCCTATAATACCATCAGCTCCCTTTCGCAGGAAGAGAAGAATAAGGGGGTAATTGCTTATTCCTCTGGAAATCATGCAATGGCTACCGCTTTGACCTGCAAAATACTTGATATACCTGCTACGGTCGTCATGCCGGAGGATGCCCCACAGGTTAAAACGGCAGCTGTCAGAGATTATGGCGCAACTATAGTAACATATAATCGCGGGACAGAATCCAGGGAAGAAATAGCTCAAGGGCTGATAGATGAATTTGGCTATACGTTAATCCGGCCTTTTGACGCAGAGTCCATTATAGCCGGACAAGGTACCGTTGCTAAAGAGCTCATAGAAGAGGTAGGCGAGCTGGATTATCTGCTGGTCCCTTGTGGTGGTGGCGGACTGTTAAGTGGCTGCGCAATTTCTGCAAAACATCTGTTGCCTGAAAGTAAGGTAATAGGAGTTGAACCTGCTGTATCTGACGATGCCACGAGGTCATTCAGGGCTGGAAAATTACAATCCATTGAGAATCCAAACTCCATAGCTGACGGGTTAAACTCGCCTTCATTAGGGAAAATAACCTTTCCTTTCATTAAGGAAAATGTTGATGATTTTATAACGGTTTCCGAAGAGGAGATAAAAGCTGCGATGTACTTTCTTTGGACGAGATTAAAAATTGTTGTCGAACCATCTGGAGCTGTCGCTTTAGCAGCATATAAGAAACTTCCTGTTAAAGGGAAGAGAATGGGCGTTGTTTTAAGCGGAGGAAATGTTGATGTCAGGAAAGCCGGAGACTTATTTAAGGATATCAGAGACTAATTGGATGGAGAGGTGCGCAGGATGATTGATGCACATATTCATTTGGATTGGTATGAGCCGAATGACCAGCAGCTGTTAATTAATTCGCTTAAAATAGATGGAATGATAGCTGTTTCCAGTGATTTGGCGAGCTGTCAAAGGGTGTGGCAATTAGCACAAACATACCCGTTTGTTTACCCTGCTTTTGGCTGGCATCCAGAACAGGATCTGCCATCTGCGCGGGAAATCGACAATATTATACAAACGATTGATCAAAGATTTCAAGATATTGTCGCTATTGGGGAAGTAGGACTTCCATATTATAAAAAACGCAAAGAAGCCTCACTGGATGTTACTCCTTATCATGCGATATTGGAGCGATTTGTACAAGCTGCCCAAAAATATGATTTACCGATTGTATTGCATGCTGTTTACGAAGATGCCTCTGTAATCTGTGATCTCCTTGAAAAATATAAGGTAAAAAAAGCTCATTTCCATTGGTTTAAAGGAGATAAGGCTACTATGGAACGTATGATAAACAATCAATATTTGATTTCCATAACACCTGATTGCTGGTATGAAGAAGAAATCCAGTCAATCATTAAACAATATCCGTTAGAGTTTATCATGGCAGAAACAGATGGGCCCTGGGAATTTGAAGAACCTTTTCAAAATCAGATGACACATCCAAATATGATTATGGATGTTTTAAAGAAAATAGCTGAGATAAAGCAATTGTCTTTTGATAAAGTTCGACAGCAGGTTTATGCTAATACGACTAATTTCTATCAGTTAAAAAATTCATTAAATAGATTTGTATAAAAAATTGCATTCTAAGGAAAAGTGCGTTTAATTTGCACTTTTACCTTAGAATGATTCGATATTTAATTGAAGTATGCTTCTAATCCCTCAACAATGCCATTTGCTGCATTTTCCTGATAACTATCCGTCTGCACAAGCTTCTGTTCGTCTGGATTGCTTATGAAACCAAGCTCAATTAATATAGCAGGGTGTTTATTTTCTTTTAACACCTGAAAACCTGCCTGTTTTGCCCCGCGATTAATGAGATCAACGTGATTCATTAGTGATGTCTGGACGGAATTGGCAAGACTGCTCGCCTCGTTGTAAAAGGTTTCGACCCCGCGTGCATCCGGATCCTCTGATGAATTATAGTGCAGGCTGATAAAGGCATCTGCATCCGTCGAATTACTAATCACAGCCCGTTGTCCTAAGGAAATATAGGTATCATCTGCCCTGGTAAACGTTACAGAAGCCCCTTTATCATGCAATTTTTGCTCTAATCTTTTCGCTGAGACCAGTGTTAACGTTTTTTCATATATTTCTGATCCGATCGCACCGGGGTCTTTTCCGCCATGTCCCGGGTCAATAACAAAATGGTAACCGGCTAAAGGAGCACCGCTGTTTTGCTCTGCTTGAACCTCTTGTTTTTCTTCCTGAGATTCAGCAGCTGCTGCTGTTTCCTCATCTTTTTGGTCAGATTCTGCTTCTGACTCTTCTTTTTCGTTTTCCTCTGGTATTTGCTGTGAGTCAGTTGTTTCTGATTCTTCTGATACCTCATTATCTGTTGAATCGTTCACTTCATCCAGTAAATATAATGCAATCCATACTTCTTCATCATTATAATAAGTCTGGCCCCAGCCGTAGGATTCTTGAAAGATAGTAATCTGGCTGCCATTACTTAGCACAGTAATAACCGCTGCATTTTTATCCGGAGCACTGCGTAAATTTACAGCAGATGCGTTAATACGGTACAATTTTCCATTTTCTATAGATTTATTTGTTTCAGTGCTTGTTTCAGAAGCAGCTGCAGCTTCCTTATTTTGTGCTTCAGCATCCAGCTGTGCAGCTTCTTGATTTTCTTCCTTATTATTTATGTCATTATTTACTTCTGTAAGTTGATATAGGGCAACCCAAGCGGGTTCTCCGTTATAAAATGTTTTACCCCAGCCATATGAATCTTCAAAAATAGTGACCTTATAGCCTTTTTCTAATTCACCGAGAACAGCTGCGTCTTTAGCAGGCTCATTCATTAACTCTATTTTTTCAGAATCTACCTTATACGTTTTTCCGTTGTCTGCATGAACTGTTGGTAAAAGAACAAATAGGCAGATAAGAAAAGCAATGCCTATCGTTATGTTGTACTTCATATTGGATATACCTCCAATTAATAGTTTGTTATATTGACAGGCTTGCCAATAAATTCTATTAATATACATTTCATGCAAATTTCTTAGAATTTGAGTTTTAGAGTAGGAGACTGTAATTGTAATGATAAGGAAACTTCAAGATAAGATTACATGGTTCATAGTGGAGAACAGCCAGGTTATACGAAAAGGAGAATAATACTTTAATGAAAGGTAAACGAATATACTAATGAAGAAAATCAACCCTATTAATCATAAAAATTCGTATCTTGACAATAGGCTGCACAATACCATAACATATATTGTATTATTAAAAATATTTCCGTATCTTTTTCTATGATAAAGGATACGGTTAATAGAAAAGAAGGTATGAGATGGAGGAAAATAAAGGTAAATTAAAAAGCAGTGGGGTTGAAGAAGTAACCTCCAATAAGAGAATGCTATATTTAATTGCTATTATTGTAATTGGTTTTAATTTAAGACCGGCGATTACTTCTGTTGGACCACTGTTAGGAACGATTCGTGATCAGATAGGTCTGGAAAATTGGAGTGCAGGAACGATTACCAGTTTACCGCTGATAGCATTTGCTCTTGTATCACCCCTTGCTCCGAAGCTCGGCAGACGGCTGGGAAATGAAAAAGCTGTCCTATTGGGTCTGATCCTTCTATTTGCCGGAATCGGCGTCAGATCGGTCCCGTATACGCCAACATTATTTATCGGTACAGCCATTATTGGTGTTGGCATCGCAGTGATGAATGTACTGCTGCCGGCAGTTATTAAGGAAAAATTCCCGCATAGAGTCGGCCGGATGACCAGTGTGTATTCTACATCTATGGCAATATTTGCAGCTACTGCTTCAGGGCTTTCTGTTCCGCTTGCAAAAAATGCAGGCCTGGGGTGGGAATTAGCTTTATTATCCTGGGCGCTGCTGGCTGTAGTGGGAATAGTTATCTGGGTTGTAATTGTCAGACAAAATCCTGTGCCTAAAGAGGAACAAGTCCAGTTAAGCAGTAAACCTTTTAATGACAGCAGCTTATGGAAATCTCCATTAGCCTGGCAGGTCACCTTATTTATGGGATTGCAATCATTCATATTCTATGTAATGGTATCGTGGCTGCCGGAAATAATGCAAAGCTTTGGATTTTCTGTTTCAGCTGCCGGATGGATAATCGCTTATGTGCAGTTTGTCGGATTGCCTTCAACCTTTTTGGCACCGGTACTGGCAGAAAAATTCTCCAATCAGCAGGGGATTGTACTGGGAATTGGCGGCGGCGCAACAATTGGATTTATCGGTCTTTTAATCGGCGGACCGCTGCCATTGATTTTTGTCTGGGTAACATTGATTGGAGTTACTTTCGGTGGTGCTATCAGTCTGTCCCTGGCTATGCTTGGTATGCGGGCACGTAATGGGCAGCAGGCAGGCGCTCTGTCTGGAATGGCGCAATCTGTCGGATATATTTTTGCTGCAATCGGGCCATTATTTATCGGTTTGTTATTTGATATTACACATGCATGGAGTGCGCCGATTATGGCTATCATTGCAGTTTGTATATTGATGACGATAGCAGGACTGGGCGCTGGAAGGAATAAGTATGTGTAAACGAACCCTTTAGCTGTGCAATGAAGTGCTTGTGACAAAACATACACAGCAGATTATTTTAATGAATCAAAAAACAGTTTCATTTGTCTTGAGATAAAGCAAATGGGACTGTTTTTGTTTTAAAGTATGCGTTAAAAATTCTATAAGCTGTAATAAGACCTCCGCTTTACCATCGTTGAACAGGAAACAAAAACACGATATAATATGATTGATGTACCAATAAGCGGGAGGATATTCCATGAATAAAGAAGAACAGCTTATAACGAATTTCAGGGACTTATTTAACAAGATGGTTTGGATTAATAAGTATAAAATGGAAGACAGGCTTAAAGGACATACTCCTTCTGAAGTCCACTGTATTGAATCTATTGAAAAAAATGTAGATTCTAATGTGAGAGAGCTGGCAAAGTCTCTTTATATGACGAGAGGAGCTATAAGTAAATTAACGAAAAAACTTATGACAAAGAAACTTATTGAGAGCTATCAAAAGCCGGATAATAAAAAAGAAATCTATTTTAAGCTTACTCCGCAGGGAAAAGAAATTTTTAGAATTCACGAGGATTTACACAAAGAGTTTCGTGAACGGGATAAAGTCATATTTGAACAAATAACAGACGAACAGTTTGAAGGTGTACTGCATTTTGTAGAAAAGTATAGCAGTCACTTGGATGAAGAAATAAAAAAACAGGGATTAACAATAAATTAATTAGATCCATTCAAAATAATGAACTTACAGGCAGACCTTTGAGAAGGAACTGTCTTTTTTATTGGTTTTATTTTGTTGACTAGGAAACAAAATAATGTTATCTTTTTTGGTGACAAGGAAACAAAAATGTCGCGAGAAGGAGAATAATATGTCAAAAGACAATATAGAGAACCAGGGCTTACCAAAGGAAATGCTTGCCGCTGCCTGGGCTATTGCGCTTGGAGCAATTGCTCCCATGCTTGACTCAACGATGGTGAACATCGCCATTGACCAATTAATTAAGGATTTCAATACGACATTAGATATTATTCAATGGTCCATTACCGGTTATGTTTTAGCACTAGCAATTGCAGTTCCGGTATCCGGATGGCTGATGAACAAGTTTAATGGGAAGAAAATTTTCATCGGTGCGGTGATTGCTTTTGGAGTGATCTCTGTTTTTATTGGAATAAGCTGGGACGTTATGAGCTTCATTTTCTTCCGTTTACTTCAAGGATTTAGCGCCGGGGTTATTACGACACTTATGATGACACTCCTGGTTAAAACAGCAGGCCCGGAAAACGTGGGCAAAGTTATGGCCATTGTCAGTACACCGATGATTCTCGGCCCAATCCTGGGGCCTGTTATCGGAGGCTTTATCGTTCACGGTGCATCATGGCATTGGATTTTCTTTATTAATGTCTTCGTCGTTTTGATTGCTGCACCGCTTATGATGAAAGCTATTCCTAACTTCAAACCATTTAACAAAGATAGCAAACTCGATGTTTTTGGGATTATCGATTTATCGGTTATGAGTGTAGCGCTGATTTACGGAATTACGAAAGCAGCGGATCATGCATCATTTAATAATAGCGAAACCATTCTGTGTATGACGATTGGCTTTTTCCTGGCCCTGATTTACGTGATATATAATCATTTCAGAAAAAATCAAACGGTACTTCCGCTGAATTTGTTTGCACACAAAAGCTTTCTGGCATCAAGCGTCGGTTTGTTCCTGGCGAATATTGCTATCATGGGACCAATGCTGATTCTTCCGTTGTTCTTTCAGAATTTCCGTGACTTCACGCCAATTGAGGCAGCACTTGCTTTAATCCCTCAAGGTGTCGGGATGCTCGTTACCCGGCCGCTGATTGGAAAAATGATTGACAGGATCGGTGCAAAGTATGTCGTTATGGTCAGCCTTGTTATTTCCCTTATCGGCTCTGTCCCGCTTATCTTTATCACAGATAAAACGAGTATGGTCTGGATTTCCATTGTATTGTTTATCCGGGGCTCTGGTGTCGGAGGTGTTATGCTTCCGTTGACGAGTGATGCTTACACGGGGCTTGACAGCAGGCAGCTTCTAGAAGCAGGTGTTGGTATTAATATTATTGAAAACCTTGGTTCAAGCTTCGGTTCAGCTCTTATCTCAACCGTTGTCGTAGCTGTCACGCAAGGATTACAGTCAACAGTTATCAATAGTTTAAAAGGTTATCATGCAGGATTTTTAGTGTCTGCCATTGTGCTGGCGGTAATTTTTATTCCAGGTCTGTTTCTCACACATAAAAAGACTGGATAGTAAGTAAAGGGGGTAGAATTTAAGACGGGTTCTAGCCCTTATTTGTTAATTATCACAAGAATTATATGGAAGAAACAATCAATACCTGTCTTTATGATGATAAGCAAGTTATTTTTTAAGGTACGAAAGTTGAATGGATAATGTGTTAAAATTTATGCAGACATACTAATTACCCACAATCAAAAATAGCAGTTATCAAGAAAACCAGATTGAAATGGATAAGTATATATTTGGGGAGGACATTCTGTTGAACAATAAAATTTTAATCGTAGAAGATGATCTATCCGTAAGCGAAATGATACAGGATTACTTAGAAAAAGAGGGTTACAAGGTGGTTACTGCTTTTGAAGGGGAAGAGGGAATGCAAAAATTTCAAAACGCTACATTTGATTTAATCATTCTTGATATTATGATGCCTAAATTAAATGGTATTGAAGTAATGAAGCAAATTAGAAGAGACAGCTCCGTGCCAATACTTATTGTTTCTGCCAAGGACACGGATGTCGAGAAGGTTTTAGGCCTTGAGCTTGGCGCAGATGATTACATAGCAAAGCCTTTTTCCATGATAGAGCTTTCTGCCAGAGTAAAATCAGCGCTTCGGCGTGCTACCAGTTATTCGGAAGCAAAAAAGGAAGAGAATGTGGTTCATTATAAAGCTTTAACTATTGATATTAATAATTATTCTGTTCAGAAAAACGGCAAGGAAATTAAACTGACATCAAAGGAATTTGATATCTTAAAATTATTTCTCAAGCACCCTAATAATGTTTTTACAAAGGCCCAAATATATACGACAGTCTGGAATAATGATTATTTCGGCGATGAGAATGTGATTAATGTTCATATCAGAAGGCTGAGAGAGAAAATAGAGGACAACCCTGCAAAACCTGATTATATTATAACTATTTGGGGGATTGGCTATAAGCTGGGCGAATAACCGAATCAGTTAAAATAGTAAAAGGGGCAGATAAATATGGTTTACTTCTTCATTATGATTATCGTGATTTTAACAGGCATAATTATTTTTCAATATAGATCAAAGACAGCAAGAGATAAACAAATAAAATATATGTATGAAAAATTAGATAGGATTATTACTGAAAGAACAAGTGAGAATCTTCTCGTTTTTACCGATGATAAGGAGCTTATTCATTTACTGGTTGGGATTAATAATCTTTTAAACCATAACCAGAAAATATTGGCTGACTATACGAAAAAGGAAGAATCTATCCGGAAAATGATTTCAAATATATCACATGATTTGAAAACTCCGCTGACGGTTATTGTGGGTTATTTAGAAATCATCCAATCGAATAGGTCTATTCAAAAGGAGCTGGAAAAAGAAGTTCACAAGGCACATGAAAAGTCGATAGAGCTTCTGACATTAATCAATACATTTTTTGATTTGGCAAAATTGGAATCCGGTGATAAGGAGATACCGCTTGAAAAGATAAATATTAATGAGGCATGCAGAAAGAGTATTTTAGAGTTCTATGAAATATTAACCAATCAGGGATTAGATGTTTCTGTTAATATTCCGGATGAAACTATCTATGCGGCCGGAAACGAAGAGGCACTTGACCGAATACTCAGGAATTTGATATCCAATGCCATCAAATATGGAAATGATGGCGGTGTCGTCGGTTTAACCTTAAAACAGGACGAAGCATTTGCCTATATTGACATTTGGGACAAGGGAAAGGGCATTGACGAAATGAAGAAAGAAAGTGTTTTTGAAAGGCTCTATACGCTTGAGGACTCACGGAATAAGCTGTATCAAGGAAGCGGGCTGGGTCTTACTATTACGAAAAGATTAGTAGAAGGTATGGAAGGCGATATATTATTATCCAGCGACCCCTATGAGAAAACGGTATTTACCGTGAAATTAAAGAAATTGGCTTCACAAACTGGCTGAAAGCCGCTCCTGTCCTGCACTTTGCAAACTTAAGAAATTCGTAAGACTTCGTTAAGAAAAAAGATAATTTTAACGTTTACCATTAGAAATATAGAAATTTGCAAAGCAGAGGAGGACATATTGTGGAATATATTTTAAGGACACATGATTTAGGAAAATCTTTCAATGGAGAGAATGTTGTTTCCAGTATCAACATGAATATTAAAAAAGGAGAAATTTACGGTTTATTGGGTCCAAATGGAGCCGGAAAAACCACGGTCATGAAAATGATTTTGAATCTATTAAAGCCAAGCCGGGGGGCAATCGAAGTTTTTAATGAAACGCTGACAAACACTTCTTATGAATTATTTAAAAGAATGAATGCGATTATTGAATACCCGATATTTTATGAGAAGCTAACCGCGAAGGATAACCTGGATTTGCATTGCGAATATATGGGTTATCACAATAAACAAGATATCAAAACAGCTCTAGACCTTGTCAATCTGAAAAACATAGATAATAAAGCAGTTAAAAATTTCTCGCTGGGTATGAAGCAGCGGCTCGGGATTGCCAGAGCAATTATTACGAAGCCAGAGCTGCTGATATTGGATGAGCCTGTTAATGGACTGGATCCAGTCGGAATTATAGAAATTAGAAATCTACTTGAAATGCTAAACAAAGAATATGGTATAACAATCCTTATTTCAAGTCATATTTTAGCAGAAATAGAGCAAATCGCTGATACAATAGGTGTCATGAATAATGGATATTTGGTAGAAGAGGTCTCCATGGATTCGATTAGAGAAAATAATGCGGAGTATATTGAAATAGAAACCGGTGATGCTCAGAAAGTAGTATATATTATTGATTCAGAGCTAAATATAAAAAATTTCAAAGTACTGGATACGAACAAAATAAGAATATATGAAACAGGAATGTCGCAAAACCAGATATATAAAAAGTTAATGGAGAATGATATTTCTATTACATCCATCAATACAAAGACGGCTTCACTAGAGGACTATTTCCTGTCCTTAATTGGAGGCGGAAAAAATGCTTAAATTAATTCATTTAGAAATAAGAAAAATAAATTTCTGGCGTTATATCCTGGGTGCTATAGCGGCATGCTTTGTTTTTACCGGAATGTTATTCTTTTCGCTGTATGCTGATAGAAATGATCTTGCTAACACCATTTCGGATTTTTTCTTCGTCGTTGACAGCACAAGAATGATTTTTATTGTATTTGCAGGTGTATTAATTTCGAGACTGATTATTGAAGAATACCACGATAAAACAATTTCTTTGATGTTTACGTATCCGATTAGCAGAAAAAAGATTATTATTTCGAAGCTATTGATTATCATATGCTCTACCTTTTTCTTCATACTCGCATCAAGAATTATTGTAGCAGCTATCCTATATATGCTAAACAACAGCCTGCATTTTATCGATGGAGAGATTACGATTCAGATGATCACAGAATATTTTAGAAATACAATCATCTATGACCTATCTTTCAGCGGTATTAGCTTAGTCTCTTTATTTTTTGGGATGCTCAAAAAATCTGTTAGAACGACAATTATTGCCTCTATTATCATTGCAGTATTTTTCGGCATAAGCAATGAAGACCTGTCAGACGTTTCGATAAGCTCTTTTCTCGTCAGATCGTTGATATTTGCTGTTATTGGCGTGATTGCTACGTATTTTTCGATAAGAAATATTGAGCAGAAAGATGTCCTTTAATTTTAATGAAAAATGGGGATCGGGAATTCAAAAGAATTATGGAAGCAGTGTATTTTCCAATACTAATATGAAGAGAGGTAAGAGGAATGCTTAAGTTAATGAATTTGGAGATGAGAAAAGTAAATTTTGGCCGATATATAAACAACTCTTTAGCAGCTTGCTTTGCCGTTACCGGATTTCTATTTTTCATGTTATATGTCGACAGAGATTTTTATACTGCGAGCAGTACAGATTTCTTCTTTCTGGTTGATAGTATTACAAGAATGGTTTTTATTATCTTTTCAGGTGTATTAATTTCAAGATTAGTTATTGAAGAATTCAATGATAAAACAATTACTCTGATGTTTACGTATCCAATCAGCAGAAAAAAAGTCATTAGCTCAAAGCTGTTGATTATCGTAGGCTTTACCTTTTTTTCGATACTCCTGTCACGAATTTTTGCAACAGTTGTTTTAACGATGCTAGATAACAGCTTGAATTTTATCGAGGGAAACATAACGTTTCAAATGGTTATAGAGCATTTTAGAAATACAATCCTGTATGACTTTTCCGCCAGTGGTATCAGCTTAGTTCCTCTATTTTTGGGAATGCTTAAAAAGTCTGTCAGAACGACGATTATTACATCGATTATCATTGCCGCTTTTTTCGGTGCCAGCAACGAAGACCTGTCGATAGGTTCCTTTATCGTTATACCATTGACACTTACCATCATTGGTGTAGTTACTTCATATTTCTCAATAAGAAATATTGAGCACAAGGATGTATTTTAACGATAAGATAAAAATTTGAAAGAAGATACCTGTTCAAAAAAACAGAAAAATAAAAATATAGGAGTTTACAGTGATGAGACAAGAACATATTTATCTGCTGTTCACAAATACAGGCACATTACTGACCAAAGCTATTGGCTTGTATACAAAAGCAGAATATAACCATGTTTCATTAGCTCTGGATTTGGAATTAAATGAAGTATATAGCTTTGGCAGGAAGCATTTTCGTAATCCATTTTGGGGTGGATTTGTGAAGGAAAGTACAGAAGAGGGACTTTTTCAGAATGCGGACTGCTCGATTTATGCTTACGCTATCAGTCCAAAACAAAGTAAGAAATTGAAGAGAGCACTGGCAATTTTTAAAAGCAGACAAGACACCTATCACTATAACTTTTTAGGGCTGTTTGGCGTAATGCTGAACAAGCCTGTTCGGAGATCGAATGCCTACTTCTGTTCTCAATTTGTGGCTTCTCTTTTAATGGAAGCTGAAATTGTTTCTTTTAATAAACCACCAGAGCTTATAACACCACAGGATATTCAGCAGATACCTGAATTGATTTCTATCTATCGAGGAAAATTACAGGATGCCGTATAAGCTGCATGAGTACAAATAAAATAAAAATCTGAATTATAAATGTTTTACGTGCAGGGAGGATTATGTTTGAAAAGGTTAGGTTTATTGTTTTTAATGCTGGTTGTGTCTGTCGTAACATTGTTTGTCACTGCTTATTATCAAAGGGACATCAATACACTTTCATTAAATGATCCACAAGTCATTCAGGCATGTATCATTATCATGGTTATTTTGTTTATTCCTCCAATTTTATTATCTTTTTTTAATCATAAATTTTGGCGTTTTCTGTCAGCCATTTATCAATCTATGTTTTTCTTAGGATTTATTATTCTCGTGCCGACAGGCGTATTCAGCTTTAATGCTGTGTTTATAAGTATCGTTTCATTAGTCGGTGCAGTAATCAGTCTTTGGAGTATTTTTAGTACGCTGCCGGAAAGCTTTTTTAAAGAAAGCTAAATGTAAAAAAAGGGCGCAAGTATAGATAAAGCTTGCGTCCTTCCTATGTTTAAATGGAAGCATTGATAGTTTAAGAAATAACTTGCGATATAGCTGCTGAAAACCTCTTATTCATTATCTTCTGTATCCGGCACCGTATCCGCCAATTTAAGAAACGCTTCGTTTAAAGTTACCATACGTTTATTTACCTTTTTAATCGCTGCATCCAATGTGAATCCTTCGTCAATCATTTCCTGGATAAGCAGCATTTTTTTCACATTTAAATAATTGTATCTCCGTGTTGATCCTTCTGTATTGGTTTCAGATTGTATAGCTCCTTTTTCTTCCCAATAACGGATTTTACGGGTTGGAATACCAGTAATTTCGGATACTTCTCCAATTCCTACTACTAATTTTTTTAATAAATCAAAGTCCAACAAGGCATTTAATTTTTGCGCATCCTCATTCATTTCTCATTCTCCTAACGTTACTTAAAGTATTGTTGTCAGCATTGCATATCCTTGACGAAAAAAAACGGTCTTATTCACTCATCAGATTTATTATTCTTGTAACTATTTTACAATAAAAGTAGGTAGTCTACAAATTATCTCTTGACTTATTATTGTAACTAAATTACAATCTATATAAATAAATTACAAATAAAGAAAATAAGTTTCGCAAAGGAGATCAGTTATGGATTTTAGTAATGAAAATAGTAACTCACAGCCGAAGTATTCCTTATTAACAGCTATTTTGTTCTGGTGTGGGTTAGTAATAGTAGCAAGCAATTATTTAACCATTCCGTTAATGCCGATATTCAGTGAAGATTTACACACTGGTATGACAAATGCAGCCTGGACGGGAAGCGCATTCTCTCTTTGCTATGCAATAGGGTGTTTATTTACCGGCCCCTTATCTGACCGTTATGGCAGAAAGCAGGTCATGTTAGCAGGCTTAGCTATATTGACGGCAGTGACTTTTATACTGCCTATTGTCAGTTCTTTAGCTTGGGTGATTGTCTGGCGTTCTTTTCAAGGGTTTACAGCAGCGAGTTTTGCGCCAGTGGCTATCGCTTATGCAGTAGATAAATTTCCGCTGGAAAAAAGGGTGACCGCCATTGGCTTTATCAGCTCCAGCTTTTTAATCTCAGCAATCGTCGGCCAAATATTCAGCAGCTATATTAGCCAGCAATTTAATTGGCAAAGTGTTTTTTATTATTTTGGAGGGATTTATTTCGTAACAGCGCTGCTGGTTCTGTTTCTGCTGCCAAAGACAGCAGTCAGGCAGGAAAATAGTAATTTGAAGTTTATGTTCACCCAATTTTTCCGTTTATTAATGGATAAGCGTTTGATTCAGGTGTATAGTATTGCCGTCACTTTATTACTTACTTTCGTGGCATTTTATACGATTCTCGGTGAGTATTTAATGGAAGAATTCGCAATACGTACAGACGGTATTCTGTATGTCCGGATAATTGGAATCATTGGCATGTTATTTGCTCCATTTGCAGGAAAGCTGACCAGCCGATTTGGCCTAATGAAAATTTTACGGACAGCTCTCATTATTGCAGTGCTGGGCTTATTAATCACTGGAATCAGCTCTAATTTCGTGTTTTTAGTTATTATGAGTATCATTTTTGTAGCTGGAATTGCATTGACCGTTCCAACACTTATCTCTTTAGTCGGTCAGCTTGGCGGGAAAAATCATGGAGCAGCTGTTTCGCTTTACACCTTTATTTTATTTGTCGGTGCGAGTCTTGGGCCGATGGCTGCTGTATTTTTACTGCAGATTACAAATTACGGGATGGCTTTTGTATGCCTGGCTATACTGCTTGGAGTCAGTTTGATCATATCGTTTTGTATAAAAACTGATCAATCCTAATTTTAAAAAAGAGGCGTTAATTCTATTTAGTATGTAATTTAAAATGTTTTAAACCAGAAAAATTCTATTCCAAGGAGTTGAGCGTTGATGGCAAAGGTATTTATTCTAGGGGCAACCGGACGAACAGGTGTCTCAGTCTTACAGCAATTATCCAAATATGAGCATATTGAAGTTATTGCAGCATTACGGCAGGCTGAGGATATTTCAAGGCTGCCGAAAACAAAACATCCTTTTCAAACTAAGGTTGTGGATATAAATGATATCTCCAGTTTAAGCCGGGCTGCAAATGAAGCGGATGTAATTGTTAATGCGATTCGTATGCGTGGAGATATTCCTGCAACCGCATTGGTTGACCTCGACAAACGAATTCGAAAAGCAGCTGCCGGCAGAAAGAATCCACTGATTATTACAGTTGGAGGAGCAGGGAGTCTGGAAATGAACAATGGAAAACGATTTTGGCAGGATACCGCTTTTCCAGAACGCACCTTACCCAGAGGGAGAGCTCATGCAAAATTATATGATTATTTAACAGAGCTGCCTTCATCTGAATCGTGGGCTTACTTGATTCCGCCGCCAGCTTATCTTCCTGATGGATTACGTGCCGGAGCTTATAAAAGGTGGAAAGTTCAAATAGATGAGATGGATTTTTTGAAGAAAAGTATCAGTTATGAGGATTTTGCAACAGCAGTTTGTGATGCGGTAAAAGAAAGGTGGGAAGGGATATACCTTATTTCGGGTGACGAGTAAGAATGAAAATGGCGATATCAAAATCGATCCGATTAATAGTCATTTATTAATTTTTATACACAATTATCCTTTAAAATAACCTTGAGGCTTTCTCTTGTCTTCCGGTCCGCCTGAAGGTTTATACTCCGATTTATAGCTTTTGTTTACAAGCTGATAACAAAGAAGGATGAATCTTCATGGAAAATATACAAGAAAAAGTAATTATTATAACCTGTACCAGCAAAGTTATTGAAGAAAGTACAGCAAAATTGTTGGCAAAGATGCTTGAACCACCTTTGAAAATGGCGAGAGAAGTGGAGAAGAATTCTGCCGGTACTGGGTTTGTCTGGAGAGAGATTTCCCCCGAAGAACTGTCTGAATACGAGGCAGACAATTTATGTATTGCCGTAGAAACGTCAGAAGATAAGAGGATAGCTGAGAATTGGACGCGAACACTTCCTGCATGGCAGCAATATCCAGCTATTCGCCAAAAACGCGTATTTTTTCTAAACTGGATGCAATGGATTATTTATGCTCCACACATGATTCGATTACAACTGCATGAAGCAGGTCATATCCTGTCTTTGTGCTCGAAATGATATATGGGGACAAATTTATAAAAAAAGGCGAACTTGATTCCTTATGAAGCAATCAAAAAAATACTGGAGCCGGAGCTTTTAGGCTCCAGTATCAATCGCAAAACCCGTCGTGCATTGTACTCTTTAATTACTGTTATTTGCAATACATTCATATAGATGTCTGTATCTCTTTTCTGAGTGGATTTGTACTGGGTATAGTGAAAAAACAAGCGAAAGCTATTTACGCGTAAAACAACGTGTTATCTATTTGGTTACTCCCTGATATTCCTGTATTTTTTCCGTTACTTCCTGAAAATCTTCTCTTAATGGAAGTGTTTCTTGTTTTATTAACTTCTTCAATTCTCTTTCTTCCTCGTGTTCAAAATACCATTGTGCTTGATGAAAGCTATTGAATAGAAATTCGGATGCCATTAATAAATCATTAAATTGTTTTTCTATTTCTTCGTCATTTGGAACCAAATTTAATCGTAGATATTGCGTTCTTCCATGGATGCTATCATATAAGGATTCAATAGATTCTCTATCTATTTTATTAGGAGTTCCACTTTGATACAGCTCTATTAGCTCGGAGGACTTTTTAAGCGTGTCTTCTATGTGTTCATTGATAAGCTGCCAAAATTGATCTTCTACTGGTTCTTGATCTGCATTGTTCAGGTTTTCTGATTCTTCACTCTCCGTTTTCTCATTAATTTTCATAGCGGGAACAACAAATGCTTTCAGAACAGGGGACTCATTTGAATATATTTTGCACAATCCTTCTTTGCAAGATTTAACCTGAACTTCATTTTCCTGTATCAGATCTAAATCCACATTATTTATAATGCCTCTAACTGCATTTTCTGCTACGATATCATCCAATTTATCTTGATTGTCCTTTAAGTAGTATTTCATCCATTCTTGAGCATCTATTTCTGTTAAGAATAATTCTGTTGTAACATCCTCCAGATGATAATAATATCCCTCTTTCACCGATGTTTTTTCAGGTTCTGCCTCTTTATCATCTTGAAAGAATGAACAACCCCCTAATATCAATATAGAAATTAAAATAATCATTTTTTTCAATGAAAGCAGCTCCTTCGTTCATTAGCTCTGTAACAGCCTGGAATGTCATACTTCTAACTTCGGACAAAGACAAGCTAAACTTCTTGCTCAGAATATATTTTCCTCTAGACTCTCCGTTTTCGTCATGATGGCATCTTCAAATCCTGGTGAAGTTATGTATGAATTCAATGACAAACAGATCTTTTGGTTTACTGATCTTAAAAAGTTTGCGTGTTTTGTTATCCGAGTTGAATCTTTATCCCAATACATATTTTAAAGCCTTATTTTCGTTTATACAATAATAAAGACAGGGTGCTTTTTTACCCTATTAATTTATTAAAGATTAGAGAATGAGAACTGATTACACCTGAAAGTGAAGGGATTATGGAATGCAATCTTTGTTTATCCATTATCGTTGTTTATAACAGCGGTTGGGTGATTTTCACAGAAAACAATCCAATTATTTCAAAAATGATGTAAATTCCGTTGGACTTCTTTTTATTTACATTATTAGATGGACAATAATTTATTCTAGACATCGCGTTTGGAATAAAAGATGACACAACATTTTCTAATCTCCAAAAAATCATTAAAAATCAAAATCACATGTCATTTTATGCTTATAAAAATCAAAATACTCAGCAGTAAATGTCTTTTTACATCCGGTTTTCACAGTGGAAATTCTATTTTACTGTTTTGCTTTCCACGCACAAAAACGATAGGATGAAAACAAATTTATAATTACTTGGGGATGTGATAAAATAATGTTAAATACCGTCAAGGAAAATCAGATCAGTTACCAAGAAGAAAATCCTGATTACGACGGACTTTGGAAAAAATTAATTGAAGAACTGTTTCAAGAATTTATGCAGTTTTTTGCACCGGATTTGTACCCGGAAATTAATTTTAAACAAGAAGTGAACTTCGAAAATCTGGAGCTTTTTCAGTTTGTTATGAAATCAAAAAAAGGGAATAATTATTCGGATAAGCTGGTCAAAGTGATGCTGAAGAATGGAGAGGAAAAATACGTTTTCATCCATATCGAAGTGCAGGCAGTTGGCAAAAAAGAATTTGCAGAACGCATGTTTAAATATTTTTACCGGATTTACGATAAATCTAATCATCCGATTTATTCCATCGCCCTGTTGACCGACACCAGCTATAAACAGCATGAAGATGCGTTCTATTACTCTTTTTATGGCACAGAATTAACCTATGTCTATAACATCTACCGATTTCATGGAAAAGATCCAGAAGAACTGAAAAAATCGAAAAATCCATTTGCTTTAGCAGTGCTTGCAGGAATCTATGTCAGTAAAAACAAAGGAAAGAAAGCCAAAGAACTAAAAGCAAGGTTTTACTACAAGCAGCAGCTTATCAGCCTGGCATTTGAAAAATATTCGCATCGCGCAAACTATCTCGTCGCATTATTGTATTTCATTGATTATATGATGCAGATTCCATCGGATTTGCAGGAGCAGTTGTATGACTCGTTACCCATCGCTCAAAATAAAAAGGAGGAAGGAAAAATCATGGGCTTGGAAAAACTGAGAGATACCCCGACGTTTGGAAGATTGTTTAGAGAAATTGAAGAAGAAGCGACAAGGAAAGGTATGGAGAAAGGAATGCAGGAAGGTATGGAAAAGGGGATGGAAAAAGGTATAGAAAAGGGTATAGAGCAAGGCAGGATAGAAGCAGAGAGGAATGTCGCCAAACAGCTGTTAAACAGGGGCTATTTGGATAAAGAAATATCAGAATTAACCGGTTTGGAGCTGAAGGAAATAAATGATCTTCGGAAATCACTTGAAAATTAAGGGAAAAACAAGAAACTTAGTTGATTAGTTGAAAATGCTTGTTTAACATTGATTAGTACTGCGCTTCGCCTGGAAACTAATAAGTGGCAGTGGGTTTTATATTAAGAATATTTGTATTAAAAATCAACAAAGCATCCAGTTCAATTAATGAGCCGGATGCTTTGTTTTCGAAAGAATCATGGCAATTATTAAAACAATAATCATCAAGATGCTGACAACATAGATACCATTTATAATGCCAAAATAATTAATAGCAATTGTTGCTAAAATAATCCCAATCATACTGCCTAATTGCCTAAAAATGTTAAGAAAAGAAGATATTTCATTATGATATCCCGGCTTCGTATCCTGATAAATAGCATTGGTAACCAAAGGAGCTACCATCCCGCTAAATCCTAAAAAGACATACCCGATGCTTAATAAATAATAATAGTCACGATATAGCATGGATACGCAAACTAGAATCAGACCAATAATCATTGAAATTAAAGAATATCTTTGCCCCTTATACAACCCGAATTTCTCACTGATTTTTGGTGATAAAAAGGTGGTCAGTAACATAGCTGACAATGTAAAAGGCAAGAATAAAATTCCTGTAAGTGTTGAGCTATATCCTAATTGATTTTGATACAAAACAGATAATGCCAGCATAAATCCATAACAGCACAGATTATAGCTGAAAACATTTAAAAGAGACGATATCGATTGGATATTAAATAAATCAGCAGGCAGAATATGCAGCTTATCTTTTCTGATTTGATGAATAAACCTAAAAAGAATAGCAATAAATAGTAGACTGATCAAAATGGTATAGGCACCTGAAAAAATATCTATAAAACTTAAAAATAGAACAAAAGCCAAAAGACCAATTATAAAATAGAACTGTTCCCTGAAATAAAATAGGGCTTTTTCTTTAGCATTATTCGGTAAAGTGTAGATTCCAAATAAAATGATGATAATAATAAAAGGAATATTAATAAAAAAGACACTGCGGTAGCCGAAAGTATGACTCAATAATCCCCCGATAATAGGAGAAAAAGCAAAGGCGATGCCGGAAGTTCCTGCCCATATAGCAAAAGCAACTGCCTTTTTCTTCACGTCCGGAAAGAGCTGATTTAATAATAAAGTAGCAACAGGGGAAAAGAGTGCAGCCCCAACCCCTTGTACAATTCTTCCAGTAATTAGCCAGGCATAGCTATTAGCAAATCCGGCAAAAATGGAGCCAGCTAAAAAGATAGAAATTCCTAATAAAAAGGCATTTTTACTGCCTATCCTTTTTGCAAATGTTGATAACAAGAGTAACAATCCTGCAAATGCAAGGATGTAACTGTTAGAAACCCAGGCCATGGCCGTGTAATCAATATGTAGTTCATTTTTGATAACGGGCATAACAACATTCAAAATGTTTGTATCTAAAATGATTAGAAAACTTCCCAAGCATATGCTGATCAAACTGGCCGCTTCTCTTTTGGTAAACGATAAATATTTCATTACAATCCCTCATTTCAAATATTTTTGAAACAACATCGATTTTAATTCAAAAATATTTGAAATGTCAAGTGAAACTGTTATAATAAAAATATGAAAACATATCGAATCAATGACATTTTTAAAGTATTGCAGGATGAGACAAGGATTAAAATAATTGAAATTATACAGAAGAGAAAGGAGGAAAGAATGTATCTGCCCGCTACAAATTTAGCGGAAAACAGCTTCTGTCCACAGGATATATTAAGAATATTAAATGAAGAAAAAGCAGCTATTTCAAATACAAAGCTTTCTTACCATTTAAAAGAGATGCGAAATGCACAAATATTAAATTTGGAGAGAGAGGGGAAACGTTATTTTTATTCCGTTAACCAAGATACGTTAAATGATATGATAGATTGGATCCGTTCTATCCAACGGAATTAAGCTGATTTAGAATAATCACCATAAGGCAGCATTAAAATATTAGTTTTATATGAAAAAGAAAGGAGTGCTTCCGTGAAAAAAAGCACTCTTTATCTATCTAATCCACTATTTTTAGTCGGAATTGATATTATATTTTTAATAAGAAACCTTTAAAAGACTATCTACTTGAGTGAATTTCATAATTCTTAACCCTTGCGTCCCAATGAGTTCAGGGCATAAAAAAAGAAGTACCTCCCCAAATCTTGTATAATGGTAATAACCACAAAACCATAAAAAGACTGGAGGAGTACTTCTTATGACCATTATACGACAACCGAGTCTATTTGGCATCCAAGAATTATATGACATGGAACCTACCCAAAAATATGAAGCGATTATTTCAGCGATTGATCTGGATCGTATTTATCATGCGATTAATAAGAAATCCCGGCTTGGAGCGCCTGTTGAGCTAAATTATGCAGGGATGATTATTTCTTTTTTTATTCGCTACATCGAGCGCATCCCAACGATCAAAGACTTAATCAAGCGTCTAAATGATGACTTTATCTTTAAAATGAACTGCGGATTTCTTGTTTCCGATTCTACACCGTCAGAAGCTGCGTATTCTCGCTTGGTTACAAAACTGAGTGAATCAGATATTTTAGAGAAATCCTTCGAAAACGTAACACTGGCAGCTATCACAGAAGGATTTATCGCTGATGAAGTCATCGCCATTGACGCAACCCATTTTGAAGCCCGGGACAAGGCGCCCGTTCAAAAAGAAGAAAAATCGGAAATCAGACCCAAAAAGCGTGGGCGTAAATCCAAGAAAGAACGCGACCAATATCTCAAAGAACAAGCAGAAAAAGAAGCGAATCTTCCATTGTATGAAAAGAAAATAGAAGCTCAATTAGACGTTCCATTAGACGTATTGCGTGCAGAAGTGCCACAGAACCCAAAATGGGGTGTGAAAAAGAATGCAGATGGTAAAAACGAGTATTGGTTTGGCTACAAAGGACACCTCGCAGTTGGGGCATCAAGCCAGTATATTCTACAATCCTTGTTTTCTTCCGGCAGCTTAAATGATGGAAAAGCCGCTATCGCCCTATTGAAGGGGATAGATCAACGACTTCCGCTTACGTCTGCTTCTTACCAGACATTGGATGCGGGCTATGATTTCGAGCCGATTTATGAACAAATTCATCGCATGGGACAACAGTCTGTCATTGCCTATAATAAACGCAATGAAGGCGAAATGATCGGGTTTGATAAGGATTTTGCCCCGACCTGTTTGCGAGAACATTCCTATAAATATGACAGCTTTGATCCGAAATACGAAACATTGAAGTATACCAGACCTAAGGAATGTAGCAACTGCCCACTTGCAAATGAAGGTATCTGTCAAAAAGTGTATAAAGTCAAAATAACCACCGATTTAAGACGTTATACGGCGCCTGCGCGCGGATCAAGAGCTTGGAAAAAGATTTTTAAACAACGGACAGCAGTAGAACGTGTCAACGCTTATTTAAAAGAGTTCTATCAGTTAAATAATGTTCGCTATCGCACTGGAAAGCGTGCGAAAGTCCATTTTGACATGGTCGCTTTGATTTACAATGCTTCCAAATTAGCTGCGGATCGCATCCAAGCGGAGCTTATTCAGCAACAACAAGCTGCATAATTTTTGTTTTTTAAAATACACTTTCGAAAATTCTGTTCGTCTTTGTATTTTTAAAAAGAGCAATTATGAAATTCATTCACTTACTAAAAACCAAAACATTATCTACAAAAATCTTGCATTTCATTGTAAAAATACCACCGATGCTTACTTTAATATTTTTTGTGATTTGATCATTTTTTTTAAGAATTCCTCTCAAAGTTGCTCTCAATGCGAGACCTAAATTTTCATCCTGTAATTTACCATCAACGTATAACTTTTCACCATTAAGCCAGGTATTAACCACTTGAATATGGTGTCCTTCACATGTAGCATCAAACACTTTCTTCATAAATAAATTCCCTCCTATCCTTACGACATATACGAATTAGAAAATGAAAGGTTCCCAAGGATTTTACTTTCACTAACCTGCCCGTTAGTTGAATAAGCAACAGTGTTTTACAGCAAATTTAATTAACCTAAGTGTATCATAGGTTTCTGAATTCTGTACTAAATTTCATTTAATAATCAAGTCATTTATTGTTACTTCAATTCTGCTATCCCTGAATTTGCACGGTATTTAATTTCTGTTTACCCTCTGTTTACTTTCGCTTTCTATAATCGAATGGAAGCGCCGGATAAGCGCTTCATATTATGAAACAGAAGGGGAACAGGTATATGAAGCAACAGCCAATTGTTCAATTTAAGCACACTACCAAAATAATTGGAAGAAAGACAATCGTTAATGATTTAAATTTTGATGTCTTAGCAGGAGAGGTATTTGGATTTTTAGGGCCAAATGGCGCTGGTAAAACGACAACAATCCGGATGATGGTCGGACTGATAAAAATAAGCCGGGGAGATATCCTGATTAATGGGCACAGTATTGCCAGCCAGTTTGAACAAGCAATCCGGCATGTAGGAGGAATTGTAGAAAATCCGGATTTATATAAATATTTAACGGGCTATCAGAATTTAAAGCATTATGCGCGGATGGTTCCGGGTATTTCTAAGAAACGGATCAATGAGATTGTTGAGCAAGTTGGATTGAAGGAGCGTATTCATGACAAAGTAAGCTCGTATTCATTGGGAATGCGCCAGCGCTTAGGAATTGCGCAGGCATTGCTGCATCGTCCGGCGCTGTTAATACTGGATGAACCGACGAACGGGCTGGATCCGGCAGGGATACGGGAGCTCCGCAATAACTTAAAAGAACTTGCTCATCAGGAAGGCGTAGCCGTATTTGTTTCCAGTCATTTACTTTCAGAAATGCAGTTGATGTGCGATAAAATTGCCGTTTTGCAGAAAGGAAAGCTGGTCAGTATCGAAAATGTACAGGCATTTATATCTAAAGATAGTATTTCACGCGTTTATCTAGAGGTAGAAGCATCGCAAACAGAATTGACCAAAATGCTTATTGCGGATTTGAACAAGACTGCGATAGCCGGCAGCGGACCAAACGAGTTGTGGATCCAAATGAATAAAGATGAGGTCCCGGAATTAAATAAGCTGTTGTTAGAAAATGGAGTTCGTGTCTTGAGTATTCATGTGCAGGAACGGACCCTGGAGGATAAATTTTTGGAAATGATGGAGGAAGAACAATGATTGGATTGATTTCAAATGAAATGATGAAAATAGTGAACCGGAAGCTGACTTGGATTATTTTATTCCTGTTGATTGCGATCACAGCTGGCAGCTTTGTAATGAATAAGCTAACTGAAGAGCCTGTGTCTGATTGGCGTGCTGAACAATCGGAGCTGATAGAGCGGTATCAGGGACAATTAGAAATTGATGAGCTTTCTCCTCAAATGCATGCAGATACAGAGAATAAACTTCAGATTGCCAACTACCGTCTGGAAAATGATATTGCTCCGGTCAGTGAAAACCCATGGTCTGCTTTACTGCGTTTTTCCGGATTAATTGAAATGGTGATTATATTTGCCATTGTCATTGCTGCTGATGTAGTATCAAGGGAATATACAAGCGGAACAATTAAACTGTTGCTGATCCGCCCTCATAGCCGCTCGAAAATCTTATTTTCCAAGTACATCTCTGTAGCCGTATTTGCTTTATGTATGCTGGCCATAGTATTTGTTACCGGATACGGTGTAAGTGCTATGTTCTATGGATTTGGAAATCTTGACACAACGGACTTGTTCTTAAATGCGGGAGGAGAGGTCACAGAGATGAATGTATTTCTGCAGACCGTTAAGATGTATGGCTTAAGTTTTCTGCCGATACTTAGTTATGTTACATTATCCTTCGCTATTTCAACGATTTTACGTAATAGTGCATTGGCAGTCGGGATTTCTTTGTTTATTATGATTGTAGGCAATTCCATCATAGAAGCAACTTCCCGTATATCCTGGTTAAAATACCTGCCTTTTGCTAATAGCGATATAAGCTTGTATATATTCCATCTGCCGGCAAGACCGGAAATGACTTTAGGCTTTTCTCTCACTGTATTAGCTGTTTATATAGCAGTTTTTGCAGGATTAAGCTGGATGGTATTCAAAAAACGGGATACAGCTTAAAAATGAAATGTAAAAAGGGGTAAAAAAATGCGTGCACAAAAAATATTGCTGGTTGATGATGAACCGGGTATTATTCAAATGCTTGAAAAACTTTTGCGCAAGGAAGGCTATACGTTTATTCACAGTGCATACTCAGGAAAAGAAGTCAGGGAAAAAATAGTACAGTCAGCGTATGATTTAATTGTACTGGATGTGATGCTGCCTGACACAGATGGATTTCAGCTGTGTCAGGAAATCCGCCAAAAGACGAATGCTCCCATCTTATTTCTTACTGCCCGTTCAAGTGATTTAGATATGCTGACTGGCTTTGGAATTGGGGGAGATGATTATATTACAAAGCCTTTTAATCCGTTGGAGGTTGCGGCACGCATTCATGCACAACTCCGGCGGCAGGAGCAGTATCAGCAAATTACGGAACCGGAAAAAGTATATCATTTCGGAACAGTTACCGTTAATAAAAAAGCAGCTCAATTACTGATTGACGGAAAAGCAGTAGCCTGTCCTGCCAAAGAGTTTGAACTATTGCTTTTCTTAGCTGAACATCCAAAACAAGTATTTACGGCAGGACAGTTATATGAAATTGTGTGGGGTTACGATAGTCTTGGAGATGAGAAAACGGTCTCCATCCATATTATGCGGCTTCGTAAAAAAATCGAGAAAGACCCGAAAAATCCTTCGCTGATTGTTACATTAAGAGGGATCGGCTATAAATTAGTACCGCCAGATACAGAGGATTCGCCATGATACGATGGCTGACTGGAAGTCTCGTTGTCCGTTTTACATTCAGTTTTATTTTACATCAGTTTTTGCTGATGCTCGTCTTAGCGATCCCTGGAGTATTATATATTTATATCCTGCAGGAGCCCGATAACCTGACAATGATAAAGATCCTGTCCTGGGTTGCCGTTGCATTTTATTTTTTATATTGTCTGTTTTATGGTTACTACTTCGCGAGACCTATGTATGGTGTGCTGAATCGGATAGAAGTTTTATCCAACGGAGAATATTTGGTTCCAAAACAGAAAAAACAATTTCTCTCCAGCCGTATCTACCGGGAGGTCAATACCAACCTGGAATCTCTCTCCACCATCCTTCAGGAGAATGAGAAAAAACGGAAAGAATTTAACAAACGGAGACAGGAATGGGCAGCAGGCGTAACACATGATTTGAAAACACCATTGTCATATATCTCCGGTTACACAGATATGCTTTTATCAGCGGAGCATACATGGAGTGAAGCAGAAAGAATAGAATTTTTACAGCTGATTAAAGAGAAATCCAGGCATATGGAAGAATTGATTTCCGATCTTGGTATCGCTTTTCGGATGGATCAATCGCTGGATATCAAAAGGAATTCCGAAAAAATAGAATTAACAGAGCTGCTGCGAAGGGTCGTAGCTGAAGCAGCTAATATGCCTGTCGATAAAGAGATTTCGTTTGAATTCATCGGCAGTAATCATCCTGTTTATATAAAAGGAGATATCAAGCTGCTCAAAAGGGCATTTACCAATTTAATAGTGAATGCAGTGGAGCATAACCCGGCTGGAACTGTCGTTAAAGTTACGATTGAGAAAAAAGATCAGGTGGAAGTCGTGATAGAAGATAACGGTATAGGGATGGACGAGGACGCAGTCAATCATTTATTTGAGCGTTATTACCGGGGAACTCCTACAAATACTCCGACTGGAGGAACCGGACTGGGGATGGCAATTGTCCAGCAAATCATCGCTGCTTATGGAGGATCGATTGAAGTGAGTAGTGAGCTGGGGTGTGGGACTGCAATTACTGTGAAATTGTCTTATGACTGAATTTTATTTTGAAAATTTAAGGAAGAAGAACAGTGGCTTAGCAATAGATAGCCGTTGTTTTTTTATTTTTATTATAAGAGAGGAAACGGTAAAAACTATTATATACAATCGGTATTACTTTTTGCCAATCATTCATTAAAGATAGATGAACTTAACGGCTTCATATATACTTGATCATCAAAAACAATAGTAAAGGACGCTTGACGTCAAGCGTCCTTTACTATACCATGAATAATGAAGGTGGTGATA
Source organism: Oceanobacillus sojae (assembly GCF_900162665.1). Classification (GTDB taxonomy): domain Bacteria; phylum Bacillota; class Bacilli; order Bacillales; family Amphibacillaceae; genus Oceanobacillus; species Oceanobacillus sojae_A. Next base: position 701,229 of record NZ_LT727809.1, read on the forward strand.
TGGATTGAAAAATAATATGGTGGAATATAGACGCAAGTTTGGTTACTCCCAGGAAAAATTTGCTGAGCTTCTTGGAGTGTCCAGACAAACAATTATTTCAATTGAAAAAGGGAAATACAATCCATCACTTCCTTTAGCAATGATTATTGCAGAGATTTTTCAAACCAATGTAGAGAATGTTTTTATTTTAGAAGAAACAGATTATAAGAAGTAATTTAGAAGGAGGGGTAAGTTGAATAAAGATATAAGTCGAGGATTATTTTTAATTTTAGTTTTTTTCCAGTTAGGTATGTTTGGTTTTATTGTATTTGCAGCTGTAATGGCCAATACATTTCCCGCACCTTCCACCTATATACAACTGTCAGTAGCTATCATGGCTTTCTGCATGAGCTATCTTTATCCACACTTCAAACAAAAAGACGAGCGCATGAAATTGATCAGACAGAAGGGATTAGAGTATGCGTATTTTACCATATTAGTCTACTATATAATTTTATTAATGATTCTTCAGTTTAATCTTTTAACACTATCTGCACTGGATGTGCTCTATATTTTAATTGCACTGACCATTTGTACAGTCTTTATTTGTATGGTGATAGCTGCGAAAAAATATTGAAGGTTTCTGGTTTAGTGAAATGCTGGATAATATAAATGGGATAGATGATACCTTTTTTAAGACCCTATTGGAAAGACCATAAAAGTCGGCAAGATAGAAGTTGATAATAGTTTAAATACTTTTTTATATCCCTGAATGCAGGTAAGAATATGACTCTGATAAATTATATGCTGTAAGCTCAAATCTGTAATTGACTTGGGTTTACAGCATATTTATTTGATCTAAAAGAAAACGGAAATTCTTATTTTAAAAGTATATGCAAATGTCACTACGCTGTATTTGAATGGTGGAAAAATAAAGAAGTGTTAGTGTGAAATGATGAGGATAAAAAATTGGGATAAAAAACAAAAAATATTGTAACGAATTAACTTATTTCTGGATATATAGATGATAAGATTTTAAAAGGCTTGTCTTATATGAATCAATCTTTTCCAATTCACTTGAATGATGGACAAGCATAGTATCCATTTTAGAACTTCAAGCTTTTTAAGAAAAACGGATGTTTATTCTATCAATGGCCAAAGACTATAAGTATGGAAGGAGGTAAAAAGTGGATAAAGACAATATATATCAAGACTATGCGGACTTTATTTATAGATATTTGTTAACGCTAACCAATAATAGTCAACTCGCTGAAGAATTGACCCAAGAAACCTTCTATCAAGCTATTAAATCGATTGATAACTTTCATGATAATGGAAAAGCAAAATTTTCCACATGGTTATGTTCCATCGCGAAAAATGTTTGGTTGCAGGAAATCAATCGAGAGAAGAAAAAAGAAAAGTTAACGGAATCATTAAGCTATGAAGAAAAAAGATTTCATGATTTAGAAGAAGAATATTTTAGAAATGAAGAGAAAATTAATTTTTTCAAACAAGTACATAAGCTTAATAATAAACAGCGTGAAATTATGTATCTCCGGTTATTAGGGGACTTATCCTTTAAAGAAATTGGCGTTATTTTTGGAGAAACAGAAAACTGGGCCCGGGTAACATTTTATCGTGCCAAACAACAAATACGAAAGGGTGACAAACCAGATGGATCATAATGTTTTCAAAGATTTAGTACCAAGTTATATTGAAAACTTAACGAGTGAAGAGACAAATAGACTGATGGAAAAACATATGGAGCAGTGTGCGGAATGCCGGGAATACTTTAAAGAAATGCAGGGGGATTTATTAATAGGACATACCAAAGAACAGAAAAATGAGAAAAGAAATATTGACTATCTAAAAAAGGTTCGTTCAAAAAACAGGAAAAAGATTTTCGTTATTACAGGATCATTATTAGCACTTTTTCTTGTTCTGGCCATTGGGTATCATTTTCTGTTTGTCCATATGTGGATAGCTGATGATAGTAATGTTGAGACAAGTATCCAGCAGCAGGATAATATCGTCACGCTGACTTTTCAATCAAAAAAGGATAACCGGTATCTTTTAGCAATAGAACAGCAGAGCAGCCAAAACTATACTGATTTGATTATCATTTATGAAAATTGGAATATCTTAGCGGATAAAAAATGGAATATTCATTCTGAATTGGCCGCGGCTCAACAAGGCGGTACGGATATTACGTATACTTTCTTAAATGAAAACACCTTATTACTGGACAATGGAGAAGAAAAAAAACTAACAGAGGATGACAAAATAAAAATTCAATATAAAGATCACTCCGAAGAAATATTGTTAAAGGATTTATACCATGCAGAGAAACAGCATTGATTTGAGGAGGCTGCTTTTATATGACTTTAGAAATTAAAAATATATCAAAGAGATATGAAAAGGCATCGGTATTAAATGACATTTCCATTGCATTAGAACCTGGAGTTTATGGCTTACTAGGTGCAAATGGTTCGGGAAAAACGACTCTAATGCGTATTATCTGTGGAGTAATCAAGGCGGATGAGGGCTCCATTATTTATAACGGAGAAAATACGAATGAAAAAGCAGATTCATTTCGCTCTATACTTGGATTTTTACCTCAGGATTTCCGTTACTACCCTGACTTTACGGGTTTGAAATTTTTATTATATATAGCGTCGTTAAAAGGTTTAGATAAAAATATGGCTAAAGAGAAATGTGAAGAATTATTGCAATTAGTTGGGTTGGAAGATGTAAAAAGTAAAAAAATCAAGAAGTATTCAGGGGGAATGAAGCAACGCTTAGGAATTGCCCAGGCAATGATAAATAATCCAAAGATATTGATTTTAGATGAGCCGACAGTTGGATTAGACCCAAAGGAACGGGTTCGATTTAGAAACTTGATTAGCTCTTTTTCAAAGGAAAAGATCGTCATATTGTCTACACATATAGTTTCAGATGTTGAATATATTGCTGATGAAATCCTGATTTTGAACAAAGGGAAAATAGAGAACAGAGGTAATTCAGAAAATCTTGTAAAAGAAATTGAAGGACATGTATGGGAATGTCATATGAAATCTTCATCAGTGGATGATTTATTAGCAAATTATGTGATAAGTAATCAAAAACATGAAGCTGTAGGAACTATTTTACGAATTATTTCTAAAGAACAGCCTGCACAGAATGCAAAGAAGGTACAGCCTACGTTAGAAGATGTATATTTATATTATTTAAGAGAGGATGTACCCAAAAAATGATTATGAAATATGAACTTGATAAAATAATTAAGAATAAAATTTTTCTCGCAGCAAGTATTGTTTCGCTGGTGGTTATTGCAGGAATTTTTTTGTTAGGTTATTACTATTCTCAGCTTACTTTTGCAGAACAAACAAATACGGAAAAAGGGTATCCAGGGTTTTATTCGGAAGTTACAAATGCACACGCTGGAGAATTCAACGATCAAAAAGTTGAAGAAATTTTAGCAGATTTCATGGACAGGTATCAAAGTGATATAGAGCCAGAAAGACCATTTGATGTATTTTCTTGGGGAGTTGCGGATGCTTTTTTTCCAAAAGGCGAAGATATCTATTTAAAAATGAATGATGCAATGGAAAAAGGAGAAAAAATAACTATTGATGAAATTGATACTCCCACTATTGAAGACGTTGGTTTTGCAAACTTTAATACAGCTTTAATTATTGGTGGTTACAACACGTGGGGGAATTTTTTCAATGTTACTAACCTTTTGTTCATGCTTGCCAGCTTGTTCATAATCTTTATTTGTTCTTCCATTTTTTCTAGTGAAACCTCTAATAATATTAATCAATTGCTACTCTCTACAAAATATGGCAGGGGAAAGTTAACTATTGCAAAGATAACAGTGGCGGTAGTAGTTTCTATTCTGATATTTTTAGTAATTCAGTTAATCTCTTTAATATTCTTCTATAGCTATCATGGTCTAAGTGGTTGGGACGCAAATATTCAAACCAATTTTTCAGTAATGTTAAATGATTTTCCAGTCTATATGAATAACTTTCAAGTTTATCTGCTAGTAGTTGGAGTTCAAATGATAGGTCTCTTGTCAATAATTGGTATTACTTTGCTAATTTCAACAATGACAAAGTCTCCTTTTATTTCATTAGCGATTTCTTTAGGTATCTATTTCGTACCGTTTCTGTTAGGTGAAATTTATCAGACAGGTATAGTAGCTAAAATATTGAATCTATTTCCTATTCAAAATTATCAGGTTGAAGAAATGCTAATGAAAATGGAGAATGATACATTTTTCTTTTTTAGCAGTTTTATTCCGAATGTTATTTTAACTATTGGTGTTGCGCTAATTATAAAAGTAGCAGCTGATTTTATTTTATATTTTAAGATGAAATATTCACAGGTGAAGTAATCTTTAGAGTACTTAAAAGAAATAATTATGAAATTTATCCAACTAAGCACATAATTATAGTAAAGGATACTTCAATCAAAAAAGGAAAGTAAGATCCATCAGTTGGTGATAGCCGCGAAGAAGTGTTGAAGTTATCGGGTTTTATGCAATTCTGGATAAAAAAGGAAGAGGTGTGTATATGGATGAAATAGATTATCTCCTTTCTCAATACGCTATTGGTAGAACCATAAAAGTCGATAAGATAGAAGCTGGAAATACCTCAAATACTTTTAAAATAACAACGGATGAGGGAGTATGGATTCTGCGCTCGCTCAAAAATGAACTTCAAGGAAAAATAGAATTAAAAATTAGTGAGCATATCCATAAGCAAGTACCTGCTGTAGTTGCTAAACTTGTTCAAACGGAGACTGGCGAACCTTATGCAAGGTATGGAAAGCATTTCTATAATTTACAAGAATATATGGAAGGTGAGAAAGTAACACCAAAAATGAATTGTCTTTTTCAAATAGGAGAAAGCATAGGAATGATCCATGATTCTTTGGAGACATCAAATTGTAAATATAATCAAACGGATAGATTTGATATAGAAACACTTTGGAAACAAGCCAAAAATAAATGGCAGAAACTTAACGATTTTTGTGTAGACGTGGTTCCTAACCAAAACGTTATGAACGCAACTGTAAACAGATTTATAAATCATACAACTATACAACGTCATCTGATTCATGGTGATTTAGGTATTTGGAATATGCTTATAAATCGTGGAACAGTTAAAATAATTGACTTTGGAGAAGCAAGACTTGGGCATTTTTATTTTGATTTGGCTGCAGGAATTACTACCGCAATTAACGAAGATTTATCCCAAGTAAAGATAGAAAAAGCTTTACCCGAGTTGCTAAAGGGATATGAAAAGCATCGGCCTAAAGTTGATTTAGAAGAATTGTTAATGTATATTCATTTGTGGTATCTAAGAGGCTCTCTAGCCATATTAGCATTCAGCAAAGTAGAAGAAGATTTTTATGAGGAAGTTGTTTATAATTTTAAAATGATGAACAAATATACAAAGGTGTTTAAAGCTATTGAAGGGAATTAAAAATGATATAAGGTGTTAGTAAAGAGACTTTAATGTAAAAAATGGGAATGGTTAAATTATTTATAAATATAAAACATCAACAGGATAAGAATCCATTTTGGTTTATCTTTTTTCAAAATGGATTCTTTTTATCTAACGTAAAACTTAGTCATCTTGAATTTCTTGTAGAAAAGATGTGCCAGATATTAGGTGTTTCCTAAAGTGACTATTATGAGTGAAGAGATTCCTCTGTTAGCTGTCAATCCAAACGCAAAAGAGCTCAATGATTCATCAATGATTTTTGTGCTTTAAAACGATCCCATACAGAAAATAAAATTTGTACAGCAAGCGCCAGACCTAAGAGGACAACAATAATCATTGTCAGATGCTTTAAATCAGAACCAAGATTGCCGCCACCATAAATTAAACTTAAATAACTGTTCACTCCATATGTTGCAGGCAGCAGATTTCCAAGTTCATAATAAAAGGATGGTAATAGCTCACGGGGTACGATAGCTCCAGAGCTGACTAATTGCGTTGCAGTTAATGCAATGTTAAAGATCATGCCGGGATTTCCAAATAACATAACAAAAAGCTGAGAGATAGCCAAAAAGCTAAAGAGCAATATTGCCTGGAAGCCCCATAAGGCCATAAAAGAATAATCCAGTTCTATATGAAATAAATACATCAGGCAAACAGTTAATAAAGAAATACCAATAGCTAATAAAATATTAATAACCTGCCTGCCAAAGAATAGGGAGAATCTGCCATGATTCTCTGTTAATCTTTCATTTGTCATCTGCAAGTACTGGCTGATCAACATAGCGCTAATATAAGATGCCAATACGATCAATAGAGGAACCATCGTAATCGCAAATCCTTCTTTGTTATTTGTTTTTTCGATAGTTGCATTTAAAGGGTTCACTTGTGTATTTTCCTGTACCAAGTCTACTACTTGACCAGCTATCTCTTCGGTAACTGCTGCCATTTCTTCGTCCGGAGCTTCGGCTGCCATCATTGGTGGAATATTCTCCGCAATTTGAGCATCCATCATTTCCCGGACTTGTTGGTTCACTTGGCTATTTAGTGTATTAGCTGTCGTTTCCATCATTTGTTTCGTTAAGGTAGGGGCAGATTGGTTAATAAAATAATCGATGGATACCGTTTCGTTATTTTGCAGCTGCTCCATCATATTGTCCGGGAGATGAATAAGCATGTTTACGTCCCGTTCATCTAACTCCTGCTTTGCTTCGTGTAATTCCTCAAATTCAGTTATTTGAAATAAATCTTTATCCTTTATTTGGGTTACAATTTCCTCTCCAAGCATCTGATCATCATTTACGATTCCAATCGAAAATTGATCTGTCCGATCATAAACACCGTCATAACCAGTTAACCAGACAATAACAAAAATAAGTTGAAAAGCAACCGCAGCCGCAATGCCTAAAAGCGTTTCTTTTTGTTTGAAAAAACTTTTTAATACATTCATATGAATCCTCCTTTTTTGAAAGCAAGTACATACTTGCATATTATTCAAAAAAAATTATTGAAGTGCCTGGATAAAGAACGCGATATTTTTATCTATAAATTCTTCAATCGACAGTTCTTCCGATCCTGACAGGACTCTTGTTTTGGATAAGAAAAATCCAAAGTTAATAAAAGCAAAATTAGTAGCAAGGGTATAAGGATCAAATTTTTTTATTTTTTCTCTCTCTATCATTTGTTCAAAATAATGTGTAATGATTTCAATATATGTTTGCGGGACTTTTTTTAGCATCTCATTTAATTCAGCAAATTCATTGGACTCTCTTAATGCCAATAAAATCACTGTTTTTTTCTGATCCAGTAAAGCCTGGTATTCTCTAACTAACATTTTTAAATCTTTTTCTATATCCCACACTATTTTTTCAGCAAAGGTATTTTCCAGCAAATCAACAAATGCATATTTTTGAATAGCTGCTTCCATAATCCCTTTCTTATTGCCAAAATGACGAAATATGGTTACTTCATTTACATTTGCTTTTTGAGCAATCGCCCGGGTTGTTGCTCCTTTGTATCCTTTTTCATAAACCAGTTCTATGGCTGCTTCAATAATTTTATCTTCTGTTGACATATGCAAATCTGTTCCTCCAATACATTGTAAGTACTTACTTGCATTTAGTTTATAGATAATGTTTCATGGTGTCAAGAGTGATGGAGTATTTAGTGAACGGTTTAATTAAGCCATTGTTATTATTGAGAAGGAATATAAAAAAAGGTTTAAAAGAGAGGAGAAAAAAGTGAATGAAGAAATCTAATAAAGGTAGAAAATAACCAATCCTAGAGTTGATTTATTCAAAATACATTTAATCATTTGTGTGCAGGTCTACATATTGCGTTGCTATTTTAACATTAAGAGTTTGTATAGAGTAATATAAGTAGCCAACGGAATTACGGAGCAGGTACATACAATTATAAAAATATTTGTCAATTATAATACTATTCCGCTATTAGCAAAAAATAGGTATAATATAACTATATTCATTTTAAGGGAAAATACTATTTTGAGTAAAATATGGTATGAATTTTTGATTGAACAAGACTACTTGGACTTTTAACAGCCATTTTCTTTTCAATCTACCTCAACGAATGGGCATGGATTCCTTTGACACTTGTTTATTGGACCTGTCTTACTTTGAGTATCTATTTTTTAAAAGGAAATAAAAGAGTGCTTATTGATTGAAAAAATCCTCACCTTCCAAATTATCTATTAGCTTACCGTCATTTAACATAGGTGTTATAGCAACGATAGTGCTGACACTTTTTTATCGTATCTTATGTTGCCATCATGATTGTCCCTCAGCGTATTTCTAAATTGAACTTATCTGAAAAAAATAAATAAGGATATAACATAAAGATAAACAAACCAACGCAGTTTTTATAAAAACCACCAACCATCAAATAAATGATATATTTGAAAGAAAAAAAGGGGAGAGGCCCATGTTTTCAGATAAACAATTGCAAACCATAATTGAAGGAAATGCTGTTGGTAATTATTTTCCGTATGATACGAATAATGAACAAGAAATTGAGGCACATATCCGCCGCTTGTTTTATCGATTAAAACGAATTCCTGATGTAAGGCTTGAAGCTGAATGGAATCATTTTGGAAGCGGCTATGCTTCGTTCGTTGAGATTTTTTGTTATCGAAAAGAGGATATTACAGTTATTAAGGAGAAAAATGGAGAACGAGAGCTGGAGATTAGTGGGATTATAGTAGATATTTGTCGTTTAGCTCCAGTTGCTATTATGGGCGAAGACAAACGATTCAAAACAATTGATATTGCCACAAACGAAGAGCTTGCTGGAGGGTTTGGTTCTTTACTTGATGACCCAAGACGGGTGAAAGTAGGTAAGAAATTTCAAACGGTAGAGCGTCAGCTGCACCAAGCTTTAGAGGAGTTTGAATATAAAAACTTAGATGAAGCTATTTTGAAGCAGCCTCTAACTTTTAAAACAAAAATAGCTACTATTTATCGTAAGCCCCGGGAATATAAAGTGATGGATGCGCTTTTTTATTGGGAGGATTAATTAGTTTTTAATTTACCATATCAGTCAAGTACAACAAACGTTCAACCATTTTTTAAGGCAGTTGCAGAATTAGGCTCGGCCATTCGGAACTCTTTCAATGTCTGACAAAAGCAAGGAGTAGAGGGCAGTGTCACGAGAAATGGCGCTGAAACAAGCAGAATATGTTGCTGAACATTACTTTGATGACGAAGAAGAAGCGGCTTTCCTAAATGAACTCAATCGATACTATGAAAATGATGTGTTACGGGAAAAAGGATAAGTTGCCTTTGACAATAGTGATCTGAAACCATTTAAAAGCTATAGCAGTCCTGTTACAAAAGACAAGAATGTAAACTTCTACACAATTGCTAAGCAATATATGAATGATGATTTAAACCAGTTTATCTTAAAGATAAAATAGTATAGTGGACTAAATAGGAGCGAAGTATGCAATGAGTAAAGAAAAATATGATTATATTAATAAAGAACAGCTGGGAAAGTATGCAAAGCTCGCTGTCCGGATGGGCGTAAATGTGCAAAAGAATCAATTAGTGATTATTCATAGTGATATTGAAAATGCTGTATTTGCACGTCTAATTCAAACAGCGGCCTATGATGCAGGAGCTTCAAATGTGGTTATGAATTGGACAGATGAACAGTCCGCCAAAGAATTTTATTTATATGCAGCAGAGGATGCCATTGATCATTTTCCAGACTGGCAAGCTGCACGTTTTAAAGAGTGGGATGATGCGGGAGCTGCTCACATCCATATTATTTCTGAAAACTTAGATGTATTTGAGGATGTCTCCAATGAACGGATGAGCCGCTTCCAAAAGGCCACTCGCACCAAGCTGAAGGCTCATAACGCAAAGATTAGATCTCACGAGATACGCTGGTGTCTTCTGGTTGTTCCCGGCTTTGTATGGGCAAAGAAAGTATTTCCCCACTTAAGTAAAGAAAAAGCCATGCAATCACTATGGCAATCCATCTTACAAGGCGCTCGGACAGATGGAGAAAAACCTACTAAAGACTGGGAAGATCATGACAGAAACTTTGAATTACGGAAAAAAATCCTAAACGACAGCCAATTTGAAACTTTGCATTTTGTGAACAGCCTGGGAACTGATTTAACAATTGGCATGCCTAAAAATCACATCTATATCGGCGGGGGGGTGATAGATAAAGAGGGGATACGGTTCTTTCCAAACATCCCCACGGAAGAAATATTTACCGCTCCTCATAAAAATAAGGTGAATGGCAAGCTGGTAGCAACTAAACCGCTTATCTACGGGGGAAGTATCATCGACGATTTTTACCTGATATTTAAAGATGGATGGATTACTGATTATTATGCCGTAACTGGGCAAGAAGCTTTAAAAAATCTCATCGAAACAGATGAAGGCTCCCATTACCTGGGTGAAATCGCCTTGGTTTCTAATAATTCTCCACTTTCTCAGACAGAAACGCTTTTTTACAATACCTTGTTTGATGAAAATACTGCCTGCCATATAGGGATAGGGAACGCTTCTCCTTCTAATCTTCAAAATGGCAGTAATCTTTCGGAGGGAGAGTTGAAGGAAGCAGGCCTTAATACATCACTCCTGTTAGTCAATATAACCTTTGGTACGGAAGATATGGAAGTAGCGGGAATACAAGAAGATGGAACGGAAGTTTTGCTAATGAAGGATGGGGATTTTCTATTTTAATTTAGGTGTCCTTTTAATTCGATCTGACTTTTTGAAACCATATCAAAAAAGATTATCTACTTATATGGGATAAAAATGTTCATTAATGTGATTTTTTAATACATATAGAACGAAGCAGTAAAACACATAAACAGATTATATAGTCTGGTTATGTGTTTCTTTATGAAATGATATTTGGCAAGTCTTTTCACTGGAAATGTAACTATGAAGGAGATAAAAAGTTCCAGTGATTATAGAAAATATATCAGATAGAATGTTAACATCAAATTGAACAATAGCTTCAATCCTTTGTTTAAGATTTAATAGTTTATTATTTATGGTAAAATTGGTTCTGAATTGGAAAGCAGAGGATTCTATAGTATGTTTAAAAGTCATTAAATGTATTAATATTAATTGTTTGGGTGGGACAATATGAAGAAGTGTAACTGCTAAACTAAAGTAGACCATTATTGCTTGATAAGAATGAACACTTTTCTTGGGGGATAGGCATGTAACAGGCTGTTGCCCCGTAGGGGCGGCAGCCTGTTACATGCTCGCCGTTCCGCTG
>NZ_LT727810.1:0-148290 GCF_900162665.1 Oceanobacillus sojae
ATTTAGCACACCTCCTAGTTTATAAATCTATTGTGGAGGATTATGGAAAGAAATAAACATATATTTCAAAATTTCAGGGCATATACACTTATTTCTTACCATAAACAATAACTTTCGATAATTCCCCTTATGTAAAGCTTTCTATAAGGGGAAAACGCATTTGGCCACTGGGCTCGGAATAGAAGCCATACAAAAAGGATATAAAGTCTCTTTTATTTCCATGGGGCAACTGATTCAAACATTAAAAACAGAAGAAGTTACTAGAAAATCACAAACGAGAATGAAACGAGTTCGTTCCTCTCATTTAGTGATTATTGATGATTTAATGTTTATGGCAATGGATACACGTGAAGCGAATTTATTTTTCCATCTTATTAACGACCTTTATGATAAGGCTTCAATTATATTAACTTCTAATAAAGGACCAAATGAATGGGGAGAATTACTAGGTGACCCAGGGATTACAACGGCCATCCTAGATAGAATCTTACATCGAGCTGAAGTTATTCATTTTCATGATGATGATAGTTATCGAATGAAACACCGTTCTTCCATTTTCATGGAAGAAAGTGTCCAAATTTAATTAGCAAAAAGTGTTCATTTCTACTTGACGCTCACAACTTATTANAATCAATTGTGCATTCATACTTTTCCTTTAAAAATTCTCTACCCAGTGCTTCAGAAAAATAGATTTCATCCTTTTCTTTTGCAAATGCAATAACCCTTTTGTAAAAAGCACGAAAACCACAAATAGTGTTATATGCATAATCTAATCTTTCTAATTCAGATAATACTTTATTAGCTAATGCTTCAATTGGTAATCGAGTTTCCATTTAGCACACCTCCTAGTTTATAAATCTATTGTGGAGGATTATGGAAAGAAATAAACATATATTTCAAAATTTCAGGGCATATACACTTATTTCTTACCATAAACAATAACTTTCGATAATTCCCCTTATGTAAAGCTTTCTATAAGGGGAAAACGCATTTGGCCACTGGGCTCGGAATAGAAGCCATACAAAAAGGATATAAAGTCTCTTTTATTTCCATGGGGCAACTGATTCAAACATTAAAAACAGAAGAAGTTACTAGAAAATCACAAACGAGAATGAAACGAGTTCGTTCCTCTCATTTAGTGATTATTGATGATTTAATGTTTATGGCAATGGATACACGTGAAGCGAATTTATTTTTCCATCTTATTAACGACCTTTATGATAAGGCTTCAATTATATTAACTTCTAATAAAGGACCAAATGAATGGGGAGAATTACTAGGTGACCCAGGGATTACAACGGCCATCCTAGATAGAATCTTACATCGAGCTGAAGTTATTCATTTTCATGATGATGATAGTTATCGAATGAAACACCGTTCTTCCATTTTCATGGAAGAAAGTGTCCAAATTTAATTAGCAAAAAGTGTTCATTTCTACTTGACGCTCACAACATATTTCTCATCTTTAATAACATTACATCATTTCAGTTATATACATTCTTTATGAAAGGGATATAATCAAACTTCAAATCAGGAATACATTTTCTGATTCCCTGTGTAGATACATAATCCGGCATCCGGAAAGTATTTTATATACGTTTTACGATGGGTATCCATTTGTTTCAGCGAACCTCGCTATTTCCCTTATAGATAAGCCTTCTTTCAAATACGCTGCGAGTTGTCCTCTTTCTATTTCGGTTAAATATGTAAATATGCGTGATTTCGTGCTAGAATGTACTTGAGTCATCACGAGTTGACTTCGTATTATTTTGCGTTTTTGTCAATTTTAACTATACGTAGACACGATGACTTTCTATGTCTTTAGCTGATGCATTTCATTTTACAATGAACCCATATTACAATCAATTAAGTTTATTTTTTTAGTTTAAAAGTTATAATTTATAAAAAAGTAAATACTTCATTACAAGAATTGCTATATTCACATATGATAAAATGTATTATTATAGTAGGTAAGTTAAATTTGTTGATAAATAGGAGGAAACATAGATGATTATAGGCTATATGCGTAATTTTAACAGACCTAACATTCTGGCTAAATTAACTTCATTAGTTGCTAAAGCCAAAGGGATGGAAATTTTGTATTTTCGAGCTGATGACGTAAATATGAATACAAAAACAATTAATGGTTTTATTTTTACAGGTAGTGAATGGCATAGAATGGAGACCAAAATTCCCAAACTTATTGACGTTAGTCAGTTTTGCTTAGTATATCCAAAAGTAGTTAGATTTCTGGAAAAGCATTCGTACCTAACAGTTAGTTTTAAAAATCGTATATCCAAGGAAGTGCTTCAATATAAACTATTGGAGGATGGAGACTTTAAAAGATATGTTATTCCATCTGCTTCTTGCTCTTCTTTTTTTAAAATGAAAGAATTTCTTTCTTTATATAAAGACGTTGTAATTAAACCAACTAGGAGTCAACGAGGAGTGGGAGTATATAGAGTTTCTATAAATGATAAAGGGTCAATTACAATTGGACATAATAAAACAGAGCAGGAAATATCTTTTGAGGAACTAGAAAATTTTTATAATAATAAATTAACTGAAAAAAAACATGTCATTCAAAAATACATAACTTCGAGAACGCCACAAGGGGACCCTTTTGATTGTAGAATACATATGGAAAAAAACGGTAAAGGTGAATGGGTAGTTGCTAAAAAATATATTCGAATCGGTATTGGTCAGCAAGTTATTTCTAATGTTAATCAAGGGGGGGGGGTTGCTGAAGCAAGAGTATTTTTAAAAGCTAACTATCCTGATTCTGCAAAAAAAATGCTTAAAGAATTAAATCAGCTGGGGTTAAAACTTGCAACTAAAATGGAGCAATTAAGAGAGGTAGAAATACCTACGGTTGGGTTTGATATAGGCATAGATAGAGATGGTAGTTTTTATGTGTTTGAAGCTAATGGAGCACCAGATACATCTAGGCTAAGAGGAGAGGTAGCTATGTATAGAACAGATTACTATAAGTATTTAATAAAAAATAAAATATAGTATATCAAATTTTATAATACCAAATAACATATCAGTATTTATTCTGTTAGTACATTACATTGAAATTCTTGCAATTGAGTTTTCAGTCTATTTAAAATGTATGCTTAAGCTAAAATGAATTTGAAAGGATCAATAAAAATAATACAACGGTAAGGGTAGCTTCTACTAGAAACGCTAGCGTGTTTTTTTAGCGAAATGCATTTCAGTACCTGTTATGCCAAAGGCATTACTGATGAATCTTAAATATATACTTCGCTCGTGGAAATTGTGTAGATTTGAAATCTTAAGGAACGAGGTGTGATGAGCCTAGTATTGTGTTAAGAATTATTGTTAGAATGAGTAATAACAATGCCAATTACGATCTTAAATGAATTGGTTTTGCTCATTAAACTTTTTGCATATGAAAATCAAAGTACAATTGAGTTCAGCAATAGCTAGTTTTAGATTATAAAATAAAATAATTTGTTAATGCAAGGAGAATAAGTATGAAATCTAAAGAAGTAGAGCTTCTTCCAGCACTAAGTAAAAAAGTTGTTGAAGGTATAACTGGTTTTCAATTATGTTCTTATTTAGTAGCTTTAGAAGGTTGGCGAAGAGGGTTGGAATTAAAATGGTATAGCGATGAATCAAGTCTTTGTAATTTGCATAGAATGAATAGCAGTACTCATGGGAAATTTTTCTCCTTAGATAATGGAGAAGAGGTGCATTATTTCTTTCGTTCAAGAGGAGATAAAGTAGCCAATAAAACGGTGCGGATTTGTCAAAACAAAGAAAAAACCAAATCATATATGCGAAAGCATGGTGTGCCAGTGCCGCTTGGCGTCGCTTTGGAAAGCGATGAAGAGATTATTAGCTATGCGAATGAGATTGGCTATCCTGTTATTATCAAGCCGTTAAGTGGAAGCATGGGAGTGGGCGTATATACAAATATCTCTGATGAACAGACATTGATAAATATTCTGAAGGAAGTAAGAAAAAAATACTCTTACCGCCAATATTTAGTGGAAAAACATTATGAGGGCAATGAATATCGTATTTATGTCGTGGGAGATAGAGTGGTTGGCGCCACGAATAGAATCCCAGCAAACGTCATAGGGAATGGGGTAGACACGATTGAAAAATTAATTGAAAATAAGAACGAGGAAAGAAAACAGAATCCGTATCTGGCGCCTAAGCCGATAAAGGTAGATTATGAAGTGACCTATATGCTTGAAAGAGTCGGCTATACCCTGACCAGTGTTCCAAAAGAAGGCGAGCAAGTATTTCTGAGAGAGAAAAGTAATCTCTCTTCTGGCGGCGATCCGATTGAAGCAACGGATGAGCTTTCGGATGAGATAAAACAAATTGCTGTCGACTCATTAAAAGCACTTCCTTCCATCCCTCATGCAGGAGTGGATATTATTGTAGAATCGAAGGACAATACAAAAGGGGTCGTATTAGAAGTGAATGCAACCGCTGAAATTGGCTTCCATCTATTTCCGTTGGTAGGAAAAGCAAAGGACATCCCTGGAGCACTCATGGATTACTATTTCCCAAAAACTGCAGGCGCTGAAAGAACACATTTTTATTTTGATTACCTGAGCATCTTAGAACCGATAAAAGCAGGGGCGATCGAGGAAATCAAGGTCGCTGAAACGCCATTAAATAAAAAGTTTGTAAAAAAATATACGGCAACTGGAAAATTAAACAGAGTTGGATATATGACAAAAATAAAAAGATTTGCCCTGGAAAGAAATTTATATGGCTATGCGAAGAAAATAGATGAAAACACCGTCGACATATTCCTTATAGGAGAATCAAAAGAAGAATTAGATGCATTTAAAGAATATGTGAAAAAAGGATCGAAAAAATCGGTCGTCAAAAATATTAGAGAAGAAGATCTTGAACTCTCTGGTAAACCAAGAAAAACTGGCTTTAAAATTATAACATCATCCTGATTTAACAGGGGAAGCATCCACGTGGTAACTGACTATCGTGATATTGTTGTAAAATGAACTATTTGGAGTATATCTATGCCGAATAGTTTTTGTAATTACAGGCAGAAGGAGTTTAAAAGAATCTTTTTTAAACCAATATTTTCCTTTTTATTGCATGTGGAGACTTCCTATCTAAATAAATAGTAAGCCAAAAGAACATCTAAACATCTAATCAAATTTTTGAAAAATACATAAAATCATGTCAAAAAGTGTCTTTTTTGGTACAGTATATTTACAAACAACAGTGTGGAAGCATCGTTTCATAGAAGGTTTAAATAACAGATGGCGGAGGTATAGTATGTCACAGATGAAATTAGTAGCAACAGGAGATGTTCTATTACATGACAGGGTATATGATAAATGTATAAAAAACGGAAAATATGACTTCCGGGATAAGATGGCTCCTGTAAAGGAATTATTACAAGCAGGAGATTTGTCGATTGTTAATTTAGAGTCAATCGTAGCTGGTGAAGAATTTGGACTTGCGACGTACCCAAGGTTTAATAATCCCATCGAGATTGCTGAAAACTTAAAGGAATTCGGCACAGATATTGTCACGAATGCTAATAATCACAGCTTTGATTTTGGAGAAGAAGGTGTGTTGAAATCGATTGAGAACCTTGAAAAAATAGGTTTGCCCTATGTAGGCTCTCATAAGTCAAAAGCAGATAAGGATACATTCCGGATATTTGAGAGAAATGGAATAAGAGTAGGTGTGCTGGCGTATTCGACCGTTTCCAATAATAAGGATTTCCCTAAAGGAAAAAGATACTTATTAAACAGAATTATCGGCGGATCAACCATCCCTGTCAGAAAAGTAATTGAGCGTTTAAAAGAAGAAGAAAAGGTAGATGTCGTAGTTGTAGCTGTGCATTTTGGACCAGAGTATGCATTAAATCCATCATCTTCTCAGATAAATCTTGCTACATCTCTATCAGATGCAGGCGCAGATATTATCCTTGGCCATCATCCGCATGTCTTGCAGCCGGCGCAGTGGATATTGAATTCCCGGGCAAACAAGTCTCTAGCAGTCTATTCTCTGGGAAATCTGTATACAGGCCAGTTCGGTGTCTACAGACAAATTGGCGGTGTACTTTCTCTGGATATAAGCAAAGACGAATCCGGAAAAGTAACGATCGGACAGCCTGAAATGGATTTAACTTTCGTCGATGATGAGAACAATACCAGTTTTCAAATGCATTTATTCCGGGATTATATCGAAGAACATCGTCATATCAAAACGGACTTTGGCGCATTCGACAGTTTAGAGATATACACCGAGCTAAAAAACAGGTTAACACAATGGGCTCCAGACTTTAAACTGAGATAAGTGAAGCATTATTTCTATGTAATAGTTCAGATTTTACTGTTTTAAATGGAAAAATATGTGTGAAATGAAAATCTATAATCATAAATACACTCGATTTTATTAATCAACAGGAAGAAGGATTGTAGATGATAATTGGCTATATGCGCAATTTAAAAAAACCGGATTCACTGGCAAGAACAACATCACTAATCGCCAAGTCCTATGGGCTAGAATTGCTCTATATGAACCCGAGAGATGTCGATGTGAAAAAGAAAAAGGTATACGGAAGAGTACTCGTCAACAATAAGTGGATGGACAAAGAGACGGATATTCCGCTTTTTATCGACGTCGTCCCGTATTGCTTTAAAAAAGAAACGAAAGAAGTCATGGATTTCTTAAGAGAAACAACGTTATTATCCGAGGATCGAAAAAATGTCATTACGAAAGAATATTTACAAGAGGTATTGAGTAAAGACGAGGCGTTTTCCCATTTAATGATACCTACCCATCCGATGGAGACGTTTGAAGATTTACATCATTACTTGAATCAATACCAAAAAGTTGTGCTGAAGCCAGAAAGCGGGCTGCGTGGTAAAAATATCTACTTTATCGAAATGATAGAAGCAGATGGATTCCAAATTGGATTTAATACAGAAAAATGGAAGGTTTCTTTAAATGAACTTGCATCATTTTTCGATGCTACGTTCAAAGGGAATCAGTATTTTCTTCAAAAATACGTTGTATCAAGAACGCCTCAGGGCGACCCATTTGACTGCCGGGTCCATGTAGAGAAAAATAGCAGAGGACGGTGGGCAATAGCTAAGATTTATGTGCGAATCGGTATCGGACAGTCTGTTATTTCTAACGTGAATCAAGGCGGAGGGGTTAGTGATACCAGAGAATTTTTAAAAGTAAATTACGGTGATAAATGGCAGAAAATCTATCAATATTTAAAAAAGCTTGGCAAAATAATTCCAGAGAAAATGGAGGAGCTTAGAGGGAAGGATATTATGACGTTAGGGCTGGATGTTGGAATCGATCAAAGCGGCGACCAATTTTATTTGTTTGAAGTGAATGACAGCCCCAGCTCCAAGGCGTTGAAATCTGATGTAGCCTATTTTAGAAGTAATTATTATTTGTATGTGTTAAAAGAAAAATTAAATATACACGTGAAAGATCCGATGAAGGAGATAGAGCTCCTTACAGACCAAATCTCTCAATTGGAAAAAATGGGAGGAGAAAAAGATAAGGTAATCGCCGGCATGAAGAAGCAAATGGTTCAAAAAGAGAAGGAAATCACAAGCAAAGAAAAACGGCTGAATGATATATTGAATAGCTCTTCTTGGAAACTAACAGGTATTTTGAGAAAAGCTAAAAAATATTTGTAAATAAGTAGCTATCTGTCTGTCATAATATAAAGAAAACTTAATAGAATTGAAATCATTTCATCCGGATGGTATGTCCCTAAAACTCAGACAAACGGCGTATCGTATTCTATTACATGTTTTTAGAATAAACAAATAAATACAATAAGGGGACTTTTTTATGCAAACACAACAAGTAGAACTTCTTCCATCATTAACAAAGGAAGCAGTAAATGATGTTACCGGCTATCAACTATGCGGTTATTTAATCGCTTTAGAAGGATGGAGAAGAGGATTAGAATTAAAATGGTACAGAGACGAATCGAGTCTTTGTAAGCTGCATCGAATGTTCAGCAGCACGCATGGGAAATTCTATTCTCTAAGCAACGGAGACACGCTGCATTACTTTTATCGTTCCAGAGGGGATAAAGTAGCGAATAAATCAGTCACGATATGTTTGGATAAAGAAAAAACGAAAGCTTTTCTTGAGCAGGGAAATGTACCTGTTCCTGCAGGAAAGACATTAGAAACAGATGAAGCGATCATAAATTATGCCAACGAGATTGGTTATCCGGTTATTATCAAACCATTAAAAGGCAGCATGGGAAAAGGCGTCTTTACCAATATTGATAATGAAGATGAGTTAACTGCTGTTTTAAAAGAATTAAGAAAAAGCTATTCCTACCGTCAATATATCGTAGAAAAACACTATCACGGTAAAGAATACCGAGTGTATGTTGTCGGGGATAAGGTTATTGGCGCAACGAACCGGATTCCTGCTAATGTCACAGGGAATGGTGCAGATTCCATTGAAACATTAATTGAACTAAAAAATAACGAGAGAAAAAAAAACCCGTATTTAGCAACCAAACCGATAGAAGTTGATCATGAAGTAAATACCATGCTGACAAGAATAGGCTACACATTAGACAGTATTCCGGAAAAAGACGAGCAGGTCTTCTTAAGGGAAAAAAGTAATTTGTCTACTGGTGGAGATCCGATCGAGGCAACGGATGAGCTGACAGACGAAGTGAAACAGATTGCCGTAGATGCATTAAAGGCTCTGCCATCTCTTCCACATGCCGGGTTAGACATTATTGTCAATCCAGAGGATAACCGCAAGGGAGTTGTACTGGAAATCAATGGAACAGCGGAAATTGGTTTTCACTTATTCCCATTAGTAGGGAAGGCTAGAGACGTTCCTGGCGCTATCATGGATTATTACTTCCCGGAAACAATCGGAAAAGCGAAATCTCACTTTTATTTTGACTATCTCTGCATGCTGGAACCATTAAAAAAATATGCCGTGGATGAAATGAAAGTTATCCGGACACCGGCAATTGAAATGCATGCAAAAAAATATACCGTAACCGGGAAAGTGAATCAAGTAGGATATCTTGGATTTATCAAGAGGCAAGCGCTGAAGAATGATCTCTTCGGCCATGTGAAAAAAATAAATAAAAGCACGGTGGAAGTATACCTTATCGGCGAAGAAAAAGAAGTGCTGGATACATTTAGAAAGACCGTAGAGAAAGGAAATAAAAAATCTTCTGTCGAGAGTGTAGAAGAACAGGACCTTGTCTATACGAATGAACCAAGAAAAACCGGGTTCCAGGTCATCACAAAGACAAAATGCCGTTGAAGCAGTCAGGAATATAGCTACGCAGATTCATAGATTGAAATAGCCTGCCAGAGAACGAGAAAAAAGTGTGTTATATCTTCATAAGAAGTAACTCCAATTCAACGGAGGATATTTCTGAAGCTATAACGTTTGAAATGAACTGGATAAACACATTTGCTTCCTTCTTTGGTAGATACATAAGGTGGGAGATTATGAGGGCAAAGGATTTAACAGGAAGAATACTAAACCGGTCGAATCGAATGATTGTCTTGGAAGCACATAAAAGAGGGGTCGAGATAACCCCATTACCGAATAAAAGATTTAAAATGGCGTACAATGGCAAGTCGTATCTCATTAGAAGAGGAATGATTGTAAACAGCTATAATACTTCTCTGGCCATTGAAGTGACGAACCGAAAAGAAATCACGAGCAGGATGCTGCGGGGGAAGGGCTTCCCAGCTCCTGAAAATATTGTATTTTCGAATACAGATGTCGAGCGGGCCTGGGCTTGGGCACAGCCAATTTTGCCAGTTGTGATAAAACCATATAATGATGCAAAAGGGACAGATGTATACGTTAAAATTACGGACTATGATGAATTTGTTCATTGCTTTCATAAAGTTGGCGAAAATCATAAAGAAGTACTCATCGAAGAATACATCAGCGGGAAAGAATATCGTTTTACGTATGTAAATAATGAAATAGTAGGGGTTGCGCATCGAATTCCTGCCAATGTGACAGGGGATGGAGTTTCGACGATTACGGAATTGGTAGAGAAGAAAAATAAAGAGCGGGAAAAAAGAAAAAATCCCATTCATATCAAAATAAAATTAGATGAGGAAATTGAACGGATACTATCAAAATCAAATTATACATTTGATACTATCCCGGCTGACGGTGAGATGGTATACTTAAGGTCGAACTCCAATGTGTCAACAGGCGGAGACGCCATTGATGTAACGGATGATATTCGTTTTGAAATCAAAGAAACCGTACGAAAAGCAGTTCGGGCTATCCCGGGTGCAAGAGTATGCGGCGTCGATGTGTTGATCGAAGGAGAGGATATTCATATTTTGGAAATGAATGTCGGTCCTCTGGGTCCGATGCTTACCATGCATCATTTTCCATGGGTTGGGAAAAAGAGGGATGTCATCGGAAAAGTAGTCGATGCCTTATTCCCGGAAACAGCTGCAGTAAAAGAAGAATAAAGAATAAGATAGCATACAGCATGTTAAAAGAATAAAAAGGTGGTAATATCCATGTATGAAGTAGGTATTATGACAAATTTTAAAAAACCTACAAAACTAGCAACAATGACGGCATTAGTAGCGAAATCATATGGAATTGAAATTATTTACATGTCACCAAAAGATGTCCATATTGAAGAAAAAAAGATATATGGGAAAGTAATGGTTAATAATAAATGGGTTAACAAAAAAACAGATATTCCACCTTTTATTGATGCAGCTATATATTGCTTTAAAAAAGATAACAAAGAAGTTATGGACTTTTTAAAAGAGACAAGTTTTCTCTCGGATACGAGAGAAAACTTGATAAATAAAGAGAAATTACAAGGAATATTAAAGGAAGACCCCAAGTTTGCTCATTTAATCATTCCTACTCATAAAGTAAAGACATTTGATGATGTCTATCCGAATCTAATGAAATATAATAAAGTCGTTATAAAGCCTGGAAATGGAATCAAAGGCAAGGATATCTATTCGATTGAAAAAATCGGAGAAGATAACTTTACGATAGGATATCAACGAAATGAATGGGATGTTCCACTAGAAGATTTGCGAGAATTCTTTGATGAGGTTTTGCAGCAAAGAAATTACATTCTTCAAAAATATGTTGCATCCAAAACACCACAGGGAGACCCTTTTGATATCCGTGTGCATGTTGAAAGAGACCGCTCTGGCAAATGGTCAATTGCAAAAATCTATGTACGGATTGGAATTGGGCAGTCTGTTGTTTCGAATGTGAGTCAAGGGGGCGGCGTCAGTGAGCCTGTTGCCTTTTTGAAAGCATTCTATAGTGATAAGTGGGAGACGATTTACAGTAATTTGGTGACGATTGGAAAGACGCTGCCAAAGAAAATGGAGACGTTAAGAAAAACACATATCATGTACTTAGGAATAGATATCGGGATAGAATCAAATGGTGATCTATATTTATTCGAGACAAATGACGGGCCTGGCACTAAAAACGTTATCTCCGAAGCGGCATTCCATCGGAGCAATTATTATGCGTATGTGTTAAAAGAAAAATTAAATTATCCAATCCAAGACCTGACAGACGTGATTGAAGATGATCAACATAAGATTGCTCAATTGGAAATTGCTAATTCCAAATTAGAAACAGCAGTAAGCAAAGAAACGAAGAAAACAGAGAAAAAAGAAAAACAGATTCAGGATATGATAAACAGCACTTCATGGAAGGTAACCGGATTTCTTCGAAAAGCGAAAAAGCTGGTGAAGAAAAGCTAATAGACTGCACACAAAAAAGGAACGATGCATGACACTGAGAAGTTATGCATCGTTCCTTTTGATTATTTATCTACCGCCTGCTGTTGAAGATAATGATAATAATCTGCCTTGAGGTTAATAATTTCTGCTTCACCGAACTCCACGCCGGGAGCAGCATTGACCTCAAATATATAGATTCTTCCATCGGTATTGATTCCTATATCAATCCCAAGAGAGGATGTTTGTTTTTGATAGAGTGTTTCTAATTTGGGAGGAAGGTATTCTGCAACATAATCAAACTCTGCTTTGATATGCTTCCAATCCTCTGGATAATGAAACTTAATAAAGGGAAGCAGCTTTTGTACGCCTCCGCCTTGGGAAACATTCGAAACTACTTTATTATTGGAGCCGATACGAATCAGATAAATCGCCACACCCCATTTCCCCTCTTCATTTTTTTCTAATCTTATCCGGCAGTCAAAAGGGCTGCCTTCCGTTGTAATGGATTGAATATACTGCTGTGCTAAATAAACTTTATCACTGATTAAATCTTCTATATAAGCTTTCAGTTCTTCAGCAGACAACGTTTTTTCTGAATTATTGACGAACAATTGGTAGGAATCAACATCAATCTTATTGATCAAATAGACCCCAATCCCTTTGTGGCCGACTCTTGGCTTGAGAATAGCCTGATGATGCTTTTGGATAAACTGTATCAAAGAATCGAAATCAGAAATTTGAATCGTATCCGGAATATATTTTGCGAACGTTCCATCTTCAATCAATGTATTGTAAAGCTTCAGTTTTGTACCAAATCCCTTTGTATTTAACAGCGTGCTTTTCTTTTTTAGGAAAGCAGCCACATTCTTGTATTTATAACAATAACTGTTCAAGTCGATATAGGCAGGAACAGGAATCTCTATCTCACGCCATTTGTTATGATGCAGCGTGTAGCCGTTAATGATTTCTTTCGTTATATCCACATTTTTAGGATGGCTATAGATTACTTCAATATTATAGTACTTCGCTGCTTTTGCTAATAATTTTACATACTCGGGTGGATTTTTAAAGTTCCTCATATAACATATATACATTTCGTGCCTCCTGTAATCTTGTTGTTAACTAGGACGTTTATAGCATTTCCTCCTCATGCTGCTTATTTAAGAAAATAGCATACGTGCAGAAAGAAGTAAAATTTAACTTCCAAATAATATTGTTAAAAATTTAATTTTCTATTACTCGAGTCTGTGATTTAGATTTTACATAAATTGGATAATTTTTGGATGAAAAACAGACAGGATATCATAGCAGTCTTAAATGAGGAATCATTTTTAAAACATACATATAAACAAAAAAAGGTATATATGCTTATGTTTAAGGTGGTAAAATCTGTTGGAAATTAGTCCTTTTGGCAGATATGATTTTATTTTTGTGTTTTTTCTACTAAATAATCTTTTGTTTCTACCGATAAAGATAAAGGAAGTAAAATAGGAGGTGTAGCAGTTTGAGGAACAAATGGATTCCACTTCTAGTTATTGCTTTGTTGATTATTTCACCATTTTCCACTGCAAGCGAAGTATACGCGATGAGTAATAATCAATCGAAGGAAAGTCAGCAGAGCGATGAGCATACAGAAGAGGATGACAACAACAGAATAGACACGGAACAGGAAGCTTCGACAAATGAAGCAGAGTCAGAAGAAGTAGTATTTCAGCTGGGCGATGAAGAGGAAGCAATTCAAGAACTGAAAGAAGATTTAACAGAACTTGGATTTGCTGCATTAGAGAATCCAACAGAATATTTCGGCTTACATACAGAAGAATCTGTAAAGGTATTTCAAGCTTTTCATTACATAGAAGAGACAGGAATTGCAGACGAAGAAACTCTGCAAATGATAGAAGACATGCTATTAGAAGATTCCTTTGATCGTGAAGCGCATCTGGAGTTCAGTAAGCCAGAAGAATTTGTGACAGACGAGAAAGAAGTTGAACAGGATTCTGAAGCAGAGATAGAGGAAAGCGCTGAGTCTGAGGAAGGGCAAAATTCTGAAGCGGAGGAAGATGTCGAATCGGAAGAAAGCCAAGAATCTGAGAAAGAAGAAGACATAGAATCCGAAGGAGAGCAAGAATCTGAAACAGAGGAAGGCACAGAATCCGAAAGAGAGCAAGAATCTGAAACAGAGGAAGACACAGAATCGGTGGAAGAGCAAGAATCTGAAACAGAGGAAGGCACAGAATCCGAAAGAGAGCAAGAATCTGAAACAGAGGAAGACACAGAATCGGTGGAAGAGCAAGAGTCTGAAACAGAAGAAATTCCAGAATCAGAGGAAGTTCAAGAATCTGAAACAGAGGAAAACCTAGAATCAGAAGAAGATCAAGAATCCGAAATAGAAGAACATACTGAAGAACAACAAGTTAAGAAACAAAGCCTGGCCAAAGTAGAAACCTTTGCTGCAAAGAGTACGTACCAGCAAGGGGACCGGCATGCAGATATTGTTAAATATAAGAAACAATTGAACACAGTCGGATTTGGCTACATCACGGAGACAAATCTTTTTGGAAGCTTCATGAAAACACAGATAAAGAGATTCCAAGAATACTATGGCCTCAATGTAACTGGCAAGATAGATGCAGCTACAAAGAATAAATTGAACAGCGTTTATAATAGCCCTTATCAAAAAGGAAAACGTCATAATGATATGAAAGAGATAAAAGAAAAGTTAAATAATCTCGGTTATGGCTATATAAGTATCACCACACTATATGGCAGCTTTATGGACAAGAAAGTCAGAGAATTTCAAAGAGATCACGGTCTGCGGGTGAATGGCATAGTTGATGAGGTAACCTTAGCAAAGCTGGATCAACTGGCGCCAAAGAATACGTATCAACAAGGGGACCGGCATGCAGATATTGTTAAATATAAGAAACAATTGAACACAGTCGGATTTGGCTACATCACGGAGACAAATCTTTTTGGAAGCTTCATGAAAACACAGATAAAGAGATTCCAAGAATACTATGGTCTCAATGTAACTGGCAAGATAGATGCAGCTACAAAGAATAAATTGAACAACGTTTATAATAGCCCTTATCAAAAAGGAAAACGTCATAATGATATGAAAGAGATAAAAGAAAAGTTAAATAATCTCGGCTATGGCTATATAAGTATCACTACACTATATGGCAGCTTTATGGACAAGAAAGTCAGAGAATTTCAAAGAGATCACGGCCTGCGGGTGAATGGCATAGTTGATGAGGTAACCTTAGCAAAGCTGGATCAACTGGCGCCAAAGAATACGTACCAGCAAGGGGACAGACATGCAGATATTGTTAAATATAAGAAACAATTGAACACAGTCGGATTTGGCTACATCACGGAGACAAATCTTTTTGGAAGCTTCATGAAAACACAGGTGAAGAGATTTCAAGAGTATTATGGTCTCAATGTAACTGGCAAGATAGATGCAGCTACAAAGAATAAATTGAACAGCGTTTATAACAGCCCGTATCAAAAAGGAAAACATCATAATCACACAGCAGAGATTAAGAAAAAGCTGAATAGTCTTGGTTATGGCTATATAAGTATCACAACTCTCTACGGGGACTTTATGGAAAGAAAGGTCAAGGAATTCCAAAGAGATCATGGCTTACGAGCCAATGGTATAATTGATGAAATAACATTAAGTCAGATTAATCAGGCTTTTAATCAACAATCTTCTGTGAAAATCTTTCTCGACCCAGGTCATGGCGGAAGTGATCCTGGTGGAACAGGTTACGGATTAAAAGAAAAAGATGTTGTTTTAGACATTGCATTGAAAACAGAGCAAGTACTTACTACCAAATATAAAGATGTAGAAGTAGAACTATCCAGAAGAAATGATACCTTTATAGAATTAACAGAACGGGCAAACCATGCAAATAGATGGGGCGCTGACTACTTTGTAAGTCTTCATAATAATGCCTTTAATGGTTCAACAAGAGGATTTGAATCATTTATTCATAATGGAAATGTTTCTCAAGAAATAAAAAATAGGCAGCAGGATATTCATTCGTATCTGTCTGGGCGATTAAATGTTCCTGACAGAGGGCAGAAGACTGCTAACTTTAGTGTACTTCGCAATACGAATATGCCGTCTATTCTAATTGAATATCTGTTTATTGATAATTTCACGGAAAATGCGTTATTAAAGAATGAAAATTATCGACAACAGCTAGCGCAATATACAGCTGATGCTATTGCACAATCTTATAATCTAAAAAGAAAGTAAAAAAGCTTATATTTTAGGAAATAAAAGAAAAGAGGATTTTCCCAAATAAAATAAATTGGGAAAATCCTCTTTTTAGCTTATTTTCTTAGGAATTGAAATCGAATAGATGGACTCAATCAACTGATTAAGCTTTCCTTCAACCCGGTGGAGCAAATAGAAGGTCACCGCTGCAGGAAATCCAATATCGGTTAAAAGAGAAATCCATGCTTCCATACAATTCACCACCTTTTATTTAATTGATTTTCAAGAGCAGGCAGATAGACGATGAAGGTTTTCTGTATTTCCTGGTAAAAGACAATGCCGTGAGGAGAGTTTCCTCACGGGACAAAGTCTTAACACTGGAAGGGATTATAATTCAATCTCTTCTACAGTACGTTCAACAATGCGGGCGCTGTGTATTTCAGTCAGATCTCCGCCTGTGGAGTAAAAAGCATTTTCACGAAGGATGGTATCCATTGCTTCTTGAATGGTTTCCGAATTAACCGGCTCTGTCGGATGATCTACTGAATAAGTTACAACCTTCCCCTCTGTATTTAAAAACTTCAATTCAAGTTTTCTCATGTGTTTTCACCTCCTTCCCTGGAATTTTAGAGCTTAGGCTTCATCCTCGTGAATCTCAGAAACATCACGGCGGCTTACGCCATAAAGCTCATGCTGCTGAACAGATACGAATGCGTTTGCTGTTTCGAAGAGCTGTTCAGCAGTGGCATCGGGTTTTACATTATTGAATCGTTTATGCTTCAGGATAAACTCACCAGAAATGGGATCGAAACCCTCATTCAGCGTAAGCTGCAAAACAGATTCAGTCAGTTGAGCAACTGCCATGTTTATCACCTCCTTTCATCCCTATAGTCGTTTCCCATTCAAAAAAAGGGGCATGTTTGTAAAAAGAATTTTATTTTTCTAAAAAACCACTACGAAAAATAAGGAGAAATGCCTGCAAAACGTTGATACCAGAGGATTCTAAATACAAAATAGATAAAAAAGTCGAAAATTGTCGATAAAAAAATTGCAAAATAGTCAAATTGGCGTTTTGAGACAAAAAACGTACAAAAAAGAGGTTTTTTAAGAGCAAAAATGCATTTTCCCCTGTGCAAAATGCCATTTTGTACGGGACAAACGTGCAAAAAGGGTAATGTGACAAAGTAGGTCGATCCTGCTAGATTAAAAATATCTTGAGAGAAGGAGGAATGAATAATGACAAAGAAAAGGTGGGAGCTGGAAGATTTTATTGAACAAAATCAGCGTAGAGTATACTATCAGATGGCAAGACTGCAAATTGGTGAAAGGGAGGGAGATTATTTTCAAGAAGGACTTGTAGCAATGTGGAGAGCTTATGAAAACTATAATCCCGATAAAGGACCGTTAGCTACATACATGAATTTTCAAATTCGTAACCGCTTAGTTGATGTACTCCGTCAATCAATTGTGGAAAGAAAATATTTTGAGCAGTTGAGTATTCAATATAAAGGTGAAACGTATTCTGGGAACTATATGGATGGGAATAAAATACCTTCTGAAAAGGAGGGTGGATTTAATCCAGAAGAAATTATAGCTCAGAAAAATGAAAACGATTTCTTTAAATTAACAGCTATACTGACTGAAAAACAAAAAATTTGGTTCAGCTATGCTATTATAGAAGGTCTATCCAATCAGGAAATTGCTGAGAAAGAGCAGGTGAGCATAGAAGCAGTGAAAAGCTGGGCGAAAAGTGCAAAGCGTAAACTTCGTAGTGTAGATTGGGGTAGAACATAAAAGAAATATCATATATTGAAGGGTGAGGCTATACTTATCATTTTGATAGCTATAGTCTTTTCTTAGTTAAAAAGAATATTTAATAGACCCATAGATATTATTCTTATAAGTTTTTATATTTTGCTTATGTACTCATAAGTTTAGTTAGGTTTGTTCGATGCAAATAATTAAAAAATATGTGTATTTTCAGTAGTTTATATATAGGTCTAGTGTAATTTGTTTTATAAATGTTGTATTTAAAAAAGCTTAAGAAATGAGTAACTATTGTCGATAAATATATTGTAGGATACAATTATATATAGGAGGTGGAAAAGATTTGAAAAGAAAGTGGTTTCCTCTCTTTTTAATCATTTTATTGGTGGCTTCACCATTTGCTTCAGTAAGTGAAGCATTTGCAATGACAAATCAATCAAAAGAAAGTCAGCAAAATGATGATCAAGAAGACGGGAATAAAGAATCAGTTATTGAACGGGATTCTTCCACGAATGAAGCAGTGTCTGAAGAAATAAAACTTGAATTAGGTGATGATGATAAAAAAATCCAGGAGCTAAAAGAAGATTTAACAGAGCTAGGATTTGCGGCGTTGGAAAAACCAACAACGTATTATGGTCTACATACTGAAGAAGCTGTAAAAGCATTTCAAAAGTTTTATGACATAGAAGACACTGGAGTTGCAGATGAAGACACACTACTAAAAATAGAAGACATTTTATCATACGATTCATTCAACCGTGAAGAACACCTGGAGTTCAGTAACCCAGAGGAATTTGTGACGGAAGAGGAAGAAGTCAAGGAAGGATCTGAAGCAGAAGCAGAGGAAGGATCTGAAGCAGAAGCAGAGGAAGGATCTGAAGCAGAAGCGGAGGAAGAATCTGAAGTAGAAGCGGAGGAAGAATCTGAAGTAGAAGCGGAGGAAGAATCTGAAGTAGAAGCGGAGGAAGAATCTGAAGTAGAAGCGGAGGAAGAATCTGAAGTAGAAGCGGAGGAAGAATCTGAAGCAAATGTTGAAAAAGATACAGAAGTGAGAGACCAAATAGGTGAACAAAGCTTAGCTAGAGCAGAAACTTTTGCTGCAAAAAGTGTATATCAACGTGGGGATAGGCATGCAGATATTGTTCGGTTTAAGAAACAATTAAACGCAATCGGCTTTGGTTATATCTCAGAGACAAACCTGTATGGAAGCTTTATGGAAAAGCAAGTAAAGAGATTCCAAGAATACTATGGTTTAAAAGTAACAGGAACGATTAATACAGCCACGAAGAACAAATTGAACAGTGTCTATAATAGCCCATACCAAAAAGGCAAACGTCATAATAATATCAAAGAGATGAAGAGAAAATTAAATAGTCTCGGCTATGGCTATATAAGCATCACAACACTTTTTGGAGATTTTATGGAAAGCCAAGTGAAAAAATTCCAAAGAAATCATGGCTTACGGGTGAATGGTATAATGGATGAGGTAACCTTAGCAAAATTAAATGAACTGGCTCCTAAGGATACATATCAACAAGGAGACAGACATGCAGATATTGTTCAATATAAAAAACAATTAAATGCAATCGGCTTTGGTTATATCTCAGAGACAAACCTGTATGGAAGCTTTATGGAAACGCAAGTAAAGAGATTCCAAGAATACTATGGACTAACTGTTAATGGCAAGCTGAATAAAGCAACAAAGGATAAGTTGAACAGTGTCTATAACAATCCATACCAAAAAGGGAAACGTCATAATAATATCAAAGAGATGAAGAGAAAATTAAATAGTCTCGGCTATGGCTATATAAGCATCACAACACTTTTTGGAGATTTTATGGAAAGCCAAGTGAAAAAATTCCAAAGAAATCATGGCTTACGGGTGAATGGTATAATGGATGAGGTAACCTTAGCAAAATTAAATGAACTGGCTCCTAAGGATACATATCAACAAGGAGACAGACATGCAGATATTGTTCAATATAAAAAACAATTAAATGCAATCGGCTTTGGTTATATCTCAGAGACAAACCTGTATGGAAGCTTTATGGAAACGCAAGTAAAGAGATTCCAAGAATACTATGGACTAACTGTTAATGGCAAGCTGAATAAAGCAACAAAGGATAAGTTGAACA
This sequence comes from Oceanobacillus sojae, assembly GCF_900162665.1. Taxonomy (GTDB): domain Bacteria; phylum Bacillota; class Bacilli; order Bacillales; family Amphibacillaceae; genus Oceanobacillus; species Oceanobacillus sojae_A. The sequence continues at coordinate 19,884 of NZ_LT727810.1, forward strand.
GTGTCTATAACAATCCATACCAAAAAGGGAAACGTCATAATAATATCAAAGAGATGAAGAGAAAATTAAATAGTCTCGGCTATGGCTATATAAGCATCACAACACTTTTTGGAGATTTTATGGAAAGCCAAGTGAAAAAATTCCAAAGAAATCATGGCTTACGGGTGAATGGTATAATGGATGAGGTAACCTTAGCAAAATTAAATGAACTGGCTCCTAAGGATACATATCAACAAGGAGACAGACATGCAGATATTGTTCAATATAAAAAACAATTAAATGCAATCGGCTTTGGTTATATCTCAGAGACAAACCTGTATGGAAGCTTTATGGAAACGCAAGTAAAGAGATTCCAAGAATACTATGGACTAACTGTTAATGGCAAGCTGAATAAAGCAACAAAGGATAAGTTGAACAGTGTCTATAACAATCCATACCAAAAAGGGAAACGTCATAATAATATCAAAGAGATGAAGAGAAAATTAAATAGTCTCGGCTATGGCTATATAAGCATCACAACACTTTTTGGAGATTTTATGGAAAGCCAAGTGAAAAAATTCCAAAGAAATCATGGCTTACGGGTGAATGGTATAATGGATGAGGTAACCTTAGCAAAATTAAATGAACTGGCTCCTAAGGATACATATCAACAAGGAGACAGACATGCAGATATTGTTCAATATAAAAAACAATTAAATGCAATCGGCTTTGGTTATATCTCAGAGACAAACCTGTATGGAAGCTTTATGGAAACGCAAGTAAAGAGATTCCAAGAATACTATGGACTAACTGTTAATGGCAAGCTGAATAAAGCAACAAAGGATAAGTTGAACAGTGTCTATAACAATCCATACCAAAAAGGGAAACGTCATAATAATATCAAAGAGATGAAGAGAAAATTAAATAGTCTCGGCTATGGCTATATAAGCATCACAACGCTTTTTGGAGATTTCATGGAAAGCCAAGTGAAAAAATTCCAAAGAAATCATGGCTTACGGGTGAATGGTATAATGGATGAGGTAACCTTAGCAAAATTAAATGAACTGGCTCCTAAGGACACATATCAACAAGGAGATAGACATGCAGATATTGTTCAATATAAAAAACAATTAAATGCAATCGGCTTTGGTTATATCTCAGAGACAAACCTATATGGAAGCTTTATGGAAACGCAAGTAAAGAGATTCCAAGAATACTATGGACTAACTGTTAATGGCAAACTGAATAAAGCAACAAAGGATAAGTTGAACAGTATCTATAATCATCCGTATCAAAAGGGAAAGCGTCATGAAGAGATAAAGTTTATTAAACAGCAATTAAATACGCTTGGTTACGGCTATATATCGGTAACAACGCTTTTTGGAAGCTTTATGGAAAGTCAGGTTAAGCAATTCCAAAGGGATAATAATTTACGAGTAAATGGCATAGCGGATGAAAGAACTTTAAAAGCTCTTGAGGAAGCAATCAATAACCGCTGGGTTATCAACCATGAATCTCATAACGTAACTTTAAATCAAGCATTAAACACACAAATGAACCAATTACAGCAGACGGATAAGTATCGTAACAATGATGCTTTTGTTCATAAGAACTATATAAATACTTCAAGCGGTTCTGCAACAATTGTGGGCAGTGGTGTAAGATTACGATCTTCAGCTGATCTTAGTAACAATATTAAATATACAGTTGCCAACGGTACAAAAGTTACCGTTCAGGGTGAAGTGACAGGAGCCGCACATCAAGGAAGTACGAAATGGTATCGTATAACTTATAGTGGTGAAACGTTATATGTCCACAGTTCACTTATTAACACTAATACTTCTATTGGAACAACAACTGCAACCGTAAATGTACGTTCATCTGCAAGTAATTCGGGCCACATTTATGGACAGATAGAGAAAGGCAAACAGGTTACTATTGTTGGTTCTACAGGCAACTGGTATAAAATTAGCTATAATACATGGAGGAATCCGACAAGTAATGACGTAAAAGCCTATCTAGATCCAGATCAGAATGATATATTCCAGCATTTAGACCTATCCAGTAGTGTAGGAGTAATAGCATCTTCATTAAATAGTAGTATTTTAAGTGGTAAAGGAATTCTTTCTGGAAAAGGACAATCCTTTATAACAGCTAGTAGCCAGCATTCTGTAAACGAAATCTATCTGATTTCTCATGCGCTATTGGAAACTGGTAATGGTAATTCAGATTTAGCAAGAGGTATTGAAGTAGGATTAAACAGCAGCAAAAATCCTGTTGTAGTAACCGCCTCTAATCGAAGCAGTCTTACAAACATAAAAACAGCTTATAATATGTATGGTATTGGAGCAGTAGATGGCAACGCCCGTACTGCGGGAGCTATCAGAGCTTATAATGAAGGCTGGTTTACACCAGAACAAGCTATCATTGGCGGTGCGAGATTTATCGGAGAAAGCTATATTCATAATCAATATAGCCAAAATACGTTATATAAAATGCGCTGGAATCCTGCAAATCCTGGATACCCGCAATATGCAACAGATATTGCCTGGGCAGTGAAACAAGTTCCAAGCATTAAGAAATTATATGACATGCTGGATAACCCGATATATAAATTTAACATTGCTCAATACCGCTAAAGAAAACAACCGAGTTGCTTCTCAAAGGAAGAGGTTCGGTTGTTTTTTTCGGAGTTTTATATAACAGTTATAGTCGAATTATGGTAAAATTAATGCAAGAAAGGGTAATAAAATATAAAAGGTATCAGTTTACTAGAATAAAACAAGTAGGTGAAAAACTATGTGGAGTGTTACTGAATTGCTGATAGCATTTTTCATCGCGCTTTTGACAGCAATTATCACGACACCAATTATTATAAGCATTTCGAAAAGATTAAATCTAGTAGATCAACCTGATAATAGAAAGCAGCATCAAAAGGCTGTACCAAGTATTGGAGGGCTAGCTATTTTCTTTGGCATTGCCGCAGGCTTCCTTTATTTACAGCCGGAGCATCCGCAGATGACGGCAATTATTATTGGTGCAATTATTATACTGTTAACAGGCTTTCTGGATGATATTTTTGATATTCGTCCTGGTACAAAGCTGTTGGGACAAATATTAGCTGCTTCTGTTGTAGCATATTCAGGGTTAGTAATTGAAAAACTGACATTACCTTTTATGGGGACAGTGTTTTTAGGCGAATATGTTGGGATAGCTCTTACTATTTTCTGGATTGTTGCTGCTGCCAACGCAATTAATCTGATTGATGGTTTAGACGGTCTAGCTGGAGGTGTATCAACAATTGCTTTCATTAGCATTTTGATTATGGCCGTTATGGACTATCGTATGATTGTTATTGGATTATGCGTATTGCTAATTGGTTCAACAGTTGGATTCTTAGTATTTAATTTTCACCCGGCTAAAATATTCATGGGAGATACTGGAGCGTTATTCCTGGGGTATTCGATTGCTATTATATCAATGCTTGGCTTATTCAAAAATGTAGCCTTCTTCAGCTTTGTAATCCCGATTATTGTAATTGCACTACCAGTTTTTGATACATTGCTTGCTATTATCCGGAGAGTCCAAAATAAACAAGGTATTTCAGTTGCAGATCGAAATCATATTCATTATCGATTGTTAAAAAACGGTTATTCGCATAGAGAATCTGTGCTGATTATCTATGCATTCAGTATGTTCTTTGGTGCTATGGCTATTGTCGTTAATAATGCACAGCTGATGACTTCTTTAGCCGTATTCTGCTTTATTATCTTAGGGATTCATTTATTCTCTATCGTATGCGGAATAGCATCTACTGAAAGATTTGCCTTATTTATAAATAAAAAAAGTGGGTTAAATAAGAGAAAGTTAAAATAAGCTTAAAAAGTTAAAATATGATCTGAGAACCTCTCTAATTATTGTTGTTTTTAGCAATATCTAGAGAGGCTTTTTTGTTTAAAGAAAACCGTCTTTTGCCTGTATACTGTATCTGCTTGCATACTGATTCTCAGACAATCAAAAAACTCCCTCCCAATCAAGCCTGGGAAAGAGTTTTTCGATTAATAAGGATTTCCTTCTGCATCATATTCTACTGTTTCTTCTTCTTCCTGATAGGGGTCCTCTTGATAAGAACCTTCTTCTTGATAAGCCTCACCTTGTTCTTCGTATGAGCCTTCTTCCTGATAAGTTCCATCTTCGGTATTTGTTTTTCCGTTAGGATCTTGATAAACCTCGCCCTCTTCTTGGGAAGGTTCATCTTGTTGGGCATCAGCTTCATTAGTTGTGCCATTCTCTTCCTCAGCAAGGGAATTAGAGATTTCTAAGTGATCTTGAAGCATAGCTCTTGTTTCTTCTAGTGCCATTTCATCAAGCAGCCAATAATAAGTCGAGCTAGGCTGATAATCACTGCCTTCTAAGGTAAAGTTTTCGATATCAAGGCCGCCTGTACCGAACGTAGCTAAGGTCATCATCTGTTTAAACGTCATATTCGTATTCATGTTGCTTCCAACTGCTGCAATCAGATCGTCGAATTTTAAAACAGATCCGATAGATGTTGCTTTATCCGCTACAGCATTGACGACTTCCATCTGTCGTTTCCCGCGTTCAATATCATTATCTAATTTACGGGTCCTTGCAAATGCTAAAGCTTCTTCACCATCAAGTACTTGTTCTCCAGGGTAAAGATGGATAGCATCCCGTTTATCCATGGAATCAGACTCTTGAAATTCGTATGGTACATCAACGTCAATACCGCCAATTGCATCTACCACATCTACAAATGCGTGGAAATTAACACGTACATAGTAATCAACTGGAATATTCATTAAATTTTCAACAGTTTCAATCGTTGCTTTTGGTCCGCCGTAGGCATGGGCATGCGTGATTTTATCCTCACGACCTACTTCAGGTATATATACATATGAATCACGGGGAATACTAACTAATTTAACACTCTTTTCATCCTTATTAAAGGTTGCTAACATAAGTGTATCTGAGCGTGAATTTCCTGCGTTTCCCCGATGTTCATTTTCATCAACACCAATAATAAGAATAGAAACATTATCAATATTAGGGTCAACTTCAAATTCCCTTAAATCCGATTTATCGCGACCGTCATCTTCAAAAGAATCATTGACAGCATTATTTGCTTTAACATATAAATAACTTCCATATCCAATAACTACAAGCAAAGCTAAGGCGATGACAACTAAAGGAATTAAAATCCCTTTTCTAAGTTTGCGCTTTTTTCGCGTAACTCTGCGACTCTGCACCTTTTTATGTTTTGACATTACAAATCTCCTTTTTTACAAGAAATATGGACTCATTTCTTGATAAACCACTCTTAATTTTACTATGAAATAATTGATTAGTAAATTTACAATTACATTACATGTTCTTTTTTGTCGATATATCCAAATACCTAGCTGTCATCTCTTAAATTTTCTTTGATAATTGTGGAGGAGATACCATCTGTACGGGGCAAGTAGATGACTTCACAAAAAGAACACAGCTCATCAAATTTTCCTTTCCAATCATCTCCAATAACAAATGTATCGACTTGATATTGCAAAATATCCTCTTTTTTTTGCTTCCATGTTTTCTCTGGGATGACTTTATCTACATAACGGATTGATTCAAGGATAATTTTTCGATCAGAATAGGAAAAAAAAGACTGTTTATGTTTGAGTGTATTAAAATAATCGGTGGATAATCCTACTATAAGATAATCACCCATTGTTTTTGCACGTTTTAGTAAATTAACATGACCTACATGTAATAAATCAAAAGTTCCATAAGTGATAATAGTACGTATCATTTCCACCCCCTAAAAGCCTATTAAAATAATAGTAACATAAGAAAAGATAAAGGAATAAATAAGAGCAACAACAAATCTGTTATTTCTCATCTAAAGCTGAGTAAACTGTGTAGTTATAGATGTAGGGTAAGTTAATAAATGAGGGGTTATGTAAAAATTTTTTATATACAAAAGTTAATTGGCGGGGACCCAGTATTATTAATATGTAAACTGGATTCCCAACATAATTAACTATGAGAATGAAGATAAATAGTGATTTTTAAACAATTTCTTTCGGAACCTGTTCGGTATTTTGTTCCAATAAGTAAGAGTAATAATCTGTGCGTAAGTTAGCCACTTCTTCTTGCAGTAATGAAGTATCAGGAGCGCTGTTTGCTTCAAAGAGAAAGAGGTTCTCATTTTCGTCAATTCCAATATCTAGGCCGAGTGTCACTAGTTCTCTCTTCCGTACTTTTTCTGCTTTCTTTGCTATATTTAATGCGAAATAATCAATATGATTATTAACAGATTGTGCACCTTCTTTAAACTTCAATTTTAAAAACATACTTGTATCTAACATATTTCCATCTTGCTGGATGTTAGAAACAACCTGTTGGCCTGTTCCAACGCGGATATATTTTTTAGCAATAACCCATTTTCCATTTTTATTTTTTTCCAAATGAACACGGCAGTCAAAGGGATCTCCAAGATGAGTTCTGGAGGGGATATATTTTTGAACAATAAATTTATCCTGTGTAATGATATCTTGAAAGTAAATAAAAGTTTCTTGTAAGTTCATTTTGCGGCTGGATTTTTGATAACCGATAATAAACTCATCTTCATTCACTTGTGAAATTTTATATATGTCTTTCCCTAATTGACTGTAGATCGGCTTTACAACAACCTCTCCGTATTTTAACAAGAAGCCTTTAATGACGGAGAAAGTTTTACATCTGGATGTAGGAATCGCATACTTTTGAAATTGTGTATCTTTCTCCATAATTTTCTGTATACTTTCCTTTGAGATTTTATTTCTCCCGTCTTCTGTTAAGTAAGCATGTTCTTGTAAATAGTTGATGGTATGTTTAAATTTTAAGCAGAAAGCAGAAACATCAATTGTTTCAGGGATACTCGTCCGTACTTCTTGCCATGAATCGCCATTGAAAACCATCCCCGATGTTGTATGGTCGGCCTCATTAATATCGCTTGGATGCATATATAGTATATCGATTCCCTTTGGTTTTGCTTTGATGGATATATCTTTAGCAAGTGATGTCGGCTTTCTGAAGGGATACATTAGTCCTACTAACATGGAATCATTTCTCCTCCTGATTTATTCGTTTTCCTAATTATCTAGTAACAATTTTACCACAATATAAAATAATTTGAAGTATAAATTTGAAAAAAGACTGATAATGAAGCTTTTGTCAAATATTAATGTGAAATATTTTTTAGACAGAAACTATACACTGTAAACTATTTTTAGATAAATGTGGAATTAGTAATCTAATGGGAGGAGAACAAAAAGGACTTTATTTAAAAAAGTCCTTTTTGTTCTCCTCCTCCAATCATTTATCTGACTTATTTTTGAGTAAATATTGATAATAGTCCGTTCTTATCATAGCAATCTCACCAAGTAAACTGGTTGTAATAGGGGCGTCATTTGCTTCAAATATAAATATATCACCATTATGATCAATTCCTAAATCTATACTGATAGTAGCCAGTTTTGTTTTTCTAAGTGATTCCAATTTTGCTGCAGCTTTAAGTCCAAACTCTTTTACCTGTTCCAGTTTCATTTCTGCTTGATCGCTATACTTTAATTTCATAAAGATATCTGTATCAATTATTCCGCCACCCTGATTCCAATTTGTTGTAATTTTTTGATTCAGCCCGATACGGATCTGATTATTGATAATCCGCCAGTTTCCATGACCAGTCTTTTCAAAATGAATTCGCCAATCAAAAGAGTCACCTTGTGGTGTTTTGGAATCGATGTATTTTTGTACAAGATAATCTTTTATAAGGATTTCATTATTACAAAATACGATAAGCTCCTCATAAGAAACCTCTATTGTAGTGTTGAAATAGTCTAAAAAATATTTTTCAGGATTAATTTTTGAAATCTTATATACACCATCTGCACGTTTGCTGCGTATAGGGCGTAAAACAATCTCACTATATTCATTGAGAAATTCCTCTATGTCAGAAAAAAAGGCACAACTCTTTGTAGGAATGGTATAGTTCTGATAATCAGGATCTTCATTTAATAGTTCTTGCAATGTAAGCTTGGATATCCGATTAAGACCATTATCTGTCAAATGGGCATACTTTCTCAGGTGTTTAATAACTTCCTTATGTTTTAAACAATTTGCATTTACATCAATGATTTTAGGTGTTTTTGCTTTTATGCGCTTCCAGCAACTGTCCTTAAAGAGTAATCCGTTAATTCTTCTTGTTTTTAAGTTAACATCTTTTGGGCTAAAATACAGAATTTCAATATCTTTTGATTGTGCAATAGAAGCAATTAGATTAGCCAGCGTTTGAGGCTGTTTATAATTACGTAGGTATCCAATTCTCATAGTTTATTGAGCCTCCAATTTTGGTGTTTATACAATTAAAATCTACTATACTATAATATTCTCATTCATACGATATAAATTTCAATATGCTAATCTCTTCATTTAGTTTGGCACATACTTCATTTGAATAGGTAAAATGAATGTGTTTTTTAATATATTAGTAAATTGTAACTTCTAAATGTAAAATGTTAGCGCGTTTATTTGTCGAAATAGAATTTTTAATGTAAAGTTATACACTGTGAAAAATATAAACTTTTCTAAAATTTATAAAAGAAAAAAGGAGCTCATTTATGGATGGAAAGAGAGAGACGTTACAAAAGACATTAAAACCTCATTGGGTATGGGCACTTGCTCTAGGTTCAGCAATTGGCTGGGGAGCGTTTGTACAGCCGATAACCTGGATGGAATCAGCAGGTCCATTAGGGGTTATTATAGGCTTCTTTATTGGTGCTCTATTAATGCTGTTAATTGCCGTAAGCTTCGGTTTTCTGATTAAAAGCTTCCCTGTGTCAGGTGGCGGCTTTGCTTATGCCTATATCAGTCTGGGCAGGACTCATGCTTTTATTTCGGGATGGTTTTTAACCTTAGGGTACATATGTATTGTTGCATTAAATGCATCTGCGTTTGCGCTTATGATTAAATTTGTTTTTCCACGTATTATTGAGAATATACCTTTATATCAAATTGCAGGCTGGGATGTCTATTTAACAGAAATTATTGTAGCGACATTAGTGCTTGGAGTGTTCGGTTACTCGAACTTTAGAGGATCGAGCCTGTCTGGAAGCATTCAATTTATCTTTTGTATAATTATGATTGGAGCAATATTTGCTTTATTACTGTTTGTTGGAATTCAGCCAAGTGCCGGCTTTCAAAATATAAAACCACTATTTCCGAATGATACCACAGCAATTGCGGCAATTATATCTATTGTAGCCATTGCACCGTGGGCGTTTGTCGGCTTTGATAATGTACCACAGACAGCGGAGGAATTTAATTTTCCAGCAAAAAAAGCGTTTACCCTCATTGTTTTTGCCATTTTAGCAGCAGCAGCTTTGTACAGCTTAATGATTATTGCAACATCAATGGTTCGGCCGTGGGAAGGTGTTGTCTCAGAGGAACATATCTGGGGAACTGGATATATAATTCAGGAGCTGCTTGGGCCTTTAGGTTTGGCAATTCTTGCTGTGGCTTTGGCAATGGGAATATTCACCGGCTTAAATGGTTTTATTATCTCTTCCAGCCGTTTAATGTTCTCCATGGCTCGGGCAAAAATATTACCGGAAGCATTCGGGAAGCTGCATCCAAAATATAATACACCGTACTGGGGGATAATATTTGCAGTAGGTATGGCCATGGCAGCCCCATGGTTCGGAAGAGAAGCTCTATTGTGGGTCGTTGATATGTCCTCTATCGGTGTGACTATTGCTTACTTCTATACATGTTATGCTGCTTTTACACTATTTAAAACAAAAAAGGATCATACATTCAATGAGAAAAAACACATTTTAGGTCCAGGTAAAAAGATTTTGGCTTTCTTGGGGATGGCTGCAAGTGCTACATTTCTGGGACTTTTATTAATTCCCGGCTCACCAGCCTTTTTAGGGTTTGAATCGAGAATTTCTTTAGTAATCTGGATTGTATTGGGGGCTATTTTCTACATCTTTAAACGAAAAGATTTTAACAGCATACCTGAAAAAGAAATGAATTATCATATACTTGGGAAGGAAGAAATTGAAATAGAACGGGAAAAAGAATAGGAAATAAAAGAAGTAAGACATTCCGGGTAATTTCCGAAATGTCTTACTTCTTTATAAATAACAAAAACCTGTACCAGCTTATTCTCTCGAAAGCAGATACAAGTTTTTTCTACTATTATTATATAAAATTAATAAAAACGTTTAAAGCTATCAAAATGTGAACTCCAGTAAGAGTTATCCAGAGATGTTGTTGTTACACCTGTAGAAGTCCCTGCATGGATAAACTTGTTATTTCCAACATAAAAGCCCATATGAGAAGGACCGGATTTATATGTTCCAGAGAAGAATACTAAATCTCCTACTTGTGGACTGCTGATTGTATAAGATTTGTTATAGTAGCCTTCCACATTTGTCCGCCCCATACTCTTACCAGCCTGATTAATGACATAATGGATAAATCCGCTGCAATCAAAACCGCTTGGAGATTGCCCGCCCCATACATAAGGCGTTCCGGACTGAGCTTGTGCAGTAGAAATAAGTTTATCTACATCATAAACAGCACTGGAAGAGGATGTGTTAGAACTATTGCTTTTTGAACCGGAACTGCTGTTTGAACTGGTATTAGAGCTAGAGCTGCCGGAGCCGCTCACTTTTAATTTCTGACCGACAATAATTAAATCAGAGGATAAATTGTTGAGAGATTTCAACTTTGATACAGTAGTACCCTGCTGACTTGCAATTTTAGAAAGGCTATCACCAGATTTTACCGTATAGGTACCAGTAGAAGAACTGGAAGAATTAGATCCAGAACTTGATTTAGAACTGGAGCTTGAACCAGAGCTGCTGGAACCGCCGCTGCTGACACTTAATTTATTTCCAGGGTAAATTAAGGTAGTAGATAAATTGTTCCACTTCATTAAGTTGTTTAAAGAAATACCGTGTTTATGTGCAATACCGCTTAATGTATCACCAGATTTTACTGTGTATGTACTTCCGCCTGAACTGCTTGAACCGGAATTAGAGCTTGAGCTTGATTTAGAACTGGAACCAGAGCTCGAAGATCCGGTTGTTTTTAAAACCTGATTCGGGAAAATGAGATCCGAAGAAAGGTTATTAAGAGATTTTAATTTGGAAACAGTTGTTCCTTGATTTTGTGCAATCTTCCATAGATTGTCGCCGCTTTTCACTTTGTAAGATGCTGCATCAGCACTGTCTGTAGCTACAAAAGCAGATGCAATTGCTGCAGATGCAGTAACAGATAAGAGTATTTTCTTGTTTGCCATTTGTGCATTTCCTCCTTAGATTTTTTATATGGGGTGTTGTTAGATGTGTGCTGAATATGATTATTTGTATGGAGACCAAAGAGGAGTGCCTTAAAGAAAATAATAGTTATATTACTATTCTCTCAAAGCTTTGCCCGTACGATTAAATGAAGAAGAATATCTTTTAACACATACGTAACAATCTTGGTACAGGAACAAATTGCATATTCGACATAGGACAACAAGATGTATTTTACCCACAGATGCATGTCAATTGTAATTTTAGAGTGTGGTTTAATAGTTTTATAATGAGGTATTACCAGTTTATTTAATTACAAACATAATACAAAAAACGACTTGTTTATAAAAAAATAATTCCAATAAATACATCTTTATAAAAGTATATCGTTTTATAGATAATTATGGTAGATGATATGTGAATTTGTAATATGTTTGTAATGTTTATAAAGAGGGTCTATGGAACTAATTTCAGGTCGTTTATCAATAGATGATAAAGATAATAGGTCAATGGTTTAGTTTAAAGTGAAATTAATAGCAAATTAGAAATGAATATAAAGTCATTTTTTACAGAATATTTTATACGTGATTTGTAGGAAATGGAAAAAAGATTGAAATATGTTTAATCTAATAAGAGTATGAAGCGAATAAAAAGTGTCGTTTTCTTTGAAATGATATTTAAGTTCTAACATTATTTTCCAACTATAAATTGTTATTTATATAATTTCTCACTAATACTAAGTGAGAATAATTCGTAATTTTCGATAAATCATATCATTTCCCGGGAAATACCAACAAAATATTCATTTATTCAACAGATAGCGTTATAATAAAATAATATATAAATCATTAAGAAAGAACGGAGGAATTAAATTTTGGAACCATCAACATTACTTATAAAAAATATACAGGAAGCATACCTGCACCAAGAGATTGAAAAAAATGTTTCTATTATTATAGAAAACGGGAAAATAAAACAAATTCTTAAGCAAGAAGTGGTAGGCGATCTCTCATTTGACGGAGAGGTTATTGACGCAAGGAACGAATTAAAATTACTTCCAGGATTTATTGATGCACATATCCATGGAGGATATGGTGTTGATGTAATGGATGCAACACCAGAAACATTGCAGACACTTGCAGATAAACTGCCATCAGAAGGAACAACCAGTTATCTCGCTACAACAATTACACAGTCAGATAATGAAATATCAAATGCTTTAAAAAATATTGCTGCATGGACAGATGAAGAACAAAAACAGGGTGCCGATTTAGTTGGAGTACATTTAGAAGGTCCATTTGTAGAAGTATCTAAAGCAGGAGCACAGCCAAAGCAATATATTACAGAACCGGATTTAGATAAATTTATGACATGGCAAGAGGAAGCAAAGGAACAAATCCGGACAATTACAATGGCTCCAGAGCATGATAAAACTGGTGAATTTATAAGAACACTATATAAATCTGGCGTTAATGTATCTGCCGGTCATACAGATGCTTCTTTTGGACAAATAAAAGATGCTGTTAAATTAGGAGTTAGACAGCTGACACATTTATGTAATGCAATGAATGGGATTCATCATCGTGATATTGGAGCAGTAGGAGCAGCTTTTCAATCAAAGGATTTACATGCAGAATTGATTTCAGACGGTATTCATGTTGTACCAGAGATGCTGCAGTTGATTTTTAATAATGTTGGATCGGATCGAATTATTATGATTACAGATTCCATGAGAGCAAAAGGACTGGAAGATGGTAATTATGAGTTGGGCGGACAGCCTGTTCAAGTGAAAAATGGCCGGGCAACATTGGATAATGGCTCTTTAGCAGGGAGTATACTGAGAATGATTGACGCAGTAAAAGTGATGTTGAAGTTAGATGGTGTTAAACTAACTGATATTGTAAAGATGACTGCAGAAAACCCAGCGAAACAAGTAGGTATTTTTGATAAAAAGGGCAGTATTGAAATTGGTAAGGATGCAGATTTTGTATTATTAAATGATGAAATGGATATAGTATATACCGTTTGCAGAGGGAAAATTGCGTATCAGAAAGGACAATGAGAGATTGTTCAAACGTTTAATTTATTTTAAAAATAGATATCTTCTTGGAAAATTGTAAATTAATAGTAATAGCGAAGTTCTTAACGAAAAAAATTAATCCCCAACATAGCTGGAGGATTAATTTTTTCATTTAAAGGCGTATCTACCATTCATGTATCAACATATAGTTACAAATTCCGAGTATGAAAGTAAATAAAATTATGTTTACTGGAGAAATATAAACAGACTGTCTATACTAAGCCCAAAATCATTTTGACAATCAATACATAAACTTGGATTGATAGATTTGACAAAACGAATTAAAGTAATGGCTATTTTTGGGACGAGACCAGAAGCAATTAAAATGGCACCGCTTGTGTTGGAATTAAATAAGCGTACAGAAGAGTTCGAGTCCATTGTAACGGTTACTGCTCAACATAGAGAAATGCTAGACCAGGTTATGAAGATATTTGGGCTTATTCCGGACTTTAATTTGAATATTATGAAAAAACAACAGACTCTTTCACAAATTACAACTCGTGCCTTAGAAGGACTGGATGAAGTAATGAAGAAAGTGCAGCCAGATATTGTTTTAGTGCATGGTGATACGAGTACAACCTTTGCAGCTTCTCTCGCTGCTTACTATAATCAAATTGCGGTTGGACATGTAGAAGCTGGCTTGCGTACATGGGGTAAATATTCTCCTTTCCCTGAAGAAATGAACCGCCAGCTTACCGGAGTAATAGCAGATTTACATTTTGCACCGACAGAAAAATCCAAACAAAATCTGTTTAATGAAAATAAACCTGAAGATCGTATTGCTATTACTGGTAATACAGCAATCGACGCTTTAAAAACAACAGTTGATGAATCGTATTCTAATTCAATTATTGATGAACTAGGTGACAAACGCCTTGTACTGATGACAGCACATAGAAGAGAAAATTTAGGCAACAATATGAAACAAATTTTTCGAGCGATCAAGCGATTAGTAGAAACGCATGACGACATTCAAGTGGTTTATCCAGTTCATTTGAATCCATTGGTTAAAGAAACAGCTGATGATATTTTAGAAAATGATGACCGAATTAAATTAATTAATCCTCTAGATGTAGTTGACTTTCATAACCTTGCATCTCGTGCACACCTAATATTAACAGATTCTGGCGGCGTTCAAGAAGAAGCACCATCATTGGGTGTTCCTGTACTGGTATTGAGAGATACGACAGAGCGTCAGGAGGGAGTTGATGCAGGAGTATTAAAACTAGCTGGAACGGATGAAGATACATATTTTTAATATGGCTAATGAATTATTAAGTGACCAACAAAAGTATGATCAGATGGCAAAAGCTTCGAATCCTTATGGTGATGAGAAGCTTCTAGAAGAATAGATGATACAATTCTGAATTTTTTGATAATAAACTGTAATATATTTCAACTTTTCATTACAGAAATGATTTAAATTAGTGATTAGAGGGTCTTCTTTTGTTTTCAATATAGAGCATTTTCTTTTGGAAAATTTATAGGTATGAAATAGTTGTTTAAATTATTTCTAGAAGATATGATAGAAGTTGTTAACTGAAAGTATTATAAATCTTAAAGAAATTGATTATAGGAGGTTACCTCTTGAAAAATATAGCAGTTGCCGGTACAGGTTATGTCGGTCTTGTGACAGGTGTGTGTATGGCAGAGAACGGCCATAATGTAACATGTGTTGATATTGATGAACAAAAGGTACAAACAATGCGTGCCGGAATTTCTCCGATCTTTGAAGCAGGATTGGAAGAGTTAATGAAGAAGAATATTGAATCAGGAAAATTACACTTTACAACTGAATTTGCTGCTGCATATAAAGAAGCTGAAGCAGTGTTTATTGGCGTAGGTACACCAGAAAAAAAAGATGGTTCAGCCGATTTAAAATATATTGCTACAGTAGCTAAACAAGTGGCGGAATCCTTAGAAAAAGATTGTTTAGTTGTAATTAAATCAACTGTACCAGTCGGAACTAATGATAAAATAGAAAAATTTATCAATGATTTTCTTGTAAATGATGTAAGAGTAGAAGTAGCTTCTAATCCAGAATTTTTAGCTCAAGGATCAGCGGTAAAGGATACATTAGAAGCAGATCGTATTGTTATTGGTACAGAGAGTAAGTGGGCGGAAGAGATATTAACAAGTGTTTATAAACCATTTGGAATTCCGATTGTATCTGTAAATCGTCGCACAGCAGAAATGATTAAGTATGCTTCTAATGATTTTTTGGCGTTGAAAATTTCTTATATGAATGATATTGCAAATCTTTGTGAGCTAGTAGGCGCAGATATTCAAGATGTTGCTAAAGGAATGAGCTATGATGACAGGATAGGTGATAAATTTCTGAATGCAGGGATTGGTTATGGAGGATCTTGTTTCCCGAAAGATACAAGCGCACTTGAATTTCTTGCAAGACAGCATGGATATGACTTGCGAACAATAAAAGCAACAATTGATATTAATACGGAGCAAAAACTTAAGCTTTTTGAAAAAGCAAGACAACAGTTAATTACTTTTAATGGCATTAAAGTAGCAGTACTTGGATTAACTTTTAAACCAGGTACAGATGACCTTCGTGAAGCTCCATCACTTGCAAATGTTCCGCTTCTTTTAGAACAAGGAGCGGATATTTATGCATATGATCCAGTTGGGGGAGATAACTTTAAAGAGTTCTATCCAGAAGGAAACCATAGCCAGGGAGAAATCACTTATGTTGATAACCCGGAGACTGCTTTAGAAGAAGCAAGTGTATGTTTTATTTTTACAGAGTGGGGAGAAATCAAAGCAATTACTCCAAAACGTTATAAAGATTTAATGCGTTCTCCATTAGTATTTGATGGCAGAAATATTTATGGAGTGCAGGAAATGGCTGACAATGGAGTGGAATATCATTCGATTGGTAGGCCGTTAGTTAAGAATAAGTGAATAAATTGCTTTTTGTTGGACTAACATATGTGAATTAGATGTTATAATGCTGCTGGATTTTACTATATTTCGATAAAATAAAATTTGTTAGCTTTTTTCATAACCATGGGTTAAGAGAAGGAAGGTAAGTGCCGGATAATCCCTACCTACAATTTATAAACCACACATAAGATAATCTCCATAGAAAATAATTACGATGCGTGGAGAATCAGTGGAATGAATGTTGCCTCAAGGTGTTGAATATTGCGGGTTAAAGAGCCAGTACAATTAATAAGAATAACCTCTTGTATAATGAAATTGTATGCAAAGTGCATGACAATAGTATACAGGAGGTTTAGCAACTATTATAGATACCTGTTTATTCGCCACTTAATGATAAATATAATAAAGAATGATTTACTATTATTATAAATTGTAGAAGGAACAATCTTAAATTTGCAGGGCAAATGAAAGATAAATTAGAATTGATTTATAAAATAGAATAGGATGGAAGACCCCTGATATACTTGTTAATATCAGGGGTCTTCATATGAGAATATCATATATATTACTTAATCACTCATCCTTCTCAATCTCAACCTCTTCCTTCCCAAGAATATAATAATTCAATTCTTTATCAGGAATGTTCTTAATATCCTTACGCTTGATTAAATAAAAGATAATCCCCAAAACAACCCACGCAGCTAATGCAATTCTGGACTCAATCCCTAAAAATGCCGGTGAACCCGGGATAAGCAGTAATCCAAGGAAGATAATACTGGCCACCATACCCAGGATGGCAACAATTTTTTTCCTGGGTGCTTCAATATGTTTTTTCTCATTAAACGTATGATCCTTTTTCATTTTGAATAACGTAAAAGCGGCATAACAGGTATAAAAATAAGCAATGGTTACACCGATGGAGGACATATCTACGACCCACATCAATGCTTCTCTCCCAAACCATGGTGATAACATTGCAATGACTACTGCAAAAATGATACCCAGGCTTGGTGTGTTATATTTCAGATGAAGCTTAGAGAAGCCTTTTGGAATAAACTTAGCACGGGACATGGCGAATAAAAGTCGGCTGGATGAAATAATAAATCCATTCAGACCGGTAAAAATTCCCATGGTCAATGCGACTGCAAGGATGGCCAGGCCTAAAGGTCCGAGCAGGTTTTCAATGATATAACCAGTTCCCCAGATGTGATTTTCTTCAACAACGCCCTCCCACGGACGAACCATGGAAGTAACAATAATCATTAAACTGTATAATGTTGCTGCTGCTAAAATAGCAAATACAATTAAACGGAATGCCTTACTGGATGGGAAATCAAATTCCTCTGCGGCCTGCGGGACATTATCAAAGCCGACATAAGCCCATGGGGCAATGGCGACGATAGATATAATGGCAGCAATTGCTGTTGTCTCCGGCGGGAACATTGGTGTAATATTGGAAAATCCTGCACTTGGCTGGATACCGACAAGAAGCAGCAGAATAAATATGGCTGCAATCATAACGATACAAAAAACAAATTGCATGCTTCCTGACAAGGTTGTTCCTCTAATATTAAAAAATCCGAATACTGCAAGGACAATGGCTGCTACAAAAACTTCGGTCAAATAAACATCCCAGCCGGCAATCTGATAGAGCGGGATGTTTTCAATAACTTTCGGAAAGATAAATTTAATCATAAGGGCAAATGCAGAGGCATTTAATGCAACAATACAGATGTATCCTAAAGTTAAAAACCATCCGGAAATAAAAGCGTGGGTTCTGCCCAGACTGACATAAGCATAAGCGAACTCACCACCGGAAACAGGGAAGCTCTTAATCAGGAACCCGTAACTGACAGCAATCAGAATCATCAGCAGTGCACCGATAAAGAAACCGATAATTACTCCAAGCGGTCCTGCTGTAGACATCCAGTTGATTGGCTGTACAAAAGCTCCCCAGCCAATCGCTGAACCTAAAGCAATCGCCCAGACCCAATGAGGCTTGAGTGTTTTCGTAAGCGTTTCTCTCTTTTTCACTTCTTTCATAAGCTAGACTCCTCGTTATTGGATTGGATTAGTTTCTAGATGGAAAATGGTTTCTCCATCTTTCAAAGTCTCCAAAACCTGTATATCTTTAATATCCATTTTATCTACTTTCAATGGATTTTTGTCTAATATTACTAAATCTGCCAATTTCCCTTCTTCTAGACTTCCTTTATAATCCTCCTCAAAATATTGATAAGCGGCATTAATAGTTACAGCCTTCAGTGCCTCATAGACACTGACACACTCTTCCGGTCCAATATCGACACCATTTCTGGTTTGCCTATTCACTGCACACCAAATTGTATGCAGCATGTCCGGTTTCACGATTGGCGCGTCCTGGTGGAAGTTCACACATAGCCTGCGATCATATGCTGATCTTGCCGGGCTGATACGCCGGCCCCGTTCTTCTCCAAGATTTTTGAGATGTACATCGCCCCAATAGTACGTATGCGCGATAAAGATAGAGNGGCAAATACAATTAAACGGAATGCCTTACTGGATGGGAAATCAAATTCCTCTGCGGCCTGCGGGACATTATCAAATCCGACATAAGCCCATGGGGCAATGGCGACGATGGATATAATGGCAGCAATTGCTGTTGTCTCCGGCGGGAACATTGGCGTAATATTGGAAAATCCTGCACTTGGCTGGATACCGACAAGAAGCAGCAGAATAAATATAGCTGCAATCATAACGATACAAAAAACAAATTGCATGCTTCCTGACAAGGTTGTTCCTCTAATATTAAAAAATCCGAATACTGCAAGGAGAATGGCTGCTACAAAAACTTCGGTCAAATAAACATCCCAGCCTGCAATCTGGTAGAGCGGGATGTTTTCAATAACTTTCGGAAAGATAAATTTAATCATAAGGGCAAATGCAGAGGCATTTAATGCAACAATACAGATGTATCCTAAAGTTAAAAACCATCCGGAAATAAAAGCGTGTGTTCTGCCCAGACTGACATAAGCATAAGCGAACTCACCACCGGAAACAGGGAAGCTCTTAATCAGGAACCCGTAACTGACAGCAATCAGAATCATCAGCAGTGCACCGATAAAGAAACCGATAATTACTCCAAGCGGTCCTGCTGTAGACATCCAGTTGATTGGCTGTACAAAAGCTCCCCAGCCAATCGCTGAACCTAAAGCAATCGCCCAGACCCAATGAGGCTTGAGTGTTTTCGTAAGCGTTTCTCTCTTTTTCACTTCTTTCATAAGCTAGACTCCTCGTTATTGGATTGGATTAGTTTCTAGATGGAAAATGGTTTCTCCATCTTTCAAAGTCTCCAAAACCTGTATATCTTTAATATCCATTTTATCTACTTTCAATGGATTTTTGTCTAATATTACTAAATCTGCCAATTTCCCTTCTTCTAGACTTCCTTTATAATCCTCCTCAAAATATTGATAAGCGGCATTAATAGTTACAGCCTTCAGTGCCTCATAGACACTGACACACTCTTCCGGTCCAATATCGACACCATTTCTGGTTTGCCTATTCACTGCACACCAAATTGTATGCAGCATGTCCGGTTTCACGATTGGCGCGTCCTGGTGGAAGTTCACACATAGCCTGCGATCATATGCTGATCTTGCCGGGCTGATACGCCGGCCCCGTTCTTCTCCAAGATTTTTGAGATGTACATCGCCCCAATAGTACGTATGCGCGATAAAGATAGAGGGGATCATGGATAATTCTGCCATTTTATCAAGCTGATCATTCCGTACAGTCTGGCAATGAATCATAACAGGTCTTAAATGATGTTTATTTGGATTCTCTGATTCTTTTAAAGAAGCTTGATAGTTACGCAAAAGCTGATCGGAGGCAGCGTCACCGTTACAATGCGTCAACAGTTGTACATTGTCATTAATTGCGGCATCTGTAAATTGCTTCACCTGCTCATCCTGATACCATGGATATCCCCGATAGCTCTCTTCTCCTTCATACGGTTCTGTCAGCCAGGCGGTTTTTCCTTGAGGAGATCCGTCTAAAAACATTTTATAACCGCCGATTTTAAAACGGTCAGTATATTTTTCTGCATAAGCCTGATTTTCTTCCATCAGCTTTTGAGGTTCTGCATCAAAGACAGGGTAGGCAACAACATCTATTTTCAGCTTTTGCTGCTGTGCCAATGTTTTGAATAAGTCAATGATTTCTTTTGATGATGCGCCGTCCTGGACGGTTGTAATGCCATTTTTGATATAAACATCCTGGGCAAGATCAGCAAGTTTGATATCATCCCGCTTCACATCTTTGAAAAGAGTTTTCTGTAAGCCCATCATGGCATTTTCTTCTAAATAGCCATTTGGCTCTCTGCTGCCTTCAATCCGGCCGATGGCTCCACCTTCTGGATCTGGTGTATGCTCATCTATACCGGCTAATTGCAGTCCCAAATCATTCGTGCAGCCTAAGTGTCCGGATGCGTGTAAAATTAAGATTGGATGCTCCGTGGATACTAGATTTAGAATATCTTTGGCTGGATGACTGTTTTCCTCAAGAAAATTATTATCATAGCCAAACCCGACTACAATATCTCCCTCTTTCAGCCTTTTTTCCTGAATATAATCTTTCAACGTCTGAATGATATCGTTAAAATTGCTGCATTCACTTAAATCGGCCATCAATGTAAATTGACCGACCATCGAAATATGCCCATGCGGGTCGATAAAACCTGGCATCAATGTTTTGCCTTGGAGATCAATCTTTTCTGCGTGATGTGCAGCTGCCTGTTTCACTTCTTCCAGACTTCCCAGCTTCTTAATAAGACCGTCCTCTATTAAAACAGCCTCTACGCTGTCAGATTTTCCAGTCATTGGAAGGATATCGCCGCCATAATATAGTTTTTGCATGACATGTCACTCCTTATTTTTTATAATACTTTTGCATAAGATTTTTCTTTGTTTTCCATCGGTTCGACAGTTTTCTTAAAGTCATATGTTTTTCTTCCCCATACTTTGGAAACTTTTAATAAAATTAAATAAATGGGTATAGGTGCTAATAACCATAGAATTCCTGCTGTGACAGACAGCGTTCCAGCCATCATCATCATAATCGTAGTAACTGTAACATAAGAGAACATCATAGGGATGTTCATCATGCCTAATTCAATGGCAGTGGTGGAGCGTAGGGAAGGTTCAATAATTCTTACCAGCGCAATTCCGCTCGGCACCGTCCCCAGTGAAGTTCCCAGTAAACCAAGCGTTCGGGAAAAGTCGTTGTCGCCGCCGAACCGTTTTCCAAAATATAAAACCACAGCGACCGTTAAGATCGTGATAACAATGGATTCAATGATAATCGGAATAATCCACTGACCGATGATGCTGAATTGAACGGCCATGAAAGAGCATACAACCAAATAATCTGTGGACCAGCCGGTAATTTTTGTTTGAAATGTATTATCCAGCAAATGATCGAGCTGAAGCTTTTTCAATATCATTTTAACCAGATAACCGGCCAGCATCCCATAAATAAACAGCATTCCGCCAAGGGTTGGGCCGGCTCCTGGAATTAGTGAAACGAGATGGGCCATTCCTAAAGCCAGCACATAACAGATACCAATCATCGTAAAATGAAAGGTCATCGTATCCATATTTCCGCTGAAGACTGTTTCCTGTCCGATCGACTCTTTTTTGTCATCCTTTGTAAAGTAGCCGCGTTTTATATAGTCTTTAATCTCTGATTCACCATATTTCTTGGCTAATCCACGTTTTAATCCATATTTTGCAATTGGTACGCCAACTAAGAAGCAGGCAATAAAACCAATTGCTGCAAAGGTAAGGCCGACCATAGCTGCATTTTCTATCCCATATTGCTGTTCAAAAATGGAGCCGAATGTGGCTGCTTGACCAGGTCCCTGCGTAAAAGCAAACGGGATTAGCAACCCATATAGCGCGTCCATCCCAAAATAACTGCCAGCTAATAGAATTACAACAGCACCAACAGCAGGTGTCAGCGCATATAATAGATTCCAAAGCATACCAAGGCCAACAGCGCCTTTGGTAATTTGCTTACCAACAGTATTATCTTTTTTATTTTTATTACTTGTTAAACCAATGGAAATGAACGTAATAGTAAATAGCTGTGTAACGATGATTGTGAACATTTCGGCATTGGTTGCCTGAATAAGGTTTGTATTCATGACAATCATGCCTAAAATACCAGCTATGACACTTGCAGGTACCAGCATATTTCTAATAAAAGATACTTTTGATCTGATAATCATACCAAGACAAAGCAGGATGCTTGCGATTCCAAAAGCAATCATAAAACTCATACTTATGACCTCCTCAAAAAAACTGTCTATTATTGTCTACATAAATATAGTATTCATAATTTTATGCTATAAATAACAGCGAACTCAAGGGGGTAAGAATGTTCGTACCAGTTAAGCAATAGTAGATTATTCTATGTTCAATTGCTATTTCTCGCCAAGGTTATCTTAAAGGAGTACATGTCGGCCCGATAATGGGCTCTTTCAAATTCGACAAAATCCCCATTCATATCTGTGATTTTTCTTTCGGCAATAATGATACTTGAACCTTCTGCAATATTTAACAGCTGCGCATCATTGCTTGTTGAAGTACCAGCTTTGATTTCCTGCTCTGCCTGGAAGGTTTTTACTTTTAATTCCCGTTCCAGTAATTCATAAAATGCCTCTTGATTTAAATTGAATTGCTCTAGCTTTTTACCTAATGTAACTGGGTAGTAATGTCGCTCAACACCCATTGGAATTTCATTCACATATCTTACTCTTTTAAAATGATGGGCCTTTTCTAAACCGGTGATATCTTTTAATCTTCCAAATAGTTCAATTTCTTGAGAGGTAACTAATCTTGTTCCCGGTGACATCCCCATTTTTTCGATATTCTCTGAGGTGCTACTCAGGCTGCCAAGCCAGTCGTTTATTGTCCTGACTGCTATAAAGGTGCCTTTACCCGGTTTTCTTATCAGGATACCCTTACGGACAAGCTGCTCTATACTTTGCCTTACCGTACTTCTGCTAACATAATATTCATCCATCAATTCCCGCTCACTAGGGATTTTATCTTCATAATGGCCAGTATATATTTTCTGCTCTATTTTTTGTTTTAATTGCACATGAAGAGGAATGGAATTTGTATAGTCTAAGCTCATTGGTTTTCCCTCCATAGATTGCAAAGTTTTCTTTCCAATTGATATTTTTATTTGCTTTTTCACAAGGGTTGAATGGAAAGTACTCGGTTTGTTTTATATAGATATACTATCAGATTTTTTTGGATGAATCTATATTTCGTAAATTGTTGTTCCAGGTAATGAAGTTTATGGCTGGAAATTATTTGAATTCATAGATTGAAATTTTTAGATAAAAATTAAGAAGTCTGGAATTCCACAAAATTGCTAGTATCTCCATTATAGACCTGTTTGAAAATACTGTCGTTATCCTAATTCTTTCACAATAAAAAAACAAGGGTTTCGGCAGTGTGGAAATAACATTATCTCCGGTGTGTTCCTTTTCTGTTTATATACAGCTGTCAGCAAACTCAAATTCATCTGATGATTATATTCTCATTGTTTTCGGAGATATAATCATACCGAAAGGAAGTATCTATAGAAAGAACATAAAAATTAATTTGTTTACATATATTTTACCTGCTATTCACACTGTCTACATATTCTATCATTACAATTAATCAGTGACAGAAGTGCTTAAAAATTTAATATTTTAACGTATTTCTAAATAAATGAGGGAGTGGTTATAGATAAATGTTGAAGTACGTTTGGTTTGATTTAGGGTATACGCTGGTTTATGTAAATAGGGAAGAGAAATATCAACAGAAGCCGCAACGCTATGGAGTGAATATATCTATTGAAGAATTGAAACAAGGATTTCATGTAACAGATAAATATTTTATGAGAGAGTTTCCAGGGCTCCTCAGTAAAAAATATGAGCTTTATGCTGCGTCTTATTATAAGGCATTGCATGAATATTTGAACTTAGATTCGGAGCTGGATTTCAAACAATTAACGAAACCTGCAGATGAAAGCAGCCCTAAGGGCAGATGGATTGCGTTTGAAGATACTATTCCAACATTGCAAAAACTGAGAGAACAAGGCGTGAGCATAGGGTTAATTTCCAACTGGAACCACACTGCCAGAGAAGTGCTGAAAGAAACTGGTATTTTCAAATACTTAGATCATATCGTGATTTCATCGGAAGTAGATGTCGAAAAACCAAATGAACAAATTTTTAACATTGCACTTGATGAAGCAGGTGTTACCACAGAAGAATGTTTGTATATCGGGGATAACTATTATGATGATGCCATTGGAAGCAGTAAAGTTGGGATGAAAAGTATTATTATCAATCCGTACAATCAACTCGGAATTGAAGAACTAAAGAATGTGCAGGTTATTTCTAATATCAAAGATTTATATCCCGCCATTCAATCTAAACTACTTCTGGTTTAAAAGGGAATGAAAGAAGGTGAGCGTCTGGAAAAATCGCGAAATTTGTCATTTTTTCTAGAATGATAGCAATTCTATTAATATCATGCGAGTGGTATTCATCTTCGGAGTATCCTATAAAAATGTAAAGTGGAAAAGGGAAATGACATCCTTTATACAGCTTGAACAGAAGTCTATTTATGTGATAGAAAATAATTATTCATGTAGATGTAAAACAAAAGAAAGTATTCAAAGGGAGAATGACAACGATGAAACAAACAATCAAACTATTACTTTTTACAATTTTACTCTTGATGTTAGCAGCTTGTGGAAATAATGAAAATGATGATTCGGCCTCTGAAACAGATAATGCGAAGGACACAGCAGCGAAGGCAGCTGGAAATGACACCACCCTGCAAATTGCAATGAAATCAGAAATCGATAGCTTAGATCCTTATCAAGCATCTGCTACAGATACTGAAATTATGATGAACAACGTATTTGATGGATTATTTGATTCAGATGAAAATGGTGAACTAGTACCCAATCTAGCAACAGATTATGAGGTATCTGAAGATAATTTAACATATACTTTCACTCTCGTTGACAATGCTGTTTTTCATAATGGTGAATCTTTGACTGCAGAAGATGTGGTTTATTCTTATTCTAAATTAGCAGGGTTAGAAACAGGAGAGCCAATGTCTGATAAGTGGGCGGTTGTAGAGAACGTTGAAGCAACTGGTGAGTATGAAGTAGAAGTTACCTTGAAAAATGTAGATTCTGGATTTTTGGCACGTACAATTGCTGCCATCGTCCCAGCGGATTACGAGGAACAAGATACACATCCAATTGGAGCAGGACCGTTTAAATTTGTTGAATATAAAGTATCTCAAGAGTTAGTGCTTGAGAGAAATGATGATTATTATATGGAGGATAAAGTGCCAGAAGTAGCAGAGGTGCATTTTGCCATTATGCCAGACACACAAACGGCAGTTCTGGCGATGCAATCTGGAGAAATCGACATTATCCCAGGTGTTGGTGAACAAGAGCTAGCCCAGCTTGGTGAGGATGTTACAACACTTTCAGGACCTCAAAATATGCCTGTTATCTTTGGGTTAAATCATGAAGTAGAGCCTTTGGATGATATAAATGTCCGAAAAGCCATCAATATGGCAATCAATAAAGAGGAAATTATGGACACTGTAATGCAAGGGCACGCTACAAGAATTGATTCTAACTTTAGTCCTGCAATGGCCTTTTTCTATGATGATAGTGTAGAAGGTTATTATGATTACGATATAGAAGCAGCGAAGGACCTGCTTGCTGAAGCCGGCTACCCAGAAGGTTTTGATTTAAGCATGACAGTGCCTTCACATGCAACATTGTATACAGATTTAGCGCAAATCGTTGCGGATCAATTAGGACAGGTTGGCATCAATCTAACCTTGGAGCCAGTAGAATGGAGTACTTGGTTAGAGCAGGTTTATACTGAGTTTAATTATGAATCCACTATTATTGGCTTAACAGGGAAAATTGATCCCTATGATGTTTTAGTTCGGTTTGTTGAAGGATATTCACATAACTTTATAAACTATAACAACTCAGAATATAATGAAGCGATTGATAATGCGACACTCGAAACAGATGATAATAAGCGTGCCGACTATTATAAGGAAGCACAAAGAATTTTAACAGAAGATGCAGCGAGTGTATTTATTATGGATCCTGATTCAACTATTGCAATGAGAGAAGGTATCACAGGGCTGAGTCTTTATCCAATCGGGAAATTAAACTTAGAGGATATTACGGTGGCAGAATAGAAGGAGGCTATTGTTTCTATGAGGTTTTTAGTGAAGAAATTAGTATCCTTCATTGCGACAATTTTTATTGTATCCTTACTTATTTTCTTTATATTTAATATATTACCTGGAAGTCCTGCGCAGGCAATCCTGGGAGTGGATGCAGATGAGCAGCAGGTTAAGCTGTTAGAGGAGGAGCTGGGGCTGAATGAGCCCCTGCATCTCCGTTATATTCATTGGATTATTGGTATTGCTCAGGGAGATTTAGGTGTGTCATACAAATATGGTCAACCGGTTGCAGAAGTGCTTAAAGACAGAATACCGATATCTTTCTCATTAGCTGTTATTGCTTTAATTTTGACAGTTGTTATTGGAATTCCGCTGGGAATTTTGATTGCCAAAACGGATGGTAAATGGTCTTCTATTATATTATCCATGATTACACAGTTAGGTATTTCCACTCCTTCCTTTTGGTTAGGATTTATTTTAATCATGGTTTTTGCAGTAAAATTTGGGTTATTTCCAACCTATGGATTTATACCATGGTCTGAAAATTTGGGGGAAGCTTTAAAGTCTGTATTCTTACCGTCACTTGCGATTGCTGTTGGTAATATAGCCATTGTAATTCGCTATTTGAAAAATTCCATTTTGGATCAGACCAAAGAAGATTATGTTCGAACCGCTATTGTAAAAGGTTTGGGCGCAAATGAAATTATGTATAACCATGTATTGCGTAATGCCTTGCTTCCAGTACTTACAGTTTTAGGGTTGATTACAGCAGATACACTTGGAGGCAGCATCATTATTGAGAACGTGTTTGCTCTACCTGGATTAGGCAGTTTACTTGTTACTTCTATTGAAAGCAGGGACTTTCCGTTAATCCAGTCCTTAATATTAATTATTTCTTTAATCATTATTCTCGCTAATTTCACTGTCGATTTATTATATAAAGTAATTGATCCGAGAATTAGGGTATAGGAGTGTCGAAAAAAGTGCAAAGAAAAAGTATTACGCTTTACATAGGGGCTGTACTGGTCAGTATATTATTTTTGATGATGATTGTCAGTTTTTTTTGGACACCCTACGGTCCAAATGAAATGAATACAAAAATTGCTCTGCAAGCTCCATCCTGGACATATCCATTTGGTACAGATAATTTTGGCAGAGATATTTTTTCCCGGATTTTAGAAGGATCTAAAACGGCCTTTCTTGTTGGGATAACGTCCATTATGATTGCTTTAACATTCGGATTTATCATTGGAGGCATTGCCGGTTATTTTGGAGGAATAGTAGATGAAGTATTAATGAGAATTATCGATTCCATCTTAGCTATACCTGGTATTTTATTTGCGATTATGCTGGTTTCTGTATTCAATACCGGGATGCAAAATACCATTCTTGCTTTAGGAATTATGGGTATTCCTACATTTGCCAGGGTAATCAGAAGCGGATTTATGCAGGTAAAAGAATTTGACTTTGTGAAATCTAGTAAAGTCAAAGGAGCAGGATCTTTCCGAATTATTTTTAAACATATCCTGCCTAATATCTTCTCGCAAATCATAGTAGCCTCTACGTTATTTTTTTCAGGTGCTATCTTAGCTGAATCTGGACTAAGTTATCTTGGTCTTGGCGTACAGCCGCCAGATCCGAGCTGGGGAAGAATGCTTAGTGAAGCTCAGGCTTATATGACGAATGCTCCTTGGTACATTGGTATCACAGGTATTTTTATTGTGTTATTAGTGCTTGGCTTTAATATGCTGGGTGATGGTTTACGTGATTTGAAAGAAAAAAGAAATTAGGCGGTGAAATCATTGGCTAAATTAATGTTAGAAGTAAATAATTTAAATGTTTCTATTAAAGTGAAACAAAAAGTCTATCCGGCATTGGAGGATATCACGTTCAAGGTCAATGAAAACCAGGTTGTTGGAGTTGTTGGTGAGTCGGGAAGTGGAAAAAGCTTAACGGCTCAATCTATTCTAGGGATTTTACCAGCTAATACAGAAGTTACAGGGAGTATTAAACTGGAAAACGACGAATTAATCAATAAAAGCTCAAAAGCTTGGCAGAAACTCCGCAGTAATGAAGTTTCCCTCATCTTTCAAGAACCGATGACTGCATTGAACCCTTTGATGAAGGTAGGCAAACAAATTAGCGAGGTTCTAAGAAAGCATACCAATTATTCAAATAATGAATGTTACAGAAAAACAATTGATATACTGAAAGAAGTTGGGCTCAAACGGCCAGAAAGTATCTATCATTCTTATACACATGAACTTTCCGGAGGAATGCGCCAACGAATTGTGATTGCCATAGCACTGGTTAATAATCCGAAATTAATTATTGCTGATGAACCGACGACCGCATTAGATGTAACAATTCAGGCACAAATTATAGACCTTCTGAAAGATATTATGAAAAAGCGAAATGGTGCCATGCTATTTATTTCACATGACTGGGGAGTTATTTCACAAGTATGTGATTATGTATTGGTTATGTATGCAGGAAAAATCGTTGAACAAGGTCCAATGGAAAATCTAATATCGAACCCCCAACATCCGTATACAAAAGGTCTGTTAAAAGCAATTCCAGATTTTAAAAAAAGAGGAGAAGCATTATACAGCATTCCGCTGCGTGTTCCTGCTTTAACTGAAAGAAGAAAAGGAAACTGGCCGTATATAGAAATAACAGAAGAAAATAAGCAAGTTGTTGCTGATATATTTCCAGAGATTCTTCAAAGAGAAACAAAGGAGTAAACATATGCTTGAGCCAATTATTGAAGTAAAGAATTTAACAAAAACGTATAAAGCTGCCCAGAAGAAATTCAGACAAAAAACATCCTATATTCATGCAGTAAAAAATATAAATTTTCAAGTGCTCCCCGGTGAATCCTTTGGCATTGTTGGTGAAAGTGGTTCGGGAAAATCAACAATTGCGCATTTAATCATGGGAATTAATAAAGTGACAGAAGGAGAGATTATTTTCCGGGGAAGAAATATTGCTCAACTTTCCCGCGGGGGGGAGAGAGAGATTTGCCGCAATCTACAAATTGTTTTTCAAGATCCATACAGTTCTCTCAATCCGAAGAAGTCCATTGAATGGACATTAACTGAACCGCTTATCATTCATAGCATTGGTACAAAAGCATCAAGAAAGGAAAAAGTAATTGAAGTATTAGAAGAAGTTGGACTGGGTGAATCCTACTTGAAAAAAAAGCCTCATGAATTGAGTGGAGGACAACGACAGAGAATTGCGATTGCCAGTGCATTAATATTGGAGCCAGAGGTGATTGTAATCGATGAAGGTGTCTCAGCACTTGATGTATCTATACAGGCATCTATTTTAAATTTATTGAATGAATTAAAAGAAAAGCACAAGCTAACTTATATTTTTATTTCGCATGATTTAAATGTCGTCCAATACTTTTGCGATAAAATTGCAGTAGTTTATCTGGGAGATTTGATAGAGCTATTCCAAACAGAAGAATTTCATCAAGAAGAACATGCCGAATATACAAAGAAGCTCTTTAATGCTATTCCTGATGTTTCATTTACTTCTAGAACCAGTTAAAAGGCAGGAGAGGAGTGTAAGGATGAAAATAGGAGTTATTTCAGATTTGCATATTGATAATAATTGTAATGAACAAGTAAGTATTTCAGATTTTAGCAGAATAGTTGCTGATGAAATTGGTGAACAGCAAGTGGACCTATTGTTAGTTGCTGGGGATGTATCAAATAATCATGAAATGACACATCAGTTTATTGCAAAAGTGAAGCAGTTATCAAATAGAGAGATTTTGTTTGTACCAGGAAACCATGACTATTGGCTCAAAGGACAAGAAGAAAAAGATACAAACAAGGTACTCGAATATTTTAAAGCGCAAGAAGAATCCATTATAGAGAAGCCTTTTATCATTAATGATAATTGGGCAATTGTTGGACATAGTGCCTGGTATGATTATACCTTTGCTGATAAGCGTTTTTCCATAGAGGAATTGTCTGAAGGAAGCTTTAACGGGAGGGTATGGCAGGATAAGCTGAATACAGATTGGAAGCTGGATGACCGTACACTTTCAAAAAAATTCGCGGCTGCTATTCAAGCAGATTTAAATAAAGTAAAGGATAAGAATATTATTCTAATGACGCATATGGTTACATATAAAAATTTCGGGGTGAAAATGCCACATCCAGTATTTGATTATTTTAATGCCTTCATTGGTACATCAGATTGTAATCAGCTTCTGCAAGATTATCAGATTAAATATAATATCATGGGACATGTGCATCACAGACAAAGAGAGGAAGAGAATGGAATTACGCATATTTGTGCCTGTCTAGGAAACAGAAATGAATGGCAGACTACAGATACGGTTACAGAAATTAAGAATACGATGCAGATTATAGTTATTTAAAAGGTTCATTATAAAGAGATCAAAGTAGAAACTCGCTTGAAATTCAATATAAAGAATTTCAAGCGAGTGTTTTTAATAATTAACATTATTATATTATTAATAACTCAACTTTCGCATCTGAGAATAAACATATAAACCTTACTGTTCCAGGATGTACATGGTTTCAATTATCATGCTTGCTACTCATCTTTTTATTTTTTGAACAGGTTATTGTGTATAGCTTCCGCTCCGGCCAACCACTCCGCTTTCCATGGGGACGGCTTCAGCTAACTTGAAAAGAAACCCGCTTTTCAAGTGGATCTTCAGCTCGCCCTGTTCCCATAGGAGTCTACGTGGTTGGCCTGCGCTCTAATAGGATTCTACAGCGCATGGAAGAAATAATATCCTGATGAAGTTAGATGAAATCATCGTTTTAGCCTAAATAAACAATCATGCTGGTGTTTCAAATGGTTTTTAACAGTTCAAATCATGACAGTATGAATAATTCATATCGAGAATAGCTTTCATGCATCAAAAATAAGGATTGCTGAGCATTTTTTATCATGCAACACGAAAGTTTGTACTGTCGGATCTACCTTTTATTTATTCAGTTATTTCAGTATAGAATATCCTGCCAGCGGAGGCGGACCGTTTTGACTCCTGAGGGATTAGCACCATCTGAAGATCCACTTTTGCCAAGTGATCTTCTTGGCAAAAGTTAGCTGAAGAGCGTGCCCCTAGGAAAGCAAAACGGTCCGCCGTAGCGGTGGCCTTACACTTTACTTTCTATCTTTGTCAACAGATATATAGAAGAAATGATCAACCCCTGTTCCTATAGATAGGAAGTTACTTTTTAGTGTGCGAAAGTTGAGTTAATAAGAAATTTAGTTGGGTTAACAATTTATTCTTAATGTCTCCTATAATCAAACCACTCAATTACCCCCAAGGGATCAAAACAAACAGTATAATTATCAAAACAAACAGACAGCCCATACTTCTCCCTATACCTCTGCAAAGCAGCCTCTAAAAACGCCTCCGTAACCTCTAGATAATTAGCCAATTCATACTTATTTCTCAAATTTAAACGATGCGCCTCTATAATTTTTGCTATAGGAATCGTCTTTTCATAAGCCCAGGATCTGGCCCGCAGCTCTTGTTTCCGATTAACAATTTTGGACTGATCTATTATATCCCCGACAGTAGTGTGGTAGTGGCCTAATTCTTCTGCTAAAACGGAAGCTTTGTCTGCAGAGGTGGTTAAATAATTTTTATTAATCCATATGACATTATCTGCATATAATCCTTTTACATTCTTAACCATAGACTTCTCATAAACTTCTACATTATATTTACTGGCGTGACTTAATAATTTTTCATACATACTATTCCTCATTTCTCTTAGAACGTATATAAGCTTTAAAGCGCTCAATTTCTTCTAATTCCTCTTCGGTCCAATCTTCTCCATCATGATGTGCGGCAATAGTATCTATTTTATCTTCGTCTGCTTCTCTTCTATCAGCAGGAATTCGTTCTTTATGTGTATCATAGCCCATCAGCCAGGCTTCGTTTACATTTAATGCCTCAGCTAATATATATAATTTATCCTGCCGGGGCTCTGTTTTACCATTTACGTATTGGCTGAGATCTGTTTTTGATATTTTGATATTATCACGAGCGTATTTTTTAGTTGAGTTAAGTATGTCTACTTGTTTTAAATTTCTTTCTCTCATGATTTGCTTTAACCGATCTCCTGTACTTAATCTCATAAATAAAATCTCCCTTATAAATTTTCCTTTTATGGCTGCTATAGTTATCACCGTATGCTATTTAAAGTGCTCAGAGAAGCTGCATTATGAGTATGTAAAATAATATATATTTATAAGTCATACAAACTTATAGAAAGAAAAAATGATTTGGTAGAATAATTTAAGTATATACAATATAAATACATTATTCAATAAAAGATTCAATTATTTTGAACTTTTTGTGTTGACGAGCAATGTTATAAATGGTATTATTTACTAAAGTTCAAATGAATTGAACAAAATGAAAAGGGTGATATAATGAATTTTAATTACTCCAGGTTATATAATAAAATTGTTGAAAAGTATGGAAGTAAACATGATTTTGCAAAAGCAGCAGGTCTGCCAGAGAAATCAATTATCCTAAAATTAGATGGAAAAGATGGATGGAAACAGGATGAAATTGCCAAAAATATTGAGCTTCTTGAAATTGATAGCAGTGATATCCCACGATATTTTTTAATTATAAAGTTCAAAAAAAATGAACAAAAAATTAATATACAAATTATTTATGCTGGGGGAGGGATTAAAAAATGCTTAAAGATCATTTTTTGGAAGAGGATTATGATGATGTTATGGAAGAAGTCAACCGGATTATCAGCATCAATGAAAAGGCTTTAAGAATTACAGTATGTGGTCAATGGGAGCTGAAGAATACGATTTTAGAGCAGTTTAATAATGCATTTGAAAATCTCAGAATGCTCAACCAAAAGAAAATTAACCGGCAAAGAGCACCAGCTATAAATGAAGATATAAGACGACATATGTTTTAAAAAAGGATAAATCAGAAGTCAGGTTTTTCTATTCCTAATATTTCTATCAAATATAACTAATCAGCTAAGGGGGAAATAAATATGAATTTAACGGATGAGCAATTAAAATTAATCACTGAAGTTGTTTCCGAGCAAGCAATTAGAACATATAAAGAAGATGTGGAGAAACGTGAAATCACCAAGCAGGATTATCGATTGCATAATATTAAGCTGCTTTTAAAAAATTATAGAGCTCTGGTTCTTCACTGCGAAGAGCTGATGGATGAACTAGAAGAGTTTAACGAAACATCCATTCAAGAATTAGATATAGAAACAATCAGCCTGGAGTCTATCGAATCTATCAAACAAAGTAAAAGAAAATCAATTTCTATGGTTTACTTTATTCAAGGAAAGATGGAAGCTTACCGGCGTTCCTGTAACGAATATGAATTGAAATATTATCAAGTGCTGGAAAAAAGATACCTATCAAAGCAGAAATATACCATCTCACAAATTGCGGAATTAGAGAATATTGATGAACGTACAGTACACCGCTATTTAAAAAAGGCGATTGAAGATTTACCGGTTATCTTTTTTGGGGTTTCAGCCATAAGCTTTGCTAATTGATCCTGTCGTAAAACTGTCTTGATAGTGTCATTACGAAGATGCTAATATGATAGTATAGAAAAATGTACAATATAATTAGATTTTATTGGAAAATCACAGAGGCGTTGTAAAAAACAGCTGCTTCTGTGGTTTTTTAATGGAAGAGTATTGCTTCTGATTTTGGAACTGAATCGATACTAAATTCGGATTATAAGATGCAGTTAATTAGTTAAGGCTATTCTTCTACAGGTTTTAAGCACTGAATTTTTTAGCAGCATATGCTCCAAAAAATAATCTTGTCGTAAAGCTGTCTTGATAGTGTCATTATAAAGGTGCTAGTATGATAGTATAGAAGAATCTATAAAATAATTCATCAGATAAGTTCAGATTTTATTGCAAAACCACAAGGATGCTGTAAGGACAGTTATTTCTGTGGTTTTTTTATATCTCAACCAAACGCCCTGCAAAATGAACCTGTCGCAAAGCTGTCTTGATAATGTCATTAGAAGGGTGCTAATATGCTAGTATAGAAAAGTTTATAAAACTTCCAGCATCATTATTTTGACATGAGCTGGTGAACATGAGACATCCAATAATGGGTGTCTTTTTTCTTGTCTATATTCCAGATACTATGAAGGAGGTGATGCCTCATTTTGTAAAATACGAAACATACTTTTGGAAAGGAGGATTGATATAGTTGCATCTATACACAATTGAGCTGCGGGCAAGTAACTTATAAGAAGCAGCACTGAATTACATTAAAGATTAGTATTGTGCAGTACTGATGTTGAATATTACTGCATAATTAGTTTACAACAGAGGCAAGGAATAAATCATCAAAAGGATGAAGAGCTGATGAAAGCAGACTTTATGCAACAATTAAACCGTCGGATCAATAGTTTGAATCTGTTTAGCAGAAGTGTTGTTGGAGTAATCGATGATGAATACTCTATAGCAATCACTTCTATACCTAGTGCTGATGAAACAATTTATTTCGACGGTACAAGAGATAAAAATTTCAATATACAAGTTACAGCTAAAAGTAAAAATCGACAAGAATGCTTGGAGAGCTTAACCAGTATTTATAAGGAACTGGAAAGCTTAGATAATCTGCCAAGTGAAAATGATAGTTACAAATTTCAAAGTATCAATATAAATGATTTCCCTGCATTAGTTCTATATGATGAGCAGGGATTTTTTATTTATAAATTATCTATTACTGCTAAAATTACAATACACAAAGGG
This sequence comes from Oceanobacillus sojae, assembly GCF_900162665.1. Lineage (GTDB taxonomy): Bacteria > Bacillota > Bacilli > Bacillales > Amphibacillaceae > Oceanobacillus > Oceanobacillus sojae_A. Next base: position 55,258 of record NZ_LT727810.1, read on the forward strand.
GTTAAAATATTATGAGCGAATTGCTAAAATTAAACATTCAATTTTTTGGACGAGAAAAGAACGCGAAAACAGAATACTATGTAGGTGCTGTTCCAGAGGATGGTACAGAGGAAGTGGAATGGCTGCGTCTGGCAAAATGGATTTCCAGTGTAACAGATGATACGGAAGAAGAAGTAGAAGACATGGCTTTTTATGATGGCGATGGTACACCAGAGGATGATGTTATCAGTGTGAAGAAGACATATGCCTTTGAAGGTATGTATGATGATGAGATTGAGGCAATGAAGTTTATTGCCGGGCTGGAATTTGAGACAGGATCAGGCCGTAAAATCATGTTTAAACAAGTACGCACTAACGGAGATGAATTTGCCGGAGTTGCTACAGTGAAGGATCCTAAAGTAACTGGTGGAGAAGCATCAGAGTACGCAGTATTTGAATGCTCTATCAGCTGGGACCGCCGTCCTGAAAAGACTACAGCTACTCCCTGAGGATCCCCCGAATAACGGGGGAGAAGAACCGAATGAACCCGATCCTGAAGATCCGGAAGAATCGGATGGGTCAGAAGAAGAGGAAGAGAGCGACGAATAAGCCGCTCTCTTATTTTATTTTCTAAGAGAAGTACGAACTATAGGATAACCAATGAATCTGTTAAAGGATGAGCGGATTCATTGGTTATCTAAAAAATTAGAAAGGTGATGAACTGTAATGGCAATTAAGATTCAAACGGAAAAACCCGTCATACCTATTGAAATTGGAGAATTAAATTTTGAATTCCCTGTTGATGATGAGGCTATTAAAAAATTTCGAGATCAAATTCCGAAGTTAAAGGAAGAATTAGAAAAACTAGCACCCGAAAATAATGAAGAGGATCAGGAATTAGTGAAGGAAGCGTTAAGCAAAGGATATGACGTCATTTTAGGAGAAGGATCCTTCGATAAAATTTATAAAGTAACACCATCGCTTGTTTACTGCATGCACTACTATTCACAGCTAGCTGAAGGTCTCGAAGACGAACTGAAAGAAAGAGGCTTCTCTGATTCTACACAGGAAAAAGCACAGAAATATATACAACAAAATAAGAAACAAACAGTCAAGAAGAAAAAGTAGTGGTGGATTATGCTGAATCTAGCCTATCCTATTAATGATACAGTCGTTATTGATGATGAAAGGTATGAGATTAACCTTGCTTATGATAACGTATTACGCTTGTTTGATATGCTTAATGATGATGAATTAAATGATGTCGAACAAATTGAAATAGGCATAGAAATGCTTCTTGGCAGGCCGCTTGATGTAGATTTGGGGAAACAAGAAGAAGTCTTCTTTGAAATATTTAAAAGTACAATAAGCAAGGAATCGGAAGATAATGCTGCTGTTGATATTGATGGTAATCCGATGCCAATAATGAATAAGGAGAAAGACAATAAGAAGGTTTATTCCATTAAACAGGATGCAGAATATATTTACGCATCTTTTTATCAAGATTATGGAATTGATTTATTTGAAGCTCAAGGGAAATTACATTGGTATAAATTTCAAGCTTTATTGGCAGGGCTGCGTCAAGATACTAAGTTTAAGGAAGTAATCGAAATCCGCACAATGGAATTGCCATCGGGTAAAGGAGCGGCAAAACATCGTAAACAAGTGGAAGAAGCAAAAAAAGCTTATAAGCTAAATCCTGAATAATGCCTTTTAAAGGCGGTGTGGAATTGAAGTTAAAAGAAATAAGATGTAAAAAATGCAATAAATTAATTGGGAAAATAAAGGGCATTGCTGAAATAAAATGCCCGAGATGCGCAACGGTTAATACAGTAAATGACCGTTAGAGAGCCCTTGAGCCCCTGTGCTGAAAAATTTAGAGCATGGGGGTGAAGTATGTAAATGGCTGATGGTGAAGGAAAAGTAATTATAAATATTATATTAAACGATGGACAGGCTGTTCAAGGTTTAGACAATATAAATAATAAGGTAGATGAATTGGATAAAAGTGGGGAGAAGGCAAATCTCAGCATAGGTAAAATTGCTAAATCTGTTTCTGACATTGCTAAAAAAACAGGCGTATTTGATATGCTGAAGGATTCAGTAAATACAGCTTTTAATGAAATAGCCACGATGGAGCAATTTGAACGAACAATCACAGCCATAACTGGAAGTGCAGAGAAGGCTAATACAGCATTGGATAGCACGAAGAAAATTGTTAGTGGTACAACCTATGGAATTGACACTGCTACGAATGCCGTACAGGGATTTGTAATGTCGAATATGGATGTAGGTAAAGCAACCGAATCGATTGCTGCCTGGGGAGATGCGGTCAGTCACTATGGTGATGGATCAAATGAGGCATTTACTGCTGTTACGGAATCTTTGGCTCAGATGGTTGACAGTGGAAAAGCACAAATGGATACCATGAACCAGCTTACGGAGGCGGGAATTCCTGCTTTGCGCATTTATGCAGATGCGACAGGGCAATCTGTGGAAAAAGTTGCGAATCAAATGCAGCAGGGTGAAATCTCTGCAGATAGTTTTATGAATGTCATGAATAGTGCATTAAAGGATGGGACCGAAAGTTTCGGAGCTATTGATGGAGCTGCAAAAGACGCAGGATCATCATGGACTAATTCAATTGATAACATGAAATCAGCAACTGTACGCGGTATTACTGCGATTATCGGGTCTATAGATTCGATGCTGGAAAGCGTTGGACTGCCCAAAATGCAGGAGTTGATTACGGCTTTTGGACCTTTGGCGGTAACTGTATTCCAGCAGGTAGCCGCAAGCTCATTAACTTTATCGGGCACTCTAAGTGTGCTTAAAAGTGGTATGGAAACATTAGCAATAGCGTCTCTTTATGTCTGGGATGTAATTGCTAAGCACCCAATCATTACAATTATCAGTGCTGTTGTTGCTTTAGCTGCTGTTATCATTTATTTATGGAAAACCAATGAGAATTTCCGCAACTTCTTTATAAATGCCTGGGAGTCAATCAGAAATGCTGTAATAAACTTAGGTCCAGGCTTACAAATGCTTGGCAGCCAAATAGCTGAGGTTTCTAAAAAAATGTATGATGCATCATTAGATGCTTTCAGTACGTCTGTTCAATGGCTTGGAAGTGTAATAGAAACAACCGGAGAAACATTTTCTAATCTGGCGGGCAGGACGCAGGAACTAATAACCATTATGACAGCTGGTGCAGTAAATGGCTTTGGTGCTGCTATGGAATGGTTAGGCAACAGAGCAAGGACCGTGGGTGAATTTTTTACAGAATTGAGAGAACGAATCAATATTGGAGGCGTCCTTGCTACTGTAATCGGGCCATTAACTACCACCGCAACTGCATTTTTTGGATTGGCAAGTCCAATTGGCTGGGTAATCAAAGGATTTGCATTGCTGGCAGCACAAACATCCATTTTTTCCGATATCCTTGGAGTTTTTAAAGGCGATATGTCTATTGGTGAAGTGGTAAATAATTTTGCAGCAGATCTCTCTAATTTGATAACTAATCTGGCTAAAAATGCAGTTATCTTTATAGAAAAAGGGACTGAAATGATTGTAGGATTCATTGATGCCTTTGCCGTAAACCTTCCTGAATTAATCAATGCTGGTGTTGAAGTGATTACAAATTTAATAACCGGTCTGGTATCAGCATTACCTTTATTAATAGAGACCTGGCTGCAGCTTTTTACAACATTGTTAGAGGTAATCGTCACGATAATACCATTGATTCTTGAAATAGGAGTTACAATCGTAACTACACTAATAGAAGCAATCGTTGTAGCGTTGCCTTTACTGATAGAGACCTGGTTACAGCTTTTTACAACATTATTAGAAGTAGTTGTCACGGTGATACCATTAATTTTGGAAATGGGTATTACGATTATAACCACATTAATAGAAGCAATCGTTATAGCGCTGCCTTTACTGATAGAGACCTGGTTACAGCTTTTCACAACATTATTAGAGGTAGTAATCACGATGATACCACTGATTTTGGAAATAGGTATTACGATCATAACTACGTTAATAGAAGCAATTGTTACCGCATTACCAATGCTAATAGAGACTTATTTAACAATTATTATGACTTTAATCGATACGATTACAACTGTGCTGCCACTGGTTATAGAGGTTTTTCTTCTTTTATTAATGACTATTGTGGGTACTTTAATCGAAAATCTGCCACTAATTATTGAAGCCGGTATACAAATATTAACTGCGTTAATAGATGGAATAATCATCTTGATACCAGCTTTAATTGAAGCAGCAATTACGATAATAATGGCATTAGTAGAGGCTGTTATTACGAATTTACCAGTAATTTTAGATGCAGGTATGCAGATTTTAACAGCCTTAATTAATGGTATAGTGCAGATTCTCCCGCAGTTAATAGAAGCTGGGCTAAATATTATTATGGCATTAATTCAGGCGATTATTGGCCTTTTACCTGAATTATTAAATGCTGGAATTCAAATTCTATTTGCTTTAATAGAAGGAATAGTGAGTATCGTGCCTCAATTGATCAATGCAGGTATCCAATTACTGTTACAGCTGGTAAATGCATTCATTGGCTTACTGCCGCAACTAATAAATGCTGGTATACAAATATTAATGGCCTTAATACAAGGAATTATTTCCATTGTTCCACAATTGTTAAGTGCCGGTATGCAATTAATACTTCAGTTAGCTGGAGCTATTATTCAGTTACTCCCACAGCTCTTAAATGCAGGTGTTCAGTTAATCACTGCATTAATAGGCGGAATTACACAAATGATTAGCAATGTTGTGTCGGCCGGCTGGGGACTGGTAACAGATTTAGCAGGCGGCATTATTGATAAAGGGAAGGATATTTATAATGCTGCCAAAAATATCATTGGAGAAGGAATTAATGGTGTTAAGGAAAAGACAAAAGAGTTTTTCAATGCAGGAGGAAATATTGTAGGATCTATTGCTGATGGTATTACAAATGGTATAGATAAAGTTACTGGAGCAATTAGCTCCGTTGCATCTAAAATACGTGACTTTTTACCATTCTCACCTGCAAAAGAGGGAGCATTAAAAGATATTATGTATCCTGGTATTACAAATTCGCTTGCTAAAAATATTAAGCAGGGTAGCAGTAAACCTTTAAAAGAAATGCGTTCTCTAACAGATGATTTGGCTGATGAAATGAATCCTGAGATTACTAACCGGTTGAGGGGAACTTCTATGTCTTTGGGAAGAGTAAGTGCACAATTAAATACAACATCTGGTGTTTTAGGTAACGAAAATAATAATACAAGAACCTATTCTCCGAATATCAATAACTATTTCACACCAGCCAAGTCAACACCGAGTGAATCGGCTAGAAAACAAAGACAGCAGCAACAAAGATTAGCCATGGAAATGGGGTTTTAACAGATGTTTAAACTAATGTTTACTAATGCAATCGATCAAACAGTAGAATTATTCGACCATCCTTATAGACTAATAAGAGTTGAAGGTATTGGCGATACAGAGGCAACTACACAAATGCAAAAAGTCCCCTTCCAAGATGGCGCTAGTTATATCGGTTCGATTTTAGAAGATAAACCGATTGAAATAGAATTGAAAATAACGGGAGACAATGAACAAGACCTAAATGCAAAACGTCGTTATTTTGCTTCGGTTTTTAATCCTAAATTAGGCGTAGGTACTCTGAGGTATATTAGTGGTGGTGATGTAAAGGAAATTGACGCAGTAGCTGAATCTGTCCCAAATTTCCCAGATGGACAAACTAATAGAAAACCATTATTTCAAAAAGCTCTTTTATATATTAGGGCACCTTATCCTTATTGGAGAGATCCGAACCAAACAAGTCAACCTTTACAAGCTTATTCTGGTAATCTTACCATGCCAAATACCTTCCCGATTGAAATGGGAAGGTCGGGATCACACACAACACTTTATAATAGTGGTGATATTCCTGCTCCAGTAAGGATTGATATCCAAGGGCCAGTGGCTAATCCACAAATAATTAACCGTACAAACGGTGATTGGTTAAGAGTTAATCGCTCTATTGCTGCAGATGAGATATTGCATATTGATACTACTAATGGCAAAAAAAGAGTAGAAGTTTATCGTAATGGCAGAGTGTTTAATGTATTTGGTTATATAGACCATGATTCTGATTGGCTTCAATTGGACGTAGGAGAAAATTTAATTGAGCATATTGCTGATTCTGGAGATACATCGGGTATGGTTGCAGTGACCTGGAATAATCAGTATGTTGGAATATAAAAAATTTATGAAATTACTGAAGCATCTCTTTATAGAGGTGCTTTTTACTTTTTTAAAAGGATGTGAATTAATTTGGAACGAATGTATTTTTTCGACAGTACCACAGATGACAAACGTATCTATCAAGCAGCTGATTGGGCTAGATTTCATAATCAAATTATTGGTAATGGTGTATCAAATACTCCTAATCTGCCAGATTTAGAAGTTACAGCTAGAACAAATATGGATATTGCTTTAGGCGCTGGTTACATGTTTGCTAACGGTTATATGTATCAAAATGACAGTACTATGACGCTATCACATAGTATCGCTGATCCAAATAATAATCGTATAGATAGAATAATAATTTGCTTTGATAGTAATCCTGTGGAAAGACGTATCTATTCATATATTAAAAAAGGAGTGCCTGCAAATAATCCAACACCACCAAGTTTACAGCGTGATGATTATGTTTATGAAATGAGTGTTGCACAAGTTACTATTATTGCGGGTAAGTCTTATATTGAGCAATCTGAAATTCGAGATGAGAGGGCAAATGATAATGTTTGCGGATATATTCCCTTGCACAATATTTATCGAGGCATGCAAATCAATGAAAACGGACTTGTGACATTACCCAATCAATCTTTTGTTAAGGCGACTAATTGGAACGAATACAAATATCCAGGTGAAAGGGATGCTATTCCATTTGGAACTGTAGAAATAGATAATCAAAAAGAAATGCAAAGTGATAATTTTACTTTTATCCCAAAGGAAGACGGTATCTATCACTTTTGGGTGGAAATGGCTTGGGATGAAGCTTTAGATAATATCGGTTACCGAATGTATTTATATAAAAATGGTCGAGAAAGTTTTCCTTTAGGTGCAAGGTGGGCAACAGATCAACGAGACCGTTTCTTTATCTGCTCAGGATCCGATAGTGTTGAAAAAGGGGATAAGATTACTTTTGTCGCAAGTATAGCTGGCCTTGGCAATCGATCTATGCCTCCTACATGGTTCACTCGTATCCGGATAGCAAAAATGGCTTAGAAGGTGATAGAAAATGAAGACGCCTATTAGAATTTATAATAGATTTCTCGATTTAAAAGGTGAACTGGATATTTATCAATCACTGCAGTTTGGTCGTAATTATCATGGAGTTGCAACATTTGAACTGCATGTTAATCGTTATTTGCATGAAGCTCAAAAGCTAAATAAAGGCGATATAATTGCATTGGATAAACATCCTCATAAAGCGGCCATTATTCTTACCAAAGAAATAGATCTTGATGAGAACGGCAAGGAAGGTGAGAATTTTAAACTATCGGGTTATACGTTGGACGGGTTAATGGGAAGGCGTATAACAGTACCTCCAGCGAAAGCTTCTTATGACCGGAAGAATGGAAGTGCAGAGGAAGTAATGAAATATTATATTGATAAGAACTTTGTCAATCCAGACGATAGCAGGCGAAAGCTGCCACATCTTGAAATTGCGCCAAATCAAAATAGAGGTGCTGATTTAAGCTGGGAATCTCGATATAAAAACGTAGCAGAAGAATTAGAGAATATTTCTATCCATTCTGGTCTGGGCTGGGGGATATTCGCAGATTTTAGAACTAAAAAATTAATATTTGATGTTACTGAATCAAATGATTTAACACAAGATAATCCTTATGGTAATAATCCTGTATTTTTGAGTCCTGAATTTGAAACTATTAAATCCCAATCATTTATTGATAGTGACAATGATTTAAAAAATGTTGGATACGTTGGAGGAGAGGGCGAAGGTAAAGAGAGAAAGATTGTTCAAGTTGGATCTGATACCGGCTGGCAGCGTATTGAAACTTTTATTGATGCCCGAAATATTAATGAAGAACCGGAAGATGGGGAACCGGATTTAACAGATGCAGAAGTGGAGGAACTTCTTGAAAAGCATGGGTCAGAAAAAATCAGCGAAATGGAAACTCTCCAATCATTAGAAGCTGAGATTCTGACTCCTTCACAAGATGCTATTTTTCAATACGAAACAGATTTTGATTTAGGGGATAAAGTGGATGTTGTTAATAAATCTTGGGGAATAATGATGTCCGCACCCATCACCGAGTTTTTAGAAATTTATGAAGCTGATGGTTTTCGATTGGAGGCTACATTTGGCCAATCACGCCCAACTTTCATCAACAAAATAAAACGCAAATTTAATGAGTTGGAAGGTGTAGAACAGCAAGAATTGCCTGCACAAATTGCTGTAGAGAACCGTAAATATACGGATAGAAAATTGACCGAAGAAGAACAGGAACGAATCAGGCAAGCGTTGGAAAACTTAGAAGCTTCTAAGAACTTTACAAAAGATTACGCGGAGAAAAAACGTGCTGAATCTCCAACTGAACCAGAGGATAAGTCTGTTGTATGGGTAGATATATCTGATCCGGATAATGTAACTTGGAAAATTTATAGCCAAGAAAAAAATGAGTGGGTTGCAGCTGCAAGAGGTCCACAAGGTTTGCAAGGACCGCCTGGTAAAGACGGACAGGCCTTATATACTTGGCTCAAATACGCTGATGATGAGCGAGGAAATGGTATAGCAGATTCTCCTTCAGGTAAAAAGTATATGGGGCTTGCGTACAACAAAGAAACATCTGTAGAAAGTACCAATCCTGCTGATTATGAATGGTCAAAAATTGAAGGTGAAAAAGGTGATACTGGTGTACCAGGTCCAGACGGTAAGGACGGGGCTCCACGTTACACATGGGTGAAGTATGCTGATGATGACCAGGGTCGAGGTATGTCAGACAGTCCACAAGGAAAAAAATATATCGGTCTTGCTTATAACAAATTAATTGCTAACGAATCTGATAGTCCAAAAGATTACACTTGGTCACTTATTAAAGGTGACAAAGGAGACAAGGGTGATAAAGGAGAATAAGGTATCCAAGGGCCAAAAGGCTCCAATGGTCAGCCCACCTATACTTGGATAAGGTATGCTGATAATGCCAGCGGTGATGGTATTAGTAGTTCGCCAACCAATAAAGAATATATTGGTCTAGCGCCAAATAAAACGACTTCAACGCCATCTAATAATGCCGGTGATTACACTTGGTCAAAATTAAAAGGTGAACCGGGGGCAAGAGGCCAGCAGGGAATTCAGGGTCCTAAAGGTTCCGATGGTCAACCAAGGTATACATGGATACGCTATGCTGATAATGCTAATGGTGGTGGAATGAGTAACTTCCCTGATGGAAAAGAATATATAGGGTTTGCTTATAATAAAACCACTGCCACAGAGAGCAATAATGCATCTGATTATATCTGGTCAAAAATAAAGGGTGATAAAGGATCAAAAGGCGACGCTGGTTCTCGTGGCCCAACTGGTTCACAAGGACCAAAAGGAGAGACAGGGCCCCGAGGCCCAAACATTGTTGATACAGATACTAGTTTTGGTGTTAACTGGCTTATTGCTGATTATATTAAATCACTTAATGGCTTAAATATTAATGAGCAATTTAAAGTAGATGAAAGTGGCAAATTAACTATTGGTAATGAGCAAATGACGTTGACAGAAAAAAGTATCCAAATCAGGCGTCCAGATGGTGCAGTTTGGATGGAGAATGGGTTAATTAAAGCTGATTATGGTGTCTATGGATTTGATCCACATTATATGACAGATAGAAGATGGCAAGATATGAACCAAACATTATCGGCAGTAGGATTTCAAGCCGGGGGTACAGCCATAAACAACTCATCTCATTTTTATGGAGGAGTAAAAGGGACACTGGACGGAAGAGGATACCAAGGTACGAATTTTCAAGACAGACGAGATGATATGAATTGTGTTGTTTTTCAACGATACCGATTCAACCATTCGGCAAGATATCTTGTTTTTGGGTTTCGAAAAAATAGAGGTGCAAGATTTAGCGTGCATATCATAAATAATGGTACTGCAAACATTGACGACAGGATTTACTATGAACTTTTTGAAAAAGATTATCAAGGCTACAAACTATTAATCGCTGACTTAGGTAAACCGACATATGTAAATCGCATGGTTGGTCTTAAAATAGGATGGGTACATGGCTGGGGTGCTGCTGATGAAAATATGATATTTAAAGTAGAATCTGCACATTTGACTGATGAGCCATAAGGAGGAATAGATTTGGAAATAGAAACGTTTCAAACTAAGCAAAACCGTAATCAAATAAAAGTATTTTTTGTTGTTGAAGATGGAAAGGTCACTTCTGTAAAAGTAGGAGACCAAGTTGTTTCTCTTGAACAGGGATTTCAATTTTATGTTCACTATTATGTAGCCTATCAAATTGATAAATGTGAATTATATATTGATGGCTTCACTCCTAAGTTATGTGTGAGACAAGGAGAAGAGATTGTAATACCAACAGAAGAACAACAACGGGCAAAAAATATTGAAGCACTTGAACGAGAGCTGAAAGAATTACAAGGAGATTCGTATGAGTAAGAGGATTAACACCGATTATTTTTTTATTTTTAGTGCTTAACTTCCTTTCTGCTATGCCGATATAGTTAAAAGGAAGGGGAATATTAATGATTGATATAGCTAAAAAATAATCGATTTAAGAAGATATACCGCTAAATTAGAAGATGAGCTTGAATTAACTGGAATATGTTGTGTAAGTGGCAAAAATATTCTTCAGTTAGAAAAGCTTAGAGTTAAGGAATATGGTGAAATGTTAAAACAAGATGGACTTTCTTCAGTTTTATCTTTTGCAACAATAGGATTTAGTTTTTTACTAGCGTTTCTAAGTAGTATGACAGTTACATTTGCTAAACAAAATATACTTTTTATAATCTTTCTGGTGCTGACAATTATAACTATAGTTGTAATTAGTATTGTTATTAAAAAAATAGAGAAAAAACACAGTAAGTTTCGTGAGCACTACGCCAATTTAAATGGTTATTAAAATCTTTTGATAGAACGAAAAAAAGATTTAGAAAAGCTAATAAGTAACTGAGACACCTCTCATATGAGGTGTCTTTTTCAATGGAATAAAACTGATGGAAATAATAAGGGGACAAATTAATATAAATAAGGAGCTGAAATTATGGGGGGTGTTAATTTGGAATATTTGGAAGCAGCGCATATGTATTTATTCGGTGAAGTGAAATTTCTCCACCTGCTTTTATTATTGATGGCTTTAGATATCTTAACAGGATTATTCAAAGCATGGAAAAATGATAATTTGTGGAGCCGTAAAAGTTTATTTGGGTACGCTAGAAAAGTGCTTATATTAGTCGTTATTGTATTGGCTAATGTTGTTGACCAGATACTTGGATTGAATGGTGCTGTGGCATATGCTACGGTACTTTTTTATATTGTCAACGAAGGTATCAGCATTACTGAAAACTTAGCTGATGTAGGCGTTCTTGTACCGCCAGGATTAGCCGAAAAATTGCATAGCATTGATAATTCAAATAATTCATTTGAAAAAGAAATTAAAGAAGAATTTACTAGCAAGAATAAAGAGTAGCTGCAGCTGCTCTTTTTCTATAAAAAAATATTTAAGGAGGAATTTTATTATGGCAAAAATTTATTTAGATCCAGGACACGGCGGAACAGATCCAGGTGCATCTGCAAACGGGTTACAGGAGAAAAATGTAACTTTATCTCTTGCACTCAAAACACGGGATATCCTAAATCGTGATTACGAAGGTCATACTATCCGAATGAGCAGGACAAGCGACACAACTCTAAGCCTTGCACAGCGTACAAATGATGCAAACAGCTGGGGTGCTGATTACTTTGTATCTATTCACATCAACGCTGGCGGTGGCACTGGTTATGAAGATTATATCTTTAATGGGAGCGTGTCGAGTAACACGGTAACTTATCGTGATAAGCTTCATGCAGAAATTATGAAACAGGTTGACTTTAACAATCGCGGGAAAAAGCGGGCAAATTTTCATGTCTTACGTGAATCAAGCATGCCTGCCGTCTTAACAGAGAATGGTTTCATTGATACGGTAGCAGACGCGAATAAACTAAAATCAGATGCTTATCTTAACCGAATTGCCTTAGGACATGCGAATGGTATTGCGCAGGCTCTTGGGTTAAGCCGAAAATCAGGTGGTGGAAGCGGCCAAGGGTATGTAGAAGTGATTACACCATCTTTATGGACTTACAATACTCCGAACTGGGATGATCGTGCTGTTATTGTAAGTCAAGGGGAAGTATTTACTGTGGTTGGAGACAGGTTCCAAGTTGGCAATGGTTATATGTATCAGCTTAAGAGCGGGTTGTATATTACTGCTAGTACGCAGTATGTGCGGTATTTTACTAGATAATAGAAACAGTTTTTATATTTGATTAAAGATTAACTGTTGCTGTTGGGACATTTTAAGCGAAGGAAAGCGTTTCTCGAGTTCGAATTAGATATTAGTCCCTTCAAATAGGAGATATGCAGCCAGTAAAATAACATTTATTCAATTTTAACCAGTAAGGGACGAAGAGCCCCTTATTGGTTAAAAATTTTATATTTGAATAGCAGCAATATGTTTATATATAAAATTTTTAAATTCATTGACTACTTTAGGTATAAAAATATCCTTTTTCCATGCTAGATTAATATTTCTAAAACACACAGGATTCGAAACTGGTATACATTGAATATCAAATTCACTTATTCCTCTGTTCTTTGGCACCAAACTAACTCCTAAACCTGCAGAGACAAAACCGTTTACGGTTCCAACCTGCTGACCTTCGAAAGTAATGTTTGGGGAAAACCCGGCTTTTAAGCATAACTTATCAGCAACTGCTCTTAGCCCTATTCCTTCTTTAAAACCAATAAAAGATTCATCTTTTATTAGATCTAAAGGAAGGCTCTTTTTTGAAGCTAGTGGATGATTTTTAGGAACAATAACAAATAATTCTTCATTTTTAACCGTTTCATAAATAATATCTTCTGAGAAATTTGCCTCCATTAAAATACCAAAATCTACTTTCCCAGACTCAATATGCTCGATGACTGCTCCAGCATCTCCCTGATATAATTGAAAATTAACATGTTTATATATTTTTTGAAATTTTGAGATTAATTCAGGTACTAAATTATTCCCTAAAGTATGTATAAAAGAAATCCGAATAGTCCCCGTAAAAGGATCTACCAATTCTTTTAATAATGTTTTTCCTTCTTCAAGAGCGCTAATAGATTCTTCCACTTTTTCCAGGAATATTTCGCCGTAATGGTTTAGCTTCAAAATTCTCCCTTTTCTTTCAAACAAGGGCACACCAAGCTCATTTTCTAAAAATTTAATAGAACGACTTAAAGCAGGCTGAGAAATAAATAATTGCTCTGCTGCTTTCGTAAAGCTCTCTGTTTCTGCAACTTTACGAAAATATTCTAATTGTTTATTCACTATTTAAGCACCACCTTTTCATTTAGTATAACAAAAATGCATAAGAAGTATGAAAAACAAGTATTAGTAATTATTAGAATTTTGAGATAGGATAAACTTATTAAATTATTGGAGGTTAAAAATTTGAGTGCAGCAATTTATGATTCCGTTTTATTCAAAGATTTATTTGGTACAGAAGAAATGAGAGAGATATTTTCAGATAGCTATTTAGTTCAAAAATGGTTAGATGTAGAAGCAGCTCTTGCTCGAGCAGAAGCTCATTTGAATATTATTCCAGCTGAAGCAGCAATAGAAATTGACGCAAAAGCAAAAGTAGAAAATATGGATTTAAATAATTTGGGTATTGAAATTAAAAGAACAAGCCATCCAATTGTTCCCCTGATCAGACAATTATCTGATGTATGTGAAGATGGGTATGGACAATATGTACATTGGGGTGCAACAACGCAAGATATTATGGATTCAGCAAATGTTTTACAGCTTAAAGAGGTTGTTAAAATATTAGAGCGTGAAATAAAAGATCTTCAACTTGGGCTTATTGATTTAATTGAAGAAAATAAAGAAGTTGTTTTGGCAGGAAGAACCCATGGACAACAGGCACTCCCTGTTACATTTGGATATAAGGCAGCTGTTTGGTTATCAGAAATTAATAGATCCAGTGAGCGATTGGCAGAACTGAAGCCCAGACTATTAGTCGGTCAATTTTCAGGAGCTGTAGGTACATTAGCATCTGTTACAAGTAAAGGATTAGAATTGCAAGAGGAAATAATGAAGGAGCTAGGTGTTGGAAAGCCTGATATTTCCTGGCATGCAGCACGAGATACATTTGCTGAATTTGCTTCATTTCTTGGGGTTCTCAGCGGGACACTAGGAAAAATTGCGAATGAAGTCGTGCAATTACAAAAGACGGAATTTGGAGAGCTGGAAGAACCGTTCCAAAAAGGAAAAGTAGGAAGCAGTACAATGCCTCATAAACGAAATCCGTCTAAAACTGAAAATATTGTCACATTAGCTAGAATTCTTAAATCAAATGTACCGTTATTTATTGAATGTTTAATCAGTGAGCATGAACGTGACATGATTTCCTGGCAAGTAGAATGGGAAACATTACCTGAAGTTTGTTTACTCATTTCCAATATTTTGCGTAGTTCCAATGATGTCATAAAAGGCTTGCAAGTGAATAAAGACCGGATGGAAAAGAATTTATTAGAATTAACCAATGGTTTAATTGTATCTGAATCAATTATGATTAAAATTGGTGAAAAAATAGGCCGGCAAAAGGCACATGATATTGTGTATGATGCTTGTATGGAAGCATATGAAAATAATATTGCTTTAGAGAAGTTATTGTTAAAGAATAGCGAAATTATGGACAACCTGTCAAAAGAGGAACTGGATGAATTATTTAATATCTCGAATTATACTGGTTACTCCAACGATTATGCTGATACGGTAGTTCAAAAAACAAAGGAAAAGTTAAATGAATAAAACAGATAACCAACATACTTATATGAATGCAATTGTTGATTTTATCCGGAATACAACCTATAAGGATATCCCGGATGGTGTAAGAGAAGTTGTCAAATATGCTTTTAAAGATACGATTGGTGTATCTTTAGCTGCTGTGGATACAGTGGAAACGAAGATTGTTAAAGAAATCATCATAGAAGCAAATGAACAAATGGAAGATGTCTCAGCAATCGAACTGGCTTTGGGTGGAAAAGGAATGGAAAGAGCGTTACTGTTTGGAACTATGTCACATGTATTGGATTTTGACGATGTGAATTTTACATTTCAAGGACATCCTTCTGTAACATTAATTCCAATTATCTTAACGATAGCAAAAGAAAGAAATCTAACTGGTCAAGAAATGATGCGTGCTTATGCTATCGGATTTGAAGTAGAAGCCCGGATAGGGGAAAGTATAGGCGGAAGACAGTACAGCCAAGGCTACCATACTACCTCCACCGTAGGAATTTTTGGTGCAACAGCAGCTGTCAGTGCTTTAATGGACTTCGATGCGAAACAAATTAAACAAGCATTTGGATTAGCAAGTTCCTTAGCCGCTGGAAGCAGAAAAAACTTTGGAACAATGACGAAACCGCTCCATATCGGCTATTTAAACCAAAATATCTACTTACTCTCACAATTAATTAAAAAAGGATTGACGGCAACAACTGATATTTTTTCAGATCCGATTTCTATTGATACATTAACGACGGGAGAAAAGCTGGATTTGTCTAATATCTATAAAATTGGACAGACATGGGAGCTGGAAGAATTCGGGATTATCTTTAAAAAATATCCTTGCTGTGCTTATACACACCGTTCCATTGATGGGGTATTAGAACTTGTGAATAAATATGATATTTCTGCAGATGAGGTAGAAAATATTGAAGTTATCGTACATTATCACGTACCTAAGGTTCTTATTTATCCCAATGCCAAAACGTCGTTAGAAGGAAAATTTAGTATGCAATACTGCCTGGCAGCAGCGTTATTTGATAGAGAAATAACTCTTCAGACATTTACAGATGAAAATGTGAACAGGGAGAAGATACAAGACTTAATGAGCAAGGTTGTGATGACTGTAGATAAAGAGCAGGAAGAGGGCTCGGGATCGAAAGAAAAAGTAGCAACAGTCAAGATTAATATCAAATCAAAAACGCTTAAAAAGAAAGTAGAATATCCGATTGGCCATCCATCTAACCCATTTACAGAAAAAGATATGCATCAAAAATTTACGATGTGCTTAGAAGACAATTATGAAAGCGCTGTTATTGAATCGTTGTATGATAAGTTAACTTCTTTAGAACAGCAACAATATAACAGTATTTTAAAGGATATGCTTTACCAAAATAAATAGGAGGCTCATTTATGAATTGGAAAGAAATTCCTAGATATAGATTAGCTAATTTACCCACACAAATTGAACACTTGAAAAATCTTTCAGATAAATTAAATGGTCCAAATATTTATTTGAAAAGAGATGATGAAACAGGACTGGCTTTTGGCGGCAATAAAGTTAGAAAACTTGAATTCATCGTTGCGGATGCTTTAGAAAAGAAAGCGGATGTAATGATAACGTCTGGCGGCATACAAACAAACCATGGCAGATTAACGGTTGCAGCCGCTGTTAAGGCAGGAATAAAACCTGTCCTTGTTATTACGAACGACGCTCCTGAAGCATATGAAGGAAATTTATTATTAGATAAGCTTTTAGGGGCAGAAATTCATTTTGCTTATCCTGATGATGAACATTTAACACATCAGGAAAAACATAACAGAGCGAGGATACTAGGAGAAGAAAAAGTAGAAGAAATAAAAAAGAAATATGAAAATGAAGGTAAAAATGTCTATATTGTCCCAAGAGGAGGCAGAAGTATACCTGGAACATTAGGATACTGTTTAGCCAGTTTGGAAATATATCAACAAATGATTGAAAGTAAAAATCATATGGACTATATTATAACTTCTGTTGGAAGCTCCAGCACCATAGGCGGTTTACTTATTGGTAAAAAACTATTTAATATAGACACTAAAATTATCGGTATCAGTGTCTCCAGACCAGCGCCGGAGATAAAAAAATTAGTGTTGGAACAAGCGGAAAGTTTTATCAATCATTATAACTTAGACATTAACGTATCAGAGGATGATATTACTGTATTTGATTCCTATATTGGCGAAGGATATGCTATCCCGACTGAAAAGGGAGTACAAGCTATAAAAACCTTAAGTGAAACGGAAAGTGTGTTCATGGATCATATTTATACAGGTAAAGGGATGTCCGGCTTAATTGATTTGATTGAGAAAGACTACTTTAAAGATACAGATAATGTAATGTTTATTCATACAGGTGGAAGTCCGGCATTATTTTCTTTAGATTCCATTAAAATCTAATAAAAGAGGGGATAAATATGAAATTAATAAGTAAATATTCCATTATCTTTATTGCTGTTTTTTTACTGTTAACAGCTTGTAGTAATGAAAATGGAAGTGCAGAGGAATCAAACTTTCCTGAAAAGGATATAACGCTTATTGTTCCATTTGGTCCTGGTGGTGCAGTGGATACAATTAGCAGAATGATTGCACAAAATGCAGATGAGTACATTAATGGTCAAAATATTGTTGTTGAAAATAGAGAAGGCGGAGGAGCCGTGATTGGACAAACTTTTGTTGCCAATGCTGAACCAGATGGATATACATTACTAGCTTTTACTTCCAGTGTTGTAAGTAATCCATTAACGACAGACACATCTTATACGCATGAAGATTTTGCACCAATTGCTCTATATTCATTTGAACCAGAGCTATTAGTAGTGCCTAGTGATTCAGAGTTAGAATCCTTTGGAGAAGTAGCTGATCAAGCTGTAAATGGAGGGATTAATTTAGTTACACCGGGGCACTCTACCTCACATCACAGTGCAGGTATTTTGTTAAATGAAAATCATGACTGGAATTTAGAATTTGTTCATACAGAAAGTGCAGGAGAACAAATTCAGCAGCTATTAGGTGGGCATGTAGACGCAGCTCTATTAACCTATGCTGAAGTTGCTAGCCAAATTGAAGAAGGAACAATTAGACCGATAGCTATTATGGGTGAAGAACGTTCAGAAGAACTGCCTGATACGCCAACATTCCAAGAAGAAGGAATTGATATGGTGTATGGACCATTCCGTGGTTTAGCAGCACCAGCAGATACTCCAGAAGAAACAAAGGCTGAATTGGAAGAAATCTTTACTAATATTATAAATGATGAAGGTTTTATAGAGGATATGGAAAGCTATGGATTTGAAGTAGTAGCGGGTGATGCAGCAGAACTAAATAGCAGAATAGAAACAGAAGAGGAATTTATCCAGCAAGTATTGCCATTTTTGGAATAAATTTAGCAGAGTATGGATGCCGTTATTCATGCTCTTCTTTCTTATATGTTTGTGAGGAGGGAACAGATGTTATTAAAAAATAGTGATTTTTATTTATCTATTTTCTTTATTGGATTAAGTATATTTATATTTATACAAAGCCTTCAGATGCCGGAACAAGCACAGCAATTTCCAATGCTGATTTCCATCCCCTTATGTATTTTTTCATGTGCGTTACTAGTCAAAACGGCGATAAGAAAAAAAGGCGATGCTATTTTTGATATAGCAAACATTAGGAAGGTTAGTATACTTTTATTTTTGATGATTGTTTATGTCTTTCTATTACCAATATTGGGCTACTTTATTTCTTCCCTTTTACTTTTTATAAGTACATTTATTATTATGGGTTACAGAAAAATAATATCTGGCTCAATAACGGCAATTGTAGTAGTAACGGCCATCTTTTTTCTTTTTGATACACTTCTCAATATACCATTGCCGCAAAATACATTTATTGGATAGGACAGTTAGGAGGCAATTCTCATGGATGGTTTTTTAATTGGGTTACAAGAATTAGCTCAACTATCAAGTATCCTTTTCCTATTATTGGGCGTTATTATTGGATTAATAGTAGGAACATTACCAGGTATGAATGACAACATTACAATCGCTGTATTAATACCAGTTACTTTTGGTATGGATCCCCAACAAGCGATTATGTTACTTGTAGGTATTTATTGTGCCACATGTTTTGGAGGATCTTTCCCAGCAATTTTATTAAAAATTCCTGGAACAGCTTCTTCTGTGGTAACAACCATTGATGGATACCCAATGAGCAAGAAAGGACTAGCTGGTCAAGCTTTAGGAATATCAACGGTTAGTTCTACAATTGGAGGAGTTATAAGTGGCATTGTACTAATAACGTTATCGCCATTTTTAGCAGCACAAGCTTTAAAATTTGGTCCTCCGGAGTACTTTTCATTAATTATTTTAGGCTTGTGTACAGTGATTGGAATGGCTAAAGGAAATGTTATAAAAAGTATGATAGCTGTTTTAACAGGGTTGTTTATTGCTACAATAGGGATGAGTCCACAGACAGGGTTCGCCCGATTTACTTTTCAACAGGCTGA
This sequence comes from Oceanobacillus sojae, assembly GCF_900162665.1. GTDB lineage: Bacteria > Bacillota > Bacilli > Bacillales > Amphibacillaceae > Oceanobacillus > Oceanobacillus sojae_A. Next base: position 74,864 of record NZ_LT727810.1, read on the forward strand.
CTTACTAGACGGTATTCCTCTTGTTCCTTTAATGATAGGTTTATTTGGTGTTACTGCTGTATTAGAATTATTTGAAGTGCCTAAAGTAAAAGATGTTGAAGCTAAAACAGAGAAAGTAAAAGTTGGAAAAATACTGCCTGATAAAAAAATGTTTAAAAGGCTGACGCCAACGATATTATATTCTGGAGGTTTAGGGACAATTGTTGGGATACTTCCAGGTGCAGGAATGATTATGGCTGTATATATGGCTTATGATCATACGGTGCGCAGATTGAAAAAGAAAGTGAAAAACTTTGGAGATGGTGCCCCGGAAGGAGTAGCTGCTCCTGAAGCCGCAAATAATGCTGTAGTTGCCAGCTCGATGGTTCCTTTAGTTTCTTTGGGTGTGCCGGGAAATTCAGTATCTGCATTATTTATAGGGGCGTTAATGATTCATGGTTTACAGCCAGGCCCTTCTCTTTTTAATAACAATCCGGAAGTTGCTTATTTATTAATTATCGGTTTTTTAGCAGCTTATATATTTATTTTTCCTTTAGGCTTGTTAATGGCAAAGTTCTTAACAGCTACGATATTAAAAGTACCAAAAGAATTATTGGCAGCAAGTATTGTTATTCTTTGTTTTACAGGTGCTTTTGCGTTTAAAAACAGTCTGTTCGATTTGTGGGTTATCATTGCTTTTGGAATCGTTGGCTATCTGTTTAACAAATTTAATATTCCTTTTTCTGCTTTGATTTTATCGGTAGTTTTAGGTGCTCTATTAGAAAGTAGTTATCAACAAAGCATGGTACTATCTAATGATTCCTTCACAATATTCTTTACACAGCCGATAAGTTTGGGATTGTTAATTGCAGCAGCATTATTTGTTTTCTACCCTGTGTTTTCTGCAATGTTCCGAAGAAGAAAGGATGTCGAATAAAATAGCTTATGAAGGATGCAGCTATTAGCTGGAAAGTTGTGTTCTTCCTTCATTATCTTTCATATTTTAAGAAAGGAGTTATCTATTTTCAAAGAGTTAAATAATATATTGTAATATTAAAGTGAATGATTAATATAAAAGTATCATAAAATCAAAAGGGAGCATGATGTAATGTCACATAAAGATTTTCATGGAATTATTCCTTATTTAATAAGTCCAATAGATCAGGATACCGGGAAGGTTAAATACGATGTTTTAACTGCACTTACAAAAGATTTAATAGATAAAGGTGTTCATGGATTAAGTCCGCTTGGAAGTACTGGAGAAGTACATTATCTTTCCTGGGAGCAAAAAATAGAAGTCGTTCAGACAGTAATTGATGCAGCTCAAGGACAAGTGCCAGTTATACCTGGTGTATCCGCATACACAACAAATGATGCGATACATCAAATAAAACATTTTGAAAAGATGGGTGTAGATGGGGTTGTCCTCATCTTAAATACATATTTTAAACTTTCTAAATCGGAAATTCATGATTTCTTTAGAACGATTGCTAAAGCTGCATCATGTCCAATTGTTCTATATAATAATCCTAATTTTAGTGGTGTAGATCTAACATCTGAAATTGTCATTAATCTTGCTTCAGAACCTAATATTAAATATTTTAAAGATGCTACTGGAAACACAGGAAGATTGCTTACTATTATGAATAAAGTAGGCGATAACTTAAAAATATTTAGCGCATCTGCACATATTCCTTATTCTGTCCTGGAAATGGGTGGAGTAGGCTGGATGGCTGGACCTGCATGTATCTTTCCAAAAGAATCTATCTATTTATATGACTTAATATGCTCTAAAAAATGGGAAGAAGCACTTGAGGTTCAAAGAGAGCTATGGAAAGTGAATGAGATTTTTCAAAAGTATGGTCTGGCTGCATGTGTTAAAGCTGCATTAGAAATTCAAGGTTATGATGTAGGAGAACCGATTCTTCCGTTAAAACCATTAATGGAGGATGAGAAATCTGTTATTAGAAATGTGATAACTCAGTTGAAGATTAATTAAGTTCATATTTTTATTGGGATTTTTGAACATACTGGATAATATAATTAAAGGATAAATTGTTCAAATTAATCTTAAATAGTTATAGTGAATTTGTTACGGATTATAAACTCTACTGAATCATCTAAACTGCTTTTTAAAAAGGTAATCTGATAACAATAAGCCAACAATTGACTGAGTTTTGTGAGGGGAATCAAAGAAATATTGACAATGAGGTAAAAAATAAACCATGTCTAAGTCTAGGCATGGTTTATTTTGAACTTATGGGTAAATATGTCAACAAGTGTTATACTTGAATTTAAACACTTTGGGTTACAAATAGAATGATTACAAGTAATGATGAAAATAGGATATCGGGAAAAATATATATCCTGAGGATAGATTTAGTATCTTTACGTGTAGTGTTATCCTAAGTCATTGATAAAGATACAACATTTCCAAGGTTTGTAAAGCAATAACAGTAAGCATAAATCCATTTTATAGGTAAATGGATATTAAAAGAGTTAAACTAGAGGTGTTCATTTCGACCTTCACACATCCGTCAATACAACTTCTACTCCTTCTTCCTCACAAGTCTGTAAAAATCCTTCATCAATACCTTTGTTGGTAATAATCGTATCAATCTTACTTATATGACACAACTCTAAAAAGTCCGGTTCACCAATTTTTGAACTATCTACTAACACTATAACCTTTTTAGCTTTTTTAATGACCGCTTTTTTAATCATTAGCTCATCAATACTGGAGGTAGTGAGTATGCCTGCTGGAGTTATTTTGGGAACACCGATAAAAGCTATATCAAAATTCATAGCGTTAATCATTAATTCAGCGAAATACCCTTTGCTGGAACCAGTTTCTTTTTCTAAATCACCGCCAATAAATACGACTTGCAAGTTGGGGCGATTGTTTAATTCAACTGCTGTTGATAAGGTTCCGGTAACAATTAACAGTCTTTTTTCATTAGGAATGGAATGGGCAAGGCAATATCCCGTAGTACTGGAATCAATAAATATCTTATCCCCGTCATTAATAAAAGAGAGACCTGCTTCAGCGATCTTTTCCTTTTCTTCTCTGTTCATTAAAATTCTTAACTCATAAGGCCGTTCAGCTAGTAACCTATCAGAATGAATGATTGCTCCCCCATGTGATCGAACAGCTATTTGCTGGGTAGCCAGCTCATCTAAATCTCTTCGCACAGTCATTTCAGTGACATTAAATATTCTAGATAAATTTCCTACCTCCACGCGTCCTTTTTCACGCAATATTCTTTCTATTTCCTTTAGTCTCTCTTCTCGTAACATTAAGTTTCCTCCTAGAATACTATCGTTAAGATCATTATAGCTATTTATATGGCTATTAACAACAATTATGTTTGTTTATGTTATATTATGTTTGTTTAAAAAATAAAATGTTGACATAAACGATAACGTAATATACCATATTGATTATCAAATAGATATAATTTTTTGAAAAGGAGGCTAGATTTATAGATATTCTTATCAATGGTTAAATAACCTTTAGCACAATACAACGTATTATAGGAAGTCATTACAATTATGCTGGAAAGTGCTGCTAGAAAAATAATCTAGCTATGTTTTTGAAATTTAAAGAAAGCGTTTTAATTATTAAATATAAGTAAGAGAATATTATTTTTAAGGAGTGACAAACATGTCTAAATACACAACAGTGAAAGATATTAATGCTGCTGAATTTGAAAAATTCGGCAAGGTAATTGAGATTCCCAATACACCACCTCCGAAAGTAGGGGAGGGTTGGGATTGTTGGAATTACATTGCTATGTTAGATGTCTCAGAACCGATAGGAATGGGATTAGTAAATACAAAACAAAGAGAGCTTATAGTAGATGCAATGGAACGTCATGTCAGCAGAGAAGAGTTGTTAATCGCTTTAGATAAAGAAATCATTCAGCCTGTAGCACTTTGTGGCGATATAGATGATCCAGATGAACAGCCGGATATCTTGACTGTGCAATGTTTTCGGATTAAACCTGGCCAGGGCATAGTAATCAATAAAGGAGTTTGGCATAGCCCTGCTTATCCGGTTAATGAAGATTCTACGTATCTTTTTGCAATTGAAAAGAAACCAGATAAATTTGGTGATGAAATGGTAAATCCTTGGGTGCCTTTTATTAATGGGGGAAAAGTTGAAATGAAATTTTAATGAGAAGAATAAGGGACTCTCTCTTTCGTTTTTATCATGTTGAATGTTGATAGAAAAAATTTGTTATTAAAGGAGAAATAAGGGTTATGAAAAATAGAAACATGGGTTTATTAATCTTTTTAATACCTATTGGTGTTGCGGTTAATTTTGTTGGTGGTCAAATTGCTGTTTTATTGAAGTTGCCTTTATTTTTAGATACTATCGGGACATTTACTATTGGAGCAATTGCTGGACCATTTGCAGGTATCCTTGTTGGTTTGCTTACCTGTTTAAGTATTTCAATTACAAATCCTCAATCGCTATTCTATGTCATTAATTTCATGCTGATGGGATTATTAGCGGGATACTTGGCTAAAAAAGGATTTTTTACTACTGTTCCCAAAACAATTGGAGCCGGTGCCATTATGGGGCTGATTGTCGGGATATCAGGAAGTCTGATTTCTTACTTTCTATTTAACGGATTTGGTGTTAGTGGAACAGGAGTACTAGGCGGAATATTAATGGGATCTGGAGTGCCGGTATGGGCTAGTGCATTTATATCTAATATGTCAGTAGATATTATTGATAAAGTTCCGACAGCATTGGTGGCTTACTTGATTATTAGAAATATACCGCAAAAAACACTTGTTAAGCTGCCAAATGGTAATGTCTTTTTGAACGCATATAAAAAATAAACGGATTGTTCAGGAGGGGTGCATGATGGACGAGACATTTATAAATTCTTATCGTAGTCCACAATTAAGTAAGAATTGGCTTTTAAATTTGAATCCTTTGAACAAAATTAATATCTATATAGCTTTAGGATTAATTACGTTATTCTTTCAGCATTGGCAAGTGAACGTTGTGATAACCTTGGTATTTATTTTGTTAGCGGTTGCAGCCGGCTGTTTCAAAAGTTTTATCGGTCCATTTCTGAAACTTGGTTTGGTTATTGGTCCTTTCTTTTTCATTGTGCGTGCTATCTTTTGGCCGGGTGAAAATATGATATTTAATTATGGAATTATTAATATTACACAGGAAGGAATTGACTTAGGTATTCAATACGCGACGATTATGTTAGTCGTTTGCGGAATTCTTGTCCTTTGTACGGTGACGATAAAAGCAGAGGATTTAACCTATTCCTTAGAAAAAATCGGCGTGCCGCACAATGTTAGTTTCATGATTTTGTCATCGCTACAGTTGATTATTGATTTAAAGGATAAAACAAAAGTCATTATGGATTCACAAAGGTCCAGAGGGATCGAGACAGAGGGGAATGTGTTTGTCCGAATCAAAGCATTTGTCCCTGTTCTAAGTCCACTATTCTTGGGGGCAATTTCTGGGGCGGAGGAAAAAACAATTGCCATGGATGCTAGAGCATTCTCATCTGCCAATCCTAATACGCATTTGCGTTTTCTTCGTCCTACACCAGCTTTGGAAAAAATATTGGTGATACTAGTGGACATTCTTATTTTGGGTCTGATTATTTTGGGGGTTGTATTATGAGTTATATTGAATTGAAAAATGTATCTTATAGATATCCGCTGGCTGAAGCAGATGCTTTGAAAAATATTAATTATGCTTTTGAAGAAGGTAAACTTTATGGCATTATCGGTGAAAATGGCGGTGGAAAAACAACTTTTTGCGATTTAATAAAAGGTCTGATTCCCAGTTTTTATGGAGGGGATTTGACGGGAGAGGTTTTTATTAAAGGAAAAGAGATCCGTGAGTGGGAAAGCAGCGCATTAGCTTCAACGATTGGATATATATTTCAGAACCCTTTCACCCAAATCAGCGGCATCAAAGAAACGGTTTTTGAAGAAATTGCTTTAGGGTTAGAGAATTTAGGCGTGGAAAGAGAAGAAATTATTGATAGAGTCATTAATGTTGTTAAACAGCTAAAAATAGAACATTTAGTTAAAAACAATCCAAATAAACTTTCTGGCGGGCAGCGGCAACGAGTTGCTTTTGCCTCCATTATTGCGATGGAAACAGACATTCTTGTAATCGATGAACCAACTTCCCAGTTAGATCCGAAGGGTACATCCGATATATTTGAGATTATTCATTTATTAAAAGAGCAGGGCAAAACGATTCTTCTTGTGGAACATAAAATTGATTTAATAGCTGAATATGCGGATGAAGTTTTAGTTATTAAACAAGGAGAGTTAATTACGAATGGAAAAACCAGTGACGTATTTTCCGACGTGAATTTATTAAATGAAGGTGTGAATATTCCACAAATTGCCTTGCTGAGTAATGATATGAAGGAACAAGGCAAACCTTTCGATACCTTTGCTATTACAAGATCTCAAGCAAGGGAGCAAATTCTGAAAAAAGGTAGTGAAAAGATATGTCATTAGAAGTTAAAGATGTCTCTTTTGCTTATCCAAATGGCTATGTAGCAAATGAAAACCTTCATTTTACTATTGAAAAAGGCGAACGTGTTGCGATTGTCGGACAAAATGGTGCCGGGAAAACAACAGCGGTAAAGTTATTGAATGGATTGCACAAGCCTACCAAAGGAGATGTATTAGTAGATGGTACAAATACTAAAGATAAAACTGTAGCTCAAATTTCCCAATATGTAGGCTATGTGTTTCAGAATCCTGACGATCAAATTTTTAACAATACAGTGAAGGCTGAACTGGAATATTCTTTTAAACATTCTAAACTGACCGATGAAGAAATTAATAAACGGGTAGAACGGGCGGCTGAGCTGACAGGTATTCAGCAATATATGGATATGAAACCTTTCGATATTCCTTACTCGATTAGAAAATTTGTTACTATTGCTGTTTTTGTTGCACTGGATACCCCCTACTTGATTTTAGACGAACCAACCGCCGGACAAGATATTAATGGGATTAATCGGCTTGCCGAATTGATGAATATCTTACAGGGGGAAGGCAGGAGCGTTATCACCATTACTCATGATATGGAATTTGTTGCAGACAATTTTTCAAGAGTGATTGCAATGGCCAATAAACGTATTATAGCGGATGATTCTGCAAGAAATATATTTTGGAATAATGATATTGTAGCAGAATCAAATATTAGCAAACCGCAAATAGGAGAATTAGCAGAAGATATAGGGAGCGATAATAAGATTTTATTTAGGCATGAGTTACTGGAATATCTTACCCGATTATAGCGGGTTTCTCTAATGAATGCAGTATAATAGCAAAAAACTATATGCAAAGGGAATGAAACAAGTGGAAAATAAATATGACTTGGTTGTTTATGGAAGCTTAAATATGGATTATGTTGGTTATGTAGATAAATTGCCGAAACCTGGTGAGACTGTTGCTTCGAATTCTTTTAATATAGGACCTGGCGGGAAAGCAGCAAATCAGGTAATTACAGCAGCAAAATTAACGGCAACAACAGCAATGGTCGGACGTGTTGGTGATGACCATATTGGAACAGTGATGAAAAATGAATTAGCTCAGGCTGGCGTTGATGATGAGAATGTATTGATTTCACCAGGGATTCAAACCGGTATTGCGATGGTAAGTGTGGATCAATCTGGTAATAATTCAATTGTTACCTATAAAGGTGCGAATGCTATTTTAACAGAAGAGGATGTTACGCATTCGTTAGATAAATTAAAGCGGGCGGAAGGAGTAGTTCTTCAACTGGAGATGGATAAACAAGTCGGAGAATATACGATTCAAATGGCCTCTGATTTAGGTAAAAAAATCATCTTAAATTTAGCTCCAATTGTAGATATTGATTCCGAAGTTTTGAAATTAGTTGATTTATTAATTGTCAATGAACCCGAATCCTCATTTTTATCAGGTATGGATGTGAATTCTGTTGATTCAGCTAAAGAGGCAGTAGAAATCATTTCCCAAATAGGTATCGATAATATTGTTATCACTTTAGGCGGGGAAGGAGCGGTTTTTAAGACGGGAGATATAATTAAACATTACCCTGCTTCTAAAGTAAATGTGGTAGACACAACAGGAGCTGGAGATTGTTTTGTAGGCGCTGTATCTTTTTTCTGGATTAGAAGTGGTGATTTGGATAACTCGGTAAAAAATGCAGTAAATGTTGCAGCGCTTTCTGTTACGAAACAAGGAGCTATTACATCCTTACCTTCTTTAGCAGAGTATGAGCAATTTATTAATAAAGAAGAATTTGATTTTCATCAACTAAATATTTCTAAATAAAAAGTTACCACTTTAAAAAAGACAGTGAAAAAATAGTTATGACATTGGAAACTACGATAAGAGAAATAGATACAAAATTATTGTATGCTATTTTGTATTTGAATCGAAGTGAAAGGAACGGATGTAAATATGATAGAAGTAGAAGATGCCAGACAAACATTAGATGATGAACAAAGTATACAAGCATTTGATGATATCGTTTATCAAAGGGTGCTAGGAGCCAGCAAGCATATTAGTATGATAGGCGATATGATTGAATCTATTGCGTTAATCGGAGAAAAGAATCATGCTTCCGTACATAGTGTAGTAGATAAAATCAAAACCCTTTCCCAATACTTCATTGAAACAAGAGGTGCAGCCAGTCAGGCAATTAGTAATGCCATTAATATTATGATAAAAAATATTGATGAAGTAAGAAACTTAGATGTGGAAGAAGCGTCGAAACTTATCATCCAAAAAAAGAATAATTATCTGATTCAATCAGAGAAAGCAATAAATAAAGTAGTGAAGTATGGGGTTGAAGCTGCTTCATCCATGAATACAATCATGGTTTTTGATTACTCTAGTACGGTAAATAAATGGCTGCAAAACTTAAACAATGAAAATAAAAATTATACTATCGTTATACCGGAAAGCAGAATAATTAATGGTGGTTATCCCTTTATAGAAGCGTGCCGAGAAGCTGGTCATCAGATTAAATTTATCCCGGACGCAGCCATTATGTACTATTTAAAGGGATGTGATGGAGCGTTTTTCGGTGCGGAAACTTTTTATCCAGATGGTACAACTTTTAATACAACAGGTTCAGATATCGTTGGATTAGTATGTAAAGAATTCAATATTCCACTATACGTGCTGACCCCAATGATAAAAGTTGATATAAGAGCGATATATGGCTATAAAAAGCAGCTAAAAATAAATGATTTAACAGAGGAATTAGCCTCTAATTGGGATTCAAATCTAAAAAGCAAGATCGACTTTAATTGTCCGGAATTGCTTGGCGTTGAGCCAAAATATATAACCGCAATAATTACTGAAGAAGGAATCATTCCTGCTAATCAATTATTTAACAATAGTAAAAAATTTCATGATAGCTTGAAGGGGGAATAACTAGTGAGTAGAATAAATACAAAAGGTCTAGCGTTGTCCATGGTTCAGCCTGATCCATTACCGGGGAGCTATAGACATACTAATAAAAAAATAACGGAGATAATTGATCATTCCTTAAAAGAAACCGAAATGGTGCTGGAGAATGGTTTTGACGGAATCGTCCTCCAAAATATGAATGATATGCCAATTAAACAAATTGCTTCGCCGGAAGCTATCGCTTATATGACTCAAATAGGAGATGCGATAAAAAGGGAGTTCCCTGATCAGGTATTAGGTGTGTTGATGAACTGGGATGGAGTAGCAGGCTTATCAGTAGCAGACGCAATTGGCGCAGATTTTGTAAGAGTGGAACATCTGTTTACCGGTGTAGAAGTAACAAGTGCAGGGTTACTGGAAGCGCAATGTGTAGAAATAAACGAACTTAGAAAAAGAATAAAAAGCGATGTCCCAGTATTTGCAGATGTATATGAGGTACATGGTGTACCTTTAGGAGCAAAGCCTATTCAAGATGCAGCATGGGAATCTGTACATGAGGCATTTGCAGATGGTCTATTTATTGCAGGGAAGAGTCCAAGCGAGAGTTTAGAGTTAGTAAAAAAGGCAAGGACAAAAGTGAAAGACACACCAATATTCTTAGGCGGAGGCGCAACAGGAGAAAATGTCTATGAACTGCTGCAGCATTACGATGGTGTATGTGTGGCTACCTGGATTAAGAATGGGGATATGAAGAATCCAATAGACCCTAAGCGTGCGAAGATTTTTATGGATGAGGTAAAGCGTGCTAAAGGTGCGGTAAGTGGAGTTTAGATTTTAAGAGAAGGATAGCTATCAAAATAATGATGAAATCGACTGGTTTATAATGAAAATAGCCCGCAAAAATTTTATTGTTTATAAAATTTTTGCGGGCCTATACATGTGTAATTATTAATTTTGTATTGAAAATAACTTTAAGCATAAGGGTACTCCAGCAGAAAATAACACGGTGACTTATAAAGTTATTTATCAGTAGGGATTATATATAAAGACAAAATGTTTAGAAATAAGCTGTTATGGAATTTCCATATCATATAGAAAAAAGCAGGCTTTATCACACCAATGTATGAAATAACCTGCTTATGGAATATCTGTCCTTTACTGATCCCACTTTATCCCTGCATCAGCCTTAAAAACTCCAATAATTTTCTCCGTGGTTCATCGCCAAGTTCCTTAATAATATGCAAAAGCTGTGCTACATCTTCAGGCATTTCTTCATCTTTAGATTGATACTCCTTGCCACGAATTAAATAGTCAATAGAAACATCAAAAATATCTGCTAGCTCAATAATAGTTTCCAATGAAGGTCTTCTATCGCCTCTTTCATAAGAACCATATACGTTGTCGGTAAAACCAAGTTTCGAACTCATCTCTGTTTTGGAATAATCATATTTTTCTCTAAGATTTTGTAAACGCAAGCCAAATCCTTTCATGGTACCACCTCTATCTTATTTTGCAGAAAACGTAACACAAATCGAGGGGATATCTAATAAAACACACGAAACGTGTTGACAATTACGAATTATTCTATTATTATAAGTGAATAACACACGAAATGTGTGTTGAAAGAATTTTAAATGTCAGAATATTTTTTGAAAATAGGAGAGTGATAAATTTGGGTTGACACAAAAGAGTGACTTTCAGAAACCGCATTTACCTTCTTATGATGTGTACTATAAAATAGAAATTTTCATTAACTAAATTAAAAAACAAGGAGCAATTAATTAAATGTCAAAAATTAATTCAACAAATCTTATTCACCCTAAAGTAGAAATATCAAAATACCGATTACAACAATCCATAACGCATTCCGTAACACCGTCCGTAGCATATGAATTCGCAACAATTGAAAGTGCAATCCAAGCTGTTAAAAGAGAAGATAACCAGGAATATTATGGAAGGTATAGTAATCCAACGACAATGGAATTAGAGGAGAAGATATCTTTTCTGGAAAATAGTGAAAGCGCTTTATCGGTAAGCAGTGGAATGGCCGCTATTTCAAGTGCTATTTTATATTGCGTCAATGCAGGTGACCATATCTTAGTGACCAAAGATATTTATGGCGGCACATATAGCTTTTTAAAAAACATAGGAGAAAGATTTCATATTCAGTTCGATTATATTGATATGACTACTGCGAAAACAATTGAGAAGCACATAAAGTCCAATACCAAATGTATTTTCATAGAAACGCCATCCAATCCTGCTTTACAAATATTGAATATCCGTCATGTAGCAGATGTATGTCATGCCCACGGGCTGAAATTAATCGTCGATAATACATTTATGACGCCTATTTTCCAAAGACCGTTAGATAACGGAGCAGATATTGTTATCCATAGTGCAACGAAATATTTAAATGGGCATGGAGATGTGTTAGGTGGGATTGTCGTAGCTAATAAAACCATTATTGACGAAATGCGAAGAAAAGTAATGGGGGATTTAGGCCAAAATCTAAGCAGCTGGGATGCGTACTTTATTATCCGGGGACTGAAGACGCTAGGCGTTCGGATGGAGAAGCATGAAGCTAATGCTAAAAAGGTAGCGGAATTCCTGCAAAATCATTCCAAAGTACATAAAGTCCATTATCCAAAGATTACCGAAGATTTAAAGGATCAAATGTATGGCACTGGCGGGATTGTTTCATTTGAATTGGATACAGACAGGGAGAATATTTTTAAATTTATCAATGCGTTAGAAATGCTTAAAATATCCTACAGTTTAGGCGATCCGGAAACATTAGTTCAACATCCTTCCTCCATGACGCATAGTGCGATGTCATTGGAAAGTCAAAGCTATCATGGTGTAACGGAAGGTTTGATAAGACTATCCATTGGTTTAGAAAACGTGGAAGATATCATTTCAGATATTGAAAATGCGCTTTATAACGTGCGTATTCATAGTAAAACTCTATCAACACTAGTGTAAGAAAGGGAGGAGAATTATCTAGTGAACCGGGCAGCTATTTTTTCAAATACAGACATTGATGTTGTTATTTTATTGAAACCGGAGTTTGTTTATTATTTTTCAGGTTTTAATCCAGTGTTAAATCATCATGATAATGCCATCGTTATTTCAGCAGAGGATAGTAAAGTAAGTTTGCTCACGCACAGTATTCGTTACGAACATGCCAAAAAAGATTCCTTTTTAGAGTCTTCTCAAATATTTGCTCATGGGCACTGGGGAAATACAGCATTTGTTCATAAAGCGTTTATCCCAAGTTTATTGTTGCTAATGAATGCTTCCAAAGAGAAATTAAGAATCGGTATTGATTTTGAGAGTACGCCTTATCAGTTTATTAAGAAATGGAAAGAACATCGCAGTAATTGTGAATTTGTAGATGTTGGTGAAGTTATTAAAAATGCCATGCTTGTAAAGGATGAAGAAGAGATTAATAGAATTCGTATTGCTTCTAAACTAGCAGATGCATCCATGGAAAAAATGATTGAGTTGGTTCATGCCGGAGCAAATGAAATAGAGATTACAACAGAAGGGCAGTATGTTATGAGAAAGCTATGGGAGCAGTCTTATAGTGATTATGAAATTTCTGGATTTGGTGGTAAGCAGGGCGGAATCATAGATGATCTTCATTGTTGGCTTTTAACGAATCAGCGAATATCTTATGGATGTGACTGTCCTCAGAAGATAGAGGTAGATACAGCTGATATTTTACTGCCGATGGTATGGGCAACAATTGGTGGATATCATGCAGAGAATGAAAGAACATTAATTTCTAAAAACGTAAGCGATTACAAGGAAAGGGCATATGAAGCAATGCTGCATGCAAGAGAAGCGATATTCGAAAATCTAAAACCTGGAAATACGTTTTCCAGCTTATATGAATATGCAAAAGAACAGTTTATTCAATTTGGATTTGAGGAAATATTGCCTGGAAGAGTGGGACATGGTATTGGATTACATCCGCATGAGTATCCATCGATTGAAGCAGCCAATCATATCATTCTTGAAAAGGGAATGGTCTTGACTGTGGAACCGGGATTAATGGAAAAAACATGGGGTGGAGTACGGCATTCCGACACCGTCGTTGTTACGGAAGATTCATTTGAAATACTTACTAAAACGGATAGAGGAACATTACTTATTTGAGGGTGGAGAGGATAACATGTTGAAAAAATTCCTGATTTTCGCATTCGTATGCATGTTTTTGATAGGATGCAGCAGCAATGAATCAGATGCAGAAAAAACAGGCAGTGATGAAATTGAGTCTTTTACTTTTGCATTACCAATTGATACGCAGGCAATTGAGCCATTTAACGGAACCAGTACTACTTCTGCGACAGTAATCTATCAAATGTTTAATGCCTTAACAAGAACGAGCCCTGAAGGAGAGGTGCAAGGTGATCTAGCAGAATCATTTGAACGTATTGATGAACTGACATGGCAATTTAAGCTGCGTGAGAATGTGGCATTCCACAATGGAGAGGAGTTCAATGCAGAAACAGTAAAGTACAGTGTGGAAAGGATGCTGGATACTTCCAAACAATTTGGATTAACCAGTGACTACTTATTTATTGATAGCGTGGAAATTGTGGACGACTATACGGTGAATATTATTACAAAAGAGCCGAATAATGGAACGCCGCTCAGCCTCATTTATTTATCAATGGTACCCAAAGAATATATTGAAGAAAATGGCGATGAGTACTTTGCAGAAAATCCAATTGGTACAGGGCCTTTTAAGTTTCAAGAATATGCAAAAGATGCTCATGTAAAGTATGAGAGATACGATGACTATTTCAAAGGGAAAGTAAATATTAAAGAATTGACGTTTAAACCGATTCCAGAAGAATCATCACGTATTGCAGCTCTTGAATCTGGTGAGGTGGATCTGATTACAGATGTATCAATTAATCAGCTCAATCGATTAGAACAAGCAGAAAATTTGGTCGTGGAATCCTTTCCAACTACCCGAGTGAGTTATATTGGCTTCAATATGAGAAAAGACAGTGAACTGATTCAAAATGAGTCATTTAGAAAAGCACTAAACTATGCCGTGAATGTCGATTCCATTATCGAAAACTTATTAGAAGGAAATGGCGAGACTATACCAGCAATATTTCTAAGTCACTTTAATGGCTACAACAGTGGTATTGAGCCGTATGCATATGACGTAGAAAAAGCAAAAGAATTATTAGAAGAGTCAGGATATGATGGAGAAAGTCTTGAGTTAGCTATTGCAGCAAATACAAAACAGCTGCCTGTTGTAGAGGCAGTAGCAGATATGATTCGCGAGATTGGTGTCAATGTAGAAGTTGTTCAGAAAGAAAATGTGTTAATGCGTGAAGAAGTTGCTGCAGGAACCATATCCGATCTATATTTCTTTAATATTGGCGGTGCTTATAATTCATCCGAATTAATGTCTCGAATTGGCTTTGGATCAGTACAAAGATATTCTACCTTCTTTAACAGTGAAATGGATGAATTAAGAGTTGCTGCGAATAGTGAAATGGATGAAGAAAAGTCTGAACAGCTATGGCAGGACTATCAAAATAATATTTACGATATAGCACCGGCAATATTTCTATATCAAGAGTATGCGTCCAATGTTTTAAGTAGTGCGTACACAAATTATACGCCAAGAGGAGATGAACTCATTCTTCTGGAAGACATTGAAAAAAATGAATAAACTGGAGTGATATTCTTGTTCCATTATATTTTAAAAAGATTATTACAATCGCTCATTGTATTATTAGGTGTTTTAGTCATTGTATTTTTTACACTCCGTTTGTCTGGTAATCCAATCGATGTCTTGCTGCCGCCTGGTGCTTCAGAAGAAATGGTGGAAATATATACAGAGCAATTAGGCTTGGACAAATCCCTTGTCGCTCAGTTTGGAATCTATTTAAAAAACATTTTTCAAGGTGACTTTGGTACATCCTATTATTATAAAGAAGCGGTAACCGGTGTTATTTTTGAACGGTTGCCTGCCACTATTCAATTAACGTTATTCAGCTTCTTGTTCACATTAATCATTGGCATACCAGCTGGCGTATACTCCGCTTTAAAAAGCGGGAAAGCAAGTGATTATATTGTACGGATTTTCGCATTGATCGGTCAATGCATGCCGGTTTTTTGGGCAGGACTGCTTTTAATTATCGTATTTGCCGTTCAATTAAATCTATTTCCTACGCAGGGAACGGGCAGTTTTAGACACTTAGTATTGCCATCTATCACCTTGGGACTATACTCAGCGGCTACAACGGTAAGACTGCTGCGATCTTCTATGCTGGAGGTATTAAGCAAAGATTATATACAGGTTGCTACATCGAAAGGGTTATCAAAAAGAAAAATTGTATGGAAGCATGCATTCAAAAATGCAGTCACTGCCATATTAACCGTATTAGGGATACAGGTTGCCGGGCTGCTGGCTGGTTCCATGATTGTTGAAACTGTTTTTTCGTGGCCAGGCATTGGCCGGTTAGTAGTACAGTCCATCAATAATCGTGACTTTGCCGTTGTGCAGGCTGTGGTTATATTAATCGCCAGTATATACGTTGTTATCAATCTTCTTGTTGATATTTTATATTCAATAATTAACCCGCGGGTTAGATTGATGAAGGGAAGTTCAAAATGATTCGTCAAATAGTAAAAAATAAAGTAGCATTATTTTCTGTTTTGGTTCTAATACTGGTTGTCTTATTTGCGGTATTTGCAGAATTTATTGCACCATATTCCCCGGAGGACCAACATATTGAAAGTAAACTGCTGCCTCCAGTGTGGGATGAGAATGGTAATAGCAGCTTTATCCTGGGTTCGGATGAGTTAGGCAGGGACGTATTAAGCAGGATTATTCATGGGAGCAGGGTATCTTTGATTGTCTCATTATTTGGAACCCTCCTTGCATTAATTATCGGAACTGTTATTGGAGCAATCAGCGGGTACTATGGTGGAAAAGTAGATGCGATATTAATGCGACTAGTCGATATCGTATTAGCATTTCCTTTTATCTTGTTAGCCATCTTTGTTATCGCTATTACAGGACCGAGTGTTTTCAATATTATTATTGTTGCCGGATTTGCCACAGGTGTCAATTTAGCCCGAGTGATTAGAGGTGAAGTATTACATGTGAAGGAAAATGATTTTATAGAAGCTACACATTCCATTGGAGCGAACAATTTTCGAATTATTGTCCTTCATATCCTGCCGAATATTGCAAACGTGCTCATCGTTATCGCAACGTTAGAAATGGCGAATTTAATTCTTCTTGAGTCTGCGTTGAGTTTCTTAGGACTTGGTGTGCCGGCTGAAGTACCGACATGGGGAAAGATGCTAGCTGAAGCAAGAACGTTGATTATTTCCAATCCATGGAATGCTATTTTTCCTGGGTTGGCAATTACGATTACGGTGCTGGGAATCAATCTGTTTGGGGATTGGTTGAGAGATTATTTCGATCCTAAATATGTTGAAAAGTAGGGGCGCTCATATGTACAAAAATATTCTTGAAGTAAAAAATCTAGAAGTAAGTGTGAACCAAAGTGAATTGAAAATTGTAAAAGGTATCTCATTTAATGTGAGAGAAGGGGAGGTGCTAGCTATTGTAGGTGAATCGGGTTCGGGGAAGTCTGTAACTGCTAAAGTATTGATGGGCCTCTTGTCCCGGGATACCTATAACATCGATGGTTCGGTTCAGTTAGAAAATAAAGATTTAACTAAAATGAATGAGGCAACGTATCGAAAAGTCCGTGGTAATGATATAGCGATGATATTCCAAGAACCAATGACTTCGCTGAATCCTGTATTAACCATTGGCAGCCAATTAAAAGAGGCAATAACGAGAAATAATCCAAATATATCGAGAAAGCAGTTAACACAGGAAGCTATCCGGTTTTTAGAGATGGTTCAAATACCGAATCCAAAAATGAGATTAAAACAATATCCGTTTGAAATGTCGGGTGGTATGAGGCAAAGAATATTAATAGCCATGGCGCTGGTAGGCGATCCTAAAATACTCATTGCAGATGAACCTACCACTGCATTGGATGTTACCGTACAAGCGGACATTATTAAACTATTAATCCATTTACAAAATAAATTGAATATGTCGATATTATTTATTTCGCATGATTTAGGCGTCGTCTCTCAGATTGCCAATAGGGTATTAGTCATGTATTCCGGAGATTTTATCGAACTGGGTGAAACGAAGAATATCTTGAATAATCCGTTACACCCCTATACAGAGGGATTAATTGAATCGATACCTAGTCTTTATCAAAAAGGAGAGATCTTAAATTCCATACCAGGACAAATACCTGGATTGGCGGAAGGAAATCACATGAAAGGCTGTTTATTTTACAATCGTTGTTCGAAAAGACTTCCGTCATGCAAGGAAGCTGTACAGGAAGTGCATACAGAAGAACGTATTGTCCATTGTAATTTATATGCACAGAATAAGAAGGGGGTGAAAGTTTGACTGTTCATCCTATTTTAGAAGTATCTGACGTAAAGAAGTACTTTGTCATGAAGAATGGTTTGAAAAAAGACGTTATCAAAGCTGTCGACCGCATCAGTTTCTCACTGGAAGCAGGAAAAACATTAGGGATTGTGGGAGAATCCGGTTCAGGTAAATCTACACTGGGGCGTGCGATTGTTCAATTACTGCACGATATCGAGGGAGAAGTATTATTAAATGGCAAAAGCATTATAGGATTAAAGCGGAAAGAGCTTCAAAAATTAAGAGAAGATATTCAAGTGGTATTTCAGGACCCTTATGCTTCATTGGATCCAAAACAAAAAATTAAAAAGATTATAGCGGAACCTTTAAAAATTCATAAGAAACCGGATAGAGAAAAATCCATACATGAAATAATAGAACTTGTAGGTTTGCCGGTTGAGTTCTTAGAGCGGTATCCACATGAACTTTCAGGCGGCCAGCGGCAACGAATTGGGATTGCAAGAGCACTGGCTTTGTCTCCATCTCTTATTCTATTTGATGAAGCTGTTTCTGCATTAGATGTTTCTGTACAGGCGCAGATTATTAACTTGATAAAAAAGTTACAGAACCAATTAAAGCTGACCTATCTTTTCATTACACATGATTTAAGTGTATTAAGACAGGTCGCTGATGAAGTAATCGTTATTTACCGGGGAAAACTGGTTGAGAAAGGAAAGGTAGAAGAAATTATTGATCAGCCTGTGCATCCTTATACAAAATTACTCGTCTCTGCTATTCCAGAGATAGGTAAGCCAATTGTATTAGATGAAGCTGGAGAGGAAGAAAAAGTGATTAATCAAATGTTTGAAGAAGGGGAGGATGGGTGCCCGTTTTATAGTCGCTGTGAGATTAGAAAATCCATATGTCTGAAGAAATTCCCAGAGATAAGCAAACTATCTGAAACCCATGATTATTATTGTCATGGAATATCAAATAAGAAGGAGATTTAAAATGTATCGGAAAATGTTAAATGGATATTACTTAGAACTGGATGGTTCATTTTATGAGCAAGGAAAAAAACATGGGGAAGTACTAAAAGCTGAAATTCAAAAAAATATAGACAGATATAAAGAAGCTTTAAGACAGTTTAATCTGCAAAAAATAAACTATGAAAAATTGGTAGATGATAATTTTGAATTTTTAAAGAAAAACCATCCGGAATACGCGGAGGAATTGCAGGGGCTCAGCGATGGTTCAGAAATAGAGCTGGATGATATTTTATTTATCAATATTCCATTGTATTTTATTCTAAGATGGCTGCCGGATGAGTGCAGTTCCATTCTGGCACGTAATAAAGCAACAGCAGATGGAAAGACGTATTTAATAAAAAATAGAGATATGGGTAATGGATGGGTAGAACATGCAGTGATAAAAAGAACATTGCCTAATGGGAAGCAGCTTATTGAAGTAAGCGGTGCAGGAATGATTACTTTCCCGGGTAACGTCATGAATTGTGATGGCCTGGCCATTTCAACAAGCGGTGTCTGGTCAGATAAAATGAGCTTTGATTTAAACAGAGTAGTAGATTCTCATGCTTTAATTAATTCAAGACTTATTGCTGAAAATGCAGCTAACGTAGATGAAGCAATTGATTATATAGAGAAAATGCCTCGTATGACAGGTTTAAATATCGTTTTAGCCGATAAAGAAAAAGCAGTAAGTGTGGAAGTGACAAAAGACAACTTACGAGTTGCTAATGAAGCGGATGATATTATTGTTCGAACGAATCACTATGAACATCCTGATTTAGTCCAATTAAATCCGAATCGAGAGGAATATAAATCAACATTCTTTAGAAAAGAAAGAGCGGAAGCATATTTGCAAGAACATTTCGGGGATGTTCGTTTACAAGAAATGATAAAAATTGCTTCCGACCATGAAAACGGGCCAATCAATACAATATGCAGGCATCCTCATGGTGATGTAGACTCTAATACAATTTATACAAGTATTATTGTTGTAGAAGATTTTGAAGTATGGACAACGCTATCTCAAGCCTGTTTATCGATTAATCATACCTCGATTGATGAGGCGAAGCGAAGTGATAATCGGTGAGGAAAATTAATAAGGGAAGGAACGGTTTCAGCTTTTGGACGCATTTTCCGTTAGATGACTTAGACTCTGAAAAAATTGTGAAGCGTATTTCTGAATTTAATCATGATCTTGAAATGAATGTTATCAAAACAATGCCTAATGGACTTTTTGCGATAGAAGATTGGATTTCCGACTTAGTTGATTATTCAGAGGTTCCTCATGGAGGCGTAGCCAAAATTAATGAAACAATTTATGAAGATTTGATACAAAAGATAATTTCAAAGGATTTAACAGTCACTAGAGGCGCATATAAACGGGAGATTGATTCGATTATTCAATTAAGAGATTCGTTATCGAAAAACACAGAAATTATCTGTACTGTTTTTACACCGCTTACACTCCTGAAAAAGTTATTTCCAAAAGATTTAGTGATGCTGATGAATAGTGGTGAGAAGGAAAAAATTGAGCAAATAACAGAGAAAATTACTGCCATAACAAAGGAATATATTGAAGCAGCTAGCAGAAGCGGCTGCGCCGGATTCTTTTTTGCTAATCAAGCCATCGACTTTCATTACCAGCATCCAGAAGAATATCAAGAGTACGGCTTGAAAGTGGAGAGGGAGCTCATTGATTTTATACATGAGCAGAATAAATATATTATTCTTCATTTACATGGCCAGATAAAATCAACGGAGATATTAAAACAATTTGACGTGGAGGGTTACAGCTGGCATATCAATGAATCAGATGTAACGATCGATGCTTTCCACGAGGAAATGCCAGATGATAAAGTGATTTTTGGAGGGGTTTCCAGAAGGTTACTTACAGAGGGGAAAGTGGACGAGGTTATTTTGGAAGTGGATGAGTATTTATACGGATCATATGATAGACAAATTATCTTTGCTCCTGAATGTGTGATAAGGCATCCGATTAGAATGTCAGCGTTGAAGCGAATTTCAGCATTAATAAAAGAGAGAATGAATCAGAAATCTAACGCCAATCAGATAGATTCATTCCCTCGGATCGAACAGTATTAATGTATAATAGATTTTTGGAAATGGCAAGGGGTTTTTAAGTAGACTCAGTGGCTGTGTATTTCAATCTAAGTTTATTTTAGAAATTATTATGGTTGAAAGAATGTATGAGTATATATTTTGTATTGCTGCCGGATTTTATTATGCTTTAGGTATAATAGGGTTCGGTAGTATTTTATGGTTTAAAAAGTAATATAGTGGACGGTGTTATCAGAGAAGCTACGGTTTGTTTCAATCAGAAAGGTATTAATAGGAATATTTATTTAAATTAAATAAAATATTATGTATAAACAATTTATTAAAGAAATTAAAAAAGTGGTGGGAATCTGTATATATTTACTCAATAATACATCTAGATATGACTTATATTGAACATTATGATATAATTATATTTGCCTACTTATTTACAAGTTAAGTAGAATACAAGGTTTGAAACTGTCAAGTAGTAACCTCCGATAATCAGAAGATTTGTGGAAAGTTATATCATTGATTAATAAGCTTCTTAATAAATGATATAACCATCCTATTATCGGCAATACCAATGAAAGAGCCATTGCCAGAATCTCTCCTTTCGAGTTACTAATAATGATGTATTCAATACCATTGTAACAGATTAGTTGAACTATCTTGGTGTGCTACATGTAAAAATGGTCAATATTGTAGTTCTATGGCTAAGTGCTGCAGAAGGAACTATTGTCAGAAACCAAGTCTGCTGTTCCTTCTGCTCCAAAAATGAGGTGTAACTTTGCTTGAATATGATAAATATCCAATGAAAAAATATATTCATTTTGATCGCAGGGTGAGAATTGAAAAAAAAGAGAGCTATCTAACCAATCGTAATCGGATTGCGTTGCATAGCTTTTTGCCATTTATTCACTATAAAGATTCCTTTGACCGAAATATTGGACAGAAAAATCCTGACATGGATTATAGACCAATCAAAAATAAAAATAGAGATATTATGTATGCCGGTCATCTGGATAATTATATTTTTAAATTTTACGCAGAAAAATTGAATTGTGAATATAATAGTTGGACTAGTTCTAATCAAATTGATGAATGTTCCATTGCCTATAGAGATAATAAAGATGGTAGTTCGAATATTGAATTTGCAGCCGAGATAATAAATTCAATAGTTCAACATGAAGAGGCTTATATTATAGTAGGTGACTTCACTAAATACTTTGATTATCTAAATCATAAAATTCTTAAAGAGCGTGTGAAAACAGTTTTAAAGACAAGTTTATTAGAAGAAGATTGGTATAATGTATTTCGATCTGTAACCAAGTACGGTTATTATGAAAAATCATTTTTAGAAAAGAAATTTGGTTCGGATAGGTTTCTGCGAAGTAAAGGTACATATAGTTACTTTAAACAGTTTAAAGATTTCAGAGCATTTCAGCGTGAATATAAGTGTGAAAAAAATCTGGATAATTATGGTATTCCACAAGGAACTGCAATTAGTGCGGTATTAGCAAATGTTTATTCTATAAATTTTGATAAAGAAGTCCAGCAAATCGCTAAACATTATTCAGGGCTATATAGAAGGTATTCAGATGATTACATAATTGTGATTCCTAAGAAACATAATAACGATACTACCATAGCGCAAATTAAAGAAATTGATAAGCAAGTGAGAAGACTGGCGGAAAAAGATAAAATTATAATACAAGAAGAAAAAACTGGATTATTTGAATATAGTAATGAAATATTAACGGATATAGAAGAAAATAAAGAATCTCATCTTGATTATCTGGGTTTTGTATTTGATGGAGCCAATGTACAAATGAGAGGTAAGAGTCCATATAAGTTTTATAGAAAAGCTAACCAATTGATTGATAAAGCAATTAGCGTAAAAGAGAAAAAGAAATTAGACAAGATACCATATAGAAAATCGATTTATAGCCAATATACTGATTTGGGAACTGAAAGAAAACCATATGGGAATTTTATTACTTATGCTAAAAAAGCGCAAAATTCATTCGATAAAATTTCACCAAAAACTAATAATCTAATGATGCAACAAATTAAGAATCGAAAAAAGAAAATTGAGAAAAAGTTGGGGATTAGGATACATTCAAAGAGCTTTTGAGAAACCTACTTTGTAGAACAAGTATTTAAAAGGCAATTTAAATTATTCAAATTTAAATGACTAATTTTATTCTGCCGCCTATATTTAAATATTTAATGTAATAAGAAAACTACCAGTACGAATTTTTGGTGATATAAACTAACAAGAGGTGACAATCAAATTGAGAATTGATAAAGCAATAGGTGTTATTGATAAAAAGATTTGTAGGAATATTGAATATCTTAAATCAATTGATCGAGGTTTTTTATCGCAAAATATTTTGTCTGATTTACGCGATTTAGTAGAACATACCTCTCTAAAGGCATTTAGTAATGGAGTAGATATAGACATTTCATACGAAAATATTCAAAAAGCAAATGAGTATGTTAAAACAGTTGCCTCTTTAAATTTTTTAAACAAATTTCATAGTTTCCTTCAAATAACAACCTCGCATTATACTCTTGACGAGGGAGTTTCTGAACGATTAATGCTTAAATATTATAAATACATGCTGGAAATAAAAGAATTATTACAAAATAGATATAATATAAATATTTTATCGAATATAGAGGAATTTCCAATAAAACTAGACCCACACTTAAATGAATACAACGAGAAAATAGCTGAGAGAATCAACAGTTCTGCAATCAGCGGTTACAGTAATGAATATAATGATAGGTATTATATATGGAAAATAAAACCATTCTTTGTGAACCAAAAAATTTACTATGAAGTAACGTTTACAACGGCAAATGATTATGTGAGTAAATTTGATAGAATAATTGCCTTTACTGATATTGATATAATGTCTAACTATGCAGTTAAGTTTTCAATTAGGAATGATATTATAGATGTTTTAGGAAAGAGAATGTCAATTAAAATTATAGAAAATTATGAAGTATCTATTCGTCCGTGTGAATTGAATAATTTTGCTCGCATTTTTGGCTTGGATTCTAAAATTTCAACGGGGCATGTTGAGTATAAAGAATTAATGTTATTTATATTTAATACTGGGATGGATCTTAGTCAATTTGTTAGTATGCCCAAAAATTACTACAAGGAAATAAAAGAGAAGATAAACTTTAGTTCGAAAAGCTCGCAAATTTTTAACTTGCTAGACAAGTGTAGAGAGATAATAATTAACAATTCTCCTGGAACAAATACATTAAAATATTTACTCTATAAATTGAACAACAAAATAATAAAAAGTCAAATTAATCACAGAACCTGTCATTTTTTATCGGATATGTATTTGGACTATGGTTGTATACCCTTTGATCAAATGCCATTTAATACTTCTTTAAGAAGTCATAATCCTAGATTAGTCGATTTATTTGCTTGTATTGATATTGATGATAGGGAACATGAGTTATTTGCTAGAATGATAAAAAATAATACTGAAATAGATGGACAATTATTTACAAGTAGAAAAGATATAACTAACTTTGAAGATATTGATTATTTGATATTAACTCAACTTTCGCAGCTAGAAAGAAGCATTCAATTTAACTAGCCGTAAAGCTTATTACTGTTCAAATATGGTCGTTGACATTAGAAATAGGTATAAAAAAACACCTCAACTTTTGGTATAGTGTAATTGACTAGAAAACACTACCAATACAGAAGAGGTGTCTCCTATATGATAGCGAATAATGACCAAAATAATCAACTACCAAATGAACTTTCTTCCATCTTTAAAGAATTAAACGTGTATAAGCATCTTAGAAAAGCTGGTATTACAAAGTCTGTCGGTTTTACTTGTGCCTATCTTTTTCAATTGATTTTTTGTTTGATCTTTGAAAATAAGAACTGGTATCAAATACTTCAAAGTAACAAAGCGAGTGATTGTCCAGAGAAGAATGCTGTCTATCGTTTTTTAAACAAATCTACCTTCGCTTGGAGAAGGTTCTTACTATTTCTAAGTGCTCATACCATTGGAAAAGTAACCAGCTTAACGCGTCATGATCGCCCCAAAGTATTGATTGTAGATGATTCTTCGTATGATCGTAACCGCAGTAAATCGGTTGAATTATTAGCTCGCTGTTTTGACCATGCATCCCAAAAGATGCGCTTTTATAAAGGGTTCCGTATGCTCACGCTTGGTTGGTCAGATGGTGCAACGTTCATTCCCGTAGACTTTTCTTTATTGAGCTCGAAGAAAAGCCAAATAAATGGCATATCATCAAAAATTGATAAGCGTAGTTCCGGTTATAAACGCAGAGTAGAAGCATTACAAACCGCACCTGAGCAACTACCAAGTATGGTGGAACGCGCGATGAATGCCGGTATCGATGCTTCCTATGTGCTGATGGACTCTTGGTTCACGTATCAGCCTCTCGTTAAGGAGATAAAAGAGCAAGGCTTGGACGTCATTGGCATGGTAAAGAACTTGAAACAGCGTTACCTTGTGAATGGCCAACGTGTAAGCTTAAAAGAACTTTATCGTTTTGCGAAACCAACAGATGGAAAGAAAGGCATTCTTCGTTCGATTCATACGACACAAGCGAATGGCATTCCTATTAAAGTTGTCTTTGTTCGTAATCGGAATAAAAAGAGCGAATGGTTAGCTATTCTAAGCACCGATTGTACACTTAGTGATCAAGAAATCATTCGTATTTATGGGATGAGATGGGACATTGAAGTTTTTTTCAAAACAACAAAATCTCTTTTAAAACTTCAAAAAGAGTTCCAAAGTCGTTCGTATGACGGCTTAATTAGTCATACGACCATCGTATTCGCACGCTATATTGTTCTCTCGTGGCAAAACCGATGTAGCACAGACGAGCGAACACTTGGCGGCATGTTTTATGAATTGTGTGATGAAGTTAGTGATCTCGATTGGGCTGTGGCACTTCAGCAGTTGATCGAGCTTCTTGAAGATGCCTTGAAAATGAGCAATAAAAAGGTACAAAAATTAATCAAAAGTCAAGTCCAACAATGGATTGCAGGTTTACCCAGCTATATCAGGGCTTACCTGCCTATTTCAGTGTGCGAAAGTTGAGTTATTATAAAATCAAAAATTACTATCACTTTCAAAATGAAGTGAAGCAAGGAGGTTTTCATCATGGACGTATGGTATGTAAGCTATGGTTCCAACATTAGCAAAAAACGTTTTGCCTGTTATATCGAAGGCGGTATTCCTGAAGGCTCCGCAAAATCAGAAAGAGGCTGTAAAAATATCACACTGCCAAAGAAAACAAAAAAAGCCATCCTTCCTTATCCGCTCTATTTTATGAAGGAAAAAAGTAAATGGGGTAAGGGCGGAGTTGCCTTTATCGGTCATGAACCGGATAAAGACACAAAGACATATGCTAGAAAATATCTGATCACGGATGAACAATTCGGGGAAGTCGTGGAGCAGGAAAATAATGTTGATGCCTTACAAATCGATGTACAGGAGATTATGGAGAAAGGCTATGTTGACCTGGAAGAAGGCTGGTATGGAAGGGTTATTTACTTGGGAAAAGAGGACGGGGCGCCAACGTTTACATTTACTAATCCAGACGTAATGGGCACACATGGGTTTATCACTCCGCCTAAATCCTATTTATCTATGATTTCCCGTGGGTTAAAAGAGATTGGCCTTACAGAAGAGGAAATTGTGGAATATTTTTTAACTAAACCTGGAATTGAAGGGGTGTTTACGGAGGATTCGCTTTTGGGGTATATTTTTGGCTGAGTATAATTTTTTCATAGCTTAAATCAACATAATATATATTCTTAACAGCTGCTTTATCTAGATTTGGGGTCTGGTTTAGATTTGGAGGTGCATAGTTGAACTTTAGAGTTTTAGACGACAAATGCTTTTATTCCAATCTTTAAGTAATCATACTTAAAGCGAATGTTTAAGTTGGAGAATTAATTTGGTGGTGGATTAGGTTAATAGTAGAGGTGAAGTGGCGGGGGAATCCCGCCACCATATAGAGTGCGAAGCTTAGAGTTAGCACCAAGTTAATTAATATATTCAATTTCAATCCACGCACCCGTATAGAGTGCGAACACACATAGTATACGCCTAGTTACAACAAGGGTTTATAACTGTAAAAGTGCTAACCTCTCTAGTAATTTATATTCGCTTAGGGTAGCACCTAATCGTTAAAGTCTAATACTATCTATATCAATTATACCAAGAAGTTTATTTTTTAGGATAGTATATGGTGTGCTGTTAACAATACATTCAAAACAGAATTTTGCACGCGTTGACCATAGCTTTAGCAAAGTTTTGCTGCCTTGCAAAATCGTTTTTGGCCGCCGGAACTTGAAGTACTTACATCATAAATAACTATGATTAACATGCTTCACCTAAGAAGGGATGTTTCAAAGATTCTTGTTTCTTTTGCTGCTTAACGCCTAAAACGATTAACAGAGTCTCTCAATTCATAGAATCGATCAATAATCTGATCTCCCAGTTCTTCATAAAGACTCATATATAATGTATCTACAACTGCAAGCTGAGAAATTCGTGTTGCCATATTAGCAACACGAAAATATTCTTCCAGCATCGGTGTATAGAGTGGAATCAGAGCTTTGCGAGCTAATGTTGATTTCTGCAATGTGGTAACAGCAACAATAATTGCTCCCTTTTCTTTTGCCAGTTCAACAAGTTCAAGAATTTCCTGTGTTTCGCCAGTTGTAGAAATAGCGATAAATACATCTCCAGGCTGCATGTTTAAAACAAGAGAGAGCATATAATGGAAATCTCGATTAAAAAAAACTTTAATTCCAAGCTTAGTAAACTTATGCGTTAGGTCCTCTGCAACCATCGCAGACGCACCTGCGCCATAAGTAACAACTGTCTGACTCTTCAAGATGGCAGCAACTGTGGACTCAATATTCTTTAGGTCCAATGTATTAATCAACTGCTCAACTGCTTGGCGATCTAACTCCAGTGTATTAAAGAAAATGTCACGCATGGATAGCTTATCAGCATGTTCTTTTTGAACAATATTAAAACCAATTTTATTTTCTTTTAGAGTCAGTTCCTGATTAAGCTCTAACTTAAAATCACGAAACCCTTTAATCCCCAGCTGCTTACAAAAGCGGACAACGCTTGCTTCACTAACTTTAGCAGCAATGGCATATTCCTTTATGGTCATTCTGGAAATCTTGCCTAAATTATTCAGGGTATAATTCGCAATTTTCATTTCAATATTTGTAAAATTCTCTTGAGATTTTAAGCTATCAATCAAGGACACACTGGCTTCCTCCTATATGGTTTTCTTTTTTAATTGTTCAAGGTTATCAACAAATCTTTTTGTAATAATCTCCGGTCTGGTAATAGCAGAACCAACAACTACTGAATCCGCTCCACTTTTATAGGCCGACACCAATTCTTCAGGTGTAGAAATATGACCTTCGGCTATAATTGGAATTTTCAAGTGATTTTTTAACGCACTGACGAATTCATAGTTAAAACTATTTTGGTTCTTTGTTTCTTCAGTATACCCCGATAGCGTTGTAGAAACAATATCTGTCCCGCATTCTTCTGCATATAATGCACTCTCTAAATTATCACAATCAGACATGACTAAAACATCGGGATAATTATCATGAATACGTGCAATAATGTCTTTTAAATTCTCCCCGTTTGGTCTGCGTCGTTTTGTACCGTCCAAAGCAACTATCTCAGCACCAGCTTCAACAACAGCAGCTGCACTATCATACGTAGGTGTAATATATACATCATATCCTTCAAACCATTGTTTATAAATCCCGATAATAGGTAAATCTACAGCTTCTTTTATAGCAGAGATATTTTGAGGCTCTGTTGCACGAATTCCTACAGCTCCTCCTTGTTTGGCAGCTTTGGCAAAAGCAACCATGATGTCTGTGCCATACATTGGCCATCCTTGGCGTGCCTGGCAGGAAACCACCAGGCCGCCTCTGATAGCATTTAATAGCTCTTCTTTCTCCATAAACCAATTCCTCCATTATATAATGTTTAAAAGTCTCCCAATTAAACCAATCGCAAAGCAAATTAGCATCAGCCAATAAATTGCTTTCTTATTTTTAATTAGAGCGAAATAAAATAGTAATGTAATCACCAGTGGAAGCAGGCTCGGAAAAATTTGATCAAGCAGTTCCTGAAGCATAATTTCTTTTCCGGCACTCGTCCATTCTGCGGTTAATTCGATTTTTACAAAGTTCACAATCATGGCCCCGGTAACCATCATCCCGACGATTGTTGCTCCTTGAACAAATTTCTGGATTACATCGGAACTTTTCATTTTAGCAATGAGCTGGACACCGAATTTATATCCCCAAAAAACTCCAAAATAACGTGTTAAGACATTTAATAATACATTGGGGACAATGAAAATAATTGGACCTAGTATATTTCCGTTAAGTGCTAATCCAGCGCCTATTGCTGCAAAAATTGTCATAAATGTTGCTTTAAATACGGAATCTCCAATACCAGATAATGGCCCCATTAAAGCAGTTTTCGTAGATGCAATTGTTTCGTCGGTAATGACACCCTGTTGGGCCTTCTGTTCTTCCAAAGCTGCAGCAACACCTAATACAACGTTTGCAGTATAGGGGTGACAATTAAAAAATTCATTATGCCTTTTTAAAGCTGACTTATATTCTCCCTCATCAGAATATAATCGTTTGAGAGCTGGAACCATCGCATAACCAAAGCCTAAACTGATATATCTTTCATAATTGATACTAGCCATGCTGAAAAATGATCTTACAAAAACACGCCATAAATCTTTTTTCTTCAATAGACTTTGCTCATTTTGAGAGGTGGAATCTGCTGCTGTAAAGGTTTCTGTATTTTCTTTTGATTTACTAATCACTGATATGCCGGCTGCTATCCCTAAACCTAACAAAGATACTGCTAAAACATTTAGGTCTAAGTAAACCGATAGTATGAAACCGATTAAAAAGAATGGCCAAAACTTTTTAAGATCCATCATTTTCAAGAGCATAGCCATCCCAATAGCTGGGAGTAGACCTGCGGCAATTTCGAGACCTCCAGAAACCCATCCAGGCAACGCGTCATTTATCCGGCTAACGAAATCGCTGCCAAAGTAAATCGCAAGAAAAGAGGATACAAAAAATACACTAAAGAAAACGAGTATTCCGGACAGGTGGAGGAGCTCCATTTTTCTGGTGTTTCCATCGACAATTGCTTTATCTGATTTATGAACTAAATAAATGTTTAAATTCCAAGCTAACATGATTAAAAATTGTGCTAATATTCCAATCGGCAGAGCAAGAGTGATTCCCAGAGCGGTGGACTCAGCTTGAATAGCATAAATTGTCCCGATAATTCCTGCAATTTGTGCATTCGGGGGGACAGATCCGCCAATCGGGAGGACCCCCATAAACATTAATTCAACACTTGCTCCGACAATTAATCCGGTTTGCAAATCTCCAAGTATTAATCCAATTAATGGACCAGCAAAAATAGGGCGGCTAATCATCCAATAACCATAACCGTAATTTTCTGTAATGAGAAGGGCTACTAAAACACTCAACAATAGTGCTGCTATCAATGTCATTTAAACTTCTCCTTCCATTAAATTCTGCTTATTAAGTCAATTGACTTATCACTGGGAGCTGTGCGTACATCTAAATAAATATTCTTTGAAGCTAAATCTCGAAAAATCTTTTTTTCATCATCATTCAGATAGACTGTTTTCGTGACTTCTTCTTTTCCTTCTTTAAAATACATTCCGCCTACATTAATTTCCTTAAAATGAACTCCTTGATTTGCTAAATCCAAGATAGTCTGCGGTCCTTTCACTACTAAGAATGTATTTAATTTATTTTCTGATTTAAAATAATTACTTGCCTCATCTACAGAAAGTAATTGAAACTTCTTTCCCTCTGGAACCGCCATTTCCAATAACATTCTTTGCATTTCATCATTTACCAGCACATCATCCACTACCACAATTTCATTCACTTGATATGCAACAGACCATGAATAAGCTACCTGTCCATGGATTAATCTCTCATCTATTCTAGTTACTGCGATACTCATTCGAGCTCCTCCTTTTTCTATATGTGTCCAAAAAAATGAAGATTTTGAACATCCTATATTAAATTATTTTTTGAATCATTTTATTGGATTCTTCAATTAAATGGTTAGCGGTGATATGACTATCTGTGCATGCTGTAATAATCATAGCCAGATGATAACCTGAAATCACCGTAACTCCTTCCTCTTGTTTTCCTATTAGAGTTGCTACGTTTCCTGGAGTTCCACCTTTAATATCTGTTAATATCCAAAACTCATTATCGCCATCCACTCTGCCTTTATCTATCAGCGAATGAAGCCGTTTATGGTAATCTTGTGCACTTTCAGATGCGTATAGATTTATAGCATGTAAATGAGTTTGTTCTCCTAAGATCATTTCTGTGGATTGTTTCATTCCTAAACATCCATCACCATGTCCTGCTAAAATAACCTGCCTCATATTTAATCCTCCAATGCTAATCTTAGAAATTCATTTTTAGAAGCCAGTAGCTGTTTTGCTTCTTTCATTTCCAAGTTTTTCTTAACCATAATAATAGCCAGCTTCAACTGATAATCTGTTCTTAATAAGATTTGCTGTGCTTCTTCCATGGGGATTTCTCCAACTGTGCTCAAAATATGTTCAGCTCTTCTTTTTAATTTTTTATTGGTAGCCTTTACATCTACCATCAAGTTTTCATATACTTTTCCAATACGAATCATTGAAATGGTAGACAGCATATTTAAAACTTTTTTCTGAGCTGTCCCTGATTTCAATCTTGTAGAACCAGAAAGTACTTCCGGCCCAACATCCAACTCAATTTTCAGTTGAGCACACTTGCCTATTTCCGAGTCTTTATTACATGCTAATGCTACAGTTTGCGCATTCTTTTCTTTCGCATAATTTAAAGCTCCTAAAACATAAGGTGTGCGTCCGCTTGCAGCAATTCCTACAACAATATCTTTGTTGGATATTTTAAGCGCTTCCAAATCAGAGCTTCCTTGATTAAAGTCATCCTCAACTCCTTCTATTGCTTCGACAAATGCTTTATTTCCTCCAGCTAAAACTCCGATTACCTGATCCTTAGATACACCAAAGGTTGGAATACATTCAGCTGCGTCTAAAACACCAAGACGGCCGCTCGTTCCAGCGCCTACATAAATTAGCCGGCCTTTTTGCTCAAGGCATTTCGTAATTTCAGTAATTACAGTTTCGATATTCTTTTCTTGGTTCTCAATGGCAAGATCGACTATTTTTTCTTCTTCATTCATGAATTGAATAATTTCAATCGTACTCCATTGATCGAGATTATTTGTTCTGTTATTGCGTCTTTCTGTTAAAAGCTGTTCCAATTTTTCTCCTCCTTATTGTATTTTTATTATTTATAGAATAGCATTTATGAAATTTAATTTCAATATTTATTTTAATTTTAATGAAACTTTATGCAATTTAGCTCGTTATATAATATAAAAAAGAGATTGTTTCCTTTGTGCAAGTTGATGAAAGGGTTTACGATATAATTAAGGAGGAAAGAAGTAAACGATGGAAGGGCGGTGTTGCCATTATCGGTCATGAACCAGATAGAGAAATAAAGACATATGCAAGAAAGTACCTAATCATAGATGAGCAATTGGGAGAAGACGTGGAACAGGGAAATAATGCTGATGCTTTATATATCAATGTCCAGGATATTATGGATAAAGGCTAGGTTGACCTGGAAGCAGGCTGGTATGGAGATGGTGCGCCAATGTTTACATTTACAAGTCCAGATGTAATGGGAACGCATAATTTTACCACCCCGCCTAAATCCTATTTATCTATGATTTATCGTGGGTTAAAAGAGGTTGATCTTACGAAAGAGGGAATTGTAGAATATTTCTTATCTAAACCTGGAATTGAAAGGGGGTTTACAAGGGAATTGCTGTTTCGGTATATTTTTGTTGATTATAGTGTTCATAACTTGTAACAGCTAATAGATATGCTTGCGATAGTCTCTCTCTCTTAAATAGTCCTTAAAATAATAAAAGTCATGAGTTTCCAGTTAAGGAAGAAACTCATGACTTACAAGTTTTATTTAACTAATCCTGTTGAAGCAAACGCAATGTAAAATTTCTAACCTACTTAACTACTTTAATAGATTTCTCCAATCTTTCCAACCCATCTATCACTTTGCTGCGCGGACACCCAACGTTCATCCGCAGAAACTTTCCTTTATTTACATGATAGACGCTGCCAGACATAATTCCTACATTCCCGGTATTTACTAAAGCATGCTGTATTTCATCATCGGATGATTGCAGATTTGAGCAGTCAATCCATGCAAGATATGTGGATTCCGGTATCTTAAATGTTATATCTGGAAGCTGGTTTTTGATAAAAGAAGATACAAGGTTCATATTTTCATACAGGTAGTCCACCAGATTATCAACCCAATATGCAGAATGATTATATCCTTTGATAATAGAAAGTAGGCCGAATATAAATGCACTTGATAAGCCGTCACGCTGCTTCATGATGGTCAAAAATTGATCTCTTGCTTTTTTATCCGGGATAAATGTATATGAGCCGCCTAAGCTTGGCGTATTAAATGTTTTACTGGCAGAGGTACAGATAAATATATTGTCCGGATTACTCGTTATATTGGTTATAGGTATATAACTGCGATTTCGATAAACAATATCCATATGAATATCATCGGAAATAATTTTTACTTGATACTTTTCGCATAGTTTAATAATATGCTGCAGTTCATTATGATTCCAGACTCTCCCGGTAGGGTTATGCGGATTACAGAAAAGCAGCACTTTTGCCTTGGAATTGGAGAGCTGCTTTTCTAACAAATTAAAATCGATAGAGTACGAACCATCTTTATAAAGCAGCGGATTCTTGACCATCTCCCTATTAGAAGCAGTCAGCTGTTTGAAAAAAGCATCGTATCCCGGAGTCTGTAGGATGATTTGATCGTGTTTCTCTGTTAGAATTTCAATTAATTTGGAAATAGAATAAATAACACTTGGGCTATAAACAATCCAATCAGCAGGAATATCGGCAGTGAAACGAGATTTGTACCAATAGGTGATAGATGATTTATATGCATTATGATTCCACCTTGTATAGCCAAATATCCCATGTGCTGCATATTCTTGTATTGCCTGTAAAATCTCAGGCGGACATTGAAAATCCATATCTGATATGGAAAAAGGGAGAACGTCACTTTTACCGAAACGATCTTTAGCGAAATCCCATTGCGTGCTATACGTTCCTTTTCGATTAATGACCTTATCAAATGGAATAGTCAAAAAAGCACCTCCTGGCTCATTAAAACGATAGCCCTGTATCTTCTGATTCTTCTACATCGCTCTCCTTACGTAAGAATCCTACTGCTAATGCGATAATGATTATGGCAATAAGCAGACCAATTAATAGCATAAATGGACCGTTGACAAATGGCAGTCCCCAGACCCCAATTGCTGCGGGGATTGGAGATTGAGCTCCAAGTACTAATGCAATACCGCCACCGATACCAGAACCAATTGTAATAACAGGGATTACTTTTAGAGGCGTAGCTACTGCATAGGGAATTGCTCCTTCTGTAATTCCTAATGTTCCCATCAAGGCGGCTGGAATAGCGTTGGTTTTCTCGGATTTTGAGAACTTATTAGGGAAGAGCAGTGTTGCTAAAGATAACCCGAGCGGCGCCCCCATAATACCAATCCAGCATGCTGCCATAGGGGCGTAAATTCCTTCAGCCAGTGTAGCATAACAGAATGCCAGAGCGATTTTATTAACTGGACCGCCCATATCAAATGCCATCATTGCTGCAATGATAAATCCTAAGATTAATAGATTATTGCCTTCCATTGAATTCAGCCAGTTTTCCAAGCCAGTCATTGCCGGGGCTAGTGGCATGGAAATTAACGACATGAAAATGGCGGAAGCACCAATACCAAGTACTGGGATAATCATAATCGGCTTAATTACTGCTATGTTGGGATGCATCGGTATTTTTTTCAACTGGTTGGTGATCCAGCCTGCAAAGAAACCGACTAAAATACCGCCGATATATCCAGTACCAAGTTCAGATGCAAACACACCGCTTGCTAAACCAACTGCAATTCCTGGCCTGTCAGCAATGGAATAAGAAATATAACCTGCAATCATTGGAACCATCAAACCTAAAGCCCATACTCCATAGTTAGATAACTGTTCGCCTAGAGCAGTATCTTCCCCAATAATTACCCCTAATGAAAGTAAAATACCGCCAGCGACGACAATAGGAATCATATAAGAAACCCCTGTCATCAAATGTTTTTTAGCTGTGTTCCACATAGGTCTCACTCCTGTTTTTTTATCGTTTTGCTATTGCATCTTCAATTACCTTCGCAGCATTTTTAACTGCTGCTGCAACAGGAACTTCGTGGATGGTTTTATCATCAAACCTGTTTGCTTTTTCGATCTTTGTATCAATTGCCCAAATGACTAAATCAGCTTTTTCTAAATCCTTTGCTGTGATTTCATTTTCAATTCCCATGGATCCTTGCGTTTCTACTTTTATTTTGTGGCCCAGCTTTTTGGCTGCTTTTTCTAATCCTTTTTTTGCCATATACGTATGCGCTACCCCGGCTGGACATGCAGTTACTGCTAAAATATTCATTATTAAACCTCTCCTTTGTCTGTGAAAATATCCGTAATTGTTGAAAGAATTTCATGTTTTGTTTTTGCTGAAAGCAGTGAATGGACGAAATGTTCTTCCATCAGGTTCTCTGATAGCGTAGCTAATAATTTCAAGTGAAGGCTTCCTTCATGTTCGGTTGGAACAGCTAATGCTATCAATAAGTGTACTGGTTTATCATCCATTGCTTTCCAATCAACAGCATCTTTTAGTGTTATTACGCAGATAGCGGGTTTAAGCACCTCTTCCATCTTTGCATGGGGGATTGCAATGCCGCTGCCAAACCCCGTTGTTGAGTTTTTTTCTCTTTCCATCATTCCGTGGTAATAAGTTTCTGCACTTTTTACGCATCCAGCTTTCAAAACAAGATCAGCAACTTTTTTCAAAGCTTTTTCTTTTGATCGTGCTTCGACATTAAGCTCAACTAAACTGTCATTTATTAATTCTGATTTATTCATAGATGACTCTCCTAACTAAATAGACCCAATAATGTCTAAGAATGCGTCATAATTTTTAGATAAACATAGTTTTTTTACATTATCAGGTGACTGAATAATTTCATACAAAGATTCGAATATCCCCTGAAATTTTGTCTGGAGTCTTTTTTCCAAGACGATGATCATCACTAATTGGACTTCCTCTGTCTCTGACCATATTAATGGTTTCTCCAATACTGCAGTGCAGATAAACGATTGGTTGGAAATCATATGCAGCGGATGGGGAATGGCAACCATATTTCCAATGGAGGTTGGAGATATTCGTTCACGTTCCATAATAGAATCCCGGATTTCTTTTTCTATATAACCCTGGTTAATCATCGCTTTTGTCATCGTTTCCAGCATCTCCATTTTTGTTTCCGGTTTTAAATTCCGGAAAAACAATTCTCTACGGAAAAATGGTTGGATGACATTATTTTTGTTCTGCATTTTCTTTAATGTATTCTGGACTTTTATAACATCTTTATCATCCAAAATAGACGGCACATGTACAACCGGTATTCCCAGATGCCTTTCAATGGGAACAGTCGTCAAGATAAAATCGGGTTTTTGTTTTAAAAGTTCATCCAGCTGATGTAGGGCATATACGCCAGTAAGGTTATAGCTGTTACCCAAAACATGAGACAGCTTTGTTAGAAGCAGCTCTGACGTTGCCATCCCTGATGCACATACTAACGCGATTTTCTTCTTGGATACGTATTTTATCCGTTGTCTTTCAATAGCTGCACCCAAATGTAAAGCTAAAAAACCGATTTCATTTTGATTTACCTGGAAACCTGTAGCTTTTTCCACATAATGTGCTGCAATAACACCTGTTTCAAATGCAAGAGGATATTTAATTTTTATTTCATCAATCATCGGATTTCTGATATTCATATTAAAAGTGAGTCTGGTTACTAATTGTTTCAAGTGCAGACCGAGACTATAGAACAATTCTTCATCCTTATCGATATGCAGGCCTTTCAAGCCAATTTTCGTTTGTTCCATAATCTCCATTGTTAATTGGAAGATTTCTTTGCCTAAATATAATTTCAGATTTGGTAAAGATATTTCTCCTTTTTTACCTAATCTATTGCCAACTAAATGTAAAGCAACATACTCAATTTCCTGTTCAGGATTCTGGATATCATAAAGTGTTTCAATAGATTTATTAATTTTTTCGGCTATTCTGTATTCATTCTCCTTTTTGAGAAACTCTATATGGTTGATAGAGCTAATATGCTGGCCGCTTTTAATCCTGCCGATAGCGATCATGATATGGATGACGATTTTATTTAAAGTATCATCCATTACCTCCATATCATTTCTATTTAATTCATCAAGGATTATTTTTTTAATTTTATTTATATCATCCTCAAAGAAGTAATAACCAAAGCTATTGACGAGTTTAAGAATCAAACGGTTATCAAATTCTTCGCTGTGTATAAAGTAATCAGAAATGCAGAATCGTTTATTAACTTCATTTCCATCTGCTCTAATTCCCTGATGGTCTTTAACTATTTTAATGTTATAGCTATTTAAAACCTGTTTTATTCTCTTCAAGTCATTCTTAATCGTTGATTCACTTACGTACAACTCATTCATAAATGATTCAATTTTTATGCTCTTATTAGAATATAAAAGTCTTTTAATGATGAATTGTACTCTATCTTCAGGTGTGACAGTGACGGACGTATTATTAAATAGAGAATTTTCTGCTTCCACTTTATAAAGCAATTTTTTAAGCTGGTCTTCCGATTCCGCAGTTATTTTATAGCCTTTACTCTTTTTGGATACAATTTCTGTCTTGAATTCTTTCATTTTATAATTTATTGTTTTGATATCTTCACGTATCGTTCTTGACGTCACCCCCAATTTTAAGGCGAGCTTATCACTTGTGATAAATTCATTTGTTGAAGAGAGTATCTTAATTATTTCTGCCATTCTTAAGGTTAAATATAAGGACATTTTGTATCCCCCTAATTTTATTTTAGTTAATGAATCCAAAGGTGCACAGGGAGTCTTTTTCCGTTAGGTAGAGGAAATGAGTTACTTAAAGAGGAAGGAATGGAGGGAAGATAAAGAAGCAGAGACTTTAACAAACCCGATTACGAATTTATTATACAATATAGTTAACCGAGTTATAGTAATATGAAGTTATTCAATGTTAAGGTTATTCCTTTGTGCAAGTTAATGAAAAGGCTTACAATATAATTAAGGAGGAGATCAAAAATGAAAAATGAACAAGCAAAGCAGATTGTCTATGTGAACACGTTTACGGATGGAATACTGGATCCAGAAAAAGCAATGCTTGGACCCGTAAAGGACGGCGGGTATATTATCGCTAATACAGCACCCGGATGCTGGGGGCCGATGATTACACCATCTCTTCAAGGCGGACATGAAGTGACACAGCCGGTTTATGTGGAAGGAGCAGAGGTTGGTGATGCAGTTGCTATTCAAATTTCTTCTATTCAAGTGACGTCTATGGTTACTGCATCGGGTAATGACCGCACTGTGGAAGGCCATTTTATTTCTGACCCATTTGTAGACGCAAAATGCCCTGAATGTGGAACTGTGAACCCGGATACGATTATAGCAGATGTCGGGTCAGAAGCAGTCCGGTGCTCAAATTGCGGAACAGCAGTTACTCCTTTTCAGTTCACGAACGGATACACCATTGCTTTTGATGATGATAGAACAATAGGAGTTACTCTGCCGAAAGAAGCAGCTGAAAAAGCAGGAAAAGAAGGTCGTAAAAACATGTGCACACCTGAGCATTCCGTGCAAAATCCAATCGTATCTGTGACTCCTCATGACATTGTGGGCATGGTCGCCAGGGTACGTCCTTTTTTAGGACAAATTGGAACAACACCTGCTAGAGCTATGCCGGATTCTCATAATGCTGGAGACTTCGGTCAATTCCTGCTGGACGCTCCCCACGATTACGGTATAACGAAGGAACAGCTGGAAGAGCGTACAGATGGCCATATGGATATTAATCGGGTTCGGGAAGGAGCAGTTTTAATTTGCCCTGTAAAAACAAAAGGGGGCGGCATTTATCTTGGAGATATGCATGCGATGCAGGGAAATGGCGAAATTGCCGGACATACAGCGGATGTTTCTGGAATTGCTACTTTAAAAGTAGACTTGCTAAAAGGAATCAAGCTTGACGGCCCTATTTTACTCCCTGTTGAGGAGGATCTTCCATATAATGCGAAGCCGCTACCTGCGGATGAAAAGTCGAAAGCTTTAAAAGTTGCTAAAGCACATGGTTTTGAGGAAATTGAGGAGACTGCTCCTGTATCATTTATTGGAACAGGTGCAGATTTAAATGAAGCGACGGATAATGGTTTACAGCGCGCAGCTTCCGTACTTGGAATGAGCGTTCCAGAAGTCATGAACCGCGCGACTGTTACGGGGGCTGTTGATATTGGACGCAACCCGGGAGTTGTGACAGTTACGTTTCTGGCTCCGCTGTCTACACTTGAAGATGCAGGGCTGAGTGAAATTGCTATAAAACATTATCATTTATAGATTGATGTATAAGCGAATCCATAATAATACATTTAAAAAGGTGGGATAGTAATGGGATTACTTAATGACAAAGTAATTTTAGTCGCTGGTGTTGGCCGTGGATTGGGAAGGGATGTTGCCAGAAACATTCTTGATGAGGGTGGATCTGTTATTATGGGAGATTTAATGGAGGATCAATTGGTGGAAATACAGCAAGAACTTGATCCATCAGGAAAGCGAACTTTTGCACAGCATCTTAATTTAGCAGATAAGCAGAGTAACGCAAATCTAATAAAAGCGGGATATGAAAAATTTAACCGCCTTGATGGAGTAATCCAGGTTGCTGCCTATGATAATACAATGGGTGGATTATTGGATAACAATTTAGCAGATTGGGATAAAGTATCGGATATAAATATTAAAGGTACATTACAATTAGTACAAGAAGCCGTTCCTTACTTGAAAAAAGATGAGGGCGGGGCAGTAGTATTTATTGGTTCTGCTTCTGCTGCCATCCCAAGCGAAGATTTTTTACAAATGAGTTATGGTATCGGGAAAGGGGCATTGAGAACAGCAACGCATTATTTATCGAAAGAGCTGGGACCTTTAGGTATCAGAGTAAATAATGTTGCACCGGGATTCAAATGGGGCCCTGTATTGGAATCGGCTTTTCAGGCACAGGCAGATCAATACGGTCTTACATTAGATGAAGTAACAAAACCGGTGAAAGATAAAATGGCTCTCCGCCGCTTCCCGACAGATGATGATGTAGCAAAATCCTGCGTATTCTTTTGTTCGGATTATGCAAAAAATGTTACAGGGCAGAATTTATATGTGGATGCTGGTTATGTGTTGAATTGATGGCTTGTTGTTACTGGTGGACAAGGAGATTGGATAGTGATTGGATTTATTTAGACCATTAATTGCTTTTATAATAAAATACACCTCTTCTGTTTTGGCTATGATTTCAGATAAATCAACTATACCAAAAAGGAGAGGTGTTTTTACTTGATGTGAAATTAAGTCAATTATTACGAAGCTTTCATATCTCAGATTTACTTTATTAAATTTATTGCAGAGCAACTAGCTATAGGCTACAAAGGCGTTGTGACATGACATCGCAAATTTAACCACTCAGTGGGGAAGAAAATAAAATCCCCACTGAGTGAAGTTTCACTTTATCTTTTTGGTGCTCTATATCCAGCTTCTTGAGCTTCTGATTCCGAACAAAACCAATCAACAACATTTGTTGTTCGATCATAGTAGGTGCTGCCAGGAGTATGATAGATTCCGGATGTACTTCCTTTTATGTTACAATCACCTTCAACTGCTGATGTACTGGTATCAGCAGAGTCTTCTTCAGAGGTGTCTGAAGCATCGGCAGTGGAGTTACTGGAACTGTCAGCATCTTGGCTTGCTTCCA
Organism: Oceanobacillus sojae; assembly: GCF_900162665.1. GTDB lineage: Bacteria > Bacillota > Bacilli > Bacillales > Amphibacillaceae > Oceanobacillus > Oceanobacillus sojae_A. The sequence continues at coordinate 115,962 of NZ_LT727810.1, forward strand.
GTTGCTGCTGTAATTCACTATTGCTTTCTTTTAATGCAGTAATTTCCTCGGAGAGTGATTCATTTTCTTCCTTAACTGCCTCATAATCTTCTAATTTTTCGTTTTCTTCTTTTAATACAGTAATTTCCTCAGACAGAGTTTCATTTTCTTCTTTAATTTCCTCGTAATCTTCTAATTTTTCATTTTCCTCTTTTAATTCGTCAACCTGACTTTGTAAGTCATCATATTCTTCTTGAAGGGTGGAATTAGCATTTTCTAATTCCTTGATTTCAGCAGTTAATTCTTCATTCTTTTCTATTTCTTTGTCTAAATCCGCAGCATTATCAGTACCTTCAGTACCACACCCGCTTAAAACAGTGAGAAGCATAGCTAACGCTAATACGGGGAGATACTTTTTCTTCATTTTCCCTTTGGATGGCGGATGCGATAAAGTATAGATGGTTAAGCCTGATAATACAAAAATCATTGATAATACGATTAGAGTATCCATTGTTATACCTCCATTAAATGTTCAGTGTATTTAATATGTAATGTTTTGACTATTGGCAAGCGGTTTCCGGCCTAGTAGTATTTACCGACTAATATATACTTTTAAGTGCAGCTGCGCTTATACACTAATAAAAAAATAAATGTAGCTTGATATGTTATTTAGTGTATAAGAAGAATTATATCGTTAAAGTTGTATCAAAATAAAAGGAACAAAAAGCAGCTGACGTTAAACGCTTTCTTTTCACTTCCTCCCTTAAATATGTATTTGAAAAGCATAAGTTATAAAGCAATACTCACTTTATAATATTTTCTATCAAATAGTAACTACTATAAATAATGTAACATATTAGTAATGTTTTTGTAAAATTTTCTTAATTTAATAGAACAATGGACCGTCATGCAATTAGGAAGATAATAATTCTTAGCTGGTTTGTCATTCAACAAAAGTAAATGAATGACAAAGGTTATAAATACTCGGTAAAAGTAATGACTGAAACTGTGGAGGAAAAAGGATATTGTTGAAGTTCATTGTTTTGATAACTCTACTTGTTTCAGGTGGATGTTATGTACCCTATATAATATTTAAGAAACACTGAATATGCTGTTAAAGAATAAGAAAATCTTCATTTTTAAAAGATTAATAGAATAAGTGTCTATTTCTCCAATTATCAAGTAGAATAATTGGAAACACATATAAATTGGAGGCAAGGAATATGACACAGCAATATAATTATAAAAATGCGCAATTGATAGAAATGGATGCTCCCGCTCCTGATTGCACAGAAACACCGATAATGATAGATGATAAGACGATGCAACAGCGAAGAGAAAAGGTTTTACAAGAGATGCGGCGGGATGAATTGGATGCACTACTGATTTATGCGGATGTGGAACATGGAGGGAATTTTGAATATTTAGTTGGTTTTATTCCCAGATTTGAAGAGGCTTTATTAGTCCTTCATTCTAACGGAGATGCTTTTCTGGTTTTGGGAAATGAAAACTATAATAAAGTAGAATATTCAAGAATTCCGGCACATGGAATTCACTGTCCGCACTTTTCATTGCCTAATCAGCCAATGGAACCTCACAATACCATTTCAAGTGCTCTTCAGGAAGCTGGAATGAAGAAGGCAATGAAAATTGGAATGGCAGGGTGGAAGCATTTTACCAGCAGCGTCGAGGATAACCAAACTCTATTTGATATTCCTTCTTTTATTGTAGATGCAGTACGGGAAATTATTGAAAAGGAAGGCTCCATCACTAATAAAACAGATATCTTCATTGCCGGGGAACGTGGCGTGCGAAGAGTGAATAGCGCAAATGAAATTGCGCATTATGAATTTGGAGCATCACTGGCCTCAGATTGTGTTTTACGAACAATGGACAAACTGGAACTTGGTATTTCCGAGATGCAATTAGGAAATGAACTCCAATCTTACGGTCAAAGAAATAATGTCGTAACAATCGCATCAACAGGTAAAAGATTTGAAAACGGTAATCTATATCCAACTCCAGAAAAGGTAAAGTTAGGAGATGCAATCTCTTTAACAGTAGGATACAAAGGTGGATTATCAAGCAGATCCGGGTATGCTGTAATGGAGCGCTCTGAACTTTCAGATAGCAAAAAAGATTATGTGGAAGACTTGGCAGCGCCATATTATACCGCAATTACAGCCTGGCTTGAGAATATTCAAGTCGGGATGACAGGTGGAGATTTGTACAATTTGGTTAATCAGGTATTGCCGCAGGAAGAATATCATTGGGGATTATGCCCGGGGCATTTGACAGCAGATGAAGAATGGCTATCATCACCAATTTATAAGAATTCAGATGAATTAATCAAAAGCGGAATGATTTTTCAGACAGATATTATCCCTCGTGTTGCGGGGTATGACGGGGTCTCGGTAGAAAGCACCGTAGCTCTGGCTGATGAGGCATTAAAGCAGGAGATTAGAGCCGAATATCCAGCGCTTTGGGAAAGAATTATTAAAAGACAAAAGTATATAAAAGAGATGCTTGGAATCAATCTAAGCGAAAATGTTTTACCGTTATGCAGTACGGTTGCTTACCTGCGCCCGTATCTTTTGAATAAAAGGCTTGCGTTTTATTATGACCATAGCAGATGAAGTTGAACAATCAATAATTTATGCGAAATACCTAAGTGCAGAAGAGCAGAATAGATAGCCACCTAAAGGTTAGCTGTAATTATAAAGTAAGTAACAAATATGATAAGAATTTTTTTGAAAGAAGTAATGTAAACAAAAAAACTTACGAAATAGCCTGAAACCGATAGATTCATTCTAACGGTCTCAGGCTATTTCATTTCCCTTAATAACGTTCTTCATTATGAATTATGTCATTTAATAAATATAGTTTTTGTTCATCATGCGTACAAACATTGAACGGAAATGTAATTGTAAATGAAAGCGGTTGATAATAACATGAAATTAGGAGGGATGCTTAATGCTCGAGCGAAGGTCAATTGACATTATGGAAACCATTTTAGGCAACCCTAAGATTACAATTAAAGAACTGGAATTAAGAACCTCATTGACAAGGAGGAAAATTGCTTATGATTTAGAGAAAATCAATTATTGGCTGAAAACGAATAATTTACAAGAAATCAAGAAGGATCAGTACAAAGGCTTGAGTTTTCCTGGAGATGCGAATGAAATATTGAGCATTTTAGAGAAAAAGGATATAAAAGGCACTTTAAATGAAGAAGAAAGAAAATGTATCATTTTTTTCTATTTATTCATGCAAAATGAAGAAATTTCTCTGCAACATTTAATAGACGTCGTGGATGTAAGCAGAGGTACAGTAAATGATGATCTCAAAAAATTATCCGCTAACCTGAAAGAATATTTTTTGGAGATTTCCTATTCCAGAAAAAATGGTTATTACATTAAAGGAAATGAACAAGATATACGAAATGTTCTTATCATGTTCATTGTAGAAATTATTTTCAAAGGGACGAATAGAGAACTTCTGGACTTTGTTTTGGACGAGGAGATATTTGAAGAGATTACTTGTGTTTGCGGCAGGTATTTTCAAGAGCATCAAATCATTCTGTCTGACAATAATTTTTTGGAAATATGCTATATCATTGCTTTTGTTTTTATTAGAAAAAATAATACGCAAAAGTGGATTGAAATGGATAACCAATTTGAATTTCATCGTTATAATGAATATAAAATTGCCCGGGAGATTTTATCCAATCTGAGCTTTATTCATGAGAACCAAGAGGATTATGCAGCATTTCTTACATCCTTAATACTATCTTTTTCTTCCGTTAAAATAAGTCAAAAAACGAACGATTACTATTTGCTGAAGGATTTTTTATTTGAGATTATCACTAAATTGGAAACAATTTATGGAATAGATATTGGAGATAAAGAAAGCGCCTTCAAACAGATTTATTATCATTTACGACCGGCGTATTATCGTATCTTATTTCAATACCCGATAATCAATCCATTAAAGAAAAAAATTCAAGAGCAGTATAGTTTTTTATTCAAAATATTAAAAGATTTATTTGAATCTTCTTATCTGCCCAATGGAAAAATAGTATCTGACGATGAAATAGCCTATTTAACGATACATTTCGCAACACTGATGAAAGATAAGAAAACGAAAAAAATATATGCGTATACAGCAGCGGTTGTATGCCCAAACGGAACAGGGTTATCGCTGATTCTCTATAATGAGCTGACTACTCTCTTTCCTGAAATTAAGTTTCTTCAACCATTTTCACTTAATGAGCTGGAAACTATTAGCGATAGTGTAGATGTTATTTTTTCTACAAGGCTAATAAAAAGCTCCAAGCCGGTTTTTATCGCGAGTCCCGTGATGACGGATATTGAAAAAGAAAATCTGGTAAAAAATTTCTACAGGTGGAGCAATAAAAGTGTTTGTATTGATAATAGTTCCATTGTTAAAGAACTGACCAAAATTATTAGTAATTACAGTGAGATTAAGGATCCATTAAACCTGAATAAAGCATTAAGTAATATCACTGCAAATTATTTAATCTTTGATAAGAAAAGGAGACTTCCGATGTTGAGCGATATTATGACTGAACCACTCATTCAGTTGAATATTGAAGCTACTGACTGGAGAGATGCGATTAGAAAAGGCGGCGAACTTTTGATTGCCAATAATAAAGCATCTGCTAATTATGTGCAAGCAATGATTGATTCAGCGGAAGGAAATGGATCATATATTGTTATTACAAAAAATGTAGCTTTACCACATGCAAGACCAGAAGAAGGGGTGAAGGATCTGGCTATCAGTATGATTACTTTATCCAAGCCGATCAAATTTGGAAACAAAGAAAATGACCCCGTAAAATATGTATTTTGTTTATGTGCCGTCGATAACTCTACGCATTTAAGAGCTATGTCGAATCTGGTTCAGTTGTTGGATAAGAAAGAGTTTTACAGTAAGTTGGATCGTTCTATTGATTCCAAAGAAGTTGTTGATTTTATAAAGAAATGTGAAAAGGAGCTGGAAATGTAATGAGAGAAATATTAGTAGCGTGCCGAACAGGGATGGGAAGCAGTACGATGTTGAAAATAAAGGTGAGTCAGGTAGTAAAGGAAAACAATTTTCCATTTAACGTCACCCATGACACGATGAGCGCAGTTAGTCAGTTTTCGGGAGACTTATTGATAACTCTGGAGGATTTAGTACCAGATGTAGAAGACAAAGTTAAATATGTTATCGGAATTAAAAATTTAATGAATAAGGAAGAAATAAAAAGCAAAATTGAGAAGTATCTGGAAGAAGTAAAAGAGTAACTCAAGAGAGGGTGAATCGTAGTGGAACTTTTAAGGGCGTTTGCCATTGATTTATTAGGTACTGCAGCAATTCTTGTAGGGTTAATGGCTTTTATAGGGCTTGTTCTGCAAAAGAAGCCGTTTGATGAAACGTTAACTGGGACTTTGAAAACGATTGTAGGCTTCCTGATATTTTCAATTGGTTCAGGAGCAGCGGTTTTATCTCTGGATAGTTTCCAGGCTCTTTTTGGTGAAGGGTTTGGTCTGGATGGTGTTTTGCCATTAGCTGAAGCAGTTACAGCTTTAGCACAGGACAGGTTTGGAACGGTCGTATCGCTTGTTATGCTGTTTGGATTCCTGTTCAATTTATTATTTGCGAGGATTACCCCATTTAAATATATATTTCTGACAGGGCAGCATAACCTTTATTTTGCAGCATTGCTTACGGTTATCTTAAAAGCATTAGATGCAAGTAATTTTACAATTGTTGCGGTTGGAGGAATTATTTTGGGACTGGCAGCCTGCTTATTCCCGGCTATTGCACAGCCGTATATGAGAAAAATTACAGGCGATGATGAAATTGCTTTGGGTCATTATGTGAGTGTAGGTTACGCCATTTCGGGATGGGTAGGATCTAAGGTTGGTAAACCAGAGGATACAACAGAAAATTTAAAACTGCCAAAATGGCTTTCTATGTTTAAAGACTATGTCGTCGGTGTCAGTATCACCATCATTATATTCTTTTACGTAGCAACATTTGCCGCTGGGCCACAATTTGTTGAGACTATTTCAGAAGGAACCAATTGGCTGGTATATCCGTTAATCCAGGGGCTGACGTTCGCTGCTGCACTGTATGTAATTATTACTGGTGTAAGGATGCTGTTAGGGGAGATAGTGAATGCGTTTGTAGGTATTTCTGAAAAATTGATACCAAATGCAAAACCGGCACTGGACTGTCCAGTTGTATTTCCATTCGCCCCAACTGCAACTGTTATAGGCTTTTTATCTGCTTATGCAGGTGGACTATTATGCATGTTTTTGTTTGGTATTCTCGAAATGTCCGTCATTATCCCTGTTGCTGTTCCATACTTTTTCATAGGAGCGACAGCTGGCGTATTCGGTAATGCAACTGGAGGCTGGAAGGGCGCCATGGCAGGAAGCTTTGTTGTGGGTATTCTGATTGCGATTGGACCAGCAATAATCTATCCAATCATGGCGAATATCGGTCTGGTAGGAACTGCTTTTCCAGAGACAGACTTTACCATTGTCGGATTATTAGTCTATTACATTGGAAAATTAATATTAGGTTTGCTATAAACTGAAAGGATGATATAAATGAGAACACAGACAATAGAAAAGATATCAGATTTATCCGTTGCTACAATTAGAACATTGGCGATTGATAGTGTAGAGAATGCTAATCATGGTCATTTAGGAATGCCTTTGGGGGCAGCGCCAATGGGATATACACTCTTTAAAAATGTGATGAAGCACAACCCGGAAAATCCGCACTGGTATAATCGCGACAGATTTGTATTAACTTCTGGCCATGGCTCCATTTTATTATATACATTACTGCATTTAAGTGGATATCAGGTCTCAATTGATGATCTAAAAAGCTTTAGAAAACTGGGAAGTGTCACTCCAGGGCATCCAGAGGTAGATATAACTCCCGGGGTAGAAGCTACCACAGGGCCATTGGGACAAGGACTTGCTATGACAATCGGTCTGGCACTTGCTGAGGCGCATTTGGCAGAGAAATATAATAAACCGGATTTTGATATTGTTGATCATTACACGTATACGATATGTGGTGATGGAGACTTAATGGAAGGTGTAGCCCAGGAATCCGTATCTCTGGCAGGACACTTAGGATTGGGGAAATTAATTGTATTATATGATTCTAATGATGTGTGTTCCGATGGTGATCTCAGTGATACCAATTCAGAGGATGTCCAAAAAAAGTATGAATCAATGGGATGGCAGGTCATTCGCGTAGAGGATGGAAATGACATAAATGAAATCGAAAAAGCTATACAGGCGAGTAAAGAGGAGAAAAATAAACCAACATTAATTGAAGTAAAAACAATCATCGGGTTTGGCTCTCCCAATAAAAGTGGAACAGCAGCTATTCACAGTAATCCTGTTGGTCCAGAGGAGTCCGATTTAATCAGAAAAGCATATGGATGGGATTTCACGGAAGACTTTTATATTCCGGATGAAGTAAAAAAAGATTTCTCTACTATCCGTGAGAATGGAAAAGCAAGTGAAAACGAATGGGAGAATTTATTAGAAGCGTATCAAAAAGAATATCCGGAGCTGTCTAAAGAATTTCTGGCGTCAATGGAAAATAACTTTGAAACAGAGGAAATAAATATAAACTTTGAAAAAGAAAAAGTAGCAACCCGTTCCGCATCTGGAGAAGTATTGAACGCGATTGCTGATAAAATACCATTAATAGGAGGCTCTGCCGATTTAGCTTCCTCCAATAAGACAACCATTAATGGAAGTAAGTTTATAAGCAAAAATAATTATAGTGGAAGAAATATAAATTATGGTGTTCGTGAATTTGGTATGGCTTCGATTGCTAATGGATTGGCATTACATGGAGGGCTTAAACCTTACACTGGTACATTCCTGGTTTTCTCTGACTATATGCGTTCAGCTATACGGATGTCTTCGATAATGAATAAGCCATTGATATATATTTTTACGCATGACAGTATCATGCTAGGGCAGGATGGGCCTACCCATCAGCCGGTAGAGCACCTGGCTTCATTAAGAGCAATGCCGAACCTAAATGTAATTAGACCGGCAGATGCTAATGAAACTGCGGCTGCCTGGGAAATTGCAATTCAAGCTAAGCAGACCCCGACTGCGATTGTTCTTGGCAGACATGATGTACCTGTATTAGAAACTGCGGATAAAGAAGGTGTGAAAAAAGGAGCTTATATTATATCCAAAGGTAATGGAAAAGCGGCTGGTAAAATTATCGCAACTGGTTCTGAAGTAGAACTGGCAATAAAAGCGCAAACAATTTTAGAGAGAGAAGAAGTATATGTTGATGTTATTAGTATGCCAAGCTGGGAGCTGTTTTCAAAACAGGATGATGCTTATAAAAATGAAATTCTTCCTAAGGAGATTAAGAATATTTTAGCGGTGGAGATGGGTTCATCTATCGGCTGGAGAGAATTTGTCGGAGCTGATGGAGATATGTTGACCATTCATCATTTTGGGGAGTCTGGAGATGGACAAGAATTAGCTAATAAACTTGGCTTCTATCCTGAAAATATTGCTGATAGATTTAAAAGGCTGGATGAGAAAAATAGTAGGTAAGAGATTAATTGAGTTTGTATGGAATATATAATAAACCGAAAATAATGGATGAAGTCCTTTTTAGGAACTTCATCCATTATTTTGTATACTTAATATAAATATCAGGGTACCACAAGCTGGAAGGAGTATATTTGAGCAAATTCCTTTCTTAACCAATAAAGCAATTATTCTAGAATTGATGAAACAACATAATTAAACGACAGAACCTAAGTTTGAAAAGAATGCTGATTTAGAATAATATTGTCAAACTCATTCAAAACAAATAAATTATTTTCTCAAAATAAGAATAAATAAAGTAAGCAAAAAATAATATACTGCATTCTATTATAACTGAACTACCTCTTTACTTGAATTTAACAAGTAACAGGAGGTAGTTTTTCGTGGATGATGAACATTGGATTGTTACCGAACAATCCAAATAATATCTACCTCTGTATCTAAAGAATTTGGAAAGTTGTCAAGAATCGTTGGCAGTAGCCTTGATAAGGAAGATGTGAAGTATGCACATTCAACACCTGTAGAAAATTTATCGTACAGGAGTTGAAATAAATGGGTGGCTAATCTGTCTGTACAATCTTTAGCCAGATAGATTTATTTCGGAGATTTATTCATTGGATGAAGTTGGGGAAGCATTTGAAGTATCTTTTTAGAGAAAGACAGTATCGAGTGGTGGAGATGTAGAGAGTGGAACATTTTTTACTTGATTGTTTGAAATAAATTATTGGACTATTACTGGATTAATTGTTTTTAGATAAGTATTGATTTAAGTTGGCGGATAGGTAAACTCGCTTAAAGTGAATGGTGTTGCCAATAGTATCTTTATATTGTAAAAGGAGCTTTGATAGATTTTCACCTGTTTTAGCTGCACTTATTGCAGCTATCATTATAGTAATTAGCAAGAGAAAATTAAACTTTGGCAATATGATGGAGTGTCAGGTTTCTAAATGCCGGCACCGCTTATGCTTGAATTTAACTAGGAGCCGTTCTATTCGTATTAGTATTGTTGGATGTAGTAATAGTAGGTCCTGAAAACGCCTGGGAGAAAAGTGCTCATGTAACATATATTTACTTTTAATACAAATATTCTCTTCGCATTGACTTTTGTAAGCGTTTGTTTAATTATGAAGAAGAGGTGAAATGTATGATTAAAGAAGAACTAATAAAATACTTAGAAAACCAGACAGCTTTCTTAGATTTAAACAATATTAGTGAGATATTTACTTCCAAGATAATAGGGCAACAATTTAAATTAAAAAGAAATACGGTGAGTCACTATTTAAATCAATTAAATGAACAAGGAAGCGTCATTAAAATAAATACACGCCCGGTTTACTTTTTTCATAAAAGTGCTTTCGAAACACAATTCTATACACTATCCAAAGATATATATCATAGTTTAGATGAATTAAAGGAAGAGCAGCCTTTATTTCAAAAAAAGAAGGATATATTTTCATTTTTAATTGGAAATGATGCAAGTTTGGCAAGGAGTATAGAACAATTAAAGACAGCACTTTACTATCCGGAAAATGGCTTGCCAGTGTTATTGACAGGAGAAAGTGGGACAGGCAAAAGCTATATGGTAAAAATCGTATATCATTTTTGTTTAACGAATGATTTAATTAAGGAAGATGCACGACTTATTACTTTAAATTGTGCCCAGTACGCTAATAACCCTGAGCTTTTAACTAGCCATTTATTTGGACATGTTAAGGGAGCCTTTACAGGTGCAGATGAAGATCATATAGGTATTTTTGAAGAAGCTAATGGAGGGGTTTTATTTTTAGATGAAATTCATCGTTTAAACGCAGAGGGGCAGGAAAAACTATTTACTTATCTTGACCAGGGAATAATTTATCGAATGGGTGAAACAAATAATCCTCGTAAGGTCAATACAAGGTTATTCTTTGCAACTACGGAAGATTTGAATAGTGTTTTTTTATCTACTTTTATTCGTCGTATCCCTGTTCAAATTGAATTACCCTCTTTAGAGCAACGAACTCAAAATGAACGTTTAGAGATGATATATGATTTTTTAATAAAAGAAAGAGCGAAAATAAAAAAAAACTTATTAGTGAGTAGCCAAGTTTTGCACTTATTGAAAACAACTCCTCATAAAGGAAATATCGGTAAGCTGAAAAATGTAATTAAAGTAACTGTAGCAAAAGCATTTTCTGAGCAAAAGGATGCTGAGCATATTCATATTACTATTTATCATTTACCGCCTGATTTGTTAGCAAAAGCTGCTTTTAAAATAAGTGGAGTTATAGAAGAAAATGTGCACATTAATCATACAACTACTATAGAGAATTTATCCATGAAAAGAAATCCTGAAGAGCTACGGATTATTCGTGCATATGAACGATTATTAGCTAATTTTAAAAAATCTGAATCGGACATTACAGTGATTGATGATGAAATAAAAAATGAAGTAGAAAATCTATTTGATTTCTTACTATTTGAAACAGATAGAGAAAAGAAACATGAATTATTATTATTTATGACTCAATATGTACGTGATACGTTGAAACAAATGGAGGCATCTTATCAGATTACGTTCAATGGCAACAGTGTCTATGCAATAAGTTATTATCTATTTCAAAGAAGTTCTGTACGTTGGCAGCCTGAAGATGTGGAAGTTCAGGCTTTGATAAAAAAATTTAAACAGACTGTCATTAAAACATATCCTATGCTGTTTCAATATACAGAAAGGATGTTATCCATTATCAAACCCAGGCTGGACATCGAAGTATTTGATATGGATTTAATCTTACTAACCCTTTACTTTAGTCAATTGGGTTTATCCCGAGAATCCAATTTTGCAAAAGCAATCATTGTTGCTCATGGCTATGCAACTGCAAGTAGTATCGCTAATGTCGCTAACCGTTTATTACGTAAAAATATTTTTGAATCATTTGACATGCCAATAGATACGACACCACAAAAGATTGCTGAGGAAATAGTGGACTATACGGAAAAAAATGATGTAAGTAATGGACTGGTTATTTTAGTGGACATGGGCTCGCTGAAAGAAATATACTCATATTTTCCGCAACAACTATCGGTTCCCGTTATGATTATGAATAATATAACCACTCCATTAGCAATAGCTATAGGAGAAAATATTCAGAAAAATAGAAACCTATCCGAAGTAGCGATAAATTCTTTTGAAGAAAACAAGCCAGATTGGAAAATAATTTATCCACAAAAAAATAAAAATAAAGCATTATTGGCTACATGTTTTACTGGTATCGGTACAGCCACAAAAATTAGTAAACTTCTTGAAAAAAGTTTACCAGTAAATAGTTCGCTAAAGGTGCTTCCTTATGATTATCAAACACTACATGACCAAAAGGAAAAAGAGACTGTTTTTTCACTTTATGAGGTTGTTGGAATTGTAGGAACAGCAAATCCTATGATTCCAGATATTCCTTATCTATCCCTTGAGGAATTGATTTCTGGGAAAGGAACGCAACATCTTAGCGAATGGTTAATGAAAAATTTAGATGATGAGAAAGCAGAACAATTTAATAATCGATTAATTCGCAACTTTTCACTTGAAAAAGTAATTGATTCTGTAACTATCCTTGATACGGATAAAATAATGGCAGAAATTGAATTATTTATGCGAATTTTGGAGGAATTAACGGAACAAAAGATAACAAATGAAAGAAAACTTGCTTTATATGTACATGTTAGTTGTTTAATTGAGAGATTAATCCGTAATGTTCCGATTGAAATATATAGTGGAAATGGCGTTGATGAAGAGTGTCGAAAAGAGCAACTAGTTAAGATAAAAGAAGCATTCAGTGTCATAGAAGAGGATTACAGTGTCAAAATACCAAATTCAGAATTAAAATATATTTATGATATCCTCTTTCAAAAACTGGATTTTTCAATCGTTAACGAAGATTTTTAATATGTAGAAAAAGCGTGCCACTAAAGTTGGCACGCTTTTTGCATGTATATAAGTGTAAGCGAGGTGAAAAGGGATGGAAAGAAAATTAGTTTTGGCAAGTCATGGAGAATTTGCATCAGGAATTTTAAGCTCTTTAGAATTAATTTGTGGAAAGAACAGTAATATTATCACTTTGGATGCTTATTTAACAGCAAATTATGACTTAGCCTCAGAAGTTGAACAATTAATGATTGAAAACCAAGGTAAAGAATTAATCGTTATCACTGATATATTTGGAGGGAGTGTAAATAATGAATTTTTGAAATATATATATACACCTAATTTCTATCTTGCATCAGGAATGAATTTACCTTGGTTAATTGAAATTGTAACTCAGTTTATAGCAGCAAAATCAATACCAGCATTAATTAAGGATTCTCTAAATAATTCAAAGGAAATGATTCAATTTTGTAATGAAACAATTCATAAGGAAAGTGAAGAAGAGGACTTTTAAATAAGGAGGAAATAAGAATGATTAAATTATTGCGAGTGGATCACCGCCTTTTACATGGGCAAGTTGCATTCTCTTGGACGCAGAGCTTGAGTACAGATTGCATTTTGGTTGCAAATGACGATGTACCAGAAAATGAAATCAGAAAAACTACAATTAAATTAGCAAAGCCACAAGGAGTAAAATTAGTCATAAAAAATATTAACGACTCCATTAAAGCTTTGCAAAGTGGTGTAACTGATAAATATAAGTTATTTATCGTCGTTGAATCTGTAGAAGATGCATATAAGCTATCAAAAGCCTACCCAGAAATTCAAAAAATAAATTTAGGCGGTATGAAAGTTCGAGAAGGCACAAGAAATATTTCAAAAGCAGTTAATATCACAAAAGAAGAAGAAGAACTGGTTAAAGAATTGGTGGATAGAGGAGTAGAGGTGGAAATTAGACAAGTGCCGTCGGATAAAAAAATTAAAGCGCTAGACGCTTTTTAAAGAGAGGATGAAATTAAGTGATTTTACAAGCAGTCCTTCTTGGGGTTATAGCATTTATCGCTCAATCCGAATATGCACTAGGAACTTCTTTGTTATCTCGCCCAATTGTAACAGGGTTATTTACTGGAATTGCATTAGGAGATATTAAAACAGGTATCATAATGGGGGCCACTTTAGAGCTGGCTTTTATAGGTTCGTTTTCAGTTGGAGCATCTATTCCACCTGATGTCGTAACTGGAGGAATACTAGGGACAGCATTTGCTATTACTGCAGGCGCAGGAACTGAAACAGCGCTATTACTAGGGTTGCCAATTGCTACATTGACTTTGATTTTAAAAAATATCTATTTAGGATTGGTAATCCCTACAATGAATCATAAAGCAGATAATTATGCAGAGATGGGAAATTACAAAGGAGTAGAACGAATGCATTTAATTGCAGGCTTCGGACTTTCCCTCATGTTGGCGTTAATCGTATCTATTTCTTATTCTATTGGAAATAATGCTGTACAGTCGTTTTTGAATGTGATACCAGAATTTGTTCAAACCGGTCTAACTGTTGCTACAGGAATTATTCCTGCTTTAGGATTCGCTATGTTAGCGAGATTATTAATTAATAAAAGTGTCGCTCCTTATTTCTTTTTAGGGTTTATTATTGTAGCTTACTTAAATATTCCTATTACCGGAATTGCTATATTTGGAGCTATTTTAGCAGTAATTATTGTTAATATCATGAATTTCACAAAAAAGAATGAGCAATCTGCTCAGACAACAGATGGGGAGGTCCTTGATGATGAAGACTTCTGATCCAAAAGAAAAATCACTAATAACAAAAAAAGACTTAAACAAAGTTTTTTGGCGTTCTTTTCAGATGGAGTTTTCTTGGCATTATGAACGTCAAATGAATATGGCCTATGTTTATGCAATGATTCCAATCCTGAGGAAACTTTATCAGACAAAAGAGGAAATGGCTTCCGCTTTAAAACGGCATTTAGAATTTTTCAATACAACGCCTCATATTGTAACGCTGATTTTAGGAATTAACGCAGCTATGGAAGAGGAAAACCGTTTAGATAAGAAATTCGACGAAAAAGCGATTGATAGTATAAAAACTTCATTAATGGGACCGCTGGCTGGAATAGGGGATTCGTTCTTTTGGGGAACATTACGATTGATCGCAACTGGTGTAGGAACCTCGCTTGCATTACAAGGAAATATATTAGGTCCAATTTTGTTCATATTAATTTTTAACATTCCACATGTTGCATTACGTTATTTATTTACAGGTTGGGGATATAAACTAGGTACTGGTTTTTTGAAGAAAATCCAAAGTAACGGTATGATGGACAGCTTGACTTTAGGAGCATCAATTATTGGATTAGTAGTTGTTGGAGCAATGACTGCTTCGATGATAGATATTACTATTCCGCTTTCCATAGGTAGTGGGGAAGAGGCAGTTACGATTCAAAGCATTTTGGATGATATTATGCCTCAGTTATTACCATTAGCTGCTTTTGGTATCGTTTTCTATTTATTAAAGAAAGAGGTGAAACCTTTATCAATTATTGGAGGAATGGCTGTAGTTGGTATCTTGGGCGCTTGGATTGGGATATTTTAAGGAGGAATTGAAATGGTAAGTATGCTTGACTATATTTATGAAGAACAAGTAACTTTGGAAAAAATAATAAAAGAATTTGACTTTAATTTGCCGGAGTTAAAAGATGTTACACATTGTCTTATTCTAGCAACTGGATCTTCTTATAACGCATCCCTTGCAGCAAAATACTATATGGAGTCTACAGGAAATGTGTATATAGATATACAAGAACCATTTGATTTCTTGCATTACGGCAAAGTCGACCCTAAATTTGATTTAGTTATTGCTGTTTCGCAGAGCGGGAAAAGTACATCAACGATTCATGCTATTGAAAAGATAACGCAGTCTCAAAAAATAAAGACGATTACTTTGACTAGTGATAGTGAAAGTCCAATTACTAAGGTTGCGGATCGTACGTTTAATCTGAATATGGGAATTGAAAAAGTTGGTTTTGTAACAAAAGGTTATTCAGCCACTGTCCTAAATTTGATGTTACTGTCCCTAACCATCGCTTCACAATCTCATCGAATGGATGAAAAGGTTCTGGAAAAAGAGAAAGAAAATCTTTATAAAGCTGTTTACAGTATTAATAAAATTATAGATAAAACAGCAAAATTCTTTGAAAATAAAAAAGCCGAATTAAAGGAAAGCAATCGATTTCTTGCGATTGGTTATGGTCCAAATTGGGGAACAGCAAAAGAATTTGAAACTAAATTTACTGAAACAGTTCGAAAACCATCTCAAGGATTTGAATTAGAGGCCTATATGCATGGTCCTTATTTAGAGGCAAATGAAACGCACAGTATATTTTTTGTAGAAACAGATAGTGCTATTTTATCTCGCTCAAAAGCGCTAAGAGGCTATATGGAGAGTCATGTGAAACGATGTTATGTCATTTCTACCCAAAGTGCAGGGGGAGAAGATGAGCTGGCTTTAGATTTAGATGTAAGTGAGAAGATTAGTCCATTGCTATTAGTAATCCCTTTCCAATATTTTGCCTATCAAATAGCGACGATACAAGGGATTGATTTAGGGCAAAGAATATTTGATGATTTTGATCAAGTACTTCAAAGTAAAATTTAAGAAAAGAGGGATAGTTATGTTGAAATTTGATGAACAAAAACAAATTGAAAGCGTTAGCGGAGCTATTGCATTAAAAAATGAGATAGAACATATCATAGATGAGGTTTACGATAGAGGTTTTGATAATATTTATTATTTGGGCATTGGGGGCACGTATGCTTCCAGTATGCAAGCTGTGACTTATATTAACGGAAAAAGCAGCTTGCCCGTGTTTGTCCAGCATGCTGCAGAATATTATACAACTGGAAACAAAAGACTGACAGAGAAATCTATAGTGATATTGTCTTCCGTAACGGGATCAACGCAAGAAGTGGTGAAAGCAATCAAAATGATAAAAGAGCTAGGTTCAACGATTATTGCGTTTGTAGATGAACCGAATACTCCCTTAGCAGAAATGGGAGATTACGTTATCTCTTATCCGGGAAATGAGCAGTTAAAATTTTTTATGGCTGCCGACCGCTTCATGTATCGTAATGGTGAATTTCCAGATTATGAAGCTTATTATAAAGAATTAGAAGAGCATTTGGCTGTTGCTTTAGTAGAGGTAGAAAAGTCTGCTGATAATTTTGGATTTGAATTTGCTGAAAAACATCGTCATGATGAGATGCACTATTTCATCGGTGCAGGTAATCAATGGGGAGCAGTATATTCCTATGCAATGTGTTATTGGGAAGAACAAAGCTGGTTACGTTCTAAATCTATTCACGCTGCTGAGTTTTTACATGGTACATTAGAAATTGTAGAAGAAAATACGCCAGTAACTTTATTTATTGGTGAAGATGAGCAGCGTGAATTAGCAGAGAGAGTAGGTAATCTATTACCACGAATTTGTGGGAATTATACAATCATAGACTCAAAAGAATATGAATTACAAGGTATCAGCGATAAATATCGCGGAAGGTTATCATATTTCGTTATGCATGCGGTAACGCAAAGAATAGATGCTCATGTTGAAAAGCTAAATCGACATCCCTTAGAAATACGCCGTTATTATCGTCAGTTCGATTATTAGTGTTAAAAAATTATAATTAAAAGCATATAATTGGATAATTTCTATCTGATTATATGCTTTTTGTTAAATGAAAAAATTAATGCACTAGCTATGCTGGGAAATAGAGTAAGCATTAGTGATACACCGAACATAAAACTCTCGCATCTTTCTTGCTTGACCCTACAATTCTCCTGCACAACCCTATAAGGGCTGTCCTTTACAAATGAAACCTAAAGGGAAACTGAATTAAGATTTATCTTCATGGCAGTGAATCAAAGAAGATACACTGCCATCATCTGTCTCTTTACTTTGACTAGTTACC
This sequence comes from Oceanobacillus sojae, assembly GCF_900162665.1. Lineage (GTDB taxonomy): Bacteria > Bacillota > Bacilli > Bacillales > Amphibacillaceae > Oceanobacillus > Oceanobacillus sojae_A. The sequence continues at coordinate 133,454 of NZ_LT727810.1, forward strand.
TCTCACCCTAAAGATAATATCCATTTACTATTCAATATCAATCCTTTCCCCTTGTGTATCAGAAAGATAAGCCGCCTCATTAAGCAAGGTTAACGAAATAATGTCTTCCTTGGTAATAGAAGGAGCCACATCATTTTCAATTAAGTGAACCCACTGCTCCATCGCTGTAGGTAAACTTTTCGGTAATTCTTCCGGTTCGAACCATTCATTTTTATTTAACTGCGTACTCCTGATTCGTACATTGGAATCTTCAATCAATAAACATCCCTCTGTCCCGTATAATTCTAATTGAAAAGGACTTCCATAAGAGGTGAATCCTGTTTCTATTACACCGATTGCACCGCTTTTGTATTGTGTAACAACAACGGCATTATCCTCTACGTTGTGTTTTGGTGATGGGTGCAGACTGGAATAAACGCTTGCCAAAGGGCCTGCCAAACGGTTTGTCAGGTAGATAGGATGAGCGCCTAAGTCAATCAAAGCACCGCCTCCGCAATCATCTTTATCATAAAAATGACTTGGAAGCCAACCATTAGGGTGTGTTTCTGTTGAAACAGATCCATTATGAGCTAATCTGCAGCGGATGCTGGTCAGATTTCCTAACCAGCCTTTTTTGAATGCTTCTTCTGCATAAAGGAAATAAGGCTCTGTAAGTCTTGGTAGGGATACCATGAGTTTTACATTTTCTTTTTCAACTGTTTTATATATTTTTTCACAATCTTCCGTGGTGAATGCCAATACTTTTTCTGTGAAAATATGTTTTTTATGTGCAGCCGCCTTCTGAATAATTTCTGTATGCCATTTCGTTGGTGTATTGATAATCACGGCATCAATATGAGCATCATTTAAAACGGTATCCAGATTTTCTTCGAATGGAATTTTCCATTTATCAGCCCATTCTTTCCCGCGACGGGTGTCCTCATCCCAAATACAAGCGAGGGAGAGCTGTTTGTTTTCTTGAACCTGCCGTGCATAATCCTCTGCGTGAACATGCCATTTACTAAGTAAAGCAACGTTAATCATATTTGTTTTCCTCCTCCTTAAAAAACTTAGTCAGCGTAATCCGATAGTTTGACCCATTTCTTTAAACGATGGGATTCTTCTACGGCATGCATAACAAGCTGATTAAGATAACCATCCTTAAAATTTGGGGCTTCCAGTGTTTTATTTTTAATCGAATCCATCATTGTTTTTATGAGATTGATAAAGGTGTGTTCGTATCCGAGAATGTGACCTGGAGGCCAGTAATTTTCTCCATAGGGATAAGCTTCTCCAGTACAGTTGATGATACGGAATCCTTGAAGCTCTGCGCTATCATTCTCCAGGTAAACATGCAAATGATTCATATTTTCAAGATCCCATCGAATAGATCCTTTTTCTCCGTTTATTTCAATTCTGTTTCCGTTTCGATTTCCCGTGGCGAAGCGGGATGCCTCAAAAACTCCTAAGGCACCATTTTCAAATTTCGTTGTAAAAATTGAAGCGTCGTCCACAGTAACAAGTTCCTTTTCCTCTGTGTTTTCCGGTGCGCTTGGTCTTTCTTTGATGAAAGTTTCTAGTAACCCGGAAACTTCAGAAATTTCGCCGACCAGGAACCTGGCTAAATCAATGATATGGCTGCCGATGTCCCCTAAAGCTCCAGATCCTGTTGTTTCTTTTCGGAGTCTCCAGGTAACTGGCGCAGATGGGTCAATCAACCAGTCTTGCAGGTATACTGCGCGTATGTGATAAATTTTTCCCAGCTGTCCTTCTTCTATCATCTTTTTCGCAAGTTGTATTGCTGGAGCAAATCGATAATTGTGACAGACCATGTGCATGACACCAGCCTTTTCAACTGCTTCAACCATCCTTTTGGCGTCCTCTAATGTTGTAGCTAATGGTTTTTCACAGATGACATGTTTCCCGGCTTCAGCAGCTGCAATTGCTATTTCAGCGTGGGTATGATTTGGTGACACAATATCGATTAAATCAATATCTTCCCGTTGAATCAATTTTTTCCATTCTGTTTCAGAAGAAGACCAGCCCATTTCAGAAGCGGCCTGGCTGACATTTTGCAAATTTCTTCCGCAAAGTGTTTGCAGAACAGGACGTTTCGCACTTTTAAAGTAAAAAGGAAGATTGCGATAAGCGATACTATGTGCTCTTCCCATAAACTGATAACCTATCATTCCAACTCGGACACACATGTATTTCACCTCTTCTTTGAAATAATGAAAAAACGATATTATTAGATAATTATAACTTGGCAGGACGTAAATCAGGAATTGAAATGGATACTTCTTTTCCGGCTTCGGCAGATCGTAATATTCCGTCAATAATCGCTTGATTGATTAAAATTTGTTCTGCTGGAATCGGAGCGATGTTCTTTCCTTCTTGAATGGCTTTGACGAATGCCCTTACTTTTTCATAAAAGATATTTAGACTGTGTTTTTTAACAGGAATTGATGTGTCAACATGCTGTCCATTTATATCGTGAAAGAGGTCAATGGAACCGATTCCCCCGTCCCATACACCGCTCCAAGGTCCTTGACCCGCCGGTGTCAGTTTCAATCCGGCATTGGTACCTAAGAACAGAGTTGGTCCTAATGTATCCATATGCATTGCCCAGGAAACTTTAAAATTAATGACTTTTCCACCCTCTAAACGAATGAGGGCAATTCCGAAGTCTTCCACCTCAAAATTCGCAGCATCAGGATGATAGTCCGGATTCGTACCAAACAAATTTGATGTGTAAGCGGAGACAGAGATTGGTTTTGGATAGCCTAATGTATTTAATGCTAAGTCCAGCGAATAACAGCCAATATCTGCCATCGCGCCGGCACCGGCTAATGCCTTTTTAATAAAAGTCCCTTGCGGCATTCCGCGGCGCCGGCCCCCGCCGGTTTGAACGTAGTAGACATTTCCTAACTCCCCGGAGCTTACAATTTCTTTTACCAATTGCATATTCGGGTCATATCTTGGCTGGAAACCGACTGTCAGCATTTTATCCATTTTCAATGATGTCTGAACCATATCTATCCCCTGTTCCAGTGTAATAGACAAAGGTTTTTCTACAAGTACATGTTTTCCTGCGAGCAGAGAATCAACACTTGTTTTATGGTGAGCGATATTCGGTGTGCAAACGCTTACTCCATCGAGGTCTAATTGTAATAATTCTTGAGGATCTTCAAAGGGTACCGCATTTTTTAATTCAAGTCTTTGGATAAATTTCGCTGCTTTCCCCGGAACTAAATCGGCTACAGCCACTATTTCCACATCACTCATTTTTTTATAGCATTGAGCGTGTGCATTGGCAATCCCGCCGCTGCCGATTATTCCAATTTTAACAGTTTGTGTCATAACTATTCCACCTTCACAAAAAATTTAATCTATTATTAAATATACTAAATATACATACTTAGTATGTCAACATTTATATTTTTGAAAATTTAAAATATGTAATTTGGAATTACATAAAAAATAAATATTGACAATCGTTGAAATAACTCACTATAATGATGATAATTAGAATTTATTAAAAAATCTAAAAAATATAAAAGGAGATTAAAATTTGATATGTCAAATGATGATATATTATTACAAGTTGAAGATTTGACCACTTCCTTCCGGATAGATGAACAATTTTATCCGGCGAATGACCATATTAATTTGGATGTATATGAGAATGAAATAGTGGCAATTGTCGGCGAATCAGGATGCGGAAAGTCTGCTTTTGGACATTCCATTATGGGTATGCATCATCAAGAACAAACGAAAATCAGTGGAAAGATTCATTTTAAAGGGGTGGATCTATTATCTTATTCCAACACTCAATTGAATAAAGTTCGCGGCAAAGAAATTAGTATGATTTTTCAGGACCCTCTAACTGCATTAAACCCTTTAATGATTGTGGGAAAACAAATTGAAGAGGGGATGAAATATCACACGAAATTATCTAAAAACAAACGAAAACAAAAAGCGATAGAAATTCTTAATGAGGTGAAAATTCCGCAGCCGGAAAGAGTATATTCACAATATCCCCATGAATTATCCGGCGGAATGCGGCAGCGGATTGTTATTGCGATTGCAATTGCCTGTGAGCCCTCTCTGATTATTGCTGATGAGCCTACGACTGCGTTGGACGTTACTATTCAAGCTCGAATTATCGATTTATTAAAAGAATTAAAAAGGCGAATGAAGACAAGCATTATTTTGATTACACATGATTTAGGTGTTGTGTCAGAAATGGCTGATCGCATAGCTGTGATGTATGCTGGAGAATTTGTAGAAATAGGAGAGGTGAAGCGTTTCCTGAAAAATCCGCTGCATCCTTATTCCAAATCATTGTTGTACTCACTTCCTTCCAAAAACAATCAGGGTGAAAAATTACACGTTATTAAAGGCGTGGTTCCATCTTTGAACCATCTTCAAAGGCAGGGCTGCCGCTTTAAGCCTCGAATGAACGGCACAGATGATTCTATTCACGAAGAAACACCAACGTTAAGAGAAGTTGAAAAAGGTCATTGGGTCCGGTGCACATGCTATAAACATTTTCACATTGAGAATTCTCATCAAGTGGTGGAGGAGGAGAAGGATGACGTTTTTCAAGGTCAATAATTTAAAGGTATACTATCCTATCCGTGGAGGCATTTTCCGCAGAGTCGTCAATCATGTTAAAGCAGTGGATAATATCAATTTTGAATTGAAACGGGGCGAAACATATGCGTTAGTAGGTGAATCAGGATGCGGAAAAACAACAACCGGCAGAACTGTCGTCGGGCTGACAAAAGCTACCTCCGGCGAGGTTATATTTAATAATTTGGATCTGACAAAATGTAACCGCAAACAAATTCGTGAAAGCAGAAGAGAGATACAAATGGTATTTCAAGATCCTTATTCTTCTTTAAACCCGAAAAAGACAGTCTATGATATCGTCGCTGAGCCTCTGCGGAACTTTGAGAACCTGTCGAAATCAGAAGAGAGGGAGCAAGTGGAATACTTTATGCAGAAAGTAGGAATGAGCAGGGATTCCTTATTTAAATATCCTCATCAGTTTTCAGGAGGACAGCGGCAGCGGGTAGGTATTGCCAGGGCATTAACATTAAAGCCTAAAATAATCATCGCTGACGAGCCGGTCTCTGCATTGGATGCTTCCGTACAGGCACAAGTACTTAACTTTATGCAAGACATCCAGGAAGAATTTGGCCTTACTTATCTTTTTATCAGCCATGATTTAGGGATAGTCCGGCATATGTGTAATCGAATCGGCATTATGTACAAAGGAAAATTTGTAGAAGAAGGTACAAGGGAAGATATCTATGAAAACCCGCAGCATATTTATACCAGACGCTTAATTGCTTCTATACCTGAATTAGATACAGATCAGCATCAGAATAGTGAATTGCTTCGAAAAAATATTGAAGAAGAATATCAAAAGGAAAATGATAAATATTTTAATGAAGATGGAAGCGTAATGGATTTAAAGCCTGTATCAGATACCCATTTTGCTGCATTACGCTAAGGGGGCTTGAAAATGTGGAAATTTGTTGTTCGCAGGATATTAATTATGATACCCCAGTTAGTTGTTTTAAGTATCCTGGTATTTATTCTGGCAAAGGTGATGCCTGGAGATGCTTTATCCGGTTTGGTGGAAACACCGGGTGTCGATTCATCAACGATTGAAGATATGAGAACAACTCTCGGAATTAATGATCCAGTCCATGTTCAATATCTAAACTGGATCAAAGGGCTGTCTCAAGGTGATTTAGGTACGTCCTATATTCATCAGCGGCCCGTTTTGGAATTATTAGAAGCGAGGCTTTGGAACACGGTTTATTTGTCAGCCGCGATTTTATTCTTAACATATCTTATCGCTATTCCTCTTGGTATTACGGCAGGAAGGTTTCATGATTCTTTGATAGATAAGCTGATTGTCGGCTACAACTATATCACCTATGCGACTCCTTTATTTATATTTGCATTATTAATGTTATTTGTATTCGGGTTTCAATTACAATGGTTCCCTACTGGGGGCAGCGCCGATATTAATTTGGAGCCTGGAACATTCAGCTACTATATGGATAAGATTTATCATTTACTTTTACCTGCTTTATCCGGTGCTTTATTAGCGACTGTTGGAACGATTCAGTATTTACGAAACGAGATTATAGATACGAAGATGAAGGATTTTATCAAAACAGCGAAATCCAAAGGCGTTCCAGAAGCAAAGATATATTCGCATCACATTCTTCGTAATTCTTTTTTACCTATCGCGGCATTTTTAGGATATGAAATTACAGGATTAATTACTGGTTCTATTTTTTTAGAGAGTATATTCAGCTATCCGGGAATTGGACAGTTGTTTCTGCAATCTATATCGCAAAGAGACTTCAGTGTAGTAACTGCACTGGTAATGGTAACAGGGGTAGCGACGCTGATCGGTACACTGTTATCGGATATTATATTGAGTTTGGTTGATCCGAGAATCCGGGTGGAATAGAGAGGAGGGATAGAGTGAGTGTTGAAAGCAGTACAAGCGCTGAAATTCCATCAAATAAATTAACGGGCCTAAAGATTATGTTTAATGAATTTAAGAAAGATAAATTAGCCATTGCTTCCGTTATTATTCTGCTGATCATTTTTATCTCAGTATTTGCTGGAGCGTTGATTTTAGATCAGGAAGAGGTCGTGCGGGTAGATTTATTTTCGATTTATTCTCCTCCGACTTCAGAGCATTTGTTAGGAACGGATTACGGAGGAAGAGATATTCTGGGGCAGCTTATTATTGGAGCAAAGAATTCCATTATCATCGGGTTTGTTATTACCGTGATTACAGGTGTTTTTGGATTTGCAATTGGTTTGATTTCCGGCTACTTCGGCGGGATTGTAGATAATATTATCATGCGCATCATTGATTTTATAATGATTTTGCCGTTTCTTATGTTGGTTATTGTGTTTATCACATTGATTCCAAAGTTCAATATTGTCACCTTTATTATGATTATGAGTGCATTTCTATGGGTCAGCAATGCCCGTTTAATCAGAGCCAAAACACTGGCAGAAAAAGAGCTGGATTATGTAAGTGCATCTAAAATGCTGGGAGCTTCCAATATAAGAATTATGTATAGAGAAATCCTGCCTAATTTAACTTCCATTATCATTGTTAACTTGACGCTAAGCTTTGCAGGAAATATTGGAATAGAGTCGGGATTGAGTTTCTTGGGATTTGGTTTGCCGGAAAGTACGCCGAGCCTGGGGACGTTAATTGGATATTCGACTAATCCTGAAGTATTACAGGGAATGTGGTGGATTTGGTTACCTCCATCATTATTAATTTTAATAATGATGTTGAGTATAAACTTCATTGGACAAGCACTAAAAAGGTCTGGGGATGCAAGACAAAGATTAGGATAGGAGGAGAGACAGTATGAGAAGGAAAAGTGCTTTGTGGATTGTTGTGTCAGGGATATTGTTCAGTATTATTTTAGCAGGATGCAACGGTGAGGGTGAAAGCGGCAGTGAGGGGAGTGGAGCAGAGGGCCAAACAGAAGAAATCAATCTTAATGAAGAGGTTCAAAATGACGGTGAAATTATCGAGGATGGAAGTTTAACCTATGGTTTAGTGTCTGATTCTCCATTCGAAGGAATTCTTAATAGTGCATTTCTTGCTGCGGCACCAGATGGCCAAGTGGTTCAATTTTTTGATGAAGCATTGCTGGCGGTAAACAAAGATTTTGAGATTACAAATGACGGAGCAGCTACTTTTGAAATGTCAGATGACAACAAAACAATCACTATTCAGATTAAAGATAATGTGAACTGGCATGATGGGGAGCCTGTGAAAGCGGAAGATCTTCAATTTGCTTATGAAGTAATAGGAAGTCCGGATTATATAGGCTCGCATTATGGATCATTAATACAAATGGTAGAGGGAATGGATGCGTATAATAGCGGGGAAGCAGATGACATCTCCGGGATTGAAATAATTGATGAGAAAACATTGTCAATAACATATACTGAAGCATCTCCTGCCATATTGAATGGGATATGGTCTACGCCGCTGCCAAAGCATTATTTAGGTGATATCTCAGTTCCTGATATCCCTTCTTCCAAAGAGGTAAGGGAAAATCCTATTGGATTTGGACCTTTTAAAGTGGATAGAATTGTGGCTGGAGAGTCTGTACAATATAGTCGTAATGATGATTATTGGAAAGGAAAACCGAAGCTTGCTTCTATTACGTTAAAGATAGTGAATCCAAACACTGTACTGCAGTCATTGGAAAGCGGAGAAGTAGATATTGCTGAAACGTTCCCGACAGATCAATATCCGAATGCGGCAGATGGAGAAAACTATCAAATTATTGGCGGCATCAATAATTCCTATACGTATCTCTCGTTTAAATTAGGACATTATGATACAGAAAAGAAAGAGAATGTGATGGATCGTCCAAAACTTCAAAATAAGGATTTAAGAAAAGCGATGGGATATGCGTTAGATATGGAACAAATTGCGGAGAATTTCTATCACGGCTTAAGTTTTCCGGCTACGACACTAATTGTTCCTTTCTTTGAAGGGTATCATGATGAAACAATAGAAGGATTTCCATATAACGTAGAAAAAGCAGAGGAGCTGCTGGATGAAGCTGGTTATGTAGATGTAGATGGTGATGGGTATAGAGAGGATCCAGACGGAGAAGAATTTATCATTAATTTCTTGGCAAGATCCGGAAGTGATACTTCTGAACCAATGGCTAAGTATTTCATCCAATCCTGGAATGACATTGGCCTGAATGTGGAGCTGGTTGATGGGCGTCTTCATGAATTCAATTCTTTTAATAAGATGGTGGATGATGATGAGCAAAAAGTGGATGTGTTTATTTCCGGCTGGGGAGTAGGGACAGATGTCGATCCTTCAGGCATTTACGGGCGAAAGATGCCTTATAATAATTCGAGGTTTGTCAGTGAGAAAAACGATGAATTATTAGAGGCTGCATTATCCGAGGAAGCATTTGATACAGAAAGACGTAAAGAAATATATAATGAATGGCAGGCTTATATGTATGAAGAATCCCCTGTAATCCCTATTTTGTACAGCTATAAATTGTTAGGGGTAAACAACCGGGTGAAAGACTATTCTTTTGATACCACCATCTTCGGAACTTGGGAAGAAGTCGGCGTAACGGAAGAAACAGCAGAATAAAGTCCCGCAGTAAAAACAGATGCTTTGTAATCCTATATCATTTGCTGAATGATATAGGATTATCTATTTCTGGATACTTCATCACTGTAACTTATTTGTTTTATGGCTCATTAGTAAATGTTACGTTCTGGACTTGATTTTTTGATGCTAGAAAGGTATGTTTGTCGTATAATGGTCACAAGTACTATTTCTTCATTCATTTACATCATGTAAATAGAATGGGGTGTTTTTGCATACATAGAACTCTTGGTCTTTTGGAGGATGTTCAAAAAGCCCAATAAAGATGATACGGTGAACTAGAGGATCTTCTACTAAGAACGTCCACGTCCTGGGACTGCGATTACTCGTCCCACCGAAAACATTTGTGAACAACATAGAAGTCATCACATCCTGTGAAAGTCCATTCGGAAAAAGTTAGTCGCCTTTTCTTGGTCCTATTTATCGGACTTTTTGAACACGCACTTTTAGGGAGAAGGGGGTATTTATATAATATTAATGTGATGAGAAGCACAGATATGGAAAATGAAATAGTACATTGATACAATCAATGTACTGATTGATAAAGGTGATAACAGTGAATTTATACAGGAAAATATATTTGGATGTCATAGAAGAAATACGGTCTGGTAATTTGAAAATTGGTGATAAATTACCAACCGAAAAAGCAATGTCAGAAAAGTATAAAGTCAGTAGAATTACAACCAAAAAAGCACTTGATTTACTTGCTCAGGAAAAGATTATTGAAAGATTTCAAGGGAAGGGATCTTTTGTTTCTTCAGGACATATAAAAAATCAAGAATCGAAAAAAGAAGCTTCGGTAAAAGCACTGCCACATTTAAGCGGCTTGGTGGGTTTAATCATTCCTGATTTTTCAGATGTTTTCGGACTGAAGCAAGTCAAAATGATAGAGGAAAAATGCAGTGAATATAATTATCATCTGGTGATAAAACGTACGCTTGGTTATGCAGAGGAAGAAAAAAAAGCGATCAATTCTTTAGTAGATAAAGGACTGGACGGGCTAATCATTATCCCTGCTCATGGAACGCATTACAATCATGATTTATTGCGCTTAGTAGTGGACAAATATCCACTTGTTTTGTTAGATCGTTATATTAAAGGTATCCCGGCAAGCTCTGTGCATATTAATAATCAGAAAGCTACCATAATGGCTATTAAATACCTTCTTGAAAAAGGGCACAGAGAACTGGCATTCATTTCTCCCCCAAAAGAAGGTGCTTCGTCGATAGAGGAACGCGAAATTGGCTTTCATATAGCTTTCTCTGATCAAAATCTCCCTGTAAACAATAACTACTTTTTATTAGATATCCAAAGCTCCATTCCCAAAAACTTTTCCTCCGATAATGTGAAGGAAATAGCAGAGAATGACAGGAGAAAAATAGAGGAATTTCTTAAGAAAAACCCTGAAATAACGGCAATTTTTTGTACAGATTACACGATTGCCAATATGGTTTATTCCGTTCTTGAATCATTGGGAAAGAAGATTCCAGAGGAATATGCAATTGTATGCTTTGATTCAGTATCCACAACGAATGGCAACCCTCTTTTTACACATATTTCACAAAGGGAAGATAAAATGGGAGAAGAGGCCGTTCACTTATTAATGAAACAGGTCAACGGGGAATATGACCCGAAACATGTGGAAGTAGACTTTGATTTTATTATAGGAGAGACTACTTAATTTTATTTGCGGAGAGAGTATTTTGAACAGGCTGAGGTTTTTCCTGACAGTTTATCGGGGAAAACCTTTTTTTGCCGCAGAAAGGGTTTCGGTCTACCGAACAAGTTCATTTTTTAAAGAACGTATAGAATAGAACAGGAATTGTTCCTGATTTTATAGAAGCAATTTATTCTGATAAGAACTAATATCATGCAATGACTACAATTTATTTTAATAGTTGTCAGAATTTGTCGTAAAATTTAAAAAATATTATAGAGATATTTTTTAAATAATCTGTTATTATTTAATAGATATTTAAATTCAGATAAAGGCAAACCATTCGAAAGATTGGGACGCAAAGTTACAGGTCTAAGGTTATGCTATGATGGCTGTGCTGCCTAAAATAATAGAATATTTTAGGGGGGTTTGAATGAATAATCTTGCAGATAGAAAAGAATTGGATAAAGAATGGGTTGAGCTTATCAAGGAAGCATTAAAAATAGGAATTGGTATTGAAGAAGTCAGGCAGTTCTTAAAGGAGAACTAAAGTTTCTTAATGTCTGTCAATTGAGTTATATTTCCGTATTTAAGCAGTATTAAAACAGGTGGAAAGTTTTTTAGAATTGGCAATCTTTTTGTATGGAGTTAAATAGATAGACTAACAATAATCATTTATATAAAATTTTTTGAAATAATTAAAAGCATATAACTAGATAGTTTTCTATCTGGGCTATATGCTTTTGTTATATAGAAAGAAATTAGAATCAGAAAATGAGGAGGAAACCAACTTATAGAAGCTTCAAATATAAAGCATAACTGAAAGGAGAATGAATAACATGATATCTCACGTAATATGGGATCTGGGAGAAACATTAACTACTCCTCCCAATAGCAGAATGGATGTAAAACCGCTGACGGAATATCCGGAAATAGAATTAAGAGAGCATGTATTAGAGGTGCTGGAGACAATTAATAAAATGGGATTAAAGCATGCGATTCTCAGCAATACAGCAACAAGTGACAGTGATGTTGTCCGGGAGCTCCTGAAAAGGCTACATATATTAGATAAATTTGAATATATTTTTGCTACGAAGTCTGAATTAGATCCGTCTGTTCCAGAAAAGCCCGACAGTGTCGTATATCATTATGTTCTCGATGAATTAGATATCCGGCCAGATGAAGCTGTTATGATAGGTAATACATGGGATACTGACATCATTGGCGCGAATCGAATTGGCATGCACGCAATTTGGCTGCAAAATCCGGAAATTTCTGTGAGAAAGGATTATGATGAAAAGGTTGTAACCCCTCCATGGATTTTGCCGGTCTGGGATCTTGAAGCTGTTCCAAAAGCACTTGAGTTGCTTGTTGGATGCAGTCAGGGAGAGGAGAGAGGATAGTATATGTATTTTTTTTGAACAAAAAGTGAAGGCGCAGTCCCCTTCAAATTGAGAAGCAATTAGTGAGGGTCAGCCTTCACGGTCTTGGTTTTCGATATAGTTTTTGATTACTTTTAAAGAAGCTCCTCCTGTCGAAAGGATAAGATAGCTTCTAATCCAAAAATAAGGTTTCCAATAATATGGCGCTAAGAATACAGCGAATTCCGTTCGTATATATCTTGAGGATACCGTTTTAAAACGGTTTGTTTTATAATGTGATTATAACACATATATAAGGGAGGGTTGGTTGATGCAACAGACGAAAACGATTAAAAATAAAATAACCTCTCACAGTTCGAAAACCTTCGAACCTACACTTGCTATCTATCGGAAGGCACTATCTTTTCTGGTAGATGTTATCAATACGGAATGGTCTGTTTTAGAAAATTTAAGCACAAAAGAGTTGGTAAACGCTGTAGAAAAATTAACACATCACACCAAAACGAACCCCTGCCCAAAGTATGATTTTGACGCAACATTTTATAAGTTTCCTTCTTATCTTCGAAGGGCTGCCATTTCTAAAGGTTATGGAATTGTGAAAAGTTATCGTTCCAACTATCAAAACTGGTTGGATGAAAAAAGCGAATCAATTGTTAACGGTAAGCATTTTAAGAAAAAACCTCCCGTTTTAACCGTGAAGCATCAAGCATTTCCGGTGTTCTATAAAGGAAATATGTTTAAACAGGTATCTGACAATCAAGCAAAGATAAAGGTTTTCCTGGGCAATGATTGGGTTTGGGTAACGATTACTTTCCATCATAAAAACTTGAAGAATCGTGGAATTGCCGGTTGGAAAGAAAATAATCCTACCTTAGTAAAAACAGGCAAAAAGTATTTCATTCATTTTTCTTATGAGAAAAAGATTCAATTAAATAAAACAAAATTAAAAGAACAAGTCATCGTTTCTGTAGACTTAGGTATCACGAATTCTGCGGTTTGTTGTGCAATGCGTTCAGATGGAACTGTCATCGGCAGGAAATTTATTAATCAACCGGTAGAAAAAGACCGTATGTACACAAAAATCAACAAACTAAAGAAAGCTCAACGTCATTCAGGGTATGTAAATGCACCAAACTATTGGAGACGAATTAATGGTCTAAAGAAACATATTGTGCATCATACATCTTCAGAAATTATCAAATTTGCTGTCGATCATCAAGCAGATATCATCGTATTTGAGTACCTTGGTAAAATGAAACACCCAGAGGGGATGTATGGTGCAAAAAAGTTACGCCATAAAGTACATCATTGGAGCAAGCTGGGCATTCAAAGGAAAGTTGAAGAGATGGCACATTACAAAGGCGTACGTATTCGACGAGTAAGCGCTAAGTATACTTCCGCGCTTGCTTTTGACGGTTCTGGAGAAGTGAAACGGAATCATAAAAAAGACCTTGCCGCCTATCAAAATGACAAAGTCTATCACGCAGATTTAAATGCTTCTTATAATATAGGAGCACGGTATTTTATTAGAGAATTCCTTAAATCCTTTTCTGAAAAGAAAAGGTTACTACTGGAGGCAAAAGTTCCTTCCTTAGTAACTAGAACTCGGCTGACATTGGCTTCATTAATTAGCTTACATCAGGCGTTACGTACTAATGGTGCGTGATTATGCGTGCTGTTTGCTGTATTTAAGTCAATAGAAGCCCCTTTCAAATCTTAGATTTGGTGGGGGAGGTTCACTGGGCTTAAAATATATTTATAAATTATTTACAACATGAAAGCTAGCAAATTCAAAATTGCTAGCTTTCATGTTTGAACCGAACTTTTTTAGTAAATAAGGAATAAATTGAAAAAGAAAAATGGCTTCATGTATCATTAAAACTTAGGTTGGAACCCTTTTTCGATTTCAACCATTAATCCTTCTCAATCTCAACCTCTTCCTTCCCAAGAATATAATAATTCAATTCTTTATCAGGAATGTTCTTAATATCCTTACGCTTGATTAAATAAAAGATAATCCCCAAAACAACCCACGCAGCTAATGCAATTCTGGACTCAATCCCTAAAAATGCCGGTGAACCCGGGATAAGCAGTAATCCAAGGAAGATAATACTGGCCACCATACCCAGGATGGCAACAATTTTTTTCCTGGGTGCTTCAATATGCTTTTTCTCATTAAACGTATGATCCTTTTTCATTTTGAATAACGTAAAAGCGGCATAACAGGTATAAAAATAAGCAATGGTTACACCGATGGAGGACATATCTACGACCCACATCAATGCTTCTCTCCCAAACCATGGTGATAACATAGCAATGACTACTGCAAAAATGATACCCAGGCTTGGTGTGTTATATTTCAGATGAAGCTTAGAGAAGCCTTTTGGAATAAACTTAGCACGGGACATGGCGAATAAAAGGCGGCTGGATGAAATAATAAATCCATTCAGACCGGTAAAAATTCCCATGGTTAATGCGACTGCAAGGATGGCCAGGCCTAAAGGTCCGAGCAGGTTTTCAATGATATAACCAGTTCCCCAGATGTGATTTTCTTCAACAACGCCCTCCCACGGACGAACCATGGAAGTAACAATAATCATTA
>NZ_LT727810.1:149050-150868 GCF_900162665.1 Oceanobacillus sojae
AATGATTGGGTTTGGGTAACGATTACTTTCCATCATAAAAACTTGAAGAATCGTGGAATTGCCGGTTGGAAAGAAAATAATCCTACCTTAGTAAAAACAGGCAAAAAGTATTTCATTCATTTTTCTTATGAGAAAAAGATTCAATTAAATAAAACAAAATTAAAAGAACAAGTCATCGTTTCTGTAGACTTAGGTATCACGAATTCTGCGGTTTGTTGTGCAATGCGTTCAGATGGAACTGTCATCGGCAGGAAATTTATTAATCAACCGGTAGAAAAAGACCGTATGTACACAAAAATCAACAAACTAAAGAAAGCTCAACGTCATTCAGGGTATGTAAATGCACCAAACTATTGGAGACGAATTAATGGTCTAAAGAAACATATTGTGCATCATACATCTTCAGAAATTATCAAATTTGCTGTCGATCATCAAGCAGATATCATCGTATTTGAGTACCTTGGTAAAATGAAACACCCAGAGGGGATGTATGGTGCAAAAAAGTTACGCCATAAAGTACATCATTGGAGCAAGCTGGGCATTCAAAGGAAAGTTGAAGAGATGGCACATTACAAAGGCGTACGTATTCGACGAGTAAGCGCTAAGTATACTTCCGCGCTTGCTTTTGACGGTTCTGGAGAAGTGAAACGGAATCATAAAAAAGACCTTGCCGCCTATCAAAATGACAAAGTCTATCACGCAGATTTAAATGCTTCTTATAATATAGGAGCACGGTATTTTATTAGAGAATTCCTTAAATCCTTTTCTGAAAAGAAAAGGTTACTACTGGAGGCAAAAGTTCCTTCCTTAGTAACTAGAACTCGGCTGACATTGGCTTCATTAATTAGCTTACATCAGGCGTTACGTACTAATGGTGCGTGATTATGCGTGCTGTTTGCTGTATTTAAGTCAATAGAAGCCCCTTTCAAATCTTAGATTTGGTGGGGGAGGTTCACTGGGCTTAAAATATATTTATAAATTATTTACAACATGAAAGCTAGCAAATTCAAAATTGCTAGCTTTCATGTTTGAACCGAACTTTTTTAGTAAATAAGGAATAAATTGAAAAAGAAAAATGGCTTCATGTATCATTAAAACTTAGGTTGGAACCCTTTTTCGATTTCAACCATTAATCCTTCTCAATCTCAACCTCTTCCTTCCCAAGAATATAATAATTCAATTCTTTATCAGGAATGTTCTTAATATCCTTACGCTTGATTAAATAAAAGATAATCCCCAAAACAACCCACGCAGCTAATGCAATTCTGGACTCAATCCCTAAAAATGCCGGTGAACCCGGGATAAGCAGTAATCCAAGGAAGATAATACTGGCCACCATACCCAGGATGGCAACAATTTTTTTCCTGGGTGCTTCAATATGCTTTTTCTCATTAAACGTATGATCCTTTTTCATTTTGAATAACGTAAAAGCGGCATAACAGGTATAAAAATAAGCAATGGTTACACCGATGGAGGACATATCTACGACCCACATCAATGCTTCTCTCCCAAACCATGGTGATAACATAGCAATGACTACTGCAAAAATGATACCCAGGCTTGGTGTGTTATATTTCGGATGAAGCTTAGAGAAGCCTTTTGGAATAAACTTAGCACGGGACATGGCGAATAAAAGGCGGCTGGATGAAATAATAAATCCATTCAGACCGGTAAAAATTCCCATGGTTAATGCGACTGCAAGGATGGCCAGGCCTAAAGGTCCGAGCAGGTTTTCAATGATATAACCAGTTCCCCAGATGTGATTTTCTTCAACAACGCCCTCCCACGGACGAACCATGGAAGTAACAATAATCATTA
>NZ_LT727810.1:151220-788644 GCF_900162665.1 Oceanobacillus sojae
CACTCATCCTTCTCAATCTCAACCTCTTCCTTCCCAAGAATATAATAATTCAATTCTTTATCAGGAATGTTCTTAATATCCTTACGCTTGATTAAATAAAAGATAATCCCCAAAACAACCCACGCAGCTAATGCAATTCTGGACTCAATCCCTAAAAATGCCGGTGAACCCGGGATAAGCAGTAATCCAAGGAAGATAATACTGGCCACCATACCCAGGATGGCAACAATTTTTTTCCTGGGTGCTTCAATATGCTTTTTCTCATTAAACGTATGATCCTTTTTCATTTTGAATAACGTAAAAGCGGCATAACAGGTATAAAAATAAGCAATGGTTACACCGATGGAGGACATATCTACGACCCACATCAATGCTTCTCTCCCAAACCATGGTGATAACATAGCAATGACTACTGCAAAAATGATACCCAGGCTTGGTGTGTTATATTTCGGATGAAGCTTAGAGAAGCCTTTTGGAATAAACTTAGCACGGGACATGGCGAATAAAAGTCGGCTGGATGAAATAATAAATCCATTCAGACCGGTAAAAATTCCCATGGTTAATGCGACTGCAAGGATGGCCAGGCCTAAAGGTCCGAGCAGGTTTTCAATGATATAACCAGTTCCCCAGATGTGATTTTCTTCAACAACGCCCTCCCACGGACGAACCATGGAAGTAACAATAATCATTAAACTGTATAATGTTGCTGCTGCTAAAATAGCAAATACAATTAAACGGAATGCCTTACTGGATGGGAAATCAAATTCCTCTGCGGCCTGCGGGACATTATCAAAGCCGACATAAGCCCATGGGGCAATGGCGACGATAGATATAATGGCAGCAATTGCTGTTGTCTCCGGCGGGAACATTGGTGTAATATTGGAAAATCCTGCACTTGGCTGGATACCGACAAGAAGCAGCAGAATAAATATGGCTGCAATCATAACGATACAAAAAACAAATTGCATGCTTCCTGACAAGGTTGTTCCTCTAATATTAAAAAATCCGAATACTGCAAGGACAACGGCTGCTACAAAAACTTCGGTCAAATAAACATCCCAGCCGGCAATCTGATAGAGCGGGATGTTTTCAATAACTTTCGGAAAGATAAATTTAATCATAAGGGCAAATGCAGAAGCGTTTAATGCAACAATACAGATGTATCCTAAAGTTAAAAACCATCCGGAAATAAAAGCGTGGGTTCTGCCGAGACTGACATAAGCATAAGCGAACTCACCACCGGAAACGGGGAAACTCTTAATCAGGAATCCGTAACTGACAGCAATCAGAATCATCAGCAGTGCACCAATAAAGAAACCAATAATTACTCCAAGCGGTCCTGCTGTAGACATCCAGTTGATTGGTTGTACGAAAGCTCCCCAGCCAATCGCTGAGCCTAAAGCAATCGCCCAGACCCAATGGGGCTTGAGTGTCTTCGAGAGTGTTTCTCTCTTTTTCACTTCTTTCATAAGATAATCTCCTTTGGCTATTGGATTGTATTCGTGTCGATATTAATTTGTTTCTTCTTTAATTGTCTCCGAAACCTGTTACTTTCTCTTTCTCCAGATTCCGCTATGATTCTCTTCAAATTAATGATACGCAGCATGAATGGTTACAGCCTTTGAATCCTCATATACACTGACACATTCTTTCGTTTCCATATTCACCTCATTTCAGATTTTTCTACTCACTGCGCACCAAATCGTATACAACACGCCCGGTTTGATAATCAGCGGATTTTGGATGGGAATTATTACATAAACCATAATCATAAGCTGATTCTGCCGGGCTGATACGACATCCATGTCCTTTACCCAATTTTTTCAGATGTATAACCCCCTATCTTTTCAGTAATACATATATGTTAAAAAGATGATAGGGATTATAGGGAATCACTCGTCTATTACTATCTGACTATGAATTATAAAAGATATCACGTTATTTTTGATTGAATTATCTGATTATTTACTAAGAGGCTTTATTATTACGCTAAGATTAATTGAGGGGGCATCACCATTGAAACACGTCAATAACTGTACATTACCATTGATTGCAGCATCTGTAAATTGCTTCCTCAAACAAGCTGGCAGTTCCCATCTCAGAACAATCATAAGATTTATATTTATAAACCTTATTAAGACAGCCTATGCCTGTCTGCATAGATGTAGTTATTTTATTTTTATATAATACATGAATGAATTTCATAATTGCTCTTTTTAAAAATACAAAGACGAACAGAATTTTCGAAAGTGTATTTTAAAAAACAAAAATTATGCAGCTTGTTGTTGCTGAATAAGCTCCGCTTGGATGCGATCCGCAGCTAATTTGGAAGCATTGTAAATCAAAGCGACCATGTCAAAATGGACTTTCGCACGCTTTCCAGTGCGATAGCGAACATTATTTAACTGATAGAACTCTTTTAAATAAGCGTTGACACGTTCTACTGCTGTCCGTTGTTTAAAAATCTTTTTCCAAGCTCTTGATCCGCGCGCAGGCGCCGTATAACGTCTTAAATCGGTGGTTATTTTGACTTTATACACTTTTTGACAGATACCTTCATTTGCAAGTGGGCAGTTGCTACATTCCTTAGGTCTGGTATACTTCAATGTTTCGTATTTCGGATCAAAGCTGTCATATTTATAGGAATGTTCTCGCAAACAGGTCGGGGCAAAATCCTTATCAAACCCGATCATTTCGCCTTCATTGCGTTTATTATAGGCAATGACAGACTGTTGTCCCATGCGATGAATTTGTTCATAAATCGGCTCGAAATCATAGCCCGCATCCAATGTCTGGTAAGAAGCAGACGTAAGCGGAAGTCGTTGATCTATCCCCTTCAATAGGGCGATAGCGGCTTTTCCATCATTTAAGCTGCCGGAAGAAAACAAGGATTGTAGAATATACTGGCTTGATGCCCCAACTGCGAGGTGTCCTTTGTAGCCAAACCAATACTCGTTTTTACCATCTGCATTCTTTTTCACACCCCATTTTGGGTTCTGTGGCACTTCTGCACGCAATACGTCTAATGGAACGTCTAATTGAGCTTCTATTTTCTTTTCATACAATGGAAGATTCGCTTCTTTTTCTGCTTGTTCTTTGAGATATTGGTCGCGTTCTTTCTTGGATTTACGCCCACGCTTTTTGGGTCTGATTTCCGATTTTTCTTCTTTTTGAACGGGCGCCTTGTCCCGGGCTTCAAAATGGGTTGCGTCAATGGCGATGACTTCATCAGCGATAAATCCTTCTGTGATAGCTGCCAGTGTTACGTTTTCGAAGGATTTCTCTAAAATATCTGATTCACTCAGTTTTGTAACCAAGCGAGAATACGCAGCTTCTGACGGTGTAGAATCGGAAACAAGAAATCCGCAGTTCATTTTAAAGATAAAGTCATCATTTAGACGCTTGATTAAGTCTTTGATCGTTGGGATGCGCTCGATGTAGCGAATAAAAAAAGAAATAATCATCCCTGCATAATTTAGCTCAACAGGCGCTCCAAGCCGGGATTTCTTATTAATCGCATGATAAATACGATCCAGATCAATCGCTGAAATAATCGCTTCATATTTTTGGGTAGGTTCCATGTCATATAATTCTTGGATGCCAAATAGACTCGGTTGTCGTATAATGGTCATAAGAAGTACTCCTCCAGTCTTTTTATGGTTTTGTGGTTATTACCATTATACAAGATTTGGGGAGGTACTTCTTTTTTTATGCCCTGAACTCATTGGGACGCAAGGGTTAAGAATTATGAAATTCACTCAATTAGCTGGTTAATTATATTTTATCTTTTTCCGCTTATTTTGTAAAATAATTAATATAGGTATACGCTAAAAGATAGCATGACTNATATAAAAAGTTCTTATATTTTAAGAATTGTACAGCTGTCTCCTTTAACGGTTTATTGAAGTTTATATTATTTTTGTTAAAATAATTGTAATAGGGTATATGTGAAATTTTACTTAGGTAGTTTATATTGTTTTTTATAAGTCACCAAGAGAAAGCGTTCCATTTCCTTTAGGACAAAAAACTTATTCCCTGAAATCATCCTATTTTTCGGAATAGGCAAGGTTAAATCATCATGTCTGAGTTCAGAAACTAAGGAGTAAAAAAATGATACAGATAGCAATCGTTGAAGATGAAGTTAATTATCAGGAACAGCTGACAGAATTTCTTCATCAATATGAAAAAGAAAGAAATGAAAATATTGCAATAAAGACTTATTCTGATGGTGATGAAATTGTTGAAAATTATCAGGCGCAATTTGATATTATTTTAATGGATGTTCAAATGGGCTTGATGGACGGAATGTCTGCAGCAGAAGAGATAAGAAAAGTGGACTCTGAAGTGGTTATTATTTTTATCACTAATATGCCGCAATATGCTATCAAAGGATATGCTGTAGATGCATTGGACTATGTCTTAAAGCCGATTTCATATTTTCAGTTTTCGCAGCGCTTAAATCGTGCGATTGATCGAATGAGAAAGAGAGAAACGAATTATATAACGATAAAAGTTAAAAACGGAGTAAAAAGAATCAAGGTCTCTGATATTTTTTATGTAGAGAATCAGGAGCATTATCTTCATTTTACTACAGAAGAAGGGGAATTTATGGTAAGCGGCGCGATGAAGGATTTAGAAAAACAATTATCCAGCTATCATTTTTTCCGTGGACATAGAGGTTATTTAATAAATCTGGAGCATGTGGAAGGAATGAAAGGTAATGATGTGATTGTGAAGGGAAAGGAACTCCCTGTGAGCCGGACGAAAAGAAAAGCTTTTATGGAAGCTTTATCTAAACACTGGGGAGAGACGTTAAAATGAGTGAACTGCTCCCGGAAATACCGAGGCTGTATACGGCGTTGGCAGAGTGGATGGCCTGTATTGTATTTATCTCTCTGCTCAGGAAGAAATTATTTGGCTGGAAACGGATTATCTTTTTAGGCGGAGGGTTGCTCGTACAGTCTGCCTTTTTAGTGCTTACAAAGGATTTACCAATCGCTTTCTGGATTCCGAGCATGATTGCTGCTGCTGTTATGATGTTTGGCTTAATCTATGTAACCTGTCAAATAACTGTCATGGAAGCGGGATACTTTAGTATAAGGGCATTTGTAGCGGCTGAACTTGTCGCATCCCTGGAAAGCCAGGTGCGTTTTTTTCTCTTGAACGGGGAGAGAATGAATATGACAATGGACATATTATTGCTCTTTGCTGTTTACGGATCCGTTTTCTTTTTAATCTGGTTACTGGAAAAACGTCACATATCAGCCAATAGCCACTTGAATATACGACAGGGCGAGCTGTTATCGACGCTTTTAATCGGAATGGCGGTTTTTGGCGTCAGTAATATGAGCTTTGTCAGTGTGCGGACTCCTTTCAGCGGACAATACACCCAGGAAATTTTGAATATTCGAACCTTGGTTGACTTAGGTGGATACGCCATATTATATGCTTATCATATCCAATTAAACGATTTGCGGATAAAGCATGAATTAAAAGCGATGCAGAATATATTTCAAAATCAATATGCGCAGTATCAGCAGTCAAAGGAAAGTATAGATATCATCAATTATAAATATCATGACTTAAAAAATCAGATTATTGCGCTCAGGGCTGAAGAAAACGTAGAAAAAAGAAATGCTTATCTGAAGCAGATGGAAAATGATATCAAATCCTATGAAGCGCAAAATAAGACAGGCAACCATGTGCTTGATACCTTACTTACAAGCAAGAATTTATATTGTATCAAGCATGGAATTACATTAACGTCTGTAGCGAATGGGGCATTGCTTAATCATATGGATATTATTGATATCACAACCATTTTTGGGAATGCCCTTGATAATGCGATAGAATACGAGAAAAAAATAGAAGATAAAGAGAAACGGTTAATTCATGTTTCTGTGTTTTCGCAAAAAGGGTTTCTTGTAATGAGGTTTGAAAACTATTTTGAAGGAAAGCTGAATCTTAAAGAGGGGATACCTAAAACGACAAAAAGAGATAAAAATTTCCACGGGTATGGTTTGAAAAGTATTCAGTATGCTGTGCAGAAATATGATGGTGTGGTGAACGTTGTCCAAAAGGATAGCTGGTTTGAATTAACTATCTTAATGCCTGTTTTAACCCCGCAGGATAAATAAATATCTTAAGACCTGATTGTACAAAATATACAGCCAGGTCTTTTTTGTGTACGCGTAGCCTGTAGAGATGCCTCTCTTTTTCATAGTATGGTACAGTTCATGAAAAAAATGAAACAGTTCATGAACCTTTTCTGCGTGAATAAAAAAATGTGATAGAGTTTAATTCATAGTAATAGAAAAAAACATCGATGTACGAGGTTAGACGGATGTGCTTTTCTAATAAAATGAAAGCGCATTACAGTTTTTCGGATTTTGGAAATTGCTTTTTCGATTTTAGAGTATATGGAAAATCTGCCTAAATTAAACGGTATTAGTACGGATAGCATTTCTTCCGGAAGGTGCTGAAAAAATTGAAAGAGGTAATGGCTTATGAAATATAAAGATTTAATTGAAAAAATGACGCTGGAAGAAAAGGCATCTTTTATGTCTGGAAAGGATTTTTGGCAAACTCAGGATATGGAGCGGTTAGGGATTAACAGCATGTTTCTTGCGGATGGACCGCATGGAATCCGAAAACAGGCGGAAGCTGCAGATCACCTTGGATTAAATGAAAGTATTCCGGCCACATGTTTCCCGACAGCTTCCACTGTAGCGAACAGCTGGGATGTAGAGCTTGGGGAGAAGGTTGGGCAATATTTAGGAGAAGAGGCAGTTGCGCAAAAGGTAAATGTGCTGCTCGGACCCGGTATCAATATGAAACGAAATCCATTATGCGGAAGAAACTTTGAGTACTTCAGTGAAGATCCTTATCATGCCGGCAAGCTTGCTGCAGGTTATATCAGAGGGATTCAATCGCGTGGTATTTCGGCCTGTGTAAAACACTTTGCTGTCAATAACCAAGAGGAAAGAAGAATGTCGATTGATACGATTGTCGACGAAAGAACATTAAGAGAAATCTACCTTACTGGTTTTGAAATTGCTGTCAAGGAAGGGAAGGCAAAGACGGTTATGTCTTCCTATAATAAGCTGGATGGCGTCTATACCAATGAAAATCAGCATTTATTAAAAGATATTCTGCGTGATGAATGGGGGTATAACGGGGTTGTCGTTACCGATTGGGGCGGAAACAATGACCGCGTAGCAGCTCTTCAGGCGGGAAATGAACTGGAGATGCCGACTACTGCGGGAGAAACCAATCAGAATATTATTCAGGCAGTTAAAAGCGGGCGAATAAAAGAAGAAGTATTAGATGAAAATCTTGACCGTTTATTTGATTTAATCTTTACAACAGAAGAGGTTTTTCAAGGAACATATAAAAAAGAATTTGATATTCAAGCGCATCATCAATTTGCTCAAAAGGTTGCGGAAGAATCCATTGTACTTCTGAAAAATGAGGATAATATTTTACCGCTGAAAAAAGGTGTGAAAATAGCAACGATTGGTGATTTTGCCAAGAAACCCCGCTATCAGGGAGCCGGTTCATCTATCGTAAATCCGACAGAGCTTGATAATACGCTGGAGCTGCTGGAGGCGTCCGATATCAACCATATTGGTTATGAACAGGGCTTTGAACGTTATGGGAAAAAGAGTCAGTCTAAAATAGACAGTGCGTGTGCTCTTGCCAAAGAAGCAGATGTCGTTCTCCTGTATATGGGTCTGGATGAAGTAACTGAGGCAGAGGGGTTAGACAGAACAAACATGAAAGTCCCTGAAAACCAGGTTGAATTATTACATGCTTTGCATAAGGTGAATCCAAATATTGTTGTAGTCCTGTCCTGCGGATCTGCCGTTAAAATGCCATGGATTGGTAAAGTAAAAGGGCTGGTACACGGATATTTAAGCGGTCAGGCCGGGGCAAAAGCTGTACTTCGAGTGCTGACAGGTGAGGTCAATCCTTCCGGAAAGCTTGCTGAAACTTACCCGTTACATTATAAAGATACTCCTTCTTACCGCTACTTTCCGGGTAAGGAAGTAAGTGTTGAATACAGAGAAAGTATGTTTATAGGCTACCGCTATTTTGATACAGCAAAGGTGGATGTACTTTTCCCGTTTGGCTATGGATTGAGCTACACCAGCTTTGATTATTCCAATATCCAGGTGAACAGCGACGGCGTGAAATTTAATATTACAAATACAGGTGACGCTGCAGGAATGGAAATTGCCCAGCTATATGTAGGCAGCCAGTCAGAGCAAATTTTCAGACCGGAAAAAGAATTGAAAGGATTTACAAAGGTTTCTTTAAATCCTGGGGAAACCAAAGCAGTAACGATTCCTTTTGATGGTAAAACGTTCCGTTACTTTAATGTAAAAACGAACCAATGGGAAGTGGAGGAAGCAGTTTATCAGATTTCCATCGGCGCATCCATTGCGGACATCCGCTTGACGGATACGATTTCCATAGAAGGAACAAACGCACCAGTCCCATACATTAAAGAAGAATTACCATCATACTATTCCGGTGAAATAAAAAATGTCGGTAAACAGGAATTTGAAGCACTTCTGGGGCGCGAAGTTCCAGCTGCAACATGGGACCGCTCCAAGCCGTTGGGTTACAACGATACGATTGCTCAATGCCAATATGCTAGAGGTTTATTTGCCAGATTTGCCTTCCAGGCTATTACGTTCTCTCATTGGTTCCTGAAAAAGATAGGAAAGCGTGATACGGCAAATCTAATCATGATGTCCGTCTATCATATGCCGTTTCGGGGTATGGCCCGAATGACCGGCGGAATTATGAATATGCCAATGCTCGACGGGGTTTTGATGATTGTAAACGGTCATTTCCTAAAAGGGTTGAAACATGTCGTAAAAGAAAGAAATAAGATGTTAAAAAGTCGAAAAGCTATCAACTGACGCTAGCATAAGTGATAGAGGAGAGGTAAAATGGAAAAAGAGAAGGAAAAAGAAATAGAGAAAAAAATAGCTTCTAATCGGCTTATGAGGTTTTGGGGGAATTATAAAGAAAAACATCCTAATATTGCACAATTTCTGGTTTTCTTCATTCTTAGTAATGGGGTTACGGTGCTCCAGCTTGTGTTAATGCCTGTTTTTAAAAGTATATTTGCTAAAACAGCATTAGTAACAACAAATTTTCAAGTGTTGCAATTCGGGCAAAACTTTGACGGCTCTGCTTATTATGTATTTGATTATGCTGCCGGCCCGTTATCTCAAGGCGGCGGCGGAGGACTTGCTTATTTTTTCGCCGTTCAAATTACCATATTGATTGCTCAGGTTATTAACTTTTTTGCTCAAAGAAGCATTACATTTAAATCAAACAGTAACATATGGACAGCAGCTTTTTGGTACTTAGTAGCTTATATTATTATTACAATTGGCGCTGCAGCGGCACAAGGATTCTATAAAGCACCAATCTATGATTTACTGATGAATACTTGGGGAATGGGCTCATTAGGAGAAACGACAGCCGATGTGATTACAATGATTATTAATAGCGCTATATCATTCTGGGTTTTCTTCCCTATATTTAAAATTATATTTAAACAGGTACCAGAAGAAGAGGCGAAGTAAAGGTAGTGTAAAAAATGAAATTATTATCAGTGGTTATTCCTTGCTATAATTCACAGGATTATATGGAATATTGTATCGAATCTCTTTTGCCTGGCGGAGAGGAAGTTGAGTTATTGATCGTGAATGATGGTTCCTCTGATAATACGGCAAAAATTGCAGATGCATATGCGATAAGATATCCTTCCATTATCCGTGTCATCCATCAGGAAAATGGAGGCCATGGTGAAGCGGTCAATGCGGGCATCAGGAACGCATCCGGATTTTATCTGAAGGTAGTAGACAGCGATGATTGGGTAGATGTAAGAGCATATCTGAAAATTTTAAAGATATTAAAAGGGTTTGTTACAGAAAAACAGACAGTCGACATGATTATTAGTAACTTCACCTATGAAAAAGAGGATAAAAAGTACAAGAAGGTGATGAAGTACGAAGATGTTCTTCCGGTAGATAAAATATTTACCTGGGAGGATATCAAGCCATTTCGCAGAGGGCAATATCTGTTGATGCACTCTCTTATTTATAGAACAGAGCTGTTAAAAAATTGTGGCCTGGTGCTTCCAAAACATACTTTTTATGTTGATAATCTATTTGTGTTTGTTCCGCTTAAACATGTGAAAACAATGTTCTATATTAATCTGGAATTTTACAGGTACTTTATAGGAAGGGAAGACCAGTCTGTTCAAGAGAATGTCATGATTAAGAGAATCGATCAGCAGATTAAAGTGAATAAACAAATGATCGATGATCTGGAATTAGAAGATATAACAAGTCCTAAGCTTAGGCAGTATCTGCTTCATCAGCTTGAAATTGTCACTGTTATTTCTTCTATTCTATTAATAAAATCAGGAACAGCTGAAAATCTGCAGAAGAAAAAAGAATTGTGGAGGTATATGAAGGAAAAAGATCAGGAATTATACCATGAAATTCGATATGGAATGATCGGGATATTATTAAATTTACCTGGAAGGCCGGGAAGAAGTATCTCGGTAGGGGGATATAAAATATCTCAAAGATTTATCGGGTTTAATTAATCATCAGCATATCTCTTAAAAAGATAGCTTTCTATATGAAACATCATAGAAAGCTATCTTTTGATTTTAATATTGGATTTAGTTGCCAGTAGATAAGAAGTAATATGGAATGAAAAATGATAAGAAAGTACATATATTGCGGGAGGAACAAAGGAATGTTTGATTATTTGGTTGTCGGCACGGGATTATTCGGAAGTACATTTGCACACGAAGCAGCTAAAAAAGGAAAAAAAGTGAAGATGATTGATAAAAGGGATCATATCGGCGGGAACATTTATACGGAGAAGGTAGAAGATATTATTGTTCATAAGTATGGAGCACATATTTTTCATACAAATAATCAGGAAATTTGGGACTATGTGAACCAGTTTGCAGATTTTAACCGTTATACAAATAGCCCGATAGCAAATTATCATGGTGAAATTTACAATATGCCGTTTAACATGAATACATTTAATAAATTATGGGGTGTTGTCACACCGGAAGAGGCAAAAGCTAAAATAGAAGAACAGAGAAAAGCAGCCGGTATTGAAAACCCTGCTAACTTAGAGGAGCAGGCAATCTCTTTAGTCGGAACAGATATCTATGAAAAATTAATAAAAGGATATACGGAGAAGCAATGGGGACGTAAAGCAGCAGATTTGCCGGCTTTTATTATTAAACGTCTCCCTGTCCGATTTACGTATGACAACAATTATTTTAATGACCGCTTTCAGGGGATCCCAATTGGCGGCTACACACAAATTATTGAAAACATGCTTGCCAGTGATCGGATCAGCGTAGAATTAAATACAGATTTTTTCTCTAATAGAGAAGAATATATGAAGACTTATCCAAAGATTATTTATACTGGAATGATTGATCAATTCTTTGATTATAAATATGGCGAATTGGAATACCGCAGTTTAAAATTTGAATCCGCTGTGCTGGAACAAGAGAACTACCAGGGTAATGCAGTGGTGAATTATACAGATTCGGAAACACCTTATTCACGTATTATTGAGCATAAGCATTTCGAATTTGGAAAACAGCCCAAAACAATTATCACAAAGGAATATCCTATGTCCTGGGAAAAAGGATCAGAGCCTTATTATCCGATTAATGATGATAAAAATAATGAGAAATTTAAGCAGTATCAGGACTTGGCTGAGAAGCAATCCAATGTGATTTTCGGCGGCCGTCTGGGGATGTATAAATATTATGATATGCATCAGGTGATTGCTGCGGCTTTGACAGTGGCTAAGAGAGAATTATATTAAAAATAGCATTCATTTTTTTAGAATGTTAAAAATAAGAATTCTTGTAAGCTCTTACCTTTTTATATGCAAAATAGATTCTATGTAAAACAGCTTTAAATTTAGGCCATTTAAAGAATTTAAAGCTACTGAGTTTTTGGAGAAAATTATCTTTTCTGATTTTTAAAATTTCTGATGAAATACCTGTCTCAAAATATGTGCAAGAAAATGAAATGGGAGGATTCATACCGTTTATGTGAAAAAAGCTACTGTTTATGAATTTGAAATTATCAAAAACTAAAAGATGATAAAATATATTTATCCTAGGTGGGATATTAGAGTAATAAAAATATGCTCAAGTATTCTTAATAAAATGTTCGCGCTTTCTTTTTTGCGAAATAAATATTCAACATATGGTTTGGGGGAATTGTTGTGACCAGATTTAATAGTAAAAAAAATAAGCTTTCCTTTCTTTTTTTATTTGGATTAGGAGCCTTCTTGCTTCCGACTGCTTCTATATTTGCTGCAGCAAATGGCGGGGAAACGTCTCACGGGATTAATATACAATCTATCGTTTTCGTTATTACTGTGATTGTTGTAATCGCGGCAGTTGTCCTAATCGGATTTTCTATTTATCGAATGATCCGCTTAAAAAGAACACGTAAAGTTTTGTATACGCTGTTAAGCTTAGTACTTGTTTTATTAGTCGTATTCAATATAGCTGTAAACAACTTTTCTTTGTTAATCAATACAGCTCTTTCGTCTTCTCAAATGGATGATGCAAAGGTGGAACAGACTAAAGATGAAGCAAGGGCATTAACGGAAGAACTTGAAAGTGAAGGAATTGTATTATTAGAGAACAAAAATAATTCGTTGCCAGTAGAAAAAGGTAATATCAATGTTTTTGGTTATACTTCTCGCTCTGTTGTTTACGGAGGCTCAGGTGCGGGTGGCGGAGCTGAAGAAAATAATATAGATCTGCAGCAAGGATTAAGCAATACCGGATTTAATGTAAATGAAGAATTAACGGAATTTTATGATGATCGTTTTGTTCCCAGAGAAGAAATAGATATTCACGCACTTAATGGAGGGGATTTTAATATTCACGAGCCTGCCGTTTCAGAATACAGTGATGCATTGATGGAATCCGCAAAGTCATTCAGTGATACTGCACTCGTTGTCTTTTCCAGAAACAGTGGTGAAGGAGCAGATATCACCAAAGATATGAAAGATTTAATTGGTGGAACAAAAGGAAAACATTACTTAGAACTTGCGGATAATGAAGAAGCTATGCTGGAGATGGTAAAGGAAAACTTTGATAATGTAGTCGTACTTATTAATTCTTCTTATCCGATGGAATTAGGTTTCCTGGATGATGAGGCTATTGATGCGGCGTTATGGGTTGGTGGTCCTGGATTTTCTGGTTTTAATGCTGTTGGTGATGTGCTATCAGGAGAGGTGAATCCTTCAGGACGTCTAGTAGATACCTATGCTTATGATTTAACAAGTGCCCCTTCTTACTATAATATCGGAGAGTTTCCATATGAAAACTCAGATTTTGAATATGGTGATGATACATGGCACTATAAATACATTGACTATGCTGAGGGGATCTATGTAGGATATCGTTACTATGAAACAAGGTATGTTGATAATCAAACTGGAGAAATGGACGAGGAAGCTTATAATGAGACCGTACAATATCCATTCGGTTACGGCTTATCTTATACTGATTTCCAACAAGAAATTATTGATTACAGCTTTAACGATGACCAAATAACGTTGGACGTTGAAGTAACCAATGATGGAGAAGTAAGCGGGAAAGATGTTGTCCAGGCTTATTATACTGCCCCTTATACAGTGGGGGGGATTGAAAAATCACATGTTGTCCTAGCTGGGTTCGATAAAACAAATGAACTGGCGCCTGGAGATAGCGAAATAGTCACAATCGAATTTTCAGTTGAGGATATGGCAAGCTATGATTATGAAGAACAAAAATCTTATGTCTTGGAAGAGGGAGATTATCAAATTAAACTCATGAACAATTCACATGATGTGATTGATTCTGAGACTTATGAAGTGCCATCTACAATTGTTTACAATGAGGATAATCAAAGAGATAGTGATCAAGTAGTAGCTACCAATCGTTTTGATGATGCACTTGGTGATGTGACTTATCTGTCTCGGGCAGATTGGGAAGGGACGATGCCAACTGAAATTGCACAACCTAAGGAAGCGTCACAAGAATTATTGGATGCCCTGGCAGATTTCACAGTAGAAGTTGAGGATAATGAAGAACCGATAGTCAAGGAGGATCATGGATTGTCATTATACGACATGAAGGGTCTGGATTATGAAGATCCAAAATGGGATCAATTATTAGAACAATTGTCTGTGAAAGACATGGAGAACTTGATTACTCATGGAGGATTTCAAACGCCGGCTATCAATTCTGTGAAAAAACCTGCTACAATTGATAGTGATGGACCAGCTGGAATCAATCACTTAGTTAGTCAAGCACATGGAAATCAGTACACAAGTGAAGTGGTGGTTGCCTCTACATGGAACACTGAATTAGTTGAAAAAATGGGTAAATCACTTGCAGAAGAAGCGAAAGCATCTGGCATTACCGGTTTGTACTTACCTGGTGTTAATATCCATCGGTCTCCATTTGGCGGCCGGAACTTCGAATATTACTCAGAAGATAGCTTTTTGTCTGGTAAAATTGGTGCCAGCCTTTCCAAAGGAGCAATGGATAATGGTTCTTACGTTTTCATGAAGCACTTCGCAATGTACGATATGGAAACGAAAAGATATGAGTTTCCTACAGGAGCAGCGACTTGGGCTAATGAACAATCAATGCGGGAAATATTCTTAAAACCATTTGAAATGGCTGTTAAAGAAGTAGGAATTACGGGTATTATGTCTTCTTACAACCGTATTGGACCAACATGGGTTGGGGAATCAAAAGAGTTATTAACAGATGTTCTGCGTGATGAATGGGGATTTAGAGGGACAGTTATCACTGATTACTTTAAACCTCAATACATGAATGTAGATCAAGGCTTAGCAGCGGGTAATGACCTAGTACTATATTTGTTGCCTACCGAATTGAAATCCGAAACAACGGATACAGATTGGGGACAACAAAACATGCGTAAAGCAAGCCATAATATTCTGTATACGGTTGCCAATAGCCATGCGTTTGATGTTGCTCAAACCAAGGTTCCCAATTGGATTTATCTTCTGATAGGTATTGATGCAGTTCTCTTGTTGTTATTAACTTTAGGTTACATGAAGGTAACGAATAGCAAGAAAATCATGCGGAAAAAGGAAATGATAAAATCTGAAAAAGTAAGCAGTAACTAAGTAAATGTTACAAAGTATGTTAAGAAAAGTATCTGCAGCGAGAAATTGTTGGTTCAAATGCCATTCAAACCACTGAATAAGGCAAAAAGGCGTTTTTATTGGAGTTAAAATGAAAAGTATTATTGAAATGAACGTGAAAGAGACTTAATAGAATAGTAGATTTTTAGAGAAACAGTCCATACGAGATATGGGCTTTTTTCTATCAAATAAATTAACAATTAAATTATAAAAAATTATCCCTGCTATTGCAGAGGCAGGAATTTTGAAAGGGTTATTGGTTGTTCTGGGTAACCTCGGTTGGGTTGCCGCTGATTCCAATACGTTCATGGTTCTAAATGTTATCTCGGATGCTGTGTTTTACTTTTTACCGATTTTATTGGCATTTAGTGCAGCCAATAAATTCCGCTGTAGTCCCATTATTGCAGCAGTAATTGGTGGTATCCTATTACACCCGACATTTACAGGCTTAGTTGCAGAAGGAAATACTGGAATCGATTTCTTTTCTATTCCATTTACATTAATGAACTATTCCTCTTCTGTACTACCGATTATTATTGGCGTTTGGTTGTTGTCTTATATTGAGCGATTTATTAAATCGTGGATGCCAAAAGTATTGGATATTGTTTTTACACCTGTTTTATCCTTAATTATTACCGTACCGTTAATTCTAATTGTTATTGGTCCAATCAGTATATGGATTGGTGATTTATTCTCAGTAGGTTTCAACGCTTTATACAGCAACTTAACCTTTATTGCAGGAATGATTTTAGGGGCATTATATCCATTGCTCGTGTTGACAGGCACACATTACGGTCTGCTGCCTATGTTGATAAAAGAAACATGTTTAAAGAGCCTTTCCGCGCTTATGCAGGATAGGCTCTTATTTTGAATTCTTCTATCAGCAAATAATAGAAAAATGACAGTATTTATAACTTAAAGATTCTGTTGATTCATCGTTCCTACAAGTGAAATGATAGTAAAAATGACAGTAATAATAAATAGCTTTAACCAAAATTTAGAAATTGGTTTCTTCTTTATTGCACGGTAGATAAGGCTCCAAATCCATGTGAATAATAAAGAAAGTAAAAATGCTCCGATCAGTCTGCCGAAAAGGTAAGCTATCATGTTGGTCATGGTGGCGTTCTCCTTT
The DNA here is from genome assembly GCF_900162665.1 of Oceanobacillus sojae. Classification (GTDB taxonomy): domain Bacteria; phylum Bacillota; class Bacilli; order Bacillales; family Amphibacillaceae; genus Oceanobacillus; species Oceanobacillus sojae_A. Next base: position 167,611 of record NZ_LT727810.1, read on the forward strand.
GTTTGTTGTTTGGTATTGATGGGATGTTGATGAGTTTTATAGAAATATATTATCAGATTTATCAGGAAGTATCTATATTACATATTTAAATGCGGTGGATGAATGTAATCTGATTTAAGGTAAGAAGATGGATAAGAGGAATTTCATAAGTTAAAAGTGGTTCTCTGAAAGTATACAAAAAACTTAGGCTCTCGGATAAAGAGATATACGATAAGCCTAAGTTTCCAGGGTGTTATTTATATGTTTTAGAATCATTCATTTCCGGCAATATAATTGTCTGGTCTGGAAATATCAAATCTGGATTTTGAATCTGATCCCGATTCGCTTGATAAATAGCTTGAACTTCTTTCATTATTTGTGCATCAGTTTGTTCTCCGCGGTAATTTTCCTTTGCAATATTCCAGAGATTATCTTCAGGTGTTACTACATAGGAAGATTCTTTTGGCTTCCCGCGATTTTCCACTAACTCGGTGGTAACCTCTAACCCACGTCCGGTGTCAATACCGCTGTCGCCAAAGGTATAGACCGTTGTATATTCGGAAGGAATAGTACCATCAGCTATTGCTTCGGCAAAATCGCTGGTATTACCATTATAGACCTGCTCGAAAGTGCCCTCGTTATCATTTGTTGTGATGTCGGAGTTTAAAAGGTACGTAGCCAAGTGTTTTTGACTCCGGCTGGATAAATGATATTCATCGTAAGTATAGAAATCATCCGGTTCCCAGCCAGATGCTTCAGGATTATAATATTCGCTGTCTGTTGAGTAAGGAGCATAGCCGCCATAGATGTCTTCTGCTTCACTGGCAGGGAAGATGTCACTGTTATCTTCAGAAGCTAAGGCGTAACCATAAGCCGGAACCCAATCGGAAACAAGATAAAAGCCCATACTCTTATATCCGAATTTTTCAAAGCCCTGCTCATCAATATTCTTACGCAGCTGCTGGTTATGTCCGTAGATAACCTCTACATCGTCAGGCGTGTTATCAAGAGCGAGATACTCTTCTATTTTTTTGACGACCTGCTGGTTTCTGATATCACCAAAGTCTGTTAAATCCGTACGCTGATCTACAAAACGATTTGGCAGCAGAATATACTTGGCACCGCCTTCTACAAGGTTTTGAACCATTTCAAGAGAATAATCACTGGCAAGCTCTGCTGCACGTTCCACTCCCAAATCTTCCACGGCATATGTATCATTTCCACCGATACTGATAATATAAAGAGCTTCGGGATCAGCTTCTCCGTTCGTATCTGCAAGGAATCTTATAGTCTGTTCTACTCCGCCCCAGCCTTTAATCCAGGAGGACCAGTTGGAATGTTCTTCTTTTGTATTTCCCATGTCACCAGAAAAAGCACCGCCGACTGCATAGTTGGTTAAATTATCATAACCGCCAGCTAATTCTTTTGCGAGATATTCAGCAAAGATACGGCCGTTGGAATAGCGTCCCTCCCAGTAATGTTCCTTATCTGCTTTTATATACATTCCGTCAGCAGGATCAAATCCTTCTGCTGATTGCGCCTTCATCGTTCTCGGGTAAATAATCATACCGAACAGAAGTGTCAACAGAAAGGTCAATAGAATCTTTTTCTTCATTATCTTTCCTCCTTGTATTTTCTAGGATGTTTGATTTTTGAAGCGTATGAAACCATCTTTATTTGATATATTCCGGCACGCTAAAGACCTATATATTAATGTATCATACATCATGATAAATCCATAAATGAGCATATTTTAGAGTAACTGATCTATTACAAGCTAATTTAAGATAAACAGATATAAACTTTATACAGTAATAATTTTATAGATTTTATGCGAAATATCGGCGATTTTAAGTGAAAAAAGCGGAATAGTTATTTTCATAGTAATAAAAAACCCTTTCTGTTAACTCATGTAACAGAAAGGGACTGCACCCTTATATTTAACCGCAAGGAAACGATAAAAGCGCCTTATATCCAAGCAGATAAAATATATTTTTCAATTGCTTTTCCAACCCCATCATGTTGATTGGTATCGGTGATATCATCAGCAGCTTGCTTTACAGCTGGTTGAGCATTTCCCATCGCCACTCCAATTCCGGCCGATTGAATCATTTTCACATCATTGAGACTGTCTCCCACTGCCATGACATTCTTCATCGTTATACCTAATTTTTCACAGACCAATTCAAGAGCGGCTGCTTTATTCACACCTGCTGGATTGACCTCAACGGTGACGGCTGTCCGATTGCTGACTTCTATGCCATCTATCGAATGAACTTTTGCTTCTATCTTATTTAAAATTTTTTCATCCTTATGGGAGCAGCTGAATTTCAGCCATCTGTAGTCATTATAGTTATCCGGTATGTCATTGTAAAAAGGTTCTTTTGAAGAAATGGTCCACGTATCCATTTTTAAGTCCCGGGCATAGCGATATAAATCAGCCAGTGCTTCTGCCTCCAGCAGATTTTCGGCAATAACTGTTGTATAATCGCTTTCGAAGATTTGTCCGCCATTACATGTAATTAAATGAGAATTCAGCTGCAGATTTTGAACGTAAGTATAGCAGTGATGAAAGGGGCGTCCGGTACATAAGACAATAATGACACCTGCCTGATGCGCTTTCATAATTTGTTTTTTTGTCCAGCTGGTAATCTCTTTTTTGTCATCTAATAACGTGCCATCCATATCCAGTGCAATCAATCTTATATCTGTCATAACGTCATCCTCCATATGTATTTACTATAGAATTTCCCTTTGTGTTTTAGTCCTGCTCCGTCTGATAATATGTTCACTATATCATTGCATAATAAATAAATCATTATCTGAAGGATCCTTTTTTATGACCTGGGTCATTTTCTATTACCTAAATAAGATAATAGGAAATGGAGGAGCTTCAACTATTTTTTCATATTGATAGAATAGAAGCAGATAATAATTCCAAGCATTCATGCCATCTTTTATTAGTTTTTAGCGGAAAATGAATTGGAATCATTGATACAAGGAGGTTTTAGAGGATGAGTAAAAGAAAAATCGGTGACTCCATACAGCAATTCGGCAGAACGCTGCTTCTTCCAATTGGGGTATTGGCTCCTATCGGGATGCTTTTGGGGATCAGCGGCGCACTTACACAAGACTACATGGTGGACAAAGTTCCTTTCCTTGGAAATGATACCGTTAACACCATTTTAGTAAGTATAAAGACCATCAGTAATGTTGTATTTGATAATATCCCGCTGCTATTCGCAATGGGTGTCGCCTACGGGATGGGGAAAAAGGATAAAGGGATTTCGGTCTTTGCCTCCGTGGCAGGGTATCTGACCCTGATTGTTGCCATGAATGTATGGCTGACGGTCACGGGGACAATGGCAGATCCGGATGTAATGACCCAGCAGGGGCAAATCGAAATACTTGGTATTCAAACGGTAAATATCAGTGCTGCCGGCGGGATTCTAACCGGTCTGATTGCAGCCTGGGCGACGGAACGATTTTATAACCTGGAGCTTCCGGCGGCGCTGGCGTTCTTTTCCGGGAAAAAATCAGTTCCAATCATCACAATCGGATTAATGGCTGCAGTTGGGATGTTACTGCCTTTCATCTGGACATATTTTGTAGGGCTGTTAACGAACCTGTCAGCTGTATTTTTAAGCGTTGCAGGCCCTTTTTTCACAGCTGCAGGAGAACGATTATTCATTCCGTTTGGACTTCATCATGTCTGGAATGCATTGTTCCGATTCACAGAAGCCGGCGGGTCGTATGTTATCGAAGGTAAGACATATGTCGGTGTTGTTCCTGCTATTACAGAAATTCTGTTTAATCAGGGACCGAACAGTGAGTATTGGTCTATGATGCCGAAGCTGTCCCGTTTCATGGCGCAGCAGCAGATGCTGGTTGTCCTGTTTTTATTCCCGGCAATTGCTTTTGCGATGTACAAGGCAGCTTATAAAGAAAATAAAACATACGTCAAATCTATGCTGGTTACCATGGTATTGACAGCTTTTCTTGGGAATGTAACAGAGCCGCTTGAATTTACTTTTGTTTTTCTAGCTCCGTTATTATATGTTGTATACGCCTGTATTGTTGGAATCGGCGCTGTGCTGCTGTCGCTGGCGGAGGTTTCGATTGGTTATATCAGGGGTACGATTTTTGACTTCACGATTTTTGGACTGCTTTATGAAAATTCACGATGGATTTTCCTTGTTTTGATCGGATTGGGATTAGCTGTCGTCACTTATTTTATTTTTTATTGGGCTATTATCCGGTTTGATATAAAAACACCGGGCAGGGAAAAGCTTCAAAATGTGGACAATACACTGCTGAAGGAAAAACGCTATGACGAGATAGCAGATAAAGTAGTGGAGGCATTGGGTGGAAAAGAAAACATTTTGAATGTAGACAATTGCATTACCAGGCTCCGAATTGATTTAAAAGAGGTCAGAGATATCAACAAAGATTTATTAAACAGTACCGGGTGTTCCGGGTTCTTTTTCCCGACGGCCAAGCATATTCATATCGTTTATGGGACACAGGTAGAATTTGTAAAAAATGCAGTAGATGAGAAAGTATAGAGATTTTTAAAGGAGTGACATCATGAAAGCGTTATATGATTCTAAAAGTAAAACAATTGATGATCAAGGTTTAAAAAGTCTGTTCACTGAAGAGGAAAAATATAAAACCTGGCTTTTGTTTGAATCGGCATTGGCTGAGGCGCAGGCTGAATATGATTTTATTCCTAAGAAAGCGGCGGAGGAAATCAAAGAGGCTGCCAAGCTGGAAAATTTAGATTTAGAGGAAATGGACCGTATTTATAAAAAAATTGGCCATGGTTTTGTTCCATTCCTGAAAGTTCTGGTGAAGGCCTGTCCGCCCGACAGTGGGAAATATGTCCATTACGGGATTACAACACAGAATATACAACAAAGCTCGCAGCTGTATATTCTGAAGAAAGCGCATACGATATTTATGCGTCTGATTGGTCAGATTTTAGAAAACTTAAGCACGCTGGCATCGGATAATAAAGACACTGTCATGACTGGAAGAACGCATGGAAGGCATGCTACTCCAATCACTTACGGGTATAAAGTATCTGTCTGGATAAGTGAATTTATCAACTGTTATCAACGCATGGCCGAAGCGGAAAAAAGAGTTTTTCAGATAATGATGGGCGGTGCAGTAGGTACTTTCAGCTCTATGCCCAATATCGGGATAAAAGTTCAAAACAGGGTGGCGGAGCTGGTTGGTATGTATCCAATGGCTGTCCCATCCAGAAATATAAGTACGCATAAACTGGAGTATATGTCGAATCTGGCTTTATTAGCGAACAGCTGCCATAAAATTGCCGAAGAGGTATACAGTACAACGTTAGAAGAAATTGCCGAAGTATCCGAAGGTTTCAGTAAAGGAACCGTCGGTAGCAGCACTATGCCGCACAAAATTAATCCGAAGCTTGCCAAAGGGATTATCGCGAATTCCCAGAAACTTTATTCCCTTCCTGGTACAGGCATGTATTCAGCAGTACGTCCATATGAGGGAGACAGCAGTTCCTACATGCTGTTTGACGGGCTGTTGGAAGAGTCAATGGAACTGATAACGGAAATTTTGATACGCTGTGAAGAATTAACACGTACACTAACCGTCCATAAAGATAGAATGCTTCATAATGCCAAACGTAACAAAGGCCTTGATAATAGTGAATATGTAATGATGAAGCTGGCAGAAAAATTAGGGAAGGATCAGGCACACTCCCTGATGTATGAGGTTGCTATGAAGACAGCAGCGGAAGGGCAGGAATTTTATGATAATTTAAGAGAAAACGAACAAATTCGTGCAAGCTTTAATGATGAAGAAATAAAGCATATGATTGAACCTGGTAACTATATCGGCCTAGCTGCAGAGTTAGCAGAAAAAGAATCTGCTAGGGCAAAAGAAGTCGCAGAGGAAATCAGTAAAAACTACAGCAGTTAATCAACAGCAAAATAGCACGCTTCTTTTATGAGAAGGTACCGACCCCCAAAAGTTAGAGTAGAAAATTTAACTTTCGGGGGTGTTTTCATGGCTAAATATAGTGAAGCATTTAAAATTAAACTTGTAACTGAGTATTTACACGGGAGCCTTGGATATAAATCATTGACGAAAAAATATAATATGCCTAGTACTTCACCATTAAAAAATTGGGTGAAATCTTATAAAGTACAAGGAATGGAAGGATTAAGACGAAGAAAAAAGAAAGCGGAGTATACTGTTCAATTTAAATCAGCTGCGGTACAATTTATGTTAGAAACAGGTGCTTCTTATTTAGAAACTGCAGTTCAATTTAATTTGAACAACCATTCCATGATTCAACGCTGGATGAAAGCATTTCGTGAACAAGGGACAGAAGGCCTGAAACCAAGATCAAAGGGGCGATCTTCTATGTCTAAGAAACCCAATAAACAGAAGAAAAAAGAAAAGATAAAGTTAACACGTGAAGAAGAATTGGAACGCGAAAATGAGTTACTGCGACTAGAAAATGCATACCTAAAAAAGTTGAGAGCTTTTCGGGAAAATCCGAGTGCCTTCCACGAAAAGCACAAGCAAAGGTGGCATTCGAACTTAAAGAAGAAGGATTCCGATTAAAAGATGTTCTCCTTGTCGTGGGCATTCCGGAAGCAACCTATCACTATCACGTCAAAAACTTAGGGAAAGAAGATTCAGATCTAGCATTAAAAGAACGCATTACAGACCTATTTAAAAAGTTTTATGAGCGTTATGGCTATAAACGGATCACAAGAGAATTAAAGGACTTAGGATATGATATCAATCATAAAAAAGTGTATCGGATCATGCGGGAACTGGGATTAAAATGTGTGAAATTTATGCGGAAAACTCGTAAATATAATTCATATAAGGGAACTGTTGGGAAAGTAGCAAAAAACCGACTATCGCGTCGTTTTAACACACCTATTCCCCTACAAAAACTAGTAACAGACATTACAGAATTCAAATGTCTAGGCGAAGAGAAGTTATATTTAAATCCGATTCTTGACCTTTATAATGGTGAAGTTATTGCGTTTGAAATGAAGAAACGTCCAACATTAGATATTGTCATGAAACCTTTAAAAGAAACGATAGAAATAATAAAGAATCATGCAACTTATCGCACCACCATTCATTCAGATCAGGGCTGGCATTATCAGCATAACCAATGGGTGAGGACATTAAAACAAAATAAAGTATTCCAGAGCATGTCACGTAAAGCAACCTGTGCAGACAATGCTTCCATGGAGAATTTCTTTGGCATTTTAAAGCAAGAAATGTATTATGGGGAAGCATTAGTAAGCTATGAAGAATTAAAAAGACGGATTGAAGAATATATCTATTGGTACAACCATGAACGATCAAAAGAAAAATTGGCCGGGTTGAGCCCAGTCGAATACCGAACTCAATCCAGCCAATCAGCTGCATAATAAAAACTCTAACTTTTGGGGGTAGCCACCGAAGGGTGTTATTTTGCTGTTTTTATTGTCCTGAACAGACTCAAAATAAGTGCAGTTTAAATGTTTGCCAATTTATCAATCAACAAATCTATAGTGAGAAAAAAACCAGTTCTTGAAATGGTATCATTTTTACTGGTGTTAGCTTTATCGGTATAACAAAACAGGTTATTCGTCGTATAACTGGTCAATTCGTTTGTTCGGAATGAAGTGATACTGACCATCTCTGCTTTCTTCAAATGAATCTTTTTAGCAGTATCAATAATTTTTTTCGTATCTCCAGATATCGATATAAAGATGACAATATCATCTTCCGCAACAAAATCTGTAAACACTTCAGATAAATTATAATCCTTTATAAAGATACATTGAATTCCGATTGTCAATAGGAGATGTTCCAAATAATGACCAGCAGCTTTACTTGTTCCTCTGGCCATAATAAATACATTTTTTGCAGCTTTGATTTTAGCTGCTGTTTCAAGCAGCTGTTCTTCAGTAACGAGGGAGAATGTCTTATCAATGGATTGTTTTAAAACCTCCCGATACATCACTGTTTGGTTTTCTTGTTTAGACATTTTTTCAAGAATTGTCCGGCTGATATGATATTTCATTTCTCTAAAACCGGAAAAACCCAATTTTTGCGCCAAATTAATGATGACTGTTTTAGAAACAAAGGTTTCCTCTGCTAAATCACTAATTTTGATATGCGGAATTTGGTCCTGATTTTCCACGATATAGCTCAATACTTTTTTTTCACTTGTGGTCATCTCTTCATAATTCTTCATTACATCAAACATATTCTTCCCATCCAATTCAAGGTTCTAAAAAGCAAAACATGTTGTTAATATTATCGTACACTATATGAAGCAATTTTAACAGAGCTCTGTTTTTGTAGGGAGGGTTAAAATACTTTGCCAGGAAGCTTTATACAAAACTACTCCTTATCGCCAAAATAGGCTGTAAAGTCACTGGGAAGAAATTCTGTGTACTTTTTAAATACATCGATAAAATAACGATAATTACTAAAGCCTACGTCAATCGCGATCATGGTGATTTTATCTTCTCCCGTTTTAATGCGTTCAATTGCTTTTTGAATCCGGTAACGGTTTAAAAAATCATTGAAAGTATAACTGGTGGCTTCTTTAAATTTCTTATTCAAATAGGTTGTACCCATACCAAGCTCATCTACCAAATCATGAATACTGATTTTTTCATGATAATGGTCCTGAATATAGGCAATCATCTGGTGAACATGCTTTGATTTATCGTTCCATTTGTGCCAGATATCTACATTTAATACATTTACCTTATCAGGTGTTTGGATACTTTGCTTCATAATGTGATATTGCTTCTTGGCATCTACAGATGTTATAGCACGCTTAACTGCCTCTTTTAATTCGCATGGATCAACGGGTTTAAGCAAGTATTCATTTACGCTAAATTGCATCGCCTGCTTTGCATAATTAAAATCATCATAGCCTGATAAAATAATAGTACTGAATAAATCCCGGCTTTTACATTCCGCCAGCATATCAATCCCGTTTTTGAGAGGCATATTAACATCAAGCAGTACGATATCCGGGTTTAGTTCTGAAATCTGCTGTAAGCCTTCCACGCCATTTGCGGCTTCTCCAACCACTACGCATTGGAGCTCAGTCCAGTCAAGAAGGTACCTCAACCCTTCACGGATAATGTCCTCATCTTCTATAACTAATACTTTATACATGATGCTCTTCTCCTTTCAGGTAGGGGACGGTTATGCTTACTATTGTCCCTTGATTAAAAGTACTATCTATCTCCAGACCATATTTCTCACCAAACTGCAAACGTAAACGGCGATGGGTATTGTACAGACCAATGCCGACTTGATTATTTTCAGAAGCTTGTATCTTTTTCTGGATATCAGCGAGTTGTTGGGCTTCCATTCCACCTCCATCGTCTTCAACTGAGAAGACGATATCGCTTCCAACAACCTTTGCTTTAATCCAAATATTCAGGGTGGTCTGATGCCGGTAGCCATATTTTATAGCATTTTCAATAATTGGCTGCAATAGCAGCTTTGGAATATAAGCTTCTTTGATTTCTTCTGGAATCTCCAGAGAGTAATGCAACCGCTCATTAAACCGCATTTTATGCAATTTAAGATAGTCAATCGTATAGTTCAAATCTTTTTCTAAAATTACCTGATCAATATTCTGGTTGATGCTATATCGCAGTAAAGAAGATAATAATAAAATAATATCCTGTGCTTTATCTACATTACTTACCATGGTATATCGTACAGTTTCCAGCACATTAAACAGAAAATGAGGATTGAATTGACTTTGCAGTATTTTCATTTCATTTACTTTTCTTATCTCCGACAACTCTCTGTTCCTGTTCAGCAAATCATTTAGACTATCCAGCATGGTGTTATATTGATTTGCCAGTGTTTCAAATTCATCTCCTGTATGAATCTCCACATAGGAGGTTAAATCACCTTTCTTCAATTGGTCGACTGCTATTAATAACTTATCAATTGACTCGGCATTTCGTCTGGACATCTTTTCTGCTAATATCCGAAGCAGAATAAATAGGAACGCGGAGGTAATCCCTATAAATATAAAATATAAAATCAGCACTACTTTATCTGTTTCTGTATTGTTTAATGTATAAATACGGAAGGTATTATCTGCTGTTTCAGTTTGATTCATATAATAGGTATCATTTTCTATTTGAACTTTTGAATGAGATAGTTTTTCAGGCTGAAATTTATTCATTAAGCCTTGAACGATTTCATTAGAAGTCACAACAATATGATTATAAGTATCTGTAATCACCGCTATATCTGTTTTTTCTCCAAAAATTAAACGCTGGAAATCCTCTTCATATAACATATAAATTACATATCCAATAATCTGTTTGTCCTGTTTCACAGCCGTCCCTAAAGTAATGGTAGAGGCTTGGCCATGGGAGAAGTTTGTTTTTTCGACAAGGCTTAATAAATCATCTGGATACTTTTCCAAAAGGGGGATTATATGGTTCAGAATACCTTCGTTCACTTCATTATTGGATTTATTGGTAGATGCCACGAATACATCGTTTACGTCAACCAGGAAAAAACTGCTTTTGACATCCTGTTTATTGTTGAAATTATAAAAATCCTCATAAACCAAATTAATATCATCATGATAGTTTAGGCTTTTTGTCACCAAAGACGACCCTGCCATTTTTTTTATTTCTCCCTGATAAACTTCATACACATCTGTCATTCTTTCCTTAATTTGTTCACCTGACTGCTTGGCATCATAAACTGCTTTTAAATGAAATATAACAATCGTAAATAACGTAAATAATATAATTAAAATCAAAATAGGGACGACTGTATATTTAAGAAAAAGACTTTTCGTAGCTTCCTTGAAACTTTTCTTTTTCAATATAGAGTCACCCCCTTGTCTGATTATTGCATATAAAGTTCGCTAGTTATTCAGCTATAAAGAAACTTCTTTCCGTCCGGTTAATTTAAAGAAAATTAACAGAGAAATAACCGTTATTGCAATAAGTATCGTTGATAACGCAGCAGCTACACCGTAGTTTCCGCGAATGACTTCGGTGTAGATACCGATTGTCATTGTCTTTGTATTGACTGTATATAATAGGATAGACGTACTTAATTCACTAATAATCGTTACCCAGCTGAGAATAGCACCCGAGATAACACCAGGCAGCATCATTGGTAATGTTATTTTGAAAAATGTTTTTAAATTGGATGCTCCGAGACTGGCGGCTGCTTCCTCAATACTTGGACTAATCTGATGAATAATCGCAGCGCTGGAACGAATCGTATACGGCAGTCTGCGGATTACAAAGGCAATAATAATAATGGTTGCTGTTCCGCTTAGAAGAAAAGGTTTGTTATTAAATCCGAGCAATAAAGCAACACCAAGTACAGACCCGGGCACAATATATGGTACCATCGATATAATGTCCAGTCCATTCGTGATTGCATTGCGTCTCCTTACAGTTACATAGGCAATCAAAATTGCTATCAGGATAACGAAGAAAAGTGCGATAAGTCCTAAAGTAAAGGTATGCACAATTGTATCACCTGAGCGGGTAAATGCTGCTTTAAAACTATCTAAAGAATAGCCTTTGACAAAAATACGTCCGGATGTTTTTAAGAATGCTGTATACACAACATAGAGCTGCGGCAGGATAGCAAGTGCCAAATAACCGTATACAAACAAATGAGCTACAACATTCTTTATACCAGATTCCTTCTTTTCTTTAATCGGGTGAAGCGCACTCATAGAAAATGATTTTTTGTTTGTAATATATTTTTGCAGCAGGAAAATAGTTAATGCAATGACCACGACAATGACACTAATGGCAGCAGCGAAACCGGCATTTCCTCCCATTTCACTCGTGAATTCATTAAAAATGAGTACAGGCAATGTTTCAAATCCCTCTCCAATTAACATCGGAGTACCGAAATCTGCCAGGGCACGCATAAATACTAACAGCGATCCAGCAAGTATAGTCGGTACCATAAGCGGCATGATAACCTTCCATACTTTTTTGAAACCGGTATATCCCATACTTTCTGCAGCTTCTATCAATGAATTGTCGATACTTTTGAACGCACCCATCATAAACATATATATTAAAGGTATTAATTGAAGGGTGAGTACAATTAAAATCCCGGAAAAACCATAAATATCCGGCATGGTAATATGAAATACATCACTTAGAAAGTTTGTTACTACTCCATTACGTCCCATTAATAATATCCAGGCATATGCTCCGATAAACGGGGGAGCCATGGAAGAAATAAGAATTAATATTTGTAAATATAATTTTCCTTTGATTTTAAAAGTGGTCATAATATAAGCGAGCGGTGTAGCGATGACCAGAGAAGCCAAAGTCACGGCAACTGTTACCTTCAGGCTGTTAAAAAGGGTACTGTAATAATATTTCTTTCCAAAAAACTCACCAAAGTGCTCGAAGGAGAGTGCTCCATCCTTGAATATACTTTCTTTTAAAAGTGTGAATAAAGGCAGTACAAGGACAAGCGCATATAATAGAAGAATTCCTAACGTAATTGCACTCCAGATGTCTTTTCTTCCTGCCATTTTATTTTGCATAGGAATCACCTTCCAGGATATTCTTTTCGCTCTCATAATGAAATAGATTGATCTTCTCCCTGTTTACGAGCAGCTTTACCTCTGTTCCCGGCTCCAGAGGTTCACCAAGTGTAGATTCTTCTGTCACCTCGACATTCTCGCCGTTTGAAAGCTTAACGGTGTAGTGAACATTGATGCCTAAGAATACGCTATGCTGTATAACACCAGCCATACCTTCTTGTGTATCACTAATTGTAAACTCTTCAGGGCGGATGGAAACTTTAATTACTTCTTCTTCAGGCAGAGTAATATTATCTATATCAATTTGGTAATGTTCGTCCATGATAAGTACTTGTCTACTATCTACTTTTTTTAAGGAGCGTTCAACAATGTTCGTTCTGCCAATAAAATTGGAGACAAATATATTAGCAGGCCTTTGATAGATTTCCCGTGGTGTTCCTACTTGTTGGATAACACCTGCATTCATAACAGCAATTCGATCAGAAACGGCCATTGCCTCTTCTTGATCGTGTGTTACATAGACAGTCGTAATTCCCACCTCATGTTGAATTAATTTGATTGCTTCACGCATATCTACCCGCAGCTTAGCATCTAAATTAGAGAGTGGTTCATCCATTAGCAATACATTTGGTTCCATAACTATAGCACGAGCCAGAGCAATCCTTTGCTGTTGGCCGCCGGATAGATTCTCCGGCATGCTGTTTTTGAATTGGCTGATCTGTACGACATCTAAAATATGGTCAACTCTTCTCTCAATTTCATCCTTTGGAATTTTTCGGTTTTTAAGTCCAAATGCAACATTATTTTTTACACTTAAATTCGGAAAGATAGCGTAATTTTGAAAAACCATTCCAATATTTCGATGCTGAGGTGTAATCCGGTTCATTACTTTGTCATCAAAAGTGATTTCGCCGCCCTCAATGCTGTTAAATCCCGCTACCATCCTTAATAGTGTTGTTTTCCCACAGCCTGAAGGGCCGAGAAGGGTGAAAAACTCACCCTTCTTAATGTCAAGAGACAATCCTGAGATAACAGGCTTATCATTATATTTTTTGATTACATTGTTAAAGCTGATGGTTACACTCACGGCCATTCTCCTTTATTTTTCAATCATATTATTTTCTGTTCATTCTTGTGCGCCTGTAAATACATCTTTATATGTGTCGACAATTTCGCTTCGATGCTCTTCCACATACTCTTCGTCTTCTTCAATAATATTTATTTCTTCAAGCGGTTTCTTATAATCAGCTATCTCCACGTCTTTTCCTAACGATCTGATCGTCAATTCCTGTGCAAACGCATTTTGTGCTTTTTCAGAGGTAATAAAATCAGCAAAAGCCTTTGCATTATCTAAATGCTTCGCATCTTTAATAATTTCGACACCTGCATCTAAGAAGACAGTTCCTTCTTCAGGATAGATAACTTCAACCGGTGCGCCGTCTCGTACATAACTTAGGGCAGGATCCTCGTAGGTCAGTCCAACAGTATACTCTCCATCTGCTACTCCCTTGTGTACATTACCAGATCCACTTGCTACCTTACCGTCTAAATTTTTAACAAGCTCTTCTACGTAATTCCAGCCTTCTTCAGAGGTATAGTCGCCACCCATAGCCAATAACATATTAGTAAGCTGGGCAAAAGCAGAGCTTGAACTTGCAGGATCTGCAGCAGCAATTTTTCCTTTTAATTCCGGATTTAATAAATCTTCATAACCGTTAATTTCAATATCTCCTATTAAATCTGTATTAACGAGTATGACACTTCCATCAGCACCATAAGGGGTTAAAAAACCGCCTACATTTTGATGGCCTTCAAGCATGTTATCATTATTTTTTGAAGTATATTCTTCAAATAAATCTCCATTTCCCAGCATTTGAGCCTTGCTGCCTCCAAACATGATATCTCCGTTTGGATTGCCGGCTTCCGTTTCAATCCGCTTTAATAATTCTCCCGTCCCTGCGGAAACCAGTTCAACTTCAATACCTGTTTCCTGTTCAAACATGGGAATAATTGTATTAATAATATCTTCGCTGTTTGGTGAATAGATGACGAGTTTATTTTCATTGTCTTCTTCACTTCCACAAGCTGCCAGTACCATTAACAGAGTAAAAGCTAATAATAAATGCGTTATTTTTTTCAAGATGATAGCCTCCTAATATTTGATTGTATTCAGTATATATAGCGTTGGTAACGTTTTCAATGCTAATATCAAACGACATTGTCTAAAATCGGACACATAAGAAAAAGGCCTTCACCAATAATCTGTGAAAACCCTTATTCTAAAAATTATATTCTTTTTACCGCAATTTTAGTTGGAATTGCACTAGATTGAAGCAGTTTATCTTATTCTATAGGAAGTGTTAAAAGTTTTGCCGTCATTTTAAAGAATTAGGTTTTTAGAAATATATCTTTTTGATCAGCTGTGCCATCAATAATAAAAGGAATATTTAGTGCTTTGGAAATCTGCAATAATGTATCAACCTTTGGACTTGTTATACCGGCTTCGATTCTGCCAATTGTTGATTTAGGCAAGTCTGCTAAATCAGCGAGCTGTTGTTGAGACAGCTTCTGCTGCTGACGGTGAGTTTTTATTTGTGCTGCGATTTTTCCTTCATACTGCAGATTCTGTACATGCTGTTCACCGCGCATTTTAGCGTAGCGTTCAAAAAAATCACTCACTGTTTTTCTCCTCCTTGGATTAATAGAGATTAGGGTCATCTTCGCAATAATTTGAATAGCTTTTTTCAGCTGGGAGGATATCTCTCCGGTTGATTAAGCCATTGTATTGTTTGTTGAAATAATGAAGCAAAACTACTCTATGGTAATTGTGAATTGTTTTAATACTTCTGTCATTTTATTTTCTAACAATTCATTGGAGTGAGAGTGTATTTTATAAGGATATGTTATCAGATTTATTTGATACTATCTATTTTTTATGTTCGGCTATTAATATATAATTATTATTGAATAGAGAAATATAATTTGTATAAGCAGGGAAGGGAAGCATCTTTTTTTTTTTAATCATTTAGGAAGGAGAATGATACAAAATGAAATGGCAAGAGGCCAGAAAGCTTTTTCCGGATCAATTTCTGTTAGTTTCTATTCTTGACTATCATGAAGAGGACAATAAAAAAATTGTGGATGAAGTAGCACCAATTCGTCCAGTTTCAAGGAAGAATGCTAATAAAGAATTTTTTCGTGCTAAAGAAGGAACAATGGTCTACCATACCTCCAATAAAGAGTTTGTTATTCATTTGCGGAGAGATCCTTTGATGAAAGTGAGAAGAGGTTTGTGAAGTTAATCTATGACGGTAATCTTTTAACCATAACACTTATTGTTTCATATCGTGGCAATTTATTAAAGATTAAAGATGTAATTGTAGATACAGGTTCTTTCCATACAGTTATTAATCCTGATGTTTTAGAAGAAATCGGAGTGACGTATGAAAATGGAGATGTCATTTACGAAGCATATGGAATTGGTGGGACAGTGCCATTCTATACAAAAACCATGAACGAGATTATTATTGATAATTTTACTATCAGGAACTTTGAAATAGACATAGGTACACTTCCAAATGGCCATCACGCTTTACTAGGATTAGACATATTGAGAAAGTACCATTTTGTAATTGATTTGAAGAACTTAGAATTGACTCTTAATATGTAATCGAATCCTTTTGAAATACTGAATTTAAGACTTATATTGCATTACCACTGTTAATAAACCCTCTTTTATTTTTCTCCTGAAATACAAATTTTTCAGTTGTTTTCCTAAGCGTCTAGACTAAGTTATTCCAGTATCATATGGGAGTAAGAAGCATTGATTATTGAACTAAATGATTTCCTCTGCCTTCAAAATATTGGATTAACTTGAAAATTAATAAGCAGCAAATAACCCGTTTGCTCTTGCATACGGATTATTTGCTATGATTTAAAAGACGATTTAATTTTACTTCCTCACAACAGGAATCCACATTTCCCCATACACCTTGCCATCACGTTTTCCCATCTCAACCGATGTATTTGGTCCGCCGACATATGCTACATCCTGTGCTTCCGGCAGAGCCTCACCAAAAGCTTTACCAGTAAGTGTCTCATGCAAGGCTTTAGCAGTTTCCGCTTCTCCTTTAACAACAACATATTCCCCTTTCGGAAATTGAATCACTCTCGTTGCATCAGGTAAGGTTTCTTTCGTCATCACACCGGCATAATGCATCATTTTGTTATTTACCGCTTCATTGACGATAAAAACGTAATCATTATCGGCAACAGATTTTAACGTTTCAAGTGTTCCATCCTCATGGACTTTATTCCAGAAATCAGCCTTTTCTTTATTGATTCCCATATAGTCTGTATAATCACTCTTCAGTTCTGTTCCAAAACCTAACACAACAAAGCTGTCTTTTTCTTCTAATGTATAATTTGCCATATTCAAAACCTGCCTTTTTTAAATTTGTACCAAATGAGTTGTCTTTTCATTTGATAAGTTTATACTAACCTTAAATCATGTCAAAAAATGATACTGTTTAGGAGGATATCATGAAAAAAGTTGAGCGGATCAATACAATCATGCGCTATATCAACAATCGATCCCGTTTTACCATATCGGAAATTATGCAGGAATTTAATATCTCCCGTTCGACTGCTATTAGAGATATACGAGAAATTGAAGCTATGGGAATGCCGCTTACTACCGAAGTAGGACGCGACGGAGGTTACTTTGTGATGAATAACTCTGTCCTGCCGACGGTCCGCTTCACGGATAATGAGATTAAAGCTCTTTTTCTTGCTTTTATGGCTACCAGAAATCAGCAGCTTCCTTATTTAAAAAGCCGACAGTCCCTGGCTGAAAAGTTGCTCGGTCTTATCTCTGAAAACCAACAGGATGACCTGGTGGTTTTAAATCAAATTCTGCTGTTTGAAGGAACCAATCCCAATAATCCTGATCTGCTTGACCTGTCTGATCTTCCTCATCCTATGCTGGAACAGCTTATTCAAAACATCCTTCTGGACAGCTATTTATGGATTACTGTGCAGGAAGGAAAAGAATGCAAATCTTATCCGATTTATCTTCTGCACCTTTATCGTGAAAAAAGTCATTGGCTGATTGAGGGTTTCCACTTGGGAGAGAAAAAGACGCAAATTATTCCTGTGGATAGCGTTACTGATGTTCAGCCTTATCCTGTTAAAAATAGAATAAGCAGGAAAAAGATTTTGGAAAAGCAGCGTCAGCAGAAGAAAGATGTAAATCTTATGCTTGACTTGGGGCCGAAGGCGATTGCTCAGTTTAAGAAGTATCATCCATTAACTGTTTCCATTTCTTATACTAATCCTTACCAGACTAGTGCGCGTTTAAACACTTTTGTTGATGTGGGGAATGAGGAGGAGGTTAGCGAGATAGTTAGCTGGCTGCTTTTTCTTGGGGAGGATGTTGTGGTTAGGGAGATTCCGGGGGAGGTTTTGAAGGGAGTGCAAAAGAGGGGAAGATTATATTAGTTCTAAGCCATAAAGGTAAGAAATGATGAGAGTTGTTTTATGTACTAACATATTTACGTGTATTTAATTGAACGCTTTACTAATACATTTAGCACTATTCCTCTACTCATTTTGAATAATTAATATATCCTAAAAATTTATCTTGCATATCTAAATGAAAACGTTTATAATAAAAATACAAAATACCGTATATTGCTTATTGTTCGTGTATAAATTAAATTGAAAGTAGATTTGAAGAGTTATTAACCAATGTTTATTTTGGAAAAGATGTTGAAGTAATTTGATTATAGTCAGGAAAGGAGGTATTAAAAGTTAAACAAAATTAAGGGAAGATGTTCTATTATAGTAATTAGTTTAATTAAAATCAGTAGAGTAGTCTTATAAATTTTAACTTGTTCACATACTTTATTCTGAATTATTAATTTTATGAGGAGGAGAATTAGAATGAAAATTGCAATTGGAGGACAATTAAGTAAAGAAGAAATAAAGAAGGAAATTTTGAAATATAATGGCGATGGTATAGATGCGGATATTTTTACCGATATGGATGCAGCTATGAAAGTTAAATCAGGCCAATATGATTATTATTTTGGGGCGTGTCAAAGTGGAGCTGGAGGAGCCTTGGGAATGGCGTATGGGGTTTTAGGCAGAGAAAAATGTTTTACAGTCGCAATGGCTGGTCGACCACCTAAAGAGGAAAAAATAGAGGATGCAGTTTCAAAAGGTGGAAAAGCTTTTGGGTTCACAAATGATCAGTTGGAAGCATCAGTAGAAATGTTAATGAAATATTTGAACAGATGAATAAATCAATTAATTTAAAAAATTAAAAGTTGGAAATAGGAGGTAAAAAATGGAATCGGAACAAATAATAAAGTTTATAATCTTTGCTATAATGGGTGGCTATTCTACTTTTCTAGTTAATAAGACTATAGCTGTTTATCATGATGGATTAAGACCGATTATGCCAGAGTTTATAAATGGTAATATGTCAAGGAAGGAACTTGCTGGAATTTCATTTGCTATTAGTATTGGCTTTATAACAGGATTTGCTATGCCCATTACCTTAGCTACAGGAATAATTGTTATTCATATTATTTTATTAACTTCTGATATTGTTGGAACATCCATAGCAAATACAAAAATTGCAACAATAACAGGTTTTGTCTGTGGTGGCTTTATCCCTTTAACACTTGACTTTGTGGTCAAAGGTTTTGAATACTTACCAGTTAATTTCTTAGATGCTCTGGCGGCAGTAGGAGATCCAATTATTTTCTCTTTTGTTGCATTTCCAGCAGTTGCAGTAGCTTATCAGTTTGGAAAAAAGAAAGGCTTAATTACGTTTATTTTATCTGTCTTAGGAAGAGTAATTGTAGAAAGGGTAAATCCTATTTATATAGCTGATAATGAAGTCTCTTTGAGTCCCGAAGGAATTGCTATGCTTATTGGTATGTTTTGTCTTATTTTTTTTGCTGCTAAAGATAAAACCAGAGGAGAAGATACTGGTGAAGGTATGTTTGAAGAAAATGTTAAAAGGATTCGAAAAAACATATACTATTTAATACCTATGGGAGCAATTATTGCAGTTGCAGCAAACTATCAATGGTTAGCAGGAGAACCAATTGCTGGTGCTTTATTAGGAAAAGGTGAAATTATGTCAGCAGCACTTGTTGCTTTTATACAGGCAATTGCATTTATGCCATTAGTAATTACTACGGCTCTAGTAAGTGGTGTTTATAATCAAAACGGGTGGAATGATTGGATATTAGGATTAGGGTATATTTCTGCTAATCCGTTTATAGCAGTACTTTTAGGTGCAGGAGCTATGGCTTTTGAAGTGCTAAGTTTACGTAAAGTTGGTGGATTTTTAAATAAATTTCCTGCTTTAAAAATGTCTGGAGATAATATTAGAACAGCTATGGTACAAATTCTTGAAATTGCCCTATTAGTGGGAGGCATTAATGCTGGTAATTTGATTTGGGAAGGTACAGGATTGTTTATGGTTGTAGCTCTTTATATACTAAATGAAATTTCTGGTAAACCAGTGATGAGACTAGCTGCTGGTCCTATTGCAGCCATAGTCGTTGGGGTTGTAGCTAACATACTGGCATTAACTGGATTATTTATACAATAAATAATCATTTGTTTAATAGAATATTAGCTGTTCTAATTGTTATTTTGCAAAAAAATTAACTGAATTAGTGTAGGTAAATAGTTTATAAAATCTTTTATTAATATATCATAAGATAAAGTAGTTTCGCTAAAATCTCTACAGGTTTTTATTGCAAATAATCTTGAAAACGCTTATAATTATTTACAAAATACGGTATATTGTTAAAAGAGGGATGTATGTGTGGGAAAGACTTTATTCAAAAAATGGATTAGCAGCCAAAAAAATTGCAGAGTTATTGAATAAAATAGAAGTTGGGGCAAAAGTGCCACGTGTTGCAGATTATAGTGAAAGATTAAATATTGGAAGAGGTACCGTTCAACAAGCTATAAGGTTATTGGAAGAAATGAAAGCTATTAAAATAGAAGCTAGAGGTCATTTAGGCACCTTCTTAGTTTGGAAAGATAATGATGTCTTATTAGAAATTGCAGGAATTGCCCCTTTAATTGGATCAATGCCATTGCCTTATTCCAGAAAGTATGAAGGATTGGCAAGCGGGATGGTTGAAGCCTTTGAATCAGCAGGAAAACGTACTAATTTAATTTATATGCGTGGGGCAACAAATAGAATTGAATCCTTAAGAACAAAAAGATGCGACTATGCTGTTGTATCCAGAATGACTGCAAATCTTACTTTATCTGACTATCCTAATTTGAAAATATTGAGAAGCTTTGGAGAGAATACATATGTCTCTTCCCATAAAGTTTTTTTATCAGATAGAGAAAAAAATGAAATTCAAGATGGTATGAAGGTTGGTGTGGATAAGGAATCATTAGATCAATACCAACTAACACAAATGGAGTTTGAAAATAAAAATGTTGAATTTGTAGATGTTAATTACATGCAATTATTTGATAAATTGTCGAATAAAGAAATAGATGCAACGATTTGGAATGCTGATGATAAGAGAATGACTAGAAACTTTAAATCCGTTTCCTTTCAATCTGTGAAGGCGCAGAAGTTGGCCAGGGATACATCAAAGGCAGTCATTATTATTGAAAGTGACCGGGAGAAGGAAATGAATGAAAAATGGTACTCAGTAACTGAAGAGAAGATACTTCAGGTGCAACGGAGTGTAGAAAAAGGGGAGATGATACCCAGGTATTAACTCCCCTTTTTTATAAACAAAATACAATATACAGTATACTGAGGTGAATTGTTATGAATAAATTGGAGATGAATAAGAAATTAACGATTTTATTAAATGGTCAAATTATTACGAAGCAAGCTTATGATGTAACAAATCAAACGTATGATTTTCTAGCAGCAAAACTCAAAAAAGAACCAATTGAAAATTCAGAGATGTTTTGGGTACATCTATGTATAGCTTTAACCCGAATTAAAAAAGGGGAAGAACTAGAAGGTCCGTCTCGAGAAGTTGTAAATGATATATACCAAACCCCATATAAAGAAGAGATAAAAGAGGTTATTGAGTATATAAAACATCAGTTTCACTATGAATTACCAAAGGAAGAACAGGATTATTTCTATCTCCATTTACATGGAGTTATCGAGAATAATAGATAGGGGAAATAAGCATGACAAAAAGAGTGATTATTTTAATACTGGACAGTTTAGGTGTTGGCAATATGGATGATGTGAAAGAATATCATCCACAGGATATTGGCGCAAATACCTTTTATCATATTCTAGATAAAACATCTTTAAATATACCAAATCTTGAAAGACTGGGAATAAATAAAATTCTACATCATCCTAAATTAAAAAATGAAGAAAATCTGGCTAGCTACGGTGTATTGAATTTAATGCATCAGGGAGCTGATAGTTTTGAAGGCCATAATGAAATTATGGGTTCGAAGCCGAAGAAAGCATACCTTGCCCCTTTTATTGAGAATATGGAAGAAGTGAAAGCAGCGTTAGAAAATGAGGGATATAAAGTAACGATACCTAATCCAAAGATGCCATATCTGCTGGTGGATGATCTCGTTATAGTGGCAGATAATATCGAGACCGATTATGGACAAATATATAATGTGAGTGCTCCTTTAGATTATATTTCTTTCGAAGAAGTTTTGAAAATAGGAAATTGTGTCCGAAAAAATGTAAAAGTAAACAGAGTGATTGCACTTGGAGGGAAAAGTGTGACTCCAAAGCATTTACAAGCATCTGTAGAACGCCGGGCCGATGGATTAGTCGGCGTAAACTCTCCAAAATCAAATGTTTATAAACAAGGTTATGAAGTTCGTCATCTGGGATATGGAATATCTCCGGAGTATCAGCTGCCGACGATTGCTGTAAAAGAAGGGCTGGATGTATCCCTGGTAGGAAAAATGCAGGACGTTATTTATTGTGAAGGTGCTAAAAAATTTCCTGGAGTTGATACAAAACAAGTGATGGAAAATATCCTTCATGAGATGGATCATATGAAGTCTGGTTTGATTGCAGCAACAGTCCAAGAAACGGATCTTGCTGGTCATGCTCAAGATCCGGATAGGTATGCAAATCGTATTAAATTAGTAGATACGTATTTGACGGAAGTATTTCATAGAATGACAAAGAACGATTTATTAATTATGAGTGCTGATCATGGTAATGATCCTACAATTGGCCATAGTCAGCATACAAGAGAAAAAACGTATTTACTTGCTTTTCATAAAGGCTGGAATCCAATAAACATCGGAGAAAGGGATACGCTGTCAGATATAGGTGCCACGGCAGCTGCTTATTTAGAACTGCATCCGACAGAAAATGGAGAGTCGTTTCTTTTTGAATAAGTATTTGTGATTGGAGAGGGAAGTTTATGTTTCTGGAAATAACAAAAAAACGCAACTATAAATTAATAGATATTTCTTTAAAGCTGCATCAGCAGGGAATTATTGATCCAAATACGTATGTACTTGATTTGGATACGATTAAAGAAAATGCATCTATGTTAAATAAAGAAGCTGAAAGATTAGGTATGGAATTATTTTTTATGACAAAACAAATTGGAAGAAACCCAGCTGTAGCCAATACTATCGTAGAAGCAGGGATCAAAAAAGCTGTAGCGGTTGACCCATGGGAAGCCATCACATTGAGTAAGGCTGGTATTCAGATTGGACATGTTGGACATCTTGTTCAAATACCTAAGAATATGATTCGGACCATCTTAAAACTCAACCCAGATTATATTACTGTATTCAGCTACGAAAATGCAAAAAATATAAGTGATATTGCAAATGAAATGGGAAAATCACAGAAAATCTTTTTGCGTATTGCTGAGGAAAACGATTATATTTATTATGGCCAGGAGGGCGGATTTACCTTATCCGGGCTGGTTGAAGATATAAAAAAATTAGAAGCGTTAAAGGCTGTAGAAATATCCGGATTAACAAGTTTCCCTTGTCTGCTTATTAAAGAAAATAAACCATCTGTTACACCTAATGTTGCATCGATGCAAAAGGCAAATGAATTTTTAAAGGAAAAAGGCTATGAGCATTTGGAATTGAATATGCCTAGTGCTACTTCGACAGAAACGATGCGTTTATTAAAAGAGCATGGAGCCACTCAAGGAGAACCTGGTCATGCACTAACGGGCACCACGCCACTGCATACAGAAGATTTTCTGAAAGAAAGACCAGCGATGACATATGTGTCTGAAGTTTCTCATGTATCTAATAAGAAGGCGTACGTGTTCGGTGGTGGATTTTACCCAAGATCACATATGAAATTCGCTTTGGTAGGATCTAGTAGTACACAGTTGAAGAAAGTACCTGTTCTTCAAAATGAACTAGGGCATATTGATTATTACGGGACCCTCGATACGGATTGTGTTCATGTTGGAGATACAGCTATTTTTGCCTTCCGTACACAAGTTTTTGTGACACATGCAAAAATTGCTGTTATTCAGGGACTCTCCAGTTCACCAAAATTAATAGGTATCTATGATTCGGTAGGGAATTTACTGAGTGATGAACAAACGATAGATAATGAATAAAAATAAACCATCCTTTTGGAACTTTTTTGAAAATATATTAATTGAAATAGGGGAAAGGGGTACTTATCATGGCCTACGATGTATCACAGCTGAAATATGCAAACTCTGTGCTTCCCTCTTTAACTGTACAGGAAGCGCAGCAATTACAGTTCAAATTAGTAGAGAAGATAAGTGAACATTTTACTGGAACCCAGTTTTTAACAATGGGTGATTTAGGTTTGGCTGCTCAATATAAAAAGCCTGAGTATACCGAAAATGCAGAGCGTGTATTAGCTGCATTTTTTGGTGCCGAAAAAGCTGCACTGGTTCGTGGTGCGGGGACAGGTGCTATTCGTATCATTTTAAGTGAATTAATGAAAGCTGGGGAAACGATGATTATTCATAAAGCACCTGTCTATACAACGACAAAGGATACCATTCGTATGTTAGGTCTTAAAACGAAAGCAGTTGATTATAATGACAGAAAATCTGTTGAAGCATTGGTGATGGAGGATAAAGAAAGTAAAGTATTCTATATTCAGCATGCCAGACAACAGCCTTCTGATACATATGAATTGCGGCAAATAATTGAGATGGTGAAGCGTTTAAGGCCGGATTTACCGATTGTTGTGGATGATAATTACTGTGTCATGAAAACGAATGGAATAGGGGTTGAATACGGAGCTGATTTTTCTACTTTTTCTGGTTTTAAAATCCTGGGACCAGAAGGAATCGGTGTCATTGTGGGTAAAGAAAAACAGATTCAGCAATTGCAAGAAAAGAATTATTCTGGTGGCGGACAGGTGCAGGGATACGAGGCGTTAGAGTTATTACGTATGATGACATTTTCTCCCGTTTTATTGGCAACTCAAAATGAACAGGTAGAAAAACTCTGTAAATTACTGAATGAAGGAGCTATTAATGGGGTAGAAAATGCATATATAGCGAATGCCCAATCAAAGAATGTAATTGTTGAATTAAAAGAACCAATAGCTGAACAAGTGTTAAAGAGGAGTAATGAATTAGGAGCGGCTCCACATCCAGTAGGTGCTGAGTCGAAATATGAAATTTTACCCTTGATTTATCGTGTATCCGGAAGTTTTATAGAAGCTGAACCTCACTTAAGGCAATATGGATTGCGTATTAACCCTATGAAATCTGGTGCAAATATGATATTGAATATATTAGATAAGGCAATAAATTTATAAGATATTATTAGTGTTGATTCAAAGACTGGTGAAGAAAAATCTTATATTAATAACTCAACTTTCGCAGCTAGAAAGAAGCATTCAATTTAACTAGCCGTAAAGCTTATTACTGTTCAAATATGGTCGTTGACATTAGAAATAGGTATAAAAAAACACCTCAACTTTTGGTATAGTGTAATTGACTAGAAAACACTACCAATACAGAAGAGGTGTCTCCTATATGATAGCGAATAATGACCAAAATAATCAACTACCAAATGAACTTTCTTCCATCTTTAAAGAATTAAACGTGTATAAGCATCTTAGAAAAGCTGGTATTACAAAGTCTGTCGGTTTTACTTGTGCCTATCTTTTTCAATTGATTTTTTGTTTGATCTTTGAAAATAAGAACTGGTATCAAATACTTCAAAGTAACAAAGCGAGTGATTGTCCAGAGAAGAATGCTGTCTATCGTTTTTTAAACAAATCTACCTTCGCTTGGAGAAGGTTCTTACTATTTCTAAGTGCTCATACCATTGGAAAAGTAACCAGCTTAACGCGTCATGATCGCCCCAAAGTATTGATTGTAGATGATTCTTCGTATGATCGTAACCGCAGTAAATCGGTTGAATTATTAGCTCGCTGTTTTGACCATGCATCCCAAAAGATGCGCTTTTATAAAGGGTTCCGTATGCTCACGCTTGGTTGGTCAGATGGTGCAACGTTCATTCCCGTAGACTTTTCTTTATTGAGCTCGAAGAAAAGCCAAATAAATGGCATATCATCAAAAATTGATAAGCGTAGTTCCGGTTATAAACGCAGAGTAGAAGCATTACAAACCGCACCTGAGCAACTACCAAGTATGGTGGAACGCGCGATGAATGCCGGTATCGATGCTTCCTATGTGCTGATGGACTCTTGGTTCACGTATCAGCCTCTCGTTAAGGAGATAAAAGAGCAAGGCTTGGACGTCATTGGCATGGTAAAGAACTTGAAACAGCGTTACCTTGTGAATGGCCAACGTGTAAGCTTAAAAGAACTTTATCGTTTTGCGAAACCAACAGATGGAAAGAAAGGCATTCTTCGTTCGATTCATACGACACAAGCGAATGGCATTCCTATTAAAGTTGTCTTTGTTCGTAATCGGAATAAAAAGAGCGAATGGTTAGCTATTCTAAGCACCGATTGTACACTTAGTGATCAAGAAATCATTCGTATTTATGGGATGAGATGGGACATTGAAGTTTTTTTCAAAACAACAAAATCTCTTTTAAAACTTCAAAAAGAGTTCCAAAGTCGTTCGTATGACGGCTTAATTAGTCATACGACCATCGTATTCGCACGCTATATTGTTCTCTCGTGGCAAAACCGATGTAGCACAGACGAGCGAACACTTGGCGGCATGTTTTATGAATTGTGTGATGAAGTTAGTGATCTCGATTGGGCTGTGGCACTTCAGCAGTTGATCGAGCTTCTTGAAGATGCCTTGAAAATGAGCAATAAAAAGGTACAAAAATTAATCAAAAGTCAAGTCCAACAATGGATTGCAGGTTTACCCAGCTATATCAGGGCTTACCTGCCTATTTCAGTGTGCGAAAGTTGAGTTAATAAAGAAATTGTGCAGCAGAAACAATATGTGTTTCTGCTGCACAATAAATATAAATGTTCCGATTAATCAGGATAAGCCTCTTTTATAAGCTCTTTCATATCATTTACAAAAACCTCAAGCATTCGTTCTCCTTTTTCTTTACTGGCAATTGTTGCATCACCGAAAACACCGCTTTTGCTTAAATCCCCTAGTGAAATAGTGGACATCCCGTATAAATCTGGTTTTTCAGGAAATTCACGTACAGCCTTCTCCATATCTACAAGCTCCGGTTTTAGTGCCAGCATTAAAGAGGTTTCAAATTCACATGCGTGAATCATGCCGTACCAGGTAGGCGAGGCACAATATTCATTTCTTATTTTCTCCATATTTGGATAGAACAAATAGATAACAGTCATATCTAATTCATCCATAAGTTCCCTGGTAGCATACTTCATACTGGAATTGTTGGCATCATGTCCGTTCACAAGTATAAGAAGTTTTGTGCCATATCTTGCTACGCTGTGAGCAACATCCTTAATAATGCTTTCTACATGATGCTGTTGAATTGAAACGGTTCCCGGGATGTTTCTCCATACCCAGGAATAACCAAAAGGCATCGTGGGAAGGAGAAGCGCGCCTGTCTGCTCAGAAAGTTTTCTGGAGATTCCTTCCGCCAAATAAACGTCAACACCTAATGGTAAATGATGTCCGTGTTGTTCTGTAGCGCCGAGGGGGAGGATAGCGACAGGATATTCTTTTACTGCAGCGGCTACTTCATCCCGGGTCATATTTAAGATTTCTTTCGCTTGTCCCATAGCTACACCTCCTCAAGAAGTTTTATATATCCTTCTGCATTTGTCTTTATTTTTTCTTTGTCTTTTTTCGTTGCTCCTCTTGGAACAAGATCACTTCCAATTGCAAAGTAGGAGCACCCAGCATTTTTTAATGCTGCAATATTGTTATGCGTAACTCCTCCTACTGCCATAAAATTCATATTAGGAAATGGCCCTTTTACATTTTTGATAAAGCTGGTCCCCAAATCAGAAACTGGGAACAGTTTCACCGTTTCGATTCCAAGGCTGGCAGCTTGCATGATCTCCCCTGGTGAGAAAACACCAGGGAAAATAGGAATCTCTTTTGATAAAATATACTTCGCCAGCTCTTTATCCCAGCCAGGAGTAATTAAAAATGTTGCGCCGGCTTCTAATGCTTTATCTGCCTGCTGTTCAGAAATTACTGTCCCTGCTCCCAGGTTCAATTGGTTTCCATAGGCAGTTTTAATAGTACGAATACATTCCAGGCCTTGCTGTTCATTGCTTAATGAAACCTCGAGCGTATCGACCCCAGCTTCAAGCAGCCCTTCAGTAATTTCAAGTATATTCTCAGCTTCTACGCCACGTATAATCGCAATTAGTTGTGTCATTTTTACCGCTCCTTAAAAGTGTGCAAGCCAATTTGCTGGATTTTCGATAAATATCGTATCAATATCAGACTGGCTGATTCCTTCATCTAATAATCGGGGGATGAATTTTTTTAGAATATACTCAAATCCAGGTCCGCCGCCATATGCATGAAGATAGCATTGGCGTCCCATATCAGCAGAAATCAGTAATTTATGAGCGAAACCATTGTTAATCATATTTTTGATTAATTCCACACGAGTGCTGTCCGGATAGTATTTAATTTTACTTGTGCCGTCAAATTGTACATAAGCTCCTCGTTCTGCAAGCTTTAAATGGTAGTAAGGATCAGCGTTTCTATCGCTGTGCCCGACGCCTACCAAGTTTAAATCAACGCCTTCTTCTTCTAAAATATCTAATAATTCTAATCCCATCGTCCCTGCTTCAGTATGGAGCCAAACAGGTGCACCTGTTTCAAGCTGTGCACGTGCAACTGCTCTGGTCACTTTTTCTTCTAACGGATGAATAAGCTGATTCCAGGCGCCTGACTTTAAAAAGCCGGCTTTTGCTTCTGTACCATCCATCCCAATGGTTACATCTCTTATTAACTTCTGTTTAATTTCATCGATGGTCAACGCATCTACCCATTTTGGAAAGTAAATATGTTTATTGAACCCTGAAGTGGCAACGACATTTACCCCTGTTTCTTTAGACATTTGTACGAGTTTAGAAGCATCTCTGCCATAATCAAGTGTCGTAGCATCAACTAGTGCATTCCCGCCTGCTTTTTGAAATCTCCAAAGTTCACTTACGCTTGCTTCATAGTCTGTGAGTTCTAAATCACGGTCTTTTTGAGAAGCAGGGGGATTCGTCCATAAATGCTCGTGACTATATGTGAATCCCAAATCTTCTTTATTAATATCTCCTAAAACAGTCCTTATTTTTTTACTCATTACATTCACTCCTCTTTTCTTAGAATCCAATTCCAAATAATAAGCCAACCAGCTTAATTAAAATAACGACAATAATAGCATCTGGAGAGGCAAACCATAAGCCGCCGATACCATATTCACTTAACCCTATCAGCGGGTATGCCAAAGCTACCAATAGGGAAAAAGTGAATCCCAGGAAAAAGCCGCTAATAACAGCTCCGCGTAATCCGCCCCGGGCATTTCCGAATACTCCGGCAGCTCCACCCATGAAGAACAGCCCTATAACTGACGGGAGGACTGCCACTGGTAAAAAGCTGGACATAAAAGTTACAATTAAACCGCCGGCTAATGCTGTAAGGAATCCTATAGTAACTGCTACAGGGGCATAAGAATAAAAGATAGGGACGTCCAATGCAGGTTTTGCACCAGGAACGATTTTTTCACCAATTCCTTTAAATGCAGGGACAATTTCTCCAAGAAACATGCGAACACCCATTAACAGGATAAGAATCCCTACTACAAAGCCTAATGCCTCAAAAATAACAAACTGATACCGATTGACGCCTCCAGAAATTTCGTTCATAACCTGACTATCTACGAAACTGGCTGTAATCACATAGACCAGAACCATTATAATCCCCATTAAAATACTCATATCTTTTAAGAAGTCGAGGGATTTTGGTACCTTGACGTCTTCAGTAGATTGTTCTTTGTTTCCAAAGATTCCTCCAATCCAGCCGGATAAAGAAATCCAGGAGCTCCCCCAAAAACCAAAAGCAACATTATCGTTACCGATAACTTTCCGGACGGAAGATTGAGAGATAGCCGGGAAGAATACCATGGAAATACCCTGAACAATAGACCCCCAGATAATAGTCATCGTCGTAGACAGTCCCATTTGGCTGAATACAATAGCCATGGTTGCCGCAAAAGAAAACATCATATGACCAGTAAGGAATATATATTTGAACTTTGTGAAACGGGCAATCGCTACATTAATTAAGAAAGAAAAGATCAGTATGAATGCGGTTTCTTTTCCTAATACAGTTTGAACTGCTGCAGCAATTGCATTGTCTTCAGCAACAATACCTGTTAATCCAAAAGCTTCTGTAAACATTGTACTGAAGGGAACCAATGAACCGACAATTATGTTCGCTCCTTGTTGAAGTATCAGGAACCCAAATAATGTTTTCATTGTTCCCTTAATAACATCGGAGGCTGATTTTCGCAATGCAACCAAGCCTAGACCGGCAATGATAGCAATAATGATAGACGGGTTACTTAAAATGGAAACAAATACATCTAACATGATTTATCCCTCCTTGGATAGCCTCTCAATCAATGGAAGTACTTTTTCTTTTATTTCATCTTTATCAAGTAAGTTGTCTATAGCAACAACGGGAACTTCTTCACCTGTCAGACTGGCAGCGATTTCACTTGAAGCGACAATCAAGTCGCAACTTTTTCCTTTTGCACTGCCGAGGTCGGTTGCTTCTCCCTCAACTGTATAGCCATGATCCTTTGCCATTGACTGAATATCCATTAATAACATCAAGCTTGTCCCAAATCCCATACCGCACACACTTAAAATATACATATTGTTCACTCCTAAATTGTTATTATTTTTGATAATTCATCATAATCTTTCGCATGCATAATCTTATTAAATTTATCTTTATCTCCGAGAACCATCGCAATTTTTTGAAGCATTTCGATATGGCCATTATCGCCAATCCCTGAAATAGCACAGACCAGCTTGACCGGATCATTTTTCTCATGACCGAAAGAGATGGGTTGTTTTAAACGGATAAGTGAAAAACCGGATTGAAGTGCTCCGTTATCAGGCCGGGAATGAGGAATAGCGATACCTGGTGCGATAACAATATAGGGCCCGACTCTCTCATATCCTTCTATCATTGCCTCTGTATATTCCTGGGTGGCACATCCTGTTTCAACCAGTAATTCACCACTTAAGCGGATAGCGTCGACAGCATTCTCCAACTCCACATCCAATTCCACGGCTTTTTCTTTTAATAATGTCATCCAAACCATTCCTATCTGATTGTTTTATTTTTATTTCTTCCAGATACGTTTATATGATACTCGTACTTATCTGATCGGCTGACCATCTCAACCATTTCAAATGGAGCTCCATTAGGTAAAAAAGTAGTCCTGGTTATATGCATAACAGCATCTTCAGGTGATATACCAAGTCTGGATGCTTCTAAATCTGTTGCTAACCGGGCTTTAATTTGTTCTGTTGCATCCTCCAAAACAATATCGTAATTTTTTTCAAGCTCTTCGTATAATGATTCTCTTGTAAACCCATTTTCTAAAAAACCCGGGATATACTTTTCACGTAAATAGTTAAACATGAGTGCGAGCGGTTCCCCATCAGCCAAACGGATTCTTTCTACGCATATGATTTTTTCATTCGGCTGTAAATTAAGCTTTCTTTTCATTTTTAAAGAAGGGCTTACCTCATAAATGTGTTGCTTGACAGTATCCGGTTTTTTTCCTTTTAAGTGCATTTCCTCTGTCCAGCTTGTGATACTGCCGGCATCCTGTACAATCTTTGTAGACTTAACGAATGTTCCTTTTCCTTGAATTTTTTCGACATACCCTTCAGTCACCAGGCTATCGATTGCTTTGCGGATTGTTATTCTGCTGACGTCATGCTTTTTTTCCAATTCTCCTTCTGTTGGCAGTAGATCACCTTCTTTCATATGATGATTAATCTCTTTTAAAATAGTTTGTTTTACTTGTTTATATAAAGGTGTTGGCATATCTGCTCTCCTTTCTAAATTCATTATAATCTTTATCGTATTTTTTGTTATTGATTATAATGAATATAACATGAGGATGACCTTTTGTAAACGTTTTATATAAAATAAATATTTAAGATAGTAATTTTATTCAATTGAACAATTATTGGTAGATCAGATAAATCTTCTTGCTACGCTCAGTTCCATTTCATCAGCTAGTGAAGAAAGGAGATACAGCCTGGAAGTGTTTACTCTATATAATATAATCAAGAAAAATTAGTAGAGGTAATATTGTAATATTATGTTCGAAGAGATAGAAAACGCATCATACAAATTTTTGGCAGATACGAATCAATTAATGACAATGGAATATATTTCCTTGCTTTTACATGTGTTTTATAGGGCGAATAATGATAGATAGTTATTATTCTCATTCAGACGGGAGTTTCGGGTTGGAGCTTAGGATTTATGTTTACATCAATAATTTCGTGGTAAACAATTAGTATAAAGAAATTTCTTTTTAAAGCTATTAGGAGGTTGATGAACATGAGTGATGGATTTAAAGATAAAGTAAAAGGCGCAGGAGACAAAGTAAAAGGAGAAGCCAAAGAGGCATTTGGAAAAGTAACAGATAATAAGAAAAAACAGGCAGAAGGTAAAGCCGATAAAGCCAAAGGTGCAGCGAAAGATAAAAAAGGTGATGTCAAGGATGCGCTAAATGACTCTGATGAACAACGATAAATAAAAATAAGCTCTCACTTCGGGTTTGATACGCTCTCTTTATAGTGGGACAGGGAATCATAAAAAATTCTCTGTCTATTATAAAGGGAGCGTTTATTATGTCTAAAAGAACAACTAAGAGTATGCTGAAGAAGCAATATGGAAAAGGCGTGTCCTATTGCTTCTGAAAAATGCCTTAGAACTTCCGCCCATTTTTACAAAATTCCCTGTGGTTCATTTGGTCTTACTGTAATAATAAGTTCTTACTATAATAAAGATAACGGCACATACTAATTTTAAAAGGCAGATTGGAGGTGTCGAATAATGGATCAGCGCAGTATGGCGGTTTTAAATCAGTTATTGAAACAGAATGGATACATTACTATTCAGAAACTTGCAGCAATGTTAAATGTATCACGACGTACCATTTATAGTGATCTCGATAAGATCAATGATTGGTTGAGCGAAAATCATCTTGGTGCAGTGAAACAAGTGAGAGGGCAAGGCCTATATATAGAAAAAGAAGCGAAAAAGGAAATTCTGGCCAATTTTACTGCACCTGAAGTAATGTATTATGAATTCTCTGCTGAAGAAAGACAGGCATGGATTTATCTTCATCTGACTGGAGGAGATAAGGCATATTTTCTGGAGGATATTCGGGAGCTTTTTCAAGTGAGCAGAAATACCGCATTAGAGGATATAAGAAAATTAAAGGACAAACTAGTAACGTACCAACTGCACTTATATCCGCAACGCAAAGCCGGTTACACTTTAGAAGGAAATGAAAACGATATCAGGAGAGTGCTGATTCACTGTTTATCTATAGTTATACCAAAAGAAGGATGGTATAACTATCTAACCAATTTATTTAATACACCAATAAACACTGGAAATCAGGCGTATAAACCTTACTCTATATTCAATCTTTCGTGGATGCAGTTGTTAAATCAATTGTTAAATGAGTATGAAAAGCAATTTATGGTTGAACTTACGGATGAAGTGTTAACGAATATTGTTGTCTGGTTCCATTTCTTTTTGAAACGGATTGCAAAAGAAGAATCTGTTGAAGTGGATGTTGTTGAAAAAGAAGTTATCCAAGCAACGGATGAATATAGAGGAATAAGTGCGTTATGTCATAATTTATCAGCAGCCTTAAAGATAGAGATACCTTTAGATGAACAATTTTATTTTTCGAAATACCTCCTTGGTGCCAAAGTGAATTACAACTTTAGTCCACAGTTTAAAAGTGGGGAAATGAACACATTGCTTCAAGTAGTAAAAAAGATGATTCGTGATTTTCAATTGTATGCTGCGATTGAGTTTCGTGATTCTGAACAAATGATTCAAAATTTACTTCTGCATGTGAAGCCGGCTTTCTATCGCATGAAATATGGAATTGAGATTGAAAATACTTTGTGTGATTCGGTTAAACGAAATTATCCGGAAGTTTTCCATTTGACAAAAAAAGTTGTGCACCATTTCGAAAATGTAATTGGTCAGCCAATCAATGAAAATGAAATAGCTTTTCTTGCCATGCATTTTGGCGGCTGGCTTCGTAAGGAAGGAGTTCAGCTGGAGAAAACCCGGACAAGGATGCTTATCGTCTGTACGAATGGACTGGGAACATCGAGACTGCTGGAGAGTCAGCTTGAAGGATTGTTCTCTGATGTGGAGATGATTGGTGTTACCTCATTAAGAGAATATGAAAAAATGAATTTAGAAGCAGATTTTATCGTTTCAACTATTCCTCTTCCCAATCGTGGTATTCCAGTATTTGTCGTTGATCCGGTTTTGGACAACAAGGAAAAGGAGCAGCTATTAAAAAGAGTAAATAGTTTGTTCAATTGTTCACAGGGCAATCAGATTTATTCTGTTGAGACACTTATGGACATTGTAAGAAAATATGCGGTTATTGAGCATAATGAATTACTTTCTGAAGAGATTCGAAGTTATCTTTATTCGCCTTTTCATACCGGAAGTAAAACAGAAAAGCCCGATTTAATGGAACTGTTGCCTCCTGACAGAATGGTATTGAAAAAACAGGCTCAAGGATGGGAGGATGCGATTAAAATCGCTTCTGAGCCATTGCTGAAGCAAGGATATATTAAAGAAAACTATCTATATAAGATGATTGAAAATGTGCATCAATCAGGTCCTTATATTGTAATATCTGATCAATTTGCACTTCCTCATGCCAATCCGGATGACGGTGTGATTACAACAGGGATGAGTATGCTTCATCTGGAAGAACCAGTAGATATGTTAGGGAAACCGGCAGCAATTATCGTCATATTGGCTTCCAAAGATAACGAACAGCATTTAAAAGCCTTATCACAGTTAACAAAGCTGTTTTCCAATAAAGAGATAAAGAAAGAAATTATAGCAACCAGAGATAAACAGGCTATCGTGGATTGGATACAGCGCTATTCAACGGAAGCCAATCAGCAGTAAAGGGCAGGTGGTTAATAGATTATGAAGTTTTTAGAAGAAAGTATCGTAAAGTTTGGTGTGGAGGTTTCTAATGCTTATGAAGCGATTGAAGCTGCTGGTGACCTCTTAGCAGAGGATGAGCTTATAGAGGGATCATATATTGAAGCAATGAAAAATGCGTATAAAGAAAACGGACCATATTTTGTTTTGGCACCCCACATTGCTATTCCGCATGCAAGGCCGGAGGATGGGGTAAAGGAAGCATCTGTCTCCCTGGTGCAATTAAAGAATCCTATAGAATTTGGACATTCATCCAATGATCCGGTCCGTCTTGTATTTGGTTTAGGCGCATCATCCAGTGACGAGCATTTAACACTGCTCCGGAAGCTTACAATGCTTCTTAACGATCCTGTAAATATAGAAAAATTAACACATGCAACAACGTATGAAGAAATAAAAAATATAGTGGAAATGGAGCGATGAATGATGATAAAGGTATTAGCAGTTTGTGGATTAGGCCAGGGAACAAGTCTGATTTTAAAAATGAATGTAGAGCAGGCATTAGCAGATAGAGGAATCAGTGCTGACGTGGAACATACGGATGTTTCTTCCGCATCCAATATGGGAGCGGATTATATCATTACCGGCAATGAATTGGCAGAGAGTTTGACAGATCATCAGGCAAAAATTCTTATTGTTAATAACTATTTTGACATGGATGAAATCAATAAAGTAATAGATGAAAATCTGGTGAATTAAACAAATAGGAGGGGATTACAATGGACGTAATTTTCTGGATTGCCACAAATATTTTTGGACAGGCAGCAATGTTGCTGGGCTTTATCGTTCTTTTAGGATTACTTTTACAGAAAAAAAGCACCAGTCAGGTAATTAGCGGCACATTTAAAGCTATCATTGGATTTTTGATTATCTCCGCTGGAGCAGGCGTCATTACCGGTGCTTTGACAGTGTTTGAACCGCTGTGGAAAGAAGTATTTAATTTATCAGAAGAGCCGCTTGGAAGCTTTATGGGGCAGGAAGTGTTTAATGCAAGGTATGGAAGTGCGGTTACTTTGGCAATGACACTAGGCTTTGTAATAAATGTTCTCTTAGCCAGATTTACGAAGCTGAAATACATTTATTTGACTGGCCATATGATGTTTTGGACGACGACCATTTTCGCAGGAATTGTGATTCAAACAGTTGGAGATGTTTCCTTTATTAAGCTGGTCATCTTCCTGGCGATTATTATGGGATTATACTGGACCATTCAGCCTGCATTAACACAGCCATTCATGCGGAAAATTATGGGCAACGATAATATTGCCCTCGGTCATACGTCTGCTTCTGTTTCTTTATTAAGTGCTTTAGCAGGTAAGTATCTTGGTAACAAAGAAAATGACTCTGAAAAAATTAAACTGCCAAAAGGACTGGAGTTTTTAAGAGATTCAAATGTTATCACAGCGTTGACAATGGGACTGTTATTTTTAGTCGGAGCAATTATTATTTCGTTTAAAGATACACCGGGAGCACAAGAACTGGTGGCAGCTGCTGGAGAACA
This sequence comes from Oceanobacillus sojae, assembly GCF_900162665.1. Classification (GTDB taxonomy): domain Bacteria; phylum Bacillota; class Bacilli; order Bacillales; family Amphibacillaceae; genus Oceanobacillus; species Oceanobacillus sojae_A. The sequence continues at coordinate 204,347 of NZ_LT727810.1, forward strand.
GAACTTTATTGTATATGCAATTATTCAATCCTTCACATTTGCAGCAGGTATTGCGGTTGTTCTTTTAGGGGTACGTATGTTTATCGGGGAAATGGTTCCTGCTTTTAAAGGGATCGCAACTAAAATTGTGCCGGGAGCAAAGCCTGCATTGGATAGTCCGGTTGTGTTTCCCTTTGCACCGAATGCCGTTATTTTAGGGTTCCTTGGAGCGTTTGTCGGAGCTTTAATCTGGTTAGTTGTTTTAGGGAATACCGTTAGTTATGTATTCGTACCGACAATGATTGTGTTGTTCTTTCACTCTGCAACTGCCGGCGTATTCGGAAATGCAACAGGTGGTGTCAGAGGAGCTGTCATGGGCGGATTTATTACTGCTACAGTCGTTGCATGGGGACAATTTATCATGGTGAAAATGCTTTTACCAGGTACTGTTCCAGATACGGCCATGTGGGCAGCTGATTCAGATATGTTTATATTGGGGCCGATTATTCGGCTTTTAGCACAGCTACTCTTCTAAAATAAAGGGATATATTTTAACAAAAAATGATTAACTGGAGTGATTCCAATGAGTTTTATCAGAACATTGCATGGCGATATAGACCCATCAACATTAGGATTTACCTATTCACATGAACATATCGTTTGTCGGCCGCCATACTGGGTCGAGCAGAAAAAGGATGATTTGCTTCTGGATGATAAAGAGAAGTCAAAACTGGATGTCCTGGATTTTCAAAAGCTTGGCGGAAAGGCAATTGTGGATGCGACTGCTGTAGATTATGGACGTGATATTCAAGCAGTGAAGGAAATTGCGGAAGAGACAGGGATTACGATTATTGGTACAGCTGGATTTAATAAAAGCTTTCTCTGGGATGCGTCAATACCAGAGCATGTTAAAAAAGTGACCGGGGATTATGCGACGTATTATCAATGGATTGATGCAAAATCGGTTAATGAGCTGGCTGATTTTGTCATTCGTGAAATAGAAGAAGGATTAGAAGGTACTGGAATAAGAGGCGGACAGGTAAAATTTGGTACCGGCTATAACCGAATAACACCTTTAGAAGAAAAAACATTGCGCGCAGTAGCGATTGCGCACCATGAAACAAAAGCCCCGATGCATTCCCATACAGAAGCCGGAACGATGGGACTCGAACAAATAGAACTGCTGCAAAAGGAAAACGTTAATCTGGAATATATGAGCTTTGGACATATGGATCGTAATCCGGACCCTTACTATCATGAGCAAATTGCACAAACAGGTGCATATCTTTCCTTTGATGGCATTTCAAAAATTAAATATGCTCCGGAAAGTACACGTATTCAATGTATATTGGATCTGGTTAAAAAAGGGTATGAAGATCAGATTCTCGTCAGTGGGGATACAGCAAGAAAGTCCTATTACAAGCATTATGACTATGGGTTAGGACTGGAATATATCATTGGGAAATGGGTGCCGCGCTTTATTGATGAGGCATATAAAAACGGATTTGATGGTGAGAAATTAATCGATAAGTTCTTTATTCAAAATCCGGCCCGCTGCTTTACATTTAAAAAATAGAGTGTTGTAAACCATTTAAACTTTAAAGTGATAGATGAAAATTCAGGAGATGAAAAAATGGAATTCCAATATGAAAATTCATTTGAGGTAAAGGAGAAAATTAATCAATCTAAAATTGCTATTTTACCAATTGGTGCAGTAGAGGCACACGGACCACACTTACCGCTTGGAACAGATAATATTCTTGCAGAACGTTTGTCACAAAAAATAGCGGAACGTGTGAACGGACTGGTACTGCCTACTTTACCTTATGGTCAGGTGTGGAGTCTGCGTGATTTTCCGGGGAGTATTAATATAAGTAATCGCTCCCTTATCGCATTTCTGGTTGATATCGGAGAAAGTCTGTATAAACAAGGATTTAAAACATTTGCCATGGTGAATGGGCACTTGGGAAATCAGACTGCTTTAAAAGAGGCAGCCCGTGAATTATATGAATCTTGTCCGGAGTTACGTGTATTCTATTTCTTTTATCCAGGCATGAATAAAGCTGCAGCTGAAATTCGTGATAAAAATGCTTCTCACAATACCTATTTCCATGCCGATGAGATAGAAACATCTTACATGCTTTATCTGGCGCCCGAATTCGTAAATATGGATAAAGCTCCTGCCGATACACCTGATATACCAATGTATGCTGATGCTACACCTACACCATGGGAGGATTTCACAGAGTCAGCGGTGTTAGGAGATGCCAGTCTTGCAACGGAGGAAAAGGGGAAATATATTATCGATATAGCTTTAGAAAATATAATCAGTATTATGGAAAGTTTAGGAGCGATAAAGCGGAAGGGAGGATTATCATGATCCATCAGTATTTTAATCAAATTACAGATTTACTGAAAACAGTAGAAAAAGAAGAAAAGAAGGCAATGGCAGACGCAGCCCAAAAAGTTGCAGAGGCTATTCAAAATGGTGGAATTATTCATTTGTTCGGCTGCGGGCATTCGCATATTTTAACGGAGGAAGTCTATTATCGTGCGGGTGGACTGGTACCAATCCATCCTATTTTTCATGAGCCGCTGATGCTTCATGAAGGTGCTGTCCGCTCATCAGACTTGGAAAGAAAAAATGATTACGCCAAGGTTTTTATGGAGGAGCAGGATATCCGTCCAGAGGATATTGTCATTATTCTTTCCACTTCTGGAAGAAACCCTGTACCGGTTGACGCAGCAAAAATGGCTAAAGATAAAGGTGCTTTTGTAATCGGTATTACTTCCATTGCATATTCATCCAGTCAGCCATCACGTCATGACAGCGGGGAGTATCTGTATGATGCAGTGGACTTAGTTATTGATAATCATGCACCAATCGGAGATGCACTTCTGTCACATGAAAAAGTAAAAATAAAATTCTCACCTAGCTCTACTGTAATTGGTGCGGCTATATTAAATGCTGTTTTTGCAGCGTCTATCAAGCAGATGGCAGAAAACAATTATGAACCTCCTATTTTCTTAAGTGGAAACCTGGAAGGCTCGGATGAGCACAATCAAGTTCTGATTGACAGATATAGAGAACGGGTAAACCTTTAAAAAACATATTTCCTTTATATTGGATTCAGCTAGAGATTCCGGCTGTTCAATATAAAGGATTTTTTAATATCTAAAAAGCTTTGGAAATCGAAAATTAGTATTGTTTCTTATTATTAGATAAAATAAATACAACACTAACGGCTTATTTTATATTAAACAATACATAAGGAGACTTTAAGCATGATATCTGAATCTATCAAAGACAAGTTGAATGATGAGTTGAACGAAACCTGTAAGGAATTAAAAATCCCCGGTATGGCACTTACTGTATATCAAAATGGTAATAGTATTTATAATAATTATTATGGATATAGAAATGTAGACGAAAAGCTACCTGTTACAAAGGATACTGTATTTGGCCTGGCTTCTATTACCAAATCTCTGACATGTCTTACGATTATGATGCTGGAGGAGGAGGGTAAATTAAATAGCACAGATAAGGTGATAAAATGGCTGCCCAATTTGAAATGGCCAAGGGAAGATTACGCGAAACAGCTGGAAATCAGACACCTTATGTCCCATACCAGCGGATTGCCGGGATTACCTTCCATTCACAATGCCCGTATCAGAAGTATAAGGAATGATCCGGATGGTGAATTTTTATTTGGTAAATGGAATCCGGATGAGCAGACTATCATACAAACAGCGGATGAATTGATTGAACAAATAAGCAATATGGAGTTCGAATTGCTTGGTCCCCCTGGAAAAGTATTTAATTATTCCAATGAAGGGTTCGGGATGCTGCAAAAAATAATTGAATTGGCTAGCGGGACACCTTTTATCAAATATGTAGAAGAAAAATTATTTTTCCCGCTCGATATGCAAGATTCCTTTTTCCTTACTGAGTCCATTGCAAATAAAGAAAATGTAACGGAATTATATGCCTATAAAGAAAAGCAATCAGATGTTTTTCACTCGCCGGCCTGGTGGGATGTAGGTGATATTTATACGAATGGATCATGGAAAACATCTGCCGAAGATTTAATGAAATTTGTAGAGATGCTGCGTTTAAATGGCAATTTCTATGGCAAAAAGATTATATCAGAGAATATGATCAAAAAAATGACTTCATCTGCTTTTCGTCTGCCTAATGGCGGAGATTATGGCTATGGGATTGAAATAAATTCGATCGGAGAATACACCCGGTTTGGGCATGGAGGCAGTGTAAAGGGCGTCTCTTCTAATTTTCAAGTTATCGGAGAAAAAGGAATATCAGCTTCCATTTTGGTTAATATGGCTGATGTCCCGGCAGAGAAAATATTAGTCTCTGTATTAAATACTCTTTTAGAAATACCGGCAGCAGAGCTATTCAACAAAAGTCCGGTGCTGTCTGATAAATCATTGGATTTAAGTAACTTTTCTGGATTATATAAATCAGGAGAAGGAAATAAGGCTTCGGTATCCATACAAAATAATTTGCTTTATTTAAATCGAAATGAGCTCGTTACTTGCTTTTACCCGATATCTGAAAATGATTTTATAGCTGAAACAGGAGAGAGGATTTATTTTTCAAGGAACGGGGATCATGTGACTTCTGTTCTTATTGGGAAGAGAGTACTGGAAAAAGTGGATTGAAATACGCTATCAAGAAGCCAAATACAGTAACTAAAAACACATGGTTACCTTGTATTAATTTATTTTCTCCTGATGCTAATGTTGTGATAATAAAATAAAGGTGGTACCTTCACCAACTTATGATGGAGGTACCATGCCTATTGTTCACTTACTTGAGTGGTTCAAAAAGACGGCTTAGTTAGTTCTATTCAATAGCAGTATTCAACCCTAAAATGAATTACCGCTTTTTAACCATTATTCCTGTTAGTATATGATTAATTCACTTATTCATCAGAAAATCAAAATATCTATCTAGGTATAATATGGTGAGAATGGAAGTATTTTCTCCGCAAGTTTAGAAAAATCTAAGGAATTGATTTCTTCAATTGTCGATACATCACCTTCATCAAAAAACGGAGTTATCCCTCCACAAATACTTGCTGAAATAGCACCGATAGTGTCAGTATCAGCTCCTAAACTTGCACTGATTTTTGCAGCTTTCATTGGATCTCCCTTAGCAAGCTGTACAACTGCCAAAACTGCAGGAATAGATTCAATCGTTTCAACACCAGTCCCCAACTCGTTAACAATTCGTGTAATAGCGTCTTCCTCAATACAATTATGAACAATCTTATGCACATATTGAATTCGGAAGGATAGAGATGGACTTGGAAATTCAGCTCCATACCCTTTAGATTCTTCAGCTACTCTAACAGCAATTTCCCAAATTTCATCAATGTCTTTTCCACCAGCAGCAACATAGCTAATACAGGCTGCTACAACGCATGCTCCTGATACTGCTATTTCTGTATTATGCGTTGGTAAACATATCTCAAAAACATTTTCCATCAGCTTATCTAAATGCTTATAATCAGATACAAGACCGATTGGTGAAATTTTCATTGCTGCACCATTGGTTGTATTACCATACCCTGTATTGTTAACAGGAACTCCTTTTTTTATTGCTTGTACAGCTTTAAGTGTTGAGGGGCCAGAAACTAATTTGGAATCTTTTGCGTTAGAAATCCACTCTATCAAATGGTTAATATAATCCATTGCATTTAATTTCCCTTGGTTTTTGACAATGGATTCTAAAATCATGACTGTATTAATTGTGTCATCAGTAACAGAACCAGCTGGCAAATTTCTTGGAATTAATTGATTTTCTAAAGATGGCAATAAAGTTTTTATTCCATTCGGAAAACTTCTTCTTATTTGATTATAGGTCCAAAATTCTGTTGGCATACCGTAAGCATCACCAACAGCTCCCCCCATTAAAATACCTTTTATTCTTCTTAATAATTCACTATTGATTGTCAAGCCATATTCCCTCCATCCTTCGCTAAATCACCTATACGACTTCTATTTTCATACTCTTTTAATTGGATTGACATTATTTCTCCTGAATAATCAATGAAATCGGAGTTTACAATTAAAATATTTTCATATTGATCTGCATTCGTAATGACTGCCGGTGTTTCAGCACTAAAACCTGCATTCTTAATCGCATCTAATTCAAATTCGATAATAGCCTCACCTTTCCTTACAAAATCGCCTTGTTCTTTTAATTTTTTGAAGTATTTTCCTTGTAAATTTACAGTATCTTTTCCAACATGAATAAGCATTTCTATTCCATCCGTACTTGTAATCCCTACAGCATGCTTTGTTGGGAAAATTGTTGTAACTTCTCCATCAAAAGGGGCTATAATTTGGTTTCCTTCTGGATAAAATAAAATCCCCTTTCCTAATAATCCATTTGCAAAGGCAGAGTCTGTTGCGTTTTCTAACTCTGTAACATTGCCTTTTAAAGGAGAGTGAATAACAATTTCTCCTAATCCAGACACTTCATGTTTCATTTTTTTTTCTTCCTCTGGCCCCGCTTCTTCGTTAAAAGTAAAATAAGTCAATAAGAATGAAATAATCATTGAAATGAGTACGCCAATAATTGAAATAATTAAACCTGAGTACCCACCACTAGGATTTAAAAATGAGACAAAACCAAATATGCCAACAACACCTGCATAAAAATCAGCTCCCAGTATTGAAATAAAAGTTCCACCAATAGCTCCGCCAATCATAGAAAATACAAAACGTTTTTTTACTGGAAGTGTAACACCATAGATTGCAGGTTCAATGATACAGAATAAAGCAGAAATTAATGCTGGAATAGCAATTTCTTTTTGGGCTCTTGACTTTGTTTTAAAATATACAGCTGCTACAACAGCGGTTTGGGCAAAAGAAGCAGTAAATAGCATCGGTAAAATATAATCAGAACCATGACTGCCCAGATTTTGAATACCTAATGTAATTAACGGCCAATGTAATCCAAGAATGACCAATGGTTGATATATAAGTGCTACAAGAAATGATGTTAAAATGGTTGATACTCCGTAAAGTGCGGAAAAACCATTTGAAATAAGCTCACTTAACATATTTGTAATAGGTCCAATAATTAATAAAGAAATAGGAAGTGTAATCAAAATTGTTAAAAAGGGAACCAGCGTGAAAGCCATCACAGAGGGAATCTTTCTTTTTAAAAACTGATTGATTTTCGATGCAAAATACACAATAAAAATAATCGGAATGACTGTTGATGCATATCCATTAGCCGGAAACATAATAGGGACACCAAAGAATGTTTGGTAAACAGGTGTAGATATGAATGATCCTTCAAAAAGTGTCTTTAGTACGTCACCACTTGCTAAGCTCTCCGTCATACCTGGAAAAACGAGAATTGTTCCGATAATAATCCCTATTGCTGGATCTAATTTAAACGCCTTTGCACTGGTGTAACCAAGAATCACAGGGAAAAAATAAAAAATGGACTGTCCCATTGCGTTTAGAATAATATAAGCTCCGTCGGTTTCTTGTAATAAGCCGGAGAATGTTAGTATCATGAGAACACCTTGGACTAATCCACATGCGAGTAATACTCCCAAAACTGGAGTTATAACTTTTGTAATTATTTCTATAATGGAGTTAATAGTTCCCTTCTTTTCCCCATTTTCAATTGTTTTTTGGGTTCCTATTTTTTCTAAAATAGAATTATAGACATCTCCTACATGAGTGCCAATAACAACTTGATATTGTCCTCCTGCTTTCTGAGCTGTTGCAATCGCTTTGTTTTCCTTTAACTTTGCTTCATTGACAAGCGTGTAATCATTTAAACTAAAACGTAACCTTGTCATACAATGTGTTAATCCAATAATATTATCTTCTCCACCAACATTTTCGATAATAAAATGGGATAGATCATCAAATTTCCCCATAAATAAACCTCCTCCAAATTTTTTTATATAAAAAAGGCAATACTTAATAAAAGTGAAGAATCACTTTTATTAAGTATTGCCTGATTTAACAGTTACAATTTTCATTTATTTAATTAAGTATTCGATTAATATGAAGAATCAAGTAGAATCTCTCTTCATTATGGATTTTTATTTCTAATCGTTTTTCTAAATATATTATGATTTTATCAACACAAGCAGATAGCTTTGGATATTTTATATCAATATCCTCAAGCAAGTTGAAATTTTTTGAAGAGGGAAACTCATCCGCAAAAACTCTTCTCAAAAAAAATCTTAAATGTAATACAAAACGAGAAAAATAGGAGGAATCCTCGTTGAGCTCCATTTTAAAATGAAAGCGTATCATAGTTATAATGTCATGAATAATTTCTGTACTCCATACTGTCTGTTGCATTTCTTGACCATTTTGTTGGGCATTTACAAAATGAAGTGTAATAAAAGCTGCTTCATCTTCAGATAACATCATATTTTCATAGTAATGTATGATTTTCAATGATTCTAAAGCTGCTTCATATTCTTTTTTGTAAAATTGTTTTATCTCCCATAGCAACTCATTTTTAATTTTCGTATGATTTTTATTTCTTTCTAATGCATAAGTAATATGGTCTGCTAAGCCTATATAGACACTCTCATCAAATTTTACACCTAATTTTTTTTCAGCAGCTTCTACCATTCTATTTGTCAACTCTAAGTGATTAATAGGAATTTCATCTAATAGTTTAAAAAAACTATTCATCGTTTGAGCAGATTGCAAAACAAATAATTTTTCAATCATAGAATCTTCTATTTGATCTCCAATCTTCTTATTAAAAGCAACTCCTCTGCCGATAATAATATGCTCCAGATTTCGAGAGTTTTCAGCGAGCACAACATTATTATTATAAACTTTCTTAAGTTTCAAAATGAATTCACCCCCCCCCCCATCAATAAACTATAAAAATGAAAAAACAAGACCAACTAATATAGGCACAGTTAAATAAAGTGCCATACATTAATTTGATCTTGCCTGTGAGATACAGTTACAATTCAAAGATTAATTTAGATTATTTAATTATAGTTAAATCTTAAACATAAAACGCTTACTTGTCAATATTAAAAAAGTTGAAATTATGTTCGTTGATTGTCAGAAATGGTGCATATCCCCATTTCTGACAATCAACGTAATTATAAACTTTTTGTTTATAAATAATAAGAACGGGGAATTGTAATTGAAAGAAGAAGTGAGGAGGTCAGACGATGCTTTGGACGATTATCGTTATCATTTTAGTTTTATGGCTGCTGGGCTTCATTGGAGGAGTAGCCGGAAATCTTGTTCATATATTACTGGTTGTGGCTTTAATCATACTGATTGTCAAGCTTTTAACTGGGCGGGCGCCTTAGATAGGAGTTTTTAAAACGAAGAGGTGAAACTGCGGGGGGATTAATTATCTTTATTATCCCCCCATATATAAGTTAGTAGATTATACATAAGATAATTAGGCGGATAGAAATTGTTAATCGTTCTCAAAAAAAGACAGAAAAGAAAAATAGTAAACCTTATGAGTCTAAAAATGTGTTAAATGGTATTCGAGATTAGGAGGTATTATTCGCCCGGTATCTTGAGTACCAGTGAAAAATATTACCCCTTATCAAAGTATCCAAGAATGCTTAACATGGAGTTTAAAAGGTTAAAGCTTGTCTGAAAAGACGAGCTTTTTTTAATGCATTGCAACTGAGATACCAGCTTTAAGAATAGAGGGAGCTCTAAAATTATAAATGAAGGCTGATCAGTCAGTAATGTCCAGTTTATCTGGGCTTAAATGATACATACAAGTCGCAACATCTGCACTTAATTTATATTTTGCTTTTGTAGTGGGAAAAACCAAATATGAAATAAAAATTCAAAAGTTTTATATAATATATTGAATTTTTATTTCAAGTGGTATAAAATAAATTGTAATCAATTTAATAAAGCGCTTACAAAAAGGAGGAAAGAAATGCTTGGCGATTTAACTACAGAAAAGCGAAATGAGAAAACTATGAATCTTGATGAGATGTCAACAGAAGCATTCTTGAAAATCATGAATGGTGAAGATGCTAAAGTAGCTTACATTATAAAAGAAAATATCCTATATATAACAGAAGCTGTAAATAATATTATTACTTCATTAAAATCTGGTGGCAGACTGATTTACTTAGGCGCAGGGACCAGTGGAAGACTTGGCTTACTTGATGCTGTTGAGTGTCCTCCAACGTTTGGAACAGATCCCAAAGAGGTTATTGGCTTAATTTCTGGAGGTAACGAGGCTTTTATTCAAGCAGTAGAAGGAGCGGAAGATAATGAAGAATTAGGCAGGAATGATTTACAATCTATTCATTTAACGGATTCAGATATTGTAGTTGGCATTGCAGCAAGTGGACGAACACCATATGTCATAGGCGGTCTTCAATACGCTAATGATATTGGTGCAGCCACTGTTGCTGTCAGTAATAATAGGAACTCTACAATTGGAAGAGTTGCTAAAACAAAAATTGAGGTTGATTGTGGGCCGGAGGTTTTAAGCGGTTCAACAAGATTGAAAGCGGGGACGGCGCAAAAAATGATTTTAAATATGCTGTCAACAGCGTCAATGGTTGGTGTTGGAAAAACATATCAAAATTTACTGGTAGATTTGCAGCCAACTAATGAAAAACTTAAAGAAAGAGCAAAAAAAATTATTATGGAAGCAACCCAATGCGATTTTTCAACAGCCGAAGCATATTTCAAAATGGCAAACTATGAAACAAAGACAGCCATTATTATGCTATTGACTGATTTATCCTATGATGAGGCAGTTGAGTGTTTGAAGAAAACAGAAGGTTCTATCCATAAGACAATAGAAAAATAAAAAGAAAGGTGTGAAATCACTGTGGCAGTGATGGAGAAATTAACGTATGTTATTGAGGAAAAAGTTGCTCCACCTTTAATACGGATATCTAGAAATAGATACCTTGACTCAATCCAAAAAGCTTTTATAACGTTGATGCCATTTATTATTCTTGGATCGTTTTTTGTACTTTTAGGTTCTTTTCCGGTCCAAGCCTGGCAAAATTTGATTGAACCAATTTCTGGACATTTGTCCAGTGCAAATAACGCAACGATGGGGCTGCTGTCTATTGGTCTTGCAACAGGAATAGGGTATTTTTTGTCAAGTTTTTATAGTCAGCACGGTGAAAAGGTAGATCCATTTTCAGGTGCTATGATTAGTTTGTTTAGTTTTTTAATTCTATTCCCTGTTGGTGTAAGCGAGGAGATAGGTACCTATTTACCAGCAGATAATCTTGGGAGTACTGGTATGTTTACAGCTATTATTGTTGCAATTATCAGTACAGAAATTCATCGTTACTTAATTAAAAAAGACATTGTTATAAAAATGCCTGAGGGTGTACCGCCGATGGTTACAAATGCTTTTACTGCTTTAATACCAGTATTCGCTACCATGGTGCTTTGGTGGGTTCTGCGTTATATACTTCAAGTTGATGTTGCTGCTGTGATTATGGCTGGATTTGAACCAATCATTGCAGGAGGGACAAGCGCTGTCGCCCAATTTGGTGCTTTTTTTGTTGATCGTATCCTATGGTTTGTTGGAATTCACGGAAGTAATGTAGTTGGTTCAGTAATGACACCTGTTTGGATAGACATGCTAGGAGCAAATACTGCAGCTGCAGACGCAGGGGAAACGGTCCCTTACATTGCCAGTGCACAATTTATGGCTGAATTTGTCAGAGTAAGTCCGTTGCCGTTAGTTGTTCTCATGTTGATGTCAGCGGTTAAAAGATATAAAACTTTAGGAAAGTTAGCACTTGCTCCATCCATCTTTAATATTGCAGAACCGATTATGTTTGGGCTGCCAATAGTTTTAAATCCTATTCTATTTGTTCCATGGGTATTCGGTCACTTATTCCTGTTTATATTCAGCTACTTCATAATTTCTATTGGACTTGTGCCAGCACCTTTTGCTGCAATTCCATTTACAGTTCCAGGGCCTATTGCTGGCTATCTTGGAACAGGGGGAAGCTGGGCAGGCGCTTTGCTTGCGACTGTTAACCTTGTCATTATGTTCTTTATTTGGCTTCCATTTTATAAGGTTTTAGAAAAACAGACATTAAAAGAGCAGTATGAAAATGAAAAGCAAAGTACGGATTAATTTTAAGATGAGGTGATGAAGAAATGGACTCTGTGAAGATTAGAAATTATAGAGATGATGATGAAGAGCAAGTTATTAAAGTGTGGAATCAATGTCTAACGAAAGATCCGGTTAGTTCAAATATCTTCCATAAAAAAATATTATTAGATCCAAATTTTGATCCGGAATTATGCTTGGTTGCAGAGAATGAAAATGGCTCAGTGATTGGTTACTGCCTAGGAATGGTTCGCAAATATCCCTATGAGGACCGGGGGATGGAGCCAGAACGAGCATGGATTCCAGTGATGTTTGTTCATCCGGACTATCAACGGAAAAAAATTGGATCTAAGTTAGTGAAAATTATCGAGGAAAAGTTTGAAAACCTGGGAAAAACAAATATAACACTTGGTGCCTATAGTCCGAATTATTTCTTCCCTGGCCCTGACAAGGATGCTTACAGCGGTTCAATTCCATTTTTCGAATCATTTGGATATGAAACGTTAGGAGAAGCGGTGGGGATGGACATGGTTTTATACAATTTTACCATTCCTGAGGAAATCAAAGAGATAAGGGATGGCTTGAAGAAAGAACATGATATTCAGGTTATTCCTTTTTCTAAGAAATACACACTTTCCCTCATAGAGTTTCTAAAAGAGAATTTCTCAGGTGGATGGGTAAGAAATGTCCGTGAAACTTTAGAGAAATTTAAAGGTGAAGAACGCATCCTCTTAGCGATAGACCATCATTCAAACATTGTGGGTTATTGTCAGCGTGCTATTGACGATTTGGAAGGGCATTTTGGCCCCTTTGGGGTGTCAGAAAAAATGCGTGGGAAAAAAATAGGAAGTGTTTTGTTTTATGAAATGCTGTGGGACATGTACAGCAGAGGAATTTATCATGTCTGGCTTGCCTGGACAAATGGAGGTGCCCAACGTTTTTACGATCGGGCTGGCATGAAAGTCATGAAACGACATGCAATAATAAAAAAGATTAAATAAAAGTTAACTACCTTATCACGCGGTTTTTAGCAGGTTTCATTTGAATATTTTAAAAATAATATTGACTAGGAGGATTTAAATTGAAGAAACAACATCATATTATGTCAATCGGAGCACATGCCTTGGACGCCGAATTAATGGCGGGCCCAGTCTCCATTAAGTATACGAAAGAAGGTCATCAGGCTTCGTTCGTGCATATTACAAGGGGGGAAAGAGGAAATAAGAATAAAACACCAGAGGAATATGGAAGACAGTTGGAAGAGGAGATGCCTAAAGTTGCTGAAGCGATGGGAGCAAAATCAATTTGGACTGGCTACGTAGCCGGACAATTACCTCCCCAAGAAGAGATGGAAATGGACCTTTGTAAATTGTTTAGAGAAGAAAAACCAGATATTATCGTTACTCATTGGAGAGGGAGCCTTCACCCGCGTCATGTCCTGACACATGATATGGTCCTGACAGCTGTGAAAATGGCGGGAAATCCAAATGTCAAAACAGAGCAAGAACCTCACCATGTGGAGCATGTATACTTTGGAGAGAACTGTGAAGATTTAAACGGATTTCTTCCACAAATTTATGTAGATATTAAAGACACATTTGATCAATGGTTTGAAGCAGTTTCACATTATGAATTATTTAGAGCAAATGAAGCGAACGTTCCATATCAAGATTATTACCGAACCATGGCAACAATGAGAGCAATAGAAGTTGGTAATAGAAATCTTTCTTCTAAAGCGTTTATGCTCGCGACAAGGAAACAAGACTATTTACATTAATAAGGTGGGAGGATTACAATGATTGGCATTTCTGTTTATCTGTCAAAGGAAGACGAAGAATTTAATCAAAAGTGGATTGAAAAAGCAGCCCGAAATAGGTTTTCCTCCATTTTTACATCACTTCATATTCCAGAAGATGATACAAAGTCTTATAAAGAATTACTTTTTCATCTGGGCAGTGAAGCAAAAAAACACCAAATGGATTTATTTGCTGACATTTCCCCAAAATCATTTAAATATCTGGACATGGATATAAATAATGTGGATCAATTACTGGAATGGGGGATTACAGGCCTCCGGGTTGATTATGGTTTAAGTTTGGAAGAGATTGTTCAACTATCTAAAAAAATGAGAATCTCTTTAAATGCAAGTACATTAACAGATGAGATCCTGGAAAAATTAATAAATAAAGGATTAAACGTAGATAATACGGAGGCAGCACACAACTTTTATCCTCGGCCGGAAACAGGATTATCAAGAGAATATTTTATCGAAAAGAATATATTATTGAAAAAATATCAAATAGGAATATCTGCCTTTGTTGCAGGTGACGGAGTAAAAAGAAAACCATTATATCAAGGATTGCCAACATTAGAAGAACATCGGGACATGTCACCGGTTCATGCCTGTTTGGATTTAAAGAAAAATGGTCTTGTCGATGAAGTTTATATTGGAGATCCATCCTTAGCGGATGAAACACTAGAAAAATTTTCTTTCCTTACAGATGGTATTATCCCAATTAGATATAGGGGGGAAATCAGGCCGGAATTTGCCGTTTTTCATACGTATTTAGAAAATGTTCAGATTAATCGTCGAGATCCAGCGAGGGACCTGGTCCGTTTTGGGAAATCTCGTATTGATCTCCACGATAATGAAAATTTAAACCCGGCTCATACAACAGACCGTAAGAAGGGATCTATTACAATTGATAATAATAAGTATGGCCGATACGCAGGGGAAATCCAAATTACATTAACAGATCTGAAACAAGACGACAAAGTGAATGTAATCGGTGAAGTTATTCCGCAAGATATTCCACTGCTTGATTTTATCGATGGAGGCAGTCAAATTTTACTACAAAAAGTAATGTAGTAAGAATAAAAAAAGGGAGAGTGAAGGTTAACGTGAATATTTTATTAGTTTGTAGTGCAGGTATGTCAACGAGTTTATTAGTCACTAAAATGGAAAAAGCAGCTGAGGAACAGGGGAAAGATTATAAAATATGGGCTGTTCCTGAAGCAGAAGCAGCAAAACATATTTCAAATGCTGATGTAGTTTTAATTGGACCACAAATGAGATTTTGGAGAAAAGACGCTGAAAAGATTGCTCAACCACAAAATATTCCTGTAGATGTTATTGACACGGTAGCCTACGGGATGAACGATGGAACGGCAGTAATAGAATTTGCGGAAAAGCTTGTCAATAAGAAATGAGGCAAAAGAATGGAAGAAATGGAATTATTATATATGCAAATCATTAGTAATGCAGGAACTGCAAGATCACTCATTATTGAAGGATTACAGAAAGCAAGAGAAGGGAACTTTGCAGAAGGTGAGTCAAAAATGGATGAAGCAAATCATTTTTTTATTGAAGCGCATAAAATTCATGGACAACTCATTCAAAAAGAAGCCCAAGGAGAAGAAGTTCCGTTTTCTTTATTATTCATGCATGCTGAAGACCAATTGATGAGTACGGAAACGATTAGGCATTTGTCAAAGGAAATGTTTTTCATGTATACAAAGATGCATGCAAATAATAAATAAGGGCAGTCATGTTAAAGTAAAGATTTGAAAAACCAAAATATTCTATTTTCAAATCTTACCTCAAATCATGTGCTTTAGACCTTTTGTATTAGTGAAAGGACTTTGAATTAATAAGAAAAGTTGTGTTCCTTCTCTAAGGCTCACAGCTTTTCTTATTATGAAACGATAATAATTTTACATTTATTGAAACATGATTATAAAATCCGTGATGAAAGAGGTGTTTCCGGCTTGAATAAAGCAGCTGGTCAATTATTAATAGTTGGATTTGAAGGAAAGCAGATTACTCCTGAAGTGAAAGAATTAATTAATACCTATTATGTAGGAGGTATTATTTTATTCACTCGTAATATTGGTACCTCTGCTGAAGTATTAAATTTGACAACGAACTTGCAAAAAGAAGCTAAAAAAGCTGGTTATAAATACCCGCTATTGATATGCGTGGACCAGGAAAATGGGATTGTGCGCCGTTTGGGTGAAGGGACGACAATATTTCCTGGGGCAATGGCTCTGGGCGCTACGGATAACATTAGTAATGCATATGAAATTGGCTTTGCGACAGGGAAAGAATTACTTGGATTAGGGATAAATTGGAATCTGGCTCCTGTTTTAGATATAAACAATAATCCTGAAAATCCAGTGATAGGTGTCCGCTCATTTGGCGAGTCAGCTGAAAAGGTGGCACAATTTGGAAGAGAGACAATAAGAGGAATGCAAGAGGCTGGTCTAATAACTACCTTGAAACATTTTCCGGGACATGGTGATACAGATGTTGATTCCCATCTAGATTTACCTGTAATATCACATGATCTACAAAGATTGGAAAAAGTAGAATTGAAGCCGTTTAAAGAGTGTATTGCAGCAGGTGCTGATACAATTATGACAGCACATATCTATTTCCCTGCAATCGAATCAAAAGCAGGTTTGCCTGCAACGTTATCTAGAAAAGTTGTTACAGGATTACTAAGGGAAAAACTCCGTTATAACGGAGTAATAACAACTGATTGTATGGAGATGGACGCTATCTCTCAAACAATTGGAACTGAAAAAGGGGCCGTTGCTGCTGTGAAGGCAGGAGTTGATTTCGTCATGATCTCACATACTTTTGAACGTCAAAAAGGTGCAGTAAAGGAGATTATAAACGCAATAGATTCTGGCGAGATTGATATGAATTATATAACAGATGCCAATAAAAGAATCCAAAGCTTAAAAGAAAAGTATCTTGATTGGGATAACGTGCAGCTTGATGACGCAAAAGTTCCCCCCATAGTAGGTGGTAATGAACATAAGGAGCTTGCCGCAGAAGTTTACCGGAATAGTACAACCATTGTTAAGAATGATGGTTTACTCCCATTAGATATAAACGATAAGGTTCTAGTTCTTTATCCCGAAAACGATGAAATGGTGCGGGTAGAGGATCAAAGAAATATGGAATTTAATTTAGGAGAAGCAGTTCTCCGGTTTCATCCATTTGCTGATGTAGAACAATTGAATAACACGATATCAATTGATGAAATCAATGAGTTGGTTAAGAAAGTAAAAAAATATGATTCTATTATTATAGGCACTTTATCCGTGGCAGCAGAAAGTAGTCAATTAATGCTTATAAAAAAACTAATAGAAATTGGCGCCTATGTAGTGGTTGTGGCGATGAAAAATCCTTATGTTTTAAGGTATTTCCCAAAGGTGCCTGCTTATCTGAATACGTATGAATTTACTCCTTGTGCGTTGGAGACAGCCGCAAGTGCGATCTTTGGAAAGAAAGAAGTGAATGGGAAACTACCAATTACAATTCAGAATCAGTAATCGCAGTTATTAAGAATAATTTAAAGTTTAGAAGAAATATATTAAGAGAGATTTAATTGATATCAGAAAAAATTTAACTATTGACCTGTATACGTTTCGTAATAGCTAAAAAGGTTTCTTGATTTGACCAAAGGCTGTTGTTAAGCTCTCCCGGAATTGCTGGATTGCAGAATATGAATTATTCTTTTGATATGGTGGGTGATTTTATATTATGGACCTGAAAATAAAAATCAAAAATATACAGCATTTGAAAATTGGAGACTATATAAGAAAAGAGTTGATAGTATGGCTTATATGACTGGTGGTTTAATGAGAATTAAAGAAATGCTTTCCGGGCTATCACCATCTGGAAAGAAAATAGCAATATATATCTTAGAGAATCCGCAAGAAATCATTTCACTAACTGCGAACGATCTTGGAAAAAGAAGCGCAACAAGTGGAGCAGCTGTCATTCGATTATGCAAATCATTAAATTTAAAAGGGTTTCATGAGTTAAAAATAAGAGTGGCAGGCGACCTGCAAAAAACAACTCAAGCAGGAATCCAAGATATTAAACCGAATGAGGGCACTATGTCTATTATCGAGAAAATGACAAATAATAGTATTCAAACGATTCGGGAAACAGCGGAATTACTAAGTATTGATGAACTTGATCGGGCGGTCCATCTTTTAAAAAAAGCACGCAGAATACACTTTATTGGGGTAGGTGCATCAAGTATTATTGCACATGATGCTGAACAGAAGTTTTTAAGGATTAATAAAAATGCATATGCTTTTGAAGATATGCACATGGCCGCAACTCTTGTTGCAAATGCAGAAAAAAACGATGTAGTTGTTGGTATATCATTTTCCGGCGAAACAGAAGAAGTTGCGAATATCCTAGAGATTGCCCGTGAAAATGGCGCAGGTACAATTAGTTTAACAAGATATGGAAAATGGCCTGTTACAGAGCAGGCGAGTATTAATTTATACACGTCTGCGACTGGAGAACCAACATTTAGAAGTGGTGCTATGTCATCAAGAATGTCCCAACTCCAGGTGATTGATATTTTATTTATGTGCGTAGCATCGCTGGAGTATGAGACATCAGTTAAACATTTGGCGGTAACAAAGGATGCAATTGAGACTTTGAAGTTAAACATGAATAAAACCGGTTTAAGTAAAAAGAAAGGGGAGTCTGATTCATAACATAGAAGACTCGTCCGATATTGTAAAAAATAAGCGGAGGACCTATAGTTTTGGGTATTGATGGAGTGGATCAGAAGACGAGGGGTCCTTCATTTAAATAAAAAGAGAAGAATGATTCTGGAAGAAATGCCTGATGTATTCAAAATAAACATGGGAGATTTGCTTATTTAGGAAAGTAATCTTCTGCGGTGGAGGAAGAGGAAAAGATATCTTCACCGTACTTTTATAAGAGTTTTGGAGCCAATCCTAAATTAACGAGTGAAGAATCGTTAATATGCTCATGAAAGTTATGTCTTCTGCAGCGTCTTTAAAAGAGTGCTGTTTTTTATTTAGAAAAAGATTTTCAGCTCTACAGTCATCAGTTCTTCTCGATAAAAACTGCGCATCCTTCTCCATACCAATTCCACTATGATATATTAAATAAAAAAGAGAGGAGCGATAAACAATGGATTTGAAATTAAAAAACAAAAAGGTGTTAGTTTTAGCTTCAAGCAAAGGGATCGGCAGAGAAATTGCGAATAAGTATTCAGAAGAAGGAGCATCTGTCATTATTACCGGCAGAAATGAAGAGACCCTGAAGAAAACAGCAGATGAAATTTCAACTCAGACAGGCGGTGAAGTAATTCCATTCGTTACAGATGTTTCGAAAAAGGAAGATATCAACCGTTTATTTGCATTTGTGAAAGAACACTTTGGCGTACTTGATGTACTGGTAAGTAATGCAGGAGGACCGCCGGTTATTAATTTTGAAACCAGTGATGAGACAGCTTGGTATGATGCATTTGAACTGACTTTAATGAGCTCTGTACGGGCAATAAAAGAAGCAATTCCTTTAATGAAGGAAAATGGGCAAGGAAGAATTATATACATTGCATCGAGTTCTATTAAAGAACCGATCAGCGAGCTGCTGCTTTCCAATATATTTAGAAGCGGTGTACAGGTCCTTTGCAAATCACTGGCAGAAGATTATGCAAAGGACCAGATATTAATTAATATCGTCGGGCCGGGCAAAATCGATACAGATAGATTGCGGAGTCTTGATAAGAAAAATGCAGAGAAGAACCAGGTTGAACTGAAGGAATGGCAAAATAAAGTCCAGACTTCTATTCCAATCGGCCGATATGGCACACCGGAGGAATTCGCAGAGGCCGCTGTCTTTTTAGGATCTTATCGAAATACGTATATTACTGGACAGACACTGTTGATTGATGGCGGGTTTGTTAAGTCTTATTAGATTGGATAAGCTCTAAAAATAAACACTGGTGTTTTTAATACAGAATAAGTTGAATAAGAAATAGAAAACGGTGTTAAGAAAGAGTGATAGATTCTTTATGGGAATCTGTTACTCTTCTTTTTATATTCTAATCCCTCAAAAACCAAACTAAAAAAAATGTTGACAAACTAAAAAAAATTAATTAGTATAACATTGTGAATATTCATAGATAGGAGCTCTTTAAAATGGAACATATTAATGAGGAAATTGATTTTTTGACGTCGACCGTAAAAGGTATTGCTAAACAGTTTGGCAGTGATTGTGAAGTTGTGCTTCTTGATTTAACGCAGCACGAGAAATATGGAAGCGGTTTAATTGTCCGGATTGAAAATGGCCATGTTACAGGCAGGAAAGTGGGAGATACAGGAACGAATTTAGGATTGGAAGTTTTGAGAGGAACGGATCAGGAAGGTGATAAACATAACTACCTGACAAAGACAAAAGACGGAAGAATGTTAAGATCAACTACAATGTATATCCGAAATAGTGAAGGAAAACCTATTGGATGTATATGTATTAATTTTGATATCACAAGTTTGATGATGGCTGAAACATCTATTAAGGAGTTTACAGACCTAAATAAAATTAATACAGATGTAAAGGAAGTATTTGTGAATAACGTGAATGATGTATTAGCCCTTTTAATTCAAGAAGCTCAAAATCATGTAGGAAAGCCAGTCGCACATATGAGCAAAGAGGATAAGATAAAGGGGATAAAATATCTGGATGAAAAAGGTGCTTTTCTCATTCAAAAGTCAGGAGATAAAATCTGTGAGTACTATGGAATCTCCAAATACACACTCTACAACTATTTAGATACAGTGCGCAGCACGCAAGGAATATAAAAAGAAGTAACATGATTTGTTTCAAAATATAGTAAAGGGGAGATTATCATGAAGGAAATTATTAATACAAGTATGGCTCCAAAGCCGGGTGGACATTTTTCTCAAGCTACTAAAAAAAATAACACGGTGTATGTTGCAGGACAGGCACCGGTTGATATAAAAACTGGTAAGGTTCCAGAGACTATCGAAGAACAGACTAGAGTAGCGCTTACTAATGTTAAGAATGTATTAGAAGCAGCAGGCGGCAGTTTGGAAGATGTGGTTAAAGTAAACACATATTTAACTAACTTAGATGATTTTGAAATCTATGACAAAGTCTATCAAGAGTTTTTCACAGATAACTTACCAGCCAGAACTACAATTGGCTGTGATTTAAAAGGAATACCTTTAGAAATCGATGCTATTGCTGAATTGTAATAGCTTTAAGGAGTGGTAGAATTGAAACTGAAAAATAAGGTAGCTATTATAACTGGTGCTGGTCCTGGAGGAGGCATCGGTTATACAATAGCAACATCATTTCTGCAAGAAGGCGCGAAAGTATCGATAAATTATTTGGCTAGAAATATCGAGGAAAAAGAAGCATTTAAAAAAGAAATGAATCAGTATGGAGACCGGGTAATAATAACGGAAGGAGATATTTCTAAAGAGGATACAGCACAGACGCTAATTTCTAATACAATAGAAAACTACGGAAAAATTGATGTTTTAGTTAATAGCGCAGGGATATCAACACCCACACTTATTCATAAAATGGATACGCTAACATGGAACCGTATGATAGAAGTGAACTTAACTAGCATCTTTCTGACAACAAGATTAACTGTTCCATATATGATAAAAAATAAATTTGGCAGGATTATTAATATATCTTCACAGGTTGCTCAAAAAGGAAGTGTCGAACATAGCCATTATGCTGCTGCTAAAGCAGGAGTTATCGGTTTTACGAAGTCTGTAGCGTTGGAACTCGGGAAATATGGAATTACAGCAAACTGCATAGCCCCAGGTCCGATTGAAACACAGCTGATGAAGGAAGTAAGTGATGAATGGAAGGGGAACAAGCAAAAAGAATTAGTGATTCCTCGATTTGGAAAAGTGGAAGAAGTAGCTCCTACTGCTGTTTTTCTGGCTTCGGAACCAGATGGGAATATTTATACAGGCCAAACTCTTGGCCCGAATTGTGGAGACGTAATGCTCTAAGGTTAAGGATATAATTCAGAATGTTCAATTTATACAATGGAGGGATTGTCATGGAAGAAGAAAGAGTTTTAGTTGAAGGAAAAGAACCTAATAAAAATTTGTATAACTCTGATCTTGCTCCATTAACAGGTGAAAAGAAGAATTGGACCTGGTGGGCTTACGCTACAATTTGGATGGGGATTGTCCACAATATTGTTGCATGGGAAGTAGCTGCTCATTTAATGGTGGCAGGGATGAGTTTTTGGCAAGCCTTTGCTTGTGTTGCCAGCGCTTATTTAGTTGCTTTCATTGCCATTGCATTTAACAGTTATTCAGGTTCAAAGTATGGGGTTCCATTCCCGGTATTAATCCGTGCCAGCTTTGGAACGAAAGGTGCTCAAATACCAGTATTTATTCGGGCTTGTCTGGGGATATTCTGGTTTGGAGTGCATATGTACATTGGCAGTATTGCTGTTAATGTAATTCTTGCATCTTCTTTTCCAGCGTGGGATAGCCTGGGAAATATCAATGTTTTAGGACTCGGATTAAATGAATTTATTGCATTTGTTATCACGTTTTCATTACATGCTCTTGTTATTACACATGGAATGGAACGTGTTAGAAAATTTGAAGCATGGGCAGGACCCGTAATCATGGTTATTGCAGTAGGATTAGTATTTTGGGCTGTAAATGTATCCGGTGGATTAGGTAACCTGGTTTCCATACCTTCAACTATTTCCAGTGAGGATTTCTGGCCAACGTTCTTTCTTGGGATGACAGCTTTACTAGGTACTGTAGCAACCCTAATCTTGAATATTTCTGATCTAACCAGATTTTCCAAATCACAAAAGGATCATATTATAGGGCAAGGAATGGGCATGCCTACTATGTTTATTTTGTTTTCGCTAATGGCATTATTGACTACAGCAGGAACGATGTATGCCTTTGATGAGCCTGTAACAAATCCAATTTACGTTTTAGCTGGATTTGAAAACCCTTTCATCGTTATTGTTGGCGCACTTTCAATTTTAGTATCCACTTTATCGGTTAATGTTGCGACAAATGGGGTAGCAGTTGGATATGATTTAACTAATCTGGCTCCATCAAAATTAAATTTTCGCAAATCAGGTGCAATAGCTTTAACGATTGGCGCCATTTCTGCACCATGGCTTTGGTATGAAGAAGGCGGAGCATTAGATGTAGTTTTGGGAGCAATCGGAGCAACAATGGCTCCCGTATTGGGGATTATGTTAATAGATTTCTTTATTATTCGTAAAATGAACTATAACCTTGCAAGCCTATTCCGTCATGACGGGATATATGGAGGGTGGAATAGAAATGGTTTAATAGCTTTTATAGTAGGTGCTTTAGCGGCATATAGCGGATTAATCGTTCCATCTATTAGTTATTTATATAATTATAACTGGTTTATTGGTGTAGGAGTAGCTGCTGTTACTTATCTCGCTTTAATGTGGTCAAAACGGACAGCGATAACAGATTCTCAAAAGAAAGATACAAACAGTAATGTAATTTAATCAATGTATATATAAAATGCAGTATATGGAGGTTTGTACTTTGATAAGCAAAGAGAGATTAGAACAAAGAATAGAATTACTAGCCCAAATCGGAAAAACCGAAGAAGGCGGAGTCACCAGAATAGCCTTAACGAAAGAATATAGAGAAGGTCTGGAGTTAATTAGCGAATGGATGGAAGAAGCAGGATTAAATGTGAGACTGGACCAGGCTGGAAATTTAATTGGCAGAAAAGAAGGAGATGTCCCTGGATTAAAGGCTGTTGCATTAGGCTCACATGTTGATTCTGTTGGAAACGGAGGGAAGTATGACGGTACTGTGGGTGTCATTGCTGGCATAGAAGTAGCACAGCATTTAAAAGAAGAAGGCATCTCTAATATGCGTCCACTGGAAGTGATAGCTTTCTGCGAAGAGGAAGGTTCAAGATTTCAATCCGGTGGAGTGTTTGGAAGCAGAGCGATGGCAGGCAAGTTAACAAAAGAAGACCTTAAAGTTACGGATAGTAATGGTGAATCCAGATATGAAGTATTAAAAAATTTTGGCTTAGATGCGGATAATATAGATAAGGCAGTAAGAAAGAATACAGATTTTGAATTATATCTGGAAATGCATGTCGAACAAGGGCCAATTTTGATCCGCGAGAATGCTCCGGTTGGTATTGTCACAGCTATTACGGGCTTGTCATTAACAGAGGTAGTTTTTGAAGGAGAACCTAATCATGTTGGTGCTACGCCAATGGATTTACGCTATGATGCTTTATTAGGGGCTAGTGAAACTGCTTTAGCGGTAGAAAAAATTGTGAATAAATCTGGAGGGAATGCTGTGGGGACAGCTGCTACAATGGATGTTCAGCCAAGTCAGGTAAATATTATCCCCGGTAGAGTTTCTACTGTGATTGACATTCGCGACACTGATTTAGAAAGCAGAGAAGCTATTCTTGATACACTCGAAAAAAGAATTAAAGAAATCTGTGAACGCAGGGATTTACGATATACAATAACCAGTAAATTAAAAGCAAACCCTGCTAAATCAGCACCACATATTTTAGAAACGATGCGGAAGGAAAGTCGGGAGCTTGATATGGAGACGTTTGAAATGCCAAGCGGTGGAGGCCATGATGCACAATTAATGGCAGAAATTACAGATATGGGTATGATTTTTATCAGATCTGAAAATGGAAGTCATAACCCTAAAGAATTTGCAAAAGCAGAGGATATTACGCTGGGAACAAATCTATTAGCAAAAACTGCGATACATTATATAAATAAATAAATAAAATGAGGAGGAAAAAGATGGCTACAATTATACAGAACGGGACAATAGTGACAGCATCCGAAACCTTTCAAGCAGACATAAAAATAGATAATGGAAAAATTAACATGATATCCAATCAGATTACTGGCGGCAATGAAGACACTATTCTGGATGCAACAAATAAATATGTCCTGCCAGGTTTAATAGACCCGCATACGCATCTTGGAATTAAAGGAACTCTGGATGCCTTTGAAACAGGAACAAGTGCGGCTGCAGCCGGGGGAGTAACTACGATAATAAATTATACAGATCCAGATAATTCTCAAACATTTTTAGAAGATTTAACAGAGTGGAAGGAGAAGGCTCAAAACGCTTTAATAGACTATAGCTTTCACTCTATTATAAATAAATGCGATAAAGATGTACTTGAACAGATTTCCCAATTACCAGATGAAGGTGTTACATCAATCAAATTATTTATGGCATACAAAGAAAATATGGTGAATGATGAAGAATTATATTTATTAATGAAAGCAGCCAAAAAAGCAGGAGTTGTAACCAATATCCATGCTGAAAATGGCAGTGTAATAGATTGTCTTATAGAAGAGGCATTAAACAGCCATAATACTAAACCGATTTATCATGCCTATACAAGGCCTCCTGCAACGGAAGCAGAAGCAACAGCGAGAGCTTTACGAATTGCTGAAATAACAGGAGCACCAGCATATATTGTCCATATAACTTGTGAGGAAGCCTTGAAAGAATTTGTCAGAGCTAAAGAAAAAGGTGTTAACGCTTTTGGAGAAACCTGTCCTCAATATTTAGTTTTGAATGAGGAGTATTTAAAACAAGAAGAGAAAGAAGCAGTTAAGTACATCTGTTCTCCGCCATTAAGAACGAATAAGGATCAGGAAGCTTTGTGGCATAATATTAAATCCGGTTCTATTTCTACAATCGGCTCTGATCATGCCTCACATCCATATGTAAATGGAAAAGAGAACGGTATAAATAACTTTACAAAAGCACCAAACGGTTTGCCAGGCATAGAAAGTACCCTGTTATTACTTTATAAATATGGCGTTTGTGAAGGGAAAATTTCCATGTCAAAGCTTGTTGAAATAACAAGTCAGAATCCAGCTAAGATTTTTGGGTTATATCCTCAGAAAGGCAGTCTTAATGTTGGCAGTGATGGGGATGTAGTGATTCTCAATCCCAATAAATCCAGTGTTATTACAAAAGCATCTCAGAAACAGAGTACAGAATATAATGTCTATGAAGGTATGGAAGTGCAGGGGAGTATTGACTATGTTTTATCGAGAGGTAAAGTAATTGTTGAAGATAATAAGGTAGTTGGAGAACCCGGTTCCGGGAAATTTTTATACCGAAATAGATTCAGGGAACACTCTTAAGAAGGGAGACTATAAAGGTTGAATATTTTAGTAACAGGCAGTAATGGGTTAATCGGCCGTTATTTAGTAAATCTCTTATTACAGCAGAACTTATATGTTGTCGGTTTTGATATAAATATGATGGAAAACAAGAATATGGAGTCTCCCTATTTTAGTTTTGTGCAGGGAAATGTAGATGATTTCTCGCGCTTAGCGTCTGTATTAGAAAAACATAAAATAGATATTATTGTTCATGGCGGTGGAGTATCACACCCAAAAGGATTTGAAAATTCACCAAATAAGATAATTAATACAAATATACTTGGAACTTCAAATGTGTTTGAAGCAGGAAGACTTTTTCAAGTGAAGAAAATGATATATTTAAGCTCAGCAGCAATCTATGGAGATAGTAAAGCAGCAAAACTTCATGAAGAAACTATGCCGGCACCAGCTTCTATCTATGGCGTAACCAAAGTAACAGGTGAATACCTTGCGAAGGTTTATTATGAAAAATATGGGATGAATATCACATCTCTAAGGATACCGTTTGTTTTTGGAGCTGGAAGGGTGACACATGATCCAATAAAATATATTCTTGAAAAAGCTTTAAAAGGTGAAAATATAATAGAAGATAAGGGAATGGATCAAAAGATAGAGTATATTTATGTGAAGGATGTAGTAAACGCCATTTGGTTAACCATTAATAATAAAGATGCAAATGGTTTAACGATCAACATTGGAACAGGAGATTTAACAAGTACAGAAGAAATAGTTTCTATAATGAAAAAACTATTTCCCGGGACAGTATTTCAAATAGGTCCCGGTGACTTTGGCTATGATGAAATTCCTCCGCTTGATTGTTCAAAAGCAAAAGAAGTGCTGGATTTCAAACCTTCGTATTCAATTAGTGATGCTATAAAAGAGTATTATAATCTTTTGAAGAGCTGAATCGAATTTAAAACATTAACTAAATAAGTTAAAGAAAAGATTTTCCATATCGTTGCAGCGATTGGAAGATCTTTTTCTTTTTGAATAGGGTAATTTTGCTTTCGCTGTTATTTGATGATTGTTTCTTCCTTAAGCGTTTATCCAGGTACTATAATAATGAAGAACTTTGAGAATGTCCGAAAAGATTTAGCAAAGGAAGATCCGGAATTATTTATTTCGCTGGAAATTGTAGGAAAACTAATCGCTGCCCGGGATAGAAAGGAATTATCTCAACGGGAATTATCGAGGTTATCTAATGTACCACAAAAAACAATTAGCCGGATGGAAAGCGGGAAAGATATACCAAAGCTGGTTACTTTACTAAAATTAGCACATGTTCTTGGTCTTGAATTATCACTTATTGATAAACATGGCGAAGATGAACAGGCAGCATCCATATTAACTTTTTCGCATTAAACAAGAAAATTTATAAACCAATGTCTTATTTTTTTGTTTTGAGTTAAGTAACATATTGTATAAAAGATACCCTCTTTCTACGAATCACGTAAAAAGAGGGTATCATTTTCATATTTATAAATGTATGGTCTATCCCAATAGAAACAAGCTATATTAAAATAAATTGCATATATTAGCTTGCTACATTGCTCTATCATTACCTCTTAAAGCGCAGTCCAGCCACCATCAATCACAAGCTCAGATCCGGTCATAAAACGGGATTCATCTGATGCCAGGAACAGTACACCATATGCAACATCTTCAGGATTTCCGAAGTAAGGAAGCTGTGTGAATGTTTTATAATAAGCTTCAGCATCTTTAAAGGTGTCCGCAGTCATTGGTGTTTCAATAATACCCGGATGAACGGAATTTACGCGGATTTTATCTTTTCCATATTCAACAGCTGCTGATTTTGATAAAGAACGTAATGCCCCTTTGGCAGCAGTATATGGACTTGATCCGGCCATACCGACTAGCCCGCCGATAGACGAAATATTAATCAGGGAACCGCCGCCGGCTTTTTGCATTTCTGGAATTACATACTTCATCCCGATAACACAGCCATTTAAATCAATATCCATGATTTTATTCCATTCGTCCATTTCCATTTGAGCCATTGTTTTTGGACTGGAAACACCAGCATTATTTACAAGTACATCCACTTTACCGTAGTGGTCTACAGTTTCTTGAATAACATGTTTCCATTCTTCCTCCGATGTCACGTTATGTTTCAAGCCGATTGCCTCTCCGCCATCCGCTTTAATTTCGTTAATTACCTCATGTAATAGATTATCATTAATATCTGTTGCGACTACCTTTGCTCCTTCTTTTGCAAAAAGCTTTGCTTCCGAAGCTCCCATGCCGTTAGCTGCGCCAGTGATGATAGCTACTTTACCTGTTAAACGTCCCATAATAATCATCCTTTCAAATAAGCCTAAACTCTGGTTTTGTCTTTTAAATATCTTTTACAAAAGCTGTTCATATATACTACGGAAATTTTAAAATGTATCCAATATTATCTTTAAGGAACATTTATTTTGGCGTACGTAAGATTTGTGAAAAATTATAAATCGTAAACTCAAATACGTCGATAACTATAGCTGCTGCATATCCTCTGGACCCCAATAGGCATGCATGGTAGCAATCTTGCCGTCGGAATCAAAAGTCATTACATCTGTGACATCGATACGGATAGAATGCCCTTCTTTCTCCGTGTGAACCGCAAACGTAATGGACGCTGCATTGCTGTAAGAACCGCGTGGTGATGCTAATAATTCCAGTTTGGCACCAGTCATACTTTCTTTGTAAAATGCTTCAATTTCTTTACGGCCTTTTTTGGGTGGTGAACCAACAGGATCTTCTACACTTGCTTCATCAGAAAATAAAGAGATCAAACGTTCAATATCGTTCGCATTGAAGGCATCTACATACTCCTGCAACGCTTTTTTCATTGTTGAATTATCCATAAATAATACGCTCCTTTATCTTATTTGTTGGAAAGTAATCGTTTTCAATATATATGAGAAATAATATTTAAAAGCAGTAACTATGTTAAATGTATTCTGATTTACTTATACTGTCAATTATCGTGATTTTTTAGTTGATCAAGGGAAAACAAATTAATAATCGTGTTAGGTTACTTAAAATATATTATTATAAATAGGGATGCTAGCACATTAAAATATTTTTATTCTCTAATTCACAGAACTAATTTCTTTTTAATTCAGGCATGCCTTGTTTTATAATAATTTTGTTTGTTTATAACCCTGAATATATCAGAGAACCCTTTGATGGCTCATCATTACTTTGCTGCTGTTCACTTTATCTAAAATAATGATAAAGTGTTTTTTTATAACTTCATAACCAGCATTAATATAAACTATTTCCTTTAGATTAGTGAAATTTCATTATCAATAGTGAAAATAATGAAATTGAAAACGATACCATATGTTATAAAATAAAAGCGTAGTAAAAAAACAGTCGATGTCACTTAAGTATACGCAAAAATAAAATATAGAAAGGGGAGAATAACATGGCAGACGGATTTGGTATTTTGGTCATGACACACGGGGATTTTGGAAAGGCGGCAATAGAGAGCGCGCAATTAATCGTAGGAGAGCAGGAAAACTATGAAACAATTAGCGTTTTCGTTGTAGACAACCTCGATGACCTTAAACAAGAAATGGAGGATAAGGTAGCAAGCCTGGATACCTCAAAGGGGTTGTTGATTCTTACGGATATTGTTGGAGGTACACCGATTAATTTAGCCAGCAATCTTCTGACAAGAGAAAATACGATGATTGCATCAGGAGTGAACCTTCCATTATTACTGGAGGTATTAATGAACCGCGGGAAAGAAATCAGTGCACTGGAAGAAGTTATTCAGGCAGCTTACGCACAAGGTTTATCCATTAGAACAAATAAAGATTTAGAAGGAGACGATGACGATGATTTGCTTTAGTAGAATTGATGATAGATTAATCCATGGACAGGTAGTAACAACTTGGGTGAATATGCACAAGATTGAACAAATTGTTGTATTAAATGACAAAATTGGAAATGATGCTACACAAAAAAATATTTTAACCATGGCAGCTCCATCAGGAATTAAAGTAAGAGCGTTTCCTGTGAAGAAGTTTGCTGAGATTATCAAAAAGCAAAAAATTACACGCCGTACAATGCTTCTGTTTACAACAAGCGAAGATGTTTTAGAGGCTGTGGAAAATGGTGTGCCGGTTGAGGATTTAAATGTTGGCGGAATGCGCTACCGTGAAGGAAGAGAAAAAGTATCGAAAGCGTTGTCTGTAACACCGGAAGAAAGAGAAGCATTCAAGGAATTACTTGATAAAGGCTTAAATATTACTGTACAAATGGTTCCAAATGATGAAAAAGTAGATTTGAGGGAGGTCATCTAAATGGTTACCTCTTTACTCGTATCACTTTGGGCCGGTATCTGTGCAATTGATGATATCGGTACACAAATGATCAGACGGCCATTGTTGATTTCAACGGTTGTCGGATTAATTATGGGAGATCTTCAGACTGGTTTGTTAATCGGTGCAACATTAGAAGTTATGTGGATGGGTGTAGGGAACGTTGGCGCTTATTCTGCACCGGATATTATTACAGGTTCCGCAATTGGAACAGCTCTTGGTATTCTTTCCGGCGGAACGGCTACTGCTGTTGCGTTGGCAGTCCCTACTTCTTTACTGGCACAGCAGTTATTAATTTTATATCGTTCCGGGATTGTCTACTTGAACCCGATTGCCAATCGGATTGCAGAGACGGGGAATTTTAAAAAGGTATTTCGTATTCAATATGTTCCTATGATTTTAGCATTCTTAGTCCGTGCAGTTCCGACTTTCTTAGCTATTTATTTCGGTGCCGGTGCGATTGATACAGCTGTAGAAGCACTGCCTGATTCCATCATGGATGGATTATCCATAGCTGGTTCCATTATTCCTGCTGTTGGTATTGGTCTGTTGATGCTGATGATGATTAAGAAAGGTGAACTATGGGTTTTCCTTATTGCCGGTTTTGCACTTGCCGTTTATCTTGATTTATCTGTATTGCCAATTACCTTAATTGCCCTGCCGTTAGCTTATCTTTACGATTTGGCTACACGGGAGAAGGAAACGAAGCCTGAATCAAAATCGAAGGACTCAGATGATTTTGACGATGATGAGGAGGATTATGATCTATGACGGAGCATACTGAACAAAATAAGATTACTAAAAAAGATCTCAATCGAATCTTCTGGCGTATGCAATTAATGAACGTGACAAATAACTATCAATCGATGCAGGCAATTGGTTTTTTATCCAGTTTTACTCCTGTTTTAGAGCGGTTATATGCTGATAAACCAGATGAATTGAAAACACAGGCGATGAAGCGCCATTTAGAATTCTATAATAGTCATGTAAATGCGAATGCCTTAATTATGGGTGTCTCTGCGGCGGTAGAAGAAACAACCACCGAAGAGGAGAAAGAAACAGTGACAGCTATTAAGACAGGATTAATGGGACCGTTAGCCGGGATAGGGGACAGCCTTCTGAAATTCACATGGCTTCCTATTTGTGGAAGTATTGGTGCTTCCCTTGCTTTAAATGGCAGTGTTATCGGACCGATTCTGATGTTCCTTTTATATAATACTGTCAATGTCGGTACGAAATATTATGGAATTCATATTGGATATAAGCAGGGTGTGCAAATGATTGAAGGCGCAGGCGGGAACTTCCTGCAAAGACTGGCCAGCATGGCAAATGTAGTCGGACTGATGGTTATCGGGGCCTTGATAGCCAGTATTATCAAGATTAATATTGATGCCCAGATTACAGCTGGTGATAACGTTATCGAAATTCAAGAAATGATTGATCAGGTTATGCCGGGAATTCTTAGCTTGCTGGTTACATTTGCTGTTTATAAGATTTTTAAACGGACAAACGGAAAGTATGCCCCGCAGCTTATTGTAGGAATTATGATTTTAGCTATTCTGTTAACGATGGCAGGTGTATTAGGATAATACTATGAGAAAAAAATATGAAGTTACTCAAATTGAAACCAATAAATTTTTATTCAAGAAGGATGACACTGCGGAAGAAGAAGTAGCAGTCTATTTAAAGAAAAGCCCTGCAGACATGCAGCCGGAGTTTTTACTAAAAACATCTGAGACAAGCTTTTCCGTTAATATAGGCTTTGTCGACTACAGACCATATTTTCTTTTGAAATCTGCCGATAAAGCTTATACTATAGGTGAGAGAACGCTTCCGGTGGAAGGAATGAATAATTTCCGGGATATGGGAGGATATGAAGCAGAGAATGGGAAAACAGTTAAATGGGGAATGTTATACCGCTCTGATCATATCTATAATGCGACAGATGCTGGTGTTGCCTATTTGAAGAAGCTGGATATCCATACAATCATTGATTATCGAAGTGACGATGAGATCAGTAAATATCCAAATAAAATAGTTGACGATTCTATAAAGACTTATCAGTTGGATCCGGTAGCACATGCAGCAGAGCTGTCAGCTCAGTTTACCTCTTCGAAGGATAAAGAAGATATTAATTTAATTAATAAAATTATAGAGCAAAAAGAAAAAGGTACTTTGGTCAACCAGGCGGATGTAGTACTTGAGCAGTATCGCACGTTTGCCAATAAAGAAAACTCGAAGGAAGCTTTTGGAGAGATGCTGTGCATTACAGCCAATCCAGATGCACCTGCTGTTCTTCAGCATTGCCGCGGCGGGAAAGACCGTACAGGATTTGGGGCTATGCTTGTACTTGGTATTCTTGGTGTGAAAAAAGAAGATCTGGTGAAAGACTACATGCTTACCGAAGAAAATCGCAAGGAACGTAACCGTGTGAAAATGGAAGGGTATAAAAAATTGACGGATGACAAAGAGGTTCTGGAGCATTTATATTCTTTTATTGACACACGTTCTGAATTTATTGCGACGTCTATTGATACCATCATCCAAAAGTATGGATCTATTGAAAAATATGTGATGGAAGAGCTGGGAATAACCCGTGATATGATTGATACGATGAAGGATATGTATCTAGAATAATTTCATACCGCAACTGGAAGGAGGGATTACCATGGATTTAGACTTGTCAAATAAATTTAAGTTTTTAGATGGCAAAGCTAGGTTTAAGGCGTTATTTCTCCTTCTTTTGCGTTCAGAAACCTATATGACAAGTGATCGGCTGGCAGCAGAGCTCGGTGTGACATCCCGGACGATTAAGAATGATATTCGTACTTTAAAAGAAGAGCTGGTGAAAGCAGATTTGCTGATTACATCCAAGCAGTCGCAAGGATATAAATTAGAAATTGCGGATAAGGAATATGAAAATCGGATTAAGGAGTATTTCCAAATTTATCAGCCGAAAACGATTGATACAGAATTTGATAACCGCGTTCAGTATATTTTACGAAGGCTGTTAACCTCACATCAGCCCGTAAAGGTAGAGTTTCTTCAATATGAACTGAATGTCAGCTATCCATTAAGCAAGGAATTGCAGAGAGTAAAGGAAATTATGTCTGATTATAATCTGACTCTTGTGGTAAGACCGCATTATGGGATGCTTGTTCAGGGTGCTCAATTTAAAAAAATTATGCTGACGATACGCGTTTATAAATATTTTGATAAAAATCCGACAAGTGATTTTGGAATAGCAGAATATAATAAGCTATTTATATGTGACCGGTCGGATATGGAGATAATCAGAAAGATTTTTTATGAGACAATCACGAAATCAAGAATTGTATTTTCAGATATCAATGCCGAGCGCTTTATTATTTATTTAGTTTATTTTCGAAATCAAAATAGGAATAAAAAAGAGATAGACCTTGAGCTGCCAAGTATTGTATTTGATTACCAGACTACGGAAGAATATGAACTGGTAGAAAAGCTGATAAAAAACTTACAGAAAGAATTTGAAGGGTTTACTTTTACGAAAGATATTATTCAATTTTTAACTTATATGGCAGTTATCAGCACAGATTTGTATCGATTTAAAGATTGTACCGTGGAAAATTATGATACTCTGATAGCGTTAGCTGAGGAAACTCGGAATTTCCTGCTGAAAGAGTTATCAGGATACTTACAGATTGATACATTTGATAGCGAGGGATGGTTAAAAGACCTTCTTAAAATCATGATACCCATCAGTATGAAAATAAAGCTTGATGTATCCGACCGCGTTGATTTAGGCTATAGGAATATTAGAGATAGTAATGAACAGGATCCTTTTCTGCTGCATGTCATGAAAAAAATCTGCCAGCAGTTTCAGCAGCAATATGCTTATACATTCTCTGAAAATGAGGAGCATATGATTTTCAGTACATTCTTACTGATGTTGAACCGGATTGAACTGGCTCACCGTAAACTGAGATTAGCAATTATTGCTATAGATGGCAGACTGAGTACGCAGCAGTTAAAGTTCAATTTACAGTATCATTTTTCCGGCTATATTGAGCGTATTGAAACAAAGGTTTTATATGAACTGGATTCGATGGCATATCGTAACTATGATTATTATTTATGCTCGAATTATGGTAAAAATATGAATATCCATTATTCTCCGATTTATTTTGCAGAAGAGGGCATGACGGAACTCGAGTATGTGGATTCATTGAAGCATATATTTTTAGATGCCTTCGATTACAATAAGAAAATGCCTGTCATTATGTATGAAGAAATAGAGCCGAAGTATAAATTCAATCATTTTCCCATTGAAGCTCATTTTCAAAATGGCTGCAATTATGAACATGTAGAAGTTCCAGGAGATATACACATTCATATTTATCTCCATCTTTCCTCAGAGAAAGAGACATTTAAAATCTTTTCGTTTCCTCAAAACGGCTCTGAACAAATTGGGGGAGATGAATATTATTTACTGATTAATTTAAATGTGAATGGGGATAAGCAAAAACTCCGGATGCTTTTAGATATCTTAAACCGGACAGTGACGGATAAACATAAACTGGTTCATCTCTGTAAAGAAAAAGAAAAAGATTACAGCCAGTTTTTTATTTAGAAGCAGGAGGATACAAAGGAAAAGTCGGTTTGTACTTATTATGTAACAGGAAATAGACGATATTGCTAAGAGAATCCATCTTAGGTCAGGTGAAGGATAGAAACTGACTTAAGGTGGATTTTTTAATAACTGTTTTAGTTACCTTTTAATATAAAATAAGGGTAATTTCCTTCCGCATAAAAAGCACTATTTCTAAATAAAATAGGAACTAACATTTTATTTAGAGGTGATATTAAATGATCGGTTTCTTAACAAATGCAATGGAGCAAAAGAATAAAATTATGATTTATTATCTTGGTAAAGATAATAACGTAACACAGCGTATTATTCGTGTAGTGCAAATAGAAGAAACGAAAATTTTGGCTTATTGTTATTATCGGAAGCAGGTGCGGAGTTTTATTATTGATAATATACTGTCTTTTGGAAGAGTGAACGAGGAAAATAAGTATGGTTAAAAAACAGCAAAAAACACACAGAACAAGAGCAATCATACTTAGGTAGTCGAATAATTTAAAATGCTTTTCTCAGCAAGTGATTGTCTTGTTATGAGATTTGTTCACGGCGATATGGTTTAGCGAACATTTACTTTTTAGAACTGATGACAGGATTTTTTCCGATGCGGATAGTCATGGATTCCTCCTGAAGATCAAGTAAATTAGCAGAAAGGGGTGATTCACTTTCTTCACTGCTTTCAATCATATGTCCTAAGTTGTGACAACGAACAAGTTGACCGAAAAGAGTATTTTTAGAAACCGGCTGAAATAATTCTGTTCCATTTTTAAAAATAACGGCACTTCCACCCTCCCGTTTTACGATTTTAGCAACATGGTTATAAAAAATCCACGCACAATCTATTCGGGAGGGGCCTTGAGTTGGAAAAGCTATAATTCCTTTGGTAGAGCTGATAGGAATCGGTGTTTTCATTTTATAATTAGGTTCGTGGTAAAGCACAGCAGCTCTTCTGCCATTATAAGAGGAAAAATATCTCAGGCAGTTCTTTTCGATAATTGATAAGGGCATTTCTTTGAAAGTAAGCGTTTTTTTCTGATCCGATTCAAAGACTTTTGATGTGTTTTTGGGTGATCCAACTGGTAATATTGCCATGGTTTTGTCGGTTATTTTATAACATGGACTCATTAAAACCCTCCTGTGGTATGTATTATTAACATATTATGTATGATATGAAAATATTTTATCACATTAAAATTAATAAATAAAGTAGAATTATTATTATTATTTGAAAAATTTAATAATTATTAAATAGTTGATAAAGTGGAGGTATATACAGTTTATAAAGCAGATTATAAAAGGAGATAGCTGTATTGGACTTTTTTGCAGTTAAGAATAAAAACGCGAAGGTATAGATTATGTTCTTTTTGTAGTAAATATAACCTATACAACAAAAAGGAAGGCTGTAAGCACCATTTTGATGGTTACAGCCTTCCTTTTTGCCGTTATCACTGAAGACCAAGCTTATTAATTATTATCTGGCATCATTTACCTGTTGGAATATCCTTGATAGACTCTTCAGTGCAGTTTATCATTACAATTGGAAATTCTTCTACTGTGTACTTGTGCAGATATTGAATGTCTCCAAGAGCTAGCAATAATAGGATACTATCAGCTAAATTAAACGAAAGAAGGTTAATCGTTTTTTCTTTATATTCCTTCCTTTCTTTGTTTTTTTCAAATAACAAATTATAATCCACTCCTTTCAATTCATTCATCATGATAGTTGCTTCTTTTTCATAACTTTTCCTCCGTGTCCTTTCATAACCGAATTCATGCTGTTTTATAGGAGAGCCGTATTAAAGTAGTGACAAAAATTTATCATTGACATGATTCCGCTTACAATATATAATGCAAGAAAAGGTTAAACGATTAACCTTAAAGGAAAATATTTTTTTCTGTGAATTAGCGAGGGATAAAGAATTAGATTTTTAAATAAATATTTTGAGGTGATGATAGTGAGTAATATCACAGTAGAAGAGCTTAAAGAACAAGCTATTCAATTAAGACAAACGGCTGTAACAATGGTCTACCATGCACAGTCCGGACATCCTGGTGGATCTCTGTCAGCGGCTGATTTCGTAACCGCTTTATATTTCCGGGAGATGAATGTAAATCCGGAAGATCCTGAGTGGGCGGACCGTGACCGCTTTGTATTGTCGAAAGGGCATGTTGCTCCTATCCAATATGCAGCATTGGCACATCGAGGCTTCGTGCCAATGGAAACGGTTAAAACATTAAGAGAATATAAATCTCCATTTCAAGGGCATCCGGATTCTAAGAAATGTCCTGGAATAGATATCTCTACTGGCTCTCTTGGACAGGGACTATCCTGTGCAGCAGGCATGGCATTAGCAGGGAAGTTAGATGAAAAAGATTATCGTGTTTTTGCTGTTATCGGTGATGGTGAAGCGCAAGAAGGGCAGATTTGGGAAGCAGCGCAATCAGCAGTGAAGTATAAATTGGATAATTTAATCGTTTTTCTGGATGATAATGGATTACAAATTGACGGACCAACAAATGAAATTATGCCAAATCTTGATTTAGAAAAGAAATTTGAGGCTTTTGGATTTACGACAAAGCGTATTGATGGTCATTCGATGGAGGAAATCCTGGAGACTTTGGATGAAGTGAAGAATGTAAAAGATGGTAAACCCAAAATCATTGTATGTAATACCATCAAAGGAAAAGGCGTTTCCTTTATGGAAAATGTTGTCGGCTGGCACGGTAAAGCTCCAAATGAAGAAGAGTATGACAAAGCAATGGAAGAATTAGCAAGGGGGTTAAATGCATGATTGTTTTAAATAAAGCACCTTACGAGCAAAAAGCAACAAGAGAAGCCTTTGGTGATGAAATTGCAGAACTGGGAAAAGAAAATAAAGATATTATGGTTGTCGATGCGGATATTGGCGGTTCCTGCAAAACAACGAAATTTATGAATACGGTTCCTAAGCAGCATGTCAATGTTGGGATTGCAGAGCAAAATGCAGCTGGATTGGCTGCCGGATTATCAACAACCGGTAAAATTCCATTTATCAGCACATATGCTGTATTCGGATCTTTACGTATGGCCGAGCAGGTTCGTCAAGAAGTCTGTTACCCAAATCTTAATGTGAAAATTGCTTGTTCTCATGGCGGCTTAACACCGGCAAATGACGGCGGAAGTCATCAGGCAATTGAAGATATGGGGGTATACCGGACGATTCCTAATATGAGAGTCATTATGGGAGCTGATTATAACGCTACCCGTAAGCTGGTCAGACAGGCTGCTGAAATTTATGGCCCGGTTTATCTTCGTTTTACCAGAGATAAGGTTCCTGTAATCTATGATGAGAATGAAGAGTTTGAGATTGGTAAAGCAAAACAATTAAAAGAGGGAAATGATGTAGTGATTATTGCGAACGGGGACACGGTTTGCCTGGCATTAGAGGCGGCAGAAATTCTTCAAAGCAAGGGTATTTCCGTGAAGCTTTTAGATATGCATACTATAAAGCCGATAGACCGTGAAGCGATTATAGAATGTACGAAAATCGGTAAGATTGTGACGGTAGAGGATCATAATATCCTTAACGGATTGGGCAGTGCTGTCAGTGATGTCGTTGCTGAAGAAGGTAACACTAAAGTAAGAAGAATTGGTGTGCAGGACAGGTTTGGTGAATCCGCACCGTATGAAAAATTATTAGAAATCAATGGAATTACTGTTGAAAATATCGTGAACACAGCAGAGGGATTACTTTAACCCTTTATAAGTACGTGTTCAAAAAGGCCGATAAATAGGACCAAGAAGTTCAAGGCGACTAGCTTTTTACGAACGGAGCGTATGCATTATAATACGTGAGTATCGGAAAAAGCTAGTCAACGAAGAAATTCGCAGTGTCATCTTTATTGGACTTTTTGAACATCCTTTATAACAGAGAGTAAATAGAATGTGCTTATCTGCATTGTTAAAATAACAATCTATCTTCATCGTAAAATGGATTGCTGATATCTGTTTGAAAATGTCTTGCTGAGGATGAAGATAGATTACAGAATAAGCACATTTTATTTTGTGATGAAAGTAATAAAAACTTTAAATTGCTTGAACAGGAGATGGGGGTAAAGAAGTGAAAATAGTTCGAAATATAACGGTTTTTGCCATTGTTGCTTTAGCTGTAGGAATTGTTGTTTCATTTTTTACGACGAGTAATGCTTTGACAGATGATACGATTACGATTCGGTTTGGACATGATGCTGCCGAGACAAATGAAAGACATACTGCAGTGATGCATTTTAAAGAACTAGTAGAAGAAAGATCCGGAGGGCATATGGAAGTACTTGTCTATCCGAATAACCAGCTAGGGTCAGAGTCTGAGATGGTTGAAAGCGTTTCATTAAATGATTTACAGATGGTAGCAGCGAGTGCATACAGCCAGTATAATCCGCAAATTAGTGTGCTTGAGCTTCCGTATCTATTTGAAACGCATCAACAGGCCTGGGACGCAATGGATGGTGAGGTAGGGAGATTAGCAGCTGAACCATTGTTAGAGGATAATTTGAGAATCATTGCTTACTTTGAAAACGGTTTCCGTCATATTACGGCAAATAAACCGATTAAAGAACCTGCTGATTTAAGAGGGGTAAAAATTAGAACCCCAGAGTTTCCAATATCTTTAAGAACATTTACAGCTTTTGGAGGAAATCCGACACCGATGTCCTTTGGTGAAGTGTACATGGGCTTGCAGCAAGGAACAATTGATGCGCAGGAGAATCCTGTGGCAAACACTTACGCCAATAAATTAAATGAGGTTCAGGATTACCTCATTCTTACAGGCCATCAATATTCACCTCTTCCAGTCGCAATTGGCGAAGAGTTTTGGCAGTCATTAACGCCGGAGGAACAGCAGATTATTGAAGAAAGTGCATCAGAGACTGCTCAATTCCATCGTGATTTATTACAGGAAAACGAAGCAAAAATGATTGAAGATTTAAAGGAACAAGGTATGACAGTAATTGAGGATCCAGATGTGGAAGCATTTAAAGAAGCGGGCGAGCCGGTTTATGAGCAGTTTAGAAAAAGCTATGGAAGCGAACTCTTAGATCAGATTTTAGAGGCGACAGAGTAGGGTGAGGGGGAAATCATGAAAATACTAAATTGGTTGGATGAGCATTTGGAAGAATATATTCTTGTCTTTTTAAGCGCTTTTACAGTAGTTGTTATTTTTCTGCAGGTAGTCATGCGTTATGTTTTCGGAAACTCGCTGGCCTGGTCTGAGGAAATCGCCAGATATGCATTTATTTGGCTGATTTATGTTGGGGTAAGCTATGGAGTGAAGCGGAATAAGCATTTAGGGGTAGATGCTTTATCAATGCTTTTTCAGCGAAAAGGAAGATTAATCATCGCTATGATTGCTAATATTTCTTTTTTTATCTTCGCATTAGTAATGACTTATTATGGGATTGATATTGTTGCCAGAGTGACAAGGACATCGGCTGCATTACAAATCCCGCTATTCTGGGTATACCTGGCTCCGGTTGTCGGTATGATTTTAACTTCCATTCGTTTGCTGCAAAATATGGCATACGACTTAAAAGATTATCGATCTGTTAAGCGGAACGAGGACTTTAAGAATCTGGACAGAAAAGAGTCCTTAGCGAGTCAGGAGGAGAAAACAGTATGACACCGTTTATTTTATTTGGCACCTTCTTTTTATTTATGGCGCTTACTGTACCTATCGGGATTGCATTGGGGATTGCCGGCCTTGTTACAGCAATGTATTCGGCAAATATATCTATTACTTTCCTGTCGCAGGGTTTAATTACATCTACAGATAACTTTGCTTTAATGGCCATTCCGTTCTTTATACTTGCCGGAGAAATAATGGGAAAAGGCGGAATATCCAATCGTTTATTTGATTTAGCGAATGTCTTTGTCGGCCGATTTACCGGCGGCTTTGCAATGGCGGCTGTTATAACTTCCATGTTTTTTGCGGCTATCTCCGGCTCTGGTCCGGCTACAGTTGCAGCAATTGGAGGTATTATGATCCCGGCAATGGTTGCGGAAGGATATGATAAAAAGTTTGCTACAGCATTAATTGCAGCGGCAGGTTCATTAGGAATTATTATCCCTCCAAGTATACCGATGGTTCTCTACGGTATATCAGCTAATGAATCAATTGGAGATTTATTTCTTGGCGGAATTATTCCGGGATTAGTGATTGGCGCATTAATTCTGGTATGGGCATTTATCTATTCGAAAAAGAAAGGCTATGTTGGCACTGGGGAATCATTCAGCTTCAAAAAATTATTCCAGGCTCTTAATAAAGCGAAGTGGTCTTTACTTGTACCAATTATTATCTTAGGCGGTATTTATGGAGGTATTTTTACACCGACAGAAGCGGCAGTAATTGCTGTAGTTTATGCTTTGTTTGTAAGTATGTTCCTGCATAAGTCCATCAAGTTTAAAGACCTGCATGTCATTTTCAGAAATGCTGCATTAAGTTCAGTAGCAATATTAATTATTATTGGAACAGCAAACGCGTTTGGAACGATTCTATCGATGGAGAGAATTCCACAGGCATTTGCAGAAGGATTCTTATCTGTTTCTGAAAATAGTATTGTAATTATCATTATGATTATTATTATGCTGTTAATCATTGGCTGCTTTATTGATACATCTGCAGCAGTTATTATCTTTACTCCAATTTTATATCCAGTGGCATTAGAAATTGGCATGAATCCGATTCATTTTGGAATTGTCATAATCGTTACACTGGCAATCGGATTTATCACACCGCCATTAGGAGTGAATTTATTTGTGGGATCAGGACTGTCGGGCTTAAGTATGCCGGTTCTGGCAAGAGCAGTAGTACCGTTCTTCTTTGTCATTTTGCTCGGTCTGGCTTTGATTGCCGTGATACCACAGTTGACATTACTATTCTTATAACCTATTAGGCTATATCAATAAAAAATAAAATTTAGCAACGTATGAAGCGTTAAAAGCAGGAGGAAAAAACATGTTTAAATTAAATGATAAAGTAGCAATTGTAACAGGAAGCGGATCATTAAAAGGAATTGGCAGAGATATCGCCCTCAAATTGGCAGAGCAGGGGGCATCAATTGTCGTCGCTGATTTAAATGTGGAAGGTATTCAGGATACAGTGAAGGCTGTTGAAAATACTGGAGCAAAAGCGTTAGGTGTAGAGCTTAATGTAACGAGCAAGGAATCTGTGGATGCGATGATTGAAAAAGTATTATCAGAATTCGACCGCATTGATATTCTAGTAAATAATGCAGGTATCTCACAAAAAGTAACAGTAGAGGATATGACTTTAGAAGATATGCAGCGAATTTTCAGTGTGAATATGTTTGGATTGTTCCTCTGCTCACAGGCAGTATTAAAGCCAATGAAAGAACAGCATTTTGGCCGTATTATCAATCTTTCCTCTGTATCTGCGAAAAGAGGAGGCGGTGTCTTTGGCGGAGCGCATTATTCAGCTTCCAAAGCAGCTGTACTGGGATTCGCTAAAAACCTTGCAAGAGAAGTTGCAACAGATGGTATTACAGTGAACTCTGTAGCGCCTGGTCTGGTTAATACAGAAATTTGGAAGTCACTTCCTGAAGCAGATGCAGCAAAAGTAATTGATGGAATTCCTCTTGGACGCCCGGGAGAAACAAGTGAAATTGCATCTACCATTGCTTTCCTGGCATCTGATGAAGCATCTTATATTACGGGTGAGGATATTGATATTAATGGCGGGTCGCATATGGATTAATTAATAAATGGAAAAGATACGGCATCTTCTTTGAGTAGAGGATGCCGTGTTTTTGTGGATGAATTAATGGTAATGATTTCATAATAAGTAAAAACGATTCGTTCTTTTAAATTTAAAATGATATACTTAAATAAGCAGAAAATAATGTGAATTTTATTAGCTACATATGGTTTGAGGAGGAAAATAAAGTGAAAACAATTGTTGTTGGTACAGGAATTGCCGGTGCAAGTGCAGCGTATTATTTAGTAAAACAAGGCGTTGAAGTTATTATGGTAGACCGCCCGGAAGAAGGGAAAGCAACCTCTGCAGGAGCCGGGATTATCTGTCCTTGGATTTCGCATGTGGAAGATTCCGATTGGTATGCAATTGCAAAAGGCGGGGCGCTATATTACCCTGAATTGATAGAACAATTGAAAAAAGATGGGGAAACAGATACAGGTTATAAGAAGGTTGGCGCGATAAGTGTCAGTAATAATTCACCTGAGTTAGATGAGATTGAGCGTCAGGTTCGCGAAAAGCAGCAGGAAGCTCCAGAGCTTGGAGAGATTGAAAGATTAGATCATAAAGAAGCGAAAAAAAGATTTCCGGCATTATCGGATGATTTAGAAGGAGTCTATGTATCAGGAGCTGCCCGAATGGACGGCAGATTACTGCGCGAATCTATGAAACGGGCGGCTATAAAAAATGGCGCACGATTTATTGAGGGTGAAGCAGTCCTAATAGTCGAAAATCAAAAGGTGTCCGGCGTACATGTAAATGGAGAGGATATAATTGCAGATAATGTATTGTCGGCCACAGGAGCTTGGGCGCCGGAGCAACTAAAGCCGTTAGGAATAGATTTGGCTATTGAACCGCAACGGGGACAAATTGCGCATATTTCCCTCCCGGGTCAGGATACGGCTGATTGGCCGGTTATACTGCCGCAGTCGAGTCATTATATGCTGGCATTTGATGATTCGAGAATTGTTGCCGGGGCAACAAGAGAGGATGGCTCAGGATTTGATTATCGCTTGACCGCCGGCGGTGTTAACCATGTCTTAGAAGCTGCTCTGGATGTAGCTTCTGGATTAGAGGATGGAACACTGAAAGAGGTGCGGATTGGATTCCGGCCGATGAGCAAGGATGGATTACCTTTAATTGGATCGATGAATGAGGTTGAAAATCTTTATATAGTGAATGGGCTCGGCCGTTCCGGATTAACGATGGGCCCATATGCCGGGAAGCTGGCAGCAAAGCAGATTTTAAATGAAGATATGGAGCTGGATATGGATCCTTATAAACCTGACCGGGCTATTTCGAAATCTGTGACGAATTAAATAATAAAAAGAACCGCTTCGCAATCTCACTTTAAAAAGATTGCGAAGCGGTTCTTTTGTTCTTCATATATTTTTATAAGAACTGACCATATGTTAGCTGACGTATTGTCTGTGGCAGATTATCTATAAATCAAGACGTTTCTTCCATCACTTCGTCAGGTACCTCTATTTCATCGATATCATTTATGTCATCATAATTGACCTGAATATTTATATTTACAGTGCCAGTCTCATTCTCAACAGAGAGGTTATATTCTAAACCCTCAATATAGTAATCAGACTTGTTTACTTCAAAGGTAAAATCCAAAGACATATCCTCATCAGCGATATCGCCGCCGCCCAATAATATATTGAATGGACCTTCAAATGCTTCATAAATTTCACGCTCAAAGCCCTCA
Organism: Oceanobacillus sojae; assembly: GCF_900162665.1. GTDB lineage: Bacteria > Bacillota > Bacilli > Bacillales > Amphibacillaceae > Oceanobacillus > Oceanobacillus sojae_A. The sequence goes on from NZ_LT727810.1 coordinate 248,894, forward strand.
TAACTAAAGGTATATGTTCCGCCTTCGGAATCGAATTCAGCATAGTCAATTACATTTTCCAGAATAGAAACAACATCTTTATAGGAAGGGGTGAATAGAGGTTCGTCATCTTCTGCTTCTCTCTTGACCCAGGGGCTGCCCTCTTCTTGCGTATAAATTTCATCATTTACACGGTAAGTATTGACAGATGTTTCCTCGCCGTCTTCTTCAACAGTTAAAACTTGATGCAGGGCAGCAGGATCTTCTGTTAAATTTACTTCTATATTATGACTGATCGTCCTTGCGACATCAGATGTATTAATATTAAAATTCGCTGCATATTGATTGACGTCACGGTGAGAACTCAGTACATTTTCAACAATCTCTTCTTCACTTGCCTCCTGAGAACAGGCGGTTAAAAAGAAAAACAGAGAAACAGCAAGCAAAGCGCATATTTTCTTCACATTTTCACCACCTTTCCTAAGTTTTTGGGTAAATCATCATGCACTCTATTTAATAGTCTATATCATTCATGACGGTTTTGTAAATTGGGTACAGCATAGAAATATATGCAATTATTTACTTGTTTTTGGAAAATTTTTCTTCTCTTTCTCAAAAAAAGAAAAGCGAGCCGTGGTCAGACTCCCTTTTCTTCCTCTATTAATTGCATAAAAAGTATTTGAATATATCTTCCTTTATCCTCTATATCTGTATCCTGTACAGCGTTCTGGTAGGAGGAAATGACACTTTCCATCAGGAGAAGATCTGGGGTGTCGGATGTAAGCTGGTCTAATAAAAACTTCTGGTAGTATGCTAATTTTTTATTTTTCAGCTTCTTCACATTCGGTTCTAAATCAATCAGTACTTGCTGCAATTGCTTTTTGATATTTTTATCCTCTGTATTCTTTTTTTGCTGATAAGGCAGAAAATAATCTTCTTTTAAAAATGGCTGCTGTCCGCCAGTTTGTTCGATTTTTTGGAGAGAGAAGTAAATCGTCTCTTCAATTGGAACTTCTGTTTTACCGAGGTCCATTAAAACTTTTGAGGTTAAATGGATTGTGCCGAAGCAGGTGACTGCATCATCGTAGGATTGTTTGCGCCGGTCTTCACCAAATACCTCGCAAATTCGCTCTGCCATCCAGCAGACTTCCTTCAGATATTGCTGGTTCAAAAATTCTTTTAATTCCTGGTGTGCTGTATCTGTGCTGGTCAAAGAAGCAAATAATGCCATTAGATTATGTTTTTTATCAATATGAAAACGGGCAGCAATCTGCTTTACAAAAACATGTTTATCTGAAGCGGATTTTCCAATAGACAGCTGCTGCCTATTGTAAATTACTTCTTCTTTAATAAAGGACAAGATAGCCATTAAGCATTCCGTTTTAGATGAAAAATAATTATAAAATGTTCCTTTGGATATATTGGCAGCATCCAATATATCCTGAATCGAAGTGACAGAGAATCCTTTTTTTATAAAAAGTATTTGTGCAGCTTCGATAATTTGTTGCTTTTTTTTATTCATATAACCGTCCCTTTATATAATTTTAAGAAAAATAGAACTGGAGTACAATATTAATATTAGTCCATATCTATTGATATATCAACATTTGAAAATTGATGAAAAGTTTTCCTTGCATTTATTGGACTACAGGTATAAAATAGTTAAGTCTTTAAGAGACATAAAAAATAAGGAAGTTTTTTAAGCTCTGTAAGATGATATTTTTTGCACTTCAGGAAAGCATAAAAGGAAGGCAAGGAAGTATTTCAGCACAGAAAAAAATGTAACATACCAAGTAGAAAAATAATCATTTCTCTGAAAGGCGGGGAAATGTAATTTTTTTCTGAGGAAAGAAAGCGAGGGTCTATAATGACAGATATTCAAGAAATGCATAAACAACCGCCTTATGGCATGATAGCTATTTTATTTATTGGGGCGTTTGTAGCAATTTTAAATGAAACTTTATTAAACGTAGCACTGCCTTCTATCATGACTGAATTCGAAGTGAAACCAACCTCTGTTCAATGGCTGACAAACGGTTATATGCTTGTAAATGGGATTCTTATTCCGGCAAGTGCATTCTTAATTCAGCGTTTTACAAATAGAAAGCTGTTTTTAACAGCGATGACTTTATTTACAGCAGGAACTTTATTAGCTGCTATTTCACCGACTTTTTCAATACTTTTAGTTGCAAGATTAATCCAGGCAGCAGGTTCAGCAGTAATGATGCCGCTCTTGATGAATGTCATGCTGACAGCTTTTCCAATTGAAAAACGTGGGACAGCAATGGGAACTTTCGGTCTTGTAATGATTGTGGCTCCTGCCATTGGTCCGACATTATCAGGATGGATCGTGGAGCATTATGATTGGAGAACTTTATTCTATATTGTTTTCCCGATTGCTATTATTTCATTATTAATTGGCGTATTTAAATTGAAAAACATTACTCCACAGCGTCCAATCAGGCTTGATGTATTTTCTATTATTCTATCCAGCTTTGGTTTTGGCGGCTTATTATACGGATTTAGTTCAGCTGGAGATAAAGGCTGGGATCATCCATCTGTATATATTACAATAGTTGTCGGAGTAATTGGAGTTGTGACATTGATTCTTCGCCAATTACGCATGAAGGATCCGATGCTTGAATTCCGGATTTTCCGCTATCCGATGTTTGCCTTATCTTCAGCGATTTCTGTAGTTTTAGCAATGGCATTATTTTCAGGAATGATTTTAATTCCGCTATATGTACAGACCGTTCGGGGATTTACACCATTTGAAGCAGGTTTATTAATGCTTCCGGGCGCTCTTGTGATGGGGGTTATGTCGCCGATTACGGGACGATTGTTTGATAAATTCGGTGCCCGTACATTAACTATTATTGGGCTGACTATTACAGGAGTAACAACATTCTTCTTTACCCGGTTGGATATGGAAATTACGATAACCTCCCTTATGGCTATCTTTGCAATTCGTTCATTAGGAATGTCTATGGTAATGATGCCGGTCATGACAAATGGTTTGAATCAATTACCAATGCATCAGAACCCGCATGGTACGGCAATGAACAATACATTGCAGCAGGTATCTGGAGCGATTGGCTCGGCATTATTGATTACCGTAATGAACAGCCGGACCAATAAAGAGGCAGAAGCACTGGCTGAGGAAGCAATGAAAAATATGGATCCATCGCAAATGCCGACGGGTGCATCAGCGGATCAGATGCAGACTGAAATAATGAATGAGGCCATGCTTCACGGAATTAACTTCTCATTCTTTATCTCCTTGTTAATAATTGTGTTAGCATTTATTCTGGCGTTGTTTATTAAACGTGTTGGTACGGATGGAAAAATAATTACGAAATCAGCAAAATAAGAAGAAAGAAAAAAACTATCATCTGATTAGCAGGTGATAGTTTTTTTATGCGAAAAAAGGTATATATACTTTCAAGCTCCGTGAACATGTTACACTAATTAATAGTTTACATTTACATATCTAAGCACAGTGAAACAGGATAACTAAAGAGGAGAAAGCAGGGATGTTATGATTCATTTTTCAAGAGTATATAAGCAGGGCAGTAACCCGACAAATGAAGATGCTTACGTAGTAAATCAGGAAAAAGAGCTGTTTGCAGTAATTGATGGAGCGACTGGGCTGGGGGGACTGCCTGGAAAAATAGCAGCAGAAGCCATTCAAAACGGTTTTGATACAGGAGATTTTGAAGACAGCTTAATTGAGCAGATTAGCAAGGGAAATACGAAATTAGCGAAAAAGACAAAACAGGAATTGGGGCAGGGAATCGAAGCAATTGCAAAAGAAAAGCGTAGTGCATGTGGAATTGCAGCAATACAAATCCATGAAAATTATATGGAATATGCTCAATCCGGAGATTGTATGATTTTTGTGGCCTATCAGGATGGAGGAATCCAATCACTTTCCTATGATCATGTTATGAGATTGGACAAGAAGGCTATTTTTGAATTATATAATGCTATTGATAAACGGATTAATCCAGAGATTAGCGGAGAAGCTTTTCAGGAAATTTATCAAGAAGAAAAAGAGCGTATTATCCCTATACTTAAGGCTAACAGGGAGAAATTAAATACTCGGGGAGGCTATAGCATTATTGATGGTACTGCCGAGGCCATGGAATATTTAACCTATGGAAGAATCCCGCTTCATCAGGTGGAAAAAATCCTGCTGCTTACAGACGGGATGCAGCTGCACGGCATGGAAGGCGATGTTTGGAAAGAGTCCGCAAATTTTGCTTTTAAACATGGTATCGACAGCTTACTGGATTATGTTGTTCAACAAGAAGAGGCCGATATTTTTCTGAAGAAGTATCCACGTTTAAAGCATGCGGATGATAAAACAGGAATTCTTGTAGAACTGAGTTAGTAAAGAAAATGAGCATGGATTGGGAAATTTTATAGTTTAGAAAACTTGAGCGCCGAGTAATTTGAATGGAAAAACGAATAGAAAAGACTTGATGGAAGTTATATTGTATGCAGTAAAAGCATCGTTCATTACCAGTGTTTTTGGGATGAACGATGCTTTCTTTTTCATTTATTCATAATAAAGTTGATTTTTTCTCTTCCAAAAAACGAAACTTTACAATTACCTTACATTACTTCAATATCCAGTTAATATCCATTGCTTACCATGGATAATAGATTGATAAGTTGAAGGAGGAAATCTCAAGATGACATTAAGAAAAAAACTAGCATCATTAGCGGCAGTTACCGGGTTAACGATAGCCAGCTTAACAACCGGTACACAAAATGTTCTGGCAAGTGAAGCAGCACCTCCAAAAACAGAGGACAAAGAGGTAAAAAATATCATCTTTTTAATTGGAGATGGAATGGGAGTATCGTATACTTCTGCATATCGTTATTTTAAAGACCATGGTGAAGAAAAATTTGTGAATCAGACAGTATTTGATAAGTACTTAGTTGGGCAGCAGGCAACATATCCGGAGGACCCGGAAGAGAATGTAACAGATTCAGCTTCTGCAGCAACTGCGATGTCTGCAGGAATTAAAACATATAATAATGCTATTGCGGTAGATAATGATTTAACAGAAGTAGAAACCGTGTTGGAACGTGCAAAACAGTTAGGAAAATCAACAGGACTTGTTGCGACATCAGAAATTACGCATGCAACACCGGCAGCATTTGGAGCACATGATGAAACAAGAAAAAACATGAATGGTATTGCTGATGATTATTATGATGAACGAGTTAATGACAGTCATAAAATTGATGTACTGCTTGGCGGTGGAACAACTTTATTTGACAGAGAAGACCGCAATTTAACAGAGGAATTCCAAGCTGACGGTTTTAGCTACGTGAATAATAAAGACGAACTTTTAAATGATACGAATGAACAGGTACTTGGATTATTTGCAGAAGAAGGTTTGCCTAAAATGATTGACCGTAAAGAGGAGGTTCCCTCTTTAGCAGAGATGACAAATTCGGCACTAGATCGTCTCAGTCAAAATGAGGAAGGTTTCTTTCTGATGGTAGAGGGAAGTCAAATTGATTGGGCAGGTCATGATAATGATATTGTTGGTGCAATGAGTGAGATGGAAGACTTTGAAGCAGCATTCGAAGCGGCGATTAACTTTGCAGAACAGGATGGAGAGACTTTAGTTGTGGCTACAGCAGATCACTCAACTGGCGGATTTTCTATTGCAGCCGATGATGACTATAACTGGAATCCAGAGCCGCTTCGTGCAACAACGCGTACCCCGGACTTTATGGCTGAAGAAATTGTTAATGGTGCTGATGTAGAAGAAACATTAGGGAAATACATTGATTTAGGTTTAACAGAGGAAGAAATTAATGCTGTGAAGGAAGCTGCAAAATCAGAAGATATGCTGGAAATTGATGATGCTATTGAAGCTATCTTTAATGTACGTTCGAATACAGGATGGACAACAGGCGGGCATACGGGAGAGGATGTAAACGTGTATGCTTTTGGTCCGCAATCGGAGTTGTTTGCAGGTCAAGTTGATAATACAGACCAGGCTAAATTAATCTTTGGGGTTCTGGACGGAAGTAATGAAAAGGCTGAATTAGAGGATGCAGATATGGAAGAAAAAGCAGAAGAAAATAAAAAAGATGAAGAGTAATTATAAAAGGCATCGATTCTCAAGTCATTTGTGGAGCATATGTGAGGATTTTAAACGGTAAGGAGGTTGTCATGTGAAAAGAATAATTGGTTTTCTAATGATAATGCTTGTCTTGGCAGGCTGTGCAGAAGATAAGCCGGCGAAAGAGGCAGAAGCAAAAAATAATACAGAGAAGAAAGAACAAGTGCAGACAGCTTCCTATTTAGACGGATATTTGGAAAACCCGCAATTATCGGATGATAGTGAATTGCTGCAAGTGGATCAGGTTGTTGAGGATTCAAAGGGAAGGTCAATGCTAATGAAAATGAGACAAGTCGATGAAACCTATCAAATTGGTGGTATAGAAATGAAGATTCAGGACGCAAAATGGATCCAGTTACGCCCTTCTTATCGAATGATAGATTATTTTCACGGGTTAACAGATAATGAATCTGAATTTAATTATGTAAAGGTATTTGTAGAAATAACAAATACCTCTGATAAAACGTTAAAATTCAGCCCAGTTGCTTTAGTGGAAACAAACGAGGAAGAAAAGATTTCCTGGGAAGATGAGCTATACCTCGAAAGCTTAAATGAACCGATAGAGTCTGGAGAATCAAGAAAAGGAAATATAGGATTTATTGTGGACGAAACAAAAGATCTATCAGAGTTAACGATTTTGACAAGTGATATTTATGATGAAGCAGATAATAAGCTGAATGATGCGGAAGAGATAACTGTTGAATTTTAAGAAGAATAAAAGAGTAATACACGATTTGTAAACAAAAAATCATGTATTGCTCTTTTTTACATGGGCTTAAAGTTATAAAGTATTAAAGTGAATAATATACCTAATTGGTAAAAATTAATAATTGAATTTTTATATTACTTTCCCCTACCCTGTTTAAACAGTCTATTAAATCAAATATATATACAATATTGCATGATTAGTCGTGCAATATTGTATATGGATATAACCTGCAAAGAAGAATATCATGGAGTTATCAAGATGTTTAGGAGGAAATTCATGAGTATGATTGAGGTTATTAACCGTATACCAACCCAGCTTCAAAAAATAGGTCAAAACACAGAGAACTTGAAAATAACATTAAAGGAGTTTTTGAAAGCGGATTCTGAAATAAGAAGAATTGTAATAATTGCTTCAGGGACTTCCTACAACGCTGCTTTTACAACAAAGCATTTTGCGGAAAATCTTAATCAGGTTCCGGTGGATATCATTTATCCGAATATGTTTGTTCATTATTATAACCATTCCTTATTAAATGAAAAGGATTTGTATATATTTATTTCACAAGGGGGAAAAACAAAGCTTGTCTATGAAGCGCTGCAAATAGTAAAAAGGAAAAAATACAGAACGATTTCTCTTACGGAAACATTGAACTCACCAATTGCTGATTTAGCTGATATTGCACTGGAAATCGGCTCAGAAAATGAAGAATATTTATATCGTACGCTTGGTTATTCAGCTACCTGTGCTACATTATCATGGATTTATATCTCTTTATTAGATATTTGCGAGAAGATAAATGAAGAAGAAATTGATATGTATAAACAGGATTATCAAAACATGACTAATAACCTGTCAAAAATTAAAGAAAATACAATGGAATGGTATAAAAAACATAAATTTGAGTTAATGCAGAAGCATAACTTTTTATTCGCCGGGACAAATGATTTATGGGCTGTTGCTCAAGAAGCAGATATAAAGTTCATGGAAATGCTGCCGGTGTTTACAAATAGTTTTGAATTGGAAGAGTTAATTCACGGCCCGCAGAATTCTTTTAATCATAATATAGGATATTTCATTTTAAGCAGAAGCAATGAGGATCGTGAAAAAGCAAGAAGTATAGCAACCTTTATTGAAAAAGAAATTTCTTCCTGTTATTTAATAGGTGACTATGATGAAGCAAGTTTTAATGTGAACCCTGAAAGTAAATATTTCAGTAATCTGGAATATATAACGTATTTCCAGGTTCTTGCATATATGCTGTCGACGGACAGGGGCAGAGATTTGACCAAAGGTATTTACCCGCGGGTAGTAAATTATATCAATAAATCAATGTAAAAAAAGGAGGGATCAGATGAAAAAAATATTAGTTGCAACGCATGGAAATTTTGCGGAAGGGATAATTTCTTCTATTAACTTGATTCTAGGTGAACAGGATAATCTGTATTATATGAATGCTTATTTAGATGAAGTTCCTTTAAAAGAAAAAATAAAAATATTTTTTGAACAGGATACTGCCACAGAAGATGTTGTTATCATTTTCACAGATTTATTTGGCGGCAGTGTAAACCAGGCTTTCCTCGAATATATAGATAGAGAGAATACGCACTTTATTACTGGAGTGAATCTTCCATTACTTCTGGAAGCAGTAATGCTGAATGAGGAAGATGTAACAGAAGAAAAATTAAAAGAGATTGTAACGAGATCCAAAGAACAAATTATTTATACAGATCATCCAAAGCATCAAACCACTGAAGCGGCAGATGAAATATTTGATATATAAAAATGTAGAGAGGAAGAAATAAATGATTATTCAAATGAGAATAGATGATAGATTATTGCATGGACAAGTGGCATATAGCTGGAAATCAGCATTATCCTACGAAGCTATTGTTATAGCAGATGATAACGCAGCCAATGATGAGGTTAGAAAACAGGCATTGAAGTTAAGTAATCCTGATGGGGTGCGGCTTGCTATTCGCCCTGTTCAAGAAGCTGTAAAACTTGTGCAACATCCGAAGCTCAAAGCAATGAGGGTGTTTGTTATATGTTCCAATCCAGAGTCTGCCTATCAATTTATCAAAGAAATAGATGAAAAGCCTGTTCTTAATTTAGGTAATATGCAGAAAGAAGACGATAAGAAGGCCTTATCATCGACGGTTTATGTATCTAAGGACGATATGCACTATTTGGATAAAATCATAGATTTAGGATACGAGATAGAAGCTCGGCAGGTTCCTGATGAAAGCGCTAAAAAGTACGAGGATTTAAAGAATAAAATGAAAAACTAATCAGCTTAAGGGGGATTGTCATGCAAACAGCATTAATTGTAGGTATAATTCTAGCTTTACTATGGTTTATTGAAAAGATGCTGGGAACAGCAATGGTAATCAGGCCAATTGTCGTTTCGACAATTATTGGGGCAGCACTTGGGGACGTACAGACCGGTCTGCTTGTTGGAGCAACATTAGAGCTGGTTTTTATGGGCTTTATTCAAGTGGGCGGAGCTGTTCCGCCAGATGTTCTTGTTGGTGCCGGTCTTGGAACAGCGTATGCAATTATCGGTAATAGCGGCGCAGAGGTTGCTCTGGCTTTAGCATTGCCAATTGCTTTATTAGCACAATCTATCAAAGTTCTGGTTTTTATTATTCGAAGCTGGTTTATGAACTATGCAATGAAACTGGCGAAAGCGGCTAATATAAAAGGGATGATAAATCTTAATATTGGAGGCTTACTGCTTCACTGTGCGATGTACTTTATTGTCGGGTTTGCAGCCATACTATTTGGATCAAACGCTGTGGAAGCATTTGTTAATAATATTCCTGATGCGATTATGAATGGTTTAGAAGTGGCAGGAGGACTATTACCGGCAGTTGGTTTTGCCTTATTATTACTTCCAATGATGACAAAAACAAATGTCCTATACTTCTTATTAGGATTTTCATTATTAGCTTATATGAACATTCCTATTTTGGGAATTACTTTATTTGGGGTTGTACTTGCTTTCATCATTGTTTATGAATTTAATGGTAAAAATGGAGATTCTGATACAACTGATAAAGAGGATGAGGAGGAGCTGTTTGATGTCTGATAAAAGGAAATTAACCAAAGATGAGAAAAAATTAATGCGTGAAATATTTTGGAGTTCTTTTATGCTGGAAGGTTCTTATAATTATGAAAGACAGCAGGCACTCGGGTTCTCCATTGGAATGTGGCCGGCTATTAAAAGATATTATAAGAATGAAAAGGATCGGGCGGAAGCATTAGAAAGACATATGAACATTTTTAACACAACTCCTCATGTTGTAACAACGATTACTGGCGTTGCTACAGCTTTAGAAAAAGAAGCCAGCGAAAATCCATCTTTTGATAAAAAGATTATTAATAACGTTAAAATTGGTTTGATGGGTCCGTTTGCAGGTATAGGAGATTCGTTATTCTGGGGAACCTTGCGTATTATCGCCGTAGGTATCGGTTTGTCCTTAGCCCAGCAGGGAAGTATACTCGGCCCTATTCTTTTCCTGCTTTTATTTAATGTACCCCATATGCTCGTCAGGTACTATGGCGGTGTATTTGGTTATAAATTTGGAACGAAGATTATGGATCAGGCCAATAACTCGGGAATAATGCAAAAAATATCTAAAGGAGCCACCATTGTCGGCTTGATGGTTATTGGTGCAATGACAGCCTCCATGGTAACGCTGGAATCTTCTCTTGTATTTACTATTGGAGATGAAAAAATTCCAATGCAAGATTATCTGGATCAAATTTTTCCGCTGTTATTACCATTATTGTATACTATTTTTATGTTTTACCTGTTGAAAAAAGGAATGAAGCCGACTACTATATTATTAGTAACCATTGCTATTGGTATTATCGGTTCTTTAATAGGGATTATTTAAAGGGATTATTTAAAGGGATTATACAGGTAGAGATTTAGTGCTTGAAAGGGATGGAGCTGGCCGCTGGTTGCAGAATAAATCTCCTTATTACTCTTACACCCCTATCTAAAATTTATATAGATTTTAGATAGGGGTTCTTTACCATAGATAATTAGATACCTTCGTTTGAAGAGAGGTGATTAATTTGTATTTTAATAGACGGGAATTATTAATATTAAATGAATTATTATCGTTAAAGTATAAAACAGCAGCACAATTGGCTTTAACTGCAGATGCTTCTGTCCGTACAATAAAAAGTGATATAAAAAATTTGAGGAATAAGCTGGATAAAGAAGGAATCAAGATTGATTCTACCGAGAATAAAGGATATAAATTATATTTTGAGACGGAAGAGATAAAGACAAATCTATATAAATATTTATCTCATATCAACATAAATAGACTGCATTTAAATAAAAGAAATAATTATGAACGTATCTTTTATATTATTCGGAGACTGCTGGTAAATGTCGGCTATATTAAATTAGATGATTTAGCGGAGGAAATGTTTGTAAGCAGATCCACATTAAATGTAGACATGCCGGAAGTGAAGAGAATTTTAAATTCTTATCAATTGTCTCTTATATCAAAAGCAAATTATGGAATAACGATTAAGGGATATGAGTTAAATAAGCGGACATGTATAGAAGCGTACTTTTTTCAAAATAACTTCAGGGCAGAGAATCACAATGACCCGGATATTCGTTTTGAAAACTATAATCGTGCATTTATTCCGAAGATAGAGAGTGTGTTAAAAGAAGTATGCGATCGCTTTAACGTTATCTTATCAGATTTTTCCTTACAGAACATAGCTGTTTACGTATTAATATCTATTATCCGGAACAAGCAAAATCATCCTATTGATTTACATGCTGGTAGTACGAAGGAATTAAACCAGGATAATTCCCTTGTAGGCAAGGTAAGTAAACAGTTTGCGGAAATACTGAACTCGAAATTTAATGCAGAACTAAGTGATAATGAAATGTTGTATATCAGCATGCATATAGAGACAAAGCAAATTTTGCAGAATAAAAATATGATAAAAGAAGCAAACTGGCCCAAAATTGATCAAGCATTAGAAGCAGTTTATTTTGAGATAAAGAATAATTTTGATATCGATGTTTCAAATGATTTTATTCTGAAAAAATATTTAGCTTTGCATGTTTATCAGATGCTGAGAAGAGTAAGAAGCGGTATGGTTTTACGAAATCCCATTGTACATGAAAATTTACAAAAATATATTTTTGCTGCAAAGGTTACGATATCTGCAGTCAAAGTAATGGAGGATTATTTTAATATAAAAATAAACCTGAATGAATTTGGCTATTTGATGCTTTATTTTAATGTTGCTCTTCGTAATTTAAACAAAAAAAGTAAAATTTCAATCTGTATGGTCAGCGGAAGAGGCCGTGCAGAAACAATAATGTATTTAGAAGAGCTGCGTGATAAGTTCCCGCAGGATAAGTATGTGATCACAAATTGTGACTCTGTAGAAGATATTATAGGACGGATAGGGGATTATGATATTTTTGTATCTTCCTACGAACTGGATATACCTGAAGCAATTCCACAGGTAGCGATTGAAAAAGGGGACTATATCAAGCAGATCCAGCAAATTGCTAATAATATTGATTTTTACAAAGGAGACTTCAGCGATTATTTTAACAGGTATTTTCAAGAGGCTTTTTCGAATTTTCACTTAGAAGGAAGCGATAAAGAAAGTATCCTTCAAAATATTCTGCAGGATTTAAAAGCACAGGATATTGTTGAATCACATTCTGAGTTAAAGACTCCTTTTGTCGCACATGAGATAGGGAATAATATCATTCATTTGCAAGATTTGCACAAAATTTGCAGAAAGCCTGTCTGTTATATTGCTGTACTAAATGATCCAATTGTCTGGGACAATGATGTTGTTAGAGTTTTATTTTTAATAAAAACGAAAAGAGACGGGGATCATCACTTAAATATCTTATGTGAAATGTTTTCAAAATGGGCTCAGAATAAAGAGAACATACAAAAATTAGTAAAAAGAAAGAATTACAAGGTATTTTTAGACGATATATTAACCATGGAAAGTAGCGGATATTAATATGAAGCAGGTTTTTAAGGAGTTAATTGGAATTTTTATTGGTTGTCTACTTTTTGTTATTGGCGTTAATTTTTATATTATACCCAATATGCTCTCCGAGGGTGGAATAATAGGAATCAGTGTGATTACACATTATCTGTTTAATTGGCCATTAGGTGTAACAAATCTGATATTTAATCTGATTCTTATTCTGGCGGGCTTTAAATTATTTAAGAAAAAAACCATGTATTATACTTTGTTTTCAGTATTTTCATCCTCGTTACTTTTATATCTGACAGAGAATACAAGACCGTTAACAGATGATGTTTTGCTTTCTGCTGTATTTGCAGGATTATTTGTAGGGGGCGGATTAGGACTGATATTTAGATTTGGAGGAACAAATGGCGGAACTACTGTATTAGCAAGAGGACTAAATCAGTATCTGGGTTTATCTGTCGGAAATGCGATGCTGCTGATAGATATTATTATTGTGCTGAGCTCTGTATTTATTATTGGAGTTGATAAAGGCATGTATACAGTTATTTCCGTTTATATTGGTGCTAAGTTAATTGATTACTTTGTAGATAGAATGGATGAAAGAGCAGCGATATTTATCATGTCCAATCATGCTGATGAAATAGCAAATGATGTATTATATAAGATGGCTCATGGAATCACGATTTTAGATGGGCATGGCGGCTATTCCAAAAATGAAAAGAAAATACTATATTTGGTATGCAGAAAAAAAGATATTTTGAAGACGAAAGAATTAATCAAAAAAATTGATGTGAACGCTTATGTAACTGTTCATCAGGTTCAGGAGGTTATAAGGAAAGGGTATAAAGCATCTATGACTGTCCAATAATACAGCTGCTGAAAATAGTGATTGTATGTCATAGCTCAGCTGGTTTCTGTCTTTAAATTTGCTATTCACAGAAAAAAGTATTTACTTTTCTTCAAAAACACGATATAGTATAAATAACTGGTAATAACCAGTTGTGAGAAAGGATGCTGTAATACGTGGATAAGTCAAACAAAATCCCTTTATACCTGCAATTAATTGAAGAAATAAAGGAGAAAATTGAAAATCAAACCTATCATGAGCACGAAAAGCTTCCTTCTGAGCGGGAATTATGTGATCGTTATGAGCTGAGCAGAATTACTGTGAGGCAGGCTCTCCAGGCATTGGAGCAGGAAGGGTATATTTATAAGCTTCATGGCAAAGGAACCTTCGTTTCACAAAGAGCATTTAAACAAGATTTAAAAAGACTTTACAGCTTTACTGATGAAATGAGAAAAAAGAATAAAAACCCACAATCAAATGTTCTAGAGTTCCACGAGAGATCAGTTGACGAGAAACTGATCACAGCAACGGGGTTAGAAGAAGGAGAAACGGTATATGAGGTTATCCGTCTGCGATTGGCAGATGAAGAACCGCTTATCTATGAGACATCCTATATCCCGCAAAAATTTTTCCCGGGTTTAACGAAGCAGCGCTTAATTGAAAAGCCAATGTATGAGGTATTTGAAGAGGATTACCAGCGAAAAGTTACACGCGTGGAGGAAGATTTTTCAGCGACTTGTGCAGGAGAACTGGAGGCAGGCTATTTGGAGCTGGCAGGAAACCAGCCGGTAATGCTGATTAAACGTTTTGCTTATCACCAGGAACAGCTGATTGAATATACAATTAGTGTTGCCAGAGGAGATAAATTTAATTACAGAGTGGAATTAACGTAAATAAAACGCGGATAAAATTGTTCGCGTTTTTTATAAAAAATATCTGGTTATGACAACATAACCAGATAAAGAGGAGGAATTAATTATGTTTCAATTAACGGAACAGGAATTAAAAGATGGCTATGGAGGGTATACGGCTAAGGAAATTAATCAGCAGCCTAAAGTATGGTTAGAGGCTTTTACTAACTTTGAGGAAAATCGAAAGCGGTATCAGGATTTTATCCAATCCATTTTAAAAAAGTATACACAGGTTAAAGTGCTTTTAGCAGGAGCTGGAACATCAGCTTTTGCAGGAGATGTTATGTCTTTAGCACTGCAGCGCCAATATCAGGGTGCTGTTCAGTTTGAAGCAGCAGCAACGACAGATATTGTATCGAATCCCGAAAACTATTTATTTAAAGAAGTTCCGACAATACTTGTGTCTTTTGCACGATCAGGTAACAGCCCGGAAAGTGTAGCTGCTGTTGAGCTGGGCGGGCAGATCGTGGATGATTTTTACCAGGTTGTTATTACATGTAATAAAGATGGTGAACTGGCTAAGCGGATAGAAAATGATGCAAATAGCCTGAGTATCTTAACCCCTGATGATGCACATGATCAAGGGTTTGCGATGACCAGCAGCTATACGAGTATGATGCTTTTATGCTATGAGCTGTTTTCGCTTACTCCGGTATCAAAGCAGCAGCTTGAGCTGTTAGTAAAGTGTGCAGAAAACATTTTGGGTACAGTCACTCCGGCTGTGGAAGAAATTTTAGAAATTCCTATGGACCGGATTGTTTATTTAGGTTCCGGGCTGCTTCAGCATGTGGCGCATGAAGCTTCTCTGAAAATGCTGGAGCTTACCGGCGGACAGGTAGCTGCCGTCTATGAATCTTCCCTTGGATTCCGTCATGGTCCGAAATCTATCTTAAATGATCAATCTGCAGCTGTTGTATTTCTTTCCGAGAATCCATACACAAGAGAGTATGATTTGGATATTGTGAAAGAACTTGCGGCAGAGGATTCACAGCTGAAGCTGATTGTTATTGGAGAACGTTATGATAAGACAGTAGAAGAGCTGGCGGATTGGTCATTATTTGTTAACCATACCGAATCGGTTATTCAAAATGATTTTTATAATAGTCTGCTATATATTATTTTTCCGCAAGTGCTGGCTTTAAAGAAATCTGTTCAATTAGGGATTACGCCAGATAATCCAAGTCCAAGTGGAAGTGTCAATCGGGTAGTTCAAGGGGTTACGATTTATGATTATTCCGGAGAGGAAGAAAAATAAGAGGAGGTGCTGTAATGGGAGAGATTCAGAATACAAAAGAGATGCTCATCAAAGCAAGAGAAGAAGGCTATGCCGTTCCAGCGTTTAATATTCATAATTTAGAAACAGTCCAAACAGTGGTTCAGACTGCAGCGGAGGAACAGTCTCCTGTTATTTTGGCAGCAACACCAGGAACAATGAATTATGCCGGACGTGCTTATATTCAGGCAATTGCAGAAGTTGCAGCTAAAGAAAACGATATTCCGATAGCACTTCACTTAGATCATCATGAAACATTTGATTCTATTCAAGCATCTTTAGAGCTTGGGACCAAATCTGTGATGATTGACGGCTCGCATCATTCTTTTGAAGAAAACATTGCTATTTCCAAGAAAGTAGCCGAGGCAGCTCATGCTTATGGAGCAACGGTAGAAGCAGAGCTGGGAAAGCTTGTCGGTCAGGAGGATGATTTGGTTGTGGAGGCAAGTGAAGCAGCTTATACTGATCCGGCGACAGTTGTTGAGTTTGTAGAAAGGACTGGCGTAGATTCTCTTGCTGTTGCTATTGGAACAGGTCATGGTTTATATGAAATAGAGCCCAATTTAGATTTTGAGCGGTTGAAAAAGATTAAAAAATTAATTGATATTCCTATTGTACTGCATGGAGCTTCTGGTATTTCAAAAGAGGACGTACAAAAATGTATTGCTTTAGGATGTGCAAAGGTTAATATTTCTACAGAATTAAAAATCCCCTTTTCTCATGGACTGAGGGAGCATTTAATAAACTACCCAAATGAAACGGATCCAAGAAAGTATATGGAGCCTGCTAAAAAAGCAATGAAAGCTGCTGTCCAGGAAAAAATCGCTATTTGCATGAGTGCGGGTAAAGCTTAAGATGAGATTGTGCACGAAAGGGGAAGAATGACAGTGATTCTTACAGTTACACTAAATCCTTCTGTTGATATACAGTATCGGGTAAATCATTTTAAGGAAAATCATGTTCATCGTGCAGCAGCTGTATCCAAGACAGCTGGGGGCAAAGGTCTGAACGTTACAAGGGTTCTTCAACAATTGGGGGAAGAAGTGACTGCTTGCGGATTTACAGGAGGGCATCTTGGCAGCTTTATTGAAGAGGAATTAAATTCTCATGGAATTATGCATAACTTTACACCAATTGCAGGAGAAACCCGAAATTGTATTGCTATTATTCATGAGGGGAAACAGACAGAAATTCTGGAAAGCGGTCCAATAATTGCCGAAAAGGAAATAAAAACATTTCTGACCACTTTTCAAGAAATGGCAGAGAAAGTAGAAGTAGTCACTATTTCCGGCAGTTTACCCGAAGGTGTCCCGGAAAATTTTTATCAGCAGCTGATTGATATTGCTGTGAAAGCAAATAAACGTGTATTGCTGGATACAAAAAGCTCTCTTATCCAGAATACATTAGAAAATCAACATATTCCATTTTTGATTAAACCAAACAAGGAAGAATTTGAAGAGCTTGCAGAAATAAAATGCCCGCAAAAGGAAGATGTCATAGAGGCACTAAGAAAACCGATATTTAATGTGATATCCTGGGTTATGGTTACACTTGGAAAAAATGGAGCCATTGCAAAGCATGGTGATAAAATTTATCAAGTTATATGTCCGTCAGTAGAAGCAGTAAATCCAGTCGGATCGGGAGATGCAGTGATTGCCGGTTTGGCAGCTGGCTCCCGGCGGAGATTGGAAGGGAAAGATTTTATCCGGTTTGGAATTGTGATGGGGGTATTAAATGCCTTGGAAGAGCAGACTGGAAGCATTTGTTTAAAACGGCTGGATTATTATTTGGACCAGATTGAAGTTAGGGAAATATCATGATAAGTGATGAGAGACGTATCCGAGGATGCGTCTTTTTTACTTGAATAGACTAAGAAAAGCTCCTTATTCTTAGTAAACTGATTATATAAGGAGTATTTACTTATTAATTTTTAATTTTAAAAATATTATAGACGAATAAAAAACAGTATGTTAATATAAGAAAAACATTAGTAAATAATTTATTAAAAAATAAGTAAATGTTTACTTAAGGTGGTGATAAATTGGAATATGTGATTGGTGTAGATATTGGAGGAACAAAAATTGCATCAATTGTTGCAGATTCTGTTGGAAACATTGTTCATCGTTGTGAACTGCCGAGTATAAAGGAAAAACCGGAGGAAATGTTTCATCAAGTAATCAGATGCATTCATCAATTAATTCTTTCAGCAGATGTTTCTATGCAGGAAGTAACTTCAATGGGGGTTGGTGTTCCAGGGAAAGTAGACCGCGAGAAGGGATTAGCTGTTTTCCAAAATAATTTACCATGGAGAAACTTTCCTATCGTTGAGAGATTGAAAGAGCAATTTCCGTCAATAAAGAATATTACGATAGATAATGATGTGTATATGGCTGCTTATGCAGAATGGAAGGCGGCGGAATTACCAGAGAATGCTACATTTGTATATGTGACTGTAAGTACTGGTATTTCCTGCTCGATTATACATAACGGAAATTTTCTTAGAGGAAATGGATTTGCAGGGGAACTTGGTCTTCTTCCGATGCCGGGAATTGACCAGACCCAAACAAGTACAACATTAGAAAATATTGCTTCAGGTCCCGGGATTTTACGGCTGGCAAGAGACAGCTATAACGATCCAGATTTGGAGATAGAAACATTGTTTTTTAAGTATCAAAAAAATGAAAAACAGGCAGTAAAGGTGATTAACCAGATGCTTGAATCGTTTGCTAGAGGACTTTACACTATTGCTTGCCTGATTAATCCACATCAAATAGTTTGTGGAGGCGGTGTAATTAATCATCAGCCATATCTAGTTGATTTACTAAATAAATTAGTTGATAATTTTATGATTTTAGAACAGGGGAGAACCAATAGTCTAATTAAAGTCAGTAAATTAGGAGAAGATGCCGGAGTGATTGGGGCGAGTAGAAATGCTCTTGAAAATGTAAGCGTTTTAAAATGAGTTAATTAAAAAATATTTATAAGGGGGTGAAAGAAGCTATATTGCAGTCTTGAGCATTTCAGTTATCGCTTTTATTAAACTATTTACTTCTATTCAATTTAAGGGGAGGGTTTTCATTGAAACTAAAAAAGCTATTTATTGTGATGATGCTGTTAGTTCTTATATTAGCTGCGTGTAGTAATAATAATTCAAGCAGTGATGCGGCCGAAGAGGAAGATTTAGATAATCTGACTGACTCAGGTTTGCCGATTGTAGAAGAACCGATTGAATTAGATATTTTCGCAGGGAAGGCACCGGCAACCGCAGATGATTGGAATGATGTTCTAATTTGGAATGAGTATGAGGAAATGACAAATATTAACGTGAATTGGGACATGGTGCCGCATGAGGGGCTGAGTGAGAAACGAAATCTTGCTTTGGCGAGTGGAGATTTGCCTGATGCTTTCCATAGTGCATTAATTCCTGTTCCTGATATTTTCAAGTATGGACAGCAAGGGACCTTTATTCCTTTAAATGATCTGATTGAGGAGCATGCGCCAAACTT
Source organism: Oceanobacillus sojae (assembly GCF_900162665.1). GTDB lineage: Bacteria > Bacillota > Bacilli > Bacillales > Amphibacillaceae > Oceanobacillus > Oceanobacillus sojae_A. The sequence continues at coordinate 268,274 of NZ_LT727810.1, forward strand.
TAAAAGGATATTAGAAGAGTACCCGGAAGTAGAAAAGGCGATTACGTTCCCGGACGGCAATATTTATTCTTTCCCATTAATTTATGACCCTGAGTTTTCTGCATTGCGTATTAGTGAGGGACCATGGGTCCGTGAAGATTGGCTGGAGGCATTAAACATGGATGTGCCGGAAACAACAGATGAATTTTATGAGTATTTAAAAGCGGTGAAGGAAGGTAATCCGAGCGGAGATGAAGGTATGGAGGAAATTCCATTCGGAGCACAATCCATCAATGGACTAGTGACCTATTTGAAGGGGTCCTTTGGAATTGGAAATAAAGGAATGGATCATCGTTTTATTGATTTGGATTCCGACGGAGAATTAGTACGATTCTATCCAGCATCAGATAATTATAAAGAAATGCTTGAATATATTCATAAACTTTATGATGAAGGCTTAATTGAAGAGAATATTTTCTCTATCAGCCCGGAACAATTCTATGCAAATGCAGGCGAAGGAGTCTATGGAAGCACGTATAATCATAGCCCGGCAGAGCTATTTCCTGGAGAGCATAGAGACAGCTATACAGGTGGACTGACATTGGAAGGCCCTCATGGAGATAAAGCATTTACAGGTATCTCATTCCCTTCCAGTACGACTGGGTTTGTCATTACCAGTCAAAACGAAAACCCGGCAGCAACGGCGCGTTGGATGGATTACTTCTATAGTGATGAAGGTGCTGAGCTGTTCTTTATGGGGATTGAAGGAGAGACTTTTGAAAAAACAGAAGACGGCGAGTATGAGTATGTAGAAGAAATACGTGATAATCCAGATGGATTAACATTAGACCAGGCAGTAGCGCAATACCTGACTTGGCCGGGTGGTCAATATCCAGGAATTTTAATGGAGGATTACTTTAAGGGCGCTGAAGGTACAGAATCATCCAAAGAGGCCGCTGAAAAACTGGAGCCAGATTTTATTGAAGAAGTATGGCCATCCTTCACATATACAGAAGAGGAGAATAATACCATGACATCAGTGGGAGCAGATATTGAGAAGTATGTAACAGAAATGACAGATCAATTTATTTCTGGTCAGACTCCGCTCTCAGAATGGGATACCTATGTTGAGACTCTTGAAAACATGGGATTAGAACAATATATGGAAATTCAACAGGATGCTTACGAACGTTACTTGAGCAACTAAGAGATATCCTATTTGCTGCAGCAGACTAATTACGAAGAAGAACTTTTTAGAGAGGGGATGCAAAATCATTCCCTCTTGTATTCTTACTATGAATAAACTTTAGAGTTTATTTGTTTGAAAGGGTTTGATGAGAGACTCGTTCCTCATTAAAAGTTTTACTTTGTTAATGTGTAGTTATGGCTGTAAAAGGAGGGCTAGAATGGCAAAGAATCCTGCACGCGCAATAAGTATGAATAGCAGATTAGATAAATTTAAGAAAAATGTTCTTTTGAACTGGCGATTATATGTTTTTCTTTTGCCGGCAATTCTTTACTTCACTATTTTTCATTATATTCCAATGTATGGGGTGCAAATTGCTTTTAAAGACTTTTATGCAACAGAAGGAATTACAGGGAGTCCATGGGCTGGATTTGAACATTTCTCCCGTTTTTTCGATTCCTATTATTTTTGGAGGTTAATTAAAAATACCATTATTTTAAGCCTTTACCAGCTTATTTTATTTCCATTACCGATTATATTCGCGCTCATGTTAAATGAACTGAAAAATGGTCCTTTTAAAAAATGGTCACAGACACTTACATATGCGCCGCATTTTATGTCTGTTGTTGTTATTGTAGGAATGCTTGTTGCTTTTTTGGACCCAATCACCGGGATTATAAATCATGTGATTACTTCTTTAGGAGGGTCGTCCATCTCATTCCTTACAAGTCCGGAATGGTTCCGCCATATTTTTGTATGGTCAGGTCAATGGCAAACGCTGGGGTGGGGGACTATCATTTACCTGGCAGCATTATCAGGTGTTAATCCAGAGCTCCATGAGGCTGCTAAAATGGACGGGGCCTCAAGGATACAGCGAATCCTTCATATTAATATTCCAGCAATTTTGCCGACCATTGTGGTTTTATTTATCTTAAATATCGGAAGCTTTATGGCAATTGGATTTGAGAAGGTACTCTTAATGCAAAATAATTTAAATGCGGAAACGTCAGATATTATTCAAACATTTGTATATCAAACCGGTTTGTTAGAAGGACAATATAGTTTTGCTGCAGCAATTGGCCTGTTCGATTCCGTCATTAATTTAACATTGCTGGTAATCGTTAATCAAATTGCGAGGAAAACCAGTGAGAACAGTCTGTGGTAAGGAGGAATTGGTATGCGAAAGTTTCAACTGTCCGATAAGGGTTTTGATGTTCTCAATACGATATTTGTTACGATTATCGTATTGCTGATTGTTTACCCGCTTATCTTTGTATTAAGTGCTTCTATCAGCAGTCCATCAGCCGTTAATACAGGTAAAATGTGGCTGTGGCCGGTAGATATTTCGTTTAGTGGATTTAAAACAGTTTTTCAAAATGATGCGATTTGGTCAGGGTATCGAAATACGATTGTTTATACGGTTGTCGGGACCATTCTTCATTTAGTCATATTACTGCCCTGCGCCTATGCTTTATCCAGGAAGGAAATTGTAGGGAAACAGTTTATTATGTGGTTTATTTTATTCACCATGTTATTTAACGGCGGGTTGATACCTACTTATTTAGTCATTCAATCATTAGGAATGATTGACACCATATGGGCAATTGTTGTTCCAAATGTTGTTGGCGCCTGGTCCATTCTCGTTGCCCGTGCTTTTTTCCAGCAGAGTATACCGGATCAGCTCGTGGAAGCATCGAAAATTGACGGGGCAACGGATTTTCAGATTTTCTTTAAAATTGTTTTGCCGCTATCTCTGCCAATTATTGCTGTTATGGCATTATTCCATGCAGTTGGTTTATGGAATCAATACTTTAACGCATTAATCTATTTATCAGATGAAACAAAATATCCTTTACAGCTGATTTTAAGAGAAATATTAATTTTAAATGAAGGGATGACCGGCGGGGCAGGGACTGAAGGAGGATCAGTGAACTCATTTGCAGAACAAATTGAGACAGCCTCTCTCATTAAATATGCAGTTATTATTGTATCTTCTTTACCGCTGCTAATCGTGTATCCATTTGTTCAGCGGTTCTTTGTCAAAGGTGTATTGATTGGATCTGTAAAAGAGTAAGAAACGCTGTTTAAATTAACAATGTTTTCGGCTTTAAACATATTACGTATATGAAATTCGAGCTATTTCCAGCAGGAGGGGAGAAAATGACAGGATTTATTGCAGGATATTATAATTTTTGCCTATGGATTACGAGATGGCTATATGTTCACTTTCTATGGATCGGTTTTACGATTCTTGGTCTGGGTGTGCTGGGGATAATGCCTGCAACAGCTGCGATGTTTGCTGTTGTCAGGAAATGGGTTCAAGGTGACACTGACAAGCCGATATTTCCATTGTTTTGGAAAACATATAAGCAGGAATTTCCAAGAAGTAATATTCTTGGAGGGATTCTATTTTTAATTGGTTATGGCTTGTTTATCCAGTATCAAATATTACGTTCGCAGGAAGAAGCTGTGTATTATGTTGCAAGCTTTGCTATCCTTGCTTTAGCTGCCTTATTTACTGTGATTCTCCTGTACTTCTTTCCTGTATTCTCACATTTTAAGCTATCAAATATACAGTATCTTTTATGGCCGTTTATGATTGGTTTTTTACATCCTGTCTTAACGATAGTTTTGTTTACAGCTGTTGCAGGAATTTATTATCTTGTTTATATCAGTATGCCAGGATTGCTATTTTTAATGGGAGGGAGTGTGGCAGCTTTTATCTTAACGTGGGGCGGGCAGTTAACATTTGCAAGATTTGAGCGCAGAGAAGAATAAATTTTAAGAGGAGGAATAAATATGCAACCTAAAAAAGCTGTATTGATTGGCGCAGGAGATCGTGGAGCCAGAGCGTATGCACCTTATGCCTTAAATTATCCGAATGAACTTCAAATCGTGGCAGTAGCAGATCCGAATGATGAACGGAGAAACCGGGTAAAAGTAGAGTTTGAATTGGAGGAAGACGCTTGCTATACTTCCTGGGAAGAGCTTTTACAGGGGGATAAAAAAGCAGATATTGCCATTATTTGTACATTAGACCGTTTTCATTATGAGCCGACGATAAAAGCATTGGAAACAGGCTATCATGTGCTATTAGAAAAACCCATGTCGCCTGACCCAAAGGAATGTATCGAGATGGAGGCGACAGCAGCGAAATATAACCGCCAGCTGACCATCTGCCATGTACTGCGTTATACAGAATTCTGGTCAACGATTAAGCAGGTTATTGCACGGGGGGACATCGGGCAGGTTGCTTCGATACAATTAAATGAGAATGTGGAAATCATGCATATGTCGCATAGCTTTGTCCGGGGGAATTGGAGTAATAAAGAGAAGTCGAGCCCGATGATATTACAGAAATCCTGCCATGATATGGACATTATTAATTTTGTTATGGGGAAAAAATGTGAACGAATTAGCTCCTATGGCTCGTTAATGCATTTTCGAAAAGAAAATAAACCAGAAGGGGCTCCCAAGCGTTGTTTAGAAGGATGTCCGGTTGAATTGGAATGCCCTTTTCATGCAGGACGCTATTATTTAGGTGAAGGCAGAGGCTGGGCTAAAAAGTTTACAGAGGATCATACCAATGAAGGAATTATTAAAGCGCTGAATGAAACGGACTATGGGAAATGTGTCTATCAGTCCGATAATAATGTGGTAGATCATCAGGTTGTTAATATGGAATTTGAAGATGGAGCAACAGCGACCTTCAGTATGTCAGGGTTCACCAGAGAACAGACACGTATGGTACAGATTATGGGTACAAAAGGTGAGATTCGCGGTAATATGGCTGAAAATCAAATTTCTGTTTATGATTTTTCAAGCAAACAGGAATCCATTATTAAGTTTAGCAGACCAGTTGGCGGTCATGGCGGCGGGGATAATAATATTGTCCGTACCTTCCTGCATGATATTGATCATTATGGAGAACAGGAAAGCATCTCCTCTGCTTCGACATCGTTAAGAAGCCACTTGATGGCATTTGCTGCTGAAGAATCAAGGCTTAACCACGGACAGTCTATTCATATTGATGATTTTTATTCTGCTTATGCGACTGGTGCAATCCAGTAAATTATAAAAAATATTGGTTTATTATTAAAAGATTGCCGTTAACCCTTTCGAAAACCCAGAATTATCATGATTTTTAGAAATAAAAGTGGTACGATTAATACGAATGACAGAGGGGATAAAGAAGGTGTTTACATGGCAACGATTAAAGATATTGCGAAATTGGCTGGTGTTTCAGCCGCAACTGTTTCACGCGTATTAAATTATGACGCATCCCTATCCGTGACAGATCAGACAAAAAAACGGATATTTGAAGCGGCAGAAGAGCTCTCTTACCAGAAGAAATCAGCTCATAAATTTGGCGGGCATAAGATTGCAATTGTGCATTGGTATACAGAACAGGAAGAATTAAACGATTTATATTATTTATCGATCCGTTTAGGGATTGAACAGCGCTGTAAAGAATTAAATATGAATGCAGATGTCTATTTCTTTGATAATATCAATGAAATAGCTTCTAAAGATGTTGATGGAATAATTGCTGTTGGAAAGTTTAGTTATTCTCAGGTGAAGGAGCTGGCAAAGGTTAATCAGCATGTTGTCTTTGTTGACTACAGTCCCGATCAGGATCATTTTGATGCGGTGATTGTTGATTTTGAGAGAGCAACCTATAAAGTGATCGATTACTTCCTGGAAACAGGTCATCAGGAAATCGGTTTTATTGGCGGCAGAGAAATTGCTAAAGGAGAAAAAGAGGTTATTCCTGATTTGAGAGAGCGGACATTCTGCTCTTATATGAAAGAGTTAGGTTTATTCCAGTCAGACTATGTTTATGTTGATATTTTCTCCGTTGACAATGGTTATAAACTTATGAAAAAAGCAATTGAAGAGCTGGGTGAACGGTTACCGTCTGCTTTCTTTATCAGCAGTGATGTCATGGCAATTGGAAGTTTAAGAGCTTTACATGAAGCAAATATTTCAGTGCCGGAAAGAGTAAGTATTATTGGAATAAATGATATGTCTATTTCAAAGTATGTTTACCCCTCGTTGTCTACAGTGAAGGTATTTACGGAGGAAATGGGAGAGGCTGCAGTAGATACCTTGTTAGAGCGCTTAGACGGAAGAACGATTGCGAAAAAAATATTATTGGCTACAGAGTTAATTTTAAGAGATAGTGTGAGATAAAAAATCTATACTTTGGAAAGTATTAAAACAGGTCAGATATAAGGGAAGTGAAAGTTTGTCAATATGGGCGTTATCTCTTGTTATGACTGCAGCAATCCTGCATGCAATATGGAATTTTCTCGCTAAAAAGTCATTAGGAGGTACTTCGTTTGTATGGCTGTATACATTCACAAGTACAGTGATTTATAGTCCGATTGTTTTAGGTGTTATTCTGTGGACGGATGTAACCATTGGATGGGCGGGAATCGGATTAATAGCGGCAAGTGCTTTATTGCATTTGCTTTATGCTGTAATCCTCCAAAAAGGATACCGGATTGGCGATTTCTCACTTATTTATCCTATTGCCCGGGGAATCGGTCCGATGCTGGTTGCATTCGCTGCCTTTTTCTTACTGAAGGAAGAATTAAACGGATTAGGAAAGCTGGGCATTTTTTTAATTATTTGCAGTGTGTTTATTTTTACCGGCGGTTTGCGAATTTTGAAGGAAAGAACGATGCTTCCTTCTATTCTGTATGGTCTGCTAATCGGCTGTATGATAGCCAGCTATTCACTATTGGATAAGTATATTGTCAGTGTTTCGATAATCCACCCGGTTCTGCTTAACTATGGAACTAATCTGGGAGTAAGCCTTCTGTTATTTCCCTTTGCAAAGAAGCACTGGCAGGATGTTCGTCTGGATTGGAGCAGCAGAAAATTGGAAACAATCGGGATTGGTCTATTTAATCCGCTGGCATATATCCTCGTCCTGATTGCAATGGTTCATGCTCCTGTGAGTTATGTAGCTCCTGTAAGAGAATTGAGTATTTTAATCGGAGCTATCTTAGGCGTTGTTTTTTTGAAAGAGAGTTTTGGAAGACAACGGATTATTGCTGCTCTTGTTATGGTTATTGGTGTTATTATGGTAGCAGTATCTTAGCTTTGAGGAGGGATACAGGATGAAGGTGCATTTTTTAGGAACTGCAGCTGCAGAAGGGTTTCCAAATGTATTTTGCCGATGTCAGGCTTGTCAGGATTCCAGGAAGGCAAAAGGAAGAAATATCCGTACCCGGAGCTCGGTGATTATTGATGATGCATGGAGAGTGGACTATCCTCCGGATGCTTATTATCAGGCACTCAGAGATGAGATTGATATGTCCAGAGTCAATCACCTTTTGCTGACACATACACATTATGATCATCTTTGTGCAGGGGATCTGCTTTCTCGTATGGAAGGCTTTGCTCATGGGGTAGAGGAGCCTTTAAACATTTATGGGAATGACTTAGCGCTGCATCAATGTAGAATTGGTTTTTCAGAGGAAGGCAGTATTCAGAAGCAATTTATGATGAAAAGATTAATTCCTTTTGAAGCCTTCTGGATAGGGCAGGCAAAAATTACTCCGCTTTTGGCAGATCATGATCCGCGGGAAACCTGTTTATTATTTTTTATAGAAAAGGATGGCAAGCAATTACTCTATGGAAATGATTCCGGCTGGTTTCCTGAAAAAACATGGGATTGGCTCAAAGGCAAGAAGATCGATATGGCGATATTGGATTGTACAGTTGGACAGAATGGAAATCCTAAAAGCCGTAACCATATGAGTGTGGAAACGGTTATAGAGGTGCAAAAGAAGTTCAAGGCCTGGAATAAAGAAAATGTAAAGACACAGATTATCGCAACGCATTTTTCTCATAACTGCGGATTGCTGTATCAGGATTTAGTAGATATATTTGAACCTTATGGGATTGAGGTTGCCTATGATGGACTGGTTAAATACATATAAAAATCTGGAGGCTTTCCATGAAAAAGAAATACTATTTAGAGAAGATGAATCCGACCAATATAAACATAAAGGTTCTTTATAACTATTTAAAACAGGACTTTGAACGGCAGGAATTATTTCCTCAGTTTGTGCTGAAGCGTAATTTCAAAAAGGGGAGGATGGAAGCCGTTTATCTGACGGATGGCCAAGAGAAATATGGTTATGCTATTTATCAGGAATTGTCAGCATTCAAGGGAATTTTTATTTCGTATCTGGCTATTCTTTCTAAATATAGATCAAATGGACTTGGAGGGGAATTAATTAGTCAGCTGAATGATTTGTCTCCCGCTGGCATGTTACTGGAGGTAGAGGATCCGGAAGCAGCGAAGGGGAAGAAAGACTATACGACAAGACTTCGCCGAATTAGCTTCTATGAGCGGAACGGGCTGCATGTGAATCCGAATATGAAGGTAAATTCTTTTTTTGTTCCATTAAGAATGATGGATAATTTGGATAAAACAGATGCTTATGATATTTCCTTTTATCAGAGGCTGTATAATCGTATTTTAGGATTGCCGTTAGGGCGTATTTTTATTAAGGAGAATTGCTAAAGAATACATTTTATATTCAATTGATTATTTTCGATATACTTTCAAGTGCCAGATTGACGACCAGCTCCGTGAGATGTAAGATAAAAGAGAAAAATGATTTGCGTGTAGTTCTATAAAGGCTAAAAAAGAAGTCGGAAGTGGTTCCCGGCTTCTTTTTTATGGATGAAACAGCACTTTTACAGCATCTATTTCTTTATAGGTAAGCTGATGGAAAATCTCAGGGCCTTTTTCTAATGGAAGATGATGAGAAATCATCGGTTTTATATCAAGCTGCCCCGTTTTCATAAAATGGAGACCGGTCTCCCATTCTTTTCCCGGAAAAGGTGCAGATAATGCATTCCAGGAGCCGAGAATGCGCAGTTCATTCCGGACAATTTTCTCAAAATAATAGCGCTGAAGGGTAATATCACCATAGGGAATTCCCATGTATAAAACCTCGCCGCCTTTTTTGGGAAGCGCAAGAACCTGCTCACTTGTAATCGGAGAGCCTGCTGATTCGACTGCCAGATCAACTCCTAAAGAAGTATGCTTTTTAATAACTTTTTCTGCATCTTCTTTCAGCGGGTTAATAAGAATATCAGCACCCAGCTGCTTAGCAATTTTCAGCTTGTTTTCATCAATATCAATGGCAAAAACAGTCGCTGCTCCAAAAATTTTAGCCCATTGAATCGAGAGGAGACCGATACTGCCAACACCCATGACAGCTACTGCTGCTCCCGGCTGAATCGATGTGCGGTAAAAACCGTGTGCAACGACAGAAGCGGGCTCCAGCATGGCAGCAGTGTCAAAGTTAATTTCATCTGGCAGCTGTAACAGATGAGATGCAGGCAGGGTAACGTATTCAGCATATGAGCCGGGATGCTTTGCGCCAATAACTGTCAATTCTGCGCAGCGGGTCGGAGCTCCCTGTCTGCAGTAGATACAGCGACCACATGAAAAGGTCGGGCAGGCGGCTACTCGATCACCCTCTTTAAAATGTGTTACCGCACTCCCGACAGCAGCTACAATTCCTGAAAATTCATGACCAAAGGTTGTTCCTGGAACATAAGGCCCAAGCTTTTTATAGCGGGATAAGTCTGAACCGCATATTCCGGCAGACTTTACTTGGATTAGAACATCCTCATTACTAGTTAGTTGAGGAATGGGTGTATTTTCTTCATAACGTAAATCCTCTATATCATATAAATTTAGAGCCTTCACATCAGAACTCCTTTCTACTGCGACTGGTTCGATTTTTTCCTCTTTTTCACTAAGAAATAGCCGGCGATCCCGACGATAATCGAGTTAAAGATAAGCTGATATTCAAAATAAAATTGACTTATTCCACGCATGGGACCGAGCATAAAATCTAAAAACATATCAACCATGTTAAAACCTCATTTCGATATTAATTTCATATACTTTAATCATCCAGAGGGGTCAGTAAGACTTTAATAGCTTCTCCGCTTTTGATTGCCTGATAAGCTTTATCCCATTGGTCGATAGCGTATTCATGCGTTACCAGACTTCTTGCGTTTACTTTGCCTTCCTTCATTAATTGAATGGAAGGCTCCCAATCAGCGGGCTTTTGACTTCTGCTTCCAACCACCTGTATTTCCTTCTGAATGACTTTTTCCATATCGAAGGAAACCTGGGCTTCCGGGAAGATGCCGATTTGTGCGTAGTGTCCTTTTTTTCTTAATAAATCCAATCCTTGATTGGCTGCATGAATCGAACCGGAGCATTCTAAAAGAACATCTGCACCATAACCATCCGTCAGCTCATTTACTTTGTCCTTTAAGCTTTCCTCTTGAAGGTTGATGACATAATCCATACCGACTTCTTTTGCTTTATCGAGGCGGATCTGATCATTTGTCAGGCCGGCAACTAAAACAGTCGCGCCATAGCTTTTTGCTACCTGGGCAGCAAATAAGCCGATTGGACCCGGGCCAAGGACGATAACCAGATCTTCTTCACGGATTACTGTTTTTTGAATGGCATGATAAGTACATGCCAAGGGCTCTGTCATTGCAGCAGACCGATCATCTACCTCCTGAGGCAAATGGTGAAGACTTTCTTCACGTGCAATCAGATACTTGGCAAAACCGCCATTTACCTGGCTTCCAATTCCTTTACGATGGTTACATAAATTATAGTCTCCTGACTGACAATACTCACATTCTCCACAAACATAAAAGGTGGTTTCTGATGTAACGCGATCACCGACTTTAAAATTTGTTACACCCTCACCAATTTCTACGATTTCTCCGGAAAATTCATGTCCTAATGTAACCGGGGCTGCGACTTTATAGTGGCCTTCATAGGTATGGATGTCGGAGCCGCAGATTCCGGCATATGCAACTCTGATTTTTACTTGATGGCTGGAAACAGTAGGCTCTTCTACATCCTGGAGCTGTAAATTTCCGTGTCCCAGTTCGGTCTTAACAAGAGCTTTCATCGTTTATTCTCCTTTTCAATAATTTCTGTACTTTTCCAATGTGATAGAAAGGGTTAGCAGAAATAATGATGAGCCATTCTTAGGCAATGAAGAAAAAAAGAATCATAAGTAATTTTCCATAACATCATTATTTTCTGCTGCTTACATATCAAAAGTAACTTTTAATTCAAATAAAACTTTCCATTAATTAAAAAGATCAAAGAATCTCCAAATTACCCAGTTCACGATATTACCGCCCTGATCAATACTGGATACCTGTGCAGAACCTTCCGGAAGATTAATATCTGCACGCATCGCCATATCTGTAAATAATGGGGCTATATCTGTTGCTACATAGAGTGAAACAGCTATCATAATCGAACCGACGATAACAGAGTGAATAATATTCCCTTTAGAAGCTCCGACCACAAAGGCAATAACAAATGGAATTGTCGCCAGGTCTCCAAAAGGAAGGACAGCATTTCCTGGTAAAATAACAGCAATCAGAACAGTGACCGGCGTTAAAATAAGTGCAGTAGCAATAACAGATGGATGACCTAAAAGAACAGCTGCATCCAGACCAATGTTAATTTCACGATCACCGAAGTGTTTATTCAGCCATGTACGGGCAGATTCAGATACTGGCATTAAACCTTCCATCAGGATTTTTACCATTCTTGGCATTAGTACCATAACAGCAGCCATAGAGATACCAATATTAATAATGTCGCCGACACCATAACCGGCTAAAGCACCAATTGCGGCACCTAGGATAAGTCCGATAACCATGGAATCCCCAAACACACCAAAACGCTTTTGGATGGAATCTGGATCAGCATGCAGTTTATTGATACCAGGGATTTTCTGAAGTCCTTTGACAACAAAAATAAATGGTGCATAAGAAATCGTACTTCCTGTTGCAACAGAAACTCCAGGCATTTCATAAAAATCACGAACCATTGGCTGGGTCCAGTCAGCTATTTTCAAACAAATAATCTGGAATAATGTTGCTGCAATTAACCCTTGGACAATACTGCCGGATACGGTATAGACAATTGCCCCCATAAAGGTGTAATGCCAAAAGTTCCAAATATCTACGTTCATTGTTTTCGTTGTTTTTGTTACCAGCATGATAACGTTTACAACTAAACCTAAAGGAATAATAAAGGCAGCAATCGTTGACGCCCAGGCAATTGATGAGGTAGCCGGCCAGCCAATATCAATTGTATTTAAACTGACACCGAGCCTGTCGACCATTCCTTGCGCTGCCGGGCCGAGATTTAAAGTTAATAAGTCTATGACAAGGAAAATACCTACAAATGCAACACCAATTGTCAGACCGGAACGAAAAGCTTTTCCAGGCTTTTGGCCAAATAAAAGTCCAAGTAAAAAGATGACAACGGGTAAAATGACAGTAGCTCCTAAGCCTAGAAATGCTTGTATAAAATCAACAAATCCTTGCATTAGTTTTCCCTCCTATGGGTTAGGATGCTGCTCTATTTAAGAGGAAGTTTAAAAAAATAGAGCAGCAAAATATTATTTTAATAACTCTTCTAAAATCTGTTTCTTGGTATCTTCTACACCAATCCCTGTCAGGAATGTACGTGCATTAATAACCGGGAAAGTATATTCCTTCTTTGTCATTGCAGTAGTAACTAATAGATCTGCTGTATCCTCGTAGGTACTTACTTCTGCAATTCTGATTTGTTTTAAATCTACCTTTATCCCATTTTCTTTCGCTAATTCTTCAATTGCATTATTCACGACAGTGGATGTAGCAATTCCTGCTCCGCAAGCTACAAGTACTTGTTTCATAGTCTTTCACCTCCTTTAAAGTCACTCAAATTAAGTTTTTCAGTTACTTGTTTCTTCATATCCAGTACACTATCTGTCTGGAGCAATTGGTCGAGAAAAGTGCCTTCTTGAAAAATCTTCATTAAATCCTGCAGAAGCTCCAGTTGTGAATGAGGCTCATCCATTGCCAGCATAAATACGATTTGAACAGGAGTGGTTTCGCTTACTTCTCCCATAATGACAAAGTCTACCGGATTTTTTAATGTAGCTATGCTGATGGTTTTCTGATTTACATGGACAGCATCTGTATGTGGAATAGCTACAGATACGCCTGCTGTTGGTAATCCGGTTGCAAATTCTTGCTCCCTTTCGATAATTGCCGGAATAAAGCTGTCTTTGACATAATGATGTTTTACTAGATTTTCTCCCATCTGCTGAAGTACCTCTGTGTAGTCAGCAGCCTCTAAATTCATTAAAATAACTTCCTCATTAAAACGAAATTCACTCATGAAATACCACTCCTGCCTTAACTATTAGTGCGTGTTCAAAAGTCCTGTTTATTGGGCTTTTTGAACATCCTTCTATTAAATCAATTAATAATATAATCCCGAATCAACTTGTATATATATTCCTTCGAACTGGCCTGGATCAGTTTCGGTAACAGACTGGATGAGGAAGCGACCTTCATTAATTGCATCAGTGCATGAATATGCTGTTTTTTATCAACTGCAGCAATCATAATCATCAAGTGAATCTGATGATTTTCTTCCCCGTAAGCAACCCCGTTACGAATTTTTAACAGGCTCATACCAACTTTTTGAACACCTTCCTCTGGTGTAGCGTGAGGAATAGCAACATGCTCGCCGATAGCAATATAAGAATCTTCTTTCGAATGCTGGATGGTTGCATCAATATAATTTGGTGTAATGTATCCATACTTGAGTAATGGAGCACCGCATAGCCGGATAGCTTCATCAAAAGAGGAGACAGATTCTCTCAGCGTAATATGATTCATAGTCAGAAAATCATGTAAGTCTTTCTCTTCGTTAGCAGAGGCTTGCTTTGTAATAGCGGCATTCTTATCTCGATGGATATAAGCATAAAGCTCCTTACGCAAGCTCTTTTCGTCTGAAATATGGGAATGCTGCTGGATTTTATCAATTAAATCGTCCACATTGATTTCATTTGGAATATAATCATATATTTCCAGCATGACTTGTTTTCGAATGCGCTGCTTATCTTCTGCACGCAGAACCGGTTTGCAGATAAACAGCTTTTTATCGGTCTCTAACGTAATTGGCGAGAAAACGATATCGTAATCCAGCTCGTAATGTAAAAACTCTCTGACAGACAGCCAATCCAAAAATACGAATTCAGGAAACAGCTCGCGCAGCTGCTGAAACATTAACCGGGAAACGGAAATTCCCCGCGGACAGACAACCAGTGCTTTTATTTTCTGAGCCATACTTTCTCCCTGTTTATGCATCCAGCCGCTGATCAACATTACAATGTAAGTAACTTCATTTTCAGGAATCCTGCTTTCCATCACTTCTTCGAGCGGACTAATTGCTAAATGAACCAGATGACGGATTTGCTCAAATTCTTCATTCTCGTTATCTTCAAAAAGAATGGAATCTGTCAGCTGATATTTAATCCGGTAGTACGCAGGTGTTAAATGCTGCAGAAGCTTATCAATCAACTGCTTACGGTCATGAAAGGTAATGCAGGCATTTTTTTCAAAGAGCCGGACCATTTTATCGATCGCCGGAATTAAGTCAGGAATGTAATCCTCTGTCACCCAGGAATTCCGGTGCACACTGCCTGTTAACAGATTCAATGTAATAAAGATACGCTCCGGTGTTGGAAGACTTTTATCGTATAAAATTTCTTCAGTCGCCTGATATTCCTTTGTATTAGATAGCTCGTCATAACGGATAAAGAAAGGTTGAATTGGATATCCTTTTTGGATTCTCCGCAGAATTAATACAAATATTGCCGGGAGCGACATCATAATTTCATCTGTGAATTGAATGGTAAGCTTTTGTTCCACCCGCTCCAGCCTGCGCTCGAACTGGGCAAGCAGTTCATCCTCAAGCATCAGTATTTCCTGCAGCTTTCTTTTATTGTCGTCATGCAAAATTAATTCATTTGCAAGTCCTATCATCATCTTGCGTGCCTGAAATTCATTTCCTATAATCTGATAACCATCTTTTCTTGTATGCTGTATTTCCAATTGATAAGAATCCAACAGTTTCTGAGCATGCTTCATATCATTTAAAATGGTGTTCTTACTGACATCCAGCTGTCTGGTTAAATCGTTTAACGAAATACTATCTTTTCCGCCTAATATGGCCATAATCAGAAATTTTACCCGATTCTGTTCAGACATAATTCCGTCCCGGGACTTTGAATCTCCAGGGAAACCATGCTTCACAGTTGCAGTTAAAATAGATTGATCAATAATAAATTGACCTTTCCTGGTTCGTTCGATTTCTGGCAAATGACTGTCTTTTAACCAAGTATTTATCTTTTGAAAGGTATAGCCTAATTGTCGGCGAGAAAGATTATATTTATCTGCAAGCTCTGAACTTGAAATACTTGTATCGTTGATTAGTGCGTTAAAAATAATCTCTTCTCTTTCTCCTAACACAACGCCTGCCTCCTTTGATTAGAATCATAACAATTGCTGAATAATTAATGAATGCGTTTACATCACAAAGTAGAGAATCATCTTTGTACAACATTGTGATAATGCATCTTGTTTTATCCTACATAAAATTTTGAAATAATAGTAGTAACAGGAAAGAGAATTTACAATCTATGTTGCAGAATAAAAGTAAAGCGGTTTGATTTTCTTATTCAAAAAATCTGTAATTAGTATCTGCTAATAGGTTCTAGTATAATTGGCTTGTATGTAGTATAATCAGATTATTTCATTCTGCAGATAAATGATTCAGACTTTTATTTAGAGAAGGGGGCCTGAAAAGATGGCAGAACAAGAACAAAAGAGTTCCCGGACATATGTTGAAATTATCGGCGATACGGTTTATGGGAAGCATTTAATTTTTACAATTATTATCAGTGTGGTGTGCAGTTTTATTGGCTTTTTTATAGGCAGAGAGCTTATTTTTCCGCGAATTGCTCCAGAGGAAATGATTCAGTCTTATTCATTGCTGCTGGGAATTGCAGGGAGTGTAACCGGTCTGCTGATAAATACGTTTTTATTTAAACCGAAAAGAACCTTAAATGAAACAGCGTCTACGAATAATGAACTATCGGAAATATATGAAAAGCTGCAACTGGATATGGAAGAAGAGCGGGAATCTATTTTAAATGATCCGGTAACAGCGCAGGAAATGAAGGAACAAGGATTTTATGACATGTTTATTCCTGATGGGAATGAACAACACCACCCGGAAGAGAAGAAATAGCGAAAGAGGAGAATGAACAAAAATGGATGTATTACTTATATCAATTCTGCTGGCGGTTGCAGCGGGGATTATATTCACTGCAATCGGATTAATTTCCGGCTCAGATGAAACTGCTGTGCTTGTTCCGGCAACATTAATTGTTGTATTGCTGGGAGCTCCCCCAGAAGCTGTTTTTGCATTTTTTATGTCGGCAGTGCTTTCCAAGCATCTCACACATGCGATACCAACGGCATTAATGGGTGTGCCTGGAGATACAACAGCGACTCCGATGCTCGATCATGCCAACTTTATGCGGCGAATCGGCCTGCCGCATATTGCTTTGCGGAAAATGATTTCTGGCGGAGTTATTGGTGCATTTATTGCACTTCCTGTATCATTGGCGTTTGCTGTATTCTTAAGTCAGTTTGGCGAATTTTTTCAAGAAAATGCCGGGATTATTTTTACGTTGGCAGCGGTTTTAATCGGTTATTTTTCCAAGGGACGCTGGGCAAGTATTATTTTAATTATTCCGCTTGCTCTGGTGATTCAAGGACTAAACCTGGTCAGCACAACAATTTTAGGGACAGGATTATCCATAAGCTTCTTCCTGGGGATTGCTATTGGACCAATGTTTACAGATATTCTATTGGCTTCCTCCAGGAGCGGGCGTTTAATGATTCAGCGGCATCAGCCAAATGAATATAAATTAGCTCCGGAAAAGAAATCCTGGTCCGGGTATTTCCCCAATCCATTTAAAGTTTTAACGAAAAAACAAGCAGCATCGGTTGGCGGAACATCCTTCCTGTCTTCTCTTACCTTTGCTCTCAGTCCGGTCGGAATGACAGCATTGATGGGGGAAATAATAGGATCCCGTGTGAAAGGACAATATAAGAAATCAACGACCAGTCTTTCTACGATGAATGGTGTAACAGAGTCTACTTATATTGCGGAAACAATTATTCCACTGGTTGCATTCGGGATTCCGCTCAGTCCTGTGGCAATCGGCCCGGCGCAGGCATTATTTAATGCGCCGCCGGTATTTACAACAGAGCCGGTTCATAATTTACATACCTTAATGGAGCCAATGGATTTTCTTCTTTATGGGTTGATTGGAATTATTGTTGCCGCAATTATCGCTTACCCGTTTTCAATGAACTTTGCAAGAAAAGCGACTGTTCTTGTCCTAAAACATATTAACCAGGAAGCAATTATAGCGATGTTTATTGGTGTCGTTACGCTGCTTGCGTTTTATGAAGGCGGCCTGGTCAGTGTTACCGTTACTTTTTCAATGGCTATGGTCGGCGGTTTATTGAATCGTTTCCTCGGTGTAGGAATCGGCGTTCAATTTATGATATTCTATGGTTCTAACTGGATTGTAACCACTTTATTGGGGATGTAGATTCTGATAAATAGCGGGGCAGAGGAGCTCCGCTATTTTTATAGAAAAAGAATAGAAATATTTCAGAGAATAAACCTGTATTAAAATATGGTAAGATATCAGGTGGAAGGATGTGAAGCGTGTGAAGCTAATAGCAATTGATTTGGATGGTACATTACTGGGGGAAGATGGAAAAATCAGTGAAGTAAATCAAGAAGCCATTCGCCAAAGACAAGCGAACGGGGATATTGTTGCTTTTTGCTCTGGAAGATCACTGCATGATATGAAGGAGATTGCGGCAGCTGCTAATTTGGATGTTCCATTGATTTGTGCGAATGGGTCGTTAACGAGTGTAAATGATGAAATTATCCGCAGCCAGATACTTACTTCAGAGAAATTAATAGATATCATGGAAAAAGTATCTGAGGCAGAATTATATTTTGAAGTTTATACGAATAAAGGCGTATATGTCCAAAAAGACAAACAGCCGATTCTGGAAGAAGAAAAGGAAACGCTTTTTGATACACCGGAGGAAAAAGAAAGTGCAGAACAAATTATTCAAATACAAAATATGCAATATGGTATGGTTGAGGTAGATGACTACTTAGAAGCAGGAGTTACTGAATTGGAGCCTTATAAAGTATTTATCCTGTCATTCCGCCGTCAGGAATTAGAGAAGCTTGCGGAAGTTTTAGAGGATAGAGAGGATATTTACGTAACAACCTCAGGCTATCAAAAATTAGATGTTGCTCATCCAGATGCAAGTAAGGGAGATGCCCTGAAAGGTCTGGCAGAATACTATCAAATTCCAAGTGAGCGTACTGTTTGTATTGGAGATAACTATAATGATATTTCTATGTTCGAATATGCTGGCACTGCTGTAGCCATGCAAAACGCAGAACCGGAAGTAAAGGAATATGCAGATCATATAACCAAAAGCAATGAGGAAAATGGTGTCGGCTACGCACTGAATGAAATAATCGAGTAAAGATAGGTATATTTTAAAGCGATAATTATTCTTTTAGAGGATGCACTTTTATAAAAAAAACGAATCTGAGTCACATTTCCAGATAAGAAGCGTGAAGTCAGATTCGTTTTTTATTTGCAATATTATCGCTACTCTTCTGCATTCTCAATTGTTTTCTTCTTTACGAATTGGAACAATCCTACCTCATGGGCCGCCTGGAATGCACTGACAACGAATGGCCCAAAAATCAGCCCGAGTACCCCGAAAAAGACAAAACCAAAATACATGGATAAGACTGTAGGCAATGCTGCGAGCCCCATTTGATCGCCGAGTACCTTTGGTTCTGTAATCCGTCTGATAATCAGCAGGAATAATGCTAATAACATCAGCTGCAGACCGGTTGGAACATCTCCAATCATCATCATTAATCCTCCCCACGGAACAAGAATTAATGCAGGACCGACGTAGAGCGGAATAATATCTACAATCCAGATAATAAAGGTCATTAACAGCGCAAATCGCGGTGAAATAAATAATAAGCTCAAGTAAGTAATGACAAAAATCATAACACTAAGTAAAAATTGTGCTTTCCAGTATCCCCAGAACACTACCTTTAAACGGCCGAAGAAGTTATTTAGCTTGATAGCTGTTTTCTCTGGAAAAAGAGCAAAAAATGCTTGAAACAGCTTTGGTAAATCAAGGCTGAATAAGAAGAAAGTGATAAGATAAACAAGAGATATAAAGAGCAGGTTGGGAATAGATTGTACCCAGGATCCGAGCATGCCAATCATGCTCTCTACTAAATCATACCCTGTATTTAACAAACGTTCCGACTGGCGTTCCAGCTCACTAATAATCGCATCGCGTTGAGGTAAATCAGCAATCAAATCATTAAATTTATAAATAATTTCATTAATAATAGATTGAATTTCACTTCCATACCTCGGAACATTATAGCTCCATTCCACAATCCGGCTGATGGTGCTTGTAAGCATGACATAAAGCAATACGCATGCCGCTACTACAAATGTTGTAAAAACAATGGTTACCGGCCAAATTCGTTTTTCTGTTTTTAAAGCTTTCTTCAACAGCTTCACCAGCGGTTCAAAAATAACTGCTGTCAGTAAGGCCAGTAAGACGGGGATAAATACCGAAAAGTAAAAATACAAGAACACTCCAAGTGCTACAAGTAAAATACCAATAATAATTTTCTTAATTAATGCTTGGTTTAACAAAAGCTTTCCTCCTGCCAGTAAAACAATAATTTCTTATAGTATTAGTTTATAACCCGACTCTCAACTTGTAAACTAGAACGAGAGGTGTTATGGAATAAGAAATAGTTTTTCCGTACACTTACTGAATAAAAAATCCGCCAACTTCATTATTTCCATTAACAGATACATTTAAAACAACAGGCTGATTATTAAATGCTCCTTCATAAAGAAGGGAGTAATATCCGTCAACTTGCTGCTCGTCCACATAGTCGTATCCTGCAAACTCTCCAAAATCTGTAGTAAGCTGATCCCAAATTTCTTCTAAATCAGCTGCAGTTACTTCGGACGCCATCGTATCATCAAAAAGTGCTGTTGCCCCTTCAAAATCTTCATCAGCTACCAGTGTTAAAAATGCTTCCGCAGTTTCAGAGGCTTCCTCCGATGTTATTGAAGCAGTATCCTCATTGTCTGCAGTTTCTTCCTCTTCCGCTTCTTTTTGATCTGTCTGCGTCTCTTCCCGGCTATCGTCATTATCTGTTTCCGGGGATGAATCGGAACTTCCACATGCTGCAAGTACAGTAATCAATAAAATAGAAGTTAATAGAATGCTTAATTGTTTTAATTTCATTTTTATGCTCCTTTGTGTTTAATTGTTATGCTCAAGAATCCAGCCACTTATATCTGTAATCACTTCTTCATCAACATGGCCGGGAATTTGGTATTCTTGAACGCTTCCTTTGTTTTCTCCCTGAGACAAAATAAAGATATGATTAAGCTCTGGATATGATTTAAACGTTACCTGCGGGGCATTCTCAAAAGTGCTCTGCCAGGCGGTGAAATCCTTTTCCATAGTCACCTGGAAATCGGCTTCTCCCTGAAGGACAAGTATCGGCTTATTGGAATCAAGAGCAATCTGACCGACATCATATTGATCCATTTCCTGAAGATAATATCCGCTCATTCCCCCAAGATCATATTCCATTGCTTCTTCTGGCGACATATCCTGAAAGCTTTTTGCAAGCTCTTTAAATGCTTCTGCCTGTTCCTTGACCTGTTCTTTTGCTTCATCGCTCAAATTATCAGGAACCAAATCCAATTGCTGATCGTACAAAATTTCCCATAGAGAACGGGGAGACCCGGCTAAAAGAATCATTCCGGCCGTATCAGCTTCTTCATCAATCCGCGGTGCAAGCATTCCGCCGAGGGAGTGTCCGCCAATATATACCTGATCTGAAAGAATTCGGTCGTCCGCTTGCAGCAGACGTGCTGCCTCTACTGCATCATCGATGGTTTCTTCTTTAACTGTCAGTGCTGGACCTAAATCTTCCACCATTTTTGCACCATGTGTAAATGTACGCTTGTCATAACGGAGAACAGCAATTCCATTCTCTGCCAATCCATAAGCAATATCTTGAAAAGGCTTGTAACTATAGATAGCTTCATCCATATCACTCGGTCCTGATCCTTGTACGAGCACAACAGCAGGAAAAGGTCCTTCTCCATCATCCGGCAGGGTCAGCTTTCCACTTAAGGGATAGCCTTCCTCCGCTTCAATTGTAATTTCTTCCTCTACAGCTGAATCAGGCAGCGCTGCTTCTTCATACGGGCGCTCAATTTGGAAGCTTTCCAGCTTTTCTTCTTCATTCCATTTCGTTTTAACCTTCACGGTTGCGTCATCAAAAATAACTTCACCAGAAACAGTTGTTTTCTCCTCCTTAGCAGCAGCTTCCATGTTCTTTATTTCATCAAATGCAGTTCCCCGATTAGCTTCCCAGGAGAGCTGTAATTCTGCAGCTGGATATTTTTCCTGCAATGCTTCTGAAAAGTATTCTTGTTCAATCTGCTGGTACTCCTCCCCCTGTAATTGCTGAATCACTTTTTCAGTATTTTCTTCTGCCGTACTCTCCTGGCTTGAACAGGCAGAGAGGACGGCAAGGCTGAGACCAATAAGAAGTATGTATTTTTTGCGCAAGCTCATCACTCCTTTTTATCATTATGCTAAGTATGGATTTGATTATTTTAAAGTTATATACATACATACGATTGAAACAAGATTATGTTTCAAAATAGCTTAATTATTTGTTGATTAGCAGATCTTTCGTTAAGATGGAAGTATACTTTTGACATGATATCGAAGGGAAGAGGTGGGAAAGTTTGCCTACAAATACAGAATTATTTCAAATAAAAACAAATAAAAAACAGGAGTTTGTTTTTTTAGATAGCGAGCTGGAAGAAATCCTGGCAAATAGCGGTGTGCAGGAAGGGATTATGATTGTGTATTGTCCGCACACAACTGGTGCAATTACAATTAATGAAAATGCTGACCCGGATGTCCGACGGGATCTATCACTTGGTATGAACGAAACCTTTCCAAATAAAGAAGCATATGTTCATATGGAGGGAAACTCAGATGGTCATATGAAATCCTCGGTTGTGGGAGCCAGTGAAACGTTAATTATCTCAAACGGACAGCTGGTCCTGGGAACATGGCAGAGTGTATATTTCTGTGAGTTTGACGGTCCAAGGACGAGGAAGGTGTATGTCAAAATTTTAGAAGGCTAAGGCTGGTAAATAAAGGGGAGATAAAAGTATGACTGCAGAAGCATTATTATTTAATCCGCAAAGACATATTGAATTAGAAGGAACACAAAATATTCGTGATTTAGGAGGCTATCCGACAAAGGATGGCAAGCAGACAAAGTGGGGGAAATATTACCGGGCGGATTCCTTACATAAAGTATCTCAAGAGGGACATGCTTTTTTGCAAAAGGAAAAAGGCATCCATACCATTATTGATTTGCGCCTCAGCATGGAAGGGAAGTATAGAAAAGAAGATAAAGCCCTTTATGATTTTTATAATATTCCATTGTTGGATCCAGCTACGTTTACAACAAAAATGCCGAAAAGCCTTGTAGATATGTATATTTTAATGTTAGAGACCAGTAAACCGAAATTTAAAGAAATCATGGATATATTTCTAAAAAAGAAAGGAAAGCCTGTTCTTTTTCATTGTCGTGTCGGAAAGGATCGTACAGGTGTCCTGGCTGCTATTTTATTGGATTTAGCAGGTGTATCAAGAGATATTATTGTGAAGGACTACGCGTTAACAGGAGAGTATAAGAAAATAACGGATGAAGAGCTCAAAAATCGTCCGCCGCTGATGTCACGCAATCAATTTAAAACGATGCTGGAATGTGAGCCTGCTTATATGGAAGCATTTTTGGACTATTTGTATGAAAAATATGGGGATGCTGCCGGCTTTTTAAAAGCGATTGGTCTGATGGAGGAAGAGATTAAAGCATTACGTGATGATTTTGTAGAAAAGGATGTTCAAAAAGCCCAATAAAGATGACACGGCGAATTTCTACGTTGACTAGCTATTTCCAATGGGACTGGGACTGCGATTACTCGTCCCACCGAAAACATTTGTGGACAATACAGAAGTCACCACAACACGCGAGAAGTCCGTTTGGAAATAGCTAGTCGCCTTGAACTTCTTGGTCCTATTTACCGAACTTTTTGAACACACATTAGAAGAAGCATAAGAAAAAGGGAGAATCACAGACCTATGCTGTGATTCTCCCTTTTTCTATTATCCCGATACCTAATAATATGGCGGATACGGGTATCCATTATAGTATCCTGGAGGTCCGGGCGGTCCAGGGGGGCCTGGTGGACCCGGGGGGCCGTAATATCCCATCGGTCCCGGTGGTCCTGGAGGTCCAGGCGGCCCGGGAGGACCATAGAATCCCGGGCCGGGACCAGAACCAAAGGCGCTTCCTAATAAGCCGCCAGCTAACCCGCCGATAAACGGAAAAAAGAACGCACGCTGCTCTGGTCCATGTTGATGAAAGCCTGGAGCAGGGTATGGGTTATATTGTGAAGCAGGCATATCAAACTGCTCTGGATGCTGATAATCCATCACTTGATATTCATCTGCATGTGAATAAGCATGATTTGGGTCAGGTTGCATATACATTCCTCTTTTCTGTATGAGCTATATACCTAACCTATGCATCTGCTTCGATTTTGTTCATCCGTTCCTCCGGTATCGTCTGAATTTAACGGCGGAATAGGCGCAAGATGAAACTGACAACGAGAATAAGGATAATAGCCCCAATCAGAGCAGGTATAATATAGAATCCTCCTATTTCAGGTCCTAACGATCCAAAGATAGCTGTACCGAGCCATGCACCGATGAAACCCGCCAGAATATTTCCGATAATTCCACCTGGTAAATCCTTACTTACTATTAATCCGGCTATCCAGCCAATAATTCCACCAACAATTAAACTCCAAATAAAACTAAACATAAAAATCATTCCTTTCTATGTTTATCTATTTCCAAATATAAGTATTTTAAACTTAAAATTATTTATTTTTTGTGATGGAATAAGAAGATATTTAAGATTCATTTTCACATCTTAATGGGTCTGTTGTTTTTAGGTATAAAGTTTTTGTTGCTGCCTATTGTGTTTATAGGTAATAAGTATTGATGAAACTGTGGAATTGCATAAATATTTAACAATTATGCGCTGAGTTGTATGATTCCTTTGGCTTATTATAATCTATATTAATTTATAATTTTAATATAAAAGACTTTATTTTTCTTAATTAATAAATCTTTACTAATATATAATTACCTTTATATTACTTTCATTTCTTTTTAATGGAAATCATAAAAAGTTTTTATAAAATTTCTCATTTTTAGATACATTTTCTCTCTTTTCTTCCGATAAATAAGTATACACAATTAGGAGAGATGGAAAAATGAAAAAAATATTCAAAGCCAAAGGAATACGATTTAAGTTAGTCTTATCTTTTATCTTAATTTTATTAGTACCGGGAATTACCATTGGAGTAATGTCGTATTTTAGTTCCATGAATACGATAGAGCAGCAGAAGCGGGAGCAGGTACAGGAGTTAACCGAGGTGATGAATCAGACAATTAATAATACATTCGGGATGAAGCAGAATGATATGGAAGTCTTATCAAGCGTCATTACAGCAGATGTAATAGAGGATATAGACGAATTAAATAGAATAATGTCTGATTATATCGGGTTACATCCGGAAGCTCCTGAATTTTATCTTGGGACAGCAGAGGGAGATTACCATATGCAGCCGGATTTAGAGATGGAGGAAGGTTATGATCCGCGAGAGCGCGACTGGTATAAAGAAGCAATGGCAAATCCGGAAGAAGTGATTATTTCTGATCCTTATCTGACAGCAAGCGGCGAAGGACAGATAGCAGTCAGTATTTCTAAAGCGCTGGAAGATGGATCGGGAGCAATTGGCATTGACGTATCTACGGACTTTATTCAGCAGCTTGTATCCGAAATGAGTATCGGTAAAAACGGATATGCTATTCTGCTGGATACAAATCAAAACTTTATTTATCATCCGGATTCAGAGGCCGGTGAAGAAGCGGAAGAATCCTTCTATCAGAAAATGTATGATAATGATTCCGGGACATTTAACTATGATTACAAAAATATGTCTAAAATTATGGTATATGATACAAACAGTTTAACAGGCTGGAAATTGGGAGGAACAATTGACGAAAGTGAGGTAGAGGCCACTGCTATGTCTATCTCTACTCCGGTTACCATTACACAGGGTATTACCTTAATTATCGGAACAGCTGTCATTTTACTTCTTATTCGTTCCATTATCCGTCCAATCAAGGATTTAAAAGAGAAAGCTGAAATTATAAGCACGGGAGACTTAACACAATCGGTGGAAGTTAAAACAAATGATGAGATCGGCCAGCTGGGTATTGCATTTAATAAAATGGGAGAAAGTCTGCGGGAATTGATTCGGGAGGTTGAGTATAATACACAGCAGGTTGCTGCATCTGCTGAAGAATTAAATGCAAATGCAGACCAGATGACAAGCTCCTCAGAGCAGGTTTCTCTTGCAATCCAGGAAGTATCATCCAGTGCGGAGCATCAGTTAAGCGGTACGGAGGATGGAGTGAATTCCCTGGAAGAAGTGTCAACTGGTGTGAACAGAGTAGTAGAAAGCTCTGCGCAAGTAACGGAACTGGTTCAGAAAATGAACACACAGGCAGAGGTCGGCGGACAGGCTGTGAGTGATACATTGAATCAGATGACCTCTATTCAGTCGTCTGTTGAGAATACGAATGAAAATATTTCGTCTTTATTAGGACGTTCGAAACAGGTTAATACAATTTTAAATGCAATTACAGATATATCGGAACAGACAAACCTTTTAGCATTGAACGCGGCAATCGAAGCAGCGCGTGCCGGAGAACACGGAAAAGGGTTCGCCGTAGTGGCAGATGAAGTCCGGAAGCTTGCGGAACAGTCCAAGCTTTCAGCTACACAAATCAGAGATATTATTGTAGGAATCCAGACAGACGTTGAAAATGCTGTTGATAAAATGGGACAGGTAACATCTAATGTAAACAGCGGCCTGGATGTGTCCTACGATGCGATTGATAAATTTGGTGAAATTATGCGCTCCAGTGAGAGCATTAAACCGCAAATGGAGGAAGTTACATCCATCTCTGAACAAATGGCTGCAGCTGTAGGACAATTAATGGAGACAGTGAGTAATTTAGCATCTATTGCCCGTAATAATGCAGCATCTTCAGAGGAAGTCGCAGCATCCTCTGAAGAACAGCTTGCATCGATGGAGGAAATCTCCGCATCTGCGAAATCCCTATCGTCAATGGCAGAAGATCTATCAGAGAAAGTCTCAAAATATAAATATTAAAACCAGGTTAATAGTTTAATGAAACAAGTACAGCAGTAAGCATAATTACTGCTGTATTTGTTTTATCAGGGATGATATCTGTAAAATTCCAGTGGGATTTGGATAAAGGCAAAAAAAAACAACACCAAAATAAATTGAAAAACCTTTAGAAATTGGAGAAGGGTCCGATATAAATAGTAGTGAGAAATTGTACTTATTAATTGGCGGAGGAGTGTCTTTATACTCGTTATAAAGTAGTGCAAATGCGTTACTTATTACGGATATAAATAGATGACATTCTATTTGCCAAACAAGCTTAAGATAACCCTGAACCTTGTCAGATTAGGCTTAGCAGCTTCTCTCTGCGTTACAAACGTAAGAATAGTAAAAATTGATCTACTTAGGAGAGATTGATAATGAAAAAAATATTTAAAGCGAAAGGCATACGGTTTAAATTAGTTTTATCTTTTTTCTTAATTTTATTAGTACCAGGGATCATTATTGGAGTTATCACGTATTTCAGTTCAATAAACACTGTAGAAAATCAACAAATGAACCAAGTAGAAGAATTAAACACCATGATGGATCAAACAATTGATAACCAATTTGAATTAAAAAAGAATGATGCAGATGTCATGTCCGAAATGATTACAGCAGAACAAATTAACGATCCGGAAGAATTAAACCGGGTATTTTCTCAATATATCCGGCTGCATAATGAGGTTACCGAAATTTATGTTGGAACACCGGATGGAGAGTTCTTTAATCAGCCAGCACTTGAAGTGGCGGATGATTATGATCCAAGAGAACGTGATTGGTATAAAGAAGCAATGGACAATCCGGGTGAAGTGATTATTTCTAATCCTTATGTTTCAGCAAGCGGGGATGGAGCAATTGGAGTCAGTGTATCAAAAACCCTGGAAGATGGCTCAGGGGTTATAGGAATTGATGTATCTACCGATTTTATTCAGAGTCTTGCATCAGAAGTGAAAATAGGAGACCACGGGTATACTATTTTGTTGGATACCAATCAAAATGTTATCTATCATCCGGAAATGGAAGTAGGGGAAGAAGCCGGACAAGCTTTTTATCAGAATATGTATGATAAGGATGCCGGCAGCTTTGAATATAAGTATAATGATACATCTAAATTAATGGTTTACAATACGAACAGCATGACTGGCTGGAAGATTGCCGGGACGATTGATTATAGCGAAGTACAATCAACAGCAAAATCCATTACATCCACACTGATAGTAGTTCTCTCTATTACCTTAATCCTGGGAATCGGCGTCATTTTGCTGCTTATCCGTTCGGTTATCCGGCCAATTAAAGAAATAAGAGAAAAAGCAGAAATCATCAGTACTGGCGACTTAACGCAGTCTGTGGAAGTCAAAACAAATGATGAGATTGGCCAGTTAGGTAACGCTTTTAATAATATGGGAGAAAGCCTGCGGGAATTAGTCAGGGATGTGGAATTAAATGCACAGCAGGTTGCCGCATCGGCAGAGGAATTGAATGCAAATGCAGACCAGATGACAAGCTCATCCGAACAGGTATCTCTGGCAATCCAGGAGGTATCCTCCAGTGCGGAGCATCAGTTAAGCGGAACAGAGGACGGTGTTCATTCGCTGGAAGAGGTATCAACAGGCGTCGGCAGAGTAGTGGAAAGCTCCACCGAAGTGACAGAGCTGGTTCAGAAAATGAATACACAGGCAGAGGTCGGCGGACAAGCTGTGAGCAACACCTTGAATCAGATGACCTCTATTCAGTCGTCTGTTGAGAATACCAATGAAAATATTTCATCCTTATTAGAACGTTCCAAACAGGTCAGCACGATTTTAAATGCGATTACAGATATATCTGAACAGACCAACCTCTTAGCATTAAATGCGGCGATTGAAGCAGCGCGCGCCGGAGAGCATGGAAAAGGATTTGCGGTCGTAGCAGATGAAGTCCGGAAGCTTGCAGAACAGTCCAAGCTTTCCGCCACTCAAATCAGAGAGATTATTACAGGTATACAAACTGACGTGGAAAATGCAGTAGAGAAAATGTCACAAGTAACCTCTGATGTAAATAGCGGACTGGATGTGTCCTATGATGCGATTGATAAATTTGGAGAAATCATGCGCTCCAGTGAAAGTATCAAACCGCAAATGGAAGAAGTAACATCGATCTCTGAACAAATGGCTGCTGCGGTAGGACAATTAACGGAAACAGTGGGCGACTTAGCATCTATTGCCCGTAATAATGCAGCCTCTTCACAGGAAGTGGCAGCGTCCTCCGAAGAACAGCTTGCGTCCATGGAAGAGATATCTGCCTCTGCGAAATCTCTCTCATCCATGGCTGAAGATTTATCAGAGAAGATATCAAAATATAAATATTGAACAAATATAAATGTATAAAAAATACAGCAGTGAATATACTCATTGCTGTATTTTTTATGGAAAAAGGATTCATTTTAGATAAATAAAACCGATAATAAAAGTAGAGGATTTTTTCCAATAAAAGGAGGATGAACCGCTTGAAAAAGAAAAATAAAGAAACTAATGGGGTAAAGAGAAAGCTGGTTATATCTTTTTCATCTATCTTAATCATACCGATTGTTCTCATCGGTTTTTTGACTTACAACAGCTCTGTCAATACCATGCAAGCACAGCAGGAACAGCAGGTAAATGAAATCATCACTTTAATGGGACAAAATATCGAGGATACACTCGCCTTAAAAAGCAGAGATATTGACGTATTTGCGGAAAATACGAGAGGCGGCCAGGTAGAAGAGGAAGACGATGAACTAACCATGGTTGTTGGTCAATACTTACATTTTCACGAGGAAGTAGATAAAATTTATTTTGGTTCTGAAGAGGGCACTTTAGCTATTCAGCCGGAAACAGAATTGCCTGATGATTTCGATGTCCGTGATCGTCCATGGTACATGGAAGCAATGAAATCTCCGGGAGACTTAATTATTTCTGATCCCTATCCAACAGAAGCGTCAGATGGAGATATGGTTGTGACACTATCTAAAACATTGGCAGATGGATCAGGTGTTGTCGGAATTGATTTGTCAATGGATTTTGTTCAGGAAATGGCATCCTCTGTAGAAATTGGCGAAAGCGGTTATCCTGTTTTGTTAGACAGAGATGGAAATATTATCTTCCACCCTGGAAATGTAGCAGGTGAACAGATGGAAGAAAGCTTTATTAATCAAGTATCTGCACAGGATGCAGGAGCTTTTGAATATACAGAGAATAATGAATCGAAAATTCTGGTTTATGATACCGATGAATTCACAGGCTGGACGCTGGCGGGAAGTATTGATTACAGTGAAGTTCAAAATAATGCAGCTTCTATTATAAAAGCGCTTATCATCGTAATGATTGTTGCTTTTCTAATCGGCTGTGTCATAAACGCGGTCACGATTCAGTCTATCCTTCGTCCAATCAACGGATTAAAAAGGAGAGCAAAGGTAATCAGCACTGGAGATTTGACAGAAGAGATTAAAGTTGTAAAAAATGATGAGATTGGTCAGCTGGGAACTGCGTTTAACGAGATGCAAGGCAGTTTAAGAGCATTGATCCGTGATGTTGAAGTAAATGCGCAGCAGGTTGCGGCATCTGCAGAGGAATTAAACGCGAATGCGGATCAAATGACAAATTCATCGGAACAAGTATCACTTGCGGTTCAAGAGGTATCCTCCAGTGCAGAGCATCAGTTAAATGGTACGGAAGACAGTGTGAATTCCTTGGAGGAAGTATCAACTGGAGTCGGAAGAATTGTAGAAAGCTCGACAAAGGTTTCTGAATATGTAACCCAGATGAGCGGGCAGGCAGATGTAGGCGGACAGGCTGTAAGCAATACATTAAATCAAATGACATCTATCCAGTCATCTGTAGAAGATACGAACAAGGATATAACTTCTTTATTGGAGCGTTCTAAAGAAGTCAATACCATTCTTAAAGCAATTACCGATATCTCGGAGCAGACTAATTTACTTGCCTTAAACGCAGCAATTGAAGCAGCCCGTGCCGGGGAGCATGGAAAAGGATTTGCTGTAGTTGCTGATGAGGTGCGCAAGCTGGCTGAGCAATCCAAAGCATCTGCAGGGGAAATCAGTACCATTGTTCAAGGCATTCAAAATGATGTCCAGAATGCCGTTGAGAAGATGGAGCGGGTAGCATCGTCCGTGAATGATGGCCTGGACGTGTCCTATGATGCAATTGACAAATTTGGTGAAATCATACGGACAAGTAACAGCATTAAACCGCAAATGGAAGAGGTCACGGCAATTTCTGAACAAATGTCTGCCGCTGTAGAACAGGTTACCGCAACAGCAAATAATTTAGCTGCTATTGCCAGAACGAATGCAGCCTCTTCTGAGGAAGTGGCTGCTTCAACAGAAGAGCAATTGGCATCCATGCAGGAAATTTCAGCATCGGCGAAATCATTATCGTCTATGGCAGAGCAATTAATGGAAAAGGTTAAAGCGTATAAATATTAAACATGGATAAAAGAACGGCAGTTGAACGAAATTCTAATGAAAAAGCTTCGTTATCAGCTGCGTTTTTTTATTTTTAAATAGGTATTTAATCATGGATTAATAGTTTTGAATAGAATGAAAGTTTTAAAATAAACCTGATGTATTTATATTATGAAAAATCATCCGATAAATATAAAGTATGAATTTTTCAGGATAAGTACTGTATTCCAGTGGAAAAAGGAGTGAAGCAATACCAGCTACAACATGCTTATTATATGGGTATTTTGTATCGTTTTTATAAAATAGTGGAAGAAAAGGCAAAGATATCAGCGGCCATCCTTCTTTTTTCAGATTGTAAAAATGTACAAGTTTAGTAATGAAAATAGAATATAGCAGCAAGGGAGATTCAGTTGTGAAGAAAATAATGAAACCAAAAGGAATTCGATTTAAATTAGTGTTGTCCTTCTTTTTTATGTTATTGGTTCCAAGCTTAATAATCGGAGCAATTACATATTTCAGTTCTATTGATACATTGGAGGATCAAAAAACAAAGCAGGTAGAAGATATTACTGCGCTGCTGAACCAGACAGTGGACAATGCATTAGAATTAAAAATAAATGATTTGAATACATTTGCAGCACAATTTAACAGCGGACAAATAGATGATGATGAAGAGACATTAGAACAGGTATTGAGGCAATATAAGGAAATGAACGAGGGTGTTTCGGAGGTATACATGGCTTCCAATGACGGTGATCTCTTCTATAGACAGCCTGTTTCGGAATTACCGGAAGGATTTGATGCAACCGAACGCGGCTGGTTTATCAATGCGGTGGATAATCCGGGAGAGGTGCAGATTTCAGAACCATTTGAAAGTGCAAGTGGAACAGGAACAGTGGTAAGTATTACGAAAACACTGGACGACGGTTCCGGAGTAATGGGGATCAGTCTGTACATCGATTTTATCCAGCAGATGGCATCAGAAGTTTCTGTTGGAAAGAATGGTTATGCGATTATTCTCGATCAACAGCAGAAATATATCTATCATCCAACCTTTGAAACCGGAGAAGAAGCTGATGGCAGTACACTGGGAACAATGTTTGATAATGAGACAGGCAGTTTTGAATACAGCTATGATAATGCAGAGAAAATAATGGTATACGACACAAATAATTTATCCGGATGGAAGCTGGCGGGAACAATTGATTACAGCGAAATTCAGGATGAAGCAGCATCAACTTTAACGATAATGATAACTGTTATCGTTGGCACATTATTGGTGGGAACTTTAATCATTCTGTTCTTAATCCGTTCAATCACCCGTCCAATCCGTAAATTAAAGGAAAATGCGAAAGTTATCAGCACAGGTGACTTAACACATACGATTGAGATTAAAACAAAGGATGAAATTGGAGAGTTAGGTCTGGCCTTTAATGAAATGCAGGAAGGCTTAAAGAATCTTGTTCGCGATGTCGAATTTAATGCGCAGCAGGTTGCAGCATCGGCAGAAGAATTAAATGCAAATGCCGATCAAATGACAAGCTCATCCGAGCAGGTATCTCTAGCTATTCAAGAGGTATCCGCCAGCTCAGAGAAACAGCTGAGCGGTACAGAAGAAAGTGCCAATTCCTTAGAAGAGGTATCGACAGGGGTCGGCCGAATTGTTGACAGCTCTACAAACGTAGCTGAATTGGTAACACAGATGAGCACACAGGCAGAGGTCGGAGGGAAGGCAGTCAGCGATACGTTAAATCAAATGACTTCTATCCAGTCGTCTGTAGATAATACAAACCTGAATATCGCATCCTTACTGGAACGCTCAAAGCAGGTAAGCACGATTTTAAATGCGATTACTGATATTTCCGAACAGACAAATCTTCTGGCATTAAATGCAGCGATTGAAGCGGCACGTGCCGGGGAGCATGGAAAAGGATTTGCCGTTGTAGCTGATGAGGTTCGTAAATTAGCGGAGGAATCCAAAAATTCTGCCGGCGAAATCAGCTCGATTGTCCATGGTATTCAGGATGATGTTCAAAAAGCGGTGGAAAAGATGTCTGAAGTGACAGCCAATGTAGATGATGGATTAGATGTATCCTATGATGCCATTGATAAATTTGGAGAAATTCTGCGTTCAAGCAGTGATATTAAACCGCAAATGGAAGAGGTAATGGCAATATCCGAGCAGATGTCTGCAGCAGTTCAGCAGGTCACAGCAACTGCAAATGACCTGGCTTCTATCGCCAGAGATAACGCCTCATCTTCGGAAGAGGTTGCAGCATCCACGGAAGAGCAGCTTGCATCCATGGAGGAAATCTCAGCATCTGCAAAATCTCTCTCCAGTATGGCAGAGGAATTAACATCAAAAATTGCGGAATATAAATATTAAGCCAAATAAGGCATGATAGAAAAAAGAAGAATCTCCACTATTTGGACGATTCTTCTTTTTTCTATGTAAGTACTCCATTTTTTATTCAAACTATAACTGAATTTTTATTCATTTTCATGTCATAATAAACCAATTTTATTTGTCTGCTTAAAAAATATTGGGTACAGCCTTACTCTTTCTATACATATCATCATTTGCATCTTTACTTATATGGCTTAGTAATCGTCTTGTTTTACAAGATGTGCAGCAATGGAACGGTTACCATGCAGATTTGTAATCAAGCTATCAGATCTTCCGTTGAATGGGAGTTTTATTTGAAATCCGATCTAATTGATTTAGCAAGTTATCCAGCGACTGTGATATTTTTAATAAATTTGGGTCATTTGGATCTTTTTCATAAACTGCATACATTTCTTTTCTTTTCGCTTCAATCTGCTTGTTCAATTTATTAATTTCCGACATACTCTCACGCCCTCTCCAATTATCAAACAGAAGTTGGATATGGCATAAAAAGATATGATAAGGCTCTTAGCATGATTTTAACAGGAAAGGGGAGAAAAATAAAATAAATCAGCTATAGTATTTTATGGGAAGGGAGTATTTAATAGTAAGTTAAATATTTAAATGAAGTTTGGATGATCTAGTTTTTATGATAAGTGTTCATCAGGAGGATTGCGCGTTTTTATAGAATTATAATAGATTTTCACGCAGCAAAAAGGAAGGAAAAATAAATTTGAAAAAGAATTAAAAAAAATTATAAAAAAGATTAAACAATTTGTCCCAGGAGCCGATATAAGAAATAGATCATCAGAGGATGATTCGTTAGGGCCTTAACGAGATATATTTATTTTGATATTAACCTAAATGGTTAATATAGATGAGATCACATGGATGTGGCTCAAAAATTTTAAATTACATGGAGGTAAGAAATTATGATTATCAATCACAACATTTCAGCGATTAATGCGCACCGTCAGTTGGGAGTAAACCAAAATGGTGTACAAGGATCATTGGAAAAGCTTTCTTCTGGTCTTCAAATCAACCGTGCAGGGGATGACGCTGCTGGGTTGGCAATTTCTGAAAAAATGCGTGGACAAATTCGTGGGTTGGAGCAGGCTTCTACGAATGCTCAGGACGGCATCTCGCTGATACAAACGGCGGAGGGAGCTTTGAACGAAACGCATGATATTTTACAACGTATGCGTGAGTTAGCAGTACAATCTTCTAATGATAGTAATACAGATGCTGACCGTGAAGAAATCCAAAAAGAAGTTGACCAGTTAGCTCAGGAAATTTCACGTATCAGCAATACTACTGAATTCAACACGCAAAACCTTGCTGGTGGAGGTTTTGAAGGTACATTCCATATTGGTGCTAATTCAGGACAAAATATTAAACTTTCTATTGATGCAATGGACGCACATACTCTTGGAGTAGCTCGTGATGTTACTGAAACTACAGGAACTTCCGATGATTTTAATAATGTTAAAGTTGGAAATACAACAGGTTCAGCAGTAGTTGATGGTGCGTCAGTAGATGTATCTGTTGCAGCTCAAACGGGTTCAGCAGCAACAGCAGCAGCTGGTACTCATAATGGCATTACACTTACTGCCGATACAGCTGGAGAAGCAGGTAATATTAACGTTGTCTTTGCAACTGGTGCAGCTGACGATGCAGAACTTGATGGTGATACTTTAACAATTACTCTGGATT
Organism: Oceanobacillus sojae; assembly: GCF_900162665.1. Taxonomy (GTDB): domain Bacteria; phylum Bacillota; class Bacilli; order Bacillales; family Amphibacillaceae; genus Oceanobacillus; species Oceanobacillus sojae_A. The sequence continues at coordinate 303,460 of NZ_LT727810.1, forward strand.
CAACTGGTGCTTTAGATGAAGGTCAAATTCAAGATGCACTAGATGCTGGAGGCGTAACTGGATTTACTCTTAGTGGTACTGGAACAGTTGCTAATGGAGAAAATTTCTCACTAGCTGGTGGAGCTGACGAAATTGCTGCGGGTGATGGATATGTTGTAACATTAACTAGCGGTACTACTACTGAAACAGTTGATGTATCAGCTGATGCTACAAATGTAATTGGCACAGGAGCATTTGAAGGTTTATCATTTAATGTTGATAATTTATCTACGTCAACATCAGGAACAATTAATATTAGTTCTACACCATACACAGCATCTGCTGCACAATTTAATGCTGATGGTACTATAGCTAATGACGCAGTTGCAAGAGGTGGAGTTGATGTTTCAACACAAGAAACAGCTGATGCAGCAATTACAACAATCCAAACTGCTATTAATACAGTTTCTGCACAACGTTCAAACCTTGGTGCAGTACAAAACCGTTTAGAGCACACTATCAACAACTTAGGTGCATCTGCTGAGAACATGACAGCAGCAGAATCTCGTATCAGGGACGTGGATATGGCGAAAGAGATGATGAACTTCACGAAGAATAACATCCTTTCACAAGCGGCACAATCTATGTTAGCTCAATCCCAACAAATGCCTCAAGGAGTGTTACAACTTCTTCAGTAATTTGATGGGAAGGGCGTCTAATCTGGTAACGGATTAGAGGATAACTGGGTGAATTGCTGGAACTTCCTAAAGTGTTTTGTACCACAACGGAGCTGGAAACGGCAGACGGAATGGTTTGAAAAACAAAACAATGAAACAATGGATAATCAGCAGCCAAGCTCCTGGGAGGAAACTCTGGAGAAGGTTCAACGACTAGAATGTACTGCCTAAAGCAAATGCAATGGCAATGAGATTCGTAGGGTGGAATAAATTCCATTCGAAGTGCCCAGCCCCTTTTGATGACAAAGGGTGAAGATATAGTCTATTCTATGATCGAAAGACATAGCGGCAAAGCAAGCCAACCAAGTACCACAAGGTGTTTTACAATTACTTCAATAAGAATAGATTATTTAAAGAGACTCTGGCTATTAGAGCTAGGGTCTTTTTTTACAATTTTAATAGGTAATTTGAATTATTTTTGTTTTGGTTATTATAATTACAGGTAATTAGTCTGGTTGGTTGGATGGTGCTAAATATTTAATAGATTCATTTCATAGAATATATTCTATATTGAATTTAGAAGAATGAAGTGAGTGTAGGTTTATTGTAATGAATAAGTAGAATATGTTTAAAAATTAGAGTTTATTATAGAAAAAGAAAGGTGATTAAAATATGGGGAGAAATGAAGAATCTACAAATGTTGAATTAATTATAGAAAGTGCATTAAAAGTGCCGGGTGTTAAAGTAAACAGAAAAGAGTTTTTAGTCAGGGTCTTCAGTGATAAATTAAGTGAGGATAAAATCCCTGACTTAATTGAAAAAGGGCCATTAGAAGTTGGGATTAGTAAAGAGAAAATAAATAGAATAGCGAAATCTCTTGTAAGTAAGAGAACCTTACAAAGCTCTGGCACCTCATTTGTTGCTGGTATACCGGGCGGTTGGACTATGGCTGCAACTATTCCTGCTGACACTCTTCAATTTTTTGGAGTGGCTTTACGATTATCACAAGAGTTAGCCTATCTGTTTGGGTACAAAGATTTTTGGAATGAGGAGGAATTAGACATAGAAAGAATAAAAAGTGAATTGATTCTATTTCTTGGTGTTATGTTTGGTGTGGGAGGAGCTGCCTCTACCTTAAAAGTAGTTTCTTCTAAAGTAGCACAGCAAGCTTTAAGAAAGATACCTCAAAAAGCCTTAACCAAGACATTCTATTATCCAATTATCAAGAAAATAGCAGCTATTATTGGTGTTAAGATAACAAAGGATACATTTGCAAAAGGAGTTTCTAAAATAATTCCTGTGGTTGGAGGAGTAGTCTCTGGAGGGTTAACCTATACAACAATGACAAAGATGGGGAATAGTTTAAGAAATGCAATGCTTGATACCCTGGATTATTCACAACAAGATTTTAAAAAGGATATCAATGAAATTAAAAATAGTATGTCAGATATCATTGATATGGAATTTGAAGAAATAGCAGAGGGCAGTTAGAAAAAACAAGTATTTAAAATATTGGAATTAAACAAATTGAATTGATTACTAGTTAACGAATATATGATAAGAATATTATTCTGTTCTAGAAAAAATCTATTAATACAAAATAGTACGATTATTTGTTTACACGAAGGAGAAGGGAAATATGCCTCTACCAATTGAAAAATCCTTACTCCAAGATTTAAAAGCAAATTTTAAACAATATCTAGAAATAGGTTATGTTCATCTTAAGAGTAAATTGACTCATTTTTTGTGTACTAAACTCGTTGGGGTGCAGGGCAGGGGCTTAGAAATTATGAAATTCACTCAAGTGATAGATTAAATTGAGCTCGTAAAATCACTTAATACATATGTATAAATGGAGAGAATGGATACGATATTCACAAGAAAAAAGAAATCTTTATCAAATTGAAGATTTCCAATAATCTTGTTTAAAAATCCGAATTTATGTTTTTTATAATATGGTATAAATTCTAAAACATTATAGTGAGGTGTTAAAAATGACTGTAACAATTATTGAAAACTTCAATCTTAATGATCCTAGAACCGATGGTGAGAATTATTTATTAAATATGTTCAGAACATGTCCTCGATTTAAAGGCTGGACGGTATTTGAACAACCGCATATTAATTCAATGAAACCAGATTTTGTTTTAACACATCCAAAAAAAGGTATTTTGATTATAGAAGTTAAGGATTGGGATTTAAATTCATCGGTATACAATAAAAATGGATATATTCGTGGTACTAATGGTATCTATTATGAAAGTAACCCTATAAATCAGGTGGAATATTACAAAAATAATATTTTACATTATCAACTGAGTTTGAGTGTCAATCTATCCGAAAGATTCTCACGTTATTATTCATGTATTGAAACGGTTGTTTACTTTCATTATGCAACTAAACAGGAGGCTGTAGAATATTGTAATGCTTCTAAAAGCTATACAAAAATTTGGACCAAAACAGATATAGATTATATTGGAAATTCCAAGAATCAGTTAAACCACAATGAATATACCTATGCACTATCCAGAGAGAATTCTTTCTTTGCAAGCGATGGTTTACTTGAAAAAATAGTTGCTGAGCTAAACCTTCACCTTCAGCACGCAGATTATAACAACGAACGTCGGCATCCTTTTATATTGACTAGTGACCAAAAAAAGTTAGCTAATTTAAGTCCGGGTTCTATTAGGAGATGGAGTGGAGTAGCAGGATCAGGAAAATCATTAATAATTGCTGAAAAGGCAGTTCAAGCAGCAAAATTAAATAAGCGTGTTTTAGTTTTAAGTTATAATATTACATTAAGACACTATTTAAGGGACCTATGTAGCCAACAATTTGGCATCGAAAAATATCAAGATGAGCGAAAAAAACTTAAATCTCATATTACTATAAGCCATTTTCATGATTTTCTAAAATTAGTTTTAAATGAACACCAAATAGGGGCAAATTTTAAAGAGAATAGCGAAAATGAAGTTTATGAAAATATTTATATGAAAACTGCAAATGATTATATAAAATCACATACCATAAAACCACATCTTGAATTTGATTATATCTTAATTGATGAAGGCCAGGATTTTAAAGCAGATTGGATTCGGTTTTTAAAAAATTTTTTCACTGGCCGAGGCGAATTATTTATCGTATATGATAAAGCTCAGGATTTATACAATCACGGAGTTTGGATTGAAGACAGTGAACAAATAAAAGATATTGGCTTTAGAGGAAAACCTGGTCATTTAAAGTATACACATAGATTGCCAAATAAAATAATTCAAAAAATTGGTATGATTAGACAGACGTTGGAAATGGATGGTGAAGAGATTTTAGTTGCTAAACAAGAACAAGAAAGCCTCTTCCAAAAAACGTTGTGGTATAATTATCGCCCTCAAACCTTGCAGGAAAAATTGCAACAAGTTGTAAAACATTTACGGTATACACTCGATGCCAATCAATTAGAGGATATCGTTGTTTTAACAACCAATGAAAATACGGGTGCAGAAATTGTAAAGCACATTAACAATCTCGGTTTCAAGACTTCTCATGTTTATGATTTAATTCGAAATAAAGATATAGAACGCCGGAGAGTAGAGAAGTGGAAATTCCAGGGTGGAACTGGACGTTTAAAAATTTCTTCTTACCATAGTTTTAAAGGTTGGCAAACTCCAAACGTAATACTTATTTTGGATCCACCTACAACTAATTATAATGGAGAACAAATTATTATGGGAAATACATCTATTGAGACAGTGCAGAATGCATTATTTATAAGCATGTCAAGGGTAAAGGGAAGATCTGATAACGGTCAATATAATTTTACATGTTTAAATTATTTAACTGAATATGAACATTTTGGAGATGCTTTTGACGAGCATCATGAAGAAATTGATCATGGCAGGATAGGTGTATAAATAGGTATTATACCAATTAACAGAATTTACGCCTTTTCTATGACTGGGTTTGCAGTTTATAGAAAAACAGTACTTTGGAATTTTCCAAGTCTCTTACTTTTCCTCCATAGGTATACAATATTACAGGGGCATTCACCGTAACTGAGCTAATGTCTGATTGACGGCAAAGTAACAATAAATTTAACGATTACCAAATGAGCAGATACCATAATCTTAGGCATCTCCTTTTTGAGGTTTTGGTGTACTACCTTCCAGCACCCAAAAAAGCGAGGTGTCGTTTTATTTTTGAGAAAACTTTCCAAAACTAGATACTTTCCAATAAAATGACGTATATTTTTGTTTGATGAATCAAATCATTGATTTATTTGATTACTTTCCTTAAATAATAATTGTAATTTCTTTAAATTAGGCATCAGGGAAAATTGAGTGATTTCAGCAATTTTTGTTTGCTTATTGTTTTCTAAACTTTTAGCAATTAAAAGAATATTCTTTGCTAGTTTTTCAGATAGATTTTGATGTGTACTGTTTATGTAGCCCACTTTGCTTAATGCTTGAATACCCTCCACGATACTTTCAAACATAAAGAAAGCCTGATTTAGCTCTCTCGCTTTCACTAATCCTTGAAAATGTTCCGTTGCTTCTATAACGGTATTGGTGATATTTAATGAATGATCAATCTGTTTTTGATTTATTGTCGACATTTTTTACACTCCTGGCTTGAAATATGCGTTTTAACTTTTGAACCTTCTCTATAAATTGAACTGAAAACATTCTTATTTATTATCGGTATCTTTGAAAGAATAGTGAAGACTTTTGCCGAAAGTAAAGGTAATGAATATTATAAGAGAACAAAATAGCACCTTCACATATCTATTCAATGCTTGTAATCACTAGAGAAGTATAAAGATTAAAGAAGTGGAGGTCTTGGATATAACTAGAAGCTATAAAAGCAAGTATTAGATTGATATAAATAGATTATTAACGATAGCTGGGAAGTATTAAAACCATGAGGACTACAAATAAAATCTACCAAACCACAAAACCTTATAATACAATAATAATATCCAAACCAACCCACAAAGGAGGTCCTTCCCATCTACAAACTACTAATAGCAGATCGCGACAAAGAAGAACTTCAAGGCATCCACTGGCTGCTTTCAAAATATTCATTTCCAATAACGGATACCAGATTATCCGATCAACTTACAGATGTTCTGACAACACTGGAAAATGAACTGCCCGATATATTATGTATCGAATTAGATATGATACCTGAAGACAGCTGGGAGATGGTTAAATCATTTATTCACAGATGTGCAGGGCAGGTTATCGCTATTACTGCCGAAGCTACATTTGAGCGGGCCATGCAGGCGATGTCCATTAAAGCGGTTGATTTGTGGGTGAAGCCGCTCTCTCCATCAAGTATGAAGCATGCCCTGCAACAGGCTATCGGAAATTTATCGGCTGTCAGTAAGAAAAATACGGTTATAGAGCTCGGACATGCTGTGCGGTATGAAGCTTTATTTATAGATGACCATGTTTCCTTTCCTTATCCGGTATATTTGCTGGGAGCTGAGCAGCGGAAAACGTTGGATGATTTGCGGGATTTTATTGACCAATTTGATTTTGATTATAAACCATCGGTATTTTCCACCCATGATAATATCGTACTTGTCTTCCAGCATGATTTTCCCGCACCTGTAAAACAGGCACAGCGATTTTTAAGGGAATGGGAGCATTCGGAAGGAAATCCGATTGCAATTGTTGTTCATACAGGAAGCGGGGATTCTCTCCATCCCATTTATATGAAACTATTGCGGATGATGGAAACGACCTTTTTTATCGGCTATAAGCAGGTATTGCAGGCAGAGGACGTCCAGGAATGGATAGATATCGATCCTTTTTTAACGGTGGAGGAGCAGAGAAATTGGGTTTTTATGCTGGATGAGGGACAGGGGGATAAGCTGAAAAGCTGGCTGTATGAGGAATTTTTTAATATGAATTCCCCATATCCGGAGCCTGGACTGCTACGGACACGTTTAACCAGTATCCTCGCGCAGATACGCCGGTTTATGTTCCGGAAAGGGCTGAAAACGAAGGATAGTGAAGCTTATTATAAAAAGGTATTTGAAAGTATATTATATAGTCCGGTTTTGTATCGTATTGTCCAGGAGCTGATTCTGTTTATTAATTATCTGTTTCAAACGGTCAAGGAGCAGGATATGTATGCGAAGGCAGATGTTATCGAAGCGGCCATCGGTTATATGGAAAACCATTATAACGATGCAACTCTCTCATTGACGGAAGTAGCTGCCAATGTTCAGCGCAGCCCGTCTTACTTGAGTCATATTTTGACAAAAAAATATCAGCAATCCTTCCGGGAGATGCTGATCTATATTCGATTGCAGAAGGCAAAAGAGCTGCTTGGTGCAACAGATGATTCCATTCAAAATATTGCTGTTGCTGTCGGTTTCCGCAATCCAAATTATTTTAGCCGTGTGTTTAAATCACATACAGGGCTGACTCCACGTGAATGGAGATTACAATAAATGAAGCAGAATCTTATATTTTTATAATAAACTAATATTATTACTATAAAATGAAAGCGTTTTATGAGGTGGTTTATCTTTACCTGTGATTTTTGTAGCATTTCGAATAGGAGTTATCTATATTACACTCTCCTCTGCTGATAAAATAAGAATTATCAGAATACAGTATTGATGGGAGAGTGAATAAGCCATGTCAGAAACGAAGTCAAGAGAAGTAAAACAATACAGAGGCACGGAATTAAATACAAAAGGCTGGATTCAGGAAGCGGCGTTACGCATGTTAAATAATAATCTCCATCCGGATGTAGCGGAAAATCCGGATGATTTAGTGGTGTATGGCGGGATTGGAAAAGCAGCGAGAAACTGGGATTGCTATGATGCCATTGTTAAATCCTTAAAAGAATTAGAAGAGGATGAGACGCTATTAATTCAGTCTGGAAAACCAGTAGCTGTTTTTCCATCTCATAAGGATGCACCCAAAGTATTAATTGCCAATTCAAACCTTGTACCTGCCTGGGCGAATTGGGATCATTTTCATGAACTGGACCGGAAAGGATTAATGATGTATGGGCAAATGACTGCTGGAAGCTGGATTTATATCGGCAGTCAGGGAATTCTCCAGGGAACCTATGAAACATTTGCAGAATGTGCAAAGCAGCACTTCAAAGGCAGCCTGGCCGGAACGGTTACATTAACAGCAGGGCTTGGCGGTATGGGCGGGGCTCAGCCATTAGCTGTAACCCTGAATGGCGGGGTCTGCATTGCAGTGGAGGTAGACCAGCATCGAATTAACCGCCGAATCGAAACGAAATATTTAGATATATATACAGATAATGTGGATGAAGCGATTCGTCTGGCTGAGGAGGCCCGCGGCCAAAAGAAAGCATTATCTATCGGGCTGTTAGGCAATGCTGCAGAGGTTTTACCGGAAATGATTGAGAAAGGATTTATTCCGGATGCGTTAACGGATCAGACATCTGCACATGATCCGTTAAATGGTTATATTCCAGAAGGGTTCAGTCTGGAAAAAGCCGCTGATTTGCGGAAAAAGGATGAGAAAGAATATACAACTCTTGCAAAAGCAAGTATTGCCAAGCATGTAGAAGCGATGCTGGAAATGCAGAAGCAGGGAGCTGTCACCTTTGATTACGGAAATAATATTCGTCAGGTGGCAAAAGACGAGGGTGTAGAAAATGCTTTTGATTTCCCTGGCTTTGTGCCTGCCTATATTCGTCCGCAATTCTGCGAAGGGAAGGGACCTTTCCGCTGGGTAGCATTGTCTGGAGATCCAGAAGATATCTATAAAACAGATGAAGTGATTTTACGTGAATTTAGTGATAATAAACATTTATGTAATTGGATTCGGATGGCCCGGGAAAAGGTGAGCTTCCAGGGGTTACCTTCCCGTATCTGCTGGCTTGGCTACGGGGAACGTGCAAAATTTGGAAAAATCATCAATGATATGGTTGCCAGTGGAGAGTTAAGCGCTCCAATTGTTATTGGCCGTGATCATCTTGATTCCGGCTCGGTTGCTTCACCCAATAGAGAAACAGAATCAATGAAAGATGGCAGTGATGCTGTTGCTGACTGGCCGATTTTAAATGCTCTGATTAATAGTGTTGGCGGGGCAAGCTGGGTCAGTGTTCATCATGGCGGCGGTGTAGGGATGGGATATTCTCTTCATGCCGGGATGGTCATTGTTGCAGACGGAACAAAGGATGCTGAAAAACGCCTGGAGCGTGTATTGACTACGGACCCTGGTATGGGAATTGCCCGTCATGTAGATGCAGGCTATGAGCTGGCTCAGGAAACGGCACGTAAAAAGGATGTAAACATTCCTATGTTAAAAAACGAATAATATAAATTGCTGCCTTTTGGAAACAAATATTTTTTCAGAGATGTGCGATTACAGCTATATTTTATAAACTGCTAAAAACATGCTGGCGGGAGGGGAAGTAACTTTGGTACAAAAGATATTTATTTCAAATGCAAATCAAGTAATTACCATGGCAGGGCACTCTGATAAGCCTGCTAAAAAAGGGGAAATGTCCGAGGTCTCAGTCATTGAGCATGGCAGTATCTGGGTGGAAGATGGAAGGATTGTTGAAACAGGTCCGGATGAAGAGCTCCGTGAAAAATACAAAGAACAATTAGGAAACGCGGAACACATTGATGCGAGCGGTAAAATTGTAACACCGGGTCTGATTGATCCACATACACATCTTGTTCATGCCGGTACACGTGAAAATGAATATGCAATGCGTTTAAAAGGAAAAACATATATGGAAATCATGGAGGCAGGCGGAGGAATTCATGCCACCACCCTTGCTACACAAAAGGCCAGCCATGAAGAATTATATGCAGAATCGAAAAGGCGTTTGGATAAATTTTTATTACATGGTGTAACCACTGTTGAAGCAAAAAGCGGGTATGGATTAACACTGGAGCATGAATTGAAACAGCTGGGAGTGGCAAAGCAGCTGCAAAAGGATCATTCAATTGATATTATTTCTACTTTTATGGGAGCGCATGCTGTACCGATGGATGAGAAAAAGAATCCGGAAAAGTTTGTTACCCGGGTAATTGAAGAAATGATTCCTGAAGTAGCAGAACGGAAATTAGCTGTATTCAATGATGTATTTTGCGAGCGGGGTGTATTTACACCTAAGCAGTCAAAGCGAATACTGGAGGCTGGAAAAAAACACGGACTTATTCCTAAAATTCATGCGGATGAAATTGAACCATATGCCGGTGCGGAATTAGCTGCAGAGGTCGGGGCAATTTCTGCCGATCATCTTCTGAAAGCATCCAACGAAGGAATAAAAGCAATGGCTGAGCAGGGAGTTGTCGGTGTTTTATTACCCGGAACAGCCTTCTTCCTGATGGCGGAGTTTGCTCCTGCCAGGAAGATAATCGATGCAGGGGTTGCAGTAGCCTTATCAACGGATCAAAATCCGGGTTCTTCGCCAACCATTTCTCTTCCGTTTATGATGAATTTAGGTTGTCTGAAGATGGAAATGACACCTGAGGAAGTATTAACGGCAACGACGATTAATGCAGCACATGCCATTGGCTGTGCAGATGAGGCAGGGAGCCTGGAAACGGGGAAGAAAGCAGATATAACTATTTTTGATGTTCCCAATTATTTAACCTTATCATATCAGTATGGGATGAATCATGTAGATACGGTTATAAAAGCAGGAAAACAGGTTGTGGCGGGAGGACGGTTGGTTTGAAAAGTTGGCTGCCACGTAAATCACAGTGCAAAATACAGTCTTTACAACGCCGCTGAACTTAAAAGGAAAGATAAAAGATGGAAATAACGGGATTATCATATTTAACAGCAGTATCGAAATTTAAATGAAAAGGGTGAATATATTGAATCATGTTCAAAAAAGCCTGACTGTTAAAGAACCTAAACACGAACAATCCCACAATACAAATAATTTGCTGAAATTTTTCGTGTTTAGTTTAATTGGAATTTTCACGTTTTTTATCCCGGTTACAATAAATGGAGTGTCATCCATTCCGCTTGATCATATTGTAACTTATATTCAAACTGTTTTTTCCACTGCTGTTCCTTATTATGCTTTGATTATAATTATCTTTGGAGCGATATATCCATTTGTAAGCCGGACTTGGAATAAAGATACAGTGAATATTATTTTATCTTTATTTAAGGTCACAGGTGCAGTGGCTACAACCATGGTAGCCTTTCAATTTGGACCAGGCTGGCTGCTTGATCCCAATATAGGACCCTATCTTTTTGAAAAATTGGTTATCCCGGTTGGAGTGCTTGTACCGATTGGAGCAGTTTTTCTTGCTTTACTTGTAGGTTATGGGCTATTAGAGTTTGTTGGAGTTCTGCTTCAACCTGTTATGCGTCCTATTTGGAAAGTACCTGGCAGATCTGCAGTTGATGCAGTGGCTTCTTTTGTCGGAAGTTATTCTATAGGTTTGTTAATTACAAACCGGGTTTTTAAAGAAGGGAAGTATACAGTAAAAGAAGCAACGATTATTGCAACAGGTTTTTCAACCGTATCTGTAACATTTATGATTGTGATAGCGAATACACTTGATTTAATGGGAATCTGGAATACGTATTTTTGGGTTACATTGTTTGTTACTTTTCTGGTAACAGCTATCACAGTAAGAATTTGGCCTCTAAATAAAATTAGTGAGAAATATTATAATGGGGAAGGTCATCCTGAAGAAATTATTAAAAAGGATCGAATAAAAGTTGCTTGGTCACAGGCGATGAAAGTAGCTGAGGACGCACCGGTAATTTCAAAAAATATTTGGATGAATTTCAAGGACGGATTAATCATGACAATGGCAATCCTGCCATCTATTATGTCTGTCGGCCTGTTAGGGCTGGTTCTGGCAGAGTATACTTCTGTATTTGATATACTGGGTTATATCTTTTATCCATTCACATGGATTATGCAGATTCCGGAGCCATTATTAGCTGCTAAAGCTGCTGCTACGGAAATAGCCGAAATGTTTTTACCGGCATTGCTTGTTACAGATGCCCCATTGATAACGAAATTTATTACAGCAACCTTGTCTGTATCAGCGATTCTTTTCTTTTCAGCTTTAATTCCGTGTATTTTATCTACAGAAATACCCATCAGTATTCCAAAGCTGATTGTAATTTGGATTGAGCGTACTATATTAACAATCATTATTGTAACACCAATTGCATATTTATTACTTTAGGATGGGAAAAATAACTGCTTCAGATGATAACTATAATTCTTCCAATAATGAATAATGGACTATTAATATTAATCGGACTATAATTATAGATAGCTAATAGTAAATAGTGTTATTTTTTTGAAGACAAAGGAGAACGCTTACATGCCGCAGAAAATTAGAATTGGAAAAATCGCAACGCTGCTTGCTATGTTAGATGAGGATGAATACAGCTCCTTTGAACCTATGTTTGACGAAGTAGATACATGCCTTGGGAAGGTCGGCTCGATGAACATGCAGAAGGTTATTTCTGCAGTTGAAACAGCAGTTAAACGAAGCGGGTTAATTGAAGAGGGTATTTATAGAGAAACGCATGCTTTATACCACACGATTGTCGAGGCGCTTGAAGGAGTAACAAGAGGACAGCTGGCGATTGGAGAGACCATGCGGACAGTAGGCCTTCGCTTTGCTGTTGTACGCGGCAGACCGTATGAAGAAGAAAAAGAAGGCGAGTGGATAGCTGTCGCTTTTTACGGAACAATCGGTGCACCAATAAAAGGGCTGGAGCATGAAGCGCTCGGTCTTGGCTTTAATCATATTTAACCATTTTATTAATCAAATACGAAATCATGACCTATAGTAACGAGTTGTTAGGAGGTGATGATGGCTTACTTAAGTATGCCGTTATCACCTCCTTTTTATGTTTACAGCGTAATTTGATAAAGCAGGTTTGAAAAAGGGGGAAGCAGCAATGATAGAGTTAACCGGTCATTCTTTAACAATTAATCAGTTGAAAAGAATTTTGGTTGGTAAAGAAAAAGTATCAATTTCAGAAAAAAGCATGCAAAAGGTTCGTGAAAGCAGATATGCGGTAGAAAATATTGTAGCAGATAAAGAAACGGTATATGGAATTAATACCGGCTTTGGTAAATTCAGTGATGTTATTATTGATCAGGAAAACGTAGAAAAGCTGCAGTTAAATTTAATACGCTCGCATGCTTGCGGTATTGGTGAGCCATTTCCGGAAATTGTCTCACGTGCAATGATTGTGCTTCGCTTAAATGCTTTATTGAAAGGATTTTCAGGAGTGCGTGTTGTTCTAATTGAACTGCTGGCTGAGCTTATTAATAAAAATGTACATCCGGTCATTCCGCAACAGGGATCACTGGGAGCGTCCGGCGATTTGGCTCCGCTGGCTCATCTGGCACTTGTTTTAATTGGGGAAGGAAAAGTATTCGATGATTCTGGGAAACCAGTACATGCAGCACCGGTTTTGACTAAAAAAGGTATCCAGCCGATTGTTCTGCAGGCGAAGGAAGGTCTTGCCCTCATCAATGGCACACAGGCGATGGTTGCAATGGGTATTGTAAACTATATAGAGGCTGAGCAGCTTGCCCTGGACAGTGAGTGGATCGCCGGTATGACCATAGAAGGGCTGGAAGGAATCATTGATACCTTTCATCCGGCAGTACATGAAGCAAGAGGCTATCCACAGCAGATGGCGGTTGCTGAAAGAATGCGTGAATGGCTGGATGGAAGCAGACTTGTTACAAAGCAAGGTGAAAAACGTGTACAGGATGCGTATTCCTTACGCTGTATTCCACAGGTGCATGGGGCATCGTGGCAGACGCTGGATTATGTGAAAGAAAAACTGGAAATAGAGATGAATGCTGCTACTGATAATCCGCTTATTTTTGAAGAGGGAAAGCTGGTTATTTCAGGCGGAAACTTTCATGGTCAGCCCATTGCATTTGCGATGGATTTTATGAAAATTGCTGTAGCAGAATTAGCTAATATATCAGAACGCCGTATTGAACGGCTGGTGAATCCGCAGTTAAATGATTTACCGCCATTTTTAAGTCCGGAACCCGGTTTGCAATCCGGAGCCATGATTATGCAATATGCAGCAGCATCGCTCGTCTCGGAAAACAAAACATTGGCACATCCGGCAAGTGTGGATTCGATTCCTTCTTCTGCAAATCAGGAGGACCATGTAAGTATGGGAACAATCGCAGCAAGACATGCGGGAATGATCATACAAAATGCGAGGCGTGTATTAGCGATCGAATGCATATGTGCCCTGCAGGCAATAGAATACCGGGGTGTGGAAAATGCAGCACCGAAATTAAAAGAAAAATGGAATAAAATGCGTAAGGTTGTTGCAGGCATTACGGAAGACAGGGTTTTTGCTGAAGACATAGAGAAGGTGAATCAAGCTTTAAATCCATTGATTAACACCAGCAATTTTATTGAAAAAGGATCTTATATTTCTTAAAACAGGATAACAAGGAGACAACATCCCTCATTCTATCAGAGGTGGTTGTCTCTTTAGGTTTTTAAAATCCGTAAAGCACTCCTCCTCAAAGCTGCCATCAAGTAATAAAAGCTCTCCCAATCTCTTCACATTCCTGCCAAATCAGCCGATATACCTATAAACAAGTATATTAAAAATAGTATGATTGGAGGGTAATAATCGATGCGTATCAACAATAATGTAATGGCTTTCACAATCTATCATAATATGAATAATCATTTTGCGATGGCCCAGAAATCCATGCTCCGCATTGCGAGCGGTCAGCGTATTAACAGCGCTGCAGATGATCCGGCCGGTTTAGCAATCTCAGAAAAGATGCGTGCGCAAATTCGCGGTTTGAATATGGCGATACGTAATACGCAGGATGGAATCTCGCTCCTGCAAACTGCGGAAGGTGCGGTAAATGAAACGCATGCAATATTGCAGCGGATGCGCGAGCTGAGTGTAAAGGCTGCGAATGGAACATATTCAGACTCTGACAGGGAGATCCTGCAGGATGAAATTAATCAGCTACGTGAGGAACTTACTAGAATTGGCAGGGATACGGAATTTAACACCCAATCCTTAGTGGACGGCTCTTTTAAAAATAAGCGTATTCAAGTTGGTGCCAATGCCGGGCAGTATGTTGAGATTTCCATTGGTGATGTGCGGGCAGCAGCTCTAGGTGTTGATGAAATTGATATTTCTACCCAGGAAGGAGCGGACGAGGCTATTGGTATATTAGATGAAGCGATTAAGCGGGCATCCTCCCAGCGTTCCAGCCTGGGTGCAATTCAAAACCGCCTGGAGCATACGATTAATAACCTTTCCAATACCGTTATGAATTTAACACAGGCGGAATCGCGGATTCGTGATGCGGATATTGCAAAGGAAATGATGCTATATACGAAGCATAGTCTTTTGGCACAGGTTGCGATGGCTATGCTGGCGCAGGGGAATCAGCAGCCGCAGATGATATTGCAGCTTTTGCAAAATTGATATTTTATTTGAAAAATAAATAGAACTGGACATGGAGCTGTTTGATAAACAGGGATAACCTCTTTGTTTAAATTTTTGAGGTAAGGGACCTGAATTTAAAAAATATCGGAGAAGAGTGTTTTATATGATAAGAAAAGGTGTAAGTAAACTGCCAATTGGTGTTTCTACAAAACACGCATTAAAGATATTAGAAAAATTGCCCTCTATTTCAAGAAAAGTAGGTGTATTAGAAGAAAGATTCCATTCATCTATTGTTAGTTCTCCACTCATCCAATTATTATCTTTGAATGAATCAGTTGAATCTACACGAATTGAAGGTACACAAGTGACCTTCAGTGATATGGTAGAGGAGCAGCATGACACGAATCCCAGAAAAGAAATTATTGAGGTACAGAACTATCATAATGCCTTAATGGAAGGATATCATCAAATAAATAATGGCTGCCTAATAAGCACACGTATGATTAAAGATTTACACGAGATCTTAATGAAAGATGCGAGAGGCGCTAAACAAGCAGCAGGAGATTACCGTAAAATACAAAATTTTATTGGTCCATCCAAAAAAATAGAAGAAGCAAGCTATATTCCGGTTTCTGCTGGGGAGATTGAATCTTTTATGAATAATCTAGAATTATTTATGAATGGGCATCCATACGGTGAGGTTTTATCTCAAGAACATTTATCATCGGATTTGTATTGTTTTGATGAGAATGCAGATGCTTTGATTAAGACCGCAATTATTCATGCACAATTTGAGTCGATTCATCCTTTTTTAGATGGGAATGGCCGTTTAGGAAGAATTCTTATTGTTTTAAATCTTATTCAATCAAAACTTATAAGTATGCCTACATTTTTTGTGAGTGAAGAACTGGAAAAAGAAAAGGCCCGTTACTATGATATGCTGAATGTGACCAGAGGGATAAATCCTGAATGGGGAGACTGGATTCTTTTTTTCATGCAGGCGAGTGAGAGAATGGCAGATCAATTAAATCATAAGCTGCATCAGGCAGAAAAGCTTGCTGAGTATGGATTGAAAAAATGTGAAACAAATTCTGAAAAAACAATGTGGTTATATACATTCCGAGATCCATTTGCGACAGTGAAAAAAGCTTCCTCTCAAACAAAAGTATCTGCTAATACAGCGCGCAATGCATTTAATCGACTGGTAGATAAAGAATTACTATATACTGAAAAAGATGTAAAACGTAATAAAAAATATAGAAACTATGATTTAATGCGTATTTTAAGAGACTAATAGCAAAAAATGCTGTTTCACTTATTATCAGTGGAGCAGCATTTTTGATATTATCTATGAAACGGACAGCCCCTCACTTCCTGATAAGCCTTATCCTGATAAAAGAAATTCGGCTTTTTCAGTTCATTGCTATAAGGCTGATGCCAGACATGGGTGGTTGCCGGGGAAACTGGCGGGATAAGCCATGTCCATTTTCCGGTTACTTCACGGTCTGCCTTTGCTTCCTGCTTTTCGAAAATGCGGAATTGAGCTGCGGCCGTATGGTGATCTACAATGGATACACCTTGTTTTTTAAAGGAGTGCAGTATCATTTCATTCAGCTCAATTAACGCACGATCCTGCCATAAATTACTGGCATGCTTTGTATCTAAGCCCATAATCTCTGCCATTTTGGGGAGCAGATTATAGCGGTGCTCATCTGCAAAGTTTCTTGCACCGATTTCGGTTCCCATATACCAGCCGTTAAAGGGGGCTGATACATAATGCAGCCCGCCAATTTCCAGACGCATATCTGCAATAACGGGGATAGCATACCATTTTAAATGCAAGTCAGCCACTGCCTTATATTCTGGATGCTCCATCGGAATTTCTGGAATCAATGATTCCGGAATACTTCTCCAGACAGGTGGCTGGTCGCCAATTTGAATAACTAGAGGCAGAATATCAAAATTTGTTCCCTGTCCCTGCCAGCCCAGTTTTTCACAAATCTGTGTGAATACCAGTGAATCAGAATCGCCAATAATACCTTCATCCGACTTATAGCCTGCATAGCGCAGCAATTGGTGGTTCCAGATTTTTACGGTTTCTTCTTTTGCTGAGACAGCAGGGAAGATCGTGATATATGGCTTAATTCTCCCCTGATTAAAGGCATTTTTTAAATGGCTGAAGAGAAATTCGAATACTTCTTCTTCGTTGGCTGCCTGTCTGGCGTCGGCTACTTCAATACGCTCCCAGAACAGTCTGCCGATACAGCGGTTTGAATTCCGCCATGCCAGCTTTGCTCCATAAACAATTTCCTCGTAGGTTTGTGTATATGTACCGAATGCTTCTATATCTGAAATTACTTCTTTTATTCTCTCTTCTAACTTTTCTGCAGGAGCTCCGGTCTCTGTATAGTATATTTTTAAAAATTGTTCGGCTTCCTGCTGCATTTCATAATTATTCAATGGAATTTACCTCCAGCTATTGACTGCATATTATAGTATTTATTTTAACGAAGAGAAGAATGAATTTCCATTTTATCTAACCCGCTGGAAGGGATGAGGCAATTATCTGTTCATATTGCTGTCACATACCATACTACAGCAACATGAAATTATGATTTATGAAATGTACAGATAGTTTCAATGGATTTATGAATGATTGGTGAAAGGTACCTGCTGCGGTCCTTAACAAGATAAACATTTCTTTTTAACACCTGATCCTTCATTTTTTTGATATGCACTGCTGAATGGTGCGATTTATTTACATAGTTTTCCGGGACAATGGTAATTCCAAGACCGCTTTCTACAAGATGATAGGCTGTTTCAAATCTTTCAATTTCAAATTGAATATTAGGGCTGATGCTTGCGTATTGAAAAGCTTTTAATATATCATTCCTTGTCTGGTATCCTTCCTTACATAATATAAAAGGCGGGTGCCTTAAATCTTCCATGGTAATAAATGCTTTGGAGTGAAGCGGGTGGCCGGCTGGAATCAGTGCAACAAGATTTTCTTCATATAAAAATATGGATTCAAGCTCTTTGGTATCAATATAGTAATTGGTTATTGCATAGTGGATTTCATAATTTAATAAAGCATTTTGAAGCTCAGACAGGCTAAGCAATTCCGAAATTTGAATGTGGATGTCGTGTGAATCTGCTTTGATTTTTTTGATAACCTCGCTGAACCAATTTTTGGCTGTTTCAATCATGCTGATCGAAAGCTCTAATGGACCTTCTAACCGCAGCCGCTTCATCTCTTCTTCCATATCATTCATCTGGTTAATTATTTTTTTTGCCTGATAATAGAGGATTTCCCCTTCTCTGGTGAGCTGTATACGCGGTTTTTTTCGATGAACAAGTGAAATGCCTAAATGATTCTCTAATTTTTTTATAGATATACTTAAAGAAGGCTGCGAAATATGCAGATGTTCTGCAGCTCTTGTAAAGCTTTTCTCTTCAACCACCTTGATAAAGTAATGTAATTGAGTCAGGTCCACAGGCTATTCTCCTTTAATTATAGTTTTAAACTATAAAATAATAAATTATATATATTAGTGATTATACTACACAAAATTTATAATGGAGAGAAATTAACTAATTATAGTGGAGGGAATCATATGTATCAAGCACCTGCTAGTGAATACTGGAAAGGAAGAGAAGACAGCAGTACGGATCGGGATAGTTTTCGTTTCCATCAAACAGTAAGCTTAGAAACAATCCAAACATTGGATAATGCAGAGAAGAGGATTGCACTTGTCGGGTTTGAATGTGAAGAAGGTGTCCGGCGGAACAAGGGCAGACTTGGTGCAAAAGAAGCTCCTAATAAAATCCGCACCTTTTTATCCAATATACCCAGCTCCGTTTTGGGAAACTATTCCCTGACAGATACCGGTAATGTATCCTGTGAAGGCAAAAATATGGAGAAAGCACAGATGGAGCTCGGTGTACATGTGGAAAAGCTGCTTGCTAAAAAGACGATTCCAATTATTATTGGCGGCGGTCATGAAACCTTTTTCGGTCATTATTTAGGGGCAAGGTCCTTTCTAAAAAAGGAAGCACGTCTGGGGATTATTAATATAGATGCACATTTTGATATGCGGAAAGATGAACTGCCCTCCTCTGGAACCATGTTCAGGCAGATTCTTGAAATAGATGAAAATGCAGATTATTTGTGTATTGGAATTCAACCGTTCTCCAATACAAAAGCATTATTCCAAACAGCTGATGAGCTGGGATGCAGTTACTTCCTGGAAAATGAGGTGAAGGAAAACATCCATCGTATCTTTCAGGCAATTGATCAATTTAGCGAGGATCATGATGCGCTTATTTTTACATTATGTACAGATTCAATTTCAGCAAGTGAGGCTCCGGGTGTCAGCGCGCCTGCAGCATTTGGACTGGCCGTATCCGATGTCCGGAAGCTATTGAATTATATTGCTTCAAAAGATAATACCATCAGCTTCGATATATCTGAAGTGAATCCCGCTGTGGATGAAAATGACCGTACAGTGCGGCTGGGTGCAGCATTGATTACGGAGGTTATGCACACATTTTCTAAGTAGATACAAAATCCATACAGGGGAAGACAGGGAGGAAAGGCATCATGATAGAATTTGATCAGGTTACAACGATTTTCTTTGCTTTAGCTGTTTACATGCTGGGAATATTTCTGAATAATAAAATACCATTCCTGAATAAGTTCTGCATACCGGCACCAGTTGTCGGGGGATTATTATTTGCTTTAGTAATTACCTTTTTACGCGGGTTTGATATTTTAATTATTAATCTGGATACGTCGCTGCAAAGTTTATTTATGCTTACCTTTTTTACAACAGTCGGTTTAGGAGCCAGCTTTAAGCTGCTAAAAATAGGCGGGAAGCTGTTAATTATTTATTGGCTGGCATGCGGATTTTTGGCACTTGCTCAAAACATCATTGGTGTGTCAATGGCAAAGCTGTTAAATCTCGATCCATTAATCGGTGTGATGGTTGGCGCAATATCCATGGAGGGCGGACATGGAGCAGCGACGGCATTTGGTACTACTATCGAAGAATTAGGAATAGATGGTGCTCTCTCGATTGGTTTAGCTGCGGCCACAGTCGGTTTAGTAGCCGGAGGGTTAATCGGAGGACCAATTGTTAAATATTTAATGAATAAATATCAATTAAAACCGACAGAAGCAGAAGAAATTTCTGATACTTCTATGGGTAGCGTAAATCAGCAGGATACGGAATTAAATTCAAAATCATTTATGATCCAGGTTTTTATTATAGTATTCTGTATGGCATTAGGAACATACCTGGGAGATTCATTTACCGAATGGACAGGGTTTGTCCTTCCAGGATATGTAGGAGCGATGTTTGTTGCTGTTATTGTGAGGAATATCATTGACCGGATTTCCGGTAATGTTATTCAGATGAAGAGTATTGGTATAATAGGTGATATCACATTAGGGATCTTTTTATCCATGGCATTGATGAGCATTCAATTGTGGGAAATTGTTGATCTGGCTTTACCACTATTACTTATCATACTGGTCCAGGTTATCTTTATTGCCTTATTCAGCATATTTATCCTGTTCAAAATGCTTGGAAAAAACTACGATGCTGCTGTTATGATTGGTGGATTTACAGGCCACGGATTGGGAGCAACACCTAACGCGATTGCCAATATGGATGCGGTCGTATCTAAATTCGGCCCGTCCAGAAAAGCATTTTTAGTTGTTCCTCTGGTGGGTGCATTCTTAATTGATGTTTTCGCAGTACCAATTATTATTACGACAATTAATTTATTCAGTTAATAAAATCAGCAGTTCATAGGGAAGGCCGGATAAAGTATATATTACCGATACTTTGTCCGGTTTTTTTGTTCTATCTATTTTCATTCTTTAAATTTTATAGAAATATATTTAAAAATTGATGAAAATGAAATAAATATATTTAGAAGAAAATGTTTTATTTAGTCGAAATAAGTGTGTTGCTAACTATGTTTACATGATATATTTATACTATATACATTTCTGCAGGGGCGGTGCGGGGAGGAATTGGGTTTGGCTCAGGTTGTGTTTAAGATTAAAAATAGAAAAATATATTTTTCGGAACAGATATCTTGTGAAGTAATAAATAAGTCGAAAGATATCCTTTCTGGAGAAGATTATGAAAATGTACTCTCTTCTAATATCAGTCCTCACGTAGCTGAAAATTTCTCAAAACTTGTTAATGGTGAAAAAAATCAAATTCATTTTAATACCTCATTTAATACGGAAAATGGGGGGATACTCCTATTTAACATTTTTGGCTATCGTTTTATGTCGGAGAATGGCCCGGAAATTTTTGGCGTGATTACGGATGAGAGAGAAGCAAATCAACAGTTAATGAAAGCGTTAAAGGAATTATCAGATATTAAGTATGCTATGGATCAATCCGTGATTTTAGCAATTACGGACAAACAAGGTAAAATCACACATGCAAATGATCGTTTTTGCGAAATATCCGGTTATTCCAGGGATGAATTAATTGGAAATACCCATCAGATGATTAATTCAGGCTACCATTCCAAAGAATTTTTTAAAAATATGTGGCAGACAGTTGGGCTTGGCGGCGTCTGGAAAGGTGAAATCAGAAACCGTGCGAAAGACGGCTCTTTTTATTGGGTGGAAACGACGATTGTTCCGGTGAATGATGGAAAAGGTAAGCCCATGCAATATATAGCGATGCGTTTTGATATAACGGATAAAAAAGAAAATCAGGAAAAAATTCGTATGATGGCCTTCTATGATCATTTAACAGGGCTTGTGAACCGGCGGAAATTCGATGAGGATTTAATTAAAAAAATTGAATATAACAAGAAACATAATGGCAGATTCGGCATTATGTTTGTTGATCTGGATGGCTTCAAATATGTAAACGATACGCTCGGACATATCATAGGCGATCAACTGCTGGTAGCTGTTGCCCGCCGTTTTGAAAATCTTATTGGTGAAAAAGGCATGGCTGCACGGCTCAGCGGAGATGAATTTGCGATTGTTATTCATTCCATCACCGCTCCAGTGGACATGCAGTATTTTGCAGAAGCTATTATTGAAAGCTTTAAAGAACCTTTTTCTATCGAAGGATACCAATTAAATATGACTGCCAGTATAGGAGTAGCAACCTATCCAGAGGCGGGCCCGGACGCATCTGCCATCATGAAGCATGCAGATCTGGCGATGTATCGTGTGAAGAGCCTGTTTAAAAATGATTACAGGTTCTTTGACAGAGAGATGAAATTTTCGAATCAAAGGGCATTCCAGATAAAAAATGATTTAAGAATGGGATTAGAAAAAAATCAATTTTATATTGTATATCAGCCTAAGGTATTTCCGGAAGGGGATATTGTAACAAGCTGCGAAGCTCTGATCCGTTGGCAGCATCCGGATTTTGAGGAGATATCGCCTGCTGAGTTTATTCCCTTAGCCGAAGAAGTGGGAATGATTAATGAAATTGGTGATTGGGTAATCGAAAATGTCTGTAAACAGCTGCAGCTATGGAAAGAAAAAGGATATGATCCGATTCCTGTATCCGTTAATATATCGCCCAGCCAGTTTTTACAGGCTGACTTTATCGAAAAATTCTGGTCTTATCTGGATGCTTATCAAGTTGACCCTGCCTGGATACAAATTGAGATTACAGAGAGTCTCTTTATTGATAAGGAAAAATATGTACAGCAAATTTTAAAAATAATGAGGAAGAAAGGTATTAAGGTTGCCCTCGATGATTTTGGGACTGGATACTCTTCTTTGGCTTACTTGCAAAAGCTTGATTTAGATATTTTAAAAATTGACCGGTCCCTTATCAGCGGGATTTCTAATTTATCCATTAAAAAAGAGATTGCAACGACCATTGTCAGACTGGGGAAATGTCTTGGCATGGAGGTAGTTGCTGAAGGAGTAGAAACGAAAGAAGAACTCGACATTTTACGCGATCATGCTATCGATGAAATTCAAGGTTATTATTACAGCAAGCCGCTTGATGTTACAGCAATGTCTAAAATTTTAAAGACAAAGAATCTGGATAAATAACAGTTTATACTGTATGCCTGAGAGCCCATTTATAAAGAAACGACAGTCCGGAAAGCTCTCACATTCCCTCCCGGACTGACGTTTGAGAAGGGTATATCCTATTTTTTCCTGATTGCTTTGCTTTGTATAAAGCTTTATCTGCCGTTTGGATGATTTGATGCTGGTTGGTGCATGTGTCTGGATAAGTTGCTGCACCAATCGAGACGGTTACACAAATACTTTGTTCCTCTGAAATTTGAAATGTATGCGCTTCGACTTCTTTTTGAATTCTTTTTGCTGCTTCTAATGCGTTTTCAAGACTGCAGTCAGGCAGGATAATTGAAAATTCATCTCCTCCATTACGGAAGGCTATATCGAGTGAACGGATATTTTTTAATAAAATATCACTGAATTCTGTTAAAATCTGATTCCCTGCCGGATGGCCATATGTATCATTGATTTGCTTGAAATAATCGATATCCATCGTTAACAGCGTCAGTTTTTTATTTTCTGTCACGGATTTATTAATAAATTTATGCCATGTTGCTTCAAAAGACCGCATATTTTGCAATCCTGTCAAGAAATCCTTGGATGCCTCCTCTTCATATTTCGACAAAAGCATCGCTGTCCTGTCCAGATACTTTGAGAAAACAACAGCAATCAATCCACCAATAATCGATACGATACAATAAACAGGCATAAAACGCAGTAATTGAAGATAATCAGTAAAATAATACATCATCATGCCGAAAAACACGAAATTGGAAAATAGAATCATCATCAGAGCCTTACTGTAGGTTGCTTTATCAGGCTGGTACAGTTTATGAATCAGCTGAAATCCAATAATTAATAAAATCATCAAAAGTATCGTTGTCACTGAAAGGCTTGTCATTCCGCTTATGATAATTCTGCCAATAATAACGACAATACTCGCGATTACAGCAGGGAATAGCCCTGCAAACAGAACAAGCAGCATAATCGGTATAAAACGTAAATCTATCCATGCATTTTCAGCCACTTTAATGGAGAACACAATTAATAAGACACTGGATAACCCGGAAACAGTGCCGTCAATAACCCCTTGCTGCCAATAAGAGAGGGTATTTATTTTCAATTTTGACCGGAGCGGTGTATAAACCACGGTTAAGGTGATTAAAATACAAAGATTAATAAAAATATCATTAACAAGATAGAACATAATATTTCCGCCTGCCAAACGGATTCCTCTCCTTTATCTGTACCGGCTGTGTATATTTGGATGCTATATTTTTAAGTATACTTAAAAAGCTGCTTATGTCCTTTCAGTGGATAAGCAGCTTTTCTGCTTTGTGGACAGAATTGAAATATGTATTTACTATCAATTTTATACTTTTTATCCAAAGATAGATAAATATTTGGTTCTTTTTAGCTGGTTCTTTGGAAATAGTTCAATATTCTAATACGAAAATTTTATCATGAATCTTTTGGCAGCACCAAGAATTAGCATAAATTATCTTAATGTAATAATTTCCTGCAATGAAAAATTTTGATTATACCAGCTGGAAAAACAACTGATTGCTTCTAAATTACCATTTTTATCTGAAAATATTCATTATTTATGAGAGTGGGTATATAACTTATGGTAAAATAAAGATAGTTATAAAATCTTCCAAAGCGAGGTGAATGTATAAGTGGATGTCGGAAAAATGTCGATGATAATGAGTCAGGCTAACCTGCAGACACAGGTATCCTTCAGCTTAATGGGAAAGGTTATGGATCATGCGGAAGCGCAAAATGCAGAGCTTATTAAAATGCTGGATCAGCCGCAGCATCCAAACTTAGGACATTCCATTGATGTAAAAGCTTAAAAAGTTCCATTTATGCGGAACAGGAAGGAAGAAAAAATGAGCTGCCTCCGCTTCAAATAATGAGAAGTGGAGGCTTTTACTATCTACTTATTGATTAGAAAGTTATTGAACATATCCTTCATCTTAGGAAAGGAGGGTGAGCATTATTTCGGATTCTAAAACGCGTGCTCAAATTCTGCAGGAAGAACTAATCGAATTATTAAAAAGAGACTTAATCAGCATGGAAGATTATAAGCGCATACTGACAGCCCATCAGGAGTATGCGCAGCAGATTGATAAAAGCATGGATACGTCACGGCACAATGCACCTCAGCTGGGCGATGAAAAAGAAAAACTGTCTGGAGAGGTACGCCATGCTGCAAAACAGAATCAGCCTGATGGTGCAGAAAAATCTCCTCCGAAGCCGGATAATGCGTCAGGCAAAAAGATTCTGACAAGCTTTTTACAGGGGGATAAGGATAAGAAAGAATGGCTGTCAGCTCCGGATCAGCAGGAAGAATCAGTACAAAAGAAAGAAAAACCGGCACGGGAACCGAAAACAGCTGAACAGGTTAGAGAAAGAAATATTACATGGCTGCTTATTCTCGGTGTTTCTTTTCTATTAATCAGTGGTCTTGTTGTAGCGACAAGTACCTGGGACCAAATGGGAGCCTTATTAAAGGTTATTACATTGATCGGCGTCTCTGTTTTCTTTTTAGCATTGAGCGGTTTGTCATCCCGTTTCCTGAAAATTGAAAAGACTGCTTTTGCATTTTTGACGTTAGGAAGTTTATTATTACCGATTGCGATTATTGGAATTGGATATTTTGGATTATTTGGAGATTATTTGACATTAACCGGGGAAGGGCGTTATTGGCTCGGAATTCTTTGTACACTTATTCCGCTCCCATTATATTTCTGGAATGCTTATAAGACAGAGGCTAAATTGTTTGTATGGATTACTTATTTATTCTTATCCTTTTTCATAGGCTTTTTACTTGCTGCTCTACGCATTCCAGTGGATATGTTCTTTTTCCTGATTATGCTGTATAATGCTGTCTTATTATTGGCTTATCACCGTTTTTGGAAAGAAAAAAAGCAGATTTTGCGTGTCTTTTTAGATGAGCTGCCAGCCTATGCACAGCTGAATCTTATCGTTTCCACCTTATTAATGCTGTTTGTTTATAATCAGGCTGTATTTTACAGCTTCAATGTACTCCTGACAGCTTTTATCTATATGGCAATGGTTTTTGTCTATCAGACAAAAGGGTACCAATTTGTATTTGCGGCATTATTTGCTTACGGAATTTATCAGCTGACAGAGAATTCGATTTTAAATACGGCAGATTCGTTTATCTATGCCTTGATGGGCGCAGCTTATTTGGGATTTGCCTATATAATGCGGAAGGATACCTTTGCAAGGAAGGCTTTTTATTATATCAGCGGAATTATTTCTGGTTTTGCATTTCTGTATGTCACATTTCAGGGCTTGATTATCCGGGCTGACGGAGATTCCTGGTTTATGCTTCTTGCGTATGCAGTGATTGCAGGGACCTATGTCTATCTTGCAGAAGTAACGAAGCGGGGCGTTTTTCGCTGGCTTGCTCCAGTATTCTTTATTGCTATTGGTATACAATTTTGGTCATTAGTTATTCAGCCGCTTTTCCCGGAAAGTATTCTTAACTTTATGTTTTTCTATATGACAGGTTTATTTCTTCTCCTCGGCTTCAAAAGTCGTATTCCTTATATGCAGGCGATACAGAAAAGTATGTATTTCTGGTCGATGCCGGTGATTGCTATCATTATATTGCTTAAGCTGTTATTTCTTGAATTTATTGAGACTGCAGGCATGTTTGCGATAATAGGAGCTGTTGCATTTTATGTGACCTCTGCATCTGAAAATCCGGCCGAGAAACGTATTGCTGCCTGGGCTGTTCCGGTAAACTGGCTGTTGGCAATGTATATTCTTTACTTTGAGTTTGCAGAAAAATCATATGTTTACCGCACTCAGCTGGATCTTCCTTTTCAGCTGGCGGCTGCGGGAATTATTCTGCTTGGCATCAGCCTTATTTGGAAGCAGAGAAAGCAGCAGGAATTAACACGAACAACATTTTATACTGGCCAGGGCAGCTATTTATTAGCGATGCTGCTGCTCTACCCTGATTTTACCGGGGATGAAATGGTTGTAAGACCGATGATTTTACTCATTGGGATCGGCGTGATGTACTGGCTTGTCCGTTTTACTAAGAAGCATCTATTTTGGAGTCTGGTTGCGGCTGCAAGCTTAGGCTTCTATGTATCATTGTTAAGTACATTTTCCATCAATACTTTGGAGGGATTCGTCTGGTTTATGCTTGTATTGCCGATTTTATTTTTAGCGGTGGAACGCTATTTAGGTAAATTAGATGCCAGCTTAAAGCCTTATTTCTTTTATTTTGCGCATGCAGTACTCCTGTTTCTTGTGCTGATTATCGCAGGCGATAGTGCAGCACGGCCGGTTCTTTATCCGGCAGTCTGGCTGGTTCCTTTGGCGGTTTATGCTTATACCGCACTGACAAAGGAAAAAGAGTGGGAAATAAAAACGGGATTATACGCCGGATTAATAATGCTCATAGGAACAGTGGTTTCTTTCATTTCTTATTATGATTGGATGGCAGCTCTTTCGTTTGTTTATACCTGGCTGGTTGCCGGAATAGTTTTAATTGCTGTCTGGACCGCAGTACCAGTAGTATGGAAGCGGCGGATAGACTGGTTTTTAATCCCGTATTTGCATCTGGTTTTAGCGATGGTAGTATTTTTAGCAGCTGCAGAGGAGCTTTGGCAGCTCATCTGCTTTGCAGGACTGGTTATCCTGAATTTATATTTCCTGCATAGGCGAAAATGGACCTTATTCCTTGTTGTGCCTCTATTCTTCTCTGTTTATCTATGGCAGCTGCAAGGAGTGTTTAAGGGAGAAATTGATTTATGGCTGATATTCTGCCTCGGCTTTGGAATCTTAGCAGCGGCGGGAAGATATTTATTTACAGAACTATACAATTCTCACAAGGGGAGTGTGCAGGCTGTAGATTGGTATTCTCTGATGGCAGTTGCCTATCTTGCCTTTGCATTAAGCTCGGTAAACGGGCTGGAAAATATTTGGCTGACTGTTATTCCTTATGTATTGTTTGCTTCCTGGTTTTTCTTACAGGTGGATCGTTTGGGAAGTCAAATGCTGCAGAAAATATTTATTACAGTTGGCGGAGTTGCTTGTTTACCGCCATATTATCTGGTGCTTGATCATTATACCGATATCATTCCAGAAGTGATTTATGCAGAGCTTCAGGCACTGCCGGTGCTTGCTTTAGCTATTATTTTATCCCAGAAAACGTGGCAAGATTATCAATCGCTGATGCGGCATATACAGACAGCGCTGCTGATTGTTGTTACTGTTTATTTGATTGCTGATGCCATTCAAAGCGCAACAATTTTAGATGCTTTAATTATTGGTATTTTGTCCATTATTTCCTTACTCGCAGGGATGCGTTATCAATTGAAGTCATATTTCTTTGTCGGAATTGGAACGCTGCTGTTTAATGTTATTTATCAGACAAGGCCTTATTGGGGTAATCTCCCCTGGTGGGCGTATCTTCTGATTGCGGGAATATTGTTTATCAGTATTGCCAGCTATAATGAATGGAAAAAACAGCGTGAAGGAGAAGGAAAGCTGGAGAAGAAGCTCAAGCAAATGATTGCCCGGTTTAAAGAATGGAATTGAATAGAGCAGTTTGGAGATGCTAATGAATAAGGCAGCTCCAAACTGCTCTATTTATTTGGAAATATAAGCGTCAATTTAAAATAGTTTCCTTTGAGCAAATTTGTTTATGTTCGTCATCATTAGGAGTATACTAAAATTGTAAAAAATAGAAAGAAGGATTTTTCATGGAATTTAAAAATGTTACAGTAGCGGGCAGCGGCGTATTAGGCAGCCAAATTGCCTATCAGGTTTCTTACAAAGGATTTAATGTAACGGTATATGATATTAATGCCGAAGCTGTCGAGGCAGCCAAAACACGTATGGAAAAATGGCAGCAGCGCTATAAAGAGGATTTAAATGCTGCGGATGCGGAAGTAAAAGAAGCATTTGAAAGGATCAGCTTTTCTATCGATTTAAAAGAAGCTGTTAAAGACGCTGATTTAATTATTGAAGCAGTGCCTGAAAAAGAAGAAATTAAATTAGATTTCTATAAAAAATTAGCAGAAGTTGCTCCAGAAAAAACAATTTTTGCATCTAACTCATCTACTATGCTTCCCAGTCAATTTGCTGAAGCAACAGGACGCCCGAGTCAATTTTTAATGCTGCACTTTGCGAATGAGATTTGGAAAAACAATACAGCAGAAATTATGAAGCATGAAGGGACAGATATGAAAGTGTTTGAGGATGTTGTCGCATTTGCGAAACAAATCGGCATGGTTGCACTCCCTATATACAAAGAACAGCCAGGCTATATTTTAAATTCCTTGCTGGTTCCATTCTTAGATGCAGCACAGGATTTATTAGTAAATGAAATTGCAGATGCAGAGACCATTGATAAAACATGGATGGTAGCTACCGAAGCACCTAAGGGTCCATTTGCTATACTGGATGTGATTGGTATCCGCACACCTTATAATCTGTCCGCGGCACATGCAGAGGCTGGAGATAAAAAAGCTGAAAAAGTTGCGAGCTTTTTAAAAGAAGAGTATCTGGATAAAGGGAAATTTGGTATTGAATCTGGCGAAGGTTTTTATAAATATCCTGATCCGGCATTTGAAAATCCGGATTTCTTGAAATAAATTCATTCAGAATAAAAGCTGTCCGAGGTTTATCGGGCAGCTTTTGTTAATTATCGGTATTTTGTTGTATGGCCTGCTCCAGCTGTTGATAAGATTCTATCGTTTTATCAGGCTGATTTGTATTTATAATAACAAAACTGTCTTTCGTGCGGATGACAATAAAAGGGGCTTCATTTGAACGAAGGAATAATTTACCGGATCCTAAGCCTTCCAAACGATACTTCCCAATATGCTTTCCAAATAAAGAAATGCCATTTGTACGAATCATAACTTCAGGAAGCTCATCATACAGGGAAATATCTTCAATATCTGAAAACGTCCATTCTTCGCCATACAAGCCTGATATTTCAAAGGAGTCACCATTTACTTCCAATTTATTTGGCATAAAAGGGATAGCAAAAACGACAATGACTAAAATGAGAGATAGCATTAAAACCGTTTTGTTTATCTTTTGAGATTTTCTTTTCACCTTTTTCATCATTAAAAAAGTTTCAATAAATAAAACAATAAGCATAACAGCATAAGAACCTTCCATTGCATAAGGAACGTGCAGGAGCTGCAGCAGGAATCCAATTGTTAAAACAATAGCTACATGCAGCATCATCTTACCAACAGCACGCGGATAACCTGCTTTGATCATTTTATGCTGTTCTGCTGTCGTGCTCGACTTGAATCCGCTGATTAAATAGTAGTTTTTTCGTATTAAAATGAGGTAACTGAAAAAGAAAAACATAAGAATTAAAAAAATTTGAATTCCGTATAAATAGTCCATCGGGCGAGTCCCTCCATTTTTTCTTTGCACTTTAAATACGAGGGAAAGTCTTGAAAAGTTTCAATGATATGACGGGAAATAGACTTTTCTTATGAAAAATGAAAGCTGTATCTTCAAAAACACTTGCTTTCTCAGTCACTTAGGATTAAATTGTATATACTCTTCATTGTATTAAATAGTGTACGGATAAAGGTAAGGTGATTAGATGAACTATCTATTCGTGCCGGTTGGTGCTTTTTTTGGAGCAATGGCACGCTATGAAATCAGTCTGTTATTTGGCGAGCAGTCCTTTCCTATAGCTACAGCTGCAGTAAATATTATCGGCTGCTTCTTTTTAGGATTTCTGCTCACACTTGTTTCTCTTTCCAGGCAGGACCGGCAGGCCTGGGCGTTGACTTTTGGCACTGGTTTTCTGGGAGCTTTTACGACATTTTCTACATTTGCATTAGATGTGCTTCAGCTTAATCTGCCAATGGCGCTTCTTTATATTGGAATAAGCTTATCTGTAGGAATTGCTTTTGCCGGGTTAGGTGTCTGGTCAGGCAGAGCTGCATATAAACGTTTTAGGAAAGCTTAAAATGAAAAGCAATATAAAGGAGGGTTACCCTTATGGTTTTTGTAGGTCTCGGGGGTGCGGCTGGTGCGTTATTACGGTACATAATCAGTGAATATATGAATGTGGTAAGAGTAGAAAAAGGAATCATTTTTCCTGTCGCTACCTGGATCATTAATATGACAGGCTCCTTTCTGTTAGGTGTTTTATACGGGCTTGATTTACCTTCACAGCTTTGGCTTCTTCTAGGAGTGGGCTTTTGTGGCGGGTATACAACATTTTCGACTTTTGGGAAGGAAGTTATTGATTTGCTGATGGATAAGCAGTGGCGGGCGGCTTTCCTGTATATTCTGATGTCTGCTTTGTTAAGTATTATAGCGGCTTGGGTTGGGATAGCTACGGTGCACTTGTTTATCTAGCTGATTACTTCGTACGAAGTAATCAGCTAAACCAATTATTTGTATATTTGAAAGCGCTATCATAAAATAGGAGATGAAAAGTATAAAAAAGGGAGAGATGTCTATGCAGGATAAGGTTGTGCTGATAACCGGCGGGGCAGGAGGAATTGGTCAAGCAACGGCAAAATTATTTTTGGAGCAGGGTGCTAAAGTTGTATTAGTTGATATTAACAAATCATCCTTAGAAAAAGCAAAGCAATCCCTCACGTCAAATCCGGAAAATGTTGCTATTATCCAAGCGGATGTGACAAATGAATCCGACGTAAAAAATTATGTTCAGGAAACGGTTAGTCATTTTGGAAGAATTGATGTTTTCTTTAATAATGCAGGAATAAACGGTCCTGTTGCGGAAATTACAGATTTAGAGAAGGAAGCTTTCGAACAGATCATGTCTATTAATGTAACCGGCGTATTTTTAGGACTGAAGCATGTTCTTGTGCAAATGAAAAAACAGGGGCATGGACGTATTATTAATACAGCATCAAATGCTGCATATATCGGTTCAGCGGGAATGGTCGGGTATATAGCCTCCAAACATGCTGTTGCGGGTATAACAAAGACCGCAGCATTAGAAGCGGCACCAGCAGGAATTCGTGTAAACGCGGTAGCTCCTGCAGCAATTGATACACAGATGCTGGCAGATATTCAAAATAATTTAACACCTGGAGAGCCGGAAAAATCAGGAGAAGCGATTAAGCAGGGGATTCCAGTCGGACGGTTTGGTGCACCGGAGGAAGTTGCGCAAATTGTTCGTTTCCTTGCATCTGATGAAGCCTCCTTTGTACATGGAGCATTATATAATGTGGATGGAGGAATGCAGGCAGATTAGAGTAACCGCAAAAAAATAGCAGTCATCTCTAGAAAATATAGAGATGGCTGCTATTTTAATCGGGAAATTTAAATGCCAGTATTTTCAACAACCGCATTTTTATCGTTAAATTTCGTTTCATCCAGGTTGCCGAGTACTTTAGAAGTTACAGTACCTGAAACCATGCTGCCATTAACATTGACAGCGGTGCGGCCCATATCAATGAGCGGCTCAACAGTAATCAGCAAGCCGGCTAAAGCAATTGGCAGTCCCATGGAGGACAGAACGATAATCGCTGCGAATGTTGCTCCGCCGCCGACACCTGCAACACCAAATGAACTGATAGCTGTAATTAATACAAGCTGTACAATAAAGTCAAGAGACATTGGATCAATACCGACAGTTGGTGCAATCATAACAGCAAGCATTGCAGGATAAATACCTGCGCAGGCATTTTGCCCCATCGTCGCTCCAAATGATGCTGACATATTGGCAGCTCCATCATCTACACCAAGCGTCTCTTTCTGTGCAGTAATATTCAACGGGATCGCGCCGGCACTGGAACGGGAAGTAAAGGCAAATCCCAGTACTGGAAAGGTTTTTTTCATGAAAGTCACGGGATTTAATCTGAACCCGCTGATAATTAACATGTGAATAAGAACCATCACAATCATCGCTGCGTAGGATGCAATTACAAATTTACCGAGCTGTACAATCCCGGCAAAATTGGTTGTAGCGACCATATTCGTCATCAGTGCTAATACACCAAACGGAGTTAAACGTAAAATGAGTGTTACAAGCCGCATCACGATTGCAAATACGGCATTAACCATTTTTGTAAACCGTTCAGCCTGCTCCGGCTGTTTCCTGCTCACTCCAAGGGTGGCTATCCCGACAAGAACAGAGAAAATAACTACGGCAATAACAGATGTAGAACGTTCTCCGGTCATATCTAAGAAGATATTATTTGGAATAAAATTAACAATCCGTTGTGGTGTAGTCTGTTCTGACATAGATTCAAAACTTTCTTCCAGTGAGGCTCCTCGTTCTGTTTCTTCATGACCCGCTTCAATTTGTTCTGCATTGAGGTCAAAGATGAGAGACGTTGCCACACCAAGTGTTGCTGCGATAAGTGTTGTCGAAATAAGTACACCAATCACCCAGCCTGCCATTTTTCCAAGCTGCTTTGTTTCGTTCAGGTTAATAATGGCACGAATAATCGAAACCATAACGAGCGGAACAACAATCAGCATTAAGAAACGGATATATCCGCTGCCGACAATACTGTACCAGTCAAGGGTTCCTGTAAGAATATCCGAGTCTGCTCCATAAACGACCTGAAAAAGAGCACCCAGCACAATTCCGATTCCCATACCTGTAAATACGCGTTTAGCGAAAGAAACATGTTTTTTCTGCATATAGATTAGCAAACCAATTAATGCAAGTAAAACAATAATATTTAATACTATAAACCAATTATCCATTTGGTGTTATCCTCCTCATAAAATGTTCCTTATAAATCCAATGAAAATAATACGGATTAAACTATACAATGATTCTGCTGTGATTTCAAGGTTGTTGCTTGAACTATTTTACTTAGTTTTTAAATCATATGCAAATAGTGGGATATTGGCTATTTCTTTTCATAAATCATCTTATAGTGCGTGTTCAAAAAGTACGATAAATAGGACCAAGAAGTTCAAGGCGACGAATATTTTCTGAACGGAGCGTATGCTTAACAATACGTGAGTATCGGAAAATATTCGTCAACGCAGAAATTCGCCGTGTCATTTTTATTGGACTTTTTGAACATCCTCTTATATATTTAATATGTACTATTTTTGAAATAACATTTAAATGAAGACAAAAAAGAAGCGCTGTGAAATAGGTTTTCCTTTTCGAAAGGATTAAACAACTTTCACAGCGCTTCTTTGATCCGTTTTTATTGCTTAAAGTTTTTTTTCTCAACGGTATATTTTGCTAATTTATCACGGTTAACTTCATACCCTATTCCTGGGGAAGCAGGAACCTGTACGATGCCATCTTTGACGTATACTTCCGGATCGATAATATCCTCCTCCCAATAGCGTGAAGAAGCGGCAGTATCTCCCGGCAGTGTAAATGTAGAAAGGGAAGTAATCGCAATATTATGCGCACGTCCTACGCCGGATTCAAGCATACCTCCACACCACATTGGAATATTCGCTTCTTTACATAGCTCATGAATTCGTTTCATTGTAGTAATCCCGCCGACACGTCCGACCTTCATATTAATAATCTTCCCGCTGCCGAGTTGAATTGCCTGCCGTGCATCGTCATAGGAATGGATGCTTTCATCCAGGCAAATTGGCGTTTTAATATGCTTTTGCAGCTCGGCATGATCAATTAAATCCCCGGCTGTTAAAGGCTGTTCAATCATCATAAGGTTAAATGGATCCAGTTTTTTCAGCGTATCGATATCATCGAGTGTATAAGCAGAGTTAGCATCGACCATCAGCGGAATATCAGGAAATTGCTTGCGGATTTGCTCAACAACCCCGACATCTTTTCCAGGTTTAATTTTCACTTTAATCCGTTTATAGCCTTCTTCTGTTTTCGCTTTAATATTGTTGAGAAGCTTTTCGATATCATCTTCAATTCCAAGACTGACACCGACCTCGATTTCCGTTCTGCATCCGCCGATTGCCTGCGCGAGGGAAATGCCCTGCTGCTTTGCATAAATATCCCAGGCCGCTGCATCAATAGCTGCTTTTGCCAAGTTATTGCGCTTGAAGGGTTCGAATAAATCAGTAAGCTCATCCGGATGGCTAAATTCACGTCCCAATGTGAGCGGAATTAAGTATTCCTCCAGCATCACCCAGGCAGCTTTTGTAAATTCTTCAATATAAAGAGGAGATTCGGATGTGACACATTCTCCCCAGCCAATTGTGCCATCTTCATCTTTTGCTTCCAAAATAATAAATTCCCGATCCTGTTCGGTTCCAAAGCTTGTTGTAAATGGATTTTTCATTCGCATATTCATACGGTGCATTGTAATTTCTGTAATTTTCATGAGAAGAACTCCTTTTGTAGTAACTGCTAATAAATTACCTCTTAAATAGTGTTGTACTAACTGATTTTTATTTCATCATCGTGTATATTCATACGTTGCATTCTATTATAATGAAGTCTATACTTTAAAGCAATATTAAATAATTGTATAAACTTCAAAAGAGGGATGGAATGGAAACGACATATCAAGAGCGCATCAAAGCACATTGGCCAAATTTAACAAAAGGGCTGCAAAAGGCTGCCGATTACTTATTAAATGAGCCGATTGCCTATGCGACGCATCCGGCAAAAAAGGTAGGAGAAATGATTGGAGTCAGTGAAACGATGGTGCTCCGGCTTTGTAACGCCATTGGCTACAAAGGCTATGCTGAATTACAGAAGGAAGTAAGAAATGAGCTTTTACATCTATCACAAGCCACAGAAGAAGCGACGGAAAGTACTTTTCATGATTCTGTGGAGGCAGACATAGAGAATCTCCGTTGGCTGCATAAACAGATAGATGCGGGGCAATTAGAAAAAGTGACCAATACGATTTTACAAAGTGAGCGGATTGTCATCGCTGGATATTATCATTCCTACAGCTATGCACATTGGCTGTATTTTAACTTAAATTACATTATTGGAAACGTCAGTCTGTTTCGCCCGGAAAGCGATGCAGGAGTATTGGATTTTTTACCTGAAAATTCATCGTTAATTGTTTTTTCTTTCTATAGGTATGCTGTAGACACGATCCAATTAGCAAAGGACGCGCACCAAAAAGGAATTAAAGTGATTGTCATTACAGATTCCTTAGCTGCACCGACAGTACCGTTCGCAGATATAACACTCCCTGTGCACACCGCGCATTCTGGAGACTCTCTTTTACAGAAAGGGCCGGTTAGTCTGTCTCTTATCAATGCGATAATAGATAAAATAATTCGGAGTATAGCCGATAAAGGGAAAAAGACACCGACATTTAATTATTTTATTAAATGAATTATAAGTTTATACAACCTAATAACGAAAAGCCTGGTTTTTAATTTGCAGTTCGAACTTTAGCATTTTGAGAAGACATTTATAAAGATATATTAATGGTTTGAAGAGAAATTTAAATCTGGACTGTTAAGAATCTGTTTGGATTAAATTAGATTATATAATTCATCTTAAAAGTCTTTTAACCCTCTCCTTCATTATAACTGCAATAATGAATAAGAGTTTTTTATAAATTTACTATTCCTTTAAACTTGGATTATTCATAGAAAATTAATCATTGACTTTTTTTTAGAATAATGAAAAAATATATAAAATAATTCGAAAATATTTATTAAATGAATTACTTTTAATTAAAATCTAAACGTTTAGATTTTAATTATATATTATTGAAAAGGGAGGGGGAAATTTTTTGCTGAACAGATTAATATGGATTGCTTGTTACACATACTTTTTAATTGGCTTCACACATATTATTTTAGGTTCAATTTTGGTTGAAATCCTGAATTATTATGAGAAGAGTTATGTTGATGGAGGAATATTGATATCTTTTCAGTCGATAGGCTTTTTAGCAGGAGTATTGTTATCAACGTATCTAACTAGAAAAATTAGCCGAAGAACGACTATTATTGTAGCATCCATCTCTATAGCATTATCCCAATTTGTATTTTTTATGATGTTACCATGGTCAATATGGCTTATTGTTGCTTTATTTGCTGGATTTGGATTTGGGGTTATTGAGCCGTTAGTGGGCTCACTTATTATTGATGTTGCGAAAGAAAAAAGAGCGATTGCTTTTAGTAAATTAGAAGTCTTTTTTGGTTTAGGTTCATTAATTATGCCTATAGTTACAGGGTGGCTGGCTGTTACAGATTTATGGAGATATGCTTTTTTAGCATTAGGTTTATACGCTGTAGCCATTAGTTTAATATGGATGAAAACATATTTTGGGGAGCTTAATAATTGGTTAGGAAAACCAAAAGAAACTATTGATAATGAACAGAAATTAGATATAGATAGGAAACGTAGTAATATGATACTTTGGAGCTTTATTCTATTTTTTGGATTGTATGTTGGGTTGGAAATTACTGTTATGAATTTTTTACCGTCTATATTAGTCAATCAATTAAATACAGGAATTTTAGAAGCTACTCTTTCAGTTACTATTTTTTGGGGGGCTATGGTATTTGGACGAGTTTTATCCGGCTATTTAGCTGAAAGAATTAGTTATGCAAAATATTTGATTTTATCATGTTCAGGTTCAGTGGTTTTTATTATATTATTGGGATTCGCAGGAAATATATGGATAAGTTATATAGTAATTGCATGTATTGGTTTAATGATGAGTGGTATATTCGGAATTGGTATTGTCTACGTAGATCATATATTGCAAGGCGATACCCAGAGGAATACAAGTATAGTTATTGCTTCGGGTGGAATTGGTGGTATTATTTTACCTTTTATTACTGGAGGGATGATTGATCATTTCCGTGTTGCATCTGTTTCTATAGCATTAGGTATACTTGCGCTTATTATGACAGCAATTATTATAAATATAAACAAAAGAAGCATTTATAACGTGAATACTGAATAAGTATTTTACCTAAGTAAGTAGTGGAAAATTCAGATAGTTCTTTTTTTTTATAAAAAAATATGTTGACATTCTTTTAAAGATTAAGTTATTATTTATACTATCAAATCTAAACGTTTAGATATTCTATTTTTTTAGGTTATAAAAAAGGATTTATTACTTAAATTTAAGTTTTTTTATGTAATTAAATCTAAACGTTTAGATTTACGATTTAAAAGGAGGTTTAGAAATGCAAATATTGAAAGGAATCAAAGTTTTAAGTTTTACTCATTTTCTTCAAGGTCCTTCAGCAGTTCAAATGTTATCAGATATTGGGGCAGATGTAATAAAAATTGAACAGACAAAGGGAGCTTATGAAAGGTTCTGGTCAGGATTTAATGCATATCAAAACAATGTAAGCGTTTTTTTCTTGTTGGCAAATCGTAATCAAAAAAGCTTGGCCATTGATTTACGAAATAATGAAGCGAAAGAAGTTATTATTGACCTTGTCAAAGAAGTTGATGTGATTGTAGAGAATTTTAGACCAGGAGCTATGAAAAGACTGGGATTGGATTATGAATCATTAAAGGAAATAAATCCAAAACTAATATATTGTTCATGCACAGGTTATGGAAGCGGTGGACCATATGAATCTAAACCAGGTCAAGATTTACTTTTGCAATCTTTAAGCGGTTTAATGACACTATCAGGTAAAGATAGTGCTCCACCAACTCCTGTTGGTACAGCTGTAGTTGATCAACATGGAGCAGTGCTTGCTGCATTTGGAATAGTAGCCGCATTATTCAATCGTGAAAAAACAGGAGAAGGTTGTAAAGTAGAGGGGAGTCTTTTAAATTCAGCTTTAGATTTACAGATTGAACCACTCACTTATTTTTTAAATAAAGGAAAACTCTGGAGTAGAAGTGAAACTGGATTAGCCAGCAGATTTCATCAAGCGCCATATGGGACTTATAAAACAAAAGACAGGTATATCACACTCTCTAACACACCAGTTGAAAAGTTAGCTGAGATCTTAAACTCTAAGGAATTAGCGCAATATGAGTCAAGTGATCAAATGAGTGATAAACGGTTTGAAATTGACCGTATATTTAGCGAAATTATAAAAACAAAGAATTATGATGACTGGGTAAAATTATTTGAAGAGCATAATATATGGTTTGCTCCTGTTAACAGCTACGAAGATGTTGTAAAAGATTCTCAAGTTCAATGGAGCGGAATGCTGACAACATATAACCATCCGCAAGCCGGAGAAATTAAGCTGCTTAATCACCCGATTAAATATAACGATAAAACTGTAGAACAAAGAATGCATCAGCCTGCAATTGGAGAACACTCTGTAGAAATTTTAAAAACGCAAGGTTACAGTGAAAGAAAAATTAAGGAATTTATAGATAAGGGTATTATTGCAAATGATGGGTGGGAACGTTCGTCACCCCAACCATAATAAAAAGGGGCAAAGAAATTGGATAACTATATTGAAATGCGTCATATTAGTAAAGTTTTTCCTGGTGTAAAAGCATTGGATAATGTATCATTTTCAGTTTCTCCTGGTGAAGTTCATGGATTGATAGGTGAAAATGGAGCAGGTAAATCTACATTGATGAAAATTCTTTCTGGGGCTTATAAAAAAGATGAGGGAGAAATTTTAATAAACAATGAGATTATTGATTCGCCTAATCCGAAGAAAATGATTGATTTGGGAGTTTCTGTAATATACCAAGAAATGACTCTATTACCTCATCTTTCAATTGCAGAAAACTTATTTTTAGGTAATCTACCAAAAACAAAATTAGGACTTATTGATTGGAAAACTTTAAAAAAGAATAGCTTACCAGTATTGAGCAGAGTTGGATTAAATGAAAATCCTTATACAAAAGTGAAGGATCTGAATGTAGCCAAAAGGCAATTAGTAGAGATTTCAAAAGCTCTTACAAGAGATGCTAAATTAATAGTTCTTGATGAGCCGTCAGCTGTTTTAGGTGGACAAGAATTAGATAGGCTTTATTCTGTTATACACCAGTTAACAAAACAAAATATAGCATTTATTTATATTTCTCATCGCCTATCAGAGTTATTTGAAATAACAGAGAGAGTGACAGTACTTAAAGATGGACAATACGTGGGAACAGAGCGGACTGAAGATATTAGTACGGATCAGCTTATAAGGATGATGGTTGGGCGAGAAGTTAGTAATATATATCCTGAAAAAAGAGGGAAAATTATAAAAAATCCAATTATTAAAGTCAAAAATCTAAGTAGAAAAAATGTATTAAAAAATATTAATTTTGAGGTGAATAAAGGAGAAATTCTTGGTATTGCCGGATTGGAGGGGGCAGGAAGAACAGAGTTATTAAGAGCTTTATTTGGAGTTGACTCTATCGATAATGGAGATATTTATTATTTTGATAAAAAGCGAAAACTAAAAAATGCTAAACAAGCTATTAAATTAAAAATTGGTTTTCTTCCAGAAGAAAGAAAACAGGACGGTTTAATGTTAAATCAGTCAGGAAAATTTAACACGACTATTCCTAAATTAAAAAATATTAGTTATGGACCTTTTATCAGTTTATCAAAGGAGAAGAAAAAAGCAGAATATTTTGCTAATGAAATGCAGGTTAGACCGCCAAACGTAAATAATACAATTCGGAATTTCAGTGGAGGTAACCAGCAGAAGTTTATGTTTTCTAGGTGGCTTTACTCGAATTCAGAAATCCTTTTTATTGATGAACCGACCAGAGGGGTAGACGTTGGAGCAAAAAAAGAAATTTATCGGCTTATTTTAAATCTGGCAAAAGAAGGTGTAACTATATTAATGGTATCCTCTGAACTTCCGGAAATTATTGGTATGAGTGATAGGGTATTAGTTATGCGTGAGGGAGAATTGGCGGGGGAGCTTCCAGGAGATGACTTATCTGAAGAAAAAATTATGTCGTATGCAGTCCGTTGAGATTCTAATTAGAAATATGAAAGTAATTTAAACTCTCTAGAAGAAAGCTGGGTAGAAAAATGAGTGTTGTATTCAAGAGGACGCAAAATTTATTTAAAGGATTGGGTATATTTGGTGTTTTGATTCTATTAATAGTTATAGCAGCAATGGTCAGTCCCCAATTTCTTGAATTAAATAATATTGTAAATTTGCTTAGGCAAATATCTATTATAGGAATTATTGCAATAGGGATGACATTTGTCATTTTAGCAAAAGGAATTGATTTGTCAGTAGGTTCTACTGTCGCGGTAGTAGCTGTTATCTGTGCAGATTTATTTAGTAGCGGTGTACCAGTTTTTTTGGTACTACTTATTGGTCTATTAACAGGGATATTAGTTGGTAGTATAAATGGGCTTGGAATTGCTATTGGCGGCATTCCTCCATTCGTTATGACTCTAGGATTAATGGTTGCCGGCAGAGGCGTAGCAATGACTTATGCAAATGGACAGCCAATCAGTATAGGGGAAGCCTCTCAAAAAATATCATGGTTAGGGCACGGAACTGTTGGGGGAATCCCGGTACCGGTTATTGTTTTTTTAATTGTGATAATTATAGGGTTCATAATATTAAAATATACTGCGTTTGGAAGAGCTGTTTATGCAGTCGGAGATAATAAAGAAGCTGCTCGGCTATCAGGGATTAATGTTAATTTAATAGAATTTTCAACCTATGCAATCAGTGGATTATGTGCGGCGATTACAGCGCTGATTCTATTATCAAGATTGACAGTAGGTGAGCCGAGCGCTGGGGTTGAGTATGAATTAGAGGCAATTGCAATGGTTGTTATTGGTGGAACTAGTTTATTTGGAGGGATTGGTAGTGTTATTGGGACAGCAGTTGGTGCTAGTATAATTGGAATTATTTCCAATGTGTTAAATCTGGTAGGTATAAATCCATTTACTCAGCAAGTAATTAAAGGTGCGATTATCATTTTGGCTGTTTATATTGAAGCAAGAAGAACAAGAAGCAAAGAGTAATATTAAAAAAATAACTGATGAAGGAGAAATTCAAAATGAAAAGGCTTTCCTTGTTTGTTTTATTTATATTAACAGTGCTGTTTTTAGGTGCTTGCGGGAATGAAGATGGAGGTTCAGACAATGAAAATGACGGAGATTTTAAAGTTGGTTTTTCACAAGCTACCTTAAACCACCCATTCCGAGTTGCTATGGTAGAAGACTTTGAAGAATACTTAAATGAAAATCATCCTGATGTTGAATTTTTACTTACAGATGGAGAAGATAACGCGAGTACACAAGTATCAGATATTGAAACGCTTGTTAGCCAAGGAGTGGATATTTTAGTTGTCAGCCCGCACTCATCAGATGCTCTAACGCCAATTATAGCTGAAGTGATGGAAAAAGGGATTCCTGTTATTACTGTTGATCGAACAGTAAATACAGAAGTTACAGCACATGTTGGTGCGGATAACAAAGAAATTGGTCAGACTTTTGGTGAGTATATTGCTGATCAGGTTGACGGAGAAGGGAACATAATTGAGATCCAGGGGACAGCAGGAAGTTCAGCAACAATAGAAAGGAGTGAAGGATTCCGGGAAGCAATTGAAGGAACTGATATAGAATTGATTGCTGAACAACATGCTGATTATTTGCGTGAGCCTGCAATGTCATTTATGGAAGATATGCTGCAGCGATTTAGTGATACAGATTCCATCCAAGCAATTTACGCACATAATGATGAAATGGGATTAGGAGCTCTTGATGCAATTAAAGCATCTGGTCGTGAAGGAGAAATCAAAGTTTTTTCAATTGATGGTCAAAATAATGCTTTTGAATCTGTAGATAATGGTGGTTTGGCTGCTGTTGCTATTTATCCTCATGGGGGGACAGAAGCGGCTGAAATAGCGATGAAAGTATTAGAAGGAGAAGATGTGGACGAAGAGTATATTCTGGAATTTAATATTGTTGACGAAACAAACGTGGAAGAGTTCTTAGGAACTGGTATTTAAAAAAAGATTAATGGAAATTTAGGCTGCAATAATGAAAGACTCCTATTTGCAGAATATACATTCCAAAAATGTAAATGGTGCTGGAGAAAAGAGGTAGATTACAGTGATTGAGCTTATTAAGAACAATAATCGGACAGCTACTTTATTTTTAAATAATCCTCCTTTAAATCTTGTGACATTAGAAATGACTCAACATTTTAAAACAGTTTTAGAAGAAGTGGAAAATGACGAGGATATTAAAGTATTAATTATTACAGCACGAGGTAAGGATTTCTTCTGTGTTGGGTCAGATATAAAGGAATTTGGACATGTACGAGATAGAGTAGTGGAATTAAAGCTAGATGATGAAAATAAAACTTTTTTAATGATTGAACAGATGTCAAAACCAGTAATTATTGCTATGAATGGTATGGCGATAGGTGGAGGATGCGAATTAGCGCTAGCTGGGGATCTCCGAATTTTAGAAAAAAACTCTGCAATAGGGCTCCCGGAAATTAATTTAGGTGTGTTTCCCGGAAGTGGGGGATTGTATCGCCTGCCGAAAATTATTGGTATTTCAAAAGCAATGAAAATGATGTTTACAGGTGAAAGATTAACAGCTGATGAAGCATATAGAATCGGCTTAGTAGATTATTTAACAGAGGAAGGTAATGCATTAATTTTTGCTGAAGAGCTAGCAGATGAAATAGCAAAAATGCCAAAAGATGCACTTCGAATTATTAAGCATGGTGTGCGAAAGTCACTAGAAATGTCTTTAGAACAAGCTATTAAATATAATTTAGAAGAAAGTGATTTTATATTTAAAACTGAAAATTGTAAAGAAGGTGTGGAGGCTTTTTTCGAAAAGAGACAACCTCAGTTTGAATGATATATAAGATCAGTGAGAGATAGTATTGTGCTATTTTTAGGAGGGTAATAAAAATGAATTTTTATTTAAATGGCTATGATTATAATCAGGTTCCTCGTGAACGGGAAAGAGTAGAAATTAAAAATCCTATAACTAACGAAGTATTAGATACACTTCCTTTGGCTGAAGGAATAGAAGATGCAGATAAGGTATTAGCTATTGCTGAAAAAGGTTTTTCAGAATGGTCGGAGAAGCCATTATATGAAAGAGGGGATATTTTATATAAGTTCGCTTCGCTGCTTGAAGGCAATAAAGAAAAGGTTGCAAAAGTAATGGTGGAAAATATGGGGCGTTCTATTGTTGAATGTAGAGCAGAAGTTCAGGTTTCCATTGATTTAACAAGAGGATTTGTTGAAAAAGCAAAGCATATGTATGGTCATGTTTTAACAGATACTCAAAAAGGGCTTGAAAACGATATTATTTTTACTAAAAGGGAACCTTTAGGAGTCTTTAGTTGTATTATCCCTTTCAATGCTCCAGTTGAATTATTTGTACACAAAGTTGTTCCGGCTCTAATTATGGGGAATGCTGTTATAGCTAAAATGCCGACAAGTGATCCTATGTCAGAGCTATTGCTAGCCGATATGTTAGTTGAAGCAGGTGTAACAAAAGAAGCTATACAACTGCTTTATTGCAGCGGGTCTTTTTCTTCAAAATATATTACAAAAAGCGAAAGAATTGCAGCTGTGACCTTTACGGGAAGTACCGAAGTAGGAACTGCTGTTTATAAAGATTCTGCTCCAGAATTACACAGAATCTTTTTAGAAATGGGCGGTAATGATCCTTTAATAATTTTGGATGA
This sequence comes from Oceanobacillus sojae, assembly GCF_900162665.1. Classification (GTDB taxonomy): domain Bacteria; phylum Bacillota; class Bacilli; order Bacillales; family Amphibacillaceae; genus Oceanobacillus; species Oceanobacillus sojae_A. The sequence goes on from NZ_LT727810.1 coordinate 348,057, forward strand.
TGCAGACATTGAGCTTGCAGCTAAAGAATTAGTAAATGGTCGTATGATGAACTCTGGACAAGTATGTTGTTCTAGTAAACGGACGCTGGTTCACAAATCTATTTCGAAAGAATTTGAAGAAAAAGTGAAAGAATATATGTATGAAATTATTCAAGGAGATCCAATGGATGAGAAAACGCAAGTAGGGTCGTTAGTGAATGAATCTGCTGCATTGAAAGTAAAAGAACAAATCGATTTGACTATTAATCAAGGCGCCCAATGCGTATTAGGCGGGGCTTTGAAAAACCGTGTGTTTATAGAACCAACATTATTAACCGATGTAACTAGAGAAATGGACGTAGCAAAAGACATGGAGATTTTTGGCCCTGTTATCACATTAATAGAATATGAAGATTTAAATCAGGCAATTGAAATAGCAAACCAGACTTCTTATGGATTACAAGCGTCAATTATCAGTAAAGATGTTTCGAAAGCAATTGCTATTGCACATAAAATTCATGCTGGTGCGGTAATCATTAATGGAGCAGGAAGTTATAGGCATATAGATATGGCTTTTGGAGGTTATAAAAACTCTGGAATTGGAAGAGAAGGGATCTCTGTAACATTAGAAGAATACAGTCAAGAAAAATCATTTGTTTTAAAAAACGCAAAAAAAATTAATTAAAAAATTAAAAATATGGAGAGTGAGAAAATGAATTTTAATTTTGGAATTCGTTCAAAGGTAATTGCTGGACCAGGAGCTTTAAAAGAATTAAAAGGAATCTATGAACAACTTGATTGTGAGAAGCCCTTAATTATTACAGACACATTTTTAGGTACTACAGACTTGCCTGATCGTATAAAGGAAGTAGTTCCGAACGCAGAAGTGTTTTCTGAAGTAGAAGCTGATCCAAAAGATAAGCATGTGTTTAAGGGAATAGAAGCAGTTAAAGAAAAGAATGCTGACATGTTAATTGCCATCGGTGGAGGGAGCTCCATTGATATTGCTAAAATGTCATCTGTACTATTAACCAATGATGTCACATTAGAAGAAGTATTAGATGACTGGGACAAAATTACCAAACCAGGTATTCCATTAATTACACTTCCTACGACAGTTGGGAGCGGTTCCGAAATGACAAGAGGAGCACTAATAGGTGATTCCAGAACAAATACAAAGAAAGTAATAGTATCAGATTATTTAGCAGCTGATTATACAATATTAGACCCAGAATTATTGAATACACTTCCTCCTGCAGTTACAGCGTCAACTGGAGCAGATGCTTTGACACAGGGAATAGAGGGAATTATTTCTACAACCTCAAATACATTTTCGGATGCTCTGCATTTGCATGCTGTTTCGTTAATAAAAAAATCTTTAAGACCAGCCGTTGCTAATTCTTCGAATTTAGAAGCGATGGGAAATATGCAAAAAGCATCAGCAATGGTAGGAGCTGCAATGGCTCATTCAGCTTGCGGGGCTGTTCATGCTATTGCTAATACTTTGGGAGGTTATTATAAAATACCACATGGGATTGCCTGTGCGATGCTTCTACTACCAGTATTAAAATATAATGCAATTGCTGTGCCAGATAAATATAGAAGTATTGCCAAAGCATTAGATATTTCGGTTAACGGATTGCAGGATTGGGAAGTAGCAGATCGTTTAGTTGCTACTATAGAAAGACTACTGGATGATGTAGGAATTACACAGACTTTAAGTGACTTCGGTGTCGAGGAAAACAAAATTGGAGAGATAGCAGAACAATCCTATTATCATTCAGATAATCTAACAAATCCTAGAAAACCGTCTATCAAAGATGTAGAAAATCTGATTAGAGAAGCTTTCTAAATACATGTTGCTTATAAATGGTTCTGACTAAGTATGAAAGAAAGGACCGATATAAAACTTTGAAGAAAACGTATTAAATTGATTCTATGTATGAATAAAAAGCTCCTCACCTCAGTATTTTTATCGCAGTGTAACTGGCTATAATATCCCCACTTTAAGAATAGAGAAAAAATCGAGAAACACCTAAGTGGGATAGCCAATAATAACCTAATTGGTTCCTTGGATAGTGGGGGTGAACAAGAACTCCCCCACTTATTAATTTTTACTTTATAAACGATCCTATAGGTTTTCAAAAATTTCTAAATTCTGCTTCTTAAATCCCAATAAGTTAAGTCGCAAATAAGGAAGTATATCTGTATGTCTTGTATAATGGAAGATGAAAAATACTTTAAAAATAGGCTATACTGCCACTATAATTATCACAGAATTATTAATTTAAAATCTAATATTTTTACTTCAAATCGTCAAATATATTATGTGAACACTTCTAAAATAAATTTCTTAATAAATTTATTTTACGATTTTAAAATCCATTATAGACACTCCAAATATCCTTTCTGGCTTAATTTCTTATACTTGAATTTTGTCTTATAACAAAAATATAAATTGAAAGAATTATTTTAGGAGCAAAGTTTAGAAGTACATTTTACGATAAGAATACTGGAGGAATCTATGGTTACTATTAAAGATATAGCAAAATTAGCAAACGTTTCAACGGCTACTGTTTCGTATGTGTTAAATAACACCAGGCCAGTCCATCCCGATAAGGAAAAAAAAGTAAGAGAAGCAATTAAGGAATTAAATTATGTCCCTAATTCAGCAGCCCGTGGACTACGTTCTAAAAAGAATCAAACTATAGGCTTGGTAATAACGGATATTACTAATCCCTTTTATCCTAATTTAGCAAAAGGGTGTCAGGAAGTTTTGAAACAAAATGATTATACTTTGATGATGTATAATTCGGATGAACAGCATGATCAAATCTCTAACGTAGTAAGACATGTAAGAGAAGGGAAATTGGATGGAATTATTCTAGCAAATTTAGTAACTACAGATATAGATAATCTTAAAGCTTTAAATGAATTAAATTTCCCGACAGTGATTGTCCACAGAAATTTAAAAAATATAAATATGGATTCTGTAGTAGTAGATAATTATTCTGGAGCACATGCAGGCACTGAACATTTAATCGGATTGGGACATAAAAATATAATTTTTTTCCAGGGGATCAATGAATCTCCTGTTACTATTGAACGGAAAAACGGGTATATAGATGCAATGAAAACGAATGGACTTGAGCCTTGTATTAAAGAGGGAAAAGGAAGCTATCAAGCAAGCTACTCTCAAACATTAAAATTAATAAATGATGAAAGTCAAAAAAACCCAACTGCTATATTTGCTTCTTCTGATATTATGGCATTTGGAGTAATGGATGCAGTAAAAACGCAAGGGTTGTCTGTTCCTGAAGATATATCAGTAATAGGTTATGATGATCTTTTTATGTCTTCTTGGAATTCCATCCAACTAACAACAGTTCGTGTTCCTACATTTGAATTGGGAAAGCAGGCTGCGAGGTTATTATTAAGGAAGATGAATAATGATAGTGAGAAAAAAAATCATTTAGTGCTTCAAACAGAGCTCATAATTAGAAAAACGTGTAATCCTCTATAATCAAACCATCTTCATTACTAAGTGGAAGGGTGAAATAATGGATTTTTTTTCAGCGTATGAAAAAGGATTAGAAAAAGTAAAATATCTAAATGATAATTTAAATGGTGAATTCCCTCATATCACACAAAATGGACAATGGCTTACAAATACAGAAGGACATTGGACCGGGGGGTTCTGGACAGGGTTATTATGGTTGAACTTTTTAAATGAGAAAAAGGAAAATTTAAAAGAAAAAGAAGGCCAAGAAATTTGTGATCAGATTATGAAACTTGCTGTACGTATGAATGATAATAAGACGCATGATATGGGATTTATTTTTGGACCAAGTTGTGTATTAGGAAATAGTATTGAAACTAATGAAAGTTTTGTTGAGATGGCCTTAGCAGGTGCAAATAACATGCTGGATCTTTATGAAGAAAGGGTAGGTCTAGTTCTTGCGTGGGATGAACCGAATTATGAAGGGGTTGCTATTGTTGACACAATAATGAATGCTCCACTATTATCTTGGGCAGCACAACAAACTGGAGATGAAAAATTTTCTGATACTGCTATGCGTTTAGCTGACTCTATCCAGAAATATCATATTAGGCCTGATTATTCCGTATACCATGTAGTCAGATGGGATACAGATACTTTTGAAATTGCGGAAAGGTCAACACATCAAGGTTATTCAGCCGATACTTGCTGGTCTCGGGGGCAAGCGTGGGCGCTTTATGGTTTTTCCAATATGTATCGTTATACAGGAAAACAAGAGTATTTGGAAACATCCGAAAAACTTGCTGAATATTATTGGAATCATATAGATACTAATACAAAGCTTCCGAGATGGGACTTCACTTTTAAAGATAATGATACAGAGCCAATTGATGCGGCTGCCTCGTCTATTGCAGCATCAGGACTAATGTTATTATCAAAAATGTTAAAAGAAATTAATCCAAATAGAGCAGAAATTTGGCGAGAAAGAAGCAAGTCGATTCTTTATTCTATGATTGAGCACTGCCTGTATAATGATTTAGATAATTATGGGATTATAAGAAAGGCAACTATTGATAAACCCCGAAATTCTGGTGTGAGCGAATCAGCTATGTATGGCGATTATTATTTTATGGAGGCTCTCTATCGTCATTTAAACGAAGACAATGATGCGAGTGTAAAAATACTGTATTAAATTTTTGACTTGTAGATAATATAGTCTTTAACTAAGCAGTATTTCTGTAGAAAATACAATAAAACACCATAGAAAAGAGGTTTAGGGGGCATCTTCTTAAGTTTAGTTAAAGCAAAACTTAATTTTAAAGATGACTTTCCGCTAACCTCCTTTTTATGTGCTATTATAACATAAAATAATTGTTAATTATATTGCGTCAATCAAAATTGCACAAAAGCATCCATCGCCTGCTCAAATAACTTTAATTGGCTGTTTAACATACTATTATCATTAGAGATAACATAAGAATACGTCCCGTCATTTGCCTGCTCCCTTGCTTTTACAGAATCATGCAGCATTAAATCCAGTATAGAGGAAATACGTTCCTTAATACGTCTTTCAAAAATGGGGAACATGAGCTCCACACGTTTAACCATATTTCGTGTCATTAAATCTGCAGAGGACAAGAACATGTTCATTTCACCATTATGATGGAAATAATAAACCCGGCTATGCTCCAAAAAGCGGCCGACAATACTGATTACACGAATCTTCTCGCTTATATCCGGAATACCGGGGCGCAGACAGCATATCCCCCGGACAATCAGATCGATTTGAACACCGGCACGAGAGGCTTCATAAAGCTTTTTGATTAAGGTTTTATCGGTTAGAGAGTTCATTTTAGCAATTATCCGGCCATTATTAAACTGCTTGTGAAACTGAATCTCCCGGTCGATATATTCCAATAAATCATTACGGATATCAAATGGGGCCATGGAAAAATGGTGAAAAGCAGGCTTCTCTGTATAACCGCTTAAATAATTAAAAAAATTTGTCGCATCAACACCAAATTTTCTTTTTGCGGTTAAATAAGACATATCGGTATAAAATTTGGCGGTTTGATCATTATAATTTCCAGTCCCGAGGTGGACGAAACCTTCAATCCGGTTATCCTGTTTACGGACAATTAATGTAATTTTACTATGCGTTTTCAAAGAAATCATTCCATAGATAACATGACAGCCGGCTATTTCTAATTGTTTGGCCCATTCTACATTGTTTGCCTCATCAAATCGCGCTTTTAATTCCACCAGAACCGTTACTTGTTTTCCGTTCTCAGCAGCACGCTTTAAGCTGGCAATAATCGGAGAATCCCCGCTGACACGATAGAGTGTCTGCTTAATTGCCAGCACTTTCGGATCATCTGCAGCTTCTCGCATAAGATCAACAATCGGCTCAAACGATTCGTATGGATGATGGAGAAAGAGATCTCTTTTTCTGACTGCTTCGAATACAGTCTCGTCTTCGTGAATATCTTGAGCAGGCTGTGGGATGAAGGTTTCATAAACAAGCTGCTCATAGTCATGCTTTACTTGATTGTAGAAATCATTTAAACATGTTAAATCAAGCGGACCATCAACAATGTACAAATCCTTTTCATGAATTTCCAGCTCGTGAAGCAAAAACGAGGTAATATTTGGATCCTGTTCTATCCTGTTTATTTCAAGGCGGACAGCCGCTCCAAATTTTCGCTTTTTCAACTCTTTTTCAATTTCCTTCAATAAATCATGCGCGCTGTCTTCATGAATATTCATATCTGCATTTCTGGTAATACGGAAAATGCTTGTCGAAATGACGCGGTATCCTTTAAAAAGCTTATGAATAAAATAGCGTATGACATCCTCTAATAAAACATAATGGTGATGTACATCATCAATTCGAATAAACCGTTCTAATAAAGCAGGGACCTGAACAATAGCTGTTTTTTTATGGATCTGCTCTTGTTCATACGCATCTTCTAATTGAACGGTAAGGTTTAAGGATTTATTTAACAGCATTGGAAAAGCACGGTAGGCATCGATTGCCATCGGGGTAAGAATTGGATAAACCTGCTCATCAAAATATAGCTCAAGAGAATATATTGCTTCTGCGGCTAAATCAGCTATTTGAAAAAATTGAATCTGTTCTTCTTCTAATTGATTCTGTAATTGTTTATACAGTCGATATTGCTGTTCTACTAAATCATGATTAAAGGATGCGATGGCAGAAAGCTGCTGCTTTGGGGTGAGATTTGATTTATTATCGGGGCGGTTAAATCCTGCCTTTACCTGATCCTTTAAGCCGGCTACACGAACCATAAAGAACTCATCCAGGTTTGAGGAAAAGATAGATAAAAATCGCAGCCTTTCAAGTAATGGATTGCCTGAATCAGCTGCTTCTTCTAATACACGTTTATTAAATGAGAGCCAGCTCAGCTCCCTGTTATTGTAAGAGGCAGGGGAGCTGGCGGATTTTGTATGTTGACCCATAGAACACCATCCCTTTTATAGTCCTATAAATATCATAAGCTTCCTCTATACAAAGTATGTTAAAGTGGTGTAAAATTTGTGTGAACATTCAAGGGTAACAAGAACGATTTGAGCAAACAACTCCTCATTAAATAAATACATTCCGTTTCACTATAAAGTAATAAATTCTAACGCTGCAGTCTTTCCCATTGCTTTTTCCAGATGTTTTTTCTGCTTTTCAGCCTGATACTCTTCCGGCAGCGCATTTGCTTTTGTGTATATTTGAATAATGACATTCTTTTTCTTTAATTTAAATTCAATCCTGTCTACGATTTGTCTTCTTGTAGCGTCCAGGCAGTAGGTGAATTTTAATAAGGAACCCAGCTCCAACAGCTTTTTCCGCTCATCTTTTAAAAACCATGACTTGTATGGCTGAATGAATTGATTAAAAACGGTTTTGTTCTTAAACGAAGCAACAAGTGCAAGCTTTACGCGTTCCCGATGCTCCAATCCGTCAATAGTACGATTGGCAAGGAGATAGAAAGTATGCTGGGGACTTGATTCGGAATCAATATATTCACCAAGATTAAATAAAAAACTCGCCATTGTAAGCAGCTTCCGGTCCTGCTTGTCTAAATGAATAAGTCCATTCTCTTTGCAAAAATCAAATACCTGCTCGGTTAAATTTTGCACATGCTTAATATGTTTACGATTCAAACCATAATCATTTACGAGCTCTTGTATACTTTCTTCCAGGACATTTGGATAGAGCGAGGAATCAGATGCCTTTGCTAAATGTTCATATAAAACCCCATCCCGTAATCCTTTGCGGCTTAATACCAAGCTTTCCGCCTGGACAGTCTGATAGAGACAGTGAAAGACTTCGATCGCCGGAATGATGATATCTGCCCTATCTTTAGAAAGTCCTTCTACTTTGGCTAATTTAGCCGGCTTTAATGATGTCAAATAATTACTTACTTCCATAATATCCTTTTGAAACATCTGATACTCATGCAGACCTGCCAAAGGATAAGATTCCAGATTTTGATGAATTTGAGCCAGATTTCGTGCACTTCCGCCGATTGCAATTAATTTCACTTCTCTGTTTTTAAGCCATGGAAGTGTTGCAAATTGTTCTTTTAAATATTGACGGAGTGATGTGAGTTCTTCTGCAGTCGGAATGGACTTTTTAAAGAAATCCTTTAAGGTAAGCGCACCAAAAGGAAAACTGTGCGATTCCTTTAATTCACGATTTTCAAAATAGGTAACCTCGGTACTGCCACCGCCAATATCTACCGTAATTCCTTCTGTCAGTGAGGTGGAATGGATAACTGCCAGGTAACCATAGTAGGCTTCTTCATCTTCACTTAGAATTCGGATATTTAATCCTGTTTTCTGTACAATTTGTGTTTCAATTTCTTTTTTATTCACGGCTTGCCTGATAGCAGCAGTAGCTGCACAAACGGTGTCCTGTAATGTATAGGTGGCCAACACTTCCTGAAAACTTTTCAGAGTATCTATTAAACGGTCAATTCCGGCTTGATTTAATGTATTATCTTCTTCTAAAAAGGTCCGCAGCCTGGAGGAGGCTTTGACGTTCTCTATTTCTTTCAGACGGTTGCACTTTGTTTTTTCATAAATAACTAAACGCATTGTGTTAGAACCAATATCAATAATGGCGTAGTTTTGTTTCTTCATTTTACCGCCTCCTTGTTTTCATCTCTTCTTTTTTTCAGTGTATCATATTTTTTAGCGGAAAAAGTCTAAAAGGAAGTATTATTATCAGAAAAGAGAAAATAATTTGATTATCATTTTCTGGGTGAATGCATATCATGGTAGGAAGCAATCTGGAGAGGAGTGTAGTAATAGAATGAATGACATAAATTTACATCCAGGAAATCAGCAGGGAATATATCCAAATGAATTTTATAACGATGGCGGATTTAATAATCACATATATAATTATGATACAAGACGTCCATTTTATCATCATGGTCCAGGGCCGTTTTTTGGCAATCCTGTCTTTGGATTTGGGGTTCCGTTTCTGGGAGGGCTGGCAACAGGATTGTTACTTGACGGCGCAGGAGGACCACCGCCATTTTACCCGTACCCTCCATATTATCCGTATCCGCCGTATGGTTATTATCCTTATTGATAAAAAATTTATTTACTGAAAAGGTAAGCAGAAAATCTCTGCTTGCTTTTTATGTGAAAAAAGAGCCTGTGCAGTCTTTTGTGAGCTAAAGCTTTAAAAACGGACAAGCTTATTATTACCTGATAATGAATAGTTTGTTAAATAATCAGAACCTGGAACCTGCTTCAACAATTTATAAAATGAAACAATATTCTTATATATTTTAAAATAATCGTTACAACACCCTTCTGTCGATATATAATTAAGTAATAGCTTACAAAAAGCAGTCGATAAAAAATTCGGAAAGAAGGAAAAATGCAGATGAATAGGAATGTATTTAAATCTTTCTTTGTTCTTCTTTGTCTTTGTCTGGCAATTGCCCCTTTTACCCTGACAAATGCTGAATCACAAGGTCAAGATTTGAATGATGGGGATAAGCTCATACTTGATGATGAATTAACAGGTAACGAAGAAATTGAACTTGATGATGAGAATATATTACCTGATGAATTTCCGGATGCAATTGAATTGTACTATGAAGATTTTGAAAGTGAAGAGGAATTAGAAGCAGAAGTAACCAAATTGCTTCATGATGAGTCGGTTTCAGGAGTTCAAGTTATATCTAAAAAAGAGACGATAGTATCGCCGCTAGCTGTCCGATTACCGGGGGTGTGGTATACACATGGTAATTCAAGAATACAATTTTTAAAGCGGAGTAACACATACGGGCCGGTAATTCATAGCAATGCCAGTGATCCGGGAATAACGATGAATATGAATGATACCATTGATTATGCAGCTGCTTACTCCGGGGATTTTGGCTTAAATCCGCTAATAATTTCAATGACGGTCGGATTTAATGTTACAGATTCTTATACTGTATCCTATTCGGGATCTTATACAGTCCCTGAAAAAGTAAACAATAAAGAGGTAGATAATGTTCAGCTTAACTCAAAATTAGTATATCAAACGGATTCTTATACTGTTGTGAGTCCTGAATATCCAACCGGTAAGACAGGGATAGCTAAAAAGCCTGTTGGTATTTATTATCAGAAACAAATAACTTATAAGTAATTAATATTTTAAGGCTGCCTCTGGCAGTTTTTATTTTGCCTAAATATAGAAGGTTTCTTTCTGTTTATTTCTAATGATAATCAACTTTCTTCTTCGCATGACACAATCAAGCCCATTCATTTTCTGGGTAAACACATACACTGATAGCGGATTGAATAAAAAGAGAGGAGTGAGCATGAAATGGATAAGGCACATATGCTTCCCGTTGATCAGATGAACCATCAAAGTAATATGGATTCCCGACTCTTTTTTGGAGGACCTGGATGGGGTCCGGGTTTTTTTGGTCCGGGATTTTATGGACCAGGTTTTTTTGGCCCCGGTCCTATTGGTCCAGGATTTGGAGGTCCGTATTATGGAAACCCGGTTTTTCAATATGGTATACCATTTCTAGGTGGAGTAATCACAGGTATGGCTATCGATAATTTTCCGCGCTATACCCCGGAGCCATATGGATATCCAGCTCCATACTGGGAAGGAAATCAATCTATGTAAATGTAACAGGAATGCTAAGCTGTTTGGCTGGCAAACGAGTAAGGTATGAAGAAAAGCAAATTCTTAATAATAATGAGAATCAAATCTATGTATGAACGGAAAATACATAGATTTGATTTTTTCCGGTGTGCATATACAAAATAAACTGTTTAATGCTTGTAAAACGGTTTCAATTTGTTTATACTTTAGCTAAACCGGTTTACTAAATCGGTTTAGTGAAATGCATTTTAAAATAATTTTAATAGGTGAAGCAGATGAAAAGAATAACAATGACAGATGTTGCCAAGCGTGCCGGGGTATCTAAAAGTACCGTTTCGCAGTATTTAAACGGAAGATTTGAATATATGAGCAAAGAAACCCGAACGAAGCTGGAGCAGGCTATAAAGGATTTGAACTATCAGCCCAATATGGTAGCCAGAAGCTTAAAGCAAAAATCATCAACAACGATTGGTGTCATTGTGGCAAATATACTTCACGTATATTCAACCCAGGTTATTCGGGCGATTGAGGACTTATGCCATGAAAAGGGTTTTCACCTTATTGTATGCAATGCAGATGATCAGCCTGAGAAAGAGAAGAAGTATATTGAAATGCTGAAAGCAAAGCAGGTAGACGGCATAATTGCTTTTCCGACCGGTGGTAATATAGCACTGTATCAGCAGCTGACAGAGGAAGGGTATCCATTGGTATTTATGGACCGAATTGTTGAGGGGCTGGAGGTCGATACGATTCTATTAGATAATAAAAAAGCCGCAGCTCTTGCAGCAGACAAGTTAATGCATAAGGGCTACAGGCATTTAACAATGGCTGGCCCTCCTTTGACACATCAGGTTACTCCTAGAGTGGAGAGAGCGCAGGAATTTATCAAAAAAGTGCAGGAAGAAAATAATCATACGCTGAAGCTCTCCACAATCAGTGGAGAAATCAGCGAAATGGAGGGTCACTTGCGGGAGATCTTCCAGCAAAAAGATAGACCTGATGCTATTTTCGCTATGAATGACCTGACCCTGCATGAGGTGCTCTCCTTTTTAAAAAAGGAAAAGCTGCAGATACCTTCAGACGTTGCTGTAATAAGCATTGATGAGGTATCCTTTGCTGCGTTTTATACCCCGCCTTTGACAACAATCTCACAGCCGGCATTTGAAATGGGGAGAAAAGCCGCAGAAATTTTATTTTCTTTCATTCTGGAGCCGGAAAAACAGCATCATTCCAAAATAATCCGGTTTGAACCAGTGCTGAATCGGAGAGAGTCCTGTTGATAAGATTAGCGGCAGCAGAAAAAATGAAAGATGGACAAGCTTAAAAAGGAGGAATTTTTAATGAATATTATAGAAGGAATTAAACGTGAAAAGGTGGTTGCTGTTATCCGGAAATCGAATAAGGATAATATAGTACCGATTCTTAATGCTTTGGCAAAAGGCGGTATTCACCATGTAGAAATTACGGCGGAAACACCAAATGTCAATGAGATTATTGCAGAAGCTGCAGCTAATACGGATGAGTCAATCAGAGTGGGAGCTGGCACCGTGTTAGATCCGGAAACAGCAAGAGCGGTGATTTTAGCGGGTGCTGCATTTGTTGTTGCACCAACATTAAATAAAGAAACGTTACAGTTATGTCAAAGGTATGGTGTGGAGCATATTCCAGGGGTTTTCACACCAACCGAAATTTTGACAGCATATGAAAACGGTGCGCGTATGGTAAAAGTATTTCCTGCAGATGCAGTCGGTCCCCGGTATATCAAAAATATTCTTGGGCCGCTGCCGCATGTAACGGCAATGGTTACAGGCGGGATTACCAGGGATAATCTGAAGGAGTATCTCACAAACGGAAGCGCAGCAGTCGGTCTCGGCAGCAATTTAGTTGACGCATCTAAATTGAAAACGGAAGAAGATTATCATGCCTTAATGGAACGGGCAAAGGAGTTTATTGAATTAGCAAAATAATAGATTATTAACATGAAACAAGTACTTATAGAATTTCTGCGGGGAGGAAGAGAAATGCGTGATGTAATTAGTATGGGAGAGGCGATGGTTGTATTTAATCCAGATACAAAAGGGCCGATGAAATTTGTGAACGGTTTCCAGAAAAATATTGGCGGTGCAGAGCTAAACCTGGCAATTGGCTGTTCCCGGTTAGGGTTAAGTACGGGTTTTATCAGCAGGCTGGGAAACGATGAATTTGGAAAGTCAATACGCACATTTGCCAGAGGAGAACAGGTAGATACATCTGAGCTTAAGCTTGTAAAAGGCTATCCGACTTCTGTGTATTTTAAAGAAATTATGGAGGACGGTAATGTACAGACATTTTATTATCGGGACAAATCACCGACGCTGACGATGAAGCCGGAGGAATTAAATGAATCGTATATTAAAAATGCACGTGTGCTTCATATTACAGGCATTTTCCCGGCAATCGGAGGAGATAATTTAAGTGTCATGATCGAAGCTATCCGGCTGGCAAAAAAACATGGTGTGAAAATATCCTTTGATCCTAATATCCGCTTGAAAATGTGGACAAAAGAAGAAGCACGGAAAGTTCTATTGGATATTCTTCCACATGTGGATATTTTGCTTGCCGGAGATGAAGAAATGGATATTATTATCGGAGAGCATGATCCTGAAGCGATTATTGAAAAAACAAAAGAAATCGGCATTCCAACTATTATTATAAAACGTGGAGAACATGGATCTGCCGGCTATCATCAGGGACAGCTCATACATGCAGATCCAGTGAAGGCAACCAAGGTTGTGGATACAGTTGGTGCAGGCGACGGGTTTAATGCCGGTTTTTTATATGGCTATTTGCATGATTGGGATTTAGAACGCTCTCTTCATTTCGCCAATACAATTGGCTCGATGGTTGTGAGTATTACCGGGGATAATGAGGGCTTGCCGTATTACGAGGATGTACAGGAAAGACTTGGCGAAATTGAGAGGGTAGAACGGTAAAATGTCTCCAGGTAAGATTTGGGATTGCAGCTGACAGTAATTTTTACGATTTTTCTGAAGATGACTTGCATTCTATGTTATGATAGGGGTAAGTATTTTTTGCATAAATTGTATAAAAGGATGCTTTGACTGAAGCTATCAATTGTTTAAAATGATAAACAAGAAAGGTTGATTAGTATGAAACTGGGCACAATTGGATCGGGTAAGATTGTTCAGGAAATGTTACGGGCAATTGAACCGATTGAAGAAGTAACTTGTGTTGCTGCATATTCCAGAAAACAGGAAACAGCTGATGAATTGGCCGGAGAGTATCAAATTCCTAAAACGTATACATCCCTGGAAGATTTTTTTGCTGATGAGGAGATGGATACCGTATATATCGCTTCACCCAATAAACTGCATACAGAGCAAGCGCTCCAAGCTGTAGAGAATCACAAGCATGTGATTTGTGAAAAACCGTTTACACCGAATGCAGCGGATGCAAAAAAACTAAAAGAAGCAGCGAAACAAAATAATGTGTTTGTTTTTGAGGCAATCCCCACGCTGTTTTTACCTAATTTTTTAGAGCTGTCCAATCATATTGAACGTTTAGGGCAAATCCGGTTAATTCAATGTAATTATAGCCAGTATTCCAGCCGTTACGATCAATTAAAAGCTGGCGAGGTAACGAATATGTTTAATCCTGAATTTGCAGGCGGTGCTTTGTCTGATATTAATATTTATAACCTCCATTTCGTATTACGGTTATTTGGCAAACCATCTGAGGTTACCTACAAGGCAAATTTATTTGAAAATGGTATAGATACTTCCGGGATTGCTTTACTCTCTTATCCTGGATTTCAAGCAAGCTGTGTTGGATCAAAGGATACAACCGGGGAAAATTTTGTTTCTATTCAGGGAGAAAAGGGGTATATGTATATTAAGCCCGGTGCAAATGGCGTGAATAATGTAAAAATCACCATTGATGGAAAAACAAAGGACATTTCTGTAAAACAGGATCGTGCACGCCTTGCCTATGAGTTTATTTATTTTAATAAAATTATAAAAAAGAATAATAAAAAAGCATTTGAAGAATTAATAAATCACACGATTGCAGTTGCTGAGGTTTTAGAGGACGCACGGGCTCAGACCGGGTTATAATTCCACTCTGAGTAAACAGGAAACAAAGGGAATGTTTCTTCCTGTCTAATCAGCAAAATTCTGCTATTTTCAATCCGGACAACCTTCTTTAGAAGTTGTCAATCTTCTCACACGGAAAGCTGTCCGTTATAAAATATAAACTAAATCGCCGTAGAGATTTATACGGCGATTTTTTTCATCATTTATGGAGGACTTTTCGCATATAATCCAGAATGTGCGTTATTCTTCAATATCTATAATATGGGATGATATGGATTGTTTCGGAATATTAATGATTAAAATTCCATTTTCAAGGGTTGCTGATGTGCTATTTTTTGGTATATTAAAAGGGAGTGTGATAATTCGTTCTTTTTGCTGGATGGATGTTTTATCAATGTTCTTCGTGTCTGTGTTTAATGATAGGCTTTCTTTCTTTTCCAATTTTATTTTAATACGGTTACCTATCATTTCAATTTGAATATCCTGCCGTCGGTATCCGGGAACCTCAGCTTTCACATAAATGTTGTTCTCTTCTTCGATTATTTCCGCGGGAAAATCATTAAGTATCTGGCCCTGGAAGGATTTAAAAGAACGCGAAAATAAATTATCCATCCGATCCATAAATTGTTGAAAGGGGGCAAAATCAATATTCCAATTCTCAGGGAACACTTTTCTTTTATCAGAACGAGGATCATGCTTATCGGAATCCATCAACAAAACCTCCTTACTCTAATTTTGATTTCCGTGCTAAAACTATTCTATGCAGGCAGGGCAAAAGCTGTGTGCAAAAGAATTACATCTGACATTATCATTCATTATATTTTATTCAACACGGAAAAAATAAGCTGGATAAGGAGAAATCTAAAAATAAGGGAGAGAATGAATTGAGCAATTTTTGTAAAGAATGTGGGCATCCCATTTCAGAAGGAGCTATGTTTTGTAAGAATTGTGGAGCAAAGGTAAATAAAATTCTTTCAGAAAATGAATCTCAAAAAGAACATGCAGCAACAAATAATCAGACAGAACCACAAGTGACAGTATCGCAGAATAAGTCAGAAAATTCAACACATCATGGGCAAGAGCCGCCAAAAGAAAAGAAGCCATTATCTAAAAAGCAGAAATTGATTTTTAGTCTGGTAGGAGTCTTAGCAATTGCCGGGATTGGATTCTATGTTTGGGGTAATTCGTATTATGCTGAAGAAAAGGTTGTTGAAAGATTTGTAGAAGCTTTAGTAGAACAGGATGAAGATGAGTTACATAGTCTTGTACGTATGAATGGAAATGAAATTTCTGCGGAAGAGACAAAAGCATTAGCACAGCTTGCAGGAGAAAATCATAGAAATGTAAATATTAACGAGAACCGTCCAGAAAGAATAATATCTGATAATACGCTTTTTTCTGTAGAAGAAGCAGATGAAAAAGGGATGCTCTTCTTTACACAGTATATTATCGAAATGGAGCCGCAATACGTATCTATCAGCTCGGAGGTAGAGGATGTTCAAACAACCTTTAATGGAAAAGAATTCGATATCAGTGAACAAAACAGCTATTCCATAGAATACGGACCAATTGCACCGGGAGCCTATGAAACAGTAAGTAAGATAAGTACAGATTTTGGAGATTTAGAAAAGGAACAGACAATGGTTCTGGCAGATTACTATAATTCAGCCTCTTTGGAATTTGATGTATCAGAGGTTACTATTTATCCGAATCTGGAGACTAATTTACCGTATGATGAAATCACCTTTACAATAGACGGCCAGCCGGTAGAAATTGATCTTACAGAATACTCTGTTGATATTGGCCCTATATTGACAGATGGCTCATTAACATTGGAAACAAGTGTTGAAACACCGTGGGGAGCAATGGAAATGGATCCCGTTGCCATTGATGACCGGTTCGTTGATGTAAATATTGATTTCTTTAATGATACAATTAAAGAAGATATGGCTGACTCCATTGTCCAGTTTGCTGAAGAATATATTGCAGCTGTGGCGAGTCATGATACTTCGAACATGGAATATGCATCAGACTACGTAAAGGATGAAATGGAATTTGATTTTGAATATTTATCAGATGAGCTTTATTTTGAAGGAAGCTTAGATGAAATTGGTATCAGCTTTGCAGATTTAGAGGAAACGTACACGTACAGTGATGATGGTCCTAATTTCGAAGTGCCGGTGGAACTGTATGTGACAGGTGCATTGGAAGAGGGAGCTGACAAGGAAGAAGGTGCTCTGCCATTCCTGCTTGAAATCAGATACCAGGATGATAAGTGGATAGCTGAAAGATTATATGATTCCAGCTATACTACAGCAACAGAGTTCGAAATATATGATGGGGCCGGAGAAGTATATGAAGCCTCAGGTTCAGGCAGTGATGACGATGAAGAAGATGAAGAATAAAATGTAAAGTATAATATAGCTGGAGAATATCTGAATGGATGTTCTCCAGCTTTTGGTATATTTGATGAGAAAACCGCTTGAAAAGGATATTAGAGGATACTGATTGAAGACAACCAAAAAATACTTGACCTGACAGCTGTTTATCAGCTAATCTATACTCTACGAATAATAATGAAGCGAGGAAGTCAGACAGTGAATATGTATACAGATAAACGGGCGGATTTTTTTAAAGACCGTTATGAAAATAGAGCAAGATTAATTATTAAATGTCCTGATCAGCCGGGCATTGTCTCTGCAATTTCTACGTTTTTATGGAATGAGCAGGCAAATATTGTTTCATCGAACCAATTTACAGTAAATCCCAAAGGCGGCGAGTTCTTTATGCGCCTGGACTTTGAATATCAGCCGGGAACTGATGTGGAAAAGCTGAAAAAAGAATTCCGGGAGGTCGCAGGACGCTTTCAAATGGAATGGCGCTTGAGCCTGATTCATGAGCTGAAAAATATGGCTATTTTTGTCTCGAAAGAGCCGCATTGCTTATTAGAGCTTCTGTGGGAATGGCAAAGCGGTGACTTAATGGCAAATATTCCAGTGGTTATCAGTAATCATGAAAATGCACGGGAAATGGTTGAGGCATTAGGAATTGATTTTTATCATCTGCCGATTACAAAAGAAACAAAACAAGAGATAGAGGCGAAGCAAAAAGAAATTCTAGAGGACTATGACATTGACCTGATTATTCTTGCAAGATACATGCAAATCCTTTCGCCGGCATTTGTTGAAGTATTTAAAAACAGAATTATTAATATCCATCATTCTTTCCTGCCCGCTTTTATCGGAGCAAAGCCGTATGAACGTGCTTTTGAAAGAGGCGTGAAAATGATTGGTGCAACCTCCCATTACGTAACGAATGATTTAGATGAGGGACCAATTATTGAGCAGGGAACAGAGCCGGTCAGCCATGAGCACAATGTCGATGATTTGAAGAAGATTGGACAGTCCATTGAACGCAGGGTGCTGGCACAGGCTGTTAAATGGCATTTAGAAGATCGTATTATTGTATATGGGAATAAAACAATTGTATTTGAATAAAACAAAGAGATGGAACCAATAAACTGGATTCCATCTCTTTGTTTTAAATAAGACTTGAGTAATTAATTCTTTTCTGTTTCCCGTTCCCAGCATTCAATACCGGTCTGGTCATCCAGGGTATCTTTATAGAAAACAGGGTCTTTTCCTTCTTTCCGCTGTTTCATGTAATCCTTTAATAAAATATTGGCTTTTTTAAACAAGACAGAAATAGCAAACAGGTTGATCAATGCCAGCAAGGCCATGGTTACATCCGCTAAAGACCAGACTAAGCCAAAGGAAGCTAACGTTCCAAATACAACCATCACAAGTGCTGCAATGCGGTAAATAAACAGGATTGTCTTAGAATTTTTAATATAGGCAAGATTATTTTCACCATAATAATAATTTCCAAGAATGGAACTGAAGGCAAACAGGAAAATGGCAATAGCTATAAAAACACCCGCCCAATCTCCGAGCATCTGGGTAAAGGCTGTTTGTGTCAAGGCAATCCCGTCTTCTTCACTTCCGGCAAAGCCGCCAGCTGACAAAATAATTAATCCGGTAGCCGAGCAAACTAAAATAGTATCAAAAAATACACCTAAAGCCTGAACAAGCCCCTGTTTGACCGGATGACTTACCTCTGCAGTTGCTGCTGCATTTGGTGCAGCACCCATTCCAGCCTCGTTAGAGAACAGCCCGCGTTTAATCCCCAGCATGATAGCTGCTCCGAAGCCGCCGCCGGCGACTTCACGAATTCCGAATGCATTCTCAAAAATAAGAACAAACATATCTGGGATAACTGTAATATTTAAAGCTAATACGACAAGTGCCAGGCCGATATAAATGATTGCCATAAAAGGAACAATAATTTGCGAGACATTTGCAATACTTTTTAAGCCGCCAAAGATAACGATGGCCACAAAAACGGTCAAAACAGCTGCAATCCAGACGGGATTAATATCGAACTGTGAACTGAATGCAATACTGATTGTGTTTGATTGAACAGAGTTAAAAACGAGCCCGTACGTAAAAGTAATCATCACCGCAAAGACAATACCGAGCCAGCGCTTTTTCATTCCTTTTTCAATATAATAAGCTGGTCCTCCGCGATATTGGTTGTTATCTTTTTCTTTGTAGAGCTGTGCTAATGTACTTTCAACAAACCCGGAAGCGGCGCCAAGTAAAGCAATCAGCCACATCCAGAATAATGCGCCTGGTCCGCCGAGTGCCACTGCTGACGCAACCCCGGCCATATTACCGGTACCGACACGGGAAGCTGCACTGATCGCAAATGCCTGGAAAGAGCTGGTCCCTTTTTTACCGGAAGCGTCGTAGGATTGTTTATCAGTAACAGCGCGAAACATTTCCGGGAGCAGACGAAACTGAACAAACCCGGTTCGAATTGTAAAATAAAGACCTAAACCTATTAAGACAATAATTAAAATGTACGACCAAAGAAAATCATTAATATGACCTATAATCGATTCGAGAATACCCATGAACTTCATCCTTTTCATTAAAATAATTGAATTCATTCCGCTGTGCTGATTTCCATTAAATGCAGGGAGAGTTAAATGCAGACAGGTTATTGTCACAATACCCTGTTTGGCTGGAGAACAAACCATATATACAGTCAGAAACAGCAGCAGAAAAGAAGACAGTTAATCATTGCTCTATTTAAAGAGAGCAATTTATTATAGCATAAAATTACTGCTGGAAAATTCCGATGATACGCTGCACTGCTTCTTCAAGCTTTTCCTCCTTCATTCCCGCAAATCCAATTACAAATTGCGGGTAGGAGACAACAGCAGTTTTAGAGGCATAATAGGAAATTGGATAAAGCTTGATTCTTTGCTGTCTGGCCCTCTTCATTATCTCTTCTTCGGTTAACCCGTTCCGTACCTCACAGACGACATGGAGTCCGGATTGCTCTCCCAGAAGCTGAATGGAAGGCTTATAAGCTTCAAAAAGCTGCTGTACAAATTCAAATTTTTTTCTGTATATTTTTCGCATCCGATTTAAATGCTTTTCAAAATAACCATCCTGGATAAAGCGGGCCAGTACATGCTGGTCGATTCGGGAAACCGTGGAATGGTAAAAAGCGAGTCTGCTGCGATACTGCTCCAGTAATTTTTTCGGCAGAATCATATAGCTGATCCGCAAAGAAGGAATTAACGATTTGGAAAAGGAGCCTAAATAGATCACCCGATCATTGAAATCCATTTTTTTCATAGGAGGAATGGTTTTTCCTACATATCGAAATTCACTGTCATAATCATCCTCAATGATGAAACGGTCCTCTGCTTCATTTACCCATTGCAACAGCTGATTACGCCGGTTGATGGAGGTAACTGTCCCATATGGGAAATGATTAGAAGGAGTTACATAGATGTAATCAGGCTCCAGGAGACGGACTGCTTCAATAGAAACCCCATCTTCACTCATATCCAAGGCTCGTCCCAAAAAACCAAAATGGGTGATTAATTTCACCATTAACTGATAGCCGGGATCTTCAATTCCAAATACAGTGGAGCCGGGCAGTAAAGAAAGAAGCTGCTGCATTAAAACTTCAATTCCAGCTCCAACAACAATCGTATCTGGATCACAGTTAATACCGCGCGCATGATACACATAATGTGCAATAGCTTCACGCAGCTCTTTATCTCCCCGGGAATCACCAAGTAAGAGTAAATCATGATGTGCTTCATCAAGCACTTGTCTGTTCAGACGTCTCCATGCGGAAAAAGGAAATGCTTCGGTATCAATTTTATTTGGAGAAAAATCAAATAAAATGGAAGGTGCTTTCTCAAGTGTAGAAGCCTCTTTTTTACCTGGATGCTCCACAAACTCTAAATCACCATGCGCCAGTACATAAAAACCTTTCCTTGGCCGGGATGTAATATAACCTTCTGCAACAAGCTGTTCAAAAGCTGTTTCTACGGTATTTTGACTGACTTCTAAATGATTGGCAAGCTTTCGTTTTGAAGGCAGCTTTTGTCCGTAAGGAAGCCGCTCCTCTACAATTTCCCGCTTAATAAATTCGTAAAGCTGTTCGTATAAAGGTGTACTTATTGTTTCATCTAAATGGACAGATAATAAATCCATTTTCTCCCTCCTTTAAAACTGACCTCATTAAAATATATAAAATTGGCACTTTCATTCATGTCATATTATTTTTATAATAATAAAAAAACAATAAAGAAGCCAGGGGGAAATAACATGACAGATCGAGTTACAGGAACAGAACGTGTAAAAAGAGGTATGGCACAGATGCAAAAAGGCGGCGTCATTATGGATGTTGTCAA
The DNA here is from genome assembly GCF_900162665.1 of Oceanobacillus sojae. Taxonomy (GTDB): domain Bacteria; phylum Bacillota; class Bacilli; order Bacillales; family Amphibacillaceae; genus Oceanobacillus; species Oceanobacillus sojae_A. The sequence goes on from NZ_LT727810.1 coordinate 369,545, forward strand.
CAAGGAACAGGCAAAAATCGCAGAAGAAGCTGGTGCTGTTGCCGTTATGGCATTGGAAAAGGTTCCATCTGATATTCGGGCTGCCGGCGGCGTGGCAAGAATGGCAGATGTCAGTATTGTCGAGGAAGTAATGGAAGCTGTATCTATTCCGGTTATGGCCAAGGTGCGTATTGGTCATATTGTGGAAGCACGTATTTTAGAATCACTTGGTGTGGATTATATCGATGAAAGTGAAGTACTGACTCCGGCGGATGATTTATTCCATCTGGATAAAAAGCCATTCACAGTTCCATTTGTATGCGGATGCCGTGATTTAGGAGAAGCTGCCCGCCGGATTGGCGAAGGTGCGTCTATGCTGCGTACAAAAGGAGAGCCTGGAACAGGAAATATTGTCGAAGCAGTGCGTCATTTACGTGAGGTACAATCACAGGTAAGAAGAATTGTACATATGAACGAGGATGAGCTGATGACAGAAGCTAAAAATCTTGGTGCTCCATTTGAAATTTTACTGCAGATTAAGGAAGCAGGCAGACTGCCAGTGGTAAATTTTGCGGCAGGCGGTGTAGCAACTCCGGCAGATGCGGCACTTATGATGGAATTAGGAGCAGATGGTGTTTTTGTCGGATCTGGTATCTTTAAATCAAAAAATCCTGAGAAGTTCGCCCGCTCCATTGTGGAAGCAACAACGTATTATCAGGACTACCAAAAAATCGGCGAGCTTTCTAAGGATTTAGGCGAAGCGATGAAAGGTATTGATATGAAAACGTTAAGACCAGAAGACAGGATGCAGGATCGCAGTTTCTAATTAAGGGATATGGAAGGATAAAGAGGTGAACAGCATGGATGGAAACAAGTACAGAGTCGGGATTTTAAGCATGCAGGGCGCAACAGAAGAACATGCCAGTCAACTGCGTAATTTAGGACATGAGCCGATTCTTATTAAAAATAAAGAAATGCTGAAAAATGCAGATGCATTAATTATACCGGGCGGGGAAAGTACAGCTATCTGGCGTTTAATGAAGAAAAATGATCTCATTGAAGCTATTCAGCACTTTGCCCAATTAAAAAAGCCGATTTTTGGAACCTGTGCAGGTCTCGTGCTTCTTGGGAAAGGCCAAGTGGAGACAGAACATCCTGTAAACTTGGGGCTGATGGATATCCAGGTGAAAAGAAACGGGTTTGGCAGACAAAAAGACAGCTTCGAAGCCAATTTAGATGTAAAAGGAATGAAGGAAGCTTATCCGGCAGTATTTATCCGTGCGCCATATATTGAATCGGCTGGGGAACATGTCGATGTTTTAGCTGCCTATGAAGGGAAAATCGTGGCTGCCAGAGAAGATAATTTACTAGTAGCGGCTTTTCATCCGGAACTGACTGATGACAACCGTTTCCTGGAATTATTTCTTTCGATGGTGGAGGAGAAAGTAATAGCTGTTTAATTTAAATAAGTCAACTTTAGCATCTAAGAATAACCATATAAACCTTGCTGTTCTAGGATGTTCATGGTCTCTATTATCATGCTTGCTTTTAGTTAACTCATCTTCTTATTTTTTGAACAGGTTATTGTGTACAGCATCCGCTCCGGCCAACCACTCCGCTTTCCATGGGGACGGCTTCAGCTAACTTGAAAAGAAACCCGCTTTTCAAGTGGATCTTCAGCTCGCCCTGTTCCCATAGGAGTCTACGCGGTTGGCCTGCGCTCTAATAGGATTCTACAGCGTATGGAAGAAATAATATCCTGATGAAGTTAGATGAAATCATCGTTTTAGCCTAAATAAACAATCATGCTGGTGTTTCAAATGGTTTTTAACAGTTCAAATCATGACAGCATGAATAATTCATATCGAGAATAGCTTTTATGCACCAAAAATAAGGATCTCTGAGCATGTTTTACCATGGAACACGAAAATTTGTTCAGTTATTTCAGTATAGAATATCCTGCTAGCGGAGGCGGACCGTTTTGACTCCTGAGGGATTAGCACCATCTGAAGATCCACTTTTGCCAAGTGATCTTCTTGGCAAAAGTTAGCTGAAGAGCGTGCCCCTAGGAAAGCAAAACGGTCCGCCGTAGCGGTCGCTTTACACTTTACCTTCTATCTTTGTCAACAGATATATGGAAGAAATGATCAACCCCTGTTCCTGTGGATAGGAAGTTACTTTTTAAAGTGCGAAAGTTGAGTAAATAATAAAATACGAATTAAAAAAAACTGAACAAAAGCCGCTAATACCAGCATTTGTTCAGTTTTTTTACTTTGCTTCGCCGTGAGATTGGTTATTATTTTAGCATTACAGCTATTTTCTTTTTTTCAACCTGCTGCTTTTTTTTCGTTTCAATAAAGCCTCGCGAAGGTCACTTGATTTTTGTTTATTCTCCTCGTCTGCCTCCTCATCAAGTGTAATCTTTGGATGTGTGTTTTCTTCTGACTCATCAATACGCACAACGGATTTCACTATACAATCTGCAGGAAGTTCACTGGTTGGGATGAGAATTTCCCGATTCTCTGCTTCCACTAAAATAACTGCCAGTTCTCCTTCAAACCGATCAATGATACCTTTCATCATTTTCCAACTCCTTTAAAAGTCACAAATCAAATCCTCGGATTTTATATCTGCAATTCGGCTTGGACCAAGGCCACCAATAACCTCCAATTCATCTAAACTGTCGAAAGGACGTTTATCTATTATTTGGTCTGCACGCTCGTCACCAATATGAATAATTTCAGTTAATTCCTCTCTAGATGCATTATTGATATTGATACAGCTTTTGTCTTTACCTTCTTCGCTGGGGGCGGAAGATACTCCGGAAGCATCCTGGTCTTCTTCCGCTTCTGTAGCTGAAGTTTGATTATCTTCCGCTCCATCCGGCTGTGAAACAGTAATATCCTCGCTCATTTCTGTCTCAATAGAATAGGCTTTTCCATCTGTCGTTACAACAATGGTTCCATCTCTGTCAGTGCCATACCAGTCGATATTCTCCTCATCTAATAAATCAATAACCTCCGGGCTTGGATGACCATAAGCGTTGTCTTCACCAGCACTGTAAATCGCAATCTGCGGCTGAACAGCATCCAAGAAGTCCGGGTCTGTAGAAGTTTTAGAGCCATGATGACCTAAATGTAAAAAGGTGCTGCCGAGATGTGAAGAGTTCATCATCTCTTTTTCTTCCTTCACTCCCGCGTCTCCGGTCAGTATAAATGAAACCTGGTCATATGCTAAACGAATACTGACGGATTCTTCATTTACTTTTCCCGAGATATTTTCCGGGTACAATACTTCTAATTCAATTGGACCTAATTCATACGCTTCCCCGGCCCGAGGCTCATGATAACCAATATCCTGAGATAAGATTTTTTCCATAGCTGTTTGATATGTATTGGATGTACTTTCATTGCCGGACATCCAAACTTCCTCTACAGCAAAATGATCAAGGACCTTGGAAAGCTGGCCAATATGGTCGGCGTCCGGATGACTGATAATGACCAAATCAATGTCTGTAATTCCCTGCTCCTCTAAATAAGGTACTACTTCATTTCCCTGCCAGTCTCCTGTGTCAAAGAGGATAACAGCTTCTTCGTCTGCATCTTCCAAGGTGAACAAAGTGGCGTCACCCTGGCCAACGTCAATAAAATGCGCCTCGAAAGCACCATCCACTGTATTAGATTGTGCTGCTGAATCTGCCTCTGCCTGACAGCCAGCCAACATAAACAAAATGATAAAGCTAAAATAAATAATTTTTTTCAAATGTCATTCTCCTCGTACATGTAACTCTATTTATTCATTGTGATACAGTGCACCAATCGCACCAGCATGATTTCCTTTTTCTAAAAAAGTCAAGTTATAATCAAACATACTCTCAAAAGAAGCAATCACCTTTTTTAAGAGCGGATTTCCAGTTAACGAGCCGCCGATCATTACGATTTCTTTTGTTTCTAAGGAACTTGCTGTTAAACTGGAAAGCAATACAATCGTTTCCCCAATCAACTGGGTTAATGCTGCCATCTGATCTTCAACAGAAATCGATTTATCGAGCTGGTCCTTTCCAAAATTGGCAGCAGTCAAGGAAGCTTCGATAGGAGAGTTGCTGAATTGGTAAATATCCGAAACCATCAAATCACTTTTGGACCGGTCTCCTTTAGAAGCAATCTCGACCAGAGAATGATAATCAGATGTACCTGCAATAATTGCTCCAATGCCAGTAAACAATCCGCCTCCGACTCCTGTTCCTGATAAGCGGTTTGTTTTGTGAAAGAAAGAAGTGCCTGTACCAATATTCACCAAAAGATAATCTGTTTTAGGAAGCTTATTTTCTTCCAGCAGCAAATATTTTGTTCCCTCAATGACACACTCAAATTCCTTAAATATAGAAATTGATTTATTCGAGGCTCTCACCGCTTCGGCTCTGCCGCCTGTCACATGCAGAGCTGCTTCCGGTGCAATCATTTCCAGCCATTGAATCACTTCATCAACCTGTTTGGCAGAATAAGTCTTTAATCGAAGCCTGGCCTCTTCTTCATACGCAATTTTTATTAAAGATCCGCCTGCATCAATACCAATCCGTTTCATTAAAAACACCCTCCTCGAATATAAAACAGCTATTTCGTAAACATAGAGCATTAAAATAATTGTACCATTCCTTAGCATAAGAACATTCATTCCTATATTATCATAATTTTTAGCGTTTAGATAAATCAAGCTGATTTAAATAAAAAGAAATTGAAACTTTTAAAACAGTCATCCGTAATAGTATAATAAGAGAAAGAGTATAGACGAATATACTTAGGTAAGAATGATTAATCACTTAGGAGTGAGCGTATGCGGGCAATAATGCAATTTTTAATGCAGAGCTTTGTTGGTGCTGTCAGCCTGACAGCTATATGGCTTGTAAGCTTTTTTATATATGGACAGACTGTACTGTTAACTAGTCTTTTTGCTGCAATCGGCGGTGTATTGACTTATGCAGCTGCAAAACAAATCATGGATTATCGATTTGTCAGAAGTCAGGGATTAACCAAAAAAGAATATAAATTTATTGATACGAATTTAAAAGAAGCAAGAGGCAAGATAACACGCATGCAAAAAGCCTTATTCAAGGTACGATCCTTCCAGCATGCGCGGGAAAACTTAGCTATCGTCAGAACTGCACAAAAAATATATAACAACGCAAGAAAAGAACCGGTACGATTCTATCAGGCAGAGAGTTTTTTCTATAATCATTTAGACTCGCTTGTGGAATTATCAGAGCGTTATGCTTATCTTTCCAGCCAGCCCTCTCCATCTATTGAGATGCAAAAATCGTTAAAGGAAACAAGGCAGACACTGACAGCCTTCAGCCGGACGATAAAAAAGGATTTACAGGTTATGCTCAGAGATGATTTAGAAACGCTGGATTTTGAGCTGGATGTAGCAAAGCAGACGCTGCGCCGATCTAAAAAATAAGGAGGATATTTACATGACTGCAAAAGACCATTCTAATGATTCTATAAATGATTTATTAAATGACCCGTTTGGTGAAAGAACAGAGGTTTCTACGGATACTCCTAATCAGGATTTAGACAGTGCAAAGGCCCCCAGGCTTGTTGACAAGCTTCCAGAAGAACATCGTAAAAAAGCGGAGCAATTAGCATTACAAATTGATACAACAAACCAGCAGTCTTTAGTGAAATATGGTGTGGAAGCACAAGCAAAATTGCATCAATTTTCCCATGAAATGCTGGAGCATGTTCAAAAGCAGGATGTCAGCCAGATTGGTTCCATTCTGACGGAGCTGATGAAAAAGCTGGAGGATATTGATCCATCCGAATTGCAGGAAGAGAAAAACGGATTTTTATCCCGTTTATTTGGAAAACTGTCAAAGTCTGTTAATGAGGTGCTGTCACGTTATCAAAAAACAAGTTCCCAGATTGATCGTATCAGTGTACGTCTGGATCGAAATAAAGATTTACTTTTATCTGATAATGTTATGCTCGATAAACTATTTTCAACGAACCGGGATTATTATGATGCTTTAAACATTTATATTGCTGCCGGAGAATTAAAGGTAGAGGAAATTAATAATGATATTATCCCGCAGCTTCGTCAAAAAGCGGAAACAAGCGGGAACCAGATGGATGTACAGGAAGTAAATGATATGCTTCAATTTGTGGACCGGCTTGAAAAACGGACGCATGACCTTAAGCTGAGCCGCCAAATTACTATGCAAAGTGCTCCGCAGATCCGTCTCATTCAAAATACGAATCAGGCACTTGTTGAAAAAATCCAATCGTCTGTTTTAACGGCTATTCCGCTATGGAAAAACCAGGTAGCTATTGCTTTGACTCTCCTGAGGCAGCGTCATGCGATGGAAGCACAAAAGCAGGTATCTCAAACAACGAATGATTTGTTATTAAAAAATGCAGATATGCTGAAAGAAAATACAGTGGAAACCGCGAAAGAAAATGAACGCGGTCTTGTAGATATTGATACATTGAAGCAGACACAGGAAAAATTAATGTCTACTATTGAAGAAACTATACAAATTCAATCAGACGGGCGCAAGAAGCGGAATGAAGCTGAAAAAGAATTGATCAGCATGGAAGAGGAATTAAAAAATAAAATGCTGGAGTTTAAAGAATAAATAAATGTAAAGAAAACCAGGCGTGCAGCCTGGTTTTGTTCTTAAAAAATAAGTATATAAAAATGCTGAAGTCAGCCGCTGCAGCGGTTTTATATAGGGGGAGTAATCTTAGGTCCCAGAAATACACTACGCTTTCCGTGGGCTCTGAACTCATCTCCTCGATAAAGAAGACTTTGGGATTGGCAAGCTGACAGGCGCAGACAGAGGGAGAGTTTGGACTGGGGCTGCGGTTACTCGCCCATCAAAACCGCCGCACTTATGCCCTTGGGTGAAAAAAGAAGAGCACTTTTTTCTGATGGAAATAACAGTTTAATCGTTTGATTTTCGATTGACACCTTATATTCCATGACTTAACATAGATTATTGCATAGCAAATTGGTTTCGTATTGAATTGCAGAGAAATATAGAAATTATGTATAGTATAAAGAAGACAACATTTTTTAAAAGTATTCATAATAAAGCTGTTTCAAGGAGGAAATAAAAATGCACCAAACACATCAAATAAAAGAAGCAAGAGAATTTATTCAAAGTAAAACGGATCTGGTTCCAGAAATCGGCATTATCCTTGGTTCGGGATTGGGAGGTCTGGCAGATGAATTAGAAGACGCTGTGATAATTCCATACGAAGAAATTCCATATTTCTCAAAATCAGCTGCTGTTGGACATGCAAACCAGCTTGTTATTGGTACTCTGAATGGAAAGCGTATTGTAGCTATGAAAGGACGTTACCATTATTATGAAGGGTATTCACTGGATGAAGTGACTTTCCCGGTTCGTGTTATTCAAGCACTTGGCACAGATAAGCTTATTATTACCAATGCTTGTGGTGCTGTAAATAAAGAATTCAATCCCGGCGATTTAATGTTGATTACAGATCATATTAACTTAGCTGGAACGAATCCATTAATTGGTCCAAACAATGACGATTTAGGAACGCGTTTTCCGGATTCTTCTGAAGTATATAATCGTGAGCTTCGTAATCTGGCTAAAAATATTGCTGAAGAAAATAATATTAACCTGCAGGAAGGTGTGTATACCTGGTGGAGCGGTCCAGCTTATGAAACACCGGCAGAAATCCGTATGATTCGGGTACTTGGAGGAGACGCAGTTGGTATGTCTACAGTTCCTGAAGCACTTATCGCAGTGCATGGAGGTTTGAAAGTACTTGGGATCTCTTGCTTAACAAATATGGCGAGCGGTATTTTAGATCAGCCGTTAAGTCATGATGAAGTTATTGACGTTGCTGCACAATCCCGAAGTAAATTTGTTCAGCTTATTAAAGAAGTAATTCATCAGATATAAGTAAATTATATTATCTGTCATTAATAAGACTTCATTTAGCGGGAGAAGAGCGAAACTCCTGCTGAATGAAGTTTTGTTTATCTGATGAAATAAATAAAGTACATAACAGTACCAGGTATGTTAACGATTAGAAAAAAGACTTATCATGGAAGGAATGAAAAAGGGAAACGGCAACAGAGCTTTCCGGAATGGCTCAGTCTGCCGGTTTTCTTTTAAATTCAGTATCTCTTCAACTTAAATTATTCGTTTCTGCAAAAAATAGGTGTACAATAGAAATGCAGAAAGTTCAGAATAAGGAAGGACAGGTGATGAATTATGTATTCCATTCAATTGTACGGAGACCGGGGAGTACGTGTCCAATTTGGCAATACCATTGACAGACAGGTAAATGTGAACGTTCATCGCTTTACCAGTCTGTTAGAAAATTATCCAATGGAGGGAATCACAGAGTGGATCCCTGCGTATACCAGTGTGACGATTTATTATAATCCGGACGAAACCACATATATAAAGCTTGAAAAACAGCTGAGCCAGTTACAAAAAATAATGAGTGAAGCAGATCCTCCAGCTGCCAGAAGGATAACGATTCCCGTATGCTATGAAAAAGAAATTGCTATAGACATGGACGATGTGGCTGCCTATCATAATCGTTCCGCCGAAGAGATAATCCGTCTGCATACAGAGCCGCTATATTATGTCTATATGATGGGATTTATGCCTGGCTTTCCTTACTTGGGTGGTTTATCTGAAAAGCTTGTTACGCCAAGGCTGGAGAACCCAAGAAAGAGAGTGGAGCGGGGATCAGTAGGTATTGCTGATCAACAGACAGGAATTTATCCGCTGGATTCGCCGGGAGGATGGAGAATTATTGGGAAAACACCGGTACCTCTTTATGATGCACGGAAAGAGAACAAAATTCTTATCCGATCCGGAGATACGCTCCAGTTTGAAGCGGTTGATTCAGAAACCTATTATAAAATAGAAGATGCAGTACAAAACGGAGACTATCAGCCAAAAATAAGTGAAGAGAAGGAAGGTGATCCATCATGAATTTGTCTGTAGATTTGAATTGTGATTTAGGAGAAAGCTTTGGTGCATACCGAATCGGGCAGGATAATGAGGTGATGGAATGGATTACCTCTGCCAATATTGCCTGCGGTTATCATGCTGGAGATCATAATGTGATGCGGGAAACAGTAGAAAAAGCAGTGGAAAATAACGTAGCAATTGGTGCTCACCCCGGGTTATTGGATTTACAAGGATTCGGCCGGCGAAAGATACAGGTGACACCGGAAGAGGTTTTCAATTTAATGGTTTATCAGATTGGTGCTATGAGAGGATTTGCGGAAATCTATGGAACCAGGATCAGTCATGTTAAACCTCACGGTGCTCTCTACTCGATGGCTGCAGCAGATAGAGCTTTAGCTTCTGCAATTGCGGATGCAGTCTATCGGATTGATAAACGTATGATTTTATTTGGTTTAGCCAATTCAGAGCTTGTCGGAGAGGGGAGAAAGAGAGGGCTGCAAGTTGCAGAAGAAGTGTTTGCAGACAGAACGTATCAGCCAGACGGCACCCTGACACCAAGGTCAGCTCCGAATGCACTGATTCATGATGTGGATTTAAGTCTAAGCCGTGTTATCCGAATGGTGAAAGAAAGGAAAGTAAAAGCAGTGGACGGAACAGACGTAGCTATTCAGGCCGATACAATTTGTGTTCATGGCGACGGGGCACAGGCAGCTGTTTTTGTGAGAAAGCTGGCAGAGGCATTATCTGGCCAGCATATACAGATACGTGCGGCAGGTGAATCAAGTTGAAAAAAATCTTTGAAGTAATCAAACCTGGTTTATCTACGAGTATTCAAGATTTAGGCAGAATTGGCTATCAAAAATACGGTATTCCAACATCTGGCGCAATGGATTCCTTTGCACATCGTGTTGCTAACCTGCTCGTAGGTAATCAAGAGGAAGAAGCAACGCTTGAAATTATGCTGATGGGCCCCCAGCTGAAAATTTTACAGGATACTGTTGTTGCAATCAGTGGTGCAGATTTGTCGGCAACAATCGATGGGAAGCCTCTATATCCATGGAAATCCTTCCGTGTTTACGCAGGACAGATATTATCGTTTGGCAGACCAGTTAACGGGACGTATGCTTATCTTGCAGTAAGCGGCGGATTTTTTGCAGAGGAAGTAATGGGAAGCAAGTCAACTTATGCACAAGCAAATATTGGCGGATTAGATGGAAGAATCCTGCAAAAGGGAGATACCCTATTATCAGCAGATGTGGAACTGAAATCTATCCGGGCTGGAAGATATTTAAAAAAGACAGATGTTCCAAATTATGAACAGCATCGGCCGATTAGAGTAATTGCAGGACCAGATATATTTGCTTTTTCCGATAAAACATATCAGCAATTTTATCAGGAAAGCTACCGCATTACGGAACAATCGAATCGAATGGGCTACCGGTTGGAAGGAAAAGCATTGTCTCATGCTGACAGAGCAGATATTATTTCAGATGCTGTGCTTCCGGGAACAATACAGGTTCCTGCGAACGGGCAGCCGATTGTGCTATTATCTGATCGGCAGACAACGGGAGGTTACGCGCGAATCGCTACGGTTATTACAGCCGATATTCCACTTCTTGTGCAAAGGAAAATCGGTTCAGAGATTCAATTTTTATCCGTATCCTTAGAAAGAGCGCAGGCAGATTATCTGCAGCAGCAGCGCTATTTGAAGCTGCTGCGGACAGCCTTGCAGCAGTCCATTTAAATGAAGAAGGCTATCTTAATCACACCAGCTGGTTTAAAGGAAAGCTTTGATACAGTAAGGTTCCATGGTAAAGTAAAGATAACAAAATAATATGGGAGTCTGTCAATAATGAGTAAACAATTTATCAGCCGGGCGTTAGTCACCTGTATCATCTGTTTCACAATTATTCATTTCATCACCTATTTTTTTCACATTGATATTCTTTTAACGCTGCTGGTATTCTTTGGATTTGGAATTATTTTATTTGGGGCAGTTTACTATGGGCCATTGCATTTAAAGATGCCATTAGGGCTATTTTTAACTGGTGTGATTATCTTCCTTACTGTTGATGCCTCTTTTACAGCAGGGATGCGGGAAGGTTTATTGCAAATGCGCAATATGGTTGGGTTATTAGTTGTCATACCAATGGTCAGCTGGGTCCTGCGGGAGGAAGCTTTTTTAGAATCCGCTATCAGCTATGCACATGATTTCGTGAATACCAGTAAAAAATTTTACTTTGGTATAATTTCTTTCACACAAATTATTGCCTACTTCCTTTTGTTTGGTGCAATTCCCATGCTGTATCAATTTGTATCTATGATATTAAAGGATGAAAAAGGAGAAGCATGGGAGAGATATAGAGGAATAGCTGCCTTTTGCCGATTATTTTGCCTTAAGCGGCTCCAATGGCCTGAGAGGGTTTAAAAACGGCTTTCAGTTCAATGGCATTTTCGCGGTTGTTCTATCATTTCGGCCAAGAGGATTCCTTCTTCAAAAAATTTCATCGGATTTTAGAAGGAAGGTGAATTGGCGGTTTTAATACTTCATCCATTTAGCTGTTAAGAAAATCCAAAGAAATATCTAACAGCATAAACATACCATGAACAGTGCAAAAAAGTTGTTATCCCCTTTCGGAATAGTGGTATTTTCCCCCCTCCTATGATATAATTTTAGGAACAAATGTTCTGTTAGGAGGTGGAAATGAAATGGCTGTTTATCGAACCCTGCAAATTTGGGTGAAAAAAGGACACCGGATGCATCCGTATTTTCAAAATATGTGCCAAAACGCAAAGAATATGTATAACATAACCAATTTTTACATCCGTCAGATTTTTACAGGTCTCAAACAAGAAAAGGAGCTGCAGCCGTTACAAAAAGAAGTATTGGAAAGCCTCCAGACCCACTTGCCTGCAATCAATGCGAACCAGCTGCAAGCTTACCAAAAGAGGAGTGCGAAAGAACAGAAAAAAGCGAAGTCAGAACAAAAAGAAATTAAATGTCATTTATTTGAGATGCCCTCTAAGGATAAACCATCTATTCATTATCCTTTGTTGGATGCGTTGTTTAAATCGATGAAACAGATCGATTATCAGTCCCTGCCGATCCAATCGAGTCAAGGCATCATGAGAACAGTTTTTCAAAACTGGAAAGCATTTTATGGCAGTTTGCGGGAATATAAAAAGAACCCAATAAAATTTAGTGCACGTCCTAACATACCGTCCTATTGTCGTTTAAAAGAAAAAGAAGTCATCTTCTCCAACCAGAATTGTGTGGTAAAAGATAATAAATTCTTGAAATTCCCTAAAACAAAATTATGTCTGAACATTGGAAAATTAGGTTATTCAGAAGGGAAACTGAAGCAGGTTCGGGTGATTCCAAAGTATAGCCATTATGTTGTAGAGTTAGTTTTTCAGGTTCCTATAGAAGTAGAGAAGAAAGAATCCAAAAATCGTCTTTTAGCTGTTGATTTAGGGATTGATAATCTTGCAACCATCGTCACGAATACCGGCAAAAGAGCTGTCTTAGTGAAGGGCAAAAACGTCAAATCCGTCAATCAACGCTTTAACCAGCTAAAAGCTTATTATACAGGTATCCTTCGACAAGGAAAACAAGGCAATGAAGGTACCTTTACATCCAAACGATTGGAGCAAATTAGTCATAAACGATTTCTTCAAATCAAAGATCTCTTTCATAAAGCCAGTTTTCAAATCGTGAAAATAGCCTTGGAAGAGGATATTGATACGATTATTATCGGGCAAAATAAAGATTGGAAACAATACGCCACAATGGGGAAAAGGAATAACCAATCCTTTACAAGTCTTCCGCATACCCTGCTTATTCAAATGATCACATACAAAGCAGAGAAGCAGGGAATAACCGTGTTGTTGACAGAAGAATCTTATACGTCGAAGGCAAGCTTTCTCGATAACGATGATATCCCTGTTTATGGTCAAAAAAATAAAAACGCTGTATTTTCAGGGAAACGCATTAAACGAGGCCTTTACCTTTCGAAAAAATGCGAACGCATCAATGCAGATGTAAATGGCGCTGCAAATATTATGCGGAAAGTTTTCAAAGATGCCTTTCATCACAGCTTTTCCAGTATAGAGGCTTTACAAAGACCACTATCTTTAACCATAAAATAAAAGTAGTCCCAAAGGCAGGACCAATGGGATAGCGGGGTTGGGTGTTTTCAGCACACCGGTGTGTCAACTCCACTGGCGGTTAATCGTCATCTTGAAAGTCGACACCCCAGAAACCCCCACTTCAAATTTCAATAGAAATAAAGTGGCGGGAGTATTCATTCAAGTGATGACCTATGTAGCAGGTTAATTTGATAGAAAAACTGTGAATCCGCACATCCTTTGCCAGTATAGGAGTAGTGTGCGGATCTCAGCTTAAACTGTTATTTTGTACTTGACATTCAATTTTTAACAACATAAAATTATCTTTGAAAGCGTTTACTTAAAATGTAACCATTTAACTACTGGTAAATGATGCAAATACGACATGAAATTTCTGCAGACTTTTCGGAAACAGATTTGTTTTTAGTAACAAGGGGTTATATCCTTTCAAAATGAAAAAGGGGGACAATTAATGCGGGATGCTGTCATTGTTGAAGCAGTACGGACACCGATTGGGAAACGGAATGGTTTTTTTAGTGAAATAAGAGCCGAGGAATTAGCTGCAGCGCCTTTAAAAGAGTTAATACAAAGAACCAATCTGGATGCAGCATTGATTGATGATGTTATTATGGGGTGCGTAACTCAAACAGGAGAACAGGCGGTTGACATTGCCAGGCAGGCGGCGCTTATTGCGGGTTATCCGGCCAGCGTGCCAGGGACGACGATTGACCGGCAATGCGGATCGAGTCAGCAGGCAATTCATTTTGCTGCACAGGCAATCATCAGCGGTGATATGGAAATCGTTATTGCAGCCGGCGTAGAGAGCATGTCCCGTGTACCAATGGGAAGCAACCATCAGGGGGTAAAGTGGAATAATGTTTTACAAGATCAATATGATATGGTTCATCAGGGGATAGCAGCGGCTAAAATTGCGGAAAAGTGGGGTATTTCCCGCCATGAAATGAATGAGTATTCATTCAAAAGTCATTATCGTGCGATTGAAGCACAGGAAAAAGGCTATTTTCGTCAACAAATGATGCCGATTTCCGTTAAAAGAGCTGATGGAACAACAGCTCAATTTTATCAGGATGAAGGACCAAGAAAGAATACTTCCATGGAGAAGCTGGAGGCATTACCTGATTTATTTACAGAGAACAGTGGAATTACGGCAGGAAATGCCAGTCAAATGAGTGACGGGGCAGCAGCACTTCTGATTATGTCTGAGGATAAAGCGAAGAAGCTTGGCTTTATCCCGTGTTTTCGTATTTTGGCACGTAATGTGATTGGTTCTGATCCAACAGAGATGTTAACGGGTCCAATTGAAGCTACCAGGCAAATCCTAAAAAAAGCGGCTTTATCCTTAGAGGATATTGATGTTTTTGAAGTTAATGAGGCATTTGCATCGATTCCGCTGATGTGGATGAAGGAACTAGGCGCAGATGAAGAAAAAGTAAATATCGATGGTGGAGCTATTGCCTTGGGGCATCCATTAGGCGCAAGCGGAGCCAGGCTGATGGTGACGATGCTGCATACGATGGAGCGGCTCGAAGCCCATTTTGGCCTGCAGACAATGTGTGAAGGACTGGGTATGGCTAATGGAACGATTATTGAACGATTAACGAGAGAATAGGGAGGAATGTTAAAATGATGCAAGCACAGCTGAATTTAACAACAATGGTCAATCATGCAGAAAAATATTTTGCTGATAAAACAGTTATTTCACGTACCCTGGGCGGAGTTCAAACCATCCCATACAGAAAAATAACGGAACGGATTCGCCGATTGGCGGGAGTTTTAAAGGACTTAGGTGTGGAAAAAGGAGATCGGGTCGGAACGATAGCCTGGAATCATCATCGTCATCTGGAGGCATACTTTGCTATTCCAACAATGGGAGCAGTGCTGCATACGATTAATATTCGTGTTTCTCCCGATGATCTGGCCTATATTATCAATCATGCAGAGGATAAAATATTGCTGGTTGACGAGGACTTATTCCCGTTAATTGAACGCGTTAAAGATCAAATTGCTGGTGTAGAAAAAATTATTGTCATGACGGATAAAGATGAATTACCTGAAACAACTTTAACAAATGTTGCATCCTATGAAGTATTACTTAAAGATGCAGATCCGGGTACAGAGCTTTGTGAGGACATTAATGAAAATGACATGGCCGGCTTATGTTATACATCAGGAACTACCGGCAGACCTAAGGGTGTTGCTTATTCACACCGGGGGATTTATTTACATAGCTTAGCCCTGGGCTTAAAGGATACTGTAGGACTGTCAGAGGAAGATATTGCAATGCCTGTAGTGCCTATGTTTCATGTGAATGCCTGGGGAATGCCATTTGCTGCGTTATGGTTTGGAACAACACAAGTGTTGCCGGGACCGATGCCGACTCCGCAAATTTTAGCTGAATTAATGGAAGAGCATAAGGTTACAATGGCAGCCGGAGTACCGACAATATGGCTTGGTTTTCTGGAGGCATTGGAAAATGGAAATTATGATACAAGCAGTCTGCGCTGTATACTTTGCGGCGGCTCAGCTGCTCCGAAAGGGATGATTCGTGCGTTTGAATCAAAATACAAGATTCCTTTCGTTCATGCGTATGGAATGACAGAAACTTCGCCAATTGTGACATTAGCCCGTTTAAAAAGCTATCAGCAGGAGCTTGATGAAGAAGAACGTCTGGAATTACGCTCCCGCCAGGGCATGGTCGTACCCGGGATTGAGGTTAAAGGTATTAATGAAAATGGAGAAATTCCATATGACGGGGAAACAATAGGCGAGCTGTTAGTTAAAGGCCCTTGGATTGCAGATTCCTATTATAAAAATGATCGCAGTGCAGATTCTTTCCGTGATGGCTGGCTGCACACAGGAGATGTTATCAATATTGATGAAGAAGGCTCTGTAAAAATAGTTGACCGTACAAAGGATATGATTAAAAGCGGCGGTGAGTGGATTTCCTCGGTAGATATAGAAAATGCTCTAATGGCGCATGATGCCATATATGAGGCATCTGTTATTGCTGTTCCTGATCCAAAGTGGCAGGAGCGCCCGGTGGCATGTGTGGTATTAAAAGAAAAGGAAGCACTGACAGAAGAAGATGTGAAGCAATTTTTAGAGCCGCAATTTGCGAAATTCTGGATCCCGGACCGTGTTTTATTTATGGAAGAGATTCCGAAAACCTCCGTCGGGAAATTCTTAAAACGGGCGCTGCGTGATCAGGTAAAAGAAATGCTTTCCTTATCTGATCCATCCTGACGAGATAAAAATGTACTTAGGCAAGAGGCGTCTATGTATTCTTTGCTGTGAAAAGTAAGAAAGATATAGACGCTGCAGTATTTTTACAAACGGGAGATATATGGTTCGTTTTCTCATATTAAAGGAGATGTTCAGATGCAAATGACGGATATAAAGAAAAGAATGGAACTGCCGGTTATAATGGCTCCGATGTTTTTAATTTCCAACCCTGATATGGTTGTCGGTGCTTGTGAAGCTGGGATTATTGGCACATTCCCGGCTCTTAATGCACGTACAAAAGAGGTTTTAGACAGCTGGATGGCAGAAATCAATGAGAGATTACTAGAAAAGGCAGAAGCAGATCCAACTGCGAAAATAGCTCCCTGGGGAATAAATTTTATCAGTCATTCCTCTAATAAAAGATTCTATGAGGATTTGGAATTAATCGAAAAGCATCAGCCGCCTATTGTTATTACATCCTTAGGAGATCCTTCACCTGTTGTCAAAATTGTTCATAACTATGGCGGACTTGTTTTATCAGATGTTACGGATATAAAGTTTGCTAAGAAAGCATTGGAAAAAGGCAGTGATGGATTAATTTTAGTAGCGGCAGGAGCAGGAGGGCATGCAGGAGTTTTAAATCCATTTGCTTTTATAGACGAAGTGCGCAGCTTCTTTGATGGACCGGTGGCGTTGGCAGGAACGATTACAAAGGGAGAGCAGATATTGGCAGCAGAATTGCTGGGAGCTGATTTTGCTTATATTGGTACGCATTTTATTGCGACGGCTGAGAGTGGAGCAAATACTGCTTATCAGGACGCTATTCTTCAATCTGCCGCTGCTGATATTATTTATACACCCGCTTTTAGCGGTATACCAGCCAATTACCTGATACCGAGTATTGTAAAGGCAGGTCTTGATCCAGAGAATTTACCGAAAAAAGCCGGGCTTGATTTTAAGAAGCTTTCCGATTCATCTGCCAGGGTCTGGAAGGATATCTGGGGAGCCGGTCAAGGGGTCGGCGGAACCAGGAAAAAACAATCTGTAGCGGAAGCTGTGGATGAACTGAAAATGACGTATAATCGTGCCAAAAATATTCATCAGCTGTCTTGATAAAAATCGTATGCTGGCATAGATGAAGGAGTGATATATGATGACAGATGCAGTAAAATATGAAAAAAAAGAATCAATTGCTTTTATTTCCATGAACCGTCCGGAAAAACGTAATGCTCTTTCGATTGAAATGGCGAATGGTTTTGTAGAAGCATTGAAGGATGCCGAGAGTGATCCTGCTATTAAGGCAGTTATTATCAGCGGAGAAGGAAAGATATTTTCAGCAGGTGGTGATTTAGAAGTACTGCATACACTGGATAACAGTGTGAAAATAATGGAATATATGAAGCAGGCAATGGAAATTATCCAAGTAATCCGGGAGCTTGATAAATATGTGATCAGTGCAGTCCATGGTTTTGCCGCCGGGGCAGGGTTCAGCATCGCTGTTGCCGCAGATTTTATCGTAGCGAAAAAGGATGCAGCCTTTGTATGCAGCTTTACCAATGTTGGAATTATTCCAGACCTGGGTTTATTAAAAAAACTAACAGATAATCTGCCAAGTGCAGTGGCGAAGGAATGGATTTCTTCCGGGAGACCGGTACCAGCAGAAGAAGCGTACCATCGAGGTATTGTAAACAAGGTAACAGAGGGAGATGTGCTGGAAGCGGCCATCGAGTATGCCGGCTTCCTTGTAAATGGACCACCGCTTGCTAATAAGTTTGTAAAACATATGGTGAACCATGCGGATGAATGGAGCAGCGGCACAAATGATTTGCAGGAAACAGCGATTCAGACCCTGTTGCTGCAATCGGAGGATAATAAAGAGGGCATTCAGGCATTTTTTGAAAAAAGGAAGCCGGCATTTAAAGGGAAGTAATTGATAGAGAACCCGATTTCTAAAAAGGAAGTGATCTCCATGATAGATGAATTAGGAATCAAACAGATCAGATTAGCATTACCTTTTCGGCTGAATCATGTAAATTGCTTTTTAGCCGAGGAGGAGAACGGTTATAAAATTCTGGATACCGGACTGCATAATGAAGAAACAGAGAAAGTATGGGATAAAGAATTAGCAGGAAAACAGGTTACCGATATTATTATTTCACACTATCATCCGGATCATTTTGGCTATGCGGGAAAGCTGCAGAAAAAAACGGGAGCGAAAGCCTGGATGCCGGAAATTGATTTACAGATAGCTCTTCAGGCCTGGGAAAAGCCCTTTTTGGAAAATCTGCAGGAAAACTACCAGCGGTCAGGTATTCCAGAAGATATAGGCAGGACACTGGCAGAAAATACAGCCTCATTTGCACCGCTGGTGATGCCCTATCCAAAGGTACAAAATTTATTAAAGGAAGGGAACACGATTCAATTTGGAAAATATGCCTATGAAATGATACACACGCCAGGTCATTCGGACGGTTTAGTCACCTTTTATAACCGGGAGAACAGCGTACTTTTGGCAACAGATCATATCCTGCCGAAAATTACACCAAATATCTCGTACTGGTTTCATGGTGACCCCAATCCTTTAGAGAATTATCTGAAATCCCTGGAAAAGATAAAGAAGCTGGATGTAGAATGGGTTATCCCTTCTCATGGAAGTCCATTTCAGGATGCATCGAAGCGGATTTCTGAAATTAAAGCACATCATGAAGAGCGACTAGACACCCTGCAGGAAATGCTTAAAAACAGATTGACTATCTATGAAACAATGGAAAAGCTTTTTTCAAAACAGCTGACTGTGCATGATACCCGGTTTGCAGTTGGAGAAACAGCAGCTCACCTGGAATATTTACGTTTGGCGGGTGAATGTGAACGGGAATTAGTTGAAGGTGTCTATATCTATCATACTTAGATTGGATATGGGTTGATTGAACTTCTTGAACCTCCTCTTACAGATTCCTTTCACTTTCCTTTCCGGTGTCAGTTATTATATGATGTAAGAAAAGTCGGGAAGGGAAGGTTATTAAATATGAGTGGACATTTGCAGGATACAGTTACTTTGAACAATGGTGTAGATATGCCCAAATTTGGTCTGGGTGTATATAAGGTAGAGGAAGGCCAAGTTGCAGTAGATGCAGTGAAAATTGCATTGGAGCATGGCTACCGCAGTATTGATACAGCTTCGTTTTACCAGAATGAGGTCAGTGTCGGACAGGGAATAAAGGAATCCGGCGTGCCAAGAAAAGATATTTTTCTGACATCAAAAGTATGGAATGATGAACAAGGCTATGAATCTACCTTGGAAGCATTTGAAAGAAGCCTGAAAAAATTAGATACGGATTATCTGGATTTATATCTGATTCATTGGCCGGTGAAAGAAACATTTGTGGATACCTGGAAAGCGTTAGAAAAGCTTTATCACGATGGACGTGTCCATGCAATCGGAGTCAGTAATTTTCATATTCAGCATTTAGAAAGACTGCTTCCGGAAGCGGAGGTTATACCGGCAGTTAACCAGGTTGAATTCCATCCGCATTTAACACAGGAAGGATTACGTGCATTTTGTGAACAGCAGGGAATCCATCTGGAAGCATGGTCTCCGTTAAAGCGCGGCCAGCTGTTAGATCATCCAACCCTTGTCTCTATTGCAGAAAAGTACGGAAAGAATACAGCACAGGTGATTCTGCGCTGGGATATTCAGCATAATGTGATTACCATCCCTAAATCAGTTACCCCTGAACGGATTGTCCAGAATGCAGCAATTTTTGACTTTGCATTAACAGAAGAAGAAATGAAGCAGATTGATGCTTTAAATGAAAATAGCCGTTCTGGAACTAATCCAGACGACTATTAATAAATAAAAATGCTCCGCAAAGGAAACTTTTCAGTGCGGAGCATTTTTTGTTTTCTACATAGGAATTTATAGAATTATTGCCTTGTGAATTACTATTTATAGAAAAGCAGCCGCGTCCAGCTCCAAGCGCCAAAAACTAGGAGATTTCACGTCGCGCCCTACGATAAGTCAACATCGGTTCGTCACCTCACCGTGTTTCCTTTATCTCAGTTACGCCGCTCCAATCTCTACGTTTTTAAGCAGGCGCTCTGCGCTTTTGTTTTCTACCGGTCCCAAAAACGCTGTTTGGCCATCGCATTCACAAAGGCATTATAGAAACCTTTGTTTGGCGACTTACTTGTTAGAACACCAGGACGATTCTGGAGGTGGATTTCTTCTATCCATTCTGCTCCTTCGCCAATACCTCCAATCGGCTTATAATGGTTAAACTGATCTACAATAAATTGATTCGCCATAAAATGAAAATCTCTTGTAGCATAAGGTCCGCCAATAACGAATAAACCGTCATACAGCAGAGGGGACCCTGTTAGAAATGTATCATTAACGGAAATCGTATCTCCGCCAGTGCCTTTTAGTGTTCCAAGTTTACTGCTTACAAAGACAGGCTGCAATCCCGCTTTTTCCCATGAAGCCATAGCAGCTTCCAAGGCATTGCTGTCATATTGTTCATCAATAATAACCCCGACCTTTAAGGTATCTGCTGTAAAAACCGTATTTCTCATACTTAGAGCCGGTGAGGAAGCGGTGACATTGGATTCCTGAATATCCTCCGGCGGGGCTGGTACTCCAACCTGTTCAGCAACAGAAACAGCCAGCGGTCTGCTGATATGAGCAATATTGCGAATCACACGTTCACGAACGGCCGGTGTTTTCACTTTCCCAAGCTCAAAGCTGAATGCCTGCAGGATATGACTCTTTTCCACATCACTCATACTGTTCCAGAAAAGCTTTGCCTGTGAAAAATGATCTTCAAAGCTGGGAGCGGTTTTACGCACTTTTTTCCCTTCAACGAGAGATGGATAGGTGACAAACCCCCCTTTATCACCCGGGACAGTATAAGGCGTATTATCAGCAAGATAATTTTGATGATAAGCAACCTGCCCTTTATCAATAACATAACGCGCTGCACCATCACGATGATTATTATGTGCTGTGTGAATAGGACAATTAATCGGGATTTGCTTGAAATTCGTGCCTACCCGGTAAAATTGTGTATCTGCATAGGAGAACAATCTGCCCTGCAGGAGCGGATCATTGGTAAAATCAATACCTCGAACAATATTTCCCGGATGAAGCGCAACCTGTTCTGTCTCTGCAAAAACGTTCTCGACATTTTTATTTAAGGTCATTTTCCCAATTTTTTTAAGGGGAATAAGCTCCTCCGGCCACAGCTTGGTAGCATCTAAAATATCAAAGTCAAAATCAAACTCCTGGTCCTCGCGGATAACTTGAATACCAAGCTCGTATTCCGGGAAATTTCCTTTTTCAATATTCTCCCATAAATCCCGCCGGTGGAAATCCGGGTCAGCACCGCCAATTTTTTGGGATTCATCCCAAATGAGCGAGTGCATCCCTAAGGTTGGCCGCCAATGAAATTTACAAAAATGTGATACGCCTTCTTTATTGACGAGACGGAATGTATGCACACCAAAGCCCTGAATCATGCGAAAACTGCGCGGGATAGTACGGTCGGACATAATCCACATCATCATCGCCGCCGATTCTTCGTTACTGCCGATGAAATCCCAGAACGTATCATGCGCTGTCTGGCCTTGAGGAATCTCATTATTTGGTTCCGGTTTTAGTGCATGAATTAAATCAGGAAATTTAATGCCGTCCTGAATAAAAAAGATAGGAATATTATTGCCGACTAAATCAAAATTCCCTTCCTCCGTATAAAATTTTGTTGCAAATCCGCGCACATCACGTAATGTCTCGTTGGCTCCCCTTGATCCGGCAACCTGCGAAAAACGGACAAATGTAGGTGTTTTTCTGCCGGCCTCCTGTAAGAAATGAGCCTCTGTTAAATCAGATTGTGATTCATAGCATTCAAATATTCCGTGCGCTCCATAGCCGCGTGCATGAACATTTCTTTCTGGAATACGTTCTCTATCAAAATGCGAGAGCTTTTCACGGTAAATAAAATCCTCCAAAAGCTGTGGTCCGCGATCTCCGGCACTTAATGTATTTTCATCATCTGAAATTTTAACTGATTCATCCGTTGTCATTGGTTTTCCTTCGTTGTCCCGATAGAATTTCTCCAGCTGTCTGATTTTTTTATTTTCCTCCGGTTTCCGGTTATTACTATCTGTCATGTATATCCTCCCTTTTAGACGAATTTCTTCACAGTAATAGGATTATATTCGCTTGAAAATGGATATATGACTGGAGACAGAGAAGGATAAATATCCGTTTTATTTTACGTTATATTTAAAATTATTAGATTACTTTTTAGTGTTTTTATACTAATATTAGAAGTAGAAAGATACTGGAAAGGAGAGAGCATATGGGATGGATTAATTTTGTTATTTTTATTATTTTGGCTGCAGCGGGATTGTGGGGGTGGCTTTCCAGAGCGAAATGGATGGAAGAACAGTCTAAGAAAAACAAAAAGTCTTAATATATATTTTAATACGAGGGGAAAAGAGAACGGCTTATAATGATGGAGAAAATTGGTATGAAAAAGAAGGAACGTTGAAATAACATATTAAAAAGCTGATGCGTATATGGATCTTATCTCTTTGGTATTCTTAAAGCTGAATTATTAAATGAAAAACGATAATAGAACAAAAAACTTCATTCAATAAGAAAGTCGGACTCTTTCCTAAATGAATGAAGTTTAATATCTTGTCATGGGATCTCAGTCTTTTGGCAGCAGGCCAACCATTTGTAAACCGTATAAAATACCATTGTCACTTACATCCTTCGTAACGTACGCAGCTGTTTCCTTTACTTCAGGCAAGGCATTTCCCATAGCGACACCATTAGGAATCATTCTAAGCATTTCCAAATCATTTAAACCGTCTCCAAATGCGTATTGTCTTTCTGGAGGGAAATCAAGATACTCAAGTAATTTTTTGATACCAATTGCTTTAGAAACGCCTTTTGGAAGAACATCTACAGATTTGGGATGCCAGCGGATAAAATCAAAATCGGTAAATGTTTCCTGATAGGTTGCCTCTTCTCCTTCTGTGTTGAACAGAAGCCCCTGGTAAATTTTATTGTGCTTCACAAAATCCTGCTCCTGTGATGGGTAAGCATCTACCTTTAATGTTGAAATACTTTCTTGTATATATGGATGATCATTAGGGACATTGGTTGTCATTCTTTTATCATTCATATAAACAACAGGATGATTTTTATTTAAAGCAAATGCTGTTAATTCATCCAGAGCTGCCGGACTTATAGTATTTGCATAGATAACTTCTCCGCGGAACACAACATATTGTCCGTTGTAGCATATGTAAGTGTCAATATCTAATTCTTTTCGTAAATCTTCAAATAAAAATTTTGCCCGGCCAGTGGAAATAGCAACCTCATGACCAAGTTCTTTCAGCTTGAAAATTGCTTTTTTAGCGGATTCAGGAAGTGTTCTTTCTTCTTCTGTCAACAGTGTTCCGTCAATATCGAAAAAAATAATGCTTTTATCTGGTACCATCTAATCCCTCATTTCACCTTCATTATACGTTTCCTATTATGATGGAACTTCTGTCCAGATTCAACTGAAGACCTCTATATACCTGATTCGATTATTCTTCACAAACATATGCAAATCGCTTACAATCAGAATAGATAAAGAAATGAGGAGTTAATTATATGAAACGCCTAGTACTGCTAATTGTAATATGTACTCCACTTTTTCTGGCCGGCTGTTTAAGTCCTAACAGTGCCAAGGTAGTGGGAGATATGTATGAAGCTGCCCTTATGGATGAGGAAGAAAATGTAGCTTCTTACTTTTCAGAGGAATATTTAGAAGCCCATCCTATAAAGGAATTAACGAATGAATCAGCAGAGGATGTCCGGACAATGTATGGGGTAAACATGATGAATATTACACTTATTCGTGACCGGGAGCTGCAGGATAATTACATAGAATCAATCGGATTATCGGATGACCAGGATTTATTTGTTGTTACAGCGCAAACAGATGAGACGGAAGTGATGGTCTGGATTGTTGAACGCGGAAAGACCCAGTATACGATTATTCAGGGAGAACGGTACGACTTCGATACATATAATGAAAAAGTACTTGATTAAAAGTATGGTAGCTCACCATGTTTTTCGTATGAAAACGAGCCAGAATGTTTTTCTAAAATATTTCCATAGAGCATGTTTTAAACTTCCACTGCATAGGATATAGAAATCGTTGTAAGATGGAGGGAGCCTGCGATGGATATTTTAAATAAAGTAAAAAATGATAGAGAAACAGAAAAGCAACTGGGATGGGAAGGCACATTTGCGGAATACTTAGATTTGGTAAAAGAAAACCCCACAATTGCACAAACTGCTCATTCCCGTGTCTATAATATGATCAAGAATGCGGGAGTCAAAGAGAAGGATAATCAGAAAATGTATCAGTTTTTTGGGTCAGCCATTTTTGGATTAGAATCAGCGATTGAAAGCTTAGTAGAAGAGTATTTTCATCCGGCAGCAAGAAGATTGGATGTCAGAAAAAGAATTTTGTTACTAATGGGACCTGTCAGCGGCGGGAAATCTACTATTGTCAGCCTGTTGAAGCGAGGCCTGGAGCATTATTCGCGTACAGATGAAGGTGCTGTGTATGCAATAAAGAACTGTCCGATGCATGAAGATCCCTTACACCTCATACCACAACACTTGCGGGAGGATTTCCATGAAGAATACGGTATCCGGATTGAAGGCAGCTTATCACCGCTGAATACGATGCGCTTAGAGAAGGAGTATGGCGGCAGGATTGAAGATGTCAAGGTCCAGCGAATCTTTTTCTCGGAGGATAAAAGGGTGGGTATCGGTACATTCAGTCCTTCTGATCCTAAATCGCAGGATATTGCTGACTTAACTGGAAGTATTGATTTTTCAACGATTGCGGAATTTGGCTCAGAGTCTGATCCGCGGGCTTACCGGTTTGACGGAGAATTAAATAAAGCGAACCGCGGGATGATGGAATTCCAGGAGATTTTAAAAAGTGATGAAAAATTTTTATGGCATTTACTTTCTCTTACACAGGAAGGAAATTTTAAAGCAGGAAGGTTTGCGTTAATTTCCGCTGATGAGCTGATTATTGCGCATACAAACGAATCGGAATACAAATCATTTATTTCCAATAAAAAGAATGAAGCACTTCATTCCAGAATGATCGTTATGCCGATTCCATATAATTTGAAAGTCAGTGAAGAGGAACGGATCTACCAAAAAATGATTCAGGAAAGTGATATTGCTGATGTTCATGTGGCTCCGCATGCCTTGCGGGCAGCTGCTATATTCTCCATTCTGACCCGATTAAAGGAATCGAAAAAACAGACTGTCGACGTTGTGAAAAAGATGCGGCTCTATGATGGGGAAAGTGTAGAAGGATATAATCAAATTGATGTAGAGGATCTATTAAATGAATACACGGATGAAGGAATGTCAGGGATTGATCCAAGATATGTCATTAACCGTATTTCTTCAACGATTATCCGTAAAGAGGTTCCGTCGATTAATGCTCTGGATGTATTACGTTCGTTAAAAGAAGGATTGAATCAGCATCCATCTATTTCGAAAGATGACTTGGAGAAATATTTAAATTATATTTCGATTGCCCGAAAAGAATATGATGAAATTGCGAAGAAAGAAGTCCAAAAAGCTTTTGTGTATTCCTATGAGGAATCTGCGAAGACTTTAATGGATAACTATCTTGATAATGTAGAGGCCTACTGTAATCAGAATAAATTACGTGATCCGCTTACTGGAGAGGAAATGAATCCGGATGAAAAGCTGATGCGTTCGATTGAGGAACAGATTGGTATATCTGAAAATGCGAAAAAAGGTTTCCGTGAAGAAATTCTAATCCGTTTATCTGCATATGCACGCAAAGGCAAGCGTTTTGATTATCAATCACACGAACGTCTGCGTGAAGCCATTCAAAAGAAATTATTTGCTGATTTAAAAGATGTTGTTAAAATTACAACATCCTCGAAAACACCAAATGAATCACAACTGAAGAAAATTAACGAGGTAATTGCCCGTCTGATTGATGAGCATGGGTATAATTCTGTCTCTGCAAATGAGCTGCTGCGTTATGTTGGCAGTCTATTAAACCGGTAAAATTATAGCAGTGTTCTTCCAGCTTAGAAAAATAAAAAGTGGTATCCAGATGAAGATGGATGCCGCTTTTTACTTATCTGAGAAAGAAAATAGGTTTTCTAAAAACCTCAAATTCTTTTAATCCGTCTGCAATAACTTATCCTCTCTTGCATAGAATAGATAAAGCATGTTTCTAAAACTGTTTGTACCATAAACTGACGATTGGAAACAATTAAAATATAAGGAGAGGATTCGAGTGTCCAATGAGCAAGAGCATAATTTCGTCGTCTCCCAAGAAAACTGGTCTCTCCACCGAAAAGGTTATCAGGATCAACAGCGCCATAATGAGAAAATTAAAGATGCGATTAAGAAAAACCTGCCTGATCTGGTCAGTGAGGAAAATATCATTATGTCCAATGGAAAGGACATGGTGAAAATACCGATTCGTTCACTGGATGAATATAAAATCAGGTATAACTATGAAAAATCAAAGCATGTCGGGCAGGGAAACGGAGATTCAGAAGTAGGAGATGTTGTTGCCCGTGCACCAGGAAGCGGCGATGGACAGCAGGCCGGAGCCGGAAATGGAAAGAAGGCTGGAGATAAGCCGGGTCAGGATTATTATGAATCAGAAGTATCCATTGCAGAGATAGAAGAAGCATTATTCCAAGAGTTAGAGCTTCCCAATCTGCAGGAAAAAGAAAAATCAGAGATTATTACGGAAAAGGTCGAATTTAATGATGTACGAAAAAAAGGATTAATGGGGAATGTCGATAAGAAGCGGACGATACTAACAGCATTAAAACGGAACGCCCGGGATGGGAAAGCACAAATTACCCCGATTTATAATGATGATTTGCGTTTTAAAACCTGGAATGAAGTTATTCGTCATGATTCCAAAGCTGTTGTCCTGGCAATGATGGATACGAGTGCTTCGATGGGAGCTTTTGAAAAGTATATTGCCCGCAGCTTCTTCTTTTGGATGAACCGGTTTTTAAAAACGAAATATGAAAGTGTTGAATTTGAATTTATTGCCCATCATACCGAGGCTAAGGTAGTTACGGAAGAGGCCTTTTTTTCAAAAGGGGAAAGCGGAGGAACCATTTGTTCATCTGCTTACTATAAAGCCTTGGAAGTAATTGAGGAAAAATATAATCCAACCCGCTATAATATTTATCCATTTCATTTTTCAGACGGAGAGAATATCAGCTCGGATAACAAGACATGCATTGAGTTAGTCCACCAGCTGATGGAGAAATCAAATATGTTTGGTTATGGGGAAGTAAACGGCTATAATCGTTATTCAACCTTGATGAATGCTTATAAAACGATCGAAGACCCTAAGTTTAAGCATTATGTATTAAAAGAAAAGGCAGATGTATATCATGCCATGAAGAGCTTTTTTAAAAAGACCGCAGAACATGTATAAAAAAATAACAGCTCAAAGATTTGCGTAATTATTTCTTTGGGCTGTTTTATTGCTGATAAATACTATTACAGAAGAAGTTTAGCTAAAGCGAGTTTCCTTATTTTATTTTGTGAAAGAAATATAGGAAGGGCAAGATTTCATCCGGGAAACATAGACTAGTAGTAGCTGATTAAAGGGGGAATCCACTTGAACGGAACAAAGGAGTTAACAAATGCTATCGAAGAAATTACTGAGGTAGCTAAAGGGTTTGGTCTGGATTTTTATCCAATGCGCTATGAGATTTGTCCAGCAGATATTATTTATACATTTGGAGCTTACGGTATGCCGACGCGTTTTACCCATTGGAGCTTCGGAAAGCAATTCCATAAAATGAAGCTGCAATATGATTTAGGTTTAAGTCAAATTTATGAACTGGTGATTAATTCTGATCCATGCTATGCCTTTTTATTAAATACAAACAGTCTGATTCAAAATAAATTAATTATTGCCCATGTACTGGCGCATTGTGATTTCTTTAAAAATAATATCCGTTTTTCTAATACCCGTAAAGATATGGTGGAAAGTATGACAGCAACAGCTGAGCGTATTGCCCATTATGAAATGGTGCACGGGAAGGAAGAGGTAGAGAGCTTTTTGGATGCCATTTTATCGATTCAGGAGCATATTGATCCATCGATTGTCCGATTTAAACTGCCACCCAAAACAGAAGACAACTCCACAAATGAAGACAGCTATAAAAAAAGAGGAGAGTACGATGATCTGTGGAGCTTAGATTCAAGTGAGAAACATTCGCAGAAGAGAAAAATAAAAAAACAAAAGAAAATTCCTCCTTCTCCTGAAAAGGACTTATTATTATTTATTGAAGAATACAGCAGAGAGCTGGATGATTGGCAGCGTGATGTATTAACGATGATGCGGGAGGAAATGCTTTATTTTTGGCCGCAATTGGAAACGAAAGTAATGAATGAAGGGTGGGCCTCCTATTGGCATCAGCGAATTATGCGTGAATTAGATTTAACAACAGCAGAGACGCTTGAATATGCTAAATTGAATGCTGGTGTGGTTCAGCCGTCCCGGACATCGATCAATCCTTATTACTTAGGGATAAAAATCTTTGAAGATATTGAGGAACGCTATAACAATCCAACAGAAGAAATGATAAGAAACGGCTGCAAACCGAATAAAGGAAGAGATAAAATCTTTGAAGTAAGGGAAATGGAATCTGATATTTCTTTTATCCGTAACTATTTAACAAAGGAATTAGTTGCTAAAGAGGATATGTATCTTTTTGAGAAGAAAGGGAGAGATTATCGGATTACAGAAAAGGATTATATACAAATTCGCGATCAGCTTGTCTCCCAGCGTGTAAACGGAGGCTTCCCATATATCACAGTAGAAAATGGTGACTATCTAAGGAATGGGGAGCTGTATTTACGTCATGGATTTGAGGATATTGAGCTGGATATTAAATATTTGGAGCATGTTTTACCATATATTCATCAGTTATGGGGAAGATCTGTCCATTTAGAAACAGTTGTAGAAGGAAAAGAAACGCTCTACACTTACGATGGTAAAGAAATGTATAAGCAGCGAATTTGAATAATTACTTAATCAGCTGACCAGACCTCTGGTCAGCTGATTGTTTATAATTTGACTGCCAGGCTCGCGTAAAATTGAGGGAAGTACTTGGAAAATAGGCTGCTTTTTTGTATAATTGTTTTAATTTTTACATAAAAGAGGAGGAGAAGCAATGCAGGAGAGTCCATTTATTCCGTTTCCTGGGCTGGAAACGGAGAGACTGCTTTTAAGACAAATGAAGAAGGAAGATCTGCAGGATGTTTATGACTATGCTTCCGACCCGGAGCTGACACCGTTTTTAACTTGGGAAGCACATGAAACACTGGCAGATTCAGAAGCGTTTATGGAATTTTTATTTGCTCAATATGAAAAAGGGGTAAGGGGAGCATGGGCGATCGTCTGGAAGGAAGAAGATCGTGTAATAGGTACTATAGATTTGGCTTGGAACCCAAAACATTATTCTGCAGAGCTTGCATATGTTCTTTCCAGAGAATACTGGAGGAAGGGCATCGGAACAGAAGCGGCAAAAGCTGTTCTTCGTTTTGGATTTGAAGAATTAGGACTCGAGCGAATCTATGCCAGATGCCATCCAGATAATACTGCCTCCTACAGGCTAATGGAGAAAATAGGAATGACCTATGAAGGAACGTTAAGAAAATCGATGCAAAGAAAAGGAAAGCAAGAGGATTTAAAAATGTATTCCATCTTAAAAGAAGAATTTAAGTGATAAAGAAAAAGTACATGCAATTTGCTGCATGTACTCTTCTTTTATTCTCCATCTTCCTTCTGTTCCTTTTTCCCTCTTTTATAAAAATAGCTGTACAGAGATTTCAAAGTTTCTGCAGTCAACTCAATATTATTTTCATAAGCATATTTTACCGCATATCCCATCGCAAGTGTCATACCTCCTGCAACACTGCCGCCGATAACGGAGCCTGCACCCGGAACAAATTTAGATACCTGGCGAAAGATGGTTTTACCGATATTTCCTGTAATAGTTGCAATCGTTAATTCCTTAGCTTTCTTTTTGGATAAAGGTTTTTCGTATAAGGTAGCCAGCTTAATCATTAATCCAACCTGAATACCTGTTAACGGAATAAAATCAGATCCGGGAAGTGGAGCTGCTCCGACAGCTGTCGCAGACCCGGAAGCTGCTAAAATCCATTTGTTCGCCGTGGATGATTTTTCCTTAATAAGCCGTGCGAATTGAATTTCCTTTTCTTTTTTTTTAAGAATTTCTAAAATCTCATTTCGTAATTTATCGATATTTTCTCCTGTCCGGGAAGAAATCGGGATAACGGGATAACGATTCGATGTATGCTGCTTCACATATTGAACAAGCGCCGGGATATCATCCGCTGCATCAATTTTATTTAAAACAAAAATGATATGTTTATTCTCTTTTTTGATTGTTTCAAATGATCTTCTTTCACCTTCTGAAAAAACCGTTCCAGCAGCATTCAGGAAAAATAAAATCACATCCGCGCTGCGGTAAAAACGGAATGTTTCATCAGAATTTGCTTGATTAATATCATCGAGGCCCGGGGTATCCGCAAAAATAATCTTGTCGCGGTATACATATTTATCAATACCCATCGTTTCTCCGGGACGTGCGCCGACTTTAGCGACATCATCACCAATAAGCCGGTTAATCGTTGAGGATTTTCCAGTGTTGATATCACCAATCATTGCGAAAATAATGTCTTTATCTAATTGTTTATTAATTTTTTTTGTTTCTTTGTCATAAGCTTTGTCAAAGTCTTTCTCATTAAATGCTGACATTATCAACACTCCTTCATGTGTTACTATTCCCTTTTGATTATAATCATACACTATTATTTAAGGGAACATAAAATTTTAGCTATTTAAAGCCAGGAGAGCAGGGATAGGATAATTTTTCCTATCAGAAAATTTCAATCCTTTTGAAACTATTCTAATTTATTGCTATAATTACTAGAATATAGTATGAGGTACTAATCTGAGGAGGAATACGATGAAGAAATCAGATCTAATTGCACCAGAATGGTATAACATTACTTCCGAGTTTGAAAAATATGCAGCAGATGAAGGAAGAAAAGCGATTATTTTAGAAGAGCAAAACGGGAACACGAAAGAAATTACCTATACCAATTTAATCAAAAATGCAAATAAGGCTGGAAATATCCTGTTAAAACATGGATTAAAACGCGGGGATAAAATAATGATCATGCTGCCGCGCTGTATCGAAGCTTATGAATTATATATTGCAGCTTTAAAATCAGGAATCATTATCATTCCAAGCTCAGAAATGCTGCGGACGAAGGATTTGCAATTCCGTATTTCACATGGCGAAATCAATGCTGTTGTTGCGACAGAGGCTTGTGTGGAGGAGTTTAAAAAGGTTGCTGAATATGAACAGTTAATTAAATTCAGCATTGGCGAAGAGATAGAAGGATGGGTATCCATTGATAAGGAGAAGAACCAGGCCTCCGATCAATTAGAAACAGTAAAAACTTCTAGAGATGATGTTGCGTTTTTATCTTATACATCTGGAACGACAGGCAATCCAAAGGCTGTTATTCATTCTCATGGCTGGGGATTTGCGCATATGTCCAGTGCACCGCGCAACTGGCTCAGTATTCAGGATGGAGATACGGTTTGGGCAACTGCTGCACCAGGATGGCAGAAATGGGTATGGAGTCCGTTTTTATCCATTATGGGAACCGGAGCAACTGCATTTGTTTATGATGGCAGATTTGATGCGGCTAAATATTTAGAGCTTTTGGAAAAGCATCAGATTAATGTGCTGTGCTGTACACCGACGGAGTATCGTTTAATGGCCAAGCTTTCCAACCTGGATGATTACAACTTAGATGCATTGCATAGTGCTGTTTCTGCCGGTGAGCCTTTAAACCGTGAAGTCATTGATAAATTCAGACAGCATTTTGATGTGACCGTCAGAGACGGGTATGGTCAGACTGAAAACACCTTATTGCTGGGATTCTTAAAGGGAACGGAAGTACGACCGGGAGCAATGGGGAAACCGACTCCGGGGCATGATGTGGTTGTTATTGACGAAGATGGTCAGCTGACAGAGCCTGGGGTGGTAGGTGATATTGCTATTCCGCTTGATACGCCTTCCTTGTTTAAAGGCTATTATAAAGATGAAGAAAGAACAAAAAGGTCACATCGCGGAGATTATTATGTGACCGGGGACCAGGCCAGCATGGATGAAGACGGCTATTTCTGGTTTGAAGGCAGAAGTGACGATATTATTATCAGCTCGGGCTATACAATCGGACCATTTGAGGTAGAGGACACTTTGGTAAAGCATCCTGATGTAAAAGAATGTGCTGTTGTTGCAAGCCCGGATCCGATAAGAGGAAATGTAGTGAAAGCCTTTGTTGTTTTACAGGATAATATTATCGGCAATGATGAAGTTATTGAGACTCTGCAAAGTTATGTGAAGCATGAGATCGCGCCTTATAAATATCCGCGGAAAATCGAGTTTGTTTCTGAATTGCCAAAAACAACATCGGGCAAAATTCGCCGTATAGAGCTTAGACAGCAAGAGTACAGTAATTAATTCATCGGAAACGGGGTAATAGGAAATGAAGGTAATTGATACACATTGTGATGCACTATTAAAGCTTCAGACAGCACGGCTGGAGCAAAGAAAACTTGATTTTCGGAATGCACCAGAGATAGAGACCAATTTGAAGCGCTTAGAAGCAGGAAATGTCAGCGTCCAATTTTTTGCGATTTTTGTGAATCCGGAAACAGTTACTACAACAGATCAATGGGAACATGGATTAGAGCAGGCAACTCTTTTTCATGAAGAAATTGTTGAAAAGAACGAGAATGTAAAGTTTATTCGTGACTGGAAGGATATTCGCACACTTGCTCCAGGTGAAATTGGTGCGGTATTAACTTTAGAAGGAGCTGAAGCTATCGGTAACGATATAGAAAAGCTCCAAAAACTTTATCAAATGGGTGTGAAATCCTTTGGCCTGACGTGGAATCCTGCGAATCTATGCGCAGATGGTGCAGAGGAACCGAGAGGGGCAGGACTAACAACGCTGGGAAAAGAAGTTGTCCGGTTAAATAATGAAAATAAAGTTTTAACAGATGTATCCCATCTTTCCGTTAAAGCATTTTGGGATGTGATGGAGCTTGCTGATTATCCCATTGCATCGCATTCCAATACCCGGGCAATTTGTGATCATCCCAGAAACCTGTATGATGATCAGCTGAAAGCATTGATTGCCAAAAATGCGCCAATCCATTTTGCGCTCTATCCTGTCTTTTTGAAAAAAAATGCAAGAACGGCAACAGTAGCTGATCTTTGTGAACATATTGATCACGTTTGTGCTCTTGGCGGAGAAAAAAATATCGGCTTCGGCTCTGATTTTGACGGGATAAGCTGTTATATTGATAATATTACCAATTCCTCCGGCTACGATTATTTGCTGAATGAATTACAAAAACATTATTCAGAGGAGCAGGTTAGAGGATTTGCTTATCAAAACTTTATGAATATGCTTCCCTAGCCTCTGTATGTAAACAAAAAAACTGGAATATCAGGGTGTTTTCCCGATATTCCAGTTTTTTTATATTTGTAAGTTAAAATTTTTGCCCATAATATTTATCAAGTGAGAAGCCTCTCCCGAGAATTTCGGACGCACTGATAAAAATAGTGAATGCTTCCGGAGTTTCTTCCTGAAGTAATTTTTTCAATTTAACTGCTTCTGTCTGTTCCGCCACACATAGGATCATCGTTTTATCCAATTTTGTGTAACCCCCCACAGACCGTATTTTGGTGAGACCCCGATCGATGCCATTCTGGATAAGCTGCTGTACCTTTTCTTCCTCATCGGTAATGATCATTACCAGTTTTGTTGCAGAGGTTCGTAATTGGACAATGTCTATTGCTTTACCGCTGATATAAATTGCCATTAACGCAAATAATGTAAGCTCAAAGCTGAAAACGAAAATGGAAGTAATAACAACGAGTCCATCTACGATAAATTGTGAATAACCGCTGGAAATCCCAGTGAATTTCTTCACAATTTGAGCAATAGCTGCTGTGCCGCCGGTGGATCCATTTCCTTTGTAGACGATACCGAGGCCGGCCCCCAGAATAAGTCCGCCATAAAGGGCACTTAAGAATGGGTTGGTAACCGTAATTGGAATATCAGCAGACAAAAAAATAGCAAGAGGAACCCAAAATGTTCCTACGAGTGTTTTGATACTGAAGTCCTTCCCCAATGCAATCCATCCGATAATAAAAACAGGGATATTAATCACGAATTGACTGAGTGCAGGATTAATCGCATACACCTCATAAAGAATAGTACTGATTCCTGATAGGCCGCCGGCAGCTAATCGCGCCGGCAGGAAGAAGATATTATATGCTAATCCGACAATGGTTGCTCCAATAATAATATAGGCATATTCTTTAAATACATTAGATTGTTTTGCTTGATCCATGTGCATATTTCCTTTCCCGACAATGATAATTAAACCTATATTAATGTATCATTGTTGGGAGAAAGAGTAAACTGCATGATTTTAAAGTGATAAAGCAACAGAATCTTTCTCTTTTAAAGGCTTTATAATCCGCTGAACAAATTTTTCCAGCACCGTTGGAAGAAGAGAGCCGATTAATGGTGCACTGATTTTTCCAGTCAATCCTTTTAATTCAAGTTCCAATAAACAGGTCAGTTCGGAGGAACGGGAAGAGAGCCCGGAAAGCTTGAAGCAGCCATTTCCTAAACACCGGTTTTCAGAATCACGAATACGGAATTGAACGATAGAGGGAGACACCGTCTCTAGGATTCTGACATATAGCTTGAGGTCTTTAGTAATCGTGCCTACTTTCCCATGCAGCTCCCAAACGGAATCGGCTGCGGATACTTTCTTATGTGTTTGATAACCAGGTACCTGCTTTGCCCAATGAGACCAATCTTCTAAATAACTCCACACCTCTGATTGGGGCAGGTCAATGTTGACGCTGTAATCTGCTTTTAACATCAAGTGTTCCTCCTTAAAAAATTCCTTTTTTAGCTTTTTGAATCACTTGATATACTTATGTACCATTTAAGCCGCATATGCAGAAACTTTTTCTTTGTCTAAAATACTACACATATTCGCTTGACCAGAGCGATTCATCATTACATACTAAAAATAATGAACAGCTGGCAAAGAGGTTAAATTTTTGGGTATAGTTTATCGTGTTTTGCAAAAGATAATAGCAAGCAAGTATTCCACTTGCTTTCGAATAAAAGGGGAGGGTCTGAGGTGGCTGACAAACGAAGAAACGCGTTGTTAGTACCGCAAGCAGAACGTGCAGTAAATCAGATGAAAGAGGAAATCGCTGGTGAAATGCATGTGAATTTAGGAGCTGATACTACTGCCCGTGAAAACGGTGCAGTCGGTGGTGAAATGGTTAAACGAATGATTCAAATGGCTGAGGGCAGCATTGCGAATCAAAAAAAATAATCAACTCACAGCTTTAAAAATTTGCCCCGATTTATTTTGATAATAGAAAATCCTGTAGAGAGAACCAGTTTTTCTCTACAGGATTTTCTTGTTTTTAAAAGTGAATTATTAAAATTTTGCACCTTAAAAAATAACTTTCTTATCATAGAGATTGGAGCTGATTGTTCCTTCTATCTATCAAAGCATAAACGCTATCCAGAAAGAAGGTAACGTGTAAGGCTACCGCTGCGGCGGACCGTTTTGCTTTCCTAGGGGCACGCTCTTCAGCTAACTTTTGCCAAGAAGATCGCTTGGCAAAAGTGGATCTTCAGATGGTGCTGATCCCTCAGGAGTCAAAACGGTCCGCCTCCGCTAGTAAAATGTTCTATGCAGGTTGAAACGGCTGACTAAATAGAAGTTAGATCAGATAAAACGTTTTTTCTGGTTCATGGTAAAATATTCATTCACGATTGTTTTCTGTTCATGAAAGTCATTCCCGATATTTACTATCACTGTATCTTAATTTAAATTGCCAAATCAACCATTAAAAAAGCTAAAATGATCTATTCATCAAGCAAAAAGCGATTATTTCATCCAATTCCATCAGGATACGATTTCTTTCATTCGCTGTAGAAACCTAACTGAGCGCAGACCAACCACGTAGACTCCTATGGGAACAGGGCGAGCTAAAGATCCACTTGAAAAGCGGTTTTCTTTTCAAGTTAGCTGAAGCCGTCCCCATGGAAAGTGTAGTGGTTGGTCGGAGCGGCGCTATACACAATCTCGATTTCCATAGAAGGATAATTTAACAAAATACAAGCAGGATAATAAAGAACTTGTTCATCCTGGAATAGGGGGGATAGATTCTTATCCTCAGGTCCGAAAGTTGAGTTAATTTGAAATAAAAACAAGTCCTGATTATTATCGGTATTGTCGAAGCTTGTGATAAAATGTAGGAGGGAGGTAGATATTATGAAGCGTATACAATTAGGAAATAGTGAATTATCTGTTCCAGTCATTTCTTTGGGCTGTATGGTCATGCACCAGAGTACGAAAGAGGAAGCGAATAAAGTGATTCATAACGCATTAGAGCATGGAATCGACTTTTTTGATCACGCTGATATTTATGGGAAGGGGAAATCTGAATCCGTATTTGCAGAAGCAATTGAGATGAATCCTTCTATCCGTGAAAAATTGATTATTCAGTCAAAAGCGGGAATACGTAGTGGATTTTATGACTCTTCCAAAGAATATTTAATTTCATCTGTAGAAAACAGTCTAAAACGCTTGAAAACGGACTACTTAGATGTATTTCTTATTCACCGCCCAGATGCCCTTATGGAGCCGGAAGAGGTGGCAGAGGCGTTTTCAGAGCTGGAAAAGAGCGGTAAAGTCCGGCATTTCGGTGTGAGTAATTCCCGGCCGCGTCAGATTGAATTGCTGAAAAGATATGTTGATCAGGAATTGGTAGCCAATCAATTGCAATTAAGTATCACTAATTCCGGTATGATTAATCAAGGATTGTATGCGAATACATCATTTGATCAGGCAATGGATTTTGACGGCGGGGTTATTGATTACAGTCAGATAAATAACATGACTATTCAGGCCTGGTCACCGCTTCGGTATGGATTTTTCGGCGGTTTTATCATGGATCGAGATGCCTATCCGGAATTAAATAAGGAACTGGATAAGCTTGGAGAAAAATACGGTGTGGCACGTGAAACAATCGCAATAGCATGGATTTTACGCCATCCGGCTAATATACAGACTATTATCGGTACAATGACACCAAAACGGCTGACTGAAATGGTGAAAGCAGCTGATATTACTTTGACGAGGGAAGAATGGTATCAATTATGGCAGTCTGCCGGTAATAAATTACTATAAGCGAATAGTCAAAAAATCGATATAGAACCCGAATTATTAGTTTTTGATTTTATTATGAAATCAATACTGAATTTATATAAACTAAAAAACCAAGCAGTCCCGCTTGGTTTTTTTATTAATGCTTTACAGTGCTTTCTGTTTCAATATTTTGCATCCAGTTAAATGAATCTTCTAAATGACCATATTGAATGCCTGTAATCGTATCATAAACCTTTTTCGAAATCTTACCTGTTTTTCCATCATTGATAATCATCTGCTTATCGCCCCATTTTAATTCGCCGATTGGAGAGATAACCGCAGCGGTGCCAGAACCAAATGCTTCTTCCAGCTGACCATTTTGATAAGCTTCGTATAATTCTTCAATAGAAATTCTTCGCTCAACCACCGGCACTTCCCAGTGATTTAATAATTCTATTACGCTGGAACGTGTAATTCCCGAAAGAATGCTGCCATTTAGTTTTGGTGTAATTACTTCGCCATTGATTTTAAAGAAAACATTCATGCTTCCAACTTCTTCAATATATTTCTTTTCAACACCGTCTAACCAAAGAACCTGCGTATATCCGGTTTTTGCAACCATTTCCTGTGCCTTCAAGCTGGCTGCATAATTACCGCCGGTTTTTGCTTCGCCGGTACCGCCTTTTACAGTTCGGACATAATCATTCTCTACAGCAATCTTAACCGGGTTAAGGCCTTCTTTATAGTAAGCGCCTACTGGAGAAAGGATAACAATAAATTTATAATGTGCAGCTGCTGATACGCCAATGTAGGTTTCTGTAGAAATAATAAACGGACGAATATATAGCGATGTACCTTCTGTATGAGGGACCCAATCACGATCAATTGCAACCAGTTGTTTAATTGCTTTTAAAGCAAACTCTTCGTCAATCGGAGGGATACATAAACGATCATTCGATCTGTTTAAACGTTCCATGTTTTTCTCTGGACGAAATAACTCAATGCTTCCGTTACCCGTACGATAGGCTTTTAAACCTTCAAAAACAGATTGTGCATAGTGGAATACCATTGCAGAAGGTTCAATTTGTAGTGGTTGATATGGTACAATGCTCGCATTATGCCACCCTAGCGGTTCTGAATAATCCATCACAAACATATGGTCCGTGAAAATTTTTCCAAAAACTAATTGATCATCCTGTGGCTTTTCTTTTTTTGTTTCACATCGTTGTACGCGAATAGTTTGTTCTTCCATATCAAAAGTCTCCTTGCCATTGATTAAATTTCTATATATCATAAGACATATGAAAGATTTTAGCAAGACTAAATTTTAAATTAATTTATTAAATTATGATTACATATACTAATCGAATAACAAAGAGGAGATATAAATAATGAAAAAAATGGTATTATTTGATTTAGATGATACACTGCTCTGGGATAAAAAAAGTGTACAGGATGCTTTCGATTTGACCTGTCAGCTTGCGGAAAAGGAAGCAGGCGTTTCACCGGAGGAATTAGAAAAAAATGTCCGCCATCGGGCCAGAGAGCTTTATGCCTCTTATCCAACCTATACATATACACAAAAGATTGGAATTAATCCATTTGAAGGACTGTGGGCAACCTTTGATGATCCGGGAGAGGAATTTCAGAGGCTCAAGGAAATTGCTCCGGTATATCAGAAAACAGCCTGGCAGAAAGGGTTGGAAGAGACTGGCGTGAATAATCCTGAACTTGCTGGAAAACTTGCTGAAGCTTTCAGGGATTATCGGATAGAGAGCCCTTGTTTATTTGAGGATACGCTTTCTGTTCTGGCAGAGCTTGGAAAGGATTATCGCCTTGCGTTGGTTACAAATGGCTCTCCAAGCCTCCAAAACCTTAAGTTAGAGATTTCCCCTGAGTTATCACCGTACTTTGAGAAAATATTTATTTCCGGAGATATTGGTACTGGAAAACCGGACCAGGAGATATTTAACTATGTGTTAAAAGCATTAGACATCAAAGCGGAAGATGCGGTAATGGTAGGGGACAATCTGCATACAGATATTATTGGAGCAAATCGGACAGGGATTGCATCTGTCTGGCTGAACCGGTTTGACGCAGAAAATAATAGTGCTGTTAAACCGGACTATGAAATAAAATCACTTAAAGAATTGAAGGGCATTCTGCAAACATACAATTAGAAGTGCAGCAGGAGTAATACATGTTGTATAAGAAAATCGAAAAGAAGGGGCTGTTGCACGATCAGATAACTGATTGTGCAACAGCCCCTTCTTTTTGTAATAAAACATTTTTATAAATCAATCGCAGTGACGGATTTAATCTCATCTAACAGTGCAATTTCAGCAAGTGCTTCGTCTTCTAAATGACGGTCGATCGTCAGCAGCATAATTGCGTTGCCGCCTACATCGGAGCGGTCCACCTGCATGGTAGCAATATTAATATGATGCTCTGCAAAGGCGCTTCCCATACGCCCGATAACACCAGGCTGGTCGATGTGCTGAATGACAACCATATGACCTTCCGGTGTAGCATCAACCTGGTAGTCATCTACACGGACAAGACGCGGTCCCAAACCATTTAAAAGTGTACCAGCAACTTTTCTGCTTCCAGAAGCCCCGATCACTTCTATAGTAATCAGATTTGTAAATCCTTTTCGTGCTGATCTTTTACTTTCGCTGACAGTAATCCCTTTACGATCAGCCAGGTATAATGCGTTGACATCATTTACACGGCTGCCCAGGTAACGTTTTAAGATCCCTTTGACTGCATTACGTGTGACAGGGCCTGATTCTATTTCACTTAAGTCTCCAGAATAGCTGATACGGATTTCACTGATAACTTCATTCGCTAAATCGATAATAAACGTACCGAGCTTTTCTGCTAAATAGAAATAAGGTTCAATTTGATGCATTGCTTCACTTGGAATAGAAGGAAGGTTGACGGGATGGCGTACGGCTTTTCCTTCCAGGAAGCGGATAACATCATGGCTGACATCAACTGCGACAATTTCCTGAGCTTCTACTGTGCTTGCACCTAAATGTGGTGTAGCAACAACCTCTGGTAACGTAAGCAGTTTATGCTCTGTAAAAGGCTCCTGCTCGAACACATCCAGTGCTGCACCAGCAACCTTTCCAGAAACAATGGCATCATATAAAGCATCCTCATCAATAATTCCGCCGCGGGCACAGTTAACAATCTGTACACCATCCTTCATTAATTCAAAAGCTTCTGCATTAATCAGATGTCTGGTTTCTTTTAACAGTGGGGTATGAACAGTTATGAAATCCCCTGCCTGAAGCACTTCTTCCAGCGTACCGCGCTTAATTCCCATCTGTTCCGCTTTTTCATCGGTCAGGAATGGGTCATAGGCGATAACGTTCATTCGCTGGCCTTTTGCGCGTTTTGCTACTTCAACACCAATTCTTCCCAGACCGACGATGCCTAAGGTTTTCTGCTTTAATTCGATCCCGACAAAACGTTTCCGGTCCCATTGCTTTTGCTTCAAAGCATGAAAAGCCTGCGGGATATTTCTGGATAGGGACATAATCATGGCAATAGTATGCTCAGCAGCAGAATTAGTATTTCCATTTGGAGCATTTACTACAATAATTCCATTTTCTGTTGCGGCATCCAGGTCAATATTATCTACTCCGACTCCTGCACGCCCGACAATTTTTAAGCGTGTTGCTTTTTCCAGTAAAGGACGAGTTACCTGTGTCTGGCTGCGAACTAATAAAGCATCAAATTGATCGATATTCTCCAGAAGCTCTGCATCATCCCAGCCTGGATTTTTAACGATTTCTATATTTTCTGTTTCTCTTAATGGTTTAATTCCTTCTTCACTTAACGGATCACTGATCAATACACGATATGTCATGGCTTACTTTTCCTCCTGTTGCAAATAGATTTCCTGGGCTGCCTGAACACCTTTACCAAGCTGAATTTCTTTTCCAATTTTTACAATGCCGATCTCGAGCAGACTGATAGTTTGCAATACATCAGCGGGAGAGCAATATCCCATATGGCCGATTCGGAAAATAGAACCCTTCATATGCTGCTGACCGCCGGCTAAAGTCAGGTTGAATTGTTCTTTTACGACGGAACGCAGTGCTTCTGCATCAAAATCAGCCGGACGGACAGCTGTTACAGTCGGAGAAGCATCTTCATCCGCTGTTAATAAAGGAATATCTAAAGCTTTAAAAGCAGCTCTTGTCATGTCACGCATGATGGCATGGCGACGGTATACATTTTCCAATCCTTCTTCTTCCATCAAATTCAGAACCTGCTCCAGACCAAATAAAAGAGAAAGTGCCGGAGTATAAGGTGTAGATACTTTTTCTAAGTTTTTCCGGTAGACACGCATATCTAAATAAAATCTCGGCTGGGGATTTGTCTCAATCACTTTCCATGCCCTCTCACTCGCTGCAATAAACATCAAACCGGCCGGCAGCATAAACGCTTTTTGTGATCCGGTGACATAGATATCAACACCCCATTCATCCATGCCGGCTTCCACTCCGCCAAGACAGGATACACCGTCAACAACGAAAAGTGCATCAGAGGATTCATGTATAGCTTTAGCCAGAGCTTCGATCGGATTTAATACACCGGTAGAGGTTTCGCAATATGTAGCAAAGACTACCTTGATTTCTGGATGCTCCTGTAAATAATCCTGAACAGCTAGTGGATTAATCGCATCTCCCCACTCCACATCAATCCGATGTAATTTTAACTGAAAAGCTTCACATATCTTTGCGAAACGATCGCCAAATGCTCCACTGACGATAACTAGTACATCGTCTCCTGGATGTGCTGCGTTGCTGACAGCCATTTCTAAACCAGCTGTACCGCTCCCGGCAACAGGAATAACATCCTGCTTCGTTCCAAATACTGATTTTAATTTTGGAATGATACGTTCTAATAATTCTTTTGTTTCTTTCCCGCGATGACCTATCATTGTCTGGTTCATTGCCCGCTGAACGCTTGGAGGGATCGGACTTGGTCCTGGTATTCTTAGGATGTGCTGATCTTTTAGCATGAATGGTAAGCTCCTTTAAAATAAATTTAGTATTATTTGGTAAGATAGTAACTCTTCATGAACCCAATCTTTTATAAAAATAAGTATTGCCCTTAGAATAAAATGATTGATTCATTTATTAACAAACAATAAGTTATTTTTTATAAGATTAAGATACTTTTATGGGTTTAAAAACGGATGATAAATACAAATTCGCTTATAACATACGGATATTTTAACATAAAAGTATTTAAAAATGCAGATTCATATGAAAAAGTATTTCTTTCCAATATAGCAACATCCAATGTATTGTCAATATAAACTTACGGATTATATGAGAACAAAAGATAAAAGATTTATAGAATAATGAAGGATATTATCAAATAAGAATTGCGTCTTTATAATAGATAAAACGCTTTCTATTACAGGTATTGAAAAAAGGAAAGCACTAAATAGATTGAACTATAAAAATATTATATCTATAATAGGCGAAAAGGAAGGTGTAAAAATGGAGAAGGATTTAAGAACAAAAAGTAAAGCTTTTGATGGTACCATGCGTGCTCCAAACAGAGCAATGCTGCGTGCTGTCGGTGTTACCGATGAAGATTTTAAAAAACCGATGGTCGGGGTTGCCAGTACATGGGCCGAGGTAACGCCATGTAATATACATCTGAACGATTTAGCTTTAATTGCTAAAAAAGGCGTCCGCAAAGCTGACGCAGTACCAATGATTTTTAACACCATTACGGTATCAGACGGTATTTCTATGGGGACGCAGGGGATGCGCTATTCTTTACCAAGCAGAGATCTTATCTCTGACTCAATAGAAACAGTTGTTGGTGCGGAGAATTTAGACGCTCTAGTTGCGATTGGGGCGTGTGATAAGAATATTCCCGGGTGTATGATGGCTATTGCAAACGCTGAGGTTCCGGCTATTTTTGTATATGGAGGAACCATTGCACCAGGTAATCTTGATGGGAAGGATCTTGATATTGTTTCTGTATTTGAAGGCGTCGGGCAGCATAATGCAGGAAAAATTGATGATAAACAATTGAATCGCATTGAATGTCATGCCTGTCCGGGGGCAGGAGCGTGCGGGGGAATGTACACTGCGAATACAATGGCATCTGCTGCAGAAGCAATGGGATTAAGCTTGCCGGGAAGTTCTTCCAATCCGGCAGAATCTCAGGAAAAACTGAAGGATGTGGAAGCTGCCGGAGAAGCAATCAGAACATTGCTGGAAAAAGGTATTTATCCAAAAGATATTATGACAAAAGAAGCCTTTGAAAATGCAATTACAGTTGTGATGGCACTTGG
This sequence comes from Oceanobacillus sojae, assembly GCF_900162665.1. Classification (GTDB taxonomy): domain Bacteria; phylum Bacillota; class Bacilli; order Bacillales; family Amphibacillaceae; genus Oceanobacillus; species Oceanobacillus sojae_A. The sequence goes on from NZ_LT727810.1 coordinate 413,622, forward strand.
CGGTTCTACCAATGCTATTCTTCACTTATTAGCAGTTGCTCATGCAGCAGAAGTAAACTTGACCATTAACGACTTCAACCGGATTCAGGCAAAAGTGCCACATTTGGCGGACTTGAAGCCGAGCGGACAATTTGTATTCCAGGATCTTCACAATGTTGGCGGTGTTCAGGCAGTTATGAAGCTCCTCTATGAAAATGGCTATCTTCATGGAGACTGCATGACAGTAACAGGAAAAACGATCAAAGAGAATTTAGAGGATGCTCCATCATTAAAAGAAGGTCAAAAAGTAATTATGCCATTAGACGAACCAAAAAGAGAAGATGGGCCGCTAATCGTTCTAAAAGGGAATCTTTCTCCGACAGGTGCGGTAGCAAAGGTATCTGGTGTGAAAGTAACAAGACATACTGGTCCTGCACGTGTATACAATACAGAAGCAGAAGCAACCAAAGCTGTAATGAATAATCAAATCAAAGACGGTGATGTGCTTGTTATCCGCTACGTAGGACCAAAAGGTGCACCGGGAATGCCGGAAATGCTTTCTATTTCCAGTATTCTGGTAGGTAAAGGAATGGGAGAGTCTGTTGCTTTATTAACGGATGGACGTTTTTCTGGCGGTACACATGGTTTAGTAGTAGGGCATATCTCACCGGAAGCACAATCAGGCGGGCCAATTGCACTTCTTGAAGAAGGGGACAGTGTCACTATTGACTCCTCCACGAAAGAAATTTTTGTGGACCTTCCTGATGAAGAACTGGACAAGCGCCGCCAAGCATGGGTAGCACCAGAATTATATAAAAAAGGTATCTTAGGCAAATACGCACATAATGTAAGATGTTCTTCCCTGGGTGCGATAACAGATTATTTGAACAGGGATTAAAAAATTAGGTTCTTATAGAACAGAATGAAAAGCCTCCACCAGACAAGAACTCCTTGTCTGGTGGAGGCTTTATTTATCTAGATAGAAATTTCTTCAAGGGAAATTTGGTTTAACATTAAGATAAAAAAATCAATTTACTTTATTCTTGCATTACCACATACAGGAATAAAAAAAGACTTTCTATAATTTTTAAATAAAAAACCAAACTGTAATATAATTTTAAAGAAAAATCCTAGTGTAATGCATAGCAGTAATGAAAACGCATACATAAAATCAGACTAAATAGAATTATTAAAAAAATTACAAAATGCTATTGACTATCATACGGAAACAAGATATGATTGTTCGCAATATAAGATATTTCTTAACAAAACAATTTTTAAGATGATGAGAAGTTGTTACTTCACAAATATAATTAATACGTTGACGGGAAAAAAGGAAAAGACGAATAGCTTTTACAGAGATCTGGGGTTGCTGGAAGCCCAGAATAGCTACTTATTCCGACATCGTCCCTGAGTGTCACATGGAAAGGAACATTCCAATTATATGTGACCAGGTGCATGGTAATCAATGTACCTGTTATCAAACATAGCTCTGGCAGCTATTGAGGCAAGGTTTGAAAGAACTTTGCGAAACTGGGTGGTACCGTGAAAAGCAGATCCTTTTCGCCCCATACATGATAGAAATACATGTACATGGGGTGAAAAGGGTCTTTTTTATTATTTTAAATAAAAAATTCCAAACCCGCATTGCAGTAAATAGTTAGTTTAATCAAAAGGTTCAGTTTTTTTAAGAAAAAAGGAGGGGCATTGTTGTGAAAGTTAATGCAAATCAAGAAGTAGAAGTGAAGAGTAATTTGGTCACAGGATCTGATTTGTTAGTTCAGGCATTAGAAAAAGCAGGTGTTGAAGTTGTATTTGGGTACCCGGGGGGTGCTGTTTTACCAATTTATGACGCGCTGCATCGAAATGATACATCCTTCAAGCATGTACTTTCGCGACATGAGCAAGGCTCCATACATGCAGCGGAAGGATATGCAAGAGTATCAGGCAAACCGGGCGTTGTAATAGCAACTTCAGGTCCGGGAGCAACGAACTTAATAACTGGCATAACAGATGCCATGATGGATTCGATTCCACTTGTTGTATTCACGGGACAGGTAGCAGAGCAGGTTATTGGAACAGATGCTTTTCAGGAAGCAGACATGATAGGAATTACCACACCAGTTACCAAATACAATTACCAGGTTAATAACATTGCAGATTTACCGAGGATTGTGAATGAGGCATTTCACATTGCGACGACAGGCAGACCGGGCCCTGTTGTGATAGACATTCCTAAAAGTATTTCTGAAACAGTAACCATTAATGATTATGAGGATGACTTTTATTTGCCTGGCTATCAGCCGACGGTTTATCCGAACCCGATGCAAATCTCAAAAATAACAGATGAACTGAGTAAAGCAGAAAGACCGGTATTGCTTGCAGGAGCGGGGATTCTGTTATCTGGAGCAACGGAAGAGTTAAAGCAGTTCGTTAATAATTGGGAAATCCCGGTTGTTACGACCTTGCTGGGACTGGGAAGCTATCCGGGCGGTGATAATTTATCGCTTGGCATGGGTGGAATGCATGGAACATACACGGCGAATACAGCAATCTATGAAAGTGATTTGCTTATCAATATCGGAGCACGCTTTGACGACCGGCTAACCGGAAATCTGCAGCACTTTGCTCCAAATGCAAAAGTGGCTCATATCGATATTGATCCTGCTGAAATAGGGAAAAATGTGAAGACAGCTATTCCGATCGTTGCAGATGCAAAACAGGCATTGAACGTGCTGCTGCAGCAGGAAGTGAACCGTGGTGATTATACGAAATGGCTGGATAAATTAAAGGGTAATCAAAAGAAATATCCACTTTGGTATGATCGGGGCGATAATCCAATCAGCCCGCAATGGCTGATAGAGCAGATCCATGAGAAGTCTAATGGAGAAGCAGTTGTCACAACAGACGTTGGACAGCATCAAATGTGGGCGGCTCAATTCTATCCTTTTAAAAATCCAGACAATTGGGTAACATCTGGAGGACTTGGCACCATGGGATTCGGCTTCCCGGCTGCAATTGGCGCGCAAATCGCTAAACCGGATCATTTGGTTATATCTCTGGTAGGCGATGGCGGATTTCAAATGACATTGCAGGAGCTGGCTATCTTGAAATCTCAAAATCTGCCAGTAAAAGTGGTTATTTTAAATAATGATGCACTTGGAATGGTAAGGCAGTGGCAGGAAACATTTTATGAGAAACGTTACTCTCACTCCTTATTTTCAGAAAACCCTGATTTCGTGAAACTGGCAGAAAGTTACGGAATTAAAGGCATGCGTGTATCCGATGAAAAAGATGTACCGGAAGCTCTGGAAGAGGCTTTTTCATATGATGGCCCTGTTGTTATTGACTGTCGTATTGACAGAGATACATGTGTCTATCCGATGATTGCACCGGGTAAAGGAATGCACGAAATGATTGGGGTGACAAAATGAAACGCATAATCATTGCCACAGTACAAGATCGTGGCGGGGTGTTAAATAGAATAACTGGTATGCTTAACCGGCGCCAGTTCAATATTGAAAGTATTTCTGTCGGTGCTTCGGATGTCAGAGGCATTTCCAAAATGACATTTGTCGTTGAAGTTTCCGATAAGCAGAAGCTGGAGCAATTAACAAAACAGCTGAACAAGCAAATCGATGTGATTAAGGTTTTAGATGTCACAGATAAAGCAATTGTGACAAGAGAGCTTGCCTTAGTAAAAGTTGTTGCAACCAATCAGACCAGAGCAGAAATTATGACATTAATCTCTGCATTCCGTGCAGATGTTATTGATATCAGCAAGGACAGTCTGACAATACAAGTTACCGGGAAACCGGAAAAGGTCGATGCGTTAATTTCACTGCTCAGACCATATGGAATTAAGGACTTAACGAAAACTGGATTAACAGCATTTCCAAGAGGTTATCAGCCTGAACAAGGCTATAGTGAGTTAAATAGTGTTTCAGCTCACGGATAATAGATAGACAGGAGCTTCTGCTAAAAATGTCCAATGGGCAATATGGAAGTCATCATATCTTGTGAAAATAAAAACAAACAAAGATGAGAGGGAGATTACATTATGGCAAAGGTATTATACAACAAGGATATTAATAAAGAGGTACTAAGAGACAAAAAAATCGCAATCATCGGATATGGTTCCCAAGGTCACGCACACGCAATGAACTTAAGAGATTCAGGCTTTGAAGTTGTAGTAGGTTTACGTCCGGGGAAATCACAGCAAAAAGCAGAAGCAGACGGCTTTAACGTATATTCTGTAGCCGAAGCAACAGCGCAGGCTGATTTAGTAATGGTATTGCTTCCAGATGAAATGCAGCCGCAGGTATATCAGGAAAGTATTAAAGATAATTTACAAGAAGGAAACGCACTTGCATTTGCTCATGGATTTAATATTCACTTTACACAGATCGTACCGCCTTCTAATGTAGATGTTTTCTTAGCAGCACCAAAAGGACCTGGACATCTTGTACGACGTACATTTGAAGAAGGTGCAGGTGTACCGGGATTATACGGAATTGAACAAGATTATACTGGAAATGCAAAAGATATAGCACTTGCATACTCTTATGGTATTGGCGCAGCCAGAGCCGGTGTATTAGAAACTACCTTCCAGGAAGAAACAGAAACAGATCTATTTGGAGAGCAGGCTGTATTATGCGGCGGGGCTACAGCACTTGTAAAAGCAGGCTTTGAAACACTAACAGAGGCCGGCTATCAGCCAGAGGTTGCATACTTTGAATGTTTACACGAATTAAAGCTGATTGTTGATCTGCTTTATGAAGGTGGATTAGAAAACATGCGTTATTCTATCTCGGATACTGCACAATGGGGTGACTTCGTATCTGGCCCGCGCGTTGTTGACGAAGGAACGAAAGAGCGCATGAAAGACATTCTTTCTGATATCCAAACTGGTAAATTCGCAAAAGAATGGATTTCTGAAAACCAGACTGGCCGTCCGCAGTTTAATGCAATTAACCGCCGTGAAAACCAACATCAAATCGAAGTTGTTGGAAGAGAGTTACGTGCTTTAATGCCTTTCATTAAAAATCCAATTAGTGATGATGCAAAACAAGATGAAAAAGCACCTGCTCAAAATTAAGTTTTTTGATGCAACTCTTAGAGATGGCGAACAGCTGCCCGGAGTTAATCTGAATAAAGAAAGAAACAACTATTAAACAGCTCGTTCACGAGTGAAAAGAAGGAGAAATAATAATGGAAAAGAAAATCGTCCTGTTACCTGGAGATGGAATCGGTAAAGAAATTATGGAGTCAGCTAAAAAGGTGCTCGCAGCAATTGAAAGTGAATATCATCATGATTTTGTTCTCCAGGAGTGTGCTATTGGCGGAGATGCTCTTGACCGTTATGGTGTACCATTACCTGATGATACACTAAAAGCATGTGAAAAAGCGGATGCTGTCCTCCTGGGATCAGTCGGAGGACCCAAATGGGATAATCAGCCGCCTGAATTCAGACCGGAGAAAGGGCTGCTCAAAATTCGTAAAGGCTTAGGGTTATTTGCTAATTTGCGCCCGGTTAAATCATTCCCATCCCTTTTGCATGCTTCTCCTTTAAAAGAAGAGATTGTCAAAGACTCAGACATGATGATTGTTCGTGAATTGACTGGCGGTTTGTATTTTGGTGAACCAAGGGAACGTAGAAACAATGGAGAAGATGTTGTAGATACGTTAGCTTATTCAAGACAAGAGATTGAAAGAATTGTAGAAAAAGGCTTCGAATCTGCACAAATCCGGAATAAGCATTTAACTTCAGTCGATAAGGCGAATGTCTTAGAGTCAAGCCGGATGTGGAGAGAAATAGTAAATGAGAAAGCAGCTGACTATCCAGATGTAAAAGTAGAGCATTTGCTGGTAGATGCAGCAGCAATGAAGCTTGTTACAAATCCAGGCAGCTTTGATGTTATTGTAACAGAGAACTTATTTGGTGATATCTTGAGTGATGAAGCTTCTGTACTGACTGGATCACTCGGGATGCTCCCATCAGCAAGCGTCCGTACTGATGGATTAGGCATCTATGAACCAGTTCATGGTTCAGCACCTGACATCGCTGGAAAAGGAATTGCAAATCCAATCGGAATGATAATGTCAACTGCATTAATGCTGGAATATTCTCTCGGAATGAAAGAAGAAGCAACAGCAATTGAAGCAGCAGTAAAGGATTGCCTGGAACAGGGCTATCACACATCAGACTTAAAAATAAAAGATGGAAAACAAATGAACACAGAAGAAATAACAGAAGCGATTATTGAAAATTTAACTACGAAATGTATTTCTGATTCTATTTGTAGCTCTTATGTATAAGAAGTTCTGGTATTAGATAAGTTGAATTATTGAATTACATGTATTAGTCTTTTTTTCGAGGAGGCTGAGCGCAAGCCCGTGGAAAGCGTAGTGTTTTTCTGAAGCGATCGCTATAAACCTTTAATTCAACTTATATAGAAAACAATATATATCGTTTCGGAGGTGTAGAAATTGGGAAAGGCTTTGACGGCATTTGAAAAAATTTGGAATAAGCATGTTATAAAAGAAGAGGAAGGAAAACCGGCTCTTTTATATATTGACCAGCATCTTGTTCATGAGGTAACGTCTCCGCAGGCGTTTGAAGGTCTAAGATTGAATGGACGAAAGGTAAGACGTCCTGATCTTACTTTCGCTACAATGGATCACAATGTTCCTACTATTAATAGAGAGAACATGAAAGATGAAATTTCTATCAAACAAATGGAAGCTTTAAAAAAGAATTGTGCCGACTTTGGAGTGAAGCTGGCGGATATGTATCACCCGGATCAAGGAATCGTGCATATTATTGGACCACAATTAGGTTTAACGCAGCCAGGAAAAACGATCGTTTGTGGGGATAGTCATACATCAACACATGGAGCGTTTGGAGCATTTGCATTTGGAATTGGAACCAGTGAGGTAGAGCATGTTTTGGCAACACAAACTATCTGGCAGGATAAACCGAAAACATTGAATGTTCAAGTTGTTGGAGAGTTAGGCGTAGGTGTGACAGCAAAAGACTTGATTCTTGCGATTATTGCAAAATTCGGCGTTCGTTTTGGAACAGGATACGTGATGGAATATACAGGAGAAGCTATTCGTAACTTAACCATGGAAGAAAGAATGACGATTTGTAATATGTCTATTGAAGCTGGAGCACGTGCCGGCTTAATTAGTCCAGATGAAACAACAGTGGAATTTTTGCGTGGCCGTGAAATGGTTCCAGAAGGAGAAGCTTTTGAGGCATTGGCTGAAGATTGGCTGGCGCTGGCAACAGATGAAGGTGCAGAATATGATCATACAGTTACCATTTATGCGGATGAAATTGAACCACAGGTAACTTGGGGGACTAATCCTGGTATGGGCGTACCAGTCAGTGCTTCTACACCAACCATTGCGGATGCAGAATATCCAGATGAAGTAAAACGTGCTTTAGAGTATATGGATTTAGAAGAAAATCAGCCGATAACATCGATTCATGTCGATCATGTCTTTATTGGCTCTTGTACGAATTCCCGATTAAGTGATTTGAAAAAAGCGTCTAAAATTGTAGAAGGCAAGAAGGTAAAAGAAGGTATTAAAGCAATTGTGGTACCAGGTTCATTCCTGGTGAAGCAGCAGGCAGAAGAGATTGGCCTTGATAAAATTTTCATTGAAGCAGGGTTTGAATGGAGAAATTCAGGCTGCAGTATGTGCCTTGGAATGAATGATGATATTGTTCCATCTGGCGGCAGATGTGCATCAACGTCAAACCGAAACTTTGAAGGTAGACAGGGAAACGGAGCACGTACACACTTGGTAAGCCCGGAAATGGCAGCAGCAGCGGCAATTGAAGGACATTTCGTAGATGTAAGACAATTTGTCGGAGTACCAAGCTAGGAGGGAATTTGGAATGGAACCTTTTAAAGAGCATAAAGGAATTGCTGCTCCGTTGAATCGCGGTAACGTGGATACAGACCAGATTATTCCGAAGCAGTTTTTAAAACGTATTGAACGTACAGGATTTGGTGAATTTTTATTTTTCCATTGGCGTTTTGATGATGATGGAAATCTGCGTGATGACTTTGTTTTAAATCAGCCAAAATATGAAAATGCCACAATCCTGTTAGCTGGTGATAATTTTGGCTGCGGCTCATCCCGTGAACATGCTCCATGGGCACTGGAGGATTACGGATTTAAAGTTATCATTGCTCCTGACTTTGCAGATATTTTTTATAATAATTCTTTGAAAAACGGCATATTAGTAATAAAGATGAATGAAGAGCAGGTCCAGCAGTGGATGAAAAAAGCAGAGCAGGGATTAACATTAGATGTTGATTTAGAAAAACAGGAAATTACAGATACAGACGGCACCGTCGTTTCCTTTGATATTCCAGCTTATCATAAGGAGAAACTTCTTAACGGCTGGGATGATATTGCACTGACTCTTTTAGAGGAAGATGCGATTCAGGCATTTGAAGAAAAACGTGCTTAAAAATGATAAGTACAGAAAAATATGAGAAAATTATAAGATAGAAAAATATAAAGAATAAGAGGGTTGAAGGAGTGTGGATTTACTTGGGGATCGCTTAACTGGTGAAAAAGTATATCAAGCATGGAAAAAATTAAAGCCAATTGTTCATCAAACACCGCTGTTAACATCGCATACAACGGATGATCTGGTAGGGAAGCATGTGTATTGCAAGATGGAAAATCAGCAAAAAACCGGAGCATTTAAGTTTCGGGGAGCAAGCTACAAACTGATGCAAATGACAGATGAAGAGCTTGCAAATGGGGTTATTACAGCATCTGCCGGAAATCATGCCCAAGGAGTTGCGCATGCAGCCTCAAAATTGGGTGTGAAGGCAACGATATTCATGTCAGAAGGAACACCGCTGGCTAAAGTAAATGCAACAAGAAATTATGGTGCAGACGTTATTTTGACAGGAGAAAGCTTTCAGGAAGCTTATCAGGCATCACTGGAGCATCAGCTGGAAACAGGTGCAACCTATATTCATCCATTTGATGATTATGATATTATGGCTGGACAAGGTACCATTGCAATGGAATTGCTGCGTCAGGAAGATCGTATAGATACCATTTTAGTGCCAATTGGCGGTGGCGGTTTAATCAGCGGAATTGCAGTAGCAGCAAAGCATATCAACCGGAATATCCGGATAATTGGTGTGCAGGCTGAAGGAGCAGCCGCTATTTATGACAGCTATCATACCAAGCAGGTGAAAAAGCTGACGCAAGTGGATACGATTGCGGAAGGCATTGCTGTCAAAGAACCTGGAAAGCATACATTGCCAATTATCCAAGAATATGTAGATGATATTGTAACAGTAACTGATGAACAAATTGCTGCAGCGATTATATATATGCTTGAACGGAATAAAACATTGATGGAAGGAGCTGGAGCAGCTGCTCTGGCAGCCTTATTCGCACATCATCATCAGCTTCGTTCTAGACATTGCGGAGTCATCGTGAGTGGTGGAAACCTCGATATCGGGAACATGCAGCGAATTCAAGAGTTATCCGAAAAGTATAAACCAAAAAAAGTAAAATCATATGTCGCTTTATAAATAACTTCATTCAATGAGGAGAGCCCTTATTGAATGAAGTTTTATTTATTATATAAGTTGAACTAAAGAATTACTCATTGACTTGATATGTGCTCTTGGTCCATTCGTGTGAATTATCATTCACACGAATGGACCAAACCACGTATTGTCAGTAAATAATGTGAGCAAGTGCATTTACTTTTTTACAAAAAGTTGTCATAAATCTCTCATAATAAAACATTTATTTGTGGAAATCTATAAGAATACTTTCTTATTTCAGAACAATAGGGATGAATTGTAAAACCGCTTTCGCATTGTATTATGAATTTAATTAATACATAACGCATATTATTATCCAATTTTATCCTGTTTCAAAAGTATTTTTTCCTTCTTTAAAACAGTTAATATATGGTAATTATGACGATATATAGATGATTTTTTTGATAAAACGACACAAAATTTAGAGAAGAAAATTGAAAAAATTTAAATTAATTTTTTAGTAAATTATTGGAATAATCCCTTGATTTTAAAGGTTTTTGGTGACATACAGGAAATTATGTATACAGTTGCCAATCTTATTTTTTGTCAAAACCTATTGATTTTAGCAAGGTTATAAACTATAATTTCAAAGTATATTAAGATTTGTTTACGAAAACTTTTCGAATTCAAATTTTTGAAATGTAATTGCAATATTTTAGAGGTAGTAAAGATTAATAAAAATAGAATAGATTTTAGCCTGTTAAAGCGATAAATTTTCTTATTTATTTACGGACAATTTTCAGAAAAATTACAACAATTATATTCTTTACATATTACATATCGTCCGCAAGATAGGAAAAATCGCTTTTTAGAGACACTAAATTTATATCATAGATTACTGCAGAGAGCAGAAAAAATATAATTTAGTAGATGAGCCGAGCCGAGACCATGCCATGTTTGTTCAAAAATATTTTAATTATCAAAAATTAAAACTGAATGATCGAGCATGCATTTTTTTATTCAGAAATTACTCAAATTTTCGTCATCTGATTATTTGGAAATTTGAAAAGGGGGATTTTCTGAAATTTTAAGCTGCTATAAAATACAGCATGAAAAAACAAACAATTTAGTAAGGGGGATGTAGGTTGAGTAATGAACTTTTAAAGATAAAAAACCTTTCAACATCTTTTCGTATCGGTGATGAATACTACGCAGCGGTGGATGATGTAACACTTACTTTGAATAAAAATGAAGTATTGGGAATTGTTGGAGAGTCTGGTTCGGGTAAAAGTGCTCTGGCATTCTCGATTATGCGGCTTCATACAAAAGCGAAAATCGAAGGGGAAATCTTGCTGAATAATCAAAATATTGTCAAAATGTCGAACTCAAAGTTAAATAAAATACGTGGAGACGAAATGGCGATGATTTTCCAGGATCCGCTGACTGCTTTAAATCCACTTATGCCAATAGGAAGACAAATTGAAGAGAATTTATTTTTGCATAATAAAAAATTGGGTCAGCAGGGCAGAAAAGAACGCACTATTGAGCTGCTTAATTTAGTCGGAATACCAAGACCGGAGAGGGTTTACGAGCAATTTCCGCATGAATTATCAGGTGGTATGAGACAGCGTGTTATTATTGCAATAGCGATTGCTAATGACCCGGAGTTGTTAATTGCTGACGAACCTACTACAGCTTTGGATGTAACCATTCAAGCGCAAATTCTTGATTTAGTCCGTGAACTGAAAGAAAAAATACATGCAGGTATTATTTTGATTACCCATGATCTAGGGGTTGTTGCGGAAATGGCTGATCGTGTAGCTGTTATGTATGCAGGACAGATCGTGGAAATTGCACCTGTAGAAAAGCTGTTTGCAAATCCGTTGCATCCGTATACCAGATCCTTATTAAATTCAGTACCGACAGAGGGACAGGACAGGCTTCACGTAATCCAGGGTGTTGTACCTACCTTGAAAAATTTACCAAGAAAAGGGTGCCGCTTTGCAGAACGGATTCCTTGGATTGATGCTTCACATCATGAGGAGAACCCAGAATTACATGAAGTAGAATCCGGACATTTTGTCAGATGCACATGTTATGAGCATTTTTACTTCCCGGATAATAAGGAGGAGCAGGCAAATGGCGTTTCTTGAGGTAAAAGATTTACAGGTATACTTTCCGATAAAGGGTGGAATTCTCAACCGGACAGTCGATCATATTAAAGCAGTTGACGGGGTATCCTTTGAAATGGAACAGGGGAAAACATATGGTTTAGTCGGTGAGTCCGGGTCAGGAAAATCTACAACTGGACGGGCAATTATCGGTCTGGAAGATATAACCTCTGGACAGGTTTTATTTAATGGAAAAGATATTACGGATAAAAAAACAAAAAACAAAGCATTCCGAAAAGACGTACAAATGATTTTTCAAGACCCATATTCTTCATTAAATCCAAGGAAACGGGTACTGGATATTGTTGCGGAACCACTTCGGAACTTTGAAAAATTATCGAAAAAAGAAGAACGCAAACGTGTACAGGAGCTTTTAGACATTGTTAATGTGAGCCCTGACAGTATTTTTAAATATCCACATGAATTTTCCGGCGGGCAGAGGCAGCGAATTGGCGTAGCCAGAGCAATTGCCCTAAAGCCGAAGCTGATTATAGCGGATGAGCCTGTATCTGCTTTAGACGTATCTGTACAGGCTCAAGTGCTGAACTTTTTAAAGGAGATTCAAAGTGAACTCAACCTGACCTATTTATTTATCAGTCATGATTTGGGAATTGTAAAGCATATGTGTGACAATATTTCGATTATGTATAAAGGGAGATATGTGGAACAGGGAAGTACGGAAGAAATTTTTGAGAATCCACAGCATATTTATACAAAACGCTTAATTGCTGCAATCCCGGATATTAATCCAAAAAATCGTGAAGAGCAATTTCATTATCGGAAAAAGGTTCTAGAGGAATATACACAATCCTATGATGATTATTTTGATCAGGATGGACTGGCATTCCAGCTGCAATCTATTTCAGATACACATCGGGTTGCTTTACCGCAGAAAGGTTGATGAATTTATGTGGAAATTTATAGTCAGACGTTTATTGATTACTATCCCGCAAATTATTATTTTGAGCGTTATTGTGTTTATATTGGCCCAAATGATGCCGGGAGATGCTTTATCGGGATTGATTGATCCGAGTATTGATCCAGCGGCAATTGAACAGCAGCGGGAAAGATTAGGCTTAAACAATCCATGGTATGTGCAGTATGCTGATTGGGTTGGAGGAATTCTTCATGGTGATCTTGGACAGTCATTCCGTTTCAAAATGCCAGTGACAGAATTAATTGGTCAACGTATGGGAAATACAATTCTTCTATCGATTGTTACATTAATTTTTACATATTTAATTGCACTTCCTTTAGGACTAATTAGCGGACGCTTTAATGATACGATGCTCGATCAGGGAATTACTGGTTACACTTACATTGGTTTTGCTACACCGTTGTTTATTTTTGCATTAGTTATGCTGTGGGTGTTTGGTTATAACTTAAGTTGGTTCCCGACAAGTGGAAGTGTGGCACCGGGGTCTGAATCGGGAACCGTTGCCTATTGGCTAAGCAAAGTTAATCATGCGCTCTTACCAGGAATATCGATGGCTTTAATACAAGTCGTTTCAACCGTTCAATACCTGCGGAGTGAAATTATTGATACGAAGCAAAAAGATTTTATTCTTACAGCTCGTGCTAAAGGAGCAGGTGAGCAGAGAGTATATAATAAACATATTTTTAGAAACTCTTTATTGCCAATTGCTGCATTTTTTGGCTGGGAAATTACAACGTTAATCACTGGAACGGTATTTGTGGAAAAGATATTTAGCTACCCAGGAACGGGGCTCCTGTTCTTAGAATCTATAACGCAGCGAGATTTTAGTGTTGCGAACTCACTTGTGCTAATATTTGGTATTGCGCAAATCTTGGGAGCTTTATTATCAGATATTATATTAAGTATTGTCGATCCACGAATTCGTATTAAGTAGAAATCTTAATAATATTGAGGTGATTAAAGATGGAAACAACGGATGTGAAGGAATTGCAACAAACTAAAACTCCTTCTGTTGTACGTATATTATTGAAAGAATTATATCGGGATAAATTGGCGCTTGTTTCATTAATATTTTTAATTTTAGTTATGCTATTTGTATATGGTCTATCCATTTTTTTGGATCAGGATCAGATTGTTTCGGTTGATTTATTTGCAATTCATCAGCCGCCCGGCGGGGATTTTATTCTGGGGACAGACTATGGAGGAAGAGATGTATTTGGCCAATTGATTATTGGGACTAAAAATTCATTGACTATTGGTATTTTAGTGACACTGCTAAGCGGTATTTTTGGAATTGCCTTTGGTCTGGTATCCGGGTATTTTGGCGGTCACGTAGATAATGTCATGATGCGTATCCTTGACTTTATGAACGTTTTGCCATTCTTGTTTATCATTATTGTTTTTGTAGTAATTGTTCCAGATTATAGTACATTGACGTTTTCATTAATTATGTCAGCTTTCTCATGGATGGGGATTGCTAGGTTAATCCGGTCCAAAGCATTACAGGAAAGGGAATTGGATTACGCGCAAGCCTCGAAAACATTGGGAACATCTAATTTTAATATCATATTTAAGCAGGTTATGCCAAATGTTATATCGTTAATTATTGTAACAATGACGCTGAATCTAGCAGCAAATATTGGCTTAGAATCCGGATTGTCTTTTTTAGGCTTTGGGTTGCCGGAAAGCACACCGAGCTTAGGAACATTGATTTCTTATGCAACAAACCCGCAAACCTTAGAATTTAGATGGTGGATTTGGGTTCCGCCTGCAGTATTGATTTTAGTGCTAATGCTCGCTGTCCGAAATGTTGGAGAAGCATTAAAGCGTGCTGCAGATGCCCGTCAAAGACGGGGATAGTAACTTGTTACTTTCATCAATTATTCTGAATAGTTGGTGTGGAGTATAGATAGCCGGAAAATAGTAACCGGCATAATTAGTAAATATAAGGGGAGGTTCAAAGTATGAAGAAAGCAAGCTTATCGAAGTTATTACTGGCAATGATGTTGATGCTTATTTTAGTATTGGCTGCTTGTAATAGTGGATCAGATGATAACGCCGAGGGTGATGGCGGGTCAGATGATGGTACTGAAGAAGGAACAGAAGATGGTGAAGGCGGATCAGAAGATCAAATTTATTCCATTGAAGATTTCTCGGACACAAAGACCGATGCTGGAGAAGCAATTGATGGAGGAACATTAAACTATGGTTTAGTTGGTTCTACAGTATTTGAAGGGATTTTAAACTGGAATTTTTATCAAGGTAATCCAGATGCACACGTTATCGGCCTTTTTGATGAATCGTTATTGAGCGCAGATGAAAACTTCACTTATACTCAGGATGGTGCTGCAACCTTTGAAACAAGTGAAGATAATAGAACATTTACATTTACAATTGCTGATAATGTAAATTGGCATGATGGAGAGCCTGTTACAGCGGAAGACTGGGCATATTCCTATGAAGTTATTGGGCATCCAGATTATACTGGTATCCGTTATGATGCTTCATTCCGTAATATTGAAGGGATGGATGAGTACCATTCTGGAGACTCAGATACGATTTCAGGTATTGAAATCATTGATGATAAAACTTTAGAGATTACGTATAAAGAAGCTTGGCCATCTTTATTAGCTGGTGGTATTTGGGCTTACGCAACACCAAAGCACATTTTTGAAGATATTCCAATTGCTGAAATGGAAGAATCTGATGAGGTTCGTAAGAATCCAATCGGAATGGGACCATTTAAAGTTGAATCCATTGTTCCTGGCGAGTCTGTAACTTATACAGCAAATGAAGATTACTGGAAGGGCGCTCCAAAACTAGATGGTGCCACTCTAAAAGTTGTCAGTCCGGAAACAGTTGTTCAAGCACTTGAATCAGGAGAAATTGATATAGCAGCCGGTGGTTTCCCGACAGATCAATATCCTGATGTAGAGGAATCTTTAACAAATGTAGAATTTTTAGGAGTTATTGATAATGCATACACGTATATTGGCTTTAAATTAGGTCATTGGGATGCTGACAACGCTGAAGTTGTAACAGATCCTGATGCGAAAATGGCTGATGTAGAGCTGAGAAGAGCAATGTGGCATGCAGTAGATAATAATGCAGTAGGAGAAAGATTCTATAAGGGATTACGCTGGAACGCAACAACATTGATTGGTCCGGCATATCCAGATTTCTATAATGATGAAGTAGAAGCTCCTACGTATGATCCAGATGAAGCAAATCGGATTTTAGATGAAGCTGGTTATGAAGATGTTGATGGTGATGGAATCCGTGAAGATAAAGACGGGGAAGAATTAGTAATTAACTTTGCATCTATGGAAGGCGGAGACACTGCTGAACCAATTGCTAACTACTATATCCAGGCTTGGGAAGCTGTTGGATTAAAAGTAGAATTATTAGATGGCCGTCTGCATGAAATGAATGCATTCTATGATCGTGTAGAAGCAGATGATCCAGATATTGATATTTATCAAGGTGCATGGAGTACTGGCTCTGATGTAGATCCATCAGGTTTATATGGTAAAGAAGCTCCATTTAACTACTCTCGTTATTCAAGTGAAGAAAATGATAGTTTAATCGCTGAGGGTAACTCAGAAGAATCATTTGATATTGCACATCGTCAAGAGGTTTATAAAGAGTGGCAGGAATTAATGGTACAAGAAATTCCGGTATTCCCAACAGTTTATCGTGCTGCTCTTGAGCCAGTAAACGAGCGTGTAACAGGCTATTCTGCAGCTCTGGACTGGAGTGAATGGCAAGAAGTTGGTGTTACGCAGGAAGAACCAGTTCTACCTGAATAACATTTAGTAAAAAGGAATGTCCGTAGGGGCATTCTTTTTTTTGTTGGAAAAGTATTACCTTTTATAATCCAGATTTCGCACAAAATACGGGAAGCCCTGTGTTTTGATTATATCAAGTATTGTTTTATTGAGTTTTTATAAAAGAAAATCAGTTCATGAAAGTTGCAAAATCCATAAATATCAAATAATCGACCATTTCCTTAAACCGTTATTTGAGCTATAATGGATACGGATACATAAGAAAAATTGGTAAGTTGGCCCTTTAAAATTACAGATTTCTAAAGTTGAAAGCAGGTGCTGGGGGGTTACTAACCCCTATCGAAAACAAGTAGTAAAAGTTTTATGTTCCCACAGTTTCAAAGAAAACTTCATTCAGGAGGAATTCATCGTGAACACACAGGATCAACTAAAAAAAGCAGTCGGTGAAAAAGCCGCATCATTAGTAGAGGACGGTATGAAAGTAGGTATAGGGTTCGGTTCAACAGTATATTGGTTCGTGCGTGCTTTAGGAGAAAGAGTAAAGCAGGAAGGATTAGATATAGAAGGAATTCCATCCTCTATTCTGACAGCGGAATGGGCCAAAGAATTTGGTGTCCCTTTGACAGATTTTGCAACAACAAAGGAGTTGGATATAACGATTGACGGGTCAGATGAGGTAGATCCGGATTTTCAGTTAATTAAGGGCGGCGGAGCAGCTTTATTCAGGGAAAAAATTATTGCGCAGGCAGCGAAGAAATTAATTATTATTGTGGATGAGTCAAAAATGGTGGAGCATTTAGGCGCATTTGCATTGCCGGTAGAAATTCTACAGTTTGCCTGGGAACGTACAGCCTATGAAATAGAGAAGCTGGGCTGCACTCCAGTACTTCGATTGAAGGATGGAGAGCCTCTTATCACAGATAATGGAAATTATATTGTGGACTGTCCATTTGAAAAGATTAAGAATCCAGCAGATTTAGACCGGAAATTACAATCCATTGTCGGGGTCGTTGAAACAGGGTTATTTATTGATATGGCTGACACTGTTATTATCGGCGGTTCAGAGGGTATCTCTATAAAGGAAAAATAGGTTATAAATAAAAGATCATTCACTCGGATGGTCTTTTTATTTTGCTGTTAAAAAAGTTTTAACTTTGTTACTGCATAAGTCAGCGTTTTCTAAAAAATCCTCCTGTTTGTTCACGAACATGCCCAAAAGAGCATAGGCTAATGAGGAGCTGGGGAGTTTGCCAGAGAGGATGATGAGATTTGTGTGGAATTACCGGATTTATCAGCTGGGATAAACGGGCAAGTGATGAGCGGGAAATATTAGAAAAGATGACAAATACATTATCTTTGCGTGGTCCAGATGCAACGGGTTATTGGCTGGATGGTCATGTTGGATTCGGACATAAACGTCTTTCTATTATAGATTTAGAAGGCGGAAAGCAGCCAATGCGGAAAGAGTCAGAACATAACAAATACGTTATCTGTTATAATGGAGAGCTTTATAATACAGAGGAATTGCGTAAAAGCTTGATGCAGCGGGGATATACGTTTACTACATCTTCAGATACAGAGGTGCTGTTAACCAGCTATATGGAGTGGAAGGAAGACTGTGTCGATCATTTGAATGGAATTTTTGCGTTTGCTATTTGGGATGAAGCGGCAGAGAAGCTGTTTATTGCACGGGATCGCTTAGGAGTAAAGCCGCTTTTTTATAGTGAAAAAGGAAAAACATTTGTATTCGGTTCGGAAATCAAGGCACTTCTTGCTCATCCTCAAGTAACAGCCAATATTGACCGAAGCGGGCTTTCTGAGATCTTTGGCTTAGGGCCATCAAGAACACCCGGACACGGACTATTTAAAGATGTCGATGAATTAAGAGCCGGCCATGCGATGACGCTGACCAGAGGAGGGAAAAAGGTTTGGCGTTACTGGAATTTAGAAAGTAAAGAACATAAGGATTCTTTGGAGGAGACGGCAGAAAAAGTGCGGACACTATTCGTTGATTCGGTGGAGAGGCAGCTGGTATCAGATGTTCCTGTATCAACCTTTTTGTCAGGCGGTTTAGATTCCAGCGCCATTACAGCGATCGCAGCAAATCATTACAAAGAAAATGGACTGGGAGCATTACCTACCTTTTCACTGGATTACCAAGGTAACAAAAATCATTTCCAGGCAAGTAAATTTCAGCCCTCCAGTGACCAAAAATGGATTGAAAAAATGGTGGAGAGTTTCTCGACAGACCATCATGAAGAAGTGATTACAGGGATTGAGCTTGCCTCCTTATTAAAAGAAGCGGTAGAGGTGAGAGACCAGCCGGGGCAGGCAGATATTGATTCGTCTTTACTGTGGTGCTGCCGCCAAATAAAGCAGCATACTACAGTAGCATTGTCAGGGGAATGCGCAGATGAAATATTCGGCGGCTATCCCTGGTTTCATGATCCGGAAGCAGCCGGAGACGGCTTTCCGTGGATACGCTCTTTAGATGGAAGAATTGATTTACTCCATGATGACTGGAAAAGTAAATTAAAGATTGAGGATTATGTACGGGACAGATATCAGGAAACAATTGCAGAAACACCGCGTCTGGATGGCGAAAGCAAGGTCGATGCAAAGCGCAGGGAATTATTTTATTTAAATATACAATGGTTTATGTCTCAGCTGTTGGATAGAAAAGACAGAATGAGCATGGGAGCAGGGCTCGAAGTGCGTGTTCCATATGCAGATCATCATCTGGTCGAGTATGTCTGGAATATTCCTTGGGAAATAAAGATGGCAAATGGACGGGAGAAAGGCATTCTGAGAAAGGCAATGGAAGGTATTTTACCGCAGGAGGTCCTTTATCGGAAGAAGAGTCCTTACCCAAGAACCTTCCAGCCGGAATATACAGAGCAGGTGACTCAGTGGATGCGGAAAATCTTAACCGATTCCGAAGCGAGAATTTTTGAATTTTTGAAGAAAGACAAAGTCGAAAAAATTGTGGAAAGCACCGGGAAAGAGTTTAAAGATCCCTGGTATGGTCAGCTGATGCGGGGGCCGCAATTAATCGCCCATCTCTGTCAGATTGATTATTGGCTGCGGAAATATGATATAAAGGTGAGCGAGTAGAATAACTGTTTAATAGATTGAAAAAGGAAGCGTATGATGTCAGGGGTATTTATAACCTGATATCATACGTTTTTTGCTTTAAAACCTTATACAGTGTTTGCTGCAGCTGTGATTATTCAATCTGTGAAACTCATTAGAGCAATAGCTGCTACATTTAATTTAACAAATATCTAAAAACTTAGAAAAAGCTGTATTGACGTGAAATTTGTCGAATGGTAAGATATTATCATGCTTTAACACTTTAATAGGATGAAAAAGGAGCGTTCAGAATCCATTATGTTTTTTAAGGAGCAGTATCAGCAGATAAAAGACTTTGCGGAGGATATTTATCATCATCCGGAACTGGGCTATAAAGAGCAGCGGACAAAAGAAAATATTATCCGTTTTTTGAAGGAAGTTAATCCAGAAGTTGAGATTGAGCATTTCAGTACTACTGGCTTTAAGACAACGTTAGGTCCGGAAGACGGGGATAAACATATTGCGTTTATTGCCGAGCTGGATGCAGTGTATGCTCCATCACATATGTATGCAGATAAAAAAACAGGGGCGGCTCATAACTGCGGCCATTATACACAGGTGGCCATTGCACTTGCTGTTTACCGTTATTATGTGAAAACAAATGCCAGCAGAAATTGGAAAAATAAAATAACCTTTGTCTTTGTTCCGGCGGAAGAATATTTAGATTTAGCTTATCGGGATGAATTAATCGAACAGGGAACCATCACACATTATGGCGGAAAGCCGGAAGCGATGAAGTTTGGTGTGTTTGATGATATTGATTTAGCTATTTGTGTCCATGCCATTGGTGGGGAATTTGATAATAGAACAGTGAATGTGAATTGTGATTTAGCCGGTTTTCTTTATAAGAAGTATACCTTTAAAGGAAAAGCAACACATGCCGGATTTGATCCATTTTCCAGTAAGAACGCATACAGCATGTCAACGGTTTTTAATACAGCAGTCGGCTTAATGAGACAGCAGCTGGATGAGAAGGAGCATGTCCGGATTAATCCAATTGTGATGGGATCGGATATGTCTACGAATGTTATTCCGAATGAAATTACGGTTGGAACAGATCTCCGGACCAAAACAGTTGATTATTTAAAAGAAGCAGCAGCAAAGCTGGATGATGCGGCGAGAGGCAGTGCTATTGCCTTGCAGGGGGAAGTAGCAGCACAGACGCAAATGGGATACCTTCCTTTTATTCAGGACAGATACCTGTCAACCTTTGTACAGGCTGTATTTGATGATTTTTCAGGAATTGATGAAATCGATAATGAAAGCTTTATTAGTGCAGCAGGGGATATTGGAGATCTATCCTATATGATTCCGTGTATTCAAATTGGCTACAGCGGCTTTACCGGAACGATTCATGGTGATGATTTTATTGATGTGGATCCAGAATTTATCTATCATATTTTCCCGGAATTCGTTGCAGGAGTATTAGAAAATATAGATGAAAATGTAGATAAGCAAAAGC
This sequence comes from Oceanobacillus sojae, assembly GCF_900162665.1. Taxonomy (GTDB): domain Bacteria; phylum Bacillota; class Bacilli; order Bacillales; family Amphibacillaceae; genus Oceanobacillus; species Oceanobacillus sojae_A. The sequence continues at coordinate 434,630 of NZ_LT727810.1, forward strand.
TGTACAAGCGTTCTTATTCGGAATACCTTTCCGTCATTAACCAGATTGTTGATTAACCCATCTAATTATATTTAGGAATTGAGGAATATATATGGTTAAAAACTTTGTTTATTTTTTAGTTTTTGTATTAGCGGTAATTGCAGCGGCTGAGCTGATTGGGATCCAGACCATTTCGATAGGGTCTATGACCATCTCCATGCTCCCGTTAGTATTTGCGATTGCAATTGCTATGATTCTTGCTTTGCCGTTCTTGAGGAAAGGTATTCTGAAAAAGATTTATAGTAAGAAGAATGTTGATTTTGCGAGTAAATATTTAATTTTTATCATGCTGCCGCTTATGGCCAGATATGGATCAGATGTGGCACCGCAGATTCGGGAAATCCTGCAGGTTGGCTGGGTGTTTATCATTCAGGAAATTGGTAATCTGGGGACCGTTCTTATCGGGCTGCCAATAGCGATATTAATCGGTTTACGCCGGGAAGCAATTGGGGCAACGTTAGGAATAGGGAGAGAGGGAGAGCTTGCATATATTTCTGAAAAGTATACGCTGGAATCTCCAGAAGGGCGGGGCGTTATCTCGCTCTATGTTATCGGTACGTTGTTTGGAACGATGTTCTTTAGTATTTTTGCACCTATTTTACTTGATTTCGGATTTCGGGTCGAAGCACTTGCAATGGCGTCCGGGGTTGGATCCGGGAGTATGATGAGTGCTTCATCAGCAACATTGGTTGCAAGAGTTCCAGAAATGGAGAGTACGATTTTAGCCTATGCTTCAGCCAGTCAGCTGTTAACGAGTTTTATAGGAACATTTACCATGGTGTTTCTTGCAGCTCCCTTACAGCAGTTTATGTATAAGTTTTTAGTTAGAGGTGACAAAAAATGAGCCCGACAATGCGCCGTTATGTCCGTTATGCGTTAGTGCTTTTGTTAAGTGTATCTTTAATTCTGTTTACACAGGAAATTAAGCTGTTAAAAAATCCCGATTCGACACCAATTACATCCATGACCTTTGTCGGTTTAGGCATCCTCTGGTTATTTTCATTTATAGGTGTTATTATTGCTGATTTAATGAAATTGGTTCCTATTAAGGTCATTCGTGATTTTCCGATTTTAGGCTGGGTATCTATTGCCTCCTTAACGATGTGTCTGGTCTCAGACTTTTTTGTTGAAGCAATCCAGTCTGTTGATTTTCTGGCTATTACAACACCGATCTTGACTGTTGCCGGGATTTCTGTAGCAAACCGCCTTGTGGATTTGCGGAAAACATCCTGGAAAGTTGCGATTGTAGCTGTATTTGTTTTTGCAGGTACTTATTTATGCAGTGCTTTATTGGCACAGCTCGGGCTTTTCCTCGCAGAAAACTAGATTACTTTAAAAGACTTTCCTATTAAGATGGGAGGGTCTTTTTTCATACGATTAACAGAAGAAATGTACGGTCTGGCAAGAACACATACAGATTCAAGAATAAATATGATAGACTATAAGGATAGTAGAGTAAGACATATGTTGACTTTCTTTAACGGAATATACCGTTTTTCCGCAAAATAATATAAATACATCTGAAAGGATGAGCAGATGGAGCATATACATAATAAATTTAATCCTTATGCAATTGCAAGAGAATCTGTATACGCCAGAAAGGGAATGGTGGCCACAACACAGCCTTTGGCGGCAGAAGCAGGCTTGGAAATCCTGAAAAAAGGAGGGAATGCCATCGATGCTGCTATTGCGACAGCGGCTTGTTTGACAGTTGTAGAGCCCACTTCAAACGGGATTGGCGGAGATGCCTTTGCACTTGTATGGACAAAAGGGAAATTACACGGATTAAATGGAAGCGGGAGGTCCCCGGAGAGTATTTCCATAGAAGCAGTAAAAGAAAAAGGATATGATGCTATTCCAAAATTCGGATGGATTCCCGTTACGGTGCCGGGTGTGCCGAAAGCATGGGTTGAATTATCTGAACGTTTCGGTAAGTTATCCTTAAAAGAAACACTGCAGCCGGCTGTTCGTTATGCCCGTGAGGGATTTCCTGTTTCACCGACACTGGCACGATTTTGGAAAAGGGCATATCAAATGTATAAAAAGGAAGAGGGATATGATTTTAATGCCTGGTTTGAACTCTTTGCTCCGAACGGCAGAGCTCCAAAAGTAGGAGAGATTTGGGAATCAGCTGATCATGCAGCTACTTTAGAAAAAATTGCAGAAACAAATGCAGCTTCCTTTTATGAAGGAGAGCTGGCTGAAAAGATTGCGCAAGCGTCTAAAGAAGCTGGTGGATTTTTAACGAAGACAGATTTAGAAAAATATAAATCAGAATGGGTAGAACCGGTAAAGGTAAATTACCGCGGGTATGATATTTGGGAAATTCCACCGAACGGGCAGGGAATCATAGCACTGGAAGCATTGAATATATTAAAAGGATATAAATTTACAGTAAAAGAATCAGTGGATACATATCATAAACAAATGGAAGCCATCAAGCTGGCCTTTGAAGATGGGAAACAGCATATTACCGAGGAGGCGAAGATGCGCTATACAACGAAGCAGCTGCTAAGCGATCAATATGCAGCAGAAAGAAGAGCACTTATTAGTGACGAAGCGATTCTGCCTGAGGCCGGAACCCCTTCCGGCAGCGGCACCGTTTATTTAGCAGCAGCTGACGAGGAAGGGAATATGGTTTCCTTTATCCAGAGTAATTATATGGGCTTCGGTTCAGGTATTGTTATCCCGGGGACAGGTATTACTATGCAAAATCGCGGCTTTGGCTTTTCAATGGACAAGACGCATATTAACGTATTAGAAGGCGGAAAAAAGACATTTCATACAATTATTCCAGGCTTTGTTACAAAGGATAATGAAGCTGTCGGACCGTTTAGCATCATGGGAGGATTTATGCAGCCACAGGGGCATATGCAGATTATTATGAATACCATTGATTTTGGACTTCATCCGCAAGCTGCTTTAGATGCACCGAGGTGGCAATGGATAAAAGAGAAAAAGATAGAGGTGGAGAATCGATTTTCTTATACAATTGCTCAAGAATTAAGGCAAAAAGGGCATGATATTCAAATACAGCTGGAGCCGAACAGCTTTGGACGCGGACAGATTATCTGGCGTGACCCGGAAACAGGCGTGCTTGCCGGAGGGACTGAGTCACGGGCAGATGGTCATATTGCTGTATGGTAGGTGAAAAATGGTGTAGAGAAGGGTTATATTTATGAAAAAGCAATGGGAAATTTTTATTGCTTTCTTCCGGGTAGGAATGCTGGGCTTCGGCGGCGGGCCGGCCTCCATTCCATTAATGCGGAAGGAAGCTGTTGAGAAGTATAAATGGATGGATGAGGACGAATTTATAGATATGCTGTCGATCAGTAATACTTTGCCGGGACCAATAGCTACAAAGCTGGCAGGCTATATCGGCTATCGTGTCTCAGGCTGGATTGGAATGCTGAATGCGTTAATTGCTTCCGTTGTTCCAACGGTTTTACTGATTATTATTTTATTAAGGACATTATCAGAGGTTCGTGAATTTGATTGGGTCAAAGGCATGACAGCTGCTGTTGTAGCTGTTGTCGGTATGATGATGGCAGTCCTTACCTGGCAATTTTTATATAAAGCGGGAAAGGGACTGGGCTGGTGGACGGCTTCTATAATGCTTGCTGTTATTTTTATTGTTTTAAATATCCTGCATATTCATCCGGGAATCGTGATTGGAATTCTTTTAATTATCGCATTTGCTCTTCCAGTAAAGAAGAAGGAGGAAGAGGGTGAACGTTCATGATTTTTTGGGATATTTTTGTTGCCTTTTTTCTTCCTGGCGTGCTTGGATATGGAGGCGGACCGGCGTCCATATCCTTAGTAGAGAATGAAGTTGTACGTAATTATGGATGGATGTCTGTGCAGGAGTTTGGAGAGGTACTGGCTTTTGCTAATTCCTTACCGGGACCAATTGCAACAAAAATGGCGGGGTATGTCGGTTATGAACTGGGCGGTGTGCTGGGTTCCTTTATTGGGATTTTTGCTACAGTTGCTCCTTCTTTAATTTTAATGATTGTACTGGGAGGAATTTTACTTAAATATAAAAAGTCCAAACGAGTACATAGATTGACTGTGTTTGTACAGCCTGTTATTGCTGTACTGCTGGGAGTAATTGCCTGGAATTTCTGGACAGAAGCATATGTCAGTATTGGCTTACTGCAGACTGCGATTATTATTCTGATCAGCTTTTACCTGATAGAGATTAAACAGGTGCATCCAGCCTTTGTTATTGGTGGAGCAATGCTGTACGGAGGATTTTTTCTATGAAGTGAATGAAAAAATAGTACAGAGATATCAAGACATTTTGTTGGAGAAGAAGAGGGTATCTTTTTCTAACAGATGTCTTTTTACATTTAAAAATAACATTTATTTCCTTGATTTTATGTTAGTAAGTGATAAAAAAAACAAATTCATGGAAGCATTAGGTCTGTTTATCCCGCATCCGGAAAAGATTCTAAAAAGCTAATAGTATTTTGGCAACAAGCGCGTGACAAAGTTGCATTTTGATTAGGTTGTTTTCCCTATATAACAGAGAATAAAATAAAGGTAAGAACACAATCCAAAAAAATGAAAGGGGTTAACAACATGTCAACACAAAATAACGGTATACGTGCAAAGGTACAAAAGTTTGGCAGCAACCTCAGCGGAATGGTTATGCCAAATATTGGCGCATTTATTGCGTGGGGACTTATTACTGCATTATTTATTCCGGATGGCTGGATTCCAAATGAAAATATGGCGTCCCTAGTTGATCCAATGATCAAATATTTATTACCATTATTGATTGGTTTCACTGGCGGCCGTATAGTCTATGATATCCGTGGAGGAGTTGTCGGTGCTACTGCGACAATGGGGGTTATCGTCGGAGCTGACCAGCCGATGTTCCTTGGAGCAATGATAATGGGACCGCTGGCCGGTTACCTGATGAAGAAAATTGATGATTTATTCCAGGCGAAAATTCGTCAGGGCTTTGAAATGCTATATAATAATTTCTCAGCCGGGATTTTAGCTGCTATTCTTGCTATGATAGCTGTAGCAGGAATTGGACCATTAGTATCTGGTTTGACAAATGCTTTAGCAAAAGGCGTCGAAGCTATTGTGAACGCAGGTTTACTGCCATTAACCAGTATCATTTTAGAGCCTGCCAAGACACTGTTTTTAAATAATGCCATTAACCATGGTATACTGACGCCGCTTGGTACAGAACAGTCATTAGAAACAGGGAAATCTATTCTTTTCCTTCTGGAAGCAAACCCTGGACCGGGGTTGGGAATTTTACTTGCTTTTGCTTTCTTTGGAAAAGGCGTGTCAAAGGCATCTGCACCAGGAGCAGCAATTATTCAATTCTTAGGCGGTATTCATGAAATTTATTTCCCTTACATCTTAATGAAGCCTACATTGATTATTGCAGCCATTTTCGGTGGTATGTCAGGTATATTTACACTTCAGTTATTTGATGCAGGATTGAGAGCTGCTGCTTCACCAGGAAGTATTTTCGCAGTTATAGCAATGACGCCAGGTAATCTGAACAGCTATATAGGGGTAATCTTAAGTGTCCTGATAGCAGCTGCAGTTTCCTTTGCCATTGCGTCCTTTATCCTGAAGACCTCCAAAGGCGGAGAAGAGGACCTTACTGCTTCCACTGAAAAAATGGAAGCTATGAAAGGGAAGAAGAGCAGTGTCAGCAGTTCATTGACAGGGGATAAAGAAGCAGATAATGGAGAAACTCCTGTTAAGGAGACAGCAGAAGTGAACAAAATTATCTTTGCCTGTGATGCCGGCATGGGTTCCAGTGCAATGGGAGCTTCCCTGTTAAAGAATAAATTCAAGAAGAGCGGAATTGACATTGATGTAACGAATAAAGCAATTAATGAAATTCCGGAAGATGCTGATATTATTATTACACAAAAAACGCTGACAGACCGCGCTAAGGCAAAACGTCCGGACGCAGAGCATATCTCTGTAGATAATTTCTTAAACAGTCCGCGTTATGATGAACTGGTGGAGCGGTTAAAAGACTAATACATCTGAAACAGTTATAATATGATAATAGCCTTCTCTTTTTAAGTGTCATTTTGGTTGGACTTTTGACATCCTATAAGAGAGGGCTATTGGCAGAAGGGAGGTGAATGGGGATGTACCTTACCAGTCGTGAACGGAATATCCTCACCTTTTTATTAGCATCTGAAGAAGAAAAAACAGTAAAGCAAGTAGCTGATAAACTGAACGTCAGTACCAGAACCATTCACCGTGAGTTAAAGAGACTGGAAGATGTATTAGCAACGTATCAGCTGATATTTCATAAGAAATCAGGTTCAGGTATAACGATTTATGGGGACGTGCAAAAGAAGAAGCAGTTAAGAGATAAGGTTGCACAAATGGATGGAGTGGAATTATCCAAAGAGGAAAGACAGTCTATTTTATTAAATACGTTAATACAGGTTCATGAACCAATTAAATTATTTACTCTGTCCAGTGAATTAAATGTGACTATTGCAACCATTTCACAGGATTTGGACGATATGGAAGAGCGTATGAAAGCTTTTGACCTGAAGCTTGTCCGTAAAAAAGGATATGGCGTAGAGGTTCAGGGCAGTGAGGTAAAAAAACGGGCGATATTGAGTAATTTAATCTCCCGGCATATTGATTTATTTGAATTTGTAGAGAAAATAAAAACAAAAACAAAAGAAGAAAAAGCAAAGGGAGAAACAATTTCTGACCGTTTATTAGGTCTTGTTGATCCGAAGAAATTAGAAATAATAGAAGAACAGGTCCAGGAAATTGGCAGGGAGCTTCCTTATCATCTGGCTGACAGTGCTTATGTCGGGCTTGTTGTTCATTTAGCACTAGCTATTGAAAGACTGCAAAAAGGCGATACCATACATTTTGATGAAGTGTATAAACAGGAGATTCAGGGTAAACAGGAGTATCAGATTGCTGCCAAGCTGATTGAGAGGCTTAGTGAAGCATTTTCAATAGATATCCCAGAGGATGAGATTGGCTATATTACGATGCATTTAATGGGGGCAAAGCTCAGAGAGAATCAGTCCTATCTGCTGGAAGAGACAAGTATAGACCTGGCACATCGGGCAAAAGAGCTTATCCGCAAGGTTGGAGAACAGCTGCATATTGATTTATCGGGAAATAACAGGTTTTTAAATGATTTAACAACACATTTAAAGCCGGCTGTTTACCGCATCAAGCAGCAAATGAATATTCATAATCCGATGCTGGATGAGATTAAGCGGGATTATCTGGAGCTGTTTGAAGTAATTGAAGAATGTGTTACATCTGTTTTTCCGGATTTAAAGATTCCTGACGAAGAGATTGCTTATATTGTCTTGCATTTTGCAGCTACTCTTCTGCAGACAGAGCAGCATAAGGATGTCCGTGTGCTTGTTATCTGTTCTACAGGAATTGGTACTTCCAAAATGCTGGCCTCCAAATTGGAGCGTAAGTTTCCGGAAATAGAGATAGCGAAGCATCAATCTATTTTTGATTTGAATCAGGCAGAGCTTTTAGAATACGATGTCATTGTCTCAACCGTCCTTTTAGAAAATCTGGGTCAGAGCTATGTGCATATTTCACCGATGCTGACAGATAACGAGGCGGCAAAAGTAAAAACAGCTCTAAGAAAAGCCGCTTTAACAGGACGGCCGAAACCATCTGTTAAAACAAATAAGATTATGGAGGGGGATTTTCTAGTTAACCTCCAGGAAATGCATCGTTATTCTGATGTGATTTTACGCGTCTTAAATCAATTTAAATTATTCCATCTGGAGGATAATAACACACCCTTTTTAGAATTAATCTGTCATCAATTACAGCATTACAGTATCATTGATGATAAAGATGTGCTGCATGAAAAACTTATCAGGCGGGAAGCACAAGGCGGGCTTGGAATTCCTGATTCACAGCTTGCTTTATTCCATACCAGATCAAATACAGTCAATGGCCCCGGCTTCTTTATTTTTCAATTACCAAAAGAAATAGAGCTTTTAGGGATGGACGGGGTAAATATGAAAGTATCACGTATTTTAATGATGCTTGCGCCGGCTTCCACGCATAAAGAAGCATTAGATATATTAAGCTATCTCAGCGGATTAATTGTCCAGGATGATGACTATGTGCAGCTGCTCCAGGAAGCGGAAGAAAAAGAAATCAGCCAATTTTTAACAAACCAGTTTCAACTATTTATTCAGGAAAAATTTTATCATGCGGAAAACCGTTTATAAAACGGTAATTCAGACATGAAACAGTAAAAAAAGATACTACATCCAAGTTTTACAAAGGAGTGCATATCCATGGCAAAAGAAATTTTAAGCACAGAGAATATTGAATTAGGTGTACAAGTCTCGTCTAAGGAGGAAGCAGTTCGTTATGTCGGCGGTATTTTATTAAATAATGGCTATGTGAAAGAAAATTATATTGATAAAATGCTGGAGCGTGAAGAAATTGCAACGACCTTTATGGGGAATTCTCTAGCAATTCCGCACGGTACAGAAGATGCGAAAAAAGAAGTTATAGAAACAGGGCTTTCTGTTGTAACTGTTCCAGACGGTGTTGACTTTGGCGATGGAAATATTGTGAAGCTTTTGATCGGTATTGCTGGAAAAGGAGATGAGCATTTAGAAATTCTTTCGCAAATTGCTATTATTTGTTCAGAGGAAGAGAATGTAGAGAAATTGATACAGGCATCTTCCAAGGAGGAAATCATTACACTCCTTAATGAGGTGAATGAATAATGAAGGCTGTTCATTTTGGAGCCGGAAATATCGGCAGAGGTTTTATTGGACTTTTACTGGACCAGTCAGGATATGAGGTTACCTTTGTAGACGTCAATGATGAGGTAATCACAGCAATTAATCAGGATAAATCCTACCAGGTTCATTTTGCTGATGACACAAGTGAACCCAGCACTGTCCAGCATATCTCGGGCATAAATAGTATGAAAGATCCTAAAGCTGTAACAAAAGCAATTATAGAAGCTGACATTGTAACAACAGCAGTCGGACCGAATATCCTGCCAGTTATCGCCAAAGCGGTTGCAAAAGGTCTTGCAGAAAGAATTGATATTCACCGGAAGCCGCTGGCGATTATTGCTTGTGAAAATATGATTGGCGGGAGTACGTTATTAAAGGAATATGTCTATCAGGAAATTGAGGAAGTGGACAGGGAAGGGTTCGATGATTTATTTAGCTTTCCGGATGCTGCTGTAGATAGAATTGTACCGAATCAATCGAATGAGAATTTACTGGATGTTACGGTGGAGCCTTATTATGAATGGGTTGTGGAAAAAGCATTTATTCAAGGTGATCTGCCTGAAATTAAAGGAATCACCTATGTAGATGAACTTGGACCATATATTGAACGGAAGCTGTTCACTGTAAACACCGGGCATGCAACAACAGCCTATTTAGGAAGCTATCATGGGCATAAAACCATTTTTGAAGCTTTACAGGATAAAACAATTCTTGATATGTTAAACGGAGCATTACAGGAGTCAGGCCAGGCTTTAATAAAGGCATATGGGTTTGATGTGGCAGCACATGAAGCTTATATTCAGAAAATCATCGGCAGATTTCAGAATCCACATATCTCTGATGAGGTAAGCCGGGTTGCCAGAGGGCCTCTCCGCAAGCTGGGCCCGAAAGACCGCTTTGTAAGGCCGGCGAGCATGTATTTGGAGTTTACCTCTGCTGCTCCCGAATATCTGTCTAAAGCAATGGCAGCAGCTTTACTATTTGATAATCCAGCAGATGAAGAGGCTGTACAGCTTCAGAAAATGATTCAGGAAAAAGGGGTAAAGGCAGCTTTTACCGAGGTAAGCGGATTGGAGCAAGATCATCCTATTACGCAGGCTGTGTTATCAGAATATGAAAAAATGAATTGAGTAATGTAAAAAAACAGTTTTAAAAAAATAGGGGTGAGCATCCAGCTCACTCCTATTTGTATATTAATTATAAAAAGCTCAAGGTAAGTGTTTTTTTAATTTTTTGTCCCAACCTGTAAACACCATAATAGCTGTGATTGGCAAACCTGATAGTAAAACGAAGGGAAGCGATGTGTTGTCATTAGGCCCGGAAACTAGATAAATAAGCAACATTATCATCACTAAACCAATGTAACTTTTAAGAAAGGAAAACAACAAATCTTTTTTCATTATTTATGCCCCCTTGTTTATTTTACTATATTATACTTTGTTCAATCTTTCCTGTAATCAATTATTTTATTATTTCACCAGACCCAGCTTTTTCAAGCCGTTAAAAATACCTGAATCTGTAACAGACGTTGTTTGAAAATCTGCATATTCAACTAGTCTTGGATCTGCATTTCCCATTGCAATCCCAGTGCCGGCAAATTTAAGCATTTCTTTGTCATTCATCCCGTCTCCAAAAGCAATTACTTCAGAAGGTGAGATATCCAGGTGGTTCAGCATTTGTGCAATAGCTACTCCTTTATTGACTGAAGCGCGCAGTACATCATAAGATTCACTGGCATGTTCTACATTTACTTTGGTCAAATGAAAATCGTCTGTAACTTCAAAGTCTTTTACCTGATCTTTTGTCACGTTAATTGCGGAGGCAGAGATAATTTTATCAGCAACCTCTGTAGTAAATAGTTTATTTTGATACAGCTGGAATACTCTATTAAAACTCTCAACATGTGGGCTTGTTAATGAAGTAAAGTAATTATTCTCTGTTGTGTAGAGGACAAGCTCACTTTCACTCTGTCCGGCAACGGATACCATTTTTTCAACATCTTGCTTATTCATTGGTGCGTTAAAAATAACATCTCCCTGGTAAAGGGCGTAGGCGCCGTTATAGGTAATAGAGGATGTGATTCCAAAATCAGCAGTTAAATTTTGAATATCCACGAATGGTCTGCCTGTACATAAAAAAACTTCCAGCCCTGTTTCTTTTACTTGCTGAATCGCTTCCAGGGTGGATGGTGCGTAGGTATGGTCCGGCTGCAAAATGGTTCCATCAATATCTAAAAAAAGTGCTCGATAGGTCATTATAATCTCCTTTTCTCCTTAAAACTATGATTATTTTATCATAATGTTAAAGGAATGCCTAGTAGACAGCCATCCGTACTAATAAAAATGAGATGCCGATTTTTATCAGCATCTCATCATATATTTATTATTTACAGCTTTTGATCATCAATATTCTCAAGCCAATCTTCAATAAAGGAAACAGCAGCTTCCACAGTTCCTTCTTCAAACGGAGATTGCAGATCAGCAGATTGAACAAGCTCTAAAAACGGCTTGGAACCGCCTAATTTACATAGGTCGATATAGTCCTGCCAAGCTTTTCCGCGATTTTCCTGTGATTTCTTTAAGAATTGAAATGCACAAACTTGTGCGAGAGTATAGTCAATATAATAGAACGGATCCTCATAGATATGCCCCTGCTTTTGCCAAAAAGCTCCTGATTCTAAGCTTTCAATGCCATCATAATTCCGATGCGGCAGATATTTCTTTTCTAAATTACGCCATGCCTGATTACGCTCTTCTGGTGTCCAGTCAGGATTTTCGTAAACCAGATGCTGGAACTCATCTACAGCAACACCGTATGGAAGAAATTGAATGGCATCAGAGATATGTGCATATTTATATTTTTCTACTTCCTCTTTAAAGAAAGTTTCCATCCATGGATATGCAAAGAATTCCATGCTCATGGAGTGAATTTCTGCAGACTCACTTGTCGGGAAGTAATACTCCGGTACAGAAAAATGCCGGCTGGAGTAAACCTGAAAAGCATGTCCCGCCTCATGTGTCAATACATCAATGTCTCCAGAAGTTCCATTGAAATTGGAGAAAATAAATGGAGACTGATAATCTTCAATATACGTACAGTAACCGCCGCTTTCTTTTCCTTTCTTTGCTTCTAAATCAAGCAGCTCACGATCCAGCATATACTGGAAGAACTCGCTTGTTTCCTCCGATAATTCATCATACATTTGCTTGCCATTTTCAATAATCCATTCCGGGGTGCCCTTTGGAGTAGCATTGCCAGAGGAGAAAGCAAAGGACTCATCATAGAATTTCAGAGAATCTACACCAATTCGTTTTGCCTGTTTTTCATAAAGCTTTGTTGCAATTGGTACAATCACTTCTTCTACCTGCCTGCGGAAGCGCTCGACCATTTCAGCATTATAATCAATACGCTGCATACGGAGGTAGCCAACCTCGACAAAGTTTTTATAGCCCAGCTTCTCAGCTATTTGCTGGCGTGTTTTTACTAAATCATCATAGATGGAATCCAGCTTTTCTTTATTCTCAGCGAAGAAGCTTTGACGAGCCTCCAATGCCTCTTTCCGGGTTTTACGGTCTGGGTCCTCTGAAAAAGGTCCAAGCTGTGCAAGTGTGTAAGATTCCCCTCTAAAGTTAATGTCTGCAGATGCAATCAATTTTGAGTAAGCAGATGTCAGCTTATTTTCTGTCTGCAGCAAAGGAATGATTTCTTTTGAGAAAGCTTTTATTTGGCATTCCGCCAGATCGAATAATTGTGAACCATACTTGTTACGGAGCTGTGCTTCAAAAGAAGACTTCAGAAGCTCTTTATAAAAAGCTGTATCTAATTCCTGGATTTCCGGTAAATGTTCATCAAAAAAATCTCTTTCGTTGTGATAAAATTCATCGCGTGTATCAATGGAAGCACGAATAAATACAAGATTATACATGGTGGAAAGATGATTTCTAATAGCATTAAGCTCATCAATAGCTTCAATTGCTGCATCGAGGGAAGCGGCATTTTGGAATTGCTCCAGCTTTTGATAAAACTCCTCTTTCACTTTCGGAATATTCGGTCGTTCATAAGTATAATTTGCGAACGTTTGCATTTGTACTCCTCCTTCTATTTATATTGAAGAAATAAAACATATCTTTTTAATTATACCTCTATTTGGAAAAAATGTATGCTTTTTTTAGAGGGAAAAGTGATAGCCTAGAATATATATAATATAATCACCAAGAAAATAAGGTAGCAGAGTTACTGATTTTATAAATATTGTAGAGCAGATTCTATCTCAAACAGGCCGCTTTCTTCTAAAAAGTTATGAAGTATTTCAACGTGCCCGCTTCCTACGATAAATAAAATACGGTCATCTGCAGAGGTTCCAAACTTTCCAGATTTGAAAATAAAATCAGATTTCTTTGGTACCACCATATCAGCCATTCCATTCCGATATATTCCGTTAATTGCTTGATCCTGGCAATATGAAGATGAGACTGATTAAGAATTGACAGATGCAGAAAAATTCGGTAAAGTTGCTTTATCAATGAGAAACGAGTGATCAGTATGCGGCGAGGTATTTCTTTATAAGTAAACTAAAAAAACATGGATTTTAATGTTTATTTGGTGTGCTTTTATAGAAATACTCTTGAACTCTGTAAAGAAGGACTGATCAAAGACTTCTATGGTATGACAAGAGTGTTTTTTTTGGCAAAACCATAGAAGTCTTTTTTTTATGAAAAAAATTATTAATGTTGGAATTGTTGCCCATGTTGACGCCGGGAAGACATCTTTAACAGAATCGATATATAGTCTGGCACACCCGGATTATCAAAAAGGAAGTATTAAAAAGGAAAATATGCTGACCGACGCATTGGATATAGAAAAAGAGCGCGGGATTACCATTAAGACCAATTCCATTTCCGTAGATTGGCAAGGTACAAAAATTAATATCTTAGATATGCCGGGGCATATTGAATTTTTTGGAGAAGTCATTCGTTCTTTATCCGTTGTTGATATGGCTATTCTTTTGGTATCGGGTAATGATATCTTACAGCCTCAAACAAGGCGGATATTTGATGTGTTATCTGAAGCCGGTATTCCAACAGTTATTTTTGTGAATAAAGTAGATTTATTAACAGCGAATTCAAAGAAATTAATAAAAGAGATGTCTGAAAAGCTTTCTGATCAGCTAGTAGAAGTGGACAAAATGAAAGAAACGGAAACGAAAGAAAGAATAATTGAGAAAAGTGAATCTTTGTTGGTACAATATCTTGCTGATCATAAAATAAAAGCGGATAAGATAGCAGAAGCATTAAGACATCAATTTCTTGAGCGCAGCATCTATCCTGTTTTTAAAGGATCTGCGATTCATGATTTAGGTGTAAGAGAGTTGCTCGACTTTATTAGTGAGACATCTGCTGTGATGGATGAAGCAAGTAATGTACAGTCTGCTATTGTTTATAAAGTGGAATTTATAAAGGGTCGGAAACAGACTTACCTGAATTTACTTTCCGGAGAGTTGTCCCGGGGAGAATATGTAAAAATAAATGCAGAGACAAAATTAAAAATTAGTAACTTATTGTGTTTAAAGGATAATCAATTTGTAGAGGCCACAAAGGTAAGTAGTGGGGACATTTTCATGCTGCCTGACGTAGAGGACCTTGAAATTGGAGATTTTATAAATACATTGAAAGAAAAAACGATTCCAATTCAGCTGCCGACTTTAAAAACAACTTTTCATATTGGAGAGCACGAGCGTTTTATGTTATTAAATCTGTTGAATAATCTCTGTTTAGAAGATCCGTTATTAAATTTGCAAATTGATGCAGCGACAAATGAAATCAGCATGATGACCTATGGCAAGATTCAGCAGGAATTCATTGAAGATACCTTAAGACAAATACATCCTTTTGAAACATTGTCTTTATCCTTACCACAAGTATTATATAAGGAAAAAGTGAAAAAAATGGGGCGGGCACGAATTGAAATAGAGGAGTCCATTAATTCATATTGGGCAGAAATCATGCTGAAGGTGGAGGGAAATGAAAGCTTAGGTGTACGATATAAAAGTTTAGTAACTACAGGTTATCTAAAACAAGCTTTTCAGCGGGCTATTGAACAAGGAATTGACCAGGGAATAAAGAAGGGATTATACGGCCGGGCTTTAATAGATATAGATATTACATTGGAAGATGCTTTATTCTACAGTCCCGTAAGTACACCATCTGATTTTCGGAAATTAGCTCCTTATGTTCTTTATAAAGCTTTGCTGGAGGCAGGAACCACCATAATGGAACCCAATATTTCTTTTGAATTGTTTATTCCAACAGCTTTTTTAGGGAAGGCTGTCAGTGAAATTGGACGGGAAGATGCCGACATCCAAGATATTAAAGAACTAAAAGATGAATCTGTTATTAAAGGAGAAATGAACCAGTCCAGCTTTTTAAAATTAGAAAGCCGTATGGATGAATTATTTAGTGGAAAAGGATATTTAAAATATCAGGTAAGCGGATATCGGCCAACGATGGAAAAATCCGTATACCAGCAGGATGAAGTAGATCAAATAAAAGCACTGCTGTTAAAAGAGCATAAAAAATTGTAAGCAGCAGATGTATAGTATTAATGTAATGTATAGAAAAGAAGCACTTTGTAAACATGGGTGCTTCTTTTCTATAGATAAGGAAAATAAAAAATTCACTGCTTTCATTACGTACGGCTTTAGTGTATATTGACTTTCCTAAAGTTCAATTGTAAACTGAAAGTAGTGTAATTAAATAATGGCGGGGTGAAGAAATGGTAGAAACAGTCATCACATTCGGAGCTATTTTAACAGCGATTACAGCACTTATCAGTATTTTTCTAGTTAAAATGACTTCTAAACAATCCCATGCTGGCTACTATCCAAATGTATTCTTGGCATTGGTGGGGATTTTATTGATTCTTGTAGCATCAATTGCACCAAAAGTTGATTTTGCAGGAGCTGGATTTGGTGGAATCGGGATTGCTTGTATGTTTGCAGGTGCAATCGGATTCATTATTTCAGCAGTTATGGACGCTTACAAAAACGTAGAAGCATAAAAAAAGCAATGTCTGTGGAAATGCAGACATTGCTTTTTTTATAGACTAATCTATTTTAACAATCTGCTCATTTTCCTGTTTAATCTGGCCTTTCTTTAATAAAGTCCCCAAAGCACGTTTAAAGGCGGATTTACTGATTTGAAAGGTTGCCCGGATTTCTTCGGGATCGCTTTTATCATGAAAAGGGATAACGCCGTTGTTTGCTTCCAAATGCTTTAAAATGGCATCTGCATCATTGGATAGACTATCCTGCTTTAATGGACGCAGTGTCACATTAATAGAGCCGTCTTCTTTTACAGCAATCACTCTTCCTTCAACCACCTGCCCGACACGGGGTTCTTCTTTTCTCTCTGTACGGTGGATAAAACCACGGTAGCCTTCACTCGTGATTAAAGCTGCACCTTCTTTATTTGTATAATAAATCGTACCGATCACGGTTTGCTGATTCAGCTGTTCCGGTGCTGCGAAGACATTCGTGGCAATAATATTCTCTGAAGCAGGAACTCCTAATAAACGGCCTTTTTTATCCAGCTGCAGGGTAATATACAGACGATCGCCGGAGCGTGGCCAGCTCTCCTGGAATAAAGGCAGGGAATCTTTGGAGACAAGGATATCCTTTGAAGTGCCAATGTTGACGAAAACACCTAAACGGGGGACAACACCTACAACTTCCGCCCAGTCATAAAGTCCAAGCGTAATGGATGGTAAATATGTAGTGGCATTTACTTGTCCTTTTTTATTTAAATAGAGGAACACATCAACAGACTGTTCCAGCTCTAAAGCAGTTTCTGTTTCATTATGATGAAGCAGTACTTCTTCTCCATAGGCAGATAAAACATATCCAGTATCTATCTTTCGTAATACAGTCATTGCGATGATTGAACCAATTGGTAAATCTGTCGGCATATAAATACTCCTTTCAAAACATTTGTAATTTGGAAAAGGGATACTCTCTTAAAAGAGTACCCCTTTATGATTAAAGTAACACGTGATATCAAAATTAAATTTAAAATGAGTTTAAAAGTTCCGGCTAATGCCCTCTTTTAAGGGGAGATTCAAAAAGTCCAACAAAAATGACACGGCGAATTTCTTCGTTGACGAGCTTTTTCCGATACTCACGTATTATAAAGCATACGCTCCGTTCGTAAAAAGCTCGTCGCCTTGAACTTCTTGGTCCTTTTCATCGTAATTTTTGAATAAGAACTTTAAACATAATATTTAATTGAGAATAAATAAATTCTCTTCTAATTTGAGTTATTAGCTTATTTTAAATTGATCAGCCAGATATGCTGACCATCTGATCCGTATAACGCTTACGGAATTGTCCGCGGTAAAATTCTAAAATAATCTTTTCTAACTTAAGCAATGCAGCCCCAAACCTTCTGCTGCATCCTTGCGGCCCCTTAGCCGCGCCAGTGTGAATAAGCAATTTCAAAAAGCATTGCAGAATGCCAAATCACAGCTGTTACTTGTTAACTTTACTAGTATGTACGTTTTTGGCCCGTTTGTCAACTTTTCGTATTAGAAACGGATTTTTAGCCATCAATTTGAAAAATCTATTGACCGGATATGATACACTTAAATTAACTGAAAAAAGCGTGGAGAGGTACATATGTTATTATTTATTGAAGTTATTTTACCAATTATGGCTGTATTTGCGGCCGGGTTTACGCTGCAGCGTATTCGCGTGTTAGATGTACGGTCGGTGTCTGCTGTTTGCCTGTATATTCTTTCACCTGCACTTGTTTTTGTAACATTGTATGATGCGGAATTCGATTCAGGATTTTTAGTGATTGTAATTTTTATGTTTCTGTTATTTTATGTGATGGTATTTATAAATAAAATGCTGGGGAAAATTTTGGGCTGGGATGGAAATAAAGAGAGTGCTGCCATCCTTTCAACAGGCTTTATGAACTCTGGAAACTATGGTCTGCCTGTTGTATTGTACAGTGTCGGAAATGCTGCGCTGCCATATGCGATTTTTATCATGGTGATTCAGGCATTGCAGAATAATTTCTTTGGTATTTATTATGCTTCCAGGAGTACCAGTGGAATGCGGAGAGCACTGGAAAATATAATAAAAATGCCGACAACCTATGCAGCAATTTTAGCATTTTTCTTTTCACTGCAGTCTATTACGATACCAGACTATATTCATTCTACATTAGAAATGGTCGGAAATGCAGCTATCCCTGTGATGATGGTTATGCTCGGTATGCAGTTAGGCTCGTTAACAGCCTTAAAAATTGATTGGCAGATTGTTCTTTCCTCCGTTACCTTAAAGATGATTGCGGCACCAATTTTTACAGCTATATTTGTATGGCTCGTTCCGGTGGATCCATTGATTGGGACGGTTCTAATTGTTATTTCTGCTATGCCGCCAGCAGCTACAACGACGATGTATGCGATTGAATTTGATACCGAGCCGCAGCTGGTGTCCACGATTACGTTTATTTCCACGGTGGTCAGTGTGGTTACAATTACGATTTTATTGAATATTGTTACGTAGCAGCAGAAGAGAGAAAGAATGGTTTAGCTGTATATAAATAGCGCCTGGCTGGTTATAATTGAATCAGTCAGACGCTATTTTTTTATCCATTGGAGCCCTTTAATTAAACAGAAATGAAGTAGTGAAAATCAGAGAAAGGAGGAAATCTCCATTTTAATTTTAAAAAATAGTGGAAATATTCATTTTTGTTGTTATAATAATTTTATAACCCATTAATCAACTTAAATTCATTTTTCTCTTTGTATGAATTTCGATATACTATATATGCAAGGGAACAGCAGGAAAGAAATACTTCATCAGTATTATACTGTTTGGGGATATCGAAGAAGGGAGAGAAGATGAAATTGAACAAACAGAAAGAGTTTCATGATGAGGTTCAATTTATAGCTAAAATATCGAGTTATCAGAATACATTTACAAAATCAGAAAAAAAAGTATCCGATTTTGTACAGGCAAATATGGAATCGACGATTTATATGACAGTAACAGAATTAGCAGAACGTATTGGCGTAGGAGAAACAACAGTTCTTCGTTTCTGCAGAAAAATGGGTTTTAAAGGATATCAGTCTTTTAAAATGGCTGTTACAAAAGAAGTGGCAAAATCTACGCATGATGTATTTGATGAAACAAACAAAGAAGAATTTAATGAAGCGGATGAAGTGCATTTTATTATTCAAAAAGCACTGGCTAATAACATTCAGGCTTTAAAAGAAACCGTAAGTATTATAGATACAAGTGAATTAGAAAAAGCTATCGATTGCATTATTTCAAGTAAGCGAATCGTCTTTTATGGAGTTGGTGTATCAGGGAATACAGCAGCAGATGCCAGAGATAAATTTATTCGAATTGGACGCTCTACAGAAGCTTTTGTAGATTCGCATATTCAGGCTATGTCTGCAACAACTTTGACAAAGGAAGATATGGCAGTAGGCATTTCTGTAAGCGGTAGCACCAAGGATACTGTTGATGCTTTAAAAATTGCCAAAGAAAATGGAGCGAAGATTTTATCCATTACTCATTTTACACGGTCGCCAATTACAAAAATATCAGATATTGTTCTGCTGACAGGCGGAAGAGAAACAGCGCTTCAGGGCGGATCCATGTCTGCAAAGATTGCGCAATTATTTGTAATTGATATGCTTTGTAATGGTGTCGCCAGCCAATTAAAAGATACAGCACTTCAATTTAAAGAGGCGACTGCAAAGGCAGTAGCTGACAAAGCTTATTAATAAATACTGGATGGAGAAAGGAGCTGTAAAAATTGAAATATATTCCGTTGGCAATGGTAAGAAATAATTTATCAGATATTCCTCAATTCTCTCTGCCTGATGGATACCGTATCCGATTCTATGAAAAAGGGGATGAACATCATTGGGCACGAATTGAAACAAGTGTGGAAGAGTTTAAAAACGAAGCAGCAGCATTAGAGCATTTCAAAAAAGAATTTGGTCCGTATACAGACGAAATGACGAAGCGCTGCCTGTTTATTGAAACGGAAGAAGGAGAAGAAATAGCAACGACTACTGCCTGGTATGGTGATTTAAAAGGGGATGAAGAAACAACAGGCAGAATTCATTGGGTAGGCGTTACTCCGGCATATCAAGGTAAAAAACTTGCCAAGCCTTTATTGACAGCGGCAATGAATACCTTAGCTGAATATCATTCCAGCGCATATCTCACCACGCAGACAACAAGCTTTCAAGCGATTAATATGTATTTAAATTACGGATTTGAACCGTATCTTACGGAACCGGCCTGTGAAGAAGGCTGGGGATTAATGGAACAGGCGCTAAAACGAAAAATTTTAAAATGAAGTGAAAGAGATGTTCAAAAAAGTCATCTATGGTTTTGAACACGTATTTAAAGGAGGAAGACAATGATTAAAGCAGCTATTTTTGATTTTGACGGACTGATTCTGGATACTGAAACTGCTTGGTTTGATGCTTATAAAGAGGTTCTCCGGAGTCAATTTCAATTTGATTTACCACTGGGGGAATTTGTGAAATGTGTTGGATCAGATGATACCGTCCTTTTTTCGTACCTGCAGAATGAATTGGACAGCCGGCTGAATGTTAATTCTATTCGTAACGAGGCCAGGAAACTGCACAGCCAATTCGTGCGCGATGCAAAAGCTAGAGAAGGCGTGACGGATTATCTGAAAGATGCAAAAGATGAAGGCTTAACGGTTGCTCTGGCAACGAGTTCAACAACTGAATGGGCAACCACACATTTAACGAATTTAAATTTGCTTTCTTATTTTGATTTTCTGGTCACCCAGGATATGGTAGAAAGAGTGAAGCCGGCACCGGATATCTTTTTAAAAACACTTGAAAAATTAGATTTAGAGGCTCGGGAAGCAGTAGTTTTTGAGGATTCTTTAAATGGTTTAATTGCTGCACAGGAGGTAAATCTACCGACAGTTATTATTCCGAATCCAGTTACTGCTGCATTACCTTTTGAGAATTATCATTTAAAATTAAATTCGATGACAGATATGCCTTTACAGGATATTTTAAAAACACTGAACAGATAAACAGAAACTCTATTAAAGGAGAGATTTGCTTCTTCGTAATGAATTTTAAATGCTTATCGTGCACAAATGAATAGAAGGTCAGGTGGAAAAATGTTAAAAGAATTAGAAGGTGGATTAGTTGTTTCCTGTCAAGCTTTAGAGGGTGAGCCGATGCATGGCTCATCTCATATGGCTTCGATGGCTCTGGCAGCAAAAGAAGGTAGAGCTGCGGGTATTCGGGCGAATGGACCGGATGATATTAAGGCAATTAAAAAGAAAGTTGATTTACCGGTTATTGGTATTTTGAAAAAGGAATATCCAGGCTTTCAGGCTTTTATTACAGCGACAAAAGCA
Source organism: Oceanobacillus sojae (assembly GCF_900162665.1). GTDB lineage: Bacteria > Bacillota > Bacilli > Bacillales > Amphibacillaceae > Oceanobacillus > Oceanobacillus sojae_A. The sequence goes on from NZ_LT727810.1 coordinate 455,862, forward strand.
GATGCAGAGCTGATTGCAGAGGCCGGAGCCGATATCATAGCTGTGGATGCAACAAATGGCACAAGGCCGGAAGAGTTATCGGAATTAATCGAGTATATAAAAAAGGATTTAAATAAACTGGTAATGGCGGATGTAGCAACACTCCAAGAGGGCGTACAGGCAGAAGCCCTGGGATGCGATATGGTAGGGACAACGTTATCCGGATATACAGAGGATACAAAAGAAAGACCCAGACCGGATTTTGATTTAATGCAAAATTTAGTAAATACGTTGAAGGTGCCTGTAATAGCAGAAGGGAATGTTGATACCCCGGAAAAAGCAAAAAAGGCTCTTGATATCGGTGTAGCATTTGTTGTCGTTGGGGGAGCGATTACAAGGCCTCAATTAATTACCAGAAAATTTACAGAAAGACTGAAAAGAAAATGAGAAATGCAATCGGAGTAGACATTGGTGGCACAAAAATAGCAATTGGACTGGTTCAAGAGGATGGAGTGGTTTTGAAAAAGGAGGAATTTTCCACCTTAAAAAATGAAAAAGGAGAGAAAATTCTTCAAATGATTGTAGAGAAATTACCTTCCTTCTATGATGAAAATACCACAGGTATCGGTGTGGGATCAGCTGGACAGATTGGGCTATCCGGCACAGTGCTTTCGGCGACGGATACATTCAAGGATTGGCAGGGTCTGCCGATTCAAACGTGGCTGGAAAAAGCGACAGGGCAGCACGTTGCAGTTGTTAATGACGTGCAGGCAATGGGATTGGGGGAGCAATTCCTTGGGACAGGGAAGAATGTAAATAATTTTCTTTGTGTAGCAATCGGAACAGGAATTGGAGGAGCAATTATAGCAGATGGAAAACTTCAGCGCGGCCATTCTGGAGCAGCAGGAGAAGTCGGCCACATGGTGTTATACCCAAACGGGAGGAAATGTCCATGCGGAAATCAAGGCTGTTTCGAGGCATATGCTTCCGGCACAGCGTTAGAGGAAATATATGCTGAAACTTTTAAGGAGGTGAAGAAAGGACAGGACATTTTTAAGGAAGCTTTAGATCATAACGAGAATGCAGCTTTTATCATCAATCAGTATGTAGAAAATGTAGCAATTGGATTGACAACGCTGACAAATATGTTTAATCCAGAAAAAATTATTCTGGGAGGCGGGGTATCCGGCTCATTGTCACCGTTTCTCACAGTAATTCGTGAGCAGGTTCAAAGCAATGTAAATAAAATCAATAAGGATGTAAAAATTGAATTATCATCACTCGGCGGGAACGCCATGATTATAGGTGCAGCAAGCCTGGTATTGTAATTAAGTCTATCAAATATAAAGGAGATGGGTATGTTGAATAAATTAAATGTAGCTGTAATTGGTATGGGAGTAATGGGGCAATCACATGCAAGAATTTATGCGGAGCTGCCTCATGTAAATCTAGTGGCAGTCTATGACATTAATCAGGAGCACGCAGAAAATATGGCTAAACAATTTCAGACCACTGCTGTTCATGATTTAGAAGAATTGTTGAAGGATGAGAATGTACATGCAGTCAGTATCTGTACATCAGATGATCAGCATTTTGAGGTTGCCTGCAAGGCTTGTGATTATCATAAGCATATTCTGATTGAAAAACCATTGGCTGATAATGTAGAAGATGCACAAGGAATTATTGATAAAGTGAAAGAAACCGGCGTAAAAATGATGGTTGGCCACACATTACGCTGGGACCCAAGATATTATCATGCAAAACAGGCAGTGGCAGCAGGGAAAATCGGTGAACCGGTTCATCTTCATTCCCGGCGTAACAATTCCTATCAGAATGGAAGAAGGTTAAAAGGAAGAACATCTGTCGTGATGTTTTTAGGTGTTCATGATTTAGATGCTATTGAGTGGATTACAGGAGACAAGATTGTGGAAGTTTCTGCAGTTGAAGTAAGAAAGCGCTTAAAAGAATTTGATACTGCTGATGCTATTATCACCACACTAAAATTTGAATCTGGAACAATCGGAAGCTATGAAACAAGCTGGGTGTTACCGGATAACCATGTAGAACTGGATGCCAAGCTTGATATTACCGGAACAGACGGTGTGGTTAATATTGATATTCTCGATCAGTCGATTCGCGTATTTGAAAAAGACCATAAGATCACATTCCCGGACACGATGTATGGAGTGGATTTATACGGGACACAGACTGGAATCATGAAAGAAGAACTGAGCACTTTTGTGAATAATGTTTTAAATGATAAAGACTTTCCTATTTCTGTGGAAGAAGCGCTGAGAGCAGTCAAAGTTGTCAGAAGTATCGAACAATCACTTGAAACTGGTCAGCCGGTAAAAGTGAATTGATAAAAAGCTGGTCATAACAAAAGGGGGCTGTAACGAATGAGTGGGCAAAAGAAGAGTATTCGTTCAAGGATTCAAACGTATGGCAGTAATTTAAGCAGTATGATTATCCCTAACCTGGGAGCTTTTATCGCATGGGGGATTTTAACAGCAATCGCTGTACCGACACAGTTGGAGCTTTTCACTAATTTCATCAGTCCGATGCTGAATTATCTGCTTCCATTACTGATTGGTTTTACCGGCGGACGTCTGCTTCATGATTTTCGCGGAGGGGTTGTAGGAGCTGTTGCAACAATGGGGGTCATTGTTGCAGCAGATATACCGATGTTTATCGGCGCAATGATTATGGGTCCGCTGGGCGGATTAGCTATCAAAAAATTTGACCAAGTCTTTGAAGGTAAAATTAAATCTGGTTTCGAACTGCTGGTTAATAATTTTTCGGCAGGAATTATCGGTGCAATATTGGCATTATTTGGATCAATCGCTATTGGACCATTGGTGAGTGCGTTTACTAAAGTGCTGGGAGCAGGCGTGGACTTTTTGGTAAATCATGGACTTCTTCCGCTTGTCAGTATCTTTATTGAACCAGGGAAAGTAATGTTTCTCAACAATGCGATTAACCAGGGAATTTTAAATCCGATTGCAAGCAGTCAAATAGAAGAAACCGGGAAATCTATTCTTTACTTACTCGAAGCAAACCCTGGTCCCGGTTTAGGTATATTACTGGCATTTATGCTTTTTGGCAAAGGAGCAACAAAGGCCTCTGCTTATGGAGCTGGAATTATTCATTTTATCGGGGGGATTCATGAAATTTATTTCCCGTATGTATTAATGAAACCGCTTTTAATTATTGCAGCTATTTTAGGCGGAATGACAGGTATATTTACGTTAACAATATTTGATGCCGGTTTAGTAAGTGTAGCTTCGCCAGGTAGTATTATCTCTATATTGTTAATGACAGCTTCAGATAGTTACATCGGCGTCATTTTAAGCGTTCTGTTTGCGACAGCCGTATCGTTTGCCGTTGCATCGGTTATTCTGAAGTTTGATAAAAAAGGTGACAATGAAGACCTTGCAGAAGCAAGTAAAAAAATGGAAGCGATAAAAGGGAAGAAAAGCAGTGTTGTTTCCGGGCTGAGCAATTCTGGTCAAACTGGAAAAAATGATGCAGCAATGGATTTTGGAAATGTAAAGCATATTATATTTGCTTGTGATGCAGGCCTTGGCTCAAGCGCTATGGGAGCTTCGCTGGTGAAAAAGAAACTAAAAGCTGCAGGATATGGGGAGATTACTGTAAAAAATATTGCCATCAGTAATTTGCCGACCGAAGCAGATATTATTTTCACACATAAAGAGCTGACAGACCGGGCAAAAGCCAAGCAGCCTGATGCTTATCATGTTTCTATTGATAACTTCCTAAACAGTCCATCCTATGATGAAGTTGTAGAAAAAATTAAGAATGCCGGAAGCTCTGAAAACGGGGATAAAATAAATGAAATATTGACAGAAGACAATATCAAGCTGTCCGGGGAAGCGAAGGATAAAGAGCAGGCAATCGCTGAAGCAGGCAGAATCCTTGTGGAGCAGGGGTACGTTTCCGATGATTATGTTGAGAAAATGTTCGAAAGAGAGAAAAGTGTATCAACGTATATGGGAAATCTCTTAGCTATTCCTCATGGTACAGATAATGCGAAAGAAGAAGTCTATCAATCTGGCTTGGCCATTGTAATTTATGATGACCCAATAGATTGGGATGGAAATGAAGTAAGATTAGTGATTGGTATTGCCGGAAAAGGGAATGCGCACCTTGAGTTACTTTCTTCTATAGCTACCAGCTGCTCTGAATTAGAAAATGTGGAGCATTTAATTAAGATAAAAAATAAAAAAGATGTTATTGCGTTCTTTTCAGAGGGAGAAGAGTAGTCTTTAAGAATAATAAATAAATCACCGTATCCAGTTTATTGGATGCGGTGATTTTGTCTGTTTCCAGGGTTGATTCACAGCGCAGAAACAAATTTGAAATGAAGTCTAAACGCTGAATACATTCCAGCATCCCAAGGCAATAAGAAAAACAGACGGTAAAAAGGATAGGCGCTGTAAGGCAGGTATTTTCCATAAATAACTTCCAAACATAATCCCGCTGTATAAAAAGATTCCACTCATGCAGGCTGTTAATAAAGCTGTGGTGAAAGGAGAGTATCCAAGCATGGCAGCTCCAATACCGGCTCCAAATGCATCAAGTGCTAAAGCAAATCCTAACAGAATGGATTCATTAAGTGAGATAATACCAGACTTATCTAAATCGGCTTCTTTTGGACGGCTGAGCACTGTTCTCACATTTTCTAATTTAACATTGGATGAGAACTGCTCTTTATTTTCTGCTGCTTCCGTTTCTCTTGAACGGAACATAGAAATAAGGGAGAAGAAGCCTAAAAAAATAAGAATGCCGCCTCCAAGCATACTTGCTCCTTGAGGAGAGATAAAGGAGCGCAAGAAATCGCCGACCTCCATTGACAGATAGACAATCATTCCTGAGCAGAACATAATAACTAATAAAGAGAGTAAAGGAACTTTAATTTTCCGCATACCATAGGTTATTCCTACACTGAATCCATCCAGACTTACTGCAATAACGAGTAAAAGCATACCTGTATATATCATATAAAACATCCTTTTTCTAATAAGTACAAGTAAAAGCTTCCAAGAATAGCATGAAGCCATGTCGTTTCCATAATTTTTGTGTACGATATTCTATGTTTTCGGGTACAATGTGTGCCTTTGATGAACGTATTGTAAGGAAATATGTTAAAGTAGTAACAGAATAGAAACCGATAAAAAGAGGGATATAAATGAGTAAGACAGTAGTATTAGCAGAAAAGCCATCTGTAGGTAAAGATATAGCAAGAGTCCTTGGTTGTAATAAAAAAGGAAATGGATATCAGGAAGGGACAAAATACATTGTAACCTGGGCGTTAGGACATTTAGTTACCCTAGCAGATCCGGAAGCCTATGATGCAAAATATAAAACATGGAATATGGAAGATTTACCAATGCTTCCCGATCATTTGAAATTAGTGGTGATGAAGAAGACAGGAAAGCAATTCCAAACCGTAAAACAGCAGTTATCACGTCAAGATGTAAGTAATATTGTTATTGCTACAGATGCTGGAAGAGAAGGAGAGCTTGTAGCCAGATGGATTTTGGAAAAAGCTCATGTCAAGAAGCCGGTTCAGCGTCTGTGGATCAGCTCTGTTACAGATAAGGCAATTAAAGACGGCTTTCGAAACTTAAAGCCCGGAAATCAATATTGGAATCTGTATCAATCAGCTGTAGCGCGTTCGGAAGCAGACTGGTATGTCGGATTAAATGCAACAAGAGCTTTAACAACAAAGCATAACGCTTCTTTATCCAGCGGCCGTGTACAGACACCGACACTTGAAATGATTGCCATGCGCGAACAGGAAATTAATCAATTTAAGCCAAAGACATACTACCAGCTACAGGGAAAAACAAAAGGCGGATTTGTAGTAACCTGGAAGGATAAAAAGAACCAATCCCGCATTTTCTCAAAAGAAGCAGTGGATAAATTAAAAGCAAAAGTATCCAAAGAAAAAGCAACTGTTTCGCATGTGGATAAAAAGCATAAGAAAAAACATGCACCGACATTATATGATTTAACTGATTTACAGAGGGACGCCAACCGGATTTATCAATTTTCCGCAAAGCAGACATTATCTGTTTTGCAGAAATTATATGAACAGCATAAGCTTGTCACATACCCAAGAACGGATTCGAGGCATTTATCTGCGGATATGGTGTCTACATTAAAGGAACGTGTAAAAGCCTGTGGGGCAGATGAATATGCGAAAGCAGCGGGTAAAATTTTAAGAGAAGATTTACGAATCAGTAAAGCTATTGTCGATAACAGTAAAGTAACCGATCACCATGCAATTATCCCTACGGAAGAGCCGGTGGATTACAGCGCATTGTCTAATCAGGAGCGGAAAATTTACCAGCTGATTGTCCAGCGCTTTTTAGGAGCCCTTTCCAAGCCGTATGAATATGAGCAAACGAGCATTATCGTAGAAGCAGCAGGGGAGACCTTTGAAGCAAAGGGAAATAGAATTGTTGCTTTAGGCTGGAAGGAAATTTACCAGCATCAGGCAGACGATGAAGAAGAAATTCGTTCCAGTGTTCCTCAAGTTACGAAAGGGGAAGAAATGGCTCTTACTTATACAATTAAGGAAGGTCAGACAACACCTCCGGAACGCTTTACAGAAGGCAGTCTCCTGCAGGCAATGGAAAACCCGACGAAGTATATGGAAACGAAAAAACAAGAGCTTGTAAAAACAATGAAGCAGACTGGCGGGATTGGAACAGTTGCCACCCGTGCAGATATTATTGAAAAGCTGTTCAATAATCAATACATGGAGCTGAAGGGGAAATATATTTATCTGACATCGACAGGAAGACAGCTGTTGGAATTAGCACCTGAAAAGCTCCGCTCTCCAATCTTAACAGCCGAGTGGGAACAAAAATTAGGGCAAATTGCTGATGGCAAGCTAAAGAAAGAAGCCTTCTTAAAAGAAATCAAAACGTATACCAAACAGGCCGTTCAAGAAATAAAAGCAAGTGAGGAAAAGTTCAAGCATGATAATATGACTGGGACAAAATGCCCGAAATGTGGTAAACTGATGCTGGAAGTTAAAAACAAGCATGGAAGAAGACTGGTATGTCAGGATCGCAGCTGCGGCGGTAAAAAGAATATCGCAAAATATACCAATGCACGCTGTCCTAATTGCCATAAAAGACTGGAACTCCGTGGAGAGGGAGAAGGTCAAATGTTTACATGCTCCTGTGGTCATCGTGAAAAACTTTCTACCTTCCAGGCAAGAAAAGAGAAGGAAAAGAATCAGAAGGTGTCTAAAAAAGATGTCAATAAGTATATGAAAAAGCAGGATGACTTTAAAAATAATGCACTCGCAGATGCACTGGCGAAGTTAAAAGATCGCTCCTAATTCAATAGAATGGTAAAGTCCCCACGATAAAAAAATGGGGACTTTTTCATCCGATGAAACGAAGAAAAAGGATATAAAAAGTGAGTTTTTAAGTAGGTATCTGCTGAGGTCAGAAGTATATCATCTCAATACCAGCAGACCTTATTCCCTAAAAAAATCCATAATTTGCAGTTTGATTGAAGTGATATATAATAGGAAGAAGAGAGAGTTAATACGTAGAGGGGATGATTGATATGGATGCCTTTTCTGTAATCAAATCACTCAATAACAATGTTCTTATTGCTGAAGATACTGATCAAAATGAAGTCATCCTTATCGGGAAGGGCATCGGATTTGCTAAAAAGAAGTATGATCTTATTGAATCCCAAACCGTAGAAAAACTGTTTGTTCTCCGGAATAAAACAGAACAGGAAAATTATAAAAAAATCATCCACAATATTGATGAAAAAACATTGCAGAGCATTGTGGATTCTATAGATATAATCAAAAAACGTGTCAATACATTTACGGATGAACATGCACTTGTTGCATTGACAGATCATATTATTTTTGCAATTGCCCGTTTGCAGAAAGGGTTAGAAATTCGTAATCCTTTTTTGTCAGAGACAAAGGTGCTTTATCCATTTGAATATGAAATTGCGTCCGAAATTGTAGAATATATGAACCAATTTTTGCCTGTCCATTTGCCAGAGGGAGAGATTGGATTTATTGCATTGCATATTCATAGTGCCATGGAGGGAACAGCATTAAATGACATTAACCGGTATTCACAGCTTGTATCTAATTTAATCCAGATTATTGAAGACCAGCTCTCTATAACATTAGATAAAGACGGCATGGATTATGCCCGCTTTGTCAGGCATCTCCGGTATACAATAGAGCGTGTTTTAATTGAGGATGAGGTAGAGGAGCCGAAAAAAATGGCAGCCTTATTGAAAGAAGAATATCCAGTATTCTATAATTTATCCTGGAAGCTGATTAAAATTATGCAGCATGCCTTAAAGAAACCAATCTTTGATGCGGAATCGGTCTATTTGACAATTCATTTGCAGCGTTTATATGAGAGTATTCAATTAAAAGCAAAGACGAAATAATTATTAAGTTAACTTTTGCACCCTAAAAAGTAACTTTCTTATCATAGTGATAGGCGTTGATCGTTCCTTCCTTCCATCTATCTATTGACAGAGCACAGAAAGAAGGTAACATGTAAGGCCACCGCTGCGGAGGACCGTTTTGCTTTCCTAGGGGCACGCTCTTCAGCTAACTTTTGCCAAGAAGAACGCTTGGCAAAAGTGGATCTTCAGATGGTGCTGATCCCTTAGGAGTCAAAACGGTCCTCCTCCGCTAGAAAGGGTTCTATACAGGTTGAAACAGCTGACTAAATAAAAGTTAAATCAGATAAAACATTTTTCCTGATTCACGATAAAATATTCTTTATTCTCTATTTATGAAAGCAATTCCCAATATTTACTATCCATGCTGAATCATCATTTAAATTGCCAAATCAACCATTTGAAATGTTAAAATGATCTTTTCATCAAGCAAAAGGCAATGATTTCATCCACTCCATCAGGATATGGTTTCTTTCATTCACTGAAGAAACCTAACTGAGCGCAGACCAACCACGGAGACTCCTATGGGAACAGGGCGAGCTGAAGATCCACTTGAAAAGCGGTTTTCTTTTCAAGTTAGCTGAAGCCGTCCCCATGGAAAGCGTAGTGGTTGGTCGGAGCGGCGCTATACACAATCTCCATTTCCATAGAATGATGATTTAACAAATTGCAATCAGGATAATGAAGAACATGTTCATCCTGAAATGGTAAGGTATAGATGCTTATTCTCAGGTGCGAAAGTTGAGTTATTAAGTTCTTATAAGGGATGTTCAAAAAGTCCAATAAAAATAACACGGCTGGGTAATGACGTTTTACTAAAACCTCTTTTTTCGCGTGACTATGCAGAAACCGCCGCATCCTGAGAAAGCCGTTCGTAAAAACATGTCACCTTGATCTTCAAGACCTCATTCGAACTCTTTTGAACATGCACTTATATGTGTGGCTGATTCGATCAGGCATAAGTAGAAATACTTAGATAGTGAGAGGTACAGTATTTTAGTATCTATATGCGCTATCCTGGTATTTTTACTTATGTCTTTTTTTATTGCAGTGTCAGATTAAAAGGAAGGAGGGATTTATATGTTCAAAAAAGCGTTTGGAATTCTTCAAATGGTTGGTAAGGCACTTATGCTGCCGGTAGCTCTTTTGCCGGCAGCAGGTCTTATGCTTGGATTTGGAAATGCCGCTCAACAGGATACCATGCTTGGATATCTTCCGTTTCTTAAAGCGGACTGGATTCAATTAACTGCAACAGTAATGGAAGATGCCGGTGGAGTTATTTTTGATAATCTGCCGCTTATATTTGCAATTGGTGTTGCGATAGGACTGGCAAGTGACGGAGCTGCCGGGCTTGCTGCACTGATAGGTTACCTGGTTATGAATCAGGTAATGGGTTCGTTTATGCAGGTAACTCCGGAAATGATTACGGAAGATCCTGGTTTTGCAAGTGTACTTGGGATAGGAACCCTGCAGACAGGGGTATTTGGCGGGATTATCGCCGGTTTAATAGCCGCCTATTGTTTTAATCGGTTCCATAATATAGAAATGCCATCGTTCTTAGGCTTTTTTGCAGGGAAGCGCTTTGTTCCGATTGCGACAGCAGCTGTTTCTTTCCTTGCCGGAATTTTATTAATGTTTATTTGGCCGACGATTCAAAATGTCATGAACAGTGCTTCCTATTGGCTGATTGAAGAAGGCCCATATATTGCAGTTTTTATGTTTGGTTTTATTAAACGCCTGTTAATACCATTTGGGCTGCATCATATTTTTCATTCGCCCTTCTGGTATGAATTTGGTACATATACGAACCTTGCCGGTGAAATGATTCGCGGGGATATGACCATTTTCTTTGCGCAATTAAGAGATGGAGTAGAAATTACTGCTGGGAATTTTATGGCAGGGGAATTTCCGATTATGATGTTCGGTTTGCCTGCTGCGGCGCTTGCCATGTATCATACTGCCCGGCCGGAAAGAAAGAAGCTTGTTGCCGGACTGCTTGTTTCAGGAGCATTAACATCCTTCTTAACAGGTATTACAGAGCCGCTTGAGTTCTCATTCCTATTTGTCTCACCTTTATTATTTTTTATTCACGCCGTTTTAGACGGACTATCCTATGTATTGATGACATGGTTCAGTGTCAATGTCGGTTATACCTTCTCTGGAGGAGCCATAGACTTTGTACTTTTCGGAGTATTGCCGAATCAGGAACCATGGTGGATTACAATTATAATTGGGCTTCTATTCGCAGTACTTTATTATTTCTTATTCCGCTTCTTTATTAAGAAGTTTAACCTGATGACACCGGGGCGTGAAGAAACAATTGAAGAGGTAGATAATGATAAAAAAGGAAAACCTGCTGATTTAGCTTATCATGTAGTAGAAGCAATCGGCGGACAAGAAAATATTACCCATCTGGATGCTTGTATTACCCGGTTACGTGTTTCTGTCCATTCAATCAAACAGGTGGACAAGAATAAATTGAAACTGCTTGGTGCCTCGGAAGTACAGGAGGTTGGAAATAATATTCAGGCTATTTTCGGACCGCGTTCAGAAATTATTAAAGGACAGATACAGGATATTATATCTGGCAGGACACCTGGACCTGTGCCTGGAAATCTGGAGCTTTACACTGCGGAAGAAACAAATGAACAAGAACAGCACTCAAGCTTCGTCGAAGATATTGCTTCTCCGCTAAGCGGGAAACTGATTCCGATTACAGAAGTTCCTGATCAATTATTTGCCGGCAGAATGATGGGAGATGGTTTTGCAGTGAAGCCGTTGGATGGTTTAGTGGTCTCTCCAGTAAATGGGAAAGTCACGAATGTTTTTCCTACGAAGCACGCGATTGGCCTGGAATCAGAAACAGGTAAAGAAATCTTGATCCATATTGGGATTAATACAGTGAATCTCAAAGGAGAAGGATTTGAAATTCTTGTAGAAGAAGAGGAGGAAGTGAAAGCAGGACAAGCTTTATTAAAAGCTGACTTAGAGCATATTGGTGAATATGCTAAGTCAACTATCAGCCCAATCATCTTTACAAATCTGGAAACAGGTCAGCAAATTGAGTTGCTGAAAACAGATGTGGACGCTGGAGAGAACGGTATTATTGAAATTAATTAAAGCAGTGAATTTTAATTTTCATTGCTTTATTTTACTATATAGGATAAAAACAGATTGCTGGATAGTTCGATTCCTGTCGGCCAATTCCAGCAGAAAAAACGCAAATCTGCTTAATAAAGCCTCGTTTTTTCACAGAAAATACACATAAATAGAGGTGAAACAGTTTACTTCATTCTGTAAAACCCTTATCATTTAGGATGAATCATGTTAATCATGTAAGGAGGGTTTTCTTTCCATGGCTTTTGTTATTCTTGATCCATGCAGAGGTGAAAAAGCGGGAGAATGCGTCAGTGTTTGTCCTGTTGATTGTATAGAAGAAGGCATCAAGCAATTTTATATTGATCCTGATATTTGCATTGATTGCGGCGCGTGCAAAGCAGTTTGTCCAGTGTCTGCAATTGAAGAGGAGTACGATTTGACTCCAGATCAAGAGAAGTATTTAGAAGAAGCAGAAGAATTTTTTGCAAACAGGTAAATACTTCTCTTGAGAGTCTCTCCAAAGAAACAGCCCGTCTTTAACAGTAGACGGGCTGTTTCTATAGATCATACCTAAAGCTCTCAACACTTATTCATCTTCCGAAGTCTCCGGTACTTCCTCAGCAAGTCTGCTGGCAATCCAGCGCTCAGCTGTTTCCTCATCAATTTCATATTCCTTCCCGGCACGTAATAAATCACCGTGATAGGCAGTTTGAACATTCATTTTTACTTTCATAAGGATACTCCTTTTATTAGATCGTTTTCTCCTATGATATCATATTGAAAATATTATTTGCTTATTTGCTGTTGTGATTAAAATGAAAATCCAGTGAAGGAAGCTTTAATAGCTGTCTTCCTTCACTGGAAAAGTTTACTTACTGGAAGTTCTCTGCTTTATAATGACAAAATCATTGGCAGGAAGCTCAAAATCTAATTTATCTTCTTTGGTTTTTAGTTCTTTTTGATTCCATAAATCGGAAACATGATCTGTAGAAGCACAGTTCAATGATATCCTCGTTGACTGATCTGATGCATTCATAAAAAAGTGAACCGAAGTATCTTTGACAGTCCTTACAAAGTGAAAATAATCATTTTCGTTATCCGGATCGATAATAGACAGCTTTCCTTGTGTAAATGCTTCTTCACTAAGCCGCAATTGAATAAACTGTTTAACAAAGTTTTTCAGATCGGTATTTTGATCCTCCTCACCCCAGACCATGCATTTTCTGCACTCAGGATCTTCTCCTCCTGTCATGCCAATCTCGTCTCCATAATACACACAAGGTGTACCAGGGAAAGAAAATAATAGAGTATATAATAGACGAACTTTTTTAATATCCTCGCCACATTCAGTCAGAACTCTTGGTGTATCGTGACTGCCGAGCAGGTTGAAGGCTACTTCATTACTGTTTTCTGTATAAGATGCATAGGATTTGGATAAACGGTTAGCAAATTGAAGGGTATCAATTTTTTCTTTTGCTATATAATCCAGTCCCGCTAACGTGAGCGGATAATTCATAACTGCATCAAACTGGTCTCCTTCCAGCCAAGGGAGCGCATCATGCCATATTTCGCCAAGAATATATAAGTCTGGTTTTATTGATTTAACTCTTTTACGAAATGCTTTCCAAAAAGAATGATCTACTTCATTTGCTACATCCAGACGCCAGCCGTCAATATCAAATTCTTCAATCCAATAGGCGGCTACATCTAAGAAATAAGAGCGTACTTCCGGATTCTCTGTGTTTAGTTTCGGCATAGATTCCACATACCCGAATGTATCATAATTAGGCGGGTAGACATCCTTTACTGGAAATTCATGCAGATGGAACCAGTCTTTATATTTGGACTTCTCCTGATTTTTCAGGACATCCTGGAAAGGACCGAAATATAGGCCGCTATGATTAAACACAGCATCCAGCATCACACGAATTCCTCTTTGATGACAGGCGTCAACAAGCTTTTTAAATGTTTCCTTGTCTCCGAACTGCGGATCAATTTCCATATAGTCAATCGTGTCGTATTTGTGATTGGAGTATGCTTTAAAAATAGGTGTCAGATAAATTCCGTTGATTCCTAAATCTGTTAAGTAATCGAGATTGTTAATAATACCTTCAAAATCCCCGCCGAAAAAGTTGTCTAGGGCAGGTGCTTCACTGGCCCAAGGCAAGACCTTCTTTGGATCATTTTTCTTATTTCCATTCGAAAACCGGTCCGGAAAAATTTGATACCAGACGGTCTCTTTAACCCAAGCGGGCGCTCCAAAAATATCAATAGGGTTGATAAACGGAAAACAGAAATAGTAGGAAATATCATCTGTTTCTATTTGGGAATAGAATCCTTTTTCTGTAAAAATCAATGTATCTTTGCCGTCGCTTATTTCAAAACCATATCGCAGGCGGCGTGTTGGTACATCGAGTTCAATAAACCAGTAATCAAACAAATCATCTGAAGCCGAAATTGACATTGGCTTTTTCTTATAAGACCATTTTTTCTTTTTCCAATCATAGGGATCGCCATAAATCAAATTTACTTTTTTTGCATCCTTTTTCTTCGTCTTTAACCGGATATGCAGTGTTTCTTCTTTGTAAGCATAAGCAAAATTTCCTTTTGGTCTGTGGTGTATCGCTTCTTTTAACATGGAATTCCTCCTTAAAAATAAACAACCCCTGTTTTCCGATTAAGAAAACAGGGGTTGTTGTTATAACAAAGCATTGCCCTCAAATTGTATGTGGAACTTAGTAATTAAATCTATTATTTGCAGAATTGCATTAATAAGTCAAGAGGAAAAATAAAAGAATGAAACCCCTTGCAAAAATAGATTAAATAGATTAGAATGATTTTTGTAGATGTTGCGCAAACGTTTGCGCAACTAAAAAATACTAAGAGGAGTTGGGGAAATGAAAGGGAAAGTTCGTTTCTTGGCGTTAATTTCTTTACTATTTATTCTGGTTTTAGGAGCATGTGCACCTGATAGAGAAGAACCAGGAGAGGAAAGTACTGGCGGTGAATCTGAAAAGCCGGAAGAATTAGTGATTTGGATGAATGATCAGGATGAACAGATGGATGCAATTAATGAAATTGTGGAGAAATACGAAGAACAAGAAGGTATTTCAGTCAAAGTGGAAGGACGACCAATGGTTGATCAATTACAGCAATTATCATTAGCTGGACCTGAAGGAAATGGTCCGGATTTATTCTATCAGCCTCATGACCAGATTGGAAATATTGTTGCGCAAGGATTAGCGGAACCCCTAGATGTTACTGATGATGAATTAAATAGATATGTAGATGCAGCAGTAGATGCTGTTACTTACACTTATGATGATGAAACAAATATATATGGATTACCTGCAGTTATTGAAACATATGGACTTTTTTATAACAAAAGTATTGTTGATGAAGCACCGGAAACAATGGAAGATGTTTTAGAATTACTGGAGGATCATACAGATGCTTCTAATGATGAATATGGATTTTTAATGCGGCCGAATGATTTTTATTTCTCTTACCCGTTCCTGGTTAATTATGGCGGATATATATTTGGAGGAGAAGTTGGAGACTATGACGTTACGGATGTTGGTTTAGCAAATGATGGTGCGATTGAAGGCGGAGAATTTTATCAAGAGTTTTTTGGTTCTGGTAAAATCCCGGCTGCTACAACTGCAGACGTAATCGACGGCTTGTTCACAGAAGGTAAAATAGGAGCAGTTATTAATGGACCATGGAGTATTCCTGTTTATGAAAGCGCTTTGGGAGATGATTTAGCCTTTGCACCTTTCCCACAAATTAATGGCGAACCAAGCTCTACATTTGTAGGCGTTAAATCTTGGATGGTATCTTATTACTCAGAAAATAAAGATTGGGCTCAGGATTTAGCTATGTTTATTACAAATGAAGAGAATCAGCAGACGTATTATGATATTGCCGGAGAGCTTCCTCCAAATGAAGAGGCTTTAAATAATATTGAAGAGCCGATGTATGCTGCCTTTGCTGAGCAAATTCAATTTGGCGTTCCAATGCCGAGTTCTCCTGAAATGGCCCAAGTCTGGGAGCCGATGCAAAATGCATTACAGTTCTTAACTGAAGGTGAAGATGCCAAAGAAGTGTTAGAAGAAGCTGTGGATCAGATTAACACAAACATACAAGCTGGCGGCGGAGGAAATTAATTAAATTGAGGAGTCTATCTCCTCTTTTTAATTTACTGATTCTTAAGGGAGCAGGCTATTAAAAATAATTTTGATTATGTCATATACAGTTAAGTTAAAGGAGGGGTAAGATTGACTACTCCAAAAAAACAGCCAAAAAAGAAGTATCATAAACATAACCCGAATACTGCCACCATTTTGTCCATTTTATTTGCCGGATTAGGTCAGTTATATAACCGTAGATATTTAAAAGGAAGTATATTTATTTTTATTGAAGGAGCATTCCTTCTGGCTTTTCTAGATGCGTTAAATTTTGGGCTTTGGGGGTTGCGTACATTAGGGACCATTCCAGGAACGGATCACTCTATAAGATTACTCGTACTCGGTGTATTATCCTTAATTGTTTCGGTAATAGCAATCACATTGTATGTATTTAATGTACTTGATGCAAGAAAACAAGCAAAAAAAATAAAAAAAGGATGGGTGCCTTTAAGTTTTAAACAGGTGATTAAAGAGGCATATGATTATTCATTTCCTTATATAATTACGTTTCCTGGCCTATTCTTAATGATCTTTGTCGTTATTTTTCCATTGCTGTTTTCTCTGTTATTAGCATTTACAAATTATGATTTATATCATTCTCCTCCCCGTAATTTAGTAGATTGGGTAGGGTTGGATAATTTTAAAAGTTTATTTACAGTGCCTATTTGGCAGGAGACATTTCTTAGTGTATTTGTTTGGACAATTGTCTGGACAGTAGTAGCAACAACATTACAGATTGCTCTTGGTTTCTTTCTCGCAGTCCTGGTGAATGATGAAAGGGTGAGATTCAAAAAATTAATCAGAACAATTTTGATTTTACCTTGGGCTGTTCCGGCATTTGTAACTATTCTGGTATTTGCAGCAATGTTTAATGATGATTTTGGAGCGATTAACAGAGATATTATCATACCTTTATTCGGAGGGGATGGGATATCGTGGTTAAGTGATCCGCTCTATAGCCGTATAGCAATTATTATGATACAAACATGGCTTGGATTTCCTTTTATCTTTGCATTGTTTACCGGAATATTGCAAAGTATCTCAAAAGATTGGTATGAAGCTGCTGACATGGACGGGGCATCACGGATTCAAAAGTTTAAAAGTATTACATTCCCCCATGTGATGTTTGCAACAGCACCATTACTAATCATGCAGTACGCTTCAAACTTTAATAATTTTAATGTCATTTATCTATTTAATGAAGGCGGCCCCGCAGTCCGTGGGCAGAATGCCGGCGGTACAGATATTCTGATCTCCTGGGTATATAAATTGACATTCGATACAAATAACTATTCGATGGCAGCTGTTATTTCAATCATCATGGGACTAATTGTATCTGGCTTTGCATTTTACCAATTCCGAAAAACAAGATCCTTTAAAGAAGAAGGTGAAATTTAATGAGCTCGAAAACGAAATCAAAATTAGAAGTAGCAGCGATTTATCTAATACTGGCAATTGTTTCCGTCATTATTTTTTATCCGCTGCTTTGGACAATAGGTATGTCACTTAATCAGGGGACAAGTTTATATTCTTCCAGTATTATTCCGGATAATTTTTCATTGGAACATTATAAATGGCTGTTCAGTCCGCAAAGTGATTATTTATTATGGTATAAAAACTCATTGATTGTTGCTTTTGCAAATGCCATTGGAAGTGTAGTACTGACAGCATTTGTTGCTTATGCCTTTTCAAGATTTAAATTTGTAGGACGTAAGAATGGATTGTATATCTTTTTACTTTTACAAATGTTTCCTGTAATGATGGCGATGGTTGCCTTATACATCTTCTTAAATATGATTGGGTTATTAGATTCGTTAACAGGTTTAATATTGATTTATTTAGGTGGTCAAATTCCATTTAACGCCTGGCTGGTAAAAGGATATTTTGACACGATTCCAAAAGAGCTGGATGAGGCTGCTAAGATCGATGGAGCCGGTCCTATCAGGATTTTTTGGAGTGTTCTTCTTCCACTGGCAAAACCTATTCTGGCAGTAGTTGCTCTATTTAATTTTATGGCACCATTATTTGATTTTCTGCTTCCGTCCATTGTTATTTCAAGTGAGGAAAATTATACTTTGGCTTTGGGACTATACAATTTTATAAATGATCAGTTTGCAAATAATTTTACTAGATTTGCAGCAGGTTCTGTATTAATTGCTGTGCCAATTGCAACCATTTATTTATTCCTGCAAAGGTACTTAATTTCCGGTTTAGCGTCGGGTGGTACAAAAGGTTAAAATGTTGTATGCTAAATGAAATAGTTCTATAAAACTTGTTATAAAGTCCTATAAGAGGATGTTCAAAAAGTCCCCAAATGATAAGCGGTGAATCTCTGCGTTGACGTATTTTTTCCGATGGGACTGGGACTGCGATTACTCGCCCCATCGAAGGGCTTTTGCGATTACTCGCCCCACCAAGAGCGTTACTCACGTATTATAAAGCATAGAGGAACTTCTGTTAAGAGCGTCCACGTCCTGGGACTGCGATTACTCGTCCCATCGAAAACATTTATGGACAACACAGAAGTCATCACGTCCTGTGAAAGTCCGTTCGTAAAAACCACGTCGCCTTGATCTTCTTGCTTCTAATTTAGAAACTTTTTGAACACGCACTATAAAACAAAGATATAAGAGACAGAGAATTTTTCCGTTATTACTTATTTTCTGTATGGTAAGCATTCCTGGGAACTGTGTTGCTTTGCGAGCCTCCATCGAGAGACAATTAATTTTAAGTTTAACAGCTATACAGGCTTCATGGGGATGCTGGCTGGCTCTGTTTCTATGCCATGTTGAAGTATCGTGAATATGCTGACTTAGAGGGTGATGAAAATAGTTACAATCAAAGATATAGCAAAGGTAACCGGTTTTTCTCCATCTACAGTATCCCGGGTAATTGCTAACAACTCGAGGATAAGTGAAGAGACGAAACAAAAAGTTAGAGCAGCAATGGAAGAATTAGGATATCACCCTAATCTGACTGCCAGGAATTTAGTTGTGCAGTCAACGAAAACAATTGGCGTGATTATGCCGTCTTCAGCGGATAAGTCTTTGCAGAATCCATTTTTTACGGAGGTCTTAAGAGGGATAGGATCTTATTTTCATCAGGAGCAATTTTCGATGCTTCTTTCGTCCGGGCAAACAGAGGAAGAAAAATTTAAAGAAATCGAAAGAATGGTCCTGGGTAAGTATGTTGACGGGATAATTTTACTTTATTCACGACTGAATGATTCCGTAGTGGATTTTTTAAAGGAAAAGAAATTCCCTTTTGTTATGGTAGGAAAACCCTCAGAATATAAAGATGAAATAGTTCATGTAGACAATGATAATATAAAAGCGGGGAAAGACATTACTGAGCATTTGCTGGAAAATGGACATAAACGGATTTCATTTATTGGAGGAGCCGCAGATCTGGTTGTAACCATCGACCGGCAAAAAGGCTATGAAACAGCATTAAAAGAAGCCGGCATTCCTGTATCAGAAGAGTATATCATCCATACAGAGTTTCTAAAGTCCGGGGGAAGGGAAGCTGTTGAACAAATTTTAGAACTTAAAGTAACGCCGGATGCAATTGTTGTAAGCGATGACTTAATCAGTGTAGGGGTTATCAGTATGCTGGAGGAATATGGGCTGAAGGTTCCCGAACATATATCTTTAGTCAGCTTTAATAATATTTATTTCTCAGAAATTATACATCCTGCACTTACAACAGTGGATATCCAGATCTTTCGCCTGGGTGTAGAATCAGCAAAAGCAATTATTCAAATATGTACGAATCAGGTGCTAAATGAAAAGCGGATTATTATTCCTCATTGTATCGCATACCGGAATTCCGTTAAAGTAATGAAATAAAAAATTGCTGGTATCCTGTTATCAGCAAGGGTACAGTATTATAATTATCAGAAGAAGCACAGAAGAACAAATTTATAAAGATGTTGAACGAATGAAATCATGTTTATGGGCATTGAATCAAGAGAGTCTCATAGAAAATTAACCGAAGATAACAGTCCTGTTATCGATGTCACGATAGAATAAAAGAAATCAAATAAGGAGTGTCCGCAATGAATATCGTAGTATGGAATGAAAATCGTCATGAAAAAACAAATGAAACAGTTGCTTCTATTTATCCGGAGGGGATTCATGGAGCTATTGCCGGCTTTTTAACGGAAGCGGGGCATGATGTGACTACAGCGACATTAGATGAGCCGGAGCATGGATTGCCGGAGGATTTATTAGAGAAAACAGACGTGCTGCTCTGGTGGGGGCATATGGCGCACGATGAAGTACAGGATGCCATCGTGGAAAGAGTGAAAAAGCGTGTGTTAGATGGCATGGGTTTAATTGTTCTTCACTCAGGACATTTCTCGAAAATCTTTAAATCTCTTATGGGGACAGGCTGCGATTTGAAATGGCGTGAATCGGATGATACAGAACGTGTTTGGAATGTAGATCCATCCCATCCAATTGCCAAAGGAATCGGTGAGTATTTTGAAATTGAAAAAGAAGAAATGTATGGGGAGCATTTTGATATACCGGCACCGGATGAATTGATTTTTGTCAGCTGGTTTACCGGCGGGGAAGTTTTCCGCAGTGGGGCGACGTTTAAACGCGGCAGAGGGAAAATATTCTATTTCCGCCCTGGTCATGAAACCTATCCAACCTATCATCAGGCAGAGGTTCAACAGGTAATTAAAAATGCTGTCGAATGGGCTGAAAATCAAAACACGCCGAAGCATACATACGGTAATTTCCAGCCGATTGAAAAATAAAACGACGTAGAAAGGAAGATAAGAGATGAGGATAAAAGTAGCAGTAATCGGATGCGGAAGTATTGCAACACATCGGCATCTGCCGGAGTACGCAGCGAATGAGAACGTCGAAATTACAGCTGTTTGCGACGTTGTTGGCGAACGGGCCAGGGAAGCAGCAGTAAAATATCAGGCTAAGGCTTATACAGATTATAAAACACTGTTGAAAGAAGAGCGTATTGATGCTGTCAGTGTTTGTCTGCCAAACTACTTACATGCACCTGTCAGCATTGATGCGCTGAACGCCGGTATGCATGTACTTTGTGAAAAACCGATGGCAACTTCTATAGAAGAGGCAGATAAAATGATTGAAGCGGCGGAACGAAACGGGAAGAAATTAATGATTGGTCATAATCAGCGGTTTGTTGCTTCTCATCGAAAAGCCAAAGAACTGATTGAATCCGGAGCGATTGGGAACGTTTACAGCTTCCGTACCGCATTTGGTCATGGCGGTCCAGAAGGCTGGAGTGCTGACGGGAAAGAAAGCTGGTTCTTTAAAAAAGACGAAGCATTTATTGGAGCAATGGGCGATTTAGGCGTACATAAAGCAGATTTAGTCCGTTATTTATTACAGGATGAGTTTGTAGAAGTAGGGGCATTTGTGGAGACAAGTGCAAAAGAAAATACAGATGTCGATGATAACGCCACACTGATTCTTAAATCAGCAAAGGGCACAATTGGGACGCTGGCAGCAAGCTGGGCATACACGGCAAAAGAGGATAACTCGACGGTTATTTATGGAGAAAAAGCAATACTGCGTTTGGAGGATGACCCCGCCTATTCACTGGTGGTTCAATATGCAAATGGTGAAACAGTAAAGTACGAGCTCGGTGCAATTCAGTCTAATGATGAAGGCGGTCAGACAACAACCCATGTTATTAATCATTTTGTTGACTCGATTCAAACCGATACTGCTCCATTAATTGATGGAGAAGAAGGAAAGAAGTCACTTGCTATTATTTTGGGTGCTTTAGAATCTGTGAAAACGAAAAGAATTTATTCGCTGGAGAAGTGATTCATGATGAAACGATTGAAAATGGGACTGATTGGTGCAGGAGGAATAGCGGAGAACCGTCATATTCCAGCCTATCAGTCATTAAGAGAATATGTAGAAATAACTGGGATACAGGATGTTAACCTTGTCCGGGCCAGAGAAGTAGCAGAAAAATATGCCATTCCGCATGTGTATGAAGACTATGTAGAGATGTTAAAGTATGTTGATGCCGTAACGATTTGTACACCAAATAAATTTCACGAATCAATAGCAGTTGCAGCTTTGAACCAGGGCGTTCATGTTTTATGTGAGAAACCGATGGCGCTGAATGCAGCTGAAGGAAAACGGATGGTAGATGCTGCAGAAAAAAATAACCGTATCTTAATGATTGGCTACCATTATCGATTTATGGATGCCGTTGTTTTGGCTAAGCAGTCCATGGCCGGAGTAGGGGGTCCTATTGTTACGCGTGTACAGGCTTTACGTCAAAGAAAGGTTCCGGGCTGGGGTGTATTTATCAATAAGCAGCTTCAGGGCGGAGGGAGTTTAATTGATTGGGGCTGCCATTTACTAGATACAGCTCTTTGGCTTGTTTCTCCTTCCAAACCAGTCGAAGTAAATGCACAGACCTATCAGCGTCTAAGCAAGCAGCCGAATCAGGTTAATGATTGGGGAAGCTATGACCATGAAGCCATTGACGTCGATGATCATGTGAGCGCTTATATACGTTTTGATGATCAAAGCACGTTATTATTTGAGTGTTCCTGGGCGGCAAATATAAAAGAAGATCAGACGCATATCTCGATATCGGGAGAAAATGGTGGATTAAGTGTATTTCCTTATGAATTCTATCAGTCTAAGTATAATCGAATGATGGAAACGCATACGAATACAACACAGGATCAACAGCAAGCCGGTCTTTTGCAGGCGAAAAACTTTATTGATGCCTGCTTAGGCAGAGATCAATTAAAAAGCAGCCCGCAGGATGCGCTGAAAGTAACCAGGGTAATGGATGCAATCTATGAGAGCAGTGAGCGGGGAAAAAGTATTTTTATAAACTAGGAGGCTAATAATGAAACTGGGTGTATTTACTGTTTTATTTGCTGAGAAAAAGTTGGAAGAGATGCTGGATTATGTAAAAGACGCCGGATTAGATGCTGTGGAAATCGGGACAGGGGGAAACCCGGGAACCGCACACTGTCAAATTGATGAACTGCTGGAAAACAGCGAGAAACGAAAGGAATTCAAGGATAAAATTGAGTCCCGCGGGTTAACGATTAGTGCATTCAGCTGCCATGATAATCCTGTTTCGCCGAATAAAGCACATGCTAAAGCAAGTCATGACGCTTTTGTAAAGACTGTTCGGCTGGCGGAAATGCTGGATGTTCCTGTTGTAAATACATTTTCCGGAACGCCGGGATCGAATGAAGATTCCAAATATCCTAATTGGCCGGTGACTCCATGGCCGACGGAGTACTCCGATATTTTAAAATGGCAATGGGAAGAAAAACTGATTCCATATTGGAGGGAGCAGGGGCAATTTGCAGAAGATCATGGCGTAAAGATTGGACTGGAGCTGCATGCCGGTTTCCTTGTTCATACACCATATACGATGTTGAAACTTCGTGAAGCAACAAATAATGCTATCGGGGCAAACCTTGATCCGAGTCACTTATGGTGGCAGGGAATTGATCCGGTTGCGGCTATTAAAATTTTAGGAAAAGCCGGAGCTATTCATCATTTTCATGCCAAGGACACATATATTGATCAGGATAATGTTAACATGTACGGCTTAACCGACATGCAGCCTTATGGGGAGGTCCAGACCCGGGCCTGGACATTTCGTTCGGTAGGGTACGGTCATAGCATTCAGGAATGGTCCAACATTGTGAGCGCACTCAGAACGTATGGCTATGATTATGTTATCAGCATCGAGCATGAAGACCCGATTATGTCAATTCAGGAAGGCTTTCAAGCAGCTGTGAAAAATTTAAAACAGGTAAATATAACAGAAGCACCAGCCACAATGTGGTGGGCTTAAGATAAATTGAACTGGATTATATGCTCTGGTAAGAAGAGTATATTTCCAGTTCCGTTATTTAAGAAGGGAAGTCGGCATATGAAAAAAATATGGTGGAAAGAAGCAACAGCCTATCAAATTTATCCCAGAAGCTTTATGGATTCTAACGGGGACGGAATTGGCGATATACAAGGTATTATTTCTAAACTGGATTATTTAAAGGATTTAGGGATCGATGTTATCTGGATCAGCCCTGTCTATCAATCTCCTAATGATGATAATGGCTATGATATTAGTGATTATCAGGCGATTGCAGAAGAATTTGGAACAATGGCAGACTTCGATGAGCTGCTTGAAAAAGTACATCAAAAGGGTATGCGTCTGATTATGGATCTGGTTATCAATCATACTTCTGATGAGCACCCCTGGTTTGTTGAGTCCAAGTCATCTAAAGACAACCCATACCGAGATTATTATATTTGGCATCCCGGAAAGAAAAACGGGGAAGTGCCGAACAATTGGGAGTCTATTTTTGGGGGGTCAGCATGGAAATATGATGAACAGACAAAAGAATATTTTATGCATATTTTTTCTGAAAAACAGCCGGATTTAAACTGGGAAAATGAAGCAGTACGCAAAGATTTATATATAATGGTAAACTGGTGGCTGGATAAAGGAATCGACGGCTTTCGTGTCGATGCAATCTCGCATATAAAGAAGAAGCCCGGGTTTCCTGATTTACCGAACCCGAAAAAGAAAAAATATGTTCCTTCTTTTAAAGGACATATGAATCGGGACGGTATTCATGAATTTCTGCAGGAATTTAAAAAAGCAACGCTGGATCATTATGATATTATGGCTGTTGGAGAAGCTAATGGTGTGAAACTGGCACAGGCAGATGACTGGGTTGGTGAAAAGCATGGTGTATTTGATATGATTTTTCAATTTGATCATCTTAATCTTTGGGGACGAGAAACAGGGGAAGGGCTTGATTTAGAAGAACTGAAGGATGTATTTACCACCTGGCAGAAGGGACTGGAGAAAGTCGGATGGAATGCGTTGTTTTTAGAAAATCATGATCAGCCTCGCTCTGTATCTAGCTGGGGAGATCCGGAGAATTATCATGCGGCTTCAGCAAAAGCTTTTGCTGTACTATACTTTATGATGCAGGGGACGCCGTTTATTTATCAAGGACAGGAAATTGGAATGACGAATGCCCCATTTGAATCAATCGAGGAATATGATGCCGTTGATGCGAAGAATTTTTATAAGGAGCAGCTGGAAAAAGGAGTTCCGGAAGAAGGAATATTAGCGGCATTAGCGAAGACGAGCCGGGACCATTCACGTACACCAATGCAGTGGAATGGTAAAGCGAATGCCGGTTTTACAACAGGAACACCCTGGATGAAAGTGAATCCAAATTATCCATCCATCAATGTCGAAAACCAGCAAAATCATGCCGATTCTATTCTGAACTTCTATAAACTGCTGATTGCATTACGGAAGCAGGAGCAGGGGCTCATTTACGGGAATTACGATCTTGTGATAAAGGATCATCCAGGTGTATATGCTTATATGCGGACATATCAAGAAAATAAGTGGCTCATCCTGGTAAATGTTTTTGGAAAAGAAACGGAATATGAATTACCGGAAAAATTAAAGGATAAATCATTAAAATTACTGATTAATAATTATGAAGAAGCTACACTGGGAAAACTCAAACCTTATCAAGCTGTTATTTATCAGATTATTTGACAAAAACAGGCTCGTGCAGATTGCACAGCCTGTTTTTCTTATCTGGAATAATCATTTGTAAAATACTTGTCGATTAATGCGAAATTTACCTTGCAGGGACTTCATAATTTATGAATTTTACCGATATTAAAAGTAGGTACAATGGAAAACGGGAGGATACATATGGATAAAACATCAGTCATAGGTTTAATATTAGGACTAATTGCTGTCGGGGTCGGAATGGTATTAAAAGGTGCACAATTAAGTGCATTGCTGGAGCCTGCAGCATTTCTCATCATTCTGCTTGGGACAGTGGCAGCAGTTACAATTGCTTTTCCGGGAAGTGTTTTAAAAAAAGTTCCGGCATTATTTAAAAAATTATTTTTTGAAGAGAAACAAACCGATTCTAAAGAGCTTATTGCTTTATTTATGGATTGGGCAGACCAAACTCGTAAAGAGGGTCTGCTTTCTTTAGAAAATCAAATGAGTGAAGTGAATGATCCCTTTCTTTCATCGGGCCTGCAATTAGCAATTGACGGGCAATCACCCGATTTTATTAAGGATGTCATGATTGAAAAAATAGAAGCAATGGAGCAGCGGCATGAGGAAGGTGCTGCTATTTTCACGCAGGCAGGTACATATGCTCCGACACTGGGAGTACTTGGTGCTGTAATCGGATTGATTGCAGCGCTGTCTGATATGTCTGATATTGATGCTTTGGGACATGCTATTTCTGCAGCGTTTGTAGCCACATTGTTAGGGATTTTTACAGGCTACGTGCTGTGGCATCCATTTGCGAATAAACTGCGTGAAAAGTCAAAACGGGAAATAATGCAAAAAGAATTAATTGTGGAAGGCGTTTTGTCCATTACCACAGGCGATTCCAGATTAATTGTACAGGAGAAATTAGGATCCTTACTTTCATCTAAAGAGTTAGCAGAATTGCAGAAGAGGGATAGCGATGGCTAGGAGAAGGAAAAAGAAAAAGCAATCGCATATAAATGAGTCCTGGCTGCTTCCTTATTCTGATTTATTAACATTGTTAGTAGCGTTATTTATTGTATTGTTCGCTTCAAGTGATATCAACGTCGAAAAATATTTCCAGCTTGCCAACGTTTTTCGTGATGAATTATCTGCTGGATCAGGTAAAGGTCTCTTAGATTATGATTCCGAACCAATTCCTCCAAGTGTGAAAGAAGGCCGGGATGATGGCGATTATATGGAAGAAGGCGAGGATGACGAGGAAGGATTGAGTGAAGAGGATATAGAAGGTCAGCAGGAGCTTCTTAAGCTGCAGGGGATTCAAAGAGAAATCAATGATTATATTGAAGAAGCTGGTCTTACAGAACAGTTTGGTACCGAGCTGACCGGAGAGGGTCTGCTTATTACGATGCGCAATGATATTCTGTTCGATTCGGGTAGTGCGGTGGTAAAGACGGGGGGAAGGCAAGTTGCAGAGGATGTTTCTCAAATCCTGTATACAGAACCTCCTCATCAGGTAGTTATCAGTGGTCACGCCGATGATGTTCCTATTCATAACGCAGACTATGATTCAAACTGGCAGCTCAGCGTGAGCAGGGCTATGAATTTTATGCAGATTATACTTGAAAATAACAACCTGGATCCGACTATGTTCAGCGTGAAAGGACATGGGGAATTTGACCCGGCTTATCCAAATGATACAAAGGAAAACAGGGCAAGAAATCGGCGCGTAGAGGTATTGGTTTTACCGAATTATGAGATTAATGTACCGGAGGAAACAGGAGAACAATAGAATGTAGATAGAATAGAGGGGAATCATATGGATACGCAACAATATTTAGATATTTTCTTAGATGAAAGCCAGGAACATTTACAATCAATCAATGATTTTTTATTGAAATTGGAAGAAGACTCTTCTAATTTGGAGTATGTACATGAGATATTCCGCTCCGCACATACGCTAAAAGGAATGGCTGCAACAATGGGGTATGAGGATATTGCCTCGCTCACACATAAAATGGAAAATGTACTGGATCTGATTCGCAATGAGGAATTAGTAACGAATACCAAAATAATAGATACTTTATTTATTGCCATTGATGATTTGGAAGATATGGTCGATTCTATTCGAAATGGCGGAGATGGAAAAAAAGATGTCAGCGAGCATGTCAAAAAGCTGGAAGCGATTGAAAAAGGAGAGGAGATTTCAGAATCTGCTGCAGCTGTTGCAGTTGAGGAATCTTCAAATACAGTCAATCATTTCAAGACTTCTGATTTAGATGAATTTCAGCTTACTGTTGTTCAGCAGGCGAAAGAACAAGGAATGGTTCCTTATGATTTAGCAGTTACTTTTGAAGCAGCCTGTATTTTAAAAGGCGCCAGAGCATTTATGGTTTTTGAAGTGTTAGAGAATTTGGGAGAAATTATCCGGACTTCTCCAACTGTTGAAGAGATTGAAGAAGGGGCATTTGATTCTGGGTTTACTTTATTATTTCTGACCGACCAGGAGCCTGAAAGATTGATTGAAGCGGTCAAAAATATCTCAGAAGTTGAAGCTGTTGAAGCACATGTTATTCAGACGGACGGGGGATCTGCTGATAATCAGAATCAAGCAGAGAATATACAGGCAGATACTGTACCAGTCGATGAAAAAACTGATTTGGCAAAAGTAAAAGAAGCAGCTGCGGAAGTGCCTGAGCCAAACTTAAAAGCACCTCAAAAGAATAATACAGCACAAAATAACGGAAAGAAAACAGCTTCTAAAAATATCCGGGTAAATCTTGATAAAATTGATAATCTCTTAAATTTATTTGAAGAGGTTGTCATTGACCGAAGCCGTTTAGAAGTACTTGTTTCATCTATAGATAATAGTGATTTAAGAGAAACTGTTGAACATTTAAGCAGAGTAAGCTCTGATATGCAATCACTGATTCTTGCAATGCGGATGGTTCCGATAGAACAGGTATTTAACCGTTTCCCAAGAATGATTCGTCAATTATCCAAAGATTTGAATAAAAAAATTGCCCTGGAAATAAAAGGTGCTGAAACAGAAGTCGATCGTACAGTAATCGATGAAATTGGCGACCCGCTTGTCCATTTAATCCGTAACTCATGCGATCATGGAATCGAACATCCGGAAGAACGTATTGCAAATAATAAACCGGAGGAGGGTAAGCTGATTCTGCGTGCTTACCATAGCGGAAATTATGTTTTTGTGGAAATTGAAGATGATGGCGCAGGAATTAATCGTGAAAAAGTATCGCAAAAGGCGATTGAAAATAATATTATTACTCCACAGCAGGCTAAAGAATTAACGGATGATCAGATTGCTGCGTTAATAATGAGCTCCGGCTTCAGTACAGCGGATACTATTTCTGATGTGTCCGGACGTGGTGTAGGATTAGATGTTGTAAAGAATAAAATAGAAGCTTTAGGCGGTAAAATTTCTGTGACAACAGCTTCAGGTAAAGGGAGTATTTTTTCCATCCAGCTTCCGTTGACCCTATCAATTATTACAACAATGCTGGTGCATATACAAAAAGAAACATTTGCAATTCCATTAACTTCCATTTTGGAAACGATTATGCTGCCTAAAGAGAAGATTATGGATGCCCATGGTTCAGATGTTATTGATTATCGAGGTAAAATAATACCTGTCCTTTCTTTAGGAAAGGTGCTTCAAGTTCCTGATTGTGAGACAGAAGCGGATCGTTATCCTACCGTTATTATTAAAAAGGGCGAAAAGCTGATCGGATTGATTGTTGATGAATTAATCGGCCAGCAGGAGGTTGTATTAAAATCTCTTGGAAATTATCTTGGGGAAGTATTTGCTGTATCAGGTGCCACTATTTTAGGCGATGGAGAGGTTGCTCTCATTATTGATCCCAACGCGTTAATTGATTAAATTAAAAAGTCCAAAAAAGGAGCTAAGTCAATGGATACAGATAAACATATCTTATTTAAATTAAAAGATCAGACTTTTGCAGTGCATGTGCAGCAAATTGTTTCAATAGAACGCGAATTATCTTTAACAAAAGTTCCACGTACACCTGATTTTATGATGGGTGTTACAGAAATGCGCGGGATTATGACACCGATGATCGATTTACGTGAAAGATTGAATCTTGGTAGTGTAGAAATAACTGACCAGACCAGAACGCTTGTTGTTCAAGTAGATGATATGCAAATTGGTATGCTGGTTGATCAGGCAACAGAGGTAAAGGATATTCCGGCTTCATTAATAAAACCTGCACCAAAGCTTGTTGGTGAGATAAAAGATACCTTTTTATTAGGGGTAGCTACAATTGACAATGAACTTATTTTATTATTAGATTTAGAGCAGATTATCCAATTTACCGAAAAAAATCAGCTTCAGGAAGTAATGAATGATTTGGATTAATCCATAGTAAAATAAATTTTTAAAGGATAACACTTAATTAGGAAATATCTGATTAAGTGTTTTTCTTTTAGTAAAGCAAGAGTATTTCCTGGGAAATATTATAGAATAATTTGTAGAAATAACTGGTATTTTAACGGATTTAAATAAATATTTCTATCTTTTGAAAAGAAAGGTGCTCCCTAATCAAGAGAAATTTCGTTTTAGTAGTAAAAGTAGAAGCATTTCTATTATACTTAAAGCAGGATAAAAGAGAAATGAGGAATGGATGATATGACAAAACCAATTAAGTTGATTGCCTTGGATATGGATGGAACATTATTAACTCCAGAACTTGAGGTATCAAAACGGAACAAAGAAGCAATTCAAGAAGCATTAAACCAAGGAATTCAAGTTGTTTTAAGTACTGGACGGGGATTTCAGGGCTGCTATCCATATGCACAAGAATTAAATTTACAGACATTCTTGATTACTGCTAATGGCGGTGAGGTTTGGACGATTGAAAAAGAGTTACTCCGACGGAAGCTGCTTGCTAACAATATAGTGGAGAAGTTATATGCAGTAACAGAAGAGATAGGCATACGCAAATGGATGATTTCTACTGAAAAGGTATTTCATGATGATGAATTTGTAAATATACATGATTATCAATGGCTGAAATTTGGCTGTGCTTCGGAGGATCAAGAAAAATTAAATGAAGTTAAAAGAAGACTGGCTGGATTTAGTGGTCTGGAACTAACGAATTCTTTGCCGACAAATATTGAAATTAACCCTGAAGGAGTAAGCAAAGCAGATGCATTAGATTTTCTTTGTAAACGTACGGGTATTTCTATGCAAGAAGTTATGGCAGTTGGCGATAGCTTGAACGATGTAAAAATGATTCAAGAGGCAGCCGTTGGTATAGCTATGGGTAATGCTCAAGAAAAAATTAAAGAAGTAGCAGATGCAATTACCTCCAGTAATACGGAAGACGGAGTTGGAAAAGCAATCGAAAAATTTGCACTGAGGTAAACAGTTAAAGGTTTATATAATAAAATCGTGATATTTTATCATGAATCTAAAGTTAGCACATAAAATAAAAAAGGGGCGATTTGCTTCTGGGGTATAGAGAATAGAAAAATAGTACAAGCTATGAGACAAGCAAAAAAATTAATTTAACAAAACCAGGGAATTCATACTTGAAAAAAGTAAGAAAAGTTGTTATGCTCAAAAGTTTCACTCTTTCAAAAAATAGCGTATACTGTATATTAGGAAGGGAGATGCTATAATGTCTTTTTCTCGTGGACCCAAAGAACCGGTGCCGGAGGTTGAAACGAGCGTCTGGTCATGTACTAAAGAAGATTGTCAAGGATGGATGAGAGAATCATTTAGTTTTGAAGATGAACCGAGCTGTCCTTTATGTCAGTCCGAAATGGCAAAGGAAGTTCGTGTGATTCCTGAATTAAAGTAAATAGTATCTCTAGTATTTGTTACTGATAAAGCAAAGCATGGCTCAACGGGTCTGATTTTTCCCGCTGAGCCAAGTTTAGTTAATCAGTAAAAGGAGTGTCTGTTTTCCCTGACTATATAATTTAGATGGGAATGATGGGCACTGTATGCTATTTAATGAAGCTTCTGCATATTGATTGCGGAGGCTTTTTCTCTGTTTAATAAGAATTACAGATAGGAAAGGATATTAAAAAATAAATAGTTGAAATTATTGTAAAAGTAGAATAATATTTGCTATACTAAGATAACAATTTAATATTTGATTAACACTATATTGTAATCGCTTACATTAAGGAGGAGTTTAAAATGAAGTATGCTAATCCGAATACAGAAGGTGCTATTGTAAACTATGAAAAACGTTATGACAATTACATTGGGGGAGAGTACCGGCCGCCAGTAAAAGGAAACTACTTTGAGAATACAACTCCGATTACAGGTGAAGTATTTTGTGAATTGGCCCGTTCGACGAAGGAAGATGTTGAAGCTGCTGTTGATGCAGCACATGAAGCAAAAGATGCGTGGGGGAGAACGTCCGTCGCAGAGCGTGCAGTTATTTTAAATCGTATTGCTGACCGGATGGAAGAGAATTTAGAAAAATTAGCTGTAGCAGAGAGCTGGGAGAATGGTAAAGCCGTTCGTGAGACATTGGCAGCAGATATTCCATTGGCAATTGATCATTTCCGTTATTTTGCCGGAGCTATCCGGGCACAGGAAGGAACCTTGAGTCAAATTGACAATGATACGGTTGCTTATCATTTCCATGAGCCGTTAGGTGTTGTCGGTCAAATTATTCCTTGGAATTTCCCGATACTGATGGCAACCTGGAAGCTGGCACCGGCATTGGCTGCCGGGAATTGTGTTGTACTGAAGCCTGCGGAGCAGACACCTGCATCCATTCATGTTCTTCTCGATTTAATTAAAGACTTATTGCCGGCCGGTGTACTGAATATTGTAAATGGTTTTGGAGTAGAAGCTGGAAAACCGCTTGCAGCAAACAGCCGCATTTCAAAAATTGCATTTACCGGTGAGACAACAACAGGTCGTCTTATTATGCAATACGCTTCAGAAAATATTATTCCGGTAACACTTGAACTGGGCGGAAAATCTCCAAATATTTTCTTTGAAGATATTTTGGATAAGGACGATAGCTTTGTAGATAAAGCAATTGAAGGAATGGTTATGTTTGCCTTAAATCAGGGAGAGGTTTGTACATGTCCATCCCGTGCACTTGTTCATGAATCGATTTACGACCGCTTTATGGAAAAAGCGATTGCACGTGTTAATCAAATTAAAATCGGTCACCCGCTTGATACAGATACAATGATGGGGGCACAGGCCTCAGAAGAGCAACATGAAAAAATAAAATCTTATCTGGATATTGGAAAGCAGGAAGGCGCAGAGGTTCTTGTCGGCGGAGATGTAAATCAGCTTGATGGAGAGCTGGCTTCAGGATATTATGTACAGCCGACCATTTTTAAAGGGAATAATAAGATGCGTATTTTCCAGGAAGAAATTTTTGGACCGGTCCTATCCGTAACTACTTTTAAAGATAAAGAAGAAGCGCTGGAGATTGCGAACGATACACTTTATGGATTGGGTGCCGGCATTTGGACGCGTGATATGAATACAGCCTATCGTTTTGGCCGTGGTATTCAGGCCGGGCGTGTATGGACAAATTGTTATCATCAATATCCGGCACACGCAGCGTTTGGCGGTTATAAGAAATCAGGAATTGGAAGAGAAAATCATTTGATGATGCTGGATCATTACCAGCAGACAAAGAACCTGCTGGTCAGCTACAGTGAAGGCCCTGCCGGTTTATTCTAGGATAAAAATATAAGTGAATTACAGAGGAACTATATCGGCAGGCATATAATTATACGTATGCCTGCTGTGAATTTATAAGCAGATAAATTCTCTTTCTGCAGTTATTCCAATAAGGAGGAATTTTCCATGGTAGACAGAGTTATTGCAACACAGGAAGCGCAGGAGCTGCTGGAGAAGTTAAAAGATATTCACGGTCCGCTAATGTTTCATCAGTCAGGAGGCTGCTGTGACGGAAGCTCGCCAATGTGCTATCCGCTTGGAGAATTTAGAACAGGTGATTCTGATGTCTTACTGGGAAATCTGCCAGGAGATATTCCGTTTTATATTTCCAAGGATCAATTTGAGTACTGGAAGCATACGCAGCTTATTATTGATGTTGTTAATGGAAGAGGGGGAATGTTTTCACTGGAGGGGCCAGAGGGAAAACGTTTTTTAACCCGGTCCAGAGTGTTTTCAGATAAGGAAAGAGAAGATTTAGATTTCAGCGTAATATAAAATAATTTTTTGACAATTAAAATTTTTACTTGAATTTTCTCACAATATCCGATAAAATTAATTAACAGAAAATTTAGATGTATGTTTTAAACAGGGAGGGATAAGATGGTTACTGTTAAAATGTTAAAGCCTTACTATGTAAAGACGGAAGAAAAGTATATCCGAATTATTTTAGCGTATCAGTACTTCTCAATTATTATGAATAAGAAAGTATATCAATTTATCCCTGTTAAATCGACGGAAGTACGCATTAACCGCAAGACGAAGAAAATTGAGAATATCGACGATGTCTTTGCTTTTCAAAAAGGAAAAGAAGTACTCACTATTTCCATGTCCCAATTAGTTTCTATTCCAGGCTTTTTAGAAATGCTTCATCGAATTGCAGAATCCTATTATTTGCCGGAAGATACAGAGACTGTTTCAGACCAGCAGAGAGCTTTGGACCAGTTAATAACAGAGCTGGAATATGAAAATGTGAGAAGATTAATTGATAAAGCAATTGACAGCGGTGACAAAGAAGCATTTTTAGAATTAACAAATGCACTAAATGATAAGTAAAATCAGAGTTATTTTAACATCAGCCATATGGCAGACACGCTTTCTGCTATATGGCTTTTTTTTTGCGGAAAATAAAAAGAGAGTTAAGCATTTATAAATGCTTAACCCCTTAACAAAAGCTTTAATCTTTGATATCTATTAAAATTTCTGTTGCTTTTTCAACTCCAGAGCTGCGATCATGATTTTTGGTTCCTTCAACCATAATGGCAATCATTAAATCCTGATCATCAGTAGGATAGCCGACAAACCAGCTATTTTCATCCCCACTGTCTTCACCGGTTAATTTTAATTCCGCTGTTCCTGTTTTACCAGAGATAGGGAAATCAGCTTCTTTAGCTGCTTTACCAGTTCCTTCTGTAACGACCTTGCTCAGAGATTCTTGAATTTCATCAGCCTGTTCTTCTGTAATCAGGCCTTCCTTCCAAATCTGCCCTGTTTCCTCTTCGGTTAATAAAGTTGGTTGAATCATATCCCCGTTATTCAAAAAAGTTGAATAGGCGGTTGCCAGATGCAGAGCACTCATTTCAATTTCGCCTTGTCCATAGCTTGTGTGTGCCAACAGGTGTGTATCATCTAAGTCTCCTGAATTAGAAATAGTAGAATCTGTCACCGGGTAGGTGTATGGAAATTCCTCCCCAACTCCAAATTCATGCAGACCTTCGACAAAAGCATCTCCGCCCATTTCTACAGCTTTCATAGCAAAATAGATATTATCTGAACGTATCAAGGCATCATCCAGATCAACCGGGCCATTAGAAGTGGATACGCGTGTTACATTATAATCTTCCCACTTCAGCCCTTCAATTTCAATGCCTTCATCGTATACAATTGTACCGTTTTTCAGCCCGATTGCACCAGTGATTGGTTTAATAACAGAGCCTGGTGCAAAGGTGGAAGAGAAGCGGTTCTGCATTGGCTGCAGCTCATTCTCTTCCATATCGCTCCAATAATCTGAAGATGTCCCATAAAGAATATCATTTGGATCAAACGATGGGCTGCTTACTAATGCCAGTGTTTCTCCTGTTTTTGGATCAATAACAGCAGCATTGCCGGGATCTTCATCAAACCCCTGGAAAACTTTATCCTGAATATTAATGTCAATGGTTACAGTAATATTTTGTCCGTCTTCTACCTCTTTTTCAGCTATTGTAACATTTTCTTCGCCTTCTTTTACAACTTGAATGGAGGCTCCTTTTTTCCCGCGGAGCTCTTCTTCAAATAAACTTTCTAACCCGCGTGCGCCAATTTTGTCAGAGGAAGAGTACTCTGTTGAATCAAGCTCCTCTAAGTCCTCTGCATTGACTGAACGGAGGTATCCTACCAGATGAGCAGCTATTTCCCCTTCTGGATAAACCCTTCCATTTACTTCCTGATAAGAAACTCCTTCGATGGCATTTAACTGCTGGACAGTATCTGAATTATCCGGAAGTATATTTTTCAGTGGAACAAATAAATCGTCCTTCACCCAATCTGCTTCAATACTTGCATTGACGGAGTCGACAGACATCCCAAGCAAACGGGCTATTTCCTCACGCTTAGCTTCATTATCTCCTAATTGACTTGGAATAACGCCAAATTCATACACAGTATCATTAATTGCAAGCGGGATTTGGTTTTTATCAAGAATTTCCCCTCTGACTGGTTCATCAGGAAAAATTTTAATTTCCCCGCCATCTGCAAGTTCTGGGAAGATAAAGCCGGGATCCCAATTAATTAACCAGCTGTCTTCTTCATCTTCTTTTTCTACTAAGGTCAGTTCAGCCTGATAATCAAATGAAATTTCGCCAGCTACCGTATTCATATTTACAGTAAAAGGGATAGTTGCTATGCCATCATCGTAAGCATTGGCAATTTCCCTTTCTTCTAATTCCTGTGCATTTATTTCAATATCAGAAGCAGAAATATCAGCATATAATTTCTCAAGGCGGATAAATGAATCTTCGTCATTATATGTATCTTTCGCTTCTTGAGAAAAAAGATTATATAGAGATTCATAGTCTCCTTCTTCTACTGATTCTGCATATTGATTTAATGTATTCGTCGGGTCGACTTGTTCTTCAGAGCACCCGGCTAACAGGGCGATAAAAAGAATCAGCCATAAACTTTTTTTCCACATTTTCTAACCCCCATTAAAAAATATCTCTTTACGTAAAAGTATACCATGTTCTGCATTGTTTTAAGAATAATAGATAATAAGTCATAAAATTTTAAAAAATATATGTTCAAACTCTATAAGTACCATCCACACGAATGGATCAAACGAAGTATTGTCAGGAAATAATGCGAGCAAAAACTTGCTTGAAAAACGTTTTGTTACATTTATAAATTCAACTTATATAATTAGAAAATAGAAGAGATTGTGTGAAAAAACGTCACGCTGTATATACCAGGTGACGTTTTGTTTTCTAATCGGATTAAGTAGTCTGTTTGTTGAAGTCCAGTCATGATAATTTCTTTATTTTTGTTCCATGTGCTCTTTAATCGTTGAATTTATACGATTGATTTCTTCATCAGATACAACATAATACCAAACGCCATTGATGGTTTGACCATCTCC
Organism: Oceanobacillus sojae; assembly: GCF_900162665.1. Classification (GTDB taxonomy): domain Bacteria; phylum Bacillota; class Bacilli; order Bacillales; family Amphibacillaceae; genus Oceanobacillus; species Oceanobacillus sojae_A. Next base: position 492,472 of record NZ_LT727810.1, read on the forward strand.
GGAAATTTCCATTGTTTCTACATTCTTTCTGGTTCCGCTGTAGTCCTTGAATAATGTCTGCAGCCGCTTCATATCTAAGTCGGTTTGGACATTATTCCCTAAAATATCAAGGATATCACTCGCTTTGGTAATACTTGAAAAGCTGGCTGCTTCATCCATTGCAGCAACAATTACATCACGCTGACGTTCATTTCTTCCCATATCTCCGCGGCTGTCTTGTTTTCTCATACGGATATAAGCAAGCGCTTCTTCCCCATCTAAAGTAACATTACCTTCATTGAAATTATATCCATCCTGGGAAAATGCTGTGCTGTTTTGAACAGTAACGCCGCCTAAAGCATTAATACCTTGCTCAAATCCTTCCATATTCACACGAATATAAGAGTGAACCGGCAAATCAAATGTCTGTTCCACTGTTTCTACAGATAACTGCGTCCCGCCAAAGGCATACGCGTGATTGATTTTATCCATTCCCCGATCAGGAATATTTACGTAAGTATCACGGGGAATACTTAACATAACCATAGAATCTGTTCTTGGGTTTAAGGAAAGCAAAATCATTGTGTCAGAACGGCCTGCATCTCCATCGCGTTCATCCACACCCAGAAGCAGAATATTAACAGCATCTGAATCGTTATACAGACGATTAATTTGATCTTGACGCCCCGGATCATTATCTCTTTCTAATGGACTGTGCATTGATTCTACTACTTTACCAACCTGGCTCCAAACAAAGAAAGCCCCGCCGCCAATAACTAAAACAAAAAATAGGATTATTCCACCAACAATAAATGGCCATTTTTTTCTCTTTTTACGAACTTTATTATCTACTCTAGATACCAAAATATTCTCCTCTATTCTTTCCTCGATTTTAAAATTTTTAGTAATTGTCAGGAAAAATAAATCTGTAATAGATTATATCGAAATTTAGATTAACCGTCTATGTTTTAAACAAATTTTGTAGGTAATTTTTCTCTATGATTCAGAATAAAAAAAACAGCAATTAATAGAGTACATGACTTTTATTGCTTGAAAAAGCAACAAGAAAGTAAAAGTAAACTTACTGTCAATCTATTAAAATTAAAAAAATTATCAAAAAAAGTAGACAATATGCTTTTTTTTTTATAGAATTACGTTTAATGAGAAAGTTCACCTTAGCTTAGAATACAGCATTCGACATTTACATACTTCATAGTAAAGGTTGACGACTTCAAGAAAAATTATTCAAAGGCGGTAGATGAATGGGCAGGGAGCAAGAACAGTATCAAAAGATTCTAAAAAGGGTCATTCACGATACAGAAAATCAAAAATTAAATTCAATGGATGAAATAGTGCAATTACTTGTTAAAGAATTGTCAATGAATACGAACGTAAAGAAATCTATTAAATCATTTTAATTTAAAAGGCTCTGTCAGGTCACTGTAATCTGACAGAGCCTCTTTGTGTGCCGGAAATTGCGGATAACTGTTTATAAAGTAATACCGCATTGTCCCTTGTTTAAGAAGGGGTATCATGAACATCCATTTCGACATATTTTTGATCCAGTAATTCAATCGTTGCCTGTGCATTTGTCATTTCGACAATCCAATTTTTAAAAGCATCTGTTTCTTCTGTTTTTACATAAATAATAAATGCTACGTTCTCAAGATAATGAATATTTTCTAAAATATATTTTGATTGCTGACGGACCTCATTTTCCAGCTTGCCCAGCATAGGATATTCGACAGTTACGGAAACTCCCTGCATCCGTTCGCGGCGGACGATTCCAGTCGTTTTGATACCTTGTGTAGTTGCTGATCCGTAAGCGCGGATAAGGCCGCCTGCTCCAAGCTTTATACCTCCAAAATATCTTGTCACGACAACAGCAGTATCCTTCAAACCTTTTTTCTTTAATACTTCTAAAATAGGTACACCGGCAGTTCCGCCCGGTTCCCCGTCATCATTTGCTTTTTGTATATGATCTGTTTCACCTATCATATATGCAGAACAATTATGTGCAGCATCCCGGTGTTCTTTTTTTATGGATTGGATAAATTCCTGAGCCTCTTCCTCTGATTCGACACGTTTAACATTTGCGATAAAACGTGACTTTTGAATGGTTATTTCGTCTGTACCATGTTGTTTTACAGTATAATAAGTTGATAGCATTATAATTTTCACCTCAATAAAAATAACTATTCTATAAAAATTCACCTAATTACCATAATTATTCATTAATATCAACCATTGATTTTAGGGTTGATCCTTATAAAATAATTCATATAATTAGATTTTATCGCTAGATTTTTTAGTGTTTTTTACCTACATCATTCACTCTTAGTTTACAAGAATATGCAGCAAAAGTAAAAAACTGTATTATTACAAGCGTTTTTAATTAATTTTTTTGAAAATATCCTTATAAAATCAAGGAAAGTTACGAATAATTATAACATAGGTTGGTGAGTTTCTGATGACAATAAGATTAAATAACCAGGCAATAGATCAAATTGTAGAGAATATGATACAGATGGTTGACCAAAGTAAACATCAAGTATTTGAAATTACCGAAGAGGGAAGAAAAGAGTATGAATATCTTACTAAGGAACTGGAGTCAACCAAAAAAAAAGTAAAAGAGTATATTAAAAAAGGAGACAACCTGGAGAAAGATGTGAAAAGATATCGTCAACAGCTCGCCCTGGTTAGTAAGGACTTTAATAAATACTCTGAAAATGAGGTACGTAAGGTTTATGAAAAAACGCATGATTTTCAAACAAAATTAATCATTATGCGTGAAGAAGAAAAGCTGCTGCGGCAGCGGCGTGATGAAATAGAAATCAGATTGACAAGTCTTACACATATACTGGAACGTGGAGAAGAGCTTGTTGCTAAAATTGCTGTAATCTTTAATTTTCTGCAGGATGATTTTAAGCAGGTAAATGAAATGATTGAAGATGCCAGAGAAAAACAAGAGTTTGGCTTGAAAATTATTGAAGCACAAGAAGAGGAAAGAAAAAAACTCTCAAGAGAAATCCATGATGGACCAGCTCAAATGCTGGCTAACGTGTTATTACGTTCAGATATTCTCGACTATGTTGTGAAAAAAGGAACACCGGAAGAAATATCCGAAGAGATTAAGTCATTGCGGAAAAATGTCCGCATTTCTTTGCAGGAGGTCCGGAGAATTATATATGATTTGCGGCCGATGGCACTGGATGATTTAGGGGTAGTTCCGACAATTCGGAAATATGTAGACCGATTGACCGAATATCACAATATTCATGTGGAATTTATTGTGTTTGGAGAAGAAAAAAGATTAAATAATAAATATGAGGTTGCTTTATTCCGGCTGATGCAGGAGGCTGCACAAAATGCTATTAAACACAGTGAAGCAACAGAAATTAAGGTTAAACTAGAAATTTTAAAAGATAGATTAATCCTGGTTGTGACAGATAACGGCAAAGGATTTAACCCGGCAGAAAAGAGCGATAATTCTTTTGGGTTAATAGGAATGAGAGAACGCGTTGAGATGCTCGATGGCGATCTGAAGCTTATTACAGGAAAAGGAAAGGGAACAACGGTTACAATAAATGTTCCATATTCTTTAACTTAAGTATATAATAAAAAATAGATATTGTAGAAAAAAGGCGATTTTCGTATAAAAATAGTAGAGAACTTAAAAAATTACAAAAACATAAAAAAATTTTATAACAAAATCCTGCCTTCCTGTATTCTTTTAAACTCATATTTTAAAACGAAAAGCGCCTTGGCATTTTCATAACCATGTTCTCATCTGTAAAATAACTAAGCCTTTAAAAATAAATAGATTTGAGCTGAAATGAGACAATAGCAATGATATGTACTACAATAGACTTACTTTATATTAAAAAAACTATGCTATCTATCTATTAATGATTAAAAAAATGTTCAATTAGTATCATTAAGTAGAAAAGGAGATTTATATATGGATGATGTACAAAAAGAAGTAAATATTGTATTAATTGACGATCATAAATTATTTCGGGAAGGTGTTAAACGGATTTTAGAGTTTGAATCAGCTTTTAAAGTAGTTGCAGAAGGAGATGACGGCTCTGAGGCTGCTAATCTTGTGAGAGATAATAATCCGGATGTCGTGCTGATGGACATTAATATGCCTAAAATCAACGGGGTACAGGCAACTGCTGATTTAATAAGACAATTTCCAAATACAAAAATAATCATTTTATCTATCCATGATGATGAAAACTATGTTACACATGCATTAAAAACAGGGGCGCAAGGTTACTTATTAAAAGAGATGGATGCAGAAGCACTTGTAGAGGCAATTAAAGTGGTAAGCAGCGGGGGTTCTTATTTGCATCCGCGTATTACACATAATTTAGTAAAAGAATACCGCCGTTTAGCACGCGAAAATACTTCCAGTCTGGCAAACAGAAATGTGGAGCACCGTAAGCCGCTTCATTTATTAACAAGAAGAGAATGCCAGGTACTTCAGCTGTTAGCAGAAGGAAAGAGTAATCGTGCAGTGGCAGAATCTCTTTATATCAGTGAAAAAACAGTGAAAAACCATGTAAGTAACATTCTTCAAAAGATGAATGTTAATGATCGTACGCAAGCAGTAGTTTGTGCGATTCGAAAAGGCTGGGTAGAAGTTATTTAATTGTAAAATATGAATAGAAAAGCGTCCTGACAATAACAATCAGGGCGCTTTTTATATCGGAAATATATAAGCTTTTAGCTGGAAAAGATAAATGGCTGCTATATTCCAGGTTAAGAGGCTGATAAAGCATTCGATTTTTACAGGATTATCGTGTAGAATAATGTCAAGTAAATAGAATTCACATACAGGTAAAAAGAAACAGCACAGCATGAAAAGTGGAAAAAGCCTATCATTTTTGTGCTGTTATTTTACTGTAATGACAGAAAAGAGAAGGAGTAAATGTCTATGAAGATTGCTGTCATGTCCGATAGTACAGCATATATTGCGCCAGAAGATCGTGAAAAATATAGAATTCATATGGTACCGCTGAGCGTAACTTTCCAGGATGGGTCTTATCGTGAAGAATTAGATATTACAACGGAAGAATTTTATCAAAAGCTTGCTAATTCCAAAGAATTGCCAAGTACTTCGCAGCCGTCTGTCGGTGAGGTTACAAAAAAACTCGAGGAATTAGCAGAAGACTATGATGCGGTCATTTCTATCCATTTATCAAGCGGTATCAGCGGTACGTACCAGACAATGGTAAGTGCAGGAGAAATGGTAGAAGGAATCGATGTCTATGCCTATGACTCTGAAATCAGCTGTATGATACAAGGGTTCTATGCGTTGGAGGCAGCAGCTATGGCTCAGGATGGGAAATCTGTAGATGCTATTTTAGCAAGAATGGATGAAATGAAAAAAACGGTCCGTGCCTATTTTATGGTTGATGATTTAACAAATCTCCAGAGAGGCGGAAGATTGTCAAATGCTCAAGCGATATTAGGCAGTCTCTTACAGATCAAACCTATCCTTCATTTTGAAAACAAGCTGATTGTCCCATTTGAAAAAATCCGCACGAAGAAAAAAGCAATTTCCCGCATTCTTGGATTATTGGAAGAAGAAGTTGCTGCAGGCAAAAATCTGCGAGTTGTATTTATTCATGGGAATGACCGCCCTTATGCAGAAAAATTAGAAGCAGATTTTAAAGAAAAGCATCCAGAAATAGAAACATCCATCAGTTATTTCGGGCCAGTTATTGGTACGCATCTGGGGCAAGGAGCTATTGGTGTTGCCTGGTATGAAAGATAAAATATAGCTTCATTCAGCAGTGCAAAAGCGCACTGAATGAAGTTCCCCTCCCTATACCTGAACAATTTTTATAAAATAATCTGCATTCATGGAGGTATCAAATTGCATATGGATAAACTGACTTCGTGTTCCCCCAGGCTCCTCGCCGAATCTTTATCCGGTAAACGATTATTAGAAGAAGAAATCCTTCTTCCTGAGAAATGTTTTCAAGTTCTCCTCTCTACAAAACAGTTAATTTCAATCCCTGCAATAGAAAATCAAAAAGGCTCCGCAAAATGTATCCGGTGCGGTAATACATCCGCACATTATTTCTCAGAATATCCCTGCGGCATCTGTCAGCGAAAGCATCTGTATTGCCGCCGCTGTATCCAAATGGGAAGAATAAGTGAATGTAAGCCGCTCTATATATGGAATGGGGCAGAGGTACATTGGCCAAACCATCCCAATCCTTTAACCTGGGAAGGAAAATTAACCCCTGCGCAAAGCAATGCAGCAGCACAGCTGGAACAGGCTGTTAATGAAAAACTGCCAGCCTGCTTGTGCTGGGCAGTATGTGGAGCTGGAAAATCTGAGATGCTGTTCCCGGCGATTACCGCTGCTTTGAAGCAGGGGAAACGAATTGCATTAGCCTCTCCACGTGTGGATGTTATCCGTGAATTATTTCCCCGGCTGGAACAGGCTTTTCAAGATGTGACCATCGAAGCGCTCTATGGAGGAAGTGAGCATCAGGCTGGAAAGTCCCAGCTGATTTTAGCAACTACGCATCAATTAATGCGTTACTATCAAGCATTTGATGTATTGATTATTGATGAAGTCGATGCTTTCCCATTTTATCTAGATAAAAGCTTAATGTATGCTGCAAAACAGGCAGCTAAGAAACAATCTACGACTTTATACCTCACCGCTACCCCTCGTAAAAATTTCAGACTGCAGATGAAACTGGGAAAACTCCCGCATGTTTTTGTACCTTTACGTTATCACGGGCATCTTCTCCCAGTTCCTAAATTGAAGTTATCCTTTCACCTCTCCAGCCAGCTTGCAAATAAAAAACTTCCTGCTGCTTTTCGAAAATGGCTTATGAACAGACAGAATCACCAGCGTCAATTACTGATTTTTGTACCGAAAATATCTATGATCGAGGAATTAAAAGAGGCAATTACCTTATTACTACTTCAAACAGGCGCTATTTCAACTACTGAAGAATTACAAGCTGTTTATGCCGCTGATAAAGATAGAGAAGCGAAAATAATACAATTTCGAAATCGGGAATTACATGCTTTAATCACGACAACTATATTGGAAAGAGGAGTTACCTTTCCTTCTGTGGATGTCGTTGTACTGGATGCAGGTCATGAGGTGTTTAATGAAGCTGCCCTGGTTCAGATTGCAGGGAGGGCCGGCAGAAGTGCGGATGATCCGTCTGGGGAAGTTATCTTTTTCCACGATGGGAAAACAGATCCAATGGAAAAGGCAAGACAAATGATTTTAGATATGAATGAGAGGGGGAGAAAGCTTTGAATTATTGTGTGTATTGTTATGAACGAATAGAAAATTCATTAACATGGTCTACCTGGCTGACAGTAGAAAAAAGCCAAGCATTATGTGCATCCTGCGCTGGTAAGCTGGAGATGATTTCAGGAAAAAGATGTAAGGTATGCAGCCGGGCCTGGAGCTCGTCGATTTGTTTAGATTGCCAGCAGTGGAGAGAGCTGGGCGATAATATTGAAAGGAATTATTCTATTTTTCATTATAATGACACGATACGTGAAATAATTACGCAATGGAAATTCCGGGGAGATTATTTATTAAGAGAAATTTTTCGAAATGAACTGAAAAGCGCTTTTGAAAACCAGTTTGCAAATAATAATGCTTCCCTGACGATAGTTCCAATTCCGCTAAGTGAAAGCCGAATGCAGGAGAGAGGATTTAACCAGTCACTGGCTCTGGCAGAGATGCTGGATGCCCCTGTAAAGCAGGTGTTACGCAGGAAGAGCGGCGAAAAGCAGGCAAAGAAAAATCGGAAAGCCCGTTTGAAAAGAGATAACCCCTTCTCAATAACAGAACCATTAAAACAAGCTGCCTTAATCGTTGATGATATTTACACAACAGGTACCACTGTCCGGCAGGCAGCACAGCTATTAAGGCTTCATGGCTGTCCGGCAGTGTATTCATTAACGATAGCGAGAAGTTAAAAAGGTTATAAAAAGCAGAAGTATCCCCCAAATAGATAAGCATTTTGTTATAATAAAGATAAATAATTAACGATTAATTTCCCATTGCCTATTAACAATTGCTGCAATGCTGACGATGATATAAATAAGCAAAAGCATTTCGTGAAAATAAATCATTCAAAATATAAAAATGAATAAATGGAAAAGTTCCTTCCCGGCAGGAAAGTACAGCAGAGAGGAGAAACAAGAATGGGAGAATTGGCAAACTGCGAACGATGTAATCGTGTGTTTGTGAAGCAATTTAGAGATATATGTAATGACTGTTATAAAAAAGAAGAAGACGACTTTAGGCGCGTGTATAACTTTTTAAGAAAACGGGAAAACAGAACTGCTACAATAGGGCAGATTGTAGAAGCAACAGGTGTTGGTGAAACTCTCATTCAGAAGTTTATCCGGGAAAAAAGACTCCAGCCTTCCAATTTTCCGAATTTATCTTATCCTTGTGAAAGATGTCAACGGCCAATTAAAGAAGGCACGTTATGTGACTCCTGTCAAAATGAATTAAAGGAAGACCTGATGAGGCATGAAGCAGTGAAGTCCGCGGAGGAAAAAGCATTAGATGCTGAAAGAGAAACAACGTATTATACAAAAGGTGAATGGAAGAATGAATAATATATGCTGATTGGACAAAAGAAAAAAGTAATGCAGTTTTCAGACAAATTACTCATTACTGGTAAGGGGTGCAGAAAATGAAAATCAATGGACCAAATCCAACAAATTTTAATCCATATAAGCAAGCACTTAAGGATAGACAGACAATTGAGTCAGAATCATATAAAAAAGACAGTATTGAAATATCACCGGAAGCAAAAAAATTGCAGAAGCAGGAGCAGCCGGATGAAAAGCGTGCAGAGTATGTCAATGAAATAAAGCAGAAAATTGACAGCAATCAGTACAAAATAAATTATGAGAAACTCGCTCAAAAAATGCATGATTTTTGGACCGGCAAGTAAGCTTTACTGGTCAAAGGAGGAAAGTTTGTGAGCATTCAGCTGATTCATGCGATGAATGATTTAATAGCAACACATAAGGATTTGCTGGAATTATCTAAACGGAAAACAGAGGTATTGACGAATAATAAGCTTGATGAATTTCAGGCATTGCTTTTAGAAGAGCAAAAACTTATCCGTCAGCTGGAGAAGCAGGAGCAGAAAAGGCAGGAAGTCACAGAAGCCTGGAATGAAGAACAGCACCATCCGGCAGAATCACTGACCATTACAGAGATTCTGGATAGATTGGACGGGGAAGAGCAGAAAAAGGCCGAGGAAGCAGCGGTTGCATTAACAGATACAATAAGAGAATTAAAAAGGCAGGAGCATTTAAATAAAGCATTACTGGAAGAATCAATGAAGTTTGTACAGCTTTCGATGGAATTAGTCAACCCGTCTATCCAATCGATGAATTACGGAACAGCATCTTCGGATAAGATGTCCGGCCGTTCTCTATTTGATTCGAAAGCATGAAAAAGGAGAAGATTTTATGAGCACGTTTCGAGGATTAGAAATGTCACGTCAGGCACTGAGTACACAGCAAAGTGCTTTATATACAACCGGGCATAATATTTCCAATGCCAATACACCCGGATATACCAGACAACGCGTCAACATGCAGGCTATGAATGGTTATCCGACACCGGGAATGAACAGCCCGCATCTTCCCGGGCAAATGGGGACAGGAGTCGAAGTCGGTTCTGTACAGCGTATCCGCAACCAATTTCTAGATACGCAGTTCCGGTCAGAGAATGCATCTGTAGGCTACTGGTCCGAACGAACAGCAGCACTTTCAAGAATGGAAAACCTGTTAAACGAGCCGAGTGATTCTGGTATTGAAGCGGCAATGAGTGATTTTTGGAGTGCTCTGCAGGAAGCGGGTGCCAATCCAACAAATAATGGAGCACGTGCAGTTGTATTAAAAAGAGGCGAATCATTGGCGGATACTTTCAATCATCTGTCTTCTTCCATGAATACGATTCGTAAAGATTTACAAACGGAGACAGAGAATACAATTGATAAAGCAAATGCGATGATTGAGCAGCTTGATTCTCTCAATAGTCAGATTAAAAAACTGGAAATCCATGGTTATAATGCGAATGATTTATATGATAAGCGCGACAATATTCTGGACGAGTTATCGGAAATTGTGAATATTGAAGTGGAATACGATGGCAGCCATATACCGAGTGGTAAGCAAGGGGATGGTGTGGCTACTGTTAATATAATCATTGCAGATAGAGAACCAGTGAATATAGTTAATGGGGTGACAGGAGAAACCCAGAAAATAGAAAGCCCGGAGTATACAGATCCTGATGAATTTAATGGAATGAAATTATTTGAAAATATTAAAGTACGCAATGTAGATATTACATCTTCTAAAGGAACACTTCAAAGCTATGTACATGCTTCCGGATATGTGGTTAGGGAAGGTGAGAATGTTGAAGTGAAAGGAGATTATCCAGAAATGCTGGAAAAGCTGGATAAATTAGCATTCGCCATTGCTAAAAGCTTTAATGAGCTTCATAAGGATGGTGACACAGCAGTGCCGTTCTTTGAAGATTTGGGCGAAGATTCAGCGGGAGCTGCCGGGAAAATAACAGTCGCTATTAAAGATTATCAAGATATTATAGTCTCTTCTGGTGGGAATAAAGGAAAAGGAGACGTGGCATTAAATCTTGCTAATGTTTTTACAAGTCCAAATGACGGACTGGGTGATGTCTCTGTCAACGGCTATCTGGAATCAATTATTGGTGATGTCGGTGTTGATACAAGTCATGCCATGACGATGCTAGACAGCACCGCTACATTACAGCATCAGGTGAATAATCAGCGTCAATCTATCAGCGCTGTTTCCTTAGATGAAGAAATGACAAATATGATTAAATTCCAGCATGCTTATAATGCTGCTGCCCGCGGTATGACCGCAATGGATGAATTAATAGATACCGTTATTAACCGAATGGGATTAGTAGGAAGGTAGGTTAGAAAAATGAGAGTAACTCAAAGTATGCTTTCCAATAACATGTTACGTAACTTAACGCACAGTAATACGCAAATGAATAAATATATGGAGCAGTTATACTCCGGAAAAAAGATATCAAAGCCTTCCGATGATCCGATGATCGCGATGAAGGGTGTTTCTTACCGTTCTGAATTAGCAAGAATTAATCAATTTGAACGAAATACTTCAGAAGTGAACAGCTGGCTGGATAATACAGACGCTGCGATGGACCAGACAAACCAGGCGATGCAGCGGTTAAAGGAGCTGGCCGTAAAGGCAAGTAATGGAACAAACAGCGATGACGAATATCAGAGCATTGTGGAAGAAGCAAAACAGCTAAAAGAGCATCTGGTGGATATTGCTAATACGAATGTGAATGGAAGATATATTTTTAACGGTACTAATTCAGATACACCACCAGTAGCAGTAGATGAAAATGGGGAAATTACTACTGACTTTAATAAGGAAGATGTGCTTATTGAAGTATCAAGCGGTATTACCGTAAAAGCAAATACAGATGGGTCCAGTGTCTTTGGTGAAAACGGAGATTTGTTTGAAACCGTAGATAACTTTATTAAAAGACTGGAGAAAAAAGAAGATGTTGAAGGCGATATTGAAGACAGTATTGGTGAATTAGATGCTTCCATTGGAGGTATTCTGGATTCACGTGCAGAAATTGGTGCGCGCATGAATAGAGTGGAGCTGGTGGAAAACCGCTTAGCTGATCAAAAAATCGTAACGACAAAAACTTTATCTGATAAGGAAGATGTTGACTTTGCGGAGGCAATTACGAATCTGATTACACAGGAGAGTTTGCATCGGGCAGCACTTTCAGCAGGTTCCCGGATTATTCAGCCTTCCTTAGTTGACTTTTTACGTTAATTGCAAAAGTATAACCGTCTTATCTGATTATGACTGGTAATATCTTTGGTTTAAATATTCGTACACGTGCAAGCTATATTTTCTTACTGATTATAAAACACCCTGCCCATTATTCTGTCTGGAGCAGGGTGTTTTTAGAAAATGAGATGGAGAGGGGACAGAGATGGAAATCCCACAAATTAGAATCCATTCACAGCCGGCAAAAATTCAAATACATACAGAACCGGCTCAATTACATATTTCACAGCCGCCAGGTGATTTAACCATTAGACAGCCAGCAGCAGAAATCTCCATGCATACGAGGCCGGGAAGATTAAATATTGATCAAAGCCAGGCTTGGGAGGACATGAATTTATTAAGACCCAAAAAGAGTATTGCAAAAAATGCGCAGGCTGGTCAACAGGCGGCACAGCAAGGAGCTGCCAGAAGAGCACGACAGGGGAATGCATTAATGCGAATTGAAAATAATTCAGATCCAATCAAAACACAAGCGCTGGAAAATGGTTTTACGCAGCAAAAAAGGTTAGGACTTACATTTATTCCTTCTACCTTTGCAGTGAAAACCTCCTATGAACCGGCTGAATTAGATATCCAGGTTCGAACAAATCAACCAATTATTGAGGGAAGAGTAAATAAACCAATCATGCAATATAAAGCTGGAAGAATAGAAACCTCTCTTGCCCAGCGTCCGGAACTGACAATAGAAGTAGTCAATACGAAAATATAAGGAGTGTACACCATGAAGATGACATCTACTTATTTAGGTGAAATTGAAGTTGATGAGTCAAAAATAATAAAATTTCCATCAGGAATACCCGGGTTTTCGGAATCCAGGCAGTTTGTGCTGCTGGAGTTGCCGGATAATCCCATATTTCATATTTTGCAATCGGCAGATGATGCCAATTTAGCTTTTATCATTACGGATCCTTATTATTTATATCAGGACTATTCCTTTGAACTGGAAGCTTCGACTTTGGAATTCTTAAATATAAAAGATCGCAATGATATTGCAGTTTATACAATTGTTACAGTAAATAAGCCTTTTGAAAAAAGCACGATTAATTTGAAAGCCCCCATTGTGATTCATATGAAGGAAAATATCGCAAAACAGGTTGTTCTTCAAAAGGAAGATTATTCTTCCAGGGCACCAATCAGTCAGCCTCTTCATGAAAAGGAGGAGAACTAAATGCTTGTACTTTCCAGAAAAAGAAATGAAGCTATTCAAATAGGAGACGATATTGAGGTAGAAGTAATTGCTATTGAAGGAGATCAGGTGAAGCTGGGTATTCGTGCTCCAAAATCAGTAGATATATATCGTCAGGAAATCTATGTAGATATTAAAAATCAAAATAACCAGGCAGCACAAATAGATCAGAACCTCTTTGATTTCTTAAAAGGTGAGAAATTGTAGTTTATATTTCACTTTTTGATTGAACAGTATTTATTCTTCCTTCCAAGTCACTGATAAACTTAGCAATAATGCCTGAAAAGATTACATTTAACCCTTTACAATTTAAAAAAGAAGCCGATATAAAAGATAAACAGTAAGGAGTGTAACATAAAATGGTTGTAAATAAAGTTGGAGTTCAGGATACTTCATTTATCCCTCATTCCATTAAATCTGTTACATCACCCGCTGCTTTACAATCTGATTCAAAAGAGAACGAAACAGCTTTGAAAGAAGAGAATAAAGTAGTGAGTAAAGAGCAAATAGAGCAGGTAGTTGATAAAATGAACGATTTCTTGGAGCCTGTCAGAAGAAATGTAAAGTTTGTCATGCACGAAAAACTGGAAAAGTATTATGTTACTGTCGTAGATGCAGATAAAGATGAAGTCATACGGGAAATTCCTCCAAAGAAGATGCTGGATATGTATGCGGAAATGGCTGATTTTATGGGGCTGTTAATCAATAAAAAGGTATAGAGGTGAGCAAAAATGCGAATTGGCGGATTAGCAAGCGGAATCGATACAGAAACGATGATTAAAGATTTGATGAATGCAGAAAGAATACCGCTTGATAAATTACATCAGGACCGGACAAAACTGGAATGGAAACGCGATGCTTTCCGGGATGTTAATAAAATGCTGGCTGATTTTGACCAGAATTTGATTTTTAATATGAAATTGAGTAATACGTTTAATACAAAAATTATTTCCTCGACACAGGAAAGTGCTGTTCGTGCGACAGGAAATGCTGGTGCGAATAGTGGGACTTACAGGATTAATGTAACACAATTAGCTAGTTCTGCGATTAATGTTGGTGAAGGTGGGATACAGTTTGATGCTGACCAGACACTAAAAGAAGCAGGAATTACTGGTCCTATTACATTTAGAACGTATGGGAAAGATAGTTCATATGGGGAAGCAGATGAGGATGGTAGATTCTATAGAAATCATGAATATGAAATCCGTGATGGAGATAAGCTTTCAGACGTTATCAAGAGAATTAATGATGATGTAGATAGTCCTGTACGGATGACTTATGACGAAAATTCTAAAAAAGTTATATTAGAGGCTACACGGACTGGACAATATAATACAAAAGAAGATGGAAAAGAAATTGAATTTGACAGTAGTGAAGGAAGCTTCTTTGCACAGTTAGGTTTGATGCAAGATGGAGAAAAAGGCGCTCAAAACGCAAAATTCACCTATAATGGCGCCTATGAAGTAGAAACCCAGGACAACCACTACCAGCTAAATGGCGTCACCTTCCAATTTCTAAATAAAACAGACGGCGAAGCAACTTTAAACGTAACCAATGACATTGATCATACCGTCGATAAAATTAAAGAATTTGTTGAAGCTTATAATGAAATTGTCGATAAAATAAATGAGTCGCAGCGTGAGCAGGTTTACCGTGATTTTCCGCCATTAACGGATGAACAGAAGTCTGATATGACAGAGCGTGAAATTGAGCTTTGGGAAGAAAAAGCAAAAAGCGGGATGCTCAAAGGCGAAGCGGCTCTATCCAGCGGCCTGACCGGTATGCGTTCAAGCTGGTACAGTACCGTTAAAAATGACGGAGCATTTAGTTCTTTAATAGAACTTGGCATTGAAACGACAGCTGACTATATGGATGGCGGGAAGTTAGTTATTAAAGATGAAGCAAAACTGCGTGATGCTCTTGCTGATGATCCTGATAGTGTACAAAAGCTCTTCTCCAACAACGTAGAAGGAGAAGGAAGAGGATTAATCAACCGCCTGGAGGATGCTGTTGAAGGCACCATCAGCCAAATTAATCAACGTGCCGGCAAAGCAACAAGTGTATCCCTGGATGGCTATGCATTAGGGAAGCGTATGGAGGACATTAACAGCCGTATTGAGAATTTTGAACGCCGTTTGGAAAAAGTAGAATCACGTTATTGGAAGCAATTCTCAGAGATGGAACGTGCGATCTCTATGATGAATCAGCAGTCCGATATGCTGATGTCAAACTTCTATCCGGCGCAAGGATAATAATAAAGAGGGGATGACCCGGTATGAGTAGTAATAAAGCGTATCAAACCTATCAAAATAACGCTGTAAATACAGCATCTGGCGGAGAGCTGACATTGATGCTCTATAACGGCTGTATTAAATTTATAAAACAGGCAATGAAAGATGTGGATAATAAAGATTTTGCTGCGAAGAATACGAATATCCAAAAGGCACAGAAAATCGTGAATGAACTGATGGTGACGCTGGATATGAAAATGGATATTTCCCATCAAATTCTTCCGCTATATGATTACATGCATAATCTTTTAACGGAAGCGAATATAAAGAATGATATAGAAAAATTAAAAGAGGCACTCGGCTACGCAGAAGAATTTCGTGATGTCTGGAAGCAGGTTATTCTCAAGGACCGTCAGCAGAAATTTAAACAAGGTGCTTCCATCTGATGAACCGGATACTGCCTATCTACCAAATAACAGAAAGCATGCAGCAGTTATTATTACAAGAAATTGATTACCATAATCGGGAAGAGGTAATTGGTATATTTCAGAAAAAAATGGAAGAGAGAGGACAGCTGCTGGAAGCAATTGCGCCTCCATATACAGAGGATGAAGAAAAACTCGGTCGGACAGTTGTGGAAATGAATAAAGGGATCGAGCAGAAAATGAAATTTTTATTTTTTGCATTAAAGAACGAGATGAAACAGGTACAACAGCAAAAGAAATCGACAACAAGCTATTCAAATCCATATAAAAATGTCCAAAGCATGGACGGGATGTTCTTAGATCAAAAAAAATAGAAAGTTTAGCTGTTCTAAAAGAAGAGATAATTAGTATCTATCATTAAACTGGTTATCTCTTTTTTTGTACATTAGAAATCAATACTTTCCAAAAAAACAAAAGTTATTATTCATCTGATTAGAATTTTGTCAAAAAATCTTTAGGCTTTTTAATACTTGTATATAAAGGGCTGGAAGTAATTTGATAGAAAGCGTTTACTAAAAAATAGAGGTTTAGAGAAGAGAAGTTTGTGAAATAGTGCTATAATATATTTATAAAAGTATAGAAGGAGGACACTTACATGAAATTTAATATCAGAGGCGAAAATATTGAGGTTACAAGCGCTATTCGAGAGTATGTTGAGAAAAAGATCAGCAAACTGGAAAGATACTTTGATTCCGCTCCGATTAGCGACGTGCATGTAAATTTAAGTGTCTATAATGATGAACAGCGAATTGAAGTTACCATTCCGATGACAAATCTATTACTGCGTGCGGAAGTACAGCATATTGATTTATATGCTGCTGTAGACTTAGCGGTAGATAAATTAGAGAGACAAATTCGCAAATATAAAACTAAAATTAATCGTAAATTTAAACAAAATGGTTCACCAAAACATGCTTTTGCAGAGTTGGAAAAAGAAGCTAGATTAGCGACAGAAGAAAATAATGAAAGCGATATTGAAATCGTACGTACAAAACGTTTCAACTTAAAACCAATGGATTCTGAAGAAGCAATTTTACAAATGGATATGCTTGGACATGCTTTCTTCGTATTCACAAACGACCAATCGGGTGACACAAATGTTGTTTATAAACGCCGCGATGGAAAATATGGTCTGATTGAACCAAATGTTTAAATAAAAAAATAATATACATTAATAAAAAGCAGTACACCTTTTATTTATGAAAGGTGCACTGCTTTTTATATTGGCTTAAAAAAAGAAAAGTCATCTTTACATATGTTTATTTTGTTAATTTAATCGTAGAACAGCGGCTCAATAAATTAGAAGCTGCATCCATTCACGCAAATTTGTCGAAAAAAACATCAAATTTTCATTTTGAAGCTATTTTTGAGAAAAAAAGTCGCTTTTTGCCTTCAAAAAACCAAATTCCCCTGGGCAAATTTTCATTTTGTATGCCTGAAAACGTGATTTTGCTGATTCGCAGGATAAGAAAGGATATGGTATAAACAAATTAGAAAGAAAAGGAGGCAGTTTAATGCAGTATCTTAACCAGCGATTATTAAATGAACTGGAACAGCGTGTTAAGCAGCAGGAACATACTATTCAACAGCTATTACGTATTGTAGCTAACCTCAACAAAAATGTTGTACAACTATCCTCTGAACAAAAAGAAAAAATACAAAAGTAGTAATTTACGTACTACTCTACGCAAAACTCCCACGCTAGATCGCCTCATTCAGGACTGAAATAATCGTTTCAGTTCTTTTTTTATACTTAAACTCTGAAAAATCATCTGGAAGCCTGCCTTCATGATAGAATTTCATTATGGGGAATAAGGCGGGGTATGTAAGTTGTCATAACGGTTTAGGAAGTGTTATGATATTAATATTGACCATTGCCTATAAGAAATGGTAACTTAATTAGCTATTGATATCATTAACTTTACACAATGGTATATTATATATGTTACTTACACGACAGATGATAAACCGAATAGTGTTTAAATAAGAAATAAAAAGTTTCAATTAACTGAGGAGCGTTCATTATGGCAGGAATTTTAACAAAGATTTTTGGTGACGGAAATCAAAAACAAGTGAAGCGTATCGAAAAACAGGTGGATCAAATTGAAGCATTAGAGCCTGAGATGGAGAAGCTTTCAGACAATGATTTGCAAATGAAAACAAATGAGTTTAAAGAACGGATTGCAGATGGAGAAGAATTGGACAATCTTCTGGCAGAAGCATATGCTGTTGTCCGGGAAGCTTCCAAACGAGTGTTAGGGATGCGTCCTTTCCGTACCCAATTGATTGGTGCAGTAGCCCTGCATAACGGAAATATCGCTGAAATGAAAACAGGGGAAGGGAAAACGTTGGCTTCAACAATGCCAGCGTATCTTAATGCCCTTTCCGGAGAAGGCGTGCATATTATTACGGTCAACGACTATTTGGCTGATCGTGATGCAAAGGTGAATGGAGAATTGTTTGGCTTTTTAGGATTAACTGTCGGCTTAAACCATAATGGTCTTCCTAAGGAAGATAAGCGTGCAGCATATCAGGCTGATATAACCTACGGAACAAATAATGAATTTGGTTTTGATTATTTAAGAGATAATATGGTGCTGTACAAAGAACAAATGGTGCAGCGCTCATTAAACTATGCGATTATTGATGAGGTCGATTCGATTTTAATTGATGAAGCCCGTACACCATTGATTATTTCCGGGTCAGCAAAAAAATCTGCATCTCTTTATCAGCAGGCAGACCGGTTTGTGCGTACACTGCAAATAGAAGAAGATTATACGTATGACGTGAAGACAAAGGCAGTACAGCTGACAGAGCAGGGGATTGATAAAGCAGAAAAGTTCTTTACAATTGAAAACTTATTTGACTTATCCCATGTTTCCTTGACCCATCATATTAATCAGGCTTTAAAAGCGCATGTAGCTATGCATAAAGACACGGATTATATGGTAGAAGAAGGCGAAGTCATCATTATTGACCAGTTTACCGGCCGTAAAATGAAAGGTCGCCGTTACAGTGATGGTCTGCATCAGGCTATTGAAGCAAAGGAAAATTTACAGATTCAAAATGAAAGCATGACACTAGCTTCCATTACCTTCCAAAACTATTTCCGGATGTATAAAAAACTGGCCGGGATGACTGGTACAGCGAAAACGGAGGAAGAGGAATTCCGAAGCATCTATAATATGGATGTTATTGCTATACCGACGAATGAGCCGGTTGAAAGAGACGATCGGGCAGATCAGATTTATAAAACCATGGAAGGTAAATTTAAAGCTGTTGTAAATAATATAAAAGAACGGCATGAAAAAGGTCAGCCGGTACTGGTTGGTACAGTAGCAGTAGAAACTTCGGAATTAATCTCGCAAATGCTGAAGCGGGCGGGAGTAAAGCATGAAGTATTAAATGCGAAAAACCACTTTCGTGAGGCTGAAATTATTGAAAATGCCGGTCAAAAAGGTGCTGTAACCATTGCAACCAATATGGCCGGGCGCGGAACAGATATTAAACTGGGTGACGGTGTCAAAGAGCTTGGCGGTCTTGCGGTAATTGGTACGGAACGGCATGAATCACGCCGGATTGATAACCAGCTGCGCGGTCGTTCAGGCCGTCAGGGAGATCCGGGTATCTCACAATTCTTCTTATCTATGGAAGATGAGCTGATGCGCCGCTTCGGGTCAGACAATCTGAAAGCAATGATGGAAAGACTTGGAATGGATGATGACCAGCCAATTGAAAGCAGAATGGTATCTCGTGCTGTAGAATCTGCCCAAAAGCGGGTTGAAGGAAATAACTATGATGCACGTAAAACTGTCCTGTCCTATGATGATGTGCTCCGCGAGCAGCGTGAGATTATTTATAAGCAGCGCTTTGAAGTAATTGATTCTGATGCTAATCTTCGTGAAATCATTATAAATATGATTCAATCTACGGTAGAGAGAATCGTCGGTACACATACGCAGGATAATGATGAGGATAATTGGAATCTGGATGCAATTGTCGAATATGTGGAAGGCAACTTGTTAGAACAGGGCGATATTACAGCAGCTGAACTGAAAGATAAAGAAGCTGCAGAAATAACAGGCATTATTATGGAAAAAGTCAACCGCCGCTACGATGCAAAAGAGGAAGAGCTTACACCTGAGCAGTTTGCTGAATTTGAAAAAGTTATTTTACTGCGCACAGTTGATACGAAATGGATGGATCATATCGACCAGATGGATCAGCTGCGCCAGGGTATTCATTTACGTGCATATGGACAGAACGATCCATTGCGTGAATACCAAATGGAAGGCTTCACCATGTTTGAAGAAATGATTGCAAGTATTGAAGAAGAAGTATCCAAATATGTCATGAAGGCACAAATTCAAGAAAATCTGCAGCGTCAGGAAGTAGTAAAAAATACACAAGCTGTTTCCGGCGGTGGAGAAGGTCAGAAGAAGAAATCAAGAAAGCCTATTGTAAAAAATAATACAGTTGGCCGAAATGATCCTTGTCCTTGCGGCAGCGGGAAAAAATATAAAAATTGTCACGGCAAGCAATAATCTGCTGTATAGACAATGCAGTAAATGATGTTAGAAGAATGAACAACTGGATGAAGGAATCTGGATTGCAGTCCCTTATCCAGTTGTTTTGATTAGAAGTTGTCATTTTAGGTTTTACTAGGAGGAGTCCGTTTATGGAATTAAATGAAATTAAACAAGAGCTGGAAAAAATAACTTCACGAGTTGAAGAGTTCAGGGGGTCTCTTTGACCTCGAACAGAAGAAAGCACGAATTGCCGAATTAGAAGCACTGATGTCCGACCCTTCATTTTGGGACGACCAGAACCAGGCACAGACTGTTATTCAAGAATCTAACGGCTTAAAAAGCTATGTTGATTCCTTTGAAGAGATTCAAGAAACCTTAGAGAATCTGGAGGTTTCCTATGAACTGGTTAAAGAGGAAAATGACCAGGAGTTATTTGAAGATCTGCAGTCAGAGCTTCAGGAATTTAAAGAACAGGTAAATAAATTTGAATTACAGCTCTTATTAAGTGAACCGTATGATGCGAATAATGCGATTTTAGAACTGCATCCGGGAGCCGGCGGTACAGAATCGCAGGACTGGGCAAGTATGCTGCTGCGTATGTATCAGCGCTGGGCTGAGGGCCATTCCTTTTCTGTAGAAACGATTGACTATCTTCCGGGAGAAGAAGCAGGTGTGAAAAGCGTTACGCTATTAATTAAAGGGCATAATGCCTACGGATATTTAAAAGCAGAAAAAGGGGTTCACCGGCTTGTCCGCATTTCTCCATTTGATTCGTCAGGCAGGCGCCATACATCCTTTGTATCCTGTGATGTTACTCCAGAGATGAGTGATGATGTAGATATCGAAATAAAATCAGAGGATATAAAAGTGGATACGTATCGTGCAAGCGGTGCTGGCGGACAGCATGTCAATACAACAGATTCGGCTGTACGAATTACCCACCTTGCAACAAATATCATTGTTACCTGTCAAAATGAACGTTCCCAGATAAAAAACCGGGAACAGGCTTTGAAGATGTTAAAATCAAAGCTTTATCAATTGGAAATTGAGAAGCAGAAGCAGGAATTAGCTGAAATCCGCGGGGAGCAGATGGAGATTGGCTGGGGAAGTCAAATCCGTTCCTATGTTTTCCATCCTTATTCGATGGTTAAAGATCACAGGACAGATGTAGAGACAGGGAATACACAGGCTGTTATGGATGGCGAAATAGATATGTTTATTGACGGCTATCTTCGTTCGCAAATGTAATAAAGCCAAATTGTCCTTTTTTGTACAAAATGATCCCTTCAGAGTGAGACATAAAGAAGATATACTAATAGTAACAACCAGCGGGGAGGGATAAGGAAGTGAAAAAAGGAATCACTGCATTGTTTTTAAGCATGCTTTTTGTTCTTGGAGCCTGTGGTAACGCGGATGATATCCGTAATGCTGATGAAGATTTAGAGGCTGGAGAACAAGTATACCGCAATAATTGCGCTTCTTGTCATGGAGCTGATCTTTCAGGGAATGCTGGTCCATCACTGGTTGATGTCGGTTCGAAATATTCCCAGGAACAAATTGCAGACATCGTTCAAGAAGGTATTGGCGGTATGCAGCCGCAGCAGCATGTAGAAGGAGAAGACCTGGAAGAGTTAACTTCGTGGTTATCCGAACAATAATATTTGACAGGCATTTGCCTTGCTGCAAGTGTCTGTCATCATTTTTATCTGAATCTTTTTCCTGACAGCAAAATGTTATAAAAATATAAGCTGTTTTAATTATTAGCCGGGTAACTTTTCAATGTATCTTCCCTCTTGTTGTCATCCTGTTAAACCTGGTGACTATTTGATGACATATACTTCGTTTTTTCTCCTGATTTTTAAGTGATTGCAATAATCATCTACGAAAAACTTTCTTTTATCTATCAAACAATCAATCTATATTTTGTCTTTTTTTAACAAGGTGAATAATTGCAGGGACATACTTTGATAAAGATACACTTTACTCCTTGACAGACCGGGCTTCTCAGATTTTCTCTGCACAATAGGAATGTATAAGGAAAACTGCCGGTTCGCTAAAAGACGAGCGAATAAGAATTTTACTGATCTGTTTATTACAAAGATTGTCGAATTGAAATAAAAATGTAATACGATTTTTTCATCATAAAATACGAAGAGATGTTATAATTATTTTTGGTCGTTTAAATCTATTTAAATGAATTCAATTAATATGGAAAAGACAGAGATTAGCAGCAGCAGTGAAAAATATACCGAAATTTAGAATAGATGCAGCGAAATATGTCTTTTTTTGTGTGTTAAGAAAAAAGGCATAAGTCAGAGCAGGTTATGTCATGGACTGAAATAATAAATTAAATTGGGTGGTCATGAAATGATAACAATGGAGAATGTATCCAAAACATATAGCAACGGTGTAACAGCACTGAACGATATTAGTGTACATATCGATCGTGGTGAATTTGTTTATATTGTTGGTCCGAGCGGAGCCGGTAAATCGTCATTTATTCGATTGATTTACCGTGAAGCAAAGCCGACAAAAGGAAAAATAATTGTGAGTGATCGTGATTTAAGCAAGTTAAAGGAAAGGCATATTCCTTATTTACGCCGGGATATAGGCGTAGTCTTTCAGGATTTTAAACTTCTGCAAAAACTGACAGTCTATGAAAATGTGGCGTTTGCTTTAGAAGTAATAGAAACACCGCCAAGAACCATAAAACGCAGAGTGCAGGAAGTTTTGAAGCTGGTAGGGCTGGAAGCGAAAGAAAAAATGATTCCGAGCGAATTATCAGGCGGAGAGCAGCAGCGTGTAGCAATTGCACGGGCGATTGTAAATAATCCTAAGGTTGTTATAGCGGATGAACCGACAGGAAACCTGGATCCAGATACTTCATGGGAGATTATGAAGGTGCTGGAGGATATTAACTCAAAAGGTACAACCATAATCATGGCAACTCACAGTAAACATATTGTTAATACAATTAAACGTCGAGTCATTGCAATTGAAGATGGAGTTATTGTACGAGATCAACAGCGGGGTGACTACGGCTATGAAATTTAGAACATTGTTAAGACATATACGTGAAGGTACCAAGAACATATTCCGGAATGGCTGGATGACATTTGCTTCCATCGCAGCAGTAACAACAACATTAATTCTGGTTGCAGTCTTTTTAGCTTTAGTCTTGAACCTCGATCAAATGGCCAGAAATATCGAGCAGGATGTTCAAATCAGTACCTTAATTGATGTGACAGCAGATGAAGATCAAATTGTCCAGCTGGGCGAGGAGATTGAACAGATAGATGGTGTTGCTGAGGTACAATTCTCTTCCAATGATAATGAGTTGAGTAAATTAATTGAAAGCATGGGAGACGAGGGACAAGCATGGTCTATGTTTGAACAGGATAACCCGTTAAACCATGTATACATTGTAGAAGCGAGCGTTCCAGAAGAAACAGAAGTTATCGCTAATCAAATTGAAGAATTAGACAATGTTGAGAATGTGCTATATGGAAAAGAAGTTGTTGAGCAGCTTTTCCAATTTAATAGTTATGCGAGAGCAATTGGACTTGCATTAATTATAGCTCTGGTATTTACAGCTATATTCTTAATTTCTAATACAATCAAGATAACTATTATAGCCAGAAGTACAGAAATTGGGATTCAAAAGTTAGTAGGAGCAACCAATTCATTTATCCGCTGGCCATTCTTTGTGGAAGGGGCCTTGTTGGGAATTCTCGGTTCTCTGGCTCCGGTAGCGGTTATACTTGGAGGCTACTACTATATATATAATAATTTTGCGAACGTAGTTAACTTCCGATTTGTAGAACTACTGCCGTTTGATCCATTTGCTTGGCAATTATCAGGGATGGTACTCCTGATTGGTGCAGTAATAGGTGTTTGGGGAAGTGTAATGAGCGTCCGTAAATTCTTAAAAGTATAAGATTGATAAGTTAAGAGGGCTTGTAACCGCAAATTGTCGATAAATTTTCTGATTCAGGTCAATTGGAAGCTGGTAAACAAGAGTTAGGTAAATAATTGTAGTTTCATTCGGTGGAAGCAGGCAAAAAACTTCCATTGAATGAAACTTCATTTTATATATAAAAAGTATTATCAGCTGGGCAAAATGGCAGTAAAGCTATTTGAGCAGTCGTTTTTCTAAAGGCAGAAACAAAATGGAGAGGGGAACAGCATATGAGAAGCTTGAGAGCATTAGCATCAGCAAGTCTAGTTACTTTGCTCGCAGTGACAACACCATTACATTCTGTTTCAGCAGAGTCTGTAAAAGATGTGGAAGATGAAATTAATGAATTAGAAAAAGAAAAGTCTAACCTTGAAACTGAAAAAGAAGAGGCGAAGAAAAAACAAAAGGATTCCGAGGAAAAGCTGGAATCTAATCAGCAAGAGCAGGATACGGTTGAGGGTGAAATTTCATCAATAGATGAAGAATTAAATCAGACACAATCCGACATTACTGCAAAAGAGAGTGAGATTGAAGAAACGAACCAGGAAATTGAGAGCCTTACGAACGAAATTGAAGAGCTGTCCAACCGCATAGAAGAATTAGGGGATGAAATAGAAGACTTAGAAGAGCGAATTGAAACCAGAGATGAGCTTATTAAAGACCGTCTTCGCACCATTCAGCAGAATGGCGGAGAAATCCAATACTTAGAAGTGATATTTGGAGCACAGAATTTTAGTGAATTTATATCCAGAAGTACTGCAGTTAATACAATAATGGACCAGGACAGATCTATTTTAGAAGAACAGGCTAATGATAAAGCTCAGTTAGAAGAAAACAAAGAAGAAGTAGAAGCAAGCAAAGTAACAGTTGAAGATAATAAAGTTGCTGTTGAAGAAAATAAGGCGGCACTTGAAGGACAGCATGAGGAGCTGCTTGCATTAGAAGAACAATTAGATGAACAAATTTCCGATAAAGAAACTTTATTAGCTGACTTAGAAATTGAATATAATGATATCGAAGAAGAAAAATTAACAGCTGAAGAAGAACAGCAGCTGATTGATGCTCAAACAGAAGCAAAACGGGCGGCTTTAGATTCTGCGCAGAGTAAGAAAACAGAAATAGAGCAAAAGGAAGCTGAAGAAGCGGAACGTGCGCGGGCAGAAGCAGAAGCTGAGGAACAGCGTAAGGCGGAAGAAGAGCGTAAAGCTGAAGAAGAACGCCAAAAAGAAGGGGAACAGAAGGAAGACAGCGGAGAGCAGACAGAGAGTAATGCAAGTGAGTCTGAAAGCAGCGGATCCTCCAGTGAAGAAGAAAGCGGAAATGACGTACAGGTAGCCAGCGGTTATTCAGCTGAGGCAGAGACAGCAAGTGAATCTGTACCAAGTAACAGTTCAGGGTTTATCCGTCCTACTTCCGGACCACAGACCTCTCCATTTGATCCTAATCGGGTACATCCAATACATGGAGATGTCCGTCCGCATAATGGGATGGATTTTGGACAAAGAGGAGAAGCAGATAAAGTTATCCGTGCTGCAGCAGATGGTGTTGTTGCCTATACTGGTACAATGAGCGGCTATGGAAACACGGTTATGGTAACTCATAATGTGAATGGTCAGGACTACACTACCTTGTACGCTCATCTATCAAGCTTTACTGTATCTAACGGACAAACAGTAAGTCAGGGAGACCAGATTGCTGTTATGGGTAATACTGGAGGCTCTACCGGTGTCCATCTCCATTTTGAAATTCATCCGGGAGGATACAAGAACCCTGTTGATCCATCAGGTTATATAAATTAATTCATTGCGTAATTAATTAAGATAAAGAAATTTATCAAATGAAAAATCCGAACTAGTATTCAAAATTTCTTGCTGGGAATTTGAATCAGTTCGGATTTCTTATTATCAGATAAAGGACCATCAGCTTTCCTCTGCCGGCCTGGGTCAGCAGATTACATTCCGGATAAAAAGAGCAGGAATTTCAAATAAAGTGTTTCTTGATGATGTTTGTTTAAAATCATAGTCATTCGCCTGATAACATGATATGCTTTTCTTATTAGAAAATAAAAAATACCATTTTTATCACAGATAACCGTCTGTAAAGCTCCCGTTTCGGATTAAAATGGTTTTGTTGAGTAATCGGAATCCATTTTCATGGAAGGGAAATAAAACTTCCACGGGAGGAAGTTTTATCCTGTCATGAATTTTTTCTTTTAAGATAACAGGTATAATAGAATAAATAAAGCCATTTGGTTCTTTAAATTACCTGCTATATTTTTATATATTAATTATTTAACTTCAAGGGTGGATAGAAGCTTTTGGAGCAGTAAAGAGATAAAGAGGTGTAGAAAGAGATGAAGCTTAATCAATCTAAGATTATACTGATATTAATAGGCGCCTTGCTTATTGGCCTTTTAGGCGGTTACGGCGGAGTAAAGTTAGCCCAGAATCAAGGTGACAGCTCTTCTTTAGAGATAGCTGATACAGACACATCCGGCAGCGGGGATGCAGATGATGATCTGCCGGCAGATTTACACAAAATTTCACAAACCTTTGATTTGATTAAATCAAACTATATTGAGGATGTTGATGATAAAGAGCTGGTAGAGGGCGCTATAGAAGGTATGCTTTCTAAACTGGAAGATCCGCACACTTCCTACTTAGACAGTGAAATGATGCAGCAATTTAACGAACAGATTGAATCGTCCTTTGAAGGAATCGGAGCAGAAGTCAGCGAGGTAGATGGTTATATTACGATTATCTCACCAATGAAAGATTCTCCGGCAGAAAAAGCCGGGTTGCGTCCGAATGACCAAGTCTTAAGTGTGGATGGTGAAAGCGTTGAAGGGTTAAATGTGAACGAGGCTGTTGCTAAAATTCGCGGGGAAAAAGGAACGGATGTTGTTTTAGAAATACAGCGTTCGGGTGTTTCAGATCCATTTGAAGTAACCATTCAACGTGATACAATTCCTGTTGAAACGGTATATAGTGAAATAAACAGTGAAGATGGCAAAGATACAGGTGTTATTCAAATTACCAACTTCTCTGAACATACAAATGAAGAGTTTACAGAGCAGCTGGCTGATTTAGAGGATCAGGGTATTGATGGTCTTGTCATTGATGTCCGTGGTAACCCTGGAGGTTTGTTGGATGTTGCAGAAGATATCCTGCAGCAGTTTGTTCCTAAGGATATGCCATATCTGCAAATCGAGGATTCTAATGGCAACAAAGAAGAGTTTGCATCAGATTTAGACGAGGAGAAGGGTTATCCAATCAGCGTTTTAATTGATGAAGGAAGTGCTTCTGCTTCAGAAATTGTTGCTGTAGCAATGAAAGAGCTCGGATATGATATTGTCGGGGACACCAGCTATGGAAAAGGTACTGTACAGCAGGCTATTCCATTAGGGGATGACAGTTCTATTAAAATGACAACCTACAAATGGTTATCTCCAAATGGTGTCTGGATTGATGGTGATGGCGTTGAACCGACCATCGAACAAAAACAGGATGATTATTACTATTCCATCCCAATTCAAGTAACCGATGATGAGCCGCTCACTTATGATCATACAAGTGAAGCTGTGGCTAATATGCAGGTAATGTTATCCGGGCTGGGATATGAAACTGACAGGACAGACGGTTACTTTAGTGAAGAAACAGAAAGTGCTGTAGAAGAATTCCAGAAAGATAATGATCTGGATGTAACCGGAGAAGTAAATGAAGAAACCGGCGGCTTGATTGAAACACAAATTATAGAAAAAATCCGCTCCGGCGAGGATGACAAGCAGCTGGAACGGTCATTAGAAGAACTTTATCAATAAAAAGAAATGAGGCTGAGGACAAGCATGGAAAAGAGAAGTATCATTCCGAAGCGGATACTCGCATAATCTATATTTGATTTTACGAGTTAGAGTGCTTTTGTCCCTGCCTCATTTTGACGTATAAAATGTATTCGCAAAGAAGGTGAAGAATATTGGTGGAAGAATGGCTTATTGAACTGGCAAAAGGGATAGGTAAGTTTTTTCTGAATCCGGCATTATACTGGTTCTTATTTATATTAACCATGGCAAGTTATTTCCGGATTAAACGGGAGCGGTATGATTTCGGAATAAAATTATATCCGAAATTTATTGAATGGCATCGGACATGGCTTGTTTCATTAATTAGCGGCATACTTGTTTCTGCTGTAATTATTGGAATAGGCATGGTGTTCTCCTATGAAACAATTTTCGTATTAGCACTCAGTTTTATCGTTTTAAGTATAAGTACCCGTTTTACGCTGTTGTCTCCAAGCTACACGCTGGGTCTGACATTTTTAGTTTTATTTTTTGCACCTTACGTTCTCGATATGCAAAATTGGTTCGATTACTCACTGCTCTATGAACGCAGTCTCCCTGCTTTAGCAGTGCTGGCAGGATTATTACTTTTTGTAGAGTCTCTATTAATTAAACGTGTTGAAAAACAAGATTTATTTCCAAGAATCGGGCTGAGTGACCGGGGTGTCTGGGTAGGAGAGCAGCAAATCAAACGATTAACGGTTGTACCGCTGCTTATGCTTGTGCCTGAAGGGTTAATCACTTCTTTTGCACCTTGGTGGCCTTATTTATCAATAGGGGAATCTTCTTTAGGGCTGGTACTCATTCCTTTTTTAATTGGCTTTAACTATAAAGCAAAAGGCCATTTTCACCAAGATGCTATTTACAAGCTGGCAAAGGCGAATACATTTTTGGCAATCGGCATTTTCCTTATTGCTGTTGGAGGAGTATTTATTCCATATCTTTCTCTGACTGCAATTATTCTAGCGATTATAGGAAAAGAATATTTGAACTACCGGTATAGAGAAGGCGACCGCTTACGACGCCCATATTATCAGCCGCATCCAAAAGGCCTGCGGGTTGTGGGGATTCTCCCGGGAAGTCCGGCAGACAGGCTGGAGATAGAACCTGGGGAGTCTATCTACAGAGTGCATGGAAAAAATGTACAGACAAGCCAGGCTTTTTATGAAGCTTTACAACGAAGCGGGGCTTATATTAAAATGGAAGTCTTTAATCATGATAATGAGATCCGTTTCGTACAATGCTCTCTATACGAGGGGGAGCATCATTCTTTAGGCTTTCAATTTGCTGAAGAGCCTTATAAAGCGAGAAGAGATAAAAAAAATAATAATGCGTCATAAAATAAGAATGCTTGAATCCGGTTGTAATCACCGTTTCAAGCATTCTTATTTCATTATAAAACGCAAATCAGGATTGAAAGATTGACAGAAAGGCTATAATGAAAATAGAGGGGATGAAGCTGAT
Source organism: Oceanobacillus sojae (assembly GCF_900162665.1). Taxonomy (GTDB): domain Bacteria; phylum Bacillota; class Bacilli; order Bacillales; family Amphibacillaceae; genus Oceanobacillus; species Oceanobacillus sojae_A. Next base: position 522,049 of record NZ_LT727810.1, read on the forward strand.
TTTTATAGCTCCTGATTAAATAATTTTATAGACGATAAATCAGATGTCATTACAATATAAACAAATGGAATATGGCGGAGTGATTAATTTAAGATACCTGGAAATAATACTGCTTTGTTACAAAGGTAAAATATAATTTCTTAAAAAACAAATCGAATACTTGTTCGTTTTTTAAGAAAAGGATATAATAGATAATAGCTATTGTAAGGAACGGAGGAAATAGGATGAAGGAGCATTTTGAATTAGTTTCTGCTTATGAGCCGGCGGGAGATCAGCCGGCGGCAATTAAAGAAATTGTAGAAAAAATACTTGCCGGCCAGCACCATCAGACCTTACTTGGTGCTACCGGGACGGGAAAGACATTTACCATGTCCAATGTTGTAAAAGAAATTAATCGGCCGACACTTGTTATTGCGCATAATAAGACATTGGCAGGACAGCTTTACAGCGAATTTAAAGAATTCTTTCCAAACAATGCTGTAGAATATTTTGTAAGCTACTATGATTATTATCAGCCGGAAGCTTATGTACCTTCTACAGATACTTTTATTGAAAAGGATGCAAGTATAAATGATGAAATTGATAAATTGCGTCACTCTGCTACATCAGCACTATTTGAAAGAAATGATGTATTGATTGTAGCAAGTGTATCGTGTATTTATGGCTTAGGTAATCCGGAAGAATATAAGAGCCAGGTGCTTTCTTTACGCCTTGGCATGGAAAAGGAAAGAGACCGGCTCCTGCGGGAATTAGTAGATATTCAATATGCAAGAAATGATATTAATTTTCAACGCGGTACATTCCGTGTGCGTGGAGATTCGGTGGAAATAATTCCTGCTTCTCATGAGGAGCATTGTATCCGGGTAGAGTTTTTTGGAGACGAGATTGACCGGATCCGTGAAGTGGATGCGTTAACCGGAGAAATTATCGGCGATCGTGAGCATGTAGCCATCTTCCCGGCATCCCACTTTGTTACCCGTGAAGAAAAAATGAAAATTGCGATTAAAAATATTGAAAAAGAATTAGAAGAACGGCTGAAGGAATTAAATGATGCAGGAAAACTGCTGGAAGCCCAGCGTCTGGAACAGCGGACAAATTATGATTTAGAAATGATGCGGGAAATGGGATTTTGTTCCGGTATTGAAAACTATTCACGTCCTTTAACATTACGTGAGGCAGGCGCAACACCGTATACATTACTGGATTTCTTTCCAGAGGACTTTTTAGTAATTATTGATGAGTCTCATGTGACATTGCCCCAGATTCGCGGTATGTATAACGGTGACCAGGCTCGAAAGCAGGTTCTCGTTGATCATGGATTCAGATTGCCTTCCGCAATGGATAACCGTCCGTTGCGCTTTGAAGAATTTGAAGAAAAGACCGATCAGCTGGTCTATGTTTCCGCAACACCCGGCCCATATGAATTAGAGCATTCACCAGAAATGACAGAACAAATTATCCGTCCGACAGGTTTATTGGATCCAGAGGTGGAAGTCCGTCCTATTGATGGGCAGATTGATGATTTGATTAGTGAAATTAACAAGCGGACAAAGAAAAATGAACGTGTATTAATCACAACATTAACGAAGAAGATGTCGGAGGACTTAACAGATTACCTGAAAGAAATCGGAATGAAGGTAGCTTATCTCCATTCAGAAATTAAAACTTTGGAACGGATCGAAGTTATTCGTGATTTGCGTGTTGGAAAATATGATGTTCTTGTCGGGATTAATCTCCTTAGGGAAGGACTGGATATTCCGGAAGTATCCCTGGTTTCCATTCTGGATGCCGATAAAGAAGGCTTCCTCCGTTCAGAACGGTCCTTAATCCAGACGATGGGGCGTGCTGCAAGAAATGAAAATGGTAAAGTTATTATGTATGCTGATAAAATGACGGATTCCATGAAAAAAGCGATTGATGAAACAGAGCGCCGCCGTACTGTACAGCAAGAATATAATGAAAAGCATGGTATTACTCCACAAACCATTCGTAAGGAAGTCCGTGATGTTATCCAGGCAACCGTTGCTGCGGAAGCACCGGAAGCATATGATTCTGAAGCAAAACAAGTGAAGAAGATGACGAAGAAAGAAAAACAGAAGGTTATCGAAAATATGGAAAAAGAAATGAAGCAGGCAGCCAAAAATCTAGACTTCGAGAAAGCAGCAGAATTAAGAGATGTTCTCTTGGAGCTAAAAGCGGAAGGATGAATTTTTTATGCCAAGCAAGTCTATAAAAATCCAAGGTGCCAGAGCGCATAACTTAAAAAATATAGATGTCAATATTCCAAAAAATAAATTAGTTGTTCTTACAGGGCTTTCTGGTTCCGGGAAATCATCCCTCGCCTTTGATACTATATATGCAGAGGGGCAGCGCCGGTATGTAGAGTCTCTGTCTGCATATGCAAGACAGTTTTTAGGACAGATGGATAAACCGGATGTGGATGTGATTGAAGGTTTATCGCCGGCAATCTCTATTGATCAGAAAACAACCAGTAAAAACCCAAGATCAACGGTTGGAACGGTTACAGAGATTTATGATTATTTACGTTTACTTTTTGCACGCGTAGGAAAACCGACCTGTCCGAAGCATGGTATTGAAATCAGCTCACAGACAGTACAGCAGATGGTTGATAGAGTATTGGAATATCCGGAAAGAACGAAAATGCAGATTTTAGCCCCGGTGATTTCAGGAAGAAAAGGAGAACACGTTAAAGTACTGGAAGACTTGAAAAAACAAGGGTACGTGCGTGTCCGGATTGATGGAGACATGATGGAAGTAACGGACGATATTAACCTGGAGAAAAATAAAAAGCATTCTATTGAAGTTGTTATTGACCGGGTTGTTATTAAAGAGGGAATAGAAACACGTTTAAGTGATTCCCTGGAAGCGGCGCTTAAATTAGGAGAAGGTAATGCGATTGTTGATGTCATTGGCGATGAGGAGCTCATGTTCAGTGAAAACCATGCCTGCCCAATCTGCGGTTTTTCTATCGGTAAATTAGAACCGCGTTTATTCTCTTTTAACAGTCCTTTTGGTGCATGCCCAAGCTGTGATGGATTAGGAACAAAACTTGAGGTAGATGTTGAATTAGTTATTCCGGATTGGGATAAAACACTAAATGAACATGCTATTGCGCCTTGGGAGCCTATCAGTTCCCAATATTATCCGCAGCTTTTAAAGAGTGTCTGTGATCATTATAATATCCCGATGGATGTTCCTGTAAAGAATCTTCCCGAGGAACAAATGGATAAAATTTTATATGGAAGTGGAAAAGAAAAAATTCATTTTCATTATGAGAATGATTTTGGAAGCGCGCGTACCAAGGATGTTGTTTTTGAAGGTGTTTTAAAGAATGTTGAACGCAGATACAAAGAAACTTCCTCTGATTTTATCCGTGAGACATTAGAGAAATACATGGCACAGAAAAATTGTCCAACATGTAAGGGACATCGTCTGAATAAAGAGGCGCTTGCTGTATTAATTGACGGGAAGCATATCAGTCACGTAACAGATTTCTCCATCCTGGAATCTATGGACTTTTTCAAGCAGCTTGAATTGAGTGATAAAGACCGTCAGATTGCCCGTTTAATTTTGAAAGAAATTGATAATCGTCTTTCATTTTTAAATAATGTCGGCTTAGACTATCTAACGTTATCACGTGCAGCAGGAACACTTTCCGGCGGGGAGGCTCAGCGGATTCGCCTTGCTACCCAGATCGGCTCTGCATTGACAGGTGTTCTTTATGTACTTGATGAGCCTTCCATAGGACTGCACCAGCGTGATAATGACCGTCTTATTGAAACGCTTAAGCAGATGCGTGATTTAGACAATACGCTGATTGTTGTCGAGCATGATGAAGATACGATGCTTGCGGCAGACTGGCTGATTGATATTGGGCCGGGCGCCGGTGAGCATGGTGGTGAAATTGTTGCCAGCGGTACTCCGGAAAACGTCATGGCTGATGAGAATTCATTAACTGGCCGTTATTTATCCGGAAAAGAATTTATCCCTGTGCCGTCAAAACGGAAGAAAGCTGATAAACGTAAAATAAAAGTTACCGGCGCATCCGAGAATAATTTGAAAAATGTATCGGCTGAAATTCCAATTGGGTTGATGACGGTCGTTACGGGTGTTTCAGGTTCCGGGAAAAGTACACTGGTTAATGAGATTATCTACAAATCTTTAGCAAAAGAATTATATAAAGGAAAAGTGAAGCCCGGGAAGTATCGGAGCATAAAAGGAATCGAGCATATCGAAAAAGTTATTGATATTGACCAGTCTCCAATCGGAAGAACACCACGTTCCAATCCAGCTACGTATACAGGTGTATTTGACGATATTCGTGATGTATTTGCACAAACAAATGAAGCCAAGGTAAGAGGCTATAAAAAAGGCCGCTTCAGCTTTAACGTCAAAGGCGGACGCTGTGAAGCCTGCCGTGGAGATGGAATTATCAAGATTGAAATGCACTTCCTTCCAGATGTCTATGTCCCTTGTGAAGTTTGTGAAGGAGCACGTTATAACCGGGAAACACTGGAAGTGAAGTACAAAGGCAAAAATATATCAGAGGTATTGGATATGCGTATTGAGGAAGCATTAGAGTTCTTCGCCGCAATTCCAAAAATTAAACGGAAGCTGCAGACTATTTATGATGTCGGATTAGGATATATTAAACTGGGTCAGCCAGCAACAACCTTATCCGGCGGAGAAGCCCAGCGCGTTAAATTAGCAAGTGAATTGCATAAACGCTCCAACGGAAAGACGTTTTACATTTTGGATGAGCCGACAACAGGACTGCATTCCGCTGATATACGCCGTTTGCTTGATGTCCTGCAAAGGCTGGTAGATAATGGGGATTCTGTCTTAATTATCGAACACAATTTAGATGTGATTAAAAGTGCGGATCATATCATTGATTTAGGTCCGGAAGGCGGAGACCGCGGCGGCCAGATTATTGCTAAGGGAACGCCGGAAAAAATCGCAGAGCAGGCAGATATTTCTTATACAGGGAAGTACCTTGGACCTGTGTTAGAAAGAGATAAAGCACGAATGAATGAAATGATGAAAGAAAAGGTAAGCAGTAAATAAAGACAAACTGGTCCATCTTTAGAGTGTGATTTTGCTCTTCAGATGGATCTTATTTTATTACAGAATAATGGACTACTTGATCATACATTTAAAATCCAATCAGAATACTGTGTTATAATAAAACTTATATATATGATGCATGCAATGTAAATGTATTTTCAGAACAATATTTCTGTTTCCTGAAATAAAGTTTTTATTTGGGTAAGCTATCTAATTGACGCTTGGTCATCATTTCGATAGAGTAAAAGAATAGAATTGGAGGTTGAAACATGAAACCGATAGAATTAGAGAAAGTCCAGAAGGCACTGGACAGTTATTTGAATAAGGAAGTATATGTCCATTTAGAAACCACAAATGGAGCATATGCCAATCATTTAGATGCCAACGCATATACCGTTGGCGCATATATACGTAATGCAAAAGTAACATATAAACAGGCAAAGATTATAGGAGATGGAAATTCCTATCGTGTTGGTTTAAAAATGGAGCTTGGCTGGATTTACGCAGAAGGATTAACCGATTGGACCATTTATCAGGAAAACCAATTATTATTGGCTGGTCATGATAGGGAAGGGCGATTAATGGTAGCTTTAGAAGTCAGTGAAACGCCTTTTAAACAATAAAAATAAAAACGAGTGATATAGCTTGATTCTAGAAAGATAGGTGAATAAAATGGAGAAACATGTTGTAGTTATTTTTCCGCACCCGGACGATGAAGCATTTGGCGCGTCTGGATCGATCGCACAGTTTCGCGAAGAAGGTGTGCCGGTAACGTATTTATGTGGAACGTTGGGGCAAATGGGAAGAAATATGGGGAGCCCGACATTTGCGAACCGGGAGTCATTGCCTGAAATTCGCAAAAAAGAGTTAAAACGTGCATGTGAAACGCTGGATATGGAATTGAAAATGCTGGGATACCGTGATAAAACAATTGAATTTGAAGATAAACAAGAGGTGGCAGACCATTTAAGAGGTTATTTAGAAGAAATAAAACCATCCCTTGTGATCACGCATTACCCCGGCTATGCAGTGCATCCGGATCATAATGCCTTAGGAGCTGCTGCGATTCAGGCGGTAGAGGATATGAAGCCGGAGGATAGGCCAAAAATTTGGGCGCAGGCTTTTTCCAATGGTCATGAAGAAGATTTAGGGAGTCCAGATGTAATAAATAATGTTCATGATACTTTTGATAAAAAGCTGCAAACCATTTTATCGCATGATTCTCAGGTAGCCGGTATGTTCGGATGGTATAAGCAATTGGATGAATTAGAGGAAGAAATGAAAAATGAATTGATCGAAAACCAGGCTATGGAACGTTTTTATCTCTGGGATTTTGAAAAGAACAGCTCCAACTAATTGTTTTGTTTAAAAAGAATAAGTAGCGGGAAAATAGAAATGAAACTTTTTCATTTCTATTTTCGTATATACTAATAGAAGCACACATATCCATAAATAAATAGATGGCAAAACAATTACCTGAGGAGGTATTTCCATGAAAAGATTATATCGTTCGGAAACAAATAAAATGCTTGCCGGTGTACTTGGAGGTTTAGGAGAGTATTTAAATGTGGATGCGACACTGCTCCGGATTATTTTCTTAATCCTGCTTATCCCGAGTTTTTCCACATTGGCAATTGTTTATGTAATTGCTGCTTTTATTATGCCTAGAGGAGACGTGTATTAATGCTGCTTCGAGGAATTATTTCATTAGTATTAAATGCTGTTGCGCTGATAGCAGTTGCCCAGATTTTTGATTCCTTTCAGCTGGACGGATTTGGCACAGCTCTGTTAGCAAGTGTTATTTTAGCCATCCTGAATATGTTTGTGAAGCCGATTTTGGTTATTTTGACATTACCGATTACGGTGATTACATTTGGACTGTTTTTAATTGTTGTCAATGCGATTATATTGATGATCACACAGGCACTTATCGGGCCTTCCTTTGTCATTGACGGGTTTGGTACGGCGTTTATCGCATCGATTGTGATTTCATTGATTTCGATGATTTTAAACAGTGTTGTTCGGGATATAAGGTAAAAGGAAAGGTCAGGTGTTTGCCTGGCTTTTTCTGATGAGCAAATTTAATAGACGAGGCGACTGTTGTCAAAGGAGAAAATGTAATGAAATTAGAGAGACTATTATCCATTATTATATTATTGATAAATCACCGCATGCTGCAGGCAAGAGATTTAGCGGAACGATTTGAAGTATCTGTGCGGACGATTTACCGGGATATTGATGCAATTAGTGCAGCTGGTATTCCCATTGTGACTTATCAGGGAGCTCACGGGGGTATCGGACTTGCGGAAGGTTATCGATTAGATCGTAATCTGCTCACCAATGATGAATTAGCCACAATTGTCACGGCACTGCGTAGCATATCTACTTCCTATGGAAAAGTGCAGCATCAGCAATTGATGGAAAAAATGAATAGTGTTGTACATCCTGATTATGCCGAGATTTTTCAAAGTAAAACAAGCCGTGTTCTCATTGATTATTCCCCTTGGGACAACAGTGCCTGCCTCCAAGAAAAATTGAAGCGTATTGAAAAGGCAATTGATCACTGTCTATTCATCGTATTTACATATTCAGACGCGCAGGCTAAGATCACACAGCGAACAGCAGAGCCGCATACATTAATTCTCAAAGGCAGACAATGGTATGTGCAAGCATACTGCTTAGATAGAGAGCAGTTCCGTTTATTTAAATTACGAAGAATAAGAAATTTGACTGTGGACGCAGAGTTGAGTTTTACCCGCCGACCTTTACCAGAGCAAAAGGATATAAAAGGAAAACAATCCTCTATCTCTGATAATAATGAGGTAGTTTTACGTTTCCAGGAAGAAGCTCGTCATTTTGTGGAAGATTGGTTTGATGCAGAGGAGCTTATTCCGGCAGAAGATGGAACATGGCTGGTAAAGAAAGCTTACCCGGAGGATGAATGGTTGTACAGCTTTATTCTCAGCTTCGGTCCGCAGGTCGAAGTGTTAGAGCCAGTCCATTTACGGGAAATTATCGCAGAGCGTGCAGCACAAATTACAAAAATATATAAATAAGTTGAACAAACTGGACAGATAGCTGTCAGGTTTCCTGTTTTATACTAACTATTATCATAAAGAAAAGGAGCTTGATAAGTTATGAAACAGGATAATTCAGCTGTAAACATAAAACCGGTGCGCATGGAGAAACGGCCGGCTTTTACATTAGCTGGAATCAGTGCGATAACGAATAATGAAGCAGAACAATCAGAAAATGGAAAGATAGGATCATTATTTGAACGTTTTTTCACGGATAATATTGGAGCAAAACTGGGTGTGAACATTCGTGAAGATGGATATTACGGCTGTTATTTTCATTACCAGCAAGAAGAAAAAGGGGCTTATGAAATTATGTTGAGCGTGCAGGTAGCAAACGATGCTGTGGTTCAAAACTTAGAAGGAATTCAAACCTTTACAGTACCGGAAGCTAAATATGCTGTATTTGTAACAGAAAAAGGTCCAATCGTGGAAAAGATTCCGCAAGCTTGGGCCGCTATTTGGGAATGGCAGCAGCTGCCTGAAAATAGACGCACATTTACTGGCGATTTTGAGTACTATGCCGGGAATATTGATCCAGAAAATGGACAGGCAGAAATATATATTGCGATGGAATAAGCGAAAATGCTAGAGATGAGGAGAAAATATTGAAATCGATCAACTTCATTAAAGAATTACTCTCTGATACAGATTATGAAATCACAAATATATTGAAAGAGCCGCAAAATATTGAATATGAAGGAACTACGTTTAATATTAATGATATTAAATATAGGAGTCGCTTAGCCAAACAAACACCAAAGAAAGACGGCTATTTTGTTGTTTTTTGGGAAAAAGATGTAAATCAACGAAATCAGGCTTATGCATATAATGAAAGTCCGGATAAAATAATTATTTCGATTATAGATAAGAGCTTGAAAGGCCAATTTATTTTTCCGAAATCCCTGCTATTAGAGAAAGGAATATTAAGAACGGTTGATAACAAAGGGAAAATGGCAATAAGAGTATACCCTTCATGGGAAAGGTTGTTAAATAACTCTGCTAAAAAAACACAGGCATGGCAGACACTGTATTTTATAGATGTGTCAAATGAAATAGATATGAGAAGACTTAAAGAATTATATTTCTCTTAAAAAGTACACATAAGAAAATCTAATGAAGAAGTCCGGAAAAACTCCCTGTTTGGTAAGGGGAAACTTCGGACTTTTTCATTCCATTATTTTTCCTCATTCTCTTTATACTGTTGTTCCAACGCTTGAGCTATTTCCTCCATATAAGCTTCTTCCTCTTTTGACCAGAAAGTTGGAGCTACAAAATCATCCGCTTCAGTAGATTGCAATTGCTCTTCCTATTTATGGATATTTTCTACAATAACATCCTCAGGGATGATTCTCATAAATAAATCATTAATAGTTAAAAATATCTATTGTGCTTCTGGCGCATGTGGAGGAACATTTTCCCGCATCAGCCTTTTTACCTCAGCCAGAATAGAAGGCCATTCTTTATCTAATTTTTCACGCTCTTCCTTTGGTATATCCGTGAAAAGCGAAGCAAAATAAAACGAAAGAATCAAATGAATCACGAATTCTTTCGTTTATTAAAACACCTGGCGGCTTATTTTTCGTCATTAAATTTTACCCGATATTGTCTTCATCCCCTTTTTTCATGCCAAACTTTGCATTCTTAAATTTCGTGAATAATAGAAAAAGACTTACAACAAAAACCACAAGCGCCATCCACCCTATTACTGGATCTAATGGAACAACACCTAAAAATGTGAGAATAGCTATAATAGGCATAGCAACGACACCCGTTAATACTCTAAAATATTGAGACTTCTTTTTGCCGAATTTCAGATTAGATGACATCTAATCTCCTCCTTCTTTTTTATCAAGCTCTCTTTCTTTGTCAAATGATTCTTGAGAGATTTCCCAAAACCTTTTTTACTGCCTTTTTCTCAAAAAGTAAAAGGCAATTAAAGAAATAACAGCAACTCCCCACAATGCCCAAATAACCCCTAACGGATTACCGAAAAAGGTTTCTCCATTCTGTATAAAGTGTACGGTTTCGATAATATTTAAAATTCCAATAACAACAAATATAAACAAAGATCTGAACATATATAGACCCCTGGTTAAAGTACTTCATTTTCTGGTAATTCAAGCTTACATCCTACTATTTTCGCAGGTACTTTAGTTTAACAATTTCCCTCTATGTATACATTTAAACTTAAAGTAACGATTACTTATTAACAGATGTATCCAAGGTTTTATTAGGGGAACTTATTTTTCTGTTAGTGGTTTCATTACCGGCAGGTCCTTTGGCTGGAAAAGCGGTGGCAGCATCAGAAGATTCAAATCCTTACAGTGAGGAGTTGTATGATAGTGAAGCACTAAATGAACGTATTAATGAGAATTTAGAGCTGCCGGATATTCAGGAAAATACAATTATTTATAATGGGACGGTAGATCCTGATTTTATCCTGAGAGTAGAAACTGCCTGGAAAAGATGATGTTGAAAACCCATATGTGAATGAGGATGAACATCATTATGTAGATGTTGACACTGTTGGTGATGCAGAGGTACCACTCTATTATGGATATGAAGGAAACCCGGTCGATGGAGATAAACAGCTAGAAAATATCCGGGCTATCATTTTCAGACACGTCTGGGTGAGCCCAAAGATGTCCCTGCTTCTTGGCAGCCGGGAGATATAATTCAAGTTTATAGTTTCAAGGGCTTCCTCTAAAAAATCTGACTTAAATTCAATTATAAAAGATTTTCAAGTAGTATCGTCAGCTTATCGCTCTAAATTATTAGATTTTCACACAGTAAGGAGCTGTCACAAAATACCTGTTATGTATTTGATGACAGCTTTATTTCGCTGGGAAAACAGACTGGTTCCTTAAAGCTTCTCAGGAGCTTTAACACCCAGCAGCCTCAGCCCTTCCTTTAACACAATTGCAACCGATTTTACCAAGGCCAGTCTGCTGCTTTGTTCCGTATCATCAGCTAATATTTTGATCTGACCATAATATTTATTAAAATCCTGGCTTAATTTTAAAACATATTTTGCGATAACCGATGGTTCAGCCTGCTGAAAGCTTTTTTCGATTACATTTGGAAAATCCATCAGAGTTTTGATGACGGTCCAGCTGTATGAATCAGTGAGCCCGCTGACAGCAATATTATTTTTAGCAGGAGCTTTCCGGAGAATAGAACAGGCCCGGGCATGCGTATATTGTACATAAAGCCCGGTGGAACCTTCAAATTTCAGCATTTCATCCAGATTGAATTCAATATTATTTTGACGCTCATTTTTTAGATCATGAAAAATAATCGCGCCGACACCGACCATTTTTGCTACTTCTTCTTTGTTTTCAAGTTCCGGGTTTTTAGTTTTAATATTTTGGTAAGCCAGGTCAATGGCTTCTTTGATAACGTCCTCCAGCAGTACAACCTTTCCTTTTCTTGTCGACATTTTCTTGCCGTCTTTTAAAATAAAACCGAATGGAACATGCTGTAATGATGCTGCCCAGTTGTAGCTCATTTTCTGGAGCACGAGGAATAGCTGCTCAAAATGAAGGCGCTGCTCCTGACCGACGATATAGAAGGATTTTTCAAAATGGTAGGTCCTGCTGCGGTAAACGGCTGCAGCTAAATCCCTGGTTGCGTACAATGTAGCACCGTCTTTCTTTTTAATTAAGCATGGCGGCATATTCTCAGCGGCTAAATTAACCACTTCAGCTCCATCTGAAAGAGAGAGGAGATCTTTGTCTTTTAATTCTTGGACAATCCCGTCCATCTTATCATTATAAAATGCTTCGCCATCATAGGAGTCAAATATAATACCCAGCAGCTCATAAATTTTCGCAAATTCTTTCAATGATTCTTCTCTGAACCATTTCCACAGCTGAAGTGCTTCTTCATTTCCAGATTCTAATTGCTTAAACCAGAAGCGGGCTTCATCTTCTAAGTGGGGGTGCTTTTCTGCTTGTTCGTGAAACATAACATATAAATGAAAGAGCTCTTTAATGGGGTTCTCCCGTACTTTTTCCTCTGAACCCCACTGTTTATAAGCGGTAATAAGCTTGCCGAATTGTGTCCCCCAGTCGCCTAGATGATTGATCCGAATGGCTTTATAGCCATATTTTTCTGAGATGTTAGCAAGTGCATTGCCAATAACCGTGGAGCGTAGGTGCCCCATGGAAAAAGGCTTGGCGATATTCGGTGATGAGAAATCTAAAGTAACTTTCTTTCCAGCGCCGGCGGCAGATGAACCGTAGTTTTCCTTCTCCGTATTAATACGCTGAATTACTTGTTTACTGACGATTTGTTTGTTCAAAAATCCATTTACATAAGGACCTTCTGCCACTGTCTTTTCTAAAAAAGACGCATCTATTTTTGTGGATAGCTCTTTGGCGATTTGCTGCGGAGCTTTTTTTAGTTTTTTTGCCAGGGTAAAACAAGGAAATGCCAAATCACCATGTGTATTATATTTTGGCTCCTCAATCAGTGCATTAATTTCCTCTACTTTCGATAATCCTTGTAAATGGGTATAAATTTCTTCCGCAAATTGCTGGCGGTAATTCATGGTTCACTCCTCCAATACGATTAAATGTGAAATATAAAAATATAAAAAAACCCGTCTCCATGATGTAACATAGAGACGAGTTTATTCGCGGTACCACCCTAATTGCTCCTGGATATACTTATAAAGCATGAAGCTTTAATTAGAAATAAATAAGAGCCTTCTTATATTATTTTTAACGGAATAACCCGGCATATCCTACTGATTGTTCAGACAGCACCTCTGAAGTGCGTTTCATTATATTCTGTACTGTCAGGCTTCCATCGGCTCCTGACTCGCTGCTGTACATGATATATAACTACTCTCTTCATCAACGGTAATGTATTATTGCTACATTATACAGAGATTTCCCAAAATAACAAGCGTTTTATTAAGAGACTTCTCCTCTACGTTTTTTGAATGGATTATGCTAAAATGTATATCAGTTAGTTTCGTTGAAGAGAGGAGCTTCAAAATGGTATCGACCGTCTGTACAAAGGATTTATTAGATCGGTTTAATTTACAGTTAGTAGCAGGAGAAGAAGGAGTTCACCGTGAAATTATAACAAGTGATATTTCACGCCCCGGGTTGGAAATGACGGGCTTTTTTGACTATTACCCCCGGGAGCGTCTACAATTAATTGGTAAGACAGAATTGGCTTACTTTCTGGGGCTGAATGCTGCAGAAAGAAAGCAGCGTGCTGAAAATTTATGTACGGATGTAACTCCGGGGATTATCATTTCCCGTGGCATGGATGTACCAGAAGAATTTTTTGAAGCATCGAAGCATTCCGGAGTACCTATCATACAATCCCCGAGGACAACAACGCGGGTGTTGAGCCGTTTAACCAATTACTTAGAATCTAAATTTGCACCATTTACGGCAGTGCATGGTGTTTTAATAGATATTTACGGTGTCGGTGTCTTAATTATCGGGCAAAGCGGTGTTGGTAAAAGTGAGACAGCACTGGAACTAGTCAAACGGGGGCATCGCCTTGTAGCGGATGATAATGTGGAAATCCGGCAGGAGGATTATGAGAGTCTGATTGGTAATGCGCCGGCCCTTATCGAACATTTACTGGAAATAAGAGGCCTGGGTATTATCAATGTCATGACACTATTTGGCGCAAGCTCGATCCGCAGCCAAAAACGAATTTCGATGGTTATTCAATTGGAAAATTGGGATAATAAAAAACAGTATGACCGTTTAGGATTAGATGAAGATACGATGAAGATTATGGATGTTCATTTGCCGAAAGCAACAATACCTGTCCGGCCGGGAAGAAACCTGGCTGTTATTATTGAAGTAGCTGCCATGAATTTCCGGTTAAAACGGATGGGTGTGAATACTGCAGAAGAGTTTTCAGACCGCTTAACAAAAATGATAGAACAAGGTGACTTAGAATCACAATAGGAGGTAGGATATAGATGATTGGGACAAGCGCTCCTATTGAACGCGTATTTTTAGAAATTGGACCATTAACAATTTATTGGTATGGAATCATTATTGCTGCTGGAGCTGTATTAGCAGTTTATTTAGCTACGAGAGAAGCGGAAAGAGTCGGATTGGGTAAAGAGACCATTATGGATTTCATTATTTTTGCTGTACCGGTTGCGATTATCTCCGCAAGAATTTATTATGTAATCTTTGAATTTGACCAATATGCCAATGGTCCTTTATGGAAAATGATTGCCACCTGGGAGGGCGGAATTGCTATTCATGGAGCAGTAATTGGCGGCGTTCTTACAGCCATTGTTTTCACAAAAGTAAAGAAAATTTCGTTTTGGCGTCTGGCTGATGTCATTGCTCCCAGTTTAATATTGGGGCAGGCAATTGGACGATGGGGAAATTTCGTGAATCAGGAAGCACATGGCGGACCAATTTCTGAGGCTGCATATGAAAGCTTTCATCAGTATTTGCCGGACTTTATTATGAATCAGATGGTTATTGATGGTGTGATGTATCATCCGACATTTTTATATGAATCTGCCTGGAATTTCCTGATATTTTTCGGACTGTTACTTTTCCGCAGAACAAATCCAAAACGCGGAATGGTATTCTTAATGTATGTAATCACGTATTCAATCGGCCGTTTTTTTATCGAAGGGCTTCGTACAGACAGTTTATATATCATTGGTGATCTCAGGACGGCACAGGTTGTATCTATCTTAGCTGTCTTAGCCGGACTTATCCTTATGCTATACAGACTCATGGCAACACAAACGCGTTATCTTGATGCACCTGTGAAAATAAGACAGTCAAATAAAAGTAAAAGTAAAAAGAAAAAGAAGAAAAGGAAATGAAGCACACGTGTTAAGTTGAAATGAGGTAAGAAAATGAAAGGTATGCTTTACAGGGGATTAATTCAGGGATTAAAAACTACATTAAAGCTCGGGAAAGTCATTTTTCCAATCACATTAATTATAACAATATTGCAATTTACTCCTGTTTTCCCCTGGTTTATGGATATTATTTCCCCTCTGATGGGGATATTCGGTTTGTCAGGAGAAGCTGCTGTTCCACTTGTATTAGGAAATACCTTAAATTTATACGCAGGTATTGCAGCGATTATTTCTTTTGATTTTACCATCAAGGAAGTATTCATTATGGCAGTCATGCTGTCTTTCTCTCATAATCTATTTATTGAATCTGCTGTAGCAACAAGTGTGGGAGTGAGATGGTGGACGATTGTCGGTATTCGGGTTGGACTTGCTGTGATATCCGGGCTTTTGATCCATTTATTCTGGTCCGGAGGCGCAGAGCTTGCTCAATATGGTTTTATTTCCAGCAATGAAGTGGTCTTAAATAACTGGTGGGAAATTGCACTTCATGGTGCACAGGCTGCTGCCATAGCTATTGTTCAATTAGCCTGTATCGTTATCCCGTTAATGATTATCATGCAAATTATGCGGGAGCTTGGCTGGATGAATGCCATGTCAAATAAATTAGCTCCATTTATGAATCTGCTGGGTATAGATAAACGTGCTTCCATGACAATGGTTGCCGGACTTACTATCGGGCTTGCCTATGGCGCCGGACTCATGATGCAGGCAGTAAAAGAAGATCATGTGCCGAAGAAGGATATGTATTTAGCATTAATTTTTCTTGTGTGCTGCCATGCTGTAGTTGAGGATACACTTGTATTTATCCCGCTCGGCATACCAGTGCTGCCATTATTAATTATCCGGCTGTCTGTAGCAATTATTTTGACAATGGTTATTGCTTATTTTTGGAAGAAGGAAGAAAGGAAAATGCAACATGAGCATTCGTACCATTCTGTTTGATTTAGACGGAACACTATTAAATACAAATGAGCTTATACGTGCTTCATTTGAACATACATTTGAAAAATTTAATATGCAGTTTACCCAGGAAGAAATAAAACATCTTAATGGCCCGCCGTTAAATGAAACCTTTCATGAAATAAACCCGGAGCTGTCTGAACGAATGACAGCTGCATACCGGGAGTATAATATGAGAGAACATGACCGGTATGTAGAAGCTTTTCCATATGTTTATGAAACAATCAGCCAGCTGTATGATAAGGGGATTACGTTGGGAATTGTAAGCACGAAGATTAAAAAAACAGTTATGATGGGATTGGATTTAACCAGTCTGACAGATTTCTTCTCTGTTATTATTACCTATGATGATGTGACACTTAAAAAACCTGATCCTGAACCGGTGGAAAAAGCAATGAAGCTGGTGCATGCGACCCCTGAGACAACCTTAATGGTAGGGGATAATTTTCATGATATTGTTTCAGGGCAGCGTGCCGGAACGCAGACGGCGGCGGTAAGCTGGTCCGAGAAGACAGAAGCCTTTTTAAAAAGCTATCATCCAACCTATTATTTGGATACAATGAAGGATTTATTAACAGTGGCAGGTGAATAGTCATGCGGAGAACAGAAAGGTATAAAGTCCATCATAAAGCAAATTCTTTATGGCAGATGTACAGTACCGTATCTTTTTTTAAAATAGTAAAGAATTTTATTGTGATTCAGATTGCGCGTTACACTCCTTTTTTAAGAATGAAAAATTGGATGTACCGGCATCTTTTGCGTATGAAGGTAGGCGAGCGTACATCATTTGCTTTAATGGCAATGCCTGATTCCATGTTCCCGGAAAAAATTAAAGTTGGAAATAACAGTATTATTGGTTATAATACAACGATTTTAGCGCATGAATATTTAATAACAGAATATCGTTTGGGTGAGGTGCATATCGGTAACGAGGTGATGATAGGAGCCAACTCGACGATATTACCGGGAGTACATATCGGTGACGGGGCAATTGTTTCTGCTGCAACACTTGTCCATAAAGATGTTCCCGCCGGGGCTTTTGCCGGGGGGAATCCGATGCGGATTATTTATACAAAAGAAGAAATGGAATCGCGAAAGTTGCGGGATAACGATTGATGGGAGGAAGCTCTGATGCAATTACCTTCTGGTGTACTGCCTGCTATAAGGCGCATGAAGGATTTTGAGAAGGTGTTGGAAAGTAATCATGAATACATTATTATTTTAGAATCAAGATTAGTTCAGCTTAAGAGTATGATTGATTACAGTCACCGGGCAAATAAAAAGGTATTTATCCATTTTGATTTAATTCAGGGGCTGAAAGCAGATGAGTACGGGGTCGAGTTTTTACATCGGGAAATGAAGCCGGACGGGATTTTAACAACTCGCGGCAATGTGATTACAGCTGCTAAAAAACATAAGCTACTGGCGGTTCAGCGGGTTTTTGTATTAGACAGTGCTGCATTGGAACAGAGTATAAAGCTTATTCACCGGTTTGAACCGGATTATGTGGAGATCCTGCCGGGGCTGGTGCCGGAAGTAATTGAAGAGATTACCGGGGAAACGGATATACCTGTTATTGCCGGCGGATTAATTAAAGAGGAAGATCAAGTCACCCAGGCCTTGGATGCTGGAGCGGTAGCAGTATCTACATCAAGCCGCAAGCTTTGGAATCTTTCATAATTAAAAAAAAAGGAACAGCACCGGCAGAGGTGCTGTTCCTTTTAATAATAGGAAAGCTTAATTTTGTGAGAAGTGATTAGTAGGAGTATTCATTCTAAGTCATTTAAATGAACGCCGTTCTTTACTTTTTAAAACGATAATTAATAAACTATAAAGAACGTTTTAATTTTTTCTATTCTAAACTTAAACTAATCGTGATGAACAAGCGATAGTGCATTAGCCGAGTTAGGTGTACAAAATGATGTGACCGGAAATACTGGTGAGAAAACCCTTTCGAGAAAACTTGACACATACGATAAAAGCAAAAGGCTATACAGTGTGTATAATATATGTTAGTATGAATTTAAGTTAATAAATACGGACGGAGAAGCTATGGAGAGACCGCGGGAAGGCTGATATTATTATATCAGTATTCTTGTGGTCTTTTTTAATTTATCCGGAGTATTCAGAAAGTGATTAGCAATATGAAAGAAAAGCTGCAAAAGAATGAACGGCTGTTTCTTATGCTTTTGGATGAATAACCGTCTTTAAATAGGGAATAAGAAACTATAGATGATTATAGGAGTGGAGTTTATGAGCGAATTTTCAGGGAAAAAACGTAAAGAAGTATTAGAATCACTAGAAAAAGAACAGCTTGATTTATTAGTTATCGGCGGAGGTATTACCGGTTCAGGAATTTCGTTAGATGCCGCTACAAGAGGCTTGCGGACCGGGCTTATTGAAATGCAGGATTTTGCAGCAGGTACTTCAAGCCGTTCAACAAAACTCGTGCATGGCGGTCTGCGCTACTTGCAGCAATTTGAAGTGAAAATGGTTGCGGAAGTAGGAAAAGAACGCGCTGTCGTTTATGAAAATGGTCCGCATGTTACCACACCGGAATGGATGCTTTTACCATTTCATAAAGGAAGTAATTTAGGACCGTTTACATCTAATATCGGTTTGCGTGTATATGACTTTTTGGCAGGCGTTAAAAAGTCAGAACGCCGTGAAATGCTGAAGCCGGCTGAAGTATTAGAGCGTGAGCCGCTTGTTAAAAAAGAAGAGCTGCGCGGCGGCGGGTATTATGTAGAGTATAAAACAGATGATGCACGTTTAACGATTGAAGTGCTTAAAAAAGCTGTTGAAAATGGTGTCAAGGCAGTAAACTATACAAAAGCCGTGGAATTCATTTATGAAGAAGGTAAAGTAGTCGGCGTAGTAGCAGAAAATCAAATCAGCAAAGAAAAGCATAAAATCTATGCGAAAAAAATTATTAATGCCGGCGGTCCTTGGGTAGATGATGTCCGTGAATTAGATGGATCCAAAAAAGGGAAAACACTTCATTTAACAAAAGGTGTTCACCTTGTCTTCGATGAATCTGTATTCCCGCTTAAACAGGCAGTGTACTTTGATACACCGGATGGGCGGATGGTTTTTGCTATTCCGCGTGATGGTAAAACGTACGTAGGAACAACAGATACTGATTATAAAGGAAATATTGCACATCCGACAATGACAGAGAAAGATCGCGATTATATCTTAGATGCGATTAATTATATGTTCCCTTCTGTTGGAATTAATGCAGACAAAGTAGAATCCAGCTGGGCTGGAATACGTCCTTTAATTGCTGAAGAAGGTGCAAGCAGCCCAAGCGAAATCTCCCGTAAGGATGAAATTTTCCAATCTGATTCCGGTTTACTTTCTATGGCAGGAGGAAAATTAACAGGCTACCGCAAAATGGGAGAGCATGTTGTTAACATGGTAACGAAGCAATTAAAAGAAGAAGAAGGTATTTTATATACAGATAGCCAGACGAAGCATTTGCCGATTTCCGGCGGGGAAGTAGGCGGATCAAAAGGCTTCAAGAATTTTAAAGCAGAAAAGGTTAAAGAAGGTGTGAGCCTTGGTTTAACAGAGAAAGAAGCAGCAGAACTGACGCAGCGCTACGGTGCAAATGTAGAAAAAGTATTCACACTTTATACGGAAAATAAAGAAGCTGCTAAAAATGAAAATATTGAACCGGCAGTATTTGCGCAAGTACTATATGCAATCAACGAAGAAATGGCTTATAAAGCAGTTGACTTCTTTATCCGCCGTTCAGGTGCGTTATTCTTTAACCGTCCATGGGTAGAAACGCATATGGATACTGTACTTCCATTCATGGAAAAAGAACTTGGCTGGACAAAAGACGAAGCAGCAGCATATAGAAAAGAATTGGAACAATTATTGTACGAAACAACACATCCAGATAAATAAGAGAGTAGAAATAAAAATAAGATGCATGCTCTGCCATGTGTCTTATTTTTTCGGTTTTGTCCACTCCTATTCATGATTAAATATGGGAATCTGCTATATTCTATGGTATACTTTTCTCGACTTGTCTTTAAGAACGGGGGAAACCGATGTTAAAAGGAAAAAGAAATAAAACAAAAGCAAAAACGAAAACAAATAACGTAACCCCATTCATTCCTGAAGGCGACTTTTACTATACAAAGGGTGTAGAGGCATTTAAAAAAAGGAAATTTGATATTGCAATTAAATGGATTCAAAAAGCAATAGAAGACAAACCTTATTTTCCCCTATATAAATGCCAGTTATCCATTATTTATACTGAAACAGGTGCTTATCATAAAGCGAACCAGCTGCTGACAGAGGTTCTGCAGACTGGGGAATATGTTGATTGCTACTATTTAGCTGCAAATAACTATGCGCATCTTGGATTGCTGCAGGATGCTAAAAAATATGCACAAATGTATTTAGATAAAAAGCCAGAGGGAGATTTTAGTGATGATGCTGCTCAGCTTCTTGATTATATAGAAATTGGCGATGAAGATGAGGAAGACATCTTTTCTCTGGAGGATGAGGACGAACTGATCATTTTACAGGAGACAGCCTTTTACCATATAGAAAATGATGACTGGGAAAAAGCGATTCCTTTTATTGAGGAGATAATGGAAATCTTTCCAGAACAGAAGTTAGCTGTGCATGATTACGCACAAGCACTGTTCTATACAGGGAAAAAAGAAGAGGCTATGCATATTGAAGAAGATCTGCTGGAGGATTACCCGAATAATTTGCAAAGTCATTTAAATTTAGCGCTGTTTTATTATGAAACAGGAGACTCAAATTATTTGGAGCATATTCAAATCATAGATAATATTTATCCGATTCATGAGGAGCAAAAGCTGCGAATTGCGGAAGTCTTTGCAAAAACAGAAAATTATTCTTTAGCATATGAACGGTATCAAAATGTTTCCGGGGAGCAAGCTAAAAGAAGAGCATCTTATTATAAGTGGTATAGTGTTACAGCTTATCATTCGGGAAATCCCAGTAAAGCATTGCGCTTGTGGGAAGAGGGTTTGAAGCGGCATCCGAAGTTATCCAAGGAAGAAGGTCCCTGGGCTTTTAAGAATTAAAAAAAGAGCCGGATACCTTGTTGTACTATAGGAGTTATAAACATGAGCAAAAAGATAGACGTTATATCGTAATTTCATTACACTATACGTTGGAATAAGAATATTATAATGGTAAAGGGGCGGTATTGAATGTCCGAAGAAAAAATATATGATGTGATTATTGCCGGAGCTGGACCAGCAGGGATGACTGCTGCAGTCTATGCTTCACGGGCAAATTTAGATACATTGATGCTGGAACGGGGTATTCCCGGCGGTCAAATGGCAAACACAGAAGATGTAGAAAACTATCCTGGATTTGATCATATTTTAGGGCCTGATTTGTCGAATAAAATGTTCGAACACGCTAAAAAATTTGGTGCGGAATATGCATATGGCGATATTAAATCCATTGAAGATCATGGCAATTATAAAACCATTTATGCAGGAAAGAAAGAGTACCATACCAAAGCTTTAATTATTGCGACAGGAGCACAGTATAAAAAACTTGGCATCCCTGGTGAAGAAGAGCTTGGTGGACGCGGTGTATCTTATTGTGCGGTTTGTGATGGTGCTTTCTTTAAAGAAAAGGAACTGATTGTTATCGGCGGCGGAGACTCTGCTGTGGAAGAAGGCGTATATTTAACAAGATTCGCAAGCAAAGTAACCATTGTTCATCGCCGTGATGAACTGCGTGCACAGCGCATTCTTCAGGACCGTGCATTTGATAATGATAAAATTGAATTTATTTGGGATACAGTGCCTGAGAAAATTAATGGTACAGACGGAAAAGTCAGCAGTATCACTTTAAAAAATAGAAAAACGAACGAAGTATATGATTTTGATACAAACGGTGTGTTTGTTTATATCGGTATGCTTCCATTAAACGATCCGTTTACAGATTTAGGAATTACAGATGCAGAAGGATACATCCCTACCTCTGAAAACATGGAAACAAAGATACCTGGAATTTTTGCAGCTGGAGATATCCGTGCAAAGGATCTCAGACAAATTGTTACCGCTACTGGTGACGGAAGTATCGCAGCTGAAACAGCAATTAAATATGTAGAGACATTAGAAGATTAATTAAGGTAATTGTCGAATTTTAGGTGATGACTAATTCGAAAGTTATTGGTAATTGTCGAATCTATAGGGGTTATCAATCTTAAGGTATATTTTGTATAAAAAAATTAATCTCCAGTAACTGCTTCTTAACCTTGTTGTAACACGTATGAAACAATGAAAGGTTAAGATAGGGTTAACTAATTGACCCCCTTTTAATAGATAGATTAGTTTTGGGACAGGTGACTCACCTGTCCATTTTTTTTGGGTTAAAATAAAGAGGGCATTTTTTGTTTGTAGAGCATGTTCAAAAAGCAGCATTTAACCGAATTCTTGGCGAATGTCAGGTTTTCTAATATAATGAAGTAAGATACAATAAGTATAGTAATAAGGTTGGCCGGTTAGAGCTTAGGTATCCGGGAGCCGGGGAGTTGCTTACCCGCCCCGTCCGAAACATAAGCGGCATCGGAAGAGGTTTGAAAGGGGAGAGTTCAGTGAATCAAGAAAAAGAAACAAAGCTCGTTATTATTACTGGAATGTCAGGAGCCGGGAAAACAGTTGCGGTACAAAGCTTTGAGGATTTAGGTTATTATTGTGTAGATAATCTACCTCCTGCACTTCTTCCAAAATTTTTAGAGTTAATGAAGGATGCTTCTAACACCATTCAGAAAGTAGCCCTTGTCATGGATTTACGGGGAAGAGAATTTTTTGATTCCTTATACAAGGCATTAGATGCAATTAGCCATACACCATGGATTCAAAGCCATATTCTATTTTTAGATGCAGCTGATGAAACACTGGTTACAAGATATAAAGAAACAAGGCGCTCTCATCCATTAGCTGTAGGCGGGCTTCCTTTAAACGGAATTCATCAGGAGAGAGTTATTATTGATGAATTGCGCGGACGTTCTCAAAGAATTATTGATACTTCAAATCTTAAGCCAAGAGATTTACGTGAAAAGATCCTTCAATTATATAAGGAAGAAAAGCAGGAAGTGTTTTCTGTTCATTTCGTATCTTTTGGATTTAAATATGGGATTCCAATTGATGCAGATTTAGTTTTTGATGTACGCTTTTTGCCGAATCCGCATTATGTGTCTGCACTTCAGCCTTTAACAGGATTAAACCAGGAAGTTTCTTCTTATGTATTTAAATGGACAGATACACAGCTGTTTACAGATAAATTAAATGATTTATTCCGTTTTATGTTTCCGCAATATAAAAAAGAAGGAAAATCACAATTAGTTATTGCAATCGGATGTACTGGCGGGCAGCATCGCTCGGTAGCTTTAGCGGAGTATTTCTCAAAACAGTTCAGTGATGATTATATTACACATGTCAGCCATCGGGATATAGAGAAAAGAAAGGCTAAATCATCATGAGCGATGTTCCTAAAATAACAGCTATTGGCGGAGGAACAGGGATGCCGGTTTTACTGCGTGGATTAAAGGATTTACCGGTGGAGCTAACAGCAGTTGTGACTGTAGCAGATGATGGTGGCAGTACAGGGAGAATCCGTTCAGAAATGGAGATACCTGCACCGGGGGATATTCGAAACGTTATTGCTGCTTTATCTGATGCAGAGCCTATGCTTTTAGAGCTCTTTCAACACCGGTTTCAGCAGGGGAACGGATTGACTGGCCATTCATTAGGAAATTTATTATTAGCTGCCATGACATCGATGACCGGTAATTTTAATCAGGGGATAAAAGAAATTTCCCGGGTTCTTAATGTGAAAGGAAAGATATATCCGGTTTCAAATGATAATATGTCTTTGCACGCGATTATGGAGGACGGAGAAGTTATTCATGGCGAATCAAATATTCCTCTGTCCGGAAAACGGATTAAACGCATTTTCTTAGAACCGCAGCCGCTGCATCCATTGCCCAATGCTGTTGAATCCATTGAAAAAGCAGATTTGATTGTTATATCTCCAGGTAGCCTGTATACCTCCATCATGCCGAATTTAATCGTTCCAGAGGTGAAGGAAGCATTACACAACGCGAAAGCAAAGAAAGTCTACGTTTGTAATATCATGACACAGTATGGAGAAACAACGGGATATTCTGCGGCAGATCATGTTCAGGCTATTCATGATCATGTTGGGGAGGCTTGTGTTGATTATGTTATTGTGCATAATCAGCCAATAGATGCCCAAACACAGGAGATTTATAAAGAAGAGAGAGCATTCCCGGTAGAAGCGGATATTGACCGTTTAAAAGCCATGAATGTTCAAGTTGTTGCAGGAAATATTGTTGTAAAGCATAAAGATGGAACACTTCGTCATAATAATGGTAAAATTGCTGAAATGCTTTATAAATTTTTATAATTTTATCATGGAATGAAGTTTCACTCTATGTTGCGTGTCAAAAGGGAAGGAGTGTGATACTATGTCCTTCGCATCAGATATTAAGAAAGAACTAACCGCGATTCAATCGGACTCCTGCTGTCAGTTAGCTGAGTTAGCTGCATTAGTTCGAATGAATGGCGTTATTTCTATATCAAAGCAAAGTTATGCACTGGATGTGCAGACAGAGAATGCAGCAATTGCAAGGCGTATTTACACATTAATTAAGCAAAATTATACATTGCCGGTAGAACTGCTTGTCCGTAAAAAAATGAAGCTGAAAAAAAATAACGTTTATATTGTCCGTTTGAAAAATGGTGTCCAGTCTTTATTAGAGGATTTGGATTTAATCGAAAATCAATATCAGATTCTCCGGACTATTTCAGAGAAGTACTTAGATAAAGAGTGCTGCCGCAAATCATATTTACGTGGAGCATTTCTGGCCGGCGGTTCCATGAATAATCCGGAAACATCTTCTTATCATTTAGAAATTTTTAATTATTATGAGGAGCATGCAGAAGCGTTAAAAACATTACTGAATGGATACGATTTGCACGCCAGAACACTGGAACGTAAAAACGGATATATCGTATATATGAAAGAAGCTGAGAAAATTACTGCTTTTCTAAGTATTATCGGTGCACATCAGGCATTATTAAAATTTGAAGATGTTCGTATTGTCCGTGATATGCGGAATTCTGTAAACAGGTTAGTAAATTGTGAAACAGCGAACTTAAATAAAACTATTGGTGCAGCATTCCGTCAAATTGAAAATATTAAATTGATTGAACAGACGGTCGGACTGGAACAATTACCAGAAAAATTACAAGAAATAGCTAAGCTGCGTGTCCAGTATGAAGAGGTTTCATTAAAGGAATTAGGTGAGCTTGTTTCCAGCGGAACGATCTCTAAATCTGGCGTCAATCACCGTCTGAAAAAGATTGATGAATTTGCTGAAAAAATTAAACGCGGAGAATTACAGCTTGGTAATTAATGCTAGTATCCGGAGAATATGATATAATGCAGTAAATATCATGGAACATCGCCAAAAAATAAATGCAGAGCTTTCTCTGCATTGCAAAAAAATGGAGGCGTTTACTTAAGACAGGAGAGTGGATTTGTTGATTGAGAAAACGGTGAAGATTGAATTAAATTCAGGACTGCAGGCAAGACCAGCTGCCTATTTTGTACAAGAGGCCAATCGATTTGATTCACACATATTTTTAGAGAATGATGATAAAAAAGTGAATGCGAAAAGCATTATGGGATTGATGAGCTTAGCTTTGACAAAAGGAGAAGAAATTAAGCTTATTATCGAAGGGGAAGACGAAGAAGAGGCAATGGAATACTTAACAAGCCTTGTTCGTGAAAAAGTATGATTAAGTTAATGGAAAGCTTTAAATAAACAGTAAATATCAGATTTCTTCCTATGAAAAACTCCCTCTTAAGGAAGGGTAATCTTTACCCAGACTTAAGAGGGAGTCATCATTGCATTACAATTTTTTCGAGCGCGCCCAGAGGGATTCGAACCCCCGGCAAACCTGGTACCGGAAACCAGTGCTCTATCCAGCTGAGCTATGGGCGCATATTGTTTTATTAAAAACACAATCTTTATTATACATACGAATTCCTTTTGAGACAAGTCCTTTTTCTTTATTTGATAAAATTTCTTAGGTTTAACAAACATAAAATCGGGAAAACTGGTTAAAGTAGAAATTTGGAGAATCTTTTTGTTTGACCTTTATTGACCAATGAGCTATCATAATAAATATAGAAATTAAATCATCAGCCATATTAACTGGCAACTCAAGGAGGATTTATAATGAATTTAGTACCTACAGTTATTGAACAAACAAACCGTGGTGAACGCGCATATGATATTTATTCCCGTTTATTGAAGGACCGGATTATTTTACTTGGCAGCGGTATTGACGACAATGTTGCCAATTCTATTGTGGCACAGCTATTATTCTTAGAAGCAGAAGATCCAGGAAAAGATATCTCTTTATATATTAATTCTCCTGGCGGTTCTATTACAGCCGGTATGGCAATTTTCGATACAATGAATTTTATTAAATCAGATGTATCCACTATCTGCATCGGCATGGCCGCTTCTATGGGGGCATTCCTGCTTAACGCCGGTGAAAAGGGTAAACGTTTTGCATTGCCGAACAGTGAGATTATGATTCACCAGCCATTAGGCGGTACGCAAGGGCAGGCAACAGATATTGAAATTCATGCAAGAAGAATTATTGAAATTAAAAAACGCATGAACCGCATCATGTCTGAAAATACCGGACAGCCATTAGAAGTCATTGAACATGATACAGAGCGTGATAACTTTATGACTGCAGAACAGTCTAAAGAATATGGCTTAATTGATGACATCTTTGAACGTAAACAATAATAAATAAAGTGTGAAACGTAAAAACAGACTAAGGTTAGCACCTGGTCTGTTTTTTTGCTATTTTCTAAGTTGAGATATTTTAAATTTTTCCTGTTAGAAAGGATTCATTTATAAAACATTTTAACAGCAATAAATTTTTCTTTATAAAATAAAAAAACTATTTATCATAAATCTGAAATATCTTGTAAATACTGTGAAATTAACCGTTTTGCCATTCCTACACTGTATAGTTTATGGTAAAATAAACTCAAGAAAGAGTTTCGAAAATAATGTAAAAATTCTAAGTTGCATTACCCTGTACATGCTATCCCATATTTCATAAGTCTTAGGCATCTTTGACGGGATGAGAAGTTTCCTTTTATAATCCCCTACAAGCGAATATTTAGCAGGATATAACGGTATTCTCTATCTGCAGAAAAAATCGTTCCTCAAGACGGAAATATCACTTTAAAGCTGTTTCTCCATGAAATGTTATCTTTTGTATAAACTTTCACGACCTAAAAGCTGTCAAGACATAAAGACTTTAAAAACGATCTTTTTAGGTAGATTAATTTATAATCTATTATTGGAAAATATTTCAAGGAGGATATAAATGGAAAAAATAGTTAATATTGTAGAGTCACAGGTTATCGCTTCTGTGAAGTCACCAGAACATTTAGATTTGGCTGCGGCTTCGAATTCAAATGTTGTATTTTTATTAACGGGAGATTTACTGACAACATCTGATTATCTGGATGTACTTAAAAAGGCTGGAAAGCAGACTTTTTTACATATAGATTTTATTGAGGGGCTTTCTAATTCAAAAAATGCATTAAAGTATATTGCAGAAGTATGGCAGCCGAAAGGGATTATTACAACAAGAAACAGCCTGATTAAATATGCAAAAGAAGAAGGATTAATGACAGTTCAAAGAATATTTTTAATTGATAAAAATGCTATGAAAAAAGGAATTGAGATGGCGGATCAATATCAGCCTGATGCTATTGAAATATTACCTGGACTTATGCCAAGTGTCATAGACGAATTAACAAGGACAACAAAACTCCCTATTATAGCTGGGGGACTGATCAGCAAAGAAAAGGAGATTCTGGAAGGATTAGAGGCAGGTGCTTTAGCTATTTCTTCAAGTGATCCTAAACTATGGAATATTGATATTTGATATAAATAAATCAAAGGACTCTGTGGATGGATAATACCATAGAGTCTTTTTTGGTGAAAAAGAGAATAAAACTGCTGATTTCCGTAGTCTTAGACTGATTTTGTAAATATTTGTTCACAAAATTGTGATTTTTTCTTTACAATATTGAAAGCGTTTGCTATACTTGTGACAATAATTAAATAACTCTATATAGAAATAGGAGAAGATAGAGTTGGATAATTACCTTTCCCAGGAGAGGTGTGTCCAATTTCTTATCTTCTCCTATTTTTTTGGGTTATTTTAAATAAAAAGGAGGAGAAAGGTATGAAAGGTAAAAAAGGGCAGTTAGTAATAGGGGTATTATTTATTGTTTTGATTAGTTTACTTGCGGCTTGTGCTGGTGATGATGCTGGAGGAGAGGGTGACTCAGGCGGCGGAGGGGCAATTACACTTTATTCGCCGGAAACACCTGATTTAACGAATGAATTAGCTGCAAAATTTGAGGAAGTTCATGGAACACCGGTAAATGTAAATTATGCAGGAACGAATGTACTTGTGAATCAAATGATTGCCGAGCAAGGTAACCCACAGGCCGATGTCTGGTATGGCGGCGGAGGGATTCTTCCTTTTGAAACAGCTGTAGATAAGGATATTATTACACAATATATTCCAGAGGCAGCGGAGGATTGGGAAGTTACGGAAAACGGCATCAAAATGAAGCATCAGGATGGCTATTATGTAGGTACAGAGATTTTTGTACTTGGTTTTGCTTATAATACAGAATTGGTTTCTGAAGAGGAAGCGCCAAAAACATGGGAAGATTTATTAGATCCTAAATGGGAAGGTAAAATTCAATTTCCAAACCCGGCCGCTTCTGGTACATCTACATTGATGGTACTAAGCTACATGATGCAGCACGGCGAGGAAGAAGGCTGGGAGTATTTCCAAAAGCTGACGGATTACGCAAATTCTATTCCTGATTCAGGCTCCAGTCCGACAAAAGGGGTTGCTATGGGAGAAGCTGAAATAGCAATCGGCTTCGATTTTATGGCATATGAACTGAAGGAAAATGGAGAAGATGTTGATTTTATAGTTCCTGAAGAAACGCCAGTATTAGTAAACCCGATTACATTGGTTAAAGATGGACCTAACCCGGATGGCGGTAAGCAATTTATGGACTTTATGCTGAGCGATGAAGCGCAGGAAATTTTAGCTTCGTGGAATCATATCCCGATTAATCCGGATGTTGAATCACAAACACCGATTTCTTTAGAAACTGTGCAGGAGCATGCCATTGATCTGGACATTGATTGGGTGAACGAGAACTATGATCGAATCAGAAATGATTGGAATACGAATATAGAGTAAAGGAATGGTTTTATGGGTTCTGTTGTTGTAAATCAGCTTACAAAGAATTTTTCTGGAACAGATGTGCTTAAGAATATTGAATTAGATATCCAAGAGGGCGAATTTTTTGCTCTTCTTGGCCCCTCCGGATGCGGAAAGACAACAACCATGCGTTGTATTGCCGGATTTGAAACACCTACAAGCGGAGAAATAAAAATTGGCGATAAGGTAGTAAATAAGATTTCCCCCCACCAAAGAAACTGTGGAATGGTATTCCAGAGCTATGCGTTATTTCCGCATATGAATGTTTTTGATAATATTGCGTACAGCTTGAATATCAAGCGTTTAAGAGATAGCAATATGTTTAAAAAAATCGGAGTATATATCCGGATGCTGAATAGTAAAATTGTTAAATATCCCAAAGATATTGAGGAAAAAGTAAATAGTATTTTAGAATATGTAGAGCTGCAGGATCATGCCAAAAAGCTGACAGGTGAGCTTTCTGGCGGACAGCAGCAGCGGGTTGCGTTAGCCAGAGCGCTTGTAATGGAGCCGCAGGTTTTATTGATGGACGAGCCTCTATCCAATCTGGACCAGAAGTTAAGGCATACGATGAGAAATACAATTAGAAGAATTCAACAGGAACTGAAGATTACAACGATTTTCGTGACACATGATCAGGAAGAAGCAATGAGTATGGCAGATCGCGTCGCTGTAATGAACGGCGGAGAAATTCTGCAGATTGGTACACCGACAGATTTATATAGTAATCCGAAGACACCGTTTATTGCAGATTTTGTCGGTACCTCTAATATACTTCCTGGCAAGGTGACTAAAAAAGAAAATAATCTGGTTTATGTGCAGGTGGGAGATTACGAAATTCAATCTACGATGAATACAGATCTTGATGATGTGCAGCTTGTGATCAGACCAGAGAATTTAATTGTAAAGGATAAAAACGAAAGTACGATAGACAATTATTTTGAAGGTACAGTAGAAGTGGCAACTTATTTGGGATCGACTGTAAGGTATGATATTAAAGTCGGGGAACATAATTTGCTGGTGGACACGGTATTTGAATCAGGAGATAAGATTTTTGCAAAGGGATCAGAAATCAAAGTTATTGTAGATCCTGAAAGGGTTTTGCTGTTATGAAGAAATTAAAAGATAATTTTAACGGTCTTGGGATATTAAAAATACTTGTCTATGCTTTCTTTCTGTTGTTCTTAATTATTCCTTTACTATCTATCTTCCTGGTGAGTTTTACAAATGAGCCTATCAATATATTTGGTTCATTAATAAGCATGGATACGCTGCAGACAACTATCAATCAATTCAAAAATGCTACCTTAGATAACTTTACTGCTATTTTTCATAATACAACTTATTTTACCTCCCTGAAAAATAGTTTGTATTTGGCAATAACGGTATCACTCGTTGTTATGGTAATTTGTATTCCGATTGCTTATGGGATTGCAAGAACGAAGATGCCATTTAAGAAAACAATCAGCGCACTATGCACCATTCCGTTGGTAGTACCAACTTTTATTTCTGGATATTCCTTTATCATTATGTTCGGAAGATCCGGATGGGTCACACAAATCTATCAGTACTTGGGCGGAGAAGGGCTTTTTATTGATCCATATTCGATGACAGGGATAGCAATTGTACAAATATTTTTCTTTTTCCCTTATGCATTATGGCCAATGGTAGCCGCATTTAAAGTAAGTGATATCTCGCTTGAGGAAGCGTCCAGAAATATGGGAGCAAAGAGCTGGCTTACTTTTTCAACGGTGACGATGCTGCTGGTCGTGCCCGGAATGCTATCCACAGCACTGGTTATCTTTGCGGTCAGCTTTTCTGATTTTGGAACACCGATTATTCTGGCACCAAGTGATTTAAACCTGATTGTTGTAGAAGCGTACAGAGAAATTTCCGGATTTTTTAACTGGGGCGGTGCCGCTATCTTGACCGTTGTTATGATTGCTATTGCAGGGCTTGCTTACTGGCTGCAAAATTATTTCACTAAAAATATGAATTACGGTTCCGTATCTGGAAAACCAAAACAAGTCAAACTGAGTGATAATAAAATGCTGACTGTTCCTTTGTTTATATTTTCAGCTTTCGTTATTATCGTTCCATTATTGTCGGTACTTACTGTATTTTTACAGTCGATTGCAACTACTTGGGGAAAGGACCTTCTGCCAAGCGGTTATACGTTATCTCATTACCAGACCATTTTCACGTCCTCCCTCGGAAACATTCAAAACAGTATTGTGCTGGCGCTGGGGGCTCTGGTAATAAGTGTTGTCGTATCAGCGGCAGTAGCTTACTTTGTTGTCAGGCATAAATCTACAGCACTTGATTTTGTAACGACAGTACCGCTGATTGTTCCGGGAATTGCTGTTGGTATTGCGTTGATTCAGACATTTAATACAGCACCTTTACAGCTTACAGGAACAGCTTTTATTTTAATTGTCGCGTATGCAATGCGAAGATTGCCGTATATGGTCCGGTCTACGATGAGTACGATGAAATCCATTAAAGCTGATATTGAGGAAGCTGCCATAAACCTCGGCGCCTCTACCTTCACCGCTTTATTGACCGTTGTTGGACCATTGATGCTTCCTGGTATCGCGGCAGGATCGATATTAGTTTTTGTAACTGTCATTAAAGAAACAAGTATATCGATTCTGATGGCACCGGCAAGCTGGGCGCCAATGAGTCTGGCAATCTTTCAAAATGTTATGCGGGCAGAATATTATTCTGCAGCAGCGATGTCAATTGTTCTCGTTGTCATCGTAGTTATATTCCAGATGATTGCAGAAAAACTTACGAATAGAAGTGAGAAGAAAAGTTAAGTTTTAAATATGATGTCCGGGAGTTTTTTTCTTAGAAAAAAATCCCGGACATAAAAACAAAATAGGTTCTAAAAATCTTTATAGATACTTGTCATGGGTAAATTTTTATAAAAAAAGGGCATCAGACGGATTTTATTTAACGGAATATTCAGTTATTAATCTTTTAAACATTTATAAGTCAAAGGAGAGTAATAGTCATATACCGATTACAAAAGAATTTTTTTCTTGGCTTTTCTTACAGAATTGCCGAGGTTAATAAATGCATAAAGCAATTATAAAACAACAAGGAGGACATCAGGGTGAAACGGGGATATATTTTTGATTTAGATGGTACGATTTATTTAGAGGAGAAAATTATTGAAGGGGCAAGGGAGACCATCAAGGCTTTGCGGGACAGAGGAGACGAGGTTGTTTTTCTGACAAATAAATCGATTGAAACAACAGAGACCTATGTAAATAAATTAAATAAACTGGGGGTTGAGGTAACAAATGAAAATGTTATTAATTCCAATATACTGACAGCCCGATATTTAAAATCTCAATTATATCAAACGGAAAAGGTCATGGTTATCGGAGAGGAGCCATTAATTAATGAAATAAAAAAACAGGGCATTGAGGTATCTGATAATCCGGAAGAAGTAAAATATGTGGTGTTAGGCTGGGATAGAAAATTCAGCTATGATAAATTAAACCGTGCTTTTCAGGCATGGAGGAACGGCGCGGTTGTAGTAGCAACCAATCCTGACCGCACCTGCCCGATGCGCGGGGGGCAGATACCGGATTGCGGGGCAATGATTGGAGCGATGGAAGGAGCAACCGGAGAAAAAATAGAAATTATACTTGGCAAGCCTTCCTTATTAGCTGCTAAATTTATTGTAGAAGATATTTTGAAATTGCCATCAAAAAGATGCTTTATGGTAGGGGACAGATTGGAAACAGATGTGAAGATGGGAAATGATTATGGCATGAATTCTATCTTGGTTCTGACAGGAATAACAGATAAAAGTATGGTGGAAACGACACCATATAAGCCTCATTACACTTTAAACAGTGTGAAGGATATTTTAAATATGAAAACAGATGCAGTTGTCTGATTAAAGCGGAAAAAAGCATATCTATCCAGGTTAATTACTTACCTCAAAATAGATATGCTTTTTCTTAATTTTTCAATCAGTCAAGCATAAAGCTCCCAGGCTAATTTTAAAGAATCTACGATATAATCGGCTACCTCTTCCACTTCCTGATCATCTGTTATTACGCGTGAATGATGCTGTTCATAAATTGGCTGCCGGTCATCAAAGAGCTGTTTAATTTCATCCATATTTTTTCCCTGTAAAACAGGCCGGCTATCTATCAGTAATCCGATCCTGTCCTTCCATTTGTCCCAGGTTAAGTCGAGGAAGAAAATAGTAGTGGTTGCCAGGCAAATATCCTGGATTTCCTTTTGCAGAAAAGCACCTCCGCCTAAGGAAATGACCTTTAATCTTTTATGACACATTTCAGAAATGATTTCTTTTTCGTGCTGACGAAAAACGGTTTCCCCATATTTAGCAAAAATATCTCTGGGAGGCATCTGAAATCTGCGTTCAATTTCTTCATCAATATCGATAAAGTCACGATATAATTTCTGGGCAACCACTTGACCAATCGTTGTTTTTCCAACACCCATAAAACCGATTAATACAATGCTTTGTTCTTTTAACGGTATTTTATTCATTTTTCCCCTCCTTACCCCTGTATCTATAAGCGTTATTGCTGATAGATTGCTGTTCTTGCCAATTGATCTGCTTTGCTGTTTTCTTTTTCAGGTATCCATTTAATAAATAGAAAAGGAAACGCTGCTGCTTCAGACTGGATAATTTCAAGCAAAGGAAGAAATTGTTTGTTCTTTGTCCGGCCGTTATCAATTACTTCTGCTGCTACTTTAGAATCTGTCCGGAAAGAAAGGATTTCTCCTGGGAAATTCGCTTTACAGATTTTTAATGCCTCTATAATTGCATGAAATTCAGCTTCATGATTTGTCATATAAGGTAAAGGAACTGTATATTCCAGTTTCCTTTCTCCTGACTTTATATAAATACCGGCGCCGCTTTTTTCAGTGTTCACGTTTGTGGCTCCATCGGTATACACTTGAATCAAAGCATATCACCTCATTTAAGCTTCCATTTCATAGTATAACGAATTTTAAACCAAAAAGGAATGTATGTCAGCCTATATCTGTTTAAAAACTGTGTTATTCATTTTCATCATTGTCATGCTCATGGTGCTCACCATGCTCATCTTCATCATGCTCGTGATGCTCGTGATCCATTTCGTCATGGGCATCCTCTTCAGATGGTTCTGCATCGCCGGCAATAACCGTTTCTAAAGGCATGACATGCTGCTCTTTTGCTGTTGTATGTGCATACATTTCATAG
Source organism: Oceanobacillus sojae (assembly GCF_900162665.1). GTDB lineage: Bacteria > Bacillota > Bacilli > Bacillales > Amphibacillaceae > Oceanobacillus > Oceanobacillus sojae_A. The sequence continues at coordinate 556,675 of NZ_LT727810.1, forward strand.
ACAGCTTCCTCCTCAAAGGTAAAGCTTGCAGTATATGTACCATTCTCCTGATGGACTCCTTCTAATTCAACACTGTCATCAGAATTGCCTTGTGTCCAAACCTCAAATAAAACCTCATGTGCATCTTCAACAGGCTCACCTTCAAAGCTGACGTGCGCTGTTAAATCAATTGTTTCCCCGACTTCGACATGCTCTGGAACATCAAAATCTACTTCCAGAACGGATAATTCCGGTAAATCCTCTTCCTCCGTTGTATCCGCTTCACTATTGGAACAGGCTGCTAATACAGTTATAAGAGCAATCAGGATAAAGAATATTTTTTTCTTCATTAATATATCTCCCTTCATCGTTTTAGTATAATCAACAACTAGTATAGCATGACTAATAAGTTGGTTGGTTGAATAAATTATGACATATTTTATTTTCCTTCCAATTGTAACTCTACTATAATGAAGGAAAGGGAGGAATACATATGAAATTAGTAGCTTATCGGAAAGAGCAAGGTGAAAAATATTGCGTAGGTGTTTTAACAGATTCTGAATCAATCGCAGATGTGGAAGCGTTGTCCAAACAATTTGGAGAAAAAAAGCTTCCGGCTGATCCGGTTGATTTTTATGCGCGTGCGGCAGAGCATGTGGAAGAGCTGCAGAAAATTTTAAAGGAAGAAACAGTGTATGAAACGATTCCACTGCAGGATGTCCATCTGGGTATGCCGCTTGGAAAAGCGAAAAAAGTAATTTGTGTCGGTAAAAATTATCAGGAGCATGTTCATGAAATGAAATCGGATATTCCTGATTTTCCGGTTCTGTTTGCTAAATTTGATAATGCTATTATTGGTCCCGAGGATGATATTCATTATCCATCGATTACTGAAAAATTAGATTATGAAGTTGAATTAACGCTGGTGATCGGAAAAACAGCTTCAAAGGTTAAAAAAGAAGATGCTTTTGATTATATTGCCGGATACACCATTGCAAATGATACATCTGCACGTGATTTACAAAAAAGGACACCGCAATGGCTGCAGGGAAAATCACTTGACCATACAACACCTGTAGGCCCATGGGTTGTGACGAAGGACGAGGTGAGTAATCCACACACATTAAATGTCCGTTCCTTTGTTAATGGGGAAGAACGTCAATCTTCGAATACAGAGCATCTTATATTTGATATCCCCTTTTTAATAAACTTTATTTCAGAGATCATGACACTGGAACCGGGAGATATTATTTTAACAGGAACGCCGCATGGTGTCGGTTTGGCTATGGAACCGTCCGGGCTGTTACAGGAAGGAGATCATGTGAAATTAGAGATTGAAGGAATAGGTGTAATGGAAAATCAGGTGAAAAAAGCTTAATATTATATAAGTTAAACTAAATTATTTCCTAAGAATCGCACGGAGGTCAAAGCATGCAGCAGCGTTTAGTGTTAAAGCAGGCATTATCCTGGAAAATGAATCAATCCCTTCATCAATCCATTGAGATTCTGCAGCTTTCCGGTATTGAATTATATGATTATGTACAGAAAATCGCTGAAGAAAATCCTTTGATTGAGGATATCCGTCCCATTGATCAACAGGTGCTCACACAGTTTCATGGCGATTCGAATGCCTTTGAAAATATGAATGCCTCGAAAAAAAATATGTACGAGCAATTAAAAGAGAATGTGTATATGCTATCTATTTCAGAGGAAACAATAAAAGAAGCTGTTTTTTTTGGCATTGATTCTTTAAATGAGAATGGCTACTTAGATATAACACTGGAGGATTGGGCAGCGCAGTGCCAATTATCTATGGAAGAAATACAACAGGCGCTTTCTTATCTGCAATCGCTTGACCCGCCGGGCATCGGATCAAGAAATTTACAAGAATGTATCCAATTGCAGCTGAAAGAAATGGATTGTGATTATGCTTTTTTGGAGGATCTTTTTGAAAATAATCTTGTTCTGATTGCGGAGGAAGATATTCAAGACCTAGCTGAAACATATGCTATCACAGAAGATGAGGCAGGCAGATTAATTACGAACATGAAGCTTTGTCATCCCAATCCGGGAAAACTATTAGAAGATGAAGAAACTGAGTATATCATTCCGGAAGCGGTTGTTTTTAAGGAAGAGGATGAATGGCGTTTGTCTTTTTTTCACTGGTCAAGCCCGCAGATTCAAATTCGCGAGGATATAGTACTGGCTGATATGCCGAAAGACGGGGCTGATTTTCTAAAGGAAAAGAAAAAAGAGCTGGAGATGCTGGATCAGGCGATTCAATATCGGGGAAAAACCTTAGAACAGGTTTTGCGTATTATTGTAAATAAACAATTATCTTTTTTTGAAGAAGGTATAACAGCTTTAAAACCTTTGACTCTCCAGGAAATTGCAGATGTTTTGAATCTTCATGTCTCGACCATCAGCCGGACTATCAGTCATAAATATTTACAGACGGATTTCGGCATTCTTCGGGTAAAGTATTTATTACAGCGTGAAACCCGAAAAGGAGAGGGAATCGCCCGTGTGGTCGTGAAGCAGTATGTACAGAAGATTATAGCTGAGGAAGACAAGACCCGTCCGCTCTCTGATGAAAAAATCCGCAGAAAGCTGGAAGAGCTGTATCAAGTATATGTGGCAAGAAGAACGGTGATGAAATACAGAGAAGAATTGGGTATCCAATCTTCCTCGATGCGGAAAAGGAGAACAGACTGAAAAAATGATTCGATTCTATACAAAAAGTAATTGCCCTCTGTGTGAAGAGGCAAAAGCGTTGTTAGATGCATTGAATACAAACAACATTTTAATAGAAGAAATAGATATTTATCAATCGGATACTTTATTAGAAAAATATCAATTAATTATCCCGGTGATAGCATACAAAGAAAAAGTAGTATATGGGAATGAAATAAATATAGAAAATATCAGCACACTGCTGTCTGAATAAGAAAGGCATTCTGTCAACAACCCATGACTAAAGTCACGGGCTTGTAAGGTCCTGCAACCTTTAGAATTTACAGCGGACAACAAGACCAGTGTCTTGCCCTTTAAATCACGCGAGAGATACTGTCTGGGCTCCAAGCAACCCGTTTGTAGGCTTTAAACCACAACAGTTTGTGGCAGAATTTTTTCTTTCGTATAACGTTCTCCGTATTGTTTCAGGTTGAACGCAGCATTACTATCCCGGTCATGATGACTGTCACATGAAGGGCAATCCCATTCTCTTATATTTTTATTTCCCTTTAGTACCGTATTCTTATATCCGCAGGTAGAACATAATTGTGTTGATGCATAATTTTTTGGTGCTTTGACAAAATATTTTCCTCGTTGTTCTAATTTGTATGTCAGATACAGACGGAAATGACCAAAACCATTATCCTGCTGATTTTTGGCATAATACTTGTTTTGTCCAATAGCACGAAGGTCCAGATTCTCTACCACAATCATGTCATAACGTTCCGCAAGCGCATAGGCTTTCTTGTGAAGCCAATCTTTTCGCTGGTTGGCTGCTTTCGCTTGTAACCTGGAAACAACAAGACGCTGCTTCTCCCAACGTTTCGATCCCTTCTTTCTGCGTGATAATACGCGTTGTTCCTTCGCTAGACGTTCTTCCATTTCTCGATAATAGTGAGGATAATTGGCTTTCTTACCCTCATTGTCTACAAAAAAATGAGATTGTGAATAGTCTAGTCCCAGAATACGGGCAGGTGTACCAATGCTTTCTATTTCCATTGGAAATTCAACACAAATAGACACGTCAAATTGTCCTTTCGTGTTCATCGTAACTGTTACATTTTTTATTTTATTGTCTTGTGGTAAAGGTCTATGTCTGTTTAGCTTTAACCCAACTACTTTTACAGAAGACTTTTGTGCAGATGGAAGATATAATATGTCCTCTTTCATATAGATATTTCCGTTTTGATTGAAGGTCGTATAACTTAATTTGCTGCCTTTACGGGAATGGAACTTTGGCATCCCTTTCAAATCTCGAAATGTCGGTTCTATCCCTAGGGTCTTTTGTCGTTTTAAAGCAGATTTCTTATATTGTTTCTTATACGCCATCTTGTTAAAAGCAGTGATTGCCTTATTAAAATGTTGTTTTGCTTCATTGGAAGCATAGGCATCTACAAGATATAAATAAGCTACATTGTCCTCATTGACACATTGTTTTTTGAACATAGAAACAGGAGGCATACCCATCTTCTTTAAAGAAGGCAGCTTGTCTCCAATTTGATAATTATTCTTCTCCAAATAATCGTATAAGTGAGCAACATGCAGATTATATATTTTTCTGTCTGCACCGAAGCATTGACGTAAATACATTTCCACTTCGTGAGAAATAGGGGCAGCACGATACACATAACCACGGTTTACTATTTCAAGCATTGGTTTCACCTCCTGTCTATTATACTACGAATCACATCATATATATAAAGAGGAACCTGGAGTTATCAATGATTTTATTCTTTTTTCAAATATCAACTATGATTTTAGCCAAGAAAGAGAATGTCGGACAATGAAGTTAGCAGAAGTTAACCCTTGTCCGAAGCCGATTCATCTTATGACTGAAGTCAAAAAGGTTCTCGGCTAAAGCTTAAAATTGATTTTAGAGTGTGTTCAAAAAGTCCCCAAATGTTTTCTCTTTCATCTAATATGTGCTCTTGATCCATTCGTGTGAATCTTCTGATTCACACGAATGGATCAAATTTAATTTTTCAGCAAATAATACGAACAAAGATAAACATATAATCACTTTTGAACACACTCTTTTAAAGAATCCCTTTCAATTGTATAAAAAACCTGCTTTAAAACAAGTTTCTGTGTTTAACTTCACATGCAATGGGAATAGATAAAGTGTATGCATTTTTATGTAAAAATTCGGAGCATAACAGACTTCTTTCTTTTAGATAAAATAGCAGCTGCTTTAAGACTTTTCCTTTGCTTTTGGTAGTATGTATGTTATAATACAATTGATTCGGGACGTAGTACCACCACCTGGGACGCTTTTAATCCCGAATAGAGGAGAATGGTTAAAATGGAATCCGTCATGGCCCTACAGAGAAAAATCGTACCTGAGTTGGTTAGCCTGATGCAGGAAAGATATACGTTATTACAACATGTACATTTGCATCAGCCAATTGGCAGACGAGCATTAGCGGAAAGTACAAATTTAACAGAGCGGCATGTTCGCGGAGAGATCGATTTTCTTCATGGACAAGGGCTGGTCGAGATTACTTCCAAGGGTATGTTTATTACCAACGAGGGAAAAGTAGTCCTGGATCAATTAGCTGCTTTAATTGGAGATTTGTCCCGGTTAGATAATCTGGAGGACCAGTTAAAACGTACTTTATCCATTGATAATGTGATTGTAGTTCCCGGTGACAGTGATCATAATCCTCAAATAAAAGCGGAGATGGGAAAAGCAAGTGTTGCCTATCTGCGATCGGTCTTACAAAAAAATAATACGGTTGCTGTAACAGGCGGAAGCACTATTGCTGCTGTAGCCGATGCAATGAAGCCATTACCCGAAGGAACAGATGTATTATTTGTCCCTGCAAGAGGCGGTATTGGAGAAAAGGTTGAGAACCAGGCATCTCGTATTGTTTCAGAAATGGCCAGAAGGTCAAATAGTCAATACAGAATGCTTTATGTACCAGATCCGATTAGTGATTCCACCTACGAACTGATTATTCAGGAACCCCATGTAATTGATGCCTTAGCAGTTATTAAAGCTTCTAACATTGTTTTGCATGGAATTGGAGATGCACTGCGTATGGCGGAACGAAGGAAGTCTTCCCAAAAAGTATTGGACTTATTAAAGTCGGAAAATGCAGTTTCAGAAGCCTTTGGTTATTACTTTAATGTCAATGGCGACATTGTTTACAAAGTAAAAACAGTAGGACTGCAGCTGGAGGATATGGATGAATCAAAGCATATTATTACAGTTGCTGGCGGGGCGTCGAAGGGAAATGCAATTAATTCTTACTTTAAACAAGGGAAGAGCAATATGTTAATCACCGATCAAGGTGCTGCAGAAAAGATATTAAGAGGATAACCTCTTTATATAAATAAAAATTTCAAGATATTCTTAGGAGGAATTTAATATGGCTGTAAAAGTTGGTATTAATGGCTTTGGAAGAATTGGACGTAACGTATTTCGTCAATCTTTAAAAAATGATGAAGTGGAAATTGTAGCAATCAACGATTTAACAGATGCTAACATGCTTGCACACTTATTGAAATATGACTCAGTTCATGGAAAACTGGAAGAAGAAATCAGTGTAAATGGTTCTAACCTTGTCGTTGACGGGAAAGAAATCACAGTACTTTCTGAACGTGATCCTGCTAACCTTGGATGGGGAAATCTTGGTGTAGAAATCGTTATCGAATCTACTGGTATCTTCACTAAAAAAGCAGATGCTGAAAAACACATTCAGGCAGGAGCTAAAAAAGTAATCATTTCTGCACCGGCTAATGGCGAAGATTTAACAATCGTTATGGGTGTTAATGATGATAAATACGATCCAGCTCAGCATAATGTTGTATCTAACGCTTCTTGTACAACAAACTGCTTAGCACCATTTGCTAAAGTATTAAATGATAACTTTGGTATTAAACGTGGATTAATGACTACTATCCACTCTTATACAAACGATCAGCAAATCCTTGATTTACCGCACAAAGACTATCGTCGTGCACGTGCAGCTGCTCAAAACATCATCCCTACTTCAACTGGGGCTGCTAAAGCAGTTGGTTTGGTATTACCAGAACTTAACGGTAAATTAAACGGTAACGCAGTACGCGTTCCAACTCCAGACGGTTCATTAACTGACTTAGTTGCTGAGCTTGATAAAGAAGTAACTGTTGAAGATGTTAACAATGCAATGAAAGAAGCTGCACAAGGACCATTAAAAGGAATCCTTGAGTACACGGAAGATCCAATCGTTTCTTCTGATATCGTTGGAAACAGCCACTCTTCTATTTTCGATTCTTTATCTACAATCGTAATGGAAGGCAACCTTGTAAAAGTTGTTTCCTGGTACGATAACGAAATGGGTTACTCTACCCGTTGTGTAGACTTAGCTGTATTCATGGCTAAAAAAGGACTATAAGATAATAAACGACGTTCGTTGTAAGGTAAGCCTCTCCGAACGGTATAAATAGAGGAGGGAGCAGTTTTCCTCCTCTATTTTCTTTTTAGAAGATGTTCAAAAAGCCCATTAAAAGAGTTGCTCATGTATTTAAAAACATACATTCCGCTACTCGAAGCTGCGCTGCCTTGAACTTCTCGGTCCTTTTAACGGACTTTTTGAACACTTATTTTTACTAGAATTAGTAGTAAAGCAAGATAAAATGGTATAATAACGAGAGTTACATATACCAAATTAGGAGGGATTCCGTTGAACAAAAAAACCATTGCTGATTTACAAGTAGAAGGTAAACGTGTATTTTGCCGGGTAGATTTTAACGTGCCTTTAAAAGACGGTGAAATTACCGATGATACACGTATTCGTGCTGCATTGCCAACTATCCGTGAACTGACGGACAAAGGAGCAAAGCTTATCTTGGCGAGTCACCTTGGACGTCCTAAAGGGACTGTTGTAGAGGAACTTCGCTTAGATCCGGTAGCAAAACGTTTGAGTGATTTATTAAACAAAGAAGTTACCAAGACGGATGAAGTCTACGGTGAAGAAGTGGATAAAGCTATTGACCAGTTAAACAATGGCGATGTTTTATTAATTGAAAATGTTCGTTTTGAAGCTGGTGAAGAGAAGAATGATCCTGCATTAGTTGATGCTTTTGCTAAAATGGCTGATGTATATGTAAATGATGCCTTTGGAGCAGCACACCGTGCACATGCTTCTACAACAGGTATTGCTACAAAGCTACCAGCTGCAGCAGGACTATTAATGGAAAAAGAAATTGAAGTTCTCGGACAAGCGTTGGAAGATCCTGCACGTCCATTTACAGCAATTATCGGCGGAGCAAAAGTAAAAGATAAAATCAATGTGATTGATAATCTGCTCGACAAAGTTGATAATCTGATTATTGGCGGCGGATTAGCTTATACATTTATTAAAGCACAGGGGTATGAAATTGGTAAATCTCTATTAGAGGAAGACAAAATTGATTTAGCGAAAGAGTTTATGCAAAAAGCAAAAGACAAAGGCGTTAATTTTGTATTACCAGTTGATGCAGTTGTAGCTGATGATTTTTCAGAAGATGCGAATACGAAAATTGTTGATATTGATCAAATCCCTGCTGATTGGGAAGCATTAGATATCGGAACAAAAACTCGTGAAGCATTTGCTTCTATCATAAAAGATTCTAAATTAGTGATTTGGAATGGACCAATGGGTGTATTCGAATTAAATGCCTTTGCCGGCGGAACAAAAGCAGTTGCGGATGCTGTAGCAGAAACAGAAGGATTCTCTGTTATCGGCGGAGGAGACTCTGCAGCAGCAGTAGAAAAATTTGGTCTGGCAAATGAAATGAACCATGTATCTACAGGCGGAGGAGCTTCCTTAGAATTTATGGAAGGCAAAGTTCTCCCGGGAGTAGATGCGTTAAACGATAAATAATTAAGAATGGATGAGGTGAGCGCATGCGAAAAGTAGTTATTGCGGGAAACTGGAAAATGAATAAAACATTGCAAGAAGCATCTGATTTCATGGATGCTGTTATTCCAAAAGCTCCAGGCGGAAATACAGAAGCAATTGTTTGTGCACCTTTTGTGTATTTACCTGCTCTTGTTGAAAAAGCAAAGGGCTCCAATGTGAAAGTTGCTGCTCAAAACATGCACTTTGAAGAATCTGGAGCTTACACTGGGGAAGTCAGCCCGGTTATGTTAACAGACATCGGTGTGACACATGTGGTTATCGGACATTCTGAACGCCGTGAGTATTTTGCGGAAACAGACGAAACTGTTAATCAAAAAACAAAAGCAGCCTTTGCACATGACTTAACTCCAATTGTTTGCGTAGGCGAAACCTTAGAACAGCGCGAAGCAAACGAAACAATGGATGTTGTCGGCAATCAGGTGAAAAAAGCATTAGCAGGATTATCTGATGAACAGGTAACACAAACAATTATCGCATATGAACCAATTTGGGCAATTGGAACAGGAAAAACTGCTTCCAGCGAAGATGCAAATGAAGTTTGTGCCAAAACTCGTAAAGTAATTGCAGAAATTACTTCACAGGATATAGCTGACCAGGTAGTTATTCAATATGGCGGCAGTGTAAAGCCTGCTAATATTGATGAACTTCTTGCTCAATCTGATATTGATGGAGCACTTGTCGGCGGTGCCAGCTTAGAACCGGAATCCTTTGTTCAATTAGTGGAGGCAGGTACAAAATGAGTCAGGATAAATTAGCTGCATTAATTATTCTGGATGGCTTTGCTATCCGTGATGAAGTAAAAGGAAATGCAGTCAAACAGGCAAACACACCAAACTTTGACCGTTATTGGAATGCTTATGCACATAATCAGCTGACAGCTTCCGGAAAGTCAGTTGGATTGCCAGATGGCCAAATGGGTAACTCTGAGGTTGGTCACTTAAACATTGGGGCAGGCCGTATTGTTTATCAAAGTTTGACCCGTGTGAATCTATCTATTGAGGAAGGCGACTTTTTCGAGGTAGATGCACTTGTTGATGCTGTAAAACATGCAAAAGAAAAAGATAAAGCATTACATCTTTTCGGGCTATTATCTGATGGCGGTGTGCATAGTCATATCAATCATCTATTCGCCTTATTGGAACTGGCTAAAAAGCATGGCTTAGAGAAAGTATACGTACATGCTTTTCTTGATGGCCGTGATGTAGGTCCACAAACAGCTGGTGAATACCTGCAGCAGACGGAAGAAAAAATGAAGGAATTAGGCGTAGGTCAAATTGCGACCGTTTCTGGGCGCTACTATTCCATGGACCGCGATAAACGCTGGGATCGTGTAAAAAAAGCATATGATGCTATGGTTTATGGAGAAGGTCCTTCTTACCACAGTGCTGCTGAAGTGGTAGAAGACAGCTATAAAAACGAAATTTATGATGAATTTGTAATTCCTTCTGTTATTACAGATGAGAATGATAAACCTGTTGCAACGATCGAAGACGAAGATGCTATTATCTTCTATAACTTCCGTCCTGACCGCGCTATTCAGGTCTCAAGAACATTTGCAAACGATGATTTCAGAGACTTTGACCGCGGAGAGAAAGCTCCAAAGAATCTTGAATTTGTTATGATGACAAACTTCAGTGAAACTGTGGATGGATATGTTGCATATAAACCAATCAACCTGGATAATACGATTGGCGAAGTTTTAGCACAGAATAACCTGAACCAATTACGTATTGCAGAAACAGAAAAATATCCACATGTCACCTTCTTTATGAGCGGTGGCCGTGAAAAAGAATTTGATGGTGAAAAACGTATTCTTATTGATTCACCCAAAGTAGCAACCTATGATCTGCAACCGGAAATGAGTGCTTATGAAGTAACGGACGCGTTATTAAAAGAACTTGATGGCGGAGAGCAAAATGCAATTATTTTAAACTTTGCCAACCCGGATATGGTGGGTCATTCAGGAATGCTGCAGCCGACGATTGACGCGATTGAAGCAGTCGATGAATGCCTGGGTAAAATTGTTGATAAAATTACAGAGTTAGGTGGACATGCTATTATTACAGCTGACCACGGGAACTCAGATGAGGTTATTACATTGGAAGATAAACCAATGACTGCCCATACAACAAACCCTGTTCCTGTTATCGTTACAAAAGATGATATTACACTGCGGGACGGCGGTATTCTTGCTGACTTAGCACCAACATTATTAGATTTACTTGATGTAGCGAAACCAGAAGAAATGACTGGTTCATCCTTGATTAAAAAATAAAATAAACGTTATTAAAGGAGAGAAAATAATGCCATATATTACTGACGTATACGCAAGAGAAGTATTAGACTCAAGAGGTAACCCGACTGTTGAGGTAGAAATTTTCACTGAATCCGGAGCTTTTGGCTCTGCAATCGTACCAAGCGGTGCTTCTACAGGTGAATATGAAGCTGTAGAATTACGTGATGGAGATAAAAGCCGTTACCTTGGAAAAGGTGTTGAAAAAGCGGTAGAAAACGTAAATGAAATTATTGCTCCTGAACTAATCGGTTTAGATGCAACACGTCAAAATATCATTGACGCATTAATGATCGATTTAGATGGTACAGAAAACAAAGGAAAATTAGGTGCTAACGCTATTCTTGGCGTATCTATGGCAGCAGCTCGTGCAGCAGCTAACCATTTAGAGGTTCCTTTATACAACTATCTTGGCGGATTCAATGCCAAAACGCTTCCAACACCAATGATGAACATTTTAAACGGTGGAGAGCATGCAGATAACAACGTGGATATTCAAGAATTCATGATTATGCCTGTAGGCGCAGATTCTTTCAAAGAAGCATTGCGCACAGGTGCTGAAATCTTCCACTCCCTGAAAAAAGTATTAGGCTCAAAAGGCTACAATACTGCTGTTGGGGATGAGGGCGGATTTGCTCCAAACCTTGGTTCCAATGAAGAAGCTCTTCAAACAATTGTTGAAGCAATCGAAGCTGCTGGTTACAAGCCTGGCGAAGAAGTAAAACTTGCTATGGACGTAGCAGCTTCTGAAATTTACAGCGATGGAAAATACAACCTTAAAGGAGAAGGCGTGGTACGTACTTCTGAAGAAATGGTTGACTGGTACGAAGAAATGATTTCTAAATATCCAATCATCTCTATTGAAGATGGTTTAGATGAAAACGACTGGGACGGATTCAAATTATTAACAGAACGTCTTGGCGATAAAGTGCAGCTTGTAGGTGATGACCTATTTGTTACAAACACTGCAAAACTTTCCAGAGGTATCGAGCAGGGAATCGGTAACTCCATCCTTGTTAAAGTGAACCAAATCGGTACACTGACAGAAACTTTTGAAGCAATTGAAATGGCTAAACGCGCTGGCTATACTGCTGTTATCTCTCACCGCTCTGGTGAAACAGAAGATACAACGATTGCTGATATCGCAGTTGCTACAAACGCTGGTCAAATCAAAACAGGTGCTCCATCCCGTACAGACCGTGTTGCAAAATATAACCAGTTACTTCGCATTGAAGATGAACTGGCTGGCATGGGCGAGTATGGCGGATTAACTTCTTTCTATAACTTGGCTGATAAGTAATACCTCAGTTTAAATGTATGGCCCGCAATTTACGATGAATTCATCGTAAATTGCGGGTCTTTTATTATCTTAAAAATCTGGGTATACATATAATAAAGCATATATTTTGATGAATTTCTTAAATCTTTGAAAGAAGAGGAGGTATTATTTGCATGAGCCTAGATCAAGATTCAGTAAGTTGTTTAACTTTATATTATTATTGATTAGTGTTGTAGCGTTGATCATGTGGATATTTAACTTAACTTTTTCTTTACCAGCTGCCTTTACTGAGGTTGTAGAAGATAATGCGGAAGCCTCGGTGAGTGAGATCGAAAAAATAGAGATTGAAATGACTGGTTATTTTCCGGAGGATTTTAATGACCTTTCAGATTATATTCCAGCGGAAGATGATCGAAGGTTTATTGTTGAAGGGGATGAAGTAAAGCAATATATAAATAATGAATACAGATTATATCGGATTAATAATGTAGACAGAATAAGAGATAAGACAAATGAGTATGAGTTGATAGTAAGATTTAAAAATAACGACATGTTATTTTATACGGTTGGTGCCGGCTATATAATCAACGGTGAAGGAGCTCCTTATAAAGTTTTAGACGATGAGAATGCATTATATAGAAAAGTAAAAGCACTATTCGATGAATAAAAGAACAGAAGAAAGTAAAGATATCTTTACTTTCTTCTGTTCTTTTATTACACTATATGTAAAGATATCTTTACGATTTATCGGACTTGCTATTCTGCTTTTTAGGAGGTGTTTGCTATAGCAGTCATTAACCATATCCGTGAAATTCGACGGAAAAAAGGAATTACACAAATAAAAATGGCAGAGGATCTGCAGGTCACACGTCAGACAATGAATGCCATTGAAAAGAATAAATATAATCCAAGTCTGGAGCTGGCTTTAAAAATAATTGCCTATTTTGAAATGCCGATTGAGCAGGTATTTATTTTAGAAGAGGAGGATGACAAATGAGTGTGAATAGTACTGACAAAAAGAAAAGAAAAGCAAGAAAACCGACATTATTTTTTAGATTAATTTGTTCTCTCATAGGAATTCTGATAGGAACAGTTCTTGTTTTTGTTTTTCAAGGAGAATACCCATATGAAGCACTTTTGGGTGGAATAACGGGGGCAGCTATCATTGCTGTATTTGCATGGATAATAAAAAGCCGTAAAAAAGATAATACTCCGGAAGCAGATGAAAGAGTAAAACACAACATATTCCGTTTTTCCGCATACGCATCTCATATTTCCTTGGCTGTATTATTTTTAGGAATATTCATATTCAGTCTTATCGGAGTTGAATCCGTATCTATTACGTATTTGTGGATTTTCTTTGTTGCTTATATCTGGGTTACAGGAATTGGCACTGTCATAGCGAGAAGACGATAGCCGCTGCTATGTGCATGCCTTGAAAAATCCAACCCAATGTGTTTATTTGCACAGCTGAAAGGTCTAAGAACATGTTCAGACAGGTACATTATAAGACAATTTGAATTCGTATGGTCAATGAAAAATCGCCTTAAGTTTTGTTGGTTCAGATAACGGGAAAATAATAGTATCTGGAGATGATTAAAATGATGCAATAAATCAAACTTTAGATGCTTTTAATCTGGATTCAGATTATACCAAATTTGAATTAGAGCTTACACTACAGGACGGTACTAAAATAGAGTTTGAAGATAAAAAATAAATAAGCAAAAAACAGACCATCTAAGGGGATTGTCTGTTTTTTTGCTGAATAAAGCTCTTCATGGATAATTTTTACCAACGCACTATTTTATTGCTTTAAACAATGTCCATCTGTCCTTTTCCACAATCCCTTCCATATCACCAATAGATTGATCAATATAGTTCATTAAAGCTGCTAATTCAGCGTCAGATAGCTCATGAAGAATACTGCGTCCGGCTCTGGATTGAATATCATCCAGGAGTGCTTGTTTGTTTTTATACGTTTTCCTTATTTCCCACAGGCGATGCTCTTCCATCTTTTTAAAGCCTGCTTGCTGAAGACTTAATTTTATATTATCGCTGGAGTGTCTCCGCTCCTTTTCAAATTCCTTTAATTTCGGGAAAGCTTCAAAAAAGTAGCCGCGAATATGTTCGTTGCTTCCTTGCATTAAACAATCGTCCAATGTGCGGTCCTGGATAATGTAACAACCGCCGCTTTTCAATATCCTGTATGCTTCAGCAAATACAGAACCTAAGTCTTTTATGTGATGGATTAAAGCTCTGGATAAAATTAAATCTGCACTATCCGACTCTAAACCGGTATTATCTGCATAACCGGGCTGGAAAGAAATATTGGAGTAATTGCTGCAGTGTTTCATGGCTCCTGCTAAAATTGGCTTGGAATAGTCAACTCCTGATACGGATGGGATCCCAATATCAGCTAAAGCTTTGGAGTAAATACCGCCCCCGCATCCAATATCTGCGGCCTGGTGAATAGAATGAATATCTATCAGCGCTTTCATTTTCTCTTTCCAGGCAGCATCGGCTTCGCGGTTCGTATAGCTGTACATATTATCTTTACTATGAAAATCCAAAGCATCTCCTCCTCCGTAATTTTTATTGTTATAATTAATTATAGCTTTACATGTCATTTAAGTATAATATTGGTTTTTAATAGGATCAGATAAGAAAATATTATACGAAAGCTTATTTGGATATATTTAAATGTTAAAATAGGAAAAACTGTCGAAAAGGATGAAATGGAAATGAATGAACGTTATCAAATTAAGTATCAGACACCTGATGTGGATGTATTTAACGGGCTGAGAACAGAAGCCGGGCTCAGCAGCAAGGAAAGAAAAGCAATTGAAATTGGGCTTCCTAATACCCTGTTTGCTGTATCTATTTATGATGGACACACGCTAATTGGTATGGGAAGAGTTGTTGGTGACGGAGGGGTTGTTTTCCATGTAGTAGATATTGTCGTTAAACCGGCCTATCAGGGACAGGGGCTTGGAAAGCGCGTGATGCAGGAAATTATGAATTATTTAGATAGCCATACATACAAAGGTTCATATGTCAGTCTGATCGCAGATATTCCGGCTGATAAGTTATATGAACAATTTGGATTTCAATACACAGAGCCGAATTCTGTGGGAATGTATCGTATGTATTAAAGAAAGCCCCGGATTATTGTTTGCGCAAAGCAATAATCCGGGGCTTTCTTTATCTTATTTTATTTATTAATTGTCTTTGCTGCTAATGCAACAACTTCCTCTGCAGTGCTTAGAGAAAGAAATTCATCTTTAAGTGCTGCAAGTTCTTTTTTATTAAGGCCAAGAATTTGCGTTCTTGCTGGTAAGATGGAAGTTGCGCTCATGCTGAATTCATCCAGACCTAGTGCAAGAAGTAAAGGAATAGCAGTAGAATCTCCCGCCATTTCTCCACACATACCTGCCCATTTACCTTCTGCGTGAGCTGCTTCAATGACATTATTTACTAAGTTCAGAATTGCTGGATGGTATGGCTGATACAGGTAAGATACCTGCTCATTCATACGGTCGGCAGCCATCGTGTATTGAATCAGGTCATTTGTTCCAATACTGAAAAAGTCAACTTCTTTTGCAAATTGTTTTGCAAGAACCGCAGTAGCTGGAATTTCTACCATGATTCCAACCTCGATGTTTTCAGAAACCTCCACGCCATCTTTTTGAAGGTTATCTTTTTCCTCCAGCAGCAATGCTTTTGCCTGACGGAATTCTTCTAAAGTAGCAATCATCGGGAACATGATTTTTAGATTACCGTATGCACTTGCACGTAATAAAGCGCGGAGCTGCGGACGGAATACGTGTTCATTTTCCAGACAGAAACGGATTGCACGGAATCCTAAGAACGGATTCATTTCATGCGGCATATCTAAGTAACTGATTTCCTTATCACCGCCGACATCAAGTGTTCTTACAACGACAGGCTTGTCTCCCATTTTTTCCAATACTGTTTTATATGCTTCAAATTGAATATCCTCAGAAGGCAATTCTGAATTACCCATGTATAGGAATTCTGTCCGGTAAAGACCAACAGCTTCGCCGCCATTATTAAGGACGCCATCCACATCTTCCGGTGTACCAATATTCCCTCCAAGCTCTACCTGTTCGCCGTCACCGGAGAAAGTAGGCTCGTCTTTTAATTTTGCCCATTCTGCCTGCTGTTTAGCAAAAGCAGCCTGCTTCTCTTCATACACTTTAATTTCTTCTTCTGTCGGGTTAATAATAACCTTGCCTTCAATTCCGTCAACAATAATTTGATCATCTTTCTTCACTGCGCCGGTTATTTCTTTCGTGCCGACAACAGCCGGAATTTCTAAAGAGCGGGCCATGATTGCAGAATGAGAAGTTCTGCCGCCGATATCTGTTGCAAACCCTTTTACAAATTCACGATTTAATTGCGCGGTGTCAGAAGGGGTTAAATCTTTGGCGATGACAATTACCTGCTCATCAATTAAAGCCGGATTAGGGAAGGTAACCTGCAGTAAATGAGACATCACACGTTTTGTTACATCCTGGATATCAGCTGCACGTTCACGCATATACTCATTATCCATTCCTTTAAACATTCCGACAAACATTGTAGCAACTTCATCCAATGCTGCTTCTGCATTTACCTTATCATCATTGATTTTATCTTTTATCGGGTTAATAAGCTCTGGATCTCCTAAGACAAGCAGATGCGCAGAAAAGATTTCTGCATGCTCTTCCCCAAGTTCTTTTAATGTATGTTCTTTGATTTTTTCTAGTTCTTTTCTGGAAACTTCCAGTGCGCTTTCAAGACGCTCAATCTCTTTTCCCGGATTCTCAACCGAAGACTTTTCGAAATTTAATTCTGGTTCCTTAAGTTCATATACTTTAGCAATGGCAATTCCACTAGATGCAGCAATTCCATTCATTTTTTTCATCATGAGAGCATCCTTTCTTTAGTAAAGCTTTAAACATAATTATAACACATCTATACTAAATTAGTGCAGGTCATTGTGCAAGTAATAAATGCCAGCAGCAAACGTTTTTCTGTATTTGAAAGAAGTGTTAATTATTGGTATTATCCATCGAATTCAGCCAGTTTCCTATAAACGAAAATACCTCTTCCCGGCAAGTATCATTTAACAGCTCATGCCTGCCACCTTCATAAACGAGCACGGTAATATTTGTCATACCGCTTTTTTGAAAAAGAGCGGCAGTTTTCCATATACCTTTTCCATATTGGCCAATCGGATCCTCATCTCCGCTGATTAGGAGGAGAGGAAGGCCTTTACGTATGTTTTGATTGAGGCTTTGGTCTCTTGTTTGATAGATGCCTTCTAATAAATCATAGAAAAAACGGGCTGTTGGAATAAATCCGGTATAGGAATCTTCTTCATAGGAAGCTGCAAATGTTTTATCCCTGGTTAGCCATTCATGCTTATAGTGTTTATTCCGTTTTTTGCTGCTCCCTAAAACAAGCTTATTCATCAAAGGAGAGGGGCTCCGGGGCGGTAAAAAGGAAGCCGTGCTTTTGCCTATTGCTGTGACAATCCTGGAATAGTGTCCTGTTCCTGTTAAAATTAATCCATCTATCTCAGCGCTATAATGCTGAATAAAATTCCGCATTAAGAAAGAGCCCATACTGTGTCCAAGAAAGTAGTATGGGAGATATGGAAAGGCTTTTTTTCCAAATTGCATGATTTCATAAAGATCTGTAACAACACGCTGGAATCCATTTTCTTCTGTGAAATAACCCTGTATTCCTTTATCCCCGGTTTTTCCGTGACCGCGATGATCACTGCCGATAACAATAAATCCTAAGGAAGTGCAATAAGAAGCAAAATCGTGATAACGTTCAATATGCTCAACCATTCCATGTGCAAGCTGAAGGATGCCGACCGCCTGCTTATCAGGAAGCCACTGTTTTATATAGATGCTGGTGCCATCAGAGGCTTCCAGCCAATCTTCGTTCATCTGCATTTCGTCTCCCCCTTTATTATCTCTGTCATTCTTCATCTAATTTTGTATATAATGCTGCTATTTTTATTATACTTTGAAGACAGGTTTTAGAACAAATGCTATCTGTTTGAAATGCTGATTGATTCATATACTTTTACAATTTGATAAAATATTGATTTTCCCCCGGTAATTCACAAATCTGCCTTGCACAATAAATTCAAAGTATGATAAAGTAGAGAATAGGGATTGTCGGAACATAGGAGGAGTATGGAAACATGTTATTAACTGTGGTTAATGTTTTATTAGTAATTGACGTTATCGTTATGATTGCGCTTGTGTTACTGCAGTCTGGAAAAAGCGCTGGTCTTTCTGGAGCTATTTCCGGTGGTGCAGAGCAGTTATTTGGAAAACAGAAAGCACGCGGAATTGATTTAGTGCTTCATCGTTTAACAATTGTTACAGGTGTGCTGTTCTTTTTATTAGCTTTCCTGGCAGCGTACGTATTACAATAAATGTTATTCCTTATCACAGTTTTGTGGTAAGGTTTTTTTATTTCCGCTTATAGGGGAAGTTCAAAAAAGTCCAATAAAAATGACACGGCGAATTTCTGCGTTGACGAACTTTTCCGATACTCACGTATTATAAGGCATACGCTCCGTTCGGAAAAGTTAGTCGCCTTGAAATTCTTGGTCCTTTTCATCGTACTTTTTGAACACGCACTTTTAAAGGAAGTTCAAAAAAAGTCCGTTTTATCAGCTTTTTTGAGCACACTTCTATAACGATACAGGGTATACTAGAAATGAATTTGGCAAAAATGATTTAGAGAAGATGAAGGGAATGGATGATTGTGAAAATAAAGCTGCCGCAGCCATTTACATTTGAAGCTGGAGAGCGTGCTGTCTTATTATTACATGGATTTACAGGACATTCTGCAGATGTCCGTATGCTTGGACGTTTTTTAGAAAAGAAAGGCTATACAAGCCATGCACCGATTTATCGCGGACATGGACTGCCTCCGGAGGAATTAATTAAAAGTAATCCGGAACAATGGTGGGCAGACGTAAAAGCTGCATATAATTATTTGAAGGATTTAGGTTATAAGGAAATTGCGGTAGCCGGTCTATCCCTTGGCGGGGTTTTAGGTTTAAAACTTGCTTATTCTGAGCAAATTAAAGGTATGGTATCCATGTGTGCGCCGATGTTTTTTGATAATGAGGAACAGCTTACGAAGGGGTTTCGAGAGTTTTCCAGAGAATTTAAACAGCTGGAGCAAAAGGATGAAGCCGTTATTGAAGAAGAAGTAGACACATTAATGGATAATTCCAGGGAGCTTTTTAAGGGTGTAGGAGCTACAATTAAAGAAGTAAAAGCAAATATTGATATGATTTATACACCAACCTTTGTGGTCCAGGCAGAAAAAGATGAAATGATTAACACGGACAGTGCTAATTATATTTATGACAATGTAGAATCTACACAAAAAGAGATTAAGTGGTACGCTAATTCGGGCCATGTTATTACAATGGATAAAGAAAAAGAACAGCTTCACGAAGATATCTATATGTTTTTAGAGAGCCTGGATTGGGAAGTATAAAATATAGAGCAGGAAAGATAAAGAGAAAGAAGGTGAGACAATGAAAGAACGAATTATAGATTATATTAAAGAAAATAGTACCAAGCCCTTGTCTGTACAGGAATTAGAAGAGGCTCTGGGCTTAGAAGAGGCAGTAGAATTTAAAGAGCTGGTCATTGCTCTGAATGAACTGGAGTTAGAGGGAGAACTTGTCCGGACAAGAAAAAACAGGTTTGGACTTCCAGACAAAATGAATCTCGTTAAGGGAACTATTCAAATGCATGCAAAAGGTTTTGCCTTTCTTATTCCGGAAGATGAAAATGAAACAGATGTTTATATTCATGCAAATGATATGGGATCCGCAATGAACAAGGATAAAGTGCTTGTCCGTTTGGAAAAGAAAGATGCAGAAGGATCGCGCCCGGAAGGAAAAGTTATCCGTATTTTAGAGCGTGCAGTCGTTACCGTTGTCGGTACATTTGAGGATAACCGCTCCTTTGGTTTTGTTATTGCTGATGACAAACGGATCCCAAATGATATTTTTATTTCTAAAGGACATACACATGGAGCTATCGACGGCCATAAAGTACTTGCACGCATTACCAAATATCCGGAAGGAAGAAAAAGTGCAGAAGGAGAAATTATTCAGATTCTAGGTCATAAAAATGATCCGGGAATTGATATTCTTTCTATTATTTATAAGCACGGAATCCCGATAGATTTTCCAGAAGAGGTAATAGAGCAGGCAAATGAGGTTCCGGAAGAAATTGATCCGGCAGATATACATGGAAGAAAGGATCTGCGGGATGAGGTTGTCGTTACGATTGATGGCGCTGATGCCAAGGATCTTGATGATGCTGTCAGTGTCAAACGTCTTGATAATGGAAATTATGAGCTTGGAGTTTATATTGCGGACGTCAGCCACTATGTTGAAGAAGGCACACCGCTGGATAAAGAAGCATTTGAGCGGGGAACGAGCGTTTATTTAGTCGACCGTGTGATTCCGATGATTCCTCACCGCTTATCAAATGGTATCTGTTCCCTTAATCCCCAGGTTGACCGTTTAACACTGGGATGTAAAATGGAGATTAATACGAGTGGACAGGTCGTTCATCATGAAATTTTCCAAAGTGTTATCAATTCGAATGAACGAATGACTTATACCGATGTGAATAAAATTTTAGTGGATAAGGATGAAGAACTGCGTAAGAAATACGAGCCGCTTGTTCCAATGTTTGAGAACATGGAAAAGCTTGCAGCTATTTTACGCGGCAAACGCTTTGGACGAGGTGCTATTGACTTTGATTTTAAAGAAGCAAAAGTACTTGTCGACGAAAAAGGCCATCCGACTGATGTGGTTATTCGCGAACGCTCCGTTGGGGAGAAATTAATTGAAGAGTTTATGCTGGCGGCGAATGAAACGATTGCTGAGCATTTCCATTGGATGGATGTACCGTTTATCCACCGTATTCACGAAGATCCTGATGAAGGAAAGCTTGAGAAATTCTATGAATTTTTAGCAGGACTTGGTATTTCAGTAAAAGGAACAGCTAACGAAATTCATCCGCAACAGCTCCAAAAGGTGTTAGAATCGATTAAAGACGAACCGGAGGAAATGATTGTATCTAAATTAATGCTCCGTTCCATGCAGCAGGCGAAATATTCGCCGCAAAGTGTAGGCCACTTTGGTCTGGCAACAGATTTTTATACACATTTCACATCGCCGATCCGCCGTTATCCGGATTTAATCGTACACCGTTTAATCCGCACTTATTTAATTGAAAATAAGATGGATAAGAAAACGATGAAGCATTGGAAGGACCGGATGCCGGAAATTGCCCGTCATACTTCAGAAATGGAACGCCGGGCAGTTGATGCCGAGCGTGATACGGATAATATGAAGAAAGCGGAATTTATGAAGGATAAGATCGGTGAAGAATTTACCGGCATTATCAGCTCCGTAACGAATTTCGGTATGTTTGTCGAGTTGGAAAATACGGTAGAAGGGCTTGTCCATGTCAGCTATTTGACAGATGACTATTATCATTTTGATGAACGCAGTCAGGCGATGATTGGCGAACGGACGGCCAAAGTATTCCGTGTTGGAGACGAAGTGGATATTAAGGTGGCTGATGTAAACCTGGAAGAATACACAGTTGATTTTGAATTGACATCCTTAGGTTCCCCGCGCAGAAAGGAAAGAAAGGATAAGTCTTCCAGACGGGTTATTCAATCTTCACCAAAAACGAAAGAAAAATCAAAAGCAAAGCCAAAAGGGAAGGGTAAAGCAAACCCAAAAGGCAAAGCAAATCCTAAAAATAAGAAAAAGAATAAACCAAAACGATAAAATCTCTGCTTAGGAGATTTTATCGTTTTTTCACACAGAGCAAAGTTCATCAAATGGGTGAAACTTTTGAGATAAGGCAAGTTTTTTGGTAAAATATACAGAGGATTCATATGGGGAGAGAACGAGATTTCTTTCCATGTGAACAAGAACTTTTAAAAGTTCGATGGAAGAGGATGATTTTAGATGCCAAAAGGAAATGGAAAAACCATTGCACAAAATAAGAAAGCTTCCCATGATTATTTTATTGAAGAAACGTATGAGGCGGGGATTGTTCTGCAAGGCACGGAAATTAAGTCTATTCGTAATGGCAGAGTAAACATTAAGGATGCCCATGCGCGGATTGACAGAAAAGGGGAAGTGCAATTAATTAACCTGCATATCGCTGAATACGAGCAGGGGAACCGTTATAATCACGACCCGACCCGTTCAAGAAAGCTGCTGCTTCACCGTAAAGAAATTGATAAATTAATTGGTCTGACTCAGCAGCAGGGCTATGCATTAGTTCCATTAAAAATTTATATTAAAAATGGTTATGCAAAAGTATTAATTGGACTTGGAAAAGGGAAGAAGAAATACGATAAGCGTGAAGACTTAAAACGTAAGCAAATGAAGCGCGATGTGGATCGTGCTATTAAAGACCACATGCGTTAAACGGAAGCATATTTGACAATCTGGCATGATTTGTTATAATGAAAGGTACCCTGTTCATGGTATGCTGTTTATGGAACAGTTATTACTATAGAAACAAGGGTCAACTGAATAATTAAAAAGTGCTTAATTATTCCCTGTGATTTTTTATACGGGGACGTTACGGATTCGACAGGGGTAGATTGAGCTCAAGTTGCACGTCGAGGTTACGGCTCGTAAAACGTTACGCCTAAATATAATTGGCAAAGAAAACAATCAACCTGTTTTAGCAGCTGCGTAAGTAGCCTAAAACGATCCTTCCTGCCATCGCCCGTGTGGCAGATTGAAGGGTCTCAAATGAAGCGGGCTATACTGCTATCCACCGTCTGAGGATGGGCAGAAGAACTTAATCAGACTAGTTCCATGAAAGCCTGTTGGTAGGCTGACATGTGAGCGAATGATAATATACCAACTAAGCGTGTAGATACTTGAGTGCCGATACTCTTGGACGAGGGTTCGACTCCCTCCGTCTCCATTTGGAGAATACGAAAAAGGGTTGTAAATGTTGATATATCAATGTTTTCAGCTCTTTTTAATTATTTTAAATGTTAAAATGAGGGTTTCTCACTCAAAAAAGACATTTTCCCTATCTTTTTAAGTGGGAGTCGGTTAGTTACATTACGGTAAATAATATTTCCATCATGTTATAATAATAAAAAATAAAGAAGCAGAGGAATTATTTTCCCAATAACAATGAGGTGAGACCTCTATGAAAAAAGCTGTTTATGGAAAGTGTTCTTTTATCTTCAACTAAGGGGGAGATATATTGAAAGTGAGATTAAGTCTATATAATTCCGAATGGGTAAGTGAATATAATAAAGAATGTAAACGGTTAAACGAACTGTTCGGTGATCTTGTCATCCAATTTGAACACTTTGGCAGTACCTCTATTGTTAATATGAAGGCTAAACCGGTAATTGATATGATGGTTATTGTGAAAGATATTGATAAAGTTGATCAATTTAACCCGCGCTTAAAGGAACTAGGCTATGATCCAGCTGGTGAGTGGGGCATTGAAGGAAGAAGATTATTGAGAAAAGGAGGAGAGGATAGAACACATCATATACATATCTATCAAGAAGGTAATAGGGAGATAGACAGACATTTGATACTCAGAAATTATTTAAGGATACATACAGAGGAAGCCATGAAATATGGTGCATTAAAAGAACAGTTAGCAATGAAGTATCAAGATACAAAAGGATACAGTCAAGCAAAAAGAAGCTATGTGAGTGAACTGGAGCAGAGAGCCTTGGAATGGCATAAAAAAGAGCAAGGGTAAGTACGGGTACCAGTGATAAAAGTTAAATGAAGTAAAGGAACGATGGAGAAAGTATAATTTATTTGTTGCTTTAAACCAGCATGCAAGTCAAATCAGCGGTTACTTGAGGGGGCATTTAAAAGAAGTGCAGGAGAGAACGCGGTATATTGTTGAAACACATGATTTTAATAATAATCCGCCTGAATGGTTTGTGAGATGCCGTATTTGACAATCTGTAATGTACAGAGATTGTAGACAAGAACCCCCTGCTAGCAATGTTGTTAGCAGGAGGGAGATTTGCATTTTAGACGTCATTTGACAACTTGATACCTTTTCAGCCCTGATAAGAAGATGTTCAAAAAGTCCAATAAAGATGACACTGCGATAAGTGGATCTTCTACTAAGAACGCCTACGTCGTGTGGGCAACATAGAAGCCACCGCATCCTGCGGAAGTGCGTTGACTAGCTTTTTCCGTTACTCACGTATTATAATGCATACGCTCCGTTCGTAAAAAGCTCGTCGCCTTGAACTTCTTGGTCCTATTTATCGGCCTTTTTGAACACGCACTGATAAGGAATATATATTTTTAAAATTAATCTAAATTCTCAACTGCATAATCCGCTTCCTCTTGCGTGAATTTTTCACCATAATCTGAGGTTAGCTGGTCTCTGATTGCTTCATGTGACATATCCATTGTTTCTTGATAACTTTTGGCCGATTCCAATGCGTTTTCATTCCAATCCGCTTTTATATTATCGACAGCGTACTGTGCTTCTTCAGCAGTAAATTGATCGCCGTATTCAGAGATTAATTGATCGTATATACCTGCTTTTGACATATGCATAATATCGCTGTAACTTTCTGCTGATTTCAAGGCATTTTGATTCCAGTCCGCTTCCATATTGTCAATTGCATACTGTGCTGCTTC
Organism: Oceanobacillus sojae; assembly: GCF_900162665.1. Lineage (GTDB taxonomy): Bacteria > Bacillota > Bacilli > Bacillales > Amphibacillaceae > Oceanobacillus > Oceanobacillus sojae_A. The sequence continues at coordinate 581,592 of NZ_LT727810.1, forward strand.
TTCTGGAAATTGATCGCCATACTCGGAAGTCAACTGATCAAAAATACCTGCTTTAGACATACTCATTAAATCGGAATAGCTTTCTGCGGAATTTAATGCAGAAATGTATTCAGTCGGAACATCATCGTCTGCTTCAGTTTCTTCTACTTCTTCTATCTCTTCATCTGTACTTTCCTCTGTATCTTTTGAAGTGTTTGTTTCATCGTCTTTTTCAGCATCAGCATTTTCATCGTCATCCATACTCTCTTCCGCTTCACTAGAGGTATCTGTTTCCTCTGAATCTGTATTATCCTCTGCTGGTTCTTCGTCGTCCGGGTCGTTTGTTTCATCCTTCTCATTTTCTGCTTGAACAGATTTTATCTCATTGTCTGCAGCAGTATCATCCTCAAGAGTAGTGCCGATTGCTCCAATAACGAAAACAACGATTACCCAAAACCACCATTTCTTAAACATAGACTTTTTTCCTTTCTCTTTCATAATTAACTCCCCTTTTCTGATTAAATATTACCAGTTATATACTTAGCATAATCATATTTATTTAGGAAGTCTAGATAAAATTTAGAAAAACCTAGAAATTTTATGATTGGTTCATTGTACAATGAAGCGTTACGGAGATTGATAAGGAAGTTTACATTTTATAAGCAGCTAAAAATGTTCAACTCTTCTAAAGTTCCGTAGGACTAATTAGCAAATAGTTCCCCACGTTATCTATACTGTTCTATTTCAAATTCATCATAAAATTCTCCTGTTTCAGCAATAAACAGGATATATTTCATATTTTTTAATGCTTTGTCCCACCCAATCACTTTAATTAACGTTATTTTATTTCTAGCATCAGTTGTAATTCCAAAGTTGTAACCTTTTGCAAAAAAGTCATCAGGATATAAATGTCTTATTTCTTTTGCTTTTTTTATCGTTAAGGAATGACCTAATTCTTTTGAAGAGCTCACTTGGCTATTGGAACTACTGAGAATTAAACAAAGACAAATAAATAAAAACAGGCAGATTTTTTCATGAGCTATACCTCGAAAATTTTATTTGTTATATTCACTTCGTATGAGGTTCTCCCTTGAAATATGAAATAAATCGTTCCATAAAAAATTGGTAATATATCCGGCTGACGCATTTATCAGTTATAATCTCGTACTCATAGAAAATGAATTCAAGTTAGCGGAAAAAAATGATAGAATATTGCAGTGAAATTCTGAATGTTGGAGGTGCTTTTTACGATTGCAGGCTTTCAAAAAACAATACTTATCTAGTGACTGACCAGCATGTGTGGTAAAATAATTGAACAAGCATAGTATCTAAAGACAATCTCAGAGATCATCTGAACAACAGAAAATATATTTATTAGGTGAAAAGGGAGGTATTTTTATGAACAAGAAAGTCTATGAAGAATTTGCTGAATCGCTCGTAAGTGCGCATAAAACCCCGGGTGCGATAGTTGCATTGAACAATGATATATACAAAAAAGGATTTGGCTACCAGGATAAGGAAAATGAATTACCTGTAACGGCCGATACGATTTTTGGAATTGGAAGTATTACAAAGTCAATGACTAGTATCGCAACTCTCCAGCTGCAAGAAGAAGGAAAACTATCCGTCCATGATTCTATTAAAACATATTTGCCTGAGATTACATTTAAAGGAAGTGATGAAATAACGCTTCATCACCTGATGACGCATACATCTGGTATTCCGCCATTAAACACGCTTTTTTATGCAAATAAGCAATCCATGGAAAAGGACGGCTCATTCGATTTGCAGATTAAATTAGGCATACCTCTTGAACGGGAGCATGACAGCATTGATACATATGACGAACTTATAGCTTATTTAAATAGCCTGTCATTTGACCTGCTTGACGAGCCAGGGAAGTCATTCAGCTATTCTAACGACGGCTATGCTCTGCTTGGTATCATTATTGAACGTGCTAGCGGGCAGCCGTATGAACGTTATATAGAGAAAAATATCTTTACTCCTCTCGGAATGAAAAGCAGCTTTTTTAATCCGGATCAATTGGATGAGCAGGCAGCACGTCAGTATGATATGGACCCGACCGCTGAAACGCCGGTCATTAAATATTCTCCGGAATGGTGGGACGCCCCGGTAATGTGGGCGGCCGGTTATGTTAAATCAACTGCCAATGATATGCTTCGTTATAGTGATGTCTTTTTAAATAAAGGCAATGGTATTTTAACAGAAGAAAGTCTTACTGCAATGACCACTCAATATATTGAAATAGAGCCTGGCCGGTATTATGGCTATGGGGTTATGATTACACCAGACTATTTTGGTACAAAGCTTATTGAACATGGCGGCGGAATTAAAGGAGTAACGGCGCATTTCGCCGTGCTGCCTGAGAAAAATATTGCTGCCATCTGTCTGACGAATATTGCAGGTGCCCCTGCGGAATCTCTTTTAAGAGGAGCCCTGCAGAGCGAAATGAATATTGCACCTGATAAGAAAGCCGTCCAATATGATGAATACACACTCAGCGAAGCAGATCGCCAAGCTATTACTGGAGTCTACCAATCTAATGAGGGACAAACGATTAAGGTCTTTGAAAAAGATAAAGCTATTTTTGTGGAGACCCAGGGAGCTCAAATACCAACACAAGCCGTCGCCAGCAGAGCAGTGACAATTACTATGCAGGGAACCGATTTTCTGCTGCAGTTTAAGGATGGACGCCTTCACTTTGGGTTTAGACAGCTTCTAAAAAAGTGAATAGTTTTACAAAATATATAAAGCTAATAGATATAGAATGAAAATTGATTTGGCAGGGTTGTCTGAAAATAGAGGCGACCCTGCTTTGTAATAGGGAATGGCGGAACATATCTGACTGATTTATTTTGTAATAAAGTATTTACTTTAAATGAAACACCTCTTTATCAAGATATACAAAACCAGACACAAACTGTTCAAAAAATCAATACAATTCAAAAAAAGAATATGCTACACTAACAGTAGAGAAAGTTGCTTTTTAAAAAAAATAACATAGCTGAATATTTTTTTAATTACTATTGTGAATCTATTCACATTTTATTTTTGGTACTGATTGTGAATTATTTCACAAAATTGGAGGGTTATACCATGAAAAGAAAGCTCGTAATGATTGGAAATGGAATGGCTGGAGTCAGATGTATAGAAGAAATTTTAAAAAGAGATAAAGAAACCTTTGAAATAACGATTATAGGTGACGAACCTTATCCAAATTACAATCGGATTATGCTTTCACATGTTTTGCAGGGAAAAACAGAGGTATCTGAAATTAATATGAATGATTGGGAATGGTATCAGAAAAATGAAATTACACTGTTTGCCAGTGAAAAAGTAACGGAAATAAAAACAGTAGAGAAAATAATTAAGACGGATAAAGACAGAATTATCCCTTATGATGAATTAATTGTAGCAACAGGATCCAGTGCATTTATTTTACCTGTACCCGGAAGTGAATTGGAAGGTGTAATAGGCTTTAGAAACATTCAGGATACAGAATTTATGATTGACACATCAAAGCGCTATAAAAAAGCAGCTGTTATTGGCGGCGGACTCCTGGGGTTGGAAGCAGCCAGAGGATTAATGGATCGGGGTATGCAGGTTCAGGTTATACACCTGATGCCAAGACTGATGGAACAGCAATTAGATAGCCCGGCAGCCAAAATGCTCAAGAAGGATTTAGAAGCACAGGGAATGGAATTTCTAATGGAAAAGCAGACAGCTGAAATTTATGGAGAAGAACGGGTGGAAGGAATTACCTTTTCAGATGACTCTTCTATCGAATGTGATCTTGTAGTGATGGCGGTTGGAATCCGGCCAAATGTCGCTTTAGCTAAGCAGGCTGGGCTGAACGTCAACCGGGGAATCGTTGTGAATGATCAGATGCAGACTTCTGTTCCTTCCGTTTATGCAGTAGGAGAATGTGCAGAGCATAACGGTATCACCTATGGACTGGTTGCCCCGCTTTACGAGCAGGGTCTGGAACTGGCGAAGCATTTAACAGAAGAGAAAACAGCTGGATATCATGGCAGTATTTTATCCACACAACTAAAAGTTGCGGGCTGTGATTTATTCTCAGGAGGAAAAATTGAAGAGGATGAAAGTACAGATGCAATTATCGTTCAGGATCAATTTTCCGGAGTGTATAAGAAGGTCCTTGTTTCAGATAACAAAGTAGTCGGTGTCGTGCTTTATGGTGATGCTTCAGACGGAACCCGGCTGTTCAGTATGCTGAAGAAAGAAACAGATATCAGTGAGTTTACAAGTGCAGCTGTTCTGCAAAAAGCAGGAGAAGATGCGGCAGAAGAGATGATAGCTGAGATGAGCCCGGATGAAACAGTCTGCGGCTGTAATGGTGTCACAAAAGGAACCATTGTCCAGGCTATTCTGGAACAGGATTTAAAATCATTTGAGGAAGTAAAAATCTGTACGAAGGCTGGTGCTTCCTGTGGGAAATGTAAGGGAGTGGTAGAAGGCATTCTTTCCCATACGCTGGGAGACAGCTTTGACCCTACTGCGGTAAAGACTGGCATGTGTGGATGTACCATGCTGACACGGGACGAAGTCGTAGAGGAAATCAAAGAGAAAGGTTTGCAATCGCCGAGGGAAGTCCGTAATGTACTCGGATTTGCAAATGAGGAAGGCTGTCATGTCTGCCGTCCGGCGCTCAATTATTATATGAGAATGATCAGACCGGGAGAATATGAAGATGACAAAGCTTCCCGTTTAGTAAATGAACGGATGAACGGTAATATTCAAAACAACGGTACCTTCTCTGTTGTTCCACGAATGTATGGCGGTACAACAACTGGTGATGATTTGATCCGGCTGGGAGAGGTTGCGAACAAATATAATGTGCCATTAGTAAAAATCACCGGTGCAAGCAGGGTTGGATTATATGGGGTAAAAAAGGAAGATATACCGCAAGTATGGGAAGACCTTGGCATGCGTTCCGGATATGCTTACTCCAAATCATTGCGAAATGTAAAATCCTGTGTCGGCGCTCAATTTTGCCGCTTCGGCACCCAAGATTCACTGGGGCTCGGAATCCGTCTGGAGAAAGAGCTGGAGATGGTGGATACGCCGCATAAAATGAAGATAGGTGTGTCAGGATGTCCCCGTAATTGCGCAGAGGCATTAACTAAGGATTTTGGCGTTGTCTGTGTGGAAAACGGGTTTCAGCTTTACTTTGGAGGGAATGGAGGAACTGAAGTCCGTGAGTGTGACTCCTTTACAACTGTGAAGACGGAAGAAGAAGTAATCACCATGGCAACAGCTTATATGCAGTATTACCGGGAAACAGGTATTTATAATGAGAGAACTGCGCCTTGGGTCGATCGGATCGGGGCGGAAAATATTAAACTTGTTCTTTTAAATGAAAAACAGAATGCTGAATTAGTAGAACGATTCCATCATGCAAAAAATACGTATGAAGAAGCGTGGAACAGCACACTTAAAAATAGAAAAGAAAAAGAGATGTATGAAATTGTGAAAAAGTGAACAATGAGCTGTATGAAGATATGATACTTTTATAAAAGGAGGTTCTAATCATGGAAGCAAGTAAAGAGAAGATAAAAATCATTAAATTGGAGGATTTGCCAAAGCAGATCGGGAAGGAAGTCCATGTGAACGGGGCGTCTATTGCGCTATTTCATTTGACCAGCGGAGAGGTTCATGCGGTTGGAAGCAAATGTCCGCATGCCGGCGGTCCTCTAGCCGAAGGAATTGTTTCCGGAGAGTTTGTCTTTTGTCCGCTCCATAACCGGAAAATTTCACTGCTCACTGGAGAAGTGCAAGCGCCGGATGACGGCTGCGTAACTACCTATGAAACGGAAGTTATAGATGGTTATGTGCACATAACGGTGTAGCCATGGAAAAGCCAAAGGGGTTTGTTTCATTTGTCGGTGCCGGCCCTGGAGATACTGGGCTGGTGACTAAAAAAGGAATTCAATGTTTAAAAGAGGCGGATATCATTTTGTATGATCGTCTGGCGAATCCAAGGCTGCTGCGCAATGCGAAGGATACCTGTCAATTTATATATTGCGGGAAGCTGCCGGAGAGACATACAATGCGGCAGGAAAAGATAAATAAACTGCTCGTTCAATACGCGAGCGAAGGCTGCTGCGTGGTCCGGTTAAAAGGTGGCGATCCTTCCGTTTTCGGAAGAGTGGGCGAGGAGGCGGAAGAGCTTGCCGCTAATGATATTGCATTTGAAATAGTTCCAGGTATTACCTCCAGCATTGCGGCGGCAGCCTATGCAGGAATCCCTGTTACTCACCGCGATTACAGCACCAGCCTGACCCTCAGAACAGGGCATACCTGTGAAAGTAATGCCGCTTTGCATAGTGATAGACAGCTGCTGGGAGATACCATCGCCTATTATATGGGCATGAGAAAAATGCTGATTAATTGCAGAGAGTTGATAAAGCAGGGAAAGCCGGCTGATACCAAAGTAGCTATTATCCAGTGGGGAACGTTAGGGAAACAAAAAGTAGTTGAAGGAACATTGGAAACCATTCAGGCTGTCATTGAAAAAGGACATATTGAAAGTCCTGCGATGATGATTGTCGGCGATGTCGTGGGGCTAAGAAAGAAGCTGATCTGGTTTGATAAGAAAAAGTTCAGCGGAAGAAGAATTCTTATTGCTAAAGCATCTGGAATTCCGTTTGCTCTGGAGAATTATTTTACAAACCTCGGAGCAGAAGCTTATTCCTTTCCAGTATGGAAGCAAAAGGTTCACTTATTTACGAAGGAAGAGCTAAAAGCGATCATGCATGCATATCGGCTCACTTTTACAAATGCGACCAGTGTAGATATTCTATTTCAGCAATACAGCCAGGCTCATTATGATATTCGTGATCTGCCGCGTAATATAGAATACCGGACAGAGCAGACAAGAAAAGCGTTAGCAGCGAGAGGAATTATGGCGGACAAAGCCGAAGATAGCAGCAATGCCTCTTCGATAGTAATTGGTGCACAATCGGATACATGGCATGAAAAGGAAGCTTATTCTACCCATGAGTGGCTGATTGATGAACGTTTTGATGAAATCAATGTACGAATGCTGACTGAAGATGATTGGGAAACAGTTATTTTTCCAAATAAAGCAGCAGTGAAAAGCTTTGCAAAAGAGGTAAAGAACCTTGGCATGCACCATCTGTTGAATATTAAATTCGCATATATAGGAGAGTCAGTAAAGGAATACGCCATGGAGCAAGGGTTCAGTATGATAGATGAAGCGGTTCAGTCGGAATTAAAACGAATGAATTGGAGGAATTAACATGTTTGATGCAGTGGTTTATATTGGCCATGGAAGCCGTCGCGAAGAGGGGAATGCGCAATTTAAGCGGTTTATTGAATCGGTTATGGAAGATATCGATAATCCGAATCAGGAAATAGCTTTTTTGGAGTTAACAAAACCAACCATTTCGGAAACACTTGAAAAATTAATAGCTCGAGGAGCGAAACGTTTTTTGATTGTTCCTGTGCTTCTTTTTTCAGCTCTTCATCATAAATTGGATATTCCGGAAGAGTTAGGCTTTATTCAAAGAAGATATCCTTTTGTTTCGTTTAAAATGACAGAACCTTTTGGTACACATCCTTATATGATTGACCTTGTAGTGAAACGTATTAAAGCTGAAAAACATGAGCAGAATACAGCAATTTTGCTTGTGGGCAGAGGAAGCAGTCATCTTGGACCTATTCAAGGGTTACAGCAGATTGGAAGAAAGGTCGAACAGAAATCAGGCATTCCAGTGTATACAGCATTTCTCAAGCTTGGCAAACCGAGTATGGAGGAGGCGATGGCCTTTCTTCCCTATAGATATAAAAAGGTCTATGTGATGCCTTACCTGTTATTTACAGGTCTGCTGCTTGAAAAAATAAAACAGACTGTCTTCTACTCAAAGGATACCTTTGATATCTGTCAAAACTTAGAATTTGATGAGCTGATGAGAAAAACATTAATCAAACGGATGGAGGAAGCACGAGATGGAGAAGCTGTATCCGGTAATGATGAACCTGAACGGAAAGAAGGCAGTGATTATCGGCGGAGGAAAAATAGCTCTGCGTAAAGCAAAGGGGCTGGCAGGTACAGGTGTTAAAATAGTCGTAGTCAGCCCGGGTATACGGGAAGAGTTATTTAAACTGCATGATGTGGTGTGGAAGCAGAAAGAATTTGAAGCAACAGATATAAAGGGAGCACATCTTATTTTTGCAGCGACAGATAACAAAGCAATAAATAAGTATGTTTGCCAGTGTGCTGCAGCAAATCAGTGGGTTAATGATACGAGTGAAAGCGAGCGGTCTGATTTTATCACTCCGGCAGTAGTCAGACGGGATAAATTTATCCTGGCAATTTCTACATCTGGTGCCAGTCCGGAGCTTGCCAAAGAATTGAAAGCTGAACTGGAAACCCGCTATAACGGCAATCTGGGGTATACTGTAGACATGTATGCAAATAGGAGGAATAAAAAATGATGGAGACAATAACCACTTTCAGCAACACTGCTGTTTCCAAGGTAAAACAATTGAATCATAGTAAAAGTAAGTATCTGATGATGACAATGCTGGCAGGATTTTTTGTGGGACTCGGTATCATTTTGATTTTTACTATCGGCGGTATGCTTGCCCCGACTGGTTTTGCCGGAACATCTATTGTAATGGGAGTATCCTTTGGGATAGCATTGAGCCTGGTCATTATGGCAGGATCTGATTTATTTACAGGGAATAATATGATCATGACGATTGGTTTTTTAACGAAAAAAACAAAGATTGTAGATGTGCTTCGTATCTGGGTATTCAGTTATTTTGGTAACTTTGTTGGAGCAGTTATTGTGGCCGGGTTATTCTTTTATTCCGGGCTTGCAACAGGAGGAACGGCTGATTTTATAATTTCCTCGGCAGGAGCAAAAATGAATGGAGCATTTATGGAGCTGTTTGTCCGCGGTATTCTGTGTAATATTCTTGTCTGTCTGGCAGTATGGTGTTCTGTGAAGCTGAAGGACGAAACAGCGAAGCTTATTATGATTTTCTGGTGTCTATTCGCTTTTATCACATCTGGATTTGAGCACAGTGTGGCAAATATGACTGTACTGACAACGGCCTTAATGATCCCGCATCCGGAAACGATTTCCTTAGCAGGACTTGCTGCAAACTTAATTCCGGTATCACTTGGTAATATTGTCGGCGGAGCTGTTTTTATTGGAGCTGCTTATTGGTATGGAATTACACAGAAAAATTCACATGTGCAGTCTGAGTCCGCTGTTGACCAGAAATTTAAGAAAGAAGCATAAGTATTTAAAAAAAGGTATGTTGCCCATTGTAAAATGAGTATCATATCTTTTTTGTTGCAGGAAACAATGGATTATTACTTAAACGTGTATTGTTCAGGCAGGAGTTACAGCAATCATGTAGAAATGATTAAAGAGGGGACAAACAGGTTGGAATACCTGTAGAAGGGAGGAGACAACATTGACTAATGAACAGGAAGTATTGTTTAATCAGCTTTCTGCATATCGGGCAGATGTTTTGATGGCTGTGGAAGGAATATCAAAAGAGCAGGCAGAGATAATACCGGAGCATTTTAACAACAATATCCGCTGGAATCTTGGGCATATTTATTTGGATCAATTTCTCTGGATTGAGTCGTTAACGAAAGAGACCTCTGAAGCAACAAAATATTTTAATAAGTGGTTCGGTTTTGGAACATCTCCAAAGAATTTCACTTCAGAAACACCAGCGTTTGAACAGCTGGTAAGTTTATTAAGAGGGCAGCCCGATGTAATTAAGAAACAGTATAAAGACCGGCTTGCCGAAGAATTTGAACCGGTTGATATGGGGATGTATACGATTGAGCAGGTATTAATTCGTACTATTTTTCATGAAGGGATGCATCTGCAGGCAATTATGGATATTAGGAAGTGTATCAGGTGAAAAAGTATTTTTAAGTATTGAGTTAGAAAAATCAAAATGAACAGACTTCATTTTCATCGAAGCTGTTCATTTTTAGTAAAATATGAAACTAAATATTTTACAGAGAACTTTTTTGGTTTTCTTCTTGTTTTATGTTTGGCTTTTCCTTTTTCCCGGATTGTTTTACATAATGCGTCGAATATAATTTCTCCATATTAGGTTTTCCGGTCTTCGAGAATCGCAATGTCTTTTTTGCCCCTTTTCCCCAAGATTTATAAACAGTTATAGATGGTTTTAAATTCTGTTCTTTAGCATATTTTTTTAGAGCTTGCAGAAAGTGGTTCAGTTTAGCCAGATTAAGGTTAATAGCTCTTTCTAAATAGTCTGTTCTTTTGAAGCGCCAATCCTCCACCTGCTTAACTGTTAATCGATCCATTTTTATCAAGACATCAATTGGGCTGATATAGCCATTTTCCGCAAGTACGGCAGAGGCACTTTTATGTATTTTTTCCTCTAATTGATTTCGGTTCATTTGAAATCACCCGCCATTTATCCATTTTAAATTAAGAATATCATTTTACCAAAGAAAAATTAATTTAAGGGAAAAAGAGCTTTATTTCATAAAAATAAGGCCCTTTGATATAGGGTTAACCCTTTAAGCTCCTCTATTTCTAATACCTTCCTCCTAATTGTGGCAATTCATAGGCTATGAACACTGTTATTATTACCATCCCGAAATAAATTTGAAATAAGAATGTAAGTTTATAAATGGTCAGAAGCAGGAATACTTATCCTAAGAGTATGTTTAACAGATAGAAATATATAAAATATTAAAATCTATTTTGATGGAGGGTGTGTACCATGAAAGGGATTATTCTCGCCGGAGGAAGCGGAACACGTCTGTCTCCAAGCACGGATAGTATTAATAAGCACCTGCTGCCAGTATTTGATAAGCCGATGATTTATTACCCATTATCTGTCCTGATGCTTGGTGGTATTAAAGAAGTGATGATAATTAGTACACCGGAAGACACGGAACGTTTTGAAAGGTTATTAGGAGACGGATCTTCTTTAGGTATCCAAATTGTCTATAAAGAACAGTCTGAGCCAAAAGGGATTCCTGAATCCTTTCTGATTGCAGAAGATTTTATTGGAAAAGATGATGTTACTTTGATTCTTGCAGATAATATTTTCTTTGGCCAGGGCTTTACAACATTACTGCGGAATGCAATTAAAAAACATAAACATGCAACCGTGTTTGGTTATCGTGTGAAAGATCCGGAGCGTTTTGGAGTGGTTGAATTTGACCATCATCAAAATGCGATTTCCATTGAGGAAAAGCCAGAGGATCCTAAATCAGATTTTGCGGTAACAGGTCTGTATATCTATGATTCCAGAGCTGTTCAAATTGCAAAAAAACTCAAACCCTCTGAGCGCGGTGAATTAGAAATTACAGATTTAAATAAGGAATATTTAAAATGGAATCAGCTGCATGTGGAGCTGTTAGGAAGAGGATTTGCCTGGATGGATGCAGGGACGCAGGAATCCTTATTTGACGCAGCTGAATTTATTAAAACAACACAGCAGCGGCAGGGTTTCAAGATTGCCTGTCTGGAGGAAATTGCATTCTATTTGGATTATATTTCCCGGGATATGCTTTATGAAAAAGGGAAATCGATGGAGAAAACAGACTATGGCCAATATTTAATGGAAATTGCAAATCGGAAGCATAACCAGCAATACTGGGATGCTATCGACCATCATCCAATGCTGGGGCTGGCCGGAAATGAGTAAGGCTATCTTAATTACAGGCGGAGCCGGATTTATCGGCTCTAATTTCATCCAATATTATCATAAGAAATACCCTGACCAGCAGTTAATTAATATTGATAAGCTGACCTACGCCGGTTCATTAAATAATTTAACAGAAGTAGAAAATAAAAAGAACTATCATTTTATTCAAGGAGATATTGCGGATATAAATGCAGTAACAGCAATTTTCAAAGAATATGATATTGAAGGTGTGATTCACTTTGCTGCTGAGTCCCATGTGGACCGCTCTATAGATGATGCCAGCCCATTTATTAATACGAATGTAGTAGGGACGCTGAATCTTCTGCAGGCGGCCAGAGCAGACTGGGAGGCAAAGGGAGAGCTTCAGGAGCGCCGGTTTCATCAAATATCTACGGATGAAGTCTATGGATCATTAGGAGAATCTGGAAAGTTCACAGAAGAGACTCCTTACGATCCAAGAAACCCATATAGTGCATCAAAAGCCGGTGCGAACTTTTTAGCGAAAAGCTTCGGTTACACGTATGGAATGAATGTTATTATTTCCTCCTGTTCGAATAATTATGGTCCGAGACAGCATGAAGAAAAGCTGCTGCCGACGATTATCCGTCATGCTTTGGCAAATGAGCCGATACCGATTTACGGTGACGGGAAGAATATACGCGACTGGTTATTTGTCGAGGATCATTGCAGAGCCATTGACATGATTTATCATCAGGGCAAAACGATGGAGATATATAATGTTGGCGGCAATAACGAACAGGAAAATATGAAAATTACAAATTTGATTTGTCATTTATTAGATGAACAAAGACCGGATTTACTTCAAACTTACCGTTTGGAGCATTTTTCTGATTTGATTACCTTTGTAGAGGATCGGAAAGGTCATGATAAGAGATATGCGATTGATGCAGGCAAAATACAAAGAGAACTAGGCTGGCAGCCCGAAGTAGATTTAGAGGATGGACTGAGAAAAACAGTGGAATGGTATTTACAAAAATGGAAAACGAACGTACCGACTTAATTTCTGTAGTAATTCCAGTCTATGGCTGTGAACGCTGCCTGATCGAGCTCGCCAATCGAATTATTCAAACAATCCAGTCCATTCCAGCAGATTATGAAATTATTATGGTAAATGATGCAAGCCCGGATCACGCCTGGGAAACAATTCTTAAACTTCATCAAAAAGATAAAAAAATAAAAGGAATTAACCTGTCCCGTAATTTTGGACAGCATCATGCAATAACAGCAGGTCTTGATTTTACATCCGGAGATTGGGTGGTTGTCATGGATTGTGATCTGCAGGACCGCCCGGAAGAAATTGCATCACTATATGAACGGGCAATGGATGGCTACGATGTTGTTTTTGCACAGCGCGTGCGCAGACAGGATAAAAGCTTGAAAAAATTCACGTCCAAGTCTTTTTATAAAGTCTATGATTATTTTACAGGGAAAAAGACAGACGCTTCGATAGCGAATTTCAGCATTTCCCATAAAAAAGTAGTAGAAAGCTTCCGGAAGCTGCGTGAGCAGAACCGTTATTTCCCGTTTTTTATTCAATGGATGGGATATCAGCAGACAAAAATAGAAGTACAGCATGATGCCAGAAAAGAAGGAAAGTCATCCTATCAATTGAAAAAATTATTTGCTCTGGCAACGGATGCGATTGTTTCTCAATCGAATAAACCGTTGAGGCTTTCAATAGGTGTGGGATTTTTGATGGCTTTTGCTTCTCTTATCTATGCGTTATATCTGTTTTTCCGTTATTTCTATTTGGATGAGCCTGTTCAAGGCTGGACCAGTGTGATGGTATCCATCTTCTTTATTGGCGGTCTGATATTTTTCCAGCTTGGGATTATTGGTCTCTATCTTGGAAAAATTTTCAATGAAGCAAAAAGCCGGCCAATCTATTTAATTAAAGATATAAAAGGTGAAGTTCAAAAAACGCATCAAAAATAGCGTATGGAAAGAGGAAGTCAGGTAGAGAGGAAGAGGAGAATGAGTAAATATTTAGAACCTACGCCCTGGGACAGCCGTAATTTCCCGCTTGCAACCTATCAATTAACCGAATATAGTGAAGCAGCATTACGGGAAGCGGCAGATGTGGAGGGACATTTTACCATTAAAGTAGACCCGCTTGCAGATAAGGAATTACTGCAAAAGTATGGTTTTTACTATGCGGATACGTTAATGGAGCCTTATTGTTACCGTGATAGATTTTTAAAGGAACGGGCTGGAGATGTATCCTTTCATGAAAATTATAATGCAGATGATATATTAGCTATTGCCGAAGAAGCATTTCAGGGAGGCAGATACCACCGTGATTTTCAAGTACCGAATGAGATGGCGGATCTCCGCTATCGAAATTGGGTAAAGGATTTGATTGAGCAGAAGCTGATTCTTGCTTATAAGCAGGAGGGGCGTGTGAAAGGCTTCTTTGCTTATCAGGAAGAAAATATTCTGCTTTTGGCCATGCATAAAGATATCCGTGGCCAGGGGTTTGCCAGTCCTTTTACAGCTGCCTGCGTTAAGGAGCAGTTTGAACGGACAGGTAAGGAACAGCTGATTACATCAATCTCTCCCAGTAATCCGGCATCATTAAATGTCTTTATCGGATTAGGTTTTCGATTACGGGCGGGTAAGGATATTTATCATAAAGTGAATGGTTCCTTCTATTAAAAGGTGTAATGAAATGAAGTGTTAGGGGGAGAGGAACTTGGGTTATTTTTATATTGCCGGAACGATTCTATTTACTGTCTATGGACAGCTGATTATAAAGTGGACAATGGATCGGCAGGGAGAGCTGCCGGACGGCTTATTCGATAAGTTTATGTTTTTATTTCAGCTCGTCTGGAATCCCTGGATACTATCCGGTTTTATTGCGGCATTTTTAGCGGCATTAAGCTGGATGGCAGCTATGACGAAATTTGATATCAGTTACGCTTATCCGTTTATGAGCCTTTCTTTTGTTCTTGTATTTATTTTATCTGTTCTTTTATTTGGAGAACCGGTCAGTACACAGAAAATGATTGGCTTTGCTTTTGTCGTAATAGGTATTCTGATAATGAGGTGATACCATGATACCATTCAATAAACCATGCTATATAGGAAAAGAAGATGCAGCAATTGGCGATGCAATATTAAAACAGAAATTATCAGGAAACGGTGCTTACGGGAAGAAGTGTATACAGTGGCTCGAGGAAAATATGGGCGTCAAAAAAGCTATGCTTACCCCATCCTGTACAGCAGCACTGGAAATGACAGCATTATTGACAGAGGTTGGAGAAGGAGATGAAGTCATTATGCCTTCCTATACCTTTGTTTCGACAGCAAATGCATTTGCTCTTAGAGGCGCGAAAATTGTCTTTGTCGATGTCGAACCGCGTACAATGAATGTCGACCCGGAGCAAATTGCAGCAGCAATTACAGAAAAGACAAAAGTAATTGCAGTTGTGCATTATGCAGGTGTTTCCTGTGACATGGACAGCGTCATGGAGCTTGCCAAAAAGCATAAGCTGTGGGTTGTCGAGGATGCAGCACAAGGCTTAATGAGCTTTTATCAAGGAAAAGCTTTAGGAACCATTGGGCATTTGGGAACCATCAGCTTCCATGAAACGAAAAATTATGTTTGCGGTGAAGGAGGGGCGTTATATATTAATGATCCTTCCTTAATGGAGCGCGCTGAGATCATTCAAGAGAAGGGAACGGACCGCTCCCAATTTATCCGTGGAGAGGTGGATAAATACACCTGGAGAGATATTGGCTCCTCCTATCTGCTCAGTGAGCTTAATGCAGCTTACCTTTCTGTACAGCTGGAGCACGCCGAAGAAATAAATGAAAATCGTCTGAGGACATGGGAAATATATCAAAATGGATTGACATCTCTCGCTGAAACGGGAGAAATAGAACTGCCTTCCATCCCGGAAAACAGGAAGCATAATGCACATCTTTTCTTTATCAAAACTAGAGATGCGGACGTTCGCGGACAGCTGATTCAATATTTAAAGAAATGTGACATATTGACTGCAACGCATTATGTTCCGCTTCATTCTTCTGTCGCAGGGAAAGAATGCGGCATCTTCTCCGGAGAGGACAAATATACAACAATAGAAAGTGAACGTTTGTTACGGCTGCCACTTTACTATGGAATAAGTAAAGGGGATGTAGAGTATGTCATTCAAAGCATTCAGCAATTTTATGCACAATAAGTGGATATGGCTGGGCTGTCTTATTTTGCTTGCTTACTTATCTCCTTATGTGATTTATGGGGAAGATGTACATATTAGAGTCCATGATAATATGGACTCTAATCTTGTCTGGTATAAAGTATTGGCTGAGAGCGGCTATATTTTCACTTTAACAGACGTGCAGCTTCCTTATGCCATTGACGGACTTCCGCGAAGTGCTTTGCCATCTGCATTTGATGCAGCACTTTGGCTGTATGTACTGTTTGAACCGATCACAGCTTATACCATCAGCCAGACTATTATGCGCTTTGCAGCGTTTTTCGGCATGTACTTATTATTAACACGCTTCGTTGTGAAAAAAGAAACGACACCCTGGATAACAGTTGGAGTTTCGCTTGCTTTTGCTATGCTTCCTTACTGGCCGTCAGGTGTTCTTTCGATAGCAGGTATGCCGCTTGCTTTATATGTCTTTTTAATGATCCGGAAATACCGGACAAAAGCCCCGAAGCATACTTGGATATTACTTGTGCTGATTCCGTTTTTTGCGAATTTCGTTCTCAGCTTTGTTTTCTTTCTGGCGGTAATCGGTGCACTATGGCTGATTGACCGGATCCGTTATAAAGAATGGAACTGGACTTTTTTTACTGCGCTGGCAGTGATGGCAGGTATTTTTCTGATGAAGGATTATTTACTAATAACGTCAATGTTTTTTGATAACAGCTTTACCTCTCATCGGGAAGAGCTTAGCTTGAGCGGCAATACTTTTGAACGGAGCTATGAATTGGCATGGGAGAATTTTTTATACGGTCATACGCATGACGAAGCCGTTCAGGCCTATATTATTATTCCTGTTATTTTACTGGCAATTTTGCTCGCTTTGTTTAAAAACCGGTATCCAAAGTGGCTTTTCTCACTGTTTTTAGTTAATTTAGTGTTGTCATTCTGGTACGCATTCTGGTACTGGGAGGGCTGGCAGCCGCTGAAAGAAAATATTTCTGTTTTAAATACATTTAATTTTGCACGGCTTCACTTTATGGATCCTCCAATTTGGTATATTGCCTTTGCACTCGCTTTAGGTATCCTTTGGAGGTTTAAAAAAATCGGGAAGCTGCTCGTGGTTGCACTTATCGTGATGCAATGTTTCATGTTGTTCGGTCTGACAGAAGAGTTTAAATACCGGGAAGCGAATACCCCGACCTTTAAGGAATTTTACTCAGAGGACTTGTTTACATCCATTAAGGACTATATTGGAGAGGATCTAGGTGATTATCGTGTTGTCAGCATCGGCTTACACCCGACAATAGCTCAGTATAATGGATTTTACACCCTGGATACGTATAATAATAGCTTTCCACTCGAATATAAGCATGCCTTCCGGAAGGTGATTGCCGGCGAACTGGACAAAAGCCCGACCTTGGAAAACTATTTTGATACCTGGGGTGGAAGACTATACATGTATGTAGCAGAGCAGGGCAAGGATTATATGTTTACGAAGAACCAAAATGAACCTATTCAGGATTTAGCTATTGATACAGAAGCTTTAAAGAAATTAGGAGGAGAATATATATTATCCGCTGTTCCGATTGAGAATGCAGAAGATATCGGATTGTCTTTGGAGGAAACTTTTGAAGAAAAGGATTCTGTATGGGAGATTTATTTATATCATGTAATGTAACTGGATTGTAATATTATCCTTGAAAGCATTCGTATGACAGGCTTGGACTACATTTTCCTCTCGTTGTGATACAAAACTGTAATATTTCGATAATCTTTCTGCAATCTCCAGATGTTACACTGCACTAGGAATTTATATTGTGTTAAATTTATCCTATGATTCACAAAACTGCATATTAAAAAAGAGCTGTCATGCTTTTTTCTAGAGAGAGACCTATGTAGTAGTGATGCAGGAACAGGGGGAAAAGAATTGAAGAAATCATTTTTGCTAGCAATAGTAATGGTAGTTGGTTTCATGAGTTCCAGTATTGTACCAGTTCAAGCAGAAACTGCTGATGATCTCGAGGGAGTTCGTGATCAGCGTTTGGAAGTCAAGACGGAGCTGTCTGATTCTGAACAACAAATTGCTTCAGTGCTAGAAGAATTGGAGCAGTTAAAAAGTGAAATTGCAAGTACAGAAGCTGAATTAGAAGAAAAGCAGCAGGAGATTGATGAAACAGATCAACAGATTGATGCTTTATTAGAAGATATTTTTGTATTAGAAGATGAAATGACAGAGCTTGAAGACAAGATTGAGGAACGTTTTGAAATATTAAAAGACCGTATGAAATCTGTACAGCATTCCGGCGGAGACATTAATTACTTAGAGGTGCTCTTCGGTGCACAGAGCTTTGAAGATTTTATTTCACGGGCAAATGCAGTCAACAAAATTGCAGATTCTGATGCTTCATTAATTGAACAGCAGGAGGAAGATATAGCTTCCTTGGAAGATAAGCGTTCAGAAGAAGTAGACAAGATGGCTGATTTGAATGATTTAAAAGATGAACAGGCTTCTGCAAAAGAGAATGTTGAACTGGCACTCGCTGATAGTAATGCACAAAAAGATGAGTTAGAAACAAAACAGTCCGATTTGGAATCACTTGTAGCAGAGCTGGAAATTACTGATTCTCAATTGGCATCTTTGGAAGCCGGTATACAAGCGGATATTACTGCTGAAGAAGAAAAAGCAAAAGAAGAGGAAGCGGCTAAGCTTGCAGAAGCTGAAGAAAAAGCAGCGGAAGAAGAAGTAAAGGTACATCAGGAAAAAGAAACGAGTGTAGCAGCAAAAACAATTACAAAGGATTCTGAAGAAGAGACGAAGAAAGAAGAAGCTCCTAAGGAAGAACCTAAAGAAAAAGCTTCTGAGCCAAAAGAAGAGAAGAGCTCAAGCAATGAAGAAAAAAAGGTTAAAGAAGAAACTGTAGCAGGGAAAGAGGAGCAGAGCTCTGGAAAATCATTTACAGTGTCATCAACCGCATATACGGCTGATTGTTCCGGATGCACCGGAATTACTTCAACAGGATTTGATTTAAAACAAAATCCGGGCGCAAAAGTAATTGCCGTTGATCCAAGTGTTATTCCGCTTGGCAGCATTGTCGAAGTGGAAGGTTACGGAGTAGCTGTAGCACGGGATACCGGCGGAGCAATTAAAGGAAATAAAATTGATGTTTTCTTCTCAGATACATCTCAAGCGCATAGCTGGGGAAGAAAAGACGTTAAAGTAACGATATTGGAAAGATAAATAAAAGCATGTGTCCTAACAAAGGATACATGCTTTTTGTGTTATATATTTTTTAAATCAGCTGACCACAATACTTTGAATAAAAGCAAAGTATCCCATTATGACAAAGAGAAGCGACGCCAGATAAGAAAGCGCAGGATGTCTCTTCGTTTTAAAAATGTAGATGCTGGCCGCAAGACATATTGCTGCCAAGCCGATAAAGAAGAAAACAGATCCGTCTAATACTAAATTTATACCTGCCCCATCCATAGATCCATCATAAAACATATTTAATATCGGAGCGTACCCGGTGTGTGCGATAAGATTTTCAATATGAAGCGGCGGTGATTGCTCATTCATAATACCTGTCAGCAATAAGATAAATAAAATAATAAAGAACTCTACTCGTATCCAGGGCTGTGCCTGAAAGGCTGTATCAGCTTGTAAACGCCGTTTCATCCAAACCCCGTTAAATACGGCATAGAGCAATAAAGGAATAATAAATAATTGTTTTAAAAATAAACTCTGACCATAAGAAACAAGGAGGGCATCGCCATATTGTCTCAAGTCAACAGTGAATTGTGCTAATAGAATACCACTGAGAACGACAATAGCAAAACAGATCAATGCAAATGGATGATAATTATTTATAAAACGCAGCCAGTCAACAGATTTTGGCGCAAACCAGCTGACCATGATCAAAGTTCCAACCCAGGCACTTACCGCAAACAGATGAATCGAATGCGTTATTGCTCCCAAAACTCCTTCGAATGACCCTGCATGACTGGCCCAGCCAATTCCAATTGCCGTCAGAGCTGTGAAAATAACTCCTGTCCATGCTGTTAGTTTACTGTTTGTATCTTTGACAAATGCAATATAAACACTGAAAAGAACGCAAATAATAAATAAGAATAACCAGGCGTTTCCAATGCGGAAGGATAATAAGACAGTTTCAAAGCCCGAGCCTAATGAAGTGCGTCTGGCAATATGGCTGATAAGCTGAATGAGGGGAATAAATGCAAATAAGGCAATACCCCAAATCGCTGCCAGCTGCAGGTTGGAGGGCACTTTGATCTTAATAGAAGAAGTGGCAGGAAGCAATCTGATCAGAAAGCTTCCTGCTAAAAAGGCAAGGCAAAGATATAAGAATGTTTCTGTTAATATGGTTAGATAGAACATACATTATTTCTTCCTTTTTAATAATACAATAGCTACGACAGCGATAATTGCAACAAGTAAAATAGTAATTAACAGGGTATTTGAATTACTATCCTCTGCTGCTGTGTCTTGAACATCGCTTTCGGATGCGGCTTCGTTTTCATCAGCCTGTTCTTCAGATGCATCTTCCTGTCCATTTGTATCTTCCTCTGTGGCTTCTTCAGCCGCTGTTTCCTCTATGTCCACTTCAAATGAAAGGGAATCCTCCATAGGATGGCCATCGACGCCAATAATGTCCCAGCTGAGGGTATATGCTCCGTTTTCTAAAGGCTCTGTAACATCAGCAGATAATTCATCATCATTCACAGTAATATTATCAAGAGTAATCTCAGTTCCATCCTCTTTTTGTAACTCCAATACAGCACTTTCTTCAATCACTGTTTCAAAATAAAGGGTGACACTGTCTAAAGCCTCTGTTACTGTTGAACCTTCCTCTGGATCAGATGTATCAAGATGTGTATGTGCAAAGGCAGGACTCGCACTGAATACAAATAATAAGGTAACTAGAGCTAAAGCTCCTGTAAGTTTTTTCATAATGTTTTTCTCCTTTTTGTTGAATTAAATATAATTTATTCAAACTCAAGCTTACAAAAGAATAAGACAAGTAACAAGTCTAATCAAAATAAAACAGCCACATTTTTATAAACTATGAACAATTGATGACAATGCTTTTTCTGGTAAACTGTAGTAGACTAATAAATATAACTTAATTTTACAAGGGGGATAATAATGAGTAGTTTTCCCAATACTGAAGAAACAATGACATTAATTAAAGAGTTGGTTACGATACCAAGTCCGTCCGGCTACACAAAGGATGCAATCCAATTTATTGAACAGCGGCTGGAAATAAGCAATGTGGAGACGAAAAGAAATCGTAAAGGCGGCCTGATTGCGACGTTACCGGGGAAGAATACGTCGAAGCACCGCTTCCTGACAGCTCATGTAGACACATTAGGAGCAATTGTTAAAGAAATAAAAACTGATGGCCGCTTGAAAATTCAAGTCATTGGCGGCTTTCCGCTTAACTACGTTGAAGGGGAATACTGCACCATCCACACGGTAAGCGGGAAAAAATATACAGGTACCATTTTAATGCATCAAACTGCTGTTCACGTATATCGAAAAGCCGGTGAACTGAAAAGAGATACGGAAAATATGGAAGTGCGGATTGATGAAGTGGTGAAGAGTGAGGAAGAAACCCGTAAATTAGGCATTGAAATTGGTGATTTCATCTCTTTTGATCCGCGGGTGGAAAAAACAGAATCAGGCTTTATTAAATCCCGTCATTTGGACGATAAAGCTAGTGCCGCTATCCTGATTAAGGTGATCGAAAAGCTTGCAGCAGACCAGACAGAATTACCATATACAACGCATTTTCTCTTTTCCAATAATGAAGAAATCGGCTATGGAGGAAACTCCAATATCCCGCCGGAAGTTGTAGAATACTTAGCAGTTGATATGGGAGCTATCGGGGATGGCCAAAGAACGGATGAATTCACAGTATCGATTTGTGTGAAGGACGCCTCCGGACCATATCATTATGGCCTCCGCAATCATCTCACCGAAATTGCCAAGGCCAACGAAATTGAGTTTAAATTAGATATTTATCCTTATTACCAATCCGATGCATCCGCAGCCATTCATGCCGGACATGATATCATTCATGGACTTATTGGACCGGGAATCGATGCATCACATGCATTTGAACGTACACATGAATCGTCTCTCAAGCACACAGAGAATTTAGTTTACCATTATGTACAGTCGGAAATGACAGAGGAATAAAAGAACGAAAAAATAAGATCGGGGTACTTTACCTGGTCTTATTTTTTTGTGAATAAAAATATCAATTGACGTTTATTAACTAACTAGCCACTCTAAAATAATGCTGTTTAAAAATAAAAAATTAAACAGATGGAATCATTGGTACATAAGGGTTTTTCTGAATAAATCGCTTATTATTTACAAATAGCAAGTTGACTTTTCAAAGATTGTGTTATAGGGTTAGTTGCATAAGTAATTAACCAATTAAGGGATGAGGCTAATGAAAAAAGAATTGGATGAAAACAAACCGATTTTTCTGCAGATAAAAGAGCAAATTGAAGATTCTATTATCGACGGTTCATTAAATAGTGGAGAACGTGCACCTTCTACAAATGAGTTTGCTAAATTTTATCAGATCAATCCGGCAACTGCTGGAAAAGGAATCAATGAGCTCGTCTCAGAAGGTATTTTGTTAAAGAAACGGGGCGTGGGGATGTTTGTGACTGAGGAAGCAAAAGGGATTGTTATTGAAAAAAGAAAACAGACATTTTATGAAAACTATTTACTTCCAATGAAAAGGGAAGCACAGAAGCTGGAAATGGACAGACAAGAGTTGATTAATATGCTTAACCGGGAGGATGAGGCTAATGGAAATTAAAGTAGATCAATTAAGTAAAAACTATGGAGAAAATTATGCTTTGGATCAGGTTTCTTTTACGTTGAAGGGGAACAAAATCTATGGATTATTAGGGAGAAATGGAGCGGGAAAGACGACATTTATGGATATTTTAAGCGGCCAGATTTTAGCATCCGCAGGCAGCATTTCCATTGACGGAGAGGATCCTTTTGATAACCAGCGATTAACAGAATCTATTTGCTTGATTAAAGAAGCAAATAATTTCAATCCAGAGCTAAAAATAAAACAAGTATTGAAGATCTATGCTTACTTTTATCCAAACTGGGATCAGGAAATGGCAGAAGAATTAGTAGAGAGTTTTAATTTAAAGCAATCAGCCAAAATAAAGACATTATCCAAAGGAATGGAGTCTGCATTAGGCATCACGGCAGGATTAGCGAGCAGAGCGCCAATTACAGTATTTGATGAACCTTATATCGGTATGGATGCTCCATCCCGTAAAAAGTTCTATGAAATATTATTGGAGGATTATCAGGAAAATCCGCGGACGATTATCTTTTCGACACATTTAATTGATGAGGTCAGCTTGATGTTTGAGGAAGTCATTATCTTAAGGGAAGGCTCCGTTATTTTACAGGAAAGCGCAGAAGACCTGCGGGCGAAAACAATCGCAATTTCTGGACCAAAGGATCAGGTAGATGCCTTTTTAGCAGATAAAGAAATTATTCAGCGCAATGACTTAGCAGGCAGCTCCATGGCCTATGCTTTTGGCAGCAGGAAAGAGGCGTTAGATGCTGGTCTTGAAGTAGAAGGCGTACCAGTCCAGGAATTAATGATTCATTTAACGGAGAAGAAGAAAGGGGCATAATCCATGAACAATCAAATAAAAGGTATGTTTTACGCTTATTCGACGGAAGTAATGCGGACAGCCAAAATCTTTTTTGCTATTTTTATAGGGTGTATTATCGCATCAGCTATTATCTGTTATTTATTACTTGGAGCTGTCGAGGATTTTAAAATGTATTTCGCTATCCCGTTCGGAACTTATTTTAATGTAGGTGTTGTTGGAGTTTTGTTAGTAAAAGGCAGTGTTCCATTCGGATTGAAGATGGGCGCTACCCGTAAGAATATGTATCTTATGCATTTATATTTTATGGCAGCTTACTCTTTTATTATGGCATTTTTAGGAAGTACTCTTCAGCAGGTAACAGAGTGGATATTTAACGCGGTCGGAGTTACAAACTATATTTATGTTCATCCGGCGATGCTTTTAACAGATAACTGGGTGATGAGAATCGTCGTAGATACATTTGTGATGTTTTTTATTATGACACTATTATATTTAATTGGATTAATTTTTTATCGTACCGGTCTGGCCGGAGCAGGAAGTTTATTAGGGGTCCTGCTGGTGGTTATACTATATGGGGTTTTTGAAGGCTGGATGATTCAAGCAGCTGTTGACCTTTTCTCCAATGTTACACTTATGACCTTTGTAATGCTATTTTTAATTGGTATTGTGCTTTATCTGATAGCATTCCCGTTTATAAGGAAAATTACTATAGTGAATAGGCGTTAAGGAAGCTGGGATTGTCTTTTGGTCAATACAAGAGGAAGTTTTTAACGTTTTAGAAATTTTAAAGAGTCGAATTTTATAAATAGGTATAGAAGAGAGCTGTTGTCAAATGCATGACATGCATTTGACAACAGCTCCTTTTAAAAGTTTTATATTATATTGTTAACGGAATAAATATTTATTTTTTTAAATTAGGGTTCTCGGATTTTGCTTCATTAACCCGGGGTCTCCGAAAGCCGCCGGCAATATCTGCCTGTTTAAATTCTTTAGAGTAATGGACCTCTTGAGCATCAGCAATGTCCCTCTTTTTTGCTGGCTGATATTGTGTATTTCTCATGAATAATCATCCTTTCTACTAAAGTTCGTTCTAGTATGTGTTTTCCCGGTTGCAGTGAATTAAAACATCTCCGTTGTCTTTCTAAAATTTGGTAACTTCTATTGCATATCCTACAAACTGTATTTATCATTATTGCTGGCATAAATTAATCGATCATGCTAAAATTTGATTATGCAATCAAAAAATATTCCTTTATAAGATGAGCTGCTTGCAGAGAAGTTTTTTCAACTCCACTGCAAGCAGCGAGACTTACCAGGGTGTTACAAACTTTTTACAGATTTTCCGAACGAGAAAGCCCACTTCTTTAGAGGTGGGATGATAAAGAGGTAATTTTAAAGTTTTAAATAAAATGCATCCCTTTTTTATAGAAAATAGATTGTGAAAAGAATGTTTGTTTGGTACAATAAACAGAACAGGTGTTTGCGCAAAAACGGAATCGAAATAGCGAAAATAGAAGGAAAATATCCCATTGTGCGAATGTAGAGGAACGTATCAAATGAAACAATATGTTGGAAGTCAGAAAAACGAAACAAGAAGGGAGTTGAACCTATGGCAAGAAAGTGTACACCAACTTATACCATTGAATTTCCTTTGCACATCCCCATTTGGCAGCAGCATCGGCTGGAAAAGAAATGCAACATGGCAAGAATGGTCTATAATTCTTGTCTGGGGGAAGCTCTCAAACGACATAAAGCTGTAAAAACGGATAAACGTTATCGTACATTGCTTCGTGAACCTACATCAAAAGATCGGAATAAGAAATTAGCGGATATCCGTTTAGAATATGGTTTTTCAGAATACGGAATCCATCATTTTGTAAAGAAAGTCCAACATAAATTCAAAGAACATATTGGCAGTTTGGAGTCTCAGAAATTGGCAACAAGGGCTTTTCAAACCGTCGGGAAGCTTCATTTTGGAAAATCCAAAAAAGTACATTTCAAAAATGCAAAGGATGATATCTCCGTAGAAAACAAATCAAACCAAACCGGGTTGAGATATATAGAAGGAGAGATTCTTTGGGGCGATAAACCAACCAGAAAAAATCCTAAACCAAAGAATTGGCTGTGTATGCCGATTTCTCCTAAAGATGATGATGAATATGCACACTGGGCTTTATTAGACAAGACAAAGTATGTACGCATTTTAAAACGAGATGTTAGAGGGAAAACCCGTTATTTCGTTCAACTTATTCAAGAAGGTTACCCGCCAACAAAAAGAAATCGCAAAGTTGCTAATGACGAGACAAAACGTATCGGGTTAGACATTGGTACATCTACGATTGCGATTAGCAGTGACAGCCAAGTCGAACTTCGTGAACTGGCCCCGGCGTGTTACTATGATGAAAAAGAATTAAGAAGAATCCAACGCAAAATGGACAGGTCTAAACGAAGTACCAATCCCGGCAACTTTAATGAAAATGGAACAATCAAAAAAGGCAGATTAACATGGAGTTACTCTAAAAGATATGAAAGGCTGCGTCAAAAACGTAAAGAATGCTACCGTAAAGTTGCTGGCAGGCGAAAAATGTCCCATGAGAAACTGGCAAACGATATTCTTGCCATAGGTTCTGATATTCGAGTAGAAACGATGCGGTTTCAATCATTGCAAAAACGCGCGAAAAATACAACTCGAAATAACACGAATGGGAAGGTTAACCGAAAAAAACGGTTTGGAAAATCCATTGCCAAGCGTGCTCCTGCAATGCTGCTCACCATTATAGAGCGAAAACTGAATTATCAAGGAAGAGAGATCAAGAAGATAGATACCTATGCCACAAAAGCTAGTCAGTTTAATCATGTAACAGGGAAATACGAGAAGAAACAACTTTCAGAACGTTGGAATGATTTTGGAGCGTTTCGTATCCAACGCGATTTATATAGCGCTTTTTTAATAGCTAATACAAAGGAAACCCTCGATTCTGTTGATATAGATTTATGCAATGAAGGATGGAACAATTTTATAGAACGGCATCATTGTGAAATCGAACGATTAAAACAGTCAACAAGTAAAACGATACGTTGGTTTGTCGTTTAATACAAACCTGATTGGTCCTGATAACGGCCAAGAGAAGCGGAACGACAAGCACACAAGAAGTCTTTTAAGGCTGGCTTGGTGAAGTGCCTTGCAACCTCGCAATACGTCCGTTAATGTTTTAAGAGAATATATACCAGTATTTCAGTGGAAACTCTTTCTTTATAGAAAGATAAGGGCGCTGTTAAGAAGTGTATTAGTACCTTAGAACCCCATTGCTTTAGCTGTGGGAGTTGTCAGCCTAGGATAAAAATGTGCAGAGGAGATTATAAAATATGCAAAATGAAACCGTACTTGGTTTATCAAAGCTTGATAAAACGATTATTATTATAGGCGGTCCGCTTCTTGGAGCAATTATTGGCTGGTTTATTCAAATTATTTCGAGCTGGCTGATTAAGGTTCCTTTTGTCCCGTTTGGTCCGTTCTTTGAATGGATTGTATCCTGGAATAGCTCCTGGGTATCTATTATCGGGGTAATTGCCGGTTTGATCGCGGGAATTCTTTTTGCGTTGTACGCCTTTAGTGAATCATTAAAAATGACGATTACAGATCAAGAAGTTACAATGAAAAGGTATGATAAAGAAGTACGATTGCAAAAAAGAGAAATTTCGGCAATTTATATGGATAGAAAAGATATTGTCGTTTTAGGCCAAAAAGGGAAAGAACTGTATCGTGCACAAACGGATGTAAAACAGCCGAAAATAGAAGCTGCTTTTCTCGAACACCGGTTTCCCTGGAAGCCGCAGGATCCTTATCAATCTGATTATCAGCGCTGGGTTGCGGAGCATCCTGATTTCCCGGCCAGTGTAAACAGTTTGCTTGCAGCAAGAGAAAAGGCACTGAAAGAAGACGATGAAAAAGAAGCAGCTATATTGCGGAAGGATTTAGCAGATAAAGGAGCAGTTATTCGCGATGAAGACAAACGGCAGTATGTCCGGATGATAAGAGGGTGATACAAAATGGCGAAAGAAAAAACATTTATCTCGGTAGCAAGGAGAGAACAAATTTTAAAAGCAACCATTGATGTGTTGAATGATATTGGCTATGTAAAATTAAGTCTTGCTAAAATAGCAAAGCATGCAAAAATTAGCACGGGATTAATTTCTTATCATTTTGCAGATAAAGAAGAGCTGATTCAGCACACATTAAACTACTTAATCGGTGCACAGCTCGAATTTATTGAGGAAAGGGTAAAGAAAGAGGCAGATATTTATCAGCAGCTGCTGACTTATATAAAAGCAACACTTGCATATCAATATGAACATGTTGAGAATAATGTTGCACTAATTGAGATTATTTTTAATGCCCGGACAGAGGATAATATCCCATACTATAAATTAAATGAAGAAGAAGAGGATCCGCTTTACCTGCGTTTAGAAAACATTTTGGCAGAGGGGCAGCGGAAAAAGGTATTCTCATCTGATTTTCAGCCAAAAGCAACAGCTATTCTTATCAACGGTGCTGCGAGTGAGAGTATGCTCCTGCAAAGTGAAAGCTTTGATATCGAAAATTATCAGCAGGAGTTAATTAGGATGGTTACGAAAATAGTAAAATAAATGCCGTATGATAATGGGAAATCCCTCGAATAATTGTGTACTCTTTTTATTTATCATTTTAAAATGGACCCCTCACCCAAAATTAAAAGAACCTGTCTCTGCTGAAGTGGAATAATTAACAGATACAGGTTCTTTCCCAGTTATTTTAATTAATTTTCAAGTGATTTTCGGAGCTCAGTTACTTCCTTAATTTCGAGACTCGTTAATTCAGCTGTCTTTTTCCATTCCCATGATTTTTCCTTCCTCCTTCCTCCTTTCCTTTTTCTAAATACAAAATAGTATTCATATTGGATTTTTAAACAGCAGAAAAAAGGGCATTATTTTTTATGTCAAACATGGTACCATGGAGTAAATTATTTTAAATTTTTCCTGGAAATAGAAAAAAACCCCGAATTCGTTCCTTTTTAGTGAATTCGGGGTTTTCTTAGATATTCTTAGATTTAAATAACATACAGATAAACACATAAGAAGTGAAAAATACTTCCCAGCAGAATGAAAATATGAAATATCTCATGGAAGCCAAAATAACGGGAACGCAGGAATTCAGGTTTTAACCAGTAAATGATTGCCCCTACTGTATAGAATACTCCTCCAACAATTAAACAGGTTAATCCGCCAGTTCCAATAATTGGTGCGAGCGATCCGCTATAAAATATTGCAACCCATCCCATTAAAACGTACAGGAGGGTGGACAGCCATCTTGGCGAGTGGAACCAGATTAATTTAAATAAGACGCCCAGCAGAGCTAAACCGCTGATTACCCAAAATAATACCCACCCGATTGTTCCTTGTAAGGCAATAAGACAAAGCGGGACATAAGTACCGGCGATGAGCACATATATCATGGAATGGTCCATCCTTCTAAAAAAAGCAATCGTTTTTGGCCCGGCAATGACTGAATGGTAAACCGTAGAAGCTGTATATAACAAAATTAAACTAATACCAAAAGCAGCGACAGCACCGACGTCCAAAGGTGTGCCTACGCGTGCTGCTTTTACAACAAGTAATATTAGTCCAATGATTGATAAGACAATTCCGATAAAATGGGTAAAGGCATTCATCGGTTCCCTAATAAATTTATGCAAATAAAACATCTCCAATCACGTATGTAGTTTCTAATACTATGTAATAAATATATACCTGTTTCATCAAGTAGTCAACATTTGATTTTTGGGTGGAGTTCCCTATAATAAAATGTAGAAACACTAAAATAAATACATGAATTGATTAATATACAGTAAATAATGACAGGGAAAACCGAAGAAGGAAGGTCAGCTTATGAATATAAAAAAGGAATTAGAAGGACTGCATTTGGAAAACCAGTTGAATTCAAAGGAAATACCTGATTTAGATTTATATATGGATCAGGTCATTCAGCTTTTTGAAAGTAAATTTTCTTCTGCAAAGCGTTACGAGGAGGATAAAGTATTAACGAAAACGATGATTAATAATTATGCAAAGGCTAAATTATTCTTTCCCATAAAAAATAAAAAGTATTCGAAAGAGCATCTGCTGCTGATCAGTATGATTTATCAAATGAAAAGTGTTTTATCTATTAAAGATATCGGGAAAACATTTGAAGGGGTAAATCAAAGAATGCAGAATGATGATTTTGATCTGGAAAGTTTTTATAATAATTATGTTCATTTAATGAATAGAAATGTCGCTCATTTTAAAGAGCATATAACAGAACAGGAAGAAATATTTGAAACAGAATTAGACAAAGATATAGTGAACGATGATTACTTACAGCAGCTTTTACTGATCACAAGCTTGACCGGAATGAGTAATTTTTACCGCCGTGCAGCTGAGAAGCTGGTAGATCAATTAGAGCAGGAAGGTGTGGAAGAACAATGAAATTGAGTATTTTAGATCAATCTCCACTATTTGCGGATGCTGATGGAAAACAGGCGTTGGAAGAAAGTATTGAATTGGCTGTCCTGGCCGACAGTCTGGGGTATGAACGATATTGGATTGCAGAGCATCACGATACACCAGTATTAGCAAGCCCCGCGCCGGATATTTTATTAGGAATTATCGGAAGCAGGACAGAGCGGATCCGAATCGGTTCAGGGGCTGTACTCTTACCGAATTATCGCCCATATAATATTGCGGAGCGCTACCGGATGCTTGCTGCAATGTATCCAGACAGAGTAGATTTAGGATTAGGACGGGCGCCGGGCGGTTCAGCAGAAGCAACAATTGCTCTGGCCGGAAACTTTCTGGAAAAGGTTAAAGCAATGCCGGATTATATTGATGAACTGCTTCATTTCCTTCAGGAGGATTTTTCTCCAGAGCATCTTTATTCAAGAGTGACAGCTACACCTGTACCAGATATTCAGCCGCAGCCCTGGCTCTTGGGAACCAGTCAGAGAAGCGCCCAGCTTGCTGTCAGTAAAAAGCTTCCTTATGTATTTGGCCATTTTATGGGGGCAGATAATGGACCGGAAATTGTCGCCGGTTACCAGCGGCAAGCGGAGGATCCATCTGCTATCGTTGCCGTATCCGTTCTTTGTGCAGAAACGGAAAAGGAAGCACTGGAATTAGCTGAGGAAACAAGGCGCAGAAAAGAGGAACAGGCTTCTTCACCGCAGATAGATCAGGATGAACAGGTAAAATTTGCTGATAAACAGATTATCGGTGATATAACCCTCGTTCAAGAAAAATTGGCCGGGCTGCAAAAAGCTTATCAATGCGATGAAATCATGGTAATTACAATGGCGCCGACCTATGAAGCAAGGAAATACTCTTACCAGCAGCTGGCATCGATTATAGATTAAACTATTTCTTAACGAAGATGTCGACAAGCTATCCCTAAAAATCTTAACACTTGTTTTTAAAATGAAATAAAAATCATAGTCAGCCGCATGGTAGAATATATTTTAGTGAAGAAGACAAGCTTATATGGAGGATATTATGGGACAGTGGGTTACATCCATTATGGAGCAATTTGGCTATTTAGGAATTTTCCTGATGATGACTTTAGAGAATTTATTTCCGCCGATACCATCTGAAATTATCCTTCCTTTTGGAGGATTTATGACAACCTCCAGCGCATTAACCTATACAGGTGTATTATCTGCAGCTACACTGGGAGCACTTATTGGCGCAATGCTGTTATATTGTGTAGGTATGATATTAGATGTCGGGCGGCTGGAGAAAATAGTCGACCGGTATGGGCA
Organism: Oceanobacillus sojae; assembly: GCF_900162665.1. Lineage (GTDB taxonomy): Bacteria > Bacillota > Bacilli > Bacillales > Amphibacillaceae > Oceanobacillus > Oceanobacillus sojae_A. The sequence goes on from NZ_LT727810.1 coordinate 612,997, forward strand.
TATATTGCGTTTAAAAAGATCAGATATTTATAAAGCGGATGACTGGTTTGATAAATACGGCTATTGGACAGTATTTTTTTGTCGGATGGTCCCCCTTTTAAGGAGCTTGATATCTATTCCGGCCGGTATGGGAAGAATGAATTTCGGGATTTTTATTCTTTTAACAGCCATTGGTTCTATTATATGGAATAGTATTTTAATCGGTATTGGAGCAGTTCTGGGAGAAAATTGGCATCATGTTTCTGCGTTTATGGATGTCTATTCTAATATTGTATATACTTTAATCATTGCAGGGATCATACTTTGCGTTATTTGGTATATAAGGAGACGGAAAAAAGGAAAACTGTAGGCTCAATGTGGTACCGCCCCCCGAAAGTTAGAGTAGAAAAATCTAACTTTCGGGGTGTTTTTATGGCGAAATATAATGAAGAATTTAAAATAAAACTCGTCACCGAGTATTTATATGGCAATATGGGCTATAAATCATTAGCCAAAAAATATAATATGGGCAGTGAAACATCTATAGTTGAGTGGGTGAAAGTCTATAAATCCCAAGGAATAGATGGCTTAAGAAGAAGAAAAACAAAGGAGAAGTATTCTGTTCAATTTAAATTAAATACGATACAATTTATGTTACAGACAGGTGCTTCTTTCTTAGAAACTGCTATTCAATTTCATTTGAACAACCCTTCCTTAATTAGACGCTGGATGAAGGCATTTGAGGAAGAAGATTTAGAAGGCCTAGAACCAAAACCAAAGGGGAGACCTTCTATGTCTAATAAAACCAATAAGCAAAAGGAAAAAGAGGCGAAGAAATTAACACGCGAAGAAGAATTAGAACGCGAGAATGAATTACTGCGACTAGAAAATGCATACCTAAAAAAGTTGAGAGCTTTTCGGGAGGATCCGAATGCCTTCCACGAAAAGCACAAGCAAAGGTGGCATTCGAACTCAAAGAAGAAGGATTCCGATTAAAAGATGTCCTCTGTGTGGTAGGTATTCCTGAAGCAACCTACCATTATCATGTGAAGCATTTTAGCAGAGAAGACACGGATGCAGCATTAAAAGAACTTATTATATCCCTGTTTAAAAAATTTCATGAACGCTATGGTTATAAACGTATCACGAAAGAATTAAAAAAATTAGGGCATGAAATCAATCATAAAAAAGTGTACCGTTTGATGAGAGAATTAGGATTAAAATGTGTAAAATTTATGCGGAAATCCCGCAAATATAATTCCTATAAGGGAAAGGTTGGAAAAGTAGCGAAAAACCGATTATCCCGCCGATTTAGCACATCTATCCCACTTCAAAAACTAGTAACGGACATTACAGAATTCAAATGTCTTGGTGAGGAGAAGTTATATTTAAATCCAATTCTTGACCTTTACAACGGAGAAATTATTGCGTATGAAATCAAGAAGCGACCAACGTTAGATCTTGTCATGGAACCTTTAAAAGAAACGATGGAGATAATAAAAAATCGTGCAACCTATCGTACCACGATTCATTCCGATCAAGGCTGGCATTATCAACACAACCAATGGGTGAAGACTTTAAAAGAAAATAAAGTATTTCAAAGTATGTCACGCAAAGCAACCTGTGCAGATAACGCTTCGATGGAGAATTTCTTCGGCATTTTAAAACAAGAAATGTACCATGGAGAAGAATTGGTAAGTTATGAAGAATTAAAAAAACAGATTGAAGAATATATCTATTGGTATAATCATAAAAGAGCAAAAGAAAAATTGGCTGGATTGAGTCCAGTCGAATATCGAACTCAATCTAGCCAATCAGTTGCATAATAAAACTCTAACTTTTAGGGGTAACCACCTGTTCCTGCAGTTTTTTGATTGCCAGAAAATTATAGAATTATTGCCTCGTGGATAACTATTTATAGAAAAACTGCTGCGACCAGCTCCGAGCGCCAAAAACCAGGGGGTAACACGTGAGCGTCCTGTGATAAGCCAACATCGGTTTAAAGTGCGGGAAGGCCGGCTGAAAGCAGGTTGAAGCCTAACGTCTGCATTCCCCTAAAGGCGCATGTTTCCTTTATCTCCTAAGTAAAGGAAACTCGACCAGGGTCGAACCATCCCCAAAGACCCTGGGGGCGCAATTTCAATGTTTTTAAGCAGGCGCTCTCCGCTTTTTTTCTAAAAAATTTATTGACAAAAGAACGTACGTTTGGTTAACTGTATTTAGATCCTCTTCTTGGTAAGTCCTCTACTAAAACATAAGGATGTGTATCCATGATTTATCCCCGGAAAGCAGCAACATTATTCCCTCAAATATGCGAAAACGGAGAAGTGTATAACAATGCTGTTCCTAAAAAAGAGTTCAGCCGGCTGATAGACTTAAAAGCTGATGATGCTTTTAGAAGACTTTTTGGTGACGAACGTAATAAAAATATTATGATTTCATTTTTAAATGCTTTTTTTATCAAGCTCAAAAGAACGCAAATTCAGAATCTGAAATTTCAAAATTGGGAAGCAGAAGGAGATAAAAATTCAAATTTAACAATGCTGGTCGAAACAAAAAATAAAGAATCAATTTATGTAGAGATCCTTTTTCCGGATAAAGATGCACCGGAGAACCAATCTTTATATTTTTGGTCAAAAGTATATCGCAGGCAATTTGAAAACGGTTCAGATTTTAACGGGCAGCATTCAGTTATTACCATCAGCATCATGAATTATGAATTATTCCATGAAAGTGATGAATTTCACAGCGTATTCAGGCTGTCGAATCAAGAAGAAAAAATTGCTTTAACCAATTTACAGGAAACCCAATTTGTGGAAATTCCTAAGCTGATCCGCAGCTGGAAGGAAGGAAAGCTAGATCTGGAAGAGAATTATTTGGCAAGATGGCTATTACTGCTTGCAGCGGTTGATGATCATAAAAATTATTTTCACCTTGATATTTATAAAGAGTTAGAGAAGATTGCAAAGACTGATAAGGATTTAGAAGAGGCTATGAAAGCCTGGAGAAATATTAGCCGTGCAGGGGAAGAAAAATTGGCAACCAAAGACCGGCATACGCAAATATTAGAACAGCAATTACTGCAGGAGATAGAAATATTAGAGCAAAAAAGAAAAACAGCTGAAGAAAGGGCTGAGCTTGCAGAGAAAAAGTACAATAAATTAAAAAGACAGTATGAGCAGCATAAATTAAAAATAGCAGAAGAAAAAATAAAAAAAATGGAAGCAGAGGAAGAGGCTTTGCTTGCCAACCGTGAGGCAGCAAAAATAGTTATCCGCTATGGTAATGTCGTTGCGCGTAATTTATTTGCACAAGGGATGGACAGTACCTTTGTCCAGAACATAACTGGGCTGTCTGATAAAGAAGTAGCTAAGTTGAAGCTGCAAATTGAAGAAGAGAATATGAAAGAATTATTTTGATTCTTAAATACAGCATAAAAAGGATGCTTAAAACGTACTCAAAGGATAAACAAGGAGGTAATGACCATCTGTTAACAACCGTCCACGTCTCCTTATTTTATAAGAACTGCTTCGCTCCCCGTGAACATATAGCAATTTAAAAGAAAAAGAAGCAAAGTCTTCAATCAGCTTTGCTTCCTTTCTTAAGAAGTTATATGTTATTCCATCGTAAAATAGTCTTCTATAATTTCTACAATAGAAATCAATTCATAAATGGCGACTAATTCTATTGGTAATTTTTCCGGACTATCCAATTGAGCTGATCTTAAAGTTTCTTGAAATATCTGGTGAAGCTGTGTCCGTTTATTTTTCCACTCATCTTCCTCAAAGACAAGCTTTTCTGATAACACATTGGCAAAATAGCATACATTTTCAAATACATATTTTTGTTTTTCTAAACTCCATTCCAATTCTTTTGAAGGCTGTTCTGCTATATTTGTGACATGATACTGAATCGTGCGCAGATAATGGATCTGCCTTCTTAAGCGGGTCAATTCGTTTTCGCGCTTCTCCAGAATATGATGGTACTTTAAATCCTTCTTTTGATAGAGAGAGAGTAATGCTGCATTTTCAAGCTCTTTATATACAGTGCCTACTTTTTCATTCATTCCCAGATCTAAGGGTATTTTTGTGAAAATCAATTCATAGTAACATCGTTTCATATGATTACTTAATTTTTTGCGGATAGATTCTGTTTGTTTATGGATAGAATGATGATAATTTGGCGGGAAAACAAACATATTTACCAGCGTAGAAACGGACAATCCAATTGTTGTAGTTGCCAATCGGATAAGAAAGCTTAGAAAATAGCTGTCTTCTACTACTTCAATCATAGCAATAGCTGTTAAGGTTGCAACTAATAATCCGGCATGGAGATTCAGCCGGAAGCAAGTAAATATAGTCAGCACTGCTGCCAACATGTAAGTGAAAGATGAATTGCCGAACAGAGCAAGAAATATGACAGCATAAGCAGCACCGATTGCCGAGGCCGGAAAACGCACAATCCCTTTCTTAATGGAATCTGTAACAGTCGGTTCAATGGTAACAATAGCAGTAATAACTGCAAATGTCGGCGGGAAATCAAACCATTTACAAATTAGTGCTGTGAAAAATACTGCGATACCAGTTTTAATGACTCTATTTCCAATAATTGTTTGTACCTTCACTTAAACCCCTACTTTTTATCAGGTAATAATCTGTAGAAAGAAAACTATTATAACCTTTTCATTCATTCATTTCTTTGTATTGTATCATTTTTATGTGAATTAAATGACGAAAAAATATATATCTAGTATATTTTTCGGGAAAATATAAAAAAAACAATACAAATTTACTAGAGTATAAATGCTGATAGATAGGGAACGCCGTATAATCTATGCCGATTTTTAAACGGATTTGTCGTTATTGAAATATAAATGTAATATTTCTATAATGTGTATGACATTTTCTTATGATAAGATTTACGAAGTTATTAAATAAATGAAGAAAATAATATTAATATAAAAATAAAAAGAATCGCAGATAATCGATACAAAATACATAGATAATAGATTTGCGGTGTAAAATTTGAAAGCGGGGAATATGAGTTGAAAAAGACAGTAATGACATTGACTGCGGCTTCCGTGGTAGGTTTAAGCAGTGTATTTTTTTCAGGACCGGTAAAGGCAGAATCAGTAGAAGATTTAGAAACTCGGCAATCTCAAGTACAGGATGATCGTGATTCTGTACAAGCTAATCTATCAGATGCGGAAAATGAAGTAGCTGATGTTCTAGTTGATCTACAAAACTTACAGCAGGAAATTGATGATTTGAATTCAGCTCTTGAAAAAAATCAGCAAAAGCTGGATGAAACAGAAGGAGATATTACTACAACTGAAGACGAAATCAGTGAATTAAAAGCTGAGATTGATGAACTAGAAGAAGCAATTGAAAAACGTACGGAGATTTTAAAAGAACGTGCAGTATCTCTGCAACAAAACGGTGGAGATATCAGCTATCTTGAAGTATTGTTTGGAGCACAGGATTTCAGTGATTTTGTAGGACGTGTTTCTGCAGTGAATAAAATTACTGATTCTGATTTAGCTTTACTTGAACAACAGGAAGAGGATAAACAGGAAGTGGCTGATAAACAGGAAAGTGTTGAGTCAAAGCTTGATGAATTAAATCAGTTAAAAACGGATTTAACAGGTATTAATAATACTATTACAGAACAAAAAGATGTTGCTGAGGATAAGGAGTCTTCTTTAAAAGATAAAGAGACAGAGTTGACAGCACTCATTGATGATTTACAAATTGAAGATTCCCGCTTAGCTGCAATTGAGGAAGATGTAGCTGACCGTTTAGAAGTTGCCACTGCTCCGGCACCGGAAACTTTAGTAGCAAGTGTCAGTGTAGGTTCAAACGAAGATAGCAGCGAAGAAGAAGCAGGCAATTCTGAAAATGAATCAAATAATGAACCTGCTGAACAAGAAGAAGCTTCTGCAAGTCAGGAAGAAGATACAGCTTCAAATAACGAAGATAATAACTCTGGAAATAGTGATAATTCTTCCACTACAGCTGAATCAGGTTCCAGTTCTAATAGCGGATCAAGTGAATCTGGTCAGTCTTCAGCTCCAAAAAAAGCTGAGAAAAAAGAAGAACCAAAAAAAGAAGCTGCGCCAACAGGGTCTGGAATCAGTGCAGTACTTAGTGCAGCACAAGGACAAACATATCAAAATCAATATGTTTGGGGAGGAAAAAGCCCTAGCACAGGATTTGACTGCTCTGGATTTGTATCTTGGGCATTCGCTCAAGCTGGATACTCTATCCCGTCTTACACTGGTGCGTTAGTTGGCACTGGAAAAGCTGTTGATTCAAGTGATAAACAGCCTGGAGATTTAGTATTCTTTAATACAAATGGTACTAATGGTCATGTTGGTATCTACTTAGGAAACAATAAGTTTATTGGATCCCAAAGCAGCACAGGAGTTGCCGTTGCTGATATGTCACCAGGAAGCTACTGGGGCGGCGAGTTCAGCGGAACAGTTCGTCGTGTACATTAATAATCATGCTACCAAGAGTCCTTACATGAAGAAAAGCTTCGTGTGAGGGCTTTTTATATTTTTTACAGGTGTTTCATTGCCTTATCGTTTCATCTTTAAAATACTGGTATTACTGTAGTAATCTTTTTTGATAAGGAATAGATAATTATATATACCCGAATTAAAAGGAATAAAACATTTTGATGCATCATTTTAAAAGTATTTTAATTAGGAATGTTCCTTTTCGCAGGTTCCGGATTCGTATTTTTGTGTATGGCAGAACCGATGAGCCACTTTTTTGATACTTCATTTCCGGGTCCGGAGCCTTAAACAAAAGAAGCTGCTGGTTTGCCTGGTATACTTTAATAGTCAAGTAGACATATTATGCCTTTATCTATTATAATAAGCATAAGAGAAAGGGTGATTCGATGGGAAGGTAACGCGGAACAGTAATTATAATAATCATATGGCAATATCCAAGCATCCTGATCATTTGGATCATCGGCGTGCGAAGGGAAAAGTGTTATAAGGGAAATCCTTATAATGAACTTAAAAGAGTGTTCAAAAGTGCAAAATAATGGGCGTGCGGAAGCAGAGCTTATTAGTCTGTTACATTATACTTTTTGAACGTGAATCTAGTAAAGAATTTTTAAATTTTCAGGAGGTGAAATCCTTGTGCAACGTTGCACAAGGATCTTAATTGGACATATCGACCATCATAAATTTATTTGCGGTTGCTATTTTAATCGCATTAACTGCTTTTTTTGTTATGTCAGAGTTTGCTATTGTAAAAATCCGAAGTACACAGCTGGAGCCGCATATTACTGCAGGGAAAAGGTCTGCTGCTGCGGCTAAGAAGATTGTTACCCATCTTGATGAGTATTTATCAGCCTGTCAGCTGGGAATTACTATTACAGCACTCGGAATTGGGCGTTTAGCAGAGCCGACATTTGAGAGAATGCTGCATCCGCTTCTGGAGGAATTTAATATTGGAGCAGGTCTGGTTACGACATTTTCCATTTTTATTTCATTCCTGTTTGCAACATTCCTGCACGTAGTTGTCGGGGAGCTTGCTCCAAAGACATTAGCGATTCAAAAAGCAGAGCAGGTAACGTTAGCTGTAGCATGGCCGTTAACCTGGTTCTATCGTCTTTTATTTCCATTTATCTGGTTATTGAATGGGTCAGCACGGTTGTTAACCAGAGCGGTTGGTTTAAAGCCGATGCGCGGTCATGAAGAGACGCATACCGAAGAAGAATTACGCTTGATTTTAGCTGATAGCTATAAGAGCGGTGAAATTAATCAGTCTGAGATGATGTATGTAAATAATATATTTGAATTTGACGAACGGGTAGCCAGAGAAATTATGACACCGAGAACAGAAATGGTTTATTTCTCAACAGAAGACAGTTTTGAAGAAAATATTGAAATTGTTCATAAAGGTCAATTTACCCGTTACCCGGTTGCGGATGAAGATAAGGATAATATCATTGGTCTGGTAAACCTCAAGGAAGTATTTACTGGAAAGCTGAGCAATAATGAACCCGCAACAATTGAAGATTATATCCGCCCCATTATTCACGTGTCTGAAGCAACACCAATTCGCCACCTTCTTTTAAAAATGCAAAAGGAACGTATTCATATGGCTATTGTAAATGATGAATATGGCGGTACAGCAGGATTAGTTACTGTTGAAGATATTCTGGAAGAAATTGTTGGAGATATCCGGGATGAATTTGATGAAGATGAAGTAGCTGATTTTGAAATGATTAATGATACTACTTATTTAGTCGCTGGCAGGGTCAGCCTGGATGATATTAATCAGAAGCTGGGTATTAATTTGGAAGATGACGAAGTAGATACTATCGGAGGCTGGTTCTTTACCCATAATCTCGAAGCAGAGGTTGGAACTGTAATGGAATTTGAAGGGTATGAATTTGCTCTTGTTGAAAAAGATGGATATCAGATCAAGAGAGTGAGAATCACAAAGATTTCCGAGGAAGAGTCTGAGATAGAATAGAAACTTATTCCAAAGTAAATAAAAAATAGAAAACATAAAAAAACCGAACAGACCTGAATCCCAAAAAGTAAAATGGATTCAAAAGAAGTTCGGTTTTTTTGTATAAAATCCTTTATTACCAATCTTGTATGTTATTGAAGTTTAAACTCTTAATATTTAGGATAAACACTAAATATATACTGATTTTGGAGGAGGGCTTATATATAATGAAAGACATTCAAGATATTGTAAAAGACTTAGAGAATGTGAGAGGAACAGGAGCAAACAAGATATTTACCATGTACCTGAATACAGATTTAAGCGATCCGGATCAGCAGGGTGGAGAGTGGAAAATCCATCTGAAAAATGGATTGAACAACTTTGAGCATTATTTAAAAGAAGGAAATAATGAAGAAGAGCTTGCGAATTACAGAAAAGTAAAGAAAAAAGTAAAGAATTTTATGGATGATATTGAGAGAAATGTTATGAAGGGAGTTATTATTGTAGCTTCTGCAGATGAAGAGGTATGGTTTGCCGAGCGTGTCCAGATGCGACTGGACAATGAATTTGAATGGCAGGAAAGTCCAGTGTTAGATCAATTAAAAACACTGTCAGAGAAATATCCCAGAACTGGTATTATACTTGTTCAGCAAAATCAAGTTAAGTTAATAGATACCAATTTAAATCAGGTAGAGGATACAACTGAATATGAATTAGATGTAGAAGAAGACACATGGAAAATAAAACAAGGACCACGTCAAGGAAGATCCACAACAGGACTAGGTTCAGGAAACCTACAGAAAGACTTGTTCAGCGATCGTTATGAAGCGAACCAATATCGCTGGTATAAAAGTATCGCTCCTAAACTGGATAAGCAGGCAAAAGACAGGGGCTGGAAACGGGTATTCATTGTCGGCGAGGCACCTGCTTCCAAAACACTGGAAACAGAAATGAACAAGGATGTAGAGGATGTCATCTTAAAAAATATGCTGGATCATGGAGAAAGTAAAATTTTAGAGAAAGTACTTAATTAAATATAACCCTGCAGCAAGACCACTTGTAAGATGATTGTCTAAAAAACGGACTGCTTTTCTTATTCATTTATTACAGGAATAAGTAAAACAGTCCATTTTTTTGTGTGTTAGGAAATAACTTTATTCCTCATCAACAGGTTCTAAGTATTCGCCATTTGCATAGCCGGTGACATCCTGATAAGTAATTTCAACCCATCCGTATTCATCCTGCTCGCCGACAATTTGAACAACGTCCCCTGTAACCAAAGTTGCTACAACCTCACTATCTGCATTAGGGCCAATGCGGATATTTAATAAATCTGCTGTAACCTGAAAATCCTCCCCAGTGGAATTGTCAGTACCTTCACCAGCTTCTTCTGACTCTTCCTCAGATTCTTCATCTGTGTCTGCTTCCTCATCAGCTGTGTCAGTATCCTCTGTTTCTTCTTCCTGTCCGGACTGACTTACTCCTGCGACTTCATTTTGGTAGTCGAACTCAGGATTGTTGAATTGTCTTTGCATAATGAAAACAAATACAACAAAAACAATTCCTGCAATAAATAATAAAAATAATTGAAATTTGCTACTTTTACGCATATTACTCTGCTCCTATTTTAAACGTTCTAAAGGTAGTATACATAACTTTTCGATATAAAGAAACACAATTCCCCAATTTTTTTTGCAGTATATAAAATTGATATATTTGGAGACATAAATTAAAAATCCCGTTTCCAATTCTTTAAGAATTGGAAACGGGATAGCAATAGAACCGAATCCTGCAGCTGAAAGATCATTATTCAGTTGGAAACAAATTTCTTAAGCGTTCAGGCAAGCAGGGCATCTTCCATAAATCTCAAATTTATGGTCATCAATTTCATAATTTGTCAGTTCTGCAGAGGCTGTATCCATTGGGCAGATATCAATTTCTTTTGTTTTTCCACAGTCCGTACAAATAAAATGATGATGGTGGTGATGGCTGCAGCTTAACCGAAAATGCTTTTCACCTTCTAAATCTGTTTTTTCTAATATACCTAAATCATGGTATAAATGCAGATTACGATAGATTGTGTCGAAGCTGATTGTACCATATTTGTTTTCCAGATGAACAATCAAATCCTTTGCAGGCCGGTATCCATCCTCGGAAGCAAAGAATTCCAGGATATCCTTACGTTTTCCGGTTGTTTTATATCCTTTTTCTTTTAATACATTGATTGCATCTTGAAGATTCATCAAAAAACCTCCATTTATTTTCTTATTTTTTTAATTCCTATAGCGACTAACAATATAAATAACGATGTCATAACAATTGTTCCGCCTGGTGGAATGTCTAAATAATAACCTGAGATAATCCCAAATATAACCGCAATTTCACCAAAAAGGATTGACAGGAAAATCATTTGTTTAAATCCTTTAGCAATACGCATACTTGCTGCTACCGGCAAGGTCATTAAAGCTGAAACAAGTAATACACCCACAATACGGATAGAAGCAGCTATAACCAGTGCCGTTAATATAATAAACAGCATATTGATCCATTTCACATGCAGTCCGGCGATAGTTGCCTGTTCTTCATCAAAGGACATGGTAAATAATTCTTTAAAGAAGAGCCAGATAATAACAAGAACAAAGGCGGCAACTCCGGAAATGACATAAAAATCATTTATAGTTACTGCCGATACAGATCCAAACAAATAATTGAATAAATCTGTGTTAAATCCGTCAGCAATAGAGATGAAAATAACGCTGAGACCTACACCGGCAGATAAAATAATTGGAATTGATATTTCCTGGTAGGCTTTATATACCGTACGCAGCTTTTCAATGAAAATCGAGCCGATCACAGAAAACACCATTCCGCTATATATTGGGGAAATAACCCAGCCATATTTTTTTTCAGCCATCAACCCGAAGGAAATTCCAGCTAAAGTGACGTGTGAGAGGGCATCAGCTATTAATGACTGTCGTCTCACTACGATAAAAGTCCCTAATAAAGGAGCAATTATACCAATTAAGATACCTGTAAGAAAAGTATATCTTAAAAAGGGGTAAGTTAAAAAATCCAAAAGCATTGTCTATCCTCCAACTATGAATTAATGCGTAACCAGACTTACCGGGTGACCGTAAATTTGCGAGAAGTCTGCTTCCGTAAGTGACGCATACTCATCAGGGTTACCATGAAAATGCATCGTTTTATTTAAACAAACAATGTCTGTCGCATACTGGGTCATGGTGCCTGTATCGTGCGTTACCAGCAATAATGTTTTTTTGTATTCTGTGTTCAGCTTGTAAAGCAGCTCATAAAATCTTTTCACATTTTCATAGTCAATTCCTACTGTCGGTTCATCTAAAATGATCAGCTCAGGATCACTGACTAAGGCTCTTGCGATAAAGATTCGCTGCTGCTGGCCACCAGACAGGTTTCCAATATTTTGTTTCGTATATTCTGTCATACCAACCTGCGCAATAGCTTCATGAATTTTTTGCTTATCTTTTTTAGATATGAATCTAAAATAACCAAGCTGTGCAGTGAGCCCGGAAGCAACTACTTCATATACTGTTGCAGGAAACCCTTTATTAAATGAATTTGCTTTTTGTGAGACAAAGCCGATTCTATCTTTATTCCTTAGTTTTTGAATAGGCTGTCCAAAAACCATTATTTCTCCCGTTTCCGGTTTTTCTAAGCCAAGGATCAGCCGGATTAAAGTGGTTTTTCCGCCACCGTTTGGACCAACTAGTCCCATGAAAGCTCCATTGGGAATTTCAAAGTTTATATTATCTAAGACTTTACGAGATCCATAATGGAAGTTAATATTTGACATGGACACAACAGGTGTTGTCATCTTATTCCTCCATTCTTATGGTAATAAATTATAATAAAAAGTACTTTATCTATGATATCGCAAGGGACGCTTTTTGTAAATAGGAATGATTACGACTTTTATGAGTGTCTCAAATAAAACATATATTAATATAGAAGAAACCCGGTTTTTATAGGAATATATTCAGTCTGAAAATCAATAAAGTTTGAGAGAAAAAGTGGAACTACCCTGCAATAAATAACCAATGATCTGTGACAGGATGGGAATGTAATATCTCAGAGGCTGCTGTGAGTCTGTTCTGATTACTAATTTATCCGATGAAATAAAATCATTTTTGAAACCCCTTACAAAAATATTGCAAAAAAATAAATATTCCGTTATAGTATAAGTAATGTGAGATATTCGATGTGCCAATATCTTTATTTTTTGGCTCAAAAATGAATGAGTATTCATTCAAGAAAGTCTGGAGGATTGTGAAATGACATATTCCATTAAACGTGCAGCAGTAATAGGTTCAGGAGTAATGGGCTCTGGTATTGCCGCGCATTTAGCCAATGCGGGGTTATCTGTAACAATGTTTGACAGAGTACCAGATTCCTTGACAGACAAAGAAAAGAAGCAGGGATTTACATTAGAAGATAAAAAGGTCAGGTACAGGATTGTTGAAGAGAGCAAGAAAAAGCTGTTAAAACAAAAGCCGTCGCCAATAACTTCTAAAAAAAGCTTAGAGCTGATTCAGGTTGCTAATTTGGAGGATGATTTAGCGCTTCTATCAGAGGCAGATTGGATTGTTGAAGTTATTGTAGAGAACCTGGAAGCGAAAAAAGAGCTGTTCAAAAAGGTGGATGCGCACCGCAGGACCGGGGCAATTATAAGCTCTAATACATCAGGAATTTCTGTTGAGGCAATGATTGCAGATTCCTCAGAAGATATGCAGGAGCATTTTTTAGGTACGCACTTTTTTAATCCGCCGCGTTATTTGAAATTATTAGAAGTTATTCCGACTGATAAGACAAGAACAGAAGTACTTTCTTTTATGAAAACCTTTGGAGAAGATGTGTTAGGGAAGGGTGTTGTAGAAGCAAAGGACACACCAAACTTTATTGCAAACAGGATTGGGACCTACGGGCTTTTGGTGACTGTCCAGGAAATGGAGAAACAGGGTCTAAGTGTCGGAGAAGTAGATTCAATTACCGGCCCATTGATCGGCAGACCGAAAAGTGCGACATTCCGGACGTTGGATGTAGTCGGAATAGATACATTTTATCATGTGGCGAACAATGTATACCATCATGTATCCGATCCAAAAGAGAAAGGGATTTTCACTGTTCCCGACTTTTTAAAGCAGATGATTGATAAAGGCTGGATTGGGGCGAAAAGCGGAAAAGGATTTTATGAAAAGAAAAAGGACCGGACGATTGTAGAAATTAATCCGTCAACTTTAGAGTACCAGGAAAGGAAGAAACTAAAAACAGCAGCCGTAGAATTAGCAAAGCAGGAAAAGGGCGTTAAAAGAAAAATGAAAGCGCTTGTAAATCAAAAAGGCGACAAAGCTTCTGATTTTATTTGGTCTATTATCAAACCGGTGTTATTATATTCTGCTGATTTAGTCGGAGAAATTGCAGATGATGTTGTTTCCATTGATGATGCAATGAAATGGGGCTTCGGCTGGGAATTAGGGCCATTTGAAATATGGGATGCGATTGGTGTAAGTGCTGCTGTGGAACGCATTCAGGATGAAGATACCGCCGTGCCAAGCTGGGTACTTGATATGCTGGAAGAAGGGAATGAAACCTTCTATAAGCAGGAAAAAGGAGATAGTTACTTTTACCATGAAGATGGCTATAAACAAAAGGAAGTAAACAAGAAAGAAATATCCTTAGCAGCAATAAAAGAGCAAAAGGGAGTTATCAAAAAAAATACCGGTGCCAGCCTGATTGATATTGGAGATGGCGTTGCGCTCCTGGAATTCCATTCAAGAAGTAATGCAATCGGACTGGATATTATTCAGATGGTCAATGAATCGATTGAAGAAGTAAATAAAAATTACAAAGGTCTTGTAATTGGAAACCAGGGCAAAAATTTCTGTGTCGGTGCTAATTTAGCGATGATGCTGATGGAAGCACAGGATGATAATATTTTCGAATTAGATCTTGTTATCCGTCAATTTCAAAATATGACGATGAATATTAAGTATTCCGACAGACCGGTCGTTGCTGCGCCATTTAATATGACATTAGGCGGTGGTGCAGAGGTATCCCTGCCGGCTGCAGCAATTCAGGCATCACCAGAAACCTATATGGGTCTGGTCGAATTTGGAGTCGGGCTTATCCCTGGTGGAGGAGGAACAAAAGAGCTCTATTTAAAAGAGCTTAGAAATCTTCCGGAGGGTGTAAATATTGATTTAACGAAGATTGCAAATGATGTCTTTGAAAAAGTAGCAATGGCCAAAGTGTCCACCTCAGCTAAAGAAGCTATGGAAAATGGATATCTGAATAAAAATGACCGCATCAGCAGAAATCCGGATCACGTTCTCTATGATGCGAAAAAACGTGTATTATCTTTATTCAACGAAGGATATGAGAAGCCTGTAAGGGAGAAAATCCCGGTTGTCGGAGAAGCAGGCTATGCAGCAATGGTTATGGGAGCAAAATCGCTGCACTATGGCGGATATGCTTCGGAGCATGATTTGAAAATTGCTGAAAAATTAGCCTATGTTTTATCTGGCGGAAGAATAAAAGAGGGTACAGAGATTGATGAGCAGGTGATGCTTGATTTGGAAAGAGAAGCATTCTTAAGCCTTATTGCGGAACCGCTGACACAGCAGAGAATGCAGCACATGCTGGTAAAAGGGAAGCCATTGCGAAATTAATCTCAAAAGAGGATGTTCAAAAAGCCCAATTTACCGAACTTTTTGAACACGTACTTAAAGGGAGCACGCATTCAAAGGAGGGTACATCCGTGAAAGAAGCAGTAATTGTAGCTGGTGCAAGAACACCAGTGGGAAAAGCAAATAAAGGATCGTTACGGGATGTAAGGCCAGATGATCTGGCAGCTTTAACTGTAAAAGAAACCTTAAAAA
Source organism: Oceanobacillus sojae (assembly GCF_900162665.1). Classification (GTDB taxonomy): domain Bacteria; phylum Bacillota; class Bacilli; order Bacillales; family Amphibacillaceae; genus Oceanobacillus; species Oceanobacillus sojae_A. The sequence goes on from NZ_LT727810.1 coordinate 628,367, forward strand.
GAGCCGGTAATTATCAAGGTTCGGTAGATGATGTAATTATTGGCTGTGCAATGCCGGAAGCAGAACAGGGAATGAATATGGCGCGTAATATTGCCGGTCTGGCCGGGCTAGGTCATGAGGTACCGGGAATTACCGTAAACCGCTACTGTGCTTCAGGATTACAAACGATTGCCTATGGTGCCGAACGGATTATGGTCGGTGCTGCTGAGACAATTATTGCTGGCGGTGCAGAATCGATGTCTATGATTCCGATGGGCGGGCATGTCATTAAACCCAACCCGGCCCTGGTTGCAAATGCGCCGGAATACTATATGAACATGGGACATACGGCAGAGGAAGTAGCAAATCGTTTTGATATTTCAAGAGCAGATCAGGATGCTTTTGCAGTACAGAGTCATGAACGCGCTGCTGCAGCAATGGAGAAAGGTCTGTTTAAGGAGGAAATTGTTCCTGTAGAAGTGAAAGAACGTTTTGTAGGAAAGAACAATAAGATTGAAGAAAAATCCTTCTCCTTTGAGATGGATGAGGGCGTCCGTGCAGGAACAAATATAGAGGTTTTAAGCTCACTGCGCCCGGCCTTTCATATTAAAGGCAGTGTTACTGCCGGGAATGCTTCACAAATGAGTGATGGGGCAGCTTCTGTTCTGTTAATGGATAAAGAAAAGGCAGAGGCAGAAGGATTAACACCAATTTTAAAATTCTGTTCCTTTGCGGTAGCTGGAGTAGCACCGGAAATTATGGGAGTCGGTCCGGTAGAAGCAATTCCAAAGGCAGTAAAAATGGCCGGATTAGAGTTATCTGATATTGGATTGTTTGAATTAAATGAAGCTTTTGCATCCCAGGCACTGCGGGTTATCAGAGCGTTAGATTTAGATATAGATAAGGTGAATGTAAATGGCGGTGCCATTGCGTTAGGCCACCCGCTGGGCTGTACTGGCACAAAGCTGACAGTCAGCTTAATGCATGAGATGAAGCGGAGAAACGAGCAATTTGGAATAGTAACGATGTGTATCGGCGGCGGTATGGGAGCTGCCGGAGTATTTGAACTTCTATAAACTACCAGAAAAGGGGTAATCATAATGAGTGAAACAAAAGAAAGATTATTTAAAGGCGGCGGTTTTCTAGTTGAGGATATTTCCGGAGAGGATATCATTACACCGGAGGATTTTACAGATGAACATAAGATGATTGCGAAAACAACAGAAGATTTTGTACTGGGAGAAGTTGTTCCTAAGATTGATAATCTGGAAAATCACGAATTTGAACATTCTGTGAAACTGCTCAAAAAAGCAGGAGAATTAGGTCTGCTGGGCGCAGATGTCCCAGAGGCATATGGCGGTCTGGCTCTGGATAAAATCAGTTCTTCCTTAATTACAGAGAAGTTTTCCCGTGCAGGAGGATTCTCAATTACCCATGGAGCACATGTTGGAATTGGATCACTGCCGATTGTCTTCTTTGGTAATGAAGACCAAAAGGAAAAATATTTACCTAAATTAGCTACTGGTGAGTTAATTGCTGCTTACGCATTAACAGAGCCGAGCTCCGGTTCGGATGCACTTGGAGCAAAAGCAACAGCAAAATTGAACGATGCAGGCACACATTATATATTAAATGGAGAGAAGCAATGGATTACCAACTCAGCTTTTGCGGATGTCTTTGTCGTATACGCTAAAATTGATGGTGAGCATTTCAGTGCTTTTATTGTTGAAAGGGATTACCCTGGCGTATCTACAGGACCGGAAGAAAAGAAAATGGGAATTAAAAGCTCTTCCACAAGAACACTTGTATTAGAGGATGCAGAAGTTCCTGTAGAAAATCTGCTTGGTGAAAAGGGCCGAGGTCATGTGATTGCTTTTAATATCCTGAACGTAGGTCGCTATAAATTAGCTGTCGGCGGAGTCGGAGGGTCGAAGCGTGCATTGGAATTAGCAGCAAAGTATGCGAACGAACGTAAACAGTTCCAAACGCCTATTTCAAGCTTCACTCTGACACAGGAAAAATTAGCAACGATCGCTTCAAAAATCTATGCCAATGAAAGCGCAGTTTATCGAACAGTCGGGTTATTTGAACAGCGGATGGGTGCATTAACCGATGAACAGCTGCAGGATGGCCGCGAAGTCGCCCGGGCAATCGCAGAGTATCAAATTGAGTGCTCCATGACAAAATATATGGCTACAGAATTACTGGATTATGCAGCAGATGAAGCTGTTCAGCTGCACGGCGGATATGGTTTTATGCAGGAGTATGAAGTGGAGCGTATTTACCGCGATTCCCGTATTAATCGTATTTTCGAAGGAACCAATGAAATTAACAGACTTATCGTGCCGGGAACGCTTCTGAAAAAAGCATTAAAAGGTGAACTGCCGCTGTTGGAAAAGGCACAGGGGCTGCAGGAAGAATTAATGATGATGATGCCGGAGGAAGTCGGGACAGAAGCCTTAGAACAAGAAAAGTATTTATTAAGAAATGCGAAAAAAATGATTCTGCTGGGTGCTGGTTTAGCAGCACAGAAATATGGCAAAAAATTAGACCGCGAGCAAGAAATTCTCATTAAATTAGCTGATATGACAGCAGAAGTATTTAATATGGAGTCTGCAATTCTTCGTACAGAAAAAGCCATTGCTAAGGCTGGTCCGGAAAAAGTGCATCAAAAGTTATTGTATACAGAAGTCTATGTCCAGGAAGCATTTAACCGGATGGAAGCAGCGGCAAAGGAAATTCTGATTACAGCAGAAGAAGGAGATACATTGCGTATTATGCTGTCCTCTCTGCGTAAGCTGACCAGACATACACCAATCAATACAGTTAAAAAGAAACGAGAAATTGCCGCAAAAATTATTGAGGAAGAAAAATATATTGTCTGATAAAAGATAGTGCAAAAAAAGAGGCTGATTTGCCTCTTTTTTTGATTGCTTTCGTTCAAAGGGTTAAGATGCTGTACACTCTCGTTTATAGAGAAAATTCAAAAAAACTGCTGAGAGTAAGTTGAGATTTGTCTTATCACTCTGATTTATCTTTTAATAATGCTTTAATTTCTTTTAATTCCAGATTCATTTCTTCAAGTTTTTTGTCTGTTGGTGGAGGTGTTTCTTCCCGGCTGGCTTCCTCTACATTATTTACTACAACACCTACAAATAAATTAACAATAACGAATGCACCAATTAAAATAAAGGTTACAAAATACCACCAGGAGGAGGGATCTTGTTCTAAAACAGGATACATTACACCACTTGCCCATGATTCTAATGTAATCACCTGAAATAAGGTGAGCAGGGTGCGATGTAAAGAGCCAAAGTATTCAGGGGAAATGGAACTGAAAAGCGTTGTACCAATGACTCCATAGACATAGAAGAACAGCCCTAAAAGAATCATGATTGTTCCCATGGAAGGAATAGTTAACAGTAACGCATTAACCATCTTTCTTAAGGACGGGATAATCGATATCGCTCTTAATACCCGAAGGACTCTTAAGATACGTAATACCATTATGTAACTTGAGCCAAGGAATATGATACTGGCCGATATAATAATTAAATCAAATACATTCCATGGATTCTTAAAAAAAGCAATAAGAGAAGGACTCCCTATTAATCTAATAATAATTTCAATTGTAAATATGATTAATAATAGTGTATCCATCCAGTAGATGATAGAGGCGAATTGATTGGTAACAGCAGGGTATGTTTCAAAACCTACAATGATGGCATTAAAGATAATTAATCCGATAATCGTATTCGTAAATGTTTTATTCTCCGCAATTGCAGCGCATTTGGCTTGAAAAGCATTCTTTATCATGATGGATATTTCCTTTCCCTTAAGAGCTCATCTGTTTCATTAAATAAATCGATTGCAATTTAAAAGAGTGTGTTCAAAAAGTAGCTATAAGTGCATCCTTGCTCATATGATGTGCTGAAATACGAATTTGATCCATTCGTGTGAATTACCATTCACACGCCTTTCAGCCGAGCTGAAAGGTAGCAGTATAGTGAGGTAACAAGGAAATAAATATATTTATTTCCTTGTTACCTCACTATACTGCGTAAATGGATCAAGAGCACACTTAGATGAAAGAGCAGTCATTTAGGCACTTTTTGAATACACTTTAAAAGGTCTTTTTCTTCACAATTATTATTGTACGAAGACTTCTTCGTTTTGTCACTTCTAACTGCGTTTACTATATGCTGCAAATTGATTCAATATATTGGATTAAAGCGGAAGTTTCATGGTACGCTAATAAAAAAAGAAACAATATTACAGGAGGGATTAACATGTATCGAAAATTAAATGATTTTTTAACAGAATGGTCACAGTCTGCTGACGGGACCAAGGCGGTATTAGAAGCCTTAGAAGATGAAAAACTGGATCAATCTATTGAAGAAGGACACAATAGTCTCGGCTGGTTAGGGTGGCATTTAGTGAACAGTCCTGTATTCTTCATGAGCTTAGTAGGCGTTAATCTGGATTCTCCTTATGATCCTGATGAAATTCCGGTAAAAGCAAATGAAATTCTCGAAGCATATGAGGACATTTCAAAACGTGTTATAAAGAAAGCAAAAGAACAACTGTCAGATGAAGCTTTAGTAAATGAAACCGGTGATTTTGGCGGACCTGCACCAAAGGGAAGTATTTTACGAATGCTCGTCAGTCACCAGATTCATCACCGCGGTCAAATGACCGTTTTACTTAGACAAGCTGGTCTGAAGGTGCCTGGAGTTATGGGACCGACAAAAGAGGATCAGCAGTAAAGAACGGAGGAATACAAATGACATTATCTTTTTACTGGTACCCCAAGTGTGGTACCTGCCGAAATGCGAAAAAATGGCTGGATGAAAATCAAATTGATTATAAAGCAATTCATATTGTAGAGGAGCCTCCAAGTGAAAAACAGATACTGGCCCTGATGGAATCAAGCGATTTACCGGCAAAGAAATTTTTTAATACAAGTGGTAAAAAGTATCGTGAGCTTCATTTAAAGGAAAAAATAAATGATTTATCGCCTCAGGAAATGGCGGAAATTTTAGCTTCCGACGGTATGTTAATAAAAAGACCAATCCTGACAGATGGAAAGAAAGTAACTGCCGGTTTTAATGAAGAAACCTATGAATCTGTTTGGAAGTAAGGTAGGGCTAGAATTTAAACCCGCTTCAATGTATAGTAAAAGAAGATGTTCAAAAAGACCCCTTGACCTTCTTGCTTCTGATTCGGGCCCTTTTTGAACACGTGATTAAAGCGAAATAATGATGATTTTGGAGGGATACGAAATGAGCTTGCCAGAGGATTATTTATATTCAAAAGAACATGAATGGGTAAAGAAAGAAGATGGAAAAGTTCGTATTGGAATTACAGACTTCGCACAGGATGAGCTTGGAGATATTGTCTTTGTGGAGTTACCGGAAGTCGGCGATTCTTTAGAGCTTGATGAACCGTTTGGCAGTGTAGAATCAGTTAAAACGGTATCTGAGCTGTATGCTCCTGTGAGCGGAAAAGTTGTAGAAGTAAATGAAGAGCTGGAAGACAGCCCTGAGCTTGTAAATGAATCACCATACGAAAAAGCATGGATGATCGTTATTGAAGTTGAGGATGATACGGATGTAAATGAATTATTAGATGCAGAAGCATACCAGGAATTTATAGAAGAATAATATAATTACCTTACGCGCCTATTCCAGAGAATCTTCATCTGAAATTTTCAAAAGGGCTCTAAAAAAGGGTGAAAAGAGCTGACTTTTCCACAATCGTGTATAGTTAGCTCTTTTCTTTTCATATAATATAGAAAAAGCATATTAGTTGCGATAAGGAGTGCAAGACGATGATGGAAGATGATTACAGTAAAGTTATAATCGTTGAAGGGTTATCTGATAAAAAACATATTGAAAAAATTCTTGACGATAATACCATCACCATTGTTTGTACAAATGGAACCATAGGCGTAGAAAGATTTGAAGAGCTGTTGGAATATTATCATTTAGATGAAACGGATGTATTTATTCTTGTGGACGAGGATGAATCAGGAATGAAACTTCGGAAGCAGCTGGGAAGGGAATTGCCGCATGCAGAGCATATTTATGTAAGCAGCGAATTCAGAGAAGTTGCTGCTACTCCAATGAAGACATTGGCAAGTATTCTTGCCGGCAAGCGAATCGGAATAGACCTTAATTATCTTGCAAAATAATAAGTTTACGCGTTAAAATAAAAATGCATTTTATTCATCAAGGAAATGATTGCAAGGGTTAATATTTCTTCTGATATTTATGAAGAGAAGAAAGATTGAGGGGAATCAACTTGAAACAGTTTAATGAAGCAGAAGTAAGTCATCATCGGCTCATATTATATATTTATACACCATTTTGCGGGACATGTACGGTAGCACGGGCAATGCTTGAGAATGTGGAAAGAATGCACGAGGAGGATATCTTTTCAGAAATGAATGCTTCCATACATCCGGAGTTTATGCAGCAGCACAAAATAGAAAGTGTTCCATGTCTGGTTTTTATGGAAGACGGTGAAGCTGTGGAGAAAGTATACACATTTAAATCGACAGCAAATATTTATCAGTATTTAATAAAGTATAAACCAGAGCTGTTCACAGCATTAAATAACTAAAGTTTATGACCGATAACTATGAAAGTATCCTTGTTCTGACGCTAATCAGCTCATAATAACGAGCATTTTAGAAGAATATTAAGAATATAAGACTTTAGCTATTCATGAGGAACGATTATCATAAATTATCCGAAAATATAAGTTTAAATCCGTTTTGTGCGGGAATCATACCTGTGTTAGCATATTTATTGTGTTAAACAAACCGAAAGGATGATTTATTATTACCACTGAGAATGGTTTAAGCTACACTTCGGAAATGGAAAAAGCTATTGGACAATCAAGAGGTGTCAATTATCAAGAATATGACAGAAGTCTGGAAAAGAAATTAAAAGTGGAAGAACAAAGAGAAAAAGAATATCAAAACGCGAAAATGATCTCATCAGGAGTAGAGCTCAGACGTTTGAAATAAAGATAATAAAAAAGTTGGTGTCAAAGGGCATCAGCTTTTTTATATGAAGAGAGCTATTGAAAACAGCCGGAAAACTCGTGAAATACAGTAGAAATTTGTTGGTATGTTTTTACTGAAGAGAGTTATCTATTTTTCAGTTTTCAGAGGAAAAATAAAAGGAGCAGAAATTTTCGCAAACAGGCTGAAAAAGGTTTTTTTAATACTCCTTTAACGGTATATTTTAACGCATCTTATAGACGGACAATAACAGTTGCGAATTAATTTGAAATGCTTTAAGATTGTAATGAGAATAAATTGAGAATGAATATATTATTCATTTCATTTAAAATAAAGTTTTGGAGGTATGATTTATGTCAGGCTCAGTATTAGAAATTAAGAATCTTCATGTATCCATTGAAGACAAAGAGATATTAAAAGGGGTAGACCTAACAGTTAAGGGTGGAGAATTCCATGCAATCATGGGACCAAACGGTACAGGTAAATCCACATTGGCATCTGCAATCATGGGGCATCCTAAATATGAAGTAACAGAGGGAACAATCACACTTGACGGGGAAGATGTATTAGAAATGGAAGTAGACGAACGTGCCCGTGCCGGTCTATTTTTAGCAATGCAATACCCAAGTGAAATTAGCGGTGTAACAACTTCTGACTTCCTTCGTTCTGCCATCAATGCAAAACGTGAAGAAGGCGATGAAATTCCATTGATGAAGTTTATCAAAGAACTTGACAAAGATTTAGACTATCTTGATATAGATCAGAATATGGCAACACGTTACTTGAATGAAGGCTTCTCCGGCGGAGAGAAAAAACGTAACGAAATTCTGCAATTAATGCAATTAAAGCCAGATATCGCTATTCTTGATGAAATTGATTCTGGACTTGATATCGACGCATTGAAAGTAGTATCAAAAGGGATCAACAAAATGCGTTCCGATAACTTTGGATGCTTAATTATTACGCACTACCAACGTCTATTAAACTACATTACACCTGACTTTGTTCACGTAATGATGCAGGGCCGTGTTGTGAAATCAGGCGGACCTGAGCTTGCAAAACGCCTTGAAGCAGAAGGCTATGAGTGGATTAAAGAAGAATTAGGAATTGAAGACGAAGAAACTGCAGAACAAAACGCGTAATGTAAGGAGGGGTAATCATGACTGTAGAAACCAAGCTTCCATTCAATCAAGAATATATTCAAGCATTTTCCAAAGACCGCAATGAACCGGGCTGGATGACTACGCTTCGTTCCAAAGCTTTGGAAATGGCTGATTCATTAGACATGCCAAAACCGGATAAAACAAAAATATCAAACTGGAATTTTACAGACTTCCAGCATTCTTATAAAGAAGCAGCTGCCATTGCTTCCCTTAATGAACTGCCTGAAGAGCTGAAAGCATACTTTGCTGAAGATGCCAGCATGGAGAACTTATATATTCAGCGAAATCAAACTGCGGCATATAACAGTCTTTCTCAGGAACTTCAGGATAAAGGTGTTATTTTCACAGATATTTTCACAGCAATGAATGAGCACAGCGATTTAGTAGAAAAATATTATATGAATGATGCAGTTGCCGTTGATCAGAACCGTTTGACAGCACTGCATGCTGCACTTATGAACGGCGGGATATTTGTTTATGTTCCTAAGAATGTACAAATAGAAGATCCGCTCCAGGCAATCTTCTGGCAGGAAGATACGGACAGTGCCCTGCTAAATCATGTACTTGTTGTAGCAGAAGAAGGAAGCTCTGTCACTTATGTAGAAAACTATATTTCTCATAATGATACAGAAGAAACTGTTGCCAATCTGGTAACAGAAGTATTTGCTCATGATAACGCACAGGTTGCATATGGTGCAGTAGATAACTTTGCGGCAGGTACGACAACATATGTAAACCGCCGTGGAGTAGCTCAGCGTGATGCACAAATCAACTGGGCACTTGGCCAAATGAATGACGGAAATACAGTTTCTGAAAATATCACTTACCTGTTAGGCGATAATTCAAATTCAGAAGCGAAAGCTGTTTCTGTCGGACGCGGAAAACAAACACAGAACTTCACATCAAGTATCCGCCAGTTTGGAAAACAGACGGATGCGTATATTTTACAACGCGGTGTTATGAAAGGCGCAGCAACGACTATTTTTAACGCCATCGGTAAAATTGAGCATGGCGGTACGAAATCAAACTCTGAGCAGGAATCTCGCGTATTAATGCTAAGTGAAAAATCTCGTGGAGATGCCAATCCGATCCTTCTTATTGATGAAGATGACGTAACAGCAGGTCACGCAGCTTCTGTAGGACGTGTTGATCCATTACAGATGTATTACCTTATGAGCAGAGGGCTTGAGCAGGAAGAAGCAGAACGTTTAGTAATTCACGGTTTCTTAGCTCCAGTGGTTGCTCAGCTTCCAATTGAGTCTGTACGTAAGCAATTAACACAAGTGATTGAAAGGAAAGTTTATTAATGGATATAAAAGCCATTAAAGAACAATTTCCAATTCTTCAACAGGAAGTAAACGGACATCCCTTAGTATATTTGGATTCTTCTGCAACCTCACAAAAACCGGTTCAGGTTATCGAAGCGGTGAGTGATTATTATAGATATAATAATTCCAACGTTCACCGCGGGGTGCATACACTCGGATCAAGAGCAACTGATCAGTATGAAGGAGCACGTGAAAAGGTTCGGGAATTTATTAATGCGAAGAGCACAAAAGAAATTATCTTTAACCGGGGTACAACAGCCGGACTGAATCTGGTAGCATCAAGCTACGCAAGGGCCAATGTTGGGCCGGATGATGAAATAGTAATCACGCCAATGGAGCATCACAGTAATTTGATTCCTTGGCAACAGGTTGCAAAAGTAACTGGAGCCCGTTTAGTGTATTTGCCATTACAGGAAGACGGCACAGTTTCACTTGATGATGTTAAGAATACAGTGAATGAAAAGACAAAAATCGTTGCAATGGCACATGTTTCCAACGTTCTTGGAACGATTAATCCAATAAAAGAAATCACAGAAATTGCTCATCAGCATCAAGCTGTTATGGTTGTAGATGGAGCGCAGGGAGCACCGCACATTAAGGTGGATGTGCAGGATATAGATTGTGATTTTTATGCTTTTTCCGGTCATAAAATGTGTGGCCCGACTGGTATCGGTGCTCTTTATGGCAAGGAAGAGCTTCTGGAAAGTATGGAGCCGATTGAATTTGGCGGAGAAATGATTGATTTTGTGAATCTATATGATTCTACTTGGAAGGAGCTGCCTTGGAAATTTGAAGGCGGTACACCTATTATTGCTGGAGCAATTGGGCTTGCAGCAGCAATCGACTTTCTAAATGAAGTCGGGCAGGATGAAATACTGGCTCATGAGACAGAGCTGGCAGCCTATGCGCTGGAACAAATGCAAACAATCGATGGTATTCAGATTTATGGACCTCGGAAACGGGCAGGGCTGGTGACCTTTAATCTTGATGACGTACATCCGCATGATACTGCAACAGTTCTTGATGCGGAAGGAATCGCTGTCCGGGCCGGTCACCATTGTGCACAGCCTTTAATGAAATGGTTAGATGTGGTTGCAACCGCCAGAGCCAGTTTCTATCTCTATAATACGAAAGAGGATATTGATCTTTTAGTTGCAGGGCTGTTAAAAACAAAGGAGTATTTTGGGAATGGCTTTGAATAACCTCGATACACTTTATAGACAAGTTATTATGGATCATTATAAAAATCCGCGCAACAAAGGAACACTGGAAAAGGATTCTGTGACAGTGGATATGAATAATCCGACCTGCGGTGACCGTATTCAATTACAGTTAGACATCCAGAATGGGATTGTAAAGGATGCGAAGTTTCAGGGAGAAGGATGTTCCATCAGTATGGCATCCGCATCCATGATGACACAGGCGATTAAGGGACTGGAAGTAGAAACGGCACTAAAAATGTCAGAAATGTTCTCCAAAATGATGTTAGGAGAAGACATCGATTCAGAGGATATGGGCGACATTGAGGCACTTCAGGGAGTTTCCCAATTTCCCGCCCGGATTAAATGTGCAACACTTGCATGGAAAGCGATGGAAAAGGGAGTGCACGAGGAATAAGACAGAAGTGTTTAATAATCAGAAGGAGGTTATTAACAATGGCAAAAAATATGCCGGAAATTGAAGAGTATAAATATGGATTTCATGATAAAGACGTATCTATTTTCCGTACAGAAAAAGGATTAACGCCTAATATTGTTAAAGAAATTTCGAAAATGAAGGAAGAACCGCAGTGGATGCTTGACTACCGCTTAAAGGCATTAGATCATTTCTACAAGCGTCCGATGCCGCAATGGGGCGGAGATCTTTCAGGTTTAGACTTCGATGAGATCGTTTATTATGTAAAACCTTCTGAAAAGCAAGGCAGAACATGGGATGAGGTACCTGAAGAAATCAAACAGACTTTTGATAAATTAGGTATCCCTGAAGCAGAGCAAAAATATCTTGCCGGTGTATCTGCACAGTATGAATCAGAAGTAGTTTATCACAGTTTGAAGGAAGATCTTCAGGAGCTTGGTATTGTATTTAAAGATACAGATACTGCACTGAAAGAAAACGAAGAGCTGTTTAAAGAATACTTTGGAACAGTTATTCCTTATGCTGATAATAAATTCGCTGCATTAAACTCTGCAGTATGGTCTGGCGGTTCATTTATTTATGTACCAAAAGGCGTAAAAGCTACTACACCATTACAAGCTTATTTCCGTATTAACTCTGAAAATATGGGACAGTTTGAGCGTACGCTGATCATTGTTGATGAAGAAGCATCTGTACACTATGTAGAAGGCTGTACAGCACCAGTTTATACAACTAACTCTCTTCACAGTGCTGTTGTAGAAATTATTGTTAAGAAAGACGGCTACTGCCGTTATACGACAATCCAAAACTGGGCGAACAATGTGTATAACCTTGTTACAAAACGTGCAGTTTGTGATGCGAATGCAACAATGGAATGGATTGATGGAAACATCGGTTCCAAGCTGACAATGAAATATCCAGCTATCCTTCTAAAAGGAGAAGGCGCACGCGGAAATACGCTGTCTATCGCTTTAGCAGGAAAAGGACAATTACAGGATGCCGGTGCGAAAATGCATCACCTGGCGCCAAATACGTCTTCAACAATTGTTTCTAAATCCATCTCTAAACAGGGCGGTAAAGTATCTTACCGTGGTTTAGTACACTTTGGACGTAAAGCGGATGGAGCACGTGCTAATATTGAGTGTGATACACTTATTATGGATAATGAATCGACTTCCGATACCATTCCATACAATGAAATTCTTAATGACAATATTTCCTTAGAGCATGAAGCAAAAGTTTCTAAAGTATCTGAGGAACAGCTCTTCTATCTGATGAGCCGCGGTTTATCAGAAGAAGAAGCGACAGAAATGATTGTTATGGGCTTCATTGAACCATTTACAAAAGAACTTCCAATGGAATATGCTGTTGAGATGAATAGATTGATCAGCTTTGAAATGGAAGGTTCAATAGGATAAAAATTAAGAAACTATAATGAAAAAGTGACTACCAAAATTTATATAAGGTAGTCACTTTTTTATTATCACAATGCGATGTTAAGGGGATTGTATTCCTAAGTGATCGCATAAACTCCTGCAAATTATTAATTAAATTGTAATGAGAAAAAAGAAATGTATCATGATGAAAAAGATCTTTTTATAATTATTTGAGTTTTAACCCTATTCTCTGATATTGTATACTATAATAAAGCGCTTTAGAGAGGGGGATTTTTGATGTACAAGCATACTTTACGCTCGATGCATTCTCAGGTTAATAATAAAAAACAAAATGATGAAAAAAAGAAGGAGCTTTTAAAAAGGATGAAACTAGGTTCTCCCGATATCCAGGATAACTCTCCTTCTTCTGATAATACTTCTGAGAATGATGTTGATTATAAAGATCTCTATCGTAAAACAAGAAAAGATTTACAAAAATTAGAAAAAGAAAATAATAACTTAAAATTCCTGCTATCTCAAGAAAAGGCGAAAGAAAAAACTGCTTTCCAAGAGCTTTCTAATATAAAAAAAGAAAAAAGCAGTATTATCCAAGAAAATGCGCAATTATATAGAGAAATTAAGATGTTGGAGCAACAATTAGATAAAGAAAAATCTAAGGTAATCCGGAATGAAAATCTTTTAGAGCTTACAAGCAAAGAAAAAGAACATATATCCTCTTCTTTTGGATACCTGAAGAAAAAGTCTGTTAAACAAGCTCGACTCATTGACAAACAACGTAAAAGAATCAAAAATTTACAATTTAATAACCATCAAGAATATATTATTCCATTACAAAATTTAAAAAATTAGGTGAATAATTTAACTTCTGAAAGACAATCATATATAGATACCATTGAAGATTTAAAAAAACAATTTAAGCAATATGAAAATTTAGATCCTGATTTTTATTTACATATCTTATATGATACATTAAACTATCAAAATTGCAGAGAATATGGTTTTGTCAATGCTTTATCTCGTAAATATGTTCTAGAAAGGAAGAAGGCACATAATTTATTCGGAAATCTAATAGATAATGATGATGGAATGGAAATTCAATACATGTTTGGTATCGTGAAAGAAAAGGATAAGGAATTCATTTTTATCGACCTTGATGAAAATGTGTTTACTGTAAGGGGCATTCCTAATATTACAGTAAGACATGATGACCCTGTTTCCGCAATATTAAATGATGACGGCAGTGTGGACATTTACTGGAAATACAGGTCCAAAAAACTAATGAATGAAGATAGATTACTAGACCAAAAATATTCGGAAAAGAAAGAAAATTTAAGATCTAACACCAAAAAAGACTCAGCCACTTTTCAAAAAGCATACTTAGGAGATTACAATGTTTTAATCGTTACAGGAAATAACGGGCCTGTTTATCGTGATATGCTCATGAATTGCGGTATAAAAGCTGATTTTATTGATCCGTTTGAAAAATCTCCTGTTCATTTAAAACATGCCCTAAAACGCCCTGATTTTGTTATTATTTGCACCGACAGTACTCCTCATTATGTTTTGGAATTACTGGAAGAAGATCAGGGAAACAAATATGTGCTGGTTTATAATTCAAATGAAGATAATGTTTATCTTCGTTTAAAATTTGCAATTGCAGATTATCAGTACAATTATTAAAACCAATTTCTCATAGCGCTTATTGATCTTGTTACATGTGTATCGACTCCAGTATTAAATAATACAGTGTTCAACCTCATTTTTCTTCCATTTGTAGTGTAAATAATGATAGGCTAATGAAAAGGTCTTATGATAAAGTCAGGAAGAGAACAGGAGGAACTAGAATGAGAAAACTTTTATTAGCATTATTCACGCTCTTGCTTGCAGGTGTATTGACCGCATGCAGTGGCGGTGAAGACGCAACAGAAATGGAAAATAAAGCAGATGAACCTGCAACAGAAAAGGAAACAGCTGACGAAACGGATAATGAAGAAGAAAGCGGCGAAGGAAAAGGAGGCTTCTTATGGAAAGTAGAGTCTGGTGATACAGAAATGTATTTACAGGGAACGATTCATTTAGGAAACGATGACTTCTATCCATTAGATCCTGCTATTGAAGAAGCATTTGATAGTGCAGATGTCGTGTTGCCTGAATTTAATTTGCTGGAAGAAACGCCTTCGCAGCAAGAAATAATAGAATATGCTACATATGAAGATGACAGCACATTAGAAGAAGAGCTGCCGGAAGAAACATATGAGGAGCTTGCATCTATTTTTGAAGAGAATGGATTGGATTTAGAAACAATGAACGATTTTCAGCCATGGTTCGTGGAGATGCTGCTGCTTGAACTTGTCACCATGACGAGTGGCGTCGACTCACAGTCTGCTGTTGATCTATACTTTCTTGAAAAAGCAACAGAGGACGGGAAAGAAATTGTTTCTTTAGAAAGTGCGGAGGAACAATTTGAGATACTTAGCGGTTATTCGATGGAAACACAAATACAGACATTAGAATTAGCTGTTGATGGGTATGATGAGGCTGCAGACGAAATGGAAGAGTTGGCTGATGCATGGCTTGAGGGAGATATCGAAGCGATGGAAACCATGTCGGATGGCTATGATGAAGCGGGCATTAATGATGAATATATGGAAGAGCTGAATGATAAACGGAATATTGATATGGCAAACAGCCTGGATGAAATTTTACAGGAAGACAGCGGCCAGGTTTATTTTGTCTTTGTGGGGACGGCTCATTTCACCGTTGATCCAAGTATTATAACGGAGCTGGAAGACAAGGGCTATGAAGTGGGACATGTATATTAAATCTAATCATATGTAAAATAACTTTAAAAGGAGCTGTTGCACAATCAGGTAACTGAAAGTGCAACAGCCCCTTCTAATTAATAATATGACTTCATTTATTATAGTGGATTTTTTGTGGAAGTATTGGTAAAATAAAAATAATTCAAAGAAAGGAAGTGTTCTATTGTTCACAGCACCAGTAATTCTAGAAGAAGAAGCAGACTACATGAAGCATGATCGGCTGACGAAAAAGCTGATACAAGAATTTTTTGAGGAATTCATCGAAGCGTTTTTCCCCAATCTTCACCCTCACATTGATTTCTCCAAGGTTACTTTCCTCGAACAAGAAGTGTATCTGGACTACATCAATGGCCGCAAGAAAGAAATTGACGTTCTCGCAGAAGTAAAGCTAAACCACCAGGATAAAATCCTGCATATCCACACTGAAGCCCAATCGACCCGTGAAGCGGATTTCCCCGAAAGAATGTTTCTCTATTTTTCTTACCTCTACGCCAAACACCGCAAACCGATTCAACCTATCGCTGTTTTGAGTTATAATAGGAAAAAAGATGAACCGACTCAATTCAAAATCGATACACCCACCCAGGAAGTACTTCAATTTAACTTTTTACAATTACACCTGAAAAAGAAAAACTGGAGAGAATATATTGAATCAGACAACCCGGCTGCAGCGGCATTGCTCAGTCAGATGGGTTATGAAGAGCATGAGCGGGTTCAGGTGAAGCTGGAGTTTCTGCGCATGATTACCCGGATGAAAATTGATCCGGCCAAAATGGAGTTCTTGTATGGATATTTTGAAACCTATTTAAAATTAAACAAGGAAGAGGAGGCACAAATGATGGAGCAAATGGAAAATCTGCCGGAGGAGGAAAAAGACATGGTGATGCAGCTGCCGAATTCTTATTTTGAGAGAGGGAAAGAGGAAGGGATAGAAGAGGGTATAAAAAAACGAAATCAAGAAATAGCTTTAGAATTGATAGCAAGAGGAATGCCAATTGACCAAATAGCAGAAATCACCGAACTAAGTAAAGAAGATATTAAAAAACTTGCTTCAGAATAACCAAAAATAATGGAATGAAAAAGGGGCTGTTGCACAATCAGGTAACTGAAAGTGCAACAGCCCCTTTTCTATGATTGTAACGAAATGATAGAACATTTTTATCTGATGCGGAAATGGTAAAGTCAAAAAAATCATAGGGTTATTTTAAAAAGTCATAAAATGTACATTTGAACTCCCCTGCATCTTCATTTATGATTTAACTATATATAGTGATGTTTTTAATTGATTGTACTATATATAGTTATTGAATAAGTTAAATAGAAAGTACATCAAAAACAAAAAGAAATGAATTGATGGAAATGAACAGGGAGGAATAGAGGATGGTGGAAGTAAAGAACGGTCCTGCAAGCACAAATATAGATTTAATGCAGGATTTTGAGGATATTGTATTCAGCTCTAATCAGGATTTAATCCAGGAGAATGCAAATGTTGACGGGAAGTCGCCATGTGGGCAAATGAACAAATTTGCTAGTGAGAGCGCTAAATTTTACGCAAAACAAAAGATGCTGCGTTCGGAAGCAAAGCAGGCAGTGGAGGATAATTATATTCATATTCATGATTTAGATTATATGCCTACGGGGACATCGACCTGCTGTCAAATCCCTTTGGGAAAATTATTGAAAAAGGGATTTGACACAGGACACGGCCATATGCGTTCTCCGCAAAGCATTATGAGTGCGATGGCATTGGCGGCAATCGTTTTTCAGAGTAACCAGAATCAGCAGCATGGCGGTCAGAGCTTTCAAGCATTTGATTATGATTTGGCTCCCTATGTGAAGAAATCCTATGAAAAATGGCTCCATAAATTACAGCAATATCAGCTTCCCCTTAATCAAAAAGAATTAGAGAAATTAGCTTGGAATGAAACAGATCAGGAATGCTATCAGGCCTGTGAAGCATTCATACATAATTTGAACAGCCTCCATTCCAGAAGCGGCGGTCAGGTTCCATTTACCTCTATTAATTACGGGACAGATACAAGCAGAGAGGGGAGGCTGATTATAAAAAATCTGCTTTTAGCTACACAATCAGGATTGGGGAAAGGAGAGACCCCTATTTTTCCAATTCAAATATTTAAAATGAAAAAAGAGGTTAATTTTTACAAAGGCGATCCAAATTATGACTTGTATCAGTTAGCACTCGAAACAACGGCAAAACAGCTTTTCCCAAATTTCAGCTTTATTGATGCACCGTTTAACTTAGCTTATTATGAAGAAGGAAATCCGGATTCAGAAGTAGCTTATATGGGCTGCCGTACACGTATTATGGCAAATCGGCATGGAGAGGAAAACAGTGTAGGACGTGGAAATATTTCGTTCACCAGTATTAATCTAGTAAAAATAGCTCTTACAACCTCAACCATCGAAGCATTTATGCAGAAATTAGAGGATTATGCAGAAATCATCATTCGTCAATTATATGAACGGTATTTATTTCAGACGAATAAACTTGTGAATAATTTCACTTTCCTGCATGGAGAAGGTGTCTGGACAGGCAGTGATGAGCTTAACTCTGGAGAACGATTAGAAAAAGTGCTGAAGCAGGGAAGCCTGAGTGTTGGTTTTATTGGTCTGGCAGAGTGTTTAAAAGCATTGACAGGCAAGCATCATGGAGAATCAGAGCAGGCACAGGAGCTGGGAGAAGAGATTGTTTCCTTCTTAAGGAAGAAATGTGACGAAGCCTCCGAAAGCTATGATTTGAATTATTCGTTGATTGCGACACCTGCAGAAGGCTTAAGCGGCCGTTTTACAAAACAGGATCAAAAGGATTTCGGAGTGATAGAAGGAGTTACAGACAGAGATTATTATACGAACTCTTTTCATATCCCAGTGTACTATCCAATCCGTGCTGTGGAGAAAATAAAACGGGAAGCAGTATATCATCCATATACAAATGCTGGTCATATCACCTATATTGAAGTAGATGGAGATATCAGCAAAAATGTAAAAGCAATCGATACACTCGTAAAAACGATGGCTGAAAGCGGAATTGGATATGGCAGTATCAATCATCCGGTCGATCGCTGCAAAAGCTGCGGCTATACTGGAATGATTGATAATGATTGTCCAGGATGCGGGATAACCGATGAAAGGCAATTTGACCGGATTCGGCGTATTACCGGCTATCTGGTAGGAACAATGGATAAATGGAATACTGCTAAGGCATCTGAAGAGCATGACAGAGTGAGGCATGTCTAATGGAAACGGCGAGGGTATTGTCTATCTACCATGATTCTGTTGTCGATGGAGAAGGTCTGCGTACGGTTATATTCTTTGCCGGCTGCCCCCATTACTGCAAAGGATGTCATAATCCGAAGTCATGGAATTTGCGAAATGGCAAGGAAATGGAGGTACAGCAGATTGTTGAGGAAGCTTTGAACCCTTTAACAGATATTACATTAAGCGGCGGAGATCCCTTTTACCAGGCAGAAGCAGCGGCTAAGGTTGCCAAACAATTGAAAGCACATGGTAAAAATATATGGGCTTATACTGGCTGGACAATAGAACAGCTGCTTAAAAATAAAGATCCAGATCAGCTGGAGCTTCTTAAATATGTAGATGTCCTGGTGGAAGGTCCATTTATTTTAGCTGAACGGGATTTAACCTTATCGTTTCGCGGGAGCCGGAATCAGCGAATTATTGAAATGAAGAGTATATTGGAGTGACATAGCCATTAAAAACTGATCTGAGAGAAATAATCCAGATCAGTTTTTAATGGCTGAAAATGATAAGTCAAACTGGATACAATGAAAACCTGTATAGGCTTTCTCAAGTTGCAAGGTTTCCTTTAGCGTAATTTTATAAGCTTTTAAGAAAAAATAAGTATATAATTACTTTCATAGCAGCAGAGGAAGTTCATTTATTGTGAGAGTCGAAAAGAATGTGAAGATATTGTAAAGAATACATCTTACCTGCAGTGCACAGGTTTCAATCTAATGAAAAAAGGTAATAGCTCAAAATAGAGAAAAATAGTTTAATTTGCTAAAATACGTTAAAAATAGGGATGAGATTTGTTGATGCGTGTAGAATTAGCAATAATAACAATATCATATAACTAAAAAAAGAACAGGCAGGGAGCTATGGAGATGGAAGCATATCAGAAAAAGACAGCAGACGTTCTCGAAGCAGTCAATTCTTCGCAGCAGGGTTTATCAAACAAAGAAGCAAAATCAAGACTTGAAAAACATGGCTATAATGAAATAGAGGATAAAGAAAAAATTCCGACGTGGAAGCTTTTCCTGGAGACCTTCAAGGATCCAATGGTTATTGTGCTGTTAGCAGCGGCTGCTGTGCAAATACTAATTGGAGAATGGGTTGAGTCCATTATTATCTTCCTTGTACTGTTAATCAATTCTGTGATTAGCGTGGTGCAGACAAGAAAAGCAGAAAGCTCACTGGAAGCATTGCGGGATATGTCCGCACCGGAAGCAAAAATTATGCGGGATGGTACAGAAAAAACGATTGCGGCAAAAGAGCTTGTTCCCGGAGATATTGTCTATCTGGAGGCGGGAGATTATGTTCCTGCTGACGGACGTGTGATAGAGAGCGGTTCTTTGCGGGTAAATGAGGGAATGCTTACCGGCGAATCGGAGGCTGTAGAAAAGCATACGGTGGTTATTGGAGAAGAAGTTGCTTTAGGAGACCGCCTGAACATGGTGTACAGCAGCTCTTTAGTTGTTTATGGACGGGGTACTTTTGTTGTTACCGGAACAGGAAGTAAAACAGAGGTTGGTAAAATTGCCGATATGCTTTCCACTGCAGAGCAAAAGGAAACACCATTGCAGCAGAAGTTAAACAGCTTCAGTAAAAAGCTTGGCGTGGGTATCCTTATTTTATGTATTGCTATTTTTGCAGTTCAGGCAGCACGCATCTGGTTTGGAGACAGTGAGGCAAATACAACGACTGCATTATTAAATGCGCTGATGTTCTCTGTGGCAATTGCTGTTGCAGCTATTCCCGAGGCTTTGCAATCTATTGTCACCATTGTCTTATCCGTTGGTACGAATAAAATGGCAAAGCAGCATGCAATTATCCGCAAGCTCCCGGCTGTGGAGACACTTGGTTCGACACGTATTATCTGTACGGACAAAACAGGCACATTAACACAAAATAAGATGACAGTCACGGATGATTTTTTACCGTTTCATAAAAATGAGCGCTTACCTGAAAATCCCGATGATTGGGGGAAATCCGAGAAATTACTTGTTTATATTGCAGCGCTTTGTAATGATTCCTATATTAATCAGGATGAACAGGAGATTGGGGATCCGACGGAAGTTGCGTTAATTCAATTTGCAGATAAACATGCTCACAGCTATCAGGAATTACGAAAAAAATATCCGAGAGAAGCAGAGCTCCCGTTTGATTCAGACCGTAAGCTGATGTCTACCGTACATCATATAGATGGGGAACGTCTGTTATTTGTTAAAGGCGGGCCGGATGTCATGTTCCAAAGAGCCGGTTATGCGCTGTTGGATGGAGAAGAACAGCCGCTGACGGATGATTTGCTTGAGCGCTTTGAAGGTGCGAATGAAGACTTTTCCAATCAGGCTCTGCGTGTTCTTGCTTATGGTTATAAACATCTGCCGGAAGACCAGACAGAGATTACTTACGAAGATGAAAAGGATTTTGTATTGGTCGGTTTGACGGCAATGATGGACCCGCCGAGAGAGGCTGTGTATGGCTCTATTGAAGAAGCCAAATCAGCAGGAATCCGGACCATCATGATTACAGGTGACCATAAAACAACAGCTCAGGCAATTGGCAGAGATATCGGTCTGATGGGAGATAATGATATTGCCATTACGGGAAGAGAGCTCGATAAGATGTCAGATCAAGAATTAGAGGACAAGCTGGAGCAAATTTCTGTTTATGCCCGGGTATCACCTGAAAATAAAATAAGAATTGTACGTGCCTGGCA
The DNA here is from genome assembly GCF_900162665.1 of Oceanobacillus sojae. Taxonomy (GTDB): domain Bacteria; phylum Bacillota; class Bacilli; order Bacillales; family Amphibacillaceae; genus Oceanobacillus; species Oceanobacillus sojae_A. The sequence goes on from NZ_LT727810.1 coordinate 649,701, forward strand.
GCAAAGAGGTGCGATAACGGCAATGACAGGGGATGGAGTGAATGATGCTCCTGCTTTAAAACAGGCGGATATCGGCATTGCCATGGGAAGCGGTACAGATGTATCCAAGGATTCCTCTGCAATGATTCTGACCGATGATAATTTTGTTTCTATTGTTAATGCTGTTCAGGTTGGAAGAACCGTATTTGATAATATTAAAAAAGCGATCGGCTATTTATTTGCAGGAAACTTAGGCGCAATCATCGCTATTCTGTATGCTGTTATCTTTAATCTGCCAAATCCATTTACTGCCTTGCAGCTTTTGTTTATTAACTTAGTCAATGATTCGCTGCCTGCGATTGCACTTGGAGTTGAGAAATCGGAAGCTGGCGTGATGAAGCGGAAGCCGCGTCCAGTTAATGAAGGGATATTTGCCGGCGGTACCTTGCAGACCGTTTTGACAAGGGGAATATTAATTGCAGCTGCGGTTATTATTTCCTTCTACATCGGCCTGTCCCATTCCAATGAAATGGGTGTAGCGATGGCATTTACCACCTTAATTATGTCACGTACGCTGCAGACCTTTGCAGCACGCTCGAATACACAGACTTCCGTTAAGCTGGGCTTCTTCTCGAATAAATACGTAATTGGAGCAGTGGTATTAGGCTTTGCTTTATATGGCATTACCCTGCTGCCATTTGCCAGAGAGGTATTTAATATCCCTCCTGAATTTGGTTTAACAGAGTGGGGCATCGCCACTGGTTTAGCAGTAGCCGGAGTAATTTGCATGGAGATTGCGAAAGTGTTTTTTAAAAAAACTTCAAAAGCCGAATAGATCATAAAGACCTTCTACATCTTACCATTTTAATGCAGGGTAGAGGGGCTTTATCATTATGAAGGCTGGTATGGATCCGTTTTACAGAATGAAAAAAGCGGATGTACTGGCAATGTTTCGTATGGTAAAGGATATGCCGGCAAAGGACAAGGTGATAAATATTGCATTCTCCGTCTGTATCGCTACGGTATTTGGGGACCATTTATCTTTTACAGCCAACTTCCAGCCCAATTTAATTTTGCCGATTATGCTGGGGAGAAGATTGTGGCAGCTTCCCTTTCTATTTATCTGGCGTTTAAATTGTCTGTTCGAAAGGCTGTGCAGTTAGAAAAAGAGGACAAACTGCAAGCGCAAAAGGAATAATTTAAAGACTGGCTATTTTCTTGTTCTAATGTAAAGTTCTTGTTAATTTTTGCTTAATTAGTAATTAAAAGTTCAGCTCCATGCTATACTTAATTACTTAAAGAAAAAATGAGGGCGGAATATGCTGATGAATAAAGATTATTTTCAGATGAAACAGGAGCAGGCAACAGCGTACTTTCAAATTTTGCAGGCTCAAATACAACAAGAAAACTTTGCGTTAACATTGGTAGAAACGCTTCATCATTATCAACAATCCAAAAGAAAAACTTGGCTGAATGTAGATAATTGGAAGCATCAGCCGGGCAAAACATTTATTTTCCAGCTTGCGAAAACGGGCCAGCTTGATTCCTATTTAGAGCGTAGTATTTCATATATCTATTTTCGCGACCTTGGCAGAGATATTACTTCGGAAGCAATGCAAAAAAGAATAGCTGTTGTTACAGAAGGTGTCAAAAATTATTTGAATAATAAAGAACAGCAAGTACCTTTCCATGTTACAGAGCTGTATCAAATGGCAGAAAAAGAATCATTGGAAGAGGTTTTCTTTTGGGTATCCGATAAACTGAAGCATGTTTCAGCAATACTTCCTGACGGATTAGATAAAAATGAAGCGAAAAGAAAAATAATGAAAATTATAGCCGGGATCGTCATGCATGAATTTGAAGAATTAGATGACGGGCTGTCCAAAGAAACAAGAAGGAAGCTGTTAGATCAGGCGGTTCGTACAGGCTATTATTATGGTTTGACATATCCACTGATTGATGATGTTCTCGATGCGGATATGTTAACAGCAGCTGAGAAGAAGTCCTTTGCTTATTTTATCCAGCAAACATTATTAACAGGGGAAGTGCTTCCAGTAAAAGCGGATGACTGGCAGAATAAGCATTGGGATTTCATTTCTGCAGTGCACGAGGAACTGTCAGAAGCGTTTTATTATTTAAAGTCATGTCAGCCGGAAGAAAATAGACAGATTTTCCTGGAAAATGCTTATTTATTTTTCGAAGCACAGGAATTGGACCGGCAAAAGCGGTTAGATAATAACAATTTTACAAATAAAGAACTGTATACATCCGTTATTTTAAAATCAGCTTCCTCAAGGCTGATAATCCGTTCTTTTAAACCTTTTTCAGAGGTCGAGAATATAGAAACAAATATGTTTTATTATGGGATATATAACCAGCTTGCTGATGATTTAACAGATTTGGAGGAAGATCTTGCAAATAATAATGTTACGCCATACACGTATTTTGTTACGTATAGTAAACAGAATACAGGCTTAATAAATCCCTTTGCCATGTATTGGTCTGTTATTTATTACTTTATCCATAAGCTTTATCCGGGAAAGACAGAGATAAGAGATATTATTTTGGACCGGGCGGTTAATGGTCTGAAGCGTCTGAAGGCAAGATTAGGAAAAGAACGTTATCAGGCCTTCAAAGAGCAATTTTCCTTTGATGCTGATTTTGACAAAGCTTTAGAAAAAATAGTAAACCGCAGTCACAATGTGGCATTCTTTGATAAATGGATTCGCGATCAATTTTTAGATACATTAAAACAAAATAAGCAATTAAAGGTACAGTTCATAGCTAAAATGAAAGCTATAAAAGAACCATTGGAAGAGCATCTTACCTTTGAATCGAAGGGAAATGCATTAAAAGAAGCAGCAAACTACAGCCTGTCAGGCCATGCCAAGCGTCTACGTCCGATTATGACATGGATCATGGCAAAGGAAGGGCTCCAGCTTCCAGATAATGTAATATTGCCATTAGCAAAATCGGTAGAATTTATGCATACAGCCTCCCTGATTTTTGATGATTTGCCATCCCAGGATAATGCTTCTGTAAGAAGAGGCAAGCAGACATTACATGAGAAATATAACCATGCAACAGCTGAACTGACCGGGCTCTGGTTAACACAGCGTGCAGTAGAGGAACAGGCTGCTATCAGGCATCAAGATTCCAATCGGCTTTTGGAGCTTATTGCTTACTCCACCCGGACAACGCAAAAAATGTGTCAGGGCCAATTCTTTGACCTGCATGCAAAAGGAAGCTCTTTAACACTTGGTGAGTTAAGGCAATTATCGGTTTATAAAACCGGCCTTGGATTTGAAGCGGCGCTGATGATGCCGCTTATTATTGCCGGGGAGTCCGATGAGCGTAAGCAGGCAGTTAAGGAGTTAGCTTATCACGCCGGTATTGCCTTTCAGATTAAGGATGATTTATTGGATCTAACAGGTGATGCGAAGCTGTTAGGTAAACATCCAGGCCAGGATCAACGGAACAATAGCTCGACCTTTGTTTCTATTCTGGGAAAAGAAGAAGCGCAGAAGGAAATGTGGAAACACTACCTGGAAGCGAGAAAAGAATTAGCAAAGCTTCCAGACATTCCCTTCTTTTATCAGCTGTTAGACTATTTGATATTACGTGATCATTGATTTTGATAGTTTAAGTAAATCCGGTTAAATATCACATTCTGTTTTATACTTATCACTAGTACATTTAATAATTGGTATTTTTATAGACTGGTAAAGATGTTCAATCTCTCCTTACCAGTCTAAATTTCATTACAATCCAAATTCCCTCGGATAGTCATCACGATTCATTGTATATATGATTTCTCCTGCCATATCTTCAAAATCGTCTGCATAGTTAGTTTGTTTAACAAAATTAGCGTTGATTTCATCATCTTTATCCTCAAAAATAACATAATGGTTGGCTCCATCAACTTCCACTCGATAGTATCTGGTAGAATTCATAGCTCCAGCTACATTTTGATTGATTTCAAATGTTTCTTCATTGCCGCTTTCATCAGCAATTGTTAAGATTTTTTCTTCGGAAAGGTGAAGCATTACATTTGGGCCTGTATCAGAAAGTGTAGTAAATTATTTCTTTTAATTAAAATTAAATTTATAAAAAATATATAACGACTGGTAAAATAGGATTATTTTAATAAATTTGCCTATTTGCTATGAACAGGCAGGTTCTATGGATGAAGTTGAGGATCTGGGAAAAAATTTTGCTGAAATGGTAAGTACCGAGGTTAGCGAGACGCAAGAAATAGAAGGTCCTGATAAAGAGAGCTATGGAGATCTTTTTCTGGAATATGACCTGCGAATTATTGTAAGGGAAGAAGAAACCAGAAAACTTTCAACGGGATCAAAAGGTACGAATGAAGCAGAAATCTCATGGTATGTATATGAGATAAACTACTAGCAGATGCAAACGATGAAAATATAATATTGACAGTTTCGCTGCTATATTAACATAAAAAAGAATCATACCTTACTCAATCTTACTTTGATAGAGTATGAATTTTTATCAAAAAGAACAGCAAACTTCAGCAGTTTATGCTTTACCCTCCGATTCTATGTTATTATTTTTCCATACATACTAAATATTACAAACAGTTATTTAAGAGTGATTTGAAGGTTTGGCTCTTTAATATGGATAGAATTTCTGCAAGGAAGCAGCTTTTGTCTGACTGGGAGGAGGGGGAACAGACATGCGAAAAAAAGACCTGCCACTAATGCTCCAAATGATGCTGTTCACCAGTGGATTAATCTGCTTCACGCTGCTTGTTACAGGATTACTTATTGGATATAATCAGGCGACAGAAACAAAGAAAGCGCTTGCGGATAAAGCGAGTTTAAGTGCTAGTCATTTTGCCCGTATGCCTATTGTTGTTGAGGCACTTAAAAAAGGAGAGGCTGATGAAAGACTCCGTTCTATCGCAGCGGAGATTCGTGAGGAGAATGACCTGCAATATATTGTGCTGATGGATATGGAAGGAATTCGTCTGATGCATCCTGTTGCTGAACGGATTGGAGAACATTTTGTTGGAGGAGATGTAGATGCAGTGCTTGAAGGAAAACGCTATACCTCCGAGGCTGTTGGTACACTGGGACCGTCAATGCGGGCTTTTGAACCGGTTTATAATCAAGAGGGAACGCAGATTGGTGCGATTTCTGTAGGAATTTCAACCAAGGTCATTAATCAGGCTGTGTGGGATAGCTTGAAAATCACTATTTTGGGAACTGTTTTAAGCCTTGGCCTCGGTTTAACAGGCTCCTATTTTTTAGCAAGAAGGCTGAAGAAAACGTTGTTTGACCTGGAGCCTCAGGAAATTGCGTATATGATGGAGGAACGGGAAGCAATGCTTGACAGCGTAAGTGAAGGAGTTATTGCCATTAATGCGGACCATCAAATTATTATTGCTAATCCATCCTCAGAATTTATGCTGGAACGGGCAGGCTATCATGGGGATATTATTGGTGAAAAGATAATAGATGTTTGGCCGGAGCTATCGCTGGAGGTATTACTAAACGGTGAAAAAGCAGTCTATGATAAACCCGTCCGCTTTGGTAATGTAGAAATGATTACAAACAGTGTTTCCTTTAAAGTGGATAAAAATGATGTCGGCGCGCTTGTTACTTTTAGAGATCGAAATGAACTGGATGCCATTATGAAGAAGCTGTCCGGAGTGGAATCCTATGCACATACGCTGCGGATGCAGACGCATGAGTTTATGAATAAGCTTCATATTATCGGAGCAATGGTTTATACAGAGTCCTATGAGGAGCTTGCAGAGTATGTGGACAGCCTTTCGCAGATTTATCAGCGGGAAACGGGAATAATTTCTGCGCATATTGATGATGTCGCTATTGCTGGATACCTTTTAACGAAATTGGAACGGCTGGAGCAGCTGCAAATTGATATAGAAATCCAGGGGGAGAACAAATGGCCGAGTCTTTCTGATCCGACTGCTGTTGACCGCTGGATTACGATCATTGGAAACAGTCTGGAAAACGCAGTCGATGCTATGGTTGGGCAGAAGGAAAAAAAGATTACGCTGGTTTTTGATGTTTTCGATGAAGAGCTGTTCTATGAAATTCGTGATAATGGTGCAGGCTTTGATATCGGAGAGTTACCTTCTATACTGGAAAAGGGTTATTCAACAAAAGGGTTGAACCGTGGATACGGAATGACGATTATGATTAATGCGATCAAAGCCGGAAACGGAACCTATCATATCCAATCTGAAATCGGTGCAGGTATGTGTTTACAAATTAAGATGCCATATAAACGTAATGATGAAGAGGGGAATAATTCAAAATGATACGTATAGCTATTATTGAAGATGAGCCGCTTATTTCTAAATTTCATCAGAAGTATATTGAGAAAATAGATGGTTTTTGCTGTGTTGGAATCGTGGAAACGGTTGAAGAAGGCATCGGGCTGGCAAGGCAGCCCAATGTTGATTTAATTTTACTTGATGTCTATTTACAGCAAAAAAATGGTCTGGATTTATTAAAGCAAATCCGTTTGGAAGAAATAAATGTAGATGTTATTTTAATCACCTCCGCCAATGACCAGCAATCATTAAAAACAGGCTATCGCTATGGTGTGGTGGACTATCTTTTGAAGCCCTTTACCTTTGAGCGTTTCCAAGAATCCCTCTTACGTTATAAGCAAACAGTGAGATTGGCAGAAGGAAAGGTGCACCAGGCGGAGGTGGATCGTTTATTTCATCCGCGTGAACAGCCTGTTTTAAAGCCAGAGGACTTGCCAAAAGGAATTACAAAAGAAACCTGCCGAAATATTTTAGCGGTAATGGTGGAGCATGAGGGTTGGCTGTCGGCGGCAGATTTGAGCTCCTATGCCAAAATTTCACATGTTTCTTTACGTAAATATTTACGTTTTTTTGAGGAGAAAAAGCTGCTTGAAAAAAATGTGATGTATCATCATTTCGGACGCCCGTTACAGCAATATAAACTCTCCCGGATTGGAAAAGACAACCTCCAACAATTTTAGTTTCGATTAGTTAAAAAATATATACAAACAAAATAAAATAGTCGAAAATAAGAGTTAGTTTTTAGTAAGCGTTTTCAGAATACGGGAGGGAGTTTAATTCATGAACTATGTAACTTCAGTGTGGCAGGAGCTTTGGAAGCAGCATAAGCGTACGAAGGATGTATTAAATATTTTTGCCATTCGTAAAAATGTTGCTGAGAAAACGAAAGATACAGATAAGCGTAAGGAAACTTCAATAAAGAATAGTGTCAATCAGGGACAGCCTGAAAACTCGGGAGATGGGCCTCCGAAGAAGCCCTATTCGAGAGCGCAAATCGTTGGTTTAATTTTAGGACCGTTATTATTTGTATTAACGATGGTGTTTTTTCAGCCGGAAGGATTATCCTTTGCTGGAAAGTCTGTTCTTGCTTCCACATTATGGATCGCGACATGGTGGATTACAGAAGCACTGCCTATACCGGCTACTTCCCTCCTGCCATTGATATTGATACCGGTAACGGGAGCGATGGAGGGGAAAGATGTAGCTTCTGCTTATGGAAATGATATAATTTTTCTGTTTTTAGGCGGTTTTTTTATTGCAACAGCAATGGAAAAGTGGAATCTGCACAAACGTATTGCGCTTTTTATTATTGCGGTAATTGGAACCGGTATACAAAGAATTCTACTTGGTTTTATGGTGGCAACCGGGTTCCTGTCCATGTGGGTTTCCAATACAGCTGCGGTTATGATGATGGTTCCAATGGGGCTGGCGATTACCGTTCAGGTAGCAAGTGTTTTAAAAGGGAAGCCGGAAGAAAAAGAATTACCGAAATTTGAGAAATCACTTATTTTTGGAATCGGATACGCCGGGACGATTGGCGGTCTCGGAACATTAATTGGAACACCTCCAAATATTATTCTGGCAGGTCAGCTGGATGAACTATTCGGTGTAAGTATTTCTTTTGCAACATGGATGCTGTTTGCTGCTCCTGTTGTTGTGCTTATGCTTTTCTTTACTTGGATATACCTGGGGAGATTTGCTTTTAAAACATCTATCAAAGAACTGCCCGGTGGAAAAGAGCTTATCCAAAATGAAAGACATAAACTGGGAAGGCTGGCATATGAAGAGAAAATTGTAGCATATGTCTTTCTTTTTGCCGCATTAATGTGGATTACAAAGGATCTTTTATGGACAGGAACACTTGTCAATATTCCGGGAATTTCTGACGGGATGATTGCTGTTGCTGCAGCCATATTATTATTTGCCCTCCCTGCCAAAAGAGAAGCGCGTATTTTGTCCTGGAAGGATTCCCGTGACATCCCCTGGGGTGTGCTCCTTCTATTTGGAGGCGGTCTGGCAATTGCAGCAGGATTTACACAGACAGGGCTATCTGATTGGCTGGGGCAGCAATTAACCATTTTAGATGGGTTCCATTTACTGGTGATTATTTCTGCAGCTACCTTGATGATCATGGCTCTGACAGAAATTACATCCAATACAGCAACAGCAACAATGATCTTACCTGTAGTCGGCGCATTGGCGGTCGCATTAAATATCCATCCATTTGCATTGATGATACCATGTGCAATGGCAGCAAACTGTGCATTTATGCTACCGGTCGGAACACCGCCGAATGCTATTATATTTGGTACAGGAAAGCTGAAGATTATTGAAATGGTTAAATCAGGATTCTGGGTCAATGTTGTAGCAACAGCAATAATTATACTCGCTGTTTATTATCTTGTTCCATTAGTTTGGGGGATTGATTTATCTATTCTTCCGAGTGAGTTTTTATAAAGCAATTAGCAATTAAAAAATTCGCATTCACTCAAAATACGAGCGGGTGCGGATTTTTCCAAAATATGCGTGTCACAATGGATGAGAGAATAGAATAACACTTCATTTAAATAAATTTTATATGATTGTGAGGAGATTAACAATGAAAACATTAAAAATTGCCAATATACCGGGAGACGGTATTGGAAGAGAAGTTGTCCCGGCAGCAGTGGAGGTCTTGAATACCATAGCCGCTATTCATGGCGGATTAAAATTTGAATTTACCGATTTCCCCTGGAGCTGCGAATATTATCTGGAACATAATCAAATGATGCCTGATGACGGTATGGAAAGACTGCAGGATTTTGACGGCATTTTCCTCGGTGCTGTTGGAAATATAAGACTTGTGCCTGACCATGTGTCTTTATGGGGACTTCTTATTAAAATCCGTCGTGAATTTGAACAGTCGATTAATATCCGTCCTGCAAAGGTGATGAAGGGGGTAAAATCACCGCTTGCGAATCCGAAAGACTTTGATTTGATTATCGTTCGGGAGAATAGTGAGGGCGAATATAGTGAGATCGGAGGAAAAATATACAGAGGAGAAGATGAACTGGCAATTCAAAATGCTGTTTTTTCAAGAAAAGGAACGGAAAGAGCAATGCAGCATGCCTTTCAATTAGCTGCTAAGCGGAAAAAACATGTAACAAGTGCCACAAAATCAAATGGAATTACTTATTCTATGCCATTCTGGGATAGTGTATTTCAAGATGTTTCAAAGGGATATCCTGAAATCAGTACAGACTCACAGCATATTGATGCGTTATCCGCATTCTTTGTGACACGTCCTGAGAGGTTTGATGTTATTGTAGCAAGCAATTTATTTGGGGATATTTTATCAGATTTAGGCGCTGGAATTATGGGCAGTATTGGTATTGCGCCATCCGCAAATATTAATGTGAATGGGAAATACCCATCGATGTTTGAACCGGTACATGGATCAGCACCGGATATTGTTGGAAAAGGAATTGCTAATCCGATTGGCCAGATATGGACTGCTAAAATGATGCTAGATCATTTTGGAGAAGAAGAGCTTGGAAATACATTATTGGATGTCATTGAAAGTGTAACAGGTGATGGTCTCCTAACGCCTGATCTTGGCGGAAAACATAGCACAAAAGAAGTTACAAATGAAATTATTAACCGGCTGAAAGAGGCTGATAAAAAAGGATAAAGCATACTGCAACTTTTATCAAATATGTAACTAAATAAAAATAGGAGGCTAAATAATGGGTAATAATTCAGAACTTATTTCATCAGAATACAGGCATGGATGGGCAAGGGTTAACAATATTAATCTGCATTATGTTGAGGCGGGGACAAATTCGGAAGAGCCTATTATTCTTTTGCATGGATTTCCCCAAAGCTGGTTAACCTGGCGTTATGTGATTCCGCATCTTATGAAGAATCATCTGGTTCTGGCTGTGGATTTACGCGGTTATGGTGATTCTGATAAACCTGCTGGAATAAAAGGTTATGATAAGTCTACAATGGCTTCTGATATTTATGAATTAATTAAACAGCTTGACCTGGAAAATGTAACTTTAGTGGGGCATGATCGTGGTGCAAGAGTAGCCCGGAGATTTGCGTTAGATTATCCAGATAAGGTTGCTGGTATAGGGCTCATTGATATTCTTCCAATGGAATATCTTTATGATGAGCTAACAGCTTCAGAAGCTGCCAAGAAATATTGGCATTGGACATTTCATCTAGTTTCCGATCTGCCGGAAGCACTTATACAGGGAAAAGAGGAAACGTATCTTGAATTTTTGTTCAGACGTGCGCCAGGGCTTCTGTCGCTTCTTAAATCAGATGGTTCATGGGAAGAGTATCTTCGTGTATGGAAACAGCCTAAAACATACCGGGCTGCGCTGAGTGATTATCGTGCTGCACACGAGATTGACTTACCGCACTATAGAGAGGACAACGCTGCCGGTAAGAAAGTAAAAACGCCTACTTTTTTATTGTGGGGAGACAATGGGAATCTTGCCGGTCAGCCAGTGCTCGATATATGGAGAGATGCTGCTCTTTATATTCAAGGAGAACAGCTTGAAAGTTGCGGGCACTATGTTCCGGAAGAACAGCCGGAAATTGTTTCTGAGTATATCTTGAATTTTATTAGAGAGAATCAGAAGAGGTAGGGTGAACAAGTGAAACTGATAGGCAAAGAAACAATTTATTTTTAATAATTTATTATCCGTAGTCATGATGCTATCATGGCTATTTTTTTTATCTTTCAAAAATAATATTACTATGCTGTTAAGCCAAAAAATGATCTTTTATTCCATGACTTGTTCTTTTCTCTTGCATATGAAAACAAATAAAATCCTTGAAACAAATGAAAAATAATTTTAAAAAATCATTGAATTTTGATTATTAATTTTATATAATAGCATAAAATAAAAGTTGAAATCGTTTTCATTATTTATTGGGAAGGATAAAGACAATAAGGAGTTTTTCTATGCTGATTGAAAAAAATATTCAGTCCATAACGGAGTCCTATGTAGATAAAAACTATTTTAATACAGTAGATCTTTTATTTAAAAAGAACGATAAAGTCTTCGTTTCAACAACTTACGAGAATGGCTTATGGGCTACCTTCAAAGCAAACCAGAATCCTTTATTTGACATAGCAAGTCTTACAAAAATAATCACAACAACAGGAACTCTGCGCTTGATTACTGAAAAGAAACTCCATTTAAATACACCACTGAGAGATATATTGCCACTACAAGAGAATTTGAAAAAAATTGAAAATATAACGGTAAAAGAACTTCTGACTCATTCATCGGGGCTGAGAGCCTGGTTTCCATTCTACAGCCTGGAAACAAGAGATTTTATCGAGGCTTTATCTGCTGGAATCGATTTATTTCATCACTCAGATAAGAATTATGTTTACAGCGATCTTAATTTTATGCTTCTCGGAGAAATTATCCAGTCAGCCAGTAATATGAACCTATCCGATTTTGTAAAAGAAAAAATAGCAAAACCTTTACATTGTGAGAGTCTGTCATATGGGCCGATTAATCCAAAGAAAAGAGCTGTCCCGACAGAATTAGGCAACCTGACAGAAAAAGGAATGGTACAGGAAAGACATCTATCATTTGAGGGGTGGAGACCTTTTGGACAACCCATTCAAGGTGAAGTAAATGATGGGAATGCCTATTATTTTTTCAATGGAATAGCCGGACATGCCGGCTTATTCGGAAATGTGCACGATATGGAGCGTATTCTAAATCTCTATTTGAAGGGAGGGCATCTAAAGGGTGAAAGATTTATTGATTATAATCTGGTAAGACTTTCGCTAAGTCATTTAGCAGGGAACCGGGGATTAGGATGGCATTCTGGTGAGCCGTTTCCGACAGGCTTTGGGCATACCGGCTTTACTGGAACTTCAATTTGGCTGGACAGGAATTATGGGCTTACAGGGGTTATTTTAACAAACCGCTTAAATGTGGACAGTCCAAAGAATATCAATGATTACAGGATGGATATTCATCAGGAAATTCTAAAAAATGCTATTAATGAGGGGGATAAAGATGTATAAACACAGGAAATTTCTTCTTATACTATTTGTGATTGCATTTATGTTATTTTTAGCAGCTTGTAGCAGCGGGGGAAATGACAGTGAGTCGGCTGGTAATGATGAATCAGCCGGAGGAGCTGCAGAACAGGTTCTAAAAATCGCTAATGATCAGGAGCCTGCCGGACTTGATCCGCATATTACACCGGCAATGTCTTCGGTGAGGGTTTATTCCAAAATCTACAGTACGCTTGTAGAATTTGATGAAAACATGGAATTAACACCGGATTTAGCAGAAGAATGGGACTGGTCAGATGATACAACACTAGTATTCCAGCTTAGAGAAGGCGTTATATTCCATAATGGCGATGAAGTAACAGCGGATGATGTTGTTTACAGTTTTGAGCGTATTTTAGATGAGAATACAGGTTCCCATATTGCTTCTTATTTCAGCTCTATAGACAGTATTGAGGCGACAGATACTTTTGAAGTGACATTTCATCTTACTGGCCCGGATGCAACTATTTTGACAAACTTTACGAACGCCAGTGCAGCGATCGTGAATGAGTCAGTAGTAGAGGAGAATGGTGATTTGCAGCAGGTTGCTGTAGGTACAGGGCCATTTAAGCTGGAGGAATGGGTTCCAGATAACCGTGTGACACTTTCAAAAAATGAAGATTACTATATGGAAGGACAGCCGGTGCTTGATGCAGTTGAGTATTATACGATGGTTGATGAAGCAGCTCGTCTTTCTGCTATCCGTACTGGAGAGGTAGATATGACAACATTGACCGGGCAGTCTGCACAATTGGTTGATGGCAGTGAAGGCATTAATGTGATGGAGTATCAATCACTGGAGTATAGCTATGCTGGCTTTGATATGAACCATGAAATTCTTAGTGATGAGAAAGTAAGACAGGCATTGAGCTTAGCAACAAACCGCGAGAGTATCGCGACGATTGTCTGGGATGGCCAGGCAACTGTAACGGGGCCGATTGCACCATCTATGGGTGACTGGTCCATCGATGTAACAGAACATGAGTTATATTCAAATGATCTGGATAAAGCACGTGAACTGCTTGATGATGCCGGTTATCCGGATGGTTTTGCGATTGAAATTACAACTGCTTCAACCTATGATGACATGATTGATACTGCACAGCTCCTGCAACAGCAATGGGCGGAAATAGGGGTTGACGTGACAATCAAGCAGGTTGAATGGGGAGAGTACCTTGATATTTGGACGAATACTTCTGCAGATATTTTAATTGGGCGCAATGGTTCCGGCAGTGATCCGGACCGGGCAATGAATTATTTCTTTAACTCCAATGGTTCGGCAAATGTATGGGGCTTTGCAGATGAAGAATATGATGAGATTGTCCAAAATGGAAAAACAACAATTGATGAAGCTGAGAGACATGATATTTATACGGAAGCACAGAACTATCTGTTAGATAAATCTCCTAACTTGTTTCTGGTATCACCAATGAACTATGTAGTTGCCCGGGATACAGTAGAAAATTATGAGCCGTATCCTCATAATTCAGAGGATATAATGGAAACGACTATCAATTAAAAGGCAGAGACTTTCTGAAAATACAATAAGAATGCCCGGTAACCCGATTGGAGTAACACAGCGGGGAAGAGCATTTCTTATTTTAGACATTAAGAAATCATTAGATCTGCACAGAATTTTTCTTAAGGGTGAGAATATGTATGCATATATAATTAGAAGATTGCTGATGGTGATTCCTGTGCTGCTGGGAGTCTCCATTGTTATATTCTTTACACTCCGGGTTATTCCGGGAGACGTTGCACAAACAATTCTTGGTACGAGTGCTACAGAGGAGTCTTTGGCAGCATTGAGAGGCAGGTTCGGTTTGGATTTACCGGTATATGAACAATATTTCATGTGGATTTCCGGTATTGTGATTGGTGATTTTGGCGTTTCGATGCGGACTGGAGCAGAAATTTTGCCGGAGATTATCAGCCGATTCGCAATTACTTTTGAATTGACCATGCTGGCTGCAATTATTTCCTGGATTGTTGCCATTCCACTGGGGATTATTGCTGGTATAAGACGGAATACCAAAACAGATTTTTCAGTGCGTATTATCTCATTATTTGGTGTATCCATTCCTAATTTTGCGCTTGCAACAATTCTGATTTTAATATTATCGTTAGCTTTTAACTATAGTCCGCCTGTGGGGTATGTCGGCTTTTTTGCAGATCCTGTAACCAATTTGAAAATTCTCTTCCTGCCAGCTTTTGTTCTCGGTACAGCGATGGCTGGAGCGGTAATGAGAATGACGCGTTCGTCTATTCTGGAGATTTTAAGACAGGATTTCATCCGGACGGTACGGGCAAAAGGAGTGAAAGAAAGGATTGTCATATTTAATCACGCATTCAAAAATGCATTGATCCCTATTTTAACGATAATTGGGATGCAGGTAGGTGTACTTCTGGGAGGAACCGTCATTATCGAACAAATCTTTTCACTTCCCGGACTGGGACAAATGGTATTGACAGGTATCAACCAGCGTGACTTTACTGTCGTGCAGGGTGCGATTCTGTTTATAGCATTTGTGTTTATGCTAATCAACCTGCTTGTTGATTTGCTTTATTCCTATTTAGATCCAAGAATTAAGTACAAATAATTGAAAGTGAATGTTTCATAGAAAGTGGGATATTGACATGACAGAATTTATACAAAAGCTGAGAGAAGATAAAGTAGGTCTTATTGGTTTAATCGGTGTCCTGATTGTTATTGTTCTGGCTCTTCTTGCACCATTGATTGCCCCTTATGCACCCGATGAAATGCACACCGAGCAGGTAATGCATTCACCAAGCTCAGAGTTCCTTTTCGGAACAGATGAGTTTGGCAGGGACATTTTTTCAAGAATTGTCTATGGTGCTCAGGTTTCGTTGCAGGTAGGGTTGATTGCGGTTGGAATTGGGGCAACATTCGGCTTGATTTTTGGTCTGTTAGCTGGATTTTATCAAGGGAAATTAGATTCCATTATCATGAGAATTATGGATATTTTCTTTGCTTTTCCTGATATTTTACTAGCATTAACAATTATTGCTGTATTGGGCCCCAGTTTAACTAATACGATGGTTGCCATAGGAATTGTATTTACACCGGTATTTACAAGGCTGATCCGGTCTGCAGTTTTGACTGTGAAGGAAAATGAATATATTTTAAACGCAAAAGCAGTAGGAGTGAGCAATATCAAAATTATCCTGAAGCATATCACCCCGAATGTTATGGCTCCATTTATCGTACAGATTACATTAGCTTTATCTGGCGCAATTTTGACGGAGGCTGCATTGAGCTTTCTTGGATTAGGTGTACAGCCGCCAAATCCATCATGGGGAGTTATGCTGAACGAAAGCCGTGCTTATATGGAATTTGCACCATGGATGACGATTTTTCCGGTAGCAGCTATTATTATCACGATTTTTTGTTTTAACCTGCTAGGTGATAGTTTGAGAGATTTATTGGATCCGAAATTACGACAGTAAAGACAAGGAGATGAGCAGTATGTCAGCACATTTAGGAATAGGCCTGATGTCTGGGACTTCACTTGACGGCATTGATGCGGTTCTATGCCGGATTAGCGGAATCGGGATCAACACGAGGATAGAAGTTCTCCATTTCTGCAGCATATCATATACAAAGGAAGAAAAAGAAAAAATCATGGCACTCTGTGATGACAATACATCACGAGTAGATGATATTACAAAAATGAATTTTTACTTAGCTGAAAAATTCAGTGAAGCAGTACAGGAATTAGTAGCCCAGTCGGCTTATGATATGTCTGATATTGATTTTATCAGCAGTCATGGTCAAACAATTTATCACTTGCCGGATGAAGGAAGCGGACCGTTTGACCTCAAAAGCACACTTCAAATCTGTGATATTTCCGTCATTTCTGAAAAAACAGGACTCCCAGTTGTTGGTGATTTCCGTACAGCTGATATGGCTGCCGGCGGTCAGGGTGCACCGCTTGTTTCTTTCTTTGATGCGGTCCTTTTTACAGATAAACAAAAAGCACGTGCGCTTCAGAATATTGGCGGAATAGGCAATGTCACTTATTTGAGTCCGGATAGTGGTAAACAGCCATTTTCATTTGATACAGGACCTGGCAATATGGTAATCGATGAAATTGCCTACAGACTATCGTCAGGAAAAATAAAATATGATGCCGGGGGCGAATGGGCAAAGAAAGGCACGGTCAATGCTGCCTTTGTAGCCGAGCTTATGAAGCACCCATATTTCTCAAGAAAGCCGCCAAAGACTACCGGCCGGGAAGTGTTCGGCAAAGCATATGCTGATGAGGTAATGAGTTTAGCTGGACGATTCAATTTAAACAGTGATGATGTAGTAACAGGAATAACAGCTTGGACGGCTAAAACGATTTCCGACAGCTATCAGGATTTCATTACAAGCGCCGGCTATCCGCTCAATGAAGTAATTGTTTCGGGCGGCGGCAGTCATAACAAGACACTGCTCGCATTTTTACAGAAATTCCTGCCAGAGCAGCGGGTGACAACAATTGATGAATTTGGTATTTCCAGCGATGTAAAAGAAGCGGCTGCTTTTGTCGTTCTTGGCTATCATTTTTTGAAAGGCAAAACAAACACGATTGTATCAGCGACAAATGCTGTTCACCCGGTTATTATGGGCAAATTAAGCTATACACAGCAGGCTGCCTTTGAAAAGGTCCTTTCTATAAGGGGGCGATAATTTGGCAAGTTTATTGGAATTAAAAGATATATCTATCGACTATGCGTCTAAACGAAATCACTATAATATTGTCAAAGGAATTAATTTGTCAATCGATAAAAAAATGAAGTATGGTATTGTCGGTGAATCGGGAAGCGGAAAGAGCTTAACATCATTAGCTATCATTAATTTATTGGCAAATAATTTATCGATAGCATCCGGTGAAATTGTTTTACAGACGAATCAAGAACAAGTATTGAATCATTTGTCGAAAAGAAAAATGCGCAATGTTCGCGGCAATGATATTTCGATGATTTTCCAGGAGCCGATGACAGCTCTTGATCCTCTTTATTCCATTGAAGATCAGATTTTAGAAGTACTGGAAGCGCATCGATCGATGAGTAAGAAGGAAATGCGTGCAAAAGCCGTAAATATGTTAGAAAGTGTAGGTATTTCACCCCCTCAAAAGATCTTAAAGGAATATCCGCATCAGCTGTCTGGCGGAATGAGACAAAGAGTTATGATTGCAATGGCGCTTATTTGTGAACCGAAACTGCTTATTGCTGATGAACCGACAACCGCACTTGATGTGACGATTCAGGCACAAATATTGGATTTAATGAATAATCTTACTGATAAACATGATACAGCAATCCTGATGATTACACATGACCTGGGTGTTATTTTGGAAACCTGTGACCGTGTAGCGGTTATGTATGCCGGCCAGGTTGTTGAAGAGGCAAAAGTGAAAGAGGTTTTTGATTATCCCAAGCATCCTTATACAAAAGGGCTTTTGAAATCAATCAAAACATTGGGAGACCGGTCGCAAAAATTATATTCGATTCCAGGTAATGTTCCGACACCAGATAAATATCAAGAATTGGGCTGCCGCTTTGCAACAAGGTGTCCATTTGCCACAGAAAAATGCTTTGAACAGGAACCGCCGGCATTTCAGGTCAATCACGATCATACCAGCAAGTGCTGGCTGCATGAAGAGGAGGGCGAAACCGGGTGAGTCATAGAGCTGTTGTATTAGAAGTGAAAAATTTAAAAAAACACTTTCCAATTAAAGGCGGGGTGTTCAAGACAACACAGGGGCATGTTAAAGCGGTTAATGGCATTTCTTTTTCTATTAAGGAAAATGAAACCTTTTCAATTGTCGGAGAGAGCGGCTGCGGAAAATCAACAGCAGGCAGAACGATTTTACGTCTGCTGGAGCCGACAGAGGGAGAGGTCTGGTTTAACGGAGAAAACCTGTATGATATTAATAAAAAAGAATTCCGTAAAAGAAGAAAAGATTTTCAATTGATTTTCCAGGATCCCTACAGCTCTTTAAATCCGAGAATGAACGTGAAGGAGTTATTGATTGAACCGCTCTTAACGCATCAGATGTGCCCGAAAAAAGAAGCGGTTCAAAGGGCTGGAGAAATGATTGAAAAAGTCGGTCTGTCCAAAAAGCAATTGGAAAAATACCCTCATGAGTTCAGCGGAGGTCAACGGCAGCGGATCAGTATTGCCAGAGCTTTAATTGTTCACCCGAAACTTGTCATATTGGATGAAGCTGTGTCAGCACTTGATGTATCGGTTCAGTCGCAAATTTTAAATTTATTGATTGATTTACAGGAAGAATTTAATCTCACATACATTTTTATTTCACATGATTTAAATGTTGTGAAGCACTTAAGTGATCGGGTGGGTGTGATGTATCTTGGACAAATGATGGAGCTTGCTGAGACAGATGAGCTGTATGATTACCCGCTGCACCCGTATACACGTGCACTTCTTTCAGCGATTCCAAGTTTATCTACGACAGAGAAAAAGGAACGTATCATTTTAAAAGGAGATGTCCCGGACCCATCCAACCCGCCATCTGGATGCCCTTTCCGCTTAAGATGTCCACATGCTCATGAGCGTTGTGTGAAAGAAAATCCTATTTTTCAAGAAGCAAAGGAAGGGCATTGGGTTGCCTGCCATTTGTATGATGAGCAGGATGAAACAATAATATAAAAAATGTATAAAGGATATATAGAATGAAATTTTAGAAACTGAAAAAGAAAAATAAATTTAGATTAATGCTAAACCAAACCGTACTAAGGACTTAAAATGGAATGAGGTTGCTATAGATTAAGGTTTGTCAATCCTGATATTTGAAACGCCCGGGGTCTCCGGTAGTTCTAATCACCGGGCGTTATTAGCTGTAGTGCGATTTAAACACTAAGAACGATTTCTGCGATGTCTTTCTTTGCCGCCCTTCATGGCATTTAATTCTTCTTTACTTTTCTTCTTTTTCTTTTTACCTTTGTCTACACTCATTAAAATACCTCCTTTTTGATTAGTATGAGCTAAAAATAATAATTTATTTGTATTTCCTATTGGCATGTTCTTTATAAAGAACTAATATATAAAATATATTAGCAGATATATTTTTTTGGTAGGGTGTTCTTTATAAAGAACATTTGATTACAGTATGAAAAAAGGTAGGGGTGATTCCAATGAACAATAATAATTTTCATAGCTATGATGAACAAAAAAATATAAAAGAAATTGATCTGAAGCAGTATTTTATTTTAATCAAAAAAAGATTTTGGATTATTATCGTTATTACGGTTATCAGTACGCTGGCCGGCTACTATTTCAGCAGTCATGATAAAGCCCCCGTTTATGAGACATCCACCAGAATGATTCTGGGATCCGGCAGTGAGGATATGAATACACTCATGGTTATGATAAAAGACCCGATTGTCATGGATGGAGTCGGTGAACAATTACAATTAAAAAGGTCCGTCAATACAATGGCAGACCAAATTACTGTTTCCCAAGTAGATGAATCCCAGGTTGTTCAAATAACTGTAACAGATGCAGATCCTGAGATAGCTGCACAAATTGCAAATGCAACAGCCACAACGTATAAAAAAGAAATGGGGAATATATTGGGATTTAATGAAGTACAGCTGTTATCAGAGGCAAAACCCGGCGCCTCTCCAATCAATCAGGCATCCAGTAATTTAACAATCATCACCTTTGTCTTCGGACTTATCGTTGGAACCGGATTTGTTTTTCTCTTAGATTCGCTGGATGTAAAAATAAGAAAGGAAAGCGATGTCGAAGCTTTATTAGGAGTCCCGGTATTAGGAACAGTATCCAATATGAATAGAAGAAAATTTGCAGTTAAGAAAAAAAGCCGAAAAATAAAGCTGATGAGGGGGAGAAAAGTTGATGTTAAACAAAATACATAACCCTAACACAAATAAACTGCATTTACTGACTTATTCTAATCCAGATTCCGCCATTTCTGACCAATTCCGGGCAATTCGATCAAACATACAATTTTTACGGGAGAAAAAGAAAAATTCTATTTTATTAATTACCTCACCTGAGGACGGAGAAGGGAAATCAACAGCTACTGCTAATTTAGCAGTTTCAATGGCCAGGCAGAATGAAAAAGTTCTGCTCATTGATGCAAATTTAAGAAATCCCATTTTGCACACAACTTTTAGAATGCCAAATTCAAATGGTTTATCTAATATTCTTAAAGGACTGTCAAAATTAGAAGAAACCATTTATCGTACGGATGTTCCTCATTTAGAAATAATCACAGCAGGGCCCAAAGTGTTCAACCCAGCAGAAGTTCTTGAAAGCAACGCTATGAAAAAATTATTAAGTAAACTGGACAGCCAATATGATATGGTGCTGATTGATTCACCTTCTGTCTTACAAACAACTGAAACAAGGGTAATTGCCAATCAATGCGAAGGTGTTGTCCTCGTATTAAAGCGGGGGAAAACGGAAACTGAAAAAGCTGTAAAAACAAAAAGATTACTCGATTTAGCAAACGCAAATTTAATTGGTGCAATTTTAAACTAACTATATTTTTTTAATGATTTGTTCGTTATAAAGAATTTTCGGTTAGGATTATACCGGTGATGTTATACTTACCGTTATCAATGTAGACACTCGGCTATGCTGTGGGTTGAATCAACCTTAGACGCATTCGTTGTCAATAGTATAGTGTGAGGGCGGGTTAGATGCCCAGTATATTTACATAAATCCTAGCTGAGTGAATCAGGAGATGAAGTGACCGTTTTTCGGAATAAATAGTCATCAGGTATATACAAAAGAAAGGAGGAACATAAAATGACACATCGACAGCGAATAACCTTATTTATTATTGTCGATTCCTGTATTGTGTTAGCAGCAATTTACTTTGGTATGTTTCTATTAAGTTCGTCAGCTCCTCAGCTAAATACTTCGATGTTCATAGGCAGTATTACCATATTATTTTCACACCATTTGTTCTCAATAAAATATAAACTTTATAAAAAGCATTGGGAATATGCAAACATTAAAGAGTTATTAATTATTTTAAAAATAGTTATCTATTCCGCTCTGACAGCAATCGTCATTCATTATGTTTTCATACAGGAACTGTCCTGGAAACTATTTGTTGCAGCCGGACTTTTTCATTTGTTCTTCATTGGCAGTTCCCGTTTAGCCTGGAGGATATACCGCGATACTATTCTGAATAAATCAGAGAACAAAATTCGTACATTGATTGTTGGAGCCGGTTCAGCTGGAACGATGGTTGCCAGACAACTATTAAAGAAAAATGAAGGGAGTTTACAGGCTGTTGCTTTTATTGATGACAGCCCTAAAAAACAGCATCTTGACATTTTGGGACTGCCTGTTGCCGGCGGTGTAAATCAAATAGAAAACATAGTGGAGAAATATAAAATTGAACATATTATTATTTCTATCCCGTCTTTAAGCAGGAAAGAATTAAATACCATATTTCAGGAGTGTGCAAAGACAAAGGTAAAAACACAGGTTTTGCCTTTGCTGGAAGACTTACTCACCGGGAAAATTTCTATTAATGAATTCAGGGATGTTCAAGTGAAGGATTTACTTGGCAGAGATCCGGTAGAGATGGATATGGAAAGTATTTCAGATTACATTTCAAATAAGGTTGTCTTGGTTACTGGTGCTGGAGGATCGATTGGCTCAGAAATTTCGAGACAGGTTTCAAATTTTAAACCAAAACAGTTAATTCTACTGGGACATGGTGAAAATAGTATTTACTCTATAGAAATGGAGCTCAGAGATGTATACCAAGATAATGAAATGGAGTTTATAACGGAAATAGCGGATGTTCAAGATGCAAAAAAGATGCTGTACATTATGCGCAAGTATCAGCCTGATGTAGTCTATCATGCTGCGGCACATAAACATGTACCGTTAATGGAGCGGAACCCGGAAGAGGCCGTGAAAAATAACATTATTGGGACAAGAAATGTTGCTGAGGCGGCCAGCGAGACTAATGTTGGTATTTTTATCATGATATCGACGGATAAAGCAGTAAATCCAACTAGTGTCATGGGCGCATCAAAACGATTAGCTGAAATGATTGTGCAGGCTATGGACAGGCAGAGTGACACAACGTTTGCAGCAGTCCGGTTTGGGAATGTTTTGGGCAGCCGCGGAAGCGTTATTCCCTTATTTAAGAAGCAAATCAAAAAGGGAGGGCCCGTGACGGTAACACACCCGGAAATGGTCCGTTATTTTATGACAATTCCAGAAGCATCGCGGCTTGTTATTCAAGCAGGAGCCCTGGCGAATGGTGGAGAGATCTTCGTTCTGGATATGGGAAATCCCGTAAAAATAATAGATCTAGCTAAAAATCTTATTAAGCTGTCCGGATATTCCATGGATGATATAGAGATTAAATATACAGGAGTTCGTCCTGGTGAAAAGCTTTATGAAGAATTACTTCAAGAGAATGAAGTGCATAACAATCAGATATATCCCAAAATTTATGTGGGAAAGACCGCAAATATCTATATAGATGAAATTAACGAGATTATTGCAATATTTGAAGATATGGACTCTGATGCACTAAGAGAGCGATTATTGAACGCAGCAAATAATGTAGTTATGAAAGAACTGCAGGCGGTAAGTATATAAAACATAGAAGAATGGATTAAAAAAGGAAAGGGGTGAGCTTTAAGTGTCTAAGAAGATACTATTTTGTGCCACAGTAGATTATCATTTTAAAGCTTTTCATTTGCCATATATGAATTGGTTCCAACAGCAGGGCTGGGAAGTTCATGTTGCTGCAGCCGGGAATATCGATTTGCCATATACTGATAAACAATACAATATTGCAATTCAGCGATCCCCTTTTCATTCAGCAAATATAAAAGCATATAAACAATTGAAAGAGATCACTCACCAAAATAACTACTCGATGATTCATTGTCATACACCATTTGGTGGTGTGCTGGCCAGGCTGGCGGCAAGGGAAACTAGAAAAAAAGGAACAAAGGTTATTTATACAGCGCACGGTTTTCATTTTTGTAAAGGAGCGCCAATACAAAATTGGCTGTTCTATTATCCGATTGAAAGAATACTGTCAATCTATACGGACACACTGATACTGATTAATCAGGAGGATTATCATTTAGCAAGAACACATAAATTTAAAGCGGGGTCTATTGAACATGTACACGGAGTCGGTGTAGATACAGAGAAATATAAGCCTGTACATGAAAAGAAAAAGAGGGAGTTAAGAAAGTCATTTGGATATAATGCCGATGACTTTTTATTGTTTTATGCAGCCGAATTTAATAAAAATAAAAACCAGCAGTTACTATTACATGCTTTAGCTTTATTAAAGGATAAAGTTCCCAATGCAAAGCTAATACTCGCCGGAGAAGGGCCGTTATTAAAAAGCTGTCAGCAGTTGGCCTATCAACTGGGAGTCAACGGTATGGTTAATTTTCTTGGGTTTCGAAAAGATATTGATCAAATCCTGCCGATGTGTGATATAGGGGTGGCATCCAGCTTAAGAGAAGGATTGCCCGTTAATATTATGGAAGCAATGGCTTGTGGTTTACCTGTTATAGCAGTGGATAACCGGGGGCACCGGGAACTTATCGAGAATGGGAAGCATGGCTGGATTATCTCCAATCCAAATGCTGTTAAGTTTGCCAACAAATTAATCCAAGTATCCAATATAGCTGAACCTGGACTTACTTTTGGAAAGTGTGCCAGGGAAAAGATTGAATCAGCCTATACTATAAATAAAATACTTATGGAAAAAAGAAAAATTTACGAAAAGCATATGGGGGAATGGGGGGAAGTTCATTGGGCAGTCCATTAAGAGTATTACATGCAGTAGTTAATATGAACCGTGGCGGCGCAGAGACACTCATTATGAATCTGTACAGAAACATAAACAGAGAAAAAGTTCAATTTGATTTCCTTACCTGTAAAGAAGGACTGTTTGATGAAGAAATCGAAGCGTTGGGAGGGAGAATTTATCGCATTCCCTATCTTACGGAAGCGGGACATTTTGGTTATTTGCAGGCATTGGATGCATTCTTTGCTGAACATAAAACATTCAAGATTGTCCATTCCCATATGGATAAGATGAGCGGATTTGTCATGCGGGCAGCAAAAAAATCCGGTATTCCGGTGCGGATTGCACATAGCCACAATACACAAAGTGAAGGGCATCTATTTATAAAAATGTATAAGTGGTATGCAGGAAGATTTATCAGACCAAATGCGACACATCTATATGCATGTTCACAGGCTGCGGCAGAATGGATGTTTATGTCTGAAGCAAAGCAGACATTTATTTTGAATAATGGTGTCGAGATAGATAAATTTCAATATTCAAATGGAAAAGGAAGCTTGTTAAGGGATACTTTCGATATTGTGGATGAGGCATTCGTTCTTGGACATGTAGGAAGGTTTCACGAGCAAAAGAATCATAAATTTATCATCAATCTATTTCATGATTTAAATAAGGAAATGACAAATTTGTATCTTATATTTGTCGGAGATGGCCCTTCCAGAAAGGAAATGGAGAGAAAAGTTAAAGAGTTGAAACTGGATAAAAAAATAAAATTTCTTGGGATAAGAGATGATATTCCCGACCTGCTGCAGATGTTTGATCTCTTTATTTTTCCATCCTTTTTTGAAGGGTTACCAGTTACACTTGTTGAAGCACAAGCCTCCGGACTGCCATGTATCATTTCTGATTCTATTACAGAAGAAGTTGATATGGACTTAGGACTGATTCATCGATTGTCCATATCCGATAAGGATTTGTGGGTACGAAAGGTCATGAAATTAAAAGAAGAACTTCCTTCCAGAGAAATTGTAAAGGAACACCTGGTAACGAAAGGGTATGATATCAAGCATACAGCTGCAGACCTCCAAACAAAGTATTTATCGGTGGGAGGGATGTAATATGAAGAAGCTTACTGTTTTTACTCCTGCCTTTAACAGAGCTTATTGTCTGCATCATTGCTATGAGAGTTTAAAAAGACAAACGTGTAAAGATTTTATCTGGTTAGTGATCGATGACGGCTCAACAGATAACACGAAGGAACTGATCGAGACATGGCAGGAGGAAGGGAAAGTGGAAATAAATTACTGCTGGCAGAAAAATCAGGGAATGCATGGAGCACATAATACAGCATATGAAAAAATAGATACAGAATTGAATGTTTGTATTGATTCCGATGATTATATGCCAGACGATGCAGTAGAAAAAATTCTTGATTTTTGGAAAGTGTATGGTAGTGAAAAGGTCAGCGGGATGGTTGGGCTGGATGCTGATAAGGGTAATCAAATCCTTGGAACAACTCTCCCAAAGCATCTAAAACAGGCTAGTTTGTTTGATTTATATTATAAACATGGAGTAACAGGAGATAAAAAGCTGGTTTACCGCACAGCATTAACTAAAAAATATCCGTACCCTATTTTTGAAAATGAGAAATATGTAGGGCTGGCATATAAATATTACATGCTCGATAAAGATTATGAATTGCTATTAATGAATGAAGTCATCTGTCATGTGGAGTATCTTGCAGATGGCTCTTCAATGAATATGCTGAAACAATATCATAATAACCCGCTCGGCTTTTCCTTCTACCGTAAAGAGCTGATGAAGCTGCCCTTTGCTGATACAGCATTTAAATTCAGACAGGCAATCCATTATGTATCCAGTAATTTAATCAGCAAAAACGGAGCATTTATCAAAGAAACGCCGGAAAAAATACTTACAGCCTTGGCTTTTCCTTTGGGATTTTTATTATATTTATATGTTTTATCAAAAAACAGGAGAGTGAACGTGTAATTTTAGCGGAAAGGATATAGCAAATGACTTTACTTTGGATCAATCTTGCTATTGTTTTTCTCTGTACATTATTTGCAAGGTATTTTGCAAAACCTGCATTGGTAACAAATCCAGGTTTACCTATTCATATAAAACCTAACAAGCTGCTCGTATTTGGAGCTTTCCTGTCACTTATACTGATTTCCGGGCTTCGTGCCGGAATAGGGGACACGTTTAATTATCGGAATATATTTGAAACGAACGATTTCACCTGGGAATATATTACCGCTGAAAAAGATATCGGGTTCGGCATTTTGCAAATGATTATAAAAAACTATATATCAGCTGATTCACAGGTTCTGATTTTTATTACTGCACTGATAACGAATCTTCTTATTGTCCTTGTATTATACAAATATTCCAGGTTAGTGGAATTAAGCTTATATGTATATATAACAGGAGGGCTATTCTTAGTTTCGATGAATGGCATGAGACAATTACTGGCTGCAGCAATTGCATTTACAGCAATAAAATTTTTGATAAACGGTAATTTTTTTAAGTATGGACTTGTTGTTATTTTTGCTTCATTCTTTCATCAAAGTGCGTTAATACTGCTTCCAATGTACTTTCTGGTCAGGTTTAAAGCGTGGTCTAAGACGGCAATTGTTTTTATTTCATTTTCAGTAATTGTAGTACTTGGATATGAACAATTTACGGCTTTATTATTTAAGGCGTTGGAGGATTCGCAGTATAGC
The DNA here is from genome assembly GCF_900162665.1 of Oceanobacillus sojae. GTDB lineage: Bacteria > Bacillota > Bacilli > Bacillales > Amphibacillaceae > Oceanobacillus > Oceanobacillus sojae_A. Next base: position 676,635 of record NZ_LT727810.1, read on the forward strand.
GCATATGACGAATTTGCAGAGGGCGGGGCTAATATTATCAGGGTTATTGTGGATGCAAGCCCTCTTTTTGTTGCTTTTTTAGGGAGAAAGAAGCTAAGAAAAATCTTCCCTGACAGTGATTTTATTGTAAATATGTCTCTGGTCGGTTTAGTTTTTATGGTTTTTTCAACACAGGAGTGGATTTTTGCCAGGGTATCCATCTATTTTCAGCTTTATCAGCTTATTCTTATTTCCTGGTTACCTAAGTTATTTAGAGAGAAAGATCAGAAAATTATTAACTTAATCCTGATCATCAGTTATTTTGCTTTCTATTATTATGAAGCTGTCATTACGTTAAAAATAAATTATGTAAGCGATTTTTTAACCTTATGACAAGGGAGGGGTTCAAATGGAAGTTCTTGTGACCGGGGGTGCCGGTTATATTGGAAGCCATACATGTGTAGAGCTCTTAAACGAAGGATATGACATTATTGTTCTGGATAACTTTTCAAATAGCAGTCCGGCAGCATTACAAAAAATAAAAGAAATAACAGGAAGAGCATTTAAAACATATCAAATAAACCTTTTGGATAAAGAGAATGTGGAAAAGGTGTTCTCCGAGAACCAAATAGATGCTGTTATTCATCTTGCAGGACTAAAAGCAGTAGGGGAATCCATATCTGTTCCATTACAATATTATCAAAATAATGTCGTGAGCAGTCTCCTATTATTTGAAGTGATGCAGCAATTTTCTGTGAAAAATCTTGTGTTCAGCTCCTCGGCTACAGTGTATGGCAATCCGAAAAAAGTTCCTGTTACAGAGGATACGAAATTGGAAGCGACAAATCCATATGGCCGTACAAAACAAATGATAGAGGAAATATTAAAAGACCTGGCTTATTCTGATCCGCTATGGAGTATTGCCTTATTACGGTACTTTAACCCGATTGGAGCGCATGACAGCGGCTTGATTGGAGAGGATCCAGGCGGGATTCCAAATAACCTGATGCCATATATTTCACAGATTGCAGTGGGGAAAAGAGAGCAGCTCGAAGTATTTGGGAATAACTATCCTACCGCAGATGGTACGGGTATACGAGATTATATTCACGTAGTTGATCTGGCAGTTGGGCATTTACGGGCATTAGAACAAGTTCAAAAAGGAATAGGAGTAGAAGCTTATAACTTAGGAACAGGGAAAGGACACAGTGTACTTGAGGTCATAAGAGCTTTTGAAAAAGTCTCTGGAATCAGAATTCCTTATAAATTTGTGCGTCGCAGATCGGGTGATATTAGTACCTGTTATGCAGATTCGACGAAAGCACGGAACCATTTAAATTGGGTGGCGTTGAGAGGAATAGAGAAAATGTGCGCCGATACATGGCGATGGCAGAGAGATAATCCTGATGGATACAACTTCATAAGTAATCATAAAACACCGGTGGAGACAGACATCGGTGTTTTTTATGGATAGATTATGGTGCGTATAATGAAAATCCGCCGGGATGGTACGTACAGAAAATATGTAAAAAGACCGATGGATCTCATATTAGCTTCAATAGCTATTATTATTCTCAGTCCGCTGTTTCTGATGATAGCTATTCTTGTTAAAGCGAAACTGGGCAGTCCGGTATTTTTTAAACAAAAAAGACCCGGGCTTCATGAAGAGGTTTTTTTGATGTATAAATTCCGGACGATGACGGAGGAGAAAGACGAAAAAGGGAATCTGCTTCCTGATCATGTCAGACTGACCAGGTTTGGCAGATTACTCAGGTCGACATCTCTTGATGAACTGCCTGAGCTTTTTAATATAGTAAAAGGCGATATGTCCATTGTCGGACCAAGACCTCTATTGGTGCAGTATTTACCTTTATATAACCAGCATCAGAAACGTCGCCATGAAGTAAGACCGGGACTATCCGGATTGGCACAGATCAATGGAAGAAATGTAATCAGCTGGGAGGACAAATTTCAGCTCGATGTGAAGTATACAGAGAATATCAGCTTTCTGGGAGATTGGAAAATTATTCTGCTGACAATTAATAAAATCCTTATAAAAGAAGGTATTCATCAGGAAGAACAAGCAACCGTTCAATATTTCACAGGAGATTCGGAGGATGTATAAATGAAAATTATTTTTATGGGAAGAAAAAAATATGCAGCAGAGCTCATAGAGTGGACATTAAGTCAAGGGGTGGAAATTGCAGCCGTTGTTACCGATTCACATTTCCCCAACTCACCAACTGCCCAAAAAGCTTCTGAATTAAGGATTCCTGTTATTTCAATGGAAGAGGCGGAGAATATCCTGTATGAGCCTGATCATCAAATTGATTTAATTGTTTCTTATTTGTTTTGGAAGAAGATAAAGGAACCGTTAATCAGCGGACCGTCATTCGGCTGCATTAATTTTCATCCAGCTTTATTACCAGAATGGCGGGGGACAGCCGGATATAATATGGCAATCTTAAATAAACTGCCGAAGTGGGGAGCCACTGCCCACTACGTAGACAGTGAAATTGATACAGGGAATATCATCCGGACCTTTAAATTTAATTTTGATTACCGGATGGAGACAGCGGCAAGCTTAGAAAAGAAGACACAGGAAATTCAAGTCGAGCTATATAAAAGTGTTCTTTTAGATGTCATATCGTCGCAGGGAAGGCTGGACTCTGTCAAACAAGATGTTCATCAAGGAAGATATATTACCAGAGTTGAGATGGAGGAAATGAAAGAAATTGATTTAATCAAAGATGATATAGACTTAAAAATCAGAGCCTTTTGGTTCCCGCCATACAACGGTGCCTTTATTGAAGTAGAAGGAAAAAAATATACGTTAATTAACGATTTTATCCTGAAACAGTTAATGAACAAAGATAGCACCGCAAATGTTGTAACTTCTGAAAAAAGACTTGTGAAGAATTAAAAAAGGTTGCTCAAAAAAGGGAGCTGTTTTTATTGACCCAATCAAGAATCTATCTATCTCCGCCGCATATGAGTGGAAACGAACTTCAATATATAAAAATGGCCTTCGAATCAAATTGGATTGCACCATTAGGGCCGAATGTGAACGCATTTGAAAAGGCAATAGCGGAAAAAACAGGGACAAAAGGAGCTGTTGCAGTAAGTTCAGGGACAGCAGCAATTCATTTGGCTTTATTATTATTAGGTGTAACAGAAGGAGATACCGTATTCTGCTCTACACTAACCTTTGTTGCAAGTGCAAATCCAATTCTATACCAGGGAGCAAGTCCGGTTTTTATTGATTCCGATCCAGAATCATGGAATATGTCCCCGAAAGCTTTAGAAAGAGCATTAAGAGTTTCTGCTTTTGAAGGAAAACTCCCAAAAGCGGTGATTGTAGTTGATTTATATGGACAGAGCGCAAGAATGAATGAAATTGTTTATTTATGTAAGGAATATGGTGTCCCTATTATTGAGGATGCAGCTGAATCATTAGGGTCACTTTATAAAGGAAAGGCCAGCGGTACATTCGGTGATTATGGTATTTATTCCTTTAATGGAAATAAGATTATTACAACCTCCGGCGGCGGAATGCTTATTTCAAATGATACGGAAGCATTGGAAAAAGCGAGATATCTTGCAACGCAGGCAAAAGATCCTGCTCCACACTATCAGCACAGTGTAGCCGGCTTTAATTATCGTATGAGCAATCTGTTGGCAGGTGTCGGCAGATCACAATTAAAGGTTTTGGATAACAGAGTGAGGTTAAGAAGAAATGTTTTTAATATGTATTTTCAAGCTTTATCAGATTTGCCTGGAGTAAAGTTTATGAAAGAGCTGGAAGGTACACAGAGCAACCGCTGGTTAACAACATTGACTATTGATGACAGAAAAGCGGGAATGACAGCAAAGCAAATTTTAGATGCACTGAATAAGCAAAATATAGAAGCCCGTCCAGTTTGGAAACCGCTCCATTTGCAGCCGCTTTTCAAAAGGGCAAAATACTTTATGCATGATGAAGGAGGATCTGTTTCAGATAAATTGTTTGAAACGGGGATATGCCTTCCTTCAGGCTCCAGTTTAACAGAGGTGGAACAGCATCGGGTAATAAGATGTATAAGAAATATATTTGACAGCACCATTCGTAAAAGAGTTGAGATGAAATTACAAGAATATGAGGTATAAGTCATGATTGGAGAGAAAATCAAAAAAATACGAAAGTCCAGAGGGCTGACTTTATCAGAATGTGCAAAGCGTGCAAATATATCAAAATCTTATTTAAGTAACATGGAACGAAATTTAAACCAAAACCCGTCCCTGCAAATTATAGAAAGACTGGCAGGTGTATTGAATGTGGAGGTCAATACGTTCATCTCAGAAGAATCACGAATAGGGCAAATACCAGAAACAAAATGGCTGCAATTTGTAAAGGATCTTAAGCAGTCAGGTGTAAAAACGAATGACTTACAAGCGTTTAAGGCAGTAATTGAATTTGCAAAATGGCAGCAGGAGAATTTGGATAAAAATGATAAAGCAGGGGATAAAGATGAAAAATCCTGAGAAAATGAAAGTATTACAAATTGTTGGTGCTATGAACCGGGCTGGGACAGAAACTATGTTAATGAATTTGTACCGGAATATAGATAGTGAAAAAATCCAATTTGATTTTATCTCCTACAATCAGGAAGAAGCACATTATGATCAGGAAATTAGAGAATTGGGGGGGAGGATTATCCGGCTAAAAAAAACGAATTCCGTTCTCGAACTCTATCATGTGATAAAGAAGTTTGGACCCTATGACGCTGTTCATGCACATACCTTATTTCATTGTGGACTCTCCATGATTGCAGCACGATTGGCAGGCATAAAAGTGAGAATTTCCCATGCACATACAACGCTAGATGACAGTGAAGGGCTGCTTAGAAAGCTCTACCTGAAATCAATGCGTTTTTTTATTGTTCAATATTCAACAGATCTGTTGGCATGCAGTGAGGCAGCCGGGAAATATTTATTTGGAGAAAAAAGAAGTGCAGCTTCGAAGTATACGTATTTTCCTAATGCTATCGATTATTATCCGTATTTGAACAGATCAGAAGAGAAAGTGAATGGATTTCTGAACCAGCAGAGTCTGGAGAAAAGTATCATCATTGGACATATCGGCAGATTTATAGAAGCGAAAAATCATACATTCTTAGTAGAGGTAATGAAAAAAATCATTCAACGAGATAAGCAGATAAAACTATTATTCGTAGGAGAAGGAGATTTACGCGGTGAGATAGAAGCCATTGTATCAGCAGAAGGCCTGAAAGAGAATATCCAGTTTACCGGTGTAAGAGAAGATATTCCAACTATATTACATAGTATGGATGTTTTTGTCTTTCCATCGATTTACGAGGGTCTTGGCTTAGTATTATTAGAGGCACAGGCAAGCGGCGTTCCATGTATTGTTTCAGAGGCCATCCAGCCGGAAGCAGATCTTCATGTCGGTTTATTTACAAGACTGTCCTTATCAGATCATCCAAGTGTATGGGCAGATAAGATTATTGAAAAAGCGGGGCAAAAAGAACAGGATCTATCTAAAATCAAAAAAGGATTTGAATACAACGGTTACTCTGTAAAGCAGGCAGTAAAAAAATTAAATAAAATTTATCAATCTAATGAGGGCGATGAGCATGGGAAATATATTGATAGCTTCCTTTGATCTGGAGGTGGGAGGAGTCGAGCGCAGCCTGATAAGCATGTTAAATAATTTTAACTATGCAAATTATCATGTTGATGTCATGCTGTACAGTCATACTGGAGATTTTATGGATCAATTGCCGGAGCAGCCTAATCTGCTGAAAGAATCAGACATCTATAAAACGTTCCGGATGTCTATCAAGGATATTTTTAAATCAGGACATCTGACTATTGGGCTGGCCCGTTTATTGGCGAAATATAAGGCTCTCAGAAATCAAGGCTCAGAAACGGGCTATAAACAAATGCAGTACATGTGGAGGTATGCATTGCCATTTTTACCAAAGCTGGAAGCAGCGTATGATGTGGCAATAAGCTATTTATGGCCGCATTATTTTGTGGCAGAAAGGGTTAAGGCTAAGGTGAAAATTGCGTGGATACATACAGACTTTTCTGTAGTGGAAACCGATGAAACAGTCGATATAAGCATGTGGATGAAATTCGATTATATTATTGCAGTTTCCGAGGAATGTAAAAAGGCATTTATAAACAAATATCCTATTTTAAAGAAGAAAGTTACTGTTATCGAAAATATTACTTCACCCGATCTTATCCAGGCATTAGCAGCAGAAAAGCTTGAAAATCCAATGATTTACGATAATCGTTTTAAAATTATTACCGTAGCCAGATTATCTCATGCAAAGGGTATTGATAATGCAGTCCGGGCGCTGAAACTTTTAAAAGAAAGAGGCTATCACAACCTTGCCTGGTATGTTGTCGGCTATGGCGGAGACGAGGAAATGATTCGAAGTCTTATATCTGATTATAAACTTCAGGATAACTTTTATTTGTTAGGAAAAAAAATCAATCCATATCCATATATGAAGGAAGCAGACCTTTATGTTCAGCCCTCCCGCTATGAAGGTAAGGCAGTAACGGTCAGTGAAGCACAAATTCTTGCAAAGCCGGTGCTGATAACAAATTATTCTACTGCTAAAAGTCAAATTATGGAGGGATATGATGGGATGATTTGTGAATTATCTGTTGATGGTTTAGCGGATGGTATAGAGGAACTGTATCATAATTTAAAATTAAGGAAGAAATTAGCTCATCATTGTTCCATGTCCAATTTTAATAACTCTACCCACGAATTAAGTAAGCTGTATGATTTAATTATATCGTCGTGTTAACGACTATTCAAAGAGGCGTAAGATACACGTACGGATAGAAAAAACGAGGTGTAATATGAAAATTTACACAATCACATGTCATGGTGCCTACAATCATGGAGCCTCATTACAGGCATTTGCATTATTAAGATATTTAACCCAATGTAGTCATGATGTAGAAATCATTGATTATAAACCAGCGTATTTAAGCAATCATTATAAATTATTTCGAATCAATAATCCGAAATGGGAGAAGAATTTGCTGACAAAGCTATTTTATTTAGGAATTAAAGTTCCATTAAGAATACCAGGATTGAAAAGGAAAAGAGCTTTTGATCAATTTACAGCTTCTTATTTAACAGTAACAAAAAGTCAATACCGCTCTAATGAGGAATTAAAGAATAAACTGCCTGAAAGAGATGTTTATTTATGCGGAAGTGATCAGATTTGGAATGGTCTTTATCAAAATGGGAAAGACCCAGCCTTTTATTTAGATTTTGTACCAAAAGGAAAAACAAAAGCGTCTTTTGCTGCCAGCTTTGCTACAGAAGAAATTGCAGCGGATCTGATTCCATTTGTTCAAAAAAGAATAAAAAGGCTGGATGGAATAAGCGTCAGGGAAAAAAGCGGTATTAGCATCCTGAATAGAATGGGAATCTATAATGGAAAACAGGTTGTGGACCCTGCTCTCTTACTAACCAGAAGAGATTGGAATGAAATAGGAAAAAAACAATTTCATGATAAGTATATTCTGGTCTATGATTTTGATAATAATCAGCTGATAAAGGAGATTGCTGTAAAGATTTCAAAAGAGAAGAACTTGAAAATATACAGCATCAACCCAGGAAAGGTAAATTATGCGGATAAGTATTTCCGGTATGCCGGTCCGGATGTGTTTATTTCCCTTGTCCGAGATGCAGCCTTTATTATTTCCAACTCATTTCATGCCGCAGTATTTTCAGTACTGTATCAAAAAGACTTTGCCATTGTAAACAGAAGAGAATCTATCAATACGAGAATGAGGGATTTTCTGGAGGATTTAAAATTAGAATCAAGGCTAGTACATCCATGTTATAAAATGAAAGATTTATTAAATCCAATAGACTATAAAGAAAGTGAATTGATTCTTAACGGGAAAATTGCTCAATCTAAACTGTATTTAGATATTGTTTTACATTCCGGGGAAGTGAGAGAGCCGTTAAGCGAAAATAGATAAAATGAAGTAACATAGGGAAACAAAGCAGGGGGTGAAAATAAAAATGAAAAAGAATATTTTATTTGTGATTGACTCATTAGATATTGCCGGGGCAGAGAAGAGCTTAGTATCTCTATTATCCATGCTGGATTATTCAAAATTCAATGTAGATTTACAACTATTTTCCTTTGACAATATTTTAGAAAAAATGTTGCCAAAACAAGTAAATGTACTTCCACCATTGAGCTATACAACTTTTACAAATCGAACTATAAAACATTCTATGCAATATGTCCTTTCAAAAAAAGCGGTTCAAATGTTTTTTTCAAGAATCAGATACTCTATCGCAATTTACAAAAAGGACTATCATAATACGAAACGGGCTATTCTTTATTGGAAAAGCGCGTCAAAAGTAATAGAAAACAATAATAAAAAGTACGATGTGGCAATCAGCTATGCGCAAGGGGTTCCTACTTATTATGTAGCAGAAAAAGTGAAAGCAGAGAAAAAGCTTGCCTGGGTTAACGCTACATACATAATAGATGAGGAAGATATAGCATTCCAAAAGAAATATTATAATCACTATCATAAAATTATAGCTGTATCAAGAACAGCTGAAAAAGAATTATTAGAACGTTTTCCTTATTATGAAGATAAAATAGAGGTAATGTACGATATCAATAACCCACGGCTTATCTTCCAAATGGCGGAGACAGGAAATAATTATCAGGATTCTTTTCATGGAATAAAAATTTTAACCATCGGTCGGTTATCTGCTCAAAAAGGTTATGATATTGCTCTTCAGGTATGCAAAATACTGAAAGAAAAAAGAATTCATTTTAAGTGGTATGTTTTAGGGAAAGGACCTTTAAAAGAAGAAATAGAAGAGGATATAAAAAGATATCAATTAGAAAAGCACTTTATTTTATTAGGGGTTGAGGCAAATCCGTATCCGTTTATTGAGCATGCTGATATGTATGTGCAGACCTCCAGATTTGAGGGATTCGGTCTTGCAATTGCTGAAGCAAGAATGCTAAATACGCCTGTTGTAACAACAAAGTTTGATGCAGTCTATAATCAAATGATTCATGAAAAAAATGGGCTTGTTGTAGATATGGATCCGGAAGCTGTTGCAGAAGGGATATTAAGATTAATCAATGAGCCTGAGCTTAGACAAAGTATCATAGATTATCTGAAGCGGGAAAAAAAGGGGAATACGGAGGAAATAAAGAAGTTCTATCAATTTATTGGATAACATAATATGCGCCTGTAGAAAGAGGGTAGCAGTATGAAGTCGAAAATGTTATTTATGCTGATCAATATGAATATTGGCGGCACGGAAAAGGCATTGCTTAATAGGATAGCAGAAATACCTGAACATAAATATGATATTACGATTCTAATGCTGGAGAAATATGGAGGCTTTTTGAATGCAATTCCAAATCATGTCAACGTGGAATACGTGCATGAATACTCTGAAATAAAAGGAATGGTTACGAATCCCCCCAGACGGACTATATGGAATCTTATTAAAAAAGGCCGGCTTATTAGAGCAATAACTTTCTCGCTGATATATGGATTGTCCCGAATCCTGAAAAATAAAAGTATTTTTTTAAAATATATATTAAGGAATATTGCGGATATAAAAAATGAATATGATGTAGCTATAGCTTATGCAGGTCCGATGGATCTCATAAGCTATTTTGTTATTCATAAAATAAGTGCTGAAAAAAAGCTGCAATGGATTCATTTTGATGTGACGAAGGTTGGGTTTGATCTGCCATTTGCCAAAAGATTGTATCCTGAATTTGACAGAATCTATACGGTGTCAAATGAGGGAAAAGACCTTTTAGTTCATATACTGCCTGAATTACAAAGTAATATAGATTCCTGTCCTAATAAAATCTCTTCTGAGTTAATTTTACAAATGGCAGATGAAGGGGCCGGCTTCAATGATGAGTTTGATGGCATAAGAATATTAACTATCGGACGATTAAGTAAAGAAAAAGGACAGGATCTTGTTATTCCAGTATTAGCAAAGCTGAAAGAAAAGGGATATAAAGTCAGATGGTACTGCGTTGGAGAAGGTAACAGCAGATCTGCATATGAATTTCTTATTAAGAAATATCATGTTGAAAGAGAATTTATCTTATTAGGAGCACATCCAAATCCTTATCCCTTTTTAAAACAATGTGATATTTACGTGCAGCCATCCCGGCATGAAGGCTTCTGTATAACGCTTGGAGAAGCTAAGGTCTTTGGGAAACCGATAATTACGACTAATTTTACAGGTGCTCATGAGCAAATAGTTCATCAAAAGAATGGTCTAATAACTAATATTGATGAAGAAGAAATATACAATTCGGTTGAATATTTAATAAGTAATGAAGAAAAAAGGAAAAGGTTTGAGGAAAATTTAATAATTGAAACGCAAAAAATTCTAGTAGTAAAGGAGTCAATTTAATGAAGAAAAAAGTATTGTTTATGGTTACTACAATGGATGTAGGTGGGGTTGAAAAATCACTGCTTTCGTTACTATCTGTTTTACCAAAAGAAAAGTATGACATAACGATTATGTTCTTAAATAAACAGGGAGAATTTTTAAAAGCAATACCTGATTGGGTAAAAACAGAGGAAGTAGATTGGTTTACCAAAGTTTGGAGTTTAATTAGACAGTCTCCCCCAAAAACCTTTCGTGAGTATTTAAAAAGGAAAAGGTTTTTAGAAGCATTTAACTTTGGGTTAATATATTTTCTTTCCAGAGAATTAAAAAATAGAATTCTTCTTTATAGATATTATTTTCAACGTGTACCGAAAAATCCAAAACAGTATGATATTGCTATTGCCTATCAAGGTCCTACAGAAGTAATTGATTATTACATAATTAATAAGGTGAGGGCAAAAAAGAAAATATCCTGGGTACATTTTGATGTTTCAAAGCATTTTATTGACCAAGGTTTATATAAAAAATTATATAGAAAATTTGATAAAATATACGTTGTTTCACACGAGGCAAGGGAACAATTAATAAATAGAATTCCTAATTTAACACAGAAGACAGAAGTATTTCTAAATATTGTTTCGGAAAAAATAATTAAGAATTTATCTACAGAAAAAATTGAATTTGATGAAGAATATAAAGGTACACGTATTCTAACAGTCGGAAGAATTGCTCACGAAAAAGGGCAGGATATTGCAGTAAAGGTTTTAGCAAAGTTACGTAATGCCGGATATGAAGTAAGATGGTATTGTGTAGGAGGTAAAGAGTATAAACACGAATACGAGAAACTAACTAGTCTGATAAATCATTATGGTTTATCAGATCATTTTATTTTATTAGGTCCTAAATTGAATCCATATCCATATATATCAAAAACAAATCTATATGTCCAACCATCAAGACACGATGTGTTTTGCAACTTAAAAGGTTACAAGATTGCAATGAAAAGGTTAGAACTTTGCCAGCCCGTATTTTATTATGATTGATGATTGGAAAGCGCATGTGTGACGCGATAACTATCCCCAGTAAAGCTCAAAATGTGCGCGTGGTGAATAACTCGATCTACTAATGCAGCTGTTAAACGCGCATCTGTAAATATTCTATTCCATTGACTAAATTCTAAATTGGATGTAATCACGAGGCTAGACCTCTCATACCAATCAGATATCAATTGGAATAATAATTCAGCGCCTTCCTTACTAAATGGAACATATCCCATCTCGTCTAAAATAATCATCTCTACTTTATTAAACCTATTGCGTAAGGCTTGAAAGCGTCCTTCTCTCCAAGACTTTTCAAGTAGTTCTACCAAATCGGCCACTCGATAGAAACGGATTTCATATCCAGATCTACATGCCTTTCGACCAAGCGCTGTAACCAGATGAGACTTACCTTTATAGAAAGCTTTACATAAGGGGAAAACGCATTTGGCCACTGGGCTCGGAATAGAAGCCATACAAAAAGGATATAAAGTCTCTTTTATTTCCATGGGGCAACTGATTCAAACATTAAAAACAGAAGAAGTTACTAGAAAATCACAAACGAGAATGAAACGAGTTCGTTCCTCTCATTTAGTGATTATTGATGATTTAATGTTTATGGCAATGGATACACGTGAAGCGAATTTATTTTTCCATCTTATTAACGACCTTTATGATAAGGCTTCAATTATATTAACTTCTAATAAAGGACCAAATGAATGGGGAGAATTACTAGGTGACCCAGGGATTACAACGGCCATCCTAGATAGAATCTTACATCGAGCTGAAGTTATTCATTTTCATGATGATGATAGTTATCGAATGAAACACCGTTCTTCCATTTTCATGGAAGAAAGTGTCCAAATTTAATTAGCAAAAAGTGTTCATTTCTACTTGACGCTCACAACGACTTATTTTTTATGTATTTTTATAATCTATTTAAGATTAATTCTATTAGCTTTCAGGAATTTTCAAGTAAATTAGATAAATGTATTGAAGAAGCAATTCTGTTTTTACAAAAGAGAAATAATATTAATATTCGTGAAAAGAATTTTTATAGAAAATTATTTTATTTGGAATATATTGCATTAGCTTTTGAATTTAACATTAATATATTCCATGGAAGTCAGAGACGGATTGAAGAAGAATTAGATTATTTTTATGAATTCTTTAAAATGTTTGAGGATGCTGAGAATAATATAACACCCCTTAATCCGGAAGTTGGAAATAATTTATATGTTAAAGAAAAGTCAGTCATTTAAATAATTACGATGAATGCAGATAGGAGCGTGTTTAATTTGTTGATTCTTAAAAATTTAATTAGTAAATTAAGTCAAATGAATATTGGCTTAGATAGATATATTAAATTCATTGAATATGTAAGAGGAATATACAGATATCCAACAAAAATGCTTGGGCGAAATATATCTGAAGATCTGCATAGATCCACGGATATCCTTGTTATTGCTGCTCATCCTGACGATGAAATATTAGGTTTAGGTGCGACATTACATCGCCATAGAAAAGATGGAGATAAGATAATGGTTACCTATGTAACAAATGGAACAGCCGGCGAAGGTGCGAGTTGGAAAACGAAAGTCAACGATTCAAAAATAATAGCAGAGGTAAGATTCAATGAAGGGTTAAAAGGATTAAAATTACTTGATATCTTAGAAAGAAACATACTTTGTTTAGGCTATCCGGATGCAGGAACCCATCGTTATTTAAAAAATATTGCAAGAGATCTTAATAAGTTAATAAAAAAGACAAAACCAAAAAGAATTTATGTTCATTGTATTGAGGGCGGTCACAGTGATCACGATATTACTAGTTTTGTTGTAAAATCAGTTTGTAAGAAATTAAAGTTTGATAATGTATTCGAATGGGCTGAATATAACCAGATACAACCATTAGGAACAAGGAATATAAATTTTGCTAATTCNGACTTATTTTTTATGTATTTTTATAATCTATTTAAGATTAATTCTATTAGCTTTCAGGAATTTTCAAGTAAATTAGATAAATGTATTGAAGAAGCAATTCTGTTTTTACAAAAGAGAAATAATATTAATATTCGTGAAAAGAATTTTTATAGAAAATTATTTTATTTGGAATATATTGCATTAGCTTTTGAATTTAACATTAATATATTCCATGGAAGTCAGAGACGGATTGAAGAAGAATTAGATTATTTTTATGAATTCTTTAAAATGTTTGAGGATGCTGAGAATAATATAACACCCCTTAATCCGGAAGTTGGAAATAATTTATATGTTAAAGAAAAGTCAGTCATTTAAATAATTACGATGAATGCAGATAGGAGCGTGTTTAATTTGTTGATTCTTAAAAATTTAATTAGTAAATTAAGTCAAATGAATATTGGCTTAGATAGATATATTAAATTCATTGAATATGTAAGAGGAATATACAGATATCCAACAAAAATGCTTGGGCGAAATATATCTGAAGATCTGCATAGATCCACGGATATCCTTGTTATTGCTGCTCATCCTGACGATGAAATATTAGGTTTAGGTGCGACATTACATCGCCATAGAAAAGATGGAGATAAGATAATGGTTACCTATGTAACAAATGGAACAGCCGGCGAAGGTGCGAGTTGGAAAACGAAAGTCAACGATTCAAAAATAATAGCAGAGGTAAGATTCAATGAAGGGTTAAAAGGATTAAAATTACTTGATATCTTAGAAAGAAACATACTTTGTTTAGGCTATCCGGATGCAGGAACCCATCGTTATTTAAAAAATATTGCAAGAGATCTTAATAAGTTAATAAAAAAGACAAAACCAAAAAGAATTTATGTTCATTGTATTGAGGGCGGTCACAGTGATCACGATATTACTAGTTTTGTTGTAAAATCAGTTTGTAAGAAATTAAAGTTTGATAATGTATTCGAATGGGCTGAATATAACCAGATACAACCATTAGGAACAAGGAATATAAATTTTGCTAATTCCAGACCTACAAATTCGGAAGTGAACATCATTGATATTTCAGATGAGGAATATATGTTGAAAAAGGAAATGTTAAATTGCCATGAGTCTCAAGGTGTTGTTGAACATTATTTAATGGGAGAAGCAATCCGTCAAGCAATAATGGAGGATTTAGAACAGGAATTATTAAATTATTCCCTCTTTCCGATGAAAAGATTGAAACCACTAATTAATATTTTTTCTAAGTTTATTAATGATGAAGTAACAGATTATAATGTTCAAAATAAAACTGATAAGGACAGGGTAAAGGTATTATCATAGGTGCAATATATCACTAAAAGAAATGCTATATATTGGAGAGGGATAAACTGTGAGGAAAATAAAATCTAAAATTCTTCCAATCCTATTTTTAATATTTCTTGTCTTCCTTTTATATACTATATGGGACAATAATCGGTTTATCATCGCCAGACAGGAAATCAAAATGGATCATTTGCCAGAACAGCTGGAAGGATTCCGTATTCTCCAGATTAGTGATCTGCATGAAAAGCAATTTGGTGAAAATCAAAAAAGGCTGATAGAATCAATTAATTCGATTGACTATGATGCGATTATTTTTACAGGCGATATGCTCGATGACACCGAAAGCACCAACTATGACAGCTTTTACACTTTAATTGAAGGAATTGATAATAAAGAAAATGCGTTATATATACCAGGGAATACAGATCCGGCAAATTACCACATTGGCAGAACAGTAGAAAAGAGTGATTTTATTCAAGGGATGGAAGAACGAGGTGTTCATTTATTAGAGTCCATCCATTCGATTTCAGTTGATGGAAGAAATGTTCATTTTGTTCATTTTGAATTGTCTATCTTAAAGGATTCGAAGTACATGGAGAATGTACAAGGAATTTTAAAACCGGATTACATGAATGAGGAAAGCTATCTTCTGCAGCAGGCAGCGTTGTGGGAGGATGTGTCGGCACTTGATACCCTTGATGAAGCGGATGTCCTTATTGCATTGAACCATTATCCAATTCCTGATATTCGGATTGATCATATTCAGGCTAACCCTGAGTTAGTATGGCCTGACTATGATTTGATTTTGGCTGGACATTATCATGGAGGCCAGATCCGCCTGCCGTTTATTGGTGCTCCTTTCATTCCAGAGCCATGGTATGAACCAAACAGCTTTTTTCCGCCGCAAGATCGTGTAAAAGGATTATGGGAATACGCTGGTACAAAGCAGTATGTCAGTGCAGGGCTAGGCAGCAGTGGTGCAGTATCTTTTATGAAATTCCGATTGTTTAATCCTCCTGAGATCAATCTTGTTATCTTAAAGGGAGACAGCAACTAATAAGGAATGAATAAGAATCTAATTCCGAAAATTTTGTTATATAAATCATCAGATAACAAAAATTATTAAAAGTGATTTCCTTAAACGGGAAAAGTATGACGCTTATAATTTTTGAACGAGAATAAATTATAAATACAGATAGAGAATTTTAGAAAAAAATCGGATTTATTGTCAAAAATTCAGTATGAAATTCGACTTGTTTTTAGTTTTGCTCCTCATTATTTACAGAGTTCAATAAGAGCTTTGCACTTGTCTGCAAAATAGGAATGGTTTGCGATTAAGCTGTCCAGTCAAAATGCGGCTGAATAAGCGGAAAACATGTCATAATTTGAATTTTCTCATCTGACAAAACTAGTGTGCTAATGACAAAACAAGTCAAACGCTTCATGCTAAACATATAGTAAAATAGGCTTGTATATTTTTGTTTGTAGGTAATCTTGAGGGTGCTTTTGTTCCGCCTTTTAAAACAAAAGAGAGTGGAGGAAAATCATACTATTGCTAAAGAGGAATTTGCCAAGAACGGTTATAACAAAAACGCAATTATTTACAGGATTAAAGGAGCCCGAAGCACTTGCTAAGGAAATTGTTCCACTCTTGTTATATGGGATGATAAGAGGAAAAAATGAAATGTAAAATTACAAACACATTGTTCTGAAAATAAATCTTCTGGTATTATTATTCAATTTAAAGAAGGGAGGTGAAATGACAGTTTCATTTGGCATAAGCTTTATCGTTTAATTAATAATTGAAAATAGTCATTAATATGGGTGGCAGTTACCATTCATATCTTTGTTGCCTGGCAGTAATAGATAGGAATTAAATTTTGGAATAGTTCATTTAAATTATTGTTAATCATTTAACCCTGTTTGATAAGTAGAAAAGTCTGTATGCAACATATATGACTGGTAGTAACTATATTATCTGTATTAATGATGGGGGCGGCGTCGTGAAAAAGAAAATTGAAAATGTTGTGCTTGATCAAGAATGGATTACATTAATAAAAGAAGCAAAAAATTTAGGCCTGTCACTGGATGAAGTCCGCCAGTTTCTGAATCATATAAGAGAAAGATCAAAAGTTTGATTTGGATTTCAATTATAGAGAATTTAATAAATGCACCTTTAGCATAATATGGTAAAATAAAGATACCTAAACAATCCTGGATATCAATTTGCAAGGTGCATTTTCTTATAAAATTACAATTTAAATATATCCTTGATTTCTCTCCAGTCTGATTATTATACTTTTATTTCTAATTATGAAGGTGTAAAATACCATAATTATACTTAAATCCTCACTAAGAATTAACTTTCTGTACATCCTCTAAATAATAATAGAACTCTTCACCAAAGTTATGATATAATTCGCAGAGAAAGAGGTGAAAAACTTGATTGGTGAAAAAATAAAACAATTACGAAAAGAAAAGAGGATGTCACTTTCTGAGCTTGCTGAAAAAGCAGGAGTAGCGAAATCCTATTTAAGCTCAATTGAGCGAAACCTTCAATCAAACCCTTCCATCCAGTTTATCGAGAAAATCAGTCAAGTGTTGGATGTTTCTGTAAACGATTTAATAAATGATAATAATACGATAGTTGAAACGGAGTTAGATAGTGAATGGATGAAAATTGTAAAAGAAGCAATGGAATCCGGAGTTTCAAAAGAACAATTTAAAGAATATCTGGAATTTAATAAATGGCGGCGAGAACAAGATAAATAAGTCACTTAACCGTTTAGCAGCGTGCTTTACGGTTTTTTTGATTTTATGGACTTAAATTTTAATAAAATAACAGCGTGATATCTTGTTGAAATGACTTGCACAAAACATAGAAACTGAACGATAAAAGAATCGGAAAGGGAGAAGAGCGAAATGAGTACAAATGCTCTAATAGCAAAAGGGAATACTGCTGAAATATATCTTCATAACAATAAAATTGTAAAGGTTTTCAATGATTATTTGCCTGATACAGAAGCTGAGATGGAAGCGGGAAAACAAAGGATTGCCAATTCAGCAGGTCTTCCTGTTCCAAAGGTCTTCGATGTTAGTGAGTTTCAGGGGAAACAAGCTATTATGATGGAATATATTAAAGGAAGAACTCTAGGAGACTTGTATTTAAGTAATAAAGAACAAGCAGAATATTATCTGGCTGTTTCCGTGGATATCCAGCAAAAGATACATCGGGTGATTCCCAATTTAGATGCTTCGGAGTTAATGTATGATAAGCTTTGCCGACAGATTAAGGCAGCTGTCAGTTTAACAGAAAAATATAAAAACGATCTATTGCGAAAACTGGACACGATGACTTTTGAAAACAGACTTTGTCACGGAGATTTTCATCTGTTTAATTTGATTTCTGCAGACGGGAAGGTGTATATCATTGACTGGGTTGACTCCAGTGCCGGAGACATCCGGGCTGATGTATGCAGGACATATCTTTTATATAGTCAGCATTTTACTGAATTGGCTGACAGCTATCTTCAGATTTACTGCGAGAAGAGCGGATTGTCCAAAAAGGAGATTTTGCAATGGGCCCCATTAATTGCCGGAGTGAGGTTATCAGAACAAGTGTCAACAGAGAATACAGCCCAATGGATAGAAATTATTAACAGTTATCGTTTATAATGGAAATAAAATAATTTTGCTTAAAAAGATGTATAAATGTTTTACTTAAGGAGATGCGGATCAATGAATACAGATTATTGGACGAATTTGGATTATATACCAAAGCATGTAGCAATGATTTGTGATGGAAATGGACGATGGGCAAAGAAGAGAGGAAATAAACAAAACTATTTTGTTGACCAAAGATAATGATGGTATGGTTTGTAATATAGCTCTAAATTATGGAGCAAGGTCTGAAATTATTCGGGCAATAAAAAGAATTAACGATGCATCACAAGAAGATAATACAATCATTCAGTCGCTTAATGTAGAAAATTTTAATCATTATTTAGATACACAGGAGCAGCCTGATATTGATATTTTGATTCGTACTGCCGGAGAACGCAGAATTAGTAATTTCCTGCTTTGGCAGATACATAATGCCTATTTATGGGCGGATAAAACATTCTGGCCGGATTTTAATGTTGAAAATCTGACTGTGGCTTTTCAGGATTATAACAGCTATTTGATGAAGCAAAAAGTATAACCAGCTTCCGTTAGTATATGAAAATATATTTTCCAAGTGTTATACAGAGATATGATGAAATGACACAACAAGGAGTATTGCATGAAGCAGCTTGCAGAACTAAAAAATATTAACAAGAAATATGGAAAGAAGAAAGTTTTATATGATGTTTCCCTTAACATAAAAGAAAAACAGGTTATTGCCATACTGGGGGAGAATGGTAGCGGTAAAAGCACCTTTTTACGGATTGCAGCAGGAATAGAACGGCCGGATTCAGGGAAGATTTTATATGCTTTTAAGAACATGCGGACTGGTTATGTACCGGAAAGGTTTCCCAAATATCTCCGTTTTACACCGGATGAGTATTTGCACTATATCGGAAAGATAAATGGTATCCCAGAAGCTATTCTGGAACAGCGTATTTCATTATTATTGCGTCGTTTTCAATTAGATAAATGGAGTAATCGAAGAATTAATGAGTTATCTAAGGGGAATATCCAAAAAGTCGGGATTATTCAAGCAATTCTTCAGCAGCCGGAACTATTAATTCTGGATGAGCCGTTATCTGGATTAGATATATCAGCGCAGCAGGAATTACTTTCTATCATCAGCGAATTGAAGGAGCAGAAAACAACGGTATTGTTAACCTATCATGAAGCTTCTATATTTGAGGGGATTGTGGATCAAACCTATTACATAAGAGATGGCCGCCTGGCAGAAGAAATGCTGACGGAAAAACAAGGTATGAAGCTGATTGAGACAAAAGGCTTCATAGATAGCGATGTAGAGGAATGGAAGGAAGTATTATATAGTGAAAAAAGAGAAGATAGATTATTACTATATGTAAGCTCTAAAAATAGTAATCAAATTTTAATGAGAGTTCTTAAATCTGGAGGAAGTATCGAATCTGTTAACAGCACAGATGTTAATAACTAAGGAGAGATTTTTTGAAAGATTTAATTCAATATAGTTTGCATGACTATGTACGTTCCCATAAATATTTTCCGCCAATTTCCACTTTTTTTGTGTTAATCCTGGTGTTTTATACATACAAGCCAAATCCAATTATTGATAGTTATGCGATTACGGCATTATTTTTATTTGTGATTTCCACCTGGCTGTGTTTGAGTGTTCTATCCCTGGATTCACCTGTACAAAGACAGCTGATGATTTTGCATTTGGGAAGCAGCTATCGGTATTATCTGGCAAAATTGTTGACTGTTGCACTGATTGCCGCTCTGTTAACTGTATTTGCATTTCTCTATCCCATTATTTTTAATATGTTTTCTGATTCCGTATCTCCTGCAGTTGGTTTCATATCCTTTGTAAATCATCTTCTCTTAGCTGTTCTGGGAATTGGTGTTGCCGGTTTTTTTAGTAAGGTGATGATGGAAAGCGCTATCAACGCTTATGGAGGTTTAGTGCTGACTATTATTTTGTCTATTGCTGCACTAGGAATTGAGAATATTTTACCTGCATCGTTTAAATACATTGTCTGGCTTTTACCCCCAGCAACGATTACGCAACGGCAACTAATTCAATGGAAGGGAGAAAGTTTGTCCGGTATATCCTATCTTCCATTTTTATGGATTATGATTTATGCTGGAGTTATTCTGCTGTTGTTTCTAATATTGGCAAAAAGAAGACGTTAATAAATGCTATTAGCATAGTTTGATAAGCAGCAGGAGATTTACAACATAGAAATAGAGGTGGAGATTCTTGGCTGGTGTACTTTCTGTTTTGTGTACTGTTTTATTAGTTTTCAATTTTTGGAAAAATAGAAAAGAACTTAAAGAAACGTATTCAAAACTTAATTATGTTCAAGTATTCGGCGTGCTTATTTCGTATTTGATAACAGTTGCGATTGTATTTGTACTTATTTATTATGTTGGAAACTGGCTTGTCAGCTTTATCCCATTTACTTTTCTCCGTTCTGCCGTATTTTTTGTAATTGTAGTTGCCGTACTATTTTGTTGTTTAGGTTTGCTTAACAAAGTATTAGCAAGAGTAACAAAAGGTGTTTTATAAAAGAGGGCGCGCAAAAAGCAGCTATATCATGATTGATGAACTATTTATGATATCTTTCGGTAGGTTGGGCTGGGGCTGGAGCTGGGACTGCGATTACTCGTCCCACCGAAGAGCTTTTGCGATTACTCGCTCCATCGAAGTACTTTTGCGATTACTCGCCTTACAGGAAACATTTGCGATTATTTATCTCACCAAAAATTCCCGCAAAATGGAGTATTGTTTTAATACAAATTCTTTTTTCTGTATATATTAATCAGCTAAAAGGAACTGTTATTAAAAAACGAAGAACAAGCTTTTGCTTAAGAATTATTCTGGAATATATTGAATAAAAAGTACCTTTCGAGGTGCTTTTTTTATTTGAAATAAATCACTATTTTCGAGAGTGTTTTTTCATATCTTGATAGTCATCAATTATTTTCTTTTTCTCTTATTATAAAATAACAGTGTGAACAGAGAGGAGGGAAAGAAAATGAAGCTGCAGAAATTATTTATAAAACATAAGTATACCTTTGTACTTATCAGCGGTGTTTTGATTATTCTAGGGTTTATTTTTAAATTTTCATTTGTTTGGGATTTAGGATATTCACTTGCAATGATAACGGCTTCCATTATTGGCAGCCCGTCGATAGTTATCCAGGCGTATCAAGCACTAAAAGTAAAAATAATCAGTATTGAACTTTTGGTATCCATCGCTGTAACCGGAGCGTTTATTATCGGTGAGTTCAGTGAATCTGCTATTGTTATCTTTCTATTTTTATTTGGAGGTTTATTGGAACAAAAGACACTGGAGAAAACACGTTCCGCCATTCGGGAACTTATAAAAATGGCACCTGCCAGCGCTTTGCGAATCGATAAAGCTGCTATAGAAGAAATTCCTATTGATGAAGTAAATAAAGGAGATCTGCTTCTTGTTAAAACAGGTGCACAAATCCCTGTGGATGGCGTTATTCAAGAAGGGGGCGGCTATATTAATGAAGCAAGTGTGACGGGAGAACCCGGAGTAGCTGGTAAAGCCGTCGGAGAGAAAGTGTTTGCCGGTACGATAGTAGAAAATGGCACGTTGAAGATAGAAGCTGAGAAAATAGGAGAAGACACGACTTTTGGAAAAATTATTGAACTCGTTGAAGAAGCACAGGATAATAAATCCGAAGCGGAACGATTTATTGACCGTTTTGCTAAATACTATACGCCAATTGTATTGCTGTTAGCGCTTATCGTTGGTTTGGTATTTCAGAATATCCACTTGGCAATTACTGTTTTGATTTTAGGATGCCCGGGAGCATTGGTTATTGGTGTACCTGTTTCGAATGTTGCCGGAATTGGAAATGGAGCAAAGAATGGGATTTTAATAAAGAGCGGTGAATTGATGACCGCATTTAGTAAAGCAGATACAATGATATTTGATAAAACCGGGACATTAACCAACGGCAAACCGGCAGTTTCTGAAGTGAAAGCATATACGGATGATATACAAGAAGCGCTTCGGCTGACTGCCAGTGTGGAAAGAGAGTCGGAGCACCCGTTAGGACAGGCAATATTAGATTATGTGAGGGAAACCAGCTATGCAAAAATTAATAAAACGGAAGTTGTGAAAGGGCAGGGAATTATTGCGCATACCGATGTACAGAAAATAATAATTGGCAGCCAGACATTAATGGAGAATCATGCTGTTTTGATAAACAGTCAAGCAGAACAGGACTTACTCCGCCTTCAACAGTCAGGAAATTCTACAGTGTTTGTAGCAATCAATAATCAGCTGGCGTTGTTGATTGGGATGAAAGATCAAGTCAGACCGGATGCAAAAAGAACGCTGCAAATCTTAAAACAAATGGGCATAAAGCATTTTGTAATGTTGACAGGTGATAATCAGACAACAGCAGAGATGGTGGGTAATGAATTGGGAATAATGGAGATTCACGGTGATTTCCTGCCAGAAGATAAGTCCAGCTTTATGAAACAGCTTCAAGATAAAGGAAAAACGGTAGCTTTTGTCGGTGATGGTGTGAACGATAGTCCTTCTATTGCTTTAGCAGATGTAGGAATTGCAATGGGAAATGGTACGGACGTAGCTGTGGAAACCTCTGATATTGTTTTAATACATTCTAATTTTAAAAAATTAATTCACGCTTTTGGTGTAACAAAGAAAACAGTTGCAAATATGAAAGAAAATATCATTATTGCAGTGGGTACAGTGATTTTTCTGCTTATCGGATTAGTTTTCGGATATATTTATATGGCCGGCGGCATGCTGGTCCATGAATTAAGCATCTTAGCGGTTGTGATCAATGGGATGCGTCTATTACGTTATCGTACAAAATACGAAAAACTTGATAGCTGTCAAGTACTTAATGAAAAATTGGAAGTACAATAAAAATGTAAATAAAAGAAAGAGGGGATTATTCATGGAAAAAGTAACCATTCAACTAGAAAGTCTAACTTGTCCATCGTGTATCCAGAAAATTGAAAGTGCTGTCCGGAAGCAGCAGGGTGTTGAAAAGGTTAACGTGCTATTTAATGCCAGTAAAGTAAAAGCAGAAATTGATAATAAGGAGACAAGCGCCGACAAATTAACAAGAGTTATTGAAAATCTGGGTTATATAGTAGAAAATACAAAAGTACAGGGCGTATAATTGAGAAAATAAGATAGATTCTCAGCTTTATTCAATTTCTTAAATGAAGCCGGGTTTTGAAAGGAAGGGTTTACGATGCACCAAGAGCATTTATGTGTCACAGCAGTGCCGCTTTTTCATCATTTGGATTTAGAAGACCAAAGGATGATTAATCAACTTGTAAATCATCGTATTTTTGAAAAAGGAGAACAGATTATCACCCCTGATGGAGATCCGCAATTAGTTGTGGTTGCGCGTGGAAATATGAAAGTATATCAACTTTCGGCAGCTGGACGTGAGCAATTATTAAGGGTTGTCGGACCGAACGGCTATGAAGGAGAAGGTTTACTGTTAGGTGCCCGAAATGAAAATCTATTTGTGGAAGCATTGCAACAAACAGAAGTCTGTTTGTTAAAACAGGAGGATTTTCAAAAAATATTACTGCAGTACCCCCAATTAAGTTTAAAGCTGTTAGAAATCAACGCCCAAAAAATGATGGAAGCAGAGCAGCAAACACGCTTTTTAATGATGGAAAAAGTGGAAGAACGCTTAATGACATATCTTCTTGATTTATATAAAACCACTGAATCTGTACAAGTAGAAATTCCAATGAAAATGAAGGAATTAGCTTCATTCTTGGGAACAACACCGGAAACAGTTTCCCGAAAATTTAAATGGCTGGAAAAAGAAGGACTTATTCAAAGAAAAAGAAATAAAATAAAATTTCATGACAAGAAAGATTTGGAAAGCCGTTTATTATGAGGAAAATAAAAGACAAGTCTCATAAAAGACCTGTCTTTTAAATCAAGATTCACTGTAAGGCTGCTGTTCCCATTCCTCGCGCAGCATCCCCATACGGATAGAATCATAATATTCTCCATTATAATACCGGACCTTCCGAATCCGGGCTTCCATCTGCATACCGAGTTTTTCCGCAACCCGAATCATCCGCTGGTTGCCGGACCAGGTTGTCAGACCGACACGAACGAGGGGTAACTGATTAAAAAGATGATTAATCCATAATCTCAAAGCTCGTGTGCCGACACCCTTCCCCCAGGATCCTGCCTCATGTAATACAATACCCATTTCCAGCCAGTATGAAGGCTCGTGCTCCCAGTAGTAAGAAACTGTTCCCAAAACCTGGTCATCCACTTCAACAACCCAGTAATTTTGGGAAGCTAACCAATGTTCTTGTTCTGATAAAAAGCATTCGTACGATTTTGTCTGATGCGGGAAATAAGGGGCATCCCATTTTTTCCATTCTGGTTTTTCGTCTTTAAAAATCAGTTCCCATAGACGTGGCAAATCTTCCTTTTTTATCGTGCGAATCGTTAGGTTATTATCTGTATACATCAAATGTTGCATCTCCTTTTCACTCCATTTTTGTTTGACTTCATTTCTAAAAAATGATTGAAAAGGGACAATATCCTTACTTTCCAATCACCTGCATAACCTGTTTCATTCCAATCAGCTCCTTTAACATAATTATTTTTATTATAACAAAAAATGGTTAGGAAAATAGACATAAAAAAACAAGCACAGCTGTCCGCCGCACTTGTTTTGAAATTATGATTATTGGAAGGATTTAGCTCCAAGATAATGATCTTGCCAGTAGTCAATGCCCATATCAGCAACAACCATTTTACCGCTGCCGCTGCTTGCATGAATCATTTGATTATTACCGATGTAGATTCCGCTGTGAGATGCACCAGGTGTGTCGTAAGTACCTTCAAAGAAAACAACATCGCCAGGGCTTGGAGAATCTACATGCACTCCGTCATTTGCCCACATTCCTGCGTGTGTACGGGAAACACTGATACCCACTTGCTCAAATGTATAATTGATTAATCCACTGCTGTCTAGAGCAGAAGGATTTGGATCTCCAGGTGTATATGCTCCGAATTGATAAGGGATTCCTAGTGCACTTTCTGCTGCAGCTACAATATTTGCTCCGGTAGCTGATGCAGTTTCTGTATTGCCAGAATCGTTAGAACCATTGGAATCATCCGTATTGCTCACTTCTTCAATAGTAATACCTTCATCTTCTGTTGCTTCAGAAGATTCTCCAGAATCCGGAGTTGCCTCAACAGGATTTCCTAGTGCGCTAGAAGTAGCCGGTCCTACAATACCATCTACCTGCAATCCTTGATCTGATTGGAAATTTCTTACGTCCTGTGCAGTAAGTTCACCAAAAATACCATCTATATTACTAGAAGAGTAACCAAGATTTTGCAATTCACTTTGTAAACTTTCTACACCTGAACCTGAATCACCTTGTTGAATAAGAGAAGAGTTAACTGTTGCAGATGGAGTTTCTGCCTCAGAAGATTGTTCTGCATTAATATTTGGGAGGTTACTTTCTTCGTAGGTGATATCTCCCTCAGAAGATCCTTCTCCCGCATTTGCTAATACACTGGATCCTACGACTGGAGTAAGAGCCAAAGTTGCTGCAAATGCAGTAGAAATAACATATTTTTTTGCGTTGAGATTCGTTGGTGCCAAAAGAATTCCTCCTTAAAATTTTTACGATAATTTTGTTGAAAAATAGAAACCTATGTAGAAGATTTCATTCCATCATGATGTGCTTGTCCGTAAAACTTCTGCTGCTAGTCAGAGAGAAATACGAATCTATTGATAACTAGAGTAATGGACATGAACATCTTGACCACTCAGTAAACTATCAGCTGAGCGTTTATTTTTTCACTATGTACAAGTTAACATAGAGACATCACAAGAAGGTGTCCATATTTTTAAGGGACGGTAACAAATTATTAAAATATATTACAGGATTAGACACGTTTCGATAATAAATGGATCAACATTTTTAAAGAATTTTGCTGTTTTTTTCATTTCATTTTCATGTCGAAAAGCTATTTTTATTACAAACTTGTAAAATAAATTTCCCTTTTTTTGAAGATAATTAGAAATCCTGGAGAAAATACGGTATCCTTTAAGATAATTAACCAGATTATAAGAGTTATTTGCTGGTAACTGATTCGCAGAATGAAAATACCAATGAAACCTTTTGTTATGTTCAAACGTACAATTACATAAGCTCGGAAGAAAGGGATGATTTAGAATGAGTTTTTTTAAAGGCTTTCATTCATCTGAACGAGAAGCAAAGAAAAGCAGGCAAAACTTACAGAAAAGTAAAAAAGAAATGGATAGAGTTATGCGGGAAATGCGTGCTAAAATAGATACAATTCAAGTAAATATAACGAGAACGAATGAGGAAATTTTAGTGCAGCAGGGACTTGCAGATAAATATGCAGGGTATGAAGAAAGAACAGAACAACCAAATGAAAAAAGCCGTTTTCGAATGCAAAGAGAAGCAGCACTCGAAGAGCTTGAAAAATTACAAAAGCAAAAATATGATTTAGAAGCTCAGGTGGTTCCTTTCAAGCAAAGCTATGACCGGATGAGCCAGACGTTTAGCGAAACCTTTGACCGCCTCGATGCACTACAGAGAGAGACAGCAGCTAAAGAAAATGAAGCGGATATAATGAAGTATACAACAAAAGAAGAAGAGAAAATCCAGTTTGAGCTTGCTGAAGCAGAGGCGTTGCTTGAATTGCGATCAGAAAAATGAGGTGAAGATGGATGTTAGTACATTATAAATGTCCCAACTGCGGGGCGGACATGGGATTTGATAGTGCGTCCGGTCACTTGGCTTGTGATAGCTGTGGTCATGAGGAGCATATTGATACATTTGATGATGTAAATATTACGCAATCCTTTGAAGAAGATGAGGCGAAGGAATATCATTGTGAGAACTGCGGAGCTGTTGTTCTGACTGGTGCTGATACAACTGCGACGTCATGCAGTTTTTGCGGTGCAGGGGTGGTTCTTGCTGATCGGTTATCCGGTGAGTTAGCCCCTGCTAAAGTCATACCTTTTACCATCAGTAAAGAGGAAGCAATGCAGGCATTTAAAAAATGGTGTAAAAATGGGCGGCTCACACCAAAGGGCTTTATGACAGCTGATCGTGTTAAAAATATTACCGGGATGTATGTGCCATTCTGGATGTATGATCTGGATAATGATGTAGAGGTAAAAGCAACGGGAACCAAGGTGCGTACATACCGCCGCGGAGATTACCGTTATACAGAGACAAAGTATTATCGGGTGCGCCGGGATATTGATATCAGTTATTTAAAAGTTCCTGTGGATGCCTCAGAAAAAATGGATGACGAGCTGATGGATAAGTTAGAGCCTTATGACTACAACAAGCTGGAAGGCTTTAAAACACCTTATTTAGCTGGTTATTTAGCAGAAAAATATAATTATACCGATGATGAGCTGTTTGATCGGGTGAAGGCAAAGATTAGAGGGTTTTTGGATACTTATATTGGTTCAACTGTGCGGGGATACAGCTCTGTAAATTATGAGCAGAAAAATATCCGGACAAAGAAAACAAACAGCTACTATGTGCTTTTGCCAGTCTGGATGGTTTATTATGATTTTGATCAGCAGGAGCATACATTTGCAATGAACGGACAGACAGGGAAAATTGTCGGTAAGCCGCCGCTGAGCTATTCGAAGGCTGCACTCTGGTTTTCCGGTATTGCCGGCGGATCTTTTGTTTTATTTAAAACAATCGCGATTATGCTGGGCGGTGATATCCTATGAAAAAATACCTGATTACAGCCAGTGTTCTATTAGTAATTTCTTTATTTATTATTCCTGGAGTTTTTGCAGAAAAGCAGTATATCTATGATGATGCTAATATATTTACGGATAATGAGCGGACAGACCTGGAGAAGAGAGCATCTGAGTATAGTGAAGAGAATGAGATTGATATTCTTATTTTGACCAAGGATGAGTCTGATGGAAGGGATATTGAACCTTATATTGATGATTTCTATGATGAGCAGGGTCCTGGATATGATGGGGATCACGGAGATACGGTGATTTTGGGACTCGATTTTTCGGGTGGACCAGGAGATCGTGATTTATATGTAGCAGGTTTTTATGCAGGTGAAAAATATGTAGATAATAAGCGTGCAGCTCAAATTGTAGATCAACTTATCCCAGATTTATCAGTAAATGATTATTATGATGCTAGTTTATTATATTTTGAAAAAGTAGATAAATATATGGGAGTCAGTCCAATCGTAAATCCAGATGGCTTTTTACTTCAGACATGGTTTCATTTATTAGTAGCTGTTATAATTGGGGCAGCTGTTGTCGGTTCAATGATTTTTAATATGGGCGGACGTGTAACAACCAATGCAAGTACGTATCTTGATGCCAATAATTCACGTGTTAAAAACAAATCGGATCGATATTTACGTCAAACTGTTACGAAAACAAAAATTCAAAAAAACTCTGGAGGAGGCCGCGGTGGCGGTGGAGGAGGAATGACAAGAGGCGGTCATTCACATTCTGGAGCACGAGGGAAATTTTAACTTATAGAAAGCTATATAGAAAGGATGATCTGAATAATGGGTTTTTTTAGAGGACAGTTAGCAAATGTTATCGAGTGGGAATCATTCCGCGATGACATGATTTTTTGGAAGTGGAATAACAGAGAGATTAAAAAAGGAAGTAAATTAATTATCCGGCCCACCCAGGATGCTATCTTTTTTAACCAGGGAAAAATTGAAGGGGTTTTTAAAGATGAGGGTGAGTATGAACTTGAATCAGATATTATTCCTTTCTTATCGACGTTAAAAGGATTTAAATTTGGCTTTAACAGTGGGATGCGCGTGGAAGTACTGTTTGTAAACACCAAACAGTTTACTGTAAAATGGGGTACAAAGAATGCGATAAATATTCCTTCCCCGCAGCTGCCTGGCGGTATACCTATCCGTGCCAATGGAACCTTTCAATTTACTGTAAAAGATTATGTGAAGCTTATAGATAACATAGCGGGAGTAAAGGATAGCCTGCTTGTCGAGGATATCCGTCTGAGAATCACTGCGGTCCTGGATCAATTATTGATGAAGTGGATTACTAAAGAAGGTAAGGATATGTTTAATCTTCAGGCAAATTCCTTTGAAATTGGAGCAGGAATCAAAGAAGATTTGGATATGCAGGTGAACCAGGACGGTTTTGAAATTAATGGTTTTAATATTATCAGCTTTAATTACCCAAAAGAAATTCAGGATATGATAACAAAAACAGCATCACACGGCATGATTGGCGATATGGGGCGTTATAAAGACGTAGCAATGACAGACGCGATTTCTTCCGGGAAATCAAATGGCGGTAATTCTGCAACGGATATGGCTGGAATGATGATGGGAATGCAGATGGCGAAAGAAATGATGAATGGTACCAATGAGCAAAAGTCAGCAAATCAACAGCAGCAAAATCAAAGCAGTCAACAAAACCAGAGCCAGCAGCAAAATCAGCAGCCTCAGAATCAACAGGAATCCTCGAGTAATGAATCGGGGGGATCTATTCCAAACTTCTGCCCAAATTGTGGGAGTAAAACACAAGGTATGAACTTCTGTGGGAATTGCGGGTATAAGCTGGTTTAAGGACGAAAAAAATTGAAAAAGAAAAGGTACTATCTTAAATTAGGCGGTTCCTTTTCTTTTTCAATTTAACGGCTGGATAAGGTCTGTATATCAGATTGAAAAAAGAATAATGTATACTAAAAAAATCCGGATAAATGAAGATGGCTGGAAAGGCTGGTTTCATTTAACTGGATTTTTTCATTTCAATGACTAACATTAAGAGGACTAATTTAATAAGAATAATATGTTTTTAATCAAATGGGAATTTTCTAAAATTTATCGAAAACTCTATTGACATTAAATAAATTACTATGCTACTATATTGTTAATTTAATTAATTAAGAAACTTTTAGAGGGAGGACAGAGAATGAATTTGGAGAGCTTGATTGGAATGAAAAATAAGGTTGCAGTAATTACTGGAGCAGCCTCAGGAATTGGTTTAGCAACATCTAAATTATTCGCTCAATTAGGATGTAAGGTAATTCTGCTAGATATTAATGAGCAGAATGGCAAGGCGGCAGAAGAAGAAATTATACATAGCGGTGGAATTGCAATATTTATTGGTTGTGATGTTACTTCTGAAGCAAATATAAAAGAAGTTATTCAAAAAGTTGTAAGCGATTTCAATAAAATAGATATTCTTTTTAATAATGCAGGTGTAATCAAGCGTAAGAATTTACTGGAGCATTCAGAGGAAGAATGGGATCTGGTTATGGATGTTTCTTTAAAGAGTATTTTCCTGCTGTCGAAACAAGTCATACCGGTTATGAAGGAGAACGGTGGCGGAGCTATTATTAACACCGGTTCCGGGTGGGGCCTAAAGGGAGGAGATAACGCGGTATCTTATTGTGCATCAAAGGCGGGGGTAGTTAATCTGACAAAAGCAATGGCTATTGATCATGG
The DNA here is from genome assembly GCF_900162665.1 of Oceanobacillus sojae. GTDB lineage: Bacteria > Bacillota > Bacilli > Bacillales > Amphibacillaceae > Oceanobacillus > Oceanobacillus sojae_A. The sequence continues at coordinate 707,536 of NZ_LT727810.1, forward strand.
AAGTGACAATATCAGAGTAAACAGTATTTGCCCGGGTGATACAGACACACCGTTGTTAAGAGGAGAGGCTAAGCAGCTGAATGAAGAGGAAGGAAAGTTTTTAGAGGATTCAGGTAAAGACAGACCGTTGAGCAGAATTGGTAGACCGGAGGATATTGCAAGAGGTGTTTTATTTTTAGCAAGTGATTTATCAGAATGGGTTACTGGAACAACTTTAGTAGTGGATGGTGGAGGATTAGCCTGACAATAAAGGAGGACGATAAACAATGACAAAAGCAATAACACATCCTTATTTACCAAATACAAATCGGGAAATAAAAGCGCAGATGCTACAAGAAATTGGTGTAGAAAATATTGATGAACTGTATCAGACAATACCGGATGAATTAAGATATACAAGCAAATTAAACATCCCGGAAGCTCTGAATGAATTTGAATTGAAAAGAGAAATCGGAAATTTATTAGGGAAAAACAAAGGAACAAATGAGGTAATCAGCTTTTTAGGAGGCGGATGCTGGCAGCATTTTATTCCGGCTGTATGTGATGAAGTAGCTTCCAGAGCAGAGTTTGTAACAGCATACGCTGGAGATGAGTATGAGGATCATGGAAGATTCCAGGTATTGTTTGAATACCAAAGTCTGCTTGCGGAATTACTTTGTGTAGACGTTGTGAATGTACCCACATTTGATTGGGGCCAGGCAGCTGCAACTGCAATCAGGATGGCATCCAGATTAACAACGAAAAAAGAAGCCCTTGTTCCTAAAACGATTGCACCGGAGCGATTAAAAATTATTCGGAATTACTGTTCGCCAGATATAGAGATAAAGCTTATTGACTATCAGGAAGCAACAGGGGAATTGGATTTAACTAATCTTAAGAACAATATTTCCGAACAGACAGCAGCAATATATTTTGAAAATCCAAGTTATCTGGGATTTTTAGAAACGCAAGGCGAAGAAATAAGCAGGATTGCTAAAAGCGCAGATGTCATTACCATTGTTGGTGTTGATCCAATTTCGTTAGGTGTGCTGGAATCACCTGCTCAATATGGTGCAGATATAATCTGCGGCGAACTGCAGCCTTTAGGAAACCCGATGAATTATGGCGGTGGACAGTCAGGGTTTATTGCGACAAGAGATGAGATTGAGTACATTTCGGAGTTTCCTTCCAGATTATTTGGAATTACCCCAACGAGTCAAGAAGGGGAATATGGATTTGGAGATGTTTTCTATGATAGAACTTCTTTTGCAAAAAGGGAAAATGGTAAAGAATCTGTTGGAACACAAACATCTATGTGCGCCATCACAGCAGGGGTTTATCTTGCATTAATGGGGCCGAAGGGAATGGCAGAGCTGGGACAGACTATTATGCAGCGCAGCCAGTACGCTATGAAAAAGCTCAATGAAATAGAAAAGATAAGTCCGAGTTACTTTAATAACGTAAACTTTAAGGAATTTGTTGTCGATTTTAATGAGACAGGAAAAACAGTGGCAGAAATTAATCAGTATTTATTAAGCAAAGGAATCTATGGCGGCATTGATTTATCGGAAGAATTTCCTGAATTAGGACAATCCGCCTTGTTCTGTGTTACAGAGGTTCATAGTAAAGCAGATATTGATATATTAGCAAAAGAATTACGTGCATTTTTGTAAAGAGAAAGGAAGTGAGTGTATGCAAGGAATCAAAAGTCAGGAGAAAGTTAGAGATTTTCATCAGGCAAAGTGGAATGAGCCAGTCATATTCAAGCTCCATCAAAAAGGCGAAAGAGGCGTTGTACCTCCAAAGACAGAGGATGAAATTACATCTGCAGTAGGCGACGGGCTATCAAAGCTTCCCGATCATTTAAAAAGAACCCAGGCACCGGAGCTTCCAGAGATTTCTCAAAACAGAGTACTCCGGCATTACCTCAGGTTGTCACAGGAAACATTGGGAGCAGCATTTAATGTGGAAATTGGACAGGGAACATGCACAATGAAGTATTCACCGGTTGTAAATGAAAAACTTGTGTCCTCAGAGAAGTTAAGATCTCTTCACCCAAAGCAGGATGAAGAGACAGTACAGGGTACTTTAAAAGCAACGTATGAATTAGATTTGTATTTGCGTGAGATTTCGGGAATGGACTATTTTTCATTTCAGGCAGGATCTGGTACACAAGCACTGTTTGCAATGGCTTCAATGGTAAGAGCATATCATGAAGCTAATGGAGAAGGAGAACAAAGAGATGAGATTATCACAACCATATTCTCACATCCTTCGCAAGCAGCAACTGCCGCGGTAAAAGGATATAAGATAATCACATTATATCCAGATGAAAACGGCTTCCCCGATTTAGAAAAATTAAAAGATGCTGTCTCTGAAAGAACAGCCGGATTTGTTGTTGCAAATCCAGAAGATACAGGAATCTATAATTCTAAAATTAAAGAATTTACAAAGGTTGTACATGATGCAGGAGGTATTTGCTACTACGATCAGGCAAATGCAAATGGACTGCTTGGAATTACACGGGCAAAGGAAGCCGGATTTGATATGTGCTTCTTCAATCTTCATAAAACCTTCTCTACACCGCATGCTTGCGGCGGACCTGGTTCAGGAGCAGTCGGTGTTGTCGAAAGGTTGAAACCTTATTTACCAAAGCCGATTATTGAAAAGCAAGGTGAAAGGTACATCTTGAATACAGATTTAGAGCATAGTATCGGCAAGGTTCGATCTTACTACGGTGTAGCTCAAAATATTATTCGTGCATACGCATGGATTCGGGCATTAGGTCCAGATGGTTTGAAAGCGGTTGCTGAGACGGCGGTTCTTAATAACAATTATTTATACAGCAAAATAAAAGAAATAAAGGGTGTAGATGTGCCTTATGCAGAAGGCGGCAGATTAGAACAGGTTCGTTACAGCTGGGAGCCATTGTATCAGGATACTGGTATTACGACAGAGGATATCTCAAGGAGAATGGCAGACTTTGCACATCAATATTGGACAAGTCATCATCCATATGTTGTTCCGCAGCCATTTACGTTAGAGCCGACAGAATCCTATTCAAAGGAGGATCTGGACGAATATATTGAAAGTCTGGCTCATATTTCCAATGAAGCGTATACAGACCCTGAGATTATACGAACAGCGCCGCATTGCAGTTCGATCCATAAGATTACGACGGATAAATACTTTGAGGATCCAGAGCATTGGGCGATTACTTGGAGATCTTATTTGAAGAAGTATGTGAATACAAAAGAAAAACAGACTTAAAAAAGTATGACATTCATTAGGAAACTATTAAGAGAGGATGGTTTAAATGAAAAAGAAGATAGTTGTACTGCTTAGCGCTTTTCTTTTATTGATGATATTAGCAGCTTGTCAAAGTGAGGAAGCTGAAGGAGATAGTAATGAAGTAACATTGGAATTATGGAATAATCTTGCATCTGGTTCTACTTTTTTTCCAAAACTAATTGAAGAATTTGAGGCAGAGAATCCAGGTATTAAAATCGAATTGAATAATGTAAACGTAGAATCAAGTGATGCAGAGTATCAAGCTGCAATATCTGATAATAGTTTACCTGATATGTTCATTACGGATGCATTCTCAATGAATGAACTGGTGGACTTAGATTTGGTTCACGAACTGAATAGTGTATTTCCAGAGGAAGCGCAAGAAGAATATACAGAAGGAGTTTTTGACGAAGGAAATACAAGAATTGGAGATAATATTTACTTATTCCCTATTTTTAAAGGCGGAACATATATGATGTATTATAACAAAGCAGTATTAGAAGAATTAGGAATAGATACAGTTCCAGAAACATGGGACGAGCTGCTTGCGGTAGGAAAAGAAGTATATGAAAAGTCAGACGGGAATACAGAAGGTTTGATATTCGGTGGAACTTCTGGCTGGTTAGTAGACGCATTTGTCCAACTCATGGCCACAGAGCTTTCTCCAGAGAGCCGGATGGACTATGTAAACGGCGAATACAGTTTTAATAATGAAGGTAATGTTGAAACGATTGAATTTCTTAAAAAAATGCTTGATGAAAATGCACTGTCCAGACTGACATTAGAAACCAATTCTACAGTTGCCAGAGAATATTTTGCGGTAGGAAGAACAGCTTTTCTCATTGATGGAAACTGGACTGGTCAGTTGCTGGAGGACGAGAATGAATTTAGCGACTGGGGTGTTGTCCAACTGCCTACTAAAAATCCAGATGGCAAGCAGTATGGTGAGTTTGGCGTATCCAGTAATGACGGTATGTTTGTATCTAATAACACGGAGCATTGGGATGAAGTAGAGAAGTTTCTAATCTTTTTAAGAGATAATATGTACGAAGAATTAGTAAATGTAGGAGAAGCAACAATTGCTAAAGAATTTGATCTCGTAGATGGAGAAGCTCCATTTGAACAGATTGAAGATATTCAAGATATCTTTTCAACTGTCAGCATCCAAGTTCCAAATTCACTTACGGTGAACCCGGAAGCTTTAGACGTACAATTAGAAGTGTTAAAAAATGGCCCGGATTCATCCCCAGGAGAAATTCTAATGGGTTATTTAACAGGGCAGGTATCTGATTTAGAAGGAGAGCTCGAATCCTATGAATCTGCTTATAATAAAGCCTTTGATGATGCATTGGAAGCACATGAAAGTGTAACACGGGAAGATTTCCAATTCCCTGATTGGGTACCTTATGAGCCTTATACAGAGGAAGATCATCAGTAAAATAGCCCTTGCTCTGAACACCTCTGTTATGGTGGGAAATTAGACGAAGTGTATCTTTCAGGAACATTCTTCAAGCATTCTACAGGAATGATAATTAACTGAATGAGATGAAAGTGCAGAACTGATTGTAATTTAATCATAATAATTTTGAACTTAAGGTATGGAAATAATGAGGGAGCTTCTACAAAAAAAGATATTACAATGTAGAGGCTTCCCTCATTTAATCTTTCGAGATAGGAGAATCTTCCATGGCAAAGAAAATAAAAAGCGGTAATGGAATTAGTAAATATAATCGAAATAAATATATTTGGGCTTATATTTTTATACTTCCCCAAATTATTGTGTTTTTTGGTTTCTCACTTTATCCAATCGTCATGAGTTATGTGTATTCCTTTTACGATTGGTCAGGAATTGGACCATTAACCAATTTTGTTGGTCTGAAGAATTATACGAGAATACTTACAGAATCAAGCTTTTGGAATGCATTTGGAAACACATTTGTTTATACTGCAGGATTTACAGTTGTTTCAATTTCTGTTGCTTTAATACTGGCACTTGTGTTAAATAACCCAAATTTAAAAGGAAGGGGCATCTATAGGACAGTTTACTTCCTGCCAGTAGTTACAACAATGGCAATAATTGGGATTGTTATGCAGAATATCTTTGGAACCCAAGGATTTTTTAATGAATTTCTCAAAGCAATTGGATTGATTGATCAATCTATTTCCTGGTTATCTAACCCGATATTGGCCATGATTCTATTGATTATTATCGGCTCATGGAAAGAAATTGGAATAACAATGATATATTGGCTGACAGGATTACAAATGATACCAAGAGAAGTATATGAAGCAGCAAGAATTGATGGTGCCGGATCCTGGCAGACTTTACGATACATAACACTGCCATTACTCAAACCAATTGGTGCTACCATTTTACTCCTAACCGTTGTCAGTAGTATGAGAGTTTTTGATTTAGTAAAAACATTGACAGAAGGCGGTCCATATTTTGCAACAGAGACACTTGAATTATACATTTATCGTTTTGCATTTGCACCAGATGGTCCATCGCAGGTAGGATTTGCATCTGCGGCAGGAGTTGTTTTAGGTCTGACTGTATTTATCATCAGTTTAATTTTAGGATGGGTCGTTTATAAAGTCAGTGGTCAGAAGAGAAAGCCACTTGGTGGGGGGATTAAATAAAATGAAAAATCGCACTGCTATGTTTATGACACATACCCTTTTAATTGTATTTGGAATAATTTGGATTTACCCGTTTATTTGGATGATTTCATCGTCCTTTAAAACAAATAGCACATTCCTGACTTCGGGTATCAATCCGTTACCGGAGAGTATACATTGGGATAACTATATTCGTGCTTGGGAAGTAGCTAATTTTTCAGGGTACTTTTTGAACTCAGTCATTATTACACTGTCAACAGTTTTAATTGTTATTACGCTTAGCTGTCTGACAGGTTATGCACTTGGCAGAGTGAAATTTCCAGGAAGAAAGGTCATTATTACAATTGTTGTAGCTTTAATGTTTATCCCATCCGGATATACGATTATCCCACTTTATGAATTAATGAAAATGCTTGGATTATCTGATTCTTTATTTGGTGTAATATTAGCTGAATCAAGTGGTGCTCATATCTTATTTATATTATTATTTGCTGCCTTTTTCTCAAGAGTGCCTCAAGAAGTGGAAGATTCTGCAGCTATTGATGGAGCAGGATTTTTTAGAACCTTTGCAAAAATTATTTTGCCAACTGCTAAACCGGTTATAGCTACAGCGGCAATCATGCAATTTATCTGGACATGGAGCTCTTTCTTAGTTCCGCTTGTGTTAACTTTAAATAGTCCAGAATTAAGAACGTTAGCAGTAGGAATGCTTTCATTTGTTGGAAGATACCAAACAGATTGGACAGGAATGGCGGCAGGAGCCAGCATATCTTTAGTACCTGTAATTTTAATATTTATTTTGATGCAACGTTACTTTATTGAAGGTATATCGGGATCTGTGAAATAGAGATGTAATGTTTTCCTATCAGTGATTTAAATCCTGTATTTCCGTAACAGCTGGAAACGAGGAGTTTGTATTACACATGGTGAAAAAATGATTAGATATCGGCAAAATGATGGGAGGAAGATAGTAGTGACCTTTGATATAAAAAAGATCCCTTTCAGCAGACATGGATCCTATTTATCTGTTTCGTATTTAAAAAGGAGAAAAGGTTTAGAGGAAGGATTATATTTAAGGAATATCCGCGGTGGAGACGACAATGATGGGGCTGTTTTTAAATTAGATGTATTGGCAGATAATGAAATTGTACCATTTGAAAGTATCTTGGAGCCAACTTACTTAGAGCTAGTTTCTGAGCATGGTTCTGTAAAACTGGTTATGGAAGATGTAGATAATGTCTATCTTTCTGCTGAAAATGTAGGTATCCGGTTTACTTTAGTCAGAAAAGCGTATGACAATGCTTTTCTAAAATCAGATAAAAGCTGGCAGATAAATGTTTTTTCTAAGAAAATTAACTTTATGACAACTATTTTGGAAGGTAATTTAGATGTTGATGCCCCATGGAATGTGAATGGTTCTAAAAAAGTAATTATTGATTTTTTACCATCAGTAAAAACAAATAAAATGAGAGGGATTTTAGAGGAGTTTACGATAACTTATAAAAATAAGGAATTAGAACAAGATTTTGAAGTCTGCCACCAAAAGGTTAAAGAGTCGTTTTATTCTTGGGAAGGCAAGGTATTGTCAACACCTGAAAAGTATGAACAAGGTAAAAAACAAGCAGCATATATTACCTGGTCCAGTATGGTAAGGAAAGAAGGAAAGCTCACTCGTTCGGCAATGTATATGTCAAAAAATTGGATGACGAATATTTGGAGCTGGGATCATTGTTTTAATGCAATGGCATTATTAAAACATCAGCCTGAATTAGCATGGGATCAATTAATGATTTTCTTTGAGAATCAAGACAGCACTGGAATGCTGCCGGATTTTATAAATGATGAATTTGCTTATTGGAATTGTACAAAGCCGCCTATTCACGGCTGGACAGTATTATGGATGCTGGATAGATCAGAAAACATATCAAATAATCATTTGGAAGAGATTTATACACCGCTTTCGAAATGGACAAATTGGTATTTTGAATACAGAGATAATAATAAGAATGGGTTCCCCGAATATTATCATGGGAACGACAGCGGCTGGGATAATAGTACAGTATTCAGCAAAGGCATTCCTGTAGAAAGTCCGGATGTATGTGCCTTCTTAGTATTACAAATGGAAGCATTAGAAAAAATAGCTCAAAGGCTGCAAAAAGAAGAAGAGGCAAGGAGATGGAAGCAAAAGCAAGAGGAATTGTTAACTGCATTTCTTGATTATTTTTGGAAGGAAGATTACTTTACGGCATATGTAGCTGGTCAGCAGGTGAAAACAGGAGATAGTTTATTGTTATTTATGCCAATTGTACTTGGGAAAAAACTGCCAAAAGATATTTTAAACAAGCTTGTTGAGGGACTGAAGGATGAATCAAGATTTTTAACAGATAATGGATTAGCTACTGAAAGTGTTTCAAGTACTTATTATGAATCAGATGGTTATTGGAGAGGACCGATTTGGGCACCTTCAACGATGCTGATTATTGATGGTTTATACAGAGCTGGAGAAGTGGATTTTGCCAGAGAACTTTCTAAACGCTTTTGCAATATGGCAAATAAAAATGGAATGGCAGAAAATTTTAATGCTGTTACCGGAGAAGGGTTAAGAGACAGAGCTTTTACATGGACATCCAGCGTTTTTTTAATTTTAGCGAATGCATATGTAAATAAATAATTAAAGTAACTTACGATAACAAGTAAGGGAGAGAATAATATGCGCGATTATAAAATCTGGGAAGATATATCAATAACCGATATCAACCGTAAGAAAGCCAGAGCTTATTTTAAATCATTTCCGACAAAAGAAGCTGCAATAGCAGGAAATAATATAGATACGCATCATTTTAAAAGTTTAAATGGCTCATGGTATTTTCAATTTTTAGAGGCCCCTGAATATACAGAAGCGGGAATAGAACAGCCTGACCATGATGTCAGTAGCTGGGAGAAGATAGTTGTTCCCGGCAATTGGCAAATGAACGGATATGGGAATATGCATTATTCTGATTTGTGGTATAACTTCCCTATCAGACCGCCCTATGTGCCATCAAATAACCCAACAGGAATTTATAAGCGGAAATTTACTATTGAGGAAGCATGGTTTCAGCAAGATATTATTCTGCGATTTCATGGTGTGGATTCAGCCTTTCATGTTTGGATTAATGGAAAAGAGGTTGGCTATAGCAAAGGGGCAAGGATAACGAGTGAATTCGATATTTCTTCTTATCTGCATAATGGAGAGAATGACATTACAGTTCGTGTCTATCAGTGGTCTGATGGAACATACTTAGAGGACCAGGATATGTGGTGGTTAAGCGGTATATTTCGGGATGTGGAAGTTTATACGCAGCCGTGCAATGGATTAGAGGATGTAAAGATAGATACATATCTTAATGATCAGTACAAGGACGGCAGATTGGAGCTTTCCGGTGAACTGAGAACAGACGGAGAGCCTTTAAAGCTTGTTTATGAATTGTATGACGTGAATAAAAAACAAATTTTACAGGGAGAAAAAGAGGCTGAGAAATCATTTTCCATCTCTGAAACGATAGATGATGTCACTCTGTGGAGTGCAGAAAATCCGTATCTGTACCAGCTTATTCTATCTATTTATCAAGGAGAAGAATTAATAGAGGTTATTCCAAATCAAGTAGGCTTTCGTGAAATTGAATTAAAAGGGAATGTATTTACTGTTAATGGAGTGGCTATTAAACTTAAAGGGGTGAACCGTCATGATTTTCACCCGAAAACAGGGAGAACTGTTACCGGGCAGGATATGCTGGAGGATATTCTGTTAATGAAGCAGCATAATATCAATGCAGTCCGTACTGCTCATTATCCGAATGCACCTTATTTTTATGATTTATGTGATAAATATGGAATGTATGTCATTGATGAAGCGGATATTGAGTGTCATGGATTCGAGTTAACAAATCGTTATAATTGGATTGCTGAGGACCCGGCATGGCAAAAGGTAATGGTGGATAGGGTTACCAGAATGGTAGAAAGAGATAAAAATCATCCTTGTATTCTTATGTGGTCCCTTGGTAATGAATCCAGCTTTGGTGAAAATTTTAGAAAGCTGGCAGCTGTTTGCAAGGAAAAGGACTCGACTCGGTTAGTTCATTATGAAGGAGACCGTGAAGCAGAGGTAACAGATGTTTATTCTACCATGTATACCTGGCTGGAAGCTCCAAATAGTAAAAGAAAAACGATGGAAGATGTTATTGAAACAACGAAAAAACCGCATATTCATTGTGAATATGGACATGCGATGGGAAATGGTCCAGGAGGATTAAAAGAGTATCAGGATTTAATTTATGCACATAATCATCTGCAAGGCGGCTTTATTTGGGAATGGTGTGATCATGGAATTGAAAGCACGGATGAAAATGGTACCGTTTACTATCGCTATGGCGGAGATTTTCAAGATGATCCGACAAATGGAAACTTTTGTATCGATGGGCTGGTTATGCCTGACCGGACACCGTCCCCAGCTTTAAAAGAGTATAAAAAGATTATTGAACCGGTTCACACTCAGGCACATGACTTGGATGAAGGACTGCTGGAAATAGAAAACAAGTATGATTTTATTTCATTAAAGGGATTTGTATTACATTATACAATTCAAAAAGAAGATGAAATTATTACCTCTGGAAGTAAGCAATTAACAGACATTCCTGCCAGACAGAAGAGAAATATTACATTAGATTATGATTTGGATTTTTATATAGAGCCCGGCTCTGATTACTATCTAAATATTTCTTATACAACGGGTAAAAATGTACCCTGGGCTGCTGAAGATCATGAATTAGCAACTGCACAGTTTCTGCTGCCATTAAAAAAAGAAGTGCAGCCTAAATCTCCGGAAGAAACTGTTTCCGTGGAGGAAAAGGGCTTTGAACTCGTTGTGCGCGGAAATGATTTTGAAATTATCTTTGACCGGGTGAACGGAAAGATGCTGTCCTGGAAAAAGGATAATAAACCAATGATTCAATCTGGTCCGGCATTGCAATTTTGGAGGGCACCGATTGATAATGATATGTATTTGATGCGTGATTATAAAGAAAAATATTTTATGCATCTCTGGCATGAAATGGTGGATGAGGTTTCTTATCGAAAAGAAGAGAATCATATTCATTTCCGTGTTTTAACGGTAAATGGTACAACCAATTCAGCCTGGTATTATCAATGTGAATACAGCTATAAAATATTTGGAAGCGGGGATATTCTTTTTCAGGTTCAAGGAACACCTGGTGGCATGATAGAAAACGCACCGGAAATGATTCCAAGAATCGGCGTAGAATTACAGATGAATAAAGAAATGGAGCATGTAAAATGGTATGGTCGTGGTGAAGGGGAGAGCTATGCCGACTCTAAACAGGCAAATCTATTTGGCGTGTATCAATCAACAGTAGACGGTATGTTCACAAATTATGTGAAGCCGCAAGAAAATGGAAATCACACGGATACGACCTGGATGAGGTTATCCGATCAACAGGGAATTACCTTCATGGCATCAGCTCTTGAAGAAAAATTTGATTTTGGAGCCAGCTTTTATGATGTAGAAGATTTAGAAACAGCTAAACATACCATTGATTTGCAAAAACGTGACTGTATTTATTTACATCTGGATTGTAAGCAAAATGGGCTTGGTTCTAATTCTTGCGGACAAAATCAATTAAAGAAATACCGTTGTACATTCGAGCCTTTTACATTGAAGCTGAAGCTGTCAGCCTATAATCATTTGGAAACTTCAGATATATGGAAGGGAAAAGAAAAAATAATAGATAAATAGCATTCCAGGGAGCCAGGTGCTCCCTTTTCTGATAAGTTACTCTCTTTTAGGAAAAGTATAAGCACTAACAAACGTTTCGTGATGTAAAACAGATACAATATGCTATAATGCAAATAAACTGAGCATGCTATTAACATTTTTGTTGATCAGTAAATGAAAATGATTATTCCTGACATGAGTAATTACAGTATAATAAAATATAACAGAATAAAATCAAGTAATTATAGTTAAATAGATTAAGAATCTCCGAAAATTACAAAAGACGGAAGAAAAGAAGTTTTATTTCACTGTGGAGGAATTTATATGCAGCGAGGAACCTTTAAATTAATGAAATCCGTAAATAAATCACTAGTTTTAAATAAAATTCGCAAAGATGGCCCTATATCGAGAGCACAAATCGCAAAAGATTCGAAATTAACCCCTCCAACTGTAAGCAGTTTTGTAAAGGAATTACTGGAAGAAGGGCTGGTAAAAGAAAAGGATTTAGGAAAGTCTAATGGCGGCCGCAAACCGACAATGCTGGAAATCAATTATCATCACTTCTATATAATCGGAGTAGATTCCGGTTCAAGCAGGGTAGACGTAATATTATCAGACTTATCAGGAAAAATCTACGAACGTATTAGCGCTGACTTTCCGAACAATATGTCTAAAGAGCAATTTTTAATTATACTATCCTCTGCAGTCCGTGATATTTTATCTAAGGTAACCCGGCCTGATAAGGTGCTTGGTATCGGAGTTGCAATGCATGGTGTGGTACAGGTGGAAACAGGAACTTCTTTAATCGCACCTTCACTGGGATTAGAGAACATACCGATTAAAGAAACGTTAGAGAATGAATTTAATCTGGAAGTATATGTTGAAAATGATGCAAGGGCAATGGCTTTGGGAGAATCATGGTTCGGGGAATATGGAGATCAGGACAGTATGATGACAATTAACATTGGAAATGGTGTCGGATCTGGTCTTGTAGTTGATGGAAATCTTTATCATGGAGCGCAGGATATAGCCGGTGAGATTGGCCATATGATGATTGATATACATGGGGAGGTTTGTGAATGTGGAAATAAAGGGTGTCTGCAGACCTTTATTTCCGGGTCATCTATTGCGAGAAGGGCAAATAAATTAAGGGAAGAGCACTTTGCCTCTGGAAAAGATGTATATGAAGCGATGCAAAATGGGAATACATCGTTAAAAGAAGTTTTTGAAGAGACCGGGATGCTTATCGGGATAGGAATAACCAATCTTATTCATGTGGTGAACCCAAAGCTGATTGTGCTTGGCGGCGGTGTGATGAATGCCGAGGAAATGCTTCTTCCGGCTATTCATAAAACCATTGCTCAGCATGCTTTAACACCAGAAGCTAAAGAAACGAAGGTAGTAGTCAGTAAATTAGGCAAGGACGCTGCGTTGTTGGGTGCAACAGCTCTTGTTTTAGTAGAAATATTTAATTAAAATAGGCGAGGTGTAAAAACAGGACAATCTTTTATTGATTAGATGTCCTGTTTTTGTTTGCACTAGAGAAGGGCTGCCTTGTACCAAATTGGAAGGTAGTTGTTTTATCATAAAGCGCTCCTGCCTGGATAATCATGGATGGGAGCTTGTCCTGGTAAAGTGCTAATGGTGTATTTGCTGTTTCAAAACAAACACCGTAATGAGCAGGTAAAGGTCCGTCTGTCAATGCATATCCTTGAGAGCCCTGATTTGCAGTGTACATAACCATACCAGGCTGGTTTGTTTCTATAGATAAGGTTCTTCCGCTTGTTTGTTCATAAACATCAACATAACTTCTCTTATTTTCAAAAACAAAGTAATGATCGTAACCATCAGCCAGAGCTAACTGTTTTATGTCAGGTAATGATTTTAATCCCTTTCTCAATAAAGCTCCGGAACGGAAATCAAATGCTGTATCGGTTACATCGAGAAGCCGGCCTGTTGGCAATAAACTGTTATCCAATTCTAAAATGGTGCTGCTGGGTATAGTGACATGATGCTGGTAAATAGAATTTTTCATATTTCCGGATAAATTAAAATAAGTATGGTTTGTTAATGAAAGTATGGTTGCTGTATCAGGGACAGCACGATAATGAATCGAAAATTCATTTTCCTTTGTAAGACGATAGGTAATAGATACATTCAGACAGCCCGGGTAGCCTCCCGAAGATGCTATATCTTTTGTTGTCAATTGTAATTCTGCAGTTGATTCTGTTTTTTTTATTTGCGTATCCCACAGAATTTGATGAAATCCGTCTGATCCGCCATGTAAATGACTTGTACCTTCATTTTGTTCCAATTGGTAAGCTTGCTGATTTATTTTGAACCGGCCATCAGGTATCCGGCCGGAAACCCTGCCAATTAGAGCTCCTAAATACAAGGGGTTTTTTTCATAATCATAATAATTATTGAAAGTCCAAACAATATTTTCTGTATTTCCATGTTGGTCTGGTGTACAGATTTTTGTAATGATTCCGCCAAAGTTAAGTATGCTAATTTCAATGATGTTATTTGTTAATGTGAATTCTTTCCATCCTCTTACAACTTCTTTTACGTATATATCCACACTTTCACCTTCTTTTTGACAAGCAACGTCAATTTATTACTGAAACTAAAATAATTAATTTAATTAATTAACTTATTGATAATATTCTAACTTTTTAAGACGCCTTTGGCAATAGGGAATAAGCATAAATTAGATAAATGGTTCAATAGGTATACTTACAAAATTACATAAAAACGGTATGAAATGAAAATAGCTTTATACAAAAAAATGGTTTATTTTATGAGGATAAAAATCAATACATCCAGCATGAAGTTTGTTAACTTTCATCTAGACTACAATATGATATTATAAAGATATAGAAAGAAGGTGTACTTGGTGATATTAGTTATTCTTATTTGTTTTACTGTCGCTATGCTGGCAGCGTTTGTTGGAAGCCTGGCAGGGCTAGGAGGCGGAGTCGTATTAATTCCATTATTATTCCTTGCCAGCGGTAATATAGAAGGCTTTGAGTGGGTGACGCCTCAAACAGTTGTAGCAATGTCGCTGCTCGTTATGTTTTTTACAGGTATATCTTCTGCTTTATCCTTTGCCAAAACAAAACGGATTGATTATAAAGCAGGCGGACTTTTTTTGATCGGCAGTATTCCAGGGAGTATGTGCGGAGCCTGGTTTAATCAATATGTCGAGGCAAATACATTTTATATTTATTTTGGTACTTTAATCATTATTATTGCCGCAATTCTTTTTTACAGACAGTTCAAAGGAATTCAGCCGCGAAAGGTAGATGAATCTGAAAGAGGATCCCGCCAGGCGAAGATAGGAACAGAAATATATACATATAAAATTAACATAACGCCTGCTATTGCCATTGCGTTCTTTGTCGGGATGCTGTCAGGATTTTTTGGAATAGGCGGCGGGGCAATTATGGTTCCAGTTATGCTGCTTATATTTGGCTTTCCGGCGCATATTGCAACAGCCACCTCTATGTTTATGATTATCTTTGTCAGCTTATTTGGAAGCATCACCCATGTTGCGCTTGGCAATATCGAGTGGGCGTATGTCCTTTTCTTCATTCCTGGAGCATGGATTGGCGGTAAGCTGGGTGCATTTACAAACCAAAAGATTTCAAGCTCGTTATTGGAGCTGTTTTTAAGAATCTTATTAATTATTATGGGAATTCGTATGATTTTACAAGGTATCGGTTAGGGGCGGTGAAGTATGTCTGAAGAGAAAATTTATTTTTACTATACAAATGATTTGCATAGTAATTTTGAACAATGGCCTAGAGTAACAGCATTTTTAAAAGAGAAGCAGGACTTGAGAAAGCAGAATAAAGAATCTTACTTTACGATGGATGTAGGAGACCATGTAGATCGGTCCCATCCTATTACAGAAGCCTCCAGCGGGCTGGCCAATGTCGAATTATTAAATGAAGCAGGCTATGATATCGTGACGCTTGGAAATAATGAGGGTATCACGCTGTCCCATCAGGAATTATATCAATTATATGATAAGGCGGATTTTCAAGTTGTCTGCAGTAATTTATTTAGTATGGATGAGTTTACACCATTTTGGTTAAAGCGCACGCATACATTTACGACGGAGAGCGGCATACGCATAGGGGTATTAGGCTTAACAGCACCATTCAATGCTTTTTATAATCTGCTTGATTGGAATATAGAAAATGAATTTGACATTATTGAAAGTTATATACAAGAATTAGCAAAGGAAACAGATATGATTGTTCTGCTTTCTCATTTAGGGATTTCGGTGGATCAGGAAATTTCCCGGAGATATCCTGATATTGATGTTATTATCGGCGGACATACGCATCACCTGTTAGAAGAAGGAGAGATGGTAAATCAAACCCTGATAACAGCAGCCGGCAAGCATTGTTATTATGTCGGAGAAGTAGAGGTTATCTGGGATCATAATAAGAAACGGATTGTCTCTAAAGAAGCGGCTGCAGTAAGTTTGATAGACAGTGTGAAGGATCTGCAGACGGAAGAGCATCTGCAGCAATTATTGAAGCAGGCAGATCATTATTTAGATCAAGTGGTAGCAGTTGTGGAAGAGCCTCTTGAAGTAAAATGGTTTGCAGAAACACCCATTATCCAATCCTTGACAAAAGTGCTTAAGAAATGGACCCATGCAGATATTGCTATGCTCAATGCTGGGGTATTACTGGATTCGCTGCCGGCTGGAGCAATTACAAAAGGAGATCTTCACCGGATTTGTCCGCATCCGATTAACCCTGTCCTTGTTGATTTACGGGGAGACGAAATCGTGGAAACGGTCAGGGCAGCGTTGTCTCCTGCTTTTACAGAATTAAAATTAAAAGGGTTCGGCTTTCGCGGGGAGCTTTTAGGTAAAATGATTTTCTCCGGAATCAGGGTGGAGACTGCTTTTCACCGGAATGGCGCAATGTACGTAAAGCAGGTCTATACAGAGAATGGTTTCCCAATTAATCCGGATAAAACCTACTATGTTGCTACTGCAGATGTATTTACCCTTGGCCAGCTGCTGCCGGAAATTGCCCGTTCTGCGAAAAAACAATATTTTGTCCCGGAATTTTTACGTGATCTATTAGCCTATGCTGTCAAACAGCAATAGACACTGTTTCTTTGACTTGTGACATTCCCTCTCTTCGTTGCATACACTTATCACGAGAGAATAACAGAGGGGGGCTTTTTTGATGATTACGGTAGAACCTCTTGAGGTGGATGGAATTATTTTTACAGCAGTAAGTGTTGAACTGCCGAAAACAACCTTATTAACGATTAGTAATGATATAGGGTATATTATGTGTGCAGCACTGGATGTTGATATTTTCAATGAGATACCTAAGCTGAAAGAAAGAAATGTCATTGCGGGTCGTGCCATGGGGGTAAGAACCATTGATCAATTGCTGAATGCACCATTACAAAAAATTACTGATGCATCCAAGGAGCATGGCTGGGAAGTAGGAATGACCGGAAAGGAAGCACTGCTTAAAATATCATAATATGTTTAAATACGAAGAAACACTTTTTTGTGCATACTATTTTTAGTATGCAACGAAAGAAGTGTTTTTTTGTATTTCCATATCGGGAAATAGGGCTTGTGTGTCTTCCTTTCAATATTCTGAATGAGAAGAAATATTACCATACATGTTAATCCGGATTCCTATGTTCTAATTCTCTTCAGCAACTGCATAAATTAGGATGAAGGGGGTTGTTTCATTGAGATTTAAAAAAAGGTATCGATATCGTCCAACAAAAAAAAGAAGAAGACCTCCATCCCGGCGCTCTATCCTGATGCTGACGTTTATTTTATTTTTTGCAGCTGTTGGTTTCAGCTTCTATTTGATTAATGTTAAAATTGAACCGATTATTATTGATATTGCTAAACGAAAAGCAGATGAATTTGCAACCAGAGCGATTAATTCTGCTGTTAGTTATGTAGAGGATTATGGATTTGAAGATATGGTTACAGTCACATATGACAATGAAGGAAATTTTGTAACATATAACTGGAACCCGGCAGTTATCGGTGAAGTTAACAGAGTAGCGACAGACCGTGTTGAAGAATTTTTTACTTATGTCAATCGTGGAGAACAGCTTGAATTTGAACATAATCTGCATGAACCAGATGACTATGAGGGTGGTGCAGAAGGAAGAGCTAAGGTAGATCCTACCTTGATTGAGATTCCTTTAGGGCAAATAACAGGGAATTCTGTATTAGCTAATTTAGGTCCCAAAATCCCGATTAACATGGAGGTTGTCGGAGCTGTACGGACAAATATTGTACACAAAAAAGAGGAGTTTGGCATTAATGGAGCCTGGCTCTCTTTATATATTAATGTAGAAGCTGATGTGCAAATTATTGTGCCATTTACGTCAGAAGTAAGAACAGTACATACTGAACTTTATTTGGACGGAGGAGCAATTATGGGTAAGGTACCTGAATTTTATGGAGGAGATGGGGGTAATCCAAATATTGCCATTCCGAAAGATGATTTGCAGAATGATTAAAGATGTAGTATAGTACAATTTAGTTGAATACAAACCTTATCAGATCGGTGAGGTAGAGGCGCAAATTATATAAGTATCCGGCAGGAGAATGACAACTGTGATTGCCGGAGGAAGGGTAGTTTGCCGAAGTATATAAAGGAGTCACACTTTATATTGCTGGCATATTGTTGAAAAAGTAATATGCTGTCATGTAATGATTTACATGGAGAACTACTGATCGAAATGGAGGATAACGTGAATTGGTGAAACAATGGTAGGTTATTTTCTATCATTGTTTTTTTGCGTTTACAAGGAAATTTTTATTAATTTTTTGCAGAAATAACCTTGTCTGATTTCCTTATTTCGAATCGGTTGTGTATGCAGCGACGGAGGATTATATTGCTTTTTTTATTCGTCATGCGTCGTCAATCTAGTGCAGGGATATTTATCCTGAGCCGGGAAATAAATAGATGGAGGTTTTAATATGGAAGGTACATTTTGGTCGCTGATACCTGCAATTGTCATGCTTGTGTTAGTGGTATTAACAAGAAAGGTTCTCATCTCAATAGGTACCGGAATTGTGGTCGGAGCGTTATTATTAAATGATTTTCATATATGGGGAACGGTAAAAGAAATATGGACGGTATTTTATACTATCTTTTATGCAAATGGAGCACCTGAAACCGGGAATCTATTATTAATTAGTTTTCTTCTTTTCTTAGGAGTGCTTACTGCATTCTTACAGGCATCCGGCGGGGCCAGAGCATTTGGAGACTGGATGCTGCGCCGTGTGAAAACACGTACTGGTGCGGAGGTGATGACTGCTGTTATCGGACTGATTATTTTTATAGATGATTATTTTAACAGTTTGGCAGTAGGTCAAATTGCGAGACCTGTAACAGACAGACAAAATATCTCCCGTGCAAAATTGGCGTACTATATTGACTCCAGCTCGGCGCCGGTTACTGTAATCGCCCCGATATCAAGCTGGGGAGCTTATATTATTGGAATATTGGGCGGTCTGTTTGTAGCAAATGGTATTACAACGATTCAGCCGATTGAAGCTTTTATACAAATGATACCTTTGAATTTTTATGCTATTGCCTCGATTATTTTAGTATTCATTGTAGCATATTTTCATTTTGACATTGGTCCGATGTATACACATGAAAAACGGGCAAGAGAAGAAGGGGAATTACTTGATCCAAAAAGAAATCAAGTCTCAGGGGATCTGGGTGATGTATTCGATCCGCATAAAGATGGAAAGGTATTTCATTTAATCATTCCTATTGTTGTATTATTTGTTGCTACTGTAGTTGCTATGATTGGAACAGGCATTACGGAAACTGAAGGCAGTGCTTCTATTATCGATGCTTTTGCGAATACAGACGTAAACCTTTCCTTAATTATTGGCGGTATTGCAGCAGTACTTACTTCGGTTATTTTTCATATGAAGCAAAGAAAACCCCGCTCAGATATAAAGCGAATTTTTATAGAAGGCTTTAAAACAATGATTCCGGCCATAAATATTCTTATTCTTGCCTGGATGATCGGCTCTATTATCGGTGCTTTGGAGACAGGGAGCTATTTAGCGGGGTTAGTGAATAATTCATCTATCTCTGCAGATTTTCTGCCGGCAATCTTGTTTATTATTGCCGGATTAATGGCTTTGGCAACAGGATCATCATGGGGAACCTTTGGAATTATGCTTCCTATTGCAGCAGAAGTCATGGCAAATACGGATATGGAATTATTTTTACCTGCATTGGCAGCTGTACTTGCGGGAGCAGTATTCGGGGATCATTGTACCCCGATTTCAGATACAACTGTTTTATCGTCAACTGGCGCAGGAGCGCATCATATTGATCACGTTTTGACGCAGCTGCCATATGCTTTTATTGCAGCTTTTACGGCTCTGGTCGGTTTCTTTGTGATTGGGTTTACCCATTCAACATGGATTGCTTTAGCTGCAACGATTATTCTTTTGATAGGAATTGTCTGGGTGACACATGTATTATTTGTTCAGAAAAAAAAGAAGGCATCATAATGGAGGGCTTGGAATACATTTTAGTATTCCAAGCTTTTTGACTATTATCATACAATAATTTCTGCACAAGCATTTTGTTATGTCTATATATCTGTAATTAAATACTGTAATTTCCATTATTGGATATTGACAAACGTCCAGGAAAGG
The DNA here is from genome assembly GCF_900162665.1 of Oceanobacillus sojae. GTDB lineage: Bacteria > Bacillota > Bacilli > Bacillales > Amphibacillaceae > Oceanobacillus > Oceanobacillus sojae_A. Next base: position 727,902 of record NZ_LT727810.1, read on the forward strand.
ATATAATACAAATGAATAGTCTGAAAGTAGTGATTTTTGTTATTATTCATATCTTAAGCGCTTTCATTCTGTTTTATTTATTAAAAAAGGGGGTTATGTAGGATGGAAAATCGTTCACAGTGGGGAACACGTGCCGGGTTTATTCTGGCAGCTGTAGGATCAGCCGTTGGTCTGGGAAATATATGGCGCTTTCCGGCAGTTGCATATGAGAATGGCGGCGGGGCATTCTTTATTCCTTATTTATTTGCTTTATTGACTGCGGGGATTCCTATTTTAATTATGGAGTTTACCATGGGTCAAAAGTATCGCGGATCTGCACCTTTAACGTTTCGGAGGATTAATAAGAAAACAGAATTTATCGGATGGTGGGCAGTGCTTGTCGCATTTGTCATTTCCACATACTATTCCGTGATTATTGCCTGGGCAATATCTTACTCTATCTTTTCCTTTGATCAGTCCTGGGGAGAAGATACAGAAGGTTTCTTATTTGGACAGCACCTGCAGTTAGCAGATATTCCAGGTGAAATTGGCGGATTAGTGCCTGGTGTATTAATTCCATTAATTATTGTCTGGATATTGGTACTGGGTATTTTATTCCGGGGAGTTAGAAAAGGAATTGAGGTAGCAAACCGTATTTTTATTCCTTTACTGCTTGTTGTGTTTCTTATAATTGTGATTAGAGCAGTCACTTTACCAGGGGCAATGACAGGTTTGAATGCCTTCTTTACACCTGATTTCAGTCAGATTCTGTCACCTAGTGTATGGATTGCTGCCTATGGTCAAATTTTCTTCAGTTTATCCATTGCATTTGCAATTATGATTACTTATTCGAGTTATTTACCTAAAAAATCAGATATTACGAATAACGCATTTATTGTCGGATTCGGAAATTCCGGCTTTGAGTTATTAGCAGGTATCGGGGTATTTGGAATATTAGGATTTATGGCTACTTCCGCCGGTGTAAGTGTGGATGAGGTTGTTACCGGAGGAGTCGGGCTGGCGTTTGTTGTATTTCCCGCTATTATCAATGAATTACCGGCATTTAACGGTCTCTTCGGGGCACTGTTCTTCATATCGTTAACCCTTGCCGGAATAACATCATTGATGTCTATTACAGAGACTTATGTAGCTGCATTAGTAGATAAATTTAAAATTTCAAGATCGAAGGCTGTGCTTTTTGGCGGCGGTCTTGCAGCGCTTATTTCATTATTATATGCTTCCAAAGGCGGCCTGTACTTCTTAGATAATATTGATTATTTTATCAATCAATTCGGTGTGGCCATGATTGGACTTGTCGAGGTAGTTTTAATTGCCTGGGTTCTTCGTAAAACCAATATGCTTAAAAATCATGCCAATGAAATTTCTGATATCCGGCTTGGATCATGGTGGACAATCAGCATTGCTGTTATTACACCGATTGTAATGGGTTATATGATGTTTGGTCTGTTTAAGCTGAATTTAATGAGAGAGTTTGACACAGACTCCGGGAATTATGAAAACTATTCAAATGCCTTTATAAATAATACAGGCTGGGCAGTCGTAGCTGGTGTGTTAATACTTGGAATTATTCTGGCATCAATAAAATGGAAATCCAATGATTCATTATCTGATTACGACGATAAATAGGAGGGAAAGTGCTTATGAGTGCTTCAGCAATTATTGTAATGATTATCGGTATCGTTGTTATATGGGGCGGATTAGCAGCCAGCATTTGGAATGCTGTTCAAAAAGGTAAAGGATAAGCTTCATAAAAATTATGATTGTATTTAAAAGATGGTGTGTATTCCGTTAAGAATGGGATACACACCATCTTGTCAATATAAATTTAATTATTGTTTTTTTCCATCCGCTCCCATTTCGAAATAAAAGGGTAGGGATCAAATGAAAATTCACTGTATCCGTTATCTTTGTACATGCCGTAATGAAGATGCGGAGGAAATTTACCGGATGTTCCAGGAGGTCCATAGCCTGTGGATCCGACACTGCCCAGTATATCACCAGGCTGCACAACCTGTCCTACTTTTATATCTTCGTCAAAGCCGCTCATATGCGCATAGTAATGATAAATATTGTAAATATCACGAATTCCGATACGCCATCCGCCGTACAGGTTCCAACCCATCATTTCAACAACTCCATACGTTGTTGACCGTACTGGAACCCCGTAGGAAGCGAAAATATCTGTACCCTCATGAATTCGTAATCCTCCAAATCCGCGACGGTCTCCCCAAGTGCTGCGATAGCTGTAATTATAATTCGTATCCAGTGGAAAAGCCCGGTCTGTTAAATGAATATCACCAAATTTTTGAAACACTTTTGCGGTATTCATGATGGTCTGTACAGTTAGGTCACGTTTATAATGCTCCCAGATTGCAATTTTAACATCATCCTCATGTAAGCCGTAGGATAAAATATGATTTGCCATTGTATAAAGGATGTCTTCCGGGTCATTAGAATCTGCCTGGTTATCATCATTTCCGTCTTTACCAATTCCGCCAAATTGTTTTATAATGTCCTGTTCAGTTGATTTCACTGCATTTCCCAAACCAAACCATTCTGTTTCATCGAATTGGATTGAAATAACTTTTTCTTCTTCAGTGGAAGGAAGCGTATTTCGCTCGTAATTATCCATTGCTGCAAAATAGTACCACGGGACTTGGGTAATTGCTTCTATTTTTTTAAATAAAGCCATTCTATCTGTATATATTTGATTTTCGGCTTCTGCTTGTACCAAAGAAGCTGTTTGAAAAATAAAAAAGAAACAAAGCATCGTCAGTGTGACATTGCGAATTCTAGCCAGATGAATCACCTCCTTATGAACTATAGATATGCCATTTCACTTTAGTCATCTTTCTTCATGGAATCAACGATCGTCTGTACTAATGGTTCAATATCTAAATCATCATCCTCCATAACGGAATAATGCAGTGTTTCAATGTTTTGAATTAAGCTTTTATCGTCAGAAGCATGAATTGTATAGAAGCCGGGAAGGATGGATAGTGCAGTTTTTTCTGCATTTTCAATAGCTTCCTGTTTAGAAATATTATCAGACGCTTCAAATGCGATTAATGCTTCCTCATCGGTTACCAGAGTAGCCACTTCTTTAAAATCAGGGTTCTGTAATAAAATACGTGTAATCATATCAGCCATTTCATTTCTGTCAACATGGATTGCTTTTGGTTCGGTTTGGTTATTCTGTTCAAATTCATCCTGAGTATAGCGGACAAAACCAAGCTGATCACGCGCTGGCGAGTTGGTGTCAGTTTTCATCTCCGGATTTCTGTTCTTTGGATCTAAAGGGTCTGGATCTGCATTATTTTGGTCGGCTCCACAGCCTGCAAGCATTATAAAAGCGGTTAATACGATAATTCCTATTCCTTTGTTCATATTCATTGCTCCCTGCTAAGTTTTTTAAATAAAGATATGCCTGAAAAAAAGATATCTTTTCTTTTGCTATCGTTTTTAGATATTATATATATTAGTTTTGGAAAAGAAGCGTAATTCATGCAGGTAATTTTTTCTGGTTTTTCTAACTGTTTCTGTGATAAACTAAAAAGTAATTGATAAGGAGTGTGGGTGTCATCTCATGATTGAATTAAATGGGAAAACATATGAATTAATTGAAGAAAATAAAAATGGTTTTGAAGCTGAGGCTATTAAGGAACGGTATTCAGAGGTTTTATCAAAGTATGATTTTATTGTCGGTGATTGGGCGTATGAACAGTTGCGCTTAAAGGGCTTCTACCATGATAATCATGCCAAGGCTCCTATTGATGCTAAAATCAGCTGCTTTCAGGATTATATGTATGAATATTGCAATTTTGGCTGTGCGTATTTTGTTTTGAAAAAGGTGCAGAAATAAAAGAAGTTCAATATATCTTCTTATGATGGAATAAGAAGGCATTTTGAACTTCTTTTCTATACGTAATAAAACGTTAGTCGTCCTCATTCTCTAATGGATGTGCTCCTGGAGCTCTTCTCTGCAGCTTTTTATGCTGTTCTTTATCTGCGTAGGTAAATGCACTGGTCCGTTGCTGACCTTCTTCCCAATCTGTTGATTTTCCGGAAACTAAATCATTTTCACGAATATCTGATCCATAAGATCCTTCTGGAAACTCCTCTGGAATTAGTGCATCATGCTGTTTTTGAACTGTTGAGAGCTCTTGATAATCTTTTTTCGGCATCTTCATTTCCCTCCTTATAATTTCATTTTGTACAGATGGAGGGAAATAACGCCTTCTAAAAATTACCGTTCTTCCACCGGAGCCATTTTATATCCGCGAAAACGCTTGGTAAGTAATTTTCCAAGTCGGAAAATGGCGTCTTCATTACCAGTCCCACTGATTATCTGTACTCCTATCGGCATATTTTTCTCGTCTTCACCGACAGGTACAGTAAGAGAAGGAAGTCCCCATACATTTGCGTATGCTGTATATGGCATATATTGCAGATAGGTTTTACGTATAGAGAAAATTTCTTTAAAAACCTGACCATGCTCCAGTGCAGATTGATAATAAACAGGCAGAATCAACAGACGTTTATCTAAATATGTCTTTAACAATTCATCGCCCTGCTGGAGAATATCAGCGATTTCCATGATTCTTTTTCGGGAAGGCTTAAACATTTTAGCTCCCATGATTGCCCATGACAAATAAGGATGGACATTTGTACGCTGGTTCAGTTTTTCTCTTAAAAATGAGCGCAATAAGCCGGAACGGTCATTATTAAAAGCTTCATCTTCAACTAATTTACTTCCATTGATGGACATCACTTCCTGCCAGATTAATGCACTGTCTCTAAAATAAGGAGGCATAATCTGCTGGACATTGTAAATTTTTTCAAGGAAATTCGCCAGCTGTCCTAATAATTGTCCTGTTCTGGTGGAAAGAGGATAGCCGGGATTCAGCGGTAATATCTCTATTTTAAAATCACGCAAAGTTTGCGGCTTTACCGGCGATTGAGATAAAATTTCGTAGATAAGCTGCATATCCTGAACGGACTTTCCCATTGGCCCTACAGTAAGCATACGTTTTTGCAGGTCATGCTGGACCGCAGGGAAATGTCCTTCGACCGATACGGCAGCGTTGCCTGGCTTAAAGCCGATAACACCATTGAAATGTGCCGGAAACCGAATGGATCCGCCAATATCAGAACCGATGCCGACCGGTGCACCGCCAGCAGCCAGCAGTGCACCTTCTCCACCGCTTGATCCGCCGGCAGTTTTTGTTATATCCCAAGGGTTATTCGTTCTGCCATATAGTTTATTATCTGTCTCCTGGCAAAAGCAAAGTGCCGGGGTGTTGGTTTTTCCAAGAATAATGGCACCCTCTTGCTTTAATTGGCGTACAACTTCGGCATCTTCCTGATAAATAAGATCCTGGCGATGCTCTAAGCCGCCTGTTGTCTTCATTCCTTTTACATGGAAGCATTCCTTGATGCTGATTGGTACGCCATGTAATCTGCCTAAAGATACCTTATTTTGAAGTTGCTCATCTGCTTCATGTGCTTCCTGCAGCGCCTCAGAAAACCGGTTTTCTACAACAGCGTTGATAGCAGGGTTAATCGCATTGATTTGTTCTATAAAAGCCGTCACAGCTTCTACAGAGGTGATTTGTTTCTTTTTTATTGCTGTTGCAATACTGCTTGCATCCATTTTTAAAATTTGTAACTTTTCCAATGTGCATACGTCCCCTTAATTCTTATTAGATTTACTATACCATGTTTTTAAAAAAGAAGGATATAATTCGTCTGCCCTCTTTATTTTCAATGAAAGTCCGGTGAAATTACCCATGTAATTATGATATGATAGTAGTATAGACGTTTTTGGAGGTATCATTAATGTATTTTGTAGATCAAGAAAAAATTAGACACACATTGACATTTATGAATGACATTTTAGATGCATTTAAAAATCATTCCTATAAAAGTAAAATGGATTATCTGGCATTAGAGCGGATGGCACATGTTTTTATAGAAGGTACGCTGGATGTCGGGAACATGATGATAGACGGATTTATTATGAGAGATCCCGGCAGCTATGAGGATATTATTGATATTTTAGTGGATGAAAAAGTTATTCCCGCAGAGGAAGAAGAAGTTTATAAAGCGCTCATTCTCTGGAGAAAACCTTTAGTACATGATTATCAGACAATCGATCATAAAAGCTTAGAACAGTTTTTCAAAGAAAATCTAAATATATTCATGCAATTTTCGGAGCGGATCGATAAGTATCTGCAAAATGAATTAGGTGTTGCGAACGCTTTTTCTAATAAGTAATAAGCATGTTTAAAAAGGGGGCTTAAGCGGATGGGAAAACGTATCTCGACAAAGGATAAGATTATCCGGGTGCTGAAGGAACAGGGAACGTTAACGATGGACGCCATTATGGAGCACTTTGCTATTTCAGAGACAGCCGTCAGGAAACAGCTTCATACACTTGTGCAAGAAGGGTTTATTGAGGTACAGCAGCATAAAAAAGAGATTGGGCGGCCTTACCATACATACAGCCTGACGGAACAGAGCCAGGTACGTTTTCCCAATCGCTATAAAGAACTCTCCTTAGATTTGCTTCATGACTTAGAAGAATTGCAGGGAAACCAGCTTATCAGTGAGCTTCTCAAAAAACAGTCATCCAAAGAAAAAGAGCAATTAAAGAAGTATTTAGATAAGTATTCAACTGCTGAAGAGAAAATAACTGCTTTAAAGGATCTGCAGAATAAAAGCGGATATATGTTTCAAGTGGAGAATAAGGGACAGGAAGGGTTTCAATTAAATAATTTTCATTGCCCTTTTTTAGAAGTGGCAAAGGATTATCCAGTGATGTGCCACCATGAAAAAGAAATGTACGAAGCTTTATTTCCAAATCGGGAAATAAAGACAAAATCATTGCTGGTCGATGGTGAGAAATGCTGTCAGTGGAAAATTGCTGCCGTTTCAGAATGATTAACCTGTCAACCTGATGTATGGAAACTTCAATGAAGAAATAGAGATAGAGAGGTCATAACGTGAAAAACTATAAAGGGTATCTTATTGATTTAGATGGAACGATGTACAGGGGGAATGAAGTCATCCCAGAAGCTATTCCTTTTGTGAAGCAATTAGCAGATAGAAATATTCCATATGTATTTGTAACGAATAATTCTACCAAAAGCACGCAGGAGGTAGCTGAAAAGTTAAAACGATTAGGAATCCAGGCAGATCATAATCAGGTTGTTACAAGCAGTATGGCTACAGCAAAATATCTGCAGGAGCAGTCTGTAAAAACATGCTACTGTATTGGTCAAAGCGGACTGAAGGAGCCGATAAAAGAACATGGTATCCAATTGAAAGACAGTACAGATGTAGATGCTGTAGTTGTAGGATTAGACAGGGACATTAATTATGATAAGCTTGCCACAGCATGTATTGCTGTCAGAAAAGGTGCGCGGTTTATTTCTACCAACCGGGATCACGCTATCCCGACTGAAGCAGGAATGGGACCTGGTAATGGCGCTTTTACAGCATTGGTCCAAACCAGTACTCAACAAAATCCTGTTTTTATTGGAAAACCGGATACAATTATTATGAAAGAGGCATTAGATGTTCTCGGCTTTCCAAAAGAGGATGTTTTGATGGTGGGGGATAATTACCAAACAGATATCCAATCAGGATTTAATGCAGGGGTGGATACCTTATTTGTTCATACAGGAGTTACCTCTAAGGAAGAATTGGCTGTTTTTGAGAAACAGCCGACTTATATAATGGAAAAATTATCAGAATGGATTTTTGAGTAATACAAAAGCATTCATATTCTATATCAAAACAGAATATGAATGCTTTTTTTTATCCGTCCAGTTCCTCATGCTCGTTTTCTGCATCTCCATGAGCGAGACGGCTGGATGCTGCTGCAGCAATAGCACCGACGATATCATCTAAGAATGTATGAATCTCGCCGCTGCTTTTATCATTTAGTTTTTCTAAGATACCAGGTTTTTGTTTATCAATATAACCAAAATTGGTTAAGCCGATAGAGCCATATACATTAACAATAGATAAGGCAATTACTTCATCAATGCCATATAATCCTTCATCAATTTGAATTGTTTCCTGAAGCGGTTCGCTTAATAGCTTTTTCTCTGCCAGTACATCCAGCTCAATGCCTGTTATGACAGCATTTTGCACTTCTCTTTTGGTTAAAACACGATTCACATTAAAGCGGCATTTGTCCATTGTCAAATCTGTATGATATTTTGACTGCAGATAGTATACCAATTCTGCAATATCATCTATTTTTACTCCACGTTCTTTTAACAGCTGTCTTGCTCTAACTTCCAGTTTTGTTTTGCTTGTATATTTCGTCATTTTAAAACACACCTTTTTTGATTTAATATGATTGTATAGTCATCTCCTTCATATATTTAATATATACGATAAGGAGGAGTTTGTTGATGCCTATGTCAGAAATGCTCCGAAGTCAATACGCAATCCAGGTTGAAGGGAAGCAGTTTATTGAAGAGCGTGAAGGTTATCAAAAAGAGCATTATATTTATTTTACCATTCCTGCTGGAAACAAGGAAATGATATTAATGGAACAGGCAACTTTAGCCTACTACTTAAGAGAAAATGGCATATCCTCTGTAGCTTATCCAATCAGGAATATCAATGGGGAATGGTTTACCAATCACGGAAACGGACTTTGGATGGTTCTTGTATTAGAAGATTATTCACAGGCTTCAGGAAGCGGGAGTGCAGGGAATAAACTTGGAGATATTCATCGTATTGGCAGCAGTTTTCAGTATGAGCCTAAAGCTATTTCCAGCTATGGTACATGGAGAAAGCTTTGGGAAGAAAAGCTTACTTTTTTTGAAGAAGAATTGACCAGGCAGGCAAAGGAAGAGGCGGCAAGCAGTTATTTATCGGAAGTAATGGATGTTTTACCTTATATTGTTGGAATCAGTGAGAATGCTATCCAATATTTACGGGAGAGTGAGAAAGAGCAGCGGATCTTACAAACTGATCAGGGAACAGTGACTTTCTCCAGGTGGAGTACTTTCGGGAAAACAATTATTTGGACAGATGAACTCGTATATGACCATCCAACCCGGGACATTGCTGAGTATATTCGTTTTTCCTTTTTGCAAAATCGGCCGGACACAGAAATTAATCAATTCTTAAATGATTATCAAAATTATCAGCCATTATCTGTGTTTGCATGGAGGCTTGTGTTTGCCAGGCTATTCTTTCCGATTCATCTTTATGATTTTTTAGAAGAAGGATTTCAGTATCAGGATTTTCAAAGATTGGAGCAATTGGTAAAGCATCAGGAAGTGTATGAGAGAAGACTGGCACGATTTTACGAAATGACGGGTGTAGATGTTTCCGATTGGCGGATTCCTATGATAAGCTGGTTGTAAGCAGTATCATAACAAATAAAAAAGAAATATCAGAGAAATAATTATCATTTATTCGCAGGAGGGAGAACACCAGTATGTCTAAACCAAAGGTCTACATTACCCGTAAGATTGATGAAAAGTACTTACAAGCATATCGGAATGAATTAGATATTCACATGTGGGAAAAAGAGGAGGAGTCTGTACCGAGAGAGACACTTTTTAAAGAGATAGCAGATGCTGATGCTTTATTCGCAGTGTTAAGTGACACTATTGATGAAGAGCTGTTATCAAAAGCTCCTCGTTTAAAGGTTATTGCTAATATGGCTGTCGGCTACGATAATATTGATGTGGAGGCATGTAAAAAGCATCAAGTTGTTGTTGCAAATACCCCTGATGTTTTATCGGAAACAACCGCAGATTTAGGTTTTTCACTTATTATGGCTACTGCCAGGCGTATTGTGGAGGCGGATGAATGGGTGAAGCAGGATAAGTGGCAGTCGTGGGCCCCATTTTTCTTTGCCGGCACAGATATTTACGGGAAAACACTTGGAATTGTTGGAATGGGGAGAATCGGAGAAGCTATTGCTAAACGGGCAGCTGGTTTTGACATGAATATACAGTACCACAATCGTTCCCGGAAAAAAGATGCAGAGGAACGATTAAATGCAAAATATGTCAGCTTCGATGAGCTGTTAGAGACTTCTGATTTTATTGTGACCGTTGTTCCACACACCAAAGAAACCGATAAATTATTTAATAAGGATGTTTTTAAAAAAATGAAATCCAGCGCTATTTTTATAAATATTTCGCGCGGCAAAGTAGTGGACGAAGAAGCGTTGGCAGAGGCACTTAAAACTGGGGAAATTCAGGCAGCAGGTCTGGATGTTTTTGATGAAGAGCCAATTAGAGCAGATCACCCGCTTGTCGGTTTGAAGAATACGGTATGTATCCCGCATATCGGCTCTGCCAGTGTAGAAACAAGAACAAAAATGGTTCAGCTCTGTCTGGAAAATATTCAGGCAGTTGTCACTGGGGAACCAGCCATTACCCCCGTATCGTAAATAAGGATAATAAAAAAACGGAGTGTCTCTATCAAGGCAAAAGAGCGCTCCGTTCTATATTAAATTCATTAAAAAACCTGTTCGATTTCTGTTACACCAGGAACCTCTGCCATAAGTGCGCGTTCAATTCCGGCTTTTAAAGTAATGGTTGAACTTGGGCAATTGCCGCATGCTCCCATGAGACGTAATAAAACGACGCCATCATCATCAACGTCAACTAATTCTACATCCCCGCCATCACGTAATAAGAATGGACGAAGCTTGCTTAATACTTCTTGTACTTGTTCTTCCACAATAACCTACTCCTTTCCTACAAATCTATTATAACGCGATTAAACACAAAAATCTATTTGAAAATGATTTTCAATTGAATGAATTTCATAATTGCTCTTTTTAAAAATACAAAGACGAACAGAATTTTCGAAAGTGTATTTTAAAAAACAAAAATTATGCAGCTTGTTGTTGCTGAATAAGCTCCGCTTGGATGCGATCCGCAGCTAATTTGGAAGCATTGTAAATCAAAGCGACCATGTCAAAATGGACTTTCGCACGCTTTCCAGTGCGATAGCGAACATTATTTAACTGATAGAACTCTTTTAAATAAGCGTTGACACGTTCTACTGCTGTCCGTTGTTTAAAAATCTTTTTCCAAGCTCTTGATCCGCGCGCAGGCGCCGTATAACGTCTTAAATCGGTGGTTATTTTGACTTTATACACTTTTTGACAGATACCTTCATTTGCAAGTGGGCAGTTGCTACATTCCTTAGGTCTGGTATACTTCAATGTTTCGTATTTCGGATCAAAGCTGTCATATTTATAGGAATGTTCTCGCAAACAGGTCGGGGCAAAATCCTTATCAAACCCGATCATTTCGCCTTCATTGCGTTTATTATAGGCAATGACAGACTGTTGTCCCATGCGATGAATTTGTTCATAAATCGGCTCGAAATCATAGCCCGCATCCAATGTCTGGTAAGAAGCAGACGTAAGCGGAAGTCGTTGATCTATCCCCTTCAATAGGGCGATAGCGGCTTTTCCATCATTTAAGCTGCCGGAAGAAAACAAGGATTGTAGAATATACTGGCTTGATGCCCCAACTGCGAGGTGTCCTTTGTAGCCAAACCAATACTCGTTTTTACCATCTGCATTCTTTTTCACACCCCATTTTGGGTTCTGTGGCACTTCTGCACGCAATACGTCTAATGGAACGTCTAATTGAGCTTCTATTTTCTTTTCATACAATGGAAGATTCGCTTCTTTTTCTGCTTGTTCTTTGAGATATTGGTCGCGTTCTTTCTTGGATTTACGCCCACGCTTTTTGGGTCTGATTTCCGATTTTTCTTCTTTTTGAACGGGCGCCTTGTCCCGGGCTTCAAAATGGGTTGCGTCAATGGCGATGACTTCATCAGCGATAAATCCTTCTGTGATAGCTGCCAGTGTTACGTTTTCGAAGGATTTCTCTAAAATATCTGATTCACTCAGTTTTGTAACCAAGCGAGAATACGCAGCTTCTGACGGTGTAGAATCGGAAACAAGAAATCCGCAGTTCATTTTAAAGATAAAGTCATCATTTAGACGCTTGATTAAGTCTTTGATCGTTGGGATGCGCTCGATGTAGCGAATAAAAAAAGAAATAATCATCCCTGCATAATTTAGCTCAACAGGCGCTCCAAGCCGGGATTTCTTATTAATCGCATGATAAATACGATCCAGATCAATCGCTGAAATAATCGCTTCATATTTTTGGGTAGGTTCCATGTCATATAATTCTTGGATGCCAAATAGACTCGGTTGTCGTATAATGGTCATAAGAAGTACTCCTCCAGTCTTTTTATGGTTTTGTGGTTATTACCATTATACAAGATTTGGGGAGGTACTTCTTTTTTTATGCCCTGAACTCATTGGGACGCAAGGGTTAAGAATTATGAAATTCACTCAATTAGCTGGTTAATTATATTTTATCTTTTTCCGCTTATTTTGTAAAATAATTAATATAGGTATACGCTAAAAGATAGCATGACTCTGAAGGGAAGTGTATAATATGCCGGAAATAACGATAACAGTCTATGGAAGCGAACAAATCTGTGCCAGCTGTGTCGGTGCCCCAGGCTCCAAAGATACGTACGAATGGCTGCAGGCAGCCATTGGAAGAAAGTATGCTTCTGATGGTGTTCAATATAATTATATTGATATAAATAAACCGCAATCAGATTCGATTCATCAGGCATATGTTGACAAAATAATCGAAGAGGATCTTTTTTATCCTATCATCTGGGTAAATGATAAAATGGTAGCTGAAGGTATTCCAACCTTAAAGCCAATCTATCAAGTATTAAACCAGCTTGGGTTAGAGACAAAAGAAGGATAAGCAGAAGAGGAGAGTAGCAGATGAAAATACCATTTACAAAAATGCATGGATTAGGAAATAATTATATCTATATAGATCTTTTTCATACAGAGTTACCAGAAGAACGATTGTCTGAATTAGCTGTTAAAATGTCAAACCCAAATACGGGAATTGGTTCAGACGGAATGATTCTGATCCATCCTGCAGAAAAAGCAGAAGTAGGAATGCGAATTTTTAATAAGGATGGTTCGGAGGGCATGAATTGCGGTAATGGGCTGCGCTGTACGGCAAAATATGTTTATGAAACTGGTATTGTAAATACAAAAGAGTTTTCCATACAGACGAAAGCAAATGTTGTCCATGCTATTGTTAAAGTGAATGGAGATAAGGAAGTAGAAGAGGTCACGATTGATATGGGAGAGCCCATTTTACAAAGAGAGCAGATTCCAATGCTTGGAGAAGCAGAGACAACAGTTATCAATGAGCCATTCCAGGTTGCTGATGAAACACTATATGTTACTGCAGTTTCGATGGGAAATCCGCATGTTGTTACAATGGTAGACGCAATTGATAATGCGCCGTTAACAACGCTGGGACCAATTATAGAAAAAGATGAGCGCTTCCCTGAAGGTGTTAATGCAGAGTTTATCGAAGTTGTATCTGAGGAAGAATTACATTTCCGTGTCTGGGAACGCGGCTCCGGGATTACGGAAGCGTGCGGAACTGGAGCATGTGCAGCTGTTGTTGCTGCGACATTAAATAATAAGGTAAGCAAAGGGAAAAAAATTGTTGTTCATTTAGCTGGCGGTGATTTATTCATTGAATGGAAAGAAGACGATCATATCTGGATGACTGGCGGAGCAGAAACAATCGCTTCAGGAATTTTCTACGCATAGAATGAATTACTTGATTCTGACAAGTGTGGGTGTATACTAAGTTTATAGGATATACAAGGATAAAGGAGGTTCAGAAGATGATCATTGAACTGACTGATCGTGCAAGTGCACAGATTAAAGAAATGATGAAAGAAGAACCGGATCAATCGCTTCTCCGCTTTGGTGTAAAAGGAGGAGGATGCAGCGGTCTGTCTTATTCATTGGGCTTTGAAGATGAGGTTAATGAAGAATTGGATATTATTGAAACCATTAATGATATTCCAATTGTTTTTTTCAATCAGGATATTCCTATTATTAAAGGAACAAAGATTGATTATAAAGAAAATATGATGGGCGGCGGATTCAGTATCGATAACCCGAATGCCATTATATCCTGCGGGTGCGGTTCTTCCTTCCGTACTGCAGAGCATGCCGGCGCACCCGGTGATTGTTAATGGAGAAGAAAGATTGGCAGAGATTTTCTGTCAATCTTTCTTTTAACTCTCTGTGTGATGTAAACTGAATTTCCCCAATACCTGCTGTAACATACCACTTAGAAAAACCAAGAAAATCACTTATTCTTTAAAAAAAGACAGAAAGCTTCCTGCAGCTCCTTTTCATTTTTAACAAATAGAAAAATAAAACCGCTTGAACGGGATTATTTCTCATTCAAACGATTTTTTTCAAATTATTATATAGCTCATGGTATATTTATTAAAACATTGCTGTAGAGTGTTTTGGCTGGATTCTTGCTTTCGGGTCAATGTAATTTTTAGCATTATTAATAGCTGTCGGACCTTCACCAAATCCAGTTGCAATCAGCTTGACTTTACCATCATACGTACAAACATCTCCAGCAGCATATATTCCCGGGATATTTGTTTCCATTTTTGAATTAACGACAATGCTGTTTTTTTCAATTTCCAGACCCCAGTCTTTGATTGGTCCAAGACTGGAAATAAAACCGTAGTTACAGATGATATCATCTACTTCTAATTCGACTAATTCTTCTCCTTTTATCTCCTGTAAGATAAGCTTTTCAATCTTCTCGTTTGCAACAATCGCTGCGGGGGCAAATGGTGTGAGCTTTTCAACAGCAGATGCCTCTAATTGTTCCACACTATGTTCATGTGCACGGAATTGATCACGACGGTGAATTAACGTTACTTTAGCAGCAGTTTTTTCCAGCATCAATGCCCAATCTACAGCTGAATCGCCTCCGCCTAAAATAGCAACATGCTTATCCTTGTACTTATTCATATCCGTCACATAATAGTGTAAATTTCTGCCTTCGTATGCTTCACTGTCACCTACATTCAATCTTCTAGGCTGAAATGCACCATTGCCGGCAGTAATAATGATTGTTTTTGTCAGGTGAACTTCTCCAGTGTTTGAAATGAGGCGAAAGCTGTCGTCTTCCAACCGTTCAACACTTTCAATAGCCTGCCCGAGTACAATCTCAGGGTCAAATAATTTTGCCTGTTCTTCCAATTGATCAACAAGCTCCTGTGCACGAACTTTTGGAAATCCTGCAACATCATATATATATTTCTCCGGATATAGTGCTGTCAATTGACCTCCGATATGAGGCAGGCTTTCAATTATTTTAACACTGGCTTGACGCATGCCGCCGTAAAAGGCTGTGAATAAGCCAGTGGGTCCAGCTCCAATGATGGTTACATCAAAAACTTTCTCCATAGAATACCTCTTTTCTTTCTAAACGTTTACCAATCCTATGGTATCATAAACTCGTTTTTGTTTGTATTAAATCGCTTTAAAAGAAAGGATAATTCAAAGGTATTTTATTTTGACAGTTTAATACTCTTTGCATGTCTTCACTTTTTTTTCATAAGTATAGATAAAAAAGAGTTTTTAAAGCTTGCTATTTTTTAGCAGAGCATTTAAGATAAGTTAGTGATTATTACAATTTGATTACAAAATGAAGTTATTTATATGACAAAAATATTTTGATAAGAATTATATTAATTAATAGGAGTAGTGAAAAACCATGAATAAACCGCATATTGTTATATTAGGAGCGGGTTATGGAGGTATAATGACAGCAGTAAAGCTTCAGAAGCAGCTGGGACAGAATGAAGCAGAAATCACATTAGTTCATAAATATGACTATCATTTCCAAACAAGCTGTCTGCACGAGAATGCTGCTGGGACGCTGCATCAGGATTGCTCTAAAATAAAAATAAAAGATATCATCAATCGTTCAAAAATAAATTTTATAATAGATGAAGTTGTTTCTATCAAGCGGGAAGCCAAAAAAATCAGGCTTAAAAACAGAAAGCTTAATTATGATTTACTCGTAATCGGACTGGGAGCTGAGCCGAATACGGAAGGGATTCCAGGATTGAATGAGTATACTTATCCTATCACAGATATTAACAGTGCCCGTTTTATCCGTGAACACATTGAATATAATTTTGCCAGCTATGCCAATGATATTAAAAAGGATGAGAGCAGATTAAATATTGTGATTGGCGGCGGAGGAATTCTTGGTGTTGCGTTTGCAGGGGAGCTCATCAATCAGATCCCGATTATGTGTAAAGAATATGATGTTGAGAAAACACAGATACGTCTCTATATGCTTGAAGAAAATACTTCTTTGCTGCAGGGATTTGATGAGGAGCTGGCGCACTATGCAATTACTTCTTTACAATCCAGAGGCGTAGAAGTTATCCATCAGGCGAAGCTGAAGGAGTGTCAGGATAACAAAGTCGTTTATGAAATGGAAGGCAAAGAATATGTTATTCCCTCTCGCACTTTTATCTGGACCGGCGGGGTACAGGCTAATCCAATTTTTGAAAAAGCTGGACTAACCTTGAAAAATAAAAGAATAGAAGTATATTCTAATATGCTGTCTACCAAAGATGATTCGATCTTCGTTGTAGGCGAGTGTGCATATACTGTAAATGAAAATGGAGAAGAAATTCTTCCAACTGCAAAAAAAGCTGTAGAGGAGGCAGCTGTTGTTGCAAAAAATATCTCCTTATGGCTCAGGAACAAAGAACTTACTTTCTGTCAGCCGGTAAAGCAAGGTATGCTTGCCACCTTAGGAAGAGATGACGGGGTAGCGACGATACAGAATCATAAGATATTCGGCTGGAAAGCGGTATTAATAAAGCGGATTTCTGATAATCATTATTTATATAAATTAGGGGGATGGAATTTGTTGTTGAAGAAGGGGAATTTTCATCTATTATAGAGGATGTTAAAAAAGTCCAAAAAAGATGACACGGCGATAAGAGGATTTTCTACTAAGAACGCCCACGTCGTGTGGGCAACGTAGAAGCCACCGCATCCTGCGGAAGTGCGTTGACGAAGATTTTTCAATGGGGCTGCGATTACTCGCCCCACCAAAAGCGTTACTCACGTATTATAAAGCATAGAGGAACTTCTGTGTTGTCCACGTCCTGTGGACAACACAGAAGTCACCACAACACGCGCAAGTCCGTTTGAAAAATCTTCGTCGCCTTGAACTTCTTGGTCTTATTTATCGGAATTTTTGAACACAAACTTATAGAAATATATTGACAAAAAAGCGAAGCTTGGCAGATGCTGCTTTGCTTTTTTGCAGTTTTAAGATAAAATGTCCCTTGTATGTATCCTTAGAAAGGACGGAGGGAAGAGAATGGTTCAACTTGTTGTTTCTGTTGTATTGTATTTTGTTATATTTTTTGGTATTGCATTTATTTTAAATATGTTATTAAGAAAAACATGGCTGATGGCATGTTTATTTCCTATAGTAATGATTTTTATTATAGATAATGTTTCTTTTATTAGCTATTTTACAAGTCCAGGGGAATCTTTTTCAGCACTCGGGGATCGTATTGTCGGATTAACGATTGCTGATATTCTGATTTTGTTATCGGGTTTTCTCGGTACAATTGTATCTGGTTTTGTTATCCGCTTTTTAAGAAAAAGTGGTTATCAAATGTTTTAAAAAGATGAATTACATAAAAATAAAAGAAGGTCAATGCTGCTTGGCATTGGCCTTCTTTATTCAATAAGAGAAGAGCGGAGCAAGGGAAAAAGCAATAATAATCCCTGTGATTGCACCAAAAAATACTTCTATCGGCTGGTGTCCGAGTAATTCCTTTAATTCTTGTATCTTTTCGTTTTCTTTCTTTTTACTCCAGCCTTTGGCACTGGAGGTGATTAATTGAAAATCGCGAACCAGCTGATTAATAACAATTGCCTGTTCACCTGCTTGTCTGCGGACTCCGGAAGCATCAAACATCGTAATCACACTAAATATACAAGCAAGCGCAAATACACTTGATGATACCCCTTCTGCAATACCGATAGCAGTAGCTAAAGAAGTAACTGCTGCAGAGTGGCTGCTGGGCATTCCCCCTGTACTGAAAGCAAGTCCAGGTTGAAATTCCTTGGTGAAAATCAGCTTGATAGGTATCTTTATAACTTGCGCAAACACAATAGCAATCAGAGCAGCCCATAATGGGAAATTCGTCAATAATGTCATGAATGAGGGTACTTCCTTCCTGACTAACGCATCAATTTTCTGTTATTTTACCATAGTCTGTATCATAATAAAAGAAAGGCTCAGCAACCATCAGGAATATGCGGTATTGCAGGTTAAAAAATGCGTATTCCTGTAAAATATTTATTTAATAACTGTATCTAATGCAATCTCCATCATTTCATGGAATGTAGTCTGACGTTCTTCAGCAGTAGTTTCTTCGCCAGTAATAAGATGATCGGAAACTGTAAGGATGGATAGCGCCTGACGGCCATATTTAGCTGCCAGAGTATATAGTGCAGTAGATTCCATTTCGATTGCAAGTACTTGGTATTTAGCAAGCAATTCGTTCACTTCTTTGGCATTATCACGATAGAAGGTATCGCTTGTAAATACATTTCCGACACGCAGCTGTAATCCTTTTTCAGTACCGGCTTCATAAGCGTTTTTTAATAATTCAAAGTCGGAAATAGGAGCGTAATCAATCCCCTGAAAGATCAGCTGATTTATTTGTGAATCTGTTGTAGCAGCCTGTGCTAAGATAACATCGCGAACCTTAACATCTTTTTGAATTGCTCCACACGTACCTACGCGAATAAGTTTTTTGACATCATAGCTTTGAATAAGCTCATTCACATAGATAGAGATAGAAGGTACTCCCATGCCGGTTCCCTGTACAGAAACACGTTCTCCTTTATAAGTTCCCGTATAGCCATACATGCCTCTGACTTCATTATAAAGCTGTGCATCCTCTAAATAATTTTCAGCGATATATTTAGCCCGTAACGGATCTCCCGGCAATAAAATTTTATCTGCAATTTCTCCCTGTTTCGCTCCAATATGTACACTCATTTCGTAAACCTCCATTATTCAATTTTGTCCTTAAGATAAAGGTATCATAAAGGTTTTTGAAAAACAAATGAATACATTTTCATAAAAAAAGTAGATATGTATTTCATATTTCGTGATTTTTGTATATAATATAACATAGGTTTATGTGAGATGAATAACAGGTACATAAACGACAGAGATTTTCAAATTGAAAGGATGTTGTATATAATGAAGTCACAAACGTTTAAAATTACTGCAGAAACCGGAGTACACGCACGCCCGGCTACTTTGCTGGTAAACAAAGCTGGTCAATTTGATTCTGAAATTGAAGTTAGCTACAAAGGCAAAAACGTTAACCTGAAATCAATCATGGGCGTTATGTCTTTAGGAATTCCTAAAGGTGCTGACATTGAAGTAAGCGCAGACGGAAAAGATGAAGCTGATGCTTTAAAAGGTATCGCTGACGTTATCAAAGAACATTTAGGCGAATAATTATTAACAAACGTATAAAAGCGCTCTGGCATCAGGGCGCTTTTATACGTTGTACATGGATTGATTTACATGCCTCAAGCATTTGTTATAATTGTTTCAGGAAGGGTGTGAATTTTTTATGATTATGATGCCATTTCTATATTTTCCGGAAGATAAAACAGAGTATATTCCTGCTGTAATAACATTGGTCATTTTTCTGGTTTTAGCAGCATTTTTTATGCGCTGGATGATGAAAAAATCGAAGAGAGATCAGGAAAATTTTGAACAGGAATACCATGATGCTTTAAATAAGGCACAGAACAACAATAATAATGTAACAAATTCCTCCTCTAATCAATAGGATTTGAGGAGTTTTTTTGACTAAAAAATTGCTTCTTTGTTCAAACTATGGAAAAAGCAAAGGAGTTTATCGATGAGAATACGGAATAAATGGACGATGATGACGGCTCTCGCAATGCTGTTTCTTTTATCAGGGTGCCTGCTGCCGCATGAAAACTCAGAAATGGTAGAAATGTATAATGCGGATGGAGACCGGGTAGGAACAGCCAGATTAAACGAGACAGATGGAGGAGTGGCCGTAACTATTGAAGTAGAAGGGTTAAGCCCTGGCTTCCACGCTATCCATGTTCATGAGTATGGAAAATGTGAGGGTCCTGAGTTTTCTACGAGCGGTAACCACTTTAATCCTGATGGTAAAGAACATGGTCTTTTGCGGACGGATGGGGCCCATCTCGGAGATCTTCCTAATATTGAAGCAGATGAAGATGGGAACGTTCAAGAAGAATTGGTGATTGCTGAGGCAACGTTAAAAAAAGGTAAGAACAGCCTGATTACTAATGATGGGACTTCTTTAATCATTCATGATGGAGTGGATGATGGAATGAGTCAGCCAGCCGGGAATTCAGGTAACCGTATTGTTTGCGGAGTGATTAAAAACGATTCTCAAAGTGGAGAGAGGGAAGAATCTCCTACTGATCCGACAGAGAATAATGATAAACAGGAAAAGGAAGAGAATGGATAATTACTCCGGCTGCTTCATTTGCTAACAAAAATTTGAGGCAACTGTCATGGGAAAAATAGAAAGAAGCTGCTATTCGAATAGCAGCTTCTTTCTATTTATAGGGGTTTAATTATTAGATTCTCTCCAAACTTCTACAGCATGGATAATCCGTTTAACGCCTTCTTCGATGGTTGTCCGTGGACAGGCGACATTGATACGCATAAATGCGTCCCCTTCTACGCCATAGTCCTGACCAGGATTTAAGCCGACACGTCCTTTATCAATCATGAACCGGTTTAATTCTTTTTTATCCATATTTAATTCAGAGCAATCTACCCAGACGAGATATGTTCCTTCTGACTTTGTCACTTTTAATTCAGGAGCATGTGCAGCAAACATTTCCTTGATGTACTCCGTATGGCTCTGGATAACCTCGAGCAGATCTTCTAACCAGGGTTGTCCATGGCGGTATGCAGCTTCCATTGCTGTGACAGCCATTCCGTTTAAGGAATTATTGAATCCTTGACGAAGAAAGGCATTTGTTAATTTTTCCTTGTTTTCTTCATTTGGTGTAATCGCATAAGACGCTTGCAGACCGGCTAAATTAAATGTTTTAGATGGTGCCATGCAAGTAATTGTTTTATCGGCGATTTCTGTTGACAGGCTCGCGATTGGCAGATGTTTATGTCCTTGAAAAACTAAATCTGCATGGATTTCATCAGAAAAAATCATGGCATCATATTGCAGGCAGAGGTCTGCCATTTTACGCAGCTCTTTTTCTGTCCAGACGCGGCCCACCGGATTATGTGGGGAGCATAAAATAAATGCTTTTACACCACTTGCTAATTTATTTTCCATATCTTCAAAATCAATCGTGTAATAATCATCCTGATGAATCAATGGATTCTTTACAAGTTCACGATCCAAAACGTTTATAATATTGTAAAATGGCGTATATACAGGTGTTTGAATCATAATCTTATCACCTGGTTCTGTGAATGCTTGCAGCGCCATATGAAGCGTGTTAATTACTCCGGGGCTGTAGTTAAGCCATTCGGATTGAATATCCCACCCATGACGGTTTTTTACCCAATCGGTTACAGAGGATGTAACATCTTCATCAATTACGGTATATCCGTAAATTCCATGCTCTGCCCGTTTGATAAGCGCCTGATTGACAGCATCTGGAGCTTTAAAGTCCATATCAGCTACCCACATCGGCAGGACATCCTCAGACTGGAATCTCATCTGCAGCATATCCCATTTCACAGATTTTGTTTGCTTGCGGTCATGTACTTCTTCAAAAAAACTCATTCTTTTATTTGCCTCCTTGCATTCATATCATTTTTCTATTATAACAAAGATACTTTAGAAAGGTAGAGAACTGGCTAAAACTTCTTTTGGGATTCCTGTTTTTAGACAAAAAAAAGCAAAGCGTTATACGCTCTGCCTACAGGGGGAATACGAGAAAGCCTTACAATAATAGTAATACCCGTTGTTAAAAAGAATAAACCAAAAAATTTAAAAAAATTTTTGGATTTATTTTTTATTAACGCATGATCGTGTTAAACAATCAGGATTCCATAGAAAAAACTTCATTTCTCAGAGATTATAATCCCTGTGAAATGAAGTTTTGTTTTGAACACGCACTTATATTATAATCTTTTCTCAAGCTCTTCTTTTTCGTTTTCGAATCCAGGCTTGCCAAGCAAAGCAAACATATTTTTCTTATATGCTTCCACACCCGGCTGGTCAAATGGATTAACACCGAGCAGGTAGCCGCTGACAGCACATGCTTTTTCAAAGAAGTATACTAAATAGCCAAAAGTATAAGCATCCAGTTTAGGAACCTCAATGATCAGGTTTGGAACGTCACCGTCAGTATGGGCTAATAAAGTGCCCTGGAATGCTTTATTATTTATTTCATGAATACTTTTACCAGCTAAGTAATTTAATCCGTCTAAATCATTTGCTTCTTCCTCGACAGTTAAATTTTTCTTAGATTCATTTACATGAAGAATCGTTTCGAAAATATTTCTTCTTCCTTCTTGGATATATTGGCCAAGAGAGTGCAAATCTGTGGAGAAGTTTGCTGATGAAGGATAAATTCCTTTTTGATTTTTTCCTTCACTTTCGCCAAATAACTGTTTCCACCATTCAGAGAAGTATTGAAGGGCAGGCTCATAATTAATCAGTAATTCTGTTACTTTGCCTTTTTGATAGAAAATATTACGTACTGCTGCATACTGATATGCAGGATTTCTGTATATATCAGGCACAGACAAGTCTTCCATTGCAGCTTGCGCACCTTTCATAATTGCATCAACATCAATATTACTTGCTGCGATTGGCAATAGACCTACTGCAGTTAATACGGAGTACCGTCCACCAACATCATCTGGAATAACAAATGTTTCATACCCGTTTTCATCAGCTGTTGTTTTTAGAGCACCTTTTTTACGGTCAGTTGTTGCGTAGATACGCTTTTTAGCTTCTTCTTCACCGTATTTTTCTTCTAAAAGCTTTTTAAAGACACGGAAAGCAATTGCCGGTTCTGTTGTTGTACCACTTTTAGAAATAACATTAATAGAGAAATCCTTACCCTTTAATACATCAGTCAGCTCACTCATATAAGTAGAGCTTAAATGGTGACCTACAAAAATGACCTGCGGTGCTTTTCTTTCTTCAGAAGAAAGGAGGTTTTGGAAAGAGTGGTTCAGCATTTCTAAAGCTGCTTTGGCTCCAAGATAGGAACCGCCGATTCCAATTACAAGAAGAACGTCAGAGTCATTTTTGATTTTTTCTGCACTTTTCTTGATGCGTGCGTATTCTTCCTGATCATAGTTTTTAGGAAGGTCAACCCAGCCTAGAAAATCATTACCTGCTCCAATTTTTTCATGAATCATTTGATGTGCACGCAATACAAATGGAGAAAGATTTTTAATTTCTTCTTTGTCGAAAAAAGAAAGTGCTTTATCATATTTAAAAGTTACATGTGTCATTTATAGTTCCCCCTTTAAAATTGATTCCATATATGATTCTACTTTAATCTATTAATGTGATGAAATCAAGGGTAACGACCTGAAGGGCTTTCATTTAAACCGGGAAAAAAGTGCTGAAAAACATGTTGATTTATCTGAAAAAGATATAATCCAGACGGATGAATATACTTCATAAAAAAACACAGGTGCCTGAAGAAAATTCAGATACCTGTGTGGTGTGATCATTGTTATTTTATTTATTTTGTGTCTGGTCAATCCAGTCCTGCAGCTTATCTTTAAGAATGTTAAAACCGCTTGATTCATTGCCGGAATCATTGTTTTTTACTGTGTTTTCCTGTTTAGCAGTTTCTTTTGGTGCTTCTTCTGTAGCGCGGATAGATAAAGAAATTTTTCCTTTTGCTTCATCGATTTGAATGACTTTTACATTAACAGTATCGCCAACACTTAAATGGTCGTTAATATCCTTTACATATCCATGCATGATTTCAGAAATATGAACTAACCCCTGTGTGTCACCATCAATCGCAACGAATGCACCATAAGGCTGAATACCTGTTACTTTTCCTTCTAAAACTTGACCTACTTCTACGTTTGTAGTCATATTGAACATCTCCTATATCTTTTTCAATTCTGTTTTAAGTTATCCAAAGTGGATGGAAAAAGAAAAGGCAGCTTTTTATGCCAGCTATGAAGCTAGTAAATAAAAATGTAAATCTTTTTCTGCATCTTTTGAACACGTGCTTTTTTCAACAATATACTACTTTATCATAAAGTATAGGAAATATCCAATCTAACCTACCGGCTGGCAAGATTAATAAGTGTATCTTTTTCTTGAAGGATAAAAGCAGTTTCTGGATGGAGAATATATTCTTTTTCACGAAGTACACCGATTACAAGAAATCCTTTTTCCAAGCAGGGAGTTACCGCTTCTAAATAAGTTTTTCCAATAAGTGCATCAGGTACAGGCCGGTGAATAAATTTATGCTGGGTAAGGAGATGATAAATATCCTCAAATGGTGTGGCTAGTATCTCTGGATCTAATTCATGGAAAAACAGACTGCTCATAAAATCATTTGACCGAATAATCGTGGTTGCACCTGCACGGGCGGCATTATCAATCTGCTTCTTAGATAGAATTTCTGAGATAACAGGTATGTCAGGGTTGTTTCCCCGGATAGCAATGGTAATCAGAATAGCATGCGTATCAGATTCATAATCAGATTTTTGGTTATCCGCAGCAATAAATACACAGGCAGCTGCCTTAATGTTGGCCATATGCAAAATGGCATCTTCGGCTGCATTTCCTTTAATATAATGCACCGGCAGCTTAGTGTAGGCAAGATTGGTTAAAGTCTGATCAATGATAACAATTTTTTTATCCGGATAATGATGAATGATTAAGTCAATGAGCTGTCGGGTTCGTTCGTTAAAACCGACGAATACATAATGGTTTGTACCATGGAAGGCAAGTTTTCCTTCCTGGGATTTTTTTTCACGTTTTATGGCTGTAGTGGATATGGAGGCAATATAAAATGCAATTAATCCGCCTCCGGATAAAACTAGGCATGCTGCAATTAGCCGGCCGGGCAAGGTGACAGGTACATAATCTCCATAACCGACAGTCGCTCCTGTAATAAGTGCCCACCATATTCCATCTAATATTGTAGGAAAACGCTGCGGTTCAATTAAATAAATAAGATATCCGAAGAGCGACAATGAAATTATAACTAGAAGCAACAGTTTCAGGATATTAGGAATGCGATAGTAAAGCAGTTTCAGAAAACGCTCATTCATCAGGGAACCCTCCTATCTATTTTTGTTAGTATGTGCGATTAGGAGGGGATGTTATTCGTTGAAAACTGAATCTGTAAATATACATAATTAAAAAACGCCAATTTATATTTTTAAATCAGCGTTTTTAAAAAATTATATTGTTTTTAAGGTTTCTTTGATACTTTCATAAACAATAGACCAGTTATCCTGGTTATCACGATAGGATTTTGAAATAAACCGGTGCATTTGCTTTTGCTTTTCTTCAAAATCACTGGCTTCTTTTGATGGAAGCTGAGCGCGTGCTTCGTCAATATATGCTTGGATTTTGGGAGCTCTTGGTCCCCATTTACCGGCTTCCTGCCCCTCTGTATCAATAAAAATAATAATAGGGATAGACCTGGCTGTTCCATTTGTTAAGTATTGATCCATTAATTCAAGGTTATCATCCCGAAGCAAGGCCTTCATAGGCATATTGGCAGCTTCTGAAATTTTAAGAAGAATCGGCATGTTTAACATCGCGTCACCGCACCAATCTTCTGTAAGGATAATCGCTCTTAGGTTCTTACTTCTGATTTCTTCAAAAAAGGCATCATCTGCAGGTAATGAAAAGTTATCATAAATGTATAATAAATCATCTTTATTTACATTCATTGCTTCAATATATTCATCTGGATCAAGTCCTTTTTCATACCATTCATTTAATGACATCTATATCCCTCATTTCAATTATTTGATATAGTTAGTTTACCTTCTTCTGCAGAATTGGTAAACCAAAGTTACCTTGTAAGGAAGAATAAGGAAGAATTTATAGGGAATGTTTAAAAAGTACAATGAAAATGACGGCTTGAATTTTTCATCGTAATTTTGGACAAGCATTTATAGGAGGCTATAGCATGGCAGATACAAAATATGATGTTTTAATGGATTTACTTCATACTCCGTCTCCATCAAGTATGGAAATGGAAATACAAAAGAAATGGATTAATTATGTTAAAGATTATGCAGATGAAATCAAGACAGATCATGTGGGCAATGCAATCGGAGTTCTTAACCCGGATGCTCCATTTAAAGTCCTGTTAGCAGGGCATTGTGATGAAATTGGCTTCATTATTCAGCGTATTGATGAGCGGGGCTTTATATTCTTTGAAAAATTGGGTGGAATCAATCCGAAAGCAGCTATTGGTATGAGAGTGACAGTGCTGGGATATCAGGAAACACTTACAGGTGTCATTGGTGTCAATGCACAGCATCATGGAGGAAGCAAAGGTGATATTGGTGTGCAGGACCTCTATATGGATTGTGGATTTCAGTCAAAGGAAGAGGCACTTAAAAAGGTTCAAATCGGTGATCTCTGTGTGTTAAAAACAGATCCGGAGATATTACAGGATCGGTATATTTCCGCGAGAGGGCTGGATAATCGTACCGGAGCATTTATCGTAGCAGAAGTAATTCGCAAGCTGTCTGAAAAAGATTTGTCGATTGGTGTTTACGGTGCAAGCACGGTGAACGAAGAGACAAATATGGGGGGAGCTTACTTTGCTGCGGCTGGAATAAAGCCTGATTTTGCGATTGCTGTGGATGTGACCTTTGCAACGGACTATCCTAATGTTGATCCGAAAAAGCTGGCTGAGGTTCATTTGGAGGGCGGTCCTGTTTTAGCAAAAGGAGCACCGATTCACCGCAAAGTCAATCATTGGCTGGAAAAAGCAGCAAAAGAAAAATCAATTCCATTACAATATGAATTAACACCAGATGCAACAAGAACTGATGCCGATAAAATGCGTTACACAGGTAAAGGAGTGCCGGTAGCATTAGTATCCCTGCCGCTTCGATATATGCATTCACCAGTGGAAACCGTAAGCAAGAAAGATATTGATAAGGAAATTGAATTATTAGTAACGATGCTTGAAAATCTGACAGGGGATGAAGATTTAAATCCATTGCACGATGATGTTTAAAATAAGAGGATGTCCAAAATTACTTTGAATTAAAAACTTTTCTCTTGTCAAATGAATATGCTGTGGTATACTTAAAGTAATTTAATATTCGATTCCAATCTTCGGGGCAGGGTGTAATTCCCGACCGGCGGAAATAGTCCGCGAACTGTACTTTGTTACAGTTGATCTGGTGTAATTCCAGAACCGACAGTGATAGTCTGGATGGGAGAAGATGTCGAGCTTGTTTTTAACCATACGCATGTTTTTTGTGTATCTATTTAGCGATGACTCAAACCCTAAAGCCCTTATGCTTTAGGGTTTTTAAATTGCTTATAGGATAAGAATAGCATCGTGCCTTCATCACGAGTTGGAATCGGAAAAATGATGGAGGAGGTAAGCTGATGCAAAAAAAGAAAAGAAATCAGCTGTTAAAGTTAATTATTATCGCATTATTAAGTACTATTTCTCTTGTTTTATTTTTTCTTAATTTTCCACTGCCGTTTTTACCAACACCGTATTTAAAAGTGGATTTCAGTGATGTGCCGGCATTAATCGCATCCTTAATCTTTTCACCAATGGCCGGGGTACTTGTCGTTGGATTTAAAAACCTGTTATATCTGGCTGTTTCAGGATCAGGAGAGCCTATCGGCGTATTATCTAACTTTGTTGCCGGATTAATGATTGTATTACCAGTTTCGCTTATTTATCACCGGATAAAAGGGTTAAAAGGTCTTATCAGTGGATTAGCGACAGGTACTGTTATCATGGCAGTCGGTATGAGTGTGCTCAATTACTATCTGATTTTACCTGCTTACGGCTGGTTTATGGGCTGGGAAATGTCTGAACAAATGAAATGGATTGCCGTTATTGGCGGTGTGCTGCCATTTAATATAATCAAAGGAATTTTTATCGGAATTTTATTTATCCCATTATTCAATAAGCTGCAGAGCTGGATTCAACAGCAGCGGACCAGGTTTATATAATACAATATAAAAAGAACCGAGAAATAAAATAGAAAGAGGCCGGATCAAATCCGGCCTCTTTCTATTTTATCTAGTAGTTCATAAAAGGGGAGTAAATTATTTTGGTGTATGAAAACAAATAGATGAATAAGTGCTATATTCTGAAAAAATAGGTGAAAGATATCATTTATTTTTGTAAATCATCCTTGAAGTTAAAAATGGTTTGTTATTGCAAGACTTCTATCCCATTTTGCTTATATGCATCAATGATATTAGCCGGTACAGATTTCTCAGTTATGAGATAATCTAAAGCATTGCTTTTTTCGACAAAGAAAGTCGAGACTTTTTCTAACTTTTCTTTGGTCACCACACTAAGTATTTGAGAACTTTGTTTAATTAACTGACTTTTTAGCAGGGACTCTTCAAAAAGAGGAACTGTAATTCCAAGATTAGAATCAATTGATGAAATACCAAGTACACATAATTCTACGTGAATCCTCTCAATTTCTTTAATAGCAAAGGAACCTGTATTAACGTGTGAATTCTTATTGAATTCACCACCAATAACATAGATTTGTACATGAGGATGGTTGCTTAGAGCAAAGGCAACTGAAGGGCTATTCGTTAATACTCTCCCTTTATAAGACTGAGGCAGCTTCTCAGCCAGCTTCAAGTTAGTCGTGCCGCCATCAATAAAAAGTACATCCGCTTTTTCCAGAATAGGTACAGCAAGCTTGACTAATTCTTCCTTAACTTTAGCATTTTGATCAATTCTCGTGTTAAAGTCTACCTTGTCGTTAACAATGCTTAATGCCCCACCATGAACCCGTTTAATTAATCCATTTGCCGACAGCTCCTGCATATCCTTTCGAATTGTGTCTTCCTTTACCTTTAGTTCCTTCGTTAATTCAGAAACCAATGCTCTTCCCTCAGATTGAACCTTATCTAATATGTAGATATGACGTTCTTTTTTTAGCATATTTATCACCTTTTTATTGTATTTAATTGAATCAAATTGTTTATGTCGAGCTATTTATAAAAATAATTATATCATAATAAATAAAGAAGTACTATTAATGAAAGCGGGAATTATGAAGACATTTACTATTCTATCTTTTAAATAGAAAGATAGGTCAATATGAGTGAAGTTATAATCAGCTGATATCAGACTATCCAATATCTTTTTATTGACACATTCAATTAAAAACGATAATATTAAATTCGATTCAATTATAAACAATTAAAAATGGTGTGATATAAAGTATGAAGAGACATGAACTTATAAGTTATCATCAGTATCACAAAAATGTGATTGTATGATTTACATGGGTAATTTAATGTATGCGTTCCCAAAGGTTGAAGTCATAGAAACTATAAGAAGAATAGGCTTTATTAATTTTAATTATTTAAAAATAGTAATTATTTCTGCAAATCAATAATATTTTTAGGGAGATGACAAAATGAAAAATCTACTTATGAAGTTTGTAAATAAATTGACGAGTATCGGCGCGTCATTGCAAACGCCCATTGCTATTTTGCCAGCTGCAGGACTGCTATTAGCCTTAGGAACAGTTTTTACAAATTCTGCTTTCTTGGAAATGATGCCTATTGCAGATAATCCAGTGATGGAAAATATCTTTAACGTGTTATTAGCTACAGGAAATATTATTTTTGCTAATTTACCGTTGATTTTTGCCGCAGGGGTAGCTATTGGATTAACGAATAATGATGGTGTGGCAGCATTATCAGCTATTGTCGGCTATTTGATTATGAACGTAACCATTGGCGGAACAATGGGGATTACACCAGAGATGGTTGCTGAATCAGATATGTATGTAGAAATTTTAGGAATTCCAACCGTTCAAACAGGCGTTTTGGGAGGTATCATTGTTGGGCTGCTTTCAGCAACTGTATTTAATAAATTTCACGATGTTAAGCTGCCAACATCATTAGCATTTTTCGCCGGGAAAAGAAGTGTGCCAATAATTACTGCTTTTAGCGCTCTTTTTTTAGGATTTATAATGATTATCATTTGGCCGACAATTCAAGGCGGAATTAATAATTTGTCAACATTTATTGTAAATCTAAACGCAGGTTTTTCTGGTTTTATGTTTGGTTTTGTAGAAAGATTAACCATTCCATTCGGTATGAATCACGTATGGTGGCCAACATTTTGGTTACAAGCTGGAGAATATACAAATGCCGCAGGGCAAGTTGTCAATGGAGATCAATTGATTTTCTTCTCTCAATTAGCAGATAACGTACCAATTACTGTTGGTAATTTTATGAATGGATTATTTGTATTGAAAATATTCTCGATACCGGCAATTGCTTTAGCAATGTATCATACAGCGAAAAAAGAACAAAAAGCTAAAGTGAAAGGTATCTTATTATCTGCAGGATTAACTTCTTTAATCGCTGGTGTAACAGAACCACTTGAATTTCTATTTATCTTTACAGCTCCAGTTTTATTTCTAATTCATGCAGTAGTTACCGGCCTGGGATTTACAGCAATGAATTTATTGGGTGCGCATTTAGGACTTTCCTTTTCAGGAGGATTACTGGATTTTGCATTCTTTAATTTACTGACAACCCGGACTCATTGGTGGATTCTTATCCCGGTAGGACTAAGTTTCTTTGCAATCAATTATTTCTTATTTAGATTTGCAATTGTGAAATTTAATCTGAAGACTCCTGGCCGTATGACAGACAAAGATAAAAACTCAAAAAAATCTAATGTAAATTATGATGGCGATCAAATTACAAATATTATCAAAGGTTTAGGGGGCAAAGAAAATATTCGTAATGTGAATGCATGTTACTCCAGATTACGTGTGGATGTAGCAGATACTGCAGTTGTTGATAAAGATATTTTCACAGATCAATTAGAAGCTTCCGGTGTAAGTATTTTAGGTAAAAACGTTCAAGTGATTTATGGTAACGCAGCAGTTGGAATTAAAGAAGGCGTACTGGCAAAGCTTCGGGGAGACGATTATGAGCCAATGGTTGAGACGGAAAAAACTGCTAAAGCTGTTCAATCAGAACCAGCTAAACTTTTAGATATCACAGCTCCTGCAACCGGAGAAATAATTTCAATTGATAAAGTTCCGGATCAGGTGTTTTCTACAAGAGCTATGGGGGATGGCTTTGCAATTGAACTGCAGGACAATGTGATCTACGCTCCCGTGTCAGGCAAAATTGTAGGAGTATTTCCAACAAAACATGCTATCTCTATTATCGACAATTTTGGTAATGAAGTTCTTATTCATATTGGTCTGGATACAGTTAATTTAGAGGGAGAAGGTTTCCGGCTGCTGGTTGAAGAAGGCGATGTGATTAATCAAAATGATTTAATTGCTGAAATTAATTCAGAACAAATCAGAAATAAAGGTTATTCTCTGATTACACCAGTTATCTTTACTAATCTGGACAAAGAAATGTATGAAGTTAAACTTTCAGTGAAAGGAAGAATTAAAGCTGGTCAGAAAAACCTGATCAAATTTTAATTGAAATTAATTATAACTTATATGATTCCAATCAAATTAATCAATTATTTACTTTTTTAAAAGGTTTTATTTATAAAATAAAATAGGAGGTTACCTGATGGAGAAAGGAATTTTTTCTAAAGTATTTGTTAAATACCCTTTAGAAGAAGCTTTTATAAAGATTCGTGAATTTGGTTTTAGTACAGTACAATTTAATTTTGCTAATGTTGGGCTGCCCAGCCTGCCTTCAAAAGTAAGTAATGAAATTCTTGAGCAGATACAGAAGGCTTGTGAAAAGACAGGGATTTCAATTTCTGTCATCTCAGGGACATTTAACACACTAGAATTAAATAACGAGACACGGAAAAAAAATATAGAAGGATTTAAAAACGTAGTGGAGGCGGCCAAAAACCTAAATGTGCCATATGTTTCTATTTCAACAGGCAGTTTTAATCAAGAAGATTTTTGGAGCCCGCACCCTGATAACCATACCAAAAAAGCCTGGAATTACTTGTTCAAATCATTGGATGAAATGCTGGATATTGCTTCACGTAATGAAGTGACTATTGTAATTGAACCGGAACAGGCGAATGTTATTAGTACGGTAGAGGATACCAAGCGGTTGATGAATCATTATCGTAGTCCCTATTTAAAAGTATTGTTTGATGCTGCCAATATTGTAACTGTTGATGATATTGGCCAATTGGAAAATAAAATTAACAGCTCTTTGAAGGAACTGAGTAAGTATATTGCAGTGGCCCATTGCAAGGACTGCCTCGTTTCCAAGGAAAAAGTTACATTTGCACCTATTGGCAAAGGCAGTCTTCCATTAAATCAATATTTAAAGGAATTAAAAAAATATTATGATGGTCCGGTGATTATGCATGGATTAGATGAAGAAGATATTGCCTTTGCATTAAAAAGTGCTCAATTTTAAGTTGATATAAATAAATGAGGAGAATGTTATATGACGGATATAAAAAAAGAAGATAAGTTAGTAAAAATTGGTGTATTGGGAGCGGGACAAATTTCACAAGCAGCGCATTTTGATTCCATTAGAAGATCAAGTAATGCAGAGCTTTACGCGATTTGTGATCTGGATGAATTTCTTTTAAATGAAATGGATGCTATCTATCATCCTGCTAAACTTTATCGTGATTATGATGAAATGCTGGCTGATCCGGCAATTGATGCGATTGTAATAGGAATTGCAGATAATTTTCATGTTCCAATGACTATGAAAGCAGTTCGAGCAGGTAAGCCGGTTTTAGTAGAAAAACCTTTAGGTATGTCCATTGAAGAAGTTGAAGAATTAGGAGAGCATGTTAAGAATTCCAATCTGCATGTTCAAGTTGGAAACATGAAACGCTTTGATCCGGGAATTGAAGCAGCTAAGGATTTTATTGATCAGGAAATGGGTGAGATGCTGGCTTTAAAAGCTTGGTATTGTGATAACACGTATCGTTATACAACAACAGATAATGTGCAGCCGATTATTTTAGAAGGACCTAATGCGAAAAAGCCTGCCGGAAATCCGAAAGCGGACAAGCGCCGTTATTATATGCGCGGTCATGGAAGTCATTTATTTGATACTGCACGCTATTTAGGTGGAAATATTATTGCAGTTACTGCCTGGTTAACTGAAAAATATGGTTCTTATTCATGGCTTGTAACAGCGGAATATGAAAATGGGTTTGTTGGGCAGTTAGATTTAACTTTACAAGTTCGAATGGATTGGCATGAAGGTTTTGAAGTTTATGGTGAGCATGGATCAATTCTTGCAAAAACATATAATCCGTGGTTCTTTAAAGGAAGCGATGTGGAAATATTTAAATCCTCAGACGACAGTTATCATCGTCCGATTGCTGCGGATGGCCATTTCTATCGTCGTCAAATTGAAGATTTTGCACGTACCGTATTGACCGGTGAAAAAGGAAGGGGTGCAACTGTTTTTGATGGTATTGAAACAATGAAAATTATGCAGGCAGTTCAAAAATCGGTTAAAACTGGTCAAAAGGTTCGGGTGGACTCTGTTTCTGGGGAACTATAGGGAGGAGATAAAGAATGCCTATATTTAATTTTGATGAGATCCATTTTTATTATCAGGATGATTGCAACGAGGGAGTACCTTTTATATTTCTTCATGGACTTGGCGGAGATGTAAATCAAACACAGGACATTTTGAATGAAATTCCACACATCAGACGTATCACAATTGATTTTCGGGGACATGGAAAAACAATCCATTTCGGTGAAACTAGTAAGCTGAGTTTCCATCAATTTGCAGATGATGTGAAAGCTCTAATCGATTTCTTGGAAATTGACCGGTTTATCATTGGTGGAATCTCTACTGGTGCTGGGGTGGCCTTGAATTTTGCCTTGCGCTATCCAAAAGGAATTCAAAAATTAGTTTTTTCTCGTCCAGCTTGGGAAGATCAGCCTCAGCCAGAGATAATAAAGGAAGCTTTTCGAACAATTTATCAGATATTGAATGATGATGCTGTCTCGGATAATAAAGGAACATTTAAGCAAACAGTGATTTATCAAAAAATGAACGGAATTTCCAGTTACGCCGGAAAAACATTATTAGGACAATTTGATTACCCTTTTGCTAAAGAAACTTCACCAAAATTAATCTGTATTCCATCAGATTGTCCGAATAGCAGCAAAAACGTTTGGAAGTCTATATCAGTTCCAACTTTGATTTTAGCATCTGAGAAAGACCCATTGCATCCGCTTGAGTTTGCGGAAACACTCCATGCTGGTATCCCGGATTCAATTTTTAAAGAAATAACATCGAAAACGATTTCCGGGAGCAGGCATAAGACGGATACTGTAACAGAAATTCGTAAATTTATCACAGACTAGCTGTTTAGTAGATGAGAACGTAAATAACATTGTTTAATTAGATTAAGGGCTCAAACGTGGCAGTACAAACAAATGCTGTTATTGAAATGGTATAGCATATTTAAAGTAGAGAAAATCGTTATTGTAGTGTATGCAGGGGAAAGGGTTGTAAAAGTATTTATTTCTAATTGTGGAAGAGAATATGAATTGATTAGAACATAGAATCTTAGTAGTGAGAATAAAAGCTGAATTAAGCCGGGGGATGTAAGACACCATATCGTCTGTTTTCATTTGCATTAACTGAATTAATTATGATAAAAATAGTTAGAGAGAGGTTAACCTCTCTCTAACTATTTTTTATATTGTTAATCATTGGTTGGAGCTTCTTCAACAAGAATTCTCGCTGTAGGCATTACTTCCAGCCTTTCTTTCGGGATAGGCTTGCCGGATTGTTCACTGATTCCAAAAGTGCCGTCTTCTATTTTTTGTAAGGTATCTTCAATATCCTTCAGCTCTTCTCTTCGCATCTGGTCTAAGCCGGCATCCCGCTGCTGTTCAAACTGTTCTGTTCCTAAATCTGCCGGGTGATTATTGACAGAGGCCAACTCATCCTCTTGTTTATTTTCCTGTGCAGTATATCCTTCCGCTTCTTCTTTCATTTCTAAAAGCTTTTTCTTAAATAGAGCTATATCTTCTTTGGTTAAATGTTCTGTTTGCATGATTTTGTGTCATCCTTTCTGGATCAGAATGCACGCATGCTTTACAATAATCCGGAAATCAATAAAGAGAGACCTAAAAGCATACCATATATCGTATTGGTTTTCGCTGTTTTTGCCATAGCCGGCATCATCTCTATCGCTTTTGTTTTTCCTTGAAATCCTTTTATCACCCCGATTGCCGGCAGGGCGCTTAATAGCGTCAGAAAGGACCAAGCCGGAAGAATGCCGGTGAGAATAAGAATAATTGTTATAGAGAAAGCAACAATAAATAAAATCCCAAGCAGCTTAACGGAATTTGGTCTGCCAATAAGCACAGCGATGGTTTTTCTACCTCCTGTTTCATCTCCATCGCGATCCCGGATATTATTTGCAAAGTTAATGCACCCGATAAAAATTGTAATTGGGATGGAAATCCAAATCATTTCCACTGTAATAGTAGAGGTTTGAATATAATAAGTAATCCCTATAATAACTGATCCCATCAGTACACCGGAGAATAATTCTCCAAAAGGCGTATAGGAAATGGGAATAGGGCCTCCAGTATATAAATAACCGATTGCCATACAAAATAAACCAATAATTGCAATCCACCAGCTGGAAGCTATACATATGTAAATACCGATTCCAACGGATATAGCATAAAAAATAAAGGCAATATTACGGATTCGTTTCGGATGCATCCCATCGCGGACAATAGACCCGCTGATTCCTACAGATTGATCGTTATCTAAACCGCGTACAAAATCGTAGTACTCATTAAACATATTGGTTGCTGCCTGAATAAGTATAGAAGCAATCATCATTGCAAAAAATAGCAGCCAGTTGATTGTCCCTTCATTAAGAGCAATCATTGTCCCGACAAAAACAGGGACGAAGGATGCTGTAAGTGTATGGGGCCGGATTAAACGCCACCATTTGTGAAATCCTTCCCGTTCATTTAACAATTCTTTTATATTAGCTGAATCATTTGTTGTCATTACCTGCTTCCTCCTAAAAAACCATATCGTATTTATTTTAGATAAGTGGTATGGGCGTGTCAAACCTATTTTATAATAACAACAGAATTAAAGAAGGAAAGTAATTCTTTTTTATTATTTTAAATACCTATTTTCTTTTCTATAATGTTTTCTTTATTCATCTTCGGAAAGGTCGTATTCATCGACAGAAAATTGGAAAAGAATAACGGATTTGAATGAATTAGAAGGCTTTTCTTGAGAAAGTAGAGAAAAGGGCATAAAATAGTAAAGGATAATTAAATACCTGTCCAACTATTATGGAGGTTTATCGTCATGATTGAAGTAAAAGAAAAACAGTTTACAGCTGAATTGGAGGCTGCCATACAGTCAGTTCAAACAGATCAAAAAAATAAACTGTTTAGTTATACAGAAAAAATAAATCAAGTCAACTTATATAGATTTTTAGAAAAAGCCGGGATATTGGAGCTCCCACGGACATTTTGGTCCAGCGCGACGGAAGCTTTTCAGCTGGCGGGAGCAGGGCATGCTTTTGAATTATCTGCGGAGGCTTCCAGATACCGCTATGATCAGGTAGAGCAAGAATGGAACGCTTTATTAGATGATGCTGTTATCTATAATCCTTACCATACATCGGGAACCGGAGTTGTCGCACTGGGAGGATTTTCTTTTGATCCGTTGAAGCCTCAGACAAAGCTGTGGAAAAATTTTCCTGAAAGTCATTTTTCCGTTCCGAGTTATATTTTAACGCACGAAGATGGAAATTATTACCTTACTATAAACCGTCTCATCCGTGCCGGGGAAACTTATTCAACTGTATTAGAGGAATTACAAAATAACCGTCAAGCGTTGATAGATAATACAGATCTCCCACATAATGCATCAGTATTACGTGTTCAAAGCAAACAGGAGATTGCACCGGAACTGTGGAAAGAAACGATTAAAAAAGCTACGGATGTTATGAAAAAAACGGCAGTTGATAAAATTGTTCTTGCGAGAGAAGTGCGGTTACATTTCAATCAGTCAGTAAACATTCCAGACATTCTTCAGCGGCTTGTAAGTACACAGCCCAATTCATATGTGTTTGGCTATGAGATGGGGGAGGATTGTTTTCTTGGAGCAACACCTGAGCGTCTTGTGAAGGTAAAGGATGATGAGGTGTTATCGACCTGTTTGGCAGGAACGGCACCAAGAGGAAAGACAGTAGAAGAAGATGAGCAAATAGCAAATAATCTTTTTCAAGATCCGAAAAACCGTGAAGAGCATGATTATGTTGTGCAAATGATTCGCAGTACGATGGAAGCATATTGTACGGATATAGTGGTTCCTGATGAGCCTGTGGTTCATCAGTACAAAACTTTGCAGCATTTATATACGCCTGTGCGGGCAAAGTTAAAAGAGAATCATCGTATTTTTTCCATTATAAGCGGATTGCATCCAACTCCGGCACTTGGGGGAACACCGAGACGGGATGCTTTAGCATTTATCCGTGATAATGAATTATTGGACCGGGGCTGGTATGGTGCGCCTATTGGCTGGATGGACAGTAATAATCATGGGGAATTTGCTGTGGCTTTACGTTCCGCCCTTATTCAAAAGGATGAAGCCTCCCTGTTTGCAGGGTGTGGAATTGTAGAAGACTCTGTTCCCGAGAGTGAATATGAAGAAACTAAGATTAAATTAATGCCGATGTTATCTGTTTTAGGAGTGGATTAGAGAAATGAATTATACGGAAAGTTTAACACGTTATACTGCAAACTTTGTTGATGAGCTGGTGAATAATGGAATGACAGATGTCATTATTTCTCCCGGTTCCAGGTCTACTCCTTTAGCACTTACTTTTTCTGAACATCCATCTATTAAAGAATGGATTGTAATTGATGAACGGTCAGCTGCCTTTTTTGCATTAGGTTTAGCAAAAAAAACGAATCGGCCAGTAGCACTGGTATGTACATCCGGAACAGCTGCCGCCAATTATTATCCCGCTATTGTAGAGGCTTTTTACAGCAGAGTGCCATTGCTTGTTTTGACAGCTGACCGCCCGCATGAATTACGTCAGGTAGGTGCTCCGCAGGCGATTGAGCAAATTAAAATGTATGGGGACTATGTGAAATGGTTTCATGAAATGGCAACCCCGGAAGGGTCACTGCAAATGCTCAGGTACTCCCGTCAAAAAGCAGCACAGGCCTTTGCTTATACAGAGCAGGGGAATAAGGGGCCGGTGCAGGTGAATTTTCCATTCCGGGAACCACTTACACCTGACTTTTCGCTTCCTGATATTTGGGGGATGAAAAGGAATGAAAATACTTCCGGCATAAGCAGAATGGAAGGCGTGAAGTATTTAGCTGCTGAAAATGTAAGGGCACTTACAGACCTTATTG
The DNA here is from genome assembly GCF_900162665.1 of Oceanobacillus sojae. Lineage (GTDB taxonomy): Bacteria > Bacillota > Bacilli > Bacillales > Amphibacillaceae > Oceanobacillus > Oceanobacillus sojae_A. Next base: position 766,451 of record NZ_LT727810.1, read on the forward strand.
GCTCTTCTCAAAAGGGTCTCCTTGTGTGCGGTCCACAGCAGGATACAGATTTTGCAGAAAGTGTGTGTCAGTTAGCACATCATTGGAATATTCCTCTCCTGGCTGATCCGTTATCACAAGTACGGACAGGCGCACATGATAAAACCCAAGTGATAGAAGGGTATGATGCTTTCTTACGTGATCCAGATATTCGTGAGCGGCTGAAACCGGATTATATTATTCGCTTTGGCGCAATGCCCGTATCAAAAGCATATTTGTTCTTTATAAAAGAGAATAGTAGTATCCCACAATTTATTGTGGAAGAAAATGAAGGCTTCCGTGATCCATCCGGGAATGATACTGTTTATATTTATGCTGATCCAAAGCAGATGTGTAATCAGCTGATAGAAAAATCAGCAGATAGGCAGAATAATGAGGAATGGCTGATTGAGTGGATGAAATACAATCAAATTGCCAAACAGCATTTATTATCAGGCGAAGAGGCACAGGTTACAGAAGGAGAGGCAGTTCGGGGGATAGCAGAAGTTATTCCCGATAATACAGCACTGTATACAGGTAACAGCATGTCTATCCGTGATGTAGACAGCTTTTTTATGACAACCTCGAAAAATGTTTCGATTCTTTGCAACCGTGGTGCAAATGGTATTGATGGAGTAATTTCAAGTGCTGTTGGAGCAGCCGCCTCCGGAGAGCGGGTTACGCTGCTGATTGGCGATTTATCCTTTTTCCACGATATGAATGGGCTGCTGGCAGCGAAACAATACCAGCTGCCAATCACCATTGTGCTCGTGAATAATAATGGCGGCGGAATATTTTCTTTCCTTCCGCAAGCAAATGATAAGAAACATTTTGAAGCGCTTTTTGGCACGCCGGTTGATTTACCTTTTGAAAAAGCAGGAGAATTATATGGAGCCGATTATTCAGTTGCTTCCACAGAGAGCGCGTTAAAAACACAGCTGGAGCGCAGTTATGAGAATAAGGGTTTATCTATCATTGAAGTGCAAACAAACCGTGCTGAAAATGCTGCCTGGCATCGAGATAAATGGGCCCGGATTATGAAAGAAATAAAAGAGGGATGGCAATGAGTGCAGACGGCTTACAATATGAAATCATTGGTAAGGGTGAGCCGGTATTATTATTACACGGGTTCACAGGAACAAAGGATACGTGGAGAGAGACGTGTTCTTATTTAACAAGCTATCAATGTATTTTAGTTGATTTGCCTGGTCATGGGAAAACAAATAGTAAAATTTCTTCTATGGAAGATTGCTGTTCCTTACTAGTGGATCTGTTAGATAAATTAGGGATAAATAAAACACATGTCATTGGCTATTCTATGGGGGGGAGAACAGCGTTAAGCTTTGCGCTGTATTATCCGGATTATGTTTCATCCCTTATTTTAGAGAGCTCCTCTCCAGGGTTAAAGGAAGAGGCAGCTCGTTTTGCCCGGAGAGAAAAGGATGAAAAGCTTGCGCAGCGTATTTTAGATTATGGAGTAGAGAATTTTGTGAATATGTGGCAGGGGCTTCCTCTGTTCGCAACGCAAAAACAGCTGCCGGATGCTGTGCAAAAACAAATCAGAGACGAACGTCTTTCTCAAGCTGAAGCAGGTTTAGCAATGTCCCTTCATGCTATGGGAACAGGAGCTCAGCCCTCATGGTGGAGGGAGTTGCCAAAGCTTTCGAAACCAACTTTATTAATTGCCGGTGAAGCGGATGAAAAGTTTGTTGAGATAAATAAAATGATGCAAAAGGAGATTTCACAGGCAGAATTTATTATTTGTCCAAAAGCAGGGCATGCTGTTCATGTGGAAAAATCGCGAAACTTTGGTAAAATGGTAAATGTGTTCTTAGGTGAAAATTAAATTACTACATAAGCCTTGAGCTTGAAAGGAGTCATTAACATGTCAGTTGAATGGCAAAAAGTAAAGAACTATGAAGAAATTATTTATGAAAAATATAACGGGATTGCAAAAGTAACCATCAATCGTCCTGAAAAACGCAATGCATTTACTCCAAATACCGTAAAAGAAATGATTGATGCTTTTACGGAAGCAAGAGATGATTCTTCTATCGGTGTGATTGTTTTAGCCGGAGAAGGGGATAAAGCATTCTGTTCCGGTGGAGACCAGTCAGTGCGCGGTCACGGCGGCTATGTTGGCGGCGATGAAGTTCCACGTTTGAATGTACTTGACCTGCAGCGTTTAATCCGTACGATACCAAAGCCGGTTATTGCTATGGTATCGGGTTATGCAATTGGCGGCGGTCATGTGCTTCATGTTGTCTGTGATTTAACTATTGCGGCTGACAATGCCATCTTCGGCCAAACCGGACCAAAAGTGGGCAGCTTCGATGCTGGTTATGGTGCAGGCTACTTAGCTCGATTAGTCGGTCATAAGCGAGCACGTGAAATTTGGTACCTATGCCGTCAATATAATGCAGAAGAAGCCTATGAGATGGGCTTAGTAAATACCGTTGTACCTTTAGAAAAACTGGAAGAAGAAACATTACAGTGGTGTGAGGAAATCTTAGAAAAATCTCCGATGGCATTACGCTTCTTAAAAGCATCCTTCAATGCAGATACAGATGGCCTGGCAGGTCTTCAACAGCTTGGTGGAGATGCAACGCTTCTTTACTACACTACCGATGAAGCGAAAGAAGGAAGAGATGCTTTTAAAGAAAAAAGAAAGCCGGACTTCAAGCAGTTCCCTAGATTCCCTTAAGCTTGTATTTAAGAAACCTTTGCAGATAACGCAAAGGTTTCTTTTCGCAAAAAGAAGGAATAAACAGACGACAATAATAATGATGGAGGAAGAAAAATGAGTACAGTTATTCCCCATTGGCTTGATAAACAAGCCGATTTATCCCCGAATGAAGTAGCGGTAGAACTAAAGGATGGAACAACAGTTACTTTTAGCCAGCTGGCTGAAAATAGCAGAATAAAGGCAAGAAAGCTTGCAGCTGCTAATATCAAAAAAGGAGATCACGTTGCTATTCTTTCAGGAAATAGTGTTGAAATGATGGAAATGATCCACGCATGCAGCTATTTAGGTGCAGTTGTGGTGCTATTAAATAAACGATTAACAGCTTATGAGCGAAAACAGCAGCTGCTGGATGCAGAGGCTACTATTCTGATTAGAGAAGCTGAGGAAACTGATTTAACGGAAATAAAGCAGCTGACTTTTGAAGAACTGGATCAGATCGACGCTTCCCAGGAAGTGCTGTTGTTAGAGGAAATAGAGCTGTCCAATGTATTTACAATGATGTATACATCAGGTACATCCGGGTTTCCAAAGGCTGTCCAGCATACATATGAAAATCATTGGTGGAGTGCAACCAGCTCAGGTCTTAATTTTGGAATACACAAAGATGATAAATGGCTGATTCCCCTGCCTCTTTTTCATGTGAGTGGTTTGTCAACAATGCTAAAAGGAATTATTTATGGCATGCCAATTTATCTGCTTGAAAAATTCGATATCAAAGATGTGCACGATGCCATTATGAATAAGCAGGTGACAATGGCATCAGTTGTAACAGTGATGCTTCAGCATCTTTTGAAATATCTTGGAGATGCCAGCTATCCGGAATCCTTCCGCTGTATGCTGCTCGGCGGTGGTCCAGCTCCTGAATCTTTACTTTTGCAGACGAAAGAAAAACAGATTCCCGTATTTCAATCCTATGGGATGACGGAAACGGCTTCGCAAATTGTAACATTAAGTCCTGGAGAGGCATTGCGTAAAATTGGTTCTGCTGGTAAGCCATTATTTCCGGCGCAATTAAAAATCCGGGGGCAGGGTCCGAATGAGGTTGGAGAAATTCTGGTGAAGGGCCCGATGGTAACGCCGGGTTATTACCATCGGGAAGAAGCAAATAAAAAATCTTTTGATAATGGCTGGTTGGCAACAGGAGATGTGGGCTGCCTTGATGAGGAAGGTTTTTTATATGTCATAGACCGACGCAGTGATTTGATTATTTCTGGTGGTGAAAATATTTACCCTTCAGAAATTGAAAATGTATTGCTGCAGATAGACGGGATTCGTGAAGCAGGAGTAACTGGAAGAGAAGATAAGGAGTGGGGAGAAGTTCCAATCGCTTTTGTTGTCACTGACAGAGAAATCGAAAATAGAGATATAAACTTATTTTTAAGAAATAAATTAGCACGTTATAAGCAGCCCAAAGAGGTCTATTTTGTTGACCAGCTGCCGAGAAATGCAGCAAATAAACTGGTTCGACAGGCATTAAAGAAGTATCTTTAAATACATGACAGTTTGGAGCATGTTCTTTGCTGTTTTGTTACAATTCCATAACATAGGTTTTGTCCTTTTTGCTGGAGGGTAGCGCTAAATATACTGTTTAGAAGGGAGCATAAATCTATGGAAAACTTTATGAATGATTATTTTACAGCAAATTTTTGGACGGGGCTCCAAAATGTAGTTATAGCGCTTATTGTCTTTCTTATTGTATGGTTAATCGCTAAACTGGTTAGCAATACGGTAGAAAAAGCGTTAAAGAAAACGAACTGGGATGACAAATTATTTAACCGTTTCCGGTTAAAAGGAGAACCGGTGAAGTCGGAAAAGATTATTGCGAAAGTAGTTTATTACATACTGCTGGTTGTTGCTTTAATCTTGTTCTTAAATATCCTTAATCTGTCGATGATTGCCAATCCATTATCGGATTTAATTTCAACATTCTTAAACTTTATCCCGGCAGTGATTAAGGCAGCCTTAATATTAATGCTGGCTTGGGTAATTGCAACAATTGTACAGTGGCTTATTGTACAGGGAAGCAGGAAATTACGTATTCAGCGTTTGTTTACAAAATTAGGAATTGCAGATAATGAAGAAGGAATCCAAAAAACGACGGAAACAGTCGGTAAGTTTGCATTCTATCTGATTTTACTTTTATTTATTCCTGGAATATTGCAGGCATTAAATATTCAGGGAGTAGCTGAACCTTTCAGCGGTTTACTGGCTTCTGTTTTAAACTTTATCCCTAAACTGGCCGCAGCAGTACTTATTTTTGCAGTAGGCTGGTTTGTCGGAAAGATTGTCCGCAGTGTTGTGACGAATTTATTAGAAGCAGCAGGTACAGAAAAGTGGATTTATAAATTAAAGCTGTCCAATTTATTTGAAGGGACATCTTTTGCAAAATTTGTCGGAAACATTGTCTTCATCCTTATTTTGATTCCGATTACTATCTCTGCTTTAGAGCAATTAGAGCTGGCAGGGATTACGGAACCAGCAATTGGTATGCTGCACAGTGTCGTGCAAATGATTCCAAATATCTTAATTGCGATTGGTTTAATTTTGGTTGGAATCTGGTTAGGCAAGCTGATTGGAGAATTTGTAGGCGGATATCTGGCCCAATTAGGATTTAACCGTTTTGTTTCTGCTGTCAGTAATAATAAAGCAGTGAACCAGGCGAAATGGACACCATCTTATATTGCTGGATATGTTGTACAGATTTTAATTATTTTCTTCTTAACCGTACAGGCTCTGTATCTGATTCAGCTGGATTTCTTAGTCGGTATAGCAACAGCAATTACTGCTTATCTGCCAAATGTGTTAGCAGCAGTGCTTATTTTAGGTATTGCCCTGCTTCTTGCTTCATTGGTGCAGAAATTGTTGCTGCATCTGTTAAATGGACCGGCATCAGCTGCACTGGCAGGTTTTGCGAAGTATAGTATTTTAATTCTTGCAGCATTTATGGCGGTGTCGCAATTAGGTATTGCATCAACAATCGTTAACAGTGCGTTTATCTTATTACTTGCAGCATTGGCGCTGGCCTTTGGTCTTGCCTTTGGTTTGGGAGGAAAGGATTTTGCAGCAAAATATCTGCAGAAATTTGACCGGACGATTGGTAGTACTTCCATTAATCAGGAGCAGCAAAATCAAGATAATCCTGACAGTCAGGATTTTCAATAACAATAGATATGGAAAAAGCGTGTGTACCAAAATTGGTATACGCGTTTTTTCTTTAGAAGATTTATTGAAATGATTAATTTCAAATGATATATTTCGTTTATTTTTATTTTTTGAGGAGAATATAAGCGGGAGGTGATTAAAATGGATAAACAAAAATATTTTATCAGTATCGGACAGGGTGAGATTTCACGAATTCCATATCAAGGCAATGATGACTTTGTTATTTATGCAACTGCAGATGAGGTGTTAATGCTGCGCAGAAAATTTGAGGGAATGCATGAAGCAAGCTTCGATACTTATAAACGGTCCCATATACCCTTTGTTCCATATCATTTGGATACGGCTAATGATGTATATGATGAAACAATGTCAGATGTGTATCAGACGTTATATGATTTAGGGGATGAACAGACGAAGAACCATATCCGGACGATGGGGATATTAAATGAAAAATAAATAGCGTAAAAAACAGAAGTAATTATAAAAGTATAGGTAAATTAGTACTTTAGTATAGGAATGTTTAAATGATATAATAAAAAGGTACAGTATATTAGAGAATAATCAAAAAAATATAACTTTATCTGTCAGAAGGAACAAATAGTTTATTTGTATTCAAACATAGATAACGTGAGGGAGTGCTGCCAATGAGAAAGCTCGCTTTAATTCTTTGTTTTATCATGATGACAGCAATAGTATTCTCGGTGACTGTATCAGAAGAGGGTGTTGTACAAGGAGAGAACCAGACAAATATATCTGTAGCTGAAGCAGAGGAAACACAGCCTGATAAAGAAGAAGTTATGCGTATAATGAATGGAGTATTAGACACTCTGGTTCAGGAGGCTGATGATTCGTACAAGCTAAAAAACTATGCAACGGAACAAGAACTTACGGAAGCTTTTGAAGTATATTTAACACCAGAATTAGCTGCACAGTTTGTTGATTACTATTTCCGGACTGAAGCAGATGGTGTTTATGTGATTCCGACAGAAACAATGCCATGGTTTCAAGAAGAAAATGAATATGATATGATTAATACATCTAATCATTCCGTACAACTGGTACAGGAAAATGAAAATGACATGGTAGGAAGTTACACTCTTGTAGTGGAGATGACACTTCAAAACGGCTGGAAAATCCAAGATATAAGCTATAAGTGATGACACCACCGTGGGAAAGTAGTGGAAGAAGTGAACGTTTTTAAAGATTATTACAATAATACGGTACAATTATCTTTTTTAGATCATCCATTTTCAAAAAATCCAAAGCATGTATGGGTTATCTGCAGATATAAAGGTAAATGGCTGTTAACAGATCATAAGGAAAGAGGAATAGAGTTTCCCGGAGGAAAGGTAGAACCTGGAGAAACTGCCGGACAAGCAGCAGTGCGGGAAGTAATGGAGGAAACAGGAGCTACTGTAAAAAAGCTTCATTATATCGGCCAATATAAAGTGGACGGGCGTTATGAAACAGTAATTAAGAACGTTTATTTTGCAGAAATTGAAGAACTTGTTCCGCAGCCCACCTATTACGAAACAAATGGACCGGTATTATTGAAAGAAGTACCGGCGAATGTAAAAAGAAAATCAAATTACAGTTTTATTATGAAGGATGCAGTTTTAGAATCCTGTATGCTCCGGATTAAAAAAACGTATGTGTAAAGAACAGACAGCACGCAGCTGTCTGTTCTTTACTTAAGAAGACTATTTTCTTATTAGCAGCTGTTCAATTTTCTCTACGGTTTTGTACATAATTGCAGCGAGGATAGCGATAATGACCAGGCTGGACATAACAAGTGTAAAGTCAAATACCTGGAAGCCGTAAATAATTAAATATCCTAAACCTTGTTTGGAAACTAAATATTCTCCGACAATAACGCCTACCCAGGAGAGCCCGACATTTACCTTTAATGTGGAGATAATGGCAGGCAAGGAAGCGGGAAAGACAGCTTCTTTAAAGCATTGCCATTTTGTAGCATCAAAGCTCCTTAATACTTTTAGATAATTTTGATCGACTTCATTAAAGGCTGCAAATACGACCAGCGTGGTAACAATTACAGAAATAATAAATCCCATCGCAATAATTGATAAATACCCTGGGCCGAGAGCGACAATAAGTATTGGACCGAGAGCAACCTTTGGCATAGCGTTAAAGACTACCAGATAAGGATCCATGATTTTTGAAAAGCGGTGAAAACTCCAAAGCATGGAAGCTATGACGATTCCGGCAATCGTACCGATTAAAAAGCCAAGTATGGTTTCAAACAGCGTAATCTGAATGTGACCAAGTAAAGATCCTTGTATAAGTCTGCTCCATATAGAGCTGAATACACGGCTGGGAGAGCTGAATAAAAGCGGATCAATCCAATACAATCTGCTGGCTGCTTCCCAAAAGGCGAAAAAAAGAACCAGAATGGAGAGCTGCCAGGTCAGTACAATTTTTGCTTCTTTTTTTAACTTTTGCTGATAAGCTGCAAATAACTTAGGACCGTTCATAAGCATTCTCCTCCATAGGTTTTACAGTATGCTTCTGCTGGTCTAAGTCTGCCCAGATCTTGTCAAACAGCCGTCCATATTTAGGATGCTTCCTTGCAAGGAAAGGAGATTCATCTCTTAATTCAACAGGTACATCGTATATTTTAGCAATAGCACCAGGGTTCGAGGACATTAAAATAATCCGGTCGCTCATGGAAATTGCTTCTCCAATATCATGTGTTACCAGTATAGCCGTTTTTTGATAAGCTTTAAGTAAATCAGATACCAATACTTCCAGTTTTAATTTTGTCTGAAAATCAAGGGCAGAAAAAGGTTCATCCAGCAATAGAATTTCCGGCTCTGTGATAAGCGTTCTTATTAAAGCTGCCCTCTGCCGCATCCCTCCAGATAGTTCACTTGGATATTTATCAGCTACATTTTTGAGCCCGACTTCTTCCAAAAGAGCAATTGCTTTTTGTTTTAAATCACTAGTCTGTCTTTTTCTAATTTGAGGTCCAATGAGTACGTTATCAATAATAGTTTTCCAGGGAAATAAATAATCCTGCTGCAGCATATAGCCGATTTCTAACTCGCTTATCTCTATTTTTTCATTATTTATTAAAATCTCACCTTCAGCAGGCTGGAGCATTCCAGAAATCATTGAAAGCAATGTTGATTTCCCGCAGCCGCTTGGCCCGAGTAAAGCAACAAATTCATTCTTCTTAACAGAGAAAGAAATATTGTGCAATGATTCCGTGTATTGCTTTTTGGAGAAGTAATAATGAGATACTCCATCTAATGTTAGATAAGACATCTTTACCCTCCTTTATTCTTCAATAATTTGCTCGGCATAATCTGTGTTAACAAGATCTTCATATGGAGCATCTCCAGGGAGCTCGCCGGCCTCATCCATAATACCTTTCAGATTTTCCCAGGCGGCTTCTTCAAGCAGTGGAGATGTTGCATAAGAGCCTTGCTGTTTATAACGCTCGATTGCATTTGCGAGCATTTCTACATCTGTATCCTCAAAATAAGGCTCTACTACCTTGGCAATTTCTAATGAGTCTGTTTCCTGTACCCACTGTTGTGCCTTATAAATTGCCCTGGTGAATGCTTTCACAGTTTCCTCTTCTTCATCTAAGAAGCTTTCCTTTGCCATGAAGACCGTATATGGGACCTGACCGGATTCTTCACCGAAGGAAGCAATAATATGTCCTTGACCATTTGCTTCAAAAATACTTGCTGTAGGTTCAAATAACTGAACATATTCATAATCACCGCTGGCAAAAGCACCCGGGATATTAGCGAAGTCAATATTCTGAACTAAATCTAAGTCTTCATGGGGATCAATATCATGCTGCTTCAAAACATATTCTCCAACCATCTGCGGCATCCCGCCAACCCGCTGGCCAAGAAAATTGCTGTCCCGTAAATCCTCCCAATGAAAGTCTTCATCTGCTTCTTTGGCTACTAAAAATGTTCCGTCTGTTTGGGTTAACTGGGCAAAGTTGACAGCATAGTCTCTGGAATCCTGAGCATAGACATAGATAGATGTTTCAGAACCTACGAGAGCAATATCTGCACTATCAGACAGAAGCGCTGTCATTGTCGTATCTCCCCCCCAGGTTGTTTGTAAATCGACGTCCAGTCCCTCTTCCTCAAAAAAACCTTTTTCTAAAGCAACATATTGCGGTGCATAAAAAATAGAACGAGTTACTTCTGCAAGATCTATTTTAGTCATTTTATTTTGGCCGCAGGCGCTAATTAGAAGCAGAGAGCTTATTAATAAAATGAAACAGGAAAGTTTTCTCACCTTCATCTTCCTTTCTAAAAAAAACTGTTCTTGAACATCTTCTAAAAATATATGATTAGCGGGTTGATTGTGTGAATGCCTATAAATTAGGAGAAATAGGCTAAATAATTACAGAGGGGGAAAAAAGTAAAAAAAGGGTAAGCTCAGAAAATAATGAGCTTACCCTTTTTATAGAGCAGATAATTATACTAATTTATAAACTGGACCTGCTTGCCGAATGTCTTCACTCACTTCAGTGAATTTCTCAAAATTCATATGGAATTTGCCAGCCAGTTTTTTTGCTTCAGTTTCATAGCTTTCTTTATCATCCCAGGCATTTCTTGGAACAAGGACTTCATCTGGAACACCTGGAATTGATTTTGGAATAGCTAATCCAAAAATTTCATCTGTCGTTGTTTCAACGTCATTGAGCTCACCTATTAAAGCAGAGTGGACCATTGCCCGTGTATAGGACAGCTTCATTCTGTTTCCAACCCCATAAGCGCCGCCAGTCCAGCCTGTATTAATAAGAAATACATTTGTATTAAACTTATCAATTTTTTCTCCAAGCATTTCTGCATATACCGACGGATTTAATGGTAAAAATGGAGAGCCGAAGCATGCTGAAAATGTCGCGACAGGCTTTGTTACACCACGCTCTGTACCGGCCAGTTTACTCGTATATCCGCTTAAGAAATGATACATCGCCTGTTCTTTTGTCAGTTTACTGATTGGCGGTAAGGTTCCTGAAGCATCTGCTGTCAGGAAAATAATCGTATTTGGATGTCCTGCAACACTCGGCTCCAGGCTATTATCAATATTTTCTAATGGATATGCCGCACGTGTGTTTTCGGTTAAAGAAGTATCATCATAATCAGGAATGCGTGTATCTTCATCCAATACTACATTTTCCAGGACAGAGCCATAACGGATAGCATCAAAGATCTGAGGTTCTTTTTCTGCAGATAAATTGATGCATTTTGCATAGCAGCCGCCTTCAATATTGAATACACCATCGTCACTCCAGCCATGCTCGTCGTCACCGATTAATCGTCTGTCAACATCTGCTGAGAGTGTGGTTTTTCCAGTTCCGGATAATCCAAAAAATAAAGCTACATCGCCTTCTTTTCCTACATTGGAAGAGCAGTGCATGGACAGGACATCCTGCTCAGGAAGCAGGAAATTAGCTACAGAAAAGATTGATTTTTTTATCTCTCCTGCATATTCTGTTCCTCCAATAAGTACAATGCGCTGTTCAAAAGAAATTAAAACAAACGCTTCTGAATTTGTACCGTCTGCTTCAGGATCTGCTTTGAAACCGGGAGCAGAGATTACTGTAAAATCAGCTTCATGCAATTGTTCCATCTCTTTTTCAATAGGAATAAATAATTGTCTTGCAAATAAATTGTGCCAAGCATATTCATTAATAACTTGAATAGGAAGTTTATACTTTTCATCTGCACCGGCATAAGCCTGGAGATGAAAAATTTCCTCTTTATTGTCTAAATAAGCAATTACTTTGTCAAGCAGCTGATTGAAGACATCTTCTTCAATAGGCCGATTGACATTTCCCCAGTCTACCTTATTTGCTGATAAAGCATCTTTTACAATAAATTTATCTTCCGGAGAACGTCCCGTATATTTTCCAGTGGTAGCACGAACAGCACCGGTAGCTGTCAATTTTGCTTCATCGCGATTAATAATTTTCTCAATAAGCTGGCCTACAGAATAGTTGCTGTAAATATTTGTTGAAGTGAACTCCTCCAGAATACTTCTCCGTAATATTTTCATAAGACAATTATTCACTCCTTTTAATGGTATAGAATTCAATTTATCCTTAAAATATGTTTATTAGTATAACACATTAAATATAATAGTCCATACTACTTTATGAAAAAATATTTTTTATGCTACATAGGGCCAAAAGCGGAAAGCGCCTGTTTAAAAACGTAGTGATTGGAGCGGCTCAACTGAGATAAAGGAATCACGATGAGCTTTAGCGAATCGATGATGACTTATCATAGGTTGCGACGGGAAATCACCTAGTTTTTGGCGCTTGGAGCTGGACGAGGCTAATATTGAATAAGAATTCATTTATGAAAAAATATTTTTTATGCTACATAGGATAATTGGGTTGACAGGAGAGGCTTGTTTCGTTAATCTAATTATTGAACGGATACTCTTATTCAGAGATGGTGGAGGGACAGACCCGATGAAGCCCAGCAACCTCACAAAGTGTGAAAGGTGCTAACCTGATGCAAGGATCATTCCTTGAACAATAAGAGCGAAAGGCCAATATGTTTCCCTTTCCTCATGTATTTTGAAGGAGAGGTTTTTTTGTTTTTAGGAGACTTTTTAAATATCTTAAAAGTTTGCATAAAAAATGAAAGCCCATTGGGTGGAATGATAGATTTATATTGAAACAGAGTTCCGTAACATACAAGGAAAAGGGGAGTTAGCCTTATGGCTGCAAATCGTCGTTTATTTACTTCTGAGTCAGTTACTGAAGGGCATCCGGATAAGATGTCTGACCAAATTTCTGATGCTATTCTGGATGAAATTCTTTCGAAGGATCCGAATGCCAGAGTAGCGTGTGAAACAACTGTTACAACAGGAATTGTATTAGTTGCCGGAGAGATTTCTACAAGTACATATGTAGATATTCCTGCAATTGTACGTGAAACAGTGAAAAATATTGGATACACACGGGCAAAATTTGGTTTTGATTCTGAAACCTGTGCTGTGTTAACTGCTATTGATGAGCAATCTCCTGATATTGCCGGTGGCGTGGATGTAGCATTAGAAGCAAGGCAGGGACAGGAAAGTGAAGAGAAAATTGAAGCAATAGGAGCTGGAGACCAGGGCTTGATGTTTGGTTTTGCCTGCAATGAAACAGAAGAGCTTATGCCTCTGCCAATCTCTTTAGCACATCGTTTATCAAGAAGATTAGCGGATGTCCGTAAAGAGAAGATTGTGGATTACCTGCGTCCTGATGGAAAGACTCAGGTAACGGTTGAGTATGATGAAAATGATCAGCCGCTGCGTGTAGATACCATTGTTGTTTCTACACAGCATCATCCAGATATAACAAATGAACAAATTGAAGCGGATATTATCAAACATGTTGTAGAAGCTGTTGTGCCAGGTGAATTACTGGATGATAAAACAAAATACTTCATTAATCCGACTGGCCGTTTTGTATTAGGCGGACCACAAGGAGATGTTGGTCTGACAGGAAGAAAAATCATTGTTGACACATATGGAGGCTATGCAAGACATGGCGGTGGAGCCTTTAGCGGAAAAGACGCAACGAAAGTGGACCGTTCTGCTGCTTATGCTGCACGCTATGTTGCTAAAAATATCGTTGCTGCAGGTCTGGCTGATTCCTGTGAAGTTCAATTAGCTTATGCTATTGGTGTTGCTCAGCCGGTCTCAATTTCGATTAATACATTCGGTACAGGGCTGGTCAGTGAAGAAAAATTAGTGGAAGCAGTGCGCGAGCTATTTGATTTGCGTCCGGCAGGTATTATCCGCATGCTGGATTTAAGAAGACCAATCTTTAAAAATACCGCTGCTTATGGTCATTTTGGCCGCACAGATATCACATTTCCGTGGGAAAAAACAGATAAAGTGGAAGAATTAAAAGCTTTAACTGCTAAATAAAAAACGTCAGGTGTCCGAGGATACCTGACGTTTTTCTTACATACATTCAAGGGATGGTGATGTTATTTATCCATTCCCATTGATGTTTCTTTTAAATAGTATTGTCCTTTTTCCACATAGGATTTGCGGATACGTTCCATTTCCTTATAGTCCTTATCTGTTAATTCACGGACTACCTTAGCAGGCCTGCCCATTGCTAGTGTTCCAGGAGGTATTTTCTTTCCCGGAGGCACCAGGCTCCCGGCGCCGATAAACGCATGCTCTCCAATTTCTGCGTCGTCTAAAATAATAGAACCCATACCGATCAGTGCATGATGGCGTATAATCGCTGAATGCAAGGTCACCTGATGGCCGACGGTTACATCATGTTCAAGAATTAATGGCATGTCCGGACTTTGATGCAGCATGGAAAGGTCCTGTACATTTGTCCTTTTACCGATTTTTGTAGGGGCAACATCTCCCCGGATAACAGTATGAAACCAGATACTTGCTTCTTCTTCAATTGTCACATCACCATTAATCACAGCATTTTTTGCAATGAATGCTGCAGGATTAATAGAAGGGGAGATGCCTTTATAAGATTCAATCATCGTATTCCTCCAACTAAATACATAATGATTAAAGTATATCAGAGGAAATATTTTCTGAAAAGAAGTCTGGATAACTGTTGATTTTCAGCTGTTTATGAATTTTTCCCGCCGGCTCATTGGTTCCCCCAAATTATGATAGAAATAGTAATGCAGGATTCTAAAATAATTTTTAAGTTATGGGCATATATTCTAAATCACTTATTTCTTATGGATAATTAGTTTGAATGTATATTTATTTCTTTATATCCTCTACAGATGTGAATCTTTTTATGGTAGAATAAATAAGCTGGTTACATAATGATAGTGATAAATAAATAGATAAATGCTATCCTGATTTATTCCATCTGTAATCTTATAAATGGGAGAACTGGCAGTTGTTTCGGTTATTATCGGGACAAGTAATTGTATAAATCGGTCTAATCTATGAATGAGTAAAATATTATTCAACCAGATGAACTTTTACAGCAAAAGCATTTCTTTGAAAATGAACTTTTTGCCTGTCAGGAAGAAAACTGATTTATCGTTAAAAATGGGGTTGTACTTTCATGTTAATTCAAATTGTCATAGGAATTTTATTTTTTATTGGTGTTTATATACTGATTAGTGATGAACAGAAATGGCTGCGCGTGACGACGTACAGTTATATTATTCTGTTAACAATTATTTTTGCAATTGGATATATTAATGAGTTAAATAGTTTACAGAATACGGAAGTGTTCGATATTTCTGCTCTGCAGCAGTGGGTCTACGTATTCGGATACTTATATTCCGTTCCGCTGATGATTGTATCAGCTTATATTTGGATTCCTTATCCGAAAAAATATAAAACATTACGGAGCCGCGCTCTCATGATTGCACTTATTATATTTATTATCATGACAACCGGACATTTTTTAAATTTATTCTTCCGGTTATTATTTTTAGGAATTGCATAATCATCAAAAGAAACGCTCTGATTCAGGAGCGTTTCTTTTTTTCGATAGCGATTAAAAATGGAGCCTGATTTTGCTGATTGATAAATCTGTATTGAAGTACTTGATACTTTTTTTGATCTAATTGTGATGTGTAAGAAAGAACTGCTTCCTTTTCTTCCTTTCCGCCGGAGTGTCCGTAATATACAACCAGGATAATCAGACCATTTGTTTTTAGCCTTTCCAATATAGCTCCTATTGCTGCCAGGGTGGAATGAGGTTTTGTAATAATTAATTTATCACTTTTTGGTAAATAACCAAGGTTAAAAATAGCTCCCCCGAAAATATCTTCTTTAATATAGTCAGGAATCTTTTCATGGCTGTCTTGAATTAGAGATACATTTTGACAGTCGTTTTCCTGAAGTTTTTCTTTCGTTTTTTGAATAGCCTGCTTTTGAATATCGAATCCATAGACCTTGCCTGCAGATCCGACTGCCTGACTTAAAAACAACGTGTCGTGACCGTTTCCACAAGTGGCATCAATTGCTATATCTCCTTCTTTCAGGCTTTCCCTTAATAGAGTGTGTGCGTAGGTTAAAATATTTAATAGCATCTAAACTGTCTCCTTATATACTTTTCTGACTCAATTGTTCAAAACTTCATCATTTATCGCAGTATAACTGGATGAAAGACTCCCGTTTTGCAGTTTTCCTTTATTATAACAAAGGAAAGCAGGTTCTTGTTTATTAGTTGTAAAAGGAAAAATAAATAAGTTTATCCAAATTTCTTCAATATATTGTTTCCAAATGTATAAAATTGTGTATACTAAAGATAAGATAAATTTTAATCATCTTGACATGATATGTTTATTTCATTATAATTCCAATATCATAAAATCAAAGACAATGAAAAAGGATTAGTAATAAGTTGTATCAGTTCCAGAGAAGCAGTGGGTGGTGAAAACTGCTACTGATAAACATATGAACTCACCTTTTTAGTTTGCAGTAACGAAAGTAAAGTAGTTACTGTCGTTTCATCAACGTTACTGATGTCAAGCGGGCGCTGATGCGCTAATTTGGGTGGTACCGCGGGAAATAATCACAGCTTCTCGTCCCTTCACAGGGATGAGTGGCTTTTTTTATACCTAATTTTAGGAATATCAGGTTAGAGACTAGTATCGCTGGTGATTGGACGATACAAAAGTTAGGAAGGAAAGGAAGGATAACGATGAGCTTTGAGCATCTGGGAATCGAGAAAAAATGGCAAAAATATTGGGACGAAAATAAAACATTCAAAACAAATACATTTTCTAATAAAGAAAAGTTTTATGTACTTGATATGTTTCCTTATCCATCCGGCCAGGGGCTGCACGTTGGGCACCCGGAAGGATATACAGCTACAGATATTCTAGCCAGAATGA
Source organism: Oceanobacillus sojae (assembly GCF_900162665.1). Lineage (GTDB taxonomy): Bacteria > Bacillota > Bacilli > Bacillales > Amphibacillaceae > Oceanobacillus > Oceanobacillus sojae_A. Next base: position 783,224 of record NZ_LT727810.1, read on the forward strand.
AAAGAATGCAAGGATATGAGGTCATGCATCCAATAGGCTGGGATGCTTTTGGACTTCCGGCGGAGCAATATGCCATTGACACAGGAAACAGCCCTAAAGAGTTTACAGAAGCGAATATTCAAACCTTTAAAAGACAGATTAAAGAGTTAGGTTTTTCCTATGATTGGGATAGAGAAGTGAATACAACAGATCCTGATTATTACAAATGGACACAATGGATTTTCAAAAAGCTTTATGAAAATGATCTTGCTTATATGGATGAAGTGGCTGTAAACTGGTGTCCGGCTCTTGGAACTGTCCTTGCAAATGAAGAAGTAATTGATGGTAAAAGTGAACGGGGAGGGCATCCGGTAGTCCGTAAACCGATGAAACAATGGATGCTTAAAATAACGGCATATGCAGATCGTCTGCTTACTGATTTAGAAGATTTGGATTGGCCGGAAAGTCTGAAAGAAATGCAGCGTAACTGGATCGGCCGTTCAGAAGGTGCTGAGGTAACTTTTTCCATTGAAGGACATGATGAAACCTTTACTGTATTTACGACACGTCCAGATACATTATTCGGAGCAACTTATGCAGTAATGGCTCCTGAACATCCATTTATTAAGATGATTACTACAGCTGATCAAAAAGAAGCTGTGGAAAATTATTTGCATGAAGTACAAACAAAGTCTGATTTAGAGCGTACAGACCTTGCGAAAGATAAAACAGGTGTATTTACCGGTGCCTATGCTGTCAATCCTGTTAACGGTGAAAAAATGCCAATATGGGTAGCAGATTATGTATTGATGAGTTATGGCAGCGGAGCAATCATGGCTGTACCTGCACATGATGAGCGCGATTATGAATTTGCCAAAGTGTTTGAACTTCCGATTAAAGAAGTTGTTGCTGGCGGAAATATAGAAGAAGAAGCTTATACTGGAGATGGCTCTCACGTGAATTCAGAGTTCCTGGATGGTCTGGGTAAAGACGAAGCTATCTCAAAAATGATTGACTGGCTGGAAAAAAATGAAAAAGGTACAAAGAAAATTACGTATCGTTTGCGTGACTGGCTTTTCGCAAGACAGCGTTACTGGGGTGAGCCTATCCCAATTATTCATTGGGAAGATGGCAGTATGACAGCTGTTCCAGATGAGGAGCTTCCGCTGGAACTTCCTGAAATGACAGAAATCAAACCATCGGGAACTGGTGAATCTCCACTTGCTACGAATGAAGAGTGGGTGAATGTAGTCGATCCTGAAATGGGAATGAAGGGCAGAAGAGAAACAAATACAATGCCGCAATGGGCCGGAAGCTGCTGGTACTTCCTTCGTTATGTTGATCCGCATAATAAGGAACAGCTTGCTGATCCCAAAGCATTGGAAGAATGGCTCCCGATTGATATTTATATCGGCGGTGCAGAACATGCTGTACTTCATCTTCTATATGCACGTTTTTGGCATAAATTCCTTTATGATATCGGTGTTGTCTCTACAAAAGAACCTTTCCAGAAATTGTTTAATCAAGGGATGATTCTTGGAGAAGGTAATGAGAAGATGAGTAAATCAAAGGGGAATGTAGTTAATCCGGATGATATAATTTCTTCTCATGGTGCAGATACATTAAGGTTGTATGAAATGTTCATGGGACCATTGGATGCTTCTGTTGCCTGGTCAACAAATGGTTTAGACGGCTCCCGCCGTTTCCTGGACCGTGTCTGGAGACTGTATATTAATGATGATAACTCGTTAACAGATAAAATTACAGATGAGGCTGCAACAGAGCTGGATAAGGTTTATCATGAAACAGTGAAGAAGGTAACAGAAGACTTTGAGAACCTTCACTTTAATACTGGAATTTCACAAATGATGGTATTTGTTAATGAATGTTACAAAGCAGATTCGATTCCAAAGAATTATGCAGAAGGATTTGTGAAGCTTCTTTCTCCGGTCGCACCACATATGTGTGAAGAGATTTGGCAAAAGCTTGGTAACGAGAAGAGTATTAGTTATGCTGGCTGGCCTGCTTATGATGAATCAAAGCTTGTTGAGGATGAGGTTGAGGTAGTGCTGCAGGTAATGGGGAAAGTTCGTGCAAAACTAAGCGTTCCTGTTGGTACTGCGAAAGATGACCTTGAAAAACTGGCATTAAGTGAAGACAGCGTCCAAAAATGGCTGGAAGGAAAAACAATCCGGAAAGTGATTGTTGTGCCGGATAAACTTGTTAATGTTGTAGCTAATTAATACCTTTATTAAATGAATGTATATTAAAAAGAAACCGGACTATAATCATTGTTCTATCGTGAGAACATGACTAGTCCGGTTTTTTAACGGAAAAATGAATTTTTTAGCCGGCAGAGTCCTCTATATGGAGGAGGTCCGTTTGTAAAGCGGTTTTTAGCAATATCCACTTGTCTTTATCATAAAACCAAATTGATTCAACAGTTCCAATTTGGTCTGCATGATAAGCCCCGCTAATTTGCTGATAACTTTTTAGGCCGGCCTGATTTTTATCTTCTAAATCAATTATTTCAAAAAATGCCACCGGATCAATCATCAGCGTTGTCGGTTCCAAAAGCTTACCCTGATCATTGTATAATTTTAAACGAATATATTCTTCTTTTTGCCCGGAGACATCTAAAATGATAGGGGGTTCTTTTGGCAGTAACTGAACCGATACTTTAAATCCATCCATAAATTCTCCTTTTACCGGCTGCTCTATTGGAAGAGGAAGTTCAATAAAATTCTCTTCTTCCCACTGATTCAGCTGAGAGGTATACAGTCCGCCACTTCCTCCGGTCGGACTCTGATAAAGAATATCCGTTACACCATTATGTGTTAAATCGGCAAATTGTAATTCCGGATCATAACCTCCGCCATAGTTAATCCGCCATGTTTTATCAGAAGACGGGCTTGAAATATCAACCCAAATATCCTGATAATAAACACCATCTTCAGCAAATAATTTTCCTTTTAGCTCTAACAGTTCTGCTTCTCCATCACCTGTAACATCCTCTTCGTAAGTATGGATCAGTATCCCGTCATTTGGAGCAGCTTCTGCCGGAGCAAAAAAAAGAGTTAAAAACAATAAACTGATATAAGCCATTACGTCACCTTCTATTTCTAAAGAGATTAAGTTTTGCTTTAGTTTAATCAAACGAGTTGAATCCTATTCACTATCCATTTAATATGATAAAGAAGCATGCAATAGGAGGAGATGAGAGAAAATGGAAGATATTAAAGAGCTTTCCCCGGAGGAAGTAGAAACGATAAAAGAGAATGATAATATTCAGCTTATTGATGTTAGGGAAGATGAAGAAGTGGCACAAGGAATCATTGAAAATGCACTTCATATTCCTTTAGGTGATATAACAGATGTCTATACAGATTTAGATAAAGAAAAAGAATATATTATGATTTGCCGTTCTGGAAGAAGAAGCTATAATGCAGCTGCTTTTTTACAAGAACAGGGGTTCAAAGTGATGAACATGAGCGGCGGAATGTTAAATTGGCAAGGAGAAATTATTATTAAATAATAACGATGGTTCGACATAAACGCTGTTTATGTGTATAAGGCTTGTGAAAAGGAGATTCCGCGGGGAAGTGAAAACCCTGCGGAATAATTCTGAATGAAGAGAGACATTCTTTTATTTCAGTAAAGTGATTCACTGCAGCCTCTGTAACATTCTGTTTATTAGAGGTTCTTACAAAATATGAGTATATGGTATGTTTTTTTTGAAGAAGAAATATAAAAAGAAGAGAAAATGCAGTTTGTTTTAATAAAAAGAAATTTGCCGAGCATGTGTTGACTTAATTTGTCGATAATGCTATAATAAAAATCCAATGTTCGATTGATGCTTTTCAAAAGATTTTAATAAAAAAAGTTGTTGACGAGATGTTGGATATATGATATATTGATTTGGTCGCTGTTTTTAAAAGCGACAAAGAAATTGCTCTTTGAAAACTGAACAAAACAACCAGTACGAAAGAAGAAAAACACCTCGTTTTTCTTGAATATTTAAGTCAGAAGTTGACTTCTGAAAGCTAAAGAATACAAACACTTTTATGGAGAGTTTGATCTTGGCTCAGGACGAACGCTGGCGGCGTGCCTAATACATGCAAGTCGAGCGCGGGAAGCGGACAGAACTCTTCGGAGGGACGTTCGTGGAACGAGCGGCGGACGGGTGAGTAACACGTAGGCAACCTGCCTGTAAGACTGGGATAACTCGCGGAAACGCGAGCTAATACCGGATAATACTTATGATCTCCTGATGATAAGTTGAAAGGCGGTTTTTGCTGTCACTTACAGATGGGCCTGCGGCGCATTAGCTAGTTGGTGGGGTAACGGCTCACCAAGGCGACGATGCGTAGCCGACCTGAGAGGGTGATCGGCCACACTGGGACTGAGACACGGCCCAGACTCCTACGGGAGGCAGCAGTAGGGAATCTTCCGCAATGGACGAAAGTCTGACGGAGCAACGCCGCGTGAGTGATGAAGGTTTTCGGATCGTAAAACTCTGTTGTCGGGGAAGAACAAGTATGATAGTAACTGATCGTACCTTGACGGTACCCGACCAGAAAGCCACGGCTAACTACGTGCCAGCAGCCGCGGTAATACGTAGGTGGCAAGCGTTGTCCGGAATTATTGGGCGTAAAGCGCTCGCAGGCGGTTCTTTAAGTCTGATGTGAAATCTTGCGGCTCAACCGTAAACGTGCATTGGAAACTGGAGGACTTGAGTGCAGAAGAGGAGAGTGGAATTCCACGTGTAGCGGTGAAATGCGTAGAGATGTGGAGGAACACCAGTGGCGAAGGCGACTCTCTGGTCTGTAACTGACGCTGAGGAGCGAAAGCGTGGGGAGCGAACAGGATTAGATACCCTGGTAGTCCACGCCGTAAACGATGAGTGCTAGGTGTTAGGGGGTTTCCGCCCCTTAGTGCTGAAGTTAACGCATTAAGCACTCCGCCTGGGGAGTACGGCCGCAAGGCTGAAACTCAAAAGAATTGACGGGGACCCGCACAAGCGGTGGAGCATGTGGTTTAATTCGAAGCAACGCGAAGAACCTTACCAGGTCTTGACATCCTTTGAATCCTCTGGAGACAGAGCTTTCCCTTCGGGGACAAAGTGACAGGTGGTGCATGGTTGTCGTCAGCTCGTGTCGTGAGATGTTGGGTTAAGTCCCGCAACGAGCGCAACCCTTGATCTTAGTTGCCAGCATTTAGTTGGGCACTCTAAGGTGACTGCCGGTGACAAACCGGAGGAAGGTGGNTGTAAAACTCTGTTGTCGGGGAAGAACAAGTATGATAGTAACTGATCATACCTTGACGGTACCCGACCAGAAAGCCACGGCTAACTACGTGCCAGCAGCCGCGGTAATACGTAGGTGGCAAGCGTTGTCCGGAATTATTGGGCGTAAAGCGCTCGCAGGCGGTTCTTTAAGTCTG
>NZ_LT727811.1:0-37763 GCF_900162665.1 Oceanobacillus sojae
TTTCAAGTGGATCTTCAGCTCGCCCTGTTCCCATAGGAGTCTACGTGGTTGGCCTGCGCTCTAATAGGATTCTACAGCGCATGGAAGAAATAATATCCTGATGAAGTTAGATGAAATCATCGTTTTTGAGCCTAAATAAACAATCATGCTGGTGTTTCAAATGGTTTTTAACAGTTCAAATCATGACAGCATGAATAATTCATATCGAGAATAGCTTTCATGCACCAAAAATAAGGATTGCTGAGCATGTTTTACCATGCAACACGAAAATTTGTTCCGTCGGATCTACCTTTTATTTGTTCAGTTATTTCAGTATAGAATATCCTGCTAGCGGAGGTGGACCGTTTTGACTCCTGAGGGATTAGCACCATCTGAAGATCCACTTTTGCCAAGTGATCTTCTTGGCAAAAGTTAGCTGAAGAGCGTGCCCCTAGGAAAGCAAAACGGTCCACCGTAGCGGTCGCTTTACACTTTACCTTCTATCTTTGTCAACAGATATATGGAAGAAATAATCAACCCCTGTTCCTATGGATAAGAAGTTACTTTTTAAAGTGCGAAAGTTGAGTAATTAAGTAAATTTATATTATTCACTATAATATTTGGTCATACATCACTCCATTTTCTTGTAATAAATCAGTATTTATCATTTAATCAAAGATTTTCCGAGCACCTAAAAAAGCAGTAAAACTATTTTTTATCATTGTTCTACTGCTTTTTCTATATTTATAATATTTAAAAAATAAATTGCGTGGAGATTTTTTAACTTCCTTGTGCTTTGGATCTGTTTGATGAGGCGAGGAATTTTTGTGTGATTTTTGCTTCTTTTAAAGTATTTTCTTCATCCTTGGATATTTTGTATTTTTTCCTTGTTGCTTCGCCTCCGCGTAAATGGCGGATTGCTTTATGGTACTCGAGTATTTCTTTTACTTCCTGGGCCAGTTTAGGATTAATTTCGGGCAGCCTTTCTGTCAGATCTTTATGGACTGTACTTTTAGATACGCCGAACTCTTTTGCAATCGTCCGGACTGTTTTTCTTGTCTCTACAACATGCCTCCCTATTTTAATTGTCCTTTCTTTGATGTAATCATGCACACCGTTCGCCCCCCTAAGTTGTAATTCCGAGGTGTCGCTTGGACAGGGTGTATGTTTTGGGATAGGACTTATTGATAAGCGGCTGACTATTTTTTATGTAGTCATTAGAATATAAAAGAATAAAGGTTCCACTTAAGATGAATGGTATTTATAAATTACATGTCTTTTCACCTCAGACAATTCGATTGCATGGTTTGTAATATCATCATATTAAAAAAATCGTTCCTTTATGCTTAAGTTTTGTACAAATAATCATGGGGACAAGGTGTATTTAAGAAAATCTTGAAACGGAAGTTCCATTTTTCTTACTGTTATCATCCATAAAATGAAAACTTCATTCATTTATTTTTTCCAGTGAACAAATATTTCTTCTCTTCTTTGAATAATTGCAATTAAATTCATCAACGTTCATTTTTTTCTTTCTTCCTGACCTTTTTGTACCGGGAAATCAAAATAGTTAGCTCAAAGATTTAAAAGGTTATATGAATATTTAAGTTCAACTTATATAGTCAGATAATATTTAATATTGACAATGATGTACGCATAATTTATCCTTTAATTAAATAACGGTATTGTATTCCTATTATCGGAATATAGATAAATTATCAATATAAATTATTGTATTATTTATTGTTTCTATCTTTTTTGAAAACCCTTACATTTTTTTATGTTGATATCTTCTAACAATTAATTTCATAACTGACTGGAATAGACTTCAAGTTTTATTCAGATCAAAAAGCAGCAATAACCGTTATTTTTTTAAAGACTGTCCGTCATTATTATTCGGAGCTTGTCTGTCTCTTACTGGTTCACTTGGCGCAAGGTTTTTTCCCTGTCACAGCTTAAATGGAATTATAAAAATAACGAGGAGGAATTCTATTGAAGTACATGAAAGGAAGTACCCGAACAATTGACTTACCTGTCTTTCTAATTAGCGGCGGTCTTTTATTAATCTTTGTCGTTGCCGGCCTTTTCAACCAGGCGTTTGTAACTGATATGGTAAATGCGTCTTTTGCATTCTCCGTAAAATACTTTGGTTCTGTGTATCAGTTTCTTATGCTCGGTACATTCGTTATTGCCCTTTTCTTAGGATTTTCCAAGTATGGACGAATTCGATTAGGAAAATTGACTAAGCCGGAAATGAGCAACTTTAAATGGATTTCTATTATTATGTGTACTTTACTTGCAGGCGGAGGCGTATTTTGGGCAGCTGCTGAGCCATTAAGTCATTTTTTGAGTACCCCTCCTCAATTTGGGGATATTTCATCAGGATCTCAGGAGGCTGTGGGTCCGGCACTTGCTGCAAGCTTTGTCGACTGGGGATTCCTTGCTTGGGCCATTTTGGGAACGCTTGCCACCTTCGTACTGATGTATGCACACTATCATCGCGGAGCGCCGCTTAAGCCAAGGTCATTACTGTATCCTTTTTTTGGCGACAGAATTATGAAAAATAGTGCATTGGGTACGTTTGTTGATGTTTTTTCGATTGTAGCGGTTGCTGCCGGAACCATTGGTCCTATCGGGTTTCTCGGCTTGCAGGCCGGATATGGATTAAATGCTTTGTTCGGATTACCGGATACGTTGATTGTTCAGGTTATTATTATCCTTTTGATTGTTATTGCTGCAGCAATTTCTGCTGCGTCTGGTATCCATCGGGGAATCCAAATTCTAAGCCGTTATAATGTCATTTTAGCACTGACCCTTGTTGCAGCTATGCTGATCCTTGGGCCCGGGTTATTCATCTTTGACTCTTTTCTGGAGTCCTTCGGTTTATACTTGCAGAACTTTGTCAGTATGAGCACATTTCGCAGCGATAGTGCATGGCTTAGCGGATGGACGGTTTTCTTTTTTGCCTGGTTCCTTGGATATGGACCCATGATGGCGATATTTGTCAGCCGTATCTCCCGCGGACGGACGATTAGGGAGATTGTCACAGCAGTTGCCGTTATTGCACCTGTCGTAACAGCATTTTGGTTTACTGTTGTAGGCGGTACGGGGATTTTCCAGGAAATTGCTAATCCCGGTTCTGTTTCCGAAGCGTTGAACAGTAATGGAGCTCCTGCCGCTATGATTGCCATTACGCAGCAATTGCCTTTAGGCACGATTTTAGGCTTTTTGTTTCTGCTGGCAACCATCATCTTTGTACTCACAACAACAGACTCTATGTCACTGACCATATCGATGGCCATTACCGGTACTGGTGAACCGCCGAAAGCGATGCGCGTATTCTGGGCATTACTGATGGGCGCGGTTGCTGCTGTTTTGTTAACAATTGGCGAGAGCAGTGTCAGTTCATTACAGTCCTTTATTGTGGTAACAGCTGTCCCGGTTTCTATATTATTGCTGACAACCTTCTGGACGGCACCACTCGTTTGCAGAAAACTTGCTGAGGAACAGGGAATCACCCCGCCTAAGAAGGAAAGCATCTACGAGAATGAAGAAGCCGGTTAAGGAACTACCTGCTAAATATGCAGTTATTAAATAAATAATCTTAGTTTTTGGGGGTGTACAGCTTGATAGAAGTAAAGCATGAAAATCATAAATTGCGTCCCGCTTCCGAAGTAATGAAACTGGAACGCATCGGTGCATTCCGCCTGACAAGCTTGAGTTTTCTGCGCATATTATTAAGACATATGATGCGGGAAAATTGGCAGGTTGATCGGACATTATTTGAATTAAATAAGGATGGACATGGCCATAGTGTATATCGTATTCAAACACCAAGGCATACATTTTCCTTTGTAGTTGTCTCCACAGAAATAAAGGAAGATGAACGAAGCGACCGTGTTATTTCCCAAAAATGGGATGTCACCTTTGCATTAAGTGAAGGCATCGTCTCCACTGAAAAAATAGAAAGTTTAAAAAGAGAATTGCCTAAGCAGGAGGCAGGGCGCGGCGATGCGTTTGACCTTGTCTGGTCACGCGCCAACAGAAGCAACCGGATTTTTGATTATGTTATTGACTGTCTTGCAGCACAAAAGCAGCCCGACCCAAAAGTTTTAAATGAGGTTGGTTATCTATTACGGACAACAGCCGTTTATGGCAACGGAAAATTCGGGCTTGCTCCTTATGAAAAAATTAAAGATAATCATCCCTTCAGCGGCCCCTTTCAGGCTCAGATGTTTGCGGTGTATATGCTGCGGCATTTCAGCTTTGATCTTGTGGAGCATATTGCCTTACAAAAAAATCCGGATGCCGTTCTGCTGGCTCCGGAAATAAAGCGTTTTATAGGTACCGGAAATGCAACTGGTCTGGGGATGGCCCCTTTTCTGATCGCGCATCCCAGATTGATTCACCAGTGGGTCTATATCAGAGAGAAAGCTATCGCCAGAGTAAAGGACATTCAACCGTCCCGGGATGATCTCGCACTGATGAGATATTGGCTGAATCGCACTGCAACCTATTTTGATGATTCAAGACTGATCGACAGGGAGATCTTTTTCAAACCGGAAAAGCTGGCGGAACAATGCAGATTTCTAAATAAGATTGTTCTTGAATATTTAAAAAGCGGCACCTTAATGAAGCAGCCTACACAAGACATGTGGCATGATTTGTCTGTTCTTGCAGAGAGAACAGCCTCTATCGAGATGCAGGAGCTGCTGCACACGCTTTTACTTGAGCTGTATACGGATCATGTTATTGATTTGGAACGGAGGATGAACGTAGAAGAAACATACCAGATTGAACCGCGAATGAAAATCAGGGAACTTATTGATTTAATCAAACAGCAGTATACCTGGGTATTTCAATATGATTTTACCAATCCGGATGAAAAATATTATTTTTGGTACCGTTCTGAAGAAAAAGAGGAACCGCGCATCGGAGTTCGTGACCAGGAACCCGGCAGTGACAAGGAGCTGCCGATGAATATAGCGGAAGAGGTGCAGGAGCTCTATCAAGCTTTAACAGCTGCTCATCCTGAGGAGATTGTTATATCTTTTATTTTGAAGTATCCGCACTATAAAGGTATCATACAGCGGATTCAATCCTTGGACGGTTTTGAATATGGAGAAGTGCAGGCCAATCTGTTAAGCAAGGATTTACTGCCTGTCAACCTGCTCCGATTCAAGTTATCTTTTTTTGGAGCTGAGCGCTTCAATCCAAAATCCAATCGCTGGGTGCGTATTACGTTATTTCAGGGAGCACCGCTTGTCGAAGAAATCGGGCAGCCTTTCCCTGATAATTGGGTATTTCCACAATTACCGACATGGAAAGGAGATCAACCATGATACAACAAAACGAGATTGTCATTGATGCTTTAGAGTTAAGCAGCTGGGACAGAGAATTTGTGCATCTTTTAAAAAAAGGTGGTGTCACCTGTGTTCACGCGTGCTGCGGATTATGGGAAAATGCCCGGGAAACACTTCGTAAAATCGGCGAATGGCACCGGTTCTTTCATGAAAATGATGACCTGGTCATGCAGGTATTTCAGGGCAGTGATATTTTAAAGGCAAAACAGGCAGGAAAAATAGGTGTTATTCTGGGCACACAAAATACCTCTTCTCTGGAGGATGAGCTTTCTCTTGTCTCTGTTTTTAACCAGCTCGGTATTAAAGTGATGCAGCTGACCTATAATAACCAGAATTTAGTCGGGAGCAGCTGTTATGAAGAGAAAGACAGCGGTCTTTCCCGCTTCGGCAAATTAGTTATTCAGGAAATGAACCGGGTGGGAATGATTGTGGATCTTTCACATGTTGGTGAACAGACTTCTCTTGACGCGATAGCTGTATCAGAGCGGCCGGTGGCAATCACACATGCAAACCCGAGCTGGATTTATCCAACAAAACGCAACAAGTCTGCAGAGGTGCTTCAGGCTTTAAAAGAGAATGGCGGTGTACTTGGGGTCTGCGCCTATCCGCATCTTGTGAATGGAAAGAATACAACACTGGAGGAATTTTGCAGTATGATTATCCAAACGGTTGATTTTATGGGGATTGATCAGGTTGGCCTCGGCACCGATTTAACATTAAACATGTCTACAGACTTTCTGCACTGGATGCGGATGGGCAGATGGACACATGATATGGACTATGGAGCCGGTTCAAAGGAAAATCCGTCATGGCCGGAGTGGCCATCATGGTTTCAGACTCCGAAGGACTTTCCGAATATTGCAGAAGGGCTCATTCAACAGGGAATGTCCGGCGAGGATGCAGCAAAGGTAATGGGCGGCAACTGGTTACGTTTCTTTACGGAGGGCTTTAAAGAGGATGGTCAAAAATAAAAAGGAGGCGGAGAAATGCGCGTATCCTATGTAGAGCTGTTTATTCACTGTAAAAAGGTCTTCCGTGCATGCGGCATTCCTTACGGGTGCGCAGATGATGGTGCCGGAGTGGTTACATGGAGTGAATTCATCGGTTTAAATGGTATGCAGGTATTGCTGAAGGAAATTCCCAATATAAAATCACAGAGTATGAAAAATGTTCATCTCCTGCAAGAGGAAAATGGTTTATACCGTTTTGATGGAGAAGCACAAAGCGCTATTATTCTGGGCAAGCTGATGGCAGACTTTGCTTTAGGAATGTCTGAAACAAAAAATACAGTACGGGTTCATATGCAAAATACGACCCATTCCCGGCTCCTGGCACAGCCGGCCCATTATATCGCTTCCAGAGATAAAGGATGTCTGGTTAATTATAAAACAAGTCAGGGCGTTCCAATATGGATTCTTTCTACACCGGAAATTGCCTACCCATTATTTGCGGAAGGAGATGCCGCAGAGCAAATCATGGAACAAAATCTTACCGCAGAGCTTGGACAATATGAAACGGCCAATATGACTAGCGATGAGTTTTGGCTTGTTTGTACCTCGGAAACAAAATTGATCACTTCCTGTGTAAGAAAACTGAGGCAGGCAGCTGGAAATGGAGCGATCAAACTGACAGAATCTGTGCATTTAAAGGCTACCTTTGAAAAGGCGTACTTGTACGGGGCCGAAATTGATATGAAATGCTGGAATGAACTTGATCAAATTGGACGGGAAACACTTGTTGAAGCTATGGAGGAATGATGAATATGTAATACAAACATGTTCTTAATAAACGTTATCAATAGATTAGAAATATTTAAGGAGGTATTATGATGGCAGCGACAACAACTGTATCATTAAAAAACTTTATCAATGGAAAATGGGTATCCCCTTCAGGAGACGAATTAAGAGAAGGAGTGAATCCTGCTGACACAAGGGAAATTGTTTCATCCTATAATCAATCGACCCCAGAAGACGTAAAAGCAGCTATTGATTCTGCCGGGCAGGCATTTCAATCCTGGAGACACACACCGGCCCCGCAGCGTGAACAATACTTATATAACATTGCTGCGTTAATGGAGAATGACAAAGAGGAGCTTGCCCGGACAATTGTTATGGAAGAGGGTAAAACATTTCAGGATGCAATAAAAGAGGTCGGTTATGCAGCAGGTATTATCCGCTTTTACGCCGGTGAATGCCGCCGTCTGAAAGGAACCATCATGGAAGCAGATATACCGGATGTTCAAATTGAAACAAAGCCGGAGCCTCTAGGTGTCGTCCTGGTAGTAACTCCCTGGAATTTCCCGCTTTCTATTCCGGCATGGAAGACTGCACCAGCCATCGCCAGCGGCAATACAGTTGTATTAAAGGCCTCTTCACAGACACCGTTAACTGTCATGAAGTTTATGGAAATTGTTGAGAAGGCTGGTGTTCCTGCAGGTGTCATCAATCATGTCATCGCTCCCGGCAGATTTGTCTCTGAAATGATCCAGCATAAAGCAGTAAAGGCTGTGACCTTTACCGGATCTAATTCTTCCGGGAAAAAGGTTTATGCAGAGGCTGCCAAAGATATGAAACGCTGTTTACTTGAAATGGGAGGAAAAAATCCGCTTATTGTCATGGAAGATGCGGATATAGATGAGGCAGTGCAGATTGCTGCTGCGGGCGCCTATGGGCAAACCGGGCAGGCTTGTACAGCTACAGGACGGGTAATTGTCCATCAAGCAATTGCTGAGGCGTTCACAGATAAGCTTGTTGCAAAGACAAAAGAGCTTCGCATCGGAAATGGCATGGAAGAAGGCATTGACATCGGTCCACAGGTAAGTGCGTCCGAACAGTCCTCTACCCTCGCACTGATTCAAAGTGCAGTGGAGGAAGGCGCCACTGTACTTACCGGAGGGAAAATCCCGGAAGGTCCGGAATTTGAGCACGGCTATTTTGTAGAACCTACCGTCATTCGAAATGTGACCCCGTCTATGCGAATTTTTCAGGAGGAGGTTTTTGGTCCGGTCAATTGCATTACTGAGGTCAGAGGTATTGATGAGGCTATTGCTGCCGCTAATGATGTAGATTATGGACTTTCATCAGCCATCTGCACCAAAAACCTGGAATATATGAATAAGGCGTTAAATGAGATTGAAGCAGGAATTGTTAAAGTGAATATGACAACCACAGGTACATTTTATCAAGCTCCTTTTGGAGGCTATAAGCAATCGAGCACCGGAACCTTTAAAGAATTGGGCAGTGAAGCAATGGATTTCTACTGCCAGTACAAAACAAGGTATATTAAAAGCAAATAATCGACAGAGTAATATGATATAATAATTCGAAAAGTATGTTATCGATTCAATCTGGAGGTTCCTATGAAAACAAAGTCAGACGTATCTGCAACTGTATTGCGGGCAATTAAAGTATTAGAACATCTGAAGGAAACACCGGGACCGCAAAGTGTCAGTTATATAAGCAAAGATTTAGAGATTTCCCAAACTATTGTTCATCGTTTGTTAACCACTTTAAAAATGGAAGGATTTGTACTGCAGGATACACATTCCAAACTGTATTCACTCGGTCCGGCTTTTTTAGACTATGCAAATAAGATCATAACGGAGCTGCCTTTTGCACCAGTTGTAGAGCCCTGGCTGATCCGGCTGCGAAATCAGACAGGGGAAACAGCTGGATTCTATATACCGAATGGATACACGCGGCTATGTGTTATGGAATATGAAAGTCAGCAGGAAATCAGAAGGTCTGTAGGTGTCGGCAATCAGTATCCTATCCATGCCGGTGCTACAGGCCGGGCAATTCTGTCCTATCAATCCGAAGAGATTCTTCAAAGTGTACTGTACAGTTTATCCCGGGAAGAGCGCGATATTTTAACTAAGAAAATAGAAACTACAAGAGAGCAGGGTTATGCAGTCAGCTTTGAGGAAATCAACGCAAATGTTTCGGCATTGTCTGCTCCGGTTTTTGATCAAAACCAGCGTGTTGTAGGAGCATTATCGATTTCAGGTCCGATTTTCCGCTTTAATAGCGAAATGATAGAGAAGCATATTCCGGCATTAGTTCATGCAACACAGGAAATTTCTAAATCATTTGTGTAACGGAAATGCTTTATTAAAGAATAAGAAAAGAATCATTTCTTCTACATCCATTGGTAAATATAATTGATAATTACCTAATGTTTGCGTATACTGGAATCTTGTTATTTTTTTACTTGTCCTAAATTAATAATACACAAGAGCAGACCCTTTGTGGTCTGTTTTTTTGTGCACAAAAAAACTGTTGCACGATCAGTTTCCTGATTGTGCAACAGCCTCTTTTTTTGGTTTTCCCAAGCAATATTCTTTTATTCTTCGGACTCGTCCAATTCTACGTCGATTTCTTCATCCGCTTCTTCGTCAGTTCCTTCGTCTTCACTTGGTGCTTCTTCCTGTTCTGTATCTTCTACGTTTTCTGCATCTTCTTCAGGATTTACAACATCTTCTCCTGAAGTTGGTTCATCACTTACTGCTTCATCTTCCGCAGCGCTATCTTCTACAGCAATGCTGGATGCCGGCTGATCAAAATAGCTTTCCGGGTTTACTTCTTTACCGTCTTTACGGATTTCAAAATGCAAGTGTGTTCCATTATCTTTACCAAACAAGTTTTTGCCTGCTGTTCCCAGCTTATCACCTTGTGCAACTTGGTCACTTACAGAAACTGCTACATCTCCAAGACTAGCATAATACGTTTTTAAGTCTTCACCATGAGATACCACAACTACATTACCCAGTAATGGATCTTCCTTCACTTCTTCTACTGTTCCGCTGATAGATGCTAAGACATCAAAAGTTTCTGCGTCTGCTGCTGCAATGTCTACTCCTGTACTTTGATAGTAACGATTGTTGTAAAGTACAAGTGCATTTTCTCTGTCGGCCTGCTCTGCGTTGTAATCAAAAAATTTAGTTACGATTTCTGCTTCATCTGCGTTTTCCAGCGGCATTCCTACCAATTCCTGCTGATCCACTACCGGTACTGCATCTTCATCATTCATTGATGGAAGATAGTGATCCTCTGCATTCCTTTGGTCATCTTGCTCTGAAACATCAGTTCCTGCATTTTGATACCAAATGACTGACGCTAATAAAACAGCTGCAATACTTAAATACAATGCTGGGAAAAACCATTTCTTACGGAAAATTTGGCTCCATTTATTTTTTGGGCCTTTGAATTCCTCTTTCATTTTCATCACCTCTGCAACCATTGTGAGCAGAAAAAGAGAATTATATACATAACTATGAAAAAAATTTTTGATTTTCATAATAAATAGATTAAATAAAGGTTCTGGATAAGTTGAAATTTAGATTTTACCTTCTAGCATTCGCTCCGGAAAAACACTACGCTTTCCATGGGCTTGAGCTCAGCCTCCTCAAAAAAAGAAGTTCACTTTTTTTCTGCGGAGGCATACAGGATGTATGTCAGTTCGGTGTTGCGACAGGACGTCGCGAACTTAACCGAACTTCCTTCCGTTTTGCGCTTTCCCATAGGAGTCTCCGTGTTTTTCCTTCGCTGGTAATAGCGCTTAAACATGAAAAAACGATGTATTATGTCAGGAACAAAAGAAAGATTTATTATTTCAATTTATATAGTAGAAACGAAACACTTTCACCTTTGCAATAAAAGTAGTTTAGCCCATTTAGACAATAAAAAACCCCCGCTCAGTTAGAAACGAGGGTTGGTGCGATTTCACTTACCTGGCTAATTTCCACATCTGTATAGTAGTAGTGAATAATGTCTTCATAATTTTTTCCTTCTGCCGCCATGCCATTTGCGCCATATTGGCTCATGCCGACGCCGTGCCCATAGCCCTGTGTCGTAAAAATCAGATGATTATCACTTTGTTCAATAGTAAAGTCACTGGATCTCAAGCCCAATTTATCACGAAATTCCGGTCCTGTAAAAGTATTTCCGGCAACTGTTATTTCTTTTACTCTGCCACTGTCTGTATGGCTGATTTCCATTGGGATTTTCTTATCATCCTGAAGCGGCACTTGCAATGCCTCAGACACCTCTGCGACACTCAGCGTTGTCTGACTGGTGAACTCTGGTGCATTCTTATCCCAGGGACTCTCTACGCTGCGCAGATAGGCAACCTCGCTCTCCCAATAATCCTCAGAGTTTTCCGTATACCCATTACTTGTGGAGAAGAAGGAAGCTGTAATCGGTGCCTTATTATACGTTATGATTTGTCCTTCTGTTTCTTTCACTGCCTGATTTATTTTATTCATTTTTTCCTGATATTCCGCTCCCCATTGCTCCTGCAGCTCCTGTTCCCCTTTATATACCTGATGCTGTGTTGAATCAGTCAAATCATAGCTGCTATTCTTCTCTCCATTCAGCAGAAAGTTGACAGTAAATGTTCTCGCAGCAACTGCCTGGGCTTTTAATGCTTCCATTTCAAACTCTGTCGGCATCTCGGAAGAAACCACCCCGGCAACATATTGCTCTACTGGAACATTCTCCACTTTCTCGTTGCTCACCCGCATGACAGAGACATCAAATGGAGATGCTCCGACTTCCACTGCTTCTTCGCCCGCTGCTGTTTCTTCAGAGGTATCCTCTGTTCCTTCTTCTTTATCAGGATTTTCTTCTTCTGTATCCACCACTTCTACACCTGTACTAATTGGATTATCGGTTTTTGTGATCTGGACAATAATTGCAGGGACTGCCAGAATAAAAATGATCAGTACTGCAAAAACACCTAATATCATTTGCTTCCAAGGAGATGGGCGCTGATGATTATAATACGTTGATTTCCGGTTAGAAAAAGGTACGATTTTCTGTGTCGGCTGGTTCGGTATCCTTTTTTTCTGCTGCAGCTGCTTCATTTTCTTATGAATTGCTGTGTTTTTCTGTTTATACTTTTTGTTATGCACGTTCCTCCTCCTTTTCTAAAACTTTCTGAACATCCTCTTAAGCTGTTTATCTATCATGCCTACTATTAAATCTATACATTTTATTGGCAAAATAGACCTTTTTCTTATGATAAAGTTAGAGAAAAAATTTTCAGAGTGTACATAACAGTTCAAAATATACAGTAATAAAAAAACCATAGAAGTCTCTTTTAGCCGTTCAAAGAGCATTCTACGGTTCTTTATATTTATGCCTGAATTTCTTCTTCTTCCATTTCTTTCGTCCGCTGCGGCCCGGTCGGCGGGCTATCCTTATAATTCTGATCATACAGATGGCAGGCAACGCGGTGACCTGACTTTATTTCCTGCCATACCGGCTTCACATCCTTGCATATATCCATTGCCATCGGGCATCTTGTCCGGAATACACACCCTGAAGGCGGATTGATAGGGCTTGGCAATTCCCCTTCTAAAATAATCCGTTCTCTCTCTTCTTCTATATCCGGGTCTGGAATTGGAATGGCTGATAGAAGCGCTTTTGTATATGGATGCAATGGATTTTCATAGAGATCCTCGCCATCTGTCTCCTCTACCAGATTTCCTAAATACATCACGCCAATCCGGTCTGAGAATTGCTTCACCATCGACAAGTCATGCGCAATAAATAAGAAGGTCAGCCCTTTTTCCCGCTGCAGCCGCTTCATCAGATTCACTACCTGCGCCTGCACGGAAACATCTAATGCAGAAATCGGCTCATCGGCAATAATAAAGTCCGGGTTCAGTGCCAGCGCTCTAGCAATCCCGATTCGCTGACGTTGTCCGCCGCTGAATTCGTGCGGGTAACGGTTCACATGGTCCCTGCTCAGTCCAACCTCCTCCAGCAGTTCATATACACGGTTCATGAGATCTTTTTTCTTCTTAAAAATTCCGTGTACCTCCAGAGGCTCAGAGATGATTTCCCTGATGGTAGACCGGGGATTCAACGAAGCATACGGATCCTGAAAAATCATCTGCATTTTCCGGTAAAGCGCGAATTGTTCCTTTTCGCTTAATCCATGTACATTTTCATAATTAAACCAGACATCTCCGCTTGTTTTCTCATATAATCCGAGAATTGTCCGGCCGATGGTAGATTTCCCGCAGCCGGATTCACCAACCAGACCATAGGTTTCCCCTTTAAAAATATGAAAGGATACATCATTGACGGCTTTTAAAATATCTGCCTTTCCCACATCAAAGTATTTCACAAGGTTTTTTACTTCCAGTATTTTATCTTCCATCTCTTCACCTCCAGTACCTTCTCGCTGCGCATAGCTCCCTTTCGTACTTGGTTCCTTGTAAAGGAGTGATTTCAATCCCTTTTCCTGTTTGCGGTGAATGCAGCATTTCTCCATTTCCTTTATAGATGCCGACATGATGGATTGCTCCTTTTCCATCCTGATGAGCAAAGAAGAGCAGATCTCCCGGCTTGATCGCATCAAAAGCAATCTCTTCACCTGCATCTGCCTGATCTCCCGCATCACGGGCAATCCAATAGCCGTTTGCTTTATGCGCTGCATAGGCGAGCCCTGAACAATCATAGCCAAAGGAGCTCATGCCGCCCCAGAAATAATCAAGACCGGTAAAGGGAAGACCGGCAGCCACAATATCTGCGCCGCTGCCAGGCTCTATGCCAACTTCATTCGTAACAGTTATTGTTTTTTCTTTAGCAATCTGCTGCTTTCCTGTCGGCGTCTGTACATACACATGCGTATCGTTCTCCCCTAAGTAAGGCAAAATGGTTAAATAACTCAGCTGCATCCTTGTTTGTCCGTCTGAGTCTTCCAGCCAGGCATCCTTTGCGGTAACGACGCTATATTTATCCTGGAGCCAGCTTTCTTTATTCACACGTGTCAATTGACGGATTGGTATATATCCCGGATAGCCTCCCGCATCTTTTTTGGACGGCTGAAATGGAGCGATAACATGTGCCCATTCTCCTTCTTCCTCCAGAACTATGACAGGCTCGCCGTACAATGTCTGCGACTGCACCAGATTGTCATTACACAGAGCCAAACCCTGCTCATAGGTTAAGCTGTTCACCCATTTAAGTATATCTGTCGGGCTTGAGACTCCATATTCATCCTCCGCTCTGGCTGACTCTGGATTAGTCCAGATTGTTGCAACCTGCACATTCGTCACATGAAACATTTCCGGGAGCTTCTCAAACATCTCTTTCATTCTACCAGCTCCTTTCATTTTTGATTGGTTCCAAATAAGCTTCCTTCACAGCTTTTATTCCAAGTCCCGGCTGATCAGGAAAAGTAATTTGATTTCCTTTTCCTTCGTAATGAATACCACCTTCTAAAATATCATCTGACAGCATCAGCGGGGCATCAAAGTCAAAGCGTGTGACTGCCGGGTGACTGGCTGCAAAATGAGCGGCAGCTGTAATTCCCAGCTTGGTCTCTATCATGCTCCCTGCCATACAGGAAACCCCATAAGCTTCACAAAGGTTTGCAATTTTTATCGCCTGATGGATCCCTCCAGCCTTCATCAGCTTAATATTAATCAGATCCGCAGCCCCCATTTCCAGGACACGTCGTGCATCGTGTACAGAAAATACTGCTTCATCCGCCATAATTGGTGTTGTCGTATGACTGGTAATATATTTAAGCCCTTGAATGTCATGGGCAGGAACAGGCTGTTCTACCAATTCAATATTTAAGCCCAGCTCTTCCATCTTTGTAATAGATTTAACTGCTTCTTTCGCAGTCCAGCCCTGGTTTGCATCCAACCGGATCAGAACGTCCTCTCCTGCCGCTTTCCGGACAGCAGCTACCCGTTCAATATCTTTTTCTGCCGAGTCTTTGCCTACTTTTACCTTTAAAATGTCAAAGCCATTTTCTTTATATAATTTTGCGTCCTTCTGCATTTGATCAATCTCATTCACGCTGACGGTGTAATCATTTTGGATAGTGGAGCTCGAGCCTCCCAAATATTGATATAAAGGCTGATTTGCTGCTTGTGCGAGACAATCATATAATGCCATATCCACAGCGGCCTTGGCACTGCTATTATGAACAATCGCCTTCTCCAGCTGCATAAAAATATGCGCATAGGATGATAGCTCTGCATCCTTTAAAATTGGACGGATGACCTGATCAATCGTGTAATGGATACTTGCCAGACTATCGCCTGTAATCACATGCGTCGGCGGAGCTTCTCCCCAGCCGATGCTGCCATTATCGCAGGTTATTTTCACAAAAATACTTTCTGCAACAGTTACCGTCCGCAGTGCTGTTTTAAAAGGTGTATGTAAAGGGATCGAGCTATGATAAAGTCCTAAATCAATTATCTTCACGATTAACGCCCCTTTCTAAGTATTTGACATTCCTTAACGTACTCCCGGCGAAAGCTGAAGCGTCTTCGTCCTGCTGGATAAAGTTGCTTTTACTCCTAAAGGAATAGAGAAATGCGGAAAGCAGTGACCGATTCGGAAACCGGCAATAACCGGCTTTCTATAATTTCTAAAGTAATGCTTCCAGACTTCTTCCAATCTTAAACTTGGATGTACTTTAGGGTCTGCTTCTGCAAAATCACCGATAATTATCCCGGCAGCCTGCTGCAGCTTCCCGGTCAAACGAAGCTGATTCATCATCGCATCAATCCGATAAGGCTCCTCGCCAACATCTTCTATGAATAACAGTTTATCCTTTGTACAAATTTCATAAGGAGTGCCCAGCGTTTGTACAAGCAGTGACAGATTTCCTCCGACAATTTTCCCTGAGGCTTCTCCTTCCCGATAGACAGTAAGCGGAGAAATACTCTCTGAATAAATGAGGTTAGTCGGTCCAAACAGCTGCCTGAATAATTGGCTGGAAAGTGTATCAAAGTCTTTTTTCACCATATCCGATGCCGGCATCGGACCATGAAAAGTAATTAAGCCGGTCGCTTGGCGGATGGCTGTATGTAAAAATGTAATATCACTGTATCCCCAGATAATTTTAGGATTTTTTTTGATTAATTCCATATCTATTTTATCAATGATGCGACCTGTTCCATAGCCGCCCCTGGCGCAAATAATTGCCTTCACATTCCGGTCAGCAACCATTTGATGAAAATCCGCTAAACGGCTAGCATCCCTTCCTGCTAAATATCCGTATTGATCATATACATGTTCTCCAAGCTTTATTTTTAAGTCCATATTTTCAAAAAAGGAGAATGATTTTTCCAGTTTTTCTTTTTCTACAGGACCAGCCGGAGCGATAATTCCGATGGTATCTCCAAATTTTAAACGATAAGAAAGCAAGTATGTATCCCCCTTTTTTGAGAAATAAAAGAGTATATTTCTTTAAAATAGAGATAGGCTCAAGTGAGACCTGAATGTCGGTACATGAGCCTATCTGCTTTTTTTACTCTGCTTTGTCAGCGTATTTCAGGTCGAAGTATCCTACCGGATGACGAAGGATTCCTTCCACACCATCCGCTTCAAGTACAACAACATTGTAGTAGCGGATCGGCATGGCAATCATTTCTTCAGCCAGCATTCTTTCTGCCTCATACATATATTCATAGCGCTGTTCTTCGTCTGTTTCACTTTTACTTTTTTGAATAAGCTCATCGTATTCTGCACTTTCAAATCCGGTACGGTTCATATAAGAATTTGTCGTGAAGCTTTCCAGAAAGTTGACCGGGTCAGCGTAATCATTGAGAAATGAGCTTCTGGAGAACTGTAATTCAAGATTTTGCTGCGCTTCCGAAAACACATTCCATTCCTGATTCTCCAATGTAACATCGATACCTAAATTTTCACTCAGCATATTTTGCATTGTTTCTGCTACAGCCTGGTTAACATCGCTGGTACTGTAAGTCAATACAACTGGCGGAAGTTCATCATATCCTTCTTCCTGCATCCCTTCTTCCAGCAGCTGCTTACCAAGCTCCGGATCAAATGACAGCAAATCACCATTTTCTTCACGGAAATCTTTTCCGTCCGGCGCTGTAAAGCCAGGTGATACAAAACCATATGCCGGCTCTACGCCTTGTTTTACGACATATTCCGCAATATCATCCCGATTGATTGCATAAGAAAACGCCTGTCTGATTTTCTTATTTTGGAATGGTTCTTCTGTAAGATTAAAACGATAGAATTCCAGGCCGCCGCTTTCACCGATAAATACATCGTCTCCGTCAATTAATTCATCTGACATTTCTGGAGGAATACTCGCTGTATCCAGCTCTCCTGTCTGGAACATTTGGTATTGTGAATTCGTGTTATTCACCATGGAAAAATGCACATAATCTAAATTAACTGCATCAGCATCCCAATATTCCGGATTCTTGGCAAAAATCATTTCACTGTCATGCTCCCATGATTCCAGCATGAACGGTCCATTTGCTACAAATGTATCTGCTTCTGCATACCAGTCCGGTGTTTCTTCAGCTACCTGATGGTTAATTGGGAAAAATGCCGGATTTGTCAGCAGATCTAAGAAAAATCCTGTCGGCTGAATCAAAACGACTTCTAATGTTTTGTCATCAACAGCAGTTACATTGACATCATCAGCGGACCCTTCCCCGCTATTGTATTCTTCGCCGCCCTCGATGTAGTAGGCTAGAAATGCTGCCTGGGAAGCTGTTTCAGGGTCCAGCATATGCTTCCATGCAAAAACAAAATCCTCAGCTACGACAGGATCACCATTAGACCATTTGGCATCTTCACGCAAATGGAATGTATAGGTTAAACCATCTTCAGAAATATCCCAGCTCTCTGCCACCCCTTCTGCGGCTACTGAATTTTCATCTAATCGGGTCAATCCTTCCATCAGGTTATTCAAAGGATCCCAGGATACCTGATCAAATCCAATGGATGGATCGAATGAAGCCGGTTCCTGGCCATTATTAATATATAATGTCTTTCCATCCAGATCCGGGGTTTCTTCTGCAGCTTCACCGTCTTCGCCATCTTCGCCATTACCTTCTTCTGTGTCTGTACCCTCCTGCGGCTCTCCAGCATCCTCATTCGCTGTACACGCAGCGAGAAAGAGTGCTGTTAACATCACCAGGAGTATCCATAAAAGCTTCCTTTCTTTCATTGTTTTGCCCCCTTTTTAAGTTTGTAGTGATTTAGCAGCCATAAGCTGCTTGGCCCGTTCATCCTGCAGCCAGCAATCCACTTGATGCGAATCACTGATTTTTTCTGAAACGGGATAAACTTTATCGCACACCTCCATCGCAAAAGGACATCGTGCTGTGAATGGACATCCTTTTGGAGGTGAGAATAAATCAGGTGGAGTGCCGGCAATCGGCTTCAGTTCTTCTTTTGCGTCTAATCTTGGGACAGAATTCAGCAGCCCCTTTGTATATGGATGCTCCGGCCGGTAGAATATGTCCCGCTTGCTTCCGGATTCAATAATCTTTCCAGCGTACATAACGATAATGCGGTCGGCTATTTTGGCAACAACGCCTAGATCATGTGTAATCAAAATAATCGATACACCCGTCCGCTCCTGGATCGTTGAAAACAGCTCCAGTATCTGTGCTTGAATCGTTACATCCAGCGCAGTTGTCGGTTCATCTGCAATCAGTAAATCAGGATCACAGATAAGTGCAATAGCTATGACAATCCGCTGACGCATTCCTCCGCTAAATTGGTGCGGATATTGTTTTAAGCGTTCTTCCGGGTTGGGGATACCAACCAGATCCATCATTTCGATGGCTTTTTGCTTTGCTTGAGATCCAGTAATTTTCTTATGTTCTTTTAAACCTTCCATAAGCTGCGTACCTATCGTTAAGGTTGGATTCAGCGCTGTCATCGGATCCTGAAAAATCATAGAAATATCTACTCCGCGAATATTACGCATTTTTTTCTCTGAGTAAGCTGCTAAATCCTGCCCTTTAAAAATAATCGAACCCTTTGTAATTTTTCCAGGGGGATCTGGAATCAGCCGCATAATGGCATTGGAGGTGACACTCTTGCCACATCCGGATTCACCGACAATCGCCAGTGTTTCCCCTCTATCTAAGTGAAAATTGACACCTCTGACAGCTTGGACTGTCCCTCCATAAGTTGTAAATGTAACATGTAAATCATTTACTTCGAGTATTCTTTCCAAGTTGTCCACCTACTTTCTTAATTTCGGATCAAGTGCATCCTGCAGTCCATCTCCCAGAACGTTGAAGGCAAACATCGTAAAGGAGATAAAAAATGCCGGGAAGAATAGTGTCCACCAGTTTCCGGATAAAATAGCTCCCAACGAATCATTTGCCATTACACCCCAGCTGGCAAATGGAGCCTGGATTCCGAGACCGATAAAGCTCAGGAATGCTTCGGCAAATATCGCTGATGGAATTGTTAATGTCATCTGGACAATAATCGGCCCCATCGCATTAGGAAGGAGATTTTTCCGGATGATTCGGAATGTTTTGGTACCAAATGACTTGGAAGCGAGAATAAATTCATAGTTTTTAATCTGTAAGACCTGTCCCCGCACAATTCTGGCCATCCCTACCCATCCGGTAATCGTCAGTGCCAGAATAATGGTTCCGAGGCTCGGACCGAGCACAACTAAGAGTAAAATAACAACTAATAAGTACGGTAAACCATATAAAACTTCAATAATACGCATCATTATATTATCGGTGCGGCCGCCTTTATAGCCGGATATCCCTCCCCAGATAATACCGATGGTTACGTCAATTAATGCAGCTATAAATCCTACAAATAAGGAAATCCGGGCACCATACCAGGTACGTGTAAAAACATCTCTCCCTGCATTATCTGTGCCGAACCAATGCTCCATAGACGGCGGCTGGTATTGATCAGGAAGGCTCTGCCTGTTCACTTCATAAGGGGAAAGTATCGGACCGATAATTGCCATAATGGTAAGCAGCACCAAAAAGATAAGTCCAAGCATCGCCATTTTGTTTTTAACCAGACGGCGCCAGGCATCCTGCCAATAGGACAGGGATGGACGGGATACCTGCTCCAGCTTTTCTTTATCCCGTTCTTTCCAGGAAAACCATTCATCAGGGACATTGGCAGCAGTTTGCGTGTATTCGATCTCTTCTTTTGATTTCATCTTTACTTGCCCCCTTTTTGATGCATTTTAATCCGTGGGTCGAGTATGCCGTAAACAACATCCACAATAAAAAGCATAATAATCAAGAAGGCGCTGTAGAAAACAGTTGTCCCCATAATAACCGGATAGTCACGCTGATTAATACTTTCTACAAAGTATCTCCCCATTCCCGGTATTGCAAAAATCTGTTCAATGACAAAGGTTCCTGTTAAAATTCCGGCAAAAAGTGTCCCCATAATCGTTACTACTGGCATTAATGCGTTTCGGAGCGCATGTTTAAAGATTACCTTCCAGGGAGATAAACCTTTTGCTTTCGCCATTTTGATATAATCCTGTGTCAGCACCTCCAGCATGGTGGAGCGTGTCAGACGGGCAATGATTGCCATTGGGCCGGTGGCCAGTGCAAGCACCGGCAGTACCATATGAGCCGGGCTTCTCCAGGTAGCTGTCGGGAATATTTCCAGGTTTACAGCCAGCTGCTGGATAAGAAGTGTCGCTAAAATAAAGTTTGGTATGGAAATACCTAAAACAGCAATCCCCATTGTTAAGTAATCCAGAAACCCGTTATGTCTGAGTGCGGCAATAATCCCAACTAATATCCCTGAAATTACGGCTAAGACAATCGTGATTATCCCCAGCTCAAAAGAAATCGGAAATCCTCTCGATAAGAGATCATTCACAGTCTGGTTAGGCTGTTTGATAGAAGGTCCGAAATCAAAGGTGACGATCGATTTTATGTAGAGCAGATATTGTATGTAATAGGGCTGATCCAGATTATAATGGGCTTCCAGGTTGGCCTGCACCGTCTCATTGGAGGACTGGTCGCTATTAAAAGGAGAGCCGGGTATATTAATCATCAATATAAAAGTTAGTGTAATAATCACCCACAGTGTGATAATCATAATTAATAAACGCTTTAAAATATACTTCAGCATATGTTTCACCACGCTATCCTAAAATTTTTCATACACTATTCCTGTTAGTTGACTCTGTCCTAAATAGAAGGAGAAAGTGAACTTGTAAAAATAAGAGAATAAACCGGCTTGTTATTAATAATAAATATGTTTGTCTTTTGTATTCATTACACTTTAAAAGGATGTTCAAAAAGTCCATTAAAAATGACACGGCGAATTTCTGCGTTGGTTTGCTTTTCCGGTACTCACGTATGTTAAAGCATAGAGGAACTTCAGTTAAGACCGTCCACGTTCTGTGGACAACACAGAAGTCACCACATCCTGTGGAAGCCCGTTCCTCAAAGCGGCACCGCCTTGAACTTCTTGGTCCTATTTATCAAACTTTTTGAACACACACTTTAAGAAAAAGTTGTCTGCATGGCTAATTCTGTCATTACCAGCATGGCTTGATAGGCTTCTTTGATATCCTTTGCCTGGAAACGGACTTTTGTTGTGCCTGGAATCCACATTGTTCCCGGCATTAAGTTCGCCCATTCTGCCTGTCCGCTATTATTAAATTCCATTGTCAGCTCCGGGTTATCTGGAGGCACCAGCGGTTTTACAAGGCTGCGTTGATCGAGGGCCAGCTTAACTTTCTCTTTAAGCAGAAGCCCGGCTTTTTTTGGTGTTAAACTTTTTACGGATGACCTGGAAATAGTTTCTTTCACAGCAGCAGTAGTCACATTGGGTATTAATTTTTCTGCCTCTGCAGCTGCCTGATCATCTCCTGCCACGAATAAAACAGGCACATCATAATATCCGGCAAGATAGGCATTCATCCCCATTTCACCAATACAATGATCATTAATATAGAAATTCCGCACAGCATGTATCATGGAATGTGACATCACGCCATACTGTCCGGCTCTGGCATGATAGCCTACAAAAAAAGCGCCGCTATATGTATCATTTAATCCTTGCATCATTGAAAACGGTTTCACTTCTCCGGTTATTAAAAGCGCGTCCGGATGAATTTGATCAATGAGTAAATTATTCATCTTGGAATGACTGTCATTAACTAAAACTTCTTCCGCCCCGTAACCAAATGCTGCCTGAATGACATAATTTGCTTCCTCTGTCATGATTTTTCGGGCTCTTTCGTAATTATGCTTCCTCCAGTCTACAAATGTAGCATCCGGTAGTCCTGTTATTCCTTCCATATCAACAGACATATAAATTTTCATTTTCATCATCCAATCAAAATATTAGTAATTTTCTCTAAATATAGCATGTTTTTGCCAAAGTGAGAAGTGATATATTATAAAAAATTGAATTGTGATTCATTTCTTTTCCTAACTTTTTTTTCAGAAAAACGTATAGACTGCTATTTAAGCATGACATATTACTAATCGTATCTATTTAATACGAATTCAAAAAATAATTCTTTGTGCCTATATATGCTGTATAAAAATATATACTGCTGCCATTTAGAGCATTCTAACAAATCATTTGATCTTTAAAGTTTTGGTGTTCTTGCCAAGAAGATGTCCGCTCCGGGAAGCCGCTTTCCACGGGCAACGCCTCAGCCTCCTCGAAAGAAGACCACTTTCTGCGGGGTCTTCACCTGTTGCTTTTCCCGTAGGAGTCGGCTTCCCTCCGCTCCCATCTATGAATAAATATGCTTCATTTTGCTTTCTTACAAGAAATGAAACTAATGCAAGCGGACGTTTTTTTGGTGGAACGAATGATTGTAGTCCTAGTCCCATTGAAAAGAGTAGCGCGGAAATAAGTGTTCTTCTTTTTTATTTAGGAATATAAGCGACACTTTAGCTTTGGCTGCACCTATAGTTTGGGAGCCACAGAAAACGTAGTGTAGTTCTGGGCCTAATAAGATTGCTTACCCAATCAAAACCCGTTGGAACTGCTACCTTTTATATAGATTATAATAAATCAAAAAAAGATGTACCTGGATAAGGCACATCTTTTTTTCGATTTATTAATAATTAATTATTCAGTGATAAATTCATTTAATTCGACATTTTCCTCTACGCCTAATGGCTGAATTACGACACCATTTTCATCAATGCGTCTAATGTCTGCGCCAAGATTCGCTAATTTACCTACAATATCGACATATCCGCGATCTAAATGTTTTAATTCTGTAACCCGTGTGTAGCCTTCGCTTACAAGACCTGCAAGAATAAGTGCTGCTGCAGCACGTAAATCTGTAGCTGCTACTTCTGCACCTTGAAGTTCAGAAAGCCCTTCGATAATCACACTTCGGCCTTCAATTTTAATATTCGCATTCATACGGCGGAATTCCTCCACGTGCATGAAACGATTCTCAAATACCGTTTCTGTTATAACACTTGTTCCTTTCGCACATAACATCAATGCCATCATTTGTGATTGCATATCTGTCGGGAAACCGGGATGAGGTAATGTCTTGATGTCTGTCGATTGAATAGCCTCGGAGCCAATAACCCGTAAGCCGCCATCTTCATCTAAAACCTGAACGTTCATTTCCTCTAATTTTGAAACAACAGAACTCAAATGTTCACGTACAGCATTTTCTATTAATATGTTTCCATTTGTAATTGCTGCTGCAACCATAAATGTTCCTGCTTCAATACGATCTGGAATCATTGTATGTTCTGTACCATGAAGTTTTTCCACGCCAATAATTCGAATTGTTTCTGTACCAGCTCCAACAATTCTTGCGCCCATTTTATTCAGGTAGTTAGCTAAGTCAACAATTTCAGGCTCTTTCGCTGCATTTTCAATAATGGTTTTCCCCTCTGCTAATGCAGCTGCCATCATAATATTTTCTGTAGCTCCTACACTTGGCATATCTAAATAAATTTTCGCACCTTGAAGACGGCCGTTTGATTTTGCCTCTACAAAACCATTGCCGACATGAATGTCAGCGCCCATTGCTTCAAAGCCTTTTAAGTGTAAATCAATTGGACGTGATCCAATTGCACAGCCTCCCGGCATAGCTACCTTTGCGTGTCCATAGCGGGCTAATAACGGTCCCAATACAAGCACGGATGCACGCATTTTTCTTACATATTCAAATGGGGCTTCTGTTTCCAGCTTGTTAGAAGCGTCAATCATTACTGTATTCTCTGTTGAGTCAAATTCTACATTGGCATTTAAGTTTCGAAGTACTTCATTAATTGTGTATACATCTGCTAATACTGGCACTTCTTTAATAATACTTCTTCCTTCACTAGCAATTAAGCTAGCAGCAAGTACAGGCAGGACTGCGTTTTTAGCACCTTCTACACGTACAGTGCCTTCTAACTTTCGTCCGCCACCAACGATGATTTTTTCCATGTCATAAATCCCCTTCAGAATCTAATTTCCCTATTATTAATATTCATTGATCAGGATAGGTGTTCCTATCATAAAACTCATTTCCCCTTGACGATCAGTAACAGCAGCAATTTGCACATTTTTTGGGGTATTTTCCATGTAATAATACTGTTCCCATGTTTTTGTATACCCGTATGTACTTTTTTCAATCCTGGAATTTTCTATATTGTCATATTTAGTCGATATATGCTTTATATTAAGATACATTTTTGCTTTATTTACGAATACATCGTGATTCATTATACCACTACCTTGTACAGATAGACAAGTATATAGTTGTGACTCTTTTGTTAAATAATTCTTTAGTATAGCTTTTTTTTCTTCCTGATACTTTTGACTTATTTGATTGTCCCACTCAGTCCCGTGCAGTACAATAATTACTTCTGCCGATTCATTCTTATCCAAAGGAAGAATCACATTATATATTACGTAGAACGGATCGTTTTTGTGACGACTTTCAAAAGTATATTTCAAACGGTTTTCATCCTTATCCTCATACGATGTATACTTTTCTTTCAAGCTTTGAACAAGATGCTCCGCACGTTCTGTTTCCAGCTGTTCCTTCATTGTAACCTCCCAAAAATTAATAGCGAAATCGTACTCTTCTGCAAAAGCTGCCAAGTCTTCCATTTCATCTGCATGATAAGGCAGACTGAAGGCTTGATTGACTACAAAGCAAATAACAAGCAGTAAGCAAAAAGCCTGCTTTTTCAGTTGAACCGGATTTCGAAAGGCATGAAGGGGCCTTACTTTCGTAATGGGAAAATTAGAACTAAAAAGAATTCTATGAAACATAAAAAAACCTCCTATCAAATCTATTAATCTTAGTTTTGACAGAAGTGTTTATATCAATACATATTTATGAAAGAAAAAAGATACATTAAATCGCCTGACCATTGTAATATATCCAGAAAAAATCTGCTTACTCCTGTTCCGATAACAATCGTTATAAACAAAAGAAAAACTCTTGCTTCGGCAGTCCTTCCTTTTTTAAATATTGTTTCAATCCGAATCGCTGTGACTACTTTCCATGTCAGATAAATAAACATGATATGTGAAAAGATACTGATTAAAGCTAATTGCCCTGCTGAAAACATAGTAATCTCCTTTCTTTAAATGTTGACTTGAAATGCATTTTCTAAATGATTAAGTATACTGTAATAGCGGCCACTGCACCAATACAGACTGGGAATAAAGCTGGGACTGGGACTGCGACTGGGACTGCGATTACTCGCCCCACCGAAAAACATTTGCGATTACTCGCCCCATTGAAGGGCTTTTACGATTATTTGTCCCAATGAAAACCATGGAGATTACTTGCCTCGCCTAATACGTTTGTGCGCTGAAAACCACTGTACTGAATAATGTTTCATTTTATATTTTGTCTTATATTGCGGAATAATATTTTCAGTTAATCATTTCCCGGGAAATTATAACATATTTCGTTTTATTATTTCATTAACAAATACTATTCAAACGGAGACTGGCAAACATGCAGCATGACTTGTTATTTTGAAGCCCCTTATTCTGTGTATAAAATAAACTCCCTGTCCATTATTCCGGAAGGGAGTTTATTTGAATGTTTCATTTTATGATTTTGCGATTTCCAGACGATTAATAGCCCGTTTTAAGGCGTGCTCTGCACGAAATCTGTCTATTGTATCACTTTTATCCTGAAGACGTTTCTCTGCACGTTCTTTGGCTTGTTTTGCCCGCAGAATATCGATATGATCAGCTGTTTCAGCTGACTGTGCCAGGATAGTAACTTTATCCGGCTGTACTTCCATAAAGCCTCCGCTGATTGCAACCACTTGTGTATCACTGCCTTTTTTCAGGCGGGCGATACTAATCTGTAATGGAGAGACAAGCGGAATATGTTTTGGCAGGATACCTATTTCACCACTTTCCGCTTTACAGACAACCATATCAAAGTTATCTTCCAGAATCGGACCCTCAGGAGTGACGACACTTACTGCTAATGTACTCAATGTTTACCCCTCCTAACAGTTGAGGATGATTCATAATAATGCATCATCCTCAACTGTTTATCATTCCGAAGCTTTTGCTTTTTCAATTACTTCTTCAATACGTCCTACAAGACGGAAGGCATCCTCTGGAAGGTCATCGTACTTTCCTTCAAGAATTTCTTTAAAGCCTTGAACCGTTTCTTTTACTGGAACATAAGAACCAGGCTGCCCGGTAAACTGCTCTGCAACGTGGAAGTTTTGTGATAAGAAAAATTGAATACGGCGTGCACGGGAAACGACCAATTTATCTTCATCACTCAGCTCGTCCATACCCAGGATTGCGATAATATCCTGCAATTCACGGTATTTTTGAAGTGTCTGCTGTACTTCTGTTGCTACTCGGTAATGTTCTTCTCCGACTACTTCCGGATCAAGTGCCCGGGAAGTAGATGCTAATGGATCCACAGCCGGATAAATACCTTGCTCGGATAATTTACGATCTAAGTTTGTCGTAGCATCCAAGTGAGCAAATGTCGTTGCAGGTGCTGGATCGGTATAGTCATCGGCAGGCACATAGATTGCCTGAATAGATGTTACAGAACCTTTATCCGTTGAAGTGATACGCTCCTGTAATCGTCCCATTTCTGTAGCAAGTGTCGGCTGGTAACCTACGGCTGATGGCATACGTCCAAGAAGCGCGGATACCTCCATACCTGCCTGGGTAAAACGGAAAATATTATCGATAAATAGTAATACGTCCTGACCCTGTTCATCACGGAAATACTCTGCCATTGTAAGACCCGTCAATGCCACACGCATACGTGCACCAGGCGGCTCATTCATCTGACCGAATACCATCGCAGTTTTTGCAATAACTCCTGAGTCACTCATTTCATAATAAAGGTCATTTCCTTCACGAGTACGTTCTCCAACACCCGCAAATACGGAAATCCCGCCATGCTCCTGGGCAATGTTGTTGATTAACTCCTGAATTAATACGGTTTTACCTACACCGGCTCCACCAAACAGACCAATCTTACCACCTTTGATATATGGGGCAAGCAAGTCTACAACCTTGATACCTGTTTCCAGAATTTCTGTTTCTGTAGACAAATTCTCAAACTCTGGTGCTTCACGGTGAATTGGATCTAAGCGGGTACCTTCTGGCAACGGCTCATCTAAATCAATTTTTTCACCTAAAATATTAAATACTCGTCCTAAAGTAATATCTCCAACAGGGACAGAAATTGGTCGACCTAAATCTTCTACTTCTGCTCCGCGCTGGAAACCATCCGTTGAGGACATCGCAATGGTACGAACACTATGATCACCAAGGTGAAGGGCTACTTCCAGCGTTAAATCTTCACCTGACTGTTTACTGCGTACTACTAATGCATTATTTATAGCTGGGAGCTGACCGTCTTCAAAACGTACGTCAACGACCGGTCCCATCAGCTGTGTTATGCGTCCTTTCGTCATCTGTTTCCCTCCTAACTTAGCTTACCTATCTGTGTAACTATTCAAGCGCTGCTACGCCACCGACAATCTCAGTGATTTCTTGAGTAATAGCTGCCTGACGTGCACGGTTATATGAAAGTTCTAAATCACCAATCAGTTCATTTGCATTATCTGTTGCACTTCGCATTGCTGTCATACTGGCAGCATGCTCACTTGCTTTCCCGTCAAGCAGTGCACCAAAAATCAGGCTTTCTGCATATTGAGGTAAAAGCACTTCCAGAATTTCTTCCTGACCCGGGTCAAATTCATAATTAGATGAAGCTGCACCCTGATTCTCTATATGTTCAATAGGTAAAAGCTGTTTATTGGTGACCACCTGAGAAATGGCACTTACATAATGATTATAAATAATATGAAGTTCATCAATTTCCTGGTCGGCATACATTTGTACAGCTTCGGAAGCAAGGTTTTTCACATCTGCAAATGTAGGGTGATCTGACATTCCTAATATACTTTGAGTAACTGGAAGACCACGCTTACGGCAGAAGTCATAGCCCTTTCTTCCAATAACAATGATGGTATATTCATCCTTTGAGGAATGCTTTTTTTCAATGTTATTAATAAGATTTTTTAAAATATGGCTATTATAGGCTCCAACCAGTCCACGATCAGAAGTAATAATCAGATAACCTGTTTTCTTCACTTCACGTTTATTAAGCATTGGATGCTGTGTATCCGTATTGGAATTTGCAATACTGCTCACTACTTCCTGCAGCTTATCGGCATAAGGAACAAACCCGCGGGCGTTTTGCTCTGCTTTGGACATTTTGGATGCAGATACCAGTTCCATTGCCCCGGTGATTTGTTTCGTTTTCTTCGTAGAGTCAATTCTTCCTTTTAAATCTCTAAGTGATGCCAAGCTTTTCACCACACTTTCCTATAAGGAATGCGGGCCGAGTACTTTGGCTTACCGGCCCTTTTCACTTTTATCACGGTGTAACTGTCCGTTCATCTCCTGTTTTCAGATAGATAAAACAATTTGAGAAGGCAGAAAATCAGGTCAGTTCACACCTGGAATTATTCAACTGCAGCAGGAGATTGATAACATCCCCGCTGCATGAAGTCTCATTCTATTCACAGGCATCTTATTGGTTAGATGGTAAGAATGTATTCTTGAAGCTTTCAATTGCTCCGCTGAATTCTTTTTCATCTGGAAGATTACCTGTTTCACGGATTGTTGTGAAAATATCGTTTTGATTATTTTCAATCCAGATATTCATTTCTTCTTCAAAGCGCTGAATATCTTCAACAGGAATATCATCTAAGAATCCTCTTGTTAATGCATAAATAATTGCAACCTGTTTTTCAACGCCCATTGGTTTATGAAGACCCTGCTTCAATACTTCAACTGTACGTTGACCACGGTTAAGTTTTGCTTGTGTCGCTTTGTCAAGATCTGAACCAAATTGTGAGAATGCCTCAAGCTCACGGAATGATGCCAGGTCAAGACGAAGTGTACCAGCAACTTTTTTCATTGCTTTGATCTGTGCAGATCCACCTACACGAGATACAGATAAACCTGGGTTAATCGCCGGACGTACCCCTGAGAAGAATAAGTCGGATTGTAAGAAAATCTGACCGTCTGTAATAGAGATAACGTTGGTCGGGATATACGCAGAAATATCTCCTGCCTGTGTTTCAACAAAAGGTAATGCAGTTAAAGAACCGCCGCCTCTTGCATCACTCAGCTTAGCTGCGCGCTCTAAAAGACGTGAGTGCAGATAGAATACATCCCCTGGGAATGCTTCACGGCCTGGCGGACGGCGAAGTAACAGGGAAAGTTCACGGTAAGCAACCGCTTGTTTTGATAAGTCATCATAAACAACCAGAACATGCCTCCCGTTATACATGAACTCCTCACCCATTGCTACACCCGCATATGGTGATAAGTATAGTAATGGAGCCGGATCAGATGCACCTGCAGTTACAACGATTGTGTAATCTAATGCACCATGTTTACGGAATGTTTCTACTGTAGCACGGACAGTAGATTCCTTTTGACCAATTGCGACATAGATACAAATCATATCCTGATCAGCCTGGTTCAAAATCGTATCGACAGCAACCGTTGTTTTACCTGTTTGACGATCACCGATAATTAACTCACGCTGTCCACGTCCAATTGGCACAAGTGCGTCAATCGCTTTGATACCTGTCTGTAATGGTTCATCAACAGATTTACGATCCATTACTCCCGGTGCCTGTGCTTCGATCGGGCGGCTTTTAGATGTTTCAATCGCTCCTCTTCCGTCAATCGGCTGACCAAGCGGATTTACTACGCGTCCTAAAAGTTCCTCCCCAACCGGTACTTGCATAATACGGCCTGTGCGACGAACTTCGTCACCTTCTTTAATGTCTTCGTAAGGTCCAAGAATAACGATACCAACATTACTTTCTTCTAAGTTCTGAGCTAAGCCCATAACTCCATTGGAAAACTCAAGCAACTCTCCGGCCATTGCATTATCAAGTCCGTGAGCACGTGCAATACCGTCTCCAATTTCAATAACTGTTCCAACATCAGTAACTTCTATGTCTGAATCAAAATTTTCAATTTGTTTTTTTATCAGCGTACTAATTTCTTCAGCATTAATGCTCATACCATTTCACCCCTATCATCATTTATTAGCAGACACAATACTACGGGAGATTCGATCTAGTTTCCCTTTTACCGTACCGTCATAAATCGTATTTCCAACTCTGATTTTCATCCCTCCAAGAACGGAAGGGTCGACGATATTGTTCAGTTGAACTGCGCTTTTACCTAACCGGACTGCAAAAGAACGCTCTAAATGATTCTTTTCCTCATCCGATAATTTGCGTGTCGAATATACTGTAGCATCTGCCACTCCTTTTGCATCATTTACTAAAGAAATGAACTCGTCGATAATGGTTGGAATGATCGTTGTCCGATGGCGATCCACAAGTAATTGAAGTGTATTCAAAAGGGTTTGATCTATCCCTTGGAATGCTTCAATTACAAGCTGTTTCTTTTTTGCATTATCAATTTTTGGATGCGTCAGGAATTTAGCTAATTTTTTATCATTCTGAAAAACAGGCTGTACAATTTTAAAATCTGCGACAAACTGTTCTAATTTTTGCTGTTCTGCTGCAAGGCTGAAAAGAGCATCTGCATATCGTTTTGCAACTACTACATTACTCATCGCTCTTCTCCTACCTCTTTAATGTATTCGTTGATCAACTTCTCTTGATCCTGCTCGCTTAATTCTTTCTCTATTACCTTGCTTGCGATCAATACAGATAGAGATGCCACTTTATCTTGTAATGCCTGAATCGCTCTTTCTTTCTCGTTTTGAATATCTGCCTGAGCAGCTTCTTTAATGCGTTCTGCTTCTTTCTTCGCAGCTGCAATAATCTGCTCCTGCTGACTGGTGCCTGCTGATTTTGCATCTTCAATCATTTTTTGAGCTTCTGCTCTAACTTGATTTAATTGATCAGCCGCTTCTTTAGAAGCTTTTTCGGCTTCAGCTCTGCTTTTTTCGGCTTCTTCAATTTCACTCGCCACATACTGCTCCCGCTTTTCCATCATATTCATCAATGGACCCCAAGCGAATTTTTTCAATAATGCAAGAAGTATCAGGAAGAATAATAGCTGAACCAGCATATCTGGCCATCTTAATCCACCCACGCTTGCACCAACTGTTAATAAATCAATGTATGAATGCACGAACTCCACTCCTTTCGCTAAGACATTATCCTTAAACCAGAGAAAAAATTATTTCCTTCCTCATCTGGTCTATTTTCACACGGTAAACCCGCATAAACTGCTAAAATTGCTGTGCTTGCATAAAGGAATGGCGAAGATTCCATAAAACGAACTTCGCCATTATATTTCTAAAATGCGGTTTACTGGAAAAATGCCATAAATGCGATAACCGCTGCGATAATTGGAATCGCCTCAACAAGTGCTACCCCGATAAACATTGTTCCTTGAAGCGGACCTCTAAGCTCCGGCTGACGGGCAATACCCTCAACTGTTTTACTTACGATTAAACCGTTACCTACACCAGCACCCAGTGCTGCTAAACCTATTGCTATTGCTGCTGCTAAAGCTCCCATGAATAATTTCCTCCTTTTTATGTGTAAACCAATAAATTATAATTTTTATTTAATGGTCTGCGTTCACTTTGTGAGACATATAAACCATTGTTAACATAACGAATACATACGATTGAATGGCACCAATAAACACACTGAATCCTTGCCATGCCAGCATCGGTATAGCCGCTCCCAAGAACCCGAATATGCTTGATGTAGCCATCCCAACTAAAAGACCTAATAAAACTTCACCAGCATAAAGGTTACCAAACAGACGCAGACCCAACGTTAATGTATTTGTGAATTCTTCCACTATTTTAAATGGCAACATAAACGGTACTGGACTTACGAATGTCTTTAAATACGCTTTCGTTCCTCGAACTTTTATACCGTAGTAATGTGTCAGTACAATAATCATTGTTGACAGTGCCAAAGTCAGACCCGCATCTGCAGTAGGAGACTTCCACCATAAATCGTGTCCAACAACTCCAACAGTAGCTACTCCGACAAGGTTACTCACTAGAATATAAAAGATGAGTGTTAATCCAAGCGGAAGAAAAACTCTTCCTGTTCTCCAATCCATATTGTCTTTTATAATGCCCCGCACAAACTCTACTGCCCATTCCATAAAGTTTTGCAATCCTTTAGGCTTCATTTGCAGTTTTCTGCTTCCCCATACACAAAAAACAAAAACGATAAGTGACACGATAAAAGTCATAAACACATTTGATAGATTTAAATCAGCACCTGGTATCCCAAAGATATCATGTACTATTGGATTTTCATGATTCAAGATTATCACCCCTTTACTAAAACTATTTGTAAGTAAAATGGAATACTGGAAGGACTAATCTTCTTTCCTTTTACGCATGGCAATTTGATAAACAATGACATCTACCGCCATCATTAGATAAGAAGAAACAATCCCAAAAATTACAGCATACAGATGAAAATACTCTTCAAAACGAATAGCTACGACGACTGCCAAGACTGCAGCAGCCATCCTGGAAAAGGTACCTAAACCAGTTCTGGCTTTTTCGCCTGCCGCAATTGTTTTCCCAAGTTTTTCCGACTTGTATTGCAGTAACCACAAGTTATAAAGACTAATACTACTACCTAGAATTAAACCGAGAAAGATCCGGGTATAGGGTAGAAATCCAGCGCAAAGTACTAAGATTGCTAACCAGTAAAGCATCCATTTTCGCTGACGGATAATCATATTATCAAAATTAAACATTATTGCTGCTTCACTCCTAATGCTGCCCGTCAACTAGATACATCACTATCTCAGAACATAAGTTTGCATCCGTTTTCAATCAAGTTGGGGAATTTCTTGCTAGGCAATACTACTTGTAGTCTTAGATGCGGAGGTGTTACATACTATTTGCATCTATGTATAGAAAGCAGAGAAATGCTGTCAGCATCCTATAGAAAGCATAAAAAATTCATATGGGCTCTACCTGCTCTCCCTTTTTCTCCACACTAAATAAGTTTACAATACGCCTGTAACAGTTGTCAATGTGTATAACGCAATATACGAGGTATTTCTCAAACCGTAATAAATTGCTTCAAATCAAGCTTTATGCTAATTAAATAAGCACTTGTGAATCCCTTTTCCGGCAGAGAGATTCACAAATGCTTCCAGTTCAATTTGACAGTTTTGTGAACTTGCCTTTTTGACTAGAAAAAAGCGTCGAATTCCTGTTCAGTTTACTGTATAAAAATCATCGTTTCGACCTGTTCAAATTTTCCGTTTTCAAGCTCAGCAGTAATTAATGCAAGATAATATCCGGACGCTCCGGCTTCTTCTTTGCTGAGGACTCCCTCGTGCATTCCTTCTTCAAGCTCTGCTTCTTCAAGCAGCTTCCGTTCAAATACGAAAGTCTCCGGCTGGTACAGGTTAATCTCCAGGCTCTTCACCGGTTCTGTTAAGTAATATTGATACTTATAATTTTCGTTTTCGAAGGGCTCCAGGTAAAATTCAAAACCAGCTGTTTTAGGCTGATCTGCCTCCTGATTTACAATAATGTATGGCAGAGCATAGTTTTTCTCGTCCGCTCTGAGCGTAAGCCATCCTTCATGAACACCTTCTTCGAGCCGGTCCCGGTTCATTGACAGCTTCAGCGTTATTTCCTTTTGTTCTCCCGGCTGGATAGTGAAGGTCTGCGGAAGCCCCCACACTAAACCGTCTTTTCGTTCCGGTGTTTCAAAATAATATGTTTGTTCTTTCTCCGATTTATTTTCTATTGTTACCGATTCGGTAAACTCTTCCTGGTAGCTGTTCAGCTTCCCAAATTCCAATTGCGGGTCATAGATAATTGCGGGAGTGTTTATTGCATTATCCAGCTGCAGGACTCCCATTCCCTGAGTCGTTGCATTTAACGGGGCCCCGTTTTCTTCAAAAGGCTGTGCAGTTGTTTTAAGAGCACCGATCAGCTGCTTGTCTGTCCAGTCTGGGTGTGCCTCTTTCAAAACAGCAAAGGCTCCTGCCACATGAGGGGAAGCCATGCTCGTTCCATCCATTGCCTGATATCCTCCTGGAACAGTACTCCAAATACCAGCTCCGGGGGCGGAAATATCCGGCTTAATCGCCCATTGGACGGCAACCGGTCCTCTGGAGCTGAAGGGAGCAATTGTTAGTACGTTGTCTTTTTGAGCAGCATCGATAAAATAAGTACTTTGATTTATTTGCGACTGCAGCCACTCTCCCTCTTCCTTTTGAATAGAAGCAACCGGAATATTTACAGGCTGCCGGTTATTCTGAACGGATGCCTGCAAAGGACCGGACTCCGAATTATAGATAATTAAAGCCTCCGCTCCCATACTTTCAGCCTGCAGCGCCAATTCAAAGAAAGGAATTTCCTTACGCCTGGTTAAAGCAATTTTCCCGCGCATGGATTGTCCCTGTTTCATATTATCCATATCTATCATCTGATAAGAACGGTTCAACTCCCATGCAGGAGCTCCTACAGCTTCTACTAAAGAAATTTCCTTCTTTTCAAATGTATCAATAAGCACAGGATTCTTCTGTGGTGTTGTGGATGCTCCTACGGATACAGACCGGTCTGCTGTTGCCGGTGATCCGACTGTCCATGCGTCGGGCCCGCTGTTTCCGTTGGCAATCACCACAATAATCCCAAGCTCACTGGCACGATTAACGGCAATACTTGTCGGGTAATCAGGAACATTTACGTCATTTCCTAATGAAAGGTTTATAATATCAACCTCATCTTCTATCGCCTTTTCCATAGCAGCTAGTACTTGTACGGTAGAGCCTGTCCCTCCAGGTCCCAATGCACGATATGCGTAGATTTCTGCATCTGGAGCTACACCTTTCATATCCCCGTCACCGGCAATGATTCCTGCAACATGCGTTCCATGTGAGGTGGCTGGGCCTTCCTCCGGCGTTGTTTCCATCGGCTCATCATCAAAATCGACGAGATCATAGCCGCCCTGATAATTCTTCTCTAAGTCAGGATGATTATAATCAATCCCTGTATCAATAATACCCACCTTCACTCCCTTACCGGTGTAAGCTGTTTTATTCAAATCATGCGCTTTAGACTTGGAAGGGTCCATCTTTTCAACTACATCCGCATTATCAGTCTGGAAAGGCAAAGCTTGATAGGTTTGATTCTGATGAAATGCCTTTATCTGTTCTATCGAACCCAGCCCGGATAATTGTTCTGCTTTCCCTTCCACTGCCAGCCCCTTAAAAACAATATCGTAAACCGCTACCACTTCCACAAATGGATGATAAGCTTCTATTTCTTCTTTTACTTTATCAGGGTCGCCTTCCACTTCAATAATGAGTGTTTGCTTGAGCTCTTCGGCATGCGTATCATTATCAATCTGCATCTGCGTTAAAATCAAGCAGACAGCAAAAAAGCATATTATCTTTTTCCACATAACATCTCCACCTCTGTAGAGTAGTTTTCGTGGATCGATGTTATTTTATGCAAATTTTTAAACCTTTAAAGTTATACACAACGTGCTTAGAGGATATTTTCTGATGTTTATCCACAGGAACGGAAGCTGTGATTTTCTGCTGGATATAAAAACAGACTGAATACTATTATCCAGTCTGTTTTTCATTCTGTTATTTAGTTCCAAATAAACGGTCTCCCGCATCTCCAAGACCAGGGATAATATA
The DNA here is from genome assembly GCF_900162665.1 of Oceanobacillus sojae. GTDB lineage: Bacteria > Bacillota > Bacilli > Bacillales > Amphibacillaceae > Oceanobacillus > Oceanobacillus sojae_A. The sequence goes on from NZ_LT727811.1 coordinate 36,257, forward strand.
ACCATGGTCATCAAGCCGTTCATCTAATGCTGCTAAGTAAATATCCACGTCCGGATGTTCTTCCTGCACTGCTTTCACGCCTTCTGGAGCGGCAATCAGGCACATCAAACGAATGTTTTTGGCACCGCGTTTTTTCAAAGCACCGATTGCATCATTTGCTGATCCGCCTGTTGCGAGCATTGGATCAATTACGATAAGCTCACGCTCTTCAATATCATTCGGTAATTTGACATAGTATTCTACCGGTTTCAATGTTTCTGGATCACGGTATAAGCCAACATGTCCAACTTTTGCTGCCGGGATTAATTTCCGCACACCATCTACCATCCCTAAACCAGCCCGAAGAATAGGTACTAATCCAAGTTTTTTACCAGATAATACTTTTGATTTTGATGTTGTTACAGGTGTTTCTACTTCTACCTCTGTTGTTGGTAAGTCTCTTGTAATTTCAAATGCCATTAGCATTGCAACTTCATCCACAAGCTCGCGAAATTCTTTTGTTCCTGTATTTTTATCACGAATATACGTTAATTTATGTTGAATTAACGGATGGTCAAATACAAATACATTACTCATGCCGATCACTCCTTAAAATTATATATCGTTCAAATTGTACTGAAAATCATGTGGGCTTTCAAGTTAATATTCTTATCGTATTATTAATAGTTTATTTTAAAAATTTTAATTTCCTTTTTATTATCGCTTTGATTTGTGGAGAAATCAAGTTGGTATTACTTCAAAATAAATAGATATGCTTTGAATTAAAAATGCTTTTCTGGCCGGCGCTCCGGAAATACACTACGCTGGTTGTAACGTCTAACTAAAGATTGTTATCTTTCACTCAACTTTCGCACCTAAGAATAAACATATAAACCTTGCTGTTCCAGGATGTACATGGTCTCTATTAACATGCTTGCTTTTAGTTAACTCATCTTTTTATTTTTTGAGAAGGTTATTGTGTATAGCTTCCGCTCCGGCCAACCACTCCGCTTTCCATGGGGACGGCTTCAGCTAACTTGAAAAGAAACCCGCTTTTCAAGTGGATCTTCAGCTCGCCCTGTTCCCATAGGAGTCTACGTGGTTGGCCTGCGCTCTAATAGGATTCTACAGCGCATGGAAGAAATAATATCCTGATGAAGTTAGATGAAATCATCGTTTTAGCCTAAATAAACAATCATGCTGGTGTTTCAAATGGTTTTTAACAGTTCAAATCATGACAGTATGAATAATTCATATCGAGAATAGCTTTCATGCATCAAAAATAAGGATTGCTGAGCATTTTTTATCATGCAACACGAAAGTTTGTACTGTCGGATCTACCTTTTATTTATTCAGTTATTTCAGTATAGAATATCCTGCCAGCGGAGGCGGACCGTTTTGACTCCTGAGGGATTAGCACCATCTGAAGATCCACTTTTGCCAAGTGATCTTCTTGGCAAAAGTTAGCTGAAGAGCGTGCCCCTAGGAAAGCAAAACGGTCCGCCGTAGCGGTGGCCTTACACTTTAC
>NZ_LT727811.1:38523-758743 GCF_900162665.1 Oceanobacillus sojae
GCCGCCAAGTCCCCAGATTATATTATTTTCATTTAATATATCGGCTGTCTTTGCCAGAGCATGTAACAATATGCAAATCTCCTTTCTTTCTGTTATTTATTTTAATCATAACAGAGTTTTAACTGAAAAATAATGAGGGATTATCTGATTGTTCGCATCTTCAGGGACCATATTTAAATAGAAAGTTATTCTATTATAAGAGTTTATATTTTTTATAGATAACTCAACTTTCGCACCTAAGAATAAATACACTGACCTTGCTATTCCAGGCTGTACATGGTCTCTATTATCATGCTTGTTTTTAGTTAATTCATCTTTTTATTTTTTGAACAGATTATTGTGTATAGCTTCCGCTCCGGCCAACCACTCCGCTTTCCATGGGGACGGCTTCAGCTAACTTGAAAAGAAACCCGCTTTTCAAGTGGATCTTCAGCTCGCCCTGTTCCCATAGGAGTCTACGTGGTTGGCCTGCGCTCTAATAGGATTCTACAGCGCATGGAAGAAATAATATCCTGATGAAGTTAGATGAAATCATCGTTTTTAGCCTAAATAAGCAATCATGCTGATGTTTCAAATGATTTTTAGCAGTTCAAATCATGACAGCATGAATAATCCATATCGAGAATAGCTTTCATGCACCAAAAATAAGGATTGCCGAGCATGTTTACCTTTACCATGCAACACGAAAATTCGTTCTGTCAGATCTGCCTTTTATTTGTTCAATTATTTCAGTATAGAATATCCTGCTAGCGGAGGCGGACCGTTTTGACTCCTGAGGGATTAGCACCATCTGAAGATCCACTTTTGCCAAGTGATCTTCTTGGCAAAAGTTAGCTGAAGAGCGTGCCCCTAGGAAAGCAAAACGGTCCGCCGTAGCGGTCGCTTTACAGCTTTACACCTTACCTTCTATCTTTATCAACAGATATACGGAAGAAATGATCAACCCCTATTCCTATGGATAGGAAGTTTCTTTTTAAAGTGCGAAAGTTGAGTAGATAAGCAATAAAAATAACTTCATTTATATTTATCTGAATAAATTATGAAATTAATCTCTTTTTCTTAAATTCAATGTATAATTCTGTAAGGATTTATAGTATAATGAACTCAAATAACCTTCTTGCTGTTAAATAGAAATGAGTGCTATTTGGCTGTGCAGGAAATTTGTCTACATCTCCAAAATTTAGAATATTTTGTCATTTTTAGACAGCTTGAAAAGCGGCCGGAGAGCAAAATAGAATATATTTCAAGGGAATATTTTTAAACAAAACGTAAACATCGCAGTCATGTTATCATGTATAACATAGAACCATTCCATATATTAACAATATATAATAATGGGGGAAAGCGATGTTTTTTTGTACCAATTTCTAGTATTTTCTGGAAAATATAAAGTTATTTCTAAATAGCAGTGAGAGAAGTGCATTGTTTTTAATGTTGAAGGGGGAATGTTTATGTCATATCAAAGCACCTATGAACAATGGAAGAATGAAGAAGCTCTTGATAGAGAGCTCAAAACAGAATTAGAAAGTCTCTTAAAAAATGAAACAGAATTAGAAGATGCTTTCTCACATCCCTTAGAATTTGGTACTGCCGGCATGCGTGGAATACTTGGCCCGGGAATTAATCGAATGAACATTTATACGGTGAGACAGGCTACAGAAGGTCTGGCCCGATTTATGGAAAGTCAGACAGAAGAGAATAAATCCAGGGGGGTAGCGATTGCCTACGATTCCAGACATAAGTCTCCTGAATTTGCTCTGGAAGCTGCAAGGACACTTGCACGTCACGGGATCCCGGCCTATGTATTCGAATCACTGCGTCCAACTCCTGAATTATCCTTTGCTGTAAGACATTTAAATACATTTACAGGAATTATGATTACTGCATCACATAATCCCGCAAATTATAATGGCTATAAAATTTATGGAGAAAGCGGAGGACAAATGCCGCCGAAAGATGCAGATGCGTTAACAGAATATGTCCGCTCTGTAGANCACTTTACCTTCTCTCTTTATCAACAGATATATGGAAGAAATGATCAGCCCTTGTTCCTACGGATAGGAAGTTACTTTTTAATGTGCGAAAGTTGATTCTTTTATTATAAAAACCAAGCAAATAATTTAAAAAAGCAAAACTTATGTACCTATTATAACCAGTAAAAATTGCATATAGAAATAAATAATCCACAGAGTTATTGTTGAGTACTCTGTGGATTATTTGCTTCTTTATTTTTTAAAATAGTAATCTATTATCCACATTGGGGATAATTTATTTGTAGAGTGGGAATTTTTCTGTTAGTGCTTGTACGCGTTCTTTGGCTTCTTTTAGTTTTGCTTCGTCTTCGTAATTTTTTAGTGTAAGTGAGATGATTTCTGCTATTTCTTTCATTTCTTCGGTGCCGAATCCGCGGGTTGTTACAGCTGCGGTTCCGATGCGGACGCCGCTTGTTACGAATGGGCTTTCGGTATCGAATGGAATTGTATTTTTGTTTGTTGTTACGCCAATGTCATCTAAAGCTTTTTCAGCTACTTTTCCAGTAAGATTCAATGGTGTAACGTCTAATAATAATAAATGGTTGTCTGTTCCGCCTGATACGATACGGATGCCTTCTTTTTGCAGTGCATCGCCAAGCGTTTTAGCATTGTCGATAATGTTACCGGAGTATGCTTTAAAATCATCGGATAAGACTTCTTTAAAGGAAACAGCCTTTGCTGCAATGATGTGCATTAAAGGTCCGCCCTGAATTCCCGGGAAGATAGCTTTATCAATTTTTTTCGCATATTCTTCTTTACAAAGAATCATACCTCCACGTGGTCCGCGCAGTGTTTTATGCGTTGTTGTTGTAACAAAATCAGCGTGTGGAACCGGATTTTCATGGTGGCCTGTAGCAACTAATCCGGCGATATGTGCCATATCAACCATCAGATAAGCATCGACAGCATCCGCAATCTCTCTGAACTTTTTAAAATCAATGCTTCGTGAATACGCACTTGCACCGGCAACAATCAATTTCGGTTTTACTTCTTTTGCTTTTTCCAGAACAGCGTCATAATCCAGCTGTTCTGTTTCTTTATCCACACCATAGTCAACAAAATTGTATAAACCGCCACTAAAGTTAACCGGGCTTCCGTGTGTTAAATGTCCGCCGTGGTTTAAATTCATTCCTAATACCGTATCTCCCGGCTCAAGAAAAGCGAAATAAATTGCCATATTCGCCTGGGACCCGGAGTGAGGCTGTACATTCGCATGATCTGCACCAAATATTTGCTTGGCACGTTCTCTCGCAAGATCCTCTACAACATCAACATACTCACAACCGCCATAATAGCGTTTATGTGGATAACCTTCTGCATATTTATTCGTAAGTATGGAACCCATTGCATCCATAACTGCTTTGGATACAAAGTTTTCGGAAGCAATCAGCTCAATTTTATCCTGCTGACGCTCTTTCTCCTGTAACATTGCCTGAAAAACTTCATTATCTGCTTGTTTTACATATTCCATCATTCGTGTACAGCCTCCTATGTAAGGTAAAGTATGAAAATTATTATTTATTGTCCAAACTGAGGGAAAAGGAATAAAGAATCCAATCTATATAATACATGTCCAAAAAGTTCGATAAATAGGACCAAGAAGTTCAAGGCGACAAGCTATTTCCAAACGGAGCGTATGCTTTTACATACGTGAGTATTGGAAATAGCTTGTCAACGAAGAAATTCGCCGTGTCATTTTTATTGGACTTTTTGAACACCCTTTATTATCTAGAAGGATTCTCTCCGTAAAATGCCCGATGCCCGCCAATCAATTTCGGACGTGTCCGGGCAGCGCGGACTCTGGCATGACCAATCGTACGCTGTTTTAGCTTAAGCGGAACAGCTACTGGTTTTAAGTGCATACCAATCATTGTTTCGCCAATGTCTATTCCGGCATGTGCGCTTATATTTTCAACAACAGCAGGACTTTCCATTTGCTGATAAGCATAGCTTGCCATCGATCCGCCGGCTTTTGGAACAGGCACGACAGCCACTTCCTCTAACCCGTACTGTACAGCTGTCTGTCTCTCTACGACAAGAGACCGGTTTAAGTGTTCACAGCATTGAAAAGCAAGATGGACACCTGTTTGTTTTTGCAGCTTTGACATCTGCTCATAAATCGTTTTTGCAATTTCTGTACTTCCGCTTGTTCCAATGGGCTGACCAGCTACTTCACTTGTCGAACAGCCGATGACAACAATCTCATCTTTCCGCAGACAGTCCAGCGCCAGCCACTCGTCAATAACCAGCTTCAGGTCTTTGATTATCATAAATGACACACACCTTTACAGTCAGTCATTCCATTCCTCCGTTTGACACAGTAAATAATAGAATCATTTATAGCATACCATGATTTTTTAAAAATTACGATACATCTTGATGACTGGTTTCTTCTAAAGTTTCCCCTTCGGCATTTAATGGCTCCAAAGGTGTAACGCTGGCAGTTTCAGCCACCTGTTTCACCTTAAATTGTTTAATCTGCTCTCTCAAAGCACCTGCATGCTCCTCCATCTCACGCGCCAATTGGTCTACCTGCTCCATCGTTACAACCTGTTCCTGAATCGCAGCATTCACTTCCTGTGTTCCGGCAGATGTTTCTTCGGCAATTGCTGCTACTTCCTGAGACTGGTTTGCTGTATTTTGAATCGATTGCAGCTGCTGCTCTACTAATTTATAAATCGTATCAATCTGTGTCGCTGTTTCCGTTACAGTGCTGCCCATTTTAGCTATGGTACGATTTGTATTTTCTCCACGGTCCACTTCCTCACGCGCAGACTTCACATTCGTATTAATTTTTGCTGCTACCTGCTTGACATCATCCTGGATAGAAAGCAAGAGTGCGGAGATATCATTAACCGCTTTCCCGCTTTGATCAGCCAGCTTCCTTACTTCTTCAGCAACAACAGCAAAGCCTTTTCCGTGTTCGCCGGCTCTGGCAGCTTCAATAGAAGCATTTAAGGCTAATAAGTTCGTTTGTTCTGCAATTTCGCCAACTAGGGTAATAATTCCTTCAATTTCCATCGTACTCTTGCGTAGATGGTTCACGTCTTCTAATGAAACTTCCTGCTCTACAGCAATACGCTGAATGCCATCAACAAGCTGTTTCACGACATTTTGTCCCTCTTCCAGCATATTAATCATAGAGTTAGACTGCTCTTTGGATATCTCTGCTTTATCCTGTACCTCTTTGGCTAATCCCGTTGCTATTTCAATAGAACCCACTGTTTCCTGTGTCGCACGTGATGAATTCTCTGCCCCATCTGAAATTTCGGTGATAGATTCGCCAATTGCTGCAGAATGCTGCGTTGCCCTGTTTGAAGCTTCTTTTAATTGCGTCACTGTCTCATTTGTTTCCTCAAAATGCTGATCAATATTTGTCACCATTTTATTTAAGCTTTGCAGCATACTGTTTACAGCAACAGACAAGGATTTAATCTCATCATCCGATTTTGGTATTTCCACCTGCAGCTCCAGGTTTCCTTTTGCTGCTTCCCCAGTAATCTGTTCTAATTTCTGCAAAGGCTTTGTGATCCATCTCGCTGCAAAAAACGCAAGGATTCCAGACCAGATTACACCTAACAGCAATGTCACAATAACAAAGACCTGTTGTGATACATTAATCCATGACTGTATATAGTCAAATAAAAAATAAATAAAAATCGCACTTGTTGTATACGTGATAAGTGCTAAAAAAGTTGTAAACACTACCAGCTTTAACCTTAAACTAAACCGATACTTATTCCCCATTAAACCTTCCACTCCCCCATGTAAACTTTCTTTGGTTTACGAAGACTTCATGAAATCCTACGCTTTAAAATCATCCAAAGGTCTTTACTCTTCAGAAGACAGCCATTGGTTCAGACACGTTTCAATTTCCTGCTTCGTTTCCAGGTAATACGCTGCCGGGCCGCCAAATGGATCAGCAATATCTGAATGAACCAGCTGACTTTTTAAGCGGTGAATCGTTTCAAGCTCTTCATGGCATGCTTCATACAAGAGCTGATTCTGCTGTACCGGATCTAATTCCGCATCCGATTGCTCTAAACAGCGCTTTCTTTTTTCTTCCAATTCTGTATAGGCTTGTTCTAATTGATTCCATATTTGTATATCGGCATGTAGTGCAAATTCTTTAAGTGTATATGTCTTTTTTCTTTCTTCCGGGTATTTGGCCCAGATCATTTCCTTATGGGAAGCCGTCATTGTCAGGATAAGATCTGCCCACTGAACCACTTCTTCACTAATTTGGGAAGCCTGATGATTCATTTCAATACCCTGTTCTCTCAAGATCTCTGCTGCCTGACTGCTTACCGGGGCGCCTGGCATAGCAGTGATTCCACAGGATTTCACATGCATATCTGCTGGTGCACGGTGCTTTAATAATGCTTCTGCCATAGGACTGCGACATGTATTTCCTGTACATACAAAGAGTACATTCATAGGTAAATCCTCCTGTTTTCATCAAAATAATTTTAGGAATAATATTTTTCTCTATCATATCATGAGTAAATTAAAAACGCAGAACCCTCTAAAACCTGCAGATGGTGTTCCGTCTCGCTTGGAATTGCTGCAGAAGTCCATTCAATAATAACTGGCAGCTGGCTGAACCTGTTTCCGTTAAAAGGGAACAGGTTCTTTATATTATTAAATGTATAAATACAGGATACGAGCTTGATTTTACTATTAATCAGCTCTCGATCTGAGCCTCTTTTTATTTATTTCAAAAATAAGAGGTTTGGTTTCCGTGAATAAAGTGTATCTACATCTTAGTGACAAAAATATATTCGGAAAGAATTACACCCCCTTTAGATAAAGGCTTCTCCATATGAACACTATTCGATGAAGCAGAATTACCTAACCGACAAAAAACAAGGAGAAATAATATGAAGCGAAATCATACGATGATTCAATTTTTTGAGTGGCATCTGGAAGCTGATGCAAATCACTGGAATCGCCTGAAAGAAGCAGCTCCTGCATTAAAAAACAGAGGAATTGATGCGATTTGGATTCCTCCTGTAACAAAAGGGATGTCTGCTGAGGATACAGGGTATGCGCCATATGATTTATACGACTTGGGGGAATTTGATCAAAAAGACAGTGTCGCTACAAAATACGGAACGAAAAAGCAGCTTTTGGACGCAATTAGGACATGTCATGATCATGATATCCAGGTTTATGCCGATGTCGTCATGAATCATAAAGCCGGAGCAGATGACACAGAAGTTTTTCAAGTAATTGAAGTTGATCCAAACGACCGGACAAAAGAGGTTTCAGAGCCCTTTGATATAGAAGGCTGGACGAAATTCACATTTCCAAATCGGGATAATAAGTATTCTTCATTTAAATGGGGATTTGAATATTTCAACGGGACAGACTTTGATGCAATGGAGGATAGAACCGGTGTCTTTCGAATTATCGGTGACAATAAAACCTGGAATGACGAGGTAGACGATGAATTCAGTAATTATGATTATTTAATGTTTGCCAATATCGACTACAATCATCCGGAAGTGCAGGAAGAAATGATCCGCTGGGGCAAATGGTTCGCAGATTCATTACATTGCAACGGCTTCCGTCTGGATGCGATGAAGCATATTAATCATGCATTTATTAAACTATTTGCAGAACAGATTACCCAGCATTGCGGAGATGATTTTTATTTCGTTGGTGAGTTCTGGAAACATGATTTGGAAGCATGCCAGCAGTTTTTAGAGCAGGTCGATTATAATATCGATTTATTTGATGTAGCGCTGCATGATAAACTGCACACAGCTTCTAAGTCCGGAAATGATTTTAATCTCACAACGATTTTTGATGATACATTGGTTCAATCACATCCGCTTCAAGCTGTAACCTTTGTTGATAATCATGATACACAGCCTGGAGAAGCACTCGAATCCTGGGTTGAGGATTGGTTTAAACAAAGTGCATATTCTCTTATTTTACTGCGTAAAGACGGCTATCCCTGCATTTTTTACGGCGATTATTTTGGCATCAGCGGAGAAAATCCAATTGATCCGAAACAAGAAGCCATCAACCCTATTCTTTATGCCCGTTATCATAAAGCATATGGTGAACAAGAGGACTACTTTGATCACCCTAATACCATTGGCTGGGTCCGTTGCGGCATACCGGAAATAGAACGCTCAGGCTGTGCCGTTGTCATTTCCAATGGAGATGATGGTGAAAAGAGAATGCGTGTAGGAGAAGAACGTGCAGGGGAAATTTGGGTTGACCTGACCGGTACAAGAGACGAGCATATCGCCATTGAAGAAGATGGATTTGCTGCTTTCCCTGTCAACGGAGGCAGCGTGTCAGTATGGGCGCTTCCACAGGAGGATGTTGAATTATAAACAATGCAGACTGCTATTGACCCTGCAATCTTGTATTGCAGGTCCATAAGTAAGTCAGAGAAAAACGTATATCTGAATGAATATTGTTTCTCAGCTGAACAGCATATAAATTCCAAAGCTGCAAAGTATGATTCCGCCCAAAACTTCGCTGTAAATTCCCAAAAAGCCTTGCAGCCTTCTGCCTAAAAATAGACCTGCCCATGTCAGAATACAGCTCACTATTCCAAAAATAACGAGCGTGATAATAATAGTTACTCCGGAGATACCCAGGCTGAAGCCTACTGTAAAGCTGTCAAGACTGACGCTGAATGCGAGCATCCATAGTCCCAGGCCAACAGGCTGCCACCTGTACTCATCTGATGTATGGAAAGCAGAGAAAAACATATGTGCACCGATAAAGAATAAGAGTACCCCTGATGCCAATGCGGTCCATTGCCCGACTTGTTCTGATAAAGCATGTCCAAGCAGCATTCCTATCATTGGGAAAATCATATGGAAGCCGCCGATTACCAGTCCGATGACAGCAATCCGCTTTAACCGCATTTTATTCATCCCTAAGCCTAAGCTGATAGAGAATGCGTCCATGCTTAAACCAATTGCGAGCAGAGCCAGTGAAAGTAATTCGGTAGAAAAAAACATCCATACGTCCCCCTTTGAAGCATGCTTGTACAATTTATGCTTCGACTGCAGAGAATATGAATGTTTTTATACCGGAAAAGCAAACCAACTCACCTCCGCAGGATGCGGTGGCTTCTACGTTGCCCACACGACGCGGGCGTTCTTAGTAGAATCTCCTCTTATTGCCGTGTCATTTTTATTGGACTTTCTGAACATCCTCTAAATTATACTATCCGCTGCTTTTCGCAGACGGTTCATTACTGCCTGGCCAATTCCTTTTTCCGTAAATGTTTCGCAAATAATTTTATCCACATTGGCCTGTTTAAAGAATCGTAATCCATCATATAAAGTAGATGCAATTTCCTCTATTGTCCCGCCAAGCTTGTGAACATGTGTATCCTCAGCAAATATTTCAGCTGTTTGATCCGATACGAGTATACCTACTCTATTACCTGCCAGCTTTTCTTTATCCGCTAAATCTTTGAGTGCCTCACTTGAGCCTGTAAATAAATAGAGCGGGACCTCTGGTGCGTAATGTTTATATTTCATTCCTGGAGCTTTCGGGCGGTCCACAGATGATGCTGCAAGACCGGGGTCCATCATGACAGCACCTGTCTCCAGTTCTAATTGTTCTTTTGTAATTCCTCCGGGGCGCAAAATAACCGGTATTTCCCCAGTACAGTCAATAACAGTTGATTCTAAGCCGACACCAGTTTGTCCGCCATCAATTAAGCCGGCGATCCGTCCATTTAAATCATCATATACATGCGTTGCTGAGGTCGGGCTGGGTTTTCCGGATACATTTGCACTTGGGGCTGCAACCGGTTTTCCCGCCGCCTGGAGTAATGCAAGTGCAACAGGATGACTGGGAATCCGGACACCAATGGTTGATAAGCCCGCTTTTACACTTTGTGCACAGTACTCGTTTGCCGGTAAAATATATGTTAAAGGGCCAGGTGAAAAAGCCTCCATTAATTTATACACATAGTCCGGAATAAACGTGACAAGCTCTTTTAATTGATCTGCAGAGGCAACATGAGCAATCAGCGGATTATCCTGCGGCCGCCCTTTTGCTTCAAATATTTTACGGACAGCTGATTCATTGGTAGCGTCGGCTCCCAGCCCATATACCGTCTCTGTCGGAAAGGCAACAACCTCTCCTGCCCGCAGCATTTCAGCCGCCTCATGAATATCCTTGTCTAATATATTTGTTGAATTTATTTTCCATACTTTCGTGTGCATAACGTTCCCTCTTTTCTACGTATCTATTTTAGTCGATTCATGACTGAAACGCAAAGAAGGGAATATTTCATCATACTTATGCACATTATTCACAGTTTTTATCCACAGAATAATCTTTGTTCACATATTCCTGCCATTTATACACAGCCACCTGTGAATAGTGTGTATAATTTTCTCTTGACAAATAGAAATGTAGTTCATTGTAGTTATATCAAGCTTTTTTTATTTTCACTATCCTAGGAAACCTGATATGCCCACCAATTACCTGTTTTTTCTGAATTTATATTCTTAAATGTGACATCGCTTTCTCTTTTGAACTGTAAAGACTCCAAAAGGATATCCACAACTGGGCTTTGATTATGCACATATACACATTTTATGTCGTTTTTTCGGGAAATTACGAGAACGGACTCGAAAACAACAAATAATTTCTGTACATGCTCCTTGTTTAAATATAATTGCTTCAGCCAATACGTCGATTTATCTACCATCTCCAGATTAAAGCAGCCCTCAATACTCCCGTCTACTTCTACAACATAGCTTTCTTCCGTTAATTTTTTACCAAAAAGCCTTTCATTCTTATGAATAAAATCCTCTATCAATTCTATTTTCGCTTCTTTGACTTGGTAGATTTGCATTTTTCCCATCCTCCATTCTTTTAATGTAGAAGAGTAACTTAGTATATGAATATGCCTCTATCAAATAAACTATGACAACCCCAGCCATTTAAATAAAAAGAATTCTACTTTTACTTCTTCGTCTTCTTCTGCCTCTGCTGTATCTTCACTCGCTACAGATGTACCGTTAAAGAAATCTAAAAAGCATAATGGCGGGAACAATACACACCACCAGTTCGCACCAGAGCCTTCGCCAAGAGTTACTAAAATTGCTTCGTATTCCCCTGCCGGATAAAGATAGTTTCCATATAATTTCGCCGGAAAAGATATATTCTCTCCATATTCCAATTCAAAATCCTGATCACTATTTTCTTTTGTCAGTGTATCACTGACTACTTCCTCCAGTTCTGGAAGCCGGTCGTTGATCAATGCCCGGGCTTCCTCTATATCTTCAATATCCTTCACCCATTCCGTGATAACTTTATTCACCTCATCACGGACTGTATGTTTTATATCCTGATCCTTTTCGCTGTCACTATTTGCCAGAATTCGTAATCTGATTGCTTCATCCGGGATGACCTGATAGTCAAGCTCTTTATGTTGCAGTTCTTTTGCTGCACTAACTACAGGAATAATCGATAATAATAAAAATAAAAGTCCTACTGCCGCCCATAATTTTTTCATTTAAAAAATCTCCCTTCCGCCTATCTATGAAATAGTGTGGACAAGGAGATTTATGCTTATACTAGTTTTATAGAAATATATATTTGAAATCAGGGTATATTTTTACGTCATTTTGGAAATGGGAATATCAGTTTAAATGGGTTGCCAATACAATCCGGTCTTTTCCGTTAATATCCTGTCTGACTTCCACATGACTGTCAGGAAACACCTGCTGAATGCGTTCTTTAACAGGCTTGCCTTGTGTATAACCAATTTCCAACGCCAGTAAGGTATCTTCTTTTAAATTCATCTGCTTCACTTGTTCAATAATCATATAGTAGGCTGCCATCCCATCCTCTTCTGCAAAAAGAGCCAGCTCGGGATCAAAATTACGGACAGTCTCACTAAGTTCCTGTGCTTCCGATTTTGCAATATAGGGCGGATTGGAAACAATCACATCAAATGGAGCTGTTTCCTTTATAAGCGGGGATAAAAAATTCCCCTGCCGGAAGGAAATATTGGCATGTAATCGGGCTGCATTCTGCGCAGCAACCTTTAATGCTTTCTCTGAAATATCGGTAGCAAATACCTCGGCATTATCTAATTCCAATGCCAGCGTAACAGCAATAATCCCGCTGCCTGTTCCTATATCAGCAATCCGCACAGGCTCTTTCCGCTTAAAAGCAAGGTATTCCTTTACGGCAAGAACAAGTTCTTCTGTTTCCGGTCGAGGAATTAACACATTCCTGTTCACTTGAAAGGAGCGGCCGTAAAATTCTTCATAGCCGGTCAGATGCTGGACAGGAATTCCCGTTTCCGCATGTTTTTTAATATCTGCTTTTATCTTCCTAAGTTTATCTTCCGGAATTGGCTCACGTAAAGAAAGCAGCCATTCCTGCCTGGATAATCCTAAATGATGCCTGATTAAAATCTCGGCAATCTTTGGTTCTCTATTCGCTTGTTCTAAAAAAAGAGAAGCCCAGTTAAGGACTTCATAAATTTTTGTTTTGGTCATAGGTTATTCACCAATCTGTTCCAATTTTTTCGCCTGCTCTTCCATAACAAGCGCATCGATAAATTCATCCAGCTTGCCCTGCATAATCTGGTCCAGCTTTTGAATGGTTAAGCCGATACGGTGATCTGTAACACGATTTTGCGGGTAGTTGTACGTACGGATACGCTCGGAACGGTCACCTGTCCCAACTGCAGATTTACGATTTTCATCATATTCCGCCTGGGCTTCCTGCTGAAATTTATCATAGATGCGGGCACGTAATACCTTCATTGCTTTTTCTTTATTTTTAATCTGTGATTTTTCATCCTGAATCGATACGACAATCCCGGTAGGCTCATGCGTTAATCGTACCGCTGACATCGTTGTATTTACACTTTGTCCGCCTGGTCCGCTGGAAGCAAACGTGTCGACGCGGATATCCTTATCATGGACGTCTATCTCCACTTCTTCTGCCTCAGGGAGCACAGCCACTGTTGCAGTTGAGGTATGAATGCGTCCGCCAGATTCTGTTTCAGGAACTCGCTGTACGCGGTGTGCACCATTTTCATACTTCAGCTTAGAGAAAACATCTGAACCATTAATCATAAAGATAATCTCTTTATAACCGCCAACCCCGGTGGAGCTTGCTTCCATTACGTCAATTTTCCAGCCTTGATTCTCTGCATAGCGGGAATACATCCGATATAAATCACCTGCAAATAAAGCAGCTTCATCTCCGCCGGCAGCCCCGCGAATCTCCATAATAACGTTCTTATCATCATTGGGATCTTTTGGAAGCAGAAGAATTTTCATCTTATCTTCCAATTCTTCTTTTCTGGAGGATAATTCAGATACTTCCATTTTTGCCATTTCCAGCATTTCATCATCTGAATCGTCTTCCAGCATTTCCTTCGCGTCTACCAGCTGCGATGTCACTTCTTTATACTCACGGTAAGCCTGGACAACGTCTTCCAGTCCAGACTGCTCTTTCGAATATTCACGTAATTTTTTTGTATCACTGATTACTTCCGGGTCACTTAACATTTCATTTAATTTATTATACCGATCTTCCAGTGTCTGTAAACGATCTAACACAAGAATACACCTCTTTCTCTATAACAGTCTTATTATATTATAAGGGAGCACCCGGGTCAATTGCACGTCTGATTGGATGAGATTATATTGCTGCCAGCAAGCACAAAAATACCTATAGACTAAAGGAGCATGTTATACGCAGCCGGTCTATAGGTATTCCATTTTTATTTCTTCTCTATTTAACTTGGCATACAGCATGAATACAAATTCCTTTCCAGTTCAATATCCTTCAACAACAAGGACCGGCATTTTTACTGCCATCTGAATCTTACCCATTATTTCTCAATAATATTAGGCTCTTTCCGGCTGGTATGGAGAACATACAGCTCCCTGCTGAGGTCATACCGATGAATCTCCTGATATACCTTCATCGCTTCTGGAGAATTAGAAAATTTTTTCAAAGGGGTCATATCGACTAAAATACGTTCACGATGATCATTTGTATGTGCATCAATTGCTTCAATCAAAACCCACTGTTCCGGAAAAGCCTGGCACACATCCTCCCACTTCAATTGAGTCACCTCCAGGGTATTTATTTATATTATACCATGAGAGAGGTTATGATATAGCACCTTTTCATTTTTGATAAGAAAAAATTGATATTATAACTTAACATCGGTTGACAGGACTTGTCTATAAGCTTCCAGCATTCAATCGATTCCATTTCTTTTTAATATATAGTGATAGTGCAATTGACCTTCTAATACAACCTCTTCACAAAAAACAAAGCCGCATTTTTTTATTATCTTGTTTGAAGCTGTGTTTTTGGGAAGGACAACAGCATTAATATGTTCTATATTTGTATTTTCAAATAAATAAGTTACCAGACATCGAACTGCTTGTGTTGTGTACCCTCTGTTTCTATAACGCTTTGACACAGCATAAGCAATTTCGCGATTCGGTTCACTGAGCCCCTCTTTGATTCCGGTATTACAAAATCCTATGAATTCATTTGTTTCTTTTAAAATCATTCCAAGCTTTAAAAATTCATTCGTTATGTTGGGAATCGCTTCGATAAACTTTTTATTATCTTGTTTTATCGGAATATAAATATATTCACCATCAATATACTCCTGGATCAGTTCTATTAACTCAGATGGCAAAATTTCTTTTATTTTTTTATAGCTCATTTTTGCACTCCCAATTAATTTTTTTAACAGGAAACACAAAGGCTATATGTCATTATGCACTAGCCTCTGCTATGCAATAATAGTGTTCTTTCTCATCAAATCAATCCTCCCAATACTTACCTATTATAATTATGGTAATATAATAAGAACCAAAAGTAAATACTATTCAGACTTTTCTTTCAGTATATATTTTTGCTTCAATAAAAAACTGCCGAACTTATGATTGAATCGGCAGTCATTGTATTAACTATTTATTTGTTTTACGGTATTGTTTGCTATATTTACTTCCGGCCGATTTGGCACTTCATGATGATGACGGCAGCGCGGCTCATAAGACTCTGAAGCTCCCACCAAAATAACAGGGTCATCATACGACGCCGGTTTGCCATCAATCAGACGCTGTGTTCTGCTTGCCGGTGATCCGCAGATCGGACAGATGGCATTTAATTTTGTGACGGATTCAGATAAAGCCATCAGCTGTGGTACAGGCTCAAATGGAACTCCTCTAAAATCCATATCCAGGCCCGCTACAATAACGCGAATATCTTTGTGGACAAGCTCCTCAATCACATCAATGACATTACTCTCAAAAAATTGCACTTCGTCAATAGCTACAATATCTACATTTGGCTCTATTTCCACTAAAATTTCTGCTGCATCCTGGATAGATTTAGCAATTGTCGTTCTCCCATCATGAGAAACAACTGCTGTTTCATCATAACGATTATCTATTGCCGGTTTAAATACACATACATTTAAATGCGCATATGTTGCTCTTCTGACACGACGTATTAATTCTTCTGATTTTCCGGAAAACATACTTCCGCAAATTAGCTCTACCCAGCCGTTTCTCTTCATTACATGCATTTGGAGAAGCTCCTCTCGCGAATTGTGTGAAATAAGTATATTTAGATTGCACTCAATATGTTTATACATACCAACCATTTATTTAATATTAACTGTAATAAATCTTATTTTTCCTACTATACCTCAATAAAAAGTAAAAAAACAGGCAAAATTAGACATTTTGCCTGTCCTTTAACATTCAATTCCTTACAAAATCTGCGTCACCCGGCATATTTCCGGTCAAACAGATAATTAGTTAAGGTTATATTTTTTCTTAAAGCGATCCACACGGCCGCCGACTTTGTCAGCTTTTTGCTTACCAGTGTAGAATGGGTGTGAATCAGAGCTGATTTCAACTTTTAGTAGAGGGTAAGTATTACCATCTTCCCACTCAATTGTTTCGTCAGATCCTTTTGTTGATCCGCTTAAGAACTTGTAATTCGTGCTAGTATCTAGAAAAACTACTTTTCTGTACTCTGGATGAATATCCTTTTTCATGTTCTTCCACTCCTTTTTGCCCTGAATCCCTTGGAAACAGAGTTATTCTAAGAGCCGTCAGAGATGCAGGTGCATCTTATCTAAACTCACATAGAAAGATTATAACAGTCTATAGAATGAAATGCAATAGCAGTTAATAACAAAAGATAAGTTAAATAACTTTACCTGCCAAATTAACTTTTATTGACGGTTCATTCCTTTCCGTTTCATTTCCTCGTCCATCAGCTGCAAGAATTCCTCGTTATTCTTAGAATGCTTCAGACGTTTTAAGAAGCGGTCTAAGAAATCATTGGAATCCTGCATTGTTTTACGCAGGAGCCACATCTTATCAAGATGTGCTTTGTCCACCAGAAGCTCTTCTTTCCTTGTCCCTGAGCGCAGGATATCAATTGCAGGGAAAATCCGCCGGTCTGCAAGATGACGGCTTAAATGCAGCTCCATATTCCCCGTCCCTTTAAATTCTTCATAAATCACGTCATCCATACGTGAGCCAGTATCTACTAACGCTGTAGCTAAGATGGTAAAGCTTCCGCCCTCTTCAATATTTCTGGCCGCTCCAAAGAAGCGCTTTGGACGGTGGAAGGCTGCCGGATCAATACCACCTGATAACGTACGGCCGCTTGGCGGAATAACTAAGTTATATGCACGGGCTAAGCGTGTAATACTGTCCATTAGAACAATAACATCTCGCTTATGCTCTACAAGACGCATCGCGCGTTCCAAAACAAGCTCAGACACTTTAATATGGCTTTCAGGAACCTCATCAAATGTAGAAGAAACAACATCTACATCCGGGCCTACAGAACGTTCAATATCCGTTACTTCCTCCGGTCGTTCATCCACCAGTAAAATAATCAGCTTGGCATGCGGATGATTTTGAGAAATGCTGTTTGCGATTTCTTTAATTAACATCGTCTTACCTGCTTTTGGCGGCGCAACAATTAAACCACGCTGTCCAAAGCCGACTGGTGTCATTAAATCCATAATACGTGTTGATAATTGATTTGTTTCTGTTTCTAATTTAATTGGTCTGTTTGGATAAAGTGCAGTTAATGCAGGGAAATGCACGCGTTCTTTGGATGAATCCGGATCTGCATCATTCACCGCATCTACATGTAATAGACCGTAATAGCGTTCATTTTCTTTTGGAGGACGCACTTTCCCGGATACTTTATCTCCATTTCTTAAGTCAAAACGACGGATTTGTGAAGCGGAGATATAGATATCCTCTGCACTTGGAGAGTAATTAATCGGCCGCAGAAACCCAAATCCCTCAGAAGGAATGATTTCTAAAATCCCATCCATAAATAAAAATCCATCTTTTTCTGCTTGCGCTTTTAATATTGCAAATATTAACTCTTTCTTTGTCAATTTTGCATAATAAGAAATCTTATAATCTTTTGCAAGTGTATAAATCTCTTTTAATGTCATTGTCTCTAAACTAGAGATTGTCAGTGTTGCCATTAAATCACCACGCCTGTTCTAGGTTCTTTTAAATATTTCTAACGGGACAAAGCGTCACCGCGTCCAAATGCATCTGTATTTCTGTAAAAATTTTCGAGTATATTGCCTCCTGTCGAGTCTTTTTCGGCAGAATGCGGACGGATACTATTAAACTGCGTCCTGTTTCAAAGAATGCAATATCCTTCTATTTTCTATAGCAATAAATAGCTTGTTTACATATCATTATCATACCTTTATCTCAGTAATTATTCATTTTTGTATACGCTTCATTAAATTCAACCTCAAAAGGTTTGATTTAATGAAAATAATTCACGTTATCTAAAATAGGATATTTGCCTGTTTTTGTTTTGGAAATGATATGTATTTAGCATATTGATTTCAACATCTTTCAGACTTCTTTATTTACATCTACCAAATCCTTAAATTCAGAAACATTTTTTATAACTGTATTCAAAACTGATTGCCTTGTATACGGAAGGAAATACTAAGAAGAGTTGCCTTGTTCAACAGAAGCAATTTAGAAGCTGTCAACCGTCTGATTAAATCGCTTATCTTTATTAAACATCTATTATCATACTCTTTTACGAATAAAGATTCAATAGACTTTTTTGTCAAAAATAGAGGAATTTCATCTCATATTGTAAAAATCTTTTAAACACCGCCTGAAGTTTTAAAAAATTTTAATCATATAAAGTGTGTATTCAAAAAATCCGATAAATAGGACCAAGAAGTTCAAGGCGACGAGATTTTTACGAGCGGACTTTCACAGGATGTGATGACTTCTGTGTTGTCCACAGGACGTGGACGGTCTTAACAGAAGTTCCTCTATGCTTTATAATACGTGAGCATTGGAAAAAACTCGTCAACGCACTTCCGCAGGATGCGGTGGCTTCTACGTTGCCCACACGACGTGGGCGTTCTTAGTAGAAGACCCTCTTATCGCCGTGTCATCTTTATTGGATTTTTTGAACATCATATAGAAGCTTTCGAGAATTATTGAGGTTTCTTGAGGACAAGGCATGCTTATTTATAAGAGGTTTTAAAAAGATGCAGGAAAGGACACACCTGTATCAAAGAGTTTGACAAGCCATCCCTATACCCTCAAAAATGCTATATAATAAAAGAGAAGGAGAAAAAGTCTTCTCTTTTATTATATACATATACTGTTAAGAGGATGCTTAAAAATCACGACAAAAGGACATTCTGACTTTTTGTCAGTCTTTTTAAACGCGCTCTTTACGTATGCTGATCCTGATAAATTTCTGATTCAGACATTTCTTCTCTCCAGATAGAAGCTCCCAGGGACGAAAGCTTATCCGTTAAGTTTTCATACCCGCGGTCAATATGATCCAAACCAGTAATTTCGGTTACTCCATTTGCAAGTAAACCGGCTATTACAAGTGCTGCCCCGGCACGGAGATCACTTGCTTTTACTTTTGCGCCTTCCAATTGTACCGGTCCAGAAACTATTACAGAGCCGCCTTCCACTTTAATTTCAGCATTCATCCGGCGGAGTTCATCAATATGCTTCAAACGAGCAGAATAAATCGTATCGATAATAACGCCTGAATGGTTTGCCTGGGTTAATAATGTCGTTAACGGCTGCTGCAAATCCGTCGGAAAACCTGGATAAACCAGTGTCTTAATATCCACACTATTTAAAGATTTGTTTTTGGCAACATACAATTGATCATTGTGAGATTCAATATTAACATTCATTTCCCGTAATTTTGCAATTAAAGACTCCATATGCTGCGGAATAACATTGTCGATGACAATTTCTTTCCCCATTGCAGCAGCTGCAATAGCATAGGTGCCTGCTTCAATACGGTCAGGAATAATGGTATGCGTACAGCCATGTAAAGAAGGAACTCCATCAATGCGGATGACATCTGTTCCGACACCTTTAATCTTCGCACCCATATTTGTTAATAACGTTGCAACATCAATAATCTCAGGTTCCTTTGCAGCATTCTCAATAATTGTTTGTCCTTTTGCCTTTACCGCTGCAAGCATAATATTGATGGTAGCACCGACACTGACGACATCCAGATAAATGCGTGCACCGCGAAGCTCTTTTGCACGTAAATAGATAGCTCCCTGCTCATTTGTTACTTCTGCACCAAGCGCTTCAAAGCCTTTAATATGCTGGTCGATTGGACGCGGGCCTAAATAACATCCGCCAGGTAAACCAATGACTGCTTTATTAAATTTTCCAAGCATGGCACCCATGAAATAATAGGATGCACGCAATTTTTTGACTCTTCCGTTTGGCAACGGCATGGCAATCATCTTTTCTGGATGAATCGTCATATCCTGACCATCCCGGTATACTGTTCCACCAATTTCTTCTAATAGAGCACCCAATGTGTCTACATCCGAAATATCCGGCAATCCTTCAATTGTCACCGTGGAATCTGCGAGAATAGCTGCAGGCAATAGTGCCACTGCGCTATTTTTCGCACCGCTGATGTGAACTTCTCCAGACAGTTCATGCCCACCCTCAATTAATAACTTTTGCATGTAAAAACCTCGTTCCTATGGAAGTTATACTCCACAAGCTGTTTTGTTTGTTCAGCTTTAGCTGCATATTCTTTCATTTCTAACCTTTGTCTTATTGTCTGCCGTTTTTCCTGCTCTATACAATTATTTTTGTTTATTCCAATCTGCCAGGAATTTTTCGATGCCCTGATCAGTTAATGGATGTTTTACTAACGATGACAGGACATTAAACGGAATCGTTGCAATGTGTGCACCATTTAATGCTGCGTCTGTTACATGAATTGGATGACGGATAGATGCAGCGATGATTTCAGTCTGGATAGAATGGCGGTCAAAGATTGCAGCAACATTTGCGATTAATTCCATGCCGTCTTGTCCAATGTCATCTAATCTTCCTAAGAACGGGGAAACATATGTCGCTCCAGCTCTTGCTGCAAGTAAAGCCTGATTAGCATTAAAAATTAATGTTACATTTGTTTTAATATTTAAATCACTAAATGCTTTAACCGCTTTCAAACCTTCAAGGGTCATTGGAACCTTTACAGTAATATTCGGTGCGATTGCTGCAAGCTCTTTCCCTTCTTCAATCATACCTTCTGCGTCTTCGGAAATAACCTCTGCACTGACAGATCCGGAAACTTCTTCTGTGATTTCACGCAGGCGGTCATGAAAAGAAACGCCTTCTTTTGCCACCAGACTTGGATTGGTTGTAACACCTGCCAAAATTCCCAGCTTATTCGCTTCTCTGATATCTTCAATATTTGCTGTATCAATAAAAAATTTCATTAAGATTACCTCCCCGAGATTTTGTAGCAAAAGCTGTACCAATGGTACAGCTTTTGCTGAATATATCTTTTTTAGATGACGTTAAAAAGTTCTTCTCTTCAGCCCTTTTTAACATACATTTTTAATAAAATCAATTACGCATTATTGGAAGAACCAAATTCACGCATTTTACCAATTACTGTTTCTTTAATAGCTGCAGTTCCTGGTCCTAAATATTTACGTGGATCATATAAATCAGGTTTTGCTGCTAAAGTTTCACGAATCGCTTTTGTCTGTGAAATTTGATTTTCTGTGTTTACGTTGATTTTAGCAGTTCCTAAAGAAATTGCTTTTTGAATATCTTTTGTAGGAATACCAGTACCGCCGTGAAGTACTAATGGTACATTTACTAACTCCAAGATTTCTTTCATTTCTGTGAATCCTAAGTTCGGCTCTCCCTGATATGGTCCGTGAACAGAACCTAAAGCCGGAGCTAAACAATCAACTTCTGCTTCCTTAACAAGACGTGCACATTCTTCTTTGTCTGCATAGTTGATGCCGCCGATAACACCATCTTCTTCGCCGCCTACCGTACCAACTTCTGCTTCAACAGATACACCATGAGTATGAGCAAGTTCAACCACTTTCTGTGTTACAGCGATATTCTCTTCAATCGGTGAATGAGATCCATCAATCATTACAGAAGTAAATCCTGCATGGATTGCTTCTGCACAGCTTTTGAAGCTTGATCCGTGATCTAAGTGGATGGCAACAGGCACAGTTGTCCCATAAGAATCCATTAAAGATTTAACCATAGCAACTACAACATTATAGCCGCCCATATATTTTCCAGCACCTTCAGAAACACCAAGAATTACTGGTGACTTTTCTTCTTGAGCCGCTTGGAGAATAGCTTGGATATATTCCAGGTTGTTGATATTAAACTGACCTACTGCATATCCATTCTCTTTTCCTTTTTCAAGCATTTCTTTCATTGATACTAAAGGCATACCAAGTTCCTCCTTCAAATTCATCCGCATGATGAATCACTGACAATATTCATTACAATATAAGAATACCAATTTCATGACTTTATCGCAACAAAGTAGCAGCGATTCATTCTTTTTTCTTCAAAATTTCTTCGACAATGTGACATAGTTTGGCAACATTAAAAGGTTTAGAAATAATTTTTTCAGGTAACTCTTCTCCTATTTCCTGTTTTGCAACCTCCGGCAAACCGCTAATGACGACAATTTTTGTTTTTATCTTCATTTGTTTGATTTTTTGTATAACAACATTTCCGTTATAGACAGGAATATGATAATCCAGAATTACTAAATCGCAAGGAGATTTTGATAGATATTCTATCGCTTCTTTTCCGTTCTCTGCAAGAGAAGTATAATATCCGGCTGACTGAAAAACTTCTTGAAGCAACATACGAATTCCTATTTGATCATCCACAATTAGGATTGATTGGCTCATACTTACCCTCCTCCGATATATTTAATTTTTTGTTTAAATTTAAATTTCGATAGTATTTATTTAAATTCCTGCTTATTCATTTGGAATCGTTATTTTTGCCTTCATTTTAGTCTAAAGCGTTCACGACTAAAGTCGCAAGTTCTCAGTGCTTCACCCTTACTTAATCCCTATAAGAAGGAAGGCTGAACGCTCTCGGGTTTTCCAGGCTTTCGCAGGAAGGGCAGCTGATTTCACCATTTTTATCCTGTCTTTCCACTGCTTCCCTCTTTCTTCTTCTACAAATTCAACAGAGCAGACTCAGTTTCGCAAGCTTCTGTTTAGAAGTTTTGATTATAAGCTATGCTGATGAAACTGCCGTTTCCTGGTACACCTCAACCATACTTTAGCATATGTCGCAAGCATTGTTCATCTATTTTGGAGCGGTAAGATGCTTATGTTCATTTTCAAAATGGCAAATACTGCTTTCCTGTCGAGTGCCATTTATCCAGAACTTTCCCCGCCATAAAAAGCGTGATCGCTGCCTCAGGTCCAATCCAGGAATCTTTTGTTCCTTTATATTTTTTCAAAAAAATTCCTATGTATCTGTGCCTCTTTAAAAATCACAAAAAGAGACAGCTTTTTTCTCTCTGCCTCTTCAGGTATTTCCTTGCATCAGATTTATCATTGTGTGACTGGCTGGGACTGGGATTACTCACCCCATCGAAGAGCTTTTGTAAGTCTTCCGCTTCAAGAACAGAAAAAAATTATGCGTTAAAAGCTCGGTTGAAGAATGCTTCACTTTATCCCATACTATTTTGATAAGAAGCATACATCCTATCTAACAGCGCTGTACTGATTTGTTTCATCTCGGTTCCAGAAAGCTGATGATCGCTGATCCAGATTTTATGATTTTGAGTCAGCTTCTCGCTAAAATTACGTGCCCATCTGGCATTGGCTTTCTCTGCTTCCGGAAGATGACGATAAATGTCACTTACCACGGTACGAAGATAATCTGAATCTACCTGCCAATGCTTTGTGATATTTTTTTCAACAATGGTAGCAATGTCTTCCGGATGATAATCAGGGAAAATAATTTTCTCCGGAATCCGTGAGCGCAGTCCCGGGTTCATATCCAGGAATTTTTCCATTTCCTTTGTATATCCTGCTAAAATTACTATAAATTTATCCCTGTAATTTTCTAAATACGTGAGTAATGTTTCCACAGCCTGTTTTCCAAAATCATTCTCACTGTTATTGGTCAATTGATAGGCTTCATCGATAAACAGGACACCGCCCATTGCCTGATTGATAATGCTTTTTGTATTTTTTTCTGTATGGCCGATATAGGATCCGACTAAATCGGCACGGTCAACTACTTTGACATTTTTACTTGGAAGAATATCCAAATAATAGAATAAAGAAGCAAGTATATTTGCTACCGTTGTTTTTCCGGTACCGGGATTACCTTCAAAAATCATATGGTATGTCGGGTTAAAAGAAAGCTCCCCTTGGTCCGCAAGCATTTTATCAATTTTCACCTGCTTCACCAGGCTTTGTACATAATCCTTTATTTCTCCTAGTCCAATTAAATCATTTAGCTGGGATAACAGTTCTTCTACCTTTTCTTCCTTATTTTCACCGCTGTTTCCGATTAATGCATCTATATCCTCATTGATAATCGTCTCTGTATCCTCTGAGCCTGTTTCAATCACACGATTCGCCATTGTAACGATTAATTTCTGATTGAAATTACGGGCCCATCTTGCATTACTTTCATCCACACTGCGGGCATATTGATTCATTACTACTTCTTTATACTTTTTTTCATCTACTACATAATCCTGATCCAGTATATCCAGATAACCAATTTCAGCGATTTCAAAGCTGGAATAGTCGTCAAAAACAAATTCATTCGGAATACGTGAAGCTAATCCGCTGTTCATCGACAGGAAATTTTGCATATCGTCAAAATATCCGGCAAAGATAATCATAATTTCATCACGATTATCCTCCATAAATTTTAAAATAGTTTCCACAGCCTCTGCTCCAAAATCATTATCAGAAGCACTGTGCAATGCGTATGCTTCATCAATAAATAAGATGCCGCCACGGGCACGGTCTAATACTGCCTGTGTTTTTGGAGCTGTCTCGCCAATATGCAGACCGACCAGATCCTTTCGTGTAACCTCTACAAAATTATCTGCGGGAATGACCCCTTCCTGATACAATACTTTTCCCAGTAACCTGGCAACGGTTGTTTTACCTGTTCCGGGGTTTCCAAGAAATATGGAATGTAAATTTAATGGCGTTGCTTTGAGCCCTTTCAGCTGTCTGGATTGATTAAACTTAATCGTATTAATAAATTGCTTCATCTGCTTCTTTAATTCTGTTAAACCATACATTTCGTTTAATTGCTCTAAAGCAGATTTTTCCTCTTCCTGCAAAGGGTCATTCTCAGGAGTTCGTTCATCTACTTCTTCCAGCTGATCTGCTTCTCCGTTAGCAGCTTCTGTTTCTTCGGCAAACTGTTCCTCTGTATTTGCTGCTTCTTGCAGAGTGGCATTTTGACTGACACTTTCCTGAACAGGCTGCTCATCTATATTCTGAACAAATACACGTTCACCACTTGCTTCCACGGTTGACTGGTCATTATGATAGATATCAAAAATATTGCTTTCCCCAAGTTCTATTGTATGAATAATTAATAAACCGTTATCTACATTTGCTTCGATATGGTCTTCATCCCCAATGACAAGCGCTAAATTAGCCTGGGATCCTGAATAAACTGTCAGCACATATTTATCTGGATTTTGACGCGGAAAGTCCAGAACTCCGGCAGACTCCGCAATTGATTCATTTTCTAAGTATAGGATTACCTGGATTTGTACATTATTCAAGTATACTTTGGATTGGCTTGCGTAGATGGAATCAGCCACTGTCGAGGTGATTTCAAGCTTCGAGCTCTCTTGTACGTAGATTCCATATGGAGAATCCTGATTAAAATAGAGTTCTGATGCAGAAATTTTCAGATATGAATTCACACACCAGATGGCAGGGTATCGTCCAGTTTCTTCCCCGTTTACAATAACATTTTTCAAAAATAAGCTTGAGTTGCCGCTGATATGAAGTGCATTCATCTCTCGTGGTGCGGACAGTGTAAGATTTGATAAATTTAACTTCGCATTATTCTGCAATGAGAAAAATCCATTGAGTACTACATCATTTGGCTGGTTCCCTGCTCCTTTAATCTCTAACTCATTTATATTATAGCCTTTCGGAAAATGATATGTACCGGGCTCAATAAGCAGTGTATCTCCTTTTGCAGAACTTTTGACAGCATCCTCAAAGCTTTTCTTCCCGAACCCTTTGCCAACCTTCCATATATGTCTCATTCCTTACACCTACTTTTCTATTTTTCTAGCATTTATTGCTGCTAATAATATTCCGAGAATTCCCCATAAAAAGGAAGTAGCCCAAATAAAATAATAAAACATGAATTTTATCACGTACCAAATTATCAAAAACAGCATGGAATTTATATTAGGACTCTTCTTATACGTCGGGTAGAGCCAATAATATACCCCGGGCATAATATTTCTAAAACGTATTGCGATGCTTCCCATAACAATTACCGAAAAGGGAAAGAGAATGGCATTGATTAAATGAAAGATAGATGGAAAACTGAAATGGGAAAAACTCCCGTTGCTTAAAATTAAATAGATAACCGCCATAAGATAGGAGTTAACCCAAAATAATTTATTTTGAAGCGAAAATACCATTTTTATATTTGCCAGTTTTCCCTGCTGATTCTCGTCGGCTGCTGTGTGCTGTGCACCAAAAGCAATCTGTTTTCCCATGGTTTCTTCTTCCTTCACATGGCTGCCAAACGCACTTTTTTTCTCATTTCCCGCCCCCGGCTTGACCGGCTGCTGATTTACTTCCGTATTATCTTCCTCCAGCTCGCTGCCAACTCCAAAAAGCTTCTTTTTGTCACTCACAATCCTCACCTGCTTCACTTAAAATTCATATCAAAAATTTTTAAAGAGCTGGACAATAAAGCCCCAGCTATTATTTTATTTCTCCAAATATCTGCTTATGTACTTTCCAATATGCAACACTGAAGCATAACAAACTTATACTCTTTTCGACTTTTAAAAACATTCTTTTTATTTCCATATTTGTATGCTATATTAGCATAATTATTTATATAAGTGAACGGAGATACTTTTAAAATTGCTTGATCTTTGAAACACTGGTGTTCTTGCCAAGGAGATGAAACTAATTCTAGCGAGGATTTTTAATGGAATGAGTAATCGTGACAGAATATTATGAACCAGGAAAAACGTTTTATCTGATCTAACTTCTATTTAGTCAGCTGTTTCAACTTGTATAGAGTACTCCTTCTAGCGGAGGCGGACCGTTTTGACTCCTGTGAGGAAAGCGGAAAGCGTCGTTTAAAAACGTAACAACTGGACCGAAGCAACTGAGATAAAGGAATCACCGTGAGTTTACGAACGGATGATGACTTATCGTAGGGCGCTCTCGGGAAGTTGTCTAGTTTTTGACGCTTGCAGCTGGACAGGGAATAGCATCATCTGAAGATCCACTTTTGCCAAGTGCTCTTCTTGGCAAAAGTTAGCTGAAGAGCATGTCCCTAGGCAGGCTAAGGTCGCAACGTCCTGGGGTTGCGATTACTCACCCCATCGAAAAGAGTTGTTGCAACGCCTGCATTAGTACGTCCTGTACGTCGAAAGCAAAACGGTCCGCCGCAGCGGTGGCCTTACACGTCACCTTCTTTCTAAATAGAGTTTTTGCTTTGTCAAGAGCTAGATGAAAGGAACGATCAACACCTGTCAATATGATAAGCAAGTTATTTTTAATCTGCTTATATTAGGTTTTAGTTGGACAGGAATATAAAAAAAGTCTTATAATAGTAATTATTATCGAATAATGTTTTTAAATCCGCGAAATTTAAAAGATTTTTAATGAAAGAAATGGCTTCAAGCATTCAGACACTTGTTGCTATTTTTATTTTTACATCAGAGAAGGATTAATTTTTAATAAAATAATTTATTCAATATTGAAAGTAAATAAAGGTGATTACATGGCAAAAGATGAAAATGTCAGCATTACAGATATTATAGAAAAAGTAAAAGAATATTTATCTGATGAAGATGTTGCTTTAATTGAACGCGCTTATGAATTTGCGAAAGAGGCTCATAAAGATCAATTTCGTAAATCTGGCGAACCGTATATTATTNCTGGACCGAAGCAACTGAGATAAAGGAATCACCGTGAGTTTACGAACGGATGATGACTTATCGTAGGGCGCTCTCGGGAAGTTGTCTAGTTTTTGACGCTTGCAGCTGGACAGGGATCAGCACCATCTGAAGATCCACTTTTGCCAAGTGATCTTCTTGGCAAAAGTTAGCTGAAGAGCGTGCCCCTAGGCAGGCTAAGGTCGCAACGTCCTGTTGCAACGCCTGCATTAGTACGTCCTGTACGTCGAAAGCAAAACGGTCCGCCGCAGCGGTGGCCTTACATGTCACCTTCTTTCTGGATAGAGTATATGCTTTGTCAAAAGATAGATGGAAGGAAGGAATGATTAACACCTGTCTCTATGATATGTAAATTATTTTTTTGGTGCGGAAGTTGAGTTATTCTTAAAAAAATGGAGATATTCATCAAATATAGATGAATATCTCCATTTTAACTTTATATATTATTTTTGATGTTCTACAGCCGCTCCAATAAATCCTTTAAACAGTCCTTGAGACCTTGTTGGGCGGGATGTGAACTCAGGGTGGAATTGACATGCAATAAACCAAGGGTGGTCTTCCAGCTCAATGGTTTCGACAAGACGTCCATCCGGGCTTGTACCTGAGAAGATAAGTCCTTTTTCTGCCATTTGTTCACGATACACATTATTAAATTCATAACGGTGGCGATGTCTTTCTTCCACTACATCTGCGCCATCATAAGCTTCTTTTGTTTTTGTTCCTTCTGTTAAGTGGCATGGATACAATCCAAGGCGCAAGGTACCGCCCATGTCTTCAATATCCTTTTGTTCCGGCAACAGGTCAATAATTGGATATGGCGTTCCCGGATTAATTTCTGCAGAGTGCGCACCTTCTAATCCTACTACGTTTCTTGCAAATTCTACCGTAGCTAACTGCATACCTAAGCAAATGCCGAAGAATGGGATATTGTTTTCCCGTGCGTAACGGATCGCATGGATTTTCCCGTCAATACCACGATCCCCAAATCCGCCGGGAACAATAATACCGTCTACTTTAGATAATTCAGCATCAATTTCTTCTTCTGATAACAGTTCAGAATTAATCCAATGAACATTTACATTGGCATCATAATCATAGCCGGCATGTTTTAGAGACTCTACAACAGAAAGGTAAGCGTCTGGAAGCTCTACATATTTACCAACTAATCCAATCTCTACTTTTTTAGATAAGTTACGAACCTTATTAATCAGCTTTGTCCAATCCTCCATATCTGCATCCTGGCAATCTAATCCAAAATGATCACAGACAATCTGGTCCATATTTTGCTCCTGTAAAGCAATTGGTACCTGATAAAGTGTGTCAGCATCCAGCATTTCGATTACTGATTTTTCGTTAATATCACAGAATAAAGCAATCTTTTCTTTCATTTCTTTTGTAATTGTCATTTCTGTACGTAAAACAATCACATCCGGCTGGATTCCCAAAGAACGTAATTCTTTTACACTGTGCTGTGTCGGCTTTGTTTTTACTTCTCCAGCAGCTTTAATGTAAGGGACAAGCGTACAATGTACGTACATGACGCTATTGCGGCCTACATCACTTTTAATTTGACGAATAGCTTCCAGGAACGGCAATGACTCAATATCGCCGACAGTTCCGCCGATTTCTGTAATGACAACATCTGCACCAGTAGCTTCTCCTGCGCGGAAGACCTGGTCTTTAATTTCGTTTGTGATATGCGGGATAACCTGTACCGTTCCGCCAAGATAATCCCCGTGACGCTCTTTGCGGATCACGCTGGAATATACTTTTCCTGTCGTAATATTGCTATATTTATTTAGGTTAATATCAATAAAGCGTTCATAGTGTCCCAGATCTAAATCCGTTTCTGCGCCGTCTTCTGTCACAAATACTTCGCCGTGCTGATAAGGACTCATTGTTCCTGGATCTACGTTGATATATGGATCAAATTTTTGAATGGTTACTTTTAATCCGCGATTTTTTAATAAACGTCCTAATGAAGCTGCTGTAATTCCTTTTCCGAGCGATGATACTACGCCACCAGTTACAAAAATATACTTTGTCACTTGCCCTCATCCTTCTTTCTTTATTTTTATGCTGTGTGTTGAATAATATATTTGGTCGTTCTTTGGAATGATTGTCCTGTCATTATCTTTTACATAGACAGTAAAAGTTATCATGTCAGAACGGTTTTGCTTTTATTTCTTTATCTAACAAGAAAAGCGTTTCCCCCTCTCATCTCTCAGGGGAAACGCTTTGTAATTATATTCAAAGAGCCCAATAAAGATTCTACTGTTAGTCCATGTAAATGTCAAGCTCTGAATGTAATCTGTTGTATTTCAACAATTGGATATCTTGATCGGGTGGAAAAGCCTTCCTGCAAGCTGTTCAGCTTCTGTCTTAGTTCCCTGTTCAAAAGCAATAAGAAAACATGTTGCAGGACCTGCAGATGCTTGTAGATCAAGTACTGATTCAAACTCTGTCCTCAGGCCTGTCCATTGTTGAAATGTCTCTGTAATTCCTTTGGATCCTACTGGCATGATTGATTTAACTCCTGCTGTATCAGCGATTTTTTTTAATAGAGCAGCACTTGGAATCTTCCCACCGTTATCCAAAACAGCCTGACCGTTAAAAGGAGCTCCGATAACTGCAAAGCTCTCCTTGCCTGTCCATTGATACCTGTTTCTTTTTTCCCTTTTCCCAATCAGGGTTAAGCCAAGTCCGGACTGGAGCGTTTGAAAATTACTTTCCGTACTTCCGGTAATGGGCAGTCCGGCAAATCCAGCATTATTAAGTTCTTCAAACACTCCTGCTTTATAATCCTGCCAGGCCTCTTCATTCGTAAAGTTTTGCATAATCACAGCGGCAGGCTCTGCATATTCTGCCAGGCATTCCATTAACACTACCCGGCAGGCAAATTTCCCGACTATCTGATTAGAGGTTTTCACCAGATCGGCTTCTTTTTCACCGATAGCCCCGCTGTTATCTGTCGCAATCACCAATTCCTTATCTGCTTCCAACGGCAAAATGATAGCATTTGTCATCCGTCTTATTTATTTTTCTTGTGGCTGCCTCGAAATACTCTGGCGCTCCGCTCATATTCTACATCAGCAACTTCAAGTCGCGCATTTACAACACGGGCAGCAGCAAAAAAGTAATCCGAAAGGCGGTTGATATATTTTAATGGAATTGGATTAATTTCTTCAGCTTCGTGATACAGTGTTACCATTTGTCTCTCTGCTCTTCTTGTCACTGTTCTCGCAACATGAAGTGCAGAAGCTGCCTGAGAGCCTCCCGGTAAAATAAATCTCTCGAGCTCCGGTGCTTCCTCAATGAGACTGTCCATTCGCTCCTCCAGATAGGTAACTATATCCTCCGTCAGCTCATATGGTCTTTCCTTTTTGGAAACATTGGAAAGCTCCGTGCCGCAATCGAATAATTCATGCTGGATTTTCACCAGATCCTGAATAATATCCTCAAATACATCCGGATCAAGGTAAGCAATTGCCAATCCGGTAAACGAATTGATTTCATCGATAGAGCCATATGCTTCTACACGCACATCATCCTTGCTTGCTTTTCCGCCAATTAACGCTGTCTGTCCTTTGTCCCCAGTTCTTGTGTAAAGTCTCATTTAAATCTCTCCCTACTTTTTAGTGTTTGTGAAATGCCGTACCAAACCAGATCAACCCGCTCTGCACGCGCAGTTATTCTTTGATAAAGCCAGCCGGTAATATCACGATGCAGCCGATTTTCTTTTTCCATTGGTACAATTCCCTTTGAAATATCCGTTCCAATCAATACAAGCCTGTGGTTTTCCTCATTTTGTTCCCATTCCATCCATTTTTCAATCTTTTTAATGTTTTTATCTAAGAGTACATCAGCAGATAATTCCGCGTTCATTTCTTTTTTTACCCATAATTCCAGCCCTTCTAAAATCACAACAGAACGCAAATTTTCACCTGGAACGGGCCAGTCAGGGTATTCTGATGCCGAAAACCATGTTGTATCCTCAGGATAATGCTGCTTCACCCATTTCCTTTTGCCGTTAAAGGCACCTCCTGTAACGAAATGCATTTTCGCTCCCCCTTCCAATCGTCTATTTTCCAAGTTAAGCGGAGTCCTGCGTCATGTGATACTTTCCAATCAAAAAATGATCTCTTTTCTTTCGTTAAACTTGCTAATAAACAGCGAATGACTCCTCCGTGGGCAACAAGCAATATATTTTTACAATGCCGTTTGTCTGCCTCTTCCCTTAATTGCTGAAAACCTGCATTAATACGCTGCTGCATTTTCTGAAAGCTTTCTCCGTCTGGAGGCGTATTGCTTTCTGGTGCATCAATCCAGGCCCGATAGCTCGCATTTCTTTTTAAATCGTCGTAGGTTTTCATTTCCCACGCACCAAAATACATTTCCCGAAAACCTTTTATTTCTATTCGTTCCAGCTCCGGGCAAAGCAGGTCAGCCGTTTGACGGGCCCGTAATAAATCACTTGTTATACAAAGATCAAACTGTTTCCCGAAACCTTGAACGGCCCTTAATCTGTCCAATTCTTCCGGCAGAAGCGGCTCATCTGTCCAGCCAAGGTATCTTTTTTCCTGATTCGCTCTTGTTATACCATGGCGAAGGAGTGTAACAGTAATAAAGTCAGCCATAGTAATAATTCCATCCCTTCTGAGCTTGCACCTAATGTATCCCCCGTAATTCCATTGAAATTTTTCCTAATACTTCTGGCGATAAGTAACCCCGCAATGAAAGTCACTGCAATAAACAGCAAATAAGCAAATAACGAGGCTATCTGAAACCAGGCAATGAAGCTGCCGATAAGTACGAGGTAAACAGCATATACTCCGAAGAGGCTGCTGCTTTTCCCACGCTGAAAAAAGCTCGCCATTCCATCCGTCCTGGCAGGTGGCAGTATTTGCAGAAATATACCAAGGAGCATCTTCCCCAGAAACGGAATCAATATGATCAAAAGAAAGATAGTGCTGTCTGCAGCCTGGATTAATTCATAAAGGACAATAAATCTTGTAAACAAGAGTACAATAACCGATAGCACACCAAATGCGCCTGCTCTCGGATCCTTCATAATCTCTAATCTCTGTTCCGGATCTTTATAAGAGAAATAAGCATCACTGGTGTCTATCCAGCCATCCAGATGAATGCCGCCCGAGAGAATAATCAGCAAAAGCCAAAGAAAAAGTGCCATCATTAAATCTGTAAATGGTGTAAAGCTTTGCAGTATATAGAGAAAAGCTGCATAGATGCTTCCTTGCAGCAGCCCCAATACCGGAAATGTCCGGAGTACGTATTTTAACTGATTTTGATCCAGGGAGAATTGGGCTTTTATCGGGATACTTGTAAAAAACTGCAGGTTAATAAGTATCCCTGTAAAAAATAAGCCGATCTTATACAGCATCAGGATGCTCCTTCCATCATTTCCATCAGTTTTTCTAGATTTATGTTTGCCTCCAAATGGTCTGCAAGCCTTTCATAATCCGCTTCTTTACTTGTTAAATTTGGCTGGTAAGAGGATTCTGTTCCATGCAGACTGTCCTCTTCGTCCAGTTGATGCTGGATATAAGGAATGACACCCAGTACAGGGAGGTTTGTCTCGTTTTCCAGCCACTCCACACCATCCGTAAAAAGAGCTGGATTGCCGGAAAATTTATTAATGATGATTCCTTTTACACGCGAGCGTTCTTTTTCTGTAAGTAAGGCAAGTGTACCGGCAATACTGGCAAAAACACCGCCTCTTTCAATATCAGCTACTAAAAGAACCGGGATATCTGCAAGCTCGGCAATTGCCATATTCGCCAGATCACGTTCCTTTAAATTCATTTCTACAGGACTTCCAGCCCCTTCAATAATTACAAAGTCGCTGCTGTTGTCAGCCTGTGCCAAGCCTTCTTTAATTGTTTGGAGTGCTCTCCGGTAATAAAGGTCTTTAAAGCTTGCACCTGTAATCACGCCCTGTGATTTTCCGTTAAAAAATACTTCTGTACGCATATTTTTTAACGGCTTCAGCAGAACTGGGTTCATCCAGGGCTCCGCTCTGCGCCCTGCAGCTTCTGCCTGCTCGTATTGTGAAATGGCAATCTCTCTTCCCGTTTCAAGTACAACACTATGACTCGACATATTCTGTGCTTTAAAAGGGGAAATATGAAATCCGCGTCTTGTCAGCATCCGGCAAATTGCTGTTGTGAGAATACTTTTTCCGACATGAGAAGCTGTTCCCTGCAGCATAATTCCTTTCATTTCCATCTCCCCTTCTTCACCAGCGGCATCCCGCTTTCCACTAAAATTGCCAAATTTGCGTTCTCTACTATCTGCTGATGCATATTTCCTAATAGCTTTTGATAATGCAGCGTGAGCCCATCCTCATAAGGGGTGTCCTGCAGCACTTCATTGGAAACAATAATGACCTCACCAGCCCGGCTGCAAAGCGCTGCAATATCCTTTTTCACAAGCTCTAAAACTGTAGGTGCATCAATTATTTCTTCTTGAAATAAATAATTATTCAAAAGTGTGGTCATACAATCTAATAAAATCACATCCTGACCCGTAAATTGATTAGCGATATGTGATAAATGAACCGGCTGCTCCCAGGTCCTCCACGCAGACTCAGATTGCTTCCGATCCTGCTGATGGCGTTGAATGCGCTCCTGCATTTCTCTATCCGAGGGGATACCGCACGCGATATAATGAAGATTGCTATCTGTTTCCCGCGCATGCCCTACAGCTAGTTTTTCAGCAAAAGCACTTTTGCCGCTACGTACTCCTCCCGTAATAAATATCAATTCCCCTGTTTCCATGCAGCTAACGCCTCCAGCAGTATTTTATTATCATCAGACTGCTTCACGGCAACACGAAGCCATTTTCCCTTTATTCCCGGAAAGTTTTCAGTGTGCCGCAGCACAAGCCCCTGTTTCAGAAGATAATGAAACAGCTTTTCCTGTGTTGATAGTGCAGGATCCTTCAATAAATAGAAATTCAGCTGTGATGAACTATGTTCAAAGCCAAGCTGCCTAAGCCGCTGAAAAATTGCTGTCCGTTCGGATTCAATAAAACTTCTTGTTTCCCCAGTATGAGATTCATCCTGTAAACAGGCAACACCAGCCTTCATTGCCAATGCATTCACGCTCCAATGCGGCTTTGTTCTGCCGATCTTTTGAAGCAATTCAGGATTCCCGGCAAGAAAACCGAGACGCAGACCGGCAATACTATACATTTTTGTCAGCGAGCGGATAATAAGCACGTGCTGTTGATGCAGCACTTTATCTATATAAGTAACAGGCTCCGGTAAAAAATCATAAAAAGCCTCGTCGATAATACAAAGTGTATCCGTTCTTTTACATACTTCTATCAGGTTTTCTACCGCCTCCCGATTGTAATGAATGCCTGTAGGGTTATTGGGATTACACAGGAATACCGCCTTTACTCCTTGAAGCTTATCCGCTAATGCTGACGCCTCTAAATTCCATTCCGGTGCAGCAAGTACAATTTCCATAACCTCACAGCCTTCATTCCTGCAGGCGGTCGCATATTCTGAAAAAGCCGGATGGATAACAGCCACTTTACTTCCAGCTAAATATCTGGCAACCAGAGTAATTATCTCGGCAGCTCCGTTTCCTGCCAATAAATGTGTAACAGAAATATTCTCCTGTGCTGCAAGCTCTTCCATAAGCTCATTAGCGTACGGATCTGGATAATCATTGATCGCTGTGAACCAGTCTCCCCATC
Source organism: Oceanobacillus sojae (assembly GCF_900162665.1). Taxonomy (GTDB): domain Bacteria; phylum Bacillota; class Bacilli; order Bacillales; family Amphibacillaceae; genus Oceanobacillus; species Oceanobacillus sojae_A. Next base: position 73,806 of record NZ_LT727811.1, read on the forward strand.
TGTCCTTTAATACTTTCGGTGCACCTACTGGGTTAATATTCACGCTGAAATCAATCACCTTCTCAGGCTGTTCCATCTTTAGAGATGCATAGACATATTTTGTGTTAGAACCATGCTCCGGCAGCTGCAATGATGCCACCTCCAATCCATAAGATAATAACAAAAGCAAAAACGGCGCGCTCCATTATTTTGATAGTATGTAAAATATCCTTCTTTTCTAATTCCCGCCTGCTGATACCCATATGAGCGCGCTTTGATTTAATACCCTTATAATAATTTACTCCACCCAGTTGAACACCAAGGAATAACGCAACAGCTGCTTCAAAAAAACCACTGTTCGGGCTTGGATGCTTTTTGGCATCTGTGTACCACCTTTTAAAGGCTTCTTTTCTGTTAAGGTGGGGAGTACGATTTGTTAGCATCATCAAAAAGGTCGTTATTCTGCCGGGAATCCAGTTTAAAACATCGTCAAGCCTTGCGGATGCCCAGCCGAAATCCCGGTAACGTTCATTTTTATGACCCAGCATGGAATCACATGTATTTACTGCACGGTACACAATTGCCAGCGGGGCGCCGCCAATAAAAGCCCAAAAAAGCGGGGAAGTAATTCCATCACCAATACTTTCAGCAACTGTTTCGACAGCAGCACGTGTTACTTCCTTTTCATCCAGATTTTCCGTATCTCTGCCGACAATCATAGACACCTGATAACGGGCCTTCTCTATATCGCCGGCAGCCAGCGGCTCATAAACACGCAATGCTGCTGTTCCTAAATCCTTTTGTGCAATCGTTACTGCAATCAGACATGCCTCTACAATCATTCCTGCAGCAGCATGAAGCTGATATGCGCTCCAGCTTATCAAAAAACTCATTAATAAAACTGTCATTGTTACCAGTAAAAGAAGGACAATACCTTTCCATTTTTTATATCTCCCGTGATTCAAACGCCTGTCGAGCAGGGCAATAAAATTCCCCATCCAACGTACCGGATGCGGCCAGTCCGGAGGATCACCAATGATGCGATCAATGATTAATGCGAGTGTGATGCTAATTAGGTGATAGATAATCATGCATTTCTTTCCTCTTAAAATAATGCTGGATGGACTGCTTCATTTCCTGATAAACACCTTTGCCAATAATAGCCCCCAGCTCGGTAGCTGTCCCCGCATAATCGATTTCTTTGCCCTGCTGTGTTGCCGCAACTAATATACTGTCTGTCGATGTGCCGGTAGCCGGCTTTTTCGTAACGGCATCAAGAATATGACAATCACGGAGCACCTGTGCCTTCGCTTCTGTTGCCGTAATAATTGACTGAATATAGGCTTCATCCGTTAATTTCCCGTTTACAAAAATCCATGTGTTAATTGTACCCGGCTTGACCGGCCTCGCTACAGATGAATTTTCTCGTGTACTGTCTACAGCATTTCCCACGCCTGCAGTCACAACAATCATGACAGAGAATCCATCTCCTTCATATACACGATAACTGTTATCCTCTAAGGCAACAGCCGTCATCATCCCGACTGTCTGTGAAATTGGAAAACCATGATTGGTTAAATATTCCCGCATTTCTTCCCGATGGTTCGTACAATTATAATTTGCATCTACATGCCTGTTCACAAAATTACTGTACCAGCCTGCTCCGGCTCCGACAACACCGGAAGACACTGTTTTCAAGGGCTGCTTTGACTGTAATACAATCTGTTCCGGACTAATGGACAGCATGCTTTCTTCAATTTTCACCTGTTCTCCCTCTCTCTCGCTTTTTTTCCCCGGTAATAAATGAAGCTGCGGTTTTGCAATTTGGGAATGCGGCTGTTTGACGACCTCTGTTTGATAGACATGATTGATCAGCTCTTCCGAAAGTACATCATCAGGACCCGCAACCGCCTTCGTCTCTCCGTTATCCATTAATAAAATTTTGTCACAATAAAGACTTGCCAGATTTAAATCATGTAAAATAGCAACAACCGTCAATCCTTCTTCCTTAGCCCTTGTTCTTAGTAAATCTAGAAGCTCCTTTTGATACGCTAAATCTAAATGATTTGTCGGTTCATCCAGTAAGAGAATATCCGGCTGCTGAACCAGTGCCTGTGCCAGGAATATCCTTTGCTGTTCCCCGCCGGAATGCTCCATCACAGAATTATTTTGAAAGTGGCTGATATTCGTCTGTTTCATTACCTTCTGGACGATATTCTCATCTTCATCCGTCCATGTCTGAAAAAAACTGCGATGATGTGCATACCTGCCAAGTGAAACGGTTTCCTTCACCGTATACGGAAAAACCTGCGGTGATAATTGGGGCAAGACAGCCATCTTCTTCGCGAGCTGTTTTTTTGTTAAATCAGAGATGCTTCTATCGTCGATTTTTACCTCTCCCTGCTTAAGCTCCAATAAACCGCTCATCATCTTGAGCAATGTGGTTTTTCCGCTGCCATTCGGACCCAAAATACCGAAGAATTCTCCTTTTCCAACAGAAAAATGAATATTCTTTACGATTGTTTCACCATCATAACCGCCAGATACGTTTTCTACTTTGAGCATCTTTTTTACCTTCCTTTTGCTTTTTTCTGTTTGATTAAAATCATCGCAAATACTGGTGCACCTACTAGTGCTGTGATGACTCCCACAGGCAGAACCTGGGGCGATATAATCGTCCTTGATAATAAGTCCGTTAAGATAAGGAATCCCGCTCCAGTAATAATGGATAGTGGCAGAAGATGAATATGATCCGGTCCCCACAGTTTTCTCGTTAAATGAGGGATAACCAGTCCGACGAAGCCGATAGTACCTGATACAGCCACTGCAGCACCTGTTAAAATAGAGCCTGCAGCCAAAATAAGCATTTTGCGCTTTTCTACATCGACTCCTAAATGCTGTGCCCGCTCTTCTCCAAATGACATAGCATTTAATTCTCTTGTGTTCATCAGCAATAATAAACCGCCAATAATTAAAAACGGTAAAATAATCCCGACGTATTTCCAGCCGCGCATTGATACACTGCCTAAGAGCCAGCCAATTATTTGCTGCAGCTCTTCTCCTGTTAATGCAATAATCAAAGAGATAATAGACCCTAAAAAGGAGCTGAAAATAATCCCGGTCAGAATAATTGATTCAACACGCATTGTTTTATCAATTTTCTTCGCAAAAAAGAGTACAATCATAATCGTTGCCAGTGCTGAAAGAATACTTAAGAACGGCAACGTATACATTCCCAGAAAAGGAATGGAGATATTAAAGAATAAGGTTGATACCGCCCCGACTGATGCCCCGGAGGAAACACCGAGAATATAGGGATCGGCTAAAGGATTCCGCAATAAACCTTGAAAGGCCGCTCCTGCAATCGCAAGAGAGGCCCCCACAAGTCCCGCCAGGATAACCCGTGGCAAGCGTATATCATATACAATGCTGATGAACTTCGGATCGACATGATCACCTAGAGGCAGATGAAATACCTCAGATCCGATAATTTGAATAATTTCAGGTATCGGGACAGAGACACTGCCAACCGATATTGCTATCAGCATGGTACTGATTAAAAACGCTAATGAAAGCGTATATTTCAATAAATTACTCTTCATCAAAAAGCTCCGGATATACCGCCTCAGCGATTTCCTTTGCTCCATCAACAAGACGAGGTCCAGGACGGGAGACTGTATCCGAATCAACGTCATAAATTCTTTCATTTGCTACAGCATCTACAGTATCAAAACCATCTCTTGAAGTTACTTCACCGATTGGATCTTCTACATAAGAACCATATGTTGAAATAATCACCTCTGGATTCAGCTCTATAATTGCTTCCGGATCCATCTCAACCCATCCTTCCTGATCACCGGCAGCATTATCTGCATGGATAATCTGCAGCAGCTCATCAAGGAATGTGTTCTGTCCGGCTGTATAGATCTCTGGTGATGGAGAAATTTCAAAGAACACAGATTGACGATCTTCCTCTGCTACTTCTGAGGTTATTTCCTCTAATTCCGCAAAGTCAGCCTGCATGTCTGTAACTAATTGTTCTGCCTCTTCTTCAGCACCGACAACCTGTCCAATATTGTCAATTGTTTCATATGTGGTATCAACATCTGTTGCATCTGCAACGGTGAATACCTCAATATCAGCACCTTCCAGTTGATCTAACGCTTCCTGTGATGAAGCCACTAAAGACTCGTGTGCTAAAACAACATCCGGGTCCAGACTGATAATCACTTCCACATTAAATTCCATACCGCCAACCTTATCAATATCCAAAACCTCTTCCGGGTAAGTATCGTTATCAGAAACACCGACAACCTTATCTCCCTGTCCTAAAGCAAATGTAATTTCTGTGTTACTTGGCATCAATGAGACAATGCGCTCCGGTTCTTCCTCCAGCGTCACTTCATTATCTATTGCATCTGTTATTGTTAGCGGATAAGCAGAATCTTCTCCGTCTGTATCCTCTGAAGCTGATTCTTCATTTGTCGTATTTTCATCCGGTGCTCCTTCATCTGCGCTGTCATTATTACTGCATCCAATTAAGACACCCGCTAATAAAGCCAGCAGCAGTACCTGTAAAAACTTTTTCATTTTGACTTCCCCCTTGATTTTTGATGTATTCTTACATGTTCAGCCGTGTATTATTGTTGAGGAAGTACTGACGTGAAATGGCTTTCATAAATTATTCTGCCTGCTGAATATCCTGAATTAAATAGTTTTGTACAGTTAGCGGGTCTCCACTTTTTACACTGGATTAAAACGAACTGTACAACGCTAAAAAACATCTCCACGGCAAATGAAGATGTTAGAAAGATGCAGAAAAAAACGCTTCACCTTACTATCCTCGTAGAATTGGCTTGAACTAAAAATAGGCAGGTATCCTGGCTTATGGTCATCACTCACAGAACCCTTCCCATACCTCGTTGTACAGTGGCTCGTTCTGCTCGCTCGCAATTACAGTGGCGGGACCGCGTTGGAATTACACCAACTTCCCTTTATGATTTTAAAAATCACCTATTTTTATTTTATGTAATTGTCTTCTCTGTCTATTTTACAATGTTTTACTATGAAAAACTATAAAAAGGAATGAGAGTTTGAAAAAAGTTCACTTATGACCTGACGATATGCTGCCGATACTCCTGCTGAAACAGATTACATTGAGATTTCCTTTACGTAAATTTCTGCTTCTTTTTCTGAAAAAGGTATTCCTGCAAATAATCTTCTCTGTTTGATCGGGCGAGTAATCGTAGTCCCAAAACGAAAGGAAGTTCGCTGCCTGAGATTACTTATCCCATGAAACCCGTTGGAGCGGCTATTCTCAAGCAATTTTTATATGCTTTCCTATTATTTTAAAAAAAGCTGGAGCAAACCGAGTTTTCACTCAGCCTGTTCCAGCTTTTTTTAATTCATCTATTTTATATACATCGGATTAGCGGTCATCCTCGTCATCATAATCTAATTCATCCAGATCATCTTTACCAATGACGTCATCCACTTCATCTTCAATTTCTTCTATATCCGTATCTTCTTCCTCTGCATCATCAAAATCATCCAGCATATCATCAATATCTTCATCAGTTACATCTAAATCATCATCAATTTCTTCTGCTTCTACTACTGCCACTTTTTTCTTCTTTTTCTTACGTTTTTTCGTCGGCTCATCTGTAATTTCTTCTTCTGCCTGTTCTACCGGATACCAGCTTTTTAATCCCCACATGCCAGATCCTAATGTTAAGTAGCGTCCGTCAACATTCATATCTGTGTAGAATTGTGCAATCAAATTTTCTTTATCTTCTTTTGAAAAGTTTTTTAACTCTGCTATCTTAGAGAATAAATCTTGAAAAGAGACTGCTTTATTTTCTTCCTTTAAAATAATAGAACCTAATTCAATCATGGACAGATTGCTGATTTCTTCTTTTGTCAATTCTTTCACGCTCACGTTCATGCACTCCTTTGAAAATATAATTAAGGCTAAAAATAGCTATCTATGCTGCAAATAATTATTATATATGCGATTTTGTCACAATAAATCTATTTTACATTATAAACATATTTGAATGCAATTATCCAGTGAAAGTTTACGGTTCTATCTACTTAAAGTGGTTCTTTAACAAAACCAATGTTTGAAAAAATGAATATAATCATGATTCTTAGAAGAGCTGAATAGCGGCCGCTCCAGAAAAACACTACGCTTTCCATGGGCTTGAGCTCAGCCTCCTCGAAAAAGAAGTTCACTTTTTCTGCGGGGTCTTCCCACTGCGCTTTCCCATAGGAGTCTCCGTGTTTTTCTTCCGCTAGTTATTGTATAAAATCATAATTGATTCATTTTATTATGATAAACAAAAACGTGTAATTTATTTTCTTTACTTAATATAGTTGCATGGCTTAATCAAGATCTGTTTTCTTTATAAAAAATAACTCCTATGATACTGTTTGATGCTAATGATATTTTTATTCCAAAATATCAATTTTGGATTTTAGAGCGCATAATAAAAATATCTCTTCTTTATAAAAGAACGTGAGCATGGATTTCATAGTTCATTATACTTTTAATGAATTTACATATTGCGCCGGTACTGTCCGCCGACTTCGTAGAGTGCTTTTGTGATTTGGCCCAGACTTGCGTAGCGGACGGTGTGCAGTAATTCTGCAAAGATATTTCCATCTGTTACTGCTGTCTGTTTTAATCGTTTTAAAGCTTTTTCTACATCCTCTTGATGCTCTGTCTGAAAACGGCGCAATTCTTTGATTTGATGCATTTTTTCCTCTTCTGTTGCACGGGCAAGCTCCATGGAGTCAATATCTTCCTCAGATGGCGGATTGGGATTTAAATACGTATTCACGCCTACAATCGGCAGTTCTCCGGAGTGCTTCTTCCCTTCATAATACAGCGATTCTTCTTGAATTTTCCCGCGCTGATACTGGCGTTCCATTGCTCCCAGAACACCGCCGCGGTCATTCATCTGCTCAAATTCCTGCAAAACCGCTTCCTGCACAAGATCGGTTAATTCTTCAACAATAAAAGCTCCCTGTAAGGAATTTTCATTTTTTGCTAATCCAAATTCTTTATTAATAATCATTTGAATTGCCATTGCCCGGCGGACTGATTCTTCTGTCGGTGTCGTAATCGCTTCATCATAAGCGTTTGTGTGCAGTGAATTTGTATTGTCCTGTATAGCCAATAATGCCTGCAATGTTGTACGGATATCGTTAAAGTCAATCTCTTGCGCATGCAATGATCGTCCGGAGGTCTGTACATGATACTTCAGCTTTTGACTGCGCTCATTTGCATTGTACTTTTCCTTCATCGTAATGGCCCAAATTCTTCTTGCCACTCTTCCAATCACTGTATATTCCGGATCTAAACCATTTGAGAAGAAGAAAGAAAGGTTCGGTGCAAATTTATTAATATCCATTCCCCGGCTCAAATAATACTCTACATAGGTAAAACCATTTGCTAATGTGAATGCCAGCTGGGTTATCGGATTTGCACCTGCCTCTGCAATATGATAGCCGGATATGGAAACAGAATAATAATTTCGTACTTTATTATCTATGAAATATGCTTGAATATCCCCCATCATCCGCAGAGCGAATTCTGTCGAAAAAATACAAGTATTCTGGCCCTGGTCCTCTTTTAAAATATCCGCCTGCACCGTACCCCGGATTACAGAAACAGTATCTGCCTGAATTTGGCTGAATTCTTCACTCGTCGGCGGGCGTCCATTTTTTTCTGTGAATTTATCAACCTGCTGATCAATGGCCGTATTAAAATACATCGCCAGAATAATTGGCGCCGGCCCATTAATCGTCATGGACACAGATGTTAACGGATCTGTTAAATCAAAGCCGCTATAAAGCTTTTTCATATCATCCAAGGTACAAATATTTACGCCGCTGTTGCCGACCTTCCCGTAAATATCCGGACGTTCTGCAGGATCTTCACCATATAAAGTCACTGAATCAAAAGCGGTCGAAAGACGTTTCGCTTCTTCTCCCTTAGAAAGATAATGAAAACGGCGATTAGTCCGCTCGGGAGTTCCTTCACCTGCAAATTGTCTTGTCGGGTCCTCTCCTTTTCGTTTAAACGGGAACACACCGGCTGTATAAGGAAAGGAGCCTGGAACATTTTCCCGCATTAACCAATACAGACGATCTCCCCAATCCCGGTATTTTGGGAGCACAACTTTCGGAATCTTTAACCCTGATAATGACTCTGTTGTTAAATCCATTGTGATTTCTTTATCTCTTACTTTAAAGGTGAATGTGTCGCCCAGATAACTCTCTTTTAATGCTTCCCAATTATCCAGCAGCTGTTTCGCATCCCCGTCTAATTGCTGTTCATATGCTGTAATTGCCTGATCTAATGAAGCCCCTGCTTCATCATCCAGGTCTTCTCTTACTCCTTTTAACTGATAGAGCTTCGTGGCAACTCCCCGCTGTTTCCCGGCACGCTTATCATAATTCCGGACATAGGAAGCAATTTCCCGCAAATAATGCCTGCGCTCATTGGTAATGATTTGATTTTGCTTTTCTGAGATAACATGACGTTGAAATGAAACTTCTGCTTCCCACTGGTAATCTTCATTCATGCGATCAATCAATGAAGCAAATAAAGCGTTTGTTCCTTCGTCATTAAATTGACTGGCTATTGTGCCAAAGACAGGGAATTTGGTTTTATCCTGATGAAACAGCATATGGCTGCGTTCATATTGCTTCCGCACTTGATTGAGTGCATCCTCTGATCCTTTTTGTTCAAATTTATTAATGACGATAAAATCAGCATAATCAATCATATCGATTTTCTCCAGCTGGGTAGGTGCACCAAACTCTGCTGTCATAACATACATGGATAAATCCGTAATATCTGTAACTGCTGCATCGCCCTGCCCTATTCCGCTCGTCTCCACAATGATAAGATCATAGTCTGAAGCACGTACCACCTCTATCGCATCCTGAATCGAATTAGAAAGCTCCGTGCCTGAATTTCTGGTAGCAAGAGAGCGCATATAAATCCGGTCAGAAAAAATTGCATTCATACGGATACGGTCTCCAAGCAAAGCACCACCTGTTTTTCGCTTGGAAGGATCGATAGATAAAATCGCTACCTTCCGCTCCGGAATTTCATTCAAAAATCGGCGGATAAGTTCATCGGTCAGAGAGCTCTTTCCTGCACCGCCTGTTCCCGTAATCCCAAGTACAGGTATTTTCTTTTTGGAATGAGTAGAGAACTTTTCTAAAACCTGCTTCTTTGTTTCTGCTTCCCCATTCTCCATTAAAGTGATAAATTTACCGATCGCCAGCCGGTCTCCTTCCTTTAATCGTAAGAAGTCTTTCTCTATATCAATCGGCGGGATAAAATCACATTTTTCCAGCATACGGTCAATCATTCCCTGAAGGCCGTATTTTCTTCCATCATCGGGAGAAAACAGCCAGGCAACTCCATATTCGTGAAGCTCTTTGATCTCTCGCGGAAGAATGGTCCCTCCCCCTCCGCCTAATACTTGAATATGCGCCGCATCCAGCTCTTTCAACAGATCAATCATATATTTAAAATATTCGACATGTCCGCCCTGATAGGATGAGATGGCAATCCCCTGTGCGTCTTCTTGAATGGCTGCATAGACTACTTCCTCTACAGAACGGTTATGCCCAAGGTGAATAACCTCCGCACCGCTGGCCTGCAGAATACGCCGCATAATATTTATGGAAGCATCATGCCCGTCAAACAAGCTGGACGCTGTCACAAAACGAATCGGATGCTTTGGCGAATAACGCTCTTCTGTCATGCTTTATCCTCCTCTTTAATTATATAATTCCTCATTAACCTGATATGTGCTCTTGATTCATTAACACGAATGGATCAAACGAAGTATTGTTAGATTTTTGTTATATTTATAAGTTCAACTTATATAGATTTCAAAGCTTCTGACCTTTCATAATGTTTACAACCAACAATTCACTTGTTTCATCTGTAATTCTACGTATTCATCAATGGTAAATTCTTTTTGAATCATCCAGCGGCGGAAGCACCACATATGACCACTGACGACAATATTATTTGCCAAAAAATAAATTTCTTTAGAGCTCAGCTTATCTTGTAAACAGACAGCCAACAGATCCTCCATCATTCCGACGACTTTGCGCTCCTGCTCCAGCACAAATTTACGCTTTTCTTTATTTAATGATTTCGTTTCCTGATAAAGCATTAAAATTTCAGGCTGTATGGTATCCATAAAATAAAGGTATTGCCGGATAGCCTGTCGCAGACTTTCATCTGATGGATTATCTACAGAAATCGTTGCCGAGAGCTGGTCACGCACTTGATCATGTACAAATTCGCAAACAAGAAAAAGCACATCCTCTTTTGTTCTAATGTATTCATATAACGTACCAATGCTAAATCCAGATTCTTTGGCAATTTCCCTTGTCGTCGTCCGGTGAAAGCCTTTCTCCTTAAACAGCCGCATCGCTCCTTCTATAATTTGCTTTCTGCGCCGCATTACGAGCTCCTGGTCTTTTACAGAAGAACGGATCTGGTCTTCACTCATCTCTCAACCTCCTTTTTATAAATAAATTGGCGGTTCTCTATGATAAATCAATGATTTTTTATCCTTATAATTTATAAATAGTTTGTTCTGCTTCCATTACTGAAAGGGAAGTCTCCTTTATTTTGTCAGCATCCGTCCGATAACAAGGCGCTGAATTTCATTGGTACCCTCGTAAATTTGCGTAATCTTCGCATCACGCATGTAACGTTCCACTGGATAGTCTTTTGTATATCCGTACCCGCCAAAAATTTGGACCGCTTCTACTGTAATGCGCATCGCCGCATCACCTGCGAATAATTTCGACATGGCAGATGCCTTTCCATATGGTTTTCCCGCTGATTCCAGCCAAGCAGCCTGGTAGGTTAACAGGCGGGCAGCTTCGATATCTGTTGCCATATCTGCCAGTTTGAAGGATATGCCTTGGTTGGCTGCAATCGGCTTTCCGAATTGCTCTCTCCCCTTCGCATAGGCTGCAGCTGCATCCAGTGCTCCCTGCGCAATCCCCAAAGCTTGTGCAGCAATGCCGTTTCTGCCTCCATCCAAGGTGGTCATTGCAATTTTAAAGCCGTCTCCTTCTTCCCCAAGTACATTTTCTGCAGATATTCTGCAATTCTCAAAAATTAGCTCTGTGGTTGGAGACGAACGAATGCCAAGCTTCTTTTCTTTTTTGCCGAATGTGAAGCCCTCTGTTCCTTTTTCAACGATAAACGCAGTAATCCCTTTATGCTTTTTGTCCGCATCTGTTTTTGCAAATACAATATAGAGATCGGCTACGCCGCCATTCGTGATCCATACCTTGCTGCCATTCAATATATAATCATTGCCGTCTTTTTTGGCTGTTGTTTTCATCGAAACTACATCACTGCCTGCCCCCGGCTCCGATAAGGCATAAGCTCCTAATGCTTCTCCAGTTGCAAGACGTTGTAAAAAGTTCTGCTTCTGTGCTTCATTTCCATATTTATAAATCGGCCAGCTCGCTAAAGATAAGTGAGCCGAAAGCGTCACTCCCGTAGAAGCACAGACCCGCGACAGCTCCTCCACCGCAATACAATAGCTCACGTAATCCGAACCTATTCCACCATATTCCTCCGGCCAGGGAATCCCTGTTAATCCGAGCTCGGCCATCTGATCGAAAATCTTCCTGTCAAACCGCTCTTCTTCATCTCTTTCTGCTGCTGTCGGTTCTACTTCATTTTCAGCAAAGTCTCTGACCATTTTCCGCAACATCTCTTGTTCTTCAGTTAATTGAAAATCCATTTTTTCATCTCCCCTTCAACAGCTCTTTAGATATCACGATATGCTGTATTTCATTCGTTCCTTCATAAATTTCGGTTACCTTCGCATCACGAAACAGTCTTTCCACAGGATATTCCTTGGTATAGCCATATCCGCCATAAATCTGGACAGCTTCAATTGCATTTTGCATTGCTGCTTTGGTTGCTGTCAGCTTTGCCATCGATGTTTCTTTAATACAGGCCTGATTCATTTCAATCCGTTTTGCTGCTTGATAGGTTAATAGTTTTGCCGCTTCTACCTTCGTTGCCATCTCAGCCAGCTTAAAGGAAATCCCCTGGTTTACTGCAATCGGCTTGCCAAATTGCTCCCTTTCCTTTGCATAAGCAACGGAATATTCTAATGCTGCCTCCGCAATACCCAGACCCTGGGCTGCAATACCAATTCTCCCGATATTTAAGTTAGCCATCGCTATTTTAAAGCCATGCCCTTCCTTGCCAAGCAGATTTTCTTTAGGAATCCGGCATTGCTCAAAGCTTAATTCAACTGTACTTGACCCCTTCAATCCCATTTTCTTTTCATTCTTTCCAATCACCAGACCTGGACTGTCTCTTTCGACAATAAAAGCACTGATCCCGTCCTTATCATCACTTGTTCTGGCAAAAGTAATAAAGGTATCAGCATATTCTCCGTTCGTAATAAATACTTTTGAGCCGTTCAATACATACATATCATCTACCAGTTTGGCAGTTGTTTTTAAACCGCTTGCATCTGAACCGGAATTCGCCTCTGTTAAAGCAAAAGCGCCTAAATATTCTCCGGAAGCAAGCTTGGGAATATATTTCTTTTTCTGCTCCTCTGTTCCAAAGTAAAGAATCGGATTAGTACCGACAGAGGTGTGTACAGACAAAATAACGCCAATCGTTGCACTGACCTTTGACAGCTCGTGAATCACCCGGATATAGGAGCTGAAGTCCATCCCGGCCCCTCCGTACTCTTCCGGTATGGGGATACCCATTAAGCCAAGCTCTCCCATCTTTGCAATAATTTCTTTCGGAAAACGGTCTTCCTCCTCCATTCGCCCGACTTCCTTGGTAATCTCATCGCGGGCAAAGTCTTGAACCATTTTGACTAACATTTTTTGTTCTTCTGTTTGTGTAATAATCAATATGCATACCCCTTCCACTATCAATACACGTTTAAAAATTTTCCAACGCTTTCCAATGGGTCAAATAACTCCAGCAACCTTGTCAGGTTTCATGCGACCGCTGCGGAAAAACACGGCAACTAAAGAATTTCCCGCGTACCTTTTGGAAACTTTTTAAACTATTTCTTTTAGTCACTATATGTGTAAAAGCCTCTGCCTGCCTTCTTGCCAAGTCTTCCTGCCTGCACATACTGTCTCAGGAGCGGGCATGGGCGGTATTTACTGTCTCCGAAACCTTCATGAAGAATTTCCATAATAGATAAGCATGTATCCAGACCAATGAAGTCTGCCAGCTGCAACGGCCCCATCGGATGATTCATCCCCAGCTTCATTACCTGATCCACATCTTCTATGCTGGCAATCCCTTCAAAGACGGTATAAACTGCTTCGTTAATCATCGGCATCAGGATGCGATTGGAAACAAAGCCCGGAAAATCTTTTACTTCCACATCCTGTTTACCTAAAGCCTCCGTCAATTCTTTCACTGTCTGGTAAGTCGCTTCACTCGTTTCCAGTCCCCGAATAATTTCAACCAGCTTCATAACAGGAACGGGGTTCATAAAATGCATGCCGATAAATTGCGCTGCCCTGTCAGTAACAGCTGCAATTTCCGTAATCGACAGAGAGGATGTATTAGTTGCAAAAATAGTGTGCTTCGGTGCCAGCTCATCCAGTCTGCGGAATACATCTTTTTTTACTTCCATTTTTTCAATAACTGCTTCAATAATAAAATCAGCTGTGATTGGATCTACATCCAGATCAACAACAAGCTGCAGACGATTCAGTGCCTCTTCTTTTGTATCCGCTTCCATTTTTCCTTTAGCAGTATCCTTGTCGAATATTTTTTCAATATACTGCTTGCCTCGTTTTAACGCCTCAATATCTGCGTCATACATTTTCACCTGATAGCCGGAACGGGCAAAAACGAGTGCAATTCCTGCACCCATTTGCCCTGCTCCGATTACCATTACTTCTTTTACAGTCACGATAACACGCTCCTTTTTGAACATCCTATTTTAGAGATTGTTTAAACGCACATGATTAATTTGCCGGTACTTCAATTAAAACAGCATCTCCCTGGCCGCCGCCACTGCAGATTGCCGCGATGCCTTTTCCGCCGCCGCGCCGTTTTAACTCATGAATTAATGTTAAAATAATCCGATTACCACTTGCGCCAATTGGATGTCCCAGTGCAACTGCTCCTCCATTGACATTTATTTTCTCCTCATCAATATCTGCAATTTGACCGCTTGCCAGTGCCACAACTGCAAATGCTTCATTGATTTCGTAGAGATCGATTTCTTCCTTGGAGACACCTGTTTTTTCTAACAGACGATTAATGACTAAGCCTGGCGTCTGTGGAAAGTTTTTTGCTTCCACTGCTACTTCTGCATGGCCTAAAATCGTTGCCAATGGTGTTTTATTTAATTCCCTTGCTTTTTCATCTGACATTACCACAACAGCACTGGCTCCATCATTCACACCAGGAGCATTTCCAGCTGTAATTGTGCCGTCCTTATCAAAGGCCGGTCTTAATGCAGCCAGCTTTTCCACAGTTGTTCCTTTTCTTGGTGTTTCGTCTTCACTGACAACAACCGGATCTCCTTTACGAACCGGGATTTCTACAGGAACAATCTCATCTGCAAACTTTCCAGATTCAATTGCATCCACTGCCAGCTGCTGGCTCCGGGCAGCCCATTCATCCTGGCGTTCGCGTGTCACTTCAAAGGCTGCTGCTGTATCATTGCCATAGCTTCCCATATGGTTTCCTGTAAAAGTGCAGGTAAGACCGTCATGAATCATTAGGTCCTTTACCGATTTATCCCCCATGCGGTTTCCCCATCTGGCATCAGGTAAGAAATATGGTGCATTGCTCATGCTTTCCATTCCGCCGGCCACGATGATATCCTCTTCGCCTAACCGGATTAATTGGTCTGCCAATGTAACACTGCGCAGCCCGGAAGCGCAGACCTTATTAATTGTTTCTGTTTTTACTTCCCATGGAATACCAGCTTCCACGGCAGCCTGCCTGGATGGGATTTGTCCCTGTCCGCCCTGCAGAACCGTTCCCATAATCACTTCATCTACATCTGCACCATCAAGTTCAGCTCTTTCTAATGCTGCTTTAATTGCTGCTGCTCCCAAATTTACTGCTGTTAACGGTGTTAATACTCCCCCAAATTTGCCAAAAGGGGTGCGTGCCCCCGAAACAATAACCGATTTCCTCATAATATATAGCCTCCCTTTATAGTTCGAACGAACGCTCGTTCAATGAACAGTAGAAAGTATAGAGAGGACACCCGCCCTCTCTATACCCTTATGCTGTTTTTTCTTCATTTTGTTCAAAAACAGACAGTGCCAGAATCTCAGCAACATCCATGGTACCAATATCCTCTTCTACTTCTTTTGCTTTTGTGCCATCACTCAGCATTGTTAAACAATATGGACATGCACTGGAAATCATTGACGGCTGTACTTGTAATGCCTGCTCTGTACGTGCAACGTTAATCCGGTTTCCAGTCGTTTCTTCTGTCCACATTAAGCCGCCGCCTGCGCCACAGCACATCCCATTTTCACGGCTGCGATTCATTTCCACCAGCTCCAGACCTGGTATAGCCTTCAATATTTCCCGCGGTGGATCGTAAACGCCGTTATACCTTCCTAAATAGCAGGAATCATGATAGGTTAATCTTTCATTTATTGCTTTTTGCGGTTTCAATTTTCCTGACATAATCAAGTCGTAAAGCAGCTGTGTATGATGATATACCTCTGCTTCAAACCCAAAGTCAGGATATTCATTCTTAAATATATTGTACGCGTGCGGGTCTATCGTGACAATTTTCGTGACGTCATTCTTTGTAAATTGCTTGATATTTTTCTCCGCAATTTCCTGGAATAAAAACTCATTTCCAATCCGTCTTGCAGTATCGCCGGAGTTTGCTTCTGTATTTCCTAATATAGCAAAGCTGACGCCGGCCTGGTTCATTAATTTCGCAAAGCTGAGTGCAATCTTCTGGCTGCGGCTGTCAAAGGATCCCATCGAGCTGACCCAGAATAAATACTCGAATGATTTATCTTCCTTCTTCAATTCCTTCACCGTCGGAATATAGACGGATTCATCTTCATCACGCCATTTAATCCGGTCCTTCTTGGATAATCCCCAAGGGTTGCCCTGACGTTCAATATTCATGACAGCACGCTGAATATCCGAATCCATTTTCCCTTCTGTCATGACTAAATAACGGCGCATATCAATAATCGTACCAACGTGCTCATTGTTTACAGGGCAGGCATCCTCACAGTTTCGGCAGGTCGTACATCCAGACAGCTCCTCTTCTGTGATTACATCACCGATCAAGCTCATACTTTGTACTGATGCAGCAGCTTCCTTGCTTGCAGAAGCCTGATTGCCGGCAGTTCCTGAAAAGGCATAGGAAGGGACCCATGCTGATTTGCCGGTAACCGCTGCTCCTTTTTCTGTTAAATGATCACGAACTTTAATCATAATATCCATCGGAGAAAGCATTTTTCCAGTTCCGGAAGCCGGACATACATCGGTACAGCGGCCACATTCCACACAGGCATAAAAATCTATCATTTGATGCTGCTTGAAATCTTCTACCTTTCCGACTCCGAATGCTATCTCTTCTTCGCTTTCTTCATCCATATCCTCTAAATCAAAATCCAGCTTTTCTAATTTTCCGGGTACCTGTTTACTCAGGAATACATTGATTGGCGCAGCAATTAAGTGTGCATGCTTGGACTGCGGTACATACACTAAGAATGTAAGTATGGTTAACGTATGTATCCACCAGGCGATATAGAATAAGACCATTGCGGTATTTGCTGACATCCATCCGAATAATCCGGCAAAAACACTGGCAATCGGCTCCATCCACGTTAATTCATGTCCTTGCCAAATCATCGCCATGCCGTTTCCAAATAAAACAGAAACCATCAATGTACCGATAAAAATAAGGACAAGTCCAGCTTTAAATCCTCTTTTCAAACGGACAAGCTTCTCCATATAACGACGGTAAAATGCCCATGCAACTGCAACTAAAATCATCAGCGTCACGAGCTCCTGGAAAAAGACAAATCCCGGGTAGAGCGCGCCGAACGGCAAATGATTTCCCGGTGAGAGTCCTTTGATAAACATATCAATCGCTCCGAATTGTACCAGGATAAAGCCGTAAAACATCATAACGTGAATCGTACCGGATTTTTTATCCTTTAACAGCTTCGACTGCCCGAATACGTTTTTTATAATGCGCTGGATTCTCAGCTTTATCTCGCCATCAAACTCTGACTTTTTTCCAAGTCTGATATATGCAACCCGTGTTGCGATAACTTTAACAAATAAAAATAGCGCATAGCCGGTCACAGCTAAAAAAGCTATCCAATTAATCATCAGAAATGTATCCAATATGATTTCCCCCTCTTTCTATTATAATACAAATTGTTAGCGTTTTCATATTTTAATAAAAAATAATTCTATCTCTACTTTAAAACATGAATGAACATTCAGTCAACCTGTTTGGAGAAATAATAATATTTTTTAGATTTGGATTTTCCATCAGTAACAGCTTCTAACAGAATTTTTTATCTACATCAAATTTAACACAAAAAAAGAATCTTAAACAAATTAGCATGACTGTAAGATTCTTGAGAAATTTTATTCTCATTTTTTAAATCCTATCTTCAACTCTTTTATATCCTTCCATTTTATCTTCTTTCCCCATAAACTAATCCTCTTCCACACCTAAATCATCTGAACTCAATTTTGAGTTTAAAGAGTCAAAATCAATTTCAATTCCTTCGTCGTTTAAACTTTCCACCATATCTTCGAAAGATAATGATTCATTTGGGTTATTGTCCAAACGCGCAATTGCGTCCATTTCTACCAGTTGATCAAAACGTTCTTTATATTTCAGCAGTTCTTTGTAATGCTCCGTTTCAGCCAATACTACAGCTGCGTCTTTTTTCTTCTTCATACCTATCACACTCCCTTTCACAACATCTTTTTATTGTACTCAAAATAAAATCTATAAAAAACCCGCAGAAAAATTAACTCTCTCTGCAGGCTCTTAATATCATCTTCCATTTACATTTTTTCCGGCGCAGCTACTCCCAAAATCCCTAATCCATTCGCCAGGGTTTGACGGACAGCTTTCATTAAAGCAATGCGTGCGCCCGTACGCTCGGGATTATCTGCATCCAATACTTTTTCTGCATTATAGAAGCTATGCAGCGTTGATGCCAGATCAAATACATATTGCGTTACTTTATGCGGCGTTTGTTTGTCTGCTGCATCGGCAATCACTTGCGGCAGTTCTCCTACTTTTTTAAGCAGATCCAGTTCCTTTTCCGCTGTTAATAGGGAGGCATCAAATGCTTCCTCTGTTGCAAAGCCTTTATTTTTTGCCTGTTCAAGCATTGTACAGATACGTGCATGTGCATATTGAACATAGTAAACCGGGTTGTCATTGGATTGTGATTTGGCAAGATCCATGTCAAAATCCAATTGTGAATCATTCGAGCGAGCAACGAAATAATAACGTACTGCATCAATTCCTACTTCATCCATCAGTTCTCTTAATGATACAGCTTTACCTGTACGCTTACTCATTTTAACCTTTTCGCCGCCTTCAAACAGATTTACCATTTGAATAATTTTCACGGAGAATTTATCGACTGGATACCCTAAAGCCTCAAGAGCTGCACGCATTCTTGGTATATAACCATGATGATCTGCACCCCATACGTTAATAATCTGGTCAAAGCCGCGGTCTAATTTATTTTTATGATAAGCAATATCCGGAGTTAAATAGGTGTAAGCTCCATCCTGCTTGATAAGTACGCGGTCTTTATCATCACCGAAGGCTGTCGTCTTAAACCATAATGCACCATCTTTTTCATACGTATAGCCGCCGTCTTCCAGTACTTTTAAAGCATCATCAATCTGATCGTCCTTAAAAAGAGATCGCTCGGAGAACCAGCTGTCAAATTCCACACGGAAGTCCTTTAAATCATTTTCAATGTTACGTAAGGAAGCTTTAAGGCCATATTCTTTAAAATAATCCAGACGTTCTTCATGTGATTTCTCCGCCCAGGTATTTCCTTCTTCTTTCACAAGCGTTTTCGCAATATCAATGATTGCCTGTCCATGATAGCCGTCTTCCGGCATATCGACTGACTGTCCTAATTCCTGAAAATAACGGGCTTCTACTGATAAACCTAAATTATTAATCTGGTTTCCTGCATCATTTATATAATATTCTCTCTCTACCTCATAGCCGGCAGCTGCAAAGAGATTACACAAAACATCGCCAAACGCCGCATTTCGTGCATGGCCTAAATGGAGATCTCCAGTCGGATTAACGGATACAAATTCGACTTGTACCTTCTCGCCATTGCCGTCTTTTGAAGTTCCGTAAGCATCTCCAGCCTCAAGCACCGTTTCAATCACTTCACCTAAGAAATTCTGCTTCATATAGAAATTAATAAATCCAGGTCCGGCAATATCTACTTTTTCAACGGATGCTTTCTGCTTATCTAATTTAGCTACAATATCGTCTGCAATTTGGCGCGGTGCTTTTTTAGCAATCCGGGCCAGCTGCATCGCAATATTAGCGGCAAAATCGCCATGTGCTTTATCTTTTGGTTTTTCCAGAATAATATCGGGAATAGTATCCTCTGTTGCAAGCTCTGCAGCAATAACGGCTGTATGAATTTGCTCCTTTAATGTTTCTTCTGCTTGTGCTAATACGTTCATTTCCTATTTCCTCCTTGTTTCGATCCCCGCAGGCAGTTTAAGGAACATCCCAATATAGGTGGATTGTTCTTATGCCAGAAAGGGATACCACTTACGTTCTGCCACGCAATCGCCACTTTACTTTTGGCAATTTCTCCCCTGCTTACCCTTTTTGCTCTTCTTGAAGGCGGGGGATCCTTGCTTATTTAATTGAAAATTGCAGCTTGAGCTGATGCTTACGTTCTATTTGGCCATTCAGCTTCATTGTATAATTCATTTCAAGCATTCGCGGCATTGTATCCTCTGTAAATGTGATGGATTCCACAAAAGTTTCCATATGAATATTGCCATGCATATGCTGATAAATGTTTTCTGTTTTCTGACCTAACTGAAATTGCTGATTCATTTGGATAGCTCCTGTACGCTTAATAGAAACACGCTCCGGCCGAATCATAATCATATTCTGGATGGTTCCGGCTTCTTCAATGACTTCCTTGTATCTAAGCACATCAATGTCGCCTTTTTTTGTCCATTCTCCAGTAAAAGTCTGCTCCTGTGTTTCCTGATCGCCTGAATCCAAATCAAAAATCATTGTCTCCAGCGTAATATAGACATGTTCGGAATTTTGTTGCATAGGTACTCCTTCTATCATTTTCTTAATTTAATGTATTTGTATATTATATCTGTAAAACACCATGATAAGCAATACTCTTGCTGATGGAAAACTTTTGAGGTTTATAAAATCGTTTATTTTTCCATAATGATATAGAGAGGATATACAAACTCCAGTATCACCATTTTAGAAATGACATATTATTTTGGAGACGATGAAGGATGAAATCATTAAAAGAACTGCGCCTGATCTACAAGCTGATTGGCGGTATCATTTTACTGATGATAGCCGGAATATTAGCGATCTACTTATTAGCCTATTTGATGGGACCGCCAAATCTCAGTAATCAATCCCCTGCTGTTTTTTATGATCAGGAGGGAGAAATTATTGAAGACAGCTTTGGGGATTCTTATGAATGGGTTTCTTTAGACAATATAGATCCTTCTGCTATTCAGGCAACTCTGGTTATTGAAGATAATCGTTTCTTTGATCATAACGGTCTTGATTTCATTCGTATTGCAAAATCATTATTGAATAATTTTGTTTCCGGCTCGTTGAAAGAAGGAGCCAGCACCATCACACAGCAATACGCAAGAAATCTCTATCTATCTCCAGAAAAGACCTGGTCCCGTAAGCTGCAGGAAGCTTTTTATGCCATTCGTTTAGAAATGTTTTATTCTAAGGAGGAAATTTTGGAGGGCTATATGAACACCATCTATTACGGGCATGGCGCTCATGGAATTGAAGCCGCGAGCAATTATTTTTTTGGAAAGTCTGCTGTGCAGCTGTCTTTGGCAGAAGCAAGTATGCTGGCGGGAGTTCCAAAGGGACCGACCTATTATTCCCCATTAAATAATTTGGAGAAAGCCACTGACAGACAGCAGCTTATTCTTAAAAGAATGCTTGATAACGGGATTATTTCTGAGGCGGATTATAATACAGCAATAAATGAAAAATTAAATTATCAAGAACAGGCTCCTGTTGAGGAATCGGCATCCTTTTTTAAGGACCAGGCATTAAAAGAAGCCGCAAAGATTTTAAATAAAGATGTAGAAGAGGTAAAACTTGGCGGTTATCAGATCCATACGACATTAAACAGGGGTTATCAGCAGGAAATGGAAGCAGCAGCTGCCCGAATCATCGATAAAGAGAGCGACTTGGAAGCTGCCGGCATTTCCATTGTTCCGCAAACTGGCGAAGTAGCAGCAATGGTCGGCGGAATCGATTATCATGCCAGCAGCTACAACCGGGCCGTCGATGCCAAAAGGATGCCAGGCTCTACCTTTAAACCAATATTATATTATGCTGCTTTAGAAAACGGTTATACAGCCAGTACAGCTTTAACCAGCGAAGCAACGACATTTCAGCTTTCTGACGGTTCTACGTATCAGCCAAGTAATTTTAACGGGTACTATGCAGATGCGCCAATTACACTTGCTCAGGCAATTGCATTATCAGATAACATTTACGCTGTGAAAACAGCGCTTTATGTAGGCGGGGACCGTTTTATAGAAGCAGCGAAAAAATTCGGGATTGAAAGTGATTTAAACTCGGTTCCTTCCTTAGCGCTTGGCACTTCTTCTGTTTCTGTAATTGAGTTGACAAATGCGTATGCCCGTCTTGCAAACGGAGGAAATGCAGTCACTCCTTATCTGATCGAGGAAATTACAGATGCCAGCGGAAAATCCCTTTACTCACATAAACCAGAGGAGGGGAAGCCGGTGCTGGATGAGAAAAAAACTTTTATTCTGACACAGCTACTTACGGGAATGTTTGACGAAACGTTAAACGGATATACGAGCGTCACTGGAGCAAATGTAAAAAATCAGCTGACTGATATCTATGCCGGCAAATCTGGAACAACTGACTTTGACAGCTGGATGGTCGGCTACAGCCCTGTTATCTCTACCGGCATCTGGGTGGGTTATGATGATCACCGGGAGATGACTAATGTAGCAGAAGCTGCTTTCTCAAAAGAAATATGGGCAGACTATATGGAAAAAATTGATGATGATGAAAAAAATGTTTTCCCAATGCCTTCTGGTGTTGTCGGTCTTCCAATCGATCCTGTCAGCGGGCTGCGGGCAGATGTAAGCTGTGAAAAAAGCAGAATTATGTTTTATGAAAAAGGCACGGAACCGCTTGGATACTGTCATCGTGATGAAGCAGAGCAGCAGGAGGAAGAAATAGATGATCCGGACAGAGGGGTTTTGGAAAAGTGGTTTGAAAAGTTATTCTGACCGCATTTAAACACTCCCCCATTTTAAAAAAGAAAAAACCCTCTGCTTTGAGGGCAATGATCATATTATTAATTCTTTGATATATTTGCAGCATCCTGAAGCGCACATTCCGGATGCTGCTTTTCTTTTAGAAATTTGTCAAACCAGCTCCCGGCTTTTTAATTGTTCTAAAAAATAGTCTAATTGTTTTTTTGTTCTTGTCAGCATATCATCATCTAAAATTGGATTTTCTCTCGTTTTATCAATTTCACTATCTTGAAAATATAAGCCTTTTAAACTTTGGCTTTTCAGTGTAGCAAGCAATGGCTTCAAGGCATAATCCAGTGCCAATAAATGAGAGAGGCTCCCTCCTGTCATCACCGGCAGTGAAACGGTCCCCCGTAAAACATCCTGAGGCATCAGATCAAATAATGCTTTCAGCACTCCTGCGTAGGAAGCTTTATATACAGGAGAACCGACAATAATTCCCTCTGCTTTTTCCAAATCAGCGGCTATTTCTTTTATTTTCGGACTTTTAAAATTGGCGAATAATAAATCCTCAGCTTCCACGTCCCTGACGGATATATATTTCACAGAAAAACCTTTCTGTTCCGCCTGGTCCCCCAAATAATAAAGAATGCGTTCTGACCTGGACAGCGGTGAAGGACTTCCTGATAAAATAACAATTGCGCTCACATTTATTCTCCTTCCTTTTACAGAGGATGTTCAACAAAAATTACTCTGTGAATTTCTTATCACTTTTTGAACATCCTTTTTCAAACAAAATTTTATCAATGGGTTTTCCTAATTGTTAATACTTTCTTTTTTAAAACGATTTTCAGGTATTGATAGCCCCAGATTTCCCCGCAGGGTATCACTTTTACCGTTACTCTGAAAGGACCCCTTCTGCTCCAGCAGCGGAAGTACATGCTTCAGAAAATCATCATATTGTTTTCCTAATACATACATACTGATCACAAATCCATCTGCAGCTTCATTCTCTACCCATGCAATCATTTTGTCAGCAACCTGCTCATAGGTACCGAAAAATTCATTTCTTGGTGTAGCAACACTTAAGGCAACCTCTCTTAATGTTAAGTTCCCTTCTTCCGCCCGCTTTTTGATATCATCCGTTGTTGATTGGAAGCTGTTTTTCCCGACATCGCCAATATCCGGGAATGGCTCATCAAGCGGAAATTGACTAAAATCAAAATGGTCAAAGAAACGCCCCAAATAGTTGAGAGCTTCCTCGATACTGATTAAATTTTTTATTTCATTATATGTTTCTTCTGCTTCTTCCTCTGTCGCACCAATGATTGGAGATAGAGCAGGTAAAATTGCAATATCCTCCGGTTTTCTTCCATTTTCTGCAGCCAGTTTTTTCAGCCCGCGATAATATTCCTGCGAGCTCTCTAACGTGGATTTATTCGTAAAGATGGCTTCCCCGTGTTTTGCTGCAAATTCCATTCCGGTTTTAGACGATCCAGCCTGAAAAATTACCGGCTGCCCCTGCCTGGAACGATCAATATTTAGCGGACCTTCTGCTTTAAAGAATTCTCCTGAATGATTTAAACGGTGCATCTTTTCCGCATCAAAAAACTGGCCTGTTTCTCTATTTCTGACAAAGGCATCGTCTTCCCAGGAATCCCATAATCCTTTAACAACATCTAAATATTCATCTGCCATTTGATAACGCAGCTTATGCTCTGGATGATTTCCTTTATTAAAATTGGATGCTGTTCCCTCCAGTGGAGAGGTAACGACATTCCAGCCGGCTCTGCCTCCTGATAATTTGTCTAAAGAGGCAAATTGACGTGCAATATTAAATGGTTCACTATATGTTGTTGAAACAGTTCCCGCTAAGCCGATTTTTTCTGTAACTGCTGCCAAAGCCGATAATATTGTTAACGGCTCAAAACGGTTGAGAAAATGTGGAATGGATTTTTCATTAATGTGCAGTCCATCGGCAATAAATACAAAATCCAGTCCGGCCGCTTCTGCTTTTTTGGTGACAGATATATAATGGTTCAAATTAACACTTGCATCAGCAGGTACTTCCTCTGACTTCCAGGAGTTCATATGTCCTCCTGGTCCTTGTATCATTACTCCAAGCTTCATTTCTTTTCTACCTCCCTATTGTTCTTCTGCTAAAAAGTCGACATCAAACCATTTTAAAGATATTTCAGAAAATGTTCCGTCTTTCTTCAATTTTTCAATAGATTGATTAATTTCTTCGATTAACTCCTGATTCTCTTCTGTCTTTTGGAACGGCAGTGCAACCGGCTGATTTCCAAATGGTTCATCAACAATCTGGAGCGGAATGTTCCGCTGACTGATCTGCGCCATCAGCTGCTCTCTTCCATAAATAAATCCGTCTACTTTTCCTGTATTAATATCGGTATAAGCTACGTCCGCAGATTCATAAATAACTAATTCAAAATCTTCTTCCGGGTAATTTTCTTTTAAAACATTTTCAAAATTGGTTCCTAAAATACTAACTAATTCTTTCCCGGCAAGATCATCTAATGATTCTATTTTCGGGTCCTCGCTGGAGGTAGCAACTACTGCTTTTGAATGATAGTACGGATCGGTAAAATCATATGCTTCTCCCCGTTCAGGTGTAGCCGCAAAATTAATTGCCGTATCAACCTTCCCAGACTGCAGATTGGCTAAAACACCGTCCCATTCTGTTAAAACCCATTCCACTTCATAGCCGATATCATCAAAAATGGCATGAAATATATCTACATTGAACCCCACTAACTCTCCATCCTCCTGAAAGGTATGCGGAAACCCGTCTGGTACTGCTCCGACCTTAATCACCTTCTCTTCTGAAGAATCACTGTCCCCTTCTCCCTGAGCCTCTCCCTGCCCGCAAGCCGCAGTAAGAAGTAAGAAAGCAATAGATACAAATAAAATTATTTTTTTCATTTACTTCCCCCTCTGATTCATTTAAGAACCGTTATATTTGATACAGATTGAAGTCTTCCAGTCGCGTAAATATCTATTAAGCCCGCTCCAGTACCGGAGCTGTCAGCTGCCCTAACAGCTCAAAGGACTCGAAGCGTTTCTTTCTGTCCTGAATCGGTGTATGCAGAATAAACGAATTAATTGGGAAGGTATCTGCCAAACGGTCCAGCTCTTTCTTGATGCTATCCGTACTTCCTGCAAGCAGCTCCACTTCCTGTTCCTTCACTTCAAAGGATTCATCCGTCTGACTCTGGAATAATTCTATTTGCTCAAGGGACTGAACAGAAATAGAACGCCCGCTTTCCAATTGAAGCTTATATATTTTATAATCATCTGCTTCTTTTTCTGCTTCTGCTTGGGTTTTTGCCGCAAAAGCAGCAATGGCAAGTGCAAATTCACCCTGTGGATATATGCTGCGATATTCGCTCACTGCCTCTTGCAGGACGTCATCATTACCGTTTAAAAATCGGGCAAATACAAAATTAGCTCTCTGCTCAGCCGCAAGCCTGGCACTATTTTTACTGGCTCCCAGAAGATAAACCGGCGGGTTTTTCTTTGGCTCTGGTAAAGCCTTTGCGCCAAATAAAGAATGCCTTTCCGGTAATTGATCAGAAATAAATTTCTGCAGCGTCTTGAATCGTTCATTAAATGTAATATCAGAGCCTGCTCCCCCATACTGCAGTGCATTTGTTGATAATGAAAAACCGCCGGGAGCTTTCCCAACACCAAGCTCCACCCGGCCTGACGCCAATGAAGACAGCACTTTAAAATTCTCCGCTACCTTATAAGGGCTGTAATGCTGCAGCATAACGCCTCCAGAACCGATTTTAATGGATGATGTTTTGGCTAATAAATAAGAAATAAGCACTTCCGGTGAGCTTCCGGCCAGATCTAGTGATTGGTGATGCTCTGACACCCAAAACCGGTTATACCCCCACTCCTCTGCTTTTTGTGCTAATTGCACGGTTGCTTGTAACGCCTCTTCTGCTGTTTCTTCTGAAAAGATAGGACTTTGATCAAGTATTCCCAGCTTATACCCCATTCCTTTCTCCCCCCACGTTCTGAATTTCAATTACCTGTACTTCAAAATGCTTTACTGTATTTTCATTATCAACAGCTTAAATTATTTTGAGTATACCAAGTGTTTTACAATGAATTATAAATTTAATATAGTATAGCATCCTATCAAACTGCCTACAATAGGCGCTGTTATAAATTATTATTAACCTGCTTATAGGCAAAACCTATAAGAAATTATTCAATATTTCGCCGGTCTTGCTTTCTTTCAAGTCATCTTTATTTTTGATTACTATACTATGATGGAAGCATCTTCACGTTCACATATGTACGGAAATGGAGAAACTTTTTCAATTTTGTATCGTCGAATAATTTCTTTTATCTTAATTTCATTCTTCTGCTTTACGGGGCGACTCACAACTGCAGAACCGGTAACTTCTTCTGAAGATTTGAATGCGTAGATCATAGTGACATTTCCCAACCTAATGTATATAATATTGATAAAATTACTATGAATTAGGAGGGTTTTTCGTTTATGAATATTGAAAACATCGAAGCCTTTGTACTGGTAAACCATTTTGGAAGTATCAATAAAGCTTCCCGGGCACTTTTCTTATCCCAGCCATCTGTCACCGCAAGAATCCAGTCTTTAGAACGGGAATTAGATACACAGCTCTTTGAACGTGCAGGCAGACAGCTCATCATTACGGAAAAAGCAAAAGAATTCCTTCCTTATGCAGAGCAGATTATCGAATTCTATAAAACCGGCAAAAAACATTTAAAAACACATGAACTATCCGAACAGATAAGCATCGGGTGCACACAGCTCGTTTCCAATTATCTGCTTACCAGGGTCATTCCGGCCTTTTCCAAAAGATATCCGCAGGTTCAGGTAAAAGTAATTACAGGCCCCAGCGAGACAATCCAGCATAAAGTATTAAATAAAGAACTTGACCTTGGTTTTGTCAAAAATGGCGCCCATCCTCTCCTCACTTCTGAAAGAGTGCTTGAAAGTCCTATTAATCTATTTGTTGAGCCGAATCATCCTTTTGCAGATGCAAGCCTGATTGATATAAACGATTTAGCGAAAGAGACCATTATCTTTTTCGAATGCGGCTCCCTGGACTGGTCGATGGTGCGCAATCTCTTTCAGAATCTCAGCGTACAGCCGACCATTCAATATGAAGTGGATAATATGGAGCTGGCTAAGGAATTGATTAGGAGCGGGAATGGGATTGGTTTCTTACCGGAAATCAGTGTACGCAATGAACTTAAACGCCAGGAATTAGTCCATATCAATCTAGATGTCCTGTCCAATTTATCTTTAAAAACAAATATAGTTTCCTATACAAATGAAAAGCCCGCTTATTATAATGCTTTACTGGAAATCGCCCGGGAAGAAGGAAAAAACAGATAAACTATCAAAGCCTGGAGCAGGTGTTCAAAAAAGAGGAGTTCCGGATTTCGAAGATTGAGAAGGCAAGTTTTGTGCAAATAAGAGGAACTCTTCTCACATTATAGACCCGCTGCAAGACTCAGCTAATTTATACAGAAGCAATTACTCCCTGCCCAAAACTTTTGATGCCCTTTGAGCACCCTCTTATAGAAACCCTCTATAAGAACTTCCTTATATTCCTATAAGAAGCGTTATTGTTAGACGCAAATGCGCGTGATATACTAACCGATAATCTCAAAACCGATTAAATAACTAGGAATAGTTAACTTAATAAAAGAAAGGATGAATCACTTATGATAAAGGTTTCAAACTTAAAGAAAAGCTATAAAAACAATCAAGTTTTAAAGGATATCAGCTTTCATGTTGACGAGGGAGAGGTTGTAGCAATCATCGGTCCCTCCGGTTCAGGGAAATCAACATTACTCCGCTGCCTTAATTTTTTAGAAAACCCCAATGAAGGACATATTGAAATTGGTGGAGTTTCCGTCGACACCACCAAAGCTGCTAAAAAAGAGATTCATCAATTACGGTTACAAACATCAATGGTTTTTCAGCACTATAACCTTTTTAAAAATATTACTGCTTTAAAAAATGTATCCCATCCTTTAAGGGTAACCAAAAAATTAGATAAGAAAAAAGCAGAAGCAATCGGACGCCATTTATTGGAACAGGTAGGGTTATCAAATAAAGCAGACCACTACCCTATTTCTCTTTCCGGCGGACAGCAGCAGCGTGTAGGTATTGCCCGCGCACTGGCAGTGAATCCAAATGCTATTCTATTCGATGAACCTACATCATCCCTTGATCCGGAATGGGTTGGAGAAGTGCTCCGCGTCATATCGGGTATCGCCGACAAGGATAAAACAATGATTATTGTCACCCATGAAATGAATTTCGCACGGGAGGTTGCCGACAGGGTCATCTTTATGGATGACGGCTCCATTGTTGAGCAGGGTACACCGGAAGAAGTTTTTGATTCCCCTGCAAATGACAGAACGAAAAGATTCTTGCGGGATTATCAAAGACAAATTACAGGGAAGGCAGACAATAAAAATGAGAGATTTGCTATTGTCTAACTCTTATAATAGAAAAGATGGCGGTGTCCAAAAATGAACTTTAACTTTAAATATATGTTTGAAATTATTCCTGAGCTTCTAACCTATGTGCCAGTTACACTTTATATAGCGATTGCTTCCATGATTATTGCTATCATTATTGCTATTTTTCTTTCTTTAATTCTGGTCAACCGGATTCCAGTTTTGCATCAATTGGCGCTAGTGTATATTTCTTTTTTCCGGGGGACTCCTCCGCTGGTACAGCTGTTAATGATTTATTTCGGGCTGCCGCAACTGCTGCCTTCATTCAATTCTATTACGGCAATGACAGCGGCAATTCTGGCATTTAGTTTAAATGTTTCCGCATATCTTGCAGAAATTTTCCGGGCAGGATTGGAATCGGTGGACAAAGGCCAGGCCGAAGCAGCATTGACAACAGGGATGACCTACTCGCAGGCATTAAGATCAATTATTTTGCCACAGGCTGCACGAAATGCTATTCCGGCCACAGGCAACACATTTCTTGGCTTGCTGAAGAACACCTCCTTAGCGTTTACAATCGGGGTTACTGAATTACTCGCACAAGGAAAACTATTGGCTACAGCTACGCTTCATTTCTTTGAAGCATACATGGCAGTTGCATTGATTTATTGGGGATTAACTGCTTTATACAGCTGGCTGCAATCCTGGTATGAAAAGAAAATCAGCAAAGCATATGTCAGAGAAATTTAAACGTCGTTGTCTGGACAGAGCAGGGATGCAGTTATTACGGAGTTGATAATACTGAAATTCCAGAACAAAAAAGCAGTCCGTATCGACAAATTCGATACGGACTGCTTTTTTGTCCTAGTAAACATGAGTTAGCCCATGTACTCATAGTTTACAAAGTATTTAAGAAAAGTACAAGAATTTCTAAATATGTTCATAATTCATTCACATTTTTGTCAAAGATCAGCTTTCCATTCCTAATTGATCTTTCAGCTCTGAAGAAGCATTTTCCCACATTTCAGGCTTGAATTCTTTCAGGAAGTCTCCTAATAATTTTTTTGAAGGCCCGTCCATATGCTCAACAATAATTTGGCCTTTCAATGACTTCTCCATATGCTTCACATGCTCTGCCATGGATTTATAAGCTCGTTTGATTTCCCGGTTTACGCGGATTTCACTGCCGGCAACTCCAGCATAATACGGACCATTTTCTCCTTTTTCCACTGTGACCCAGACAATCCAATAAAGCTTTCCGCCTTGTACTTCATCGCGATCTCTAATCCATTTCACACGGCGCTCTACAGAACTTCTCGCATGCATCGCGTCCATGTCTACATATGCTTTACCTTCATTCGGATCTACAATAATCGATGACATATTTTCAAGGCTGACTGTTCCAGCTCCATAACCGCCATGGCCATCTGTAGAATCATCTTTTATAATTGTAAATGTATTTTTTTTCTTGTTTCCGTCTGTCAATGTCATTCCCTCCTGCTTCATTCTGACCTTTTTCCTATTCTACCACGTTCCAACAGGCTTTTTTAGTGAGAAGACTTATCCTGTAATTCATCAATAAACTGGAAGGCTTCATTCATTTCTTCATCTGTATATTTCAGCTTCGGCTTTACTGTATGTACTTTATCAATTATTTCCTCTCTTGGTAAATAAGAAAAATACAACACTGTAGAGACAAGCTCCAAAAAACGGGCACTGCAGTTCTGCAGTACACTGATTCTGTCTTCTATTTCAGGAATATCCACTTCAAATTGATTTAAAAAAGTAGCCCCATCCTCTGTGATTGAATAATGATATTGATGGTAATTACTTTTTTCTTCCTTTTCTTCCTTTAAAAAGTTTAAATTACAAAGCTCTTCCACCCGCAATGTCAGTTCTTCGGAATAGGGCCCATAAAAATGAAATTGATATTTCTCTTCAAAGGGTACCCGGCATTGCTGCAAAATATAAATCATTTTTTGTAATTTCTTTCTTCCTGTTACTTGCTTGGCTTTAGAGAAAAAATAGAGCAGTTTCGCATGGTTGTCTAACACAAATGGTCATTCCTTCCCGTACAATATATCTAGAATTCTTTTCTTCAAATTAGTATCTTCTATCGCTTGAATCCTGTCCTTAGGAAAATACAGCTTATGGTCTGTCCTTTTTTTACCTGAAATCGCCTCGACAATATCAGAATGACGGGATAATTCCTTCAAACCGCCATCCGGCATCAAAAGGTGTATCGGCAGGCGTTCTTCTTCTTCACCCGGGCGATAAAAATCATACGGTAAATCAGAAGAAGAATCCACCACTAAATAATAGTCCGGATTAATACCCGCTTCTTTAAACAGCTGATAAAGCTCCATTCCCGCATTAATTTGAGGGTCTGGATTGTATTCCACATACTTAAATAAATGACGGTTAATAAACCGGTAGCATAAATCAGCTAAAATATCATCTTTTTCTTCCTGCCACTGCTGAAAATAATAATATACAATCATGTCATCCAGCTTTAAATAGTCTGACAGCTTCACTCTCTCTTCAAAAAATGAAATAAAGTGTGTCGGCTCCAGCTGAAACTGATAGGCATCATCTTCATAAAGTACTTTTGCCCGTTGAAAGATTTTTGACAGGATAACCTCTGCGCTTCTGGTTACAGGATGGAAATAAACCTGCCAATACATTTGATAACGGCTCATAATATAATCTTCCACCGCATGCATTCCTGTTGCTTTAATCACTACCTGATCATCCATCGGCCGCATAACACGCAAAATACGCTCCATATCAAAATGGCCATAGCTCACTCCGGTAAAATAGGCATCGCGCTGCAGATAATCCATTCGATCGGCATCAATTTGACTGGATATCAGACTCACCACAAGCTTGTCCGAATACGTCTTGGCAATAACATCGGCTACTTTCTCAGGAAAATCAACAGAAACCTTCTTCAAAATCTGGTTTACCTTCGTATCTCCCAGGATAATTTTTTGTGTAAACTGCTCATGGTCCAGCTTAAATACTTTTTCAAATGAATGCGAGAATGGTCCGTGCCCTAAATCATGCAATAATGCCGCACAAAGACACAGCAGCCGCTGTTCTCTATCCCATCTTTCACGGTCTGCAAAATTATTGGTAATCCTTCTTACAATTTCATAGACTCCCAGGGAATGGTTAAAACGGCTATGCTCTGCACCATGAAAGGTTAGATTGGTAGTACCAAGCTGTTTTATCCGGCGCAGTCTCTGAAATTCCGGTGTGGCAATTAAATCCCAGACAGCCCGGTCACGGACATGAATATACCGGTGGACCGGATCTTTAAATACCTTCTCTTCTATTAATTGTTCGTCTTTATATGCCATATATTTATCCCCATCCGTACTTTCTGAAAGATTTTTTACATCCTTTTTCAGAAAAGGTTCAGCGTATTTGTTCTAATAGGATGTTCAAAAAATCCAATAAAGATGACACAGCGAATTTCTACGTTGACAAATTTCTTCCGATGGGACTGCGATTACTCGCCCCACCAAAACCGTTACTCACGTATTATAAAGCATAGAAGAACTTCTGTTAAGAGCGTCCACGTCCTGGGACTGCGATTACTCGTCCCACCGAAAACATTTGTGGACAACACAGAAGTCATCACATCCTGTGAAAGTCCGTTCATAAAAAATTCGTCGCCTTAAACTTCTTGGTCCTATTTATCGGACTTTTTGAACACGCATTCTATTATCTTTGATGAAGTGCCTTATACTTCTTTTCCACATATGCTTTTATTATATTATAATATAGTTAATCAGCTGACGAAAGGTTTAGGATAAACTTATGAAAAATTGGAAAGAAATTATTCGGCATAAAACATTTCGATACATAGATCACACCACAGAAGACATGGTTGCAGGCAAGCCTAACACTGCTCTGGCTTCATTTGCTGTGGATGACGCACTTGCTATTTCAGTCAGTGAGGAAGCTTCTCCTCCTGTACTTCGTTTATGGGTACACCCGGATACGATTGTGTTAGGCATCCCTGATTCACGCCTGCCTCACATTAAAGATGGGATAGCGTTTCTAAAAGAAAAAAATTGCCAGGGAATTGTCCGTAATTCCGGTGGCCTCGCTGTTGCACTGGATGAAGGTGTACTTAATATTTCCCTTATTATCCCCGGAGCAGATAATTTATCAATATACGATTGTTATGAAGCAATGGTCCGTTTTGTTCAGGCAATGTTTGCAGATATAACGGACGCTATTGAAGCATATGAAATTGTCGGTTCCTACTGTCCCGGCGATTATGATTTAAGTATTAATGGAAAAAAGTTTGCAGGTATTTCGCAGCGGCGGGTGAAAAACGGCATTTCCGTACAAATTTATTTAGATATTGAAGGAAACAGCAAAACACGTGCTTCTTTCATACGGGAGTTTTATCATATTGCAAAACGCGGTGAAGCTACAGCTTTTACCTATCCTGAGGTAAATCCTGATGTTATGGCTTCACTCTCTGATTTGCTGGGAATTTCATTGACTGTTGAAGAGGTCAAGCAGCGCGTCGTGGGCACATTAAAAGAGTTAACAGAAGAAATAATTACGATCCCGATTCAGGATACAGAGCAGGTAAATTTTGATAAACGTTATCAGCAAATGATTAAACGGAATGAGAATATATAAGCACGTTTAATGAGGAAGACAAAAACAGCCCGACCGAATATCAAAATCCGGTCGGGCTGTTTCTTATTTATAATTTATTCAGCTGCTGCCTGTGCTGCTGTGATAAGGGCAAGGTTGTACACATCTTCTGTGCTGCAGCCTCTGGATAGATCATTTACCGGCTTATTAAGCCCTTGAAGAATCGGACCGACCGCTTCAAAACCGCCTAAACGCTGGGCAATTTTATAGCCGATATTACCGGCTTCCAGACTTGGAAATACAAAGACATTTGCGTCTCCTTTAATTACAGAGTCCGGTGCTTTTTTCTCTGCAACACTTGGAACAAATGCAGCATCAAATTGGAATTCACCGTCGATAACAAGAGAAGGATCTTTTTCTTTTGCAATGGTTAATGCATCTGTAACCTTTTCTGTTTCCGGTGATTTTGCGGAACCGGCAGTGGAAAAGCTAAGCATTGCAACACGCGGATCCACATCAAATAATGCTCCTGTTTTCGCACTTTCTACAGCAATCTCTGCTAAGTCATTGCTGTCCGGAGCAATATTAATTGCGCAATCAGCAAATACATATTTTTCTTCATCTCTTACCATAATGAATACGCCGGAAGTTTTCTTCACGCCTTCTTTTGTTTTAATAATTTGTAATGCCGGACGCACTGTGTCTGCAGTGGAATGTGCCGCACCACTTACAAGACCATCTGCTTTATTCAAATAAATAAGCATTGTACCGAAATAGTTTTCGTCTAAAAGAATTTTCTTCGCATCTTCTTCCGTTGCTTTCCCTTTTCTTCTTTCAACAAAGGCATCAACCATTTCCTGAAAACCTTCATAGCTTGCAGGATCAATAATTTCAAGTCCAGATACTTGTACATTAAGATCTGTTGCCTTTTGCTCGACCTCTTGCTTATTGCCAATGACAACAGGTGTAAGCACACCATCTTCAGCCAGACGGCCTGCTGCTGTTAATACACGTTCATCTAATCCTTCAGGGAATACAATACGTTTGCCCTTTCCTTTTACTTTATCTGTTAATTGTTCAAATAAACCCATGTTAAAACCTCCTATGATAGTTAACACGTTAAAATGATAATCACGGACTTTTTACTTGGAAAAACCGATTCATTTTACCTTCAAATTCTCTTTAATGATATACCATTTAACCGCACAAATAAAGCCTTGAACCCTGAAAAATCAATGTAAAGGATTACAACTTATTTTTATTTTCAATTCCTGATTTATCCCTATTTTATATACCAGGAAAGTACTAAATTTTCAGCAAAGCTGTCTTCAATACTTCTTAATTTTGACAAAGCCTTGACAATACATAAAATAACATGATTTTGAACCTTTTTTTATATGATTCCCACCCGCTGGTTATGCTATAGTTAATATTGAATCAGTATTTAACTTATAGTGAGGGAGTGTATATACAATGGCAGAAGCAGTAGTAACTGTAGACGGCTGGTCCGCATTACATGATACGCGTCATTTTGATTGGACATCTTGGAAATCAATCTCTGAGGACGAACGAAATAAAGCAATAAAAGAGTTTGAAGAGCTTATCAAACAGTGGGAAACAGTAGAAGAAAATAAAGAAGGCAGTCATAGTATATTCAAAGTTGTCGGAAATAAAGCAGATCTTATGTTTATTTTCTTACGCGAAACAATGGATGAGCTGGAAGAAATTAAAACAGCAATTAATAAATCTGTATTAGGAGATTTCTTAATTCCTGCCTATTCTTATGTATCTATTATTGAAATGACGATGCATGATCCAATGAAGGCCGGGGACGACCGGGAACTTTCTCCATATGTAAAAGAACGTTTAAGACCAATCATGCCAAAATGGGAGCATGCCTGCTTCTATCCAATGGCAAGACGCCGCGAGCCTGAAGCAAACTGGTTTACGATTGATAAAGAAGAGCGTACAAAATTACTTTATGAACACGGCATGACAGGACGTAAATATGCCGGTAAAGTCAAAGAGATCATTACCGGATCGATTGGACTTGACGAATGGGAATGGGGCGTAACATTATTTGCTCATGATCCATTACAGTTTAAGAAAATTGTTTATGAAATGCGATTTGATGAAGTTACAACAAAATATGCAGAATTCGGTGATTTCATCATGGGTAATTACTTAGCAGCAGATAAGCTTGCAGGTTATCTTGCATTATCTTAAAAATAAATGATGGTTATTAAAAAGAGGCTGATTCAGTCTCTTTTTTTTTATGAAAATTTATCTATGATCATTTAGAAAATAATCATGAAGCTGTACTTTCCTGCATACATATCATTAATGAGCTTGCACCGAAGTTTTTCAGAAATGAGGTTGGTTTATGGCAGTTGTTGCTCATAACGAAGCGGAGGTTGATTTACTCGCCCGCTTAATGCGTGCAGAAGCAGAGGGTGATGGTGATCTTGGCATGCTGATGGTCGGTAATACGGGTATCAACCGTGTTCTTGCGGATTGTCTAGACTTTACAGATATCCGGACGATAACGAATATGGTTTTCCAAAGCCCCGGCGGATTTGAAGCGACCCAGCAAGGTTATTTTTATCAACGGGCCAGAGAGTCAGATAAACGCCTTGCAAGAAGAGTCATTCAAGGCGAGATGCAGCACCCTGCCTCCAATTCACTTTGGTTCTTTATGCCTGAAGGGGCGTGCCCTGCCCAATGGTACGGTCAATGGAATACCGGCCGATTCCTGTCGCACTGCTTTTATGCTCCAGCTGAAAGTGAATGTCCTGCTGTGTATCGGTAGAAAATTTCATTTAATGTACAGCTCAATTTTTTATAGTGAGGGAGAGTGAAATCATGAGTGATCAAACGAATCCAAATCAGCCAGTGAATAATAATCAGGCGTATTATCCTAATCCATACTATTATTATCCTCAGGCGACCGGGAACTTTTATCCAGCCTATTCATACAGACAATATGCTCAGCCATCAAGCGGAAATGGAGGTGGTCAATTAACAAATCAGCAATCCTTTATTGAGAATATTTTACGCTTGAACCGGGGGAAATTAGGCACCTTTTATCTGACATTTGAAGGTCAGCAGCCAACGTCCTTCCGCGGTTATCTGGAAGAGGCTGGACGGGATCATATTTTGATTCGTGAGGAAGACTCTGAACGGCGTTTCTTGTTATTAATGGTGTATTTAGATTACGTGTTATTTGACGAACAAATCAATTATTCTTATCCATATGGAAATCAGGATCAGTTATCCAACTACAATCCCAGGTAAAGTATTTAAAACAATTAATAAAGCGTAGACACAAACGACGTCTACGCTTTATTTACTTAAAATGATAACTGTATTGTGAGGAGATAAAAATGAGACATCCTCTGGAAAAATTCATACGAATTGAAGCGATCGCTATCGTGGGCGGCCTATTCATTGGCATACTAGCCTGGATAACAGGTTGGATGCTCCTTTTATTCTTTGCCTGTTATCTTTTTGTGCTCAGTATGCTTGCGGATGCTTTGATTTTGCTGCATACACGCAGAAGCTCTGATGCTGTCAAACAGGTTATCCGGGCAGTGCTGCTGTTTTTATTTATCACTTCATTATATTTTTATTAATTATTTTGAGATGTCTTATAACTACAACAACTTCGCAGCACCAATACCTAATAACACCCATCCTACTAAAAAGGATAAACCTCCGATTGGTGTAATCATCGCAAGTGTTTTGACGCCTGTTAAAGAATAAAGATATAGGCTCCCTGAAAATAAGACAATACCAGCCAGGAAAAGCCAGCCGCTTGATGTAAAGAGGCTACTGCCTTCAAATTTTCCTAAAAGAATTGCCACAGCAACAATAGCTATTGTGTGAAACATTTGATAATCTACTGCTTTGCCCCAATTTGTTAAAGCTTTTTCAGATAATCTTCCTTCCAGCCCGTGTGCCCCAAATGCTCCCAAGGCAACCGCTAAAAATCCAAGAACAGCTCCAATTATTAAAAATAGTTTCATCTTTTCCAGCTCCAATCCTTACTATTCATAAAATTACATTTTCAAAAAGGTTAAATATCCCAGTCGTTTATCCTTAAAAATCAAAAATGGAATCTCCATTCGCATCTTCGTCTTTTAGTTTTTTCTGCTCCGGATGAACTACTTTGACGCTGGCCTGTTTACCAAGCATGGCCTTCATTTCTGCTTCTGAAATATGCTCCTCTGTATCTTCTATATTGGTTTGTAACTGACCTGTTGTATTTTGATCCTGATTTGCTGAGAGAAACAGTTCACTTAATAAATGGATATTCTCCATATGTTTTTTTACTTGATCCTGCTGATGGGTTTTTCTTTTGGCCTCTTCTAATTCACGTATCATTTTATTAATTATTACTTCATTACTTACAGCCATCTAACCCCTCCTTTTACGTCACTGACTTCCCTAATGAATTATAGCACAGATATCATTCAGAAAAAGCTCTCATGCCCGCAAAATAAAAAAGAGCTTTAGACGATCATCCCCGTCTTTCTGCTCTTTACCGTAATATACGTTTTTCACTTAGCTTCCGTCTTGTTATTTCCTCCACCGTATAGCGATCATACATCCATTTCAAAAATGTAACCTCTGTGTCTTGAAGTTCTCTTCCCAATTGTGTTGAAGTTTGCTGATATAGATGAAAAAAGTTTTTCATACTTGAAAACTCCCCCTATACTGATGCAGTAAAATATAAAAATATTATAGCATTGTCTATTTTTATCTTCAATAGGAGAATATTACAAGTTATTTCATAATAATGAAATAACCAGCCTAATTCACAGGAACTAAGTTATCCCCAAAAAGAATCGCCCCTTCCATTAGACCTGACAACATAAATGTTTTTGGTAAATAGTGTATATTAATACTTCTTTTCTTTTCCAAAAAGAAGAGCCTGTCCCTTTAACATAATATTTTGTTTTATTTTCCTTCTATTTTTGATTGTAATGTGTAGAGCTTTTCATTCATTACTTCCATCATCTCATCCATTGCTTCCCTGCGTGAAACATCTTTAGACAAATAGATTGGATCACCAAAAATAATTTTTGGTTTTTTAAACTTGATGAGTTCTTTAAAGTTATTCGGTCCTGTGTAAGCTGCTGGAATAATTGGTACGTTACTGTATGCAGCAATGGTAACTGCACCTCTTTTTAAGGGGACTTGATTCGTTGTCCTCGTACCGCTTGGAAAAATACCGATAACTTTTCCTTCTTTTAAAAGCTTTCGGGGTACTTTGATTGTGCTTGGGCCCGGGTTTTCCCTGTCCACAGGAAATGCGTTCAGTTTTTTCATCAGCCATTTTAAAGGGCCTGATTGAAATAATTCTTTCTTTGCCATATAGTGAATTTTTGTAGGCAGCATGCTGACACCTAACCATAAAATATCTACCCAGCCTGAATGTGTACATGCGATAATATATCCGCCGGATTCCGGCACCTTTTCCTTTTGAAATACTTTTACGCGTCCAAATAAACTTAATATTACCTTTAAGGCATATGCTGCAAAATAATACATACTTCTTCTCTTCCTTTTCTCATTTTTAGTACCTGATACTTATATAAGATACTAATAGAAATAATAATAAATTACAAGATGTTTCTATCCTCCTTGCTCTACAAATAAATGCTTTCTGCAAAAAAGAGAGAGCAGGACGCTTTCAGACTGGATGAAAGCGTCCTGCTCTTACACATTAATTCTGCTCTTCTTCTACTGCTTCCTCTTTAGTTTCTTGCGCTAAGGAAACGCCTAACTTTTCTTCCAGCACATTAATTCTCGCACGCAGCTCCTCGATGTCATCCGTTGTCGCAAGCCCGGACTCTCTTGCCAGCGTTTTTTTCTTCTCTTTGCTTTTTTCGTCCCACTCATCTTTTTTGCTGCTGCCTTTTTCAATAAAATTATCTAAAACAGTTTTTGCCTGCTCCTGTGTTAACTCATTTTTCTCCACTAATTCTTTTACTTTTTGTTCAAATTTCTCTTTTCCGCTTACTGCAGCACCCAGCCCCAGTAAAAATCCTTTACGTAAATATTCACTCATCATTTATACCTCCTATAGTATGTCTGTATGATGGTTCGTTTAAAATTGGATGGAACCGCGTCCTTTGAACCCGTCATCCTTACAATACGTGAAACAGGATTATTCTATACATTTTTTGGGTACAAAGAATAAAATAAAGTTTCTTATAATATTATTATATAAAAAATTCTGCTGCCACGTAAATAAATTTGGCGCTAATTTTAGCTGCTATATTTTTATGTTCCCGTTTCATACTATTATTAATCATTATCTAATCATCTACTATTGAATAAAATTTCATTTAATTGTATAATCATACAGTTACATTTTTAGGATTATTTAGGAGGAAAATAAATGGAGACCCGTTCCTTTCGCAATATTATCAAATTTATTATTCCGTCTTTGCTAGGGTTATTTCTTTTCTTATATCCCTTACCGACAGAGGACGGCTTTACGATCCCCATTGCCTTTTTAGCAGGCATGCTGGAGGGAGCTATCGAAAATTATTTATCACTTATTATGATGATTGTTATTTTATTGACTGCCATCTTCACCATCTCGGCAAAACTTGGCGGCAAGTCATCTTTTAAAAGATTCCCTTTTCTGCATCAGTTATTCTATACAACCTGGTTTTGGACAATCACGCGTTTTCTGGCGGCTGTCTTTGCAGTGATGGTTTATTTTCAAATTGGACCGGAATTTGTTTATAACGAAGATACAGGCGGCATGCTCTTAGACAGTTTACTGCATACATTATTTGTCACCTTCCTGTTTGCAGGTCTCTTTTTACCTTTTCTAACCAACTTTGGTCTGCTGGAGTTTTTTGGAGGAATTATGAGGAATATCATGCGCCCTCTGTTTCGGCTGCCGGGCAGAGCCTCTGTTGACAGCTTAGCCTCCTGGGTTGGAGATGCTACAATCGGGGTGCTGCTGACCAATAAACAGTATGAAGAAGGCTATTATACAAAACGGGAAGCAGCCATTATCAGTACAACATTTTCTGTTGTTTCCATTACGTTCACATTGGTCATTTTACAGGAAGTCAATTTAGAGTATATGTTTTTACCTTTTTATTTGACGATTCTTATTGCAGGAGGAGCTGCTGCTTTCATTATGCCGCGCATCCCGCCGCTTTCAAGAATGCCGAATACCTATATCAATGGTAAAGAAAGAACGAATGATGAAAAAATTCCTGAATCTGATAATGTAATTACTTATGGATTCAAGAATGCTGTAAAACGGGCAGAGAAAGAAACGAGCTTCCGTACTTTCTTTGTAGACGGTGGAAAAAACATTCTGGATATGTGGTTTGGTGTAACCCCTGTTGTCATGGCTTTTGGAACAATCGCAGTGATGATTGCGGAATATACCCCTTTGTTCCAATGGCTTGGGATGCCGTTTGTTCCTATTTTAGAGCTGATGCAGATCCCATTTGCCCACGAAGCATCTGAAACAATGCTGATTGGTTTTGCAGATATGTTCCTGCCGGCAATTTTAATTACTGGTGTAGAAGCAGAAATCACACGTTTTATTATTGCTGCTTTATCTGTTACACAGCTGATTTTCATGTCAGAAGTCGGCGGACTTATCCTGGGAACGAAAATCCCGGTATCCTTCCGTCATCTTGCTGTTATCTTTTTACTGCGTACAGTAATTACACTTCCAATTATTACTGTTATTGCTCACATATTATTTTAAATAAAATAAAAAATGCGGAGTTTCCCTGAGGATCTCCGCATTTTTTATTACAGCATATATCTTTTAGGAAGATGTCTCTTTATGCCGGTTTTTAAATAAGGACTGGACTTTTGCTAATCGTCCTTCAATTAATGGCTGTGACACTGTTAATATAGGCTTACTTGACAGCACAATCACAATCAGTGCAGATAAGCCTGCAATGCCGACAACATCAAACCAGTGGTTGACAGTTAATAAATCAAACTGGCGAAGGAACTGAACAATGAAACCGTGCAGTAAATAAACATATAACGTTCTTGTGCCGAGTTTTGTTACCCAGCCCAGGTTTCTTTTTGGAACCCATGCCAATACACTGGTTGTCATCACTGCAGCTATCGCATACACGACTAACCGGAGTATACCGCCATAGCTATCTGCGCCTAAATTACTGTAAGACTGTGATGCAAGCAGCCAGCCGGTGTCTATTGCCGGAAGTGTATAGACTATTACAAACAGAATTGCCATTACAACAATAGATGCTATCTTCACTTGCCGCTTCTTCACCAGCATCATTTGGTCTACTGTCAGCCAATAGCCGATTAAAAAGAATGGGAAAAACACAAATGTTCTGGATAAGCTGAATGAATGGCCAATTTCTCCAAAATAACCGACCAGAACTCCTATGAATACAGATAGAGCAATACTCCAGCCTGCCGGAATCTTTTTGAACAGCACAAGCAGAATATGCCAACTGAACAAGCTGAACAGAAACCACAGCGACCACTGAGGATAGAAAACGCCTGTCTGCCAATCTGCTTTTCCTATTAAGAAATAATAAATTGTATATAACGTCTGAAAAATTAAATATGGAATAATTAGCTTCTTCATTAAGTTCCATATATATTTTTTGTTCCCTGATCCTTTTGCAAAGAACCCGGCTAATAAAATAAAGGCCGGCATATGGAAAGTATATATCCACATATAAATTGCTTCGGTCGACTTCGAATCCCCAACAAAGGGCTGAATCATATGACCAAAAACAACAAGGAAAATTAAAATCACTTTCGCATTATCAAAAAATGCATTTCGCTCCATAACTCATCCCTCTATTTCGTACACATTTAAAGTTGCATACTCTACTTTACCCACTTGTACTAAAAAAATCTCCTAAAAAACAGAAATTTTATCGTTTTGTAATCAATTTGTTAGTGACTCGAAAAAATGTAATACAATTTAATCAGCTTGTTAAATATCTGTATTCAGGGAATACTTTTGCATCAAAAAAAGCCATATCAAACCAATTCGATCTTTGGATCTCCTTGTTCGTATGGCTTCATTCCCGTTATTCTGCTATTCGGATAACCGGCTCCAATCCTAATTCGACATTCCCTTTAACAGCTTTCGAAATCATACATGTCTTTTCCGCTTTCTCAACAAGTTTTTCAGTTAAGCGAATTTGCTTATCGGTTGCCCCCTGTTTCAATGTCACATGAGGCCGGTGGATAATTTTTTCATATGTGAAAATACCATCTGTTACATCTACAATTCCTTCAGAGGTCATGCTCATTCCGGCTATTGGAAGCTCTGCCCGTTCAAACATGGCTCCCAAAGAAATGATATAGCATGTTGCCGCCGCTCCAAGCAGCATTTCATCCGGATTTGTACCAATTCCAGGTCCGTCCATTTCTGGAGGGATTGATATTTTGGTTTGTAGATTCCCTGCGCTTATATAACCCTCGCTATTCCGTCCACCGGGCCATTCTGCTTTCAAATGGAAATGGTGCAATGTCATGACAATCACTCCTCACTTTATTCCTCTTTCCCATTATTATGCCGTATAGTAAAGTTTTTTACAAAAAATACAATTTTCAAGTATGGAATTAAAAACCGCGCTAAACCATTTTACAGGTCAGCACGGCTCACTTCTAATAAAGCATGAGTGTTTGTAATTTCTACTGCTGAATACAAAGAGAATACAATAATTTGATTCAGATAAACGGTCAATAACAATCCGGTTTAAGCTTTACCTCGCTTGTTCTTTATCTCTTTTCAATTTCGGACTGGATGCAAACCAACCGGCAACTGCAATTCCTACAAGAACGATATAGAAGGAAGCTTTCCATATTGTTGAGTGTGGGAAGTGCTCAGGAAGTACTGCTAAATCTGGATTTGCTAATACAATAACAGCCAGCTTCACTCCGACCCACCCTACAATTAAAAATGCGGCTACTTCTAATGTCGGCCGTTTATGCAGGAGTCCTACAAATATGTTGGCGGCGAAACGCATAATAATTAAACCAATCATACCGCCTGCAAATACAACTGCAAACTGGCCGGTATCCAGACTGCCGACATGACCAAAAGTAGTCGGAGGCAATGCTACTGCCAAAGCAACAGCTGCTAAAATAGAATCTACAGCAAAGGCTAA
The DNA here is from genome assembly GCF_900162665.1 of Oceanobacillus sojae. Classification (GTDB taxonomy): domain Bacteria; phylum Bacillota; class Bacilli; order Bacillales; family Amphibacillaceae; genus Oceanobacillus; species Oceanobacillus sojae_A. The sequence continues at coordinate 117,621 of NZ_LT727811.1, forward strand.
ATCCGCGAACTCTACCTTCACAACGGTCTTCCAGAATTCTTTTTTAGATACCTGCCCTGACTCTGGATCTACAGCAGCACCAGCTTTCTTTTTCTCCGGCGCTTCTGAGTCGTCCGGTTCCTTCTTCTTAAACCTGTCATATAAGTTCTTTCCTGATATAAATAAAAGATATGCGGCCCCTAATGCCTGCACCAGCCAGAAATCGACCAGGAATGAAATAACAAATAAGGATGCAAAACGCATGACAAATGCTCCTGCCAATCCATAAAATAATGCTTTCTTTCTCTGTTCTTCCGGCAGATGTCTTACCATAATGGCTAAAACAAGTGCATTATCTGCTGCCAATAAGCCTTCTAATGCAACTAAAACCAGCAAGACCCATAAATACTCGAGCAGTAATTCTGTTCCCATGATGTATTCTCCTTTTCTACATGTATTTTGCAGAAAAGGTCATAAAAAGAGACCTTTACCTGCAATCGGTAAAGGTCTCGCTAACAACTTTTCTGGTTGCCACATAAAGCCGGGGATAATTATCCCGTAATGACGACTTTACGTGTACAGCTACTCCCCTTTAGGAATAAATGTTCACTAAAAATTTTATGATAACGTTTGATGACTATTGCAAATTTTTGCATGTCCTTTTCGCCATTTTTAAGTATACTTTATTAAAACCTTTTTTATGTTCTTTGTCAATAACTTTTACACTAACTTATTAAAGATATATTATTCAGTTTGCATATATCCTCTGAAATCTCCCGCAGATGTTTATGGCTTTCTCAATTCGGTTAATGTAAAATAAAATATAGCATAACATAGAAAGAAAGTAGTGTGATTCAATGACGCAGAAACGCTGGTTTCAATTTTTTATCTTTTTTATCTGTTTATTTTCACTAATTTTTTTAATCTCCATAACACATTTTATCTTTACACCAGTCTTGCAGTTAATTGGTGCTGTAGCTCTTCCAATTATCGGCGCAGGTATTCTTTATTATTTAACCAGACCGCTGATGAATCTGCTCGTCAAATATAAAGTACCGCGAATCTTAGCCATTATTATTGTATTTCTGGTTATCATCGGGGCAATTACACTGTTTATCGTATTTATCTGGCCAATTGCCCGTGATCAGTTTGACCGTTTAATGGAGAGTATTCCCGGAATGGTTCAGATGGTGGAAGGATGGATTAATTATTGGCAGGATAATATTGCTTTAGTTCCTGACCAGGTAATCGATGCTATCAATAATTTTGCCAACGATATTCCAGGGCATATTGAAAATGTATTGAATAATGTTTTTGGTTTTCTGGGAAGCTTCATCGGCCAGCTGGTAAGCATTATTGCAGGTATTGTTCTGGTTCCATTTTTCCTCTTTTTCATGTTAAAAGATGGAGAAAAGCTTGTTCCATTTATTCTGCAATTTTTCAGCAAAAAGAAAGCTGATAATCTGCATCAGCTTTTAAGTAAAATTGATAGAGTATTGTCCGCATTTATCCAGGGACAGCTGCTGGTCAGTTTTGCCGTCGGTGTTTTATTATTAATCGGCTATTTAATTATTGGTTTAGAATATGCTGTTGTGCTGGCATTATTCGGTATGATGATGAATGTTATTCCATTTCTGGGACCTTATATTGCTGTTATTCCTGCCTTGTTAGTCGGCGGGTTCCAGGATCCGTATAATTTAATCTGGGTAGCTATTATTATGCTTGTTGCCCAGCAGCTTGAAAGTACCTTTATTACTCCAAATGTTATGGGGCAGACACTAAGTTTGCATCCATTAACTGTTATTACGGTGATTCTGGCAGCCGGGAGTATTGCCGGATTTTTAGGAATTCTGTTCGCTATCCCTGTATACGCAGTAATCCGGACCATTGTAATTCATTTTTATCAAACCTTTGTAAATTCCAGAAAAAATAAGGATGATGCATTAATTTAGGAGGGGTTTTCTTGACAACCAAAGCAAAACTGGAACAGCAGTTAGATGAATTGAAATCTGATTATGCCCGTATTCAGGGGGATTTAGATAAGCTCGAATTTGTCAAAGGACGGGTCTCTTCTGCTGAAGAGCAATTAGTCCGTTTAGAAGGCGAAATTGCTGCGGTCAGAAAAGAACTGGAGCAATTTAACTGATAAAGTAAAGAAGCTGACTCGTCATGAATGAGTCAGCTTCTGTTATTATCTGCATCTTAGCTTTGAGCAGGATGTTTCTCTGCTTCTTTTCCTTTGGTTAAGCTGACAATTTTATCTCCGGAAGCGGGTATTGTACGCATTTCTTCAGAGAAAAACTTCAGCTGTCCGGAAGGTTTGATTAAGAATAAATAGACTGTCTCCGGGTCTTTTGTCTGTTTATAGTTTTCAAACGTGAATTTATCGGTGAGCGTCGTCTGCCGGACAGTAAAGCCATTCTCCGCTTTATCAATTAAATCCTCCAGAGAGAATTTCTTATCAAATAATATACGGCCGCCAACCTGTGATACAATACCTGTAGAATATCCATTATCCTTAAACGTTGTATATGGACTGACCTTAAACACATTTGTTCTTCCGTATTCCGGAAGAAAGGTCGTACAAAGAAGCGAATTATACGATTTATCATGAGTTAACGTTAATAAATACTCATATGGAATCGTATCCAGATGATGCTCTGTCTGTTCAGACAGCATACTTCCATGATAGCTTTCCAGACCTTCTTTTCTTGCCAGGGACAGGTTTTCCCATGACGAATCAACAAGAATAGAAGGATAATTTGCCTCTTTTAATGATTTAGCTAATTGAACAGTAAACGGATTACTTCCGACAATCAGCGCTCCGGGATTTCCTTTATTCGACAGATTCAGCTTTTTCGACAGCCAGCCGATGGAAAATCCATGCGCTATGACTGTAAAAATAACAAGAGCAAAAGTCAATGCTGTCAGGATGGAAGCATCCTCATAGCCGGCATCTGTTAATACACCAGCAAAATAACCGGATACTGTTAACGCCACAATTCCCCTCGGTGCAATCCAGCCAATCAGTACTTTTTCATTTAAGCTGAGCCCTGTTCCAATCGTTGACAAAAAAATAGACAATGGCCTGACTGCAAACATCATCAGCAATACATAGCCGATAATATGCGGATTAAAAATCTGAGTAATTGTTGCCACATCAAGAGATGCTGTCAGCATCACAAAAATAGTTGAAATCAAAAGCACAGAAATATTTTCCTTAAAATGTCGCATATCCGATACAGAGCGGATTCCCATGTTGGCTAAGGTGATTCCCATTGCCGTCACAGATAAGAGACCTGTTTCATGCATAATAACATCTGCTATTGTAAAACAGAACAGGACAACAACGACAACCATCGGTGATTTCAGAAATTCTGGTACATGCCCCATCTCGAACATCCAGCCAAGTCCGCGACCCAATATCCAGCCCAGGAAGATGGCAAAAAGAGATCCGGCAAAGAAAAATATAATCTGGCTTGCTTCCGGGTTAGATGCCGTCATAAAAGTTATAATTTCAAATGCAAAAACAGCAAGCAAGGCTCCAATAGGATCGACAATAATTCCTTCCCATTTCAAAATCTTCGCAGGGCGCGCTTTTAGCTTTGCCTGGCGTAAAAGCGGCATAATTACTGTTGGGCCTGTTACCACAAATAAACCACCGATAACAAAGGCTACCGCCCAGGATAGACCGGCGATATAATGAGCCGTTAACGACCCTAAAATCCAGGCAATAAAGGCTCCTACTGTAGATATCCGAAAAATAGGTCTTCCTACTCCACGTAACTCTTGAAAGCTTAAGTTTAAGCTTCCTTCAAATAATATAATTGCTACAGCCACAGAGATCAGCGGACTATACAGGTCTCCGAAATCCTGTTCCGGATTAATGAAACCAAAAACAGGTCCAATCAGCAGTCCTGTAGCCGCCATGACAACAATAGCCGGCATACGAAAGCGCCATGCAACCCATTGAGAAGCAACGCCTAATATACAAATTAACATTAGCTCAAATAGCAAAGAAGGAACCATATATTCCCCTCCTTTTTAAAAAGATATAGCGTGTTTTATCACGCTGCAATGGGCTTAATGAATTTTGGAGTGTAGCCACTGCCCCAAACCGTTCAATGAAAGAAGCTAAAAAAACTCTCACTGAAGGAAGTTTTATTTTATAGATGAAATAAGAAAAAGTAAATTCATATGAAGTTTTATGATGAAAAAAATACATTTCCCTGAGTAATATTTGCTTTTTAACTGCATTTCCAGCTGTCATTTTCGATTTTTCATCACTTTACTTTCCTATCAAAACGTTCTAGGATAGAAGGTAGAAAATATCGGGAATAGCTTTCACGGACAGAAAGTAAACATGACATTTACGTTATTCTAATACATACAGGCAATTCACATGACATTTTTTTACGGGACGAGTAATCTCCGGCCCAAACCAACCTCTAAAAGGGAGATTTATCTATGGAAAAGCATCTAAATATTTTACAGAATTACTTTGGCTATACCAGTTTCCGTCCTGGACAGGCTGAGGTTATTAATAATATCGATCAAGGTAAAAACACCCTTGCAGTAATGCCGACCGGCGGTGGAAAATCACTCTGCTATCAAGTACCCGGGCTCGCTATGAACGGAACAGCAATTATTATTTCACCGCTTATTTCACTGATGAAGGACCAGGTAGACGGTTTACATGCATTGGGCGTGGCGGCTACTTATATTAACAGTTCTATTTCCTCCGCTGAACAGCATCAGCGCTTAATTGCGATGCAGCAAAACCGTTATCAATTTGTTTATGTTGCTCCTGAACGGTTTGAATCTGGGTCTTTTATTCATGCACTGCAGCAAACTAAGCTTTCATTAATTGCTTTTGATGAGGCACATTGTATTTCCCAATGGGGACATGATTTTCGTCCGAGCTACCGTTCCATTGTTCCTGTTCTTCAGGAGATTGGCGGCAGCCCTATTATTATGGGACTTACCGCTACTGCTACACCCGAGGTTATTGAAGATATTCAGAGTCTTTTACACATAGCTTCTGCAAATACAGTGCATACCGGCTTTGAGAGAAAGAATCTTTCCTTTTTTATTGAAAAAGGAGTAAATAAAATAGACTATATTCTTTCCTATCTAAAAAAGCATCAGGGAGAAGTAGGGATCATCTATGCAGCTACGAGAAAACAGGTTGAATATGTTTATGATGTCCTGAGAGAGAAAGGCTATGCTGTTTCTAAATACCACGGCGGGTTATCTGAACAGGAAAGACAGGCTGCACAAACAGCCTTTATTTTTGATCAAACCGAATTAATGGTTGCCACTACGGCATTTGGAATGGGCATTGATAAGTCAAATGTTCGTTTTATTATTCATTATGCTATCCCGATGAACATGGAATCCTACTATCAGGAAGCTGGAAGAGCCGGTCGGGATGGCGAACCGAGTAATTGTGTTTTATTATTCTCTCCTCAGGATATTCATACGCAAAAGTTCTTAATTGAAAAATCAGAGATGGACGAAGAAGGCATGCAGCGCGAATATCAAAAATTGAATAAAATGGTTAATTATTGCCGTACACAGAGCTGTTTAAACAGCTATATTCTCAACTATTTCCAGATGGGCTCTGCTACTGCGGCCTGCGGACGCTGCAGCAATTGTTTGCAGCAGGGTGAATTAGAGGATATCACCGAAGAAGCACAAATGATTTTATCCTGTGTTAAACGCATGCGCGAACGTTTTGGTGTTGGGTTGACAGCCAAAGTCCTAAAAGGATCGAAGGATAAGAAGCTGATTCAATTCGGTTTAACAAAATTAACTACTTATGGCATCCTATCGAAATATACGGAAAAGGAAATTACAGAAAGGATTCACTTTTTGCTTGCTGAAGAATGTTTAGCAGCAGAGGAAGGACAGTTTCCTATCTTAAAATTAAATCAAAAGTCAATGGATATCCTTACCGGCAAAGAAAATGTTACGATGTTTATTCAGGATGTCCCAACTGTTGAAAAGGCAGATTATAATACAGATCTATTTGAAGCATTGCGTCAGCTTAGAAGATCCATGTCGCAAGAGCTGGAGCTGCCTCCTTATGTTTTATTTTCAGATATGACATTAAAAGAAATGGCCCGCTACCTTCCTGAAGATAAAGATGAATTCTTACGGTTAAAAGGGGTAGGACAAAAGAAATACGAACTATACGGAGAAAATTTTCTGGAAGCTATTTCGGATTGGAAAGAAAAAAATCCCGATTATAAAGCACCGACAGCTATTCATTATCAAAAAGCAGCCAAAGCCAAAGATGGGGACGACCGTCCATCTTATCAAAAATCATATGAGCTTCTGCAAAAAGGCAAAACGATTCGGGAAATTGCAGCTATCCGGGAATTAAAGGAACAGACGATAGAATCCCATATTTTTCAAGCTTTTCAAAAAGGGTATACACTTAACTGGAACCTATTTTTTAATTCTGAAGAAGAGGATACCGTTTTATCTAAGCATGAGGAAATAGATGCGACTGGATTGAAAGAACTGAAAGAGTCTTTACCTCAAGACTATACGTATCGAAAAATTAAAGCTGTACTTGTGAAGAATGATAAATTTATGGTTAAAGAAAGCTCATAATAAAAGAATAATTCATGCCTTAAGAAAATGCAGCTGGACTTAAATAAGTCCAGCTGCATTTTCTTAATTGTTTACTTAATATCCAATGCCCAGGTTCCATTACGGAATACCGGCTCTGATTTACCATCTGCTGTAATACCGTCAATATCCATTTTATCAGACCCAATCATAAAATCGACATGAACAAGGCTGTCATTTACGCCATGCTTGTCCAGCTCATCTAAATCCATAGCAGATCCGCCCTTCAGATTCGTCGGATAAGCTTTACCTAATGCAATATGACAGGATGCATTTTCATCAAATAGAGTGTTGTAGAAAATAAGCCCGGATTGCGATACTGGTGACTCATCCGGTACAAGTGCAATCTCTCCCAGACGGCGTGCACCTTCATCAGAATCCAGCAGATGCTTCAAGACTTCTTCCCCCTGTTCTGCCTCGAAATCAACTACTTTTCCATCCTTAAAGGTTAAAGAGAAATTATCAATTAAGCTTCCACCATAGTTTAACGGTTTGGTACTCGACACCGTCCCGTTAATACCATATTTATGCGGCACGGAGAAAACCTCTTCCGTCGGCATATTCGGGTTAAAGGTAACGCCTGTCTCCGCTTCAGCAGATCCGCCTTTCCAAATATGCCCCTCCGGCAATTCCAGTTCTAAATCTGTACCAGGTGCTTTAAAAATTAATTTTTTGTAGTTTTTCTTATTTAACACTTCTCTGGCTGTTCTCAATGTTTCATTATGCTTATCCCATGCTGCAACCGGATCATCCTGGTCCACACGGACAATCTTCAAAATAGCATCCCAAAGACTGGCAACAGCTTCATCTGCTGATTTATCAGGGAAGATTTTTTTCGCCCAATCCTTTGACGGGATAGAGATGATAGTCCAAGGAATACGGTCATTCATCGTATATTTCCGGAAATTCACCATCGCTTCTGCAGCTGCTTTATTTGCTTTTGCTACGCGTGACGGATCAATATCCTTTAATAGATCCGGATTCGTGGAACGGATATTTACAACTGCTGCTCCATCCTCTGCAAATGTATCATGCAATTTCACTTTCCATTCCGGATAGTCCGCAATAACCTCATCTGGCGCATTCTCATATTTTAACAGGGTGAGTTCATCGTCAACCCAGTTAATATGTACGTCCTTTGCGCCCATTTCATACGCTTTACGAGCTACAATCCGTGTAAATTCAGCCCCTTCAATCGGTGCATTGATCATGACTGCCTGTCCTTTTTGCAGGTTAACACCCTTTTTCAAAGTTAACTCTGCATACTTTTCCTGTACCTGTACTTGAACCATAATTCTATACCTCCATATGCACATATTTAAATCTCTTATTTTTGAATACCTTTTTATTATTCCATATTCCCTTAAATATTTCCAAAAAATATTTCCTTTTAAGAGCGTGTTCAAAAAATCCCTAAGTGCTAGTATGTGCTCCTGATTCATTTACGCAGTATGATGATATAACAAGGAAATAAATGAATTTATTTCCTTGTTATATCATCATACTGCTACCTTTCAGCAAAGCTGAAAGGCGTGTGAATCGGGAGATTCACACGAATGGATCAAACCTAGTTTTTAGCAAATAATACGAGCAAGAATCAACTTATATACCACTTTTTGAACGTCTCTTTAATTAGCTCTATTATCCTTGTCATTGCAGCTTTCATTTACTAGTATCCCCATTTATGATACCCTATATTATGATTACTTTTCGTAACTAATGAAGATATCACATACATTTCAGATACAAAATGGTTCTATGGAGGTGGAAAAATGAATCAATTATGTCCACGTTTTGAAAAAGCAATGGTCTTATTGAGTACCCGCTGGGTCGGGCTTATTTTATTTGAATTATTAAAAGGGGCAAAACGTTTTTCAGAGATGGAAGCAGATCTCCCTATCAGCGGCCGCTTACTTTCAGATCGTTTAAAATTACTGGAAAAAGAAGGAATTGTCGAGCGGAATATATATTCGGAATTTCCAGTTCGTATTGAATATACATTATCAGAAAAAGGAAAAGCACTTGAGCCTGTGATTAAAGATATTCAGCGCTGGGCGGAAGAGTACATTTCAGCAGATGATTTAGCAAGTGAAGAGGGAAAATAAACCTTTTCTTAATATCAAACCTCAACTTTCGCACCTAAGCATAAACATATAAACCTTGCTGTTCCAGGATGTTCATGGTCTCTATTAACATGCTTGCTTTTAGTTAACTCATCGTTTTTTAGTCTAAATAAACAATCATGCTGGTGTTTCAAATGGTTTTTAACAGTTCAAATCATGACAGCATGAATAATTCATATCGAGAATAGCTTTCATGCACCAAAAATAAGGATTGCTAAGCATGTTTTACCATGCAACACGAAAATTCGTTCTGTCAAATCTGCCTTTTATTTGTTCAGTTATTTCAGTATAGAATATCCTGCTAGCGGAGGCGGACCGTTTTGACTCCTGTGAGGAAAGCGGAAAGCGTCGTTTAAAAACGTAACAACTGGACCGAAGCAACTGAGATAAAGGAATCACCATGAGTTTACGAATGGATGATGACTTTCACCCGCGGGGCATAAGCGCGACTTTAGCTCTGTCTGCGCCTGACGGCTTGCCAATCGCTAAGTCTTCTTTATCGTAGGGCGCTTTCGGGAAGTTGTCTAGTTTTTGACGCTTGCAGCTGGACAGGGATTAGCACCATCTGAAGATCCACTTTTGCCAAGTGATCTTCTTGGCAAAAGTTAGCTGAAGAGCGTGCCCCTAGGCAGGCTAAAGTCGCAACGTCCTGGGGTTGCGATTACTCACCCCATCGAAAAGAGTTGTTGCAACGCCTGTATTAGTACGTCCTGTACGTCGAAAGCAAAACGGTCCGCCGTAGCGGTCGCTTTACACTTTACCTTCTATCTTTGTCAACAGATAGATGGAAGGAACGATTAACACCAGTCTTTATGATAAACAAGTTATTTTTTAAGGTGCGAAATTTGGATTTTTTTAAATCTTTTTGAAGCTTCTTCCATTTGTAGTATGATGGAACCAGTCTGAAAACAAGGAGTGCAAACGCATGCGGGAACAGCCTAATATAAAAATTGCCACAGATGCTATCAAAGCATGGCAGCTTACAGCACACATATATGCTCTTATCTTTTTATTAATCACAATCGGAGCCATCGCTGTTTATATTATTTTCGATTTTCTGCCATTCTGGATTATTTTCATCATAGCTGGTCTTACTATTGTGGAATGGATTATTACAGCATGGATTATTCCTAAGCTGAGATGGCGCAGATGGCGTTATCAGGTTTATGATCAGGAAATATATATACAGCATGGAATACTTATTGTAACCCGGACGATTGTACCTATGATTCGTGTCCAGCATGTTGATACACAGCAAGGTCCTATTCTGAAGAAATATAAATTGGCAACTTTGGAAATATCAACTGCAGCAACTACCCATCAGATACCTGCTTTATCAGATGAGGAAGCATCCAATTTACGTGATCAAATTTCTGAATTAGCAAGGGTGGAACAAGATGATGTCTAATCCGAAACGACTGCATCCTGCTGCAATCCTATTTGATATTATCCAAGCCTTGAAACAATCCATTCTTGGTATTTTGCCAATTGCCATTATTGTCATCAGTAATGGCGCTTCGTTTTACCTGATGATTGGTGCAGCGGCTATTATTGTATTAATTATTTTATCCAGTGTTTTATCGTGGTTTCGTTTCACCTATCAATTAGAGGAAGACCAATTACGGATTGAACGGGGCATTATCGTCCGTAAAAAGCGTACTATATCCAAACATCGCATTCAATCTATCGATCTATCACAGAATGTTATTCATCGAATCTTCGGTTTGACAAAGGTCGCTATTGAAACAGCAGGGAATGATTCCTCTACGGATGCCGTATTATCTGCTGTCAGTATGGAAGACGGGCGCATGCTCCATGATGAGTTAAAATATAAAAAAAGCATTTCAGGAACAGCATCTCCAGAGGCACTGGAAGAAGCTGATATAGAACAGAAAAAATCAGATGAGTCCAGTCTTCCTAAGAGAACCATTACGCTTAAAGCACTAATTATTACCGGGTCCACTTCAGCAAGCTTTGGGATTTTAATTGGATTATTCGGTGCTGCCTTCTCTCAAGTGGAAGCAGTGATCCCTGATCAGTTTTATAATGATGCCGTGCGCCTGGCTCTGTCACTCGGTATGCAAATTATGATTATTTTTGCAATCATCGTTATTTTATTTTTATGGGTATTGAGCATTCTCTATACAGTGATTAAAGATTGGAAATTCACCATTACACGTTATGAAAAAGAACTGTTTATTACACGGGGCTTGTTAGAAAAGAAACAAACAACGATTCCGCTGAAACGAATACAAGCTGTCGGAATAAAAGAAACCCCTCTTCATCAGCTATTCGGTTTTGCAAGAATTTATGTTGAGATTGCCAGCGCAAACACAGATAATAACCAGGAAGTGAATACGGTTATTTTTCCGTTACTTCGTAAAAAAGAGTTTGCATCTTTTTTATCTGAATTTTTACCGGAGTACAGCTACAACACGGAGAATTTGATGCATCCGCCAAAAAAAGCATTGCCTTACTATTTATGGCGCTCTATCAATATTCCATTACTGGCTGTTATTATCGTGGGAATCTTCTTTTCATCCTATATTTGGATACCTGTTATTATCATGCTGGTCTTTGGGATTATGGGCTTTGCGGTGTTCCAATCGATCGGCTCTGCTATTGATGATCAACAGATAACCGTTCAGACACGTATCGTCAGCAAGGATACTGCTATTATTCCACATCGCAGAATCCAAGCTTTACAGCAAAAACAGCATCTGCTTCACCGAAAGCAGTCCCTGGCTACGCTTGATATGGCTATTTTAAATAAAGGCAGTGGCCGGCATTTTGTGATCAAGGAGCTTCGTACAACGGACAGCTATTACATTGCCGACTGGTATTCCTATCAGGAGAAAACTTCCTCTGACATAAACCATTAGAAAGCGGAATGGGAGAGATGTGACCCATTAATGGTACTTGGTGAAAGGTGATATAAAAAAAAGAATCTTTCATCTAACTATGGCATTATAAAAACTCTGATTAAATATAGCGTAAAATCATTTAATCAGAGTTTTTATATTCATAAGTATTCTGACTGCTTTCTTCAGCGGAAACGTTTGTTGAAAAGCTAAATAATAAAATAATTGAAAGTAATAAGATTGAAAGGGATGAAGCTGCCTATGGGAAAAAAACAAAAGCGGAATCTTATTTTTTGCACTTCGCTATTCGCTATCATTCTTTTCCTATTTATTATTTTTCAAGATTTATTTGATTCTATTATCCTCGATTATATTGGGGATTCAGTCATCCTCGGTTTTTTCTTTATCATTATATTCTTATCATTAAAACAAAACCGTGCTTTCTTTTCTGAGAAACTGACATTTGATTTTTTTCGAAGTATAAAGAATTATATTTATGTCTTTGTGGGTTATATACTCGTAGTTGTTTCGTCAGGGGCAGTTTCATATCTTCCTGTCAACAGTCAGGATTATGAGGTAGAAATCGTACAGATCACTTCTATACCGATTATCATCTTGTTTATAATAGCAACTGGTATATTTGTCCCCGTTTGGGAAGAGTTATTCATGAAAAGAGTCATTTTGGATTTTTCACGCATTTATCTGCCGTTTTGGCTGGGAATGGGACTATGATTACTCGCTCCACTGGAAACATTTGTGCGTCAAAAACTCCCACTGAATGAAGTTTCGTTTTATACTTCCTTATCTGCCTAAAAAACCAGTTAAAATCGACTGTTTCGATTTTAACTGGTTTTTTCATTTTAATTCTTATTTTTCTGTCCGATAGACTGTTCCAAAAGTTTCAGCCAGCTGCTTAGACTGCTTTCTCCGCTCTGCACGGCGATTGGCACGAAGCGGAGCACTTTCATGAAGCATTTTTTCGTCATCTGTTTCTGGATAGACAGGTGGCACTTCTACTGGTCTGCCGTTTTCGTCAATCGCAACAAACGTCATAAATGCAGTTGTGCACGCAGTTCTCGTACCGGACCGTATATCCTCTGTAATCGCCCGGATAAAGACCTCCATGGACGTATGGCGTGTCCAGGTTACAAAGGCTTCTATCGAAATATATTGCCCGACTCTTACAGGCGCCAGAAAATCCACAGAATCCGTAGATGCTGTTACGACAGGATTATTCGCATGCTTTACTGCTGCAATCGCAGCAATATCATCAAGGTGCGCCATTAATTTCCCGCCAAATAAAGTTCCATATTGATTCGTATCCGGGGGAAGTACATGTGTTGTTTTTAAAGCCAGTGATGCGGAACAAGGTTTTGCATTCATTTTTATTTCCTCCTGCTATTATGCTATTTTATCTGTTTTTTCTTTTTTATAAAACTGGTGAAATCAAACGTGAGACGGATTCTTTAAAACGAATTCCGATAGAACGTTTATCATATAACTTTTTCGTCATTTGTGTAGAATGCCTTAAATCTTTATCGAACTCGACAATCAACCGTTTGACAACTTCAATATCGTATAAGAAGGCATTGACTTCAAAATTGAGACGGAAGCTTCTCACATCAATATTTGCCGTACCGACAGTAGCTATCTTCCCATCAACAATCACTGTTTTGGAATGTAAAAATCCATTCTGGTAAATAAAAATCTCTGCGCCGGCACCAAGCAAATCTCCACAATAGTACATGGTCGCCCAGTAGACAAAGGGATGATCGGGCTTATTTGGAATCATGATCTTCACATCCACTCCGGACAACACAGCGATACGAATTGCATCACGCAGACTCTCATCCGGGATAAAATAAGGCGTCTGGATATAGATATACTCTTCTGCTTCCATAATCATTTTAATATATCCATTTTTAATTTGCTCATACTCCGAATCCGGGCCGCTTGAAACAATCTGCATGCCTGTATTGCCTCCAGAGATGGTTTGGAAATGTTCTTCTTCATAGGAAATTCTTTGCTTGGAGGCCTGGTTCCAGTCTAATACAAAACGGGTTTGCATGCTTTGAACAGCATCTCCAATGATCCGCAGATGCGTATCACGCCAATACCCGAATTTCTTTTTTAAACCTAAATATTCATCCCCGACATTAAAGCCGCCAATATATCCGACCTCCCCATCAATAATAGTTAATTTTCGGTGATTCCGATAATTAATTTTAAAATTAATTATAAATTTGGATGGGAAGAATGCTTCAACAAGAACGCCCGCTTCCTTCAATTTCTTTATGTAGCTTTTCCTGAGTGATCTGGAACCCATATCGTCATATAAGAGTCTGACACATACGCCTTCTTTTGCTTTTCTAATCAAGGCATTAGCAAGTCTGTTTCCAAGCCCGTCACTCCGCATAATATAATATTGCACATGAACATGATGCTTGGCCCGGCTGATATCTTCTAAGAGGGCCTCAAATTTTTCATGGCCGTCTGTAAATATATCTACTCCATTGTTTTCTGTATAAACAGCGTTAGCATTACGGAGATGAAGATAGACTAAATCCTGATGATTTTTTAAGTCTGCATGATTTAATTGGAAAGTGTCATCCTCAATGGCATTAATTTGTTTTTGTACAGCCTTCTTCACATCCATCCGGCTCCGCTGGTCCCATTTGAATATACGGCGATTGCTGATAGGCCGTCCAAAAATTAAATAAAGAATAAATCCTAAAACAGGAATAAACAATAGTACCATTACCCATGCCCAGGAAGAAGTCGGATCTTTCCGTTCCAAAAAAATAATGGAAATAGCTAATGCAATATTTATAATAAAAAGTAATCCAATAACTATTGAATAAACGCCCATATATCCTGCTCCTATCACTTCTTCTCCAACAAAAGGGAGTTCTGCTCTTATAATAGCACAAAATGGAACTTCCTTCAGTGAAAGTCCCTGCATTTCTCCCGCTTCATCAGACTTCGATGACACTTCTCATTCAAAATACTGTCAGTCCGAAACAGGGATGTAATCGTCCGTGGTCTCCCGCCTGAATAGAAGTCTTTTCTTCTTTATTCTGAGACGGGAGATTTTCGGGCAGTTCCTCTTTTGTTCACTATTCCCTAAAAGAGGATATTCAAAAACAAATAAATTATTTTTAGCGATCCAAAGCCTGCTCCAGATCCTCCCAAATATCCTGCCAGGCTTCTATTCCAACAGATAATCGTATTAAAGAGTCTGTGATTCCCATTTCCCGGCGGCGTTTATCAGGGATTACCGCATGTGTCATGGTTGCCGGATGCTGAATCAATGTTTCTGTATCCCCCAGACTTACTGCTATGCTGATAAATTGCAGGTTATTAAGAAAGCCCTGTGCTTCTTCCTTTTCTCCATCTATTTCAAAAGAAAGTGTTCCTCCGCCGGATTTCATTTGCTTCCTCATAACAGAATACCCTGCAGCATCCGGGTCTCCCGGATAAAATACCTGTTTCACCTTTGGATGCTGTTTCAGCTTTTCTGTAATTTGTAAGGCATTATCAGAGTGCCTATCCATTCGAAGCGGTAATGTCTTTAACCCGCGGATTACCAGCCAGGCATCGAATGGTGACAGCACACCGCCAATATCCTTCTGTGTGGTTGCTGCGATTTGTTCCATTAATTCTTTTTTTCCTGCTGCTAATCCTGCAATGACATCTCCATGTCCGCTTAAATATTTTGTAGCACTATGCACAACAACATCTGCTCCCAGCTCTATCGGGCGCTGCAAATACGGTGTGGAGAATGTATTATCGACTACGACAAAGGCATTATGTTTCCTTGCAAGATGAATTACCAGTTCCAGATCAATCACTTCCATTGTCGGGTTAATGGGTGTTTCAATATAGAAAACCTTTGTTTCCGGCTTTATTTTAGCTTCTATATTTTTTACATTGGACATATCTACATAGTCTGTCTGGATATTATACTTTTCATCCATCATAGATAATAATCCAAACGTGCAGCCATATAAACCAGAAGAGCAGATAATATGGTCATTTGCTTTGGTCAGAGCAATTAGAACTGCCGAAATTGCAGCCATACCCGAAGCAAATGCCAGCCCTTTCTCTGCCTTTTCAAGCGCTGCCAGCTTTTTCTCCAGCACCTGCACAGTTGGATTACCGATTCGTGAATAGACATATCCTTCCTCTTCTCCAGCAAACCGTGCAGCTCCCTGTTCTGCAGTATCAAAGGTAAATGTGGAGGTTTGAAAAATTGGCGGTGTTAAGCTGCCGAGCATTTCTTTTGAATCATACCCCTCATGAATCATTTCTGTTTCCATGTGCTTAAATTTTTTGCTCATTTATTCTCTCTCCTATCCTTTATATTAATGATAAATTCTGATGAGTCTATATATTTATAATAAAGTATTCCTGTGCTGTTGGAAATGTTTCAGATTCAGAAATTTGCCCGGCTTTATGGAACAGCGGTCTTCTTATTATAAAAAGTCGTAATAACTTATTTAAAAAAGCCATTGATTCCTTGCTGATAAAGTTTTACTATTAGATTTAGTTTGATTTTTTCAGAAGGTAGGAATAAGAAATGGATAATAAACCTTTACAACAAGGGGCGATTATTACCTTTGTTGCTTATTTATTATGGGGGATATTCCCGATATATTGGAAGTTTCTCGATAATGTCCCTGCTGGTGAAGTACTTGCCCACCGGATTGTATGGAGCCTGGTCTTTATGGTTTTCTTAGTGCTTGTTACAGGTAACTGGCGGCAGTTCATAGAAACGGTACAGCTGTTGAAAAAGGACAGAAAGAAAACAATTGCTATTATTACAGCTTCTATTGTTATATCTATTAACTGGTTCTTGTTTATTTTTTCTGTACAGCATGGGCATGTGCTGCAGGCCAGCTTAGGATATTATATCAATCCTTTGATCAGTATTTTATTGGCAGTCTTTGTATTGAAGGAAAAAACAACCAAAGGCCAGGTTCTTTCCTTTATTCTCGCTGGTATTGGTGTGCTCTATTTAACTTTAAGCTATGGTGTGTTTCCATGGATTTCTCTGTTATTAGCGTTGACCTTTGGTTTTTATGGACTCATAAAAAAAACAATAAACCTCCATGCTATGTATGGACTTACCATTGAAACACTGGTGGTCGCACCGGTTGCCCTGTTATATTTAATATTTATTCCATCGGAAGGATCATTTACTTTCTCTCCATTATTTGCATCGGATAACCTGTTATTAATTGGCGGCGGTGTTATTACGGCAGTTCCTTTACTGCTGTTTGCGGCGGGAGCCAAACGGATTCCATTAGCAATGGTCGGATTTTTACAATATGTTGCACCGACGATTATGTTCTTCCTGGGTGTGTTCTTATATAATGAGACATTTACTGTGCATCATATGATTACATTTGCGCTTATATGGGTAGCTCTTATTATCTATATGGCAAGTATTTATCGGGATACACCACGAGCCAGGAAAAAAAAGAATATAAAAGCTTAATTGAACACAGATAAAATATGAAGCGGTAGTCCTTGCAGCACATTACACTGTGATAAAATACGACTTTTCATCTGTCCGCTGCCTCTTAAAAAGAAAACATTTACTTGTTGACTTCACCAAATATTAATGGTTTAATGTACCTATTCGAGAAAATATATCTTTTGTGAAATATAATCGGGATTTGTTACTTTAAGTAGGCATTACCCATGTAAAAATGAGGCCATGTTGGCTGTCATTTTTGCATGGGTTTTTTTGCGTATACATACAGGAGGTGAACAATTACTACCATGAAATTCTTAAAAGCTTACAACAATAATGTCGTGCTGGTGAAGGACAGTGCTCAGATCGAATGGATAGTCATTGGAAATGGGATAGGTTTTCAAAAACATTATGGCGACATCGTTAAAGAGGACCATATCCGCAAGAAATTTGTCTCAACAGAAATAGATAATCAGATATCTCTCGAAGAAATTTTGCATAGCATTACCTTTGAAGAACATCAAATGACGATGGATATTGCTCAACTAGCCAAGAAAGAGCTGGATATTAATTTCTCTTCCATCAATTATCTTACTCTGGCAGATCACTTACATCATGCCATTTTAAGAGCTAAAGAAGAAAATACGCTCTCTACGGATCAATGGGAAGTCAGCAAGCTTTTCCCTAAAGAATATCTATTTTCAAAAAAAGTCATTGAATTTCTTAAATGTAACTATGACTTTCATTTACCGGACTCAGAAACCTCTTTTTTAACATTCCATTTTATTACTGTGCGAAACAATTGGGAAGTTGTTTCTCAAACAATGGAGATGACAAAACTGATGAGCCGGATTGTGGAAATTATCCAATATGATTTTCACGAAAAAATGGATAACACCAGTTCAACCTATAGTCGTTTTATCACGCACCTTCGTTATTTCTTTTTGCGTTACAGTACAGAAGAAAGAACGGAATACCCATTAAACAAGGATATTATCAAGCTCGTTTCTGAAAAATATCCACGGGCATTTAATACCTGTAAAAAGATTGCCAACTACCTGTATGAAGAAATGGAATGGACCTTAACCGATGATGAATTGGTTTATCTCACATTCCATATCATTCGACTCATGGATAAAGGAGATTAATGATGGAAAAAGATATAGCAAATCAGATTATTGATTTGGTTGGAGGAAAGGACAACATTACAGATGTCTGGCATTGTGCCACCCGGCTGAGAATGTTCGTCCATAAAAAAGACCAGGTTGATGTTGAAAAAATAAGTAATATAAAAGGCGTTGTAACAGCGCAATTCTCAGGAGAACAATTACAAATCATTATCGGTAATAAAGTAGCAAAAGTTTATGCTGAAGTTACAGAAATTACAGGGCCCCTCGGAAATCAGAATGACAAATCCGACCGCTCCAATAAATCAGGCTCAGGTGTTATTTCAACAATAATGGAAACCATTTCAGGAATTTTTACACCGATTCTGCCAGTTATCGCCGGAGCAGGTCTATTGAAAGGTTTGCTTACGCTATGTACAGGATTAGGCTGGTTGTCCGAAGAAGCAGATATTTATAAGGTTCTGTTTATTGTCGCTGACTGTGCGTTTTACTTTTTACCTTTCTTGCTGGCCTCTTCAGCTGCCAAGATATTTAAAACAAATAACTTCTTAGCTATTACAGTAGCTGGTTCGATGCTTTACCCAACGATTTTGGGCTCCTATAACGCGATATCAGCCGGACAAGAAGTAGACCCTATTACGTTATTTGGATTAGTCAATGTACCATTCTTAAATTACAGTTCATCCGTAATACCGATTATTTTAGGTGTTTGGTTATTAAGTTATGTAGAGCCTGCGATTAAAAAAATAGTACCAAGATCACTTAGTATCATGTTTACACCTATGTTCACGCTTATTATTGTTATCGTTGCCACTTTAGTTGTATTAGGACCGCTCGGTAACTATATTGGTGAAGTATTAGCGATTGCAATCAGCTGGCTGTTTAATCATGCAGGAATTATTGCCGGGCTTTTACTCGGAGCCACGATGCCATTAATTATTATGACAGGTATGCATTATGCGTTATTCCCGCTGGTATTCAATAACTTTGCTTTACTCGGCCATGATAAAATGTTAAACCCTGTAGCATTAGTTACCAATGTTGCCCAAAGTGGAGCTGCTTTCGCCGTTGCTTTCAGATCAAAGAACAAAGAAATGAAAGAATTGGCTACTTCATCCGGTGTGTCTGCCTTATTAGGTATCACAGAACCGGCGATGTATGGAATCAATATTAAACTAAAACGTCCTTTCTATGCTTGTTTAATTGCCGGAGGAATCAGTGGTGCAATCGTTGTAGGATTCGGCTTGAAGAGTTTCGCCTTCTTAACAGGTATTATCTCTTTGACTGCTTATGTAGAGCCAGGGAATATTTGGAACGTAGTTATTGCTATTAGTGGTTTTGCATTAAGTTTTGTGCTAGCCTTTATTCTTACACTTATTTTAGGATTCGAGGATATCCCTGAAGAAAAATTGGAAGAGGAAATGGGTACAGGCACAGCAGACAAACAAAAATCTTCAAAGTCTGATTCAAACACAGATAATGCTCCTGTGACCTTGACAGAGAAAAAGGAAATTGTCTCCCCTGTAACCGGGAAAGCCGTTCCGATTGAAGATGTTAATGATAAAGTATTCTCCAAAGAAATTATGGGAACTTCTTATGCAGTAACGCCCAGCATGGGAGAGGTCGTTGCACCTGTTGATGCAGAAATCATGTATGTAGCAGACAGCAAACACGCAATTGGATTGAAAACAAAAGAAGGTATTGAACTATTGATCCATATCGGAATAGATACAGTGGAACTGAAAGGAAAATACTTTGAAACAACTGTCAAGGCAACAGATCAGGTAAGTAAAGGAACGGTGCTGGCAACCATGGAAGTGGAGAAAATCGCTGAGCTTTATGATCCGACGGTTATTACGATTATAACAAACACGCAAGACTTCCATCATATTGAGAAACAGCATATCAATCAAAAGGTCACACCAGCTAATACTATTTTTGAAATTGAGTAAGGAGAGATAAATCATGTCTAAAACAAATATGCCTGAAGGATTTTTATGGGGCGGTGCTACTGCTGCGAACCAAATTGAAGGCGCCTGGAATGAAGATGGAAAAGGACCTTCTTATGTAGACGGGCTGATTGCGTCAAGGGATATCCAAAAAAGATATGCTAAGAATGCCCCGGAGGATTCCTATTTTCCGTCTCATCAAGCGATCGATTTCTACCATAGGTATAAAGAGGATATTGCTTTGTTTGCAGAGGCCGGCTTTAAAACGTATCGTATGTCAATCGCCTGGTCAAGGATTTTTCCGAATGGAGATGAAACTAAGCCAAATGAAAAAGGGTTGGCATTTTACGACAACGTCATCGACGAATTGATCAAGCATCAAATAGAACCGATTCTTACTATTTCTCATTTTGAAATGCCTCAATACCTTATTGATGAATATGGCGGATGGGCAAATCGCAAGCTTATTGATTTCTATGCTAATTATGCAAAGGTTTTATTCAAGCGTTACAAAGGCAAGGTAAAATATTGGCTGACCTTTAATGAAATTAATATGGCTATGTTTCTGCCGCAGATGGCACTCGGTATTCGTATCGATGCCACAGATGAAGAAAAATATCAGGCGATCCACCATCAGTTTGTAGCGAGCGCCTTAGCTGTGAAACATGGGCATGAAGTGGATCCCAACAATCAAATAGGAGCGATGCTTGGCTACGCTCCTATCTATCCGCTGACTGCTAAACCGGCAGACGTTTTTGTAGCAAAACAAAAGGAGCTTCAAAAGCTATTTTTTGCGGATGTACAATTGAAAGGCTATTACCCGGAAAGAATGCTCGCCTATTTTGCGGCTCAAGCTATTAATGTACACTTTGCTAAAGGAGATTCAGAGTTACTTGCCGATTATCCTTGTGATTATTTAGGATTTAGTTACTATACATCTACGACCATGAGTAATAACAAAGATAAAGATCTAAGTGAAGGTAATGGTATTCTCGGTGAACGCAATCCTTATTTGGAAGAATCCGAATGGGGCTGGCAAATTGACGCTCTAGGTTTAAGATTTGGCCTGAATGTTCTTTACGACCGTTACGAAAAACCTTTAGTTATTGTTGAGAATGGACTTGGCGCTGTCGATAAGATAGAAGATAACGGCGAAATCATAGATGATTATCGAATCAGTTATTTGGAAGCTCATATTAAAGCGATGCAGGACGCCATTACAATAGACGGCGTAAACTGCTTTGGTTATACGGCCTGGGGATGCATTGATCTTGTAAGTGCAGGTACAGGACAGATGTCCAAAAGATATGGTCTAATTCATGTTGATAGAGATAATGAAGGAAAAGGTACTTTAAACCGGACGAAGAAAAAATCCTTTTATTGGTATAAAGATTTAATTGAGCAAAATGGGCTTAACTAATGTGTTCATAACTATTCAAATCAACAGGTAATGAAAGCTTTTCTATTAGTTGCATATCAATTTTATAAAGCTGCTCCAAGTAATTATATTGGGGCAGCTTTATTATTTACATTCTTGAGATTCATAGTATTGTTTTGGTGCTTATCTAACATTACTAATCGATGTTTTTTGTATTTAATACAGGGAAGTATCATCTATGTCTTCCTTTACTCCAGAACGCACCTTTCCGAAAGAACCCATCCATTAAATCCAAATGAAGAATATATCTTATTTGGTAATTTAAAATTTTACTATCGTGGATTTTACTCATCAGTAATTCCCCTCTCATTCCTTTTTAAAAATGAAACCCTATTAATTCATAGTAAACTACTTGACATTTAATCTCTATAATTATATACTCTCTAGTAATTTCTAAATATTTAGCATAATCTCTTATCAAGAGCGGCGGAGGGAATAGGCCCTGTGAAGCCCGGCAACCTGAACAAAAACTGGTGCCAAATCCTACAGATTAATCTGAAAGATAAGAGAGAGTTCCAAGTCGACGACAAGAGCTCTCTTCTTAAAAGAAGAGAGCTCTTTTTTAGTAACAGAAGGCATCTAAAAAAGGGAGGAAATAAAATGTCAAATCATCCAGTCCAGCAAGATGAAACAATTTTATTACACGGAGGCCAGGTTCCTGACCCAACAACCGGATCCCGTGCCGTACCGATCTATCAAACTACTTCTTACGTATTCCGTGACACAGAGCATGCGCAAAACTTATTCGGGCTGGCAGAGCCTGGAAATATTTACACACGAATAATGAATCCAACTGTCGATACATTTGAACAGCGGATCGCCCAATTAGAAGATGGGGTCGGAGCTTTAGGTGTGGCATCAGGGATGGCAGCCATTACCATGGCCATTCTCAATATTACACGTGCCGGTGATGAAATTATTGCAGACAGCAATCTATATGGCGGCACTTATAATTTATTTGCCAACACGCTCCCCCGCTATGGAATCGATGTGAAATTTGTAGACGGAACAGATCCAGAAGCAATTGAAGCTGCGATTACAGATAAAACAAAAGCAATCTTCGGTGAAATCATTACAAATCCGAGCCTGTATGTTTTTGATGTGGAAACCGTTGCTGATATTGCTCATAATCATGGCATTCCTTTAATTATTGATAATACATTTGCTACACCTTATGTTTCCAAACCATTAACATGGGGCGCAGATATCGTTGTGCATTCTGCAACGAAATGGATTGGCGGACACGGCACAACAATTGGCGGAGTTGTTGTCGACAGCGGCAGATTTGACTGGAACAATGAAAAATTTCCTGATTTTATCGAGCCGGATACAAGCTATAACGGCTTAAAATATGCTGACTTAGGCCCGGCTGCCTTTATTACAAAGCTGCGTGTCCAATTATTACGTGATATTGGACCTGCTCTAAGTCCGCAAAACGCTTTTTTATTGCTTCAGGGATTGGAAACCTTACATTTACGCATCAAAAGACATAGTGAAAATGCAGAAAAACTGGCTGCCTATCTGAAAAAACACCCTGCTGTAGAATGGATCAACTACCCGGGGCTGCCATCACATCCATCTCACCAGCTTGCCCAGAAGTATTTAAAAGGCGGTTTTGGTTCTGTTATTACGTTTGGTATTGAAGGAGGCCGTGATGCCGGCCGTACCTTAATTGATAATGTAGAACTCTGGTCTCACGTTGCCAACGTCGGTGATGCAAAATCGCTTATTATCCATCCTGCTTCTACAACTCATCAGCAATTAACAGATGAGGACCTGGCAAAAAGCGGTACGACAGAAGAATTAATTCGTCTGTCTGTTGGTTTAGAAGCATTTGATGATATCGTAGCTGATCTGGATCAGGCAATTGATAAAGCGACCGGAAAATCACAGGGCAATCAGAAATCTGCAGAGGAAACAGCGGTAACAAATCTGCTGCAATCTCCTTTTGACCGCAGTGAAGGTGTCCGTAAAAAACGTATTGTAGCTGTCGGCATTTCGGACGAGGATATTGCACCTCTATATAAATTAGGTTATGAGGTTATTCCTGCAACAGATATAGATGAGATAACAACAGACATACTAACCGGGGCGGATGCGATTTGGCTGCAAGAAGGAAAGCCGACACCGGAAGAAAATGCAGCTTACCAGGGTACTATTTTGTTTACAGATGCAAGCCCTGATGTAACATCTGAAGTATTTATTCTTTCCAATATCCAGCCGGCAAAATTTGCTCTGGAATTACGCAGTTTCAGAAATTAATTAAAATAATTATACAAGATCCGTCTTTCCTCTATAGAACATTTGATGTTTTATTGTTAAGAAAGACGGGTATTTTTATGTTATAATGATATTTAGCCGCGTCTTCTACATAAAATTAGAAGGCGTTTTTCATTTAAACCTGTTTATTATTTATGATCCTTGATTAAAATAGGAATATAAATAATAAACATCTACTCTATCAAATTATTTTACTTAAGTAATTTTCTTTGTTTCAACATAAACTAGAAGAAAAGAACACGTAGGTGTGATCATGAAGATGACGAAAAAAAGATGGCTTATTCTTATCAGCTCCATTCTTATTATCATTATAGCTGTTTTTTCGATTTTACAGCTTCCATATTTTCAATTAAGCTCTGAACAACGGGAAAGAGAAGAAGCGCTGAAAGAACAAATTACGCCTGAACCAGCGGAAAATAAGGAAGAAGATACAGAAGACGGCAGCGAGGAAGTTATGGGGGACGTGGATGAACAAGAAAATGAGGAATTAGCTGTCGATGAACCCTTTGAAAATACATTTGAATTTGCTTCTGAGGAAGATGTAGATATTGTCGCACTCGGTGATTCATTGACCCAGGGCGTGGGAGATGACACAAATCAGGGAGGCTATGTCGGGATATTAGACAGGACACTTCAGGCCCTTGATACAAATGTCCATTTTGATAACTTTGGAAAACGTGGAAACCGCTCTGATCAGCTGCTGACCCGTCTGGAAGAAGAGCCTGAATTGACCGATGCTTTAGAAGAAGCGGATATTATTATCATTACCATCGGTGCAAATGATATTATGCAGGTGTTAAAGGAAAATATTATGGATTTGGAAATCAGCTATTTCAATGAGGAACAGTCTTTCTACGAAGAACGGCTCAGTGAGATATTCGATAAGCTTCGTTCTATTAATGCTGACGCTTCTATTTATCTATTAGGCATATTTAATCCTTTTAAAAATTATTTTGAGGACATTCCAGAATTGGACCAGATTGTTGCTGATTGGAATACTATAGGAAGAGAGACAGTCAATCAGTACGACGACAGCACCTTTGTACCAATTGACGATTTATTTGAAGACGAGACGGCAAATTTATTCTCAGACGATAACTTCCATCCTAATTATGATGGATATTATTTAATGGCTGAGCGTATTCTGGAATATTTTAATTAAGTTGGGATGAAAACACAATGAGAGTAAAAAATAGACAAATAAAAATAAATAATAAATGGAAAGCCGGCTTTTTCACTCTCCTTATCTTTAATGCAGCTGTCTTACTCCTTTTGCTGGCGCTTATTTTTTGGCCGGTTTCCAAAAACGAGTTTCCGCAAAATGCTGTGATAGATGATCAGGAAAGCTCTGAGTTTTACATTCAGACAACCAAGCAAAACTTAAACAATTTAATCAATGCTTACATTGAGAAATTGCTTGAGGGCACAGATCATCATTACCGTATTTTTCTTGAGGATGATGTACACCTGATGGGAGAATTGCCTGTTTTCTCCGCTACAGTTCCTCTCTCCGTCCGTTTTGAACCGATTGAACAGGCTAACGGAGATCTTGTTTTACAGCTGAAGTCTATCTCTGTCGGGCTTTTAGAGCTGCCAAACAAAAAAATCATGGAATATATGGATAAGTTTTTACCAACACCTGAATGGGTTACGATAGATCCGGACAGCCAGGAGATTTATGTAGCTGTAACAGATATGAATTTGCAGGGGAATTTCGATGTAGCTGTACAGCATATGGATTTAGAAGCGAATAATATTACCATGAAGCTGGTCGTTCCTTATGAAACACTCGGCATTCAGGATTTCTCAAAAGAAGCAATGCAGAGCCTGTTTGAATAAAGTATAACAAAAAGCACGGAGCCTCCATTCAGGAAGCTCCGTGCTTTTTGTAATCATATTTTAGCAAAGTCTGTATTTCCTTATACTGGTAAGGAAGCACAAATGCCCGGGTTTTTAAGATTTTAATCTCAACACTATAAGAGGGCGTTCAAAAAGTCTGATAAATAGGACCAAGAAGTTCAAGGCGACGAGCTTTTTACGAACGGAGCGTATGCTTTATAATACGTGAGTATCGGAAAAAGCTCGTCAACGCAGAAATTCGCCGTGTCATCTTTATTGGACTTTTTGAACACACACCTATAAATTAGAAATATAAGATAATGATGGCTGCTCTGTTGATGATAAAGAATCTTCATCTTGATAATGTAACAATACCCCTTCATAAACAAGCTTTAGATCCGGAGCAGTTCGAATATCCTCCGGAGTTGTAAAGCAAGGGTCTTTTGTTAAAGAAAGGCTCGTCACATCCTGTAAAATGGTTGCCACAAATTGTGAACAGAAAAAGGCTGTCTGCCGTGTAATTTTTATTTTCATCATGACTCCAAATAAACCAATAAAATTATACCGGTATTTTTCTTTGTCAATCTCTATATTTTGAATAAAGGATTTAATATATTCATATTCTTTGTCGGTCACTTTAAGCTCATAAATTTCACACATGGAGTGATTTAAGTATGGTGAAAAAATATCCTCTTTCACAAAGCCACCGATGAATGGGTTATCAGGCTGTTTTCTCCCAAAGCTGTAAACCTCTGTCAATTCTCTATCTAAAGCAATAGAAACATGGTTTAAAGGCTCTTGGGTATACAGATGAATCAATCGTGACAGATAGCTTCCTGTATCAGTAAACAGCAAATAAACCGTCTTGCTTTTCATCTACTTGTTCCCCCTCTTCGGACATACCCCTTTTTATTAATATATACAAAAATATTTTAATATACAATAGCTGGTGCAAAAATTGATAAGTGTATTCCTTATCTGGTATATATTCCCTTTAAGTAGACTTGTTTCTATTTAAAAAAGGATATGATTAATGGTGATTTCTCTTATTCTGTTATACATTTAATTACGTATTAAATGGCAAAAAGTTTCAATGGATTATTTAATTTGTCATTAGCTCGTTCTTATTTATCAGTATATGAAAATTATCTGAAATAGCATCCTCTTGCGGTAAAATTTCCACACCCATTTGCACTCCTCCTTTTCTCAGCTTGATGAAGATTACTAATAACGAAGCTTTGTGTTCTTCCGCTTTATTTTTAAGTTATTTTTATCTTACCGGTTATTTTATCCATCCGGAATAACCCAGCGTCATATTTTCAACTAAGCCTTCAGGTCTATATCTCTATATAGCTGAAAATTGAGATACTTTCATAGATATAGCGGTCTTATCTTGCATTGTTTCCGTAAATAACGTAAGCTTATTTTGATAATGATTTAATGGAGGCAATTAATAAAATGTTAACAGTAACTAATGTTAGTTTACGATATGGTGACAAGAAGCTTTTTGAAGATGTAAATTTAAAGTTTACACCGGGAAATTGTTACGGTGTTATTGGAGCAAATGGAGCAGGAAAATCTACTTTCCTAAAAATTCTTTCTGGTGAAATTGAGCCGCAATCCGGGAATGTGTCTCTGACACCAGGGCAGCGTCTGACTGTTTTAAAACAGGATCACTATGCTTATGAAGAGCATCCTGTGCTGGAAACGGTATTAATGGGTCATGAGCGTTTGTACAAAGTGAAACAGGAAAAAGATGCTATTTATATGAAAGCAGATTTCAGCGAAGAGGACGGTATCCGTGCCGCTGAGCTGGAAGGTGAATTTGCAGAAATGAACGGGTGGGAGGCGGAATCTGACGCAGCCGTGCTTCTTAAAGGTCTTGGTGTAGAAGAATCTGTTCATGATTTAAAAATGGCCGAAATTCCTGAGGAACAAAAGGTAAAAGTACTACTTGCGCAAGCCTTATTCGGTAATCCCGATATTCTTCTTCTTGATGAGCCTACAAACGGATTGGACATTCAGGCAATCCAATGGCTGGAAGAATTTCTTATTCAATTTGAAAATACGGTTATCGTTGTATCCCATGACCGTCACTTTTTAAATAAAGTATGTACACAAATTGCGGATGTCGATTTCGGAAAAATTCAGCTCTATGTAGGGAACTATGATTTCTGGTATGAATCCAGCCAGCTTGCTTCTCGTATGGCTCAAGAGTCTAATAAGAAAAAAGAAGAAAAAATCAACGAGCTGAAAGAATTTATCGCACGTTTCAGCGCAAATGCTTCGAAGTCCAAGCAGGCGACCTCCCGTAAAAAAATGCTGGATAATATTACATTGGATGATATTAAACCATCCTCCAGAAAATATCCATACATTGCCTTTACACCAGAGCGTGAAATTGGAAATGATTTATTACAGGTGAAGGATCTGTCTAAAACAATTAACGGGGTAAAAGTATTAGATAAAGTGAATTTTATTTTAAATCCAAATGATAAAGTGGCATTAGTCGGAAGAGATGACATTGCCAACACAACTTTACTGCAAATTATTTCTGGTGAATTGGAGCCGGATGAAGGTTCCTATAAATGGGGTATTACAACATCCCAATCTTATTTCCCAAAAGATAATTCTGAGTTCTTTGACGGGTCTGATTTAACGCTGGTAGATTGGCTCCGCCAGTATTCTCCTGAGGATGAAACAGAAACATTCCTGCGCGGTTTCTTAGGAAGAATGCTATTTTCCGGAGAAGAAGCGAAGAAAAAAGCAAATGTACTCTCCGGGGGAGAAAAGGTTCGCTGTATGCTGTCTAAAATGATGCTTTCCAAATCGAATGTGCTTATTTTAGATGAGCCTACGAACCATCTTGACCTTGAATCTATTCAGGCATTAAATAATGGGCTCGTTAAATTCAAAGGATCCATTGTCTTTACATCACATGACCATGAATTTATCAACAGTATCGCCAATCGTATTATGGAAATTACGCCAGCTGGTATTGTCGATAAAGAAATGTCGTATGATGAATACGTTCAGGATAAAAAGCTGCAAAAGCAAGTGAAAGAAATGTATGTAACTGCATAATTATTGGGCTTTTTTATAGAAAGCATAAAGACTTCGGTAAATGAATTTATCGGAGTCTTTTTTCTTATATAAGGATAAGAAAATTTAACTTAAAAGCATTAAAAAGCGCTAATGATCAGGTACCTTTTATATGTATAAAATAAGAAACCACTACTAAATAATCCAACCGTCAGTAATGGTTGATATTATTCTAAAGAATCGGCAATACGAATTAACGATTTTTTGTCGTATTTACCGTTAGCTCTTAAATATAATATATACTCAAATTTTTCTTCAAATATATTTATAATTTTACTTAAATCTTTAGAATATCCCATTCCCTTATAAACTTCTTCTTCAGTCATTGGTTTTTTAGATGTAAAATCATCTTCTTCAGCCAAAGTATTAATCGCAAAACAACTGAAAGAAATAATTGTAACGGCAATGATTAATAATATCTTTTTCATTGCGCACCTCCCTTTTCTATATTGGACTAACTATTATATTTTATACAGGATGAATACTGTACCTATTTATTATAATTTGACCTCTATTTTAAGATTATCTAAAAAGACCATAAGAAACCCATCTTCATAAATGGATTTCTTATGGTCCTGAAATCTTCTGAATCGATTAATCTCCCTGATTTGACGGTGTCTTATATTTTAAGCGGCCCGGCCACTTTTACCTTAACAAGCAATGCTTGTCCCGGTAAATAAGCTAACGGGAAGTCCTCTAATTGAATAATTTGAATCTGATTCGGATCTGCGCCTGCTGCAACAGCATTTTTCACTGCTTCTGCTTTCGCATTCTCTATAATGTTTTCATAGCTGTCATTCTCCAGTAAATAAATTCGTTCCACGGTGCCGCTGATATCTCCAAGAGCCGCTCCAATTGCATTTGCAACACCGGCATGTGCAGGGCGGATCACTTTACTTGCCCCTTTGAGGGCTTCCGGCATAAGTGCCGCTCCTCCACCGACTAAAACCACCGTTGCATCTTCACTATTGGTTTTCATGCGGTCAATTGCTTCTTCTACCACATGCGTCATCGTCTCATAAATATCATCAACAGGGAGGTCTTTGAAGGAGGCAATATCCGGTTCGCCAAAATGAACCTGTCCCTTGGCAATGGCAATATCCGTTGCAGTTAATGTCTCTCCTCCAAACGCTTTGGCTTCCTCCATCAAGCGATATCCTACGCTATCCGGACCAACCTTCCAGCCATTATCCTCGCGATGAATCCTTGTTCCTCCACCAAATCCAACGGAATAAATATCCGGCATCCGATAATTAGTACGTACTCCCCCTACTTCAACGGCCAAGGATGTTTGACGTGGAAAACTGTTGGCCAGTACACCAATATCTGTTGTTGTCCCGCCAATATCAACAACAATGGCATCCGGTTCATTGGTTAAATGAGCTGCGCCCCGAATGGAATTAGTAGGTCCGCAGGCAATAGTATAAATCGGATATTTCTGTGCGTATTCATTCGTCATCAGCGTCCCATCATTTTGTCCAAGGAAGATTTTTGCCTGAATTCCCTCTTGTTCCAAGGCTTGCTGGAAACCTTCCGATACCCGGCGGATAGTACTCATTAACGCAGCGTTCAAGATAGTAGCATTTTCCCGTTCAATTAAGCCGACAGAGCCAATTTCACTTGAAATAGAAATTGGAATTTCAGGCATTGCTTTACTTAAATATTCAGCAACATATTTTTCCTGTTCATTTTGAACTGGAGAGAAAACACTTGTAATAGCAATGGAATCTACTTCTCCTTTTAGTTTTTCCACCGCGTTTTGCAGTTCACTTTCCTCTAATGCAGCAATTGGTTCACCATTATATTCATAACCGCCATGAATTAAAAGGGTCACCGGGTCCAGTTGATCGACTAAATCCTGCGGCCAGTCTAACAAAGGTGTAACTGCTGATCCTGATGGGAGGCAAATCCGGATTATACCAACACGATTTAATCCTTTTCTTTCCACAATGGCATTGGTACAATGTGTCGTCCCAAGTGTTGCCACATCTATTTTTTCAGCGTTTAATTTTGACTCTTCCATCAGTTTAGCCAATGTTTGTTTAATACCGGAAAATATATCTTTTGTAGTAGTTGATTTCGTACTTGCTAAAATTTCATTATCTGCACTAAGAACCACACCATCTGTATTCGTACCGCCTACATCAATTCCTAATCTGATCATTGGTCAGCCTCCTTCGCCAGTGTTTCGAGCGGGATATATTCATAGTCATACTGGAAGTATTTTGGCCCTGCTGTTTCAATGCCAATGTCTGTTCTCCATTTTTCGTGAGCTGGAAAAGCTACTACTACAACACGGGCACCATATTTCAACCCTTCTGTAGTAATCGGCATTCCTGTTTCTTCATCCAGTACTGCGATTAAATCTGGTGTAATGGCTGCAGGCTTCCCGTTC
The DNA here is from genome assembly GCF_900162665.1 of Oceanobacillus sojae. GTDB lineage: Bacteria > Bacillota > Bacilli > Bacillales > Amphibacillaceae > Oceanobacillus > Oceanobacillus sojae_A. Next base: position 148,832 of record NZ_LT727811.1, read on the forward strand.
ACTTCTGCCAGTAAATGTTCATTTTGGAAAAATAATTGACAGGTGCTTTCCTTGTCCTCATCCGACCCTTCAAAGATTGCTTTTCCACGCGTAAATCCACCTTGGATCTTCCGCTCAATTTGGATTGCCTTTCCTGTAAATAATTTATATCCATTCAGTTTTTCCAGCATTTGTACAATTGGATGGATTTTTGCTGTCCGCTCATTTGTCAATAATGCACCAATTTGCTGTGCTAAGGTTAATGTATCCGGGATGACGCTTTCTTTGGCCTGCTTGCCGCTGATTCCATAATCACTGACAATAGAAGAACCTCCCATCACAATGGTAATCTGCCTGGATATTTTTTCACTCCAGATGCCGTCTGCCGGTTTAATAGAAACGACGTTTGATTTTTCATCAGCTAATGTAACGAGCTCCGGCTTCAGTCCATCCAAGTGAAAGGTTACCATCTGTGCTTCCGGGAAAGCTCTTCCCATCGCATCCCCATCTAAAATAGGAATTCCTTTCATCGCTGCAACCGCAACGGGAATCAAGGAATTAACTCCGCCAATTTCGATTGGCATCACGACATCGACTTTCTTTCCAACCGCTTCTTCGTATGCTTCCAACGGTGCTGTCAGCTGATCGAAGGAAGGAATTTTTTCGACTAAGACACTCGGCGAACCCATTCCGGAAACAGGCAGAACAAAATGATCGTCCTCCAGTTCTTCTAATGTAACCATTTTTACTGGTCCATATTTTTTTATAGCTGATAATGCCAGCATTTTTCCGATATAGGGATCTCCGCCGCCACCTGTTCCTAACACAGCAGCGCCTATTGAAATATGCTGAATATCTTCCTCATTTAACCATTTCATATAATTTATCTTCCTTTCTGTTCGTTAGCTTTCATAATTAGAATAAATATAAGCTGTGCAACAAAGGCAACAATAAAGCTGTCCAATGCCGGTATTGTTGTAAAATTAAATAGCTCCAGTCCTGTTGGTCCAGGGGAAGTCATCCAGTTCACAGCTGCACCTAAAAACCATGCCAGCAGCGGGAGCAGTTTGAAATTTCTATCCTGCCCAACTGCTACAGTAAAATATTTCTGTTTCCCAAAATAATAGGATGCTGTATAAACCCCTGCAATTGGCGTGATAAACATCGACATAATCGTTAAGAAGTTAATAAAATTATCATAAATGCCAAGCACTGCCAATAACGTTCCTAAAATTCCTGCAATCAAAGTTAATAATCCCTTATGCACTTTAGTGAAAATGACTGCAAAGCTCAATCCAGATGAATAAGCATTGCTCGTATTGGTTGTCCATTGGGCTAAAATCAAAACAAGAATACCCGGAACCCCTAACCCTACCATAATCATAATGGTTGTCAGGCTGTCTTCGTCCATAATTCGTGACAGAATCATAGAAACAATAATCATAAAACTGTTACCCACAAAGAAACCGATAAAAGAAGCTAAAACAGCGTCCTTTTTTGTCTTGGCCCATCGGGAAATATCCGGAGAAATAACCGCTCCCGTAATAAATACACTAATTGCTAAAGAAATCGCCATCCCCATTGTAAAAATATTATCAACTGGTGCACTTAATGCTTCTGTTCCATACTTATTAACTGCCAGTCCAATTGTTAAGAAAATGAGAATTAACAACAATGGTACTGCCCATGCGCTCAGCTTTTCAATTGCTTTATAACCGTAAATAGCTGTCGAGGTCATTAATATTCCGCCAAGAGCAGCTAATAATGGTAATGGCACATTTATATGGAAGGCATGCTGAAATATCGCTGACGCATTCTCCGCAAAAAATCCTGTCTGTACACCAAACCAGCCTAATAAAGCAACCGCCATAAAAAAGGATACAAACTTTGCACCGGAAGCTCCGAAGGTAAACCTGGAAATCATCGAAGTAGAGAATCCGGTCGCTGTCCCTACATAAGCACAAAAAGCTGCCAGAACTCCAAGTATCCCGGAGCCGATTAAAACAGAAATCAGCGCATCCCCAAATGCCATTCCACTTCCTAATTCAACACCAAAAATAACGGCGGATAAATCAATTCCTACTGCAATCCATACTAACGAAATCGTAAACCAATGTTTTCTCTCTTCTTGTGGTACGGGCTCTCTCGCGAAATCGTTGTTCATTTATTTAACTTCCTCTCTCAATAAACATTCAATGATGTTTATGGCATATTCCATTTGTTTTTCTAATTCTTCTTTTTCATAAATATTTATCTCCCAGAATATCCCATCCATAATAATAAGAAACTGTTTGGTTAACATTATTGCTTTTTCTTTAGATATATCCGGATATTCTTTTTGCATCTTTTCTGTCAATGTTTGCTCCATCCATATATCAAATTGTTGCATATGTTCATGCAAGAATGGCTTAATTCCCGCCGGAGGTGAGTTAACTAATGAAATATAAGCATTCGTTTCATTCTGTCTCTCTCTATGGTAAGCGACCGTTTTTCGAATAATTGTCTGGTAAATATTCAGAATCGGCTGTTCAATAACTTCTCCCATAATATTCTGAATATAAGTAAGGTGAGATTCCAGTATCCATTTAAACGCAGCTAAGAAAAGCTCTTCTTTATTTTTATAAAAAAAATAAATAGAAGCCGGTTTGATATTTACTTCATCTGCAATCTTCTTCATGGTCGCACCATGATAATTGTGGAGCGAATATTGATTAATAGCAGCTTTTAAAATCTTTTCTTTAGTCAAAAAATTCACCACCTAATGATTGTTAGGTTAGATTATAAATGATTAAATATACATTTTCAAGTATATTTTTTTGGAAGTTTTATATTAGATACTGAAATATAACGCTTTCGATATACTATTGTAATGATTTATTACTATTTATTATTTTTGATAAAATGTATAATTATGCTCAAATTATTATACTCTTCCATTTTAGATTATTAGATAAAATTGGAAGAAAATTGAATAATTCCGTTCTGCTGTACATTATAAAAAGCACCTCTCAAATAATGAGAAGTGCTTTTAAAAAATATATAAGTGCATTTCCACCGAAACAGCTCAAATAATTTTATGCTTTTAGGCGCTATTCTTTTTTATTTTTTCACGAATCTTTTCCAGCATATCTATTGTCATACTATCAATATCATAGACTGCTTCAAAGCCCCATTCTTCCTTAGCTGCATCTGCATTAATCGAATCCGGCCAGCTCTCTGCAATTCCCTGTCTGACAGGATCGACCTGATAATCCATTTCAAAATCCGGCATCTGCTTGCGGATGGACGCTGCAAAATGCTCGGGTGCAGCAGACATTGCAGTAATATTGAATGCATTTCGATGCTTTAATCGATCAGGGTCTGCTTCCATCAGCTGAATAATTGCATTCAAAGCATCCGGCATATACATCATATCCATATGGGTGCCTTGCGCGATATAGGAAGTATAGGTTCCTTTCCGAATTGCTTCGTAATATACTTCTACAGCATAATCTGTTGTACCGCCGCCGGGAGCTGTTACGTAAGAGATCAAACCTGGAAAACGGACTCCTCTGGTATCTACCCCAAATCTGGAATAATAATAATCACATAGAAGCTCCCCTGCTACCTTGTTCACCCCATACATTGTTGTTGGCCGCTGCAATGTATCCTGCGGTGTATTGTCTTTGGGTGTACTCGGCCCAAATGCACCAATTGAGCTTGGTGTGAAGAATTTCAAATCCAATTGTTTAGCCGCTTCTAAAGCATTGACAAGTCCTCCCATATTAATTTCCCAGGCTACTTTTGGAAAGGCTTCTGCCTTCGCTGATAAGAGTGCAGCTAAATGGATAATTGTATCTACATTATGTTTTTTAGAGATCTCGTATATTTCTTTTTCCTTCGTTACATCAATTTCTTCAAATATTCCTGACGGATTCTCAGGTCTCCGGATATCAGAAGCAATAATATTATCTTCACCGTATGTACTGCGAAGCTGCTCCGTTAATTCTGACCCAATCTGTCCTAATGCACCGGTCACTAAAATTTTTTTCATCTCGGAAAACTCCTCTTACTTTTTTGAAGAACCTTTTTAGATAAGTTTCATTTCTTTACCGATTTTTTCATAAATATCAATTGCACGATCCAGCATCTCTTTCGTATGTGCTGCTGTCGGCATATTACGGACACGCCCAGTGCCTCTTGGAACCGTCGGGAACACAATTGCTTTGGCGTATACCCCTTCTTCATACAGCCTTTTACTAAATGTCTGCGCCTGCTTCTCATCACCGATAATACAAGGTGTAATCGGGGTTTCACTCGCTCCAATATCAAAGCCCAGCTCTCTTAATCCTTTTTTCAAGTAATTCCCGTTCTCCCACAGCTTCTCATTCAATTCTGTACTTTCCATTAGAATTTCAATTGCTCTGGTACTTGCGATCGCATCTGCCGGAGATACTGCTGTAGAGAATAAAAATGGACGGGAGCGGACCTTCAGCCAATCAATCAGTGCCTGTTTTCCAGCAACATAACCGCCGACGACACCGATTGCTTTAGACAGCGTTCCCATTTGAAAATCAACTTTATCCTGCAGTCCAAAATGCTTTACAGTACCGGCGCCAGCTCCTGTTACCCCAGAGCCGTGTGCATCATCCACATAGGTTATTAAATCAAATTCCCCGGCAATCTCTACAATCTCCGGAAGCTTGGCAATATCTCCATCCATGGAGAAAACACCATCTGTAATCACCATCACTTTATTATATGCTCCTGACTCTGTAGCTTCTTTTGCTTTCGCACGCAGGTCATCCATATCAGAATGCTCAAACCGGATAATTTTTGCTTTAGATAAACGGCAGCCGTCAATAATAGAGGCATGGTTTAAAGAATCTGAAAGAATCGCATCGTTTTTATCCATAACCGCTGAAATAGCTGCCATATTACAGTTAAAACCGGATTGATAAGCAATAGCTGCTTCGGTCCCTTTAAATGCAGCAATTCTTTTTTCCAGTTCAATATGCAAATCCAGTGTTCCATTAATCGTACGGACAGCACCGGCTCCAACACCGTGTGAATCAATTGCCCGTTTCGCCACATCCTTCAATTCCGGATGTGTTGCCAGGCCCAAATAGTTATTGGAAGAAAGATTGATTAACTTTTTCCCTTTAATCATAATTTCAGGGCCATTTGCACCTTCCACTGTATCAATTTCGTTATACAGACCATTCTCCTTTAAATCAGCAATATTTTTTTCTAGAAACTGGTCTAAATTCCGACTTGTCATACACATCATCCTCCCTTAAATCGTCATAAATGTAATCCCTTACAAGTATAACATATAAGTAATCCAATCCAACCATTCACAGAATTCGCAAATGTATATGAAAATTAATGTTTTTCCTGCTAGCCAAGATGTATACTTTAGCCTATACTTAGATAGTTGATTATTATTCAAGATTATGATGGAGGGTTGAAAAGAAACATGCGAAAGGTTCTACTTACTTTGTTCATTTTTGTCATTGCCGCAGTGGGGGCTTTGGGTTATTCAAATGCTCACAACGATAGTAATGAAGAAATTGAACAAAATCCGGCTTCCACTGCTACAGAAATCCACAACTACTAAGGAACAATCAGGCGATCATTGGTTTTAGATAAAAGCATATATGTTTAAGAGGATGTTTAAAAACAATCTATATAACAAAAAGCTGAAATAATAAAATAGCACAAGGTGTCATGCTTCTTCATATAATAAAGTGTGGTACCTTTTTTTATGCATAAAAAAATAGCTTAAGAGTTCTACTAAACTCTCAAGCTACTTTTATACTGTCTATTTTAAGTGAATTTTATTCTACGATTGTTACGTTAACTTGCTGTCTTCCAAAGTTCAATGCTTCTTCTTGTGATGGTACGTGAAGATCGATTTTGTTTCCTTGGATTGCACCGCCGGTATCAGCAGCTGTTGCATAACCATAACCTTCTACGTATACTTTACTTCCCAGTGGAATAACACTTGGATCTACTGCAATAACTTTTGCATTTGGATCTGCATTTAAATCTACTCCTGTTGCAGTCACTCCAGAGCATCCATTACATCCTGCTGTATATGCAGTTGCTTCTACAGAAATAGTTTTTCCCTGTGGAGACTCATTAGAGGATTGTTCTTCTGATTCAGAAGCTGACTCTTCATTTGAAGTTTGTTCAACAACAACTTCCTCTTCTGCAGGTTCTTCAGCCGGTTCCTCTGCAGATTGTTCTTCTACAGCCGGCTCTTCAGCAGGCTCTTCAGCAGGCTCCTCTTCTGCAGCTTCAGCAGTTGCTCCATTTATTGATAACTCAGCACCAATAACAATGATGTCCGAAGAAAGTTTATTCCATTCTTTTATATCTTTCACGGATACACCGAATTCTTTAGAGATATCTGAAAGTGTATCACCTTTTTCAACTGTGTATAATGAAGATTCTTCCCCATCTTCATCTGGTTGACTTATATAGATAACATCTTCCGGATGAATAACCGTTGTTGTAAGACTATTTATATCAAGTAAGTTTTGTACGCTTGTATCATATTGATCGGCAATCTTCCATAAGCTTTCTCCTGATTCGACCTTATGTTCATTTTCTTCAGCGGAAACTGTTGTTGCAGCTGCACCGGTAATAATGATTCCAGCAGATAATGCTGCTACGAGTTTTCTCATCTGATAACCTCCTTTGTTTTTTCACAATCACTATCCTATCACAGGATTCAAGAGAATACAGTTACAGGACGGTTAAGTGTGAATGACAATGATTACATAATACCCGTTTACTATTACATTTGTAACAATTCTGTTATAGAAGCGATCACTACTACTTGTTTTATGACAAATCAACGTCAAAAGGAGGTGTCTGTAACAATAAAAAAGAGCTCTCTTTTTATAGAGAACCCTTCCTCAAACGCTTGCCAGTATTCAATTAACTGCTAAAGAAGTTTGAAATCGCACGGAAAATATCACTGAAGAAGTTCGCTACTTTCTGCCAGAATCCTTCGTCTAAACCTAAATCTTCTGCCTTTTCGACAAGGTTGTTTGTAATATCCTCCAATTGTTCTTTCATTGATCCAAAATCAATATCTAAATCTCTCATTCTATTTACTAAATCAATAAGCATCTGCCGGTCGGCGTCATTCAGCTGAATATCCAGATTGTTCAGCTGCTCATTCACGATTTGCTCCACTTCTTCTTTTGTAACTGGATTCTGTTCAGCAATCATTTTCTTAATTTCTGTTAAAAGTGTACTTACATCTTCATCGCTGACATCATCATTGTCGGCCAAATCCGTTGCCACTTCTAACTCATCGTTTGCCAGCTCCATCCGATCTTTGTCTAACTCTACCCCTTCTACATCATAGGCTTTATAAATTCCTGTCAATGCAGAGTGGCCTGATACTCTCACAGGGGATACAACATCGACAGTTGCATTTTCTGCCCCGGCTGTCAGCAGGGCATTCATATACATTTCCTTTGTTACCTCTGTTATATTATCTGGTGTTAAAATATTCACTTCCAGTCCACTGCCATCTGACTCCAAAGTAATTCTTGCAGAAGAGTACATATTTGAATCTGGATTTCCATTTATAAAATCAGCATAATCCTGGCCTGTAACGTCATGCTCTTCATATGTGTCATCGTCTGAAACACCCAATGTTTCCCTGACCTGTGTACGCTGGCTGTCGTTAAGCTTTTCTCCATAGATAATTGTAGTATTAGAAGTTGCTGAAACTGGCAATAAGATGCTAAAAAATAATATGAAGCTTAGCGCACCGTATTTCAACATCGATACTAACTTTTTATTCATTTTGTTTACTCCTTTTCTTCGTAAGAGCTTCCCGCTCTTACTTTTGATATTTGTTGCAGTGCAACTATCGTCATCTATTATACCTTGTGGAAAAAATGTTTACATGTTTTTAAACAATTAATTTATTTTTTGTGAGCAGATAACTTTTCATTTAGTTCGTGTTTGTGTATATTTGGAGTAGCGAAATAAATGAAGATACGATGACGGAATTTTCGTGTCCTCCTGTTTTATAAGAACGGGAATTCTACAGATGGTAAACGCAACGAATTTACAAAACTTAAACGGACGGCTGCAGATTGTTTTAGAGAAGGTATGGGTCATTGGCACTTATGCCTTTTTCATATGTACTCGTGCGCTTATACCATTCTGAATAAATGTATAGGAATCTGCAGTTAATGCAAAAAGCTAGAAAGAAGGTTTGAACGTTATTAATACACATCCAGGAGTAAAACGGAACTTGGTGATTATGTGGCTGGCTAATTTCTTTGTTAGCGGAAGCATGACAATGGTTGTGCCTTTTATTTCCTTGTACATTCAGTCCATGGGCAACTTTTCAGCTTCCTATGTACAAACATGGTCAGGGTTAACCTTTGCCGTTACTTTCATCAGTGCATTTATCTTTGCACCAATTTGGGGAAGAATCGGTGACCGCTTCGGAAGAAAACGTCTGATGGTTATGTCAGCATTAGGAATTGGAATTTCAGTATTTTTAATGGGCTTCGCAACAACAGTATGGCAATTATTTATTTTACGTCTGCTAATGGGAATTGTAACAGGTTTTATCCCAATGTCCCAGGCATTCATTGCAACACAGACTCCTAAGGAAGTCGCAGGCAGAGTATTAGGGACCCTGCAGACAGGAACAATTACCGGCTCTTTGATGGGCCCGCTGCTCGGCGGAGCGCTTGCTGATGCATTTGGTTATTCCAGCACCTTTAAATGGGTAGCAGCGACTATCTTTATATCCGGATTGCTCGTCATCTTCGGGGTTAAAGAAATGCAGGTTAAATTTTCAAAAGAGGAAGATACGAAGAACTACTCAAGAAAAGAAGTTTTGCAGTATATTCTTAATAAACCAATCTTATTGATTGTTTTATTGATGTCTGCCCTTGTTCAGATAGCGCACTTTAGTGTGCAGCCAATCTTATCACTATTTGTTGAAGAAATTCATGGGCCAGTCAATCTGGCATTCTTTGCAGGTATTGCTTTCTCAGCAACAGGAGTTGGAAATCTAATGATGACCAGACGCTGGGGAATGATCGGGGATAACCATGGCTATACAAAAGTATTGATCGTGATGTTGTTCGCATCCGGATTAGTTTACCTGCCGGGTATGTTCATAACAAACATTTGGCAATTGGTCGTTTTACGATTCTTACTTGGTCTATTCCTTGGCGGGATTATTCCAATACGTGTAGCCTATATTCGCAAAGAAGCACCTCTTTCTACGCAAGGAGAAGTGCTTGGCTACGATACAAGTTTACGCTTTTTCGGTAATATTATCGGGCCGATGCTTGGCGGTACAATTGCAGCTACCTGGGGATTTTCTTCTGTCTTTTTAACAACAGGGCTGCTGCTTATTCTTTGCGGTTTTATTATGCTTATTGCCTGGTTACGTTATGAGCATGAGCCTAATACAAAACGATCCCATTCACATACCTTCTCCTCCAGGTAAAAATATTGATTTGTTTCTATAATTATGCTAAAACTAACAAAGCAAGGTTAATTATTACAATATGAGTTCAAAAAGTAATCAAATTAGAAGCAAGAAGATCAAGGCGACATGGCTTTTCCGAACGGACTTTCACAGGATGTGATGACTTCTGTGTTGTCCACAGGACGTGGACGCTCTTAGCAGAAGTTCCTCTATGCTTTCAAATACGTGAGTAACGCTTTTGGTGGGGCGAGTAATCGCAGCCCCATCGGAAAAGCCACGTCAACGCAGAGATTCGCCGCTTATCGTTTGAGGACTTTTTGAACATCCTCTTGTAGAAAGAAAGTGATAGCAATGGGTATCGTTGTCATCGAAATATGTGACGGAAATGCCATCACTACTATAGATATTGAATCCATCTTAGAGAAAGAATTCCCTGAGGTTGCGGTTCTAATGAACGAATGCTTGTCATTCTGTGGCTTATGTGCTGTACGTCCATATGCCTTGGTAAATAATAAACGTGTGTTTGGAAAGACGCCGGAAGAATGTCTTGATAAAATACGTTTGCAAATTAAAGAAGAGCTTGCAGTTTATGAATAACTGCAAGCTCTTTTTGCATATTTCGACAATATTTCCCGGGAAATTATAGACTTGCTTCGAAAATCTCCATCGAGTCTTTTTTGGTTAAAGAGCGATAGTTACCGAATGTCGGGTTTGCAGTCACGGTTTTCTCTGCCATTTCTTCCAGAGTCGACTCATCTATATCATAGTCTGCCAGTCTGGATGGTGCGCCGAGTTCATTCCAGAATGCACGTAAACAGTCAATCCCTTCCAAGGCGACTACTTTATCTGACTTTCCTCTTGTATCGACGTTAAAGACACGGACAGCAAATTGTTTAAAACGCTGTACATTATCCTCGTCCAGTACATGCTTCATCCAATTAGGGAACAGAATAGCTAAACCGCCACCATGCGGAATATCATGGACAGCCGATACAGCATGCTCTAAATTATGCGTAGCCCAATCACCGCGATAGCCTAAATTCAACATATTATTTAAAGCAAGCGTTCCGCCAAGCATCGCTGTAGACCTATATGCATAATTTTCAGGATCTGCCAAAAGCTTCGGACCCACATCAATTAATGTTAACAAAATACCCTCACACCATCTGTCTTGAATTGGTGTATTTTCTTCATGATGAAAATAATGCTCTAACACATGTGACATCATATCCACTAATCCATAAATTGTTTGATCTCTCGGTACAGAAAAAGTATGCACAGGATCTAAAATAGAAAATCTCGGATAAGTGTAAGGAGAGCCCCACCCATGCTTTTCATTCGTTTCCCAATTGGTAATAACAGAGCCGGAATTCATCTCCGAGCCTGTAGCAGCCAAAGTAAGAAGGGTTCCAAATGGCAGTGCGCCTGCAGGCTTTTCTTTTTTCGTCACAACATCCCACATATCTGCGTCTGTAACAGCACCGACAGCGATTGCTTTCGTGCAATCAATCGTACTGCCTCCTCCTACAGCTAAAATAAAATCAATTTTCTGCTCACGACAGATGCTGACTCCCTCACGTACAGTAGAAACCCGTGGGTTGGGTTCCACCCCGGACAGTTCAAAAACCTCCGCGTGGATTTTTTCCAATTCTTCCAATACACGGTCATAGATGCCATTCCTTTTAATACTTCCGCCGCCATATACCATCAGGATGCGGCTTCCATAAGGCTGAATTTCATCAGACAGCTTTTCTATCTGGCCTTTTCCAAAAATAAGTTTTGTTGGATTGTGATAGATAAAATTCTCCATATAATCTCTCCTTACGCTTTACGGTATGCAACAATATCCATTTCCACGAGAACATCCTTCGGCAAACGGCTTACTTCTACACAAGCACGTGCAGGATAAGGCTCTTCCAGTGCAGCTCCATAGATTTCATTTACAGTTGCGAAATCCTCCATTGAATTTAAGAAAATAGTAAATTTCACAGCATTGGAAAAGCTCAAACCAGCTTCATCTAAAATAGCCTGTAAATTTGCTAATACCTGTTTTGTTTGTGCTTCAATTCCTTCTACTACCTCGCCTGTTGCCGGATCAATCGGAATTTGTCCGGAAATATAAAGAAAATCTCCTGCCTCGATTGCTTGAGAATATGGTCCAATTGCTGCTGGTGCATTGTTTGTCTGAATAGCCTTCATAAAAAATCATCCTCCACTCTATTTTTTTAATACATTCCTGTTGTCATAATCATCAGTTAATTACCCGAAAATGTGCTTCGGCAAACAACCTCTTTTACACGTGAAAAAGATATGACAACTTCTTGTATGTAGAAATAACCCTTGCTAAAGAGAATTTCGTATACTGTCATCATATCAGTTTTCCGATTCCATTTCTATTGCTTCCTTATAAGACATCACCGAAGAAACATAATAAATATCTCCATAGCACGCATCTAATTCTTCTGCTTCCTCTCTGCGGCAGGAATAAATGGAGCTATCCCTTCCTGCTTCCTCATACATATTTTGCGAAAAGGCAATTGCTGCTTCCTCCGAATAGTTTTCCTCCATCTCGCGGACATATTTAATAAAGCCGGGTCCGAAATTATAAGCCTGTACGGCTAATTCCAAGTCACCGTCGGCCTGATCGTATATCCAGGCAAAAAAAGATACTCCCTGCTCAATAGAATGCTCCGGGTCATCAATACAGCCTATTTTCCCGCATAAGCTTTCTGAGGATTGCATCGGATCATTACCGCGACCGCCGGATTCCTGCATCATCATTGCCAGAATTGTATCCGTCTGCTCTTCAATTCCATGCTGTTTCGCGTATTTCTCAACCAATGGTTTATATTCCCATATCTGCTGATTTAAGGCCGGTACAGAATCTGCTCTTTCAAACTCCTGCTCTGGATTATCAGTGATTTGATAAACTATCAGGGAAAGTATCATTAAGGACAGACCGAACACAAGCCCGATTATCATTAGATATTTTATTAAATTTACCAGTTGACGCCATTTCTTTCGTTTCATTATCTTTTCTCCTTTTAGTACGCGTTCAAAAAGTCCGATAAATAGGACCAAGAAGTTCAAGGCGACTGATATTTTCCGAACGGACTTTCACAGGATGTGATGACTTCTGTGTTGTCCACAGGACGTGGACGTTCTTAACAGAAGTTCCTCTATGCTTTATAATACGTGAGTATCGGAAAATATCAGTCAACGCACTTCCGCAGGATGCGGTGGCTTCTACGTTGCCCACACGACGTGGGCGTTCTTAGTAGAAGATCCTCTCATCGCCGTGTCATCTTTATTGAGCTTTTTGAACATCCTCTTTAAGAGAGGGTGTTTAAACACTCACTTTCAAGCTTTTCCCTAACCTAAGCATCCCCCACACCGAAAATCCATATACTATATGTCCTGACATCCAGATAACCCAGGCCCAAATATTATCTATTTCCGGTGTCCGGACAGATAATACCGTTGTCGGAAAAATAATCAGCCCGATTATGCTGCTGTAAAATAAATAAGGAATCAGCTTCTGCTCCAGTCTTTTCTTTTTTAACAGGAAATACAGAATCCATACCACGACCGTTGAAACAAGCAGATGCAAGGAAAATTCGATCCAATCCGGCAAATACATACTGCCCAGCACAGGAAAATAATCGACATTCATCAGTAATGTGTATACTGAAATGTCTGTCCATTGCTGAAACACATATAAGAATCCTCCAAGCACGAACCCCGCCATTAAACCAGCCAGCAAAATCATCGATTATCCTCCCTGTTTAAGCATCTGCAAATAACTTCTTCTCTCTCCATTTCCCGAAACGGTAATACATAACAGCAGCAACACTGCTTAGGATAAAGCTTGCTCCTACACCGAATGCAATACCAATTTCACCAAATAGTCGTGAGAACAAAGCCGTGAGCGGATAGCGCAAAATCCAGAAAGAAATAATATTTAAAATCAAAACAGGATACATAGCTCCCGCCGCTCGAACGACGCCATTTAATATGAAATTAATACCTAAAAACGGATAGCATAACGCAACAATCTGGAGATATAATGTACCAAACTGGACTGATGCTTCGTCCTGGATAAATAATTTTACACCATATTCAGCAAAAACAGCGACGATAATGCCAATCAAAAGCATAATAAGAAAATTATAGATGACGCCGTATTTAGCAATATCTCTGACTCTGCCCCAATTCTGAGCACCGATATTTTGGCCGGCCATGCTGGAAATCGCAATGCTTAAAGCATGTGCAGGCAGCATCAATAAGCTGTCCAAGCGCTGTGCTGCACTATATCCTGAGACAACAGCCTCTCCCTGCGCAGCTACAACACCAATAATTGCTGCTGCTCCGGCAGAAATAACGGCCATTTGCAGGCTTGAAGGAATGCCGATATGCAGAATTAATTTGATTTCTTGCCATTTCGGCAGACTCGGGATAGTAAACGGCGCTAAATCCTTCTTTATTATATAAAAGAAACCGATCAAAAAAGAAAAGCCTTGTGACACTACTGTAGCATATCCTGCACCGTTAATGCCCCATCCAAACACATGAATAAATAATGGATCCAGTACAGCATTTAGTATTACTGCTGCTGTTACAAAATAGAGTGGTGTTTTGCTGTCCCCGATGGATCGCAGAACCGTACTGATAAAGTTATAACCAAATAATAAAAGAATTCCTGTAAAATTAATGCGTAAGTAAGCTGCTGCAGCTGTCAGCATCGTCTCAGGTGTTCCCAGTAAATTCAGCAGCACCTCTGCAAAAATAAATCCTGACACACCAAGCAGCATTGCAATACATGTCATAAGGACAACAAAAGCATTCAAATAGCGCTTTAAGCCTTCCTCATTCTGTTTTCCTTTTTGCTGGGACAATATGGTCAAGGCGGCATTATTTAATCCAATAATAAGCGAAAGCACGACAAATATAATGCTTCCGGAAATGGCAACGGCGCCTAAAGCATTTGCACCAAGCAGATTTCCCACCCACAAACTATCTACAAATTGATACGATGTCTGCAGCAGATTGGCCAAAAGAATTGGTCCTGAAAAATAAAAAAGACTTTTACCGATACTGCCTGTTGTAAAATCATATTTCTTCGCCATTTATCTGCACTCCTGATTTATTCTTATAGTTATATTATAAAGGGAAGCTGTTGGAAAAAACTATTTTTGCTCGTCTTTTTTCCAAAAAAAGAAAGAAGCTCTTATTGATAAGAACTTCTTCCTTTCACTTATTTTTAACTGGCTTGCGTTTTTCCCCGTCGCATCGTTTTATCCCGTGACATAAATTGAATAACAAGCTGGATAGCAAATAATACAAAGCCGATTATGTCAGAATAGCCTTCCGGATAAATCAGCAGCAGCCCTGTTACAATCGCCAGAATCCGTTCAAACCATTTAATTTTGCGATACCAGTATCCGATCATTCCGGCACCAATGGCAATCATCCCGAGAATCGCTGTAAATAATGCAAATATTATTTCCAGAACGGTGGAATCAATCATTAAGAGTGTTGGATTCAGAACAAACATGTACGGAATAATAAATGCCGCGATAGCCAGCCTTGCCGCATTTGCTCCCGTACGTATCGGTTCTCCTCCGGATATCCCGCTTGCCGCAAAGGCGGCCAAAGCAACAGGAGGTGTAATATCTGCCACAATTCCAAAATAAAATACAAACATATGGGCAGCCAGAAGCGGAATAGCAACTTCCAGCTCTCCATTAAGCGCGACAATCGCCGGCAGCGCAATGGTAGATGTGATAATATAATTTGCTGTTGTCGGTGAACCCATCCCAAGTATAATGGATGTAATCATGGTAAATACCAATGTCAGCATCAATTGAACCTCTGGTGATGAAGCTATTGTGCCTGCAATAGACACTAAACTGTTACCAAGCTTCAGCCCCAGTCCTGTTTTGGTAACTACACCGACAATAATCCCGGCACAGGCTG
This sequence comes from Oceanobacillus sojae, assembly GCF_900162665.1. Taxonomy (GTDB): domain Bacteria; phylum Bacillota; class Bacilli; order Bacillales; family Amphibacillaceae; genus Oceanobacillus; species Oceanobacillus sojae_A. Next base: position 164,253 of record NZ_LT727811.1, read on the forward strand.
TCGCTGCTGCCACACCCAATGCTGTTCTCGCCCCCTGCTCTAAGGCAACGATAAATTTGGCCGGTGTAATTCTTGTATCTTTTCGGAACAGACTTACAATAATGGTAGATAAAATACCATAGATAGCCGCCCTTTCCACACTCATGCCGATAAATAAGAAATAAACAATTGCTAAAATCGGCAGCAGTAAATGGATTTTTTTCAAAACACTCATTTTACTTGGTATTTCTTCATCCGGCAGTCCTGTTAAACCAGTTCGTTTTGCTTCCAGATGCGTCATGATCCAAATCCCGGCAAAATATAGAATCGCAGGAATAACCGCTGCTTTTGCAATATTCCAGTAGCTTTCTCCGGCAAATTCAATCATTAAAAAGGCGGCAGCCCCCATAATCGGCGGCATAATTTGCCCTCCGGTAGAGGCAGCTGCTTCCACTGCACCTGCAAAGTTCTTTCTATATCCCAGTTTTTTCATCATTGGAATGGTATAGGAGCCCGTTGTTACGGTATTCGCAACAGAGCTACCAGAAATCGTTCCATTTAATGCACTTGAGAAAATAGCTACTTTTGCAGGTCCTCCTACTCTTTTCCCGGCGATCGATATTGCCAGATCATTAAAATAATTTCCTACTCCTGTCTGTACTAAAAAGGCTCCAAATAAAAGGAATAAGAAGATATATGTAGACGATACCTGCAACGGCGTTCCAAGAATTCCTTCTGTCGTAAAAAACATTGATTGAATCAGCTGCTCGAGCGATAGACCCCGGTGTGCAAACATCCCCGGTATATGCGGTCCAAGCAAGGCATAGCCAAGAAAGAGAAGTGCAATAATGGTAATCGGAAGTCCTACTGCACGTCTGGCAGCTTCCAGCACAAGCAGAATTGCCAAGCCTCCCACAATCATTTGCGGTACAGAAATCCCTCCAAACTGCTGTACCAGGGTATCATAATATACTGGCCAATAGGCACAGACAAGGATTGATAACAGCATTAAAACATAATCATACCAGGGAATTTTAGTCTTCTTCATTCCACGGGCAGCCGGGAATAATAAGAAAATAAGTGAAAGCGCGAAGCCTAAATGTACGGTCCGTTGAATATAAGCAGTAAGCTGACCAAAAATGCCTGTATACAATTGAAATACGGAAAATGCAATTAACAAAAGAAAGATAACCTGAGCCAGTTTACCCTTTAAATTCCGCGTTTTTGATTCCGCATCATATTTTTCCAACAGTTCCTGCTGTTCTTTTTCTGAAAGTTGATCATTATTTTTTTCACTCACTGATCCTCTCTCCCTTCCAATAATCAAGCAATGTTATATAATCTATTTTCACTTCATACCAATCCCCGGGTACAAAATAATCATTAAAAGGGACTTCACAACATTCCTTGACATTCTTATTATCCTTCCATCCTAAACGATGCTTGGAAACAACCTTTCCATTACGAATATTCAGGGATTCAAATTGATGCTCCATATTTTTTATATGGTATTTCCCATCCTCATAAACAAATTCCTCGCCCTCGCCTGCATTATTTGGCATGCCGATGCCAAATTCTTCATAAATAATCTCGTATTGCTCAATCATTAAATCCTCTGTTACTCTGTACTTCTCCACCACATCTGTTAAATGAATCGAATGAGTAAAAGTAATTGAAAAATGATCATTTTCTTTTAAAGGTAAAAAAGCCGTCAATTTTCCTGATTCGCCGTCGTTAAAAACCAACGCTGTCTGAATCGGATAATTCACGCCAATTCCAATCCCTCCTCCAATCAGGAGTAATACCAGAAGAAGCTTTATCTGCTTTCTCCGCATTTCACATCACCTAGTTATACTTTCTTACTTAGTAAAAAAGCCGGCAGCCTATCCCTGCATGTTCTGGGTGGAGCCGGCTTTTTTCATTTAATTATTCAACACCTGCTTCATCAAAATACTTCTGTGCACCTGGATGCACTTCGATATCAATTCCGTCTAAAGCCGTTTCGGCTTTAATAAAGGATGATTTATCATGTGCCATCCCTTCTGCATTTTCATAGATCGCTTTTGTCATTTCATAAACGAGGTCTTCAGACAAGGAATCACTGACAGCAAGTGCCGCTAATACAGCAACCGTGTTCACATCTTCAGTTAGTCCGTAAGTGCCTTCTTCAATAACATCCGCAGCATAATAAGGATATGCTTCTGTAAGCTCATCAATCTTCTCCTGAGCAATCGGGACAATTGCGACATCTACCGAAGCTGCCAAACCTTCTACTGCACCTGTAGGCGTTCCGGCTGTAATAAACGCCGCATCAATATTACCATCCTGAATACCACCGGTTGACTCTCCGAAGTCCAGGTTTTCAGCATCAATATCATCCATTGTCATGCCATGAACTTCCAGGATTTGTTCTGCATTGATAAATGTTCCTGATCCGGGAGCGCCAACTGAAACTGTTTTACCTGCAAGGTCTTCTACAGACTCAATTCCAGCACCATCTGTTGTTACAATTTGAATTGTTTCCGGGTATAAAGAGCCCATCGCCATTACATGCTCTACAGGCTCATCAAAAGCATTAATACCTTCCACAGCATGTGCTACGACGTCCGTTTGTACAAAGGCAATATCTACATCACCATTTTCAATCGACAGCACGTTTTCTGCGGAAGCATTAGAAGAAATAGCATTAGCTTCTACATCCGTATTATCCGAAATAATTTTTGCCATTTCTCCTCCAAGCGGATAGTAGGTTCCGCTTGTACCACCGGTAGCAAGCTGAAGCATGTCCGGATCAGTACTGCTGTCTCCGCCGTCTCCTTCACTGCTGCCGTTATCATCCCCGCCACAGGCCGCTAAAAATAACAATAATGCAAAAATAAGTGCGAGCGGGCTTAACCATTTCTTTTTCATCTAAAGTCCCCCTTTTTATTAGAAAACTCGGCTGCCGCTAATCCTTAAATGACAACCTTCATTGCATTTATGCAGTTAAGAAAGCTTATACTTCCTTAACTGCCAAAAAAGTATCGTACCTGTAATAAGTTTACAATATTAGTAACATAAACGTCAAATTATTCTCAAAACAGCAATCGTTTACATTTTCAAAGTATAAAAATTTCTGTATTTTATACCCTTCTCATTGTATGTTTTCTACCTTGAAAAAATACGTTATATCTCCTGACCGTCCCAAGTAATTCTTGACTATTTTTTGAATATTCCATAGGATTATAATAATCCACTTTAAAACGAGGTGATGAAGCTTGTCATTAAAACTGTTAAAACATGCAATCTATTCTATCAAACCCTTACCGCCAGTAAACATTTGTTACCTTATTAAATATGGGGAACATCGGATTGCTTTTAATGAGATGAAACAGCTCCGTGCAGCCAGTATTATTAAATTGTTTATCCTTGCCGCTGCCTATTATGAAGAAGAAAGAGGAAACGTTAATCTGTCAAAGCAGGTGAACATCCCCGGTTTAGACTTGGCAGGCGGTTCCGGAATTGTTTCTTATTTATCAGATAAACAGACTTATACATATCAACAGCTGCTCGAACTGATGATAATTGTTTCTGATAATACAGCAACCAATGCCCTTATTGATTTCATCGGTCTGGATAGTATTCAGACCTTTATCGAAAAGATCCATTGTGAAAATACGAAATTAGAGAGAAAGCTGATGGATGAAGAGGCAATAAAGCTTGGATTGGAAAATGTAACAACCTGCTATGATGTCATGCTTCTGCTCGACTTATTTACAGAAGATAATAACATTCTGCCAGAGCACCGCCGGCAGCAGATTTTAACTGTCTTAGAAAATCAGCAGTTTAACAGTAAGCTGACCGCTTTTTCTTCCTATGATTCCGATATCAGAACTTTTCATAAAACAGGGGAGCTGACTGGAGCAGAGCATGATGCTGCTATATTTCAAACAGATGATAAGCTTCTCAAAGCTGTCATGCTTACAGAGGGGTGGACAAATAATGGAGAAGGACAGCAATTCCATCAGGCGGCAGGAGCACATATATACCATTATTTGAAGGGGTGAACAGAAGCGTTCTTCTTTTTCCTGTTCATAATACTGGCCTATGCAAGGGGGAAATAAATGAATATAAAATTAGGAATTCTGGGAGAAAAAAACATTGTTCAAAGAGTACAGAAAATCACAAAACAGTTCCCCTCCATCGAAGCTATCCCTTTTGTATTCTCTGAATCAGGTGATGCTCTGGCTCAGGCAGAGGGAGCCGTTATGTGTGATGCCCTGCTCTTTACAGATTATTGTTCTTATCATGAAGCCGTCAAACAAAAACATAAGCAGATGATGTTTTATATTGATTATGATGAATATAGTATTCTATCGTCTATCTTATATAAAGGAAAGCTCTCTCGAAAAAAATGCTTGTCTATTGATTATCCAGAGGATATAAAGCTGATTGATTTCACCCATGACACAGTGTTGTCAGGATATGAGCTCTTTTCCATCAATTACAATAAGCAGGATATCGAAAACATACAAAAATGGATTGATTTTCATAAAGAATTATTTTTCCGGCAAAAAACAGATTTGATTTTAACCTCCAGAAAAGATGTCTATATCAGGCTCTTACAGGAAGGCCTGCCGGTTTATTTTATAGAAATTGCCGAGAAGTGCATTGTCCAGGCATTGGAAAAAGTAACGCAGATACTGGAAATAGAGAGTTATTCTACAAATCTTGTCATGACAGGTATTTTGTCTTTGAAAGAAAATCTTCCTATCCATCTGCATCATCAGGTGCATACGGAAATCAGAAGATACTTGAGCGATTTTTGCAAAAAAAATGATGCGATGCTTCTGCCAACGAAGGATAGCCATTACTTTATCATTGGAACCAATAAGCTGATTAAAGTTATTAAGGAAAATTATCGTGCCTTTCCGCTTATGGATGATGTAGAAAAAATCGCCGGGAGCCCGATTGCGCTGGCATTCGGACTTGGGCTGAATCCTCTCTCTTCTCAAAAGCATGCTTATCTGGCTTTAGAAGCCTGTCAGAGCGATAAGGGCAGTCTCAGTTACCTGGTTAATGAGTGTCAAGAAAAAATGGGACCGATCGGCCAGCGTAAAAATATTGATACGAATAAATTATTTTATGCCCTTGTTCATCAGGCCCGTTTAAACAATGAATTATCCTACCTTTTCATTCAATTTATTGTAGAACGGAATAATGAACCTTTCTCATCAAATGATATTGCAGATTTTTATCAGGTCACCAAACGCAGTGCCGAGCGGACAGTAAAAAAACTTCTTTCTGGTGAAATTATTCAAATATCCGGTAAAGAGAGCCCGTATACAAAAGGCAGACCGCGGAAGCTGTTTGTTTTAAATCAGTAAGAAACCAAAGAAAAAAGACGGTCAGTGCTCCGTCTTTTTTTCTTTGGCAAATACAGCTTTGCTTCAGTATTTACAAGCTTAAAAGCTCTTTAATATCTTCCTCGCTTAACGAAGAAAGCATCGTCTCCCCAGGCTGGATAACCTGATCAATTAATTCTCTCTTCTTCTGCTGAAGCTCATATATTTTTTCTTCAATTGTACCCTCTGTCACCAGACGGATGACCTGCACAACATTTTTTTGTCCAAAACGGTGTGCTCTCCCGGCCGCCTGGTCTTCTACTGCCGGATTCCACCATAAATCATATAAAACGACGGTATCTGCACCAGTCAGATTCAGGCCGGTCCCTCCAGCTTTCAGAGAGATAAGGAATATTTCTTTTTCTCCCTGATTAAACCGTTCACTCATTTCGACACGATTTTTAGAAGGTGTTTCCCCATGCAGATAAAAATAATCATAACCAGCTGTCTCCAGCCGCTTGCGAATGATTTCCAGCATGCTGGTAAACTGGGAGAAAATAAGTAATCTCTTCCCGTTATTAATTGCCGTTTCGACAGTTTCCATCAGCTGTTCCAGCTTACCGGATTTCCCTTCATAATTCTCCACAAATGTCGAAGGATGACAGCAAATCTGCCGCAGTCTGGTTAAACCAGCTAAGATTTTCATTCTATTCTGCTGGAAAGCATTCTCTTTCATAGACATAGCTGCTTCCTGCTGCAGCCTCCTCAGATAGCCAACATACAGATCCTTTTGATCGTTTGTTAATTCAGAAATAGAAACAGATTCGATTTTATCCGGAAGCTCTTTTAACACATCCCGTTTCAAGCGCCGTAAAATAAATGGCTTTGTAATGGCGGCTACCTTTCCTGCATCAAGCTGTTTAAATGTTTTCTGATCTGGCATCAGTCCAGGCAGTACTACCTGGAAAATAGACCACAGCTCATCAATAGAATTTTCAATAGGAGTTCCGCTTAACGCAAATCTCCGTGTTGCATGCAGCGTACGGATTGCTTTGGATGTTTTCGTCTGATAGTTCTTGATATACTGCGCTTCATCTAATAATAATGTTTGAAATGTGATTTCCTGATAGTATTCAATGTCCTGACGCAATGTTGCATAGGAAGTAATCCAGACATCTTTCCCCGTGGAATCCTTCATGCGCTCATGTCTCTCAGCCGGCTGTCCTGTTAAAATGACAGAAGTTAAATGCGGCGCAAATTTCTCCAGCTCGCTTTTCCAGTTATACACAACAGAGGAGGGAACTACAATCAAATGTGGTCCAACAGGGTTTCCTTCTGATTCGGAGGTGATATACGCTATGGCCTGCAAGGTTTTCCCAAGTCCCATATCATCAGCTAAAATGCCGCCAAGCTGATACTGGCTCAATGATTTAAACCATTGATAACCGACCTTTTGATATGTACGTAAGGATGCCTGCAATGTTTCAGGAAGTTCATATACCTGTTCCTCCGGTGATTTCAAGTGGCTTAATAATTCTCTGAAATTCGAGTCATACTGTTTTTTTGTATCGAGCAGCTCATCCAGCTGGGCACCTCGATATACAGGCATCTGCACCTGCCCATCCTGGATGGCATTCTTATCCATTCCCAACCCATCAAAAAACCTTTGAATAGAAGCAAATTCCTCCGTATCCAGATCCATCATCTGCCCGGAATCGAGCCGGAAATAACGTTTCTTTTCAATTACCGCCTGGAGCACACGATTAATCTCGTTATCATCCACCCCTTCAATGGAAAAACCAATTTCTAATAAATTATTTTGTCCTTCCATATGCACACTTGTACTTGGCTGCGGATCATAATCAAAGAACAGTCTCTTAAACTCTGTGGATAAAAATAATTCCACATCCTTATCTAAGGACGGTAAAATCTTATATAAGAAATAATATAAATCTTCTTCATCGACAGACATATAAAGTTCTCTGCCATTATATCTGAAGTTTGCTTCTTCTATGTGCTGCATAATAAGACGTTCTTTATCCACATCACGAATCAGCATCACATCAGAATCTTTTTTTCCCTGAAATGGATCAATCACATGACTTCCATAATGATATTCCAGGCGACCGACGATCATATCCTCTTTTAATTCCAAATAGCATTTTGCTTTTAGCGGCTCCTTGATAACTTCATCCGCAATGCGTTCATCCAGTTGAACCTCGCCGACTGTTTCCAGCGCCGGCATAATCTCAGACAGGAATGTGTCCGTCTGTTCAACAGGGACGTCAAAATAGATATTCTCTAAACGAAACATCTCCAATTCCTTCAAAACCGGAATTTGCTCTCTTTCCGGAAAGTAAAAAACACCATCCAGAAACAGCAAATCGTAGTTCGGAAAAAACGTCATTGCACTGCCATTCTGCAGATTGAGCGAAATATGCTGATCATTTTTCATGACGTCAAATTGAAAAGGAAGCTCTCCTTCCACAATTTGCAGTTCTTTATATTCTTCCCGCTCTGTTTTAACGCTGGTTTCGCGCTCCATTAATTGATACAGTAATTGTTTTGCAAGTATTGGCGGAATAAGAAGATATCTTTCACTGCTTCTTCCTGAATAATTATAGGAATCATACAGCTCCGCGCTTTTGCACACTTGATACAGCAGCTCAAAAATTTCCTGATCTGCTTCATCTACAACATGCTTATCTGCTTGAAATGTAAATTTCTTGGAGAAATAATGATCTCTTTTTCTAAAATAATTTTCTAAGAACTCCGCTATATTTTTTACTACATAGCGATGCTTCTCACCAATCTTCATTTCAATCTGCAAGTGCTTCAGGTAAGACCAGCTTATAATGTACTCTACATTCACTGGCTGTTGATAGGAAGAGTTTTCTGTTACATTTCTCGTTCCCCGGATAGCCTCCATAAAACGGTTCAGCCGGTAATGATTTACTTTCGGCTGCACATCATTTTTTTCATAGCTTTGAACCGCTAATAAGGTTGCTACAATGTGTTTGCAGTACCCATATACTTCAAATGCCGGACAATCGCAGTGCATATCAATGGAGCCCTGCTGCAAATCTTTTGTATTCACTTCTACCAAGTAATCCTCTGTTCCTTGTACCGTTGCCGACCAGGTTAAATTATTATAATCATACATGAGGTCATGTACTTTATTATTTTTAAAATAGGTTAGACCACGACGATAAAAATTATCAGGAAACGCATTTTTTATATTCATATCCTTTATTTGTTTCAAACCTGTTAACCCACCTTTACGTTGTCAGATGATTTTCCAAGGACCGTAAATACATAAATCAGTATAGAAATAACGATAGAGGCTGCTGCTGTTAAGTAGATAGATGTATAGTTAAGTATTGCTGCAATTTGTCCGAATAAAATTGCCCCAATTCCCACTCCCAAATCAAAACAGGAAAAGAAGGTAGCATTTGCCATCCCTTTCCGGTCAGCTGGCGCCCGATTGACTGCCCAGGCTTGCAAAGCCGGCTGCACAGCTCCAAATCCGAGACCAAACAAAGCTGCTGCTGTTAACAAAATTGTCGTATTTGGCAGCCATGCCAGGAGGAGCATGGATATTAATATAAGCGATACTGCAGGCAGGAAAATCAATTTATGACCTTTTCTATCATATAGTCTGCCCGAAAACAGCCTGGAAATCATGATAAATACAGCAAAAATAAAGAAATAGAGCTGAATCCCCTCCACACCTCTTTCTATCGCGTGCAGAGGCAGAAATGTTGCTATTCCGCCAAAAGCAAATGTAATAAAAAATAGTAAAATCGATGGCTGTAATGCGCTTTTTTCCAATACATCAAAACGTGCTACTCTTGTTTGATGTGCCGGATCCACTTTTTTATAACGTATGCGCATTGCAAAAAGAAATGCAAGCACACCGCCTAATGCGCATAATAAGAAAAGCTGCTGGTAAGAAATAAGTACTGCCAGAGTTAATCCCAGACTGGGTCCAAAAGACAAAGCAATATTTCCGGATAAACCAAAATAGCCCATTCCTTCTCCTCTTCTGTTTGGCGGAATCAAGTCTGTTGCTATCGTTCCTCCGGCAGTAGTTGAGAATCCCCAGCCGACACCTTGAATAATTCGTATAATAATTAAAAATAAAATACTCGCTGTAAATGCAAATGCCCCCACTGAGAGGACAAAAATAGCTATTCCAATTAAGTAAACAAACCCTCTTCCCTTACTCTCTAAGGCGTGCCCTGCGTAAGGACGGATCAGCAATGCGGAAAATGTAAAAATCCCCACAATAATTCCCACCATTTGATCGCTGCCGCCGAGATCTTTCACAAATAGTGGTATCGTAGGAATAGTCATTTGAAAACCGAGGAAAATAAAAAAGTTTGCTATCCATATATAGAGAAAATCCCGCGAAAAAATCTTATCATTCTGCGAGACTGTCTGTGATTGTGTTTGCGGTTGCCCTGACATTGTCAACATCCTTCTTTCATCGTGTCATTACTAAGCCATTATACAGGAGTTTCCGGACAAATAACATGAAAAAAATTCAAAACGGTGTTTAAATATAGCGCGGGGTACCGTTCTGAGACAATGCTTATTAATGGATATTCAATAAAATGAGGTATTAAGTCCTTGTTCAAAAAGTAGTCTAAATTAGAAGCAAAAAGGTCAAGACGACATGACTTTTTGAACATCCTCTATGAATGGATTAATTTATCTGCTGAATTCTGCAAAACCTTTGAACCTTATAAATAGAACAGGAGAGCGGGGGGTTCCCTGCTCTCCTGTTCTATCATTTACATATTTTTTATCTGCCGTTACTAGGCAGCTATTGTTTCTTTTGTTTTTCCATGTCTTACGCGCTGTTTCCAAGTTTCTTTAAGATAAGGCATTACCCAGCGGTCCAGACCGTATCTTCCAGCATTCGCACCAGCGATAGCAATGAAGATTCCCAAGATAGCCATTTGCGGATTTGTAGATAATGTTCCACTTAGTAAGAAAGAGAAGTTCATCACAACACCCATAAGTGCAGCAAGGTTTGTAAAAATACCTAAGATGAGTCCTAATCCAATAAATACTTCTCCCCACATAACGGCGATAGAAAATAGTCCAGCGTTCGGAATAGCTACAGTGTCAAGAAATGTTGCCCACCAGCCTGGTACATCCGGATTTCCTAAAGCACCTTGCAGAAAACCGCCTGCATCAAATTCTCCACTTGCAATCTTGCCCCAGCCAGATGTTAACCATGTGTATCCAAGATAAAGTCGAATAACTACCCAAAGCCCCGCAATGTATTTGTTTGTTCTTAAAAAGTTCATCATGTCAATCTCTCCCTTTATTTAAAATAGTTTATTGTTCAATGTTTCACAATATGTTATTTAGGATATCCTTGATTACACTTTTATAATAACATGTGAATTATAATCCGTAAATAGTTTTTGTGAATTTATTCACATAATTTGAACAAAATGTGAAGGTAATTTTTGGATATTAATGTATCAAATTATGATATATCTATAGACACCTATATCACTTTATGATATATTCCCATTATATCGTTTTGTGATATATCCAAAAACGATACTGGAGGTGATTGATTGAAGAAGTCGGAGCAATTAACAGATTCCATGTTTTATATTATGGCCGCTTTAACGAAACCGCGGCATGGCTACGCGATTATGAGCCTTATTGAAGAAACAACTGGCGGTGTCATTACAATAGGCCCTGCCTCCATGTACACCATTATTAAAAAACTGTTAACACAAGAATGGATTTATTTGCATGACGGATCAGATTCAAGACGTAAAACATATCTGCTGACCGAAAAGGGCAGAAAAGCATTAGAAGAGGATTTAAAGCTGAGAAAACAAATGATTCAATTAGCAGAAACCGGACTGAAGGAGGCTGAAGAATGAAACAAACAAAATATATGATGTCCAGCGGTACTGCCTTTTCTGAGGAGAAGGACATGAAGAAATTGCGCCGGTTATCTTTAAAGGGATGGCATGTCAGTGGCTTTAAATTTATGGGGTATATTCTTGAAAAAGGAGAAAGCTCGGATTATATCTATAATTTAGATTACCGTTCCTTAGAAGAGGACGAGGAAGAAGAATACTTTGATCTTTTTTCATCTTCCGGATGGTCGCATGTTGCTACAGAAGCAGGTATACACCTATTTCGGGCGGAACCAGGTACAAAACCGATTTACAGTGACCGTGATACAACAGCAGAAAAATATAAAAGCTCCGGTGTCTTACACTCCATCCTTTTTACAGCAGCTGTTATTTTTAGTGTACTTGTCGCTGTTATAGCCTGGACTGCAATTGCACAGTACTCGAATAAATGGAAAACAGAAGGAAAATACCGTTTGGCAAAGCTGGGAAAAATGACATTCCCTCTGCTCTTAATGATCACTATTATTATTATATTCGTTGTTGGTGAAAGAGGTTATGCCATTCGAATCTTAGCCTCTTCGATTATTGGTGCAATCGCAGTCCCAACTATTATTTGGTGTATCATATCACTTCATCATATAATCAGCAGAAAAACAAATGAGAATAAACGATAAAATCATTACTGAGGCTGGGAGTAAAAAGAAGTTTTTAATCCAATATTCAGAAAGGAGTTATGCATATGAATACTTTATTAACAGTTGAGAACCTTAAAAAATCCTTTAAAGATAAAGAAGCCTTAAAAGGAATATCCTTTGAAGTATACCGCGGCGAAATTATGGCTATTCTCGGTCCGAATGGTGCCGGAAAATCCACTACTATCCGCAATATTATGGGAATTATGTATCCTGACAGCGGAGAAATTCATTTTCATCAGCAGACAGGAGAAGGAATCCCCAAATCTAAAATCGGTTACCTGCCTGAGGAAAGAGGACTCTATAAGGATGTAAAAATAATGGATATCCTGCTATATCTTGCTGATTTAAAGGACTATCCATTAAATAAAGCGAAGGAACGCATCTTAATGTATCTCAAGAAGTTTGATTTAGAAGGAAAGGAAAATACTTCTGTAGAGGAGCTTTCCAAAGGAATGAGCCAAAAGGTGCAATTTATCGGTTCTATCCTTCATGAACCGGAACTGCTGATTCTTGATGAGCCTTTTTCTGGTTTAGACCCCGTCAGTCAAGAGATTTTTAAGGAGGAAATTGCATCTCTGGCAGCAAACGGCACAGCAATTCTACTTTCTTCACATCAGATGAACCTTGTAGAGCAAATGTGTGACCGTGTCTTTATGATGCAGCATGGGGAGAAAGTGATTTATGGAACATTAGATGATGTGAAGAAGCAATATGCTAATTTCAAGTGCATATTGCATGGGGAGAATCCGCCTGCTCTGTTAGAAAAAATTCCTGAAGTGGACCGGATGGAGCATCACAGAGGCCGCTCCGTTCTTCACCTGTCAAAAGGTGTCATTCCGCATCAGTGGTTAAAGCAATTACCTAATGAATTAGATGTACAGGAGCTACATATAAACCGTATCTCTCTACACGAGATTTTTATTGATATCGCCACGGATAAACATCTTGTTTCCCAGGAAGGAGGTTCATAGGATGCAGAATTCCATGAAGGTAGCAAAATGGGAGTTGAAACGTAATTTAAAAAATAAAACATTTGTGATTGGATTATTTATTACACCGGCTATATTTATCCTGTTTTTCTTTTTAGGCACCCTATTTTCAGATTCAGATGATAATACAGACACCGCTGAAAATATGACTGTATATGTTAATGAGGATATTGGAATTTTTGAAGACATAGAAGCAATAAACCAAGAACAGGATTTGGGATGGAATTTACAGACTACAGATAGACCCCAATCTGAAATAACAGAGGTTGATGAACCTTATACAGCGTATTTATTTATTAATGAGCAGTCCTTGGAGGAAAACCGGATCGCCACATACACCAGCGAGGAAGCTGATCCATTATTTCCTGGGCAATTACAGGCATTAACCGTTCCTTTACAGCTGATAAAGGCAGAGGCATCGGGTCTCAGCCAGCAGGAAATAAATCAGCTGATGGAGCCTATCTCCTTTGTAGAAGGGACAAACCAGGGAGAGTCTCCTTCCAATATAGAAGAAAATTCTCTGTTTGATTTAGAAAACCCTTGGGAAACAATAATACCCGGTGTTTTTGCTGGTATTATAATGCTTTCTATTACATTTACAGGAATGGCTATTTTCCAGAGTGCATCTCAAGAGAAAAAAGATAAGATTGCAGAAATTATTTTATCTTCTTTAACACCTTCAGAGCTGATGCAGGGAAAAATTATCGGATACTTTATGTTAGGCCTTATTCAGGTTGCGGTCTTTATCGCCATTTTACTTCCATTTACTATTTGGCAGACAGACATTCCAATTTTAGAAAATTTATTTGTACCGAGAACGATTTTCTTTGTACTGATTGCTCTCTTAAGCTATCTGATGTTTGCGTCTATTTTTGTTGGCGTCGGTGCAACCATGTCTGATGTAGCCAGCGCAGGTAATATGCAGGGGCTTGTCATGATGCTGCCATTCTTACAGTTTGTTATCATCGGGCCAGTTATCAGTAATCCAGACGGTATTGTCGCTACTGTCGGCACCTATATCCCGTTTACAGCTCCTCTAACATTACTTATCCGGCTGACCCTGTTAGACAGCTGGCCATGGATAGAGATTATTATTTCTGTCGCAGTTATTGTTTTAAGTATTTATGTTTTTATGAAACTGGCAGGAAAGATTTTCAAAGTCGGAATTCTGTTATACGGTAAAAATGCAACTCCGAAAGAAATTTGGAAATGGATTCGTATGTAGCATGCTGGACAAACCCTAAATTGAAAATGCTTATATATTATTAATCTTAGGGCTGAATACAACTGTTTCTGAATAAGAAGATCATGATGAAAACCCTAAAACAGAGATACGAGCAGTAAAGCTGCCTCCTGTCTCTGTTTTTTATGTTCATGCATACACTTGCGGGCGCACACATATCCTGTATCATATTGCTTTTTTAATGAAGAACAGAATTTAGACAGATTAATATTGATCAGCACAAGGCTGAATATCTTTATTTCCTCTAAATGCGTTTCTTTTAATATAAAAGGAGGATGTTTATGAGCATTATCGTTTTCCATGGATCGACACGCAGGAACAGTAATACAGAGCTTCTTACTTATGAGGCAGTGCCTAAAACCCAGGGTACACATGTCTATTTACGCGATTACACCATCCATCCAATTATCGACCAGAGACATGATATAAACGGGTTCACGCCTGTGAATGATCATCATACGAAGCTTATTGATCAGCTGTTAGAGCATGATACAGTTGTTTTTGCCACACCTATTTACTGGTACAGTATGTCTGTACTTATGAAGCTGTTTATTGACCGCTGGTCACAGATTTTAAGAGATTCTGATTACCCTGATTTCAGAGAGAAGTTGTCACAAAAAGATGTATATGTCATTATTGTAGGCGGTGATAATCCATTTATTAAAGGGCTGCCGCTTATTCAGCAGTTTCAATATATATGTGATTTCTATAAAATGCATTTTGCAGGCTATATTATTGGAAAAGCCAGTAAACCTGGTGACATATTAAATGATACAAGGGCTTTTAAAGCTGCCTCTACTTTGATTCCTTTTGCAGAGAGTTAACTCATTAAAAGTAATTTATGCTAATAACGCCCATATTTTATGCGTAGTTTAGAAAGCCGAACTGCATGTGAATACCCTTTTGATAATTGGATTTATTTTCCAAAATAAATTATTTAATCCTAAAAGAATATATAAGTGCTAGTCTTATTGAATTATTTTTAGCTTTTCATGTTTAAACTCCTCTGCGTTTAGGCTATTCTATTAATATCCAACCATGAACTTAATCTTAATCATCCAGAGGAGGATTTAATGGAAAAGAAAACGAAAAAGCTTTATCTACTAACAGCAATCTTATTTATTATTAGTTTTTTCTTGCCGGCTTTGAGCTTGGCAAATAGTAATAGTTATGAAGTCAGCTCACCCGTCTTAAACATTCGGAGCGAGCCTTCTAATGATGCTTCCATTGTCGGGCAGCTTTCCAAGGGAGATCAAATTAACGTTTTTGATGAACAACATGGTTGGGTGCAAACTTATTACGGTGGTGAACCTGTGTGGATTGCCAAGCATCATCTTATTTCAACCGGCAATTCCAATCAGGAAGAAGCACCATCTGAAAAAGCAGCTCCAAGTGCGTCCGGAACAGTTACTGTTTCTGCTGAAAGTATCTATGTCCGTTCCGGTCCAAGTACATCAGACAACATCATCTCCTATGCATACAAGGGAGAATCATTTGATGTTATTTCAACATCGGGGGATTGGATTGAAATTTCCCTTGAACAGGGAGGAACAGGATGGATTGCAGCCTGGCTGACAACTGACGGCAATACCGGCACAGAAGAAGCAGATACCAGTACCGATTCTGCTCCGACCGTGAAAGCAGCCCAGACACAATCCAGCAGTTCCGGCTCATTATCCGGATATAATATTGTCATAGACCCTGGTCACGGCGGTAAGGATCCGGGAGCTATCGGATTAAATAATGTCCATGAAAAAGATATTGTAAGTTCAACAGCTGATTATGTTATCCAGCAGCTGGAAGAAGCCGGAGCAAATGTGACTGTAACTAGAAGCGGCGATTATTTTGTTTCACTGGATGAAAGAGTACAAATCAGTAACAGCTCTAATACCGATGCTTTTGTCAGCCTGCATTATGATACTTTTTCTGCTGTTCCAGTGAGCGGCGTAACTACTTATTACAACTCAGATTCAGATGCTGCATTGGCAAGATCGCTTGACAGCACACTGGCTTCCACGGTTTCTCTGCCTTCAAGAGGCACACAACAGGCGGGATATAAAGTCCTTCGGGAAACAAATGCTCCTTCTGTACTGATTGAGCTTGGATTTATTACAAATCCGAATGATTTAACTGTCGTTCAGACAGCGGAATATCAATCTAGTGTAGCCCGGGCAGTTACCAACGGGTTGATTAATTATTTAGAAAATTAATATCATATTTCTCCTTTGTGATAAAACGGCTCCGATAATGCTTCGGGGCCGTTTTTTATTATAAAGGTTATTCATTGATGGATCCCTTTAGAAACGCTATACAGCATGTTATACTTTAAAAGGATGTTCAAAAAACCCAATAAAAATGACACGGCGAATTTCTGCGTTGACGAGCTTTTTCCGATACTCACGTATTATAAAGCATACGCTCCGTTCGTAAAAAGCTCGTCGCCTTGAACTTCTTGGTCCTATTTATCGGACTTTTTGAACACGCACTTTAGTCATTCTATTAATCAAAAGTGAGGTATAGCTATGCATCCCGCTATCGAAGAAATCGTTGAAAAAACTCGTGAACAATTTCAGCTGAATGATTTTTATTTAGAAAGCTACGATTTGCTGAAATATAATGATAATCAAATTGTTTTAAGCATGAATTGGCTTCCAAATGGGTCCAATAAAGAGGCAGATAAAACAAATCCAGCAGGAACTGTGGAAATATCTGTGGATATCGATACAAAACGGATAACAGAAATTGTTTTTGTGGATGAAAAAAATGTTTTGCCTGAGGAATTATTTCCACAAGTGGATAACATGGAAGCTATTATTGAATGGATTGAAGACCAGACACAGTTAGAATACGGCAGACAATTCAAGCTGGTGAAAGAAACAAATGAAAATATTGAATTTCACGCAGCTGTGGATAATATAAGGCTTTTTCCTGGAGGTTCCATTGATATTCACTTTAATCAAGAAGGAATATTATCAGGCTTTTTTGTACATGGTTTGTTTGCAGATGAATCTCAAATTCATTGGGAACCTTTTAATCTAATTGATGAGGCAGTTCAGCCTTTAGTGAAGCAGCATTGCAAAGTCATCGAAGTTCCGGATGAGCCAACTGCCGCCTGGAAGCCTTATTATGTTATATCCAGTTTTCTCATTCCGAATCAGGCCCCGGACTCTATTATTTATTTTAGTGAAATAGAAAATAATCTTTCTTACAAGCCGCTCGATATTATCTTAACCTGGACAGAGCCTTCCACAGAGAGGTTTGAGGGAAAAGAAATTGATTTAAAATATACAATTACAGAGGAAGAAGTTTTTCAAAAAAGAGAGGTTCAGGGTAACAATAAACCCATTCCCGACGATACTATCGATCAAATAGTAACAGAGATTACGAATATGCTGCGGATGGAATTCCCGGACGACAGCGGTCTATGGCGTTTAACCTCTGTAAAACGTGAGCGGGGCTATTTATTGGCAAGATTGGACCCCGCAGAAGAAACTCCCAAGGTTCTTTATCCATCCCTGATGCTGTGGATTAACCCGGCGACATTAAAGGTTGATAATTATATGGATCCGACACCTTTACTGGATGCTTTTGACTTTTTTGCAGAAGCGGAGGCTGTGAAAGTGAACAAAGAGACAGCTGCTGATCTCTTATACAGGCATATTGAATTAGAGCCTGTATATGTCCAAGACCAGCAAACGGATATGTATCGTCTATGCGGAAAGGTTACTGGCGATGTTTACGGAGTAGATGCCGTCTCAGGAGAGTTATCCACATTCGATGAATGAGTCTGTGCATAATTATTAACTTTATCCACATCCGCTATAATTTGCTAAACATAGATAAGTTTATCTGACAAGCATTTGCTTCTGCTCTAAGAAAACCTAGAAAATCATTTAGTCTTTAAAATACTGGTGTTCTTGCCAAGGAGATGTCCGCTGCGACGGTTTTCGATGGGACGAGTAATCGCAGTCCCAGGAAGTCGCTTTCCACGGGCAACGCCTCAGCCTCCTCGGAAGAAGACCACTTCCTGCGGGGTCTTCACCTGTTGCTTTTCCCGTAGGAGTCGACTTCCCTCCGCTTCCATCTAAGAAGAAATAAGTTTTATTTACTTTTTTATAAAGAAATAAAGCTAATTTTAGCGGAAGAAATACACGGAGACTCCTGTGGGAATGCGCAAAACGGAAAAGGAAGTTCGGTTAAGTTCGCGACGTCCTGTCGCAACACCGAACTGACATACATCCTGTATGCCTCCGCAGAAAAAAAGTGCTCTTCTTTTTTTCGAGGAGGCTGAGCTCAAGCCCACGGAAAGCGTAGTGTATTTCTGCAGCGGCTGACTTCAGCATTTTTATATACTTTCTTATCTTTTAAAAAAGGCAAAATGCAGCACAAATAAGTACTGCCTTTTGCCTTTAATATATTTTTTATTTAAGATTCTCTCCGTTACTCTCTATAACAGCTTTATACCAATAAAAGCTCTTCTTTTTTATTCGCCGGAGATCATGCTCTCCTTCTTCATGCTGGTTAACATAAACAAAACCATAACGTTTCTTATATCCATTCAACCAGCTTAGCAGGTCCGTAAATGACCATACACAATAACCGATTACTTCTACCCCATCTGTTACAGCTTCCTGTATAGACTTCACATGTGATTCCACATATTCTATACGATAGTCATCATTTATGGAGCCGTCTTCTTCTACTTTATCATATTCCCCAAGGCCGTTTTCACTTATTAAGATAGGAAGTTTATAACGGTTTGTAATTCTTCGAAGACCAATACGCAGACCTTGGGGATCAATATTCCAATCCCAGTTTGTTCTGTTTAGGTTCTCATTCATAACTGTTTTGTACAAACCCGGAATACCTGTATCCTCTGATGTTCCTTTTTCTCCGGAAGTATTAAAATGTCCTTCTGATGTGCCGCCATTTAAAGGATTTTTTTCATAGGTTGTTGTCTGGTAATAGTTGACTCCCATAAAATCGGGTTTGCCTTCTTTTAACAGTTCTAAGTCCCCTTCCTCCATTTTCGGGGCCAGCCCTTTACGTTCTAAATAATTCCACGCTGCATGTGGATATGTACCCCAGGTATATACATCCATCCACCAGTGACTTGCAAGCTCCTCGGCATTTTCAGCGGCAAGAACATCCTCAGGCTTTGAGGTAGCTGCATATGCTGGTGAATAAGCAAAGCTAGGTCCAATTTTCCCATCCGGCACATGGCTGCGAAACGCTTTAATTGCTGCCGCATTCGCCAGGCTGGCATGATGATTCACCTGATAAAATAACTTATCATCTTTGACTCCAGGAGGGTGCATGGCAGTCTGATAGCCCAGTCTTGTAAAAACATTTTGTTCATTTAAGGAAACCCAATACTTCACCCGGTCGCCAAATGCTTTATATAATGTAATACAATAGTTTGTGAAATCTTTTATAATTTGTCTCGACTCCCAGCCGCCGTACTCATCCTGCAATGCCTGCGGTAAATCCCAATGATAAATAGTCAAAATTGGCTCGATGCGATGCTTTATTAACGCATTGATTAAATCATTATAAAAATCAAGTCCTTTTTGATTTATTTTTCCTTTTCCATTTGGAAAAATGCGCGTCCAGGCAACAGAAAAACGATACGTTTTCAATCCCATCTCAGCCATCAGCTGAACATCCTCTTTATAACGGTGGTAATGATCTACAGCTACATCACCATTTGTTCTCTTAAATGTTTTTCCGGGTATACGCACAAATTTATCCCAGTTCGAAATACCCTTCCCATCGATATTCCATGCACCTTCTACTTGATATGCTGCCGAAGCAGCTCCCCATAGAAAATCCTCCGGGAAGGGTTTCAGATTCTCATGTAACATATCCTATGTCTCCTTTCACAACAGCTTAATATCAACAGCCTGAACCTCTGTTTTTCAGTGTTCATGCCTCTTCGATTTTTTATTTCACCATATCTCTTTGCGTCAGGAAATGCTTTAATGCACCTAACATGCCTGCATCATTTTTATGCTTGCATGTCTCAATTGGAACTTTTATAAACTGCCATTCTTTCTGCTGTTCCAAATGTTTCTTTATTCTTTGGGCAAATTCGGCACGGGCGCTTACGCCTCCACCTATTAAAATCTTTTCCGGATTCAGCGTCCCGGCAATGTTAAAAATACCGAAGCTGATTCGTTCCATCCATTCTTCAACAAGCCGATTCGTTTCTGCATTAATTTCCGCTTCCCGAAAAATATCTGTCCCCTCTATGACTTCATTTTCTCCCAATCCTTTTTGCTTCTTATAGCTATTAATTAAACTGGAAGTAGAGCCATTGTCACTCCATGTTTCACTTCCGGGCTGACTTCCCGGCGTGAGCATATAGCCGATTTCCCCAGCTTTGAACTGATGACCATGGAATATCTTGTTATTTAAAAATATTCCCCCGCCTACCCCTGTTCCAATTGTGATACAAATGAAATCCTGACAGTTTACTGCATTGCCGTTAAATTTTTCGGCTAACGCTACACAATTTCCATCGTTCTCCATTTCTATAACATATGGAAGTCTCGCTTCTAAGAGCGTCTTTAAGTTTTTTCCGTTCAAAATAGTGATGGCACCTGCATCTTCGGTATAGCCTGTTTTTATATTTACAAAGCCGGGCATACTGATGGCCACCCCTGCTATATCAAAACGATTCTGATATGCTTGAACGGTCAGCATGATATCTGTTAAGAATTGGTCCAGGTTGTACTTTCTTGTAGGATACGCTCCCTTTTCTATAAAAGTCCCATCCTCAAGTAAAACAGCGTGTTTGACTTTTGTACCCCCTATATCAAAAGCAATATACTTATTCATGAATATCTCTTCCTTCCTAGAAAAGTTAGTATCTACTTTATCAATTTGACTGAATCCGCTTTAAATATTTAAAGCATTTATTGATTGCTTAAGACAGAGGAATGTTAAAATTATGGATTAACTATTATTTAAGCTCTACCATTATTTTTACAACAGATTGATTTCGGATATCATATGCTAACGGACCACTAATTTCGGGTCCGGATACAATTTGTTCTCTTCCATCCTTATAAACAATGACATAACGAACCGGCATAACACCAGCTTTTCCAAAGCTGTCCTTAAGCGTTTCATTATGATAGATTACTTCTATACAGCTGAAAAGTGTGAACGAAACAGTGCCATCCTCTTTAAAGAACCAGCTTGGCAATGCAGGCTGCAAACGAAAATGGAGTAAATCCTTCTCCCTGTCATACGTAAATGGTTGTTTCCCAATAAACATCAGGACCCACATATTTAAAAGCTCCACCGTCGAACCGCTCAGCCGGGCCGCAAAACCCTTCCCATGAATAGAAGAATCAGGATTTGCACTGCTTGCTATAAAGGATGAATTCTCTAAAATGCTTCTGCCATACTTTGCAGAATCCATAAACGGTACCAGAGCAGAACGGATGTCATTAAAAAACGGATCGAATAGCTCTTTGTCCAGCAGCTCCAATAAATATTTATATTCCATATGCATAAATACAGACTCATTTTCCAGCCAGCCCGGTGTGAAAAACTTAATCCTGCCAAGCTCAGCCGGTTCTCCAGTAATAGGCATGCTCGTTTTATACATTCCGAGCTCTGCATCAAAAATAGCTGACCGACGGACAATGTCATAAATTTTTTCTGCTTCCTTTATGGAATCAGTTAATTTTAGCTTTTTAACGATTCCCTCTAAAAACGGAGTCACTGCGTGCGGCTTACATTCCGTTATCTCTCCTGGATTTTCATCACCTGTTTCTGCTTCAAAATAAAAGTATGTTGGTATAAGCTCTTGCTGTTTATACCTCTCTACATTTTCTAATGCAGTATCCACCTGCTGATGATAGATTCCTAACAGCTTCATCGCAGCTTCCAATGATAATTCCAGATGTTCTCCACGTATACCCTTTTTTATGGAAGATCGATAAGATTCTCTTGACAGGCTTACTTTATTCCAGTATATTAATTGCCCTTCCTTACTTTTTTGATCAGCTTGACAAATCTGCGTTGCCAGATCATTTACAAATCCGCGTACCTCTTCTGGAAGAATAATCTTGGCTTCAGACATACGAGGAATATTCTGCAGCTTTTGCAAAAGCCTCTTTAATTCGAACAGCTCTGATGTACTCGCACCAAGCATACCGGGTAATCCGTTTAAGGCATCATTCCATCCTGGTTTCCCTGCTTCCATCTCCATCCCCAAGCCAAACGGGGCAATCGTGGAGGTTTTAATAGCAGCAAGTAAAAATAACTTCGAGAATAAGTTTGTTTCATAAACTTTTCCTTCTCCAAAATTACCGCGGACCCATTGTTTATTGTTTTTTTCCTGCCTGCTTTGTTTTCCCTCATCAATATGGACAGCATTGTATTGACGAAGTTTTCCTTCTTTGTGTATATATTTTTTTGTTCTCGGATTTACATACGCTGG
Source organism: Oceanobacillus sojae (assembly GCF_900162665.1). Lineage (GTDB taxonomy): Bacteria > Bacillota > Bacilli > Bacillales > Amphibacillaceae > Oceanobacillus > Oceanobacillus sojae_A. The sequence continues at coordinate 186,832 of NZ_LT727811.1, forward strand.
ACTGTCATAAAATCGATAAGCGGTATCAAAAAATACACTTTTTACTTTATCCGGATATATTGCTAAGTAACTATCAAGAAGGTCTAAATTATAAGTCCAATGATCAATCCAAAATCCTTCTCCATGCACTGCTTCTAATGATTCCTCACTGACTGAAAGTATTTCCGCTAAAAATCTTTCAAAGGAGACAGCTGGCTGAATAGAATTATCCTGTACAAATTTCAAGATATCTCCTGGCGCAAATGGCTTACTTAATCGCTCATAAATTTTTTTATTCTGTGCTTTCGACAGACCGTATTCACAGAAATCGATTTTTCGATCCTTCAGCCTGTACCTTGCCTCTTTAATAGAAAGTGGATTATATCCATCAAGCTGAAGCAGATTAACAAAATGCTTCAGGTTATAATCTCTTAATTTTGGATTCAATATAACATCAAGCCGGCGGTTTTGATTCATATCACGATAATTCCCATTGCCTTGAGAATAAAAGGTCGGACTTATGGAGAAAAAATTATAGTCCCTTTCTAAATCTCCATGCTTCCGGGAATAAAGATAAAATATATGATTCTTTTCTTCACTTTGAAAAATCATAGGGAAACCGCCGCGCAGGCCATTGTCCAATTGGCATTGCTTTACATAAGCATCAAATAATGGCTCCGCCGTTTTCGTTTCGACAACACTTGTCAGCTTATCTGTTATTGTTTTCGCAGTTTCTTTATATTCTTTTATTTTCTCATACCGAAAATTTTTATTTATAAATTCTTTTACTGTCCCTCGATTTTCTCCATAGCCAATAAGAGACACAATATGAAGCTTCTCTCCCGGCGCCAGCTTGTTAGCTAAGACTGTAAAACCTCCTGATACTTTATTTACAGGAATTTGTTTCTTTTCCATAAGCGAAGATACAGGCTCTGAATGAAAGGCATCCGGATTTTGTAGCGTAAGATTCCTCCCAAAAATCAATTCACGATCATAGAGAGGCTTTACTATTCTTTCCTCTCCATTTAAAACTGCTAAACTGCTGTAGAAATTTCCATCGTATATTTGCGAAACGTTCGCATTATCTGCTGTACTCCCGCGTAAATGATAAAAATTAAACTGGTTATCGATTGTTTCCACATCAAACCAGCTTTTTAACGTGTTTCCTATCTCTTTATAGGAAGCATTAGGCAGACTGCCAGGTAAAATCGTTGCCAGTCCATCAGCGATTTCAAGGTCTTTTTCTTCCTTATCGATATTTTCTAATGATACTTCCCGCACAAGTCCCGCCAAAGGAGCTTTTGGAAGTGTAAAATACTCAACCGTTAAAACCAGTCCATACTTTTTATTACAATATTTAAGCTGCAGAAGATTTTCATTTATTTTTAACTGTTCCTGCACCGTTTCATTATCACGAATGAAGGAAAATGGCTCAAAAACAATTTGTTCCTCATTTTTCCGCAGTTTAATGAAGGTTCGAAACCCTTGGAGCGGAACCATTTGATAAGCTTTATCTGCCGGAAAAAATTCTGTTATCGCAGCATCTTTATCCCGTATACCAAAACCGGCCATTGCCTGCCCGCGATTAATATAAAATGCCCAGAGCGGGATTCCGTCCTTCCCCGCAATGCCTGGTAAAAAGCTGGAAAAAGGAGAAAGTCTTTGAAAATCTTCCATAATAAATTCATGGTTATCTGTTAATTGGTACATTAGAGCACCACCTTTTTAAAGCATTCATATATTAAATATCTTTTGATAATGTTCAAGATTCCCTTATGATTAACTCAGAATCAATTAAAATTGGTGCTATCTGTTTTTCATTTGATATCAAATCATGTAAAATATTCGCAGCCAGCTTTCCCAGCCTGCTTTTGTATTGTTTAACAGTGGACAGTTTCGGACTGCTGTAACGGCAGGCATTAATATCATCACAGCCGATTATTCTAATATCCTGCGGAACCTGCAGACCTTCTTCTTCTATCGCTTTCAAAGCACCAAACGCCATCAAATCAGAAATAGCAAAAACAGCTTTTGGATACGGTTTTTCATCCAAAATCTTTCTCATGGCCAGATAACCGCTTTCCTCATAGTAATCTCCATACCCCATCCAGTCACGGTTTATTTCCATACCTAACTGTTCCATCGCATTCTCAAAGCCTGTTTTTCTATCTCTGGCTACTGCAGAATCACGCACTCCTCCAATATATCCAATGTCTCTTATCCCATCCAAATATAATTGATGAACAACATTGGTGGAGAGCTGAATATTATCCGTCATGACATAGCTGGCGCCAGGGCCGTTTAATTCAATATCAATCCCGACACAGGGTATCCCGCTTTGAACTAATTCCTGCGTACTATCTTCGATTTCATCCCCGGCAATTATCACACAGCCCTCGACGTGATAATACCTGCATCTGGCCAAATAACTCCCGTTATCATGTCCAAAGCTTTCATCTGAAAACATGATGATATCATATCCCATCATTCCAATCGTCTTCTTGAAAGCGCTGACTACCTCACTGAAAAAAGGATGATTAAAATCAACATTAATTTTACCTGCATATATCAAAGCGATCAGCTTAGACTTTTTCGTTGACAGCGTTCTGGCCGTATACGTAGGCTGATATTTATTCTCTTTAATCGCATCCATTACTCTTTTTTTGGTTTCTTCACTGACACCGCTATAATTATTCATTACTTTCGAGACTGTTGATGGTGAAACACCAGCGATCTCAGCTATATTTCTGATTGTAAGTTTCATGGAATCGCCTCAATATTCTATAAAAGTTTATCCCTGGTTATTTTAAGATTTTACTGCTCCCTCTGTGATGCTCGCTATAAATAATTTATTAAATAAGAGGAAGATGATAACCAATGGAATTGTCGCCCAAAATACACCTGACATTAACATACCATAATCGACTTTAAATGTGTTATTGAGTGAGGCTAATGCGACCTGTATCGTGTACATCTCCGGATCACGCAGAACGGTAAACTGCCATAGGAATTCTCCCCATACCGAGGTAAATACAATAATCCCTAAGGTTGCGAAAGCCGGGAGTATAATCGGCAGCACGATTTTCCAGTAAATCTTAAAATTAGAGGCTCCATCTAATTTTGCTGCTTCAATCAATTCATCTGAAATCGATCCGCTGATATATTGTCTCATTAAAAATATTCCTAATGGGTTGAGAAAGGATAAAATCATAACACCTTGCAGTGTATCCAGTAATCCCGCTTTTGCAATTAAAAAATACTGTGGAATCAGCCCCAGCTGAGGCGGTATAATCATTGTCAACAGAATCGCAATGAAAAGGATATTCTTACCGGGGAATTTAAATTTTGCAAACGCGAAACCGGCTAAAGAGCTAATCAGCAGCACCACTATCGTAACAACTACACAAAGTATCAGTGAATTCCACATTGCTCCAAAAAAATCAATTTGCTGTAATACCTTCTGGAAATTCTCAACCAGCATATTTCCAGGCGTAAGCGTGGGAGGTATAGAATTATAGGCTGCACTTGGACGTGTCGCCATTACAAACATCCAGTAGAACGGGAAAAGAGATAAAAGAGATGCCAGCGTCAGGAAGCCATACATTAAGATCTTGCTGAATGAGAATTTCTTAGAACCTACTTCTTTCATTTACCCGCACCTCTTTTCTTTTTTCTCCCTATGCCTGAAGTCAGATATAAATTAATTGCTGCCAGAACTGCAATAAAGATTACTAAAATAACTGCTGTTGCAGATGCTGTTCCAAATGATTGTAGTCTGAAAGCATCACGGTATAAGTACATAACAATGGTCATTGCTTCGCTTCTTGTAAAAGCGCTCTGTCCAAGAAATACGGTCGGCTCGGAAAACAGCTGTAACGCACCAACAGTAGAGAAAAAGACCGTTAATAGAATAAAAGGTTTTAAGAGCGGCATCGTAATATATCTTAGTTGTTGAAATTTACTTGCTCCGTCTATCGTTGCAGCTTCATATAAATCACGGGGAATACTTTGTAATCCTGCCAGATAAATAATCGTATTGTACCCGATCCATCTCCAGAAAACCATTAAAGAAATTGCAATTTTAGTACCCCACTCTGAAGTAGCCCAATTGATTGGATCAAGTCCAAACAATCCTAGTATATAATTCGCCATGGATGAATCCTGATTACTGAACAAAACACTAAATACCAGTGCAACAGCCACCATCGATGTAATATAAGGCATGAAAATAGTTACCCGGTAGAATTGTTTAAACCGCAAAAATACCTGATTTAATAAAAATGCTAAAATAATCCCCACAATTAATTGCGGGGCCGTCCCTAACAGTCCCATAATAATTGTATTGTAAACAGATTTCCAAAAAAGAGAATCTGTTAAAACAATTTTAAAGTTATCCAGCCCGACAAATTCCATAGGCGAAAGCCCATTCCACTGTTGAAAGGCTAGATATAGACTAAATAGGATTGGAAACAAACCCACACAAAAGAAAATAATAAAAAACGGTGACACATATAGATATCCTGAAATCATATCCTTTTTTTCTTCCGACAGATACCTTTTCTTCGTTTTTTGTTTCTTTTTTAAGGAGACCATGCGTTCACCCCGTTTCTAGTAAGCATATGGATATGGCGGGATACCGCCATATCCATATTAAATATGTTTTTCTCAGCAGAAGATCCTCATATCGCCGTATCATTTTTATTGGACTTTCTGAGCGTCCTTTTTAACGGCTGACTAAGTCCTCAGCCCGCTTTACTGCTGCATCCCATTCTTCCTCTGGATCAGCACCTTCTTGCACGTTTGTTAATGCTGTTAAAATTTCATTGTTTACAGAAACATATTTCTCACCTTTATAAACAGCATCCGTAATATCATTTGCTGCTTCACCAAATACCACGGATGTTACCTGTCCGCCGAAAAATTCATCTTCATTCGTTTTAAAATCGTCCATTTCATATACTGCAGGAGCTGACGGGAACAGCCCATGACTCTTGAAGGACTCTAATTGATTTTCAGGAGATGTCAGCCACTCTATAAAATCGTAAGCCTCCTCTGCATGCTCTGTTTCTGCCGGGATGGTAAGAAATGACCCGCCCCAGTTTGCAGAAAACTCTGTAGGCAATGTTGCAACCCGGAATAAGCCGGAAGCATCCGGTGCATTTCCTTCCATCCAGCCCTTCAGCCAGCCTGGACCTAATTCTGCAGCAAAATCCCCATTATTTACGGCATTTGCCCATTCAGGAGTCCACATTTCGAAATTCCCGACAAGCCCTGCTTCATTTAGCTCCACCGCATAATCATATGCCTGTTTAACGGGGCTTCCTTCTTGATTAACGATTAACTCACCTTCTGGATTCAGATGTGTTTCTGGTGCTGCATCCAGATAAGCCCGGTAGGCCATTTCCATACTATCCAGAAACGGCTTATCCGTTTCTTCTTTTACCTGTATAGCTGCGTCCTTCAAAGCTTCTGGAGAATTAATCAAATTTGCCACTTCTTCAGGGTCCGTTGGCAAGCCTGCTTCTTCAAATACATCTGTACGATAGTATAAAGCTTTTGGCCCTATATCAGTAGGCAACCCGAACATAAAATCTCCATCTACATTTTGTCCGGTATTCCATGACCAATCCTGATACTGATCCTTAACTTCTTCCGCACCCTGATCAAATAAATTAACAAAGCGATCCTGAGCCTGTTTAAAACGGTCCAGCTGATCAACCTCTACCATCGCGATATCCGGAGCTCCCGTGCCAGCTGATATAGCTGTAAAAAGAGCATCATGATGATCTGCATTCTCTGAGGTTTTAAATTTAATTTTCACATTGGGGTTTTCTTTTTCATATTCTTTTAACAATTCATCATAGCCTGTTGCTCCAAATGTCCAAAAATTTAACGTAACCGTCCCGTCCGAATCCTTCCCATCTGAACCGGACGCATCATTATTGTTATTACAAGCAGTAAGTATAGATACCAGACCTAAAATGATTAATAAAGAGAGCACTCGTTTCATTTTTCTACCTCCATATTTATTATTTATTATTTTTATGACCCGCCTTTGCAGCTGCATCGTAAATATAAAATATAGCCCCCCTTTGCGTGTTTCATATACTTTGTGAATATAAAATATAAATATCATGGAAACCGGTTTCTAAAATAATATATGGAAAGCGGTTTCATATGATGATTATATTCCCTAAACAATAAAAATACAACTACTTTTTTATATTTGTTTCAAATTATACAGAAACCGGTTTCCAAAAAACATCACTTCTTATATATCCGGAGATGAATTATGACAAGTTTCTTCTCCAATTATGTCGTTTTTTACGGATTTATAGGACTTTTTTTATTTAAAACCTCATAAGTCACGAGGGCGCCCAGTTCCACTTCAATTACCTAATTAAGCTCATGAAATACTTTAATGCTAATTGCTGTCTGCGTAAATGCAAAAGGAATAATCCCGAAAATCAGTACTAAGCCTGGTAATTTGAATATAATAACAAAGATAATTACAGCAGATATCAGCTGAAAGATGATTCCTTTCAGAGACGAAAAACCGGCTTTTAAAACGACTAAAAATAATTCATAGACTGATAATTTATAGTGAACTATTGCTGGAAATAAATAAGCCCAGACAATCAGCAAAATAATCGCCATGAATATAACGGCAGCATACATTATTATCTGGATTTGTTCCGGATAGTAAGCAGTATAAATAAAGTTCATAATGACAATAAACGTAATGCTTGAAAAAAACCAGCCCAATATATTCGCTGTTTTAAAGTTTTCTTTATAATATTGCTTAAAAATATTATAAAGTGACTCCACTTCTCTTTTCAACAGCCAGTGTCTGACCACTGCAAAAACTGCTGCTATGGACGGGAAGATTCCCAGAACAATAAAACCTTTGAATATATGGGTAATCCATAATATTTGCAGGCTGAATATTTCAAAGATCCAATCTGTAAGCTTAACTGTTTTAGACATAGCATCCTTCTCCTCTATTTGTAAACGCTTTCCAATCCTGATTATAATTTTAAAAATTTATTTCGTCAATAAAATTAAAACCGGACACACATCAGGCAACTGAACAAAGAGCAGACTTATATTCTTATTGTTTTGGCCTGTACCAATCTCTGCAGCAGTTAAAAGAATTCCTTCAACTATTCGACATGCTTCATACCAGACTCTCCTGGGATGCCACTGCCCGTTGCTTTTATAAGTCGTTAGAAATAGTATACTTGTATTAAATGAAGATAATTTTGATGAGCTTGTTGATGTATCCGTAAAAAATATACTTCAGCTTAATCCGGAATATCAGGAAAATCAGGTACGAATGATGCTAAAAGAAAATCTTCCTAAGCTTAAATATTGGCAAACACATCGTGCTCCCGCAGAGTAATTATCTATGACGAGATTTTTCTTCTCTATAAGGCTATTCAAGACAGTTTTTGCATAGACACTTGACTCTCAACCGTTATGGTTGATATAGAAGATGTCTAAAATCATCAAATTTAATTTTAACGTAATAAAAAAAAGCGCATTTTGCGCTTTTTTTTAGAGGTCATCAAAACCATTTAAATCACTTGTTTTTGTATATTGACGTGATTTCTGTTCAAAGAAATCTGTCTTTGTTCCATCGACATTATCCACATAGGCGCGAATCCATTTCATCGGGTTCTCCACATGTTCTGGATAAAGTTCTTCCAATCCCATCATACGCAGCATTTTATTTGCACGGTATTTGATATAGCCGTCAAGCTCGTCCATATCAATTCCTTCAATACCTGCAAGTACATAATGAGACCATTCTAATTCCAGCTCCACGGACTTTTGGAAATGATCATAAATCCATTGGATGAACTCTTTATTATTGTACTCCGGATTTTCTGCCAGTGTAGCGCGGAACAGCTCTGTAATAAAACGGCCATGCTCCAGCTCATCACGATTAATATAGCTAATCATCGTTGATGTCCCTACCATTTTATTCTGTCTGGCCAAATGATAGAAGAAAGCAAAGCCTGAATAGAAAAACATTCCTTCTAATAGTGATGTATATACTAAAGTCTTAAGAATATTTTCCAAAGTCGGATTCTCGACAAATGCATTATACTGCTCTGTCAACAACTCATTCCGCTTCATCAGTAATTCATCTGTTCTGCCTAATTGAAACGATTTATTCTGCTCATTCAAGGAAACAACAGAAGATAGCACATAAGAATAACTTTCATTATGCACAGCCTCCTGCTGCGCAATAACCGCCATAATAGATTGGACAGAAGGATCTGTTGCATACAGTGAGATTAACAATGCTGTCCTTGTTTGCGGCGCATCCAATGTGGATAACAGTCCAATAATTTTCAAATAAGCATCCTGTTCCTCTTCACTGAGCGAAGAGAACTGCTTTACGTCACTGGACATGTTTATTTCATCCGCTTGCCAATAGTTTCCGACAAGCCTTTTATACATTTTATGCCAATGTGGATAAGCAATATCATTCCAGTTTAAAATCCCACTTGATTGGCCTCCGAATAGGCCTGTTGATTTATTTGGAAAACGCGGCTCAAGCGTTTTAGCCCGTTCAAGCATAACTTTTTGCATTATTTAGCACTCCTTCCAGCCACTGTTCGATCTTATTCTCCTGCGAACCGCGCGGTGACTGTTCAACTTTAAGAACCGGAAAACTGCTTTCGTAAAAACGAGCTAATTTATCTGCAGCCCTGCAGAATAAATCATCCCCGCCAAACTGTGTATCTCCAGTTCCGAAAATAACCATATTTCCAGGTTTATATCCTACTTCCAAAACAAAATCCTTTACCTCATCCGGTGTGGATCCTCTATCCCAAGTGAAAGTCCCTAAAAATACAAGATCATAATAAGCAGGGTCCTTGAGGACATCGATACCGATACGATGCCACTCAACAGTTACCCCTTCTTTATTTAAAAATTCCCCAATATACGAAGCGACCTCTTCTGTATTACCGCTGTAGCTTAAATACGCGATGAGTATCTTCAACTTTGACACCACTCACACTCTTCGACATCATTGGATGTTGAACGAACATAGTAAGTTGTTTTAAGTCCTTCCTTCCATGCCTGCAAGTGTAAATCCAGTAATACAGACGCACGAATCGTATTTGGAACATAAAAATTAAATGATAAGCTCTGGTCAATATGACGCTGGCGTTTAGCGTTCTGGCTGACTGAATAACGCTGGTCGACAATATACGCAGAACGGCGGTAAACATTATACGTGTTATGATCCAATGCCGGAGCTGTTACAGGTATTTTAAAGTCCTTCTTCTCTTCATGATAAAATACTTGGAAAATCGGATCGATACTTGCTGTAGATCCGGCAATCATTGCTGTTGTAGAGTTTGGTGCAACAGCCATCAGATAACCATTGCGGATACCATTCTCTTTGACTTCTTCTTTTAAAGCAGTCCATTTAGAGCCTGTGTAGCCTTTTTGATCAAAATAAGCTCCTGTACTCCATTTACTGCCTTCATAAACAGGATAATATCCTTTTTCCTTACTTAACTCCATACTGCTTTTAATCGTTAAATAAGCAATATTTTCATAAAGCTCATCAGCATATTGAACTGCTTCGTCTGTTTCCCAGCTGATTCCTTTTAATGCTAAAAGATGATGCCATCCAAATGTTCCCAGACCAATCGCCCGGTATTTCTGGTTGGTAATCGTCGCTTGTAAAATTGGCAATGTATTAATGTCAATCACATTATCAAGCATTCTCACCTGAATAGAAATCAGACGCTCCAACACGTCGTCAGAAACAGCTCTTCCAAGGTTAATAGAGCTCAGGTTACAAACCACATAGTCCCCGGATTGATATTTCCTTACAATTGTATTTTCGTTCTCTAAAAACTCTTCTACAAAAGAAGTCGGTGACTGATTTTGTGTGATTTCTGTACATAAGTTGGAACAATAAATAAGACCTTCATGCGAATTGGCATTTTGACGGTTTACTTCGTCACGGTAGAACATGAATGGTGTTCCTGATTCTAATTGAGAGCGCATCAGACGCTTCATTATTTCAATAGCCGGTACTTTTTCTTTTGATAAATCCTCATTGGCAACACATTCTTCATATTTTTTACGCCATGTGCCGTCACCTTTTTCTTCATCATAAAAGTCCTCTAAAGAAAAGCCCATTACCTGACGTACTTCATGCGGATCAAATAGATACCAGTCACCGCGCTGGTCAACCTTCTCCATAAAGTAATCCGGCAAGCATACTCCGGTAAAGATATCATGCGCACGCATACGGTCATCCCCATTATTCAGCTTTAAATCCAGGAACGATTCTATATCACGATGCCATACATCTAAATAGATTGCTATTGCACCTTTACGTGTGCCCAGCTGATCAACGCTGACCGCTGTATTATTCAGTTGTTTAATCCATGGCACGACACCGCTTGACATTCCTTTGAATCCTTTAATGGAACTGCCTCTTGCACGAATTTTACCCATGTAAACGCCGATTCCTCCACCATTTTTGGAAAGCTTGGCGATATCTGTATTACTATCATAGATTGCCTGCAGACTGTCATCCACTGTGTCGATAAAACAGCTGGAGAGCTGACCATGTGTTTTACCGGCATTCGTTAATGTTGGTGTAGCTACAGTCATATATAAATTACTTAAAGCCCAATACGCTTCTTGAATATATTCAATCCGTTTATTTTTCGGTTCATCCTGCATTAAATGCATAGCAATAACTAACCAGCGTTCCTGCGGAAGCTCAAATACACGCTTCTGATGATCTGTTGCTAAATAGCGTGTTGCAACTGTATAAATACCTAAATAGTTAAATAACATGTCTCTATCCGGTACAATCAGACTGCCAATTTGATCTATTTCTTCTTTTGAGTACTTTTCCAGGAATGACGTTGTATAGATACCTTCATCTGTCAGCATATTAATTAAGTGATAAAAGGACCCATATTTTTCATTTTCATCATAACCGCGATTAGCAGCAGCTTCTTTATATAAGTTTCCTACATAAATACGTGCAGCTGCATAAGTCCAATCCGGATTTGCTTCATCTATATTCTCAAGAGCTGTCTGAATCAACGTATCATTCACTTTTTTATTTGAGGTAACACCTTGTGTTTGTTTTTCTGCTTTTTGAAACCAAGAAGCAGCATCTACTTTCAAGCCTTCCGATGCCTTATTAATTTTTTCTTGGATAGATGACGGATTAATAATAATAGTCATGTTTAAGCCTCCTGTAATCATATATATTTCTATGAAGCGATTATTTGTAAATAAAAAAATAGCTATGTATTCTTCTAATAATTCTGTTGCTTCTTCCGTACAAATAATAAACGTCTTTCCGGGCAAATCTGCTGATTTATATTTTTATTATTAAAAGCAATCTGCCACCCATACTAGATGTAGTAGATTGCCTCATTTTTGAACACCATAAGTTGGTGGGATATCCTTGATTTGTACTAGTTTCGACATTTCAGTAATTATCCTTTTACTTCTGTCGGACACTATATATAGTATTAATCAGTTTTAAGTTCGCCCACATCTTGTATTAAACACTATCATAGATTATTCAACTACGCAAGATTTTAATTCAAGATAGTCTGTTTTAACTAGACTCTATTTTTATCTTTTTTCCTTCACAAAGGCAGATCATTTCTGCTTTCTTTAATAGAGTAGGAAAATGTAAAAAATGTCGGAGATAGTCGCTCCATCAAAAACCGTTGCTAGAATCATCTTTATTTCTTTGTAAGAAACAGAAGATAGATTTATTATTTCAATTTATATATTTCATTTTTTATTAAACTCAAGTTCTCATTATAGCTTAAATTAATAGAAAGAAAAGTATTTAGAAGTGATTTTTAATGGTAATTTTTTATCCACATTTCCCCCTGTGGATAAGGTGTGGATATTAAAAAGTTATTCAAGACATTTCCACAGTATTATCCCCAAATCCATTTAAAGTGTGAATACTTATTAATTAACTCAACTTTCACACCTGAGAATAAGTATCTATACCTTACCATTCCAGGATGAACATGTTCTTTATTATCTTGCTTGCATTTTGTTAAATCATCCTTCTATATGAAATGAAAATTGTGTATAGCGCCGCTCCGACCAACCACTACGCTTTCCATGGGAACGGCTTCAGCTAACTTGAAAAGAAAACCGCTTTTCAAGTGGATCTTCAGCTCGCCCTGCTCCCATAGGAGTCTACGTGGTTGGTCTGCGCTCAGTTAAGCTTTACGGCGTATGAAAGAAATCATAGCCTGATGGAATTGGATGAAATCATCGCTTTTTGCTTGATGAAAAGATCATTTTAATGTTTCAAATGATTGATTCGGTAATTAAAGTGACGACCCAGCATGGATAGTAAATATCAGGAAGAACTTTCATGGACAGAAAGACATCGTGACAGAATATTTTACCTTGAGCCAGGAAAAAATTTTATCTGATCTAACTTCTATTTAGTCAGCCGTTTCAGCCAGTATAGAACATCCTGCTAGCGGAGGCGGACCGTTTTGACTCCTGAGGGAATAGCATCATCTGAAGATCCACTTTTGCCAAGTGCTCTTCTTGGCAAAAGTTAGCTGAAGAGCATGCCCCTAGGAAAGCAAAACGGTCCGCCGTAGCGGTGGCCTTACACGTTATCTTCTTTCTAAATAGCGTTTATACTTTGTCAAGAGATGGATGGAAGGAACGGTCAACACCTGGCTCCACAGGATAAGCAAGTTATTTTTTAGGTCTGAAAGTTGAGTTAAATAACAAATAAGAGCAGCTCCTGCTCATATGTGAGGAACTGCTCTTATTTGTTATTTATTCATACTTGAAAAGAAATCACTTAATGGATCAAGCTCTTCCTCGTCTTCATCATCTTCTGCAGAATCATGAATGTTTAATTCATCTGCATTTAAATCATCCATATTCCAATTATCTTGAGTCACTTCCTGCTCTTGGTTTGAGACATAGCTTTTCGTTTCCTCTATGCCTTTAAATATATTATCTGTGCTGTTGTTCATGGAAGTTAAAAGGGCAGTTGCACGCATTGGATCGGTTAATAACTGATATAAAATCGTCCCGATCAAAGCTTCAGAGTGTTCATGCTTCAGCCAGCTCTTTTGCTCTTTTGTCAATGATCTGGGCAGAGGGATTGTAACAGTTTCCCTTTCTTTCACGCTCATATCATTTACACCTTTTAAGACGAAACTTGCAATTTTACTTGAAAAGTTCCTCCGTTCGGTTTCCTTCAATTGCTGCAGCTGTCTCAGTAAGTATTCAGGAGTATCTGAAGGAATTCGAAATGTGATTGTTTGCCCTCTTTCGATATTCTTTCCCATAGGATCACCTTACTTTGCTTTCGTAGTCTTCTCTTCCTTCTTTTCAGCCTTTTCATTTTTCTGTACAAAATCCGTAATCAATTTATAGTATGCGTTGGCCATCATCCAGATACTTTCACTCTCATCTTCAAAGAATTCGATGTTGTAGCCATCCAGTTTATTGTTTAGGGCTTTAATATAATCCTTAAGGACTGCAGAGCCCCCGCCGACAAAATAGCAAATCTCTGTCTGCGAATTTCTGCTCCATACATTGCGCAGGTAGCGGTATTCTTTCTTGGCAAGCTCTAGTAAAATATGATCTGTTATATCATGAACATTGGTACGGCTTCCTTTTACCATGATATGATTGCGGTCATTTTTTCTGGTGATAATATCCACGACATCTCTTCTGCTGTCCAGCTCTACGCCATGCTTTGATCTTATTTCTTCACGAATTTGCTCCAGAGACTCGGAAACACCAATATTAAATCCTTGTGCTTTATCATCATCCACATTTCTATTGCGAATAACGGCGATATCTGTGGATAACCCGCCGATATCCTGAATTAAAATTTGTTTGTCAATTAATTCCTTGTTGATAACTTTTAAATCGTTATCCATAATTAAATTGACGTAAGCAGCAAATCCTTCCGGGTATACTTTTACTTCATCAAATTTAATATTTACCTTCTTGCCCTGATGTTTAGGCGTGACTAAAAACTCTATTTGATGCACAGACCCTAATAAACGGGAACGGTAACCTACATCTTTTCCTTCTTTTACTTCTCTGAGCGGTAAGCCTGTACCTAATGTATAAAGAGCATCGTAAACTCCATTTTTTTCTTTAAACTCGTTGCTTGATACAGCATCCAATGCTAAAGCAGCGAATAACATGACTAATGTCTGATCTTCTTCTGATTTACTGCTTCCCGGATCCAGCTCCTGAGAGTTTGTTGTTTTTGTAGCCAGGTTTCCCACTCTATATATGATGTTATTTTCAGATAGGGCAGGGGAGTGGATACGAATATGAATATTATCCAATACTTCCTTATTATCCAGCTCTTCAATTCCAATTACAGGTCTATCCTCTAAATCCGGTGCTACCACATTAGGTATGTAATATTCATTTTCTAATTTACCAAAATTGCCTTTTAAGGCATCGTTTCCAACATCAATTGCTGCGATTCTAGATTTTGTCATTTTCATTCTCCTTCCAAAAATAAGATTTTATAATGCGTCTTCAAAAAAAAAGCAAAACGCAATATGAACATTCTATCAAACTATTTTTAAATGAATGCACATAATATAATTAAAAATCTATGTTTCTAGAATAAACGTATTTGCTTATTTTCTCAAGTCATTCGACAAAATGTTTACATGTTTGTTTTTTTGTACACTTAAAATAATACTATTAAATCAACTTATACACAGTTTTGTATACAAGTAAACATTTTTGTTTATATTTGTACACAAAATTCGTTTACTTGTATACAAATATAAAACTGCTATTTTCGACATGCCGAAAACAGATTCTTCCTTTTAAAAATAAGTAGAAAGACTTGTTAAATATCCCAATTTTCTATAAAATATGACTTGATAAGTAAACATTACTAACTTATAAAATGTTTATTTCTGTATTTTCTATTTTTACCTAAAATGCATTTTGTAAATATATTTCCCTCTACTAACCAAAAGGCGGTCAGCTATGTTTGCATATCATATAATTAGGTCTATAGACCCGAGCCTTTTCACTTGATTCTTATAATATTTTAACTATTATTCTTGAAATGGAGAGGTTCCTATTATGACTCGATTATATCTGCGCTTTGTAATTATATCGATTTTTATTGCAGCTGCCGTCTTAGCTATTAAATATGGGACATTGCTTGTCGATGTAAATACCTACTTCACATTATTTACATTGTACTTAGTCTTCTCCGTTCTGTTTGTACACTTAAGAACCCTCGTTAAAACCGGATCAATGAACGTCGATTACAGTATTTCTTATAGTTTCTCTTTTGTACTGTTGACGGGACCTTTAGGTTTATTTTTATTTGAATTAGTTAATCGTTTTTATGTATATTTCCATAGAAAAATTACAGGTACTGCCGATGAGGATGAATTATTACATACTTTTTATAACATCGGCGGCCCGGTTCTTTTTCACTCTTTTGGATTTTATTGTTTTCAGCTTATATACCCAATGATTTCATCACTTCCTTTTGCATTCTGGTTATTTATTTTCTTTCTTACTATTTTAATGGACATCATTTCTTCCTGTTTCATATTAGTAATTATGTTTATTACAAAAAATGTTCAATCTAAACAGGAAGCAATTGAATTTATTACTGGACGAAGTATGCTTGATTTGCTTAAAACTGCACTGACAAATGCCCTTCTTTTCACCTTCATTACTATGGAACAATGGGAAGCTGTTATTGCCATTTTCCTACTAAGCTATATTGTAGGCCGTGCAGGAATATTTCACACAAAACTATTGCTGCAGAAACAGGAAAATGAGCGTTTTAAAAAAATGGCCTATACCGATTTTTTAACCAACATTCACAATCGGGCATATATGAATAAAGTAATGAAGGAATTAAACAGTAAAGAAGAAAGTCTTGCAGTAGTTATTGGCGATATTGATTCGTTTAAATCTATTAATGATACGTTTAATCATATTATCGGTGACGGAGTGATTCAGCACTTTGCCAAGCTTTTACAAAAACATGTTGCACCATGTGATTACGTATTTCGTACCGGCGGAGAGGAATTTACTATTATTCTAAGAAATAAAACATATGAAGAATGCCAAATCTTCCTGGAGCAATTAAAAAATGCTGTTCTGGATACGCCTGTACAAACTGAATTCCGCTCCAAAGCAGTCAGTATTCCTTATACCGCTTCATTTGGAATGTATTATATACACAATGATAATAGTATGGAGCTTAAAAAGGCATATATGAAGGCTGATGAATTACTGCTGGATGCCAAGCATAATGGTAAAAACAAAATTATCTCTCAAAACAGCACCTTGGAATAACAGCAGATGCTTGGAAAATATTATTCATATAAACACAAGAAACTGTGAATTCGATAAATTACAAACGAATTCACAGTTTTTCTTAATACAGATTAACTCTGTTTTTTACAGCTCTTTAATATACCAGCGGTCCATCGCAGTGTGCTCGCTTCCATCCAGCGGTTTATCTAATAAACGGAAGCCATATTTTTCATACAAGCGTCCAGCTGTTTCCAGCTCATGTCTTGTTTCTAAATAACATTGCTTAAAATGAATAGAAGCATAGTCCAGAGCTGTTTTCATTAATTCCCTGGATAAACCCCTGCCCAGTGCTTTTTGAGCTAAATAAAGCTTCTGCAGCTCACAAATAGAGCGTTTTGCATCATAAACACCTATTCCGATTCCCCCGGCCACTTCTCCATCTACCTCGATAACCCAATATTTCTCCTTCGGACGTTCATTATAGTATGTACTAAGGTGCGCGAGCTGGGGATCTGTGTAAGCTGTGCCCTCGTGATCTAAATGATGCTTCTCTAAAGAACGCTTAATGATGGCTTCTATAACCTTATCATCCTTCGCTTC
The DNA here is from genome assembly GCF_900162665.1 of Oceanobacillus sojae. GTDB lineage: Bacteria > Bacillota > Bacilli > Bacillales > Amphibacillaceae > Oceanobacillus > Oceanobacillus sojae_A. Next base: position 203,746 of record NZ_LT727811.1, read on the forward strand.
GATTTCTCTGATGACAACAGATTTATTCAATAAATACACCCCGCTTATATAAAGAAAGAAGCTAACTCATCCCTGAGTAAGCCCCTTTTATTTCTTAGATTAAACTGCTTTTTCCTTTTTGATCTGCTTACTTCGTAATTGACCGCAGGCTGCATCGATATCTGCACCGTTTTCCCAGCGGACACCACATTGGATACCTTCTGCTTTTAAGGTTTCATAAAAGGCTTGAATATTCTCTGAGCTGCTGCGTTGATATGCAATATGCTCATCTACCGTATTATAAGGAATCAGATTCACATAAGCAAGGTGACGGTGGCCGCTGATTAATTTAGCCAGTTCGCGTGCTTCCTTCTTATGATCATTAACATCATGAAGCATGATGTACTCGTACGTAATACGGCGATTCTTCTTCTCTAAATAGTAATCTACAGCCTTCATCAGTTTTTCAATCGGGAAGGCGCGGTTAATCTTCATGATTTGTGTGCGTAATTCATTATTCGGCGCATGTAAAGAAATAGCCAGGTTCACCTGGATCGGTTCATCAGCAAATTCATACATTTTATGTGCCAATCCACTTGTTGAAACTGTAATATGGCGTGCTCCAATATTTAATCCGCCATCATCATTAACAATATATAAGAAATCCATTAAGTTCTTATAGTTATCCAAAGGTTCTCCGATTCCCATAACAACGATATGGCTGACACGATCTTCTTCTCCACGCTCATCCAGATGCTTTTGCACATTCATAATTTGCTCAACAATTTCTCCGCTGGTCAAATCACGGTTTTTGCGCAATAATCCACTTGCACAAAAAGAACAGCCGATATTACATCCTACCTGTGTTGTCACACAGACAGACAGTCCATAATTAAAACGCATCAGTACTGTTTCAATCACATTGCCATCCGCCAGTTTAAATAGAAATTTAATTGTACCGTCTTTTGACTCCTGACGAATTTCTTCCCCCATTGTATGCAGGACAAAGTTATCCTTCAAAAGATCAATTGTCGACTGATTGACATTATTCATATCTTCAAAGCGGCTGATCCGCTTTTTATATAACCAGTTCCACACTTGATCAGCGCGGAACCGTTTTTCACCATGTTCCATTAACCACAACTTCAATTGTTCATATGTTAATCCGTAGATAGATGAATTACTCATCAATATACCCTCATTTCCATTTTTTCTACTTTCCCTATATTACTTGATTAAGACAAGCTTAGCAAATAGTTTTCACAAACTTTTCTAAAATACACTAACAGACATTTTAACCTGCTGGAAAAGGACTTGGGCTTTTAAATAACTAAGAACCTGCCATGAAGATGTCCGTTACAATGATTTTCGATGGGGTGCATAATCGCAAAAGCTCTTCGGTAGGACGAGTAATCGCAGCAATGTTGTCAGGTTAGTGCGACCGCTGCGGAAAAACACTACACTTTCCATGGGCTTGAGCTCAGCCTCCTCGAAAAAAGAAGTTCGCTTTTTTCTGCGGGGTCTTCACCCTGGGACTGCGATTACTCGCCCCATCGAAGACCATTGCGCTTTCCCATAGGAGTCTACGTGTTTTTCCTCCGCTAGATAGGTTTTATTACTGTCTGTATAATATTTAAGAAAATTTATTAACCTGACAACATTGGTAATCGCAGTCCCAGTCCGGGGAAGTCTCTTTCACTTGTATTTTTTATCCCTTAAAAAATGTATTCTTTAATTGGTATAAGTTCAAACATTGGACGCTGCAGTAAGAAACCTTTATTATTTTCATTAAGTAAGGAGGGATTTAATGGATACTCAATCATATAAAACATTTCAAAATATACCTTTATCTGTTCTTGATCTTGCACCGATTATTGAAGGCGGCGATGCCACACAGGCATTTCAGGAAAGCGTCCGTCTGGCGCAGCATGTCGAAAGATTAGGATTTCACCGCTATTGGTTTGCGGAACACCATAACATGAAAGGAATCTCAAGCTCGGCTACCTCTTTATTAATAGGTCACATTGCCGGCCATACCAATTCCATGCGTGTGGGTTCAGGAGGTATCATGCTTCCAAATCACGCAAGCCTGGTCATTGCAGAACAATTTGGCACACTTGAGTCCCTCTATCCGGGCCGTATTGACTTAGGATTAGGCCGCGCACCGGGAAGCGATCAGGCAACAGCCTTTGCTTTACGCCGAACATTGCATGCCGGTCCGGAGGAATTTCCAATGCAGGTCAATGAATTACAGGACTATTTTTCAACTAATCCGGTATCACGTGTGAAAGCAATCCCGGGACAAGGACTGGATATCCCGATCTGGTTACTTGGCTCCAGTGATTTCAGTGCGAGATTAGCTGCTGAAAAAGGCCTGCCATTTTCATTTGCCAGCCATTTCGCACCTGCATACACCGTTCCGGCACTAAAGCTCTATCGCGACCGTTTCCAGCCGTCTGAAGCGCTCGATAAGCCTTATGCTATGGTAGCAGTAAATGTCATTGCAGCTGATACAGATGAAGAAGCAGCGCGCTTAGCTACCTCTCACCAGATGCAATTCTTAAATCTGCGAAAAGGGAAAGAATCCAAGCTGCAGCCGCCTGTTGAAAACATGGATGCAATCTGGTCTCCTGCAGAAAAGGCTGCTGTTCAAGAATCCTTAAGCCCAAAAACAACGATTATCGGCAGCAAAGAAAATGTTCGTAAAGGGCTGGAAGCATTCCGAAAAGAAACAGATGCTGATGAGATTATTATCACATCACAAATCTACGACATTCAAGCAAGACTTGACTCATATTCTATTGTGGGCGAGTTAATGGATGAATAAATTGATTATGGTCTTTCTTAAGAGAAATTCAATCTCATAAGGAAGACCATATTTCTTTTCAAAGCTTTCTTCCGTCTGGTTTCTTTAATTGTCCTCCAAAAAACCTTCATGATAAAACTCCAGACGAACACCATTCTTTGGCCTTGCAGGGATTTCCGTTCCCCGGAAGGTCAACTCCTGATCGGGCACCACCCAATCTGTGCGCAACAGATACGATAAGCTCACTTTCATTAATTGCACTGTCACACTCTCTTTTACAGACCCAGGTGTCATATCGGCATCTAAAAATCGATCAGGCTGAAACAATTCAGGCTGGCTCCACTTATCAGGATGATGATTTGTTCCATATATATCAAATAAGACAAGCTGATTCTTATCAAAGAACATATCCTTCCAGAAGAATTGCTGCTGCGTCTTTGCAGCTGAAAAAGGTACAATGGAATAATAACGGAGAACCTCATGGATAAAGCAGTTAACATAATTTTGATCCATTTGCAGCCGCTCTTTTAATGCCGGATTCTCAATCAGTGCTAACTGGCTGAAGACGACCCACCGGCTGGATGTAACAAAAGTCCGGATAAGTAATAATAACTCCTCAACCACTGTTTTAATCGGTAAAATTCGACCGGATTCATCTTCATACCAGGATAGTTTATAAAGAAGTTTATCTTCATCGACATGAATTCCTCCTGCTCTTAGCTGACGGACTAAAAATACAAGCCACTTTTCGATTCGATTCTTCGCCTGGTTCCTTTTCCAACGATTTAATCCATACTTTGAAAACAGTTGGACAAATTCCTGAATATCCGTTGTACGCTTCTTCAAGTTATTCGCACGAATCGGAATTCCTAACCAGTTACAAACAGCAATAACCCACATCTCTTCCATTTCGGTCGCAAAATTAATGGATGGATTGGTCTTCCAGCTCTCTATCCTTTCTTGCCAGCGCTGCCGGATAATCGACTCTAATTCTTCCCTTTTTTCAGCGATGATGGCCTGTTCAAACCACTCTTTCTTATGATAATAGTCCATGTCCGCCAGATAAAACACATCATTTTCCTTGGACAACAATCCGGGAGATAATTCCGATACACTTTTTTCCACTTTAAACTTTACCGGATCCATGACTAAATCTGATGCTTCGTCCCCGCGTAACATCACCAATTTCCGTCCAAATATACGGGATTTGACAGCATCTTCATGATATTCATTCATCCGCTTGGAGAAATAAAAATAACCTTCTCTTAAAAAATCGATTGTATGATCCCCTTTATCCTGTACAATTGGTTTCACCATTTTCTAACCCCCTATGTACTTCTCTACCCTGCTTCCCTGTAAAACATTCTTAAAATCTGCCTATATTTTCACAGTATGCACCACGTTATTTAAAATTATATAAGAACGTGTTCAAAAAGTAGTTATAAGTTCATCCTTGCTCGTATGATGTGCTGAAATATGAAGTTGATCCATTCGTGTGAATGGTAATTCACACGAATGGATCAAGAACACATCTAGATGAAAGAGCAGTCATTTAGGCACTTTTTGAACATGCTCTACAAACAAAGAGCACTCTAACTTGAATGCTCCTCATCTGACTTTTTCTCCTCTTCTATAATGACTTCACCTGTTTCACTACGCTCTTTTTCAGCCTCTTCTCTTACCTGATCCATCACATCTTTCAATTCATCCTCGACCGTCGTATCTGCCATTTTCACATTCGCCCGGTAAGCAGCCCTGGTAATAACATGGCCGGCAACTGGTGCAGTCAAAAATACAAAGGCAATTCCCAGCAGCAGACGAACACTGTAAAACCCTTGATTGGAAGCAAAGTAAATAAATGCACCAACCAGAGTCAACAGAACCGCAAGAGTAGAGCTTTTAGTCCCAGCATGGGATCGTGTGAAAACATCCGGCAGACGAATGATTCCTAACGCACTGATTAATGCCATAATAGATCCTGCAAGCATAAATAACGCAGCAATAAACTCAATCGTCGCGTCGATATTCAAGAATGACCCCCCTCTCAATATATTTCGAGAAGGCAATCGTACTAATAAAAGCCAGGATTGCTAAAATCAATATAACCTCTAAAAATGCTGTGGTTGTCAGCATCACAGATATGATGGCTATGGAAGACACCAGCATGACACCAATCATATCTAAGGCCACAATCCGGTCAGGCAGGCTCGGGCCGATAATAATCCGAAAAACACTGATACAAATCGATATTCCGTAAAACGTTAAGGCAACTGTCAACATTCCCTGTACCATCAGCGCGTCACCCCCATAATTGCTTTTTCAAAGTTATCTATTGACTTCAGCAAGATGTCTTTTGACTCTTCTACATCCATTGCATGTATATAAAAGGCATCTCCGTCTTCTGTCACTTCAATGACAACAGAGCCTGGAGTTAATGTTAATAATAATGCCAAAGCCGTAATTTCCCAATCTCCCTGCAGCACTGTTTCATATTTAAACAGCCCCGGCTTAATGGAAAGCTTTGGTTTTAAAATTTGTCCTAGAACCATCTTTGATGAAGAAATAAGCTCTCTCGTAAAGATAAATATAAGCTTTATTAATGCAAAAAATCGTGATAAATAAAAACGTTCTCCAAAAAATCGATGCATTAAAAACACGATACCTATTCCAACGATATAACCTGCTACAAATGTTGTAAAGCGGAGTTCTGATTCATCACTTATCAGCGTCCATAATACAGCAATAAAAAAATTTAGTAAAAACTGTGCCGGCATTCTGCATTCACCACCTTGTTTTTTAAAAACTGCCTCAGAAATACCATACTGACTGCAAAAGGGCTGTTTAAATGTACATTCCAGCTGATTAATTGCCTCCGAGTACTGCGTCAATATAGATTTGGGGATTTAATAATGTCTCAGCTGCATCCTGGATATAAACAGACATAGGTTCAGCACCCAGCCCTAAAGCAATCGTCCCTAACGCTAAAATACAAGTAGAAATAACCCAGCCTTTCTTGACCGGTACTTCCTCGTCCTTACTTATAATCGTTTCTCCCCAAAAGCTTGTAAGGAATATACGCATAAGCGAATATAGAACAAAGATACTTGAAATAAACGCAAGAGCTAATAAAACATAAGCCCCGGCTGCTACAGCTCCTTCACCAATCAGCACCTTACCGATAAAACCGCTTAGCGGCGGAATTCCCGATAAGGACAATGTTGTCAGGAAGAACAGCCACCCTAGCAGCGGATGGTTTTTAATAAGTCCGCTTATCTCATCCATTCTAGTTTGCCCAGTCACTGCAATCATTGTACCTACCAATAAAAATAATAATGCTTTTATAATAATATCGTGAATCAAGTAGTAAATGGACCCTTCTATGGCAGATGGTGTCGCGACAGCCAAGCCTACCAGAATAAAACCGACTGCAATAACTACATTATACGAAGCGACTAAACGGATATCTTTATATGCAACTGCCCCAATACTTCCGCCAATTAGAGTTAAGGCTGCCAAAATACCGATCAGCATATGCGTAATCTGCTGCTCCTGGTAAAACAACAAGGTAAATACGCGGAACATCGCATAAATTCCGACCTTTGTCAGCAATGCTCCAAACAAAGCCGCAATCGGGGTAATTGGAACGGAATAAGATCCCGGCAGCCAGAAGTATAGAAACAGACCCGCTTTTAACGCAAATACAGTTAAAAACACGACGCTGATCACAGTTATCATAGGTGTCTGCCCAACTTCTGCAATACGTTCTGATATATGTGCCATATTCAGTGTTCCAACTGTCCCGTATAAATAAGCAATAGCTACGAGAAAAATCCAGGAGGAAACAACATTAATGATTACATACTTTATCGATTCGCGAAGCTGTCTTTTCCTTCCACCGAATGCAATCAGCACATAAGAGGAAAGAAGCATAATTTCAAAACAGACAAACAGGTTGAAAATATCCCCTGTCAGAAAGGAACCATTTACCCCTGCTATCAGAAATAGCACAAAGGAGTAGAAAAAGTTCTTTTCAAAGGATGGTTTGACCGAAGAAAAGGAATAAATTAAACATGCTGCAGCAACCACACTTGATGACAACACAAGCAGCATGGCAAAGCTGTCAGCAACAAACAGGATGCCAAAAGGAGGCTGCCAGCCGCCAAAATCAAGCCGCATAACACCATTTTGCTGAATCAGCTGCAATACGTAGATACTGATACTGATATTTGCAATAAACACCAATAATGAGAGGACCCGCTGTGTTTTTACATATGGTCTTAAAAATAAAAGGATAATCCCGATCAGGACCGGGAGCATCATCGGCATAACAATTATATTATTCATCTGGATTCCCCCGTAACTTATCTAGTTTATCTGTCCCAATCTCCTGATATGTCCGATAAGCAAGAACAAGAGAAACCGCAGTTACCGCAAAACCGATGACAATAGACGTTAAAATCAATGCCTGCGGAAGGGGATCTACCGGATCTCCTTCACCGACAATCGGCACCGTCCCCGTCTTTAATCCCGCAACTGCCATAATAACAAGATGCGCTGCATGGGTTAAAATCGCAGTTCCAATAATGACACGAATTAAACTCTTTGACAGTAAAAGGTAAGTTGCTACTGTTACTAATACACCTGCCAGGATGGTTACTAACGTTTCCATATTTACTCATCCTCACTAATACTTAATAAGATTGTTACGACAACACCTACAACGACCAAGGCAACCCCGCCTTCAAAAATCGTAACAGTTGTCAGTTCTATTTCCCCGAAAAAAGGGATATTAAAATAATCGAAGGCCTGTGTTAAAAAATTTTCTCCAAACACTAATGCCCCGAACCCCGTACCGACGGATAGAAATGCTCCAAAAGCAGCTACCAATTTAAAATCAATCGGTAACCCCTTTTGAATGGTTTCAATATCAAATACAATAAATAATAATACCAGTGCAGAAGCAAGGACCAGCCCGCCGCTGAATCCCCCGCCCGGACTATTATGGCCTGCAAAAAATAAATATACCGCAAGAGTCAGAATGATAAAGAAAACAAGTTTGGCCACTGTACGGAGAATGACGTTATTTATCTTCAATCTGATCACTCTCCTTCTTGGTCTTCACCCGGATCATGGTATATACACCAATACCAGCAATTAAAAGAACAACAACTTCCATCATCGTATCAAATGCCCGGAAATCACCTAAAATGGCATTTACCATGTTTTTTCCGCCTGCAAGCTCGTAGGAATTCTCGAAGAAGGTTGAAATCGTACCAAATGCTTTGTTCCCCTGAACCCCTAAAGCTACTACAGTAAATACGACTCCTACACCGATCGATATAAATAAGTTAACACTTTTCGTTTTCTTCGTTGTATCTTCCTTATCCAGCTCAGGAAGGAAATAATAAGCAACAAGAAATAAAACTGTTGTTACAGCTTCAATAATCGTTTGCGTCAACGCCAGATCCGGTGCACGGAACAAGACAAAAAGAATCGAAATACCAAAGCCTAAAATACTATTTAAAACAATTGCTGTCAGCCGTGATTTCGCAAATAAAATAGTAATTCCTGCTATCATCATAGACAGTATGACAAGCCATTCAAAATTAGAGACAGGTGCATTCTCGGGAAGTGTGAAATAATATGCTTCTGTAAAAATGAAAATACCGCCAATTGCTAAAATAAAGAAGGCAAAGATATACACCATATAATCACGCAAATAGCGTGTCATATATTTATTTGTAATAACAGTAGATTTATCTTCCATCTGATCCAATACAAAGCCGTAAAACGTATTAATGGACCATTTTTCCGGGAACAGATTGTATAAGCCTGACCAATACTTTTTTGTTACGAATAGAAGCACTCCGAACAGAACAACTCCAATCGTCATAAATAACTCAGGTTTAAAGCCATGCCAGGCATGAATATGCATTCCAAGCTCTGCACCTTCTGCAGCAAATGTAGGGAAAATCCCGTTCATAGCAGGAGCAATCAAATTCTCTCCGACAACATTCGGGATAAAGAAAAATGCAATAACAAGCATTCCTAATATAATTGGTGAAATAAGCATGCCCGGATTCGGTTCATGTGCCGGATGCTCTAATTTTTCTTCTTTGTAAGGTCCAAGGAATGTTTTTACGACAAATACGGTTGCGTAAACAAACGTAAAAACACTTGCTGCCCAAGCAATAACCGGAATGGCAATACCCCATGCTCCCAAACCGAAAAAGCCTGCTTCTGTGATTTCCAGAGTAGATACAAAAAACATCTCTTTACTCAGAAAACCATTAAACGGGGGCAGACCGGCCATCGACATACTGCCGATAGTGGCAATAGTAAAGGTAACCGGCATCAGTGTAATTAATCCGCCTAACCGCCGAATATCCCGCGTCCCTACACTATGGTCGACAACACCGACAACCATAAACAAAGCACCTTTGAATGTAGAATGATTCACTAAATGGAATAATGCTGCAAATGTTGCTCCTGTATATACGACAGATTCCGTTGAATATCCTAAATAAAGCGCAGCAGATCCCATACCAAACATACTCATAATCATTCCAAGCTGACTAATAGTAGAGTATGCCAGCAATGCTTTTAAATCCGTTTGACGGACCGCGTTAAAGGAGCCCCAGAAGAGCGTGAATATCCCGACGCCTGTAACAGCCCAGAACCAGACTGCTTCCCCGCCAAAAACAGGTGTAAAACGGGCAACCAGATAAATTCCTGCTTTGACCATTGTTGCCGAGTGCAGGTAAGCACTGACCGGTGTTGGTGCTTCCATTGCATCAGGAAGCCAGATATGAAACGGGAACTGTGCAGACTTGGTAAAAGCCCCAAGCAGAACAAGCAGCATTGCCGGGGTATATAAAGCATGGTCGCTAATGGTTGCCACATTAGCAATTACTTCGCGAATACTCCATGTATTTGACATGGAACCGACCATGATAAAACCAACCAGCATGGAGATACCGCCGGAAACCGTAATAATTAATGACTTCTTGGCACCTTCTCTGGAACGTTTTCTCTGATACCAGAATGCGATTAACAAGAAGGAAGAAATACTGGTTAATTCCCAAAAAACATACAACACAAGCATGTTGTCAGACATAACAACGCCTAACATTGCACCCATAAACAGCATGAGGTATGTATAGAACGTGCCTATCGGTTCTTTGGATGAAAGGTAGTAGATAGAATAAAGAATAACAAGAGCTCCAACTCCGGAAATTAATAATGCCAGTGTGAGACTGAGCCCATCCAGATAAGCTGTTATATTTATTCCGTAGCTGGGAATCCAATTCATTGTCTGTACAATAACTTCACCGTTTGAGATGGCAGGGATAAGTGAAGCAAGATAAATGAATAAACCTGTCGGCACCAGAATAGCAAACCAGCCGACATGAATGTTTTTCAAATATTTATATAAGAAGGGTATAATTGCAGCAGCTAAAAATGGTATAAAAATAGCCAGTACTAAAATCGACAAACGAGAACCTCCTATCATTTTATTGCTTTTCTTTTCTTCGTGATTATGTTTAGAAAAACGCAGGTATCCGCCTGTCCTTTATTTACACATGATGCTGATTTCAACGTCCCCATAAGATTCAAAGAGCTTGGCCGGACCCGCCGTTTTTCTTATACTCTTTTCCAATGTGTATAAGAATCCGCACATATTCTTTTTTGGCAAGTATGTTATTTACTAACTACCCATTATGATGAACGAAAAAACGAACATCACACACATATTGGTTATTTTGTCCGTAAAATGCTAATCTAATGATAGAAAAACATATTATTTATGAAAGCATAGACAGTTTACTCTCTATGCTTCTTATCACAACAACGTTATAGTAAGAAGAACGCCTTCAGCATACAGTGCAGGTGGATTAAACAAAAAGCAGTTAAGTGGTTAAAGCAATACCTGATTATTGCTTCATTGAGCAATTTCAATTGTATTGAAAAGGGATATTATTCACTTTGATCAAATGAAATTTCATTTAGCGGACCGTTTTTCCCAACGTATTTATAATGTTTTTTATGCCCGTCCAAGGGAAATTCACGGACACGAATGCTGTGAAAAATCGTGGTAAAAAATAATAAGCCTTTCTTGCAGTAAAAAATAAAGGCATGATGAGGTGTTAAAATGGTTGTTCAAAAAGTCTGATAAAAAAACACGACGTTGCAGCATCTATTATCAGGGCATATTTTTATAAACCTTATCGGAACACGCACTAAAACAATAAATCTTCATAATCACACATGAACATTATACAAGAATTTATCTGTACTTGCATGTATGACGTTGTATTCCCCTTATAAAAATTCATTTTAAAATGTTTTCATCTCTCTTTAATGGATTAAAAAATATAAATAAACATACTTGCAGCTTAGAAAAAAATGCTTATATATGCGGTTTTTCCGGTAAAATATATTTAAAAGTACCTAAAAAACTGCTCTTTCATCTAGATGTGCTCTTGATCCATTTACGCAGTATAGTGAGATAACAAGGAAATAAATGTATTTATTTCCTTGTTATCTCACTATACTGCTACCTTTCAGCTCTGCTGAAAGGCGTGTGAATCTACGATTCACACGAATGGATCAACTCCGTATTTCAACACATCATACGAGCAAGGATGAACTTATAGCTACTTTTTGAACACGCTCTATTAGAGAACCAGGATTTTCGTATGTCACTTACTTGTTCAATTTTTTTCTATTCTGGTACTATACGAAAATTGAAATACATGTTAAAATGATACGGTTTAAAGGTAAAGAAACTGCCGTGAGAAGGTTTATCTCTTCTCTTTCCAGGTTAAATTAAGAATAAAACCATTCGGTTCCTTTTCGAACAAAAAATGATTTTTTTAAATATATATAGTAAATGACTATGAAAGAAAGGTGCGGTAGATACGATGAAAAAAATCAGAGGTCGCATGGACGAAAGTATTTTAGTATGTGTTTATTATGGTCCCAATGGAGAACGCCTTATCCGCCGGGGCCATAAGCTGGCACAAATCATGGATTGCCCATTATACGTTTTAACAGTAGATGCCCTTCCTTATGATGAATTTGATGCGGATAAATCAGGTTTTGTCGAACATTGGAAGGAGCTGTGCGAGGAATTAGATGTAGAGGAATTTATTATACGGGATAAAGAAAAACGTTCCGTAAGAGCCATTAAAGAAGTAGCGCATACGCACAATATCACACAAATTATTATTGGGCAAAGTGCACAAAACCGCTGGGAAGAGATTACCAAAGGATCCTTTGTTAACGTGCTTCTCCGGGAAATTTCTTTCATCGACCTTCACATTGTTTCCGTGGACCGTACATTAAAAAGTACAGATGACACCATTTACGAAAAAGGCGTACGTGCCTTTATCCAGGAAGACAGTGAAGCACCCGGGCAGTATCGTCTGAAATTCACCCGTTCCAAGCATAATTTATACGAGGGAATTTTCTATAAAGAGATTGGAACAGATTTCAATAATGGCGTTTTCAAATTCATTAACAATAAAGGGAAAACGTCACAGGTTCATATTACAGAGAATGTTTGCACCGGTGAATTAAAAGAACCGCCAAATATCAATAATCATTCAATTCACTAAAAAAGACTCCATGCGACAGTGGTTATCCCCCGAAAATCAGATTTTATATCTTGGTTTTCGGGGGATGCACTGACATTGGGTCTTTTTTATTGTCTTTACTTCCAGCCTCGATACATTTCTGGTACCCTGCTTTTAAATACGGGAACTTCTCTGCGTATATACTCTACATTTGAAATATCGATTGTTTCGACTAATGTTTCTTCTTTTTCTTCTGATCCCTCTTTGATAACTTTCCCCCAGGGATCTACAACTAATGACGTCCCGCAGAAATCAACTCCATCATAAGATCCTGTCCGGTTACTTGAAATAATATAGCATTGATTTTCAATGGCCCGCGCCAGCTGAAGCGCCTTCCAATGATCCTTACGTGCGGATGGCCATTCTGCTGTTATATAAATTACTTCTGCTCCTGCTACAGCCAATTCCCGGGCTAACTCCGGAAAACGAAGATCATAACAAATAAGCAGACCCATTTTTACTCCATCTAACTCAAACAAACGCGCCTGTTTTTTTCCTCCTGTTAAATAGTCAGGTTCAGAAAGCATAGGGACAAGATGTATTTTGTCGTATGCATAGACCTCTTCCCCCTCATTATTGATAACAACTGCAGTATTATAGATTGATCCGTCCACTTTATTAGCAAATGATCCGCCAATAATATGCACATGGTGCTTTTTAGCCAACTCTTTCAAAAAGCCCTTTGTAGGCTCTCCGTCCAAATCAGCAATTTTCTCTAATTGCGCTAATGTATATGCTGTCGTCCACATTTCCGGAAGTACGATAATATCAGGTTTTTCTATTTCGACCTGCTCTTCCAGCCATTCCTTTATACGTTTACGATTACCTTCCGGGTCACCCGGGATAATATCCATTTGATAAATCGCATGCTTCATTTCGTTCGCACCCTTCTTTTTTTTATTCTTATTCTATCAGAAATTGTTCCCTTTATATTAACATGTTGTTTAAAAGGGATAAACTCCAGCTCATATACATATGATAGATTCTAATCGCTATACATGACAGCAGCCTGAAAGCATACTAGTATGGAAATAGAACTTCATAATAATGATTTAGGGAGGATACGGCATGCAGATAGAAAATATTCTGAACGAATTAAAAGATCGTACTCCTGCATTAATGGGACATCAGTACTTTAAACGGTCTTCTGTTTTGATTCCTTTGATTGAAGTAAATGGAGAAACGCATATTCTCTTTGAAGTCCGCTCGATGAACTTAAGAAGTCAGCCGGGAGATATTTGTTTTCCTGGAGGACGGATGGACCCGGAGGATAAGAGCCCCGCTCACACTGCTATCCGGGAAACAACCGAAGAGCTCGGTATTACAAAACAAGATATATCCGAACCAATTCCGCTCGATTATATTGTAAATGACTTAGGGAGAATCATTTATCCTTTCATCGGAAAGCTGAAACATCCAGAAAATATCCAGCCGAGCCCTGACGAAGTGGATCATGTTTTTACTGTTCCGCTCTCCTTCTTCTTAGAGAATACTCCTGAAAAATATAAGGTACATCTGGAAATACAGCCTGAGGATAACTTCCCTTACCACCTTATTGTCGGCGGCGAGGACTATGAATGGCGTATCAGGGCTCTGGAAGAGCTCTTCTACCGGTATGATGATAAAACTATCTGGGGGCTTACTGCTAAGATTCTGACACATTTTATCGGCTTGATTAACGAACAAAAGGACCTTTGATACGTTTCTACACGTAACAAAGGTCCTTTTGTTCAAACTGCTTATTAATCTAAAATGCTTTTGTCCAGCCAAAAAACGAAGCAGAGCGTCTCAGATTTAAGCCTGTTTCCAAATATGCACCATTCCTTTATCATGCTCAGTACGAATTAAACGGCCTATCCCCTGTTTTAAACGAAGCTGCATATAAGGTAAATCGATCTCTTCATACGGGTCCTTTGCATGCTTACGTTTTGCTTTAAAAACAGGATCATCCGGCGGATACGGTAAAGACGCAATAATAACCTGCGTCAGTGATTCTCCCGGTACATCCAGTCCTTCCCATAAATGATACGCACAAAGCGTAGAAGAAACGTTTAACTGGAAGGTACGAACCAATTCACTGATTTCTTTATCGCCTTCAAATAACAAATCAAATGACCATTCCTTCTCTTCCGCCCATTTCCGGAACACCTGCATTTCCTCTTCGGAACGGAATAAAACAAGGCTGTGGCCTTCATTATCCTGAAGCTGCTGCGCAATTCCTTCAAATTTTTCCGGCTCATCCATATACCTATGCTCTGTTATCGTACGTACTTTCTCATATTCAAATGGGGATTCAACAGAAAATGACTCATATGAATCAACACCCAGACTTCTTGCAATATACGAAAAGTCACCATCCTGGGAAAGCGTCGCGGAAGAGAAAATAAACGGAATATTTTTTTGGAATACTTCTTCCCGCAGAACATCCTCCACGAGCCTCGGCATAATAACCAGACTGCTTTCATCACCATCTTCTTCCAGCCAGTAAACTCCCTCATCATCCTTCAGGAAAATCGATAATCCGTACGTGAAAAATTCCAGGTACTCTTCAATAATCTTTGTATGGTACGCATCCATAGTAAACAATTCTGCATCAAAAACGAGCTGTTCTAACAGCTCCTGAACCATTTTTTCCAATCGCTCAGCCATCGCAATCATTTTTGAATTTCTTGGAATCTCCAGCCTGTTAGACCCTTCCACACGTACTGCGATTTCAGTAATCAGATCAAACCAATCATCATGAAGTGCCATAATATCCTCTGCTAATTGCAGCGATTCTTCCCGAACGTCCTGCCCCTGGTAGCCTGTAAGGACATTGGTGATATTCTGGTAATTAAAACGATAGGTTAACCCTTTTTGTGCTGAAAATTCCAGCAGATGTCCTTCGTCAAACACAACCGCACTTGCTTCCGGAAGTAACGGCAGCTGACCTTCTCTTATCCGCGATTCCTTCGTCCAGATATGCTCCATATAAAAATCATGTGAGCAAATAATAATATCCTGTGCATGGCGGTAATAATCACGATGCAATGTCTGCGCACTGCGGTGTCTAAAATCACATGTTGCACACTGCTTCAACGGATCCCAGCCAATCTGCTCCCACTGCTTATCAGAAAGCCATGGATAATCTTTCCGGTCTCCATAAGGATAAAATGACTGCATCGAAACGCCCTGGTCAAAAACAAAGTCCGGCACAGAATCATGTACATCGAGAATTTCTTCATCCTCTGTGTATTCAGATAAAGGATCCAGTTTCTTCATGCAAAGGTAGTTTTCACGCGCTTTTGCCAAACGGACATCTACTTCCAGACCAAGTGCTTTTTCAAGCTTATCAATGTCTCCGCCTTCTTTGACCAGCTGTTCAATCAAAGTTTCATCAGCACAGGAAATAATAACCGGCTTTCTCATATAACGGGCATAACAAATCGCATACAAAAGGTAGACAATCGTCTTTCCTGTTCCAACACCTGCTTCTGCAAAGATTGTCTTTTTATGCTTAAAAGCCTGCTCGAGCTGAAATGCCATATAAATTTGTTCATCGCGCAGCTCAAAGCCTTGTTCAGGTAAAATATCATAAAAAACATCGCCAATATAATCTCCCAAGCGATCAAAAAACTGCTCATTTTTTGCTACAGTAAACGGGATTGATTTCATTCCTGCCATAGGCAACTCCTTTTTCTTCTATATCTAAAATAATATTTTAACGTATGAATCAAAAAGCACTCTTAATCGTACCATTATTTCTAAAACTCTAGCAAGCTATTCCCTTTTTTAATATTTTTTTCATTAAAAAGCTTCCTTCCATCGATATTCCGCTAAAATAGATTGACTTTTTCGAATAAATTATCCATTTACGATTACCAAACTACTGCCTTAATCTTAATGACATCATCCTCATAATTTGTTACGCTAGTACCTGGAAGAGTTTCAAATTAAATAAGGGGTGTACACAATGAAGCGAGTTGTTCTTGTTGGAGGCGGGTATGGCGGTGTTAAAGTGCTGCTTGGCCTTCTCAGCCAAACATTATCCGATAATATACATATAACTGTAATTGACCGTAATCCATTCCGTTCACTGAAAACCGAGTTCTATGCGATTGCCGCAGGAACTTCAGCGGACCATGATGTTCGTGTTGATTTTCCAGACGACTCCCGTGTTAAATACATTTTTCGGGAAATCACAAAAATTGATGTGGAAAATAAACAGATTATTATTCAAGATGAAGATTCCATTGTTCCCTACGATTATTTGATTATCGGATTAGGCTGCGAGGACAATTATCATGGAATCCCTGGTGCAGAGGAATATACGGAAAGCGTTCAAACCTTTACAAAAGCAAGAAGAGCTGGCGTTGCAGTAGGAAACTTAAAGGCCTATGGAAAGGTGTCCGTTATCGGTGCAGGCTTAAGCGGTATTGAGGTAGCTTCTGAAATTCGTGAAAGCAGACCAGACTTAAATATCCGTCTGCTTGACCGGGGAAATACGGTATTAAAAACCCTGGACAGCAAAATCCAGGCTTATGTAGAAAGATGGATGAGAGAAAACAATGTAGACGTAGTTCATAATTCAACGGTAGAATATGTAGAGCAGGACGGCGTATGCAATAACGGAGTTTGTCATTTAAATGATGTTACCATCTGGACTGCCGGCGTTCAGCCTAACCGGCTTGTGCGCGAGCTTTCATATACTAAAGACCGGCATGGAAAAGTAGTCGTTAATGATTATTATCAGGTCCCGGAAGATCCGTCTGTATATGTTCTGGGAGACTGTGCGTCGAGTGAATATTCACCAAGTGCACAGCTTGCCGGACTGCAGGGTGAGCACATTGCAGAAATTCTTCTAGCTGTTTTAAACGATAAACAGCCGAAGAAGCCAAAACCGATCAAGTTAAAAGGGACACTAGGCTCCCTGGGTAAATCAGACGGTTTTGGAAATATGGTTAAAAAGCCAATGACAGGACTATTGCCAAGACTCGCAAAATCCGGTGTACTATGGTTAAGTAAAAGACATTAAAACAAAGATGCCAAGCTAATTTCAGCTTGGCATCTTTATTTTATTTATCCAGCTCTCTTAGCATCTCTTCAATAGCTTTGGCTACACCATCTTGATCATTTGCCGCCGTTTCATAATCGCATAGCTTCTTGATTTTATCATCAGCGTTGCCCATAGCGACACCACGTCCGGCCATCTCCAGCATACTGGCATCATTCCAGTTATCACCCATGGTCATAACGTCTTCCATCGTCCAGTCCTTATCCTCAATATACTTTTGAATAGCTAAACCTTTTTGGGCTTTGGGATGATTAAATTCAAGGTTCGTATCTCCTGAAGAGGTAATTACTGCCCCTGTTTCATCGCGAAGCTTTCTCTTAGCCTCTTCCAGCTGTTTCCCCTCAAATGCAAAGGTAAGAATTTTATAGATTTCCACATTCTCATCTTTTAATGCTGTCTGCAAGCTTTCCACAAAGGAAACTTCCTCTAATTGAAATCGCTGTTCTACCATTTCACGCATTTCCTGGTCGGAAATATCCGGATTAGCGGAACGCATGATATCAACAAGTACATCTAAAAAATGCTCTCTGCTTTCAGAGAGAACTCCTTTATTTGTAAACAACTCTACATACATCCCCAGTTTACTGCACTCATTGGCAATTCGCGCAGCAACCTGCTTATCCATAGGAATACTATTTATTTGCTTCCCATTCTCCAGATATGTTACTGCTCCATTTAAGCTGACTACCGGACAGGTTATCCCGGCTGCCTGCAGAGGGATATTCGCAGCATGATAAGATCTGCCTGTTGCTACAATAAATTCAACGCCTTTATCAATGGCTTTTTTTGCTGCTTCCGCATTCGCTTCGCTGATTTCTCCATTTTCATTAAGTAATGTTCCATCCATATCTGATGCAATTAATTTCACTATATCCAACCGCCTTTTCTATAAAATAAAGCTAAAAAAACAGGTAACTCAGGGCATTCTCTAAAGGAAGACCTGAAAACAGCCGCGATATTAAAAAAGAAAAAAGCAGTGCTCTTCTCTCTTATTGCTTCTATTTTCCCATTTCCAGCTATTTTTCATCCGCTCTATTTTATTTTTCATTGCAAAACAACGGAGCTCATCTGCAATTGATATGAGCTCCACGTTATTTTATCTCACTTATATACTATACCTTATTTCCTTAAGACGATTCCAATAATTGCTCTGCCTTCTCAATTTGCTCCAGCACGCTTTGTTTTGCTGTACCGCCGGCAGCAGACCTTGCGTTAACAACCGTTTCCGGCTTCAGCGCTTCATAAATATCTGCTTCAATAACCTCTGAATATTGTTTAAACGTTTCTAAGCTCAGGTCAAGCAGATAAGTTCCTGCTTGAATACAATTTAAAACAACCTGTCCGACAACGGCATGTGATTCACGGAAGGTAAGCCCTTTATTCACCAGATAATCTGCTAAATCAGTGGCATTGGAGTAATCATTTGTAACCGCATTGTACATGCTCTTCTTATTTATTACCATTGAGCCAATCATCCCGGCGAAGAGCTGCAGCGCACCTTTCAGTGTCTCATGAGAGTCAAACATGCCCTCTTTATCCTCCTGCATATCTTTATTATATGCGAGAGGCAAGCCCTTTAAGGTGGTGAGCATGCCGATAAGATTGCCATAAAGACGTCCGGTCTTGCCGCGGACAAGCTCTGCTACATCCGGGTTTTTCTTCTGCGGCATCATACTGCTTCCTGTTGTGTAGGAGTCATCCAGCTCGACAAAATTAAATTCCGCACTCGACCACTGTACCAGCTCTTCACAGAGACGGGACAGATGTGTACCGATTAAAGAACCGTTGGAAAGGAATTCCACTACAAAATCGCGATCACTTACAGCATCCAGGCTGTTTTCACAAATCCCGTCAAAATCAAGCTGGTCAGCTACAAATTGACGATCAATTGGAAAAGTTGTGCCTGCCAGTGCTCCTGCACCTAATGGCGATTTATTCACACGCTTTAAACTGTCCGTTAGACGCTCCACATCGCGCTGAAACATAAATACATACGCCATCATATGATGCGCAAATAAAACCGGCTGTGCACGCTGCAGGTGCGTATATCCAGGCATAATCGTATCGATGTTGTTTTTTGCCTGCCCGATGAGTGCCTGCTGAACTGTTTTTAACAGCGTAATTAATTCTGAGATAGCCTCTCTTGCATACAGACGCATATCTAAAGCTACCTGATCATTTCTGCTGCGGCCAGTATGCAGCTTGCCTCCCACCTGCCCAATCTCTTCAATCAGCAGTCTTTCCACATTCATATGAATGTCTTCATCCGCTTCAGACAGCTCTGCTTCTCCTGCTTCAATCTTGCTGAGAACCTTTTTCAAGCCTTCTGAAATCTGATCGGCTTCCTGAGCAGGAATAATATCACATTTTTTCAGCATAGCAACATGAGCCAGGCTGCCTTTAATATCATACTTCGCTAATTTCTGGTCAAAACGAATCGACGAGGTATACTCGTCGACTAATTCATTCGTTGGTTTTGTAAATCTTCCACCCCATAATTTCACGGATTAACAGCTTCCTTTACCTCTAGTTTTACTTTCTCAATCGATTTCTTTCCCTGAGGACCATTTACTGAAGCATGTACCTGTGTCGGCAGTCCCCATAGTTTAATAAATCCTAACGCTGCATCATGATCAAATGCATCAGCTTTATTATAAGTTGCTAAATCAAAGTCATACAAGGAGTTTGCAGACTCTCTTCCGACAACTTGTGCATGACCTTTATACAGCTTCACTTTTACTGTACCAGAGACATGCTCCTGTGTCTTCTCGATAAAGGCCTGCAGTGCCTCTGTTAATGGTGAATACCATAAGCCGTAATAAACAGCCTGCGACAGCTTTTGCTCAACAATCGGTTTAAATTCTGCTACTTCACGAGGCAAAGTTAATGCTTCCAGCTCCTGATGCGCGTTAATTAATGTCACTGCTGCCGGAGCTTCATAAATTTCTCTTGATTTAATTCCAACTAAACGATTTTCCACATGATCGATTCTGCCAACCCCATGTTTTCCGGCAATCTCATTTAATGTCAAAATCAATTCATCCAAATCAAGTTTTTGACCGTCTAAGGAAACTGGCTTCCCTTGTTCAAAAGTAATCTGCACCGTTTGCGGTTCATCAGGTGCATCCACCGGGTCTTGCGTTAAATCAAATGCATCCTTTGGCGCCTCTGCCCACGGGTCCTCTAAAATACCGCATTCGTTACTTCTGCCCCACAGGTTCTGGTCAATACTATATGGACTTTCTTTTTTAATTGGAACTGGAATATTATGTTCCTTCGCATATTCAATTTCTTCTTCTCTGGACATCGCCCATTCGCGAACCGGTGCAACAATTTTTAATTCAGGATTTAACGCTGTAAATGCAACATCAAAACGAACCTGGTCATTCCCTTTTCCCGTACAGCCATGCGCTACAGCTACTGCTCCTTCTTCTTCTGCAATATCCACTAATATTTTTGCGATCAACGGGCGGGATAAAGCTGAAATTAATGGATATTTTCCTTCGTACAGCAGATTAGCCTGTAATGCCGGCAATACATATTCCTCGGAATAAAGCTTTTTTGCATCAATGACATAGGATTTAATTGCTCCAACGTCCAATGCTTTTTGTTTTACGAACTCTAAATCCTTACCTTCCCCTACATCTAATGCTACTGCAATCACATCATAATTATATTTATCCTGCAGCCATTTCACCGCTACAGATGTATCTAATCCTCCAGAATAAGCTAAAACGATCTTGTCTTTTGCCACTTAAAAAATCCCCTCTCATAAATGTGCTATTATCGAATTATTATGCATGATTATGTATAATAATGCAATAGGTAATTTGAAATTTTTTTATTTTTTCGGGGAATTCAGCTTTTGCCCTGTCCATACGTGTAATTCCAGGCTTTTTTTATTTATTTACAGAAACATATAGAACAGAATAAGTGAGCGTTTGTTCAGAAAAAAATCCTGTTAAGTTCGGTTGATTTATGTATATTTTTTTAATATGTTATGTTTATATTTCCTATTGATATTACTTAGACAATCAAAGGTTTAATCAATTTCTATATTTTCTAACATTTCAAACCCTTCTCCCTTCTTTTTTACTATTATAAATATAACTCTTCGGTCGCCATACTAATACTTAACCATCAAAAAGGCGCCCTAAAAAAAGAGCGCCTGCATAAGCTTAAATTTTACGGACAGCATCGCTTACTGCATCTTCCCCGGCAATTAAATCGAAGCCTTTTTGATACGTGTTTTCCGCTGCAAGTGCTTCGACAATGACAGCTGCTACATCTTCACGGGGAATACTGCCTCGTTCCAGGTTTTCGCTCGCCTGCACTTTTCCTGTACCTGATTCATTCTGCAAGCCGCCCGGACGTACTATTGTATAGTCAAGGCCGCTGTGTATCAATGCTTCATCAGCAAAGTGTTTTGCCACCATATATGGCTTAATTGGACTGTCTGCCCAGCTGTCACGATTATGCGCCTGGAATGCACTGACCATCACAAAACGGTTTACCTTAGCGTTTTTTGCTGCTGCAATTGATTTTACAGCGCCATCTAAATCAATAAGCAATGTTTTGTCCGGGCCGGTATGACCGCCGGATCCTGCTGTAAATACTACTGCGTCTGCGCCCTTCAAAGCATCCTCCAAATCGGAAATACTGCCTTCTAAATCTGCTAAAACAGCATTAACTCCATTTGCTTCCAGTTCTTTTTGTTGTTCTTCTTTTCGAACCATCGCTGTAACCTCATGCTGTTCATTGGCCTGAAGCTGATTAACAAGATGCCTTCCAATTTGTCCGTTTGCTCCGATAACAACTACGTTCATTCTTAACAACTCCTTCATACAATGCTTCTACTGCATATTGTTCCCTGTCCCCAAAATATCCAAACTTGTTTTCACCCCGATTAAAAATCAAGTCGTGCGAAAGCTACTGCATCCCCTTGATCACATGACTTAAATCCATTTTTTTCGTAAAAGTATCTGGTATTAGGAGCTTCCTCTGTCAGCAATACTTTTTGACGGACATCTGCATATTTATGTAACACACTTTCCATTAATTCAGAACCAATCTTTTGATTGTGATACGCATTCTTCACAAGTAAATCCTGAATATAGATAATAGACAGACCATCTCCCACCACTCTAATTAATCCAATTAACTCTTCCTCATACCAGGCCGTTAAAACATATAAAGAATTTTCAACAGCCTGTTGCAGTCTATCCATATCTTTTGTGTAAGCAGACCAGTCAACGTCTGTATATAAATCCTTCAGAGACTTTTTGTCCAGCTTTTTCATTTCTTTATAATTAATTTGCATGCTATCCACCTTCTTATTCTCAAGCTAATCTTATTATAACTTGTGGAACACAGCATTCCTAAGATAACGCTTTCTTAATTATATACAGCAGGTTTGACCTTTTATAATAAGGGAAGAATGATTATATATTTATAAATTATACTTAGCAGAAGGTGAGATTACTATGGCTCTAGCTAAAAAAAGCTTTATTGTGAGCGGAATTATTTATTTCTTTATATCTATTCTATATGTCTTTTATCCGTCATTTTGGCTGGCTTTCATAGAGCTGTTGGTTGTGGCCGCTTTTATTTTATTATTGTTATGGACCTATACCAGTTTTACAACCAGGAAGTATGTCCATCTCTTTATAGCATTGGTTATTCTTGTACCGGGTGCATTTAGAATTATTTACAAACTGGTTTCATAAAGTTAAAGTAAAAAAGAATGACCTGAACAGCCATTCTCATAGAAGTCTTATTCTGTTATCCAAACCGTCCGGAAATATAATCCCCAGTACGCTCATCAGCAGGATTATTAAAAATATGATCTGTCTTATCATATTCAATAATTTCTCCATTCAGGAAGAATGCTGTCTTATCAGAAATACGGGCTGCCTGCTGCATATTATGCGTTACAATAACAATGGCATAATCCTTCTTCAATTCCTGTACAAGCTCTTCAATACGCAGCGTTGATTTCGGATCCAGCGCAGATGTCGGCTCATCCATTAAAATCACATTCGGCTCCACGGCTAAACAACGGGCAATACATAGACGCTGCTGCTGTCCACCTGATAACCCATATGCATTATCATTAAGACGATCCTTTAACTCATCCCAGATAAATGCGCCGCGCAGGCTGTTTTCAACAATCTCATCAAGTATCTTTTTATTTTTAATACCATGGATTTTAGGACCATAAGCAATATTTTCATAGATTGATTTTGGAAACGGATTTGCTTTTTGAAAAACCATCCCAACCTGTGTCCGCAGATCTTCTACACGAAACGATTTATCTAAAATATTTTTTCCTTTATACGTTATCTGACCAGATGTTTTTACGATTGGAACCAGCTCCACCATGCGGTTTAATGTCTTCAAATATGTTGACTTCCCGCACCCGGACGGCCCGATAATTGCTGTTACTTCTTTTTCCCTGATATCCATATTAATATTTTTTAAGGCATGTGTTTCCCCGTACCATAAATTTAATCCTTTTGTATCGTAAACTACTTCTTTCTGCACTTCTGGTTCGCTTCTTTCATTATCGTTTCTTACAAGCTTCAAGTTAATCGCTTTTGTCATTACAGTACTCATTCAGGATAATCTCCTCTCTTATATTAGCCCTCTGTTCAATTATTTAGTAGCGCTGCTGAAATTTATTTCGAATCAGGATTGCGATAGAGTTTAGCAAAAATAGTAAAACCAATAGTACAATAATTGTTGCTGCTGCTAAGTTCGCGTATTCTGCTACAAGAGAAGCATCAATAGTCCAATAATAAATTTGCATTGGCAGTGCCGTAAATGTATCAAAAATACCCTCTGGAAACGGAATGAGTAAAGCCGGTATACCAAGCACAGTTAATGGAGCTGTTTCCCCTATTGCACGCGATAACGCTAAAATCGCTCCCGTTAAAATCCCGGGTAATGCTGCTGGAAGAATAATGCGACGTACGGTCTGCCATTTCGTTGCTCCCATCCCATAGGATGCTTCACTCAAGTTGCCGGGTACTGCCCGCAGCGCTTCTTGTGCTGCAACAATTACAATGGGAAGCACAAGTAAAGATAATGTTAATCCGCCTGCTAATATGACATTGCCAAATTCTAACGTACGGACAAATAATGTCAGACCTAATAATCCATAAACAATTGATGGAACACCTGCCAGGTTAGAAATATTTGTTGCGATAAAGGATTGAAGCTTCCCTTTCTTTGCATAAAGCTCCAGATAAATGGCTGTCCCTACTCCAATTACCATTGTCACCGGAATAACAACTACCATCAGCCATGCTGTTCCTAAAATAGCTCCCATAATCCCTGCTCTGCTTGCATCCGTTGATAGATGGTTCATCAGAAAATCAATATTGATATATTCTATTCCCTGTGTAAAAATACGGACAAGCAATACTGCCAGTACAACCAGACCAAATAAGGTAGAGGCGAAGAAAAGGCCCTTCCAGCCTGTATTCTTTCGTACACGAGATGACATACGCTTCCCGACCAGCTCTGCATCCATATATCTTGTTGCCATCTTAGTACTCCTCTCTAAATTTACGTGAAATATATTTTGCTAATAGATTCATAATTAAAGTGAAAACAAATAATGTTAATGCGACTGCATAAAGACTGTAATAAATTGTTGTTCCTGCTGCCGCTTCTCCCCCGGCTACTTCTACAATATAAGCAGTCATTGTCTGCATAGACCCGGTAATATCAAAGGAGAAATTTTTAGAACTTCCGCTGGCAATCGCTACAATCATCGTTTCCCCTATTGCCCGGGAAATACCAAGCACAAAGGAAGCGACAATTCCTGATAACGCTGCTGGAATAACTACTTTAAATGTTGTCTCCAGTTTTGTTGATCCAAGTGCCAACGCTCCTTCTCTCATAGAGTTCGGAACAGAAGACATCGCATCCTCTGACAGCGAAGCAATCATCGGAATAATCATTACACCCATGATGATTCCCGGACTAAGAATATTTGTCGCTTCGATAGATGGGAAAACCATTCTTAGTAAAGGTGTTACAAATGTAAACGCAAAGAACCCGTAAACAATTGTCGGCACTCCTGCTAGAATCTCCAGTAATGGCTTCAATACTCTTCGTACATTATCAGGAGCATACTCACTTAAATAAATTGCCGACATCATCCCGATTGGCCCAGCTACCAGCATTGCAATAACTGTTGAGATAATCGTTCCATTTAATAATGGTAATACCCCAAATTCAGGATTTTGGCTTAACGGCTTTAATACCGTTCCTGTAAAGAAATCAAGAATTGGCACATTCCGGAAAAACGCAACCGACTCAGCAAACAAAGTATAAATAATCCCGACTGTTGTAAGAACCGATATGGAAGCAATCATTAATAACAGGCTCGGTATCATTCGTTCTAATTGATTAAAAATTTTTCGCTTCTGCTTTTGCTGCTCAATCATTTCACTAACCGACATACGGTTCTTATTATTTGCAGCCATTATCCAAATGCCACCTTTCCTCATCAAAAAATAAGAGGAAGATGAGAGGTGAAATCGCACCGCTCATCTGTCTTCTTTTCTTATTTAATTCCTTCTAAAGCTTCCAGCTGTGACTGAACTTCCTCATCAGGAATTGGTGCAAATCCAGTCTCGCCTGCAACATTATTCGCATTTTCTAAAACATATTTTGCATAATCCAGGACTTCCGGTTTTTCCTGTGCATGATTTACATTCAAGTAAGTGAATACCGGACGTGTATAGTCTGCATAAGGACCATCCTCCGCAATGGTATCCAGGGAAGGTTCAACAGCTCCTTCTCCAAAATCAATGGATACTGCATTTATCGCGTCCTGATTACTTTGATAGTAACCAAATCCAAAGAATCCAATGGCATTCTTATCTTCAGAAACCAGTGTTACTAATGTTGAATAATCTTGCTGAAGATCAATACCTTCTACTAAGTCTTGTTCTTCTAGGATAGTTTCGTAAAAGAATTCATATGTTCCGTGATTTTCATTTGGACCATATGTTTTTATATCTTCATTCGGCCAAGAATCATCAATATCTGACCACTTTGTATATTCACCAAGGAAAATCCCCTGTATCTGCTCTGGAGTTAGCTCTGTTGCCCAGTCATTATCTGGATGCGTCACAATCGTTAAACCATCCAATGCTACTTTTAATTCTTGAACTTCAAAACCTAATTCATCTGCCTTTGCCTGCTCTTCCTCTTTTATTTCCCGGGAAGCATCATTAAAGTCTGTCCCATTTTCATTTAAGAATTTTTCAAAGCCTGCGCTTGTTCCGGCACGACTTACTTCTACGGAAACACCTTGCTGTTCATTTATCATATAATCTTCAGCTAAGCGTGCCATCAGTGGGTATACAGTGCCAGATCCGTCAATTGCAACACTGCCTGATAGTTCTTCACCGCTGTCGGATTCAGATCCAGAATCTTCTGCACCATCTGCATCGCCTGAACCGCATGCTGCTAAGAAAATTAAAACAGATACAAAAAAGAATAAAGTAAATCGTTTAAAGCTCATCAAAGGGCCCCCTTAAAATTATCATCATATATTTACTGGACATTTCTCCTCTGTCCTTACTTTGAAGTATAGAGAAGAATTATTAATATAGTTTGTTGATAATGTAAAGAGTATGTAAATTATCTAAAAGAGGGCTCGATAATATTTAAAAATTAAACGAAAGAAAAAATGTACGCTTGCTACATTCTATGCCTGTCCTGTTTTAAATGAAAAATATCATTTCTTTATTACTATCTTATGCACGGATATTCCATTTATCATTTAAATAGATAAACTTACGAAATAACTTATATTACCATCTCAACTTTCGCTGTAGTAGCCTAACTGAGCGCAGACCAACCACGTAGACTCCTAAGTGGTTCGCAGGCTAAACCCGTGACTCCTGGGGTTGGGGCTGCGATTACTCGCCCCACCGAAGAGCTTTTGCGATTACTCACCCCATCGAAAAGCGTTGTCACAACGCCTGCACTTGCACGTCCTGGGACTGCGATTACTCGCCCCACCGGAAACATTTGTACGTCGGAAAGCGTAGTGGTTGGTCGGAGCGGCGCTATACACGATTTCCATTTCAATATAAAATTTTCACATTTTCATTTTGCTGTAACTGCTTGCATTTTATACGGCAATTACTTATAATGACGATAATTCGTATTTATTATTTATTAAAAGCATTGAAGAGGAAAAGTAAGATTCATCTATTTTTTCACAGAGAACTTCGGCAGCTGAAAAGAAGTAAAAATAAGAATCTGAACAATGGCCTCTGAGCTTCGTGCTGAAAGTATCTATTGATATGAGTAGGTTCCGGCGAGATTTGGTACTCGTTATCCATACCACAGTATAAAAGCTCCATGCTTTCGTACTTGATGAGGCTGTATGTGTGAGCATACAGTAAAATAAGGTGGTACCACGTAAATTCCAGCCACGTCCTTATCGTTTATTCGATACGGGCGTGGTTTTTTAATTTCTTGTAGCAGAAAGAATAAACCAGCTATTTATCAGCAAAAATACAGGAGGTTTTTAAATGAGCAGAAATTTAGTAATTCAAACAGACTTTGGTATCAGTGATGGTGCAGTCAGTGCAATGTATGGGGTGGCACTTACTGTAGATCCCGATCTCCGGGTATTTGACCTGACACACAACATCCCGCAATATAATATTTGGGAAGGGTCTTATCGTTTATATCAAACTTTACCGTATTGGCCTGAGGGGACGGTTTTTATTTCTGTTGTTGATCCGGGAGTTGGTACTTCGAGGCTGAGTGTTGTTGCAAAAACAGTAAATAACCAGTATATTGTCACACCAGATAACGGAACACTTACCCATATTAAGAAA
The DNA here is from genome assembly GCF_900162665.1 of Oceanobacillus sojae. GTDB lineage: Bacteria > Bacillota > Bacilli > Bacillales > Amphibacillaceae > Oceanobacillus > Oceanobacillus sojae_A. The sequence continues at coordinate 232,096 of NZ_LT727811.1, forward strand.
GATATCGGGATTAAGGAAGCAAGAATTATCGATGAAAAAACAAACAGGCTGCCCCGATCAGGTGAATCCTATACGTTTCATGGCCGGGATGTTTATGCGTACACCGGAGCAAGACTGGCATCAAACACAATTACCTTTGAAGAAGTCGGACCCGCTATTGATACAAATGATATTGTTGAATTAACAAAACCAGAAGCTTTTATAGAAGATGATATTGTCTACGGTAATATTGATATATTGGATATCCGCTTTGGTAATCTATGGACCAATATCAGCCGAGAGTTATTCCAAAAAATCAATGTTGCACATGGTGATGCCTTTGAAGTTACCATCGCTACTAATCGTCAGCAAGTATATAAAAATATCATGACATATAGACATTCCTTTGCCGAAATTCGGCTTGGCGAGCCTTTACTATATGTGAATTCCCTAGATAATTTAGGGGTAGCTATCAACCAAGGATCCTTTGCCAATGCATATCACGTTGAAACAGGACCTCATTGGCAGATTATTATTCGTAAAGCATCGAAAAGAAATTGATTTTAAATAGATAATAGTGTTTTATTCTATAAGTGTGTGTTCAAAAAGTCCGATAAATAGGATCAAGAAGTTCAAGGCGACTAACTTTTCCGAACGGAGCGTATGCCTTATAATACGTGAGTATCGGAAAAGTTCGTCAACGCAGAAATTCGCCGTGTCATCTTTATTGGACTTTTTGAACATCCTCTATAAGGTCTTTTTAACGGCAAAACCTCAAATGATATGAACTATTATTCAGACAAAAAGTGATGCGATTGCTGTAAATCAGCTCTGCATCACTTTTTATTACATCTATTATAATGTATCATGCACGCTTTCCTGTAATTCCATCTTACCATCTGTAATCTTATATACTTTATCACAATCATCAATCAGCCTTGTATCATGGGTCACCACAATGGTCGCTGTCTGCTTTTCTTTTGTAATTTCCTTCAGCATATTCATTACCTCAAACGCCCGGTCAGAATCAAGGGATGCAGTCGGCTCATCCGCTAAAATGATACTTGGGTTGGTATAAAGCGCTTTGGCAATCGCAACGCGCTGTTTTTCCCCGCCGGATAAATCCTTCGGGAAATTACGGATTAAATGATCAATTCCCAGTGACTGATAAAGCTCTTTCGCTTCTTCCTTTTGCAAATTTCCTTTCTTCACCTTATCTAACAGCTGCATCTGCTGTCCAACATTTAAATAAGGTACAAGGTTCGATGCCTGTAAAACAAAACCGACCTCCTTCAACCTTAATGCAGCACGTTTTTTCTCCTTTAGATCCATCAATGCTGTTCCATTAATCATCACTTCTCCGTCAGTTGGTGTCTGCAGCCCGCCTGCAATCGTTAAAAATGTACTCTTCCCAGATCCCGAGGGGCCAATCACAGCAATTAATTCTCCTTTTTCAGCTTCAAAATCTGTTTCTTTCATTGCTTCCACTTTTGTTCTGCCGGTTCCAAAGGTTTTCTGTACCTTCTTCAATTCTAAAATAGCCATGCTTTTTTACCCTCCTATCGCCTTTAATGGATCAATTCGCACGATGGTCTGTACGGAGATTAATGCTCCAATTACTGACACAGCAATCAGAATGATGCCATAAATAAGCATTTCGATGTAATTAAAGGCTACCGGCACTGCCGCTGGTAAAAATAAGCCTGTGATTACTGCCAAAGCCAGCCCGATCATAACGCCGGCTAAAGAAAGTAAAAACGTCTGTGCCACTACAGAGCCCGCCAAGTATCCGGATGATATCCCCTGCGCCTTCATCACTCCAAAAATACTTATCTTCTGAATAGTAAGCACATAGAGAAAAATTGCCAGTACAACAGCTGATATAATAAATAAGAAGTAGATCATCAATGTCAGCGTCAAATTTTGTTCTGTATAACCTGGTAAATTTTCTATAAATGTTTCTGTATCGATAACCTGCAGTGCTTCGTCTACTTCAACGTTATCTAAGCTATCTGCACGAATAACAAAAGCATTAACGGTATTATTATCACCTTCAGCAGTTTCCCCGTATTGAAGGGTCTCCAGTGTATCCCGATCCGTGAACAGTACCGGCGCTGCATTAAACCTTGCTTTGTCAGTAAATCCTGCAATTTCCAAGGTTTCATCTGTGGAAGACAAAGAAATCTCATCACCGATTTCAAAGCCATCTTCTTTTAATGTGTCATCAGCAATGACTTCCCCTTCATTCACAAAAGTATTTCCTTCCGTAACATTAGGCATGATAAAGGAATCTGGATCTATTGCAAAAATAAATACATTTTCTTTCTTATCTTCGTTACTGGCAATCGCACTCAACTGAGATAATTCGGTATATTCATCCACGCCGTTTCCATCAAAATCATCCTTTGACAGGATGGACTGCTGCAGCCGTAAATCGGATTCTTCTGTCAAAATAATTCCGTCTGCTTCCCACTTATCTACAGCTTCCCGATTTAATTGCTCCAGCCCATTGGCAAGACCGGATAAAAAGAAAACCAGATAAGAGATAAGCACCAGCACACCAATAACCAATGTAAAACGCAGCTTGTTGTTTTTTATTTCATTCCAGGCTAAAAACATGACTTCACTTCCCTTTGACTTCATTACAAACACTCTTGCTTATTCCCTTTTCAAAGCACTCCTAACCCTGTGTCACAAAAAATTACTTTTATCCTCTGTTAACTCTGTCAGATAACCGATAATTTCATCTTTCTCTTGTGCATCAAGCGCCTCATATAACAGCTGTTCGATAAACTCCCAAATATCTTCAAGTCTTCTTTTTAATTGATAAAAAGTGAGAGCATCTTCATTTATATGATAATTTTTATGATATTGCCTATAGACTTTCATAAATTTCATAAAATACGGCTCCCCTGTCAGAAAGATCATATCTGCTTCAGCAGGAGCCAGTTTCAAACCTTCCCAATCAATTAACACCAGGTTCTCTGCCTGTATTATATTCCAATGATGAAGGTCCGTATGACACAGCACCCTGCTTAATGAGGCTGATTTCAGCTTTTCTGAGAGCTCTTCTACATTACAAATCCATTTGTTTATACTCTCTTTGTTCTCACGCAGAAATAAATGCAATTCTTCTGGAACATGTTCCTCTTTGTAATTGAGCACCTTTTCTAATTCTCTTATAAAAGGTACCTCAAAATCTTCTGTCAAACCCTTCGTTGGAAAAGGAATCTCGTCACCAAATGAATGAAGTACAGCAATTATATGTGCCAATGCTTCTGTCTGCCGCTCTGTTAAATCCCATTCACCTATTGTCTGCCCATCAATAAAAGGATACAGTAAATAGATATTTTCCTCGTCGTCACATTTGTAGTTGCCTTCCTTTGTCTGCATCGGAACAGGAATTCTGCCTTTTAAATAACTGTTACGTTCTATCCATTCGACTATTGGAACATATTGATCAATCAATGCGGTTAATTTTGGTGTTGACGCCCGGCTCTTTTCATATACCTTTAAAAAATAAATAGCATCCTCTGCTTTTATCTTAAAGGCAAGCGAGGCCCATCCTCCTTGTTTTGATTGTATTTGTACTGGATTAATATCATATTCTGCTTGTAGCATTCCCGTAAATTTATTCATTTTCAGACCTCTTTTCTATGAATTCCGGCCACCTATTGCAAATTCAAAAATGGTTTTTCTTTATTAATACGGTCAAAAAACATAATTCCATCCAAATGATCCATTTCATGCTGAACCAGAATAGCACTGTATCCTTTAAAGGTATAGGTATGCTTCTCTCCATCTACATCAAAGGCCTGCACCTTTATTCTTTCATAGCGCGGCACATGCCCGCGTATTTCCTTATTTACAGATAGACAGCCCTCTCCCTCCGGAAGGTAGATTGTATTTGCGGAATGGCTGATCAGCTTGGGATTAATCAGCTTTAATTCTATTGTTTCTCCCTTTTCCGTCTGGTAAAGTGCTGCAAACATTCTTTTATTCATACCTACTTGATTCGCCGAAAGCCCAGAGCCTGGCCTTAATTTATATTTTTTTGCCAGTTCAGGGTCCTGACTGTTTCTTAAATAGGCCAGCATACATTCCAGTTCTGTTTTCGTTTCTTCCGTAACAGGTATGGGCACTGGGTCCAGCTGTTTTCTTAAAATAGAAGCTCCCTCTTTTTTAATGTCTTTCATGGTAATCCGGTACCCTTCATGAAATTTCGTCATAAATAAACACCTCTTCCAGATTTTTATCCAGTGCTCTGGATATTTTAAAAGCCAGCTCTAAGGTGGGATCATATTTATCATTTTCAACACAGTTAATTGTTTGTCTGGAGACGCCGCAAAGATGAGCCAGCTTTGCTTGCGTTATATTTGATTGTTTCCTTATTTTTTTGATAACATTTTTCAATATCGAAGCTCCTTTTGTCAAAAGCATTTGACATAATAGTAGCATTACCCCTTAGAAATGTCCAAAACTTTGGACATCATAAAATATGCTTTCCCTTTTAGTACATACTAAAGTTAAGAAGGATATGCGCCTCCTCTTTGTTTTATGCTGTAAAAATTTCCGGAGCTGTATGTATCTCCTTCTAATTAAAAGTGTTATCATAGTATATGTTTTCAGAAATACAAATAGGAAACCCTATTTTTGGAGTGATTACATTGAAGGCATGGTTAAAAAATCGGACAAAGACTCAAGTTATTACCGTCTGTTTATTACTGATCGGTTTTATAGCGTCCATGATTTTTATCAATAACAATTATGAATTATATGATAGAACGATTGTTCAAATAACCGATGTGCAGGAAATAAACAGAGAAGATCAGGTAGATACACATGGAAATGAAGACGAGCATGTCACACAGCATATCGTTGGAGAAATAAAAAATGGATCTGGCAAAGGGGAACTGACTGAATTTGACAATGAATATATCCAGTCCCTGGCGCTAGACTATGAATTGGCTGCAGGAGACGAGATTTTTCTTGCTCAGGATGGCGAGGCCACCGGCGATATCAAACGGGATAAATATTTCGTATTTGTAGCATGGATATTCCTGGCTATTTTATTAGCTGTCGGTAAATCCAGAGGAGCTTTATCTGCGCTCAGTCTGCTTGTCAATGCAGTTATCTTATCCATTGCATTAGATATCTATATTCAAAATCCTAGTATCAGCCTGTCGCTCATTACACTAGGCAGTATTATCATTTTTACCGTGCTGTCTTTACTGATGGCAACGGGATTCAATGAAAAGACCTATACAGCGATTCTTACGACACTTATTGCTACAGGAGTGTCCCTGGTCATTGCTTATGTGGCACTTCATTTCACCTCAGAACAGGGATTACGCTATGAAGAGATGGCCTTCTTAACCCGGAATCCGCAAACCATCTTTATGGCCGGGCTGTTAATTGGCTCATTAGGGGCTGTTATGGATGTTGCTATTACCTTATCTGCTTCTATGTTTGAAATGTATGAGAAAAATAATCATATCCGTATAGAAACATTGAAAAAAGCCGGATATGAGGTGGGTAAGGATATTATGGGCACGATGACAAACATTCTATTTTTTGCATATGTCAGCGGATCGATTCCGATGCTGTTAATTTATTTTAAAAATGCGGCACCATTCGGATTTACCGTATCTATGAACCTTTCCCTCGAATTAGCACGTGCTTTAGTCGGCGGGATTGGTATCGTCCTGACTATTCCTATAGCTGTATATATATCTATTTTCTTCATCCGCAGAAAGCAGGCGAAATTATGAATGTACTTGTATTACTGGCAATCGTATTATTTGCACTAATGGCTTGGGTCGGCGGTCTCAAAGGAGTCCGGTCCTTTATTGCACTCTTTATTAACTTTCTCATTGTTCTGATGGCGGTTTTCGTCATGAATGACCCGTCCGGAAACCCGATTATTATTGCGCTTATCGCATGCGGTTTTATCAGTGCGGTCAGCCTCTTCTTCATTAATCGGGTAAATAATAAAACGATGCTCGCTTTTTTAGCGACGATAGCAACGACGGTTATCTTAATCTTTTTCATTATTATTCTGACCGAACAATCAATGATTTACGGACTCGGAGAAGAAGAATCTGGCGAAATAACCACGTTCAATGTGCATATCGGACTTAATTTTGTACAAATCGCTACAGCAGTTATTCTGATGAGTACCATTGGAGCAATTGTGGATACGGCCATTTCTATTACGTCTCCAATGCGTGAAATTTATGAGCAGAATCCGGAGATTTCCAGAAAAGATTTATTTTTAGCGGGTATCCGGATCGGCAGAGATATCTTAGGAACAAGTACAAATACATTGTTCTTTGCTTTTTTCGGCGGTTATATGGGGTTGTTAATCTGGTTTAAGGATTTGGATTACTCCATAGGTGATATTATTAATGCGAAAGTATTTAATGATGAATTGCTGACCATCTTTATTTCCGGTGTCGGAATTGCTCTGGTTATTCCAATAGCTGCTCTGATGAGTGCGTATTATTTGAAGAAAAAAAAGAAAAATGTTGCATTAGAGGACAATAAGTAGATAAAAACGGATATCATCCAGTCATAAGGGGTCTGAAACGATGCGGAATCATCATTTCAGACCCCTTACATAATTTTATTCTATCTATCATTTAGCCCGCTCCCTAAAGTCATTGACTTTTCATATATTTCATATTAAGATATAACAACAGTTACATAAGAACTCTTATTGAGAGTGGCGGAGGGACTGGCCCGACGAAGCCCGGCAACCTTTCTAGAATTCGTTCTAAAAAAGGTGCTAAATCCTGCAAAGTGCATTTTGTACTTTGGAAAATAAGAGAGGACGTTTAGCGAATAAACTTTTTTAACCTCTCTAGAACAAATAGAGAGGTTTTTTATGTAGCACTTAAAGAGGATGTTCAAAAGGTATCAATAAACATAACACGGCGCATTTTTCCGTAGTTTTTGAACGTTCATTTAAAGTTATTTTTAAAGGAGATATCTGATCATGCAAATAGCTACAGTAAAGGGATCACCCGGCCATTATCAAATTGGTGAAGGTGCTCTGAAACACCTTGCAGAACACTTGAATGATCTGCATGTGGAACGAATTGCAGTTGTTGCCGGCAGAACTGCCTGGGAGAAGGCAAAACCATATCTTCCGGCTGCAATTACGGATAACATAAAAGAGAAGGATATACATTTTGCAGATGGGCATTGTACTGTTGAACGGACCAATCGTCTTGCAAAGCTTTATCAGGAACAGCAAATCGACGCTGTCATTGGCATTGGCGGCGGAACAGCTCTGGACATAGCAAAAGCGGCAGCTATCCATGCACAAATAAAAAGTATTCTAATCCCAACCATTGCAGCAACCTGTGCAGCTTGGACCCCGTTAAGTGTTTTCTATCAGGAAGACGGAGCGCATTCTCATTATACAGAATTTCCTGAGGCCAATACATTGGTAATAGTGGAACCGGCAATTATTGCAGAGGCTCCTGTAAAATATTTAAAAGCAGGGATTGGCGATACGCTGGCAAAATTCTATGAAGCCCGCTCTTTAGTAGAAGCCTTCTATCCTGCAGGTACGCTTCCCGTCTGGCTGCAAATCTCTCAATTCGCAGCCCGTTCCTGTAAAGATATTTTGCTGGCTGACAGTGAATCAGCAATTAAAGCTTGTGAAAATAATCAGGCAACGGATGCACTTATTCGCGTTATCGAAGCTATTATTGCAACAGGTGGTATGGTCGGAGGCTTTGGAGGGAAAGCTGGACGTATTGCCGGTGCACATTCCATTCATAACGGTTTAACAGCAGCGCCGCAAATTGCGGATTCCCTCCATGGCGAAATCGTATCCTACGGCATTTTGGTGCAGCTTGTCATAGAACAGGATACAGAAGAGCTTCATAAGCTCTTGAATTATTATGAAGCATGGGGCTTCCCGACAAGCTTGGCAGACTTCTCGATACAGACAGATGATCAGAGGCTGCTGGACGCTATTGCGAAAAAAGTGACCCGTGCAGAGGAATCTATCCATTTAATGAAGGAAGAAATCAATGCAGAAAAAGTGATTCGTGCCTTCTTACAGCTTGAAGACGATTCAAAATAAAAATGAAAGTAGGAAAATCCATCATGAAGAAATATTTACTTAGTATTACAGCTCTATTACTTATTTTTCTCGCTGCCTGTGGCGGAGATGACGAAAGCGGCAGTGAATCAGACTTGCTTGAGGACGGTGTGCTGAAAGTTGGTGTCACAGCCGGCCCGCATGAAGAAATTGTTGAAAAAATAGCTGAAATTGCGGCTGAAGATGATTTGGAAATTGAGCCAGTTGTTTTTAGTGATTATGTCATGCCGAACGTTTCATTGGACGAAGGCGATATTGATATCAGCAGCTTCCAAACAGAGCCTTTTATGGACGCGATGGTTGAAGAAAGAGGATTAGATATTGTTAAAGTAGCAGATACTGTCACTTTCCCGATGGGGGTTTATTCCGAATCTGTTGATTCGCTTGAAGATATTCCAGATGGTGCAACATTAGGTCTTCCCGGAGACCCTACCAACAGCGGACGTGCTTTATTATTATTTGAACAAGCCGGACTTATCACATTAGAAGAAGGCTTAGGTGTTAACGCAACAGTAAATGATGTTGTTGAAAACCCTAAAAATCTTGAGCTGCTTGAATTAGATTCTGCGCAAATTCCAAGACAGCTTGGTGAAGTAGATGCAGCGGCAATTAATTCTAATTTTGCCATTGAAGCTGACCTTTCTCCTAAGGATGATTCTATTTTTATCGAGCAGGACTCTACCTTTGTTAACTTAATTGCAGCTCGTACAGAAAATAAGGATGATGAAGTAGTTCAGCAATTTATTGATCTTTACCACACAGATGAAGTGAAAGAATTTATTGAAGAGAACTTCAACGGCTCTGTCGTTCCAGGGTGGTAAAATCAAATAATTCAAATAAACAGAAGCCTGGTTATCCCTATATAATCAGGCTTTAAAGTATAGTAGGAAAAGGGAGAACATCTTATGAGAATACAGAAAAAAATATATGTACTTGTATTTATAGCTTTATTGAGCTTAGTCCTTGCTGCTTGTGCCAGTGAACCAGATAATACGAATGAATCTGGCAGCAATGATTCAGAAGGAGGTACACCCGGCGGTGATTTAACGATTACTACTCCAGCAGATGCTGTATCACTTGATCCGGCTGCTTCCAATGACACCCCATCCAGTGATGTACAGCGAAATATTTTTGAAACACTTGTTACCCAGGATGAAAATATGGAAGTTCAGCCTTTGCTTGCAGAGGAATGGGAACAAATTGACGATACTACATGGGAATTCAAGCTGCGTCAGGATGTCAAATTCCATGACGGCTCTAATTTTAACGCAGACGTTGTAAAAGCAAATATTGACCGTACGCTTGATCCGGAAGTAGGATCTCCACGCGCAATTATGTACAATATGATTTCTGAAGTGGAAGTAGTCGATGATTACACAGTTCATTTTAAAACAGAATATCCTTTCGCTGCATTACCCGCTCACCTTGCCCATCCAGGCGGAGTGATGATTTCAAAAGATCAAATTGATGAGGACTACGCAGCTATGGAGGATGGAGAAGATGCAGGAAGTGTTATCAGTGTGAATCCGCAGGGAACCGGCCCTTTCAAATACGATGAATGGCAGCCAGGTCAATATGTACGCTTGGTAAATAATGAAGACTACTGGGGTGAGCCGGCATTGCTCGATTCGGTAACCTTTAAAGTAGTTACAGAGGATTTAACCCGTATTGCAGAGCTGCAGACCGGAGACTCTCAGGTTGCGAATTCCTTAAGCCCGTCTGATGTAGCTCAAATTGAAGGTTCTGATCATCTATCCGTTCAGGCTCAGGACAGTCTGGCACTATCCTATTTAGGGTTTAACATGGAGAAGGAACCTTTTGATGATGTGCGCGTCCGTCAGGCAATAGCCAAAGCAATTGATAAAGAAGAAATTCTTTCCGGTATTTATGATGATATCGGAATCCCTGCACATACTCCAATTGCACCAAGTGTGTTTGGTTACAGTGAGGATGTAAAGGATCATGAATATAATGTGGAAGAAGCGAAAGAATTACTGGCTGAAGCAGGCCTGGAAAATGGATTCTCCACAACGATTTGGACAAATGATGACCGGCAGCGCATTGATACAGCAACAAATATTCAGGCACAGCTGAAAGAAATTGGTATTAATGCTGAAGTAAGAACGATGGAATGGGGCTCCATGCTTGAACAGACTGCTAATGGCGAGCACGATATGTTTGTCTTTGGCTGGACAACCGTTACCGGCGATGCAGATAATGGCTTATATCCTTTATTCCATTCAGATAATCTGGGTGAATCAGGAAATAGAACTTTTACAGTTGATCCGGAGCTCGATGATTTATTAGACCGGGCCCGCCAGGAAGGCGATCCTGATGAACGATTAGAGCTCTACCGCCAAACACAGGAATTACTGGCTGAAATTACGCCAATGGTTTATATTCACCATCAGCAATATTTATTAGGTGTTGATGACAGCGTAAAAGGATTGACGCAATCACCGACACAGCTGTTAAATTTAAAAGAAGTATCTATTGAACAATAAAAAGAATCCCCCCTTGCCCTATATTTTAAAAGGCAAAGGGAGTTTTTTTATTTCAAATAGAAAAAAGGGGCGTTAATACGCTTTTCACATGTATGCTACTAATTGATGACGCCTTGCTACATCCTAATTCTTTTCATCATATAACATACAGCCATATAAATCCTTCATGTTTTCAAAAACCATGAAGGATTTTTGAAATTATTTACCCCTATACGAGTCCGCTTCTTCTCTGCCTATTGAAATATTTCTTTAAAAAGGAATTCCGTTATATATCTAGAATTTGTTATATAAGCATTTTTTTACTATGATTAAACTAAACTTATCTGAAGATTCTCATCCTGATAAATGAAGGGAATGTATTCCATTTGATGCTCTATCGTCTACCCATATTGATTTTGACTACAGGAATTGTCTATATATTTATTTCACCATCAGAACCGTTGGCGTTCAGTATTTTCTTTAAGCTCATTCCAATGGTGCTGATTCTGATCTATGCTTTTGAGCAATCCCTGCCAAAACGAAAGGCTGTGCATTATTGGATTATTGGCGGTATTGGACTTTGCCTAATCGGGGATGCAATGCTGCATTGGTTTTTAATCGGCCTGGCTGCATTTTTTATTGGTCATGTATTCTATACAATTGGATTTTTAAAGCAATGGCGTTTTTCTTTGCCGCGAAGTCTTGTTGCTGTACCACTCATTCTTTTTGCTGTCTGGATTGGCTATCGTCTCGTGAACAATCTTCAGACAGATGGGCAAACCGTTCTTATTATACCTGTCATCGCTTATATTGGAATCATTATGCTTATGACCTTCACAGCAGTAATGACGGGGAACCGCTGGGCTATTTTGGGCAGCATCTTGTTTATCATTTCCGACAGCATACTCGCCTGGAATATGTTCATATCCAGTTTTACAGCTGCAAATGAAGTTATTATGCTTACTTATTATGGTGCACAATTTCTCATAGCCCATAGCCTGTTTACCCTTGATTCCAAGCACAAAGGTGTTGCCTGGTAACAGCTCATGAGAAGAATATGCCTATAAGTACGTAAAAAATCCTTTTACGAAAACATAATTCGTAAAAGGATTTTTTATCACAGCGTAGCATTTTAAAGCCTCGCTTTATATAAATGGTGTTATTTCTGGATGCTTCTGCAGGATATCAACATAATGAATAAGATCATCTGATAATTTATTTAAACGATCAATAACATTCTGGTTCGTGATGATATAATTTGTATAATCCTTTTCTTCAACAAATACATATTTCGGAATTACCCATGCATGCATATAGTGAAGAATCGGCTTTAAGTGCTGTTCCGGGACCAGATAGTGCTTCGTTGTTCCCGCAGTTGCAACAATCGCGACCATTTTATTCCGAAAAGCGTCCACCGGCAGCAGATCAAAAATATTCTTTAGTGTCCCCGGAATAGATGCTTGAAATACAGGCATGCCGATCAGGATTCCATCAGCCTGCATGATTTTTTCCAATAAGATTTTCGTATCGCCTGTGTAATCTTTATAAGGGCGTCCGTCACTGAACACCACGTCATAGTCTTTTAAATCCAGCAGCTCTATTTCTGCCTCCGTATGCTCTTTCTCCATATATTTTAATGCCTGTTCCACTGCGACTCTTGTTTTTGAGCCAACCGTCGAACCAGAGATACCAACTATTTTCACGGAGCATCCTCCTATATTATGAATTTATTTCTTTTTGTCCAGGAATATTTATCTGATTCTTAATCAGTCTATGCAGAAACAAAAATGTATATTTACTCTGTTTGCCCAAATAGACTTCTTTATAACCTTAGTCTTCTATGTTACCCATACCATATGGTTACAAAAGAATATAAACACGCAGAAATGAAAACGCTTTTTAAAAGCAGTTATTTAACTGTATTATACCTAGTTGACAAATAGAAATACAGTTAGATGCTTATCAGTCTGGAATCCATTGGTACTCTTTTAAATTCACACGCCCGGCAGAACTTACCTCTATATCTTCCTCCTCCAAACGGGTGCGCTGCTCCCAATTTGCCTCTTCATTCGGAATTGCGAGCTGGCCTTTTGCATTGATTACACGATGCCAGGGTAAATTATGCTTCCTGCTCATGGAATGAAGCACTCGGACAACCTGTCTCGCAGCTCTCGGATTACCGGCTTCTCTGGCTATTTGACCATAAGTCATGACTTTTCCAGACGGTATTTGCTGTATTATTTTGATAACTTCTTGTGTAAAAGGCGTCATCCTTTTATCATTCCTATTCTAAATTTTTTATTTCACGTATTTTCTCGGCACACGTTTACCGATTAAACAAACCGTTTCATAATGAATGGTTTGCATTTGTTTTGCAACGACATCCAGAGAAATATATCCTTCACTGGGATCCCCAAAAATGGTGACGATATCATTCTCATGGACATCAGCTACATCCGAAACATCCACCATCGTCTGATCCATACAAATACGCCCGACAATCAGACATTCCGTCCCGCGAACGGTAACATGTCCCTGATTAGATAATAAACGTGATAATCCATCTGCATACCCGATTGGTAAGGTAGCAATCTTTGCTTCTTTCTTTGTTGTATAGGTTCTGCCATAGCTGATAGATTGTTCAGCCGGGACAGGTTTAATAAGGACAGGCTTTGTTTTCAAGCTCATTACCTGCTTCAGCGGCAGGATTTCCTTTAAATGCGGCTCCGGGTAAAGACCATACAGGCTGACTCCTACACGAACCATATCCAGATGCATTTCCGGATATGCAATTGTCCCGGCGCTGTTACAGCAATGCTTAACAGGTATCTTATACCCCTCCGCTTCTACTGCCTGATAAATCTGCTGGAACATTTCAAATTGCTGGTACGTATAGTCACTTGACTCACCATTATCCGCCTCCGCAAAATGTGTGAAGATCCCTTCCACTTCTATTTCTTCCTGATCCAAAGCCTGACATAATTCCAATGCTTCTTCTGCTGAACGGATACCAATACGCGTCATTCCTGTATCCACTTTGATATGAACTTTTGCCTTTTTTTCTATGGTATTTGCTGCCTGACAGATTGCCTCTATTGTTTCCTGAGAATAGACTGTCAGTGTTATATCCTGTTCTACCGCTTTATGGACAGCATGAGCGGGTGTATAGCCTAATACTAATACAGGTGCAGTAATCCCCGCTTCTCTCAAGGCCAGTGCTTCATCTAAGAAGGCAACTCCGAGCCAGTCTGCCCCATTAGCTAATGCCTCTTCAGCAATCGGGACAGCTCCATGGCCATATCCATCTGCCTTCACCACTGCCATAAAACGTGCCTCTTTCCGAATATGCTGTTTAAACTGTTTTACATTAAACGCTAAAGCCTGCAGCGATACTTCCGCCCAAGTATCTCGAAAACTTGTTGTTTTCATGTTTTCCCACCTCGTGTTTGTCGTCATTACTTCTATATATAATCTTTATTTTCAATCCAGGATGTATCAATCTGATTTTATCACTTCCATTCTTTAAAGAGAAATGATGCAGCCTGAAGGATTCGAAGCTGCATCAATTTCTAATCACATTCCTATATTTACCCATTAAAAAAGTGAGCTGCTTCTTATGAAACAGCTCACTTTTTTAATGTTTCTTCAGACGGCTTTTTATCTTCACGATGAACAACATTCCACTTACCGCCGAATAACTGTATACTTTTTTCTATCTTCTTTATCACTTCATCCGCTCTTTCATAAATAATTCCACGCAAATCATGGACCTGACGCATCAATTTCTCAAGCCATGCCTCCTGTGTGTCGATTCTTTCATGAAGGGCTTTGAGTTCTTCTTCTCTCTGGCTCGTTTGATTATAAATTTCATTTATCTTATTTCCCTGTTCCTCCACTTTTTTCGAAATTGTTTCATTTACCTCATCTATTTTTTCAAGTTTACCGTGAATAGATGCCTGTTTATTCTTCATATCATCGGTTTCTTTCTGTGCCTTCTTTTGAACAGCAAGAATCTGTTCCAGCTGTCCGCTTTTGTTCTTTGCATTCTCATCAAGCAGTTCTAATCGATCTAATACCTTCTCTTGCACCTGCTGCTGATGCTTTTTATTTTTGTCCATTTCCTTCAATCTTTTTGCAATACGTTCCAGCTGCTGATTTTTTGCAAAAACATCCCGTTGGAGCTGCTGTAATACTTCCGTAGACTCTCTCTGCATTTCCAGCTGCTTTTGCTCTCTCTCGCTTGCATGGGCATAAATAAATGTTTCCTGATTAGATGAGACACCCTTTATATCATCTGCATAAATGCGCTTTTGCTGATTCAGATATACCATTTCAACCACCTCTAAAATCAGCTTATGCACAAATTAAAAAATAGGACGAATTTTGGTTATTCGCCTAAATTCATATATTAAGGTGTTAAATAAAAACAGTGAGTACTCTGAAAGCCGGCTGCTTACTTCTTCTTATATTTTATTTAAAGCCTTTTTTAATTACCTTCCATTTCTTCACTGCTATAAGAATAAATTAAAAAAACCTGAGCGGCATCACATACGCTCAGGTTTTTCATAGTTATATAGTAAGTATGGATAAAGCCGTTCTGCTCCGGGGAGGGCGAGCTAAGGCTTTGAGAACAGAAGAACCAGCCCGAAGGAAGTAACTTGCAAACTTCGAGCTTGTTCCATATATTTCGCTAATCCCGATGCTTTGTACTGTGTGTTCGGGCTTTAAATGCATCGATAAACTGTTCTGGTGAAGTTTTTATAATGTAGGCATAAACTCCTTTAAGAGTGTGTAAATAAAGCATTCCTTTTTTCTTGTTTCCAGCAAGCCGATATGAAATATCCAGCACCGTCTCAATTGGAAATTCCCGGTATCGTGTGACAATCTTATCTTCATAAAGATACATATATCGTTGTTCTTCCGTATCCTTCTGTTCTAATACGCTTACTTGACGGACTACTTTAACATACGGCTGTTTGGCAATAAATTGCATTGTCTCCTCCGTTAGTTCTTCATTTTATCAGCTTTCTGCAACACGTAAATGGTTCTTTCTCCATTGCAGCCATTGATTTTCTCTCGTTTTCCGCGGTAAAAACTGACGGATATCTTCTTCATGATAACCCACCTGTAATCTTTTCGCATCTACCATAATCGGGCTGCGTAAAAGACGGGGATATTCCTGAATAATCTCTAATAATTCCTGCAGTGGCAATGCTTCAATATCAAGGTCCAAATCTTTATAAATTTTAGAGCGTGTTGAAATAATCTCATCGGTTCCTTCGACGGTCATACGAAGGATACTTTGTAATTCATTGACTGTCAGAGGTTCTCTGATTACATTACGTTCTGTATATTCAATTCCATTTTTCGTAAACCATTGTTTTGCTTTCCTAGTTGATGAACATGCTGCACCATAAATTGTTACCGTCATTGATCATACCCCATTTTTATATAGTTTCTTTTCTTAAATCATTAGAAAACCTGGTATACATGAAGGAAGGTTTTAAAAGCGTATTCTGCTTTCTTGGCAATCCCTTATACTCTGGAGTGCATGCATTTGGGTTAAATGCCTTGGCCGGGCTTGTAATTACCCGCCTTATTAAAGTCATTACATTTATACAAATGAATAAGACTATACTTGCTTATTTGCCTTCGATAAACCTTTGCTTAACAGGTCCATTTCAATACGAAAATTTTCTATAGCTTCTTCATGAGAAAGATTTCTGGATAGCTGGTCCACAAGATTTCGAAATGTGACAGACGTTAAAATCTGCATAACATGGAAGAACTCTTGTTTATTAACAATATTTATTTTTTTTAAATCAACCAGATTCTTTACTTGATTCACTGCATCTATCTCAGACTGCTTGCCTAAGAATAACTCCGTAAATGAATCTTCAATTTCGTGTGTGACATTTAGCACGGCATTTTTCAAAAACTGCAAATGCTCCTCTTCAGACAGTTCTATAAGCATTGTCCGAAAAACCTGATCCATAGAAGCCATCAGGTCTCCATCCTTTTCCTGAAGCAGCTTCAAAAAGTATGCCCGGCGTTTATCTGTATGGAGCTTCAACAAATAATAAAAGGCATCTTCTTTGCCGTCAAAATACTGATAAAAACTACCTCTGGAAATACCTGCAAGCTTTACAATATTCGCAATGGAGGCCTGCGATAATGGAGCTCTTGCAAATTCTTTTTCAGCTGCTTGCAATAATTTAGCCCTTTTTAAGTCATTCAAATTAAAAAATGTAGATGTAGGCATATTCTTGCTCCTCCATAAGCTCATGTGACACAATGTCATGTTCTATAATCCTATATTAAGTGACACGATGTCATAAGTCAATTATTTTCATGACATCGTGTCACTTTTTTTAAGAAATGTGACTATTGTATGTCAAACAGGCATCCGGTTCTTTATCTATCATAAGTATTTACTGTTTCTCTTTCCTATAAGAGTGTGTTCAAAAAGTTCCTAAATGACTGCTCCTTCATTTAGATGTGCTCTTGATCCATTTACGCCTTATAGTGAGGCTGAAAGGCGTGTGCATGGTAATTCACACGAATGAATCAAATTCGTATTTCAGCACATCATACGAGCAAGAATAAACTTATAGCTACTTTTTAAACACGCTCTATAAACCGTTTGTACAAAATTAAATGAAAATTGATTCTTACATTTGTTTAACCTCCGACTTAATAATCTTATTCCCTGATTCTGCTATTTCATAACCTTAAAAATTGAACAAAATATGAGAATTTCAAAAATTGATTTGATTATTTACTTTTTGGTATAGTTATCAGCTTTTCCCTTCAAAATAATACCTTAAAAAAATTGATTTCAAATGATATATTTTCGTGTATAATTATTTCGAATCTGATAAGAATGATAGCACTCCTTCACTTATACAATGATGTAACTGCAAAGGAATGTCTTTATTAGATATCTTTATGTAAAAAGGAGTCTGAAATGGCAAAAAAACCAATTATTCAATTCAATCATGTGATGAAACAATTTGATGATGATGCCCCTGTTTTGGATCACGTCAGTTTTGAAATAGAAAAAGGGAAGTTTTATACCCTGCTCGGTCCTTCTGGATGCGGTAAAACCACAATTCTCCGCTTAATCGCCGGATTTACAGAGGCGACTTCGGGCGATATTCTTTTTGAAGGAAAAAAGATTAATCATGTGCCAGCCAATAAGCGTCCAATTAATACTGTTTTTCAAGATTACGCCCTATTTCCACATCTTAATGTATATGAAAATGTTGCTTTTGGGTTACGGATTAAAAAGGTTAAAAAAGCAGATATGGATGCCAAAGTTAAAGAAGCGCTCAGCTTTGTCAATTTAAAAGGCTACGAAAACCGGGAGATCGCCGATATGTCCGGTGGTCAAAAACAGCGTGTAGCGATTGCCCGTGCCATCGTCAATGAGCCGGCTATTATCCTGCTGGATGAACCGCTCTCTGCACTGGACTTAAAGCTTCGTTACCAAATGCAGTATGAATTACGCGAGCTGCAAAGACGCCTTGGAATTACCTTTATTTTTGTTACGCATGATCAGGAGGAAGCTCTTGCCATGTCAGATGAAATCTTTGTATTAAACAAAGGGAAAATTCAGCAAAGCGGTACGCCTAACGATATTTATGATGAGCCGATTAACCGATTTGTTGCCGACTTTATTGGTGAATCAAATATCATTCGGGCAACAATGATTCAGGATTTTCTGGTCGAATTTGCCGGTAAGCAATTTGAATGTGTAGACCAGGGGATGGACCCGAATGAAACTGTGGAAATTGTCATTCGGCCGGAGGATATGGAAATTACCCCCGTAGAGCAGGGAAGTATCCGCGTTACGGTTCAAGCTCAATTATTCCGCGGGGTGCACTATGAAATTACTTGTATGGATGATGCCCGGAACGAATGGCTTGTGCAGTCAACAAAAAAAGTGAATATTGGTGAGGAAATCGGACTGCGCTTCTATCCTGATGACATTCACGTTATGCGATTAAATGAATCCGAGGAGGACTTCGACCGCCGCCTCGATGCCTATGGTGAGGATGAGAACGATGCAAAATAAAACCTTCCGTCATTTGTTTATGCTTCCTTATGCATTGTGGATTATTATATTTGTTATTGCACCGATTCTTTTGGTTGTTTACTTTTCCTTTTTTGATATTAATGGAAATTTCTCTTTAACGAATTATAAAAACTTTTTTACTGCAACTTATTTACAGATGACCTTAAACTCGTTTTGGTATGCTTTTTTGATAACTGTTATTTCACTGCTCATTGCATATCCGACAGCTTATATTTTGACGCGTACCAAACATAAGCAGCTGTGGCTTTTACTCATTATTGTCCCTTCCTGGATCAATTTATTATTAAAAGCCTATGCCTTCATTGGAATTTTCGGCACACACGGTGCTGCCAACCGATTTTTAGAGTGGGCGGGAATCGGATCCAGACAGCTCTTATTTACTGATTTCAGCTTTGTATTTGTCGCTGTGTATATTTTTATTCCATTTATGATTTTACCTATTTTTAATGCGCTCGATAAATTAAATCCCAGCCTGCTTTATGCTGCAAATGATTTGGGAGCCTCTAAATGGACAACATTCCGGAGAGTCATCTTTCCATTGACGTTGGATGGTGTAAAGTCAGGCTGTCAGGTTGTTTTTATTCCGGCATTGTCCCTGTTTATGCTGACGCGGCTTATCGCTGGAAACCGGGTAATTACGCTTGGAACAGCGATTGAACAGCAGTTCCTCGTTACGCAGAACTGGGGCATGGGCGCAACTATCGCCGTATTTCTAATTATTATCATGGTCGGCTTTATGGCGCTGACTTCAATCAGAAGGAGAGGTGTGTAATATGGAGAAAAAATCTTCTTCGCTCGCAAATCTATTTTTGCTGTTTATCTTTTTCATTTTATACGCACCTATCTTTTACCTGATTTTCTATTCCTTTAACAGCGGTGGCACCATGAGCCATTTTGAAGGATTTACGCTTGATTGGTACCGGGAATTATTGCATGATACCCGACTGTTAATTATCGTTCTGAATACAGTGGTCATTGCTTTATTATCTGCACTTATCGCTACAATAACAGGTGTACTCGGCGCTATCGGAATACGCTCCTATAAACGGCGACAGACTAGAAATACATTGCTTTCATTAAATAATGTTCTTATTGTCAGTCCTGACGTAATTATGGGAGCAAGCTTTTTGATTCTCTTTACCATGGCGGGGATTCAGCTCGGATTTTATTCTGTACTTCTATCTCATATCGCCTTCAGTATTCCGATTGTTGTCCTGATGGTTTTGCCAAAGCTGATGGAGATGTCGTCCTCCTTAGAGGACGCAGCACGCGATTTAGGAGCAAGTCATTGGAATGTCCTGACGAAGGTAACGCTGCCTTATATAGCACCGGGTATTTTCGCCGGTTTCTTTATGGCTCTAACGTACTCCTTAGATGATTTTGCGGTGACCTTCTTTGTGACTGGAAATGGATTTTCAACCCTGTCTGTAGAAATCTATTCTCTGGCTAGAAGAGGTGTTTCCTTAAACATTAATGCATTATCAACACTGATGTTTGTGATTACTGTGATTTTTGTTGTTGTTTATTATTACCTGGCAAGCCGCTCAGGTACAAAGGGGGCGAGCCTTAGACGATGAAAGCTTTAAACCGTTCGTTTCTGATTATTCTTGTTGTGTCTGTTGCTTTACTGATAGTTATTAACCGTCTGAATGCTGCACAGGGCTTTTCCGGTGACAATACACTTACCGTATACAACTGGGGAGACTATATTGACCCGGATGTTATTCAGCAATTTGAAGAGGAAACAGGAATCACTGTTATTTATGAGACCTTTGATTCCAATGAGGCGATGATGACCAAAATTGAACAGGGCGGAACAACGTATGATATCGCCGTTCCTTCTGAATATACGATCGAAAAAATGGTAGAAGAAGACCTGCTCTTTGAGCTGGATCAAGATAAAATTCCAAATCTGCAATATATTGATGAGCGCTTTTTAAATCTGCCTTTTGATGAGAATAATCGCTATTCTATCCCTTATTTCTGGGGAACAGTAGGAATTATATTTAATCCGGAGCTGCTTCCGGAGGGAATGGAAATAACAGGCTGGCATGATTTATGGGATCCGCGTCTGGAGAATCAAATTCTGCTTGTTGACGGAGCCAGAGAAATTATAGGTATGGGCTTAAACACACTCGGTTATTCTCTGAATGACACAAATCCAGAGCATCTATATGAAACATTGGATCGTTTGGAAAAGCTTACTCCAAATATTCGTGCCATTGTCGGTGATGAGAATAAAATGCTGATGGTGAATAACGAAGCTGCCGTAGCGGTAGGCTGGTCCGGGGATGCCGCAGATATTATGTGGGAAAATGAAGCAATGGACTATGTTGTTCCTGAGGAAGGCTCTAATCTTTGGTTTGATAATTTTGTCATTCCCAAAACAGCTAAAAATATTGATGGTGCACATGAATTTATTAACTTTATGCTCGACCCTGAGGTTTCTGCACAGAACACAGAATATGTCAGCTACTCTACGCCCAATAAGGAAGCTTTGAAATATATGCCAGAAGAAATGGTAAATGATGAACGCTTCTATCCGGATGCTGCATTAACGGATAAGCTTGAGGTGTATGAAAATCTCGGGAAGGAAAATCTGGCATTTTATAATGAGCTGTTTTTACAGTTTAAGATGTACCGGAAGTAACGGTCAGCATTAGAGGATAAAAGTAAGAAATTAATTAGATGCTTTGATATAATGCTTTAGCGCATGATAAAAATACCAGCTAAATCTCCCTGCCTTTTTTCTTCTACTTCAAGGGGATTTAGCTGGATTTCTATAAAAACTTCTTTTAATTCCGTTTGAGCGGGATCAATTAAATCATACTTTACCATCGTTTTTATCTCCGAAAAGCTTATCAACAGTAGTCTGATCACCATTTATTTTTGCATCTTCCATTAATAAATTAAAAGCTTTACCAATCTGTTCTTTTCTTTCTCTTAATTCTTCAAGTAATTCTCCTCCACTATATCCTTCCAAAAACAGGTCCTTAAGAAACTCCTCGTAGTAATTATCAAAACCTTTCAATTTTTTCTATCACAGCATTCAAACCAGGGCTGTCTATATCATTTACATGTACCCAATCAACCCGATTGTTCTCTATATTCTCGGGTATAAACTCCGTATCCACCGTCACGATATACCTGAAATCGTAATGCTGATGATCTCCCTCCTCTTTTTTTGGATTTGCAGGGATCGGATGTATATCAATATCTATAGGGATAAGAGAATTCATCGCGTCCACTTTCCCGTCCATCCCTGTTTCTTCCCTCAACTCTCTGATGGCTGATTCAATCGGCCTTTCGCCTGGATCAACATGGCCGTCCGGCTGCAGCCATTTTTTCAAATTTTGATGAAACATCATTAACATATAATCAGGATCAGATTTTTTTAATATAATGGCACTGGCAGTGATATGCCCCGGGAGTGACTTTCTTGAAAAAATATCTGTATTATTTTCGTTAAGCTGATGAATAAGTGGTGCTAACCGTTCTTTTTCTTCAGGATAAAGAGATAAATAATTTTCTACCTGTTTTTTGATTTTATCTGTAACCACACTCGATTGCATATAATTCGCCTCCATTGGGATATAAAAGAAACTGTATTAACCTTATTTTAACATTCAGAATTCACTAAACAAACAATTCAATTCTTGACAGATTCAGAAATGCTGATGAATGAATTCATTAAAAAACATCGTGTAGAGAAATAACTCCTCTAACACGATGTTTTTTAATGGAATCAAACCATAATTTTACTCATATCATTCGTAAACGCCACCGGATCTTCAATCGGCAGCCCTTCAATCAATAACGCCTGATTGTAAAGCAGGTTTGTATATAATTCTAATTTATCCTGATCATTACCCTGCGCTGCTTCGAGTGCTTTGAAAATACTGTGATCCACATTGATTTCAAGTACTTTGTCCGCTTTAATCTGCTGATCGTCCGGCATTGCATTAATAATTTTCTCCATCTCCAGAGAAATTTCTCCGTCTGCAGAAAGAACAACCGGATGTGACTTCAGACGCTTGGAAGCTCGTACATCCTTCACTTTATCTCCGAGAACCTCTTTCATTGCTTGGAATAGCTCATTATGGCTTTCGGTTTCTTCCTGCTCTTCCTCTTTATCATCCTCTTCAATACCAAGGTCTCCGCTGGAAACAGAACGGAATTCCTTCTCCTGATATTTCATCAGCATTTTGATTGCGAATTCATCAATTTCATCTGTGAAATAAAGGATTTCGTAGCCTTTATCTGCAACAATTTCTGTCTGTGGCAGTTTTTCAATACGCTCATTGGAATCTCCGGAAGCGTAATAAATATATTTTTGGTCCTCTGGCATGCGGGATACATATTCCTCTAAGGTTACCAGCTTCTTCTCTTTGGAAGAATGGAACAGCAGCAGATCCTGCAGTTCTTCCTTATGCTGGCCAAAATCACTGTAAACACCAAATTTAATTTGCTGACCAAATGCTTTAAAGAATGTTTCGTATTTCTCTCTATCATCGCGCAGCAGGCTGAGCAGCTGCTGTTTTATTTTCTTGTGAATATTTTTCGCAATAATTTTCAGCTGACGGTCATGCTGCAACATTTCCCTGGAAATATTTAAGGATAAGTCCTCTGAATCAACCATCCCTTTCACAAAGCTGAAGTAATCAGGCAGTAAATCGGCACATTTTTCCATAATCAATACACCATTCGAGTACAGCTCCAGACCTTTTTCATACTCTCTGGAGTAGTAATTAAACGGCGCCTGCTCCGGAATAAACAAAATAGCATTATAACGGACGGTACCATCCACATTGATATGGATATGACGTAATGGCTGATCAAATCCATAATGCTTTTCCTGATAGAAGTTCTGATAATCCTCATCCGTCAGCTCGCTCTTATTTTTCTTCCAGATCGGTACCATTGTATTGAGTGTCTGCTCTTCAATGACATCTTCATACTCATCTTCTGTACCCTCTTTTAATTTGCTTTCGGTAACATCCATTTTAATTGGGTAACGAATAAAATCAGAGTATTTCTTTACGATTTGTTTTAATTTAAATTCATCTAAAAATTCATCATAATTTTCTTCGTCTTCATTTTCTTTTATTTCAAGAATAATCTCTGTTCCAACTTCTTCACGTTCAATCGGTGTAATTGTGTAACCGTCTGAGCCCTGTGAAACCCATTTATACCCTTCTTCACTATCAATTGATCTTGTAAGCACTGTTACTTTATCTGCGACCATAAATGCTGCATAAAAACCAACACCAAATTGGCCGATAATATCATGACCATCTTTAATTTCATTTTCAGATTTAAAGGTATGCGAGCCGCTTTTAGCAATCACACCAAGGTTATTTTCCAGCTCTTCCTTTGTCATGCCGATCCCCGTATCAATTACTGTCAATGTACGCTTGTCTTTATTTGGAACAAGTTTAATGTAGTAGCTGCTCTGGTCAAAAGTTAAAGAATCGTCTGTTAATGCTTTATAGTAGATTTTGTCAATTGCATCACTTGCATTTGAAATTAATTCACGCAGAAAAACCTCCCGCTGTGAATAGATTGAATTAATTACCATATCTAATAACTTCTGTGATTCTGCTTTAAATTTACGCTTTGCCATGACATTCCCTCTCCTTTTTCTTTTTTTAGCACTCTTACACATAGAGTGCTAAACCTCTATTACATGTAATACCATATTCTATTTTAGCTGTCAATATTAGTCGCATATAGCCTCAACAACATGTATAATAGAAAACATATAGAAGAGGAGGGGTCTCGATGCTTCATGAATGGTTAAAAGATTCCAAACATACCGTTATTTTCACTGGCGCAGGAATGTCTACGGAAAGTGGACTGCCTGATTTTCGTTCAACAAACCGAGGAATTTGGAGAAAAAAAGACCCGGGCAAAATCGCAAGCGTAGATGCTTTAAATCATCACGTAGAAGATTTTACCGAATTTTATCGGGAGCGTGTTCTTGGCGTAAAGGAATTCGGTCCGCATAAAGGCCATCAAATTCTAGCTGATTGGGAGAAGAATGGACTTATTCAGGCCGTCATTACTCAGAATGTAGACGGCTTTCATCAGGCTGCAGGCAGCAAACAGGTTCATGAGCTTCATGGAACGCTGCAGAAGCTTCATTGCCAAAGCTGCGGAAAAGTTTATGACAGCGCTGCTTATGTAGAGGAAGATTACTATTGCTCTTGCGGCGGAATACTCAGACCTTCTATTGTATTATTTGGAGAAATGCTTCCTGAGGATGCCTTCTCTGCTGCTTTTGAACTTGCAAAGCAAGCTGATTTATTTATTGTACTTGGCTCCTCCTTATCCGTAACACCCGCCAATCAATTCCCGGAAATCGCAAAACAAAATGGTGCGAAGCTCGTCATTGTGAATCAGGAGAAAACACCGCTGGATAATTATGCAGATTTAGTTGTATTTGACCGGAAGATTGGAGCTTATTTAGAGGAGACAGATAAATTATTATAAAACCAAAAGGCAAGGAAGCGTTTGGCGTCTCCTTGCCTTTCTTAATATAAAAAGTATGATTTCGCTCTTATGCCATCCATTTGGGCGGTGTATTTTTATCCCAATAGATATCCCCGATATGATAATGCTTTTGGAACCTGTCTTCATTTAAATGGTAATGAAAATTAAAATAATGCCCTTCTAATGGACGGTTTTCACGACGGACATGAAACTTTACCAATGTTTCATTTGTGTTGTTATTAGAAACATTAAAGATTCGTTCTCCATAGCCTTCTGACGGCTTTTCTGTAATAGCGATATCTTTATATTCCTCAGAATGTTCAACAAGATTTGCAAGTAATGTTTCCATTTGCGGCAAAATGACTGCAGCAAATTCATTTTCTACTTTATCCGTGATTCTCGGTCCAAACTTTTCCAAGCTCAATTCTTTTGCTTCTTTATGCAGATGCTCCAAATAAGCTTCCCTTGGATCCTCTGCAATATATGACTGGGTGGTTTCCTCAATGACAGATGTTGTTTCTATATCAGATGAAGAAGATAAATTGCTGTCATCCCGCTTATCTGCATCGACCTCTAAAAGGTTCGTCGGTGTATAAATACCCAATGTTAAGATAGTTATAAATACGACTGCTATTTTTCTCCACCAGAGCTTCATCTGTTTCACCCATCTTCCGTATCCGTTTTCTTTATTTTACCATGAATCTATTCATTGTCTATCCAACCATTCTACTTTTTTCAATTTTATAGACAATATTGTTATACCAAACATCCTATTTATACATTATTTCACAAATAACTTATATCTTATAGGGAACCTCTTTGCCATTAAACCGGCCAGCCTTCCCGCTTATACGCCATGTCCCAAAACATATATTCATAGCGGCTGGTATTCAGAAAAATAGCTTCTAAGTCATTCAGTTCTGTTTCCGTACAGCCTTCAGCCAGTTCGTCCAGCTTTTCAACCAGCCACTTACCGATGGAACCAAATTCATCCGAGCTGTACATTTTCACCCATTCTCCATACTGCTCATGCTCTAAAGCTCCCGGCTTCTTTGCCAGCTCCAGGCCGATTTCATAGTAGCTCCATGCACACGGAAGAATGGCTGCAATCAAGGAAGCTAAGGAGCCTTTCTGTGCCTCAGCCAGCATATTACTGCTGTATGCAAGCGTTACAGGTCCCGGCACAGTAGCTTCTAACTCTTTTCTTGAAATGCCAAGACGTTCCGCATATTGACGGTGAAGATTCATTTCAAAATTTAACGTCTCATCCAATGATTTAGCAAACCCGGACATCGTATCTAAATCTTTTGCAAGCACCGTTCCCATGGCAATTACTTTGGAGTACTCTATCAAATACTTGTAATCCTGACACATATAAAATTTAAATGCCTCTATATCCAATGTTCCATTACCAATCCCCTGTACAAATGGATGCTGATGACTCTTCTCCCAAACCGGGTCTGCGGTCTTGCGAATACGCTCTGAAAATTTCATGATATAAACGCTCCTTTTATATATTTTTTATAAAAATGCTATTGTTGTTTTTCTGTATTACACCATTTCAAAATAAACCGCAGTAATGACGCTGTATAATTTAATAGTTCATCGATATCTATCTGCTCATCCACTGCATGGGCATGCTTTAATTCTCCTGGTCCATAGCAGACTGTCGGAATACCGTAGGCTGCAAGCCATCCCCCATCGGTTACTGTTTCAGACATACGGCAGACAGCTTCCTCACCGAATGCTTCCTGATGACTTGCCTGTAAAAGGGCAAATGCGGCATGCTCTTCATCTACTGAGAAAGATGGGAAGATTTCACCTCTGTCCACAATCATCGATTCGCCTCCCCACTCAAATAACGGCGGGTTGTTTCTCATCCAGACGTCCGCTTCTGCCGTTTTTCGTAAATGCAGCTCAATTTCTTCTGCAACCTGTTCAGCTGTCTCATTCGGATAATAATGAACGGTAACCCACAGCCGGCATTCATCCGCGATAAATGCGGCATGTCTTCCTCCCTCAATCACTGCCGGATTAATCGTATTCGTGCCCGGCGGGAAACCTGGATAGGATTTAGTCACTGCCCAATGGCGCTCCAGCTCCTGCAGGGCAGTAATCAGCTTGTTCATCTTTTCAATCGCACTTGCTCCATTCATACCGCCTCCTGCATGAATAAGCTGCCGGCGCGTACCGTCATGATGCGTAGTTGGACTCTTCACGGTAATCCAGCCGGTAATAACACCGCCCTGGCCATGAATTTCACAATGGCTAGTGTCTGCAACAATAGCATAATCTGCTGTATAGCCATGCTCTCCACATTGCTTCGTTCCTGCTTCACCAACCTCTTCACCGATAACCGATTGAAGAATGACATCTCCTCCCAGCTGAATCTGATGGTCATGCAGAATTCTCAGGGCAAATAAGCAGGCCGCCAGACCGCCTTTCATATCTGCAGCTCCCCGTCCGTATAAAGTACGGCCTTCTACTGCCGGCTGAAATGGCACATGCTTCCAGTTTTCATCCTCCTCAATCGAAGCAACATCAACATGCCCATTAAGAATCAAGCTGTTATATGTATCTGGAGCAGTTCCACGCAACCGGCCAACGACATTTGGATCCCCCGGGTAAACATCCCACTGCTCTGTTTCAAAATCCATTTCCTTTAAATACTTTGCAATATAAGCCTGGATATCCGCTGTATTCCGGGCAGGCGGAGCTGGTGTCCTGAAGCGAATCAAATCACCGAGAAGCTCTATCAGCTCTTTCTCCCGGTTCCATACATCCTGAACTATTTTATCCATTAAAAAACCTCCTTTAATGCACGCAAAAAAGCCATCTCCCCGGGAAGGAAGATGGCAGAAAGGTTTATTTCATTTGCCCATAGGCATATCCCGCCCACTTCCCTCCGCTAGTACAAACTAGATCAGGTTGGTAAGGGTTAAGACAATATATACATGCCTCTCTCAGCTTAATAAGCACCCCTAGTGGATCCATTGCGTATTTACTTATCAGCTTTAGATTACCATAAGGACCTGAAGGCGTAAAGCAGGATTTTTATTAAAGCTTATTCTGTACCTGTTTGTCTGTATCTATATTGCTGTTATTTCACGCAAAATAGATACAGATAAATTTCGCAGCAAATTGTAACCTTCTTTTAAGGGAGGTTATCTGATGTACTTAACTATATTTAAAAATAACAAGCATGTCCGAAATTACTTACTCGCCACAGCCAGCTCCAATCTAGGAAATGTAATGACAGGCACGGCTCTGTTATTCCTTGCTTATGATTTAACGGGGTCGAATGCTTATACAACCGGAATCGCCATAACCCAGGTTGCTCCCTATCTGCTGTTTGGATTAGCTGGAGGGGTTATTGCTGACTGGATTTCTAAAATAAAATGGTTAATACGAATCGATTTATTTCGTTTCCCATTATTGCTTGGATTAGTTCTATTAGATTTCACAAATCAGCTTGCTTACTATCATTTAATTATCGTAAGCATCGTTATTCATTTATTTGGATGCTTGTATAATCCGGCACACAGGGCACTTATTCCCCTAATTACAACAAAGTCGGAAAGACCCGCAGTAAATAGTTTAGTGGATACCGTAACAAGAGGTATGACAGTTTTAGGGCCTGTTTTCAGCATTATCTTTATGAATACGATTGGCATCATTCACTTTTTTACATTGGATGCAATCAGCTATCTCTTGAGCGCTCTTTTTCTATCATTTATTCCCTCAGAAGCGAAGCAGACAAATAAACAGCCATTTAATATCTATACTGCTATCCGTGAATTTGCAGTATGGCTCCGCTCTCACAAAACAATCCGTTCTCTGTTTGAGCTGACAGCGTTCATTGTTTTCTTCAACACCTGGGTCTGGCAGGTCGGACTGCTATTAATGCTGCAAGAAACAACGAAAAATGCAGAAGAATGGTACAGCTTTGTAACTGGAGGCTTTGGAGTTGTTGTTATTATTATCAATTTGATTATTCCTTATATCTTTAAACAGTTTACTCTAAGAACCTATCTTTTCAGCTCGTTGATCTGGGGTACAGGCATCCTTTTCTTAGGCTGGTTATCTGAGATTCCATTCATCTTTTCAGGGATTATCTTAATAGCGGCTGGAGTGCCTCTTTCCGGATTATCAAGGGTTTATCTGCTACAAAAGTATCTCCCGCCCGACAAGCTGGGAAGAGGATTCAGTTTCAATGCTGTCCTGCTTTATTTTTCTAATCTCATTTCCTTAGGATTCTTCGGGGCTCTTTCTTATTTGATGCCTGTACATTCTATCTTTATCCTGTGCGGGACTTGTATGATTATTTTGTCTGGAATCTATGTTTTTCTTGAACTGCGAAAATAGCTTGGGGTCATTCCATACAGCTTCTTAAACAGACGATTATACATAGAAACAGATGAGAAGCCTGACTCCATAGCAATCTGCAGAATTGCAGCATCTGTATGCTCGAGTTGGTCCAGACTGCGTTGAATACGATAAATTTGCAGCCATGAAAATGGTGAAACACCGACCTTCTCTTTAAACACATGTGAAAAGCGATACTTATCTAACTGGGCAACTGCAGCCATTTCATCTAAGGTCCAGTTAGAGGTATAGCTTTCCTTCATCGCTTCTAATACCTTAATTATTTGAAAGCCGGCAGAATGGTAAGCTTCTGTATTCACATCCTGATAAGAACTGTTCACGCTTCCTTTCATTAAAAGGATTGCTAATTGCGTAAAACTATTATCAAGAAATACCTTCATACCTGCATCCATTTCTTCATTACTTGTATAAATATAATCCAGGATAAATGCCACCCATTTCGATATTTGCGGAGATTGCTGCGGCATTTGGGCGAATAGAATTTCTGTGGTTTGATTCATCAAGGTGTTTGCTGATTTATTTACTATTTCCGGATTCAATTCGATTAAAAATTTATGATGTGCTACCTCTAATTGCCGGTGCGTATCGTACGGATTCAAAAGCAGCATCTGGTCCGCATGAAAAGTCATATCCTGATTGGGAAGCTGGTATGTCATTTCCCCGCCAAGCGAATAAATCAATTTATAACAATCGTCTGATCTTTTGAGACTTTCTTGTTCAAATTCAGACTTATATAAGAGCAGTCCCTGATCGGTTGAAAGTATTTTATTCATCGGTTTTCCTTCCTTATTTTGTTTAAAATTATCCATAGCTATTATTTTAAAAGATATTTCAATAGTAGCATAATAAACAGCCTATAATTATTCAAGAGTGCCATTCAATCTTATATTTGCTTGCACGTACAATGAGAATAATCCGATGGTGCATACATTATTTATTAAAATGGTATAATAATATTTTACAATTCTTACATATAAGGGTATTTATGCAGCTATTTTCATGCGAAGAAAGAAGAAAACGGGCTCTTTTCATAAAAAACAGAAAAAGGATTTCTCAAATAAATGACGAATACATAGTATATACCATTCACAGAAAGGAGCCTCCTTTATGCTTATTCAGCCAAAAAAGTTATCCCCTGGCGACAAAGTAGCAACAGTCAGTCTATCCTGGGGCGGGGCTGGCGAACCATCACTGCATTGGCGTTACCAACAGGGAGTGAAGCGCTTGGAAACTATATTCGGGCTTGAAGTTGTGCCAATGCCCAACAGCTTAAAAGGACAAGCTTACATAGCTGAACATCCCGAGGCACGGGCGGAGGATTTAATGACCGCTTTTCAGGACCCGGGAATCAAAGGGATCATCTCTAATATTGGCGGTGATGACAGTATCCGCCTGCTTCCCTATATTGATTTTAATATTATCCGTCAAAACCCAAAGGTTTTTATGGGTTTCTCTGACACGACGATTGCCCATTTATTCTGCCTTCACGCAGGTTTATCTTCCTTCTACGGTCCGGCAATTATGACAGACTTTGCAGAAAATGTTGCAATGGATGATTATACAGTTAACGCTATCCAAAGCATGCTTTTTCAAGCGAAAGCAGTCGGCAGTATCCCGGCACCGGAAAAATGGACGAGTGAATTCCTTGAATGGGATATTGTTAATAAAAACACCGCCAGAAAAATGTATCCTAATCAAGGCTATGAACTTTTGCAGGGAAACGGGATCGCACAAGGAAGACTTATCGGCGGCTGTATCGAAGTACTTGAATTTGCCAAAGGAACGAAAATCTGGCCGCAGCAGGATACATGGCAAGACAGTATTCTCTTCTTTGAAACATCCGAGGAGCAGACAAACCCGGAATTAATAAAAAGGTGGCTCAGAAATTATGCTGCTCAGGGGATACTTAATCAGGCGAACGGGATTATTTTTGCCAAACCTTATGGAGAAGTGCATTTTGAAGCATACAAGGAAGTAATCTTATCCGTTTTAACGGAAAGCAGGCTGACTGACCTTCCTGTACTGTATGGTGTTTCTTTTGGACATACGGAACCAAAAACGCCTGTTCCATATGGAAGATTGGCTCAAATTGATTGTCAGCAGATATCCTTTTCAATTATAGAAGCAGCTGTTACGGATTAAGTACAGCTGCTTTTCTTTGGTTAACACAGATTTACGCTTCTCTCATTATTAAATCAAAAGAGACAGTGATATACTATTGATATACTTCTTGTTTAGAAATGTTAGTTATACGAAGTAAAAAGGAAGCTCTCTTCCAAAGCTTTGCTCTCTCCATTTCTCTTTTTTCGCAGAGGTTTATGACTAAAAAATCCTGACAAAACGTAACCTGATTAAAAGAGGCAAAAGAAAGATTATGCCCCTATAACTACTTTCTGCTTCATGCAAATAGGGAATTTGTAGTAAGATAGTAAATAGAATGGGCACCATCGCTAAAGGCTGATAACAAATATGCCTTCCAACCATATGCAGGAGGAATTTGAGGTATGCAAAAACTTATTATTCCTGAAGAGGATATTGTACTTGCTATATGTATGTACATTGCTGAAGAACAGAATATGAATGCAGATGACGTCCAGGTAGAGATGTTTTATGATGATTACACTGGTTTTTCAGCAGAAATCATAACACCGTCCGGAAAACAGGAATGGATAACAAAGCAAATTATTACTGCATTAAGAAAATGGATCAAAGAGAATCTTCATGCTGATCCATATGCAGGCTTAAAGCTGGATTTGGACAGACGTAATGGTATTTATGCACGTCTTCGCTCTGATAGTTAGTTTCTCATAAAGATTTGATAATATTTTTCTTCTTTTAAGTTTATTTACATATTTCCAATCGATTCAAGTCCTTAGCTTTCATTCAAATATAGCATTTATTAAATTATTTCACCTTAGCAAATTTTACTGTTGACATTATAATTAAAATAGCAAGTTTCTTTGGCGTGTGCGTACATATAATACAGTTAAAAACCTTTTATTTTCTTTTAAATGAAGAGATAAAAGGTTTTTTATTTGCAGTCCATTATTTCCTCTCTCCTGTTCTGATTCCTGGTACAAGCTCATATACTAAAATATCGAACAGACAGGAAAGGAGAGATATGTTGGAGTTTATACAGATAGTCGGACAAATTCTCCTTATCAATATTTTATTAAGCGGGGATAATGCTATTGTCATTGCGATGGCGAGCCGAAATCTTCCTGAACAGCTTCAGTCCCGGGCCATTCGCTGGGGGACATTCGGAGCCATTGCGCTTCGGATTCTCTTTGTTTTTATCATGATTTACCTGCTGAAGCTGCCTTTTATTCAATTAATCGGTGGATTTCTCCTATTGTATGTAGCATATAAATTACTGGTTGATAAGCAGGATGAAAGCCAGATGAAAAGTGGCAATTCCTTGCGTGAGGCGATAACGATTATTATTTTTGCAGATGTGATTATGAGCCTGGATAATGTACTGGCTATTGCTGCCATTGCTGATAGCGATTTGCTGCTGGTAATCGCAGGGATTATTTTAAGTATCCCGATTATTTTAACAGCCAGTGAATTAATTTTAAAACTGATTGAGAAATTTCCTATCATCATTTACATTGGAGCAGGTGTGCTGACCTGGACAGCCGGAAAGATGCTGCTGGAAGAAGCATTTGTACAACAGCTTTTTGCTTCAATGAAATATGGACAGCTTATCTTTCTCAACATCCTTACTATCACTATTCTTTTTATTGGAAAATGGCGCAGAAGCCAGCTGGAAATGACTATTTAAAAAACCTCTTATGTGGCCCCGGCCCGCATAAGAGGTTTTTCAATCTGCAGCTTTACATGCTTTGATAGGTTTTTGCTTTTTTAAATAATATGGTTACAATAATCAAGCCAATCGCCGCAAAGCTCAGCAGGATAACTTGAATAGAAATATCAGCAGCTGATAATCCGGAAACAAGCGCATAAGAAATTGGATCAAATCCATTCATGGCCAGGAAAATAATGCTCATGACCCTTCCCATAATATAGTCTTCTGTCTGCTCCTGGGCAGCTGTGAAAAATGGAATAAATACAAATGACATAGAAAATCCAATAAAGAATACGACAACTGTCAGCATTGTTAAATTAGGAACAAGTGCGAAAATGACATACGATATTAATGCCCCCAATAAGCCGAATAAGGAGGTTCTGCCTTTCCTTTTTATAAGCACCGTACTGAGCACACCTGTCCCGGCAACCAGCCCTATTCCCAGACTGGCTTCCATGTAGCTTAAATTAAGCGGTGTTCCCCCATAGCTTTCTACTAAGAAAGGAATCGCAATATGCAGGGTTCCGAATACAAAGAAGTTCAGTGAAATTAAAACGACTAAGCCTGTCAGCAAAAAGCGTGAATTACGAATATATGCCAGACCTTCTTTAATTTCCTTGATTGGTTTTTGTTTTTCCTGCAGTGCAACCGGTCCTTCATTAATAAAACGCGGAAAAATAATTACCGCAGAAAGCAATGCTAAAATCATTGCTACAAAGTAACTGCCGCTGACCCCGACAGATTCCATCAGCACTCCCGCAATAATCGGGCCCGCAACAAAAGAAACCTGATCCACTCCCTGGAATAGGGCGTTGGCACGCTGAAGCTGACTTTTCTCGACAATTTTAGGAATCATAGAGGAGCTTGCCGGCCCAAAGAAGGCATCCAGCATCCCAAAACCGGCTGCAATCACTAAAAGTAAGCCGAGAGATAATCCATCATTTTTAATGAGAATATATAAAATAAGCAAAAGAACTGACTGCACAAAATTTGCCAAAAACATAATTGTAGTCTTCTTATAACGGTCTGCCACCACTCCGC
The DNA here is from genome assembly GCF_900162665.1 of Oceanobacillus sojae. Lineage (GTDB taxonomy): Bacteria > Bacillota > Bacilli > Bacillales > Amphibacillaceae > Oceanobacillus > Oceanobacillus sojae_A. The sequence continues at coordinate 266,499 of NZ_LT727811.1, forward strand.
CGAAAACCATCATCGCAATCCTCGGTACAGTCGCAGCAATTAATACAATCCCTAAAGAGCTTGCAGATCCGCTATCACTGATCACAAACCATGTCGTGGTTGTCAAAAACATACTGAAGCTGACTACGCCAAAGATACCAGCTACAAACAGTAACAAAAATGTTCGATTTTTGAATAAGGATTGTTTCCCCATAGTCTCTTTCCTCCGACTTTTTTTATTAGTGAAATAAAGCTATACTGATAACCGAAAGCTTTATATTTTTTTACATGACATGCCGCTAAGCATGCTTTATAATAAGAATCAACGGAACCTACCGACCGTTCGTTTCTAAAGAAATTCTACTTTATTATAATTATTTTGTCAAAGGAGAATTACCATGCATACAAAAGAAAGAATCTTAATGGAAGGAATGGAGTTGTTTGCAACACATGGTTATAATGGCACTTCCATGACTAAGATTGCTGACCGGGTCGGCCTGAAGAAATCTTCCCTTTATGCCCACTACAGCAGCAAAGAAGAATTATTTTTTGATGTGACTACTAAGATTGCCGCAGATTATGTGCACTTCGTAAAGTCAACCTTTGAAAATAATGGACAAACAACAGAAGAAAAACTATATCTCTCCTTTCAAGCGCATGTGAAGGATATGGCGAACCACGACAGCAGCATTGAATTTTATAACCGCTTCTCCTCGTATCCTCCAACAGGATTTGAGAGCAGAATTTTAGAATTACTGCGCGATAGTGAGGAGCAGGCAAGGAAAGCATTTAAAGAAGAAATAAAAAAAGCGCAGAAGGCTGGAGATATTACCGATGAAGTTTCCCCAGAGGATGCAGCTCGAGCTTTTTACGGTTTATTGGACGGTTTATCTTATGAAACAAGCTACTATAATATGGATGTTATCGAAAATCATGGAGAGTCTATGTGGAAGGTATTCTGGAGAGGTGTTAAAGCTTAAAACGAAAAGATAGAAATAAGTCACCTTCCCCCCTTTTAAAAAGGATGCTGTTGACTTTTTTCTATCTTTTCATTTTCTCCGGTATTTTCTAAAAACGAATTCCGCCCATCTTTTTACAGAAAATCCATTATTAATACAGGCAATAAAGCTCTAAAATTTTTCCAAACTCAGAACATGTTTTAAGTTTCCCTCTGCCTATATTCAAATGTCTTTCCCCTATGCTACGATGAAAACGTATTATTCATTACACTGTTTTAAGTTTTCCAAAAAATCGCTATACAGATATTCAAAAAGCAAAATGGTCTCACCAAAAAATGTATTCGGCATATATTGGAGATCTCCTAATTGGTTATACGCGTTAATTATAATTGGAAGCGCAGAGCACGGTACTGCAGACGAGCCGGCATTTCCAATAAATGAAATGATATCTATACCATTTTGGCTGGCGTTTTTTATTATATCCAATGCTCTCGGTGTCTCGCCTGATTGAGATATAAATATCAGCAATACCTCTCCCTGGTGAGCTTCTGAGAAAAGCTGAAGATGTGTATTTGAAATGCTGTTCCAGCCATTTATCAGTAATTTTTCATTAATATAATTGGCGATAAGCTGTGAATAACCAAGACCGAAGACAACCACTTTTTTGGATTGATATTTTTGGAATAACTCCCGGAAGGTTCCACTGTATTGCCGGACCATTTCCGTTGATATGGTGAACAGATCGCCTTTCGTTGTTTCTTTTTTTTGATTTCTCGAAAAAATTATATGATACACCATATCGGTATATCCTTCAAAATGCAGTTTTTTTGCTAAACGAATAATGGTCGATATGGAGGTATTATTATCCTGCGCTGCTTTGCGGATACCAAGCTTACTTAATGGCTCCGGATAATCAACCAGATAAGTTAATAATTTCTTTTCTAAATAATCTAATTGATGCTTATCGGAAAGATGTTCTATATTCATTGCTGATCCTCCTGTTTAAACCGTTTACAAATTTTATTGTACAGGAACCATTCCAGGCTTACAATGTTGATTCTTACGGTACGTGAACATCCTCTGATAAGTACGCTGATTTACCGTATTGCAACAGGAACAGTCTTAAAGAGAAACATATTCATTAAATAAGCACCACAACATTCTGATTTGAGGAGGAAACAAAATGCAGCATTTTACAGAAGACCCTTGGGCAAGAACCTATACAAGAAACGGATTTATTTCCGAGGAAATAATCTCCAGCTTACAAAAAAGTATCCGCAGAGGAAAAGAGGAGGACGCCTGTGCATTTGCATATGAGCTCTATATCACTTCTCCACAGGCGGAGGACAAGCTATGGAGACGATTAATTGCTATTTCTGTAGAAGATATTGGGATGGGAGACCCTCAAGCAGCTATCCTAATTAATAATTTACATGATATGAGTCAAAAGTTTGTTTATGCAGACGGTGATCGTCCATTATTCTTCTTCCATGCCATTCGTTACCTATGTGCATGTGAAAAAGATCGTTCCAGCGACTTATTAAAAAATATTGTTTCTAAAAGCTTTGCAATGGGATACCTTCCAGAGATTCCAGACATCGCTCTTGATAAACATACAACAAAAGGAAAAGCAATGGGACGCGATTCTTTCCATTTCCTAAATGAAGCAAGTAAAGTTATCCCTCAAAAAGAAGTAGATAATGATTACAAAGCACGTTATGAAGAAATTCTTAAGAAATATAATCCGGAAGAGGCTGTAGAGTCCACATTCAAAAGCAACCCCTGGCAGTACTGAAATATGAATAAAGCTAGATAAAGCATGCTGTGATTCTAACTAAAGGAGAGATTATTAATGAATATTCTTTTAATCTGTGAAGCAGGTGCATCCACTGGCTATTTAGTTCAAAAAATGCAGGCGTTTATCGCGGAGCATGAAAAACTAAAGCATAAAGAAATGAACGTGGAAGCAACCTCTGTAAACCAATTGGGACCAACCCTTGAAGCAAAAGATATCGATGTGGTGCTTATCGCTCCACAAATTCGTTCCAGAGAAGATTCCATCCATGAAGTGTGCCAGCGCCATCAAGTAAAGGCCGGCACGATTGATCTAGTAGATTACGGGCGTATAGATGCTGCGGCAATCATTAAGTTAGCGATCAAACTGTACAAAAACTAGGTAATCATGATAATAGTTACTGCCAAATAAATACTCTTTGGCAGTAATTTATTTCAAAATAAAAAGATTTACAGAGGGGATGAATAGCTTTGGCCGAGACAGAATCAAGATTTCAGCAATCCTTACAGAAGTACTTATTACCTGTTGCAAAAAAGATAGAAAACCAAGTGCATATTCAGGCAGTTAAAGAAGGTATGATGAGTATCGTACCTATCATTATTATCGGCTCTTTTTGTTTATTATCGATTGCTTTAATGAATATTCTCCCGGAAGGAAACAGTGTCGCAGCTTTTATCGGCACCCATCTGGATAAATTTATGCTGCCATTTAATTTCACAATGGGAATCATTTCGCTATACTCTGCATTCTTTATTGCAGAATCACTGGCCAGAAAATATAAGATGAACTCCATCGAGATTGGAATTACAGCAGTGATCTGCCAATTTATTGTCGGAGCAGAAGTAATAGATGGCGGTTTTGGAACAGCGAACCTTGATGCACAAGGCTTGTTTGTCAGTATTATTGTCAGTTTAGGAATCGTTGAAATTACCCGCTTCTTAAATAGCAAATCACTTGTTATTCGTCTGCCAAAAGATGTTCCAAGCATTGTTGCTAAGAGCTTTAACAATTTAGTTCCAATGATTATTAATATTGTCGTATTTACAGTAATCTCTATTCTTTCCTTTGAATTTGCCGGAAAAGCATTTCCGCAGGTTATTATGAGTGTTCTCGCTCCTGCAATTCAGAGTATTGACAATATTTTTGCAGTAGTGCTTATTCTTTTCTTAACGCAGCTGCTCTGGTTCTTTGGTTTACATGGTGCTGCAATTACATCCAGCGTCTGGCTGCCAATCGCTACTACCTATATGGCAACGAATGCAAACAACATTGCTGCCGGCGGTGAGGCTGCGCATATCTTTACCATGGGCTTTTATTACAGTATATTATCGGTAACAGGATCGGGAATTACCCTGGGGCTTGTATTTTTAATGATGCGAAGCAAATCGGATACATTACGTCCAATTGGAAAGGTTGCTTTTATTCCATCTTTATTCGGTATTAATGAACCAGTCATTTTCGGGACACCGATTGTACTGAATCCATTTTTATTTGTCCCATTTATCTTTGCTCCACCAATTATTGGCGGAATTTCCTACCTGCTCTTCAGCTCTGGTTTGATTGGTTATCCAATTGTAGAGCCGCCTGGATTCTTACCGCCTGGTGTCGGGGCATTTATTATGACGCTTGATTGGAAAGCTGTCATCCTGCCATTTGTAAATATTATTGTGATGGGGCTTATCTATTATCCTTTCTTCAAAGCAATGGAGAAGGCTCAATTGATAAAAGAACAAAATGAGAAAGAAATAGAGGAAGATGACGCATTTGATTTCTAAATTGCTTCACACTCTTAAATAATGATTGGAGGACACAGTCCATGGCAGAGAATCAACAAAACGAAACCCCTTCTTTAGAAGCAGGTGCTTTTGAAATTATTGCGCTTGCCGGGCAGGCCAAAAGCGATACACTAGTCGCTTTAAAAAAGGTAAAAGTAGACGAGTATGAAGAAGCACGCAAGCTGTTAAAAGAAGCAAATGATCTAATCGTACAAGCATCAAGCGTACATCTGAAACTTCTTTCTAGGCTGTCGGAAAATTCGGAGGAAAATTTGCCCTTTCTGGTTATTCATGCGGAAGACCATTATTCTCAAGCTTCTTACTCTTATGAATTGGTTTCGGAACTATTAGAGATTTTCGAAAAAAAAGTATCTTCATAACGGCAATAGCAGCCATATTAAGCCCTCAGCTTAATATGGTTTTCTTTTATTCAATTTAGTATTTCCTTCCAAATAAGCTTGTCCCTCTTCTCCATGTATGATATGTTTAACAAAATCAAATGAGAGGATGCTGTTAAAATGATGAAAAAATTACTTTGTCTTTTTATAGTCATTTTTTTAAGCGCTTGCAATACCTCTGATTCGGTGCAAGAAAACCCAGCTGACGATATAGAACAGCCGGACAATGCATCCAAAGAAACTGTCCAGTCAGGATTGAACCAGCTTGGTTTTGAAGCATTCGCCGGATTAGACAAAAATGAGGATGGCAATTTATTTATCTCTCCTATCAGTATCTGGACTGCATTGAATATGACCTATCATGGCGCCGGAGGAGAGACAAAAGAAGAAATGGCAGAAGTACTCGGTATAGAAAATATTGATTCTGATGCCTTACTTTCTGCAAACCATGCTCTGTTAACGAAACAGTCCGAAGATAATGAGGAACTGGAGCTGTATCTCGCAAATGCTGTCTGGTTCAGGGAAGATATGGAGATTGAATCTGCTTATCAAGAAATGCTGGAAACATCTTATCTTGCTCAGATAGAGCCCGTGACAACAACCGATGCAATCAATGACTGGGTTGCAGAGCAGACAAATGACCGGATCGATAAGATGATAGATAAGATTTCTCCTAACCTAATTTTATTCTTGCTCAATGCCGTTTACTTTCAAGGTGATTGGACATATCCTTTTGATGAGAGCTTAACAGAGGAACAGGAATTTCATTTAGCAGATGACTCTGTTATCGACACACCTACAATGGTGTTGTACGAAGAGGAACTAAATTACTCAGGAAATGATGAGGTTCAGGTTGTTTCTCTGCCTTATGAGGAGGAAGAAACCATACAAATGCAGATTTTCCTGCCAAACGAGGATACAAGCTTTGCAGATTTCCAGGCAGATTTTTCTTTAGAAAAATGGCAGGAATGGACAGATGACATGGAGAAACAGACAGGAACTGTATTTCTTCCCTCCTTCACATTGGAATATGAATCTGAACTCAATGATCTTTTTATTGATCTCGGCATGGAACAGGCTTTCGCCCCGAATGAAGCTAATTTTTCTAATATGTTCACATCTATAGAAGATAAAGGGGCTTATATCGACGAAATTTATCATAAAACATTTATAGACGTTAACGAGGAAGGTACGGAAGCAGCAGGATCTACCTCTGTTGCCATTAAAGAATCAGCTGCAATTATACAGGATACCTTCCAGATGGATATCAATCGCCCTTTTCTATTCACCATTACCAATACAGAGGAGAATATCATTTTATTTATGGGGAGCATCGAGCAGCCTGTGAATGAAAGTGAATAAAAAGTGTCCATTCATGCGAGCTGAAAATAACTCAGATGAATGGACATTTCTCATTTTTAATTCATTTCAAACGATGACCTGTCAAGTTTCATTGACTGTTTTTATCTTCTCTTTTTCGATGATTGCTATAACGGAACCAGCATCCCAAAATAACAAAGAATCCTAAAACTGCTATATCTACAAATCTGGAGAATCTTATTGCTGCATTTAATATAACGGCAATTGCTATCAGGCTTAAGAAGAGGATAATTTGTTTTTTGTTAACATATTGCTTCCTCCTTTTGCCTTACCTAAACACTGCATTAATCTGATCTGTTTTACGAAATTTTCGTGCCATTCGTCACTTGTTGATCCGGACCAAGTAAAACGACATCTCCCTCTTCTTCTACCCCGCCAACGACAAGCACCTCTGATTTAAAGCCGGCAATTCTCCTCGGCGGGAAGTTAACAACTGCAACCACCTGACGTCCTATCAGATCCTCTGGTGTATAGCGTTTGGTAATTTGTGCAGAGGATTGTTTTTCACCAATCTCTTCCCCAAAATCAATCCGTAATTTAATCGCAGGAACACGTGCCTTTTCGAGCGGTTCTGCATGTAATACAGTACCTACACGTAAATCAATTTTCATAAAATCCTCATACGTTGCCATTCTATCAGCCTCCTTATGTAATAATATTCTAATTATTTTTATTATATCTATATTAATGGAATAGCATACCTGAACGCAATCAACTAAAGTGAAACTTCATTTGCGATCGCCAAGCTATCAGATTAATACAACTGCTGCGGTAAATGAAAATAACCTTTAATCTCCTTTATATCTTATGGTAACGAAACTTTTCCGCCTGATTATCGTATATCTAATATACATAAATGCAAACATATCCTATAACTCATGGAGGGGATTACATGCTGCAGGTACATATCGATTCGGCAGGATATCAGCAAAAAGAGCTTTACTTAAAAAATATTAGTTTCACTATTAATCCCGGTGAAATCGTCGGTCTTATCGGAGCAAACGGCGCAGGGAAAAGTACGACTATCAAATCTATTATCGGCACCATCGAGCACTTCCATGGAAGTATTGAATTAGAAGAAGGCAAACAGCTGGCTTATATCCCTGAAGAGCCCATTCTTTATGATCGTCTTACGCTTTGGGAGCATCTGCGGCTTGCTGCGACATCTTATGAAATGCCGCAGGATATCTGGGAGTCCCGGGCAAAGGATCTTCTAAAAAAATTCTCCCTTACCGGTAAAGAGCATGAGCTGCCAATCCATTTTTCCAAGGGAATGCGGCAAAAAACATTGATTTGTCTCAGCTTTATGACAGAAGCGGATATTTATATCATTGATGAGCCCTTTATCGGTTTAGATCCTATCGCAACAAAACATCTGATCAACCTGATCTATCAGGAAAAAGAGCGTGGTGCCGCCTTGTTAATGTCTACGCATGTACTGGATTCTGCGGAGAAGCTATGCGACCGATTTATTCTTTTAAATGAAGGGCATACTGTCTTCCAAGGGGCCTTACAGGAGCTTCGGACAGAAACAAGTCAACCTGATGACACTTCCCTGTTAGACTGTTTTTATGAACTGCTGGAGGAGGATTCATCATGAACAGAACCGCACGCACTTTATTCTTTAAACGGCTCCAGTCAGATTATCAGAATTTATGGAAAGCCAGTAAACTTGTACTGGATTGGACATTATTTATCTATTTATTAATTCCCGGCATCGCTATTGGTGTATTTTTCTACATGGAGTGGCTGGAGGACATACCTTTTATTTTAAACCTGATTGGCTGGAATGGCTGGATGATTCTTTTGGGGATAAGCTTTTTCTTACATAATATAAGGTTATTCACTTACCTGGCAGATCAGCTTTTCCTAAGCAGAAATATTCCTTTATTGCGGCGCATTTCCCAGTACGGCATCATCTATTCAATCTGCATAATGTTATTTACCGCAACACTGCTATTTCTAGTTATTGTACCTTTTCTAAGTAAAATATTCTCTTTATCTCTTCTATCCTCAGGCTACCTGTGGGTTTATTATCTCTCGGGCGTAAGTTTGGTTACATTGTGGAAAAAGTATGCGCAGATTCATATTTCATCTTTTATTTTACGCACTCTATCTTATATCACCGTTCTCGCGTTGTGGATAAGCCTCTCGCAGGTTATCATATCCCATTTCCTTCTGTGGATATTGTGGATAATTATTAGTTTTATAACGATTATAATCCTGGCTAATAAGCTCTCTTATAATGGAATGCATTTCTTAAAAATTGCTGAGATGGATGAACATGCGAGAGGTATATTGGCCAATTTATTGCTTACAAACGTGAAACAGCAAGGCTACAAGCTTCCTTCTTCAAAGCCGGTATGGCTCTGGAAGAACTCACAGGTTATGTTCCAAAAGCAAAGCAGCGCGATGATTTTTACAGATGCCTATTTTAAATCTTTCTTCCGCAATCTGCCTGTGCTGATGCCGCTTGTCCAGCTCACAGCGCTTCTCATTGCGGTACTGATATTATCCGCACCGTACTGGACCAGCTATCTTTTTTGGCTTGCTTCAATTTATATCATTGTGGATATTACAAAAAACGGCTGGCTTGGCTTCAGGTTTAATTCCTTTATCGAGCTTTTCTCTTGGAAGGAGCCAATGCTGCGAAGTTCCTTAGAAACAAGCGTCCTGCGTTTAAGCTCACCTATTCTTTTGGTTATCGGGCTCCTCTTCGGGTACTTGAAATTTGGACTTTTAGGAATGCTGATTTTTTCTATTATCAGTGTACTGCTGGGAATAGGACTGATTTATTGGCATATTCGTTATGTACCTGTGAATAAGATAAAATCAGTCGAATAATTTGGCAGCTTCCTTTGATTTGCAGTAAGCTTAGGACAAGCAATATTTAATGTGAATGGAGATTACCCACATGCAAAGTATATTAATTGTTGACGATGATACCCATATCCTTCAGCTTGTCCGTATTCAGCTGGAGAAGGAAGGCTTTCTCGTTTCCGAAGCAAAGGATGGTACGGAGGCACTGGCCATATTAAAAAAAGCACATTGCGATTTAGCTGTTGTAGATGTGATGATGCCATTTATGGATGGTTTTCAGCTGACTAAAGAAATTCGCAAACAATATGATATTCCAATTATAATACTCACAGCCAAAGGCCAAATCGAGGATAAAGAAGAAGGCTTTCTTGCAGGAACAGATGATTATTTAGTAAAACCATTTGAACCTCGTGAACTGATTTTCCGTGTCCAGGCACTGTTGCGCCGGTATCAGCAGGAAAACAATACAGACACTATACAATTTGGAGATACAGAAATCAATCTGAATAATTATGAAGTAAAGCTTGGGGATAAAACACTTTTACTTCCCTTGAAGGAGTTTGAATTATTGGCACTATTGGCAACTTATCCACAGCATGTGTTTTCACGAACACAGCTGATTGAAAAAATATGGGGAATGGACTACGAAGGAGATGAGCGGACAGTGGATGTGCATATTAAACGGCTGAGGCAGCGCTTTTCCTCCTTAACTTCTTCATTTTCCATTAAAACAGTCCGCGGAGTCGGCTACTGTCTGGAGCCGGAAGAATGATGCGATCACTTTATGCTAAATTCGCTGCAGTCACAATCGGTATCATGTTTCTTAGCGGTGTTATTGCCTTCTTCATATCAAACACCTACTATCAGTATTCTCTCAAGCCTCAAAATGACGAAAAAAATACGATAATCGCTTTAGATATGGCTGCTTTTATTGAAAACAATCAAGAAATAGCAATTACTGACTACTTAACAAACATGGCAGATATCGGTTATCAACTGTACCTTGTGGATAACAACGGGGAAGAACAGCTGTTTGGATCAGCATTCCGGGAAAACAACTTAACAAATGCTGAAATACAAAAGGTATTAGATGGGGATATTTTTCATGGAATGGTTCATTTCCCCAGAAAAACCTTTGTAACAGGCTTTTTTGCAAATGAATTAAAAAATTCCATTGGCGTACCCATTACTTATCAGGGTGAATCCTATGCTTTATTTATCCGGCCGGATATCAAATTGCTGTTTAACGAGATGCATTTATTGTTTGGTGTGCTTTTTGCTTTAACAATTATTTTAAGTATTTTATTTGTTCTCTTAAGCACAAACTATCTTGTCAAGCCTATTTCCCGGCTGAGCACTGCAACAAAACAGCTGGCTAAAGGGAATTTTCAAGTCAACACTATACAAACGAAGCGAAAAGATGAATTAGGAGAGTTATCCACAAGCTTCTCGCAAATGGCGGAGCAAATTGAGAAAAATGACCGGCTGCGCAAAGAATTTGTTTCAAATATTTCACATGATATCCAATCTCCATTATCAAATATTAAAGGGTATACAAATTTACTCAGTGATAAAGGAATTTCAGAAGAAGAAAAGAATCAGTATACCTCAATTATTAATGAAGAGATTAGCCGGCTGTCCATTATGACAGATCAGCTTCTGCTCCTCTCTTCCCTTGACCAGAATCAACATATTGTGAAAAAGAAACACTTTAATATCAGCAGCCAGCTAAAAAGCTTACTAACGAGCTATCAATGGCTGGTTCAGGAAAAAGAAATTATGCTGAGCTATACACTTCCTGACTTGGAAATTGACGCTGATCCTTCCCTGCTAAATACGGTTTGGGATAACCTGCTGTCCAATGCCTTAAAATACAATCAGCCAGGCGGCAGCATTGACATCCAGCTCACTTACACCGGGGAGCACTGCTCTATTTCTTTTGCAGACACAGGGATTGGCATATCCCAAGAAGAGGCAGAACGTATATTTGACCGTTTTTACCGGGCAGATGCTTCCCGTACCAGAAGTGTAAAGGGAACTGGCTTGGGATTATCTATTGTGGCAACGATTGTAGAATTGCATGGCGGTACGGTCAGCGTTCAGGCTAATGAAGCAGCTGGTACTACTTTTACGGTGAAATTGCCTCTAAAGGAAAATTAATATGTGTTGATACAGCATCTGACTATTTGTGGTTAGATGCTTTTTTCTTTGTTTTTCTAAGGCATGAATACTGGTTAAGAGTATGATTTACAATCCAGGTTCTGATAATTTCAAATTCGTGTTCACAGCTCTCTATCCACAGTTTATTCACACCATCCATTGTTATGTCCTTTGATAGAAGCCAATTATGAAGCTTCAGTCAACGAGCTGAAGTTTTACAGATACTTCTCTATAAAAGCTCATTTGAAATTTTCTGTTCATACTGCGTTCATATTCTCTTTATATACTTCTTAGTATACGAAAGATACAGGAGGTTTAAGCAAGATGAAAATGGCATGGAAAGAAATGAAGAAAAACAAATTACGTTATACGATTTTAGGCTCGATTGTTTTCCTGATCAGCTTATTAACTTTTATTATATCCGGACTGGCAAATGGACTTTCACAGGATAATGCTTCCCTGATTAAAAATTTACCGGATGGAACATTTTATATGGAGGAGGAAGCGGATGAAACCTACAGCTTCTCCAGCCTTTCAGAAGAACAGCAGCAGGAAATAACAGAAGCCCAGCCTGAAGCAGCTTTCTTCTCGATTCAAATGAGAAATTTTATCGACACCTCTGATAAACAGCGCAGCGTTGCTTATGTAGCAGCCACAAACAGCTCATATTACCCACAGGTTAACTCTGGAGAAGTTATTTTAGATGCATCGCTTGAAGAAGAAGGAATTGCGGTTGGCGACGAGATCACTAATGAACAATGGGATCAGCCTTTAACGGTAGCAGAGTTTGTCAATCATGAAAAATTCAGCCACTCAGCGGCGGCCTTTATCAATCCGGATGATTTTCAAGCTTTGTTCCATACAGACACTATGCAAATTGCATTCGTTGCTGACTCAGTGGCGCAAAATTCAAATGAAGCAACTGCCTTTGAAGAGCTGCAGGCCTTTTCAAATAGTGAATTTTTAAACACAATTCCAAGTTACAGTGCAGAACAGCTGTCATTGAATATGATTGTTATCTTTCTGCTCGTTATCAGTGGCATGCTATTTGCCATCTTTTTCTATATGATTAATGTGCAAAAGCTTGGTATTTACGGCATTTTAAAGGCAATTGGAGTTAAAACAGGAAAGCTGTTTCAAATGATGTGGGCGCAGATGTTTATCATTTCTGTTATCTCACTAATTTTGTCTGCCTTAATCAGTCAAGCTTTCCAATTGTTAGCACCAGGCGGGATGCCTTTTCACCTAACCTGGCAGGCAACAGGACGGCTCTCTCTTGTTTTTATCATCATCGGATTTATCGGTGCGACGTTATCCGGTATTCAAATCAAGCGTGTAGAACCAATGCAGGCTATACAGCAGGGAGAGATATAAAATGAGTTTATTTACGATGAAGAATGTCCGAAAAACATTTGCTCATGGAGAGGTTAAAGAAGAAATATTAAAAGGGATTGATGTCACACTGCCTGAGGGAAAAATTACTGCCTTAACAGGAGCTTCCGGATCCGGTAAGAGCACATTACTCACCATTGCCGCAGGATTACAGACAGCTTCCGATGGACAGATTTCCTTCGAGCAGCAGGAGCTGACATCTATGCGGAGCGAGGAACTGCGTCAAATTCGGGCAAAGCAGTTTGGTTTTATTTTTCAATTCGCACACTTAGTACCTTTTTTAACCGTAGAGGAACAGCTGGCTTTAATGCTGGAGACTGCCGAATCCTCCCTTTCCAAGCAAGAACAGAAAAAGGAAATTAGACAGGTTTTAGAGCTTGTTGATATGTGGAAACGAAAAAACGCTTATCCGCCCTCATTATCTGGAGGCGAGAAGCAGCGCGTTGCAGTGGCAAGGGCAATCATTCACAGTCCCAAGGTGCTTTTTGCAGATGAGCCTACAGCCAGTCTTGATTCAAAACGCTCTCAGGAAGTGATGAGGCTAATTCAGAGACTTTCCAAAGAGCGGCATATTACAGTTTTAATGGTCACACATGATATGGATATGCTGGATTACGTGGATCATGTGATTGAAATGCGTGACGGGAAAATCATACAGGAAGACAGCATCCATTAATACTATTTATTTTGATAATAAAAATATCTATCCATGCATGATAGCAGAGAGCTATGTCCCCTCTATGCAAATATCGGGCTTCACTCTCTGCTGTTTAACTTTGCTAGTCTTTTTCCACAATTTTCTTGAATTCTCCGAGTACACTTCCAGCAGCAGGCCCAATAATAATTTGAACATGTTGATTATCAATTTTCACAACCCCGTGTGCCCCTGTCTGCTTAATTTTATCCTTATTAACCAGATCTGCATCCTTCACTACCAACCGTAACCGTGTCATGCAATTTTCATAGTCAACCAGATTATCTATACCACCAATATTTTCAACAATCTTCTTTGCCATATACTCATGCTTTCCATGGCTTAGTTCCAAATCTTTCTCTGCTTCTGTAGATTCTTCACTAAACTCCGCATCGTCCTCACGACCAATAACCTTAATATTTTTCCTCACAATAATTGTATAGAAAGTAAAGTAATAAAGTGCAGCAAAAGCGAGTCCTACTGGAATAATATAAATCCCATAATCAGATATACCAAGGTTCAATGCATAATCAATCGCACTCCCGCCCCATGAGAAACCGTGCCGGATATGAAGTAAATATAACGTTGCACCTGCTAAACCTGTATAAATAGAATGAATAAAATAGAGCAACGGAGATGTGAAAATAAATGTAAATTCTACCGGTTCTGTGATCCCCGCTACACTGGATGTTAATGCTCCGGAGCTCATCAGGGCTTTCGTTTCCGCTTTTTTCTTTTTATGTGCAGCTCTAGTAATTGCTAACGCTATGGCCGGAACACCGAAAATAATAGTGACAAAGAAACCGCCCAAGAAATATCCTGCTGTCGGATCTCCATTTAGAAAACGGGTGATCTCTCCTGTCACTACCTCACCTGACTCTGTAGTATAGCTCCCCAGACCAAAATAAATATACGTATTCAGCACATGATGTAAACCAAAAGGAAGTAAAAATCGGTTTAAGAAGCCAAAAATAAAGATTCCTAAAGCTCCCAAACCAACTAGCGTCTGCGCGAAAGAATCAATCCCCATCTGCGCATAAGGCCATACTAAAGAGAATAACCCTGAAACCGGAATCATAATTAGAATAATCATCGTAATTGGTAATTTTTCTTCTCCAAAGAAGGAGAGCATAGATGGCAGCTTTGTATTTTTAAATTGGTTATATACAGCTGCAGCAATCAGGCCGGAGATGACACCGCCAAAAACTCCCATATCCAAATCCGGATTCATGATCCGCAATCCTTCATTCAAAACAGTAATGGCCAAAAAGCCAGTTAAAGCCGGGATTCCTCTATCCTTTGTTTTAGCAAGCCCAATAGCAATTCCAATTGCTATCAGTACCGCCATCTGTGAAAAAATGACTCCTGCTGCCTGGAACAGTGGAATGTCCAGTAAATCCGGAGCACTTAATCGGAATAGAATTCCCGCTATCGGCATGGTAACAATAGGAATAAGCATAGACTTCCCTAGTTTTTGCATAAATCGTTTCATGAGACTTCATCTCCCTCATTTAATTGGTGGAAACTGATTAATTCAAAAACTTTTCCATCTCTGAGCTTTGCAGTAGTATCTTGATGTGTCAGCATGTACAACTCTTCGATACGCGGCATAACATAGGAAGATCCTTCCATAATATGCTTATCTAAATAAGCTGGATGACACATAATTTCAATTGTATTGGCGTCTCCGTACAACTCTTCTAATTCCTTTTCTGATTTCAATAGAACTTCCGGGTTATATTCAAAACTGTCAGTGGTACGTATTTGACTTCCATTTTCTTGTTCAAAATTGTTACGAGCCGGCAATTTATATTCCTTTGCCAGCCGGATAAAAGTTGGTAAAATTCCTGGCAGCGTATTAACATGATGATGACTGTCCAAATGTGAAGGCCTCAATCCTGATGCCAGGAATGCTTCTATTTGTGCTTTCCATTCCCGATACAATTCTTCTTCATCTATATGAAATAATTTTTGATAATGATGCAGCTTTTTAAAATTACCATCAGGATCCACCAGAGTATAATGGTTATCCAACAGCGGTCTTCCACAGGTTAACGTTAAATGAATTCCTATTCCTAAATCTGAATATTCCTTTCCTAATGTATAGGCGTGATCTGCCCCAGGCATATTTGTCATCAAAGTAGTCGATGTCAGGATACCTTGCGTATGCGCATCTATAATTCCATAATTTACTGCTCTTGAATATCCAAAATCATCTGCATTAATAATCAGCCGTTTCATTTACCTCTCCCCCTATTTTTGTAATTCCGGCCAGTAACCTTCGTTCGCCTGTATTAAATCATCCAGAATTGCTTTCGCCTTATCTGTATCAACTACAGTTCTATTCAATGTTAATGCTTGTAAGAGCTTGTGATAACTTCTTTCAAAATAGGCGTCCGCCACCAATTGCTCATAGGCTAACTGCGCTTCAATCAATCCTTTATAGAAAATCGGGATTTCTCCTATTGCCAATGGTTTAGGACCATTAACTGTCAATAGAGCCGGCACCTCAACCATTGCTTCTTTTGGTAAATTAGCAATCACCCCATTATTTTCTACCATCACAATATAGAGCTCTTTATGGTTGTAAACAAAGGAGGCAGCAGCCCTCACCATGTACACACCATGAATATCGCTTTCCAAAATAACATTTTCTGTCGACTTATCTTTACAAATCTGCCGACATGTCTCATGTACACGTTTTTCCCTTCCGTTTATCACCTGCCTTGCTCTCGTGTTATTAATTGACTCCTTTTCTGCTAATTCCTCTGGATATAAATAATACTGTAGATATGTGTTTGGCAAATATTCTGGAAAATCCAGCAACATATTACGCGCTTGTTCAAATGTTTTTTTCCAGGAAACATCATTGGCAATCTCTGAATCAGTAGGTACAAACCCTTCATGTATAATTTTCTCTTTGATTCGATTTGTTAAATCATTACCCTGCAGATCTTCCAATTTTGTAAACCATCCAAAATGGTTGAGTCCAAAATATTCCGGAACCAGATCCCACACATCCATATCTAATAAAGAAGCATAGCTATGCATAATTGCAATCGGCATATCACAAATATTGACCAATTTATAGTCATCAGGAAACACTCTACGCAATGCTTCTGCTACAATAGCTGCCGGATTTGTATAATTTAAAATCCATGCGTCCTTTGCGTAGAAGCGTATATCATTAACGAGTTGAATCATATCTTTAATCGAGCGGAATCCATATGCCATGCCACCGGGACCACAAGTTTCCTGACCAACCACTCCATGACGCAACGGAATCTGTTCGTCCAGTTCCCGCATTTTGAGGCCTCCTGTCCGGATTTGTACAAATACCACATCAGCTTTCTGAAAAGCTGTCTTCTTATCTGTAGTACAGTCGAAATGCTCCAGCTCCGGATATTGTTCTTTTAGAATGATTTCTGCTGCTTCAGCAATTTGCGTCTGCCTCTTTTCATCATTATCGAAAAAAATAATACTTCTTAGCGGAAAATTGTCTTTCTCAGAAATAAGACTCTTGATCATACCAAGTGTATATGTGCTTCCGCCACCAGCTATCACTAAGTTTTTTCGCTCCATAATTGAAACCCCTTTCAATAATTTAATACAAATTTAACACTAATTTATATAAAAATCAATACCTTTTTAATACAAAAGTAATACAAGCTATGAAAATAAATAGAAGCATGATAAACTTGTTCTAATCATTAGATAAGTAGAGAGGATCATTATGCTAAATAATTCTTTGCCTTTATATAAACAAATCGCAAATAAAATTAAAGAAGATATTATTGCTGCATCGATGAACAAAGGGGATGCTATTCCTTCTGAGCTGAAGTTATCGAAAATGTATGATGTCAGCAGAGTTACTATACGTCAAGCTATTAAACTGTTAATCAATGAGGGATTGCTCTACAGCGTGCAGGGAAGCGGTACATATATTGGTCATGAACGAATTGACCATAACATTCTGCAATTGCAGGGTTTTACTGAGGAAATGGATAATCTGCAGCATGATTCAAAAAATGAAGTTTTGGAGTTCCAGCTCATGACTGCTCCAGACGAGGTCAGAAAAATACTTGAACTAGAAAAAGAAGCGAAAGTGTATTATATTAAACGACTGCGTCAGGCAGATAATGAGCCATTACTGGTAGAAGAATCTTATCTTCCTTCAAAGTTGTTTCCTGATCTGTCTATTAATGTGATGGAAAAATCAAAATATCAATATATCGAACAAAAAGGCTTTCAGATTGATAAGCGCTATGGGGAGCTTATTCCAATACTTCCCACTTCAGAGTTAAAGTCGCTTTTGCAGCTGACTGAAGATACACCGCTTCTTTATCTAAAAGCTTTCACCACGTTTAAAAACGGACAAAGATTCGAATTTTCAAATGTTTATTATCATCCTCAAAAATATAATTTTAAATTTATTTCTTCCAAGTGAATTATATTTCCCAAAAAAGAACGGCAGTGAATGTATATAGACTATCCACTACCGTTCTTTTTCATTAAATAAAACTTGAATCCCTTTCCACCATTCTATATCATGGAAAAAGGATTGTCTGTTTTATATAAATATATCTATTCTTTCACACTATACTCTCTGACTACCTTCATTATTTCTTCATCTATCCAGAGAGCCTCCACCTGATTTTGTACATCATGAAAATTTCTTTCAAAAGCTAAATCCACCATTTTCTTTTCCTTTTTATCAATGGCTTCCACAATCAGCTCATGGTTATAGAGAATACGTTCAAAATCTTTTTCATCGGTCATCATCCGGTAACGCATCGATAAAATTATAAGACACTCTAATACGGGCTTTAAATTACCCCATAGCATCATAATATGGTGATGATCGATCGATTGAATAATCGTTTCATGAAATTCAATATCCAAAAAAGAAAATTGATCAACATCCTGATATTTAATAGCAATTTTCATCATTTCTATCATCTTTTTCAGTTCTTGAACAAGTGTATCCGTCTGCATCTTTAACAGGCGTTCAAAGGTAAAGGATTCTATCATTAAACGGATATCATATATTTCTTCAATACTTTTTTCTGAGATACCGACAACCACTGCTCCCATTCTTTCCGGCCGGACAAGATTCTCATTTGCCAGCACACGCAAAGCTTCTCTGACCGGAGATCGGCTGACTTGAAATAAAGACCCCAATTGATTCTCGGAAAGAACAGTGCCTGCCTTTACTTCACGGGAAATAATCCGCATCCGGAGCTCTGCAACTACTTGTTCCCCTTTTGATTCGTTTATTAGCTTCTTCTTTGGATAAAATGCCTTCACACTGCTTAGCTCCTTTATCTATTAGTGAATACTTGTATACCAATATAGTGACATAACCTTCGCATTTTGTAAACGTTTGCTGTAAAAAGTTACAAATATTCACTTTTGATCTAAATGTTTGTTATTTTTTAGATATTAAAGAAATATCCTTCAAAATAGATTGCCAGAAAAGGACTTCAAGGCTATAATTTTATCATTGAGTTAGTTATTTTAATCGAAATGAGGAGAACGAATGAGGAAATCGGCACAAATTTTTGCATTATTCTTATTTTTGTTTGTCGTTTTACCTGGAGCTGCTGGCGCACAACCAAACAGCTTCCAAAAAGATCTGGATGTTTATTTAAAAGAAATTAGTACAGAACGAGGCTTTTCGGTTACAAAAGAAGATATTGAATTCTCTCTGTCTCTCTATGATTCCTATTTAGAGGAATTTGATACAGTCGAAGAGCTAAAAGAGTTCTTAGGAGAAGTAATCCGTAAAGATGGAAGTAATTTAAAACAAATTTATGATGATTATAATATTGACCAGGCTGCACTTGAAGCAACTTTATCTGAGTTTGAAGAAACTCTGGATGATTATGTTTTTTTAGATGACCTCGAGATGAATATTGGATTTTATTTATATGTATTAACGCCAAGAGACCCTGATTTTGATCAAAAGCTGGCTGGTTATCTGGAAGAAGCAACAAATATTCGCGGTTTTCAAGTCACTCAGGCTCATATCGAAAGTTCTTTAGCTCTTTACGGGAGCAATTTGGAAGATTTTAAAACTATCGATGAGCTATCCGGTTTTATTGGAGAAATAATCAACAAGGATTTAAGTAATGTTGGCCCCTATTTTGGAATCGGTCAAGAAGATATACTTAAACTTATTTCTGATAATGAATTGGATATAAACAATTATGTCTTCTTAGATGATTTATCCTACGATCTAGATGGAGAATTTATTTGGGAAGACAATGATTTCCTTGATCTGAGTTTTTTCATGCAGGAATTTGATTTAACAGAAGACGAGCTGCTTCGGTTGGAAAAGCATATTTTCAGTATTCCTGGCATTACAAGCGATGAAACCATTGAGAAATTATTAAATTTAGCTGACCGGATGATAGCATTTTCTGAATTTGAGAAAATTAAGGAACTAACGCCGGGGCAAGTTGGTGAATTAATGTCTATCTTCAATGAATTTCTTGACGTTCTCCAATTACATGCAGAATTTGTGCTTGTTACAGACCAGGGAGAAGAAAATCTGTCACTGGAAACATTATTCAATTTAACAAAGCTTGAAAATGCAGATTTAAAGGTTAATATTTACAGCCTGCAGGGAGATTTTCTTGCTGATATAATTATTTCCGGGGAAATGGTAGATTCCGATACTGTTATTGATACTGGGAAAGCAATTCAAAAAGAGGTTCCCAAAGAATCAGAAACTGTAGTTATTAAAAGAATTGACAAAGAAACCCCAGCTGACAACGAAGCTTTATTTAAACCTGTATCACCAAAAACGACTGAAGTGAAAGCTGAACCAGAATCACAAGCAGACCTAGATAAGAAAAAAGAAGCAAAGCTGCCTGATACCGCTTCGAACTATGCTGTGAAAGGGGTCTGGGGGCTGGCATTTATTATTGCCGGTGGTGCCCTGCTGTTCTTATCAAGAAAAAGAAAGCAAGGAGCATAAACTATCTATTCCCTCAAGTTTCATTTATATCGATTTTTCAAAAACCAATCAATAGAGTTCTAAATATATACATGTTATATTGAAGGAAAGCACACTTGATTGGAAAGGTGGAATGATGAATGTCTATCGTACTGCAGCGTATCTATGAAAAATCGAATGAGACAGGCTATCGGGTTTTAGTTGATTTAGTCTGGCCCCGGGGAATTTCAAAGAAAGAAGCAAAGCTGGATGATTGGGCAAAAGAAGTAACACCTACACCAGACTTAAGAAAGTGGTTTAATCATGATCCTGAAAAATTTGAGGATTTTAAAAAAGCGTATAAAAAAGAATTACTGAATGATGATGAAAAGATAAAAAAATTGGCTGAACTTCAGGACCTGCAAAAAAAACAACGTCTTATCTTATTGTACGCAGCCAAGGATAAAGAGCATAATCATGCCCTGATCTTAAAGGAAGTTCTGGAAAGCGACTTGCCTTCATCTAAGTCAAATTAAATTCACAGTTTGCCAAGCTATAATAGAACAGCACAAAAGCGTACCTGAAAATACAGGGTACGCTTTTACTTATACATTAAAATTCACAATATACTTATGCAGGTCCGTACGATAATAAGCAACGGAATATTCTACCAGCCTGTCACGATCATCATATGAAAAACGTTCCCGCTGTAATAATGGCTGTAATTCAATCTCCAGCATCTCCGCAATTGCCGGCTCCGGAACAGAAACACTGAATTCATCCTTAAACCGGTAAAAACGAATTCCTTCCTGATACAGCATGTCATATAATGAATTCACAAATACATTGGGGTCATTTGGCAACGTAATAGACGATGGGATATAATGCCTGAAATGGATATATGGCTCTTCATTTAAGGTATAAAGACGCTCCACACAATATGCACCATCTCCTGCTAACGTACTGACCTGCGGCATGATATCCTCTACTTTGTTAACCTCGATCAATTTTTTACCTAAATGATGACCTTCTCCAATCAGATATTCAGAAAAACGCTGTCCCTTCGAAAGCTTAGAAACAGCCTGGTTAGCAAGTACTGTAGTACCAATACCGCTTCTTTTCTCCACATATCCCTCCTGAGCTAATTGCTCTACCGCCCTGCGGATTGTAATTTTACTTACTTCAAATTCTTTTTCCAGTTCCGGTTCTGAGGGGATTAAGCTGTTTTTAGGGTACTGGCCGCTGATAATCCTTTCCTTCAATATATCCTTTACCTGCAAGTATAAAGATCCCTGTCTTAAATTTAGCTTCATTGTAATCTCTACCTTTCTGTATCCAAATCCACTGATCCGTTCGGTGCCTAAACTCCCGCATAGTACCATGTGATGTCTTATTATAGCTAAGAGTGAATAATTATCCTATAAGCTTTAGTATAAGTATAACGAAAGCTGCCATTCTGTAAATGTTTTTTCCGTATTTCCTCTTATTGTATCAGTAATCATAGCTACACTAAACTTTGTAGTCAAGAGAAATAATAAACAATTAAATATAGTACCTGTTCCATCACATAAAACAACGAAAAATATATCTACTCTCTATACTTCGCAGGAATAATGCTTCTCGAGTTCAATATACTCACCGCCAAGAAAAACTGCCTGCGGTTTAATTACTTGACTCGTTATGATTTCATTTCCTAAAGAATCTGTCAGTATCTTCGTTTCCTTTTCTACTGTAAAAAATGTAAATTCTGCATAAGAGCCGCTATTAAAATTTCCCAGCCGGGGCCGATTTAAAATTTGCGCAGGTGTCTCTGTCACTGCCCGGATAATAGTTTCCAATGAATAACCTAATGTTAGAAACTTGGTTAATGTGTCAGCCATACTGTATACAGGTCCATTTATCTGATTATCCTCATAAATATCTGTACTGATTGTATCAAAAAATATTCCGGTTTCCTTTGCTTTTTTTGCAATCTGAAATGAAAAGCTTGATTTCCCGTGACCGACATCAAGATAGACTCCTCTTTGTACAGCGTCAGCCAGAGCAGGGTCGACCTCCCCGTTATTCTGGAAAATATGATTAGGACTTTTCCCATGATAACAGTGTGTAAGAATATCCCCTTTATTTAACAGAGATAGGATCTCATCCAGCATTGGCGGTGCACTGCCAATATGAACCATCAACGGTTTATTTAACGTTGTACTGTACTTTACCGCAAGCTGCAGCGGCTTTAATCCACTATCACCTATTACACTTGCACTCATTCTTGCTTTTAAGCCGATAATAAAAGAAGGATAAGCATTCGCAGTATCTCGTATTGCCTCCCAGGAGATGCTATCTAAGTTTGCTAATTCATCTATTCGTTCTAAGCCAACCCTTGAAACATTCAGGAATGCAAGCACCCTTGTTCTTGCTGTTTTAGCAATTTTGTAAAATTCCTCTATCGTATTTGCACCGCTGCTGCCGGCATCAACTACAGTTGTGACACCAGTTTGATAACCTATTTTATCAGGAGAGGCACAATAAGGCTTATACTTCGGAAAAGCGTGTGTATGTAAATCAATCCATCCGGGGGAAGCATACATTCCTTCCGCATCTAACAGTACTGGATAGAAGCCTTCTGCATTTGCAACTATATCTTTAATTCGCCCATTTTCTATTAAAATATCTGTTTTTTGTCCATTTGTCAGCAATACATTTTTAATCACTTGTATCATCGTCCATCCCCCCTCCGCTCCATGCTATTTCTTATTTCTATATTTCTTTCTTTATTTATATTGCCGCTTCATACTTGGAAAATGTTTTAGATACTCCCCAAGTAATAAAGTAAGCAGAAAGGCTGCCGCCAAAAAAGAAAAGCACTGCCGGGAATACTTGGAAGATAAAATAGCCGGCCAAGCCGATACAAGCTAGTAAAAACACAGTGAGAATCGGGTGAACAATAGATACAATCAGCGGCCATTTTAAGTATTGCATCGCTTTCAAATCAAAATGAACATATATCGGGAATAAATAAATTACGAGCATAGCCAATAAAGCAAAGACGATAACGATAGAAAATTGGGCCATCTGATAGACTAATGCGCTTTGTGCACCAAGAATTTGAAATTGAATGGAAAAGAAATATCCAAGCAGAAACAGAATGATTCCAATACTGTTTGCTTTCCAAAATTCCTTACGATAAACTCCCCAAAACGTTGTAAAAATCGGAACCTCGTCCTCGCCTCTCTGCCACTTACGGACAATAGCAAACATCGCAACAGTTGCAGGCATGATTCCAAAGAAAAGAAGACCTGCAATCGTAAATAGAACCCATAATATATTCAGATAGGCGAGACGGGTTATCCAAATTGCAAATATATAATATCCACGAGCTACTTCTGCCATCATAACCTCTCCTTTTCTTTAAAAATATGAGCTGGCGTAAATCTGGTTTATTCCTTCACTGACCCAATCAAAACACCTTTTACAAAAAAGCGCTGTAAAAACGGATAAACAATAAGTAACGGCAAAGCAGATACAATGATAACCGCATATTTTACAAGGGACGCTGTCTTTATCTGATCTGCAAAGGATTGAGCACTTCCTGCAGCACTGGACGCACTGTCGGCACTTACTTCATTCAATATCAAAATCTGCCGCAGTATGAGCTGGAGCGGGAATTTATCCTCCGTCCTCAAATAAATCAATGCATTAAAATATTGGTTCCATAATGCGACACCGTGGAATAATGCCATAACTGCAATAATCGGCATGGATAGTGGTAAAACTACTTTGAAAAATAAATAGATATCACTAGCCCCGTCAATTTTAGCTGCTTCCACCAGCTGATCAGGTATTGTCTGCTGGAAGAAGGTTCTTGCAACTAAGATAGACCAGGCACCTACTACTCCAGGGATAACAATTGCCCACATTGTATCCAGCATTTGCAGATTGCGGACTACTAAATACGTAGGAATTAAACCTCCGTTAAATAGCATAGTAAATAATATAAACCATAGCCAGGCCTTCTTGCCCATCAATTCTTTCCGTGATAACGCATAGGCTGCCGGTAAGAGAACAAACAAGTGAACAATAACACCGACCACTGTGTAAATAATTGTATTTTTATATCCTATCCAAATAGCATCATTCTGAAATACACGTTGAAAGCCTTCGAATGTCACATCTACCGGCCATAACCACATCTTTCCTGTATTTACAGCATGGGGATCACTAATCGACGCACTAATCACAAATATTAGTGGATAAATAATGATTATCGTTATAAGCAAGACAAATAGAAAATTGAGTCGATCAAAGGCTTTATCCGACAAACTGAATTTTGACATCAGGCATCTCCTTCCCTACCATAGGCTGTTCTCACTGACTTTTCGAGCAATTTGGTTTACGGTAATTAAAAGGACAATATTAATAGCTGATTCAAATAATCCTACAGCAGCAGCAAAGCTGTATTGACCTTCCAATATACCAGTCTCATACACAAACGTCTGAATAACATCAGAAGTCTCTGAGTTCAGTGTATTTTGCATCAAGAGTACTTTCTCAAAACCAATTTGCATGAAATTCCCGATATTTAAAATAAATAAAATCACAATTGTCGGCATAATACTTGGAATATTAATTCTCAAAATGCGCTGCATGCGCGTTGCACCATCTACTTTTGCAGCTTCATGAAGTTCCGGATTTACGCCTGCCAGCGCAGCCAGATAAATAATTGTACTCCATCCCAGTGTCTGCCATTGGCCGGACCATACAAAGATATGACGGAACCAGTCCGGGCTTGTTAGAAATGGGATTGAATCTATTCCAAGTGCACGCAATAAGTGGTTTATTAAACCCGTATTCGGATCCAGAAAAGCTACAAGCATTCCAACAACGACTACAACAGAAATAAAATGCGGTGCGTAAGTTAAAGTCTGTGTCCATTTTTTAAATGCACCATTTCTGAGTTCATTGAATGCCAGAGCTAAAATAATCGGTAACGGGAACAATACAAGCATATACAGGTTTAAAATGATGGTATTTTTGAGCAGCCTCCAAAAATAATAAGAACTGAAGAAACGCTCAAAGTGTTCAAATCCTACCCATTCACTTCCCCAGATACCAAGTGTCGCAAAATAATCTTTAAAGGCAATCTGCACGCCGTACATCGGAATATAATGAAATATAAAAAAGTACAAAAAGACTGGCATCATGAAAAGGTAAAGCTGCCAGTTACGCTGAAAACTCTTCTTGATTGTGGCTCTTTTACCCCTTTGTATGGATTGGTCTTTTGCCATCTTTCAGTAGACCTCCTTCTTCATATGGAATACTGCAATTAGGTTGTGAACATCATCGCAGCAAAATCCTGTTTTCACGTCTTATGTAACCCAAACTCATGATGTATCATATATCTGCTTCTTATTATTTTCTTTAGAAAGACCAAGAAAATCACTTGGTCTTTAAAATACTGATATTCTTGCCATGGAGATGTCCGCTACGGGAAGTCGCTTTCCGCGGGCAACGCCTCAGCATTTTATACTTTCTTACTCTTTTAAAAAAAGAGAGGGCATGAGATATACTGCCCTCTCTATGTGATATTTAACGGGATGCTTTCCCTGTTAAAGGGGAAGGATCACATGTCGACCCACTGCTCCCGCGAAACGAATTATTCTACGATTTAGTTAGATTGATAACGATCATATGCAGCCTGGTAAACTTCCAGTAATTCTTCCATCCCCATCTGCTCAATCGTTTGGACATAATTATCCCATTCATCTAAATCTTCATCACCTGTAATAAATTTGTCGCG
Source organism: Oceanobacillus sojae (assembly GCF_900162665.1). Taxonomy (GTDB): domain Bacteria; phylum Bacillota; class Bacilli; order Bacillales; family Amphibacillaceae; genus Oceanobacillus; species Oceanobacillus sojae_A. The sequence continues at coordinate 292,585 of NZ_LT727811.1, forward strand.
CATTTCTTCTACATACTTGTTAATATCTTCCCCTGTAGATTGAAGGATACGATTTTCCTCATCTGTAAACGTAAATCTTGGCCATACTTCATCAATTACCTGCGGTTGGATTTTTTCAGCAGCTTCCAATGATTGCGGTGCTGTTTCTCCACCCTGGAAGTAATCTTCTTTAATAATTCCGCTGATAGAACCAAGCCATGTCAGATCTTGTGCAATTGCTTGTTCAAATGTCATGTCTCCTTCTGGATTTAAGATATGATCACTATAAACAGTTTCTCCATCTTCAACTTCAAATGTTTCTCCTTCAACACCCATGTAATAAAGCTCTGCACCTTCATCACCATAGAAATAATCCATCCATCGTACAGTTGCCTCCGGGTTCGGGTTATCACTGGAAATAACCAGGTTGGCAGGATCCCATACAGAAGAGGAAAGCTTATTATAAGACTGATATCCATCAGGACCTTCTAAAGCTGCTAAACTATTATATTGAGAACCGATTTCTTCTCCAAACAGCTCAATTGGATCATAGAAAATCATGCTGCCATATAAATTATCTGATGCATTGGCAAGGAATTGTCCCCACTCAATGGTAAAAATACTCTGATCGATTAAACCTTCTTCATAAAGCATATTAATATATTCCATCATATCTCTATATTCATCTGTTGTTGCATAGTAACGGACTTTGGAATCATCATTTGGATCCAAGTCCAGGTTCGTATTTGATGGACCATAATTCATAACTCCAAATGATCCGGACAGCCATTGAACAAGCTCAATGATTGCTGTTCCTCCATAAGGAATCGTATTTCCATTGCCTGCCGGATCAAGCTCTTTTACAGCTTTTAAGTATTCATAGAATTCTCCTGTTGTTTCTGGGATATCCATATCCAGCTCTTCTAACCAATCTTCATTAATCCAAGGCCTTGCACTTAGTCGTAAAGAAAGAAAATCCTCTTCAATTAAGGCCGGCATAGAATAAATATTGCCATCCGGGAAAGTGATTGCTTTTTCAATTGTCGGATCACTTTCCATAAGTTCTTTTAAATTTGGCGCATACTCATCGATTAAGTCATTTAATGCTAAAAAAGAACCCTGAGAACCATAACGTAATAAATCTGTATTCGTCAGCTGTGCTAAAAAGAAAGCATCCGGCAGGTCGCCGCTTCCTAATGCCAGGTTTCGGTTTTCCTCTAAAGCATCCGGGCTGACCAGGTTCCAATTTACGTCAACATTTGTTAAATCTCTGTACTCATTCCAAATTAAAATATCATTCCAGTCATTGCCTTCATTCTGTGCAGGCTTGTTCGCAAAGAAGGTGAGCTCTAATTCATCATCAACAATCGGAAATCCTTCCGCATTGACGTTATCCCCGCTTGCTGCTTCTCCTTCCTTGCTGTCACTATCACCATCATCATTGCTGCACGCGTATAAAGCGCTTACAAAAGCAAGAGTTGCTATTAGAAAAAATAATTTCTTTAACATAATGAACCCCCTTTTTAAGTAGGAAAAATGTAAAACGAGTTCCCGCATAATGCGGTCACTTCTACGTTTACCATACGGTATGGACGGCTTTAATAGAAGTTTCTTTTACAATCAGACATATCTTCTATATTTCACTATTTTAATCTACCACTCCTTTACTAAATTAATACTCTTAGATGCGTATTATTTTGCTTATTCAAAATAGTATCACTATTTTTTAAAAGTGTCAACATAACATTATAATGATTAAGATGAATTTTTTGTCTCTTTTTGTAGAACCAGCTCTAAAACTTTAACATCACTTTTCAAGAGTCCGTCTCAATAGTTATATACCAATGATGCATACCGGTTTTTGAATAGTAAATGTATCATTTGTCATAGAATATGTATCATTCTTTTGACGGAGAACTGTTATATTATTACTATTCTGATTGCAAACAAATAATTGATTATTTATCAATTGATTACTACAAAAATGTCTGGGCCATTCTCCACTTACTGGAATAGAGTTCTCTTTTTCCAGCCTGCCATCTTCTCTCACACGAAAAAGAGTCAATGAATCTGCTCCTCTGTTGGAGGTAATCAGTTTGCCGTCAAAATATTGAATTTCTGCACCGTAATTCTTCAAATCATGTACTGTTTCTATTTCCTGAATGCACTGGATAGAAGCTGATGATTCAGCATACTTATATACAAATACACTTGATTGGTACTCATTGACTACATACAACATCGGCATATCAGGATGAAATGCAATATGTCTTGGCCCCACTTTTTCTGGTATCGTAATGCTTTGGGATGGAAGCAGGCGCATTTGCTTTTCATCCCATTGATAAATACATAATTTACTTTTCCCAATATCTGTCATGATGACAAAAGAAGTCTCTGGAATTTGCCGGACTGTATGTATATGAGACGCTTGATTATTTGCAGAGGTGAAAGCAATATATTCCACCTCTTCCTGCAAACCTCCATTTTCATTTAGAGCATAAACAACAACGCCCGCTCTCGAATAATTGCTGACAAATAAATATTTCCCGCAGCCACTTACCTCTGCGTAACACGGTCCGCCATGCGTCGGTAAACGATCTTCTTCTTTCAGACAATGATTTTCATCATCCAGTTCATAACAGACCACTTCGCCGTTTTCCACTTCACTGACCGCATACACTCGATTTTTTACTGGATGCTTCACTAAAAAGGATGGATTAGCAATACCATCCTGTCCTCCTAAACGTTTAATCTTACCAGATTCAGCATGTATTTTTAACCAATGAATACATGCTGAATCCTCTTTGCCATAACAGCCGACAAGTACTTCTGTATACTGTTTATCCATCTGACGTCCTCCTTATTGCAGCTGAATTCAAAACAACCATAACTGTTTAATAAATTGGCAGTACATGAAAGAATACATTAGGCGATGCCATTCGATAATAGTAGCTGCACCAGCCTAAGCCGCTGGATTCCTCTACATTTGGAGAGTAATACAATCTCTCTTGCTCCAGTTCATCCATTTTATCCACATCACCCTTTATATAATCATTAATCCGTATGCAAGCTGTATCCAACCGCTGTAATAGTCCTCCATAACGGATATCAATTACTTCCCAGCCAAAGGGTTTGTTTAAGGACAGCCATTGCTTTCGATGAGCAGCTTGGAGCGCCTTCACACGCTCTATAACTTCTGGTATAACTCTCCCGGCAATATCCTGCAGTTTTTCTCTATTGTCTGCATCATAAGCTGCTTTCAATTCGACACCTAAATTTCCTTTTTTCGCAAGAACCAGGCAAAGCTTTTCCGGCAGATCAAAGAAACCTCCCGGGGTTTGCTGATTATATTGCCCGATTTCCTCCGCAAGCTGTTCATAGAAGACTCCTACGTCTTTTTTTTCAACATGCTTATCAAATAAACCCAGCAGCAAATCCTGCCATAATAAGAATTTAGAAGGGTTTGTCTGCAATGTATTTCCTTCGTCCACACCTGGCGGCTGATCCATTTTATTTAAAGCCAGGAGCGCCTCCGGGTCAACTCCTGTGCAAAACAGCGCACGTTCCTTTACATGATTTACATCTATTTCTGCATGATAAGCATGTTCGGCATAATATTGCAGTCCATAAAGAGCATAGTATACATTGTTCTCATAGCCGTCATCTCCCCAAAGCGTCACAAACACATCTTCAATGCCCTCCTGCTTGCAGACCGTAAGTGCCGGTTCACTGGCAGTCAGGGAAATTTGATAATTAGGAGCGAATGTATTCCACACCCACATCCCGCCGGCAAATGCCGGCGTACTGCCAAAACGCTTCAATTGCTGCAGCATCCGCTTATAATGCTCCTTATCTGCTTGAGCGTATTGCCAATACATATATTGCACATTATCTGGCAGCTGATTAACAATATACTCTGGTAAATCGGTCGTTTTGTCATAGCTGTCTCCTGTTTCGGAAGCCAGTTTTAAAAACATATCACTCCACATTACGACTTGCAGATGATATTTATCAGTTATCTCCACAATCTTATCTAAATGTGCCTTCATTAGATCAAAACGATTTTTAAACCCATTGATATTTAAATATCTGCCACGCCCTACCTCTTCCGCTTCATCCATGCCGATATGAATACGATTGCTCCGGAAAGGCTTTGTTGCTGAAGAAATCATCCGGTCCAATAAATCATACGTAGCTTCACTCTCTAATAATAGAGCTCCCCGCGTATCCTTATATTTATAAGCTGCATCCCATTTGAGAAATTCCTCTAAATGCGCCAATGTCTGGATACAAGGTATCAGCTCTATCCCAAATTGATTTGCATAATCATCCAGCTCCCGCAATTCCGCTTCACTATAACGCCCGCGCATATAACCAAAATAAGGCTCTCCTTCTACTTCATATGTATCCTCCATATACAGCATGGCTGCATTATGACCCATCATTGCTAATTTCCGGATAAAATCCTTTAAAGTAGACAGCTTCATCGTCATATTACGCGATAGATCGAACATAGGACCAACACTGGAAAACTGCATCTCTTCCCGAATATGAATCTGTTTATTTCCTTTGTTCAACTCTTCTAAAACCAGGCCGAGTGCTCTAAAAAAATGACATGGCTGATGATAGGTAATCGTTCCAGCCCCCTCATCAAACTCTACGTTTAACCCTTTTATACTTTCATCCTGCTTGCCTGTCAGTATTGTCCCTCCTTGTTCGACAATAGTAAATCCATAAGCATCCTGTAATTCTATAATTCCTGAGCGCAGTTTTTCCACATCACCCTTAAACAAAATATCCAAACATCTTCACTCCTTCATAATATATGCAGCTCTCTTTAAATCATAACGTTATAATGTATAGTTTTATAAAAAAAGTTCTTCAGAGAGAACAGCATGTAAATGATTTTTATTTAATTTTGAAAACCCTTCCAATATAGTTAATTTCGCCTTTTATTTGTAAACTCCTTCTTTTTCCACAAAAATTTCTTAAAATATTTTTTCTATGTCAGCTGCCATTCTTTTTGTCATCGTGCTATATTATTTAATCTATTTAATCGTTTCTTTCATAAGAACCTGCATTCTAAAATTGGCTGAAAAATAAAAGCGAGGAACTGTGTAAACAGCTCTTCGCTTTTATTTAATCCTTTGCCATCGCAAATTCATGCTCATCTAATTTCTGCTCTTTATTATTGTTATTGAGTGCAAAAATCGAGAAGATAACGAATAATACTACAATCGCACCCAAAATATAAAATGTCGTTTCGTAGCTGGTCTGATCATAAATCCAGCCAACTAATGCAGAAAAGACAATCACACCGATTTCACTCGATACCTTAAATCCGATTAGATAAACAGTTGCAGAAAGACGTACATCAAAGTTCGCAGCGATATATTTAAACACTGCGATCAATAGGATCGGTAATTCGACTGCATGAAGCATCTTCATAAATGAAATTCCAAAACCGCCTGTTACTGTCGCTGAACCGATGATACGGAAGGCCATGATACTTCCCGCCAGTACAAGAGAACGCTTAATTCCGACTTTGTTGACGATAAATGGCGCTAAGAATAAAAAGATAGCTTCCACAAATACTTGTACCGAATTAAGAATACCGTAGACTGTATTTCCATCTGCACCGCTGCCGGAGAAGAGGCTTACAAAATAGACAGGGAAAAGCTGTTGATCATACACTGTATAAATACATACTGTGCCAAACAGATAAATAATTAAAAACCAGAAGACCTTATTTGAAAATAAAAAGCGGATATCTTTCATAGATATATTGGAAACACTTTTTTCTTCTGTTTTGGAAACTTCCACTTTAAAAAACACGTTAATGAAAAGGAAGATAACCCCGGTTCCTGATGCAATCCAGAAATTAATATGCGGGTTAATGCTCATTAATGCACCTGCACCAATAGCTGCAACAGCATAGCCCAAGGATCCCCACATACGCGCTTTACCAAATTCAAAATTGTATTTACGGCTGAGCTTTTCTGTAAAGGATTCCAAAAATCCTGCTCCGGCGATAAATCCTGCTCCTAAATAGATAGCACCAACTGCTGCACCCACATAAAAATTATTTAAAAGCAGCGGTTCATATACATAAATAACAAATGGGGCAATAAAAACCAGTACCACACTCTGTAACCAGACCAGATTTTTCTTCGTACCCAACTTATCCTGCATATACCCATAAAGAATCATAAAAAATAAAGAAAAGAATGAGTTGAACGAATAAATTGTTCCTACCTGTGCGCCAGTTAATCCAAGACTGTTATTCAGCCAAATTGCATAAAAGGACCACCAGATAGACCACGTAATAAAGAAGAAAAAGAGATACCCGGACGAAAACCAATACTTACTATTTTTTAAAAAATCCATTTTTATTAGATCCTTTCTTTATATGCCGGGGAGGAGCAGCCTCACTCCTCCCGCCCAGCTGTTATTATTTCCAAATAGAATTCAGATTTGTCCATGTTATATTATCTATCTGTAATGCTTTATTTACTGTAAATATTTCCAGCCGCCTTACTGTCCCTTTTGGATAAATCAGATTTGTGGATGTGCTTAGCCCGTTATTTATAAATATCTCCACGGACGATCTATCAATAATCACTTTCAATTCCTGAATACCCAGGCCATGTAAGCTGCCTTTTATTTCTTTCGGAAAGTCCTCTGAAAAGTCGATGAAACCTTCTGTACGATAGAACGTATAAGTGTCTTCTTTATCCACTTCTAAACAGAATACTTCGTCCTGATCTGTAACAAAGTTCACGCCCCATTTTGTGCTGTCTGACGCTTCGGAAATCTGTAAATCCACTTGCCCTGTATCACTAATTTCATAGCTTTCAGCAGTTTCGGTTTGAATGCCTATATTCCGATAAGTTACCGCTTCTTTATTGTTATCATCGATGATCGGTTCCTGTTTTAAGAAAAGATTTCCATCTTTTTCATACAAAGTCATCTTCCTTGCCAGGCTCATCGCACTGCGCCATGGAGATACAGGAACAGCCCCTGCATATTGCCAATTATTCATCCAGCCAATCCAGTATGTGTCTTCTGTGTTATCCCAGCTGACCGCAGCGTAAAAGTCTTTCCCCGTGTCTGCCCATTTTAAAGCATCCTCAGGTTGTTCATTCGGATGAAACTCTTTCCCATCAAAGCTTCCCGTAAAGTAATAAACTGCTGATCCGCCATTAGGTCCATCGTCATTAATGCTTACAATAAGAACCCATTCCTTTTTAGAGCTGTTCTCTACCGGTAAATAAAGCAGGTCTGGACATTCCCAAACACCGATATGGGAAGGATACTCTTTTCCAAATGAGGATAGATACGTCCAATCAATTAAATTTGGTGAGCCGTAAAACTGAATATGATCTCCGCAGGCTAATACCATAACCCATTGCTTGCTTTCTTCATGCCAGGAAACCTTTGGATCACGAAAATCCTTTATTTTTGTATTCGGAATAACCGGATTTCCTTCATACTTTGTCCATGTTCTTCCTTTATCTTCACTATAGGCGATACTTTGCTGCTGGCTCTTACCATCATGTGTAAAAATAGCAACCAATCCGCCGGAACCGTTTTCAAACAAGCCACTTGTATTATTTTTATCTACGACCGCTGATCCGGAGAATATCGCTCCTAATTCATCTGGGGCTAACGCAATCCCATGTTCTTCCCAATGATAAAGATCTGTACTTGTTGCATGCCCCCAGTGCATATCTGCATGATCATTAGCATGCGGGTTGCGCTGGTAAAATAAATGATATTCTCCCTCATAGTAAACAAGGCCGTTCGGGTCATTAATCCAATTTTCCTTTGGTGTAAAATGAAGCTGTGGACGATGTTTTTCTTGATATAGCATTAAAATCTCCCTCTCTTAAAATTATTTTATATTTATGAAAACCATTGAAAACGGTATCAGTAATTTCTATGTACTATCATCTTATACTTTCAGAAATATGTCAACCGGTTGACATAAATTTTCACAAATTATTTTTAAATAATTGAAAAGTGAAAGTTCTGTGAAGAAGCTGCTCACTTTTTCAATTACTTCCTCCGCCGTTCTTTCAAAATAAGAATTTACCATTCGAATCTGAATGCGGCTATCTTTTATAAATAGTTTAATAATCTCCTGTCAATAAAAAAGAGATGAATCAGGCAGTATCTTCCTCCTTTGACTCATCTCTGCTAAAATTATTCTTTTACCGCTAAAGCAATACAGCCTTTAACACCCTGTTCGTCATTCAACCCTGGAGCAACAATTAATTCATCTACATTTTCCACTTCAATGTAGCCATTTAACAATTCCATAAATTTTTCACGAATCATTGGGTAGAGCTTTTCCTGCTTCATTACCCCTCCTCCAAGAATAATTTTTTCTGGTGAAAGTATAACAAAATAGTCCATGATTGCCTGGGCAAGATAGTAAGCTTCTATTTCCCAGACATGATCCTGATCAGCCAAGTCCGCTCCTTTTCGGCCATAACGTGCTTCAATTGCCGGTCCTGCAGCTAATCCCTCTAAGCAGGTGCCATGGCTTGGACATGCTCCTTCAAACGTATCGTCCGGATGTTTTTTTAGTAAAACATGTCCCATTTCCGAATGGTTTTTTCCTTGAAAAGGTTGCCCGTCTTGAACAAGGCCTGCCCCGATACCTGTACCCACTGTTATGTAAAGACAGCTGGAGGAATCTTTTCCAACACCATATTCATATTCTCCCATACTAGCAGCAACAACATCTGTATTGATTGCTACCGGGACATTAAAGCGTTTTTCAAGCTCTGCCATAAGCGGATAGTAGCGCCAGGGGATTTTAGGTGTATTTTCAATCGCACCATAATTATCACTGCCTGCTCGCAAATTGATTGGTCCGAAAGCTCCTACTCCTAGTTTTTCAATGTCATGCTTCGAAAAGAATTCTTCCACTTTTTCCAATGTCTCTTCCGGTGTTGTTGTTGGAAAAGCAGTTCGATCTAAAATAGTGCCGTCTGGGTTCCCTACTGCACATACAAACTTTGTTCCGCCTGCTTCAATTGCTCCTATCATCTTTAATATCACTCCTTAGGTCTAGTATCATTCGATTATTATAGCAGATTTTTCTTATTGCGCAGCTATTTTATTTTTTCTAAAAATTGATTGAGGAATATTCTTTCACTTTTATCCCCCGGTCGTTTCTCCTTTCCAAAGCGAAACGGGGAATGTTTTTTCTTTCATATCATAGGTTTTTCCATCAATCTCCTGAATCAATGTCTCTACCGCATTTTCCGCAATCTGATATGTAGGCTGAATAATTGTCGTTAACTTCGGATAAATGGAACGGATCAGGCTTGTCCCATCATAACCAATAATTTTTAAATCCTGCGGCACACGATAGCCCAGGTTCTCCGCATACTGCATTGTCCGGACAGCCAGCAAATCATCACTTGCAAAAATACCATCTACATCTGGATGCTCCTCGAAAAGCTGTTTGATGATATCAATACTACTTTCTAAAAAGGCCACATCGGGAACATGATAGGTTTCCTGTGTTCTTCCAGCCTCTTTCATTACTTTTTCATATGCGTATTGTCTGTTGTTTGCCGGCGTTTCCAAACTGGCATCCCCGTTAATATGAATAATTTTTTTGCATCCCGCTTTTATCAGCTCTCTGCTTGCCATTTCTCCGCCTTGGAAGTTATCTGAGCTGACAACATGAATCTTCTCCGATAAATAATGGTCAATTGCAACAGCAGGAAATTGCTGGTTCTTATCAACTAATCCCCGATTATATGTGACAACAATTACGCCATCCACCTGGTTGCGGCGCAGCATTTCCCAATATTTTTTCTCTTTATCCGCTTCATGAAGACTATTGCAAAGAAGCACTTTATAGCCTCTTTCATCACAGATATTCTCAATATAAGCAACCAATTCTCCAAAAAAAGGATTGCTTGTGGAAGGAACAATCACACCAATTAAGTAACTGCGCTTGTTATACAAAGAACGCGCAAGGTCATTGGGGACATAGTTAATTTCCTTCATTGCCGCAAATACTTTTTCTTTCGTTTTGCTGCTGATATACCCTCTGTCATTCAATACACGCGAAACTGTTGTTGGAGATACACCAGCAACCTTTGCGACATCCTGAATCTTAGGTTTCATATAAAATCTTCTCCTTTAAGCCCGCTTTCGTTATCTTTTCTTAAGCATATAGGCTTTCTTTAGTGAAGTAAAGAACGGGTGTACTTGAAAATATAAAAAGCCTTATAAGGTATAAACGCTTTATACCTTATAAGGCTTTTTCTGTCGAATTACAACGCTTCTTTCACAGCAGCCGGCAATTCCTCTTCCTTCACTTCATCATACGAAGAAACTTCATTATCCTTATTCACATAGAGCATGAGGTATGCTCCTTGACGCAATTCTTTTTGTGCAGAGAATTTAACTTGAATTTCTTCCCCGGCCTCTGTATAAGCAGGCTGCTCATACCAGTAAGTGTTCATTACTTCTCCTGTATCCAGCTTATCTTCATCTGTGCTTGCCGGTTCACCAACCTGCACGTAAACATTATCTTTTCCTGCTCTATTAAAGTCTACTGTCATCAAAACAACTACAGCAGCAACAAACAAGACTGCTACACCAATCACCAAAGCTATTATTTTCTTCATTTTAACCCTCCTGTGTGACAGTCTGAGTGATTGTTTTATTAAATCCCCGGACTGTAATCACGTAGTATAAAATATAAATCATTGTGTAAGCCGCCATCCAAATAATAACTGGCTCCCATAAATTCATATCTAATAAATTTGCAAATGCCATCAACGCAACTGCTCCGTGCATTAATCCTAATACCAGCGGTGCCAGGAATATAAGGCCAACCTGATAACGGATTGTTTTTTTCATTTCTTTTTTAGAAACACCGATTTTGTATAAAACAGCATATTTATCCTTATCTTCTTCTGCTTCTGTCATCATTTTGAAGAAGATAATGCTGCCTGTAGCCACTAAGAATACTAACCCCAAAAAGCTGCCGACAAATAACATGGCTCCAGAAGCTTCAATGGAATCCTGATACATTTGTGCTGCACTGGAAAATCCTTCAGTCTTTGCTTCCAGCTCCTTAGAAAGATCTAAATGATCCTTATAATCAGAGATTTGTACTGCCTGATAAGTTGTCTTATCTCCATCCAGTTCCTGGAAAGATGTATCATTCATAACTAAGACAGTACCTGGCAAGGTAGGAACATTAAATAACGGTTTTTCATAAAACTGTTCCACTTTTTTCTCATCATTCCCCAGTTCAACCGTGTCGGCTTTTTCTTGCCAACGCTCATCAAAGAAAGGATCAACCACCACTGCCTCGTCCTGTTCCAAATCTATATCTCCTACATCCCAGCCGAGTGCTTCTGTCAATTTCATAAATGTTTCTTCATCAATAACATAATAAGATTGATCATATGGTTCCCCAGGTACTACTATATCCTTCGTCTCGAAGCTCACCGCATCTTCTACTATTTCCGAATCTATATTTTGTTCCTCTCCTTCCCACATAAAGGAGAAAGGCACATTTTCTTCCACATTTTTTTCTGTATTATAATACGTACCGAATATTGCTCCGCCGGCTGTAATGGTTGTTGCACTTAATGTTGCGATAATCGTTAACGTTTTCGCATTCCCGCGGACCCGGTAAAGGAGCTGGGAGGTTGTCATTAGATTAAGCCCTTTCCAAGCCCAGCTTTTACTTTTCTTCAATAGGTTTAAAACATAGACAAGGACACTGCTAAATAATAGATATGACCCTAAAACTGTTAAGCCGATAATCACAAGCGGCATCGCCAAGCCAAAAATCCGCCAGACGGAAGAAGTCATCAGGTCCTGCAAAGCCAGCCAATAAGCTCCTGCTAAGGCAAGTACGCCAATTAACGCAGAAATGGTGCGTGCTTTCGGCTGCGCTTCCCCTTGTTTCTCAGCATGGAATAAATCAATCAGTTTAAATCTATAAATAACCCGATACCCCAGCAAAGAGGTAACTAAGAAAATAACGAAGAAAACAACCACTGTCTCAATCACTGCCTGCATCGAAAACGCAAAACCGACAGAAAGAGATAATCCCATTAACTTTAATAAAAGTGATAGTAAAGCCTGAGACAACAAGAATCCTAATCCCACGCCAATAACTAAAGCAACCAGTCCAATTACGATATTCTCAAAGAATAATAAAAAGCCGATAGACCGTTTGCGTACACCAAGTAAAGAATAGAGAGCAACTTCTTTCTTCCTTTTTTTCATAAAAAAGGAATTAGAGTACAGAATAAAAATAGCTACAAAAATCATCAGTACAAACGCCGAGGCGCTCATCACTGCCTGCATTTGTTTCGATGTTTCTGCTAATCCGCTGATATCATCACTATGCTTTAACATCGCAAAGGTAAAATAAATAATAATTGAGAAAATCGTGGAGCCGATATATAGTCCATAGCTCTTCATATTTCTGCGAATATTTTTTAATGCTAACTCAAACAAGGTCATTCCCGTCACCGCCTACTTCTGCCAATTCATCTAGTATCATCTGGAAGAATTCCTTCCTTGTACATGTACCGCGGATAAGCTCCTGCGACAGACCTCCATCCTTTATAAACAGGATACGTCTGCAAAAGCTTGCTGCATAAGCATCATGTGTTACCATCATAATCGTTGTTTCATGCTCTTTATTCAGACCACTTAAGCTTTCTAATAAATCAGTAGCTGATTTAGAATCCAATGCTCCTGTCGGTTCATCAGCAAAAATAAGCTTTGGATTCGATACAAGTGCCCTGCAGGAAGCAGTACGCTGCTTTTGACCGCCAGAAATCTGATATGGATACTTATCCAATAAATCCTCTATTCCAAAGGAACGGGAAATGGTATTTACCTTTTCTTCTATTTCCTTTGCCGGCTTTTTAGCAATAGCCAGCGGCAGAAGAATATTTTCACGTACTGTTAAAGAATCTAATAAATTATAATCCTGAAAAATAAATCCTAAGTGATCCCGGCGAAAGTCTGCCAATTTATCTTCTTTCATCTTCGCGATATTGTCTTCCTCTACGTAAATATCACCTTTTGTTGGAGTGTCAATCGTTGCAAGTACATTAAGAAGCGTCGATTTCCCAGCACCAGATGGTCCCATCACCCCGACAAATTCACCGTGATCGATCGTAAAGGAGATATCCTTCAGCGCTTGAAATGTATTTGCGCCTTTTCCATATATTTTTTCAACATCGTTTACTTTTAATAAATGTTCCATTATTTTTGCACCCCTTATATATCCTGTGAACTTTCTATACCTTTACTATAGACCCCCATCCTTAAACAGCCATCAATTCAACCTTACAAAATGTTTAAATCTCGCTCATCCTTTACAAATTCCTGTTATGATAGAAATAATTCAGCGTTTTAACCAATAATAAAGAAAAGCTTCATTATTTTCTGATGCAGGAGCCTTACATCCGATGATATTGCTCTAAATACAAATTTACTTAACATATAAAGGAAGAAAGGTGTGTGCTTTACATGGAAAAGCCCAAAATATTAATTGTTGATGATGAACAGGATTTATGTCAATTAATGAAAACAGCTCTTCAAAAAGAGGGGCTGACGGAAATTGCCACAGCTGGGTCTATCAAAGAAGGCTGGCAGCAATTCACTAAATTTGAACCGGATTTGGCAATATTAGATGTAATGCTTCCAGATGGAGAGGGCTATGATTTATGCCGGAAAATCCGTGAAACATCCCGTATTCCTATTCTATTTTTATCCGCTAAATCAGATGAAATAGATAAAATACTCGGACTTGCTATTGGCGGAGATGACTATATTACCAAACCATTCAGTCCAAAAGAGATGGCTTACCGTGTCAAAGCGCAGCTGCGCCGGGCAGGCATTTACACAATGGAAGCAGCAAGCTCTCATGCACCAGCCAAAGCAGATAAAAATATCGGTGTCTTTACCATCAATAGTGATGAAACAGAAATAAGCAAGGATGGCGAGATCCTGGAGCTGACAGCTAAAGAGGTAGGATTAATGGCATGCTTTATGCGCAATCCAAAGCATATTTTAAGCAAGGAAACCTTATTTGAAACCGTATGGGGCGAAGAATTTTACGGAGCAGATAACACTTTAATGGTGCATATCCGCAGACTGCGGGAAAAAATTGAAGAAAACCCGTCAGCACCTGCCTATATTGTTACTGTAAAAGGATTGGGATACCGTTTTAATCCTTAAAATTTTATGCCCAGGTACGGGTAATCATTTTTTACATTTTTGACTTTGAAAAAGGAGCAAATACATCATGAAATGGAAACTGACCATCCGCTATCTTATTTCCATTCTCAGTATTGTCTTTATCGTCAGTATTGTTAATACAGTTATTCTGATTGCGTTATTACTTTCCCAGCATAATGAAGATCCGGAAGATATTATACATGATACAGGCGAAAACTTTACCCGCGCTTTTTATCATAATTTATCAATCGAAGACGGTGAGCCTGTTGTCTCAGAGGAAGGAAAGGATGCGCTGGCCCGCTTTGGAGCCTGGCTGCAGATATTGGATGAAAATGGGAATGTTATCTCGGATGAATACGCACCGGACAGTGCTGCCACACACTATACACCAGTAGAATTAGTTCATAAATACAAATATATGGATAATGATTTTAACACATATTTTATTGGGGAATATGAGGGCTACAGCTATATCGTCGGGGTTCCAGATTCTAAACAGCAGCGGACAATCATTATGGCTGATCCACAGCAGGTTTTTACGTATATTTCCCAGTTCTTGGGCGCAATTGTTATCGTTGACTTAATTATTGCTGTTATTGTCGGATTTCTGTTCAGTACCGTGTTGACAAAGCCTGTCTCGCGAATAATCGAACGAATCAGCGAGCTGAAGGAAAGAAAGTTTCAGCCGAAAAAAATGAAGCGGCCAGGAGTGTTCAAACGTGTATTTGCCAACTTAAATGATGTATCCGAAACCTTGCAGGCACATGAGAATGAACGGCAAAAGCTGGAGCAAATGCGCAATGAATGGATCAGCAATGTTTCCCATGATATTAAAACACCGCTCGCATCCATCCGCGGTTATGCAGAGCTGCTGCGGAATGACGAAATTTCACCGGAGGAGAGATTGGAATATGCCGAAGTTATTGAGCGTCAATCGCTTTATATGAAAGAGCTGCTCGATGATTTTAATCTGACCATGCGCCTCAGAAATCAGGATATGTCGCTGAACCTTCAGGAAACCCGGGTAGAAGGCTTTGTCAGAAAAATAATTATTGATTTATTGAATGACCCGCAATTTCAAACGCATGATATTGACTTTAACAGTAGTGCACCAGAATTAACTTGGGAGATAGATCAGCATTTAATGAAAAGAGCTTTATTAAATTTTATTTTAAATGCCTTAATCCATAATGATGAGGATGTAAAAGTGACCGTAGAGGTAACAGAAAACAGCATTATTATCCATGATAATGGAAGAGGAATCAGAAAAGAAGAGCAGACACAAATTTTTGACCGTTATTACCGGGGCACGAACACCACATCACGCGGCACGGGGCTTGGACTGGCTATTTCCAGGGATATTATTCAGGCTCATGGCGGCAAAGTGGAGATGAAGAGTGAGGTTGGAAAAGGGACAATGTTTAAAATTAGGATGAAATAGTGCTGCGGGCAGGAAGGAATAAATTATTTCTTTCTGTCCGCAGGCTGCTGTTATAATTTCTTTTTGTTTAAAATGACAATAGATAAATAGATAAACAACAAAGACAAGAAAAAAGAAATAAGCATGGCAGGCATGTAATTTCCTATGTTGGAAGCACCCTGCAAAAAGTTAATATTCTCACTGGTAAGTGTAATAGGATTATAACGCTCGAATTTATCAAAAATATTCATGACAAATAAAAGAACTACAAACCCTCCTGTGAGCAGCAAGCCTTCATAGCTGTTTTTTGAGACAGTTGAGGTTAAAAGTATCGTTGTTATTAATAATATTCCAAAGATCCATAAAGGAAAAACTGCCAGAAAAACATGCGGGCTATTATCATCCGTGAAATAATAAAGTGTATAGGCCCATGTCACAAAAAACGCTAAAAGCATACAAAAACTCCATTGAAGAATTAAATATATACTTTTACTAATCACTACTGTAGAACGCTTCAATCCTTTTGTAACCAGATTAATTAGTGTTCCCTTACTTACTTCTCCACTCATTGTTCCGCTGAACAAAAGCGTAATCACTATTAACCCCATCTGGGTCATGTTTTGGTAAAATTGCCCCCAAGAATCCAGAGAGGTCGGTTCCGGAATATTCACTGGCAGTGAATCTCCAAAGCTCATCTGGATAATATCCGGTGTTAATATCGCAATCAATGGATTCATAATACCTAAAATAAGAAAAATAATCATTAATATTAACAATCTGGATGTACGCCAGCTTTCTAAAAATTCCTTTTTGGAAAAGTAATAAATATTTTTCATCGAATCACCTCCAGAAAGATAGATTCCAGAGAAGGATTCATTTTCCTTAAAGATACCGGCATTATTTTTTTAGCTATTAGGCTTTCTAACAGCACCCCAGCCACATCTGTATAATCTTTATTATAAGAAATAATAACTTGGTTCTGCTCGTTTATCTTCTCAACCTCTGTAATAATTTCTTGCTCTATTAAAGCATTAAGCTCTGCAATAAGAATAGAAAAATCTGCCGCTTCATCAAAAGATAGTTCTATTTGCGATTTCGCATAGGTTTGCTTCAACGCTTCTATCGATGAACTTACCTTCAGCTTCCCTTCATCTAAAATTCCTACATAATCGCAGATGCGCTCCACATCTCCTAAAATATGAGTAGAAAATAAAATGGTCATTTTCCCTTTTAAAGATGCCAGAAGTTCTAAGAATTCATTTCTTCCCTCAGGGTCTAATGCAGAAGTCGGCTCATCACAAATAAGTAATTCCGGATTATTTAACATCGCCTGAGCAATACCTAACCGCTGTTTCATTCCTCTGGAAAAACCTTTAATTCTTTTTTTATTTCCTTCCAGGCCTACCAATGTCAAGGTTTCTTTTATCCTTTGTTTTCGTTCCGCTTTTTTTAATCCGGTAAATTCACCACAGAATGTTAAATATTCTTCCGCAGACATGTACGGATAAAATTCTGGAACATCTGGTAAATAACCTGTGATCCGGTTCGTTTTTGTATTTCCAAATGTTACTTTTTCTCCTCCGACAAATATATCTCCTTTTGTCGTTTCCTCAAGTCCTAAAATCAGCTTCATCGTTGTTGTTTTACCCGCCCCGTTGCCTCCTACAAATCCGAAAATAGAGCCTTTTGGAACGCCTAAATGAAGTCCGTCCAGAACCTGCTTGGAGCCAAAGCTTTTAGAAACATTCTTTACCTCTATAATATTCATTCATTGTCTCCTTTCCCAAATACGAAATAAAATACAGGACCAATGAGTTGTAGAATCACAACAATAAAAATCCACATCCCTTTCGTGCCAAACCGGTAATCTGGATGCTTTATCACATGAATCAGTGCTGTAATCATCAGCGTAAATTGCAGTATAATTAACGGTATTAATAGTGGTAAATGATCCATTAAAAATGAAATACCATTCATTTTCCTTCCTCACTTTCCAATAGACGCTTCAACTGCATATTTATCTGCTGAAATCTTTCTTTTTCCTGTAAATTTAAAAATAACTGATTATCTACAACCGCACTTATGAAATTTTCTTTTACCAGCATAGAATCTCTTGGCATCTGATTGCCGATATCCAGATTATTAAACCAGTCATCTACTTGATCAAAATAATCATCGCCATGAAGGACTACCGGGAAGCTGATTTCCTTTATTACCTCTGTAAATTCCTCCAGCATGGAGAGTGCTGCATGCTCCTCCTTCATTTGTGCATAACCGAAAGCAGCTGATAATTGAAAATTCATCAAAGCCACCGGATGTAACGGCGCGAGTTCAAAGGTATCTGCTATTGCTCTTCCTCTTTGAACAGTCTCTTTAAATTTATCAGGTGATTCTATTAATAGCTGCAAATAATTTGTAAATGCACTCATCACAATAATGACGTATTGAAATAATGCACTTTGAAGCGTTCCAATTGCCCGATCTGTCTCTCCTTTCATTTGAAAGGCTCCTGAAATCAAGCTTTCTACAGGAAAAATACCAGGAGGATGTTCACCAAGAATTTCTAACACCTGATCTGCCTCTTTTAACGTAAATAATGAATAGGCTTCCAGCTTAAAAGCCTTTGTAATCAGCTCCGGATCTTTTGCCTGTTTACGGACATGAACAAATAAATCCTTTGCCTCGTTCATATAGCGTTGATTTTTTTCTTCTCCGCCCTCTCCGGGAAGCCGGTCAATATGATTCATAATAAGTAATCCCATTTGCAGGATAAATGGATAACAGGAATAATATCTGCGAATAAAGCTTCTGATAGAAACTAAAACATCCTCTGCCGACTTTGTTTCAAAGGAATCCTTTAAGGAAGCATATATATGCTGAATCTCTTTTGGATCGAGCTGCGATTCATATCCCAGCAGGGAATCAATACTTACATTAAAATACGCAGCAAGCATTGGAAGAGAGGTGATATCCGGATATGTTTGCCCCGTCTCCCATTTGGAAACAGATGCCTTGGAAACACCAATAAAATCAGCCAGCTCCTGTTGCGTAATCTTTTTCTCTTTTCTTTTTTCTGTAATAATAGGGCCAATGTTCATTCTCATAGGAACGCTCCTCTCTTCTTTATTGTATGTTTTATCAGAAGGCTATTCAATGGAGTTATTGTTAACTAATGAATCAAAAAATCAACCAATGCGATACAAACTACACACAAAAAAATGCCTGCAGAAAAATTTCTGCAGGCATTTTTTTCTCTCCTTAGTGACTTACACCACTGCTCTTATACCCTGTATTCGCTTTGACCTTTACTTCTGCATAACGTTTTATATCCTTTTCCTTGGATAAAAGTGTTCCTAAATATCCACCCAGGAATCCAAGCGGTACGGATACAAGCGCCGGATTGGTTAGAGGGAAGATTGGCTCCCCTACAAACAATGCTGCACCTTCAACCGGCGAGAAAACACTTGGACTAATCGACACAAGAATTAATGCAGATAATAATCCAGCCAGCATCGCTGTTACTGCTCCTGCAGTATTAAACCTTTTCCAATAAACTGTGTAAAGAATAACCGGTAAATTGGCACTTGCCGCAATACAAAAGGCCAGCGAAACAAGGAATGCTACGTTTAAATATTGGGCAAATAACGCTAAAACAATGGATAAAACAGACACAGCCAATGATGCGTAGCGGGCAGCTTTCACTTGTTCCCTCTCTGTCACATTTCCTTTTTTAATAATTTGGCCATATAAATCATGGGCAAATGCGGAAGCGCCGGAAAGCACAAGTCCTGCCACCACAGCTAAGATCGTTGCAAAAGCAACTGCTGAGATAAAAGCAAACAGAATATCTCCACCAACAGCCTGCGCAAGTAATGGTGCAGCCATATTACCGCCCGGATTTGCCGCAATGATCGTATCATGACCTACAAATGCGGCTGCGCCAAAGCCTAAGAATAATGTCAGTACATAAAATATTCCAATCACCCATGTTGCAATAACAACAGAACTTCTTGCTGTTTTTGCATCCCGGACAGTGAAAAAACGCATCAAAATATGTGGTAATCCCGCAGTTCCAAGAACTAAGGCTAACATAAGCGATATAGTTCCGAGCGGTTCTGTATATTGCAGTCCAGGCATTAAATATGCTTCTCCATGAGCTGTAACTGATTTCACGTCTGTAAACATTTGTCCAATATTAAAATTAAACTTTAATAAAACGAGAAATGTCATAATGACCATCCCGGCCATCAGAAGAACAGCTTTTACAATTTGTACCCAGCTCGTTGCAATCATCCCGCCAAATAAAACGTAAATCGTCATCATCACACCAACAATTAAAACCGCCATCCAATATTTGATGCCAAATAACAGCTGAATCAAGGCTCCTGCTCCTACGAGCTGAGCAATCATATAAAACGTACTGATTGTTATCGTATTCAGTGCCGCTGCTCCCCGAACCTTCCGGGCGTCAAAACGGGAATTAATCATATCAGCCAGCGTATATTTACCGAGGTTACGCAACGGTTCTGCTACAAGGAACAGAACAACTAAATATGCAATCAGAAATCCGATACTGTAGAAAAAACCATCAAAACCAAATAACGCAATGGCACCAGCAATTCCCAGGAAAGATGCCGCTGATAAATAATCACCCGCAATTGCCAGACCATTCTGCATCCCGGTAAGTCCTCCGCCGGCAGTATAAAAATCTCCTGCTGTCTGCGTCCTTTTAGCAGCAAAAAAGGTGATAACCAAAGTTAACAAAACAATAGCAAGAAAGAGGATAATAACTGTCGCACTCATCGCTTTTCCCCTCCTTCTTCCATCTCCCTTATAATTTCATCAGCCTGCTTATCAAAAACAGCTGCTTTCTTTACATAGATCGTGCACAAAACCCATGTCATGATAAATTGAGCTAATGCAAATAACCATACCCAGGAAATATCACCGATTACCGGCGTGTTTAAAAATGTTGTATAAGAGGTTAAAACTGGAAGTAAAAAATAAAATATCAGGAAAAAGATCGTTAACGGTACAATAAACTTTTTTCGATCGTGCATCAGCTTTTTAAATGCTCTGCTCTTCGTTACTTGCACATAGTCAATTTCTTTTGCAGGCTCCTGCTTATATTCTTTTTCTGCACCCATCTGCATCCTCCTCAAAAATCGGAACGAAAGGTTTTCAGACCGTTGTTTTCCGTCAGAAAAACCTTTCATCTCCTAAAAGTAGTTGACCAGCTTCTCTCTTTATAATTCAATCAGCACTTCTTTCCCCTTTTCCTCAGCAAGTCTACGAAAGAAGCAACTCTCTTCTTAAGCCTGGCATTCCTCCTTCAACCCTTTATCAACCCTTTTGTAAACGCTTTCTAAATTATAAAGGAAGATGGATAAGTACGTATGCGATTTTGTTTCAATGGTTTATAATTACGTTTAAACGGTTGAAAATTTGTAATCAATGGTTAATTTTTAAAAAATGGAGTTGTCAATAAGTTTTTTTGCTGCAGCCTCAATTACACTTATACAGTAAGAAAATCTATACTTTCTCAGCTCCCAAATAAATCAAAAAGATGCTTTCTTGCTGTCCGGCTGACTGGTATCATCGTTTGATTTTTATCCTGTAGTGTAATGTTGCTTGCCCCGTTAAACCATGGTGTAATCTCCTGGATATGATTCAAATTAACAAGGTAGCTGCGATGCGTCCTGAAAAAAGCATGGCCTTGCAGTTTCTTTTCCAGCTCCTGTAACGACATCCTGCTGTAAATTACCTTGTCCTCCGTATGGATCTCCAACATTCGCTTATGGGGAACGGCATAATAAATCGCATCAGGAGATAAGACAATTGTCCGGTCATCATTGTCGATTAAAAGCTTACTTGATGGAGGGTTACTTTGTTTTGATAACTGCTTATCTTTACTTTCCAATTGCCGCATCCGCTTGCGGAGCCGATTCATTGCCTTTTGAAATCTTTCTGTATCATATGGCTTCAGCATATAGTCAACCGCTTCTATTTCAAATGCTTCGACCGCATAATCATCGTATGCCGTTGTAAAAATAAATAATGGTGTTTCTATATAAGCAATCTCTACTATTTTTTTCGCTGCTTCCACGCCACGTATTCCCGGCATATGCACATCCAGAAAAATAACATCAGGCTCATGCTCTTTATATAGCTCTATCAGCTGTTCTCCTGTCTCCGCGCTCGGCAGAAGCTTTACGTCTTTTTCCTTTTCCAATAAATATATTAACTCTTCCTGTGCCAATTGTTCATCCTCTGCAATCATGGTATGGATTTTCATCATAAGAATCTTCCTTTCTATTCGTCACGGTATGGAATCGTAAAATAGACCTCACAGCCGCCTTCAGATAAATTCCGTACATGCAATCGTGCTTCTTTACCAAGCAGATTAATTAAGCGCTGATTGACATTATATAAGCCAGTCCCACCATGCTGTTTTCCTGCCAGCACGGTCTCTCCGGCCTGTAATAAAAGGTGATCAGGAAATCCTTGACCATTATCCCGGACGCTTATTTTTATTCGCTCCCCAATCCGCTTCATCCTCACATCTACTTTTCCTCCCTCTGAAACATGCTCTAATCCATGCCTGACACTGTTTTCAACTAACGGCTGAATCGATGATGGCGGGATTAGCAAGTGAGCGATTCCCTCCGGCTGTAAAAAATGTATTTGCAGTCTGCTCGTAAATCGGGTCTGGATAATCTCGATATACGCTTGAACATGCTCTGTTTCCTTTTCAAGCGGTACCAGCTGTGTCGATACAAGCTTCAGGTTAAATCGCATAAATTGTGCTAATTGAACCGTTATATGTCTTGCCTTTTCAGGATCTTTCCGGAATAAAGCAGCAATCATATGCAGTGTATTAAATAGAAAGTGCGGATTAATTTGTGCTTGTAAATTACTCAGCTCTGCATCACGTGTATGCAATTCAAGGCGCTCAGCTTTAATTGTTTTTAATTGATTAGCAATCAGTTGACCAAGCCCCTCAGCCAGCATCAGCTCTACTGGACCGATATGCTGCGGCTTGCGAAAGTATAACTTAATCAGCCCAATAGTTTGCTGCGCCTCCAAAATCGGAATAATAATTACGGCTTCCAAGGGACAATTTTTATGCGTACATTGAATTTCAGATTGAGAATAAGCGACCAGTATCTCCTTTGATGCTAATGCCTGTCTGGAAATCTGTGTCGTTAACTGATTACCGATTTTATGATGGTCTCCTCCCAGCCCCTTATGTGCCATTACTTCCCTTTCGTCTGTCACTGTAACAGCGGCTAATTTCAGACGTGCATAGAGCAAATCGGCGATTCCTTCTGCCTTGTTCTGAAACGATTCCTCCTTTAGAAAAGGCAATGCCTCCTCAGCAATCGTTAATGCCTGTCTCGTTGCAAATGCTGCTTCATTTTCCTGTTCTCTGAGTACAATAGCAATCATTGCGGTAAAAATAGCAATCGCAATACTGTTGGATAATACAACCGGCAAGCCGATAACATTAATCAGCTCAATCATGGTTCTGTCCTGCGAATCAAAAATAAGTAATAAATGCATCAATAAAATGGGAGGAAATATACCAATAAACAATGCCTTTATCGGTGATATAACACGTTCCTGTGAAAAGAAACGCGCCGTAAATCCTGCGAGCAGACCTGTCAACGGGTTCACGAGACTGTTGGCCAGAAAACCAATTCCTCCTAGAAAAAACAAATGCGCACCAGCAATAATTCCAGCTCCCAAACCAACTGCCGGACCTCCCAGCAGCCCGGCAATTACAATAGCAACCAGGCTGGAGCTTACCACCATTTGGTCATCTTTCACATTCCAGACGAATTCATTCACCACTGTAAAGTCATTCCCGATCACTACTCCGGTTAACGTACCGGCAATCCCGAACAAACCAAATACACATGCATGAATCCCGGCCATCTTAAAGCTGAATTCATTGTAAAGCAATGATCTGAAGCCCGGACTTCGTGTCAGAACAAAAGCAATAACTAATAATAGACCTAAACGTTCGAATAAAACGACTGTCAGATTCATCACGATCGATCTCTCCTTATATCAAACCCTGTTTGCGCACGAAGATAGAATGATGAAAATGGAATTGCACTTTCTTTTTCCCGTGACAGTACTGTCCCAAGATATGCCCCTAAAAATCCGGCAGGAATCGCAATGATTCCCGGATTATAAAGCGGGATTAAAGGCTCGACAGCAATCCAGCCGCCATCCGGGTTCATGATATGCGGACCTAAGAGCAAAAGCAGCAGGGATACTGTTAATCCGGAGATCATTCCGGTAATTGCTCCAGTCTGGTTAAAGCGCCGCCAGTAAATAGTAAATAAAAGCACAGGCAAATTACTGGATGCTGCCACAATAAATGTTAAGGAAACAAGAAAGGTTACATTCATATACCGTAACCCAAGTGCAAGCAAAGTAGATAAAAGCCCGATAAAAAATGCCGTCCAGCGTGCTGCGCGTACACGTTTCCTTTCCGAAGTGTTCCCTTTTTTAATAATATGATAATAAATATCATGGGAAAAAGCGGTCGTTGCCGAAATGACCAAGCCAGCTACAACAGCCACAATGGTTGTAAATGCTATTGCCGCAATAAACGCCATTAAAAAGTCCCCGCCCAGGCTTTCTGCTAATAATGGTGCAGCTAAATTTCCAAACGGGTCCAGCATAATCAGCTCTTCAAACCCAACTAAAGCAACAGCTCCCAATCCTAAAATGAGTGCAATCAAATAAAATGCACCAATAATCCAGCTCGCTGTTAAAAGTGATCTGCGTACTTCTACCGTATTCCGCACTGTAAAAAGCCGGATTAAAATATGTGGAAGCCCGGCAGTACCCAGTATTAAGGCAAGATGAAGGGAAAGCGTTTCCAAAGGATTGTTGAATAAATGCCCCGGCAATGAAAATTGGTCTCCTAAAGGAGAGCCCAGTGTAACCTGTTCTAAAAGGCCAGAAATACTCCAGTTAAATCGTGACAATACAATAAGAGCAAGCAAAAATGTTCCCGATAAAAGCAGTACTGTTTTAATAATTTGTACCCAGGACGTTGCAAACATCCCTCCAAAAACAACATAAATCGTCATCAATAATCCTATAATTAACACCGAAGCAGAATAATTAATATCCAGTAATAACCGAATTAACAGGCCTGCAGCAACTAATTGGGGAATCATATAAAAAATGGAGATAATTAAAGCTCCAATGGCCATTATTCCCCGCATCTTATAGCTTGGAAAACGTGCGCAAATAACATCTCCTAATGAATACTTTCCTAAACGATGCACCGGTTCAGCAATAAAAAATAAAACAATTAAATAAGAAACTAAAAATCCAATTGCATATAAAAAACCATCGAAGCCATTAATAGCAATGGTACCGACAATACCCAGGAAGGAAGCCGCACTGATATAATCCCCTGCAATAGCCATCCCGTTTTGCGTACCTGTTAAACTGCCGGCAGCTATATAGAACTGATTTGTCGTTTTACTTTGTCTTGCCGCCCAATAAGTAATAATCAAGGTACAAACGACAATACAGAGAAAAAAGAGCAGATAGGTAATGTTCATAAACTCACCTTCTATTTTCAAGGTTGATATTTGAAGAGAACTAGTTTCTATTGCTAAGTTAATAAATATTCAAAATATGTAAAAATTGTTTATATTTCATCATTTCATTTACTATAAATTGTATATTATGCGAGGGGAGAAGTAAAGATTTGCTTATCAGCCGATTATGCACACCTTCTTCCAAGAAAAAACAACAATACAGCCATTTAACAGGTCTATTGTTGTTTTTCTTTACTTTTATACCTTTTTAGCTGGCCCATCCAGTTAGCTATATCTCTCGCACTTTCACTCCTGCTGCGTGTTCATAAGGAAATTGACTTCCATCTTCTCCTTCAAACCTTTCACGATTTTTAAAATAACTATACGCACCTATCGAATCCCGATATGCCATACGTTTCAAAACCTGGCTGCTGGTTAACTGTTCACCATTTGTACTCTCCAGCTTCAACCCTGCCAGCCTATAGCCAAGCGTCTGTCCTCCACATTTTAACTGTGCATATTCCAATGACCATTGAATCAGCGTTGGATGAACCAGATTGTAATATGTCGGACTCTTAAATTTCTTTTCCAGTATGCTTTCCGTTACAAGGGAGACAGTCGTTGATACAGCTAAATCAATCAGATAAGCCTTCACTCTTTTTTTCGTAATATCCCGCATCTTTTTCCACCTTTTTCTTTTTATCTTATAAAAATACGAACGGGGTGTCTATTTTCAACCTTCATCGTTGATAGATTAAAAAAAGAAAATATTCTTCCTTCACGCAGAATACTATAATCAAGTATTATTTAGTGCTACAATAGAAAGTGAGGTTACTTCAAACTGTTTTCAAAGCCATTATCGGCTAAAACTAAAAAGGAGTGAAAGTGATGCAGCAAAATCAATTAGAAAAAATGAAAAATGACAAAGGATTTATCGCAGCACTGGATCAAAGTGGAGGAAGTACACCAAAGGCCTTAGCTGCCTATGGAATCCCGGAGGATGCTTATCAGGGTGAAGAAGAAATGTTTGATTTAGTCCACGAAATGCGGACAAGAATTATTACATCGCCTTCCTTTAATTCGGATCAGATTATTGGTGCCATTCTTTTTGAACAAACCATGGATCGTGAAATCGAAGGCAAATATACAGGTGATTATCTCGCTGAGGAAAAAGGCATCGTTCCATTCCTGAAAGTGGACAAAGGGCTCGCAGAAGAAGCAGACGGCGTCCAGCTGATGAAGCCGATTGATAATTTACAAGAAACATTAGACCGCGCAAATGAGCGTCATATTTTCGGTACAAAAATGCGCTCTGTAATCAAAGAGGACAACCGTGAAGGCATCAAAAAGGCAGTCGACCAGCAATTTGAAATTGGAAAGCAGATTATTGCAGCAGGGCTGGTTCCTATTATCGAGCCGGAAGTAGACATTAACAGTCCTTCTAAAGAAGATTGTGAAGATATTTTGAAAGCAGAAATCTTGGAGCATTTAAACCAGCTCCAATCCGACCAATTAGTTATGCTGAAATTAACTATCCCGACAAAAAACAATTTATATAGAGAATTAATTGATCATCCAAATGTTGTCCGTGTTGTTGCATTGTCCGGTGGTTATTCCACTGATGACGCAAACGCGAAGCTAAAAGACAACAACGGACTTATCGCCAGCTTTTCCAGAGCATTAAGTCAGGATTTAAATGCAAATCAATCTCCGGAAGAATTTGATGCAGCTCTGAAAAAAGCTGTTGATTCTATCTATGAAGCTTCTATTTCGTAAATAGAGCTTGTAAAAAATGAACAGAGCCGCCCTGCTTTAACATACCAAAGCAGGACGGCTCTGTTTTATATTATTTGGGTTATATTTTTAACAAACTGCCTATTTCCTCAAAATTTCCTCCTGTCTATATTGTTTACCGCCTTTAATAATGGAATGAATATCTTTCGTGTGTTTAATATCCTCGAGGGGGTTGTTATTTAATAATAGTAAGTCTGCTATTTTGCCTTCGTTAATAGAACCAACATCCTCTAGCTGGATTGATCCGGCTGCTTTTATTGTGGCGGCCTGAAGAGCTTCTGACTCTGTTAGCCCAATCTCGACAAGTATCTCAAGTTCTCTGTGTAATCCCATCCCGGGAAAGGTATAAAATCCGCCCGGTGTATCTGTACCGGCCACAACTGTTCCGCCTAAATCAAAATAGGTTTTTGCGATATCTTTTATAAAGTTATTTTATCGGATAGAAAGAAAATGAAATCATTGCCCTCTCTATCCGATTAAAAATAAAAAGTTTATACAGACTGCCAATCAACATTTAACTGTATGTGTAAATTATTAACGATCAGACAGCTTGAAATTCTCTACCAGCTGCTGTAAATCTTCTGCAACCCTTGTCAGATCCAAAGCTGCGTTTGCAATCTCTTCCATGGAAGCAAGCTGCTGCTGTGTAGATGCAGAAACATTTTCTGTTTCCTGCGATACAGCCTCTCCAATGGACCCAACCTCTTCAAATGTATTTGTAAAATGCTTTGTTGTAGAAGCAATTTCTTGAATTCCAGTATTAACCTGCATGATTTGATTCGTTATGGAATCTACATAGCTCGTTATATTCGTGAACGATTTATCTGCATTATTGGCGATACTGATTCCTTTTTCTACTTCATCTGTTGCAGCTTTCATGGCATTCACCGTATTCGTTGTTTCATTTTGAATAGCATTAATCATCTCTTTTATCTGTTCCGCAGAATCAGAAGATTTCTCTGCTAATTTCCGGACTTCATCTGCCACAACGGCAAAGCCTTTCCCATGCTCTCCCGCTCTCGCTGCTTCTATCGTCGCGTTTAAAGCAAGTAAATTCGTCTGCTCAGATATATCTGTAATAACATCAATAATATTGCTAATCTGAGCGGACTGATTACCAAGCCCTTGAATACTATTAGACAGTTCATACGTATTTTTCTTGATGTATTCCATTTGATCAATAGTGGTACTTAACGCCGTATTTCCCTCTTTTACTGCTATCATGGCATCTGTTGCCGTATCCGAAACCTGGTTGGAACTGGATTCAATATTATAGATAGACTCCGTCATTTCCTGTGCCAGCTTTGAACTGTGTGTAATGCTCGTATTAAGGCTATTCATTCCTTCAGCAGCTTCCTGCATGGAGGCAGAAATCTGTTCTGTAGCAGATGTGTTCTGGTCCGTGCTTGCATTTAGTTCCTCTGCAGAAGAAGCTAAATGATTCGATTTATCTCTAACCTGCTGAATGATGCCATTTAAATTCTCACGCATTTTATTAAATGAAAGCGCTAAAGTACCTATTTCATCTTTTCGATCTAAATTCACACTGACACTTAAGTCTCCCTGACTCATTGTATTACTTGCATCAGCTAAGTGATTAATAGGTCTAGAAATAGAACGAATGATAAATACAATTAATACTCCACCTAAAATAAGAGCAATAATAATAACAAATACAGTCGTATTTAAAATTGGACTGACATTTTCAGCTATCTCACTATCAAACATTGTCCCCGCAATTTTCCATCCTGTTATCTCACTGGTATCAAATGCCAATTGCTTTTGATCACCTTCGAAGCTGTAATTGAATTGTCCTGTTTCTGATTCATATAATTTATCAAAAAAATCTTCGGCTGCTTCTGTTCCAGCTTCCATATCAGGATGACTAATATATTTATGATCTCCATCCAATAAGAATAAGTAGCCATTTTTACCGATAGTGACTGAATTGATAATATCCGTAAGACTCCCAAGTTCCAGGTTTACTGCAACAACGCCGTTATTATCTGCGGCAGCTTTTGCAATGGTAACCACCACTTGATTCGAAGAGGCAGAAACATAAGGATCTGTTACAATAATTTCTCCTTTTTGTTCCATCGCCTGCTGATACCATGGTCTTTCTCTTGGGTCATAATCAGGAGGATTTTTAAAGGATGTAGGATAATTCATAAATTCTCCTGATTCTGTTCCTACATAGGTTTGCTCAAAAGCAACATCCTTGGCATTTTGTATGTCCCCTAAAATTTCACTTGTTGCCGCGTCATTATTATTTTTAATATCAGTTGTTGAAATTGCTGTTGATAAATACTCAATGTTATCCATCTGATCATTCATAAATTGATCAATTGTCTGCCGCATAATTTCTACATTTTTTTGTGTAGAATCCAGCATACTGTCTTCTATATTCGATTTTGCACTTTGATAGGAAATAGTCCCGATAGCTATGCTGGGCACTAATAATATGATTAAAAATGATACAATTAGCCTATTTCTTAAACTTAATGATTTTGTTTTTACTTTTTCTCTCTTTCCCAATCCTGTATCCTCCTAGTATATATATAAATAGCCATAAACATTATATCGGCCAAAAGTATCATTACTTTAAGAGGTTATTACAAAGTAAAAATAATCAAATAAATGCTATAATTAAAAAATATTGAGTTAATCTTTTGTGAAAGCTTCATTAATTGAATAAGAGGTAATCTCATGCTTTTCTCCCTCCAAACAAAAGAATTCCTTCCTGATTACAGAAAGGAATTCTTTTGTTTGGTATTTCAGTTAAACTGTCCAGATAAACAGATGCACAATCGTAAGAATAATTGCTCCAGTAATATAAAACAGAAGGATTAATGGAATAACCCAGCGGAACCAGGTTGTCCATGGAATTTTGGCAATTGCTAACGAAGCCATTAGCACCCCGGAAGTAGGTGTAATCGCATTGGATATACCATCTCCCAGCTGGAAAGCCATTACAGCAGTCTGTCTGCTCACTCCTGTAAGATCTGATAATGGTGTCATAATCGGCATTGTTAAGGCTGCCTGTCCACTTCCTGATGGTACCAAGAAATTAAGAATACTTTGGAACACATACATTCCTATTGCGGAGAAAGCAGTTGGAAGCTGGCTTACCAGACTGGACGCAGCAAACAGAATCGTGTCAATCGTATTGCTTTCCTCTAAAACAACAAGAATTCCATATGCAAAGCCGACAACTAATGCCCCGACAATCAGGTCCTTACAGCCGGCAATAAAAGAATGGGCAATTTCATTCACACGCAGTTTTCCAACAAAACCGGCGATAACCCCCATAATTAAAAAGAGAGAAGCTATCTCCAGAATAAACCAGTGTAAATAAATGACTCCAATTGCCAGAATAATAATTGTAGCTATTAATAGCCCGATAATAATACCTTGTCTGGCAGTGAGCTTCGTATATTGTCCGCTTAACGAATCATCAATCTTTCTTTCTTTATCTACTTTATACATGAAGCTTTTCTCTGGGTTCTTCTTTACTTTTCTTGCATATATCATGACAAAAGCTATACTTATCGAAACAAAGATTACCCACATCACTAAACGGACAGCCATTCCGGAAAATGTCGGAAGTTCCGCAATTCCTTGAGCTACCCCGACCGTAAATGGATTCATAAACGAAGCTGTAAATCCTGCACCAGAGCCCATAATAACCATAGCCGCCCCTGTCAGAGAATCAAAACCTAATTTCATTGCTAAAGGAACCAGAATCATAATAAATGGAATCGTCTCCTCAGACATTCCAAACGTTCCTCCACCCAGAGCAAACAATGTCATGATAACCGGAATCAAATAAATTTCTTTATCCGCCATTTTCATCGATAAATTGGCAAGTCCTGTTTCAATCGCTTTTGTTGCATTTAAAATTCCAAAAGCTCCGCCCACAATAAATATAAAGAAGATAATATCTGCGCTTTGTGTCATCCCTTTATGAACCGTTTCAAAAATTTCAAAGAATCCGGTCGGGCTGCCTTCCACTTCATGGTATGTATCATTAATGACAACGGTTCTTTCCTGATCACCAACGATTTTCGTTTCCCGGTCATATTCTCCTGCCGGAATAAAATATGTCAATATTGCTGTAATAATAATCAAGCCAAACATAAGCGCAAAAACATGTGGAAATTCCCATTTCTTCTTCGGCTTCTGCGTGTTTCCTTCTGCTGTATTTGCACTACCGCTCATGGCAGCATCTCCTCTCTAATTTCAGATAAAAAAACAGGCAGTTTACTACTTTTATAAAGAAATAAACTACCTGTTACAATGAAATATCATCCCATTCTATACTTACCGATTTTCAAATTCCTCTTTAATCGCATGTAGTAAATCTTTGTTGAGTATAATGTCATATCCTGTATGTGCCAGAGATAGAACTGCATCATGAATTGCCGCTTCTCCATCTGACGTTATTGTTTTTTCTGCAAATTCCGTTGTATGGAAAACAAGTCCCGGTTCATTCAAACCCGCATATGGATGAATAGATGGAACGACCTGACTGACATTACCCATATCTGCTGATCCTGTTGCCGGAACAGCTGGATAGACAGGGTTAGCGCTATATGCCTTCATATGCTTTGTGAATGTATCTGATAAAGCCTGGTTCGTAATCATATTATCGTAGCTCAATTCATAATTTGAAACTTCTACAGAAGCTCCTGTCATCAGGCAGGCTCCTTCCGCAATATTTCTTACTTTTACACCAAGCTCATCCACCAGTTTCCGCTCATCAGCACGAATGTAAAATTGCGCTGTGGCTTCTGCCGGCACAATTCCCGCTGCTTCTCCGCCTTTTGTAATAATCCCATGAATTCTCACATCATCCGGTACATGTTCCCGGAGTGCATTTATCCCATTAAATAATTGAATCACCGCGTCTAAGGCATTAATTCCTTTTTCTGGAGAAGCTGCTGCATGTGCTGCTTTACCAGTAAAATCGAATTGAAGGGCATCCATTGCCAGCATTGGGCCACTTTCCGAAGATACATCTGCGCCATGCACCATCATAGCCACATCAATATCATCAAAGGTTCCCTGCTCGCTCATCGGTACTTTTGCACCGCTCGTTTCTTCTGCAGGTGTACCTAAGACAACTACCTTCCCGCCAATTTCATCTACATGCTGGCGCAGAATTACCCCGGCTCCAACAGCAAAGGTAGCAATTAAGTTATGCCCGCAGCCATGTCCAATTCCAGGCAGTGCATCATATTCTGCCAAATAAGCGATCGTCGGCCCCGGCTTACTGCTTGTATACTCTGCGCGAAAAGCAGTCGGACGGTCAACAATGCCTGTTTCTACTTCAAAATCATAGGATTTTAAATATTTAACCAGTAACTTCATAGATTCAAATTCCTGATCTCCCAGTTCTGGATTTTCATATAATTGGTTACTGATTTGAATCAGCTCGTCCTGAATAGCTTCATAGTTCTTTTCTAATGACATTTGCTGATAAA
The DNA here is from genome assembly GCF_900162665.1 of Oceanobacillus sojae. Taxonomy (GTDB): domain Bacteria; phylum Bacillota; class Bacilli; order Bacillales; family Amphibacillaceae; genus Oceanobacillus; species Oceanobacillus sojae_A. The sequence continues at coordinate 325,083 of NZ_LT727811.1, forward strand.
CCTCCTAATTCTGATATTTCATTCTATCATAAATGTATTTTTATACTAAATTCATGCAAATTTATGCGTTGTTTTGAATTATAACACAGATTATTTAAGAATGGGAGAAGCATCGCAACAGCTTAATTTATATTATATATTACCCCAAAACAAAAAGAGTTAAGCGACTTATTCATGACCAGTCACTTAACTCTTTCTAAATATATCATTATTAAAAAATAGAGCTCATTTCTTTCCCTTTTTTCCTGTCTTCCTCTGATAAAGGTTTCTTTAAAAATCCTAAGATACAACAGGTAATAATAGAACCTAATAAAATACATCCAATATACAATAAAGGTTTATTACTTGCTATCGGTATGACAAAAATACCTCCATGCGGCGCCTTCAAAGAAATATCCAGCGCCATACAAATACCTCCACCTATTGCAGCTCCAATGATATTCGCTGGTATAACTCTCAGAGGATCTGCTGCAGCAAATGGTATGGCTCCTTCTGTGATAAAGCTGGCTCCAAGTACATAACTGGCTTTTCCAGCCTCTCTTTCCGAGCCTGTAAATCTATTTTTAAAAATCGTCGTTGCCAAAGCAATTCCAATTGGAGGAACCATTCCGCCAACCATTAGTGCAGCAGAAGGTTCAAAAATATTAGCTGCAAACATCGCTAAACCAAAAGCAGACGCAGTTTTATTGATAGGACCTCCCATATCAGAAGCCATCATTCCTGCCAATAAAGCTCCTAAAATAGCAGCATTAACTCCTGTTAAACCTCTTAACCAGTCCTCTAAAAATTCATTTAATGCTGCCATCGGTGTATTTAAAACGAAAAACATAAAAGCTCCGACGACTAAAGTACTCAATAAAGGTACAACTAATACAGAAACTAATCCTTGGAATGATTTCGGGATTTTTCTCATAGACTGAGCAATAAATTTTGCAGCAAAGCCCCCTACAAAACCGGCGATCATTCCTCCAAGGAACCCGGCATCTCCTATATTCGCCATCATCCCGCCAATCATTGCAGGTGCTAATCCCAGCTTACCTGCTATACTATAACCGATGAATCCCGCTAAAATCGGCACCATTAATGCAAAGGCAGCATCGCCCCCGACTTGGCTAAAGAAATGGGCAAATATATTATACTGCTCACTTTCAGGGTCTGCGGCATAAATTCCAAACATAAAGGATATTGCTATAAATATCCCACCTACAACCACGAACGGAATCATGTAAGAAACACCGCTCATAATATGCTTATAAAATTGCAGACCTCCATTTTCTTCAGAAGCTTCCTCTTTCTCTTCGTTTACTTCTGCAGAATTTCTGTTTATCTCTTTTATATTATAGGATAACGCCTGATCAATTAGCTCATCAGCATGGTTAATCGCTTTTTTCACAGGTACATCTACATATTTCTTTCCTTTGAATCCAGATGTGTCCACGTTGACATCATGTGCAACCACAATAGCATCTGCATTTTGAATATCTTTGGCAGTCAGGTTGTTTTCGGGACCGTTTGCACCGTTTGTCTGTATTTTTGCTTGCATTCCCCGTTTTCGGGCTGCCTCTTTCAATGCCTCGGCTGCCATATATGTATGCGCAATCCCTGTCATACATCCTGTAATTCCAATTAAATATTTATCGCTGTCATTTTTTCCTATATTTTCACTCTTTTTTTGTTTCTCATATTCCTCTATAGCCCCCACAATTTCCTTGGTAGACAGGGCAACCAGCAGCTTTGCTCTAAAGGTTTCATCCATCAGGAAAGTTGAAAGCCTGGATAATAACTCCAGATGATCATCGGAAGCATTCTCTGGTGCAGCAATCATAAAGATAAGATTGGTATGCTGTCCTCCATAATCAATTCCTTCTAATGTTCTCCCAAATATAATGGCAGGCTTTGATATGGTTTTGCTTTTAGCATGAGGAATTGCAACACTATAGCCAACAGCTGTAGAAATTTCACTTTCTCTCTTATAGATAGCCTGCTTAAATTCTTCTGGATTACTAGTAAGCTTATTGTCAGCTAATCTTCCCACTAATTCATTGATCACTTCATTCTGATTTTTTCCTTTTAAATTTAAAATAATATTATCTTCTGTGAGAATATCAATAAATTCCATGACTCTCCCTCGCTCTGCTATTTATTTAAAATAAAGATGCGCATGATTTGTTGAATGAAATAAATCCATTTTTTTCTTTACAACTTCTTTTGCTGCATTACGGGCACTCGGCATAATTACATCCGGTTCATATGCACTTTGATTTTCAGTTAAGAAGCTGCGCATCTCCTGGAAGAAAGCGTTTTTCATATCAGTTGAAAGGTTAATTTTTGAAACCCCATGCAAATAAGTCTGCGAAATTTCCTCATCTTTATTGTCACTTCCTCCATGAAGAACCAAAGGAATATCAACTTGCTGATTGATTTCCTGAAGTAAACCTAATTTTAATTCTGGTTTTCCAGCATGTTTATATTGACCATGGGAAGTTCCAATAGCAACAGCCAGTGTATCGACACCTGTCTCCTCAACAAATACCTTCGCATCCTGAGGATCCGTATATAAGATTTCGTCTGCTCCGCCTTCTGAGCTATTATCATTCGATCCGATCGTTCCTAATTCCGCCTCTACAGATACATTAACAGCATGCGCCAGCTTCACTACTTCTTTCGTAATCGCTATATTGTCTTCAAAGGAAGCATGGGAAGCATCTATCATCACAGAGGTAAAACCATTTCGAATAGCCCGCATGACATCTTGAACAGAAGCTCCATGATCTAAATGAATAGCTACTGGTATAGATGTACGCTGACAAATCTCTCTTACGTAAGCTGTAAATTCATCTCCCAGCAGTTCAATTTCATTTGGATGAATTTGTATAATAGCAGGTGCATTCTTTTCTTCTGCTGCCTCAATTACTACTCTTACAAACTCACTATTGGCTACATTATAAGACCCCACTGCAAACTGATTTTCATATGCTGTTTTTAATAAATCTTTCATATTTAATAACATCATCATCACTCCTCATTTAAATTTGATTCCAACAATGTATGAATTCTTCTTTTGTTTCCATTTGAACAAGCTTCATAACATCTTTTATATTTTTCGTTTTCTGAAAGAATTCCGTAAATATATATTCATTTCTTTCCACATCATCAGAAGGTAAATAAATAATAATCAATTGAACCAGTTCATTTCCCCATTCAATTGCTTTCTGGTTTATACCAATGATGACTTCTTCCTTATATTCCTGCATTTCAGAATAAGGATGTGGAATAGCTACTAAATTACCAATAGAGGTATAAGACATTTTTTCTCTTTTCATAACCGCTTCAATAAACTGTTCTCGTTGATTGCTTTGAAGAAGATGTTGAATCACCTGATCTGGATTATTTTCGTTTATCCAAAAAATAGTTGCACGTTCTATGATAGAATTTTGAGATTCAAGAAAAAATCGGATCTTTTTTATTTCTCCATTATGAAGCCCATTTTGAATCATAATAACGTCTTTTTCGGTCTCTGGAGTAAACGCTAAATCGATGCCGATATACAAACAATTCTCCTGAAAAGCATAGTCCTGAGAGCATTTCTCTATTTTATAAATCTCCAATTCGTTAAAATAGGTTGCTATTTTGGATGAGATCAGCTTTGTACGCTCATAATTTCTGCTGTATAAAATGATTGTCTTTATTCTTTTCTTATCCTGAGCTTCGAAAATATTTTGAATATGATAAGCTAAATAGGCTATTTCACTATCATGAATTTCAACATTAAATTCCTTTTCAATCTTCAATGCAATATTCGAAGCAATGCTAAATGAGAAAAAATACTCTGATTTCGTTTCCTTCACAAACGGATTATAAATAAGCAGGTTATGGGATACCGGGTAAATAATCCGATAAATATGATTCAAAATATTACTTTTAAATTTCTTTTGAGAATAGGTCGGTACTTGGTAAGCCTGCTCTATATTGAACAAAATCTGTTCAATTTTCTTTACAGTATGCCGGTCTTTGCTCTCTACTCCAGGCTCTTCCAGATCTAAGTGCAGCGACATTAAATAATTGGTTAAGTAAATACATTCACTTTCTGAAACGATTACATATTGGAGAATACCATTACAAAAAGCACTTGCCACTTCGAATTCTTTAAAATCTTTAAAATCCATTTCTTCACTTAATTCCATAGCAACGTGACTGCCGTTTTCAATTCGTGAAATCATAATAATTAGTTGGACGGATATCTTTTTATACATTAAAAACTCTAAGTTTAAATCAAATTTTATATTAATTTCCTCTACCAGATTTAAAACGCTTTCTATTACATCCTCATGAACCCAATTACAGAAGTTCTTTGTTAAAAAGTCTCTATAGACCTCCTTCTTTACGGATATGGAAGTGAAAAGATTTTCCAGCAGAACACGCTTTTGTATCTCGGTCCCCACCAGCATAATACCTTTAAATACTTTTGTATCTATTGCAACATCGATCCCCAGCTTATCCATGTTCATTGTCAATTTCTGAATTCTGCTTCGGATGGTTTGAGGCGAATAAAAGAATTTATCAGCAATTTCATCATAGGTAGTATAATCATCTCTGGTCATCAGAAATTGCACAATTTCAAAATCCAGCAATGTCTCTTCCAGCTCTGCTTCATTGACTATCGGCATATTTATATCTTCTGTTTGAAGCTTGTAGCCTTCTGAGGAAGAAACTATAGAAATTTGATTAGACTTTTCATTAATCTCCTTGATATAATTGCGAATCGTTCGATCTGTCACCCCAATAGCTTCAGCAATTTGGACAGCAGGGACATACTCCTGTTCCTGATTTGATAGAAAGTTAATTAATTGATTGTGTTTCTTACTCACCTTAATCCCAACCTTCCTATGCATCTAATTTATAATATAATGAAAGCCGTCGCTATATTAGGTAAATTTCCTCCCCTCTAGGAAATTTATTCTGTAGGCGTTTACATACAGAAATGGTTTTTCTTAGGATTTCAGTATCTTAAATATATTTACAAGAGAAAAAATCTAATATAAAAAGAGATACTCTTTTGTATTTCGCTTTCTTTAATTAGAACCAATCAGACACATTAAGAAAAGCCAAGTCCCTACTATAGACTCGGCTTTTTTCTTATATATATTTTGCTTATATGAATGAATAATAGCTGCGTTCTAAGCATTATTTCATGTATAATAAACGTTATTCTGAATGATTCAAAAGGAGATTTACACCAATGCCAATTTCTGCTTTCCTCACATTTGTTTTTATCAGCAGTTTTACACCTGGCCCAAATAATTTTATGGCTATTTCTTTTGCAAACCGCTATGGATTTCGAAATACGCTTTCCTTTTGTATTGGCGTTGGATCAGGTTTTTTTCTGATTGCTTTAATTTGCAGTTTTTTTAACCGGGCTCTAATTGACATTTTGCCTTTCATTGAAACGCCATTAAAACTTTTGGGTGTTTTCTACATGCTATATCTAGCCTTTAAAACATTTACCAGTTCAGGAAGCAGCGGAGAGATATCCACAAAAGCACATAAGAATTTATTTGTCGTTGGCACATTGATGCAATTCATTAATCCAAAAGCAATTTTATATGGCATCGCAGTTGTATCTACCTTCCTGCTGCCTTATTACAGCTCCTATTCAAGCTATATACTCTTTTGCCTTTTTCTTGGTATTGTAGGTATTTTCAGTTCTGTTACTTGGAGCATATTTGGCTCCATCCTCCAAAATTTTTTAGTCCGCTACCAGACTATATTTAATATTGTTATGGGCTTATTGCTTGTTTATAGTGCATTTGCTATTTTGATGACTTGAGTAATTGATAATACACATGCAATAATTTTAAAACTAAATAAATACCCAAGAATTGCTTCAATTGTATGCATGAGTGAATAAATGATTATACAAAAAAACCATACCTCTATAGAAGTTTGTTAAAAGCATGATGTTCCATTTTGCCTTTAAAAACAACTTTATAACGGGTATGGTTTTTCCTATATTATTTTATTGCCATTTACGAAGCGGTTTATAACCTGAATGATGAAGGAAGTCATACACTGTTTCTTCACTTAATCCATTCATGTTAATATTCTTTTCTAAAGCTGTAACATGCATCCGGGCTGTATACTCTAGCGTCTGTAATGCAGTACGGGCTTCTTTAAGACTTGTATCACAAACGATTATTCCATGATTTTCTAATAAAAACACATTGGAATCCTTTGCTCTTTCTTTAACTGCCTGTGCTAATTCTTTACTCCCGGGATGATAAAATGGAATCCTTACAATTCTTTCAAGATAATACATCGACTCCACAAAATAATTAGATGGTAAACTTAGATCGGAATTTGCAATCAATGTACTGTAGAAAGGAGAGGCATGCAAAACTGCATTTATCTCTGGTCTTTCTTCATAAATACCCTCGTGCATCAAGTACTCTTTGGAAGGCTTCTCTCCGTCGATCTGTCTCCCGCTTTCACATAATGAAAAGCTGTCCATATCCAGCTCTCCTAAGTACGTGCCGGTAGCTGAAATGATATATCCATTTCCCTGTCTTGCGCTAATATTTCCGGCTGTACCCCAAGCCAAATCTTTATCCATCATAAATTTCCCTGTCATTTGCAATTCTTTCAATACATGATTATCCACTATCATATCACCCTTTCATTATTATTTTATTTCATCCATTCAACAACACTCATTGTCAATCCAGGAATGAATGTAATTGCTAGTAAACAGATCAATATAGCTATATAAAATGGTATCAAGCTTCTTGTTAAATGATCTATACGAATATTGGCTATTTTGGATACTACAAATAAGTTCAATCCTAATGGAGGTGTAACCATGCCAATTGCAAGCGTTACAATCATTACAATACCAAAATGAACGGGACTAATTCCAAGCTCAATAGCTACGGGAACAAGTATTGGTGCCAAAATAATGATTGCAGCATTCGTCTCCATAAACATACCAACGAGTAATAACAGCAACACAACAATACCTAAAAATACCATTGGATTATCCGAAATAGATGTTATGAAACTGGCAACCTGCTGTGGAATGTTTTCAATGGTTAAAATCCAGCTGAATAATCCTGCAGTTGCAAGAATAAGCATAAGCGTAGAAGTGGTTAACGATGCCGCTGTCAAAATTTCTTTAATATTTTCTTTTGTAATTGTCCTATAAAGCAGGACACTCACTATAAAGGCATAAGCAACTGCCACTCCGGCTGCTTCTGTCGCGGTAAAAATCCCGCTGTAAATGCCTCCCAGAATAATTACGGGCATAATTAGTGCCGGAATTGCATCTACAAAAGCTTTCCAAATTTCTTTCGCTGATTTCTTTGATTCTTTTGTGTAATTTCGCTTTTTTGCCAGAATATATACTGTTACGATTAAACCAATACCAATAATAATCCCCGGAACCATCCCGGCAACAAATAGATCCCCAATAGAAGCTCCAACAGCAGTGCCGTATAGAATCAATGGGATACTCGGGGGAATAATTATACCTAATGTACCCGATATAGCCTGGACCCCTCCAGCTACTCCCTTTTCATACCCTCTTTTTATCATAGCAGGAACCAAAATAGCTCCAAGGGCGGCTGTTGCAGCTACACTTGATCCGGAAATAGCCGCAAAAAACATTGTTGTTACTACTGTCACAATGGCTAAACCGCCAGATACATGCCCTGTAATCGCATTAGCCAAATTAATTAATCTTTGTGAAATTCCTCCATACTCCATTAATGCTCCGGCTAATATAAATAGCGGAATAGCAAGCAGAGGAAATGAATCCAAAGAAACAAATGCTCTTTGAGCCAATGCAAGCAATGGAATATCACCTGCTACCAGGAGAGCTAAGCTGGATGAAATCCCCAATGAAATAGCGACCGGTACCCCTAAAAGAAATAATAAAAGTAAAGATATAACTAGTACAAAAATCATTGGATATCACCTTCCACGGTTTTTTTATGCGGGTCTATTAATGCTGCAATAACATTAAAGAACATTAAAAGTGACCCGACCGGTATAGCAGCATATGCCCAAGCCATGGAATACTGTAAAGTTGGAGTAGACTGACCAATGACTAAATAAGTTAAATGCGCTCCATAATAAGCTAATGCTATACAAAAAATAGCACTTATCCATAAAATAATTTTCTCAAGTTTTTTTCTTGTTTTCGGACTCGAAACCTGCAGCAGAAAATCAATTGCTATATGCTGGTTCGTACGGAATGCGAGACCGGACCCTAGAAAAACAATATAAATCATTAAATATTTTGCCAATTCTTCTGTCCAGCTGAGGGGTATATTAATAATAAATCGCGTACTTACCTGTAATACGACTAGAACAGCTAAGACAATTAGTAAACCAGCCAACAAATACTTGATAACACTATTTATTTTATCGATTGCTCTAATATACTTATTCATAAGTTCTACTCCCTCATACCTTGTATGGTGTCATATAACTCTCTTCCATACTTATCAGCTAATTTTTCATTAATATCCTGCACTGCCTCTCTAAATGGCTCTTGATCAACTTCAACAATTTCTACATCTGCATCCAACATGGCTTGGACAGCTTCCTCTTCTTCCTGAAAGACCAAATCATTTTGATAATTTCTTGCCTCTTCCGCTGCTTCTAGAACAGCATCTCTTTCGTCTTCCGTCAGTCCTTCAAATGTTTTATCACTCATTAGGAGCTGAACATAGCCAAATACGTGATCTGTCATCACCAGATAGTCCTGCACTTCCTGGATACGGGCACTGGCAGTAAATTCTATTGGGTTTTCCTGTGCGTCTATGACACCCGTTTGCAGAGATGAGTAAACTTCACCAAAATTCATTGGAGTCGGACTAGCCCCCATTGCTTTCCACCCCTCTACGGATGCTTCAATATTAGGCACGCGAATTTTTATTCCCCTTAAATCTTCCGGTTTCTCTACTAATCTATTCGTGGTTAATTCTCTGGGACCGCGTAACCAAAACTCCAGACCTCTGACTCCCGTCTCTTCTAACATATCATCCTGCAAACGCTTACCTTCATCACCGTAAACAAACTCTTCTAAGTGACCTAAATCATGAAATAGATAAGGTAATTCTAAAATAGAATAAGGTTCATAGAAGTTGGACATTACTCCAGCTACTAAAGCAAAATCTACCGTACCTATCTGCATTCCTTCTACTAAATCACGATCTTCTCCCAAAGTAGAGCTGGGATAAACCTCTACTTTGACAGAACCATCTGTTTTTTCTTCGACCAGCTCAGCAAATTTCAACGACCCCTTATGCCAAGCATTAGATTCACTTTGAATATGTCCAAGCCGTAATACTTTTGTCTCTTTTTCATCCGCATTTCCCTGATTACAAGCAGTCAACAGCAGAGCTGTAATTGATAAGAGTAAAAATACTATTTTTGATTTCATTTTTATCCCCCTATTCAAAAGAAACAAGCACTTTCACAGAGTTATCCAGCTTTTTATCGACCATCTTAAATCCTTCTCCAGCTTGTTCATAATGCAATTTATGAGATATAACTTTAGCAACGTTTAATTCACCTTTTGTGATAATTTCCAAAGCCTTCTCCGAGTCAGGACGATTGTATGTCATACATCCAACCACTTCTTTTTCATTTTGCTGCAGCTGCTCAATATCCATTTCCTGTTGACCATGGAACATAGCTACAGTTACTACACGACCGCCTTTTTTTAATAAATTCAGCGCATCATTAACAATCCCCGGAACTCCGGCAGTAATGAAAACTTTATCAAATGATCCCTTATCCAATGTCTGTTTCGCTTCATTAATCCAATTTTGATTGTCTTTAATATTAATGACACTGGAAGCTCCCATTTCTTTTGCTTTGTCTAAAGAATAATCAAGCACATCTGTCACAACAACGTCTTCTGCGCCTTTATCTTTAACAGCAATAAGTGTTAAGAGACCAATTGGACCTGCTCCTAAAATAGCAACTCTGTCTGTTGGCTTCACATCCCCTTTATAAGCAGCGTGCACACCGACCGCCAAGGGCTCCACAAGCACTCCTTCATCATACGTAACAGTATCAGGCAAAAGAAGAACCTGAGCTTCCGGTGCAATAAAGTACTCTGCCATAGTTCCCAGCCAGTCTCCCATTCCCGGAGCTAAACGGTTATCTGAATAGTTAACATTACCCGTCATAATCCCTTCACTTTCCCCTGTACCAATCTGAGGTTCAACAGTAACCCGGTCTCCCACTTTAAAATGAGTTACCTTCTCCCCTACTTCAACTACCTCTCCAGCAACTTCATGCCCAATAATAACCGGGGGCTTTCTAAAAGGATGCAAGCCTTTATAGGTGTGAATATCCGAGCCGCAAATCCCTGCTACCGACACTTTAATCTGAACCTCATCTTCCTTCAACTCTGGTAATGCTGCTTCTTTAACAACTACTTTCTCTGCATCGTCTACAAATACTGCCTTCATGATTCTCTCTCCCTATTCCAAACTCATCTATTGGAAATAAATCATTTTTGAATCTATCAAATGATCTCTCATCAATTCCGAGCTTCGGTTGTCTTTTGCTTTAAGTGCTTCCAGGATTTCTATATGTTCCTGGTAGAACTTCCTTACTCTTCCTGGATCTTTCTTTAAATGACGTAACGTAATTCTACGCAAATGGTCTTGATAGTTTAATAAAATCTTAGTAATCTCTGTATTCCCGGCAAATTCACTAATCGCTAAGTGAAATTCATGATCCAGTGTTGCGAATAAGCTGACATCTTCTTCTTCTGCCGCTTTCTCCGTAGCATGAACAATCTCTTCTAATTCATTGCATTGTTCTTTTGTTATGCGTTTATAAATCTCATTACAATTAAAAGTTTCTAAAGCAACCCGCAGATTATAAATATCATTAATTCTTTCAATGGATATATCATTCACAATAATTCCCTGCTTTGAAGAAACGGTTACAAATCCTTCTGATTCTAATCGAACCAGTGCATTTTTTATTGGTGTTTTACTCATCCCCAAATCATCTATCAATGTTCTTTCTGATAGAAATCTTCCGGGTTCATAGTTTTCTTCTAATATTCTTTCTTTGATTTTCTGATAAGCAACATCTTTTAATAACATAATTACGCTCATTCCCTTAGTTTATTAAGAGCCGGACTGATAGACTTTCTCAAAGAATTGCGGTCCGCCTAACTGGCCACTCTTCAATGCAATCTCTAGTCCATCAAATTTAGGTCTCTCTGAATATGCTAAACATAAAGGGGCACCCGGCGCAATAGAATCCAGCACTTCCAGTCCAAAAATATCTAAATTAGATGTGACAAACCCTGAAGTATCGCCCCCAGATATAATTAATCTCTTAATCTCTATCTGGTCTAAAACCTTCTTGGTCCACTCTCCCAATTTCCTTCCGATATAAATCCCTCTATCTTCCTTAGAAATACCTTCTTCCAGTAAATGCTGTTTTGTTTTTTCAATTATTGGATCATCTGGCCCTTTAGCTGTATAAATAATTACCTTTTTCTTAAGCTCTATTTTCTTCACTATTTTTTCCAGGAATCCTTCCGCTTTTTCCTCATCAGTAAATAATTCATAAGGTATTTGTTCTAGATGAAAACCAGCCTCCTCTGCGTTCTCCAGCTGCTGCTTTGTCACTTCAGATACACTGCCGGAAACAGAGAATATTTTCTCTATCTTGGAGGATACTATGTCTTTTTCTGTTCGAGAACCTGCTTGATTCCTTTTTATTGCATCCCCCAAAGCATATTCAATGCCGGAGGACCCTAATAGAAATTGAGTATCTGTTCCCTTCATTTCCCAAAGTACTTGAGATACCTTCTCCATATGAACATCATTTAGCGAATCAAATAATACAATATTATCTTCTTCAGCATGTTTCTCAATAATTTCTGATACATTCTGTTCTTCCAAGTCTAAGACACTGACTTTATCTATCCGCTGCTCTGTCTGTTTCTGCAAATGCACAGCTAAATCAGCTTCATCCATCGGAGTTACTGGATGCCTGGACATTACAGGGTGTCTGTCCAGGCGATATACTTTATCCTGAAAAGCTGCAAAATGATTCCCAAATGCTGTATATCTCCCTAACATAGGAGCCGCTACTAGCAAAGGGAAACTGCCTTTATTAAAATAATTCCGGGCAAGATCACCGGCAAACCCGATACTTCCTACGTCAGGTGAAGAATCAAAGGTAGAACAAACTTTATAATGAACAAAATATGGCTTTATTTTTTGAAAAAAATCATAAACAGGAACTAATTCTTTTTCCATGCCATTTCTATTTTTCGCGCGGGCAGTTCCCGCTACACCAACACAATCAACATCCTGGAAACGCTCCATCATCTTTTCATTTGGTATTTTTAAAAATAAAATTGTTTTTAAGCCATATTGATCCAGTGCTTCCATTGCATCTGTTGATCCAGTGAAATCGTCTCCATAAAAACCTAATATCAATCTTTTCAAGTATCCCACCTCCTAAAATCTAACATAGATCTAAGTTGAATCTAAAAAAGATGTTAACATCGCTGTTTTATTTTGTCAACGCTTTCTAAAAATATATTTTATAACTATTCGAAGTAACCTTGATTGAATCCACATTCTCTTATATAAAATCTCACTTTTTTTATAACTTTAATGTCTATCCTTGCATCGCCCTCTCTCTTTAGTACAATAACAATAAGACAATGGATAAAAGCGAGGAGACTTGTAATGAAAAGAGGCATTTTGTTTATTTTTGGCTTCTTACTTGGAGCGTTTATTTATTTTTTGTTTTTGCATTAATTCATTCTAAAATGATTAGAGAGAAGTGATTAGATTGGACGAAGCATTTAAAGTTATTACGGACAGCATCAATGAAGGAGTTATCATAGTAAATGCAGACTTCATCTTTACATATGCAAATAAAGCCAGCAATGCGTTTGGCCTTAACTATAAAAGAGTTATTGGAAAATCTATTTTTGATGTCTTTCCTTATTTAAAAAAAGAAAATAGTACAATGGTTCAAGTTTTAGATACAAAGCAGCCAATTATAGATAGGAGACAAACCTTTTATACTTATCAGGGAGAGCGAAAAACAACCATCACATCTACTTACCCTATTTTAGCAAATGGAAAAGTGACCGGAGTATTTGAATTGTTTCGTGATATTACTACTGTCGAGGCATTGAATACTGAATTACATAATCTGCAGGCAGAAAAACAAATAAATCAAAAAACAGCCATAACCCAACATCCCGGCTCTACATTTATTGGGGAAAGTGATACTATCTATAAAATAAAATCCAATTTATCTATTTATACAGCAAGTTTATCTCCTATTTTTATTTATGGAGAAACAGGTACAGGGAAAGAAGTACTTGTAAAAACGATTCATAAAAAGATGCAGGGTGATCAAAAATTACCTTTAATCACTCAAAACTGTGCAGCTATTCCTGAAAACCTGCTGGAATCTTATTTATTTGGAACCACTAAAGGGAGTTACACTGATGCTGTAGATAGAAAAGGATTATTCGAGCTGGCTAACGAAGGTGTATTGTTTTTAGATGAGATTAATTCTCTACCGCTTAATCTGCAAGCAAAACTTTTACGTGTTCTACAAGATCAACGTATCCGAAAAGTTGGAGATACAACAGACTTTGATGTTCAAGTAAAGCTGATCGTTGCTTCTAACCGAAAACCACAAGAATTGCTTGCTGAAGGGCTTATACGTAAAGACTTCTATTATCGATTGAATGTATTAAATATTGAGCTCCCGCCGCTACGTGAACGAAAAGAAGATATCCCTCTGCTGGTGGATCAATTTATTCTAAACTTTAATACATTGTTTTCCAAAGAAATAGCCGGCATCACCTCTAAAGGGCTGGATAGGCTTATAAATTATGATTGGCCTGGCAATATTCGCGAACTTCAAAATGTCATTGAGCGAATCATGAATGCAAAACAGGAGGGAGTAATTGAACCAGAAGATATTGAATTTGATACCTTTCTTAACGATGCACATGTCATTCATCAAAGATATTCTCACTACTCCAGGTCTTATATGGGATCAAAAATATCACTTAAAGATATTGTACAAGAGACGGAAACAGAACATATCAAGAAAGAATTAGAGCTAACAAGTGGAAATATCTCACAAGCAGCAAGAAATTTAGATATTCCTCAACAAACATTAAGTAATAAAGTAAGAAAATATAATTTAGAGCGGTTTGTTCTAGAAGTTAAATTACTCAAAAAAGAGTAATCACCCATAATACCTGTTTTGTTTTTGGTAATTTTCTTTTATCTCATTTAAAAACCTTGAGAACTCAAGGTTTTTAATTTTGGCACAATTTTTGCTTATATATCTATAAAAGATATTAAAGGAGAAATGTCAAATGAACAAATACGAATATACCATTTTACCAGAATATTCACCACTATATCCAAAGCTTCCCTACCGCTATCACGATTACCAAAAAGTAAGCGTTTACTGTCGAGGTAACAAAGAAGCTTTACAGCGTTTTTTGCCAAAAGAATTTGAGTTAACATCAGATATTTTTGAAGTTTTCATCTTAAAGAATAATGAAATTGATGGATTAGACAACTATAGTGAAGGAGGTGTTGTTATCCAATGTGCTTACAAAGATAAAAAAGGAGCATGTGTTGCTTTTGAATATGTAGATACAGATGATGCACTATGCGCTGGTCGTGAAATCTGGCGATATCCTAAGAAAATGGGTGAAGTTGAGTTTTATGGAGATGCTCAAAAAATCAGTGGCAGTGTATCAAGAAAGGGGAAAAAGATTATTGATATCACCTTTGAAGCAAATGAAAAAGAATTTGAAGTTCCTATACTCAGTCCCAGACTACAGGTAAAACGCATGCCGCACCCTGAAGCAGAAGGGACCGATACAAATAGCATTGTTCAAAACGTCTTAAAAGATGCTCAAGTGAAAAAACAGGTATTTGGAAAAGCTGATTTAAACATTGAAAAATCTGAAAAAGATCCTTTGTATCTGTTAGATATTCAAGAAGTGCTGGGTGCTGTATATTTAGAAGGCGCTTTCACATTGACATACGGAAAAGTAATCGACAAAATTCAAGATACAAAGCCAACTAACCAGCTAACGTAAAATTAATTAAAATTCAAATCATTTTATGGAGGAATATATTTATGAAAAGACCATTTGAAGTTTGGAATGCAGATAATATGCCCGTACAAGCTCCTTTTTTTAAAAGCCCATCTATACCATATTTTTGCAAAGACCTAAGCAGTATTAATATTTACTGTCGAACCAGTCCAGAAATTATAAAAAAATATTTAGAGCCGACTCCTTTTGAATATGTAAGTAATAACTTTATCGTTAACTTTGGAGATTATGCTAACGGCACATCAGCTACTTACCATGATTTAGGGATTATTGTTCCCGTTAAATATAAAGATTTAATTGGAGGATATTATCTTTTTGAATATGAAGATTTAGCTTCATCTGTAAGTGCCGGGAGGGAGCTGTGGGGCTACCCTAAAAAAACTGCAGATTTTAAAAAAGAAGAAAAAGATGGAAAAACTTCTGTTTCCGTTTTTAGAGAGGATGCGGAGATTGTTCATTTTGAAGTTGATTTAAACAAAAAACCGAGACAGGAATTACCTGTTGTTCCGCAATATCCGCACATTTTACTTTATACGATGCCCCGGCATGATGGTCCCGGTATTTTAACACAGAAAGTTTTAAGCAGAGACAGCAGCCCTGACTTTGTAACAAAGAAAAAAGTTGAAGGTTATGCAGACATAAAATTATCTGGATATGAGAATTTCCCTATTATTGAACCTTTAGATGAATTAAACCCAGTTGAGGTTTATGGAGCCAGTTATACTATTGGAGATTATGCTGCCACACATGAGAATGGCTGGGCAAAGGTTGTTGACGTCATTATCCCGGATAAAGACTTGAAATAAATAACATAACAAAAATAGGGGGATTACTGATGAACCAGATACCATTTATTGTGCAAGCTTTATTTATTGGCGGACCCATTTTTTGTATTGTTCTTTATGGAATTAGTATTCATCTAGTAAAAAAACATCACGAGAAAGAATACAAAGAGGGAGTGGAAGATTAAAATATGATAACATCCTCTCTTATTATAGTAGGTGTATTTATCCTTTATCTTTTGGCGATTTTTTATTTAGGAGTCCTTGCTGGAAAAGGCATGAATGATAATGAAGAAAGTTATTTTTTAGGGAATCGCAGTTTTGGCTTCTATTCTTCAGCAATGAGCTCGGCAGCAACTGATACAAGTGGTTGGATTTTTATTGGTGCTGCAGGTTATGCTTATGTTTCTGGAGCAGAATTTATGTGGATGCTGCCAGCTTACGCGTTTGGAGGAATTTTAAGCTGGTTAATTGTTGGTCCGGCTTTACGCAGACAAAGCAGTAAACTGGGAGCTAGAGATCTTGCTGACTATTTTGAGAAAAAGCTTAATGATAAGACACATTTAATAAAAGTTACCGCAACATGTATAATTATATTATTTTTCATTCCCTATCTGGGCTCCCAATTAACAGCAGCAGGTAAAACAATGAATGTAGTAATGAATATGGATTACAATCTCGCAATGGTTATTACTGCTGTGGTAGTGGTAGCTTACTGTTTTTTTGGCGGCTATCGGGCAGTAATGTGGACAGATACTTTTCAAGGAACGTTAATGATATTGATATTAGGCGCATTACCAGTATATTTAATTTTTAGTTTAGGCGGTTGGGGAGCTTTTTGGGGGCAACTATTAGCTATCGATCCTATCTTAGGAACAGCAGCCAGTGGAAAGTCTGGCGCGTTGGCTTTTGGTTTAGTTTTTGGAATGATGGTTATGGGGCTGGGGACAGTAGGACAGCCGCAAAATCTCCAGAGATACTTTACCACTAAAGATGCTACAGAAACCTTTTATAAAGGAATGTGGGTAAAAGCAGCTTTTAATATTATTTCCATGACTGGAGCTTGTCTGCTTGGGTTAGCAGCTCGAATTTATTTACCAAACCTTACCGACTCAGAAAATGCATTTCCGGCATTGGTCTATGAATTGATGCCTCCAGTCATAATTGGAATCATCATTGCGGGAATTTTTGCAGCCATTCAATCGACCTATAGCTCGCAACTTTTAGTAGTCGTTCAGAGTATAGGTGATGATTTAATGAAAGTCTTCAGCAAAAAACAGCGCAGTTCAAAAGAATCGGTTAATTTATCCAGACTAATCATGATTGGGATGGGGATACTTTCGCTTGGCTTAGCTTTAATTAATCTTGATACAGTATTCAAACTTATACTATATGCTCAATCCGTAATGGCTGCAGCTTTTGGTCCATTGTTACTTATGTTGCTATTTTGGCCCTCTAGAGTGAATAAATGGGGATCTTTTTCCGGGATGGTTACAGGTGCTTTTGTTACAAGTGTGTGGTATGCAACAGGTATGAGTGAATATGTTTGGGAAATTGTACCGGGATCACTATCTGCAATTCTTGTTCTTCTATTAGTAACAAAGCTTACAAATAAAAAAGAATTAACGTTTACAGAGGAGAAAAAAGTAAAATCATAATCTATTTTAAAAGCCCTAACTCTCAAAATGGATCAAAAAGAAAGAAAATGAACTTTTCCTTACACTCCTTTTAACTATGCCGATAACAAATTAAATGTATCAATAAGTGATTCTTCTAGTATTGGTTAAATTTTATATTTCTCATAAAAAACCAAGTCCTCCTAAAAGAGACTTGGTTTTTCATCATACATATTCACTTAATTGCCACTAAAACATCAAACAAATTCTTTTTAAACCGGCCACGGTCCACCGCCTCACATACACGGACATTCGGCTCCTTCTCCAAGCGGTTATTCACATCCACCAGACTATATCCTCTTGTAAGCTCCCCTTTGGTTTCCACATCTACATAATAATCATGAGATTTCACCATGATTCGTTCATCTGCTGCAATAGCTACTAACAGCGTATCCGGATGCGTCGTTCCGTTCAGACGATGCACAGATTTATTAAACTGCATCACGACACGATTAATATCTATAAAAAATTGTGAGCCTGCTGTCTCCAAATCTGCAATTTCCGCATGGTCGTTGTCATCCATAATAGAATAATCGATACACATGTCCCAGCCGACCATCGTAATTGGGATGCCAGAATGGAGTACAAGCTTTGCTGCTTCCGGATCGACATAGAAATTATACTCTGCTGCCGGCGTGATATTCCCTAGTGTATTATTCGTACCGCCCATGATATAAATATGCGGAATATCCTTGATAATCGATGGGTCCTTTTTGATTGCCATGGCAATATTCGTTAACGGCGCTATCGCTAACAAGCTCACTTCTCCCGGATACTCTTTGATTTTCTCAATGATAAAATCAACAGCATGTCCTTCTTCCGGGCGCTGTGCTGCTTTTGGAAAATGTGCACCACCCATACCGTCCTCTCCATGAACATCTTCTACTGTCCGGTGTTTTTCCTGCCCTGTTGCGAGCAGCGGGCGCTCTAATCCTTTATAGACAGGAACTTTTTCTTCCGGGTTAGCGACTTGAATAGTATAAAGTGCATTTTCCACCTCTTGATCAAAATCTACATTCCCGCCGGTAATCGTGACACCTTCCACTTTAAAATGATGCATCGCCGTTAAAAGTGCAATAGTATCATCTCCGGCTGTGTCTGTATCAATAATAACTCTTCTCATTTTATTTCTCCTGTCTCGCTAATTCCGTAATGTAATCAAAAAAAGCATCCCGGTTTACTTCATAAACAAACTGAACAGGACGTCCAGATTCTGATATCTCCGTTTTCCCCTGGCTGGCTCCACCAGGATGAACAATGCTTTTGACTTCTTTTTTCTTTACCAGATCAGGCTTCCCGATTGTTGCTGTTGTTAAAACGTCCCACAGGAAGTAGGTTGAGTTGGTTTGAAAATGCACAAGCGGCGGAACCATCGCATAGCATTGCCCAAGGAAATCAATCCCGATATCCCGGCGTTCCGCAGCCCATTTATCTCTGACATCTATGGTTAATGGAACCATATTTGTGCTTTCTAAAGCAATTAAATCAATTGCAATCGAACTATCCCATACCGTTTTTACAGCCTCCGGATCCCAAAAAGCATTCCATTCTGCGGTTCCATCATGCTCCGGCTCCTCAACATTTCCATTTTCTAAAAATGTTCCGCCCATCCAGACAAGCTTTTCAATTTTCTCTTCAATATCTGGAGCAATTTCCAAAGCCCTTGCTAAATCGGTTAATGGGCCGACAAATACAAGCGTCACTTTTTCACTGCTCTCTCGCAGGATGTTCACCAAATGTTGATGTGCAGTTGCTTCTGCAAGCTTTGCTTCTATCTTTCCAGACTCATTTAATAAAGGTAAGGCATCTACAAAAAATGCATGCATGCGCCAGTCTTTTGGAAATGGATTTTTTCCGCGGGAAGTAGATGCAGCTACCTCCACATTCTGGCCTTTTCCAAAGCGGTCGATAATTTTACGGCTTGCATAAACAGCAGGCTCCAAATAACAGTCTGCAGGAATAACTCCGACGCCAGTCAACTCCACATTATCCATCTGTAATAATAAAAACAGCGAGATTAGATCATCTACTCCGCCATCATGATTTAAGTATACCTTCTTCTTCATGAATAAACTCCTCTTTTCTTTTAAAGCTGCCCCACATAAGGCGCTTCTATATTTGCATCTTACTATTGCCTTAGTAAAAGATTATTATATTTCGAACCAAAAGTCCTCTGCAGACAAATACCTATTTTATAACTTTTTATAATTAGAGCTTGTCCGTTCAATTAATACGGGCTCCAGCTTGATATCAACTTTTTCCGTGGATACTTCATTTTCAATACGGTTGAGAAGCACCTCAAGTGTTGTTTTCACCATATCTTCAATTGGCTGGTGAATACTGGAAATCCCCATAATTTTAGAAAGGTATGTATCATCAAAGCCAATTAAACTGATGTCTTCAGGTATTCGAATCTTTCTTTCCTGAGCTATCTCCAAAAATTCCAGAGCCACCAGATCATTCCCGGCAAAAATACATGTGAAGTCAAGCTGCTCTTGCTTCTCTTTTAAGTATGCTTCAATATCCTGCCGGATCAGATAATTGTTTGTAGAAGTCTCTTCCACACGGATAAAATTGTTCAAATCAAACTCGAAGCCATTTTCGTACAATACACTTTTATATCCTAAAAATTTATCGTCCAGTGCTGTTCCAATAAATCCAAATTTTGTATGCCCTGCATGTATAAATTTTTCAGCGGCAATTTTTCCCGCCTGCATATGGTCAAGACCGACGCTATCCAATGATTGATGGTTCTGTGTAATGATTACCGTAGGGATACCAAGTTTATTCATTCGTTTTAAGTTGTACTCCCCCGTAGGTATACAAATTACTCCATCCGCCTGACGTGCTATGAAATTCTGAATGCTCTCCCATTCTGTAATTGGATTATGTTTAGAGTTATGCAGGAGAATACTGTATCCTAGTTTTCTGGCTTCGGATTCTAATACATCAACCAGTTCTACAAAATAAGGATTATATGTTTCTGTGACACACACACCAATAATTTTGGATTGGCTTCTTTTCAAAGTTTGTGCAGCGCTATTCGGAATATACCCTACATCTTCAATAACCTTAAGCACCCGTTTTGCTGCATCTTCATTAACTTTTTCATTCCCATTAATAACACGGGAGACAGTAGATTGTGAAACATTTGCCAATTTAGCAATTTCTTTCATTGTCAATTTAGCCATAGCAGACTCCTTCCCTTTCCGTGAATTCGTATTCTCATAAGTGGATTATTATTTCATATAAGGTCTTCAAAATAAAATCTATTGATAATAACAAACCATAAACCGCCTGAATCATTCCCGTTTAATATAGCAATATCAGGCAGTTAATTCCAATAAAATACATAGTTGAACAAGAAATCGTTTTCTAAAACCATTGACTTACTATTTTTCAAGGAATATAATAAATAACATCGTTTATGAATACGTATTCTCAATTCATTCACAAAGGAGGTCATAAAAAACGTTTAACTTTATTTGTTTCGCTTTTCCAATTCATGAACCATCCCTTTTACAATATTATTTTACTACATTTAGAGAATAGGTGATAACAATGCATATGTTTAAAAATAAAAATTACTGGTTTTCATCTGGTTATTTATTTCTTTTCTTTATTACATGGTCCATCTGGTGGTCCTTTTATTCCATTTGGTTAAACGGAACGCTTGGTTTAACAGGATCTGAAACAGGAACCGTTTTTTCAATCAATTCATTTCTTTCATTGATATTTATGCTCCTATATGGTGTTATTCAGGATAAAATCGGCACCAAAAAATATTTAATCTGGTTTCAGAGTATTTTCCTTATTGGGACTGGACCATTTATCATTTATGTATACGAACCGCTCCTGCAATCAAACTTTATGGTCGGCGCTATTCTGGGTGGTTTTTATTTTGGTGCCGGTTTCATTGCAGGGGTTGCATTCCTTGAATCATACGCTGAGAAACTCAGCCGGAAATTCAACTTCGAATATGGGACATCAAGAATGTGGGGTTCTATTGGATACGCATGTGCTACGCTGACTGCAGGCTTATTGCTCAGCATTAACCCCCATCTTAATTTCTGGATTGCTTCCGTTGCAGGAGTGGGATTCTTTCTCTTAAACTGCTTCTTTAAAGTTGATGTACATGAAACAGAGGAAGATAAGACAGCAAGTTTACGTATAAAGGATATTGTCTCCATTGTTAAAGTGAAAAAGTTCTGGTATTTTGTTCTATTCCTTTTTGGAACTGCTTGTATTTACACGATTTATGATGTTCAGCTGTTCCCAGTTTATTTCACACAGCATTTCACTGATACGGACATTGGATATCAAGTATTTGGATATTTAAATTCATTCCAGGTTTTTCTTGAATCAGCTATGCTGTTTGCTGCACCATTTATTGTTAATAAAGTTGGAGCAAAGCGATCATTGATTTTAGCCGGTGTTATTATGGGTACCCGCATTATAGGTTCTGCACTTGTCGACAGTACGATTGCTATTTCATTGATCAAGCTTCTTCACGGGATTGAACTGCCTATCCTGCTCATTGCTATTTTTAAATATATTGCACTCAATTTTGACCAAAGGCTTTCTGCTACAATTTACCTGATTGGTTTTAAAATATCAGGTGAAATCGGTGTTATTGCCTTTTCGTCTGTAATTGGCAAGCTTTACGATAACACTGGTTTTATAACGACATTTTTTGTCCTTGGCACAATTGTCTATGTTTTCACAGTTGCTGCTATCTTTTTCTTAAGTAATCACAAATCAAAACGAAATGAGGTTATCCAATATGAACCAGCAGAAGACACACAATGAACAGCTTTCACTCGCCAATCAGTCAGTAGCCAATTTAAAAGATGAGTTAAAGGATGCTTCATATCGTCTCCACTATCATTTTATGGCTCCTGCAGGCTGGATAAATGACCCTAACGGTCTTATCCAACATAACGGGATTTACCATTTATTTTACCAGTTCAACCCGTATAGCTTTCACTGGGGCCCGATGCACTGGGGACATGCCACAAGCACAGATCTTGTTCACTGGAACCATGAACCAGTTGCCTTAGCCCCATCTGAAGCCTATGAGTATGATGAAGCCAAAAGCGAAATGGGGTGTTTCTCCGGCTCTGCAGTAATGAACGGCGATGTCATGACGCTGTTTTACACAGGACATCTAGAAGGAAAAGAAAATAAGGAAGTACAGGCTATTGCAACTTCAACAGACGGGATACATTTCACAAAACATCCTGCAAATCCAGTTATCAGTGAAAGTCCTGAAGGTTTAAGCAATGAATTCCGGGACCCGAAAGTATGGAAACACGGAGAATTCTGGTATATGGTTATAGGAACAGCCGTAGATAATGATGGAGCAATTGCACTATACAAATCCAGCAATCTTACGGAATGGGAATATGTAGGTATTGCTGCAAAAAGTGACGGTACGCAGGGTGATATGTGGGAATGCCCAGATCTATTTCCACTTGGGGATAAGTATGTATTGATTACATCTCCAATGAACATGGATAATGGAAAAAGCACAGTTATGACAGGCAGCATGGATTATGAGAAAGGCATCTTCACACCCGAATCACAACGGGAAATTGACTATGGAATCGACTTCTATGCTGCACAGACTTTTGAAGACGAAAAAGGACGGCGTATTCTTATTGCCTGGATGGATTTCCCCTTTACAGAATTCCCATCCAAAGTGGATAAGTGGTCCGGCGCAATGACAATCCCCCGTGAGCTTACATTGGGCGAAGACGGGATTGTACGCTCCTATCCGGTTCAGGAACTAAATGCACTCCGGGACGTCCATGAGCATTATGATACACTTACGCTGTCAAAAGAGGATGCTTATAACCTTAATTCCAATAAGACTTTCAAACATAGCTATGAAATAAAATGTAAATGGACATTACCTGAAAATAATGAAGATGGAAAAGTTGGCTTGCGCCTGCGTCAATCAGAAGATGGTTCTGAGCAAACAATCGTTTTCTATGACCCAGCAACAAATGAAGTAATTGTAGACACAAGGAATTCTGGAAAACTTTCACATAAGGCTGTTAATAAAGCGCCCTTGCGCACTAACAGTAATGAAATTACACTTCATGTGTATGTCGATACATGCTCTGTTGAGGTATTTGTGAACGATGGTGAGGCAACGCTCTCCACAAGAATTTATCCAGAGCTTGCAAGCAATGGTATAGAGTTGTATACAGAGGGAACGGAAGCCGCGGCAGAATATACTGACATTTGGTCTCTTAAAAATACCAGGATTTCTTAAAATGAAACGGATCTTTCATGACGGGCGAATTCATTTCGTTCCTGCTTATGAAAGATCCGTTATATTTATATTATGAGCATAATTTTACATACCCTGTTTTCCCTGCCATTCACGTTTATCAATCGTTCTGCTTTTCAGGAGAATACCTTGCTTTTCGAACATTTTTCACCCAGGCCCGGTCCTCGTCCATCATTTTTTTAGCGGCATAGACCGTTAGAACCTGAATAATAATAATTGGTATTCCCATTAATCCCGACAGCACTTCCAACGGAGAAAGGCCTCCTACACTCATAAGCGTCAGAGCAAGCACTGTAATCAATACTGCCACTAAGATTCTTAATGATTTATAAGGTGCAGATTTCGTCATATCCTGATTGGACATATAGGTTGCTACGGTATAAGTTGTTGAATCTAATGTAGTAATTAAGAAAATCGTCGCAATAATCGTAAATAAGATGATAGTTAATGTCGGTAATGGCAATGAGCTCAAAATAGCGGGAATCGATTGCTCCAAGCCTTGATTTTGGACAATATCCAGCACTGGCACTGCACCCGTCACCTGCCTGTGAACACTTAATCCACCAAGAACACCTGTCGCAATCCAGGATAATAGTGTAGGCGCCAATAGATACGTTAAAATCATTTCTTTAATCGTTCTGCCTTTGGATACAATCGCCGCAAAAACACCGTGAAGCATCGCCCAAGTTGCATTGTAAGCAAACCAAAAGACGGTATGACTCTCAATATGTGTACCTCCCTCCATATCAAGTGAATTGGTATACAGAGAAAAGTTCATATAATTAGTGATTAAATATCGTGCGGAATCAGAAAAGAAATTCATAATAAAGATTCCCGGTCCAATGATAAGAATAAGGAGAGCAAAAGCTCCTGCAAGATACATGTTAAATGTACTTAACCGTTTGATCCCTTTGTCAATACCTACATAAGCGCTGATAGAAAAACCTAAAACC
Organism: Oceanobacillus sojae; assembly: GCF_900162665.1. Taxonomy (GTDB): domain Bacteria; phylum Bacillota; class Bacilli; order Bacillales; family Amphibacillaceae; genus Oceanobacillus; species Oceanobacillus sojae_A. The sequence continues at coordinate 349,949 of NZ_LT727811.1, forward strand.
CAAATCAAAGTAACAATTACTGTAAAAGGAAATGTTACTTCAATATTCAATATCTCCGCCAGATTATACGTAACAATCGGTGTACCAAGACCTAATGTCACTGCGGCTCCGGCTAAAATACTGACCAAGAATAAAATATCAAGAATAATCCCGCCAATTCCATCTGTAAACCTGTCGCCGAATATAACACGGCATGCTTCTGAAATACGCATTCGTGGTTTCTTCCGGACATACAAAAGATATGCCATCGCCGGAGCTACCATAACAAAGACGGCAAAGGTCTGAAAGGTCCATAAAAACATGCTGTAGGAATTCCCGGCAAGAATTGCTTCCATTGATCCTGCTTCCAGCCCAAACGGCGGGTCATTCGCGACTTCACTCCATTGCGTCAAACCCGTCCGCATAATTGTTGAACCAAGCCCCATTGCAATCAAAATAGATGCGTATTCAAACAAGTTGTATCTTGGTTTCTTTGCCGGATCACCTAACACTACTTTCCCATACTTAGAAAACGAAAAATATACTGCTGCTATAACGATAATCAAGGCATACCATAAATAACCCCATTTAAAGGAATCTACTAATGTATTAAAAATGCTGTCCAATAATTCCTTAGATTCACTTGTATACATTGCAAATAGAGCACTAAATATTGCTATAATCACAATAGAAGGAATTACAATGCTTTTCTCAACTAAGCTTTTTTTCTTCTGTCGTCCAGGCGCCTCCATTTTAAGTTCTCCTTTCTCTACTACCTGATTAGAAAAAATAGATATGAATATGGCATATGTTTTACACCTACTAATACCACAGAAGAAAAGTTACAAAACATGGGTGAGGTAAATGACACTGCAATCAACATATTTTTATAGATGGACCATCTGCGATTTAATTTTACATTTACCATTCATATTGCATATTTTTCACAAAAAAAGAGATTACGTTACAATCAGGATTACCTCAAAAATAAATAAAAAAAGGATTCGGGCAAATATCAAATCATTCATTTGATATTTGCCCGAATCTCCTTTTAACGTCATATTCCTATACTATTTGTTTCTTTATATTATTCTAGTTTAAAAATGTTAAGTCAATTCTACTATATAGTCAAACTTATCTCCACGCGCAATGCCCAGTGTATAACCGATCAGATACTCATTATGATACGCATATCGTTTAATCATCATTGCTGACTGATTAGAAGGTAATTGAAAATATTTCGCTTCCTCTTCACGTAATGTAGTGGCCTTGAAGCTTTCAATTGCCTTTGTAACTCCAAGCGAATAGTCCTCTATAAAAATTTGGTACATCGATCTTGACTCTAAATCTTCTTTTGAGAGGTTCGGAAAAAACTTTTTCGGTAAATAAGTTGTCTCATAAAGCAAGGGTTCATCATCCGCAAGCCGCAGCCGGACCACTTTAATAACTATTTCGAAAGGGGTGATTTTTAATTTACTCGCCAGCCGGTCATCTACTACAGTCTCTTCAAAATTTAGGACAATTGTAGAGGGAACCTTTCCATTCTTTTTCATCTCTTCTGTGAAACTATAAAGTTTTACAAGGTGCTGGTTGTAGCGTTTCGATGATACAAACGTGCCAGCACCATGAACTTTATAAATATATCCTTCTCTTTCCAATTCTTGCAAGGCCTGACGCACAGTTATTCTGCTCAGCCTATAAATTTCACATAGCTCCCGTTCCGGAGGCAGTCTTTCTCCTTCAAGATAATAACTTTCATCTATTTTTTTTATTAAATCCTCCATTAATTGTAAATAAAGAGGCAATCTATTATTTTTATCCATTATTTCATATCTTCCCTGCACATATATTCTTTATCCATGAAATCTATACATGAATAAAGGAAGTTAATAAAATACTGCTAAATTACTGCGATTATATCATAGGAAAGAATAGATATATATGGCTTACTCCATAACCATCAATAAAAAATCGCAGTTATTAAATCCAAAACCAGCACCCTGCCTATAACCAACTACTATTTCCTTCCCTCTAAAACAGTCTTATTATTCAGATTCATCCTGCCCAGGAACAAATAACTTCACATTGTCTATTACCGCAGAACCTTCATAATAATTAATATGGGGTATACCCAACAGAAAATAATCTGGATAAGCAGAATCCTCGGGCCATTGTTCAACAGAATAGCTGCCATGAGGACCTTCAAAAGTTAATGTAGAATTGAATTCTCCATTATATTCTTCTGATGTATTATTGTAATGCCAGATTGGCCTTCCATCTTCAATAAAATCTCTTTCATATCTAAGTGTTTGCTGACCAACATGTTTAAAGTTGCCTGACATCTCCATTATATAACTATTATCTGTACGTTCTATTGCAAATGTATAAGATTCTTCCGGCATGAGCTCAGGCTGTATTTCTGCATTGGAAATAATAGAGTATTCTGTATCATCATCATAGAAAGAACCACATTCTGTTTCAAACATAAACGAATTATAGCCAATGGATTCATCTCTAAACGTATCGCCGGCAAAAAAGATTCCATTAATGGCATTATTGGAACTTTGCTCGTCCGCCCGGCTGTATAATTCTCCAGTTTGCGGATTACAAACAGCATAACCACTATTCCATGAAGAACTAACATTATATGCATCCATCCCCACTTTACGGTGATTATGGATAAAAACATTATTATGTGGAGCTGGATTCTCATAATCCATAATGGACAATAATCAAACCAGAATCAAAACTAGTAGCCAGCTCAGCAGCTTGTTGACTATCCTGACTCACATTAGTAAAAGAAGCTTCTGTATCGGGTTGACCATCTTTATCATAATCCCGCACTGCAAACTCGGCTGTCAGCCATCCCTCTTCACCAAAGCTGGCCCGCTTCCTTAATAAATCAAAGCTTTCCAGCTGCTTCTCAAAATCATTTCCACCTTGAATTTGAAAAAATTCTCCATCATCATCTAAATGATCTACATGCCAAGGGCTATTATCTCCATAACTGTCTATTTCCCATGGTATGTCATCAAATGATAGCAAATCTTGAAAATCTTCATGGTACATCAACTTCCATCCATCTTTTTCTTCTGCAGCTGCCATTTTGCTATCTATAAAAGTAAAAAACAGCAATAATACCAACCCTGTAAAGAACATCTTTCGTTTACGAATCATGTAAGTTGTTCCTCCTTTAAAAAGTTTTTACTTACTATAAGGAAGCACTCTTAATTAAATATTAATTCTGTATATTCAAATCACATTGAACTTATTTATTCAATAGATGCCTGCTTCTTTTTATAAAAAATACTTAACAGGACTAATGCAATCACCGCTAATATAAATCCTGGAATCGGTATTTTCAAAGTAAAGAACAATTTAATTAGCGCAAGGACAATAATACCATCTGGAACCAGGAAGGCCAGACCTTCTACTCCATAAATATCTAATCCAAATAAAGGATAGAAAAGTGCAACTGGTATTGTCAGGATGATACCATATACAAATCCAGATACCATTGCTCCTCTTCTGCCTCCCATAGCATTCCCAAATATACCTGCAATACCTCCCGTAAAGAATCCACCAATAATTGATGGCAGGGGAACAATTGTGCCAAATAGTATGGAAATAAACATTCCGATGACCATACCTATGATGGAAAAGATGAACCCTAACATCAGCGCGTTCGGTGCATATGGAAAGAAAATAGGTACATCCAGAGCAGGTTTAGCTCCAGGGACAAGCTTTAAAGCAATCCCTCTAAAAGCAGGAACAATTTCACCAAGAAACATTCTGACACCTTGTAATAGAACAAGTACTCCCGCAGCAAAACCTAGAGCATTTAGTGTGCTGAATACAAGGTAGTTCTGTCCGTCAGATAATGGATTGACTACTTCCGGCCCTGCAAATAGAGCAGTAATAATATAAATTACAAACATAACAATTGATACGGATACTGCTGTATCTTTAAAAAAGCTTAATTTCTCCGGCATTTTAATCGATTCACTATCATGCGCTTTATTCCCTGTCATTTTCCCAACCAAAGCAGATAATACGACCCCAGTGGTTGTCAGATGTCCATAGGCTACTTTATCATTCCCTGTGATTTTCCTGACAATGGGTTGTGCAATCGCTGGCAATAATACTAATGTCATTCCATGAATCAATGATCCAAAGATAATTCCATTTGTTTCAGATACACCTAAATCATAGAAAGCCCAAGCCAGTGCTCCCGCCAAAATCCACATCATATGACCAGTCAGAAAAATATACTTAAAAGGGGTAATACGAGCCAACAACACATTTGTTAAAAACCCAAATAATAAAATAAAAGATGTCATTCTTCCAATGGCTGCTACAGAGTCAACCAGAGCTGCTACAATGGCTTCATCTACTGGAACAACTCCCTTTAAATTAAATGCTTGCTCAAACATTTCTGCAAAAGGAGCTAAATTTGTAACGATTAATGATGAGCCTGCCCCTAAAATGAGTATACCTAAAATCGTTTTTATCGTGCCTTTTACAACTTCTGTTACTTCTTTCTTTTGCAGTAATAAGCCGAGCAATGCTACAAGACCTAGAGTAATGGCCGGAACTGTTAAAATTTCTGCTATTGCCCTTAACATTTTTTGACCTCCTTATATTGGCAACTCAATTATTTCAGCATCGTTTATAAATAAACCCTCCATTACCCATTTTGATTTAAATATCCAAGTAGTTTTTTCTCTATTTCGTCATCGTCTGTAAGGTTGTGAATATATATTTTATCTATCTCTACTCCTTCCAGCGCTGATTCTAAATCAGCTGAAGCCATAATTAAATCTGCTGTTCTTCCTTTTGCCGATCCGGCGTCAAGTGCACTTACTTCCGCTTTTATTCCTTCTTTTGCCAATATATCGTCAACTGTCATTTTAAGCATTAAACTCGTTCCAAATCCCATCCCGCATACTGTAATAATTTCCATTATGAATCCCTCCGTTTATAAGTTTATAAGCAAGTTATCCGATTTCGATACTTTTCTATATATTGCTTATTTATTTGATCACCTTTGTCTAAATTAGAGCTGACATAAACAGGAGGCGCTTCTCCACTTTTCACCAGATTATCAATTGCTTGGACTACAACACTTTGCAGGATAGTAAAACCAATAATTGATGAAGTTGGTCCAAAGCTTGCTTCCAATCCATCAACTTTCATAATTGCATCTCCGGCATCACCATGATTATCTAATACAACATCAGCTAATTGATAGAGTTTTTTCCCGTCTTTATGTCTGGATTCCACTTCTTCTGTGAACGCCATTGATGTTAATACAATGACTTTCATTCCTCTTTCTTTCGCTTCTAATGCCATTTCAATCGGAACAGCGTTTCTTCCGGATGTAGATACAATTAACATTACATCTTGAGATGCCACGTTTTCGTTATTAAGTATCACCTTGGCCAGCCCTTCCTGTCTTTCTGAGAAAGTGCTTAACGGAGCCGACGGAGCCAATGATAACGGCGGTGATAAAATTGCATTAACCGGCACCAAGCCTCCCGCACGATAAAATAGCTCCATGGCATACATCTGTGAATGACCGCATCCAAATACATGTAATACACCTTTATCTTTTATCGATGTTTCAATAATTTTAGCTGCTTCCAATATATTCTTTTCTTCTTTCTGTGAAACTTCTTTTAAGATATCTTCTACTTTTGAAAAAAATTGTTTGTATAACATAAACTACTCCTCCAATTTCTTTTTAATCATTTCTAATACTTTCTTTGCATCCGTTGCCGTTCTGATTCTCTCGACCAGTTGCCCATCCTTCAATATTTTCATTAGTTCCGCCATTAATTGCAGATGAGAATCATGATCTACAGCCCCCAGAGCAAACAATAAATCAACTGGGTCTTTTTCACCTGCTCCAAATTCAATTGGCTTTTCAAGCGTAAGTAAACTTAAACAAATCTCGTTCACGTTTCCTTCAGGTCGCGCATGAAATAATGCAATGCCCGGAGCAATTACAATATAAGGGCCAAACTCATGCACAGACTCTATCATGTCTGCTATATACTCCTTTTTAATAGATTGATTATCCAATAATGGTTCGCCGGCTTTTTTTGCTGCCTCCCTCCAATCGATAACGCTTTCATTTAATAAAATCGTATTTTGACTTAACGCTTGATAAATCATCTTCTCCCCGCTTTCTTGTATAAAATATAAAACTTTCACCTTAATTGGTTATGTTGACATAACCAATTTGGATATTTATAAAAGGTCTCTTAAATTTTGAGTAGACCTTTATCCTTGTAAGCTATGCCATTACTACTATTGGTCATAACCAATTTAAATATATTCTAATTGAAACCGCTTTATTTGTAAACCCTTATTTTTGAATTTTTATAAGATGACGCGCCAAAACATATATATGTAACTTTTGATTCGTTCTTATATCATAAAAATGATGATTAATATAATAACAATACTTTTTAGAAAAAAATAGTTTCTCTTTATACTATCATTCCTGAATAAAGAGAAACTGTAAATACCATCTATATGCTAATCCTTCATCTCACTTGCCAAAAGCAGACTATAAACTGTATCCAAACAAGGCGTACCAAGGTCGTGCTCTCTGCTTTTCTCATATAAGAAACCTTGAATATAATCCACTTCCATTGCCTGGCCGTTTATCATATCGTAATACATACTTGTGCCCATTTGGGAAGGATATCCGGCATAGATTTGCATAATTTCCTCTGTTATCTTTTCCTGGAAGTAAACACCTTCTGCAGCAGCAATTTCAACTCCTTCTTGAATTAGCTTTTTACACAGGTTCTGTATTTTTTTCTCCTGCAAAATAAATGCCGTATTTCTGCTTAGTGCTGTTACGGAGTTTATGGCGACATTAACAATTAATTTATACCAGACCTCCTTACGGTAATCAGCTCGTAATTGAATATCAAGATTACTTGCCGCCATCTCTTCTTTTAATTTTTTGGTTACTCTATTTTCTGGTAAAATCAGGGTTCGGTCACGAAAATGCGTGACAAAATCCCCTTTCTTTTGCCCGCTAATATAAACAACAGCCTGGTATACTTCACCTGGAATTTGAAATTTATCCAGCTGTCCATAGCCATTCTGACAAAGAACACAAACCGTATTTTCGTGTGTCAGCTTATCCAAAGACGGTATAACCCCTTCCAATTGCGTTCCTTTCACCGCGATAAACAAATAATCAAAAACTGTTTCCGTTTCAAAAATAGCTTCTATTGGATAAGTGGTATTTTCTGGTTTATCCACTCGTTCGATATGCACTTCTCCCTTTTTTCTACCTAGAAATGTCACATGATACCCGCTGTTTTGCAATGATTCGCCGATGACAGAACCGACTGCACCTGGTCCAATAACACCAAATTTATACATTTCTGCTTCTCCACCTTTTTCCTCAAGCTAATAACTTGCCATTGTGAATCTATACAGATAATTTTATAATAAGAAGAAGAATAAAAATAGTAGGTGATCTAGAAGTGAAACTCCTTAAAGATTTCATGGAAATGAAAAATAACGGAGAGAAAATAACAATGCTCACGGCATATGATTATCCGAGCAGTAAGCAGGCAGAGCAGGCCGGGCTGGATATCATCCTTGTCGGAGACTCGCTCGGCATGACGGTCCTTGGTTATGAAAGCACGGTTCAGGTGACACCAGACGATATGAAACATCACGGCAAAGCTGTACGCCGGGGAGCAAATGATACATTCATAGTCGTTGATATGCCGTTTGGAGCAGCTGGTGTAGACGAAAAAATAGATATGCAGCATGCAGTTGAATTATATCGGGAAACAAAAGCCAATGCATTAAAAATTGAAGGGGCGCATACCGCTCCTTTAATTAAAAAATGTACACAGAATGGCATCCCGGTCGTTGCTCATCTGGGTTTGACCCCGCAAAGCTTCGGCATTACCGGCTATAAACTTCAGGCAGCATCTAAAGAAGAAGCTGAGACGTTAATTGAAGAAGCAAAGCTGGTCCAGCAAAGCGGGGCTGTCATGCTTGTCCTGGAAGCAATCCCAAGTGATCTTGCAGCAACCATCTCCAGAAATTTATCCATTCCCGTTATTGGTATCGGTGCTGGAGCAGATACAGACGGGCAAGTCCTTGTTTATCATGATGTGTTAAATTATGGCGTCGACCGTAAGCCAAAATTTGTGAAACGCTATGGAGACTTTACAATAGGTGTGGATGCATTAAAAGCCTATCACGAAGAAGTAAAAGCTGGTATCTTCCCTTCAGCAGAATTTACGTATAAGAAACAAATTATGGATGAGGTAGACGCATGACCCAACGAATAACAACGGTACAAGAAATGAAAGATATTGTGAGAGCCTTAAAAAAAGAACAAAAACAAATTGGCTTCGTCCCTACAATGGGTGCTTTACATGATGGTCATTTAACAATGGTTAAAGCCTCATTGCAAAATAATGACGTTACTGTTGTCAGCGTATTTGTAAATCCGCTTCAATTTGGTCCGAATGAAGATTTCAATGCCTATCCGAGAGATATTGACAGCGATCAGGCAAAATTGGATGCACTTGGAACCGATTATGTTTTCTATCCAAGTGTGGGGGAAATGTATCCAGACCCGTTAGCTATTTCTGTAAAAGTAAACCGCATGGCTGAGGTGCTGGAAGGAGCCAAACGCCCTGGCCATTTTGACGGCGTTGTTACCGTCGTAAATAAGCTATTTAATATTATTCGTCCTGACTTTGCCTATTTTGGTAAAAAGGATGCACAGCAGCTTGCGATTATTGAAAGAATGGTCGCAGAGTTTAATCATCCCATTGAAATTATCGGGGTGGATACAATAAGAGAAGCAGATGGTCTGGCCAAAAGTTCACGCAATGTCTATTTAACTGAACAGGAGCGCCAGGAGGCAGTCCATTTATATCAAAGTCTGATCAAGGCAAAAGAGCGATATGACGCCGGGGAAAGAAACAGCGCTGTTTTGATTAATACAATCAACGAGCACCTTACCAAAAATACTTCTGGAAGTGTAGAGGATATTGCTGTTTACAGCTATCCGGAGCTGGTGGAGCAGCCACAGATTACCAGTCAGATTTTTATATCTCTGGCTGTGAAGTTTTCCAAAGCCAGACTGATTGATAATATCATTATTAAAGGAGACAATCATGATTAGAACAATGATGAACGGCAAGATTCACCGCGCACGGGTCACAGAGGCCAACTTAAATTATGTCGGCAGTATCACGATTGACGCCGATATTTTAGATGCCGTCGATATTCTGCCCAATGAAAAGGTTGCTATCGTGAACAACAACAATGGTGCACGCCTGGAGACCTATGTGATTGCAGGAGAACGCGGAAGCGGTAAAATTTGTCTGAACGGGGCAGCTGCCCGATTAGTACAGCTTGACGATGTCATTATCATTATTTCTTATGTACAGCTAAATCAGGAAGAAGTTAAAAAGCATGTGCCAAAGGTTGCTGTGATGAATGAAAAGAATGAAATTGTGGAATTGATTCAGGAAAAAGAAAATCAGCTGGTTTTTTAGACTGTCCGGAAATAAAATAAGCAGAAACGTGCTGTCTCTATACAGAAAAAGAGCAGCACGTTTTAATTTATGCTTATATCTGATTGATAATAATAAGCTCCCAAATTACTCCTTTACTTCTTTTTGCACAAATTGAAAACTACACAAATTAGTCATTTTATTTTCCTGTATGGGCAGCAATTATATTGTAAAATAGAAGTGATTTCTCATGAAAAAAATATAGGCTGATACTCCAGATAGCATTTCATTCTAAGCTGAAGTTGGTGTTGATAATGAAAAAGGCATTATTAATCAGCTGCGGATCCCTGTCGCTCGGTTTAGGAATAATCGGTATTATTTTACCGCTGTTACCTACGACGCCATTTTTGTTATTGTCCGCAGCATGCTATGCGAAAAGCTCCGAAAAATTATATAATTGGCTGCTTGAAAATAAATACTTTGGTTCTTATATTAAAAATTACCGTGCGGGAAAAGGGATTCCGTTAAAAGTAAAAATTACTGCCGTATCCGTTTTATGGTTATCCCTGTCATTTACCATTTATTTTGTGATTCCACTGGTTGCCGTAAAGATTTTGCTCGCCATGATAGGCTCCTACTTTACATGGTTTATCCTGAAACAAAAAACACTTAAGGAGCATGCTTTCTAATCATGTTTTCTCCATTTCCATAAAGAGCAAAGACTAAGTACGCGACGTCGTGTCGCAACGCCTTTGTGACCTACATCCTGCAGGCTCGAACGCATGCTATTTGATTTTGGGGGTAGCTTTCAATATGACATTTTATGAAATTCTCGTATTTATACATATATTTTCTGCTATTTTAGGGATGGGACCCGGTTTTGTGATGACGCCAATTGCTAAAAAGGCTTCTAATATAACAGAGCTGCGGCATGCGTATGCACTGCGAAACAAGTTGCACAAATTTGTTATGATCGGCGGCACATTGCTATTGGTAACCGGATTATGGATGGGATTTTTAAATATGTATCTTTTCCAGCAGGGATGGTATATTACAAGTTTAGTTCTTTTCTTACTTGCGCTGGTGTCCGGTCCTACTGTATTAGTTTCCAGTTCTAAGCCCATTAAAGCTTTATTAAAGGAACATAAAGGGGAAGACATTCCTGCAGAATATTTCACATTGTCTAAGCGATTATTTTTCTATGAGCATCTGATTAATACGATGTTTTTAATTATTATCGCTTTGATGATTACAAAGCCTTTTTGAGTATAAAGGTTATACTGCTAAAAGCATCGGTGTTGCAGGTTGGGAAGCCATCAAAACACACGATGCTTTTGTTGTAAGATATCTGAGATATCTCAGAAACCCGTTGTTCCTCCATCGCCTTGTATTCTTCTCATAAAACTGCCGGATATTCAATGAAGAGATTAGCTACATAACCATTGGCTAAGATTGATTTTTTATAAATATTATTTGTTTCGTCAAAATAGGAAATTACATACCACTCGTCTTCCAGTCTTTCATAACTGATCGCTTCCCTTCTTCCTCTTCTGCCTCTTTAGAGTTGTTGTTATTCTCATTTCCTTAACTGTTACATCCCTCCCCCGCCGGAGCTTCTTATTACTCTTTTCACATACCCGCATCGCCGGCAACGATAAATAAGACGAAATGAAACTTCATCATCCCAGCCAATATGCTCGAACTTATGGAATCCTATTCTGCAAAGCAGATTCTTTTCACTCCTGGTTATTAAATAATAAGTCAAAAGAATGATTATACCAACAATTATGGAAATATAATAGAGGTAATACATATTAAATAGTGCACCAGCATCTGTAATAATAAGCGCCGCTCCGAGAAAAATGAGGGAGTAACCTATTAAGGGAGCTTTATTCTTCATATGGCACCTCGTATTTTAAAATTTGTCCTTTATATTATTTAAAAGTCATTTTCCCTGACATTGGATTATTAAACAAAAAAATTGATTGCGTACAATTGTGAATGAAATGCAATTAATTTACAGAGAATATTTAGAGGGTATACAATTAAATATAGGAAAGCATTTAACTTCTTGCACAAAGATTTAATTAATTACTTGAATAGGAGAGGATTTCTCATGAGGTCAACTTCTGAAAATAAATTAAGAGGAAACAACAATCGTTCCTCCCTGCTTTATTTCATCATAACGGGATTTATCACTATCATCTTATCTTTCTTTTTCACTGGAAGAGCTATTGCTGAGGGAGATAATGATAATTTTGGTCTGAACTTCTTTTTACTTATTGCTGTCTGGGCTTTTGGAGCAACTTTTTATTATTTATTTCAATTAAAAAGGATTGGTGCCTTCATTTCAATCCTTCCTATCATTTTCTATATATGCTGGTTTATAATATCTTTTTTCATGTAAAGGAAAAGCAGCGTAATCCTTATTTGGATTATGCTGCTTTCATTAGGATACTTTTCTTAATAAGCCCTAAAAGATTCGGACAAGAGAAAAAAATCCAATTTTTTTATTCCTATCCATTCATCTGCTTTTTATCCTTCCGCTTTTCCCGCTCAGATAAAATATAGGCACATGCCGCATCACCAGAGATATTGAGAGACGTTCTTAACATATCAAGAACCCGGTCAATACCAATAATTAATGCGATCCCTTCAACAGGAAGACCAACCTGATTCAGCACCATGGCCAGCATAATCAATCCAACACCCGGCACACCAGCAGTACCAACACTTGCTAGGGTGGCAACAAGCACAACCATTAAAAGATCGATCATCGTAAGAGGCAAATCATAAACCTGCGAAATAAAGACAGTCGCAACAGCCTGCATAATAGCTGTCCCATCCATATTAATGGTTGCTCCAAGCGGCTGTACGAAGCTGCTGATTTCTTTCTTTACACCCAGATTTTCTTGTGCTGTTTTCATCGCTAAGGGAAGCGTTGCATTCGAACTAGCTGTACTAAACCCTACTGTCATCGCCGGGAAAAATTCTTTATAGAATTTAATTGGATTCCCGTGTCCTAAGAATCCGATAGCCAAAGAATAAATAAGCAAAGCATGCAGCAGCAGCCCTGCTATGACTGTTAACATATAACTCAACATCGAGCCAACTGCGTCCAGTCCGGCACCTCCAATTGCTGATGCAATTAGAGCAAAAGCGCCATACGGGGCAAAACGCATAACCAACATAACAAGCCATCCCAAAATATCATTTGCTTGTTCAAATAAGTTAAAAATACCTTTTGTCTTATTACTCAAATAGGCCAATGCAATTCCTATAAATACAGCAAAGGCAATAATTTGCAGCATTTCTCCAGAAGACATTGCCGCTATCGGATTAGACGGTATAATATTAATCAATGTCTCCATAATAGGCGGTGCTTCACTTGGTGTATAATCGCCCAGGTTGGATGTATCAAAAATGCCAGTTCTCCCTGGCTTCACTAGATAAGCTAATGCCAAACCAATACTGATAGCAATCGCTGTAGTTGTTAAAAAGAAAGCAATCGTAAAAACACCGATTCTTCCCAATTTTGCTGGTTCGCCAAGACCTGCTGTTCCTAAAACAATGGACACAAATACTAAAGGGACAACCAGCATCATAATAAGATTAATAAATACTTGACCAACCGGGTCTAACACATACCTATCCAGAGGACCAAAAAAGCTTTCAGGTGCAAATGTCATTGCCATCCCGACAACGGCTCCTGCTACCAACGCAATAAGTATATTTCTAGTCAGATTTTTAGCTTTCATCGCAAGACACCCTCTCTATTCAAATTTAATCCACACAAAAGAAAGCGCTGTCATAAAATAAGAAAACAAAGATAACTATGTTGTAGTGACTGAAAAACCTGAAAAAAATGCAGATCCACTTAAAATTACAAGTGTTTCTACATTTTTATGAATATGCCAGGTCGTATATTCCAATTTCAAAAATTAGCACGCAGAGAATTATTTCCTTAATATTCCCATTGGGATTTATTTACTTAGGTTATAAAGCATCCTATTTTTTCTCCAAAAAACTACTTAAACCGAATCACATACGCATCCAGAAATATCCTTGCCAGTACCTGCAGCGGCAACCGTGAACGCACCTCATAATCAGGAAAAAAGCTCTGCTTCGACTTATAACCCAACAGATTAATATCACACAGCTGAAACAGACTGCTCTCCTTATTCGTTGTAAGCAGAATCGTTTTTACGTTATTTTGCTTACAAAATTGTGCAGCCTCCACCAGCTCTCTGGTCTCTCCATTTAACGAAACAAAGATAACTAAATCATCCCTGGTAAATTTTTTCGCTTTAATACGGATAATATTCGGATCTGTATGCTCTTCGCAATGTTTGTCAAGGAGCTGCAGCTTTACTGTCATCTCATTAGAAATATGCTCTGAAAAGCCCCTGGCGAATATCGTAATTTTTTTACTATATTTCACAGCAACTAATGCGTCTTCTATCAGAGAGGAATCCAGATAATTTAACGTATTTATCACTTCCTCCTGATTTTTGAAGATGGCCGACTGGATTTGCGAATCAATATTTTTAATTTTCTCCAGCGCTCCCGGAAACTGCTGTGATTTCTCCGAGATAAATTGAAATTTAAAATCTGTAAATCCCCGGTATTGAAGCTTCTTCATACATCGGACAATCGTGGAAGTAGAGACATTTGCTTCCTCACTCAACTGAGTAATCGAAATATCCCCCATCGTCGAATAGTGCGATTCTATATAATTTAATAAATGCTTATCGCTGCTGCTTAATTCATTATAGTAATGCTGAATCCGCTGTTGAAAATTCACACAAAACACCCGCTTATTTTGAAATCTTTTTCATCTATTTTCTAACTATAACACATATAATGCAAACATTTTCATTTTCTGCTGTGCCATACTTTAAGAAGGAAAGGATGAATGCCATGATCTATACATGTACGTTAAATACAGCAATTGATATGTTCATCGAAATGGAGGATTTTCTTCCTGATAAGGTGAATCGAAGTATATACGATGAATTCCAGCCAAACGGCAAGGGAGTTAACATATCGATTATTCTAAATAAACTTGGTACCCCTTCTACAGCTATCGGTTATATAGCCGGCTTCAGCGGTCATTATATTCAGGATGAGCTTAAAAAAATGGGTATCGCCATGGATTTTACAGAAGTAGACGGCGTCACAAGAATTAATGCGTTTGTAAAATCAAATCAGGGCGAGTATAAAATCGTCAATAGCGGTCCGGAAATAACGGATATAAAAATAGATGAATTATTAGGTAAAATCTCCGGATTTACAAAGGAAGATGTTTTATTTGTATCAGGCAGCCTGCCCAAAGGCGTGGAACCGTCCATTCTGACAGCAATCGCGAAGCACGCTTCTGATATCGGGTTTCGATTAATTTTAGATATAAGTCACCCGATCTTAAGTGAATTAGTTCACTATCAGCCTTATTTAATTAAACCGAATGACGATGAGCTCCAAAACCTGTTCCCAGAGGATAACTTAGATTCAGAACAGGCAATCATTCACGCAGCCCAAAAATTATTAGATAAAGGCTGTCAAAATATCTTAGTATCTATGGGAGGACGAGGTGCTTACTTTGTCAATAAAGAAACAGCACTCTACTGCCCTGCACCAAAAGGGGAGGTAGTGAATACAGCATGTGCCGGAGATACGACATTAGCTACTTTTTACAGTACTTTACAGACTAACACACCTGAAACAGCATTAAAAAAAGCTGTGGCTGCTGGCTCCTCTACTGCTTTCCGTTCAGGACTAACAGATTTCGAGGATGTCGGACAATTGATGGAAAACTTAGAAGTAAAAATAGTAACCGTATAAATGAAAGGGTGAAAAATCATGACATATCGTTTTTTAGGCGTTACCGGCTGTCCAACAGGAATTGCGCATACATTTATGGCTGCAGAAGCGCTCGAGAAAACTGCTGAAGAAAAAGGCGTTTCCATTAAAGTAGAGACACACGGGCAAAGAGGCACAGAAAATCAGTTTACTGCGCAGGAAATTAAAGATGCAGAGGTCATTATTATTGCTGCTGATAAAAACGTGGACATTGACCGTTTCCATGGTAAAAAAGTGATTAACGTTTCTGTTTCAAAAGGGATTAAAAACCCTGGGGAATTAATCGATAGAGCTATCTCAGGAGATGTCGCTGTCTATAAAGGATCAGGGGAAGCTGCTCCCTCAAATAACGACAACAGCGACCAGGGCTCAGCCAATATCTGGCACCAGCTCTATGTGCATTTGATGAATGGTGTCAGCCATATGCTTCCTTTAGTTGTTGCCGGCGGGGTGATGATTGCTGTTTCCTTTATGTTTGGAATTTATTCAGCAGACCCTGAATCATCCCAGTATAATGTCATTGCCGAACAAATGAATACCATTGGCGGATTGGCTATGGGACTGATGGTTCCTGTATTAAGTGCATATATCGCGCAATCCATCGGTAACAGACCCGGCCTTATTATTGGTTTTATTGTCGGTATGATTGCTGATACAAACGGTACAGGATTTTTAGGCGGAATTGTTGGCGGTTTCTTAGCTGGTGGTCTTGTTTTACTGCTCATGAAAGCATTAAAGAATCTGCCAAAATCATTAGACGGCTTAAAAGCAATTTTCTTAATTCCGGTCCTAGGTATCTTTATTGGCGGATTTGCGATGTGGTATCTATCCGTTCCAATGGAAGCAATTAATCAGGGAATGATGGACTTCCTAAGCAGTTTCCAGGATTCGAACCCACTCTTATTAGGATTGATTGTAGGTGTTATGAGTGCATTTGATATGGGCGGCCCGGTCAACAAGGCTGCTTATGTAACAGGAACAGCACTCCTTGCACAAGGCAATTTCTTATTTATGGCAGGTGTGTCTGCTGCTTGTATCGTGCCACCGCTGGCAACAGGATTCTCTGTATTGTTCGCCCGGCGCAGTTATAACCAGGCCGAAGCAAGTGCCGGCTATGTCAATTTTCTATTAGGCTCAACGCACATTACAGAGGGTGCAATTCCTTTTGCAGCTAAAAGACCTTTTACCATTATCCCGATTATTATGGTAGGTTCTTCTATCGCTGCCATGCTGACTTATACATTTAAAGTAGAAGTACCAGCGCCGCATGGAGGATTTATTGTTCTTCCTGTTGTTACACATGCTTTCTTATGGGTACTGGCAATTCTGATTGGTGCTGTGATTTCCGGATTCTTAATGGCATTGGAACAAAAAAGACATCAACGGAAAAACAATCCTGAGCAAGCTGCTGCACCAGCGCAAAAAGAACAGCCTGCTTCCAAAGAGCAAGGCAGTCTTTTAGAAACAAATCAAATTTATCTGCAGCAAAAGCTGGGTTCCAAGGATGAAGTTCTGACATTTATAGCAGAAAAAGCGGAAGCATTAAATATTGCAACCGATGCAGAAAAAGTAGTAAATGGGCTGCAAAAAAGAGAATCAGAAGGCTCAACAGGTATGGAGAACGGAATTGCTATCCCGCATGTGAAGAGCGAAACGATTCAGCAGGCAAAATTAATGGTTGTCCAATTAGCAGAAGGCATTGATTGGCCGGCAATGGATGGAAAACCGACAGACTTTGTTATCAGTATTCTGGTGCCGGATGGAAGCAGCAATGAACATTTAGATATTTTATCTGCTCTTTCCAGAAAATTGATGAACCAGGAATTTGTCGATCAATTAAAAGCTTCTCCAACTGAAGCTGAAATAAAAGAATTATTACTTGGAGGCGTTAAAAAATGAAAAATTTAGATAAACTAATCAATGACCAGGGTATTATTTCCGCACTTGCTATTGATCAGCGCGGGGCACTAAGAAGAATGATGGGCGATGATATTTCCGGTGAGCAGATCTCCGATTTCAAACAGCTTGTGTCTGAAGAGCTTACTCCTTATGCTTCTTCTATCCTGCTTGATCCTGAATATGGATTAGCAGCTGCGAAGAAAAGAGACGCAAACTGCGGATTAATCCTGGCCTATGAACAAACTGGCTATGATAAGCAGGAGCCTGGACGTTTTCCGGATTTAATTCCAAATTGCTCCGTGAAAAACCTGAAAGCAGAGGGTGCTGATG
The DNA here is from genome assembly GCF_900162665.1 of Oceanobacillus sojae. Taxonomy (GTDB): domain Bacteria; phylum Bacillota; class Bacilli; order Bacillales; family Amphibacillaceae; genus Oceanobacillus; species Oceanobacillus sojae_A. The sequence continues at coordinate 367,531 of NZ_LT727811.1, forward strand.
CCATTAAATTGCTGATTTATGTTGACGTAGATGAAAGCAAAGAAATTAATGAAGTGAAAGAAGCCTTTGTAGAGCGTGTCGGCAGTGAGTGTGTCGCAGAAGACATTCCATTGTTCTTAGAAATTCTTACCTATGACGATTCGATCGGTAATGAAAAAGGATTAGAATTTGCTAAAGTAAAACCGAAAAAAGTTATCGAAGCAATGAAACGCTACAGTGAACCAAGATTTAATGTGGATGTATTAAAGGTAGAGGTTCCTGTCAATATGAATTTTGTGGAAGGCTATGCAGAAGGGGAAACAGCTCAAACCCAAGCAGAAGCAAAAGCCGTTTTCAAAGAACAATCAGAGGCAACTGACCTGCCATTCATTTTCTTAAGTGCAGGAGTTACACCGGAATTATTCCAGGAAACATTGCGTTTTGCCAAGGAAGCAGAATCTACCTTTAATGGTGTTCTCTGCGGCAGAGCAACCTGGAGCGGGGCAACGTCTGAATTTAAAAATGTTGATGGAGAAGCTGCTGCTAAGTGGCTGCAAACAGAAGGCGTAAAAAATATTCAAGAATTGGATAAGGTTGTTCAAGAAACAGCAACATCTATTTCTTAATAAATGCAGAAAAAGCTCAGTGATATATTACCGGGCTTTTTCTGTCATATCCTTTCTACTTCTTATTCATAGTATGTTATTATTCATTTTGTTACATGCTAATCATGGGACTATGTTATAAGGAGAGAAACCCATGCCTAAAAAATACATAATTATCGGAAGTACCCTTGCTTTCATTATCATTATTTTGCTCATATCTATTTTCTACTTTAAAATCTCCTTTACCTCCCTGCCGACAAATCTGCCAATCGTTCTGGCTGATGAATTCACCAGCGAAGGGGAACGGAAACATGTTGATTCGATTACTATTATGAAGTCTGATTCCAGTCACATGAATAGTGATGAACCTGTGCTTCCTGAAAGTGAGGAAGAAATTGTTTTAAATAGATCGAATGATATCACCAGAATGCTGATTGAAGATGTCCGGATCTACAACGGTGGAAGAATCACCAGTGATAGTCAGGAATATACCGTCGAAATGAGCCTGTCTGATGACACACATCTATATCTCTATATCACGAACGAATATATCCGGATTGTTCCGCCAGATCAAAAAGGAAAGGTATATAAAGTTCTCGATAAAGAAAATGCTGTTTATGCATATTTCCGCTCTTTCTATGAAGAAAAATAAAGCTGATTTGCCAGCCTGTATCGTTCCAGAAACTATCTAAACATGCTATCCTAGAGAGAGAGTATTTATTAGAGGCAGGAGGGTTTCAGGTTGAAGAAAACGGTACAGGTTGTTGCAGCGATTATAGAGAATGAGCACCGTGAGATTTTATGCGCATTACGCTCCGGCCAGATGTCCCTTCCAAACATGTGGGAATTCCCTGGTGGAAAGGTAAAAGAAGGCGAAAACCTATTTACCGCATTAGAGCGTGAATTATATGAAGAAATGTCCTGCAGGATTCAAGCTCAAGAGGTTTTCCATGAAAATGTCCATGAATATGATACCTTTATTATTCAGCTTATCGTCATTAAAGCAGAATTAGTTCAAGGCGTTCCCCAAACAAATGAACATGCCAAGCTTATCTGGCTGCAGAGAGAAAATTTACCTTCTTTACATTGGGCACCTGCTGATATGCCGGCTGTTGAGGCACTTATGAATGAACCTTTAAAAGAACAATCTGCCTCTTTTAGACGACAAAAATGAGATCTTCCGGTTTTCGGCATCCAAAATGAAACATCTTGCCGGGAAACCTGCACAGGCAATCAGATTGCCTGTGCAGGTTTCTTTTTGTTTCACAATCAATATTTGAAAATATATGAATCCCATGATTTCCTCTTATTTAATTCCAGGAAATCAAATAAACCCATCGCAACAGGATTAGTAGAATCGACCTCTATTTCTACTGTCTGCACGCCATTATCTTTGAGCACCTGTAATTGACGGAATAACAACTGTTTCAATAGTTTGATATCCTGTTTTGTTTGATCTAAGCCAAGCCAGCCGATTTCATAATGATTTTCTGTATCACCAGGATGAAGCATGGTGTATGCGGCGATTTCTTCCTCTATAAATAAAACAGAACTCCTACTTTCATCCGGACAATCATTACTTAAAATTTCTTCCCATTCAGTAAGTGTAAAGCATCCAACAGGGTTATCTGCATGTGTCTGTTCATAATCTGTTTTTATTTTGGATAAGAACTGCTGCTTCTTTTTCAAATCGGACATCACTTCTTTTAGAGGAGTTATCTTTTCATCTATAGCCTGGCTATCTAAATGCTGCAGCATCCATGTCACTCCAACTGTTTCTTCAAACGTCCTCCGGAATAGATGAAATCCTTTTTCTTCAACAATGGCAATGTTATCTTTTTCATTGGAGCAGCAGGAGTAAATCCACTTATCCTGGGTGGATTTACTCCCAAGCAGTGGAGCAAGCAGCTCATATATATACACATTTTCATCTTGCTCCTCCCCTGCAAAGAAGCGGATATATTTTGCTGATGGATGGAAAGTGTTTAGCCAGCTGAGTGCCAGCGCAATTGCATTTCCATCTTTTTCAGCAATATATAATTCATGGTACTTCTCAGATTGAAGAATTGATTGTACTGCCTTCAGCTTATCTTTTAAAGAAGGATGTATATCTATATGAGTAAAGTTTTTTACTTTTTTTATTTCTGCCACGGTTATCACCACGTTTTCTATGTTATTTTCAGTATAGCATTGTATATTGGGAAATAAAAAGCATATTATATGAAACTCTCTTTATATTTCATTCGCTTGAAGTAACTTCTTTTAGCCTTCTTTTGTTTTATTATTTTGAAGAATAGTCCCAAGCCGAAAACTGTAGAAATATCCTCCAGAATCTCAACTGGTATTTATTTTAGCAGAAAGTTAAAAAGCTGTATTCACTTAGAAAAGCAAAAATATCACCAAGAAAAAAACAGCAGCTGCTGCGATAACTAAGAGAATTTATTTACTTTTCCATCTCTTCAAGATATGCTGTAAGTTAAGAAAACTTATTAGAATTCTATTGACTTATATTGTGAAGTGATTCACAATATAAGTGTAAAGTATAATGATAACATTAAGGGGTGGGGAGAAAAGATGGAAACAAAATATCAAAAAGTAGATAGAGTTGTTCTAATCGGATCAGGGGCAGTTGGAATCAGCTACGCATTTGCTTTAATGAACCAAGGGGTTACGGAAGAAATAGCAATTATTGATTTAAATGCAGATAAAGCACTTGGAGATGTATGGGATTTAAACCATGGTAAGACTTTTGCGCCTTCTCTCACAAATATCTGGCAGGGGAACTACGAAGACTGTAAAGATGCGGATATCGTCTGTCTCTGTGCAGGGGCAAACCAGAAACCAGGTGAAACACGATTAGATCTCGTTGAAAAAAATATGAAGATTTTTAAAAACATTGTTGAAGATGTCATGGCTGCAGGCTTTGATGGAATTTTCTTAGTTGCAACGAATCCTGTGGATGTTTTAACACAAGCGGTAATTGAATTTAGTGGTCTTCCTGCACATCGTGTAATCGGAAGCGGTACAACGCTAGATACAGCACGGCTCCGTTATAAACTGGGAGAGTATTTTAAAATTTCCCCTAAAGCCGTTCACGCATATATCATTGGTGAGCATGGAGATACAGAGCTTCCACTTTGGAGCAGAGCAACGATTGGCCCAGTACCGCTTCACACGTACCTTGAAACTCATGAAAATCATAAAGCCGAGGATCTTGATCAAATTTTTGTAGAGGTTCGTGATGCAGCTTATCATATTATCGAGAAAAAGGGAGCAACTTTTTACGGTATTGCTATGAGTCTCGTACGGATTACAGAAGCTATTTTAAAAAACGAGCATACTGTGTTGACTACGAGCAGCTATCTGCAAGGACAATATGGTGTAGAGGATGTATGTATCGGCGTCCCTACTATCATTAGCCGTAAAGGAGTCCAAGAAATCATTGAGGTACCAATGAATGAGGATGAACAGAAGAAATTCAGGCATAGTGTACAGACTTTAAAGGATATCTATGAGCCGGCAATCAAGCGTCTATAAATTTTAGATAAATATTAAAACGTAATAGGGAGCAGAAAAAGTATGCTTCCTATTACGTTTTTTCACCTACTCTTTACCCTCTAGCACTGCCACAACGTCTTTTAACGTTTCCGGCTGCCCAACATTCCCGGGAAAAATAATATAAGCAGCGTTTGGAAATTTGCTCTCAGGTCCAGTTTTCCAAACAGGGATACCCGGCTTCACCTGTCCTGCTACCTCTGCACGTTTCACAGATAACCCTTCTGTTCCAATACTGCTGGAAGTAATTCCGCCCTTTGCAACAATATAACTCGGCTGTACTGCCAAATCCTTTACAATACTCGTTACCGCATCTGAAATTTTTACAGATTGCTTTAATTCTTCTTCTTTTTTATTTTCTCCAAGATCCAGACGTTCTCTGCGCGTATAGTAAACAACAGATTGTCCATTTTTAATTGCTTCTTCACAGGCTAAACGTACCCGTTCTGTTTCTTTTCTGAACTTTTCTTCATCCTGAACAAGATGTACATCAAATTCAATTCCCTGTACCAGCCCGCTATCCAACAGATGCTGTAATTGCTCTGTTGTCTTTTTCACATGGGAACCGACTGCCACCAGTCCGCCGTTTTCCCTGCTTTTAGAAATAAGCATTTCTTCTCTGGTTAATAAAGGCTTATCACTGATATCTCCAAGTACCTTCGTTAAGGAAGCAGCGCTGCGGCAGATAAAATGCTTCCCGGTACGAATAGCTTTGATTAATGCCGTAGCAAAAACCTCTACATCCTCATAGCCGGCTGCGTTTACTACGATTTTTTGAAAACCCTTTGCCTGCAGCAGTTGATCTTTAATTTTATTTACATTTTGGTTACGCAAATCCTCTAAAGAGATATAAATCGTATTTTCTTTTGTATAACGGCCATTCGTTTTTTCCTCTACCCATTCCCCCAGATTAGAAGCAGTAAATCCAAATGTTCTATCCTTCGCAAATTCTGTATCCCCGGCAGGAACCAGGACATCTCCATCCTGAACATAGTGAACATTATTTATGGTGAATCTTCCGCCCTCTTTGAAAAATGGAATAATGACCTCTCCATCAAAGGAAACTGCTCCCTTTTCTTCGATAGTTTCTTTCAGAATCTCTGTTTCCAGCGGGTAGTGCCCACGCATTGTAGAATCTGAACGGCTGATTAAAATATAAGGAATGGCTTTTTCCTCAGATACTGTCTGGACCCGCTCAGCAATGTCTGTATGACAACGAATCGTTTCCTGTTCAGTAAATCCGCGTGAGTTTGTCAAAATGAAAAACATACTTACCTCTTCTTCAAACCCTGCTTCAATCGAGGCTTTATCCCAATTTGTATAAACAGATACACCATGTACCGTCTGAATTCCTGTGGGATCATCATCAAGGACAACAATTTTATACGGAGAATCCGCTAATTCTGCTTGCAGAGCGGATAGCGTTTGCTGTCTATCAACTGCTTTGATGCTGCTCAAAGTCTCTTTCGCATTTAGCGTTTCTGCCATATTACTGCACCTCTTCTCTTTTCACAGTCACATTTGCTAATTTTTCATAATGCTGCACGATACTTGCATGGTCTAATGTTTCTTTGCCGTCGCTTGCTAAGGAATGGAAAATCTCCAATAGCTGACTGGATAACGGAAGCGGTACATGCAAATCATGTGCTGTATTCATTACATTGGTAATATCCTTCATATTTATATCCACACGGCCGCCAGCTGTAAAATTACGATCCAGCATCATCGGAACTTTTGCATCCAATACGGTACTTCCAGCCATACCGGAACGAATAGCCTGATACATCTTCTCTACATCAATCCCCGCTTTTGCAGCAAGTGTCACTGCCTCTGAAACAGCCGCAATATTTAAGTTAACGATAATCTGATTAGCCAATTTTGCTGTAGACCCACAACCGGAATCACCAACTAAAACAACTTCTTTTCCCACCGCTCTCAATATTGGCTTTACATTTTCAAAATCAGCTGATGCACCTCCGACCATAATAGCAAGTGTGCCATCAATTGCTCCCGTCTCTCCACCGCTTACCGGTGCATCTAAAAATGAAACGCCATGCTCTGCTGCATCCAGAGATAATTGCTTGGATTCTGTCGGTAATACAGAGCTCATGTCCACAATAACTGTTCCTTCCTTTGCACCCTCGATAACGCCGTTCATGCCAAAAATAGCTGCGCGGACATGGGCTCCCTTTGGAAGCATGGTAATAACTACTTCACTATTTTGAGCCACTTCTTTTCCGGTCGCCGCCGGTATTGCTCCCGCTGCCGCAACTGTTTTCACAGCCTCTGGATTCAAGTCAAAAGCAGTCACCCTGAAGCCAGCTTTTAATAGATTCTTTGTCATCGGCATCCCCATAATTCCTAATCCAATAAATCCTACACTTTGTTTCATCTTTCTCTCCACCTTTTCTTATGTATTAAACGCATACCTGCCAGTATTTTTATATTTCTTCACCATTTGCTCGCCTACTTCTTCATTCTTGTCACGGCCAGACGGGATAAATTAATTTGTTTTGTCCCCTCTTCCCCAAGCACCGCAGCCATCTTTGTATACAGTGTATCCATCATTGTTAACTGAATAAGCCTTGAAACCATTGCATCAGACTGCCTGTTTGTTTCATTTGCCTGCGTTAACAGCAAACAATCTGCCATCCCTGCCAGTGAAACGTTTTCATTAGAGGTAATAACAATTAAAAATGCTCCGTTATTTTTAGCTATTTCACTAACATGAATAGTATCAATGGTTTCTCCAGAATGGGAAATAGCTATCACAACATCCCCCTCTGACATATGACTGGCATAAATGGCTTGATAATGCGGGTCTTTCACTGCAATTGATTTTCCGCCGAGCCGCATAAATTTATGTGCACAATCCTCCGCAACTGTTCCTGATAATCCCTGTCCAATGAAATAAATTTGATTCGCTGAAATAAACCTGTCCACTGCTTCTTCCATCTTATCTTCATTCATTTTTGCTTTTGTCAGCTTCATTGCATGTAAATATTGCTTCCCAATCTTTTCAAACATGGTGCCGATATCGTCCTCAGATAAGATATCCACAAGTGCAGGGCTTTCCTGTGGATATTCCGTCTGCTCCTGCGCCAGAGCTACCTTCAATTCCTGATAGCTGTTATAACCAAGCTTCCGGTAAAGGCGCACAACACTTGGCTCACTAACCTGGCTCAACCCGGCCAGCTCATTCATAGATAGTAAGAATGGTTTCTTATGTATCTCTAATTGATGTATAATCTTATTTTCTGTATTTGTAAGCGATTTCTTATTTTCTTGAATTCGATGCTTAAAACTCTTCATTTCTTCCCCCTCATCTATTATGTTAGTAATATTACTACACATATTAAAGATAGACAAGTTATATTTTTCAGAAAAACGTTTTTCTTTGTAGTTTTACTACATAATAATCAGTGTATAAGCATTCTATAATCAAAGTATAAGCATTCTATAATCAAAATTAAATAAAGAAATAGCCTATCCGAAAATAATTTTCAAATAAGCTATTCCTTTATTGTTATGATACATTATTTATCATCCACATCAGCTACAACCGTTTGCTGATAATCAATTAGGATGACAGAGCGCACCCCTGCCTCATCACCATCGCCTTTTTCTATAGGGCTGACATAATGAGAAACTGCTGCATCCGCTACGCCATAAGATTCCAGAGGCTTCGTGATTTCAAAAATCTCTTTCACATCTTCCTGGTCAACCGTATCAAAATTTTCTCCTGCTGCCTTTGGAACACCAATGGCATTGGTACCGCCCTTAACATTCTCTCTTTTGATTAAATGCGCAAAGGTAAACGGCTCTCCATCCTGGTGAAAACAGTTTGGTGAAGAAACAGCTTTATCCGTATCATTTTCCACATAAAGCTTTACAAAATGCACACCAACATGAATCGGCATGATGCGGTCTTCTTTCTTCCAAAATGTTTCATGATAATTAAACAGGATAATTTTTTCTAATAATTTATTTTGCTGTATTTCTTTATCTATACAAGGAAATTCACGATAAGAGCCCGGATACTCCGGATTAAATTTCCCTTGGAAATAAGCGGAATATTCCTCTCCATCTTTTGTCAAAGTTGGAAGCCATTCGATCTGGCCAGAGGTTGGCAGCACAAGTGCACGTGAATATCTTCTATAACGGTTTAACCCTTTGGCGTATTCATCAGCAGGCAGGTCCTCGAAATAATTTAATAAAGCCTGATAGTCAGCTTCTATCCCTTCATAGTCTAATTGCCGCATCAGGTCATACCGTGCATAGCCATTATTTTTTAAATTACTCATCTATATTACTCCTTTATTATAAATACTTTTTATTGCTCTGATAGTCTTTATTACCAAGACAATTACAAAGTATTATTTTAGAGGATTTGAATTGAAAAAACAAATAGGCCAGAAGATGATTCAAATTACATATTGGCATGATTAAATAGGAAATACATGCATTTACAAGGCTTTTTATAGTTTCTCAAATATTCTTTTATCCCAGCCATAAAAAATAAAAAAGCAAAAGACGAAACCCTGAGGGACCCGTCTTTTGCTTTCTTGCCTATTCTTCTATTCAGATATCCTGCCGATCTTCTTGGCAGATTGAAATAAAATCTCCACCGCCGGCAGTAATGTATCCTCATGAATATCAAACTTCTCATTATGATGCCCTGCCGCTAATTCTGTTCCAAAAATACAGTAAGTAGCCTGACCGCCCCTGCGCTGTACTCTGTCCATAAAATACGTTGCATCCTCTGATCCGGAACTATCACTGCTTTCCAGCAATGCTCCGTCAATTTTCGGATGCGATTCTGCACATTGTTTTAAAATCTCTGCCACTCCTAAAGAGCAATCACAATTCAAGGCTTCTCCAGCTACCTCCACCTTAGCATCAAGCTGATACATTTTTGCAGCGCCATCCACTATGGATTGCACCTGCTCCTTCACATACTGATTTATTTCTGATGTCTCCCCGCGTGTTTCTGCAATTAACATCGCATGGTCAGGAATAATATTTCTCCCAGATCCTGCATGCAATTCACCAACATTAACACGGGAGGATCCATCTGAATGCCGGGTAATAGCATGCATATTTAACGCTGCAGAAGCTGCTGCAAGCAAGGCATTTTTTCCTTCCTGCGGCTTCGCGCCAGCATGTGCGGCTACTCCTTTGAAAGTAATATTCAACTTAGATGTGGCCAAAAAACCATTGCTTGCTGCTACAAAATGCTGATGAGGTACTCCAGTTCCGATATGGGAAGCAATAAAGTAATCTACATTATCTACTACTCCTGCCTCAGCCATTGATTTTGCCCCACGTGTCCCTTCCTCGGCCGGCTGGAAAATAAGCTTGATTGTTCCACTGAGCTGATCTTTATTTTCTGCAAGCCTCAAAGCCAGTCCTAGACCAATTGCAGTATGGGAATCATGGCCGCACGCATGCATGGTACCCGCAGCAGCAGAGCGAAATCCAGCTTGATTCGGTACATGGTCAGCTGCCTCAGATTCATGGATTGGCAAAGCATCCATATCAACCCGGTAAGCAATCGTTGGACCTGGTTGAGCAGTTCGAAGTGTCGCAACAATACCAGTATATCCTTCTGAAAAATACTCCACATATCTCGTGTCAGTACCATTTTCCAAAGCCCACTCCAAATGCTGCTTTGTTTCCTCTTCGCCCGGTTTTCCCATGCAGCTTTCTTCTGCCATTACTTCTTTGCCAAGTGCCAGTTCATATCCTAGTTTCTCCAGTACACCCGCCACCTTGGAAGCAGTACGAATTTCCAGGAAACCCTGTTCAGGATACTGATGAAAATCTCTGCGCCATCCAATCAATTGTTCTGACAATTCTTCCGGCTTCATAAGATCATATCTCCTTTTCCTTATCTATTTTATAAATGTGTATGGATTCCTGGTCCAAATGGCATTCCTGTAAAGTAAAATACCAAAATCAATATAATCCATGTAATCAGGAACGTAATAGTATATGGAAGCATTAAAGAAATATACGTCCCAATACTTGCCTTTTTATCGTATCTTTGCATAAATGCCAAAATAATCACCAGATACGGGAATAACGGCGTAACAATATTTGTTGAGGAATCCGCAACGCGATAGGCTACCTGTGTAAATGCAGGATGATAACCAAGCTGCATGAACATTGGTACAAATATTGGTGCTTCAATAGCCCATTTTGCTGATCCCGATGTAATAAGAAAGTTCAGCATCGCTGTAAAAATAATATAACCGATAATCAGACCCATCCCGGTAAAATTAACAGATGTCAAAAATTCTGCCCCATTCACTGCCAGCCACGTCCCAAGATTACTCCAGTTAAAGTAAGCTGTAAATTGAGCAATGGCGAAAACAAGCACAATATAACTTGCCATGTCCTTAATAGACTCAGCCATATAATTACTGACATCTTTTCCTGACTTAATTTTTCCTACAGTGATTCCAAAAGTAACACCTACAATAATAAAGAGAAACAGGACAAGCGGTACGATACCATCTAAAAATGGAGATGAAGGAATGATTCCGCCCTCTTCGTTTGTTAAAGGACTATTAGGGATGAATACTGCCAGCGCAACAATTCCTATATAGACCAGTCCTGCAATAACTGCATACAACAGTCCTTTCCCTGCATTAGGCAATTCTTCTGTATTCTCTTCGTCTACCGCATCTCCTTTATATTTACCTAACCGGGGTTCAATAAAGCGTGTTGTGACAAGCCCTCCAACAATCGTCAGAACAAATACAGATACGATATTGAAATACCAGTTATCAACAGGCGTAACAATCATTGATTCATCAACAATTCTTGCAGCTTCTGTGGAAATACCTGATAGTAAAGCATCTGTTCCCGCAATAAACAGGTTTGCAGTAAATCCGGCACCAGCACCGGCAAAGCCCGCGCTTAATCCTGCCAGCGGATGACGGCCAACCTTGTAAAAAACCAATGCTGCAAGCGGAGGGATTAACACAACCGCTGCATCGGAAGCGAGGTTCCCCATAATTCCTACAAATACAACCGTATAAGTCAAAAGGAACGGCGGCGACTTCAGAATCGTTTTACGAATTGCGTAATCAAGCAAACCTACCTTCTCTGCCAAACCGATTCCAAGCATCATTACCAGTACCAGACCCAGCGGTGCAAAGCCTGTAAAGTTATCAAGCATCGATGTCAGGATAAATTCCAGTCCTTCTCCAGAAAGCAGACTCTTAATCGGTACCTCTTCCCCGCTTCCAGGATGAACGACAGATGCATTAAATAAGTTAAAAATCCATGAAAGAATTATCATAAATACAGCCAGTCCAATAAATAGCACAAATGGATCCGGCAATTTATTCCCTACTTTTTCAACGACATCCAGAAATTTTTGAAAAAAGCCTTTTTTCTTTTTCATGAATTCACCTCTTCATTAGATTTTTTATTCATTCAGTTTCGATGGTTCCACATCTTTAGGAATAGGGCATGTATATGGGTTATCTTTCGAAAATGCCTTGAATTCTTCCTTCACTTCAGTCAAGCATTCTTCAGAGGTTAATAAAGTTATCCCAGTCAGAGCCATACTGCCGGCAGCACGAAGCATGCCTTTATTAGCAATACTGCTTATCCCCTGAGTTGTCATCTGCCAAGTATGCAGCGGTGTACCAAGTACAGACGTAGCTGTTGTGACTTGAGCTGTCGGGACTACCCAGCTCACGTCCGACACATCCGATGAACCATGTAAAAGCTCGTTGGAGGCTTCATACGGTGAAATACTGTCTGAAATATATTTACCAGCAAATTCGCTGCCGTCGCCTGCATAGCCAAAACCTCTCATCAGTTCGACATAAAAGGATTGCTCTTCTTTGGTAAAAGTCTCCCATATATCTTTAGCGAACTCCTCTTCTTCTTTAGCAACTTCATCCATACCATACTCTATTAATTGCTGATACAATATCTTTTCCAGACTCCGATTTGGAATATAATTCGAGCATGCTTTATCAAGTTCAATCGTCAATTCCGTTCCGGTCATTAAAGCAGCCCCTCTGGCAATATCCTTCACACGCTCTAAAATATCTCCAGCCTCTCCAACCTTTGCAGCTCGTACTAAATACAATACTTCTGCATTTGATTGAACAACATTGGGCGAAATGCCGCCGGAGTTCGTAATCGCATAATGTACCCGGGCATCGTCTACGATATGTTCACGTAAATAATTGACACCGACATTCATCAGTTCAACAGCATCTAACGCACTTCTGCCCAGATGAGGGGAATTGGCAGCATGTGCTGCAGTTCCTTTAAAACGGAAGAAAACCTGATAGTTTGCTAATGTCGGCCGGCTCATTACAGCATTCGCTGGTGATGGATGCCATGTTAACGCTGCATCGACATCCTCAAAAACACCATCCCGCACCATAAAGGTTTTCCCGGATCCGCCTTCTTCTCCCGGACACCCAAAGAAAATCACTGTACCAGGTAGATTCTCCGCTTCTAAATAGCTCTTCACAGCACAGGCTGCTGCAAAGGCGCCTGTACCTAACAAATTATGACCGCAGCCATGACCTACGTCATTTTCCAATGGATCATAGTTCGTAGCCCCCGGCTTCTGACTAAGCCCCGATAACGCATCAAATTCTCCTAAAAATCCAATGACCGGCTTCCCTGAACCATATACAGCCGTAAATGCTGTCTCTATACCTGCAACATTCCGTTCGACCTGAAATCCCTGTTTTTCACACTCTCCTGCAAGGTACGCCGCAGATTCATATTCTTCAAATCTGGTTTCAGGATGATCGAATACATACTTTGAAACTTCTGCAAAATATTCCTTGTTCTCATCAAGGTAACGTTTAATAAATTCCTTCATTATTGCAAGCGCCTCCATTTTGTTTTAAGTTTTTAATTGTAAAAGATTAGCATCAATGAAGCAATATACATTTTTAGGTCTTCCTCGTTGACTGGATTGAATTTTCCCACATTTTTTGATTATATTAGCCTGCTCCAGCTCTGCCAGTATTCTTCTTCCGTTCCGCTCTGTACTCTGCAGCCATCTGGAAATATCCTCTGAAGTAAATTTCTGCTGATTGTACTTGTGCGAATAGACAATAATCCTGAGTACATCGCGGGGGCTTGCCTTCTTATCGGCAAAGCGTTTCGATAACTCTTCCTCCAGACTTTTTAAATCCAAGGCTCCTTCTAATGCATCAGCTGATTTTTTGGATAATTCTCCTGCTCCTTCTGCCAGGAGGATAAAGGCTTCTTTTTCAGACTGATCTTGACTCAGACCATACCTCACATTCTGCTCCGCATGCAGCACATTCTCTCCGAATCCAATAGCTACAGCAGCAACAAGCTGGTCTTTAATCTGGTATTCTTCTATCAGCTTAAATAAAGAACGTTCCGCCTTATCATCGATTTCACCTTTCGTAGTAAAGATAAAAAATAAACCGTCACCCTCTTCAACCAGTGAACCCTGAAGCGACTCAGTAAGCTGCAGCAGCGACTTTTTCCAATTGAGCTGATGATGCTTCCACTGAAAAAGCTGATGCTGTGTCACAGTATTGGCAGTATTCTTTAATCTGCAGCCGATAATAGCCATTTGCCGATTCTCATACAAATTGGCCTGAGCTTTCTCAATCAGCAATTCAATTGTCAGTTTAATAGACAGATAGGATGCTGTTAACCGGTATACAGGAACTCCTGCCTCCTTCAACTGATTATACACTCCATTAAAAGTTGTTATTGCTAACTCAATCTTTCCTTCGTCGTAAAGCTTTTTGTGAAAAGCAACGACATCATTTCTCGAATAATCCAATTGAAAAGATATCGTATAATATTTCAAAGCATCTAAATGATAAAAAGATAAAATTTTATCCAGCTCTGTTTTTGCAATGTTATCAATGCTGATTTTAGTAAAAATTCTTCCTTCATTTAACTGTGCTTCAAGTAACTCACCAAAAAAACTCGACCCGTGTAAAGTAGGATAACCGCCTTCATCTTCATGAATCAGCTTATTTTCCATTGCATAAGAATAATTCAGGAGGCCGGAAAACAACCATTGATCAACAAGATAACGATTCCTTTCAATAATTTCTGAAATTTCATCCAACTCTTCATAAGGAAATGAAAGAAAAGTAACCTCTTTGAATTCCTTTCCTACTTCCAGAATTTTCTCCACAGACTCGGCAGGCCCGATTATACCAAATTTAATATGCATACCGTTCACCACCTCCAATCAAATTGCATTTAGAAAATTCATCAATTAAGGAATATTTCCTTTAATTAATGAAATATTACTAAACACTTTTTTATTTGTCAACTGTATAATAGTAGATATAGGTCTTATTAAGCTTTTTCCAAGGATTTTATGTAGTAAATATTAATCATCAGGGGTTTTATTAACGGAAATTTCCTTAAATCATTTCGTTTGATAATGTATAAAATGCCTGGCTGTCTGGAGATACACAGATACATCAATTTATTTATTCGGACTGTACTTTTCCCTATAAAAAATATCTTCGTACTGATTATCCTGCGCAAATATTTAGGCTTACGTATAACATTTATTTAATTAAAAATCCCCGCAAGCTGCAGTCCTTCCTGCTCGCTTACGAGGATTTCCATTTTAAATCTTTCTCTTATTTCCCAATCCGAATCGTACTGCCCGGCTTCACATCAACAATTTCTTTCTCTTCTAAATAAAGTGAACCAGACTGTCCTGCTGTCGTACTGCCATCAAATTTCAATGTAATATGGCCTAGATCATTTAAGTTCTTTCTTACTGCATCACCAACACTTGTGATCTGATAAGAAACATCATCTAATTTTAATGTGTCTCCTGCTGTAATATCTTCATCAACAGCTACTAAATCAATCACGTAGCAGAAATCCGCTAATTCACTTGGTGCATTATCTCCGAACAGAATCATCATTTTTTCTGCTTCAAATGCTTTTGCATCTTTTCCGATACTTTTAATTGTTGTTTGATACATGTTAAAACACTCCTAAATTTATTAATCTCTTTTCTTTTCCTCTATTATTTGTACAGCCCAAAGCTTGCCAGCCAGGCGACAAATACCCTTGGAACACCATTTAAGAATCTGGAATACAGAACAGATGGCACACCGACTTCAATTGTTTTTGTTTCTGCTTCTGCAAGACCTAAGCCTACAGGAATAAAGTCCGCAGCATTTTGAGTATTGATTGCAAATAATGCAGGTAATGCCAGGTTTGGCGGGATGTTCCCTTTACCAATCTCTACTCCAATTAATGTTCCTAATACTTGTCCAATAACTCCGCCAGGCCCGAGTAAGGGGCTCAAGAATGGTAAGGAACATATCAAACCGATAACCATAAGTCCCCAAATGTTTCCTGCCAGCGGTGACATGATATTCGCAAATAAATCGCCGATTCCAGAGCCTTGAATAATACCAATTAACAGGGCAACGAACCCCATAAAAGGAATAACAGTGTGCAGCATAGTTTCCACTGCGTCACGAGCAGCTTGATAGAAAGTATTAATCACCTTCCCTGCCCCTAGACCAATTTTAGTAAGTAAGCTTTTATTCTCTTGCTCTGCTCTGGTTTCCATAATTTTTTTATCTTTAGAATAGGTTGCTTCGGACTCTGTCTTTTCTTCTTTCTCTGTTTCCTCAGAAGAAGCCTGCTGAACCGTCTCAGAAGCTTGTTCAGATCCTTCCTCTTCACCAGCAACACTTACTTGGTCCACATCTACATTCGATACATAAATTTCTTCTGTAATGTACTGTCTTAATGGACCACTTTTCCCTGTCGCCATAATATTAATTGTTGGGATACCTTTTTGAGGATAGATACCGCAGCGTAATGTACCGCCGCAATCAATAACAGCAGCCATAATTTCATCTTCCGGTACCGATGTTTCAAAGCCGTTTACTGCAGAGGCGCCGGTAATCTCACAAATTTTATCTACAATAGCAGGCTTATGACCGCCTGTCACATACATTACTTTATCTTTTTTACCATTTACACCGATTACCAAAGGGCCGCCAAAACCGCCAGAACCTTTAACTATTTTAACTTTTTTACTCATGGTCTCCACCTACCCTTCTACATGCACTTTTTTACTTAATTTTACTTTTTGTTGTTTTTCTACATAGCTTGTTGTAAAGTCAGTTACCCAGCCGCCGATAAAGTTCATTACTAAACCGACCAGCAAATAACGAATCGCTAAATCTGTCATTGGTAATCCCAATTGTTGAATCCCGCTTGCAATACCTAAGAAAATAAACAATTCTGCCGGGTTAATATGAGGGAAAATACCGTTACTGGTATGTGCGAACTGCCCTGCAGCTGCAAAATAGCTTGGCTTGTACTTTTCTGGTAAAAATCGCCCTAATGAATGCAGCATTGGATTCGCCAGCATAAATGAGCCTAAGAAAGGCAGCACCATATATCTTAATAATGGATTCCCTGCTGATTTTTGGGCAATTTTATTAATACGATTTTCCCCAATTAATTGAATTAAGGTATTCATGGCAATAAGTAACATAAGAACTAATGGAACAATGGATCCCATCCAGTCAATAAACGTATCTGCACCTGTCTGGAAAAGGTTGATAAACCCTTCCGCTAATTTAACTATGAAGTCCATGTTTCTTGACCCCTTTCTTTGTGAACATTTTATTTACTTTATTTACGGCTTTCATCATTGGTGAAGGGATTCGTTCGATCTCCCCGCCTGCCTGCACGACATTAAATGTATGCTGGGCATCAATAATGGCACGTTTTAAAAGCTTATTATACTCTTTGAAATCTTCTTCCTTGAGCTTATTCACCTTCTTGCCTTCTAAGCCCTTCAGCTGTTTAAATCTGGAAAACACGGTTACCCCTTGCATATAACGTGCTTCCTCAATTTCATTTTTATTATTTAATTGAAATAACACAAGTGTTCCTGATCTGATAATTGCCGGCCGTCTTCCAATAGCTACACGACCCTTTTCTCTCAGCTCAGTATAATGCTTTGTGAAATGCTTGATTTGTACAAAACCAAATAGATATTGGACAACAAAACCGACTGCTAAAATAATAATCAGCATGATAAAAAACATAAGCTATTTCCTCATTTCCTGGTTCAAAATATATGCAAACGAAGTATAATCCGTATTCCTGGTCAATTTGTTCAGCAGATAACTATTCGTCGTCATTGCCAACACTTCCTCATACACCCTGATCAAAATAGCTTCATTTCCAGCTTGATCTGGTGTAGCTAATAAGATAACAATATGAACATCCTGATAATCCCGTAACGGTTTATCTAATAGAGCAACCTTCATAAAAATACCGGTTTGATGATGACTCACATGCGGGAAAGCTAATTTTCCGGTAACCGTTGATTTCATTTGTTCCCTTGCAATAATACGCTCTGTAAATTCTTCATCAACTCCGCCTTCCCGGATTAACTCATCAGACAAAAACCGGATTATATCTTCGTAGTAATTGAATGAATCGACATGATAAAAATCTTTCTCCTCTATAAAATCTACAAGGACGCTTTGATTAAACAGCTTTTTATTCTTCACATCTTTATAAACCAGGAATTGCTCGATTTTTAATTTCAGCAATTGTGTATCCAGTATATTCTCGATATAGACTACCTTATTAAATAAACGGTTTGTCCAAACAGTAGAGACAATCAGATCAAATTGTTTGATATCCTCTGTTTCGAGCACCTCTTCATTAAATACTTCAATGTCAATTTGATTACTGAAGATCTTCTGTAAATTTGTTGTTAACAGCTTCGATGCGCTTAAGCCCTGGTTTGTAATAATAGCAACTGATTTTATATCCCGGATTTTCTGTTCTAACTGCTCCAGATACACACTAAAATATAATGAAAGGAAGCCAAGCTCATTAATAGGCACTTCCATATTGATTTCTTTTTTAATATTTTCAGCTAGAACACTCGATAGCTCATAAGCAAACGGAAAACGCTGCTGCACATCCTCCATTAAGTTGTTATTTACCTTCACTCCAAAAATCAAACGGTTGATTAAATGTTTAATGTGAAGCTGAATATCTTTACTAAACATCGATTCATCAATTTTAATCGTATAGTAATAATTGATGTCCTTAATTGTATTCTTTATAATACGCTCAAGCATTGAGTGCTCTTTTTCATTAATTATTTCATCTACAATGGAAGCTCTTCGCCCCAGAAGCTGCAGAACGATAACGAAAATTTCCTCGTTTGGCTTTTCTAAAGCATACTTATTTGTAATCACTCTTTTTAACGCTTCAAAGCTTGTAAAATCCTCTGATTCAAATACCTGCTGATCAATATCTAAATCCGCTTCAATAAAGTGCCCTTTTTCAAGCCTGTCCAGTGTTACTTGAACAGCTAATCTTAATCTGGTATAGGAAGAATCATCTAATCTGTACTTCTTTTTCAAATCTAATAAATGCTGTTCAATTTGATCTGAAACCTGCAGCTCCTGATAACCGTTAGGAAACTGTTCAATAATTACTTTACGAATAGAGATTTCGTTGCCTTCCAGCCTTAATCCGACATTCTGTGTTCCTTTAATATCAACTGGATAAGCCTGCAGCTTTTCTTTTAATTCCGTCACAATATTATTGACAACACTTTTACTCAGGAACAGATCCTCAGCGATATCGTCAATGGTGCTCTTCTGATGATCTAATAAGTGATGAAAAACAGCATCAAGCCGATCCTTCAATTCATTTTCATAGCTGCTTATTTCCTGCCTTAAAACTGCCAGCCGATCAAAAAATTGTTTTTCATCACGGATAAGCATCGAGAGAATATGATGATCCTTCATAATTTGAAAAGTGCCTTCAAAATAATCATTAACCTGCGCTATATAATTGGACAACGTCCGTTGAGATATATTCATTAGATGGGAAAGTTTTTCAGCTGAAATATGATCCGATATAAGCACTTCTACAATTTTCAAATGCTTTTTATTAAGCTCCATAACCTCTCCCCTATTCTAATTTGGGGATTAACCTCTTGATTTACCCCCAGAGATATTGATTGTTGTTCCAGTAATATAGCTTGACTTCTCAGAACCTAAGTAGCATACCAAATCAGCAACTTCTGTTAATTGACCCACACGGCGGATTGGAATGGACTTAGAATAATCTCCATTTAATTGATCTACTGTTGTATTTCTTGTGTAAGCGAGTGCTTCTTCATATTGCTGCGTCCTTAATCCTGTTTCTTCCAGGATTCCTGGTGCAATTGCGACAACACGGATATTATGCTTTCCTAATTCCTTTGCCCAGCTTCTTGTAAAGCCGATTAATGCCGCTTTCGTTGCTGAATAGATACTTTGTCCTTCAGATCCTTCTTGTCCAGCTTCACTGGCGATGTTGATGATAACACCTTTTTGCGCCTGAATAAAATAACGGGATACTTCCTGACTGAAAAGAACAGGCCCTTTCAAGTTAACACCAAGCATGAGATCGAGATCCTTCATATTAATTTCATACTCAGGCTTCTCCCCTTTTGCGTCTACTAATAGTCTTGGTAAGTTAATACCAGCATTATTCACTAATACATCAATTTTAGACTGTTCTTCCAAAATGGAAGCGACCGTACCGCGAACTGCTTCTTCATCCGCCACATTTGTTTCTTTAAAATGGTAGCGTGGATGATCCATCGGATTGTCACGTAAATCCGTGTTATATACGATAGCGTCATTATCCAGGAATGATTGAACAATTTGTCTCCCGATGCCAGATGACCCGCCTGTTACAATGACTACTTTATTCTCTATATCTAAACAATTATTTGCCATTATGATGCCTCCTCTTGTTCTTCTCACTTCATTATATTGCTAACCGTTTTCAAAATTAATTTGTTGTTTTGTGCAGATTAAGGAAAAAGGGAAAATAATTATATGAAGAATGGAGAAACTACAAGCTGATGTTTTATTTAATACTGCAGGAATAAAAATAAGAGGAGGTGACAGAATGGATAAAGCAAAAATATCAGAAGAAATTCAAAAGATCTTAGATGTTTCAAAGGTTGGTGTTCTTTCCACTTCACATAATAACGTGCCCAATAGCCGTTATATGATTTTTTACCATGATGAAGCAGTACTATACACCAAAACGGATGACGATTCTCCGAAAGTAGAGGAAGTAGAAAGTAATCCGCAAGCGCATATTTTACTGGGATACGAAGAAACAAAAAATAAAAGCTTTGTGGAAATCAGGGCAAAGGTAGAGGTTGTCGATGATCAGAAAATCATTGACTGGTTATGGGAAACGCAGGATAAGACCTACTTCAACTCAAAAAATGATCCGGATTTAACTGTTCTCAAACTGACTCCAGTGCAAATTAAAATCATGAATAGCGATAACCTTGATTCGCCTGTAACAATTAAAATGGAGAATATTTTAGAATAAGACAGCAAAAATCCGGACAGTCCCCGTTCTCAATCAAAGCAGGGTTGTCCGGATTTTTTTACAGCTTTCATGGTTGAAAATTAACTTAACACACCTTCAGCTGTATCATTTTTTACAATCAGAAATACTTTTCCTTCGTCCATATCTTCTTCATATTCATGCGCATCCGCATCAGATACTCCCAGTTCCCGCAATTTTTCTCTTAATTCATCGCCTGGTTTTTCAAAGTTCTGTCCAATGTCTTTCTTATTATAATCAATACCTGAAGCTTCCGTGTTCTTCACAATACGCGCGGTCCGGTCATCGTCATGCGAGAGGATAAAAATATCATTTGAACTGATATTTTTATCTTTCAATAGATTAACATCTTTTTCTAACATTTCATCGTTTGTATAAGATTTTACAAAAGTCATCTCTTATTACCTCCTTAAAAATGTTACATTTATTGTTTTCCCGGTTCACATAAAATAAAACTTCTTTTAATGAAATAATACGGGCAAGAATTAACTTATATACCACTTTTTGAACACGCCATATATATAACTAAAAAACGGTTTCCTTCCAGGACCTTTCCGGGTAAATCAGGACAAAATGTTAAAGCTAAATAATATCCAGCGGCATCTTTCTTTTTGGTGCAGGAAATTCTTTTTCAATCAGCTGCAGCTCCTCTTCAGAAAGCTTGATCGATTGAGCATTTATATTTTCCTGAATATGATTTTTATTACTGGATTGCGGGATAGCCAGTACATCATGATGCCGGATTGTCCAGGCTAGCATAACCTGAAATATCGTTGCATTATGCTCTTCAGCAATTTTTTGAAGTACTTTATTACCTGCGATGTTATCTCCTCTTGTATCTCCCTGAGCAATAGGAGAATAAGCAATGGCCGGCAGTGATTTGCCTCTCTGCATTGGCAGTAAATCATATTCAATACCTCTGCTGGCTATATTATATAATATTTGATTTGCAGTGCAGTTCTCTCCGCCTTTCAGTTCCCACATTTCTTCCATATCTGCCGTATCAAAATTAGAAACACCCCAATTTCGAATCCTGCCGTCCTTCACATACTTTTCCAGTGATTCAATGGTTTCTTCCATCGGTGTACTGCTTTTCCAGTGCAGCAGATATAAGTCCAAATAATCTGTCCCCAGCCGTTCCAGAGAATTTTCAAGTGAACGTTCCAGCTCCGGCTCCTGTGCATGAAATGGATAGAACTTGGAGATCAGGTAAATATCTTCCCTTTTTATATCCTGGATAGCCTCCCCGATGAGGTTTTCTGAATTGCCTTCTCCATACATTTCAGCAGTATCGATTACTTCAATGCCCTTTTCCAGCCCGTACCTCAGAGCTTCTATTTCCTTCTTTCGTGTTGAAGGGTTATCCCCCATATGCCAGGTTCCCATACCAATCGGGAATAGATTTTTCCCGCCTAATTGAACCATTCTGCAGCACCTCTTTCAAATTTCGTTTATTTTTTACTATTCCCTTGAGAGAATGTAGATAAACGATTAGCTTGGGCTGACCGTTTCTAACTGTCTGTTTGATATTCACTTCATTCTTCTGATATCAAAATGGAATTGCCGCTCTATTTTTTTATCTCATCATTATTCACTTAAAAATCACCAATTATCTTCTTATAAATTTACAGTATATCCCTTAATTCATCTCTTCAAATGCTATTTCGGACTCCCAGTCTAAATTTCTATCAAGAACACTACCAATATAAAAATATTTCAGATACTATAAGTTTAAACTCCTGTTAAATAGTTTGTAACGCTTCCTATACAAACGTTCACTCAAAATGTAAGCCCTTCAGCGCAGGGCAATATCTCCTAAGAATGAAGCAGAAAGGTGGTCATCGTATAATGCGCAGAATAGATAGAGTGGCTAGAGAGCTTAAAAGAATGTCAAAAAGTATATCCAAAAGTGAATTAATAGAAGGTTCCGTTTCAGGATTCACAGCAAAAGAGCTTAGTGAAAGCTTACAAATTGCCAGAAACTCTGTCAGTGAAGATTTAAATGAACTGGTGAAAGAAGGACGGGCAATCAAAATAAAGAGCCGCCCTGTATACTTTTTTGACCTGCAAATATTAGAGTATCGATCCGGGCAGAAAATAGAGATTCCATCTGATCAGCATTTGAAAATAAAGGACTACTTTAAGTCATCAGAAAACCAGGAAGATACAGCGAAATATTATCCGGGGGATAATAGTAACCATATTTTCAATGAAATTATCGGCAGCAATGAAAGTATGGAGAAAGTCATTGCCAAGCTCAAGGCGGCTATGCTCTATCCGCCATTTGGCTTAAATGTATTGCTTACCGGTGAAGCTGGTGTGGGGAAAAACAAAGTTGCAGAAACCGTTCATAAATATATGGAAAGCCATCAGCAGCAATCCATCCCTTTTATCTATTTTAATTGTTCAGAGTACCATAGCAATCCAGAGCTGCTTACCTCTCATTTATTTGGCCACGTAAAAGGGGCTTTTACCGGAGCTGAGACTGATAAAGCAGGATTGATCGAAAAAGCAAATAATGGATTCCTTTTTCTGGATGAAGTACATCGTTTAACAGCAGAAGGACAGGAAAAATTATTTACCGTTTTAGATCGCAGAAGCTATTCACGTATGGGCGAATCACTCTATCATCCAGTAAATGTACGAATTATCTGCGCAACAACAGAAAATGTTCAATCTGCTCTGCTGCAGACCTTCTTGCGCAGAATCCAGGTTGTTGCACAGATTCCTTCTCTTGCTGAACGCACAGAAAAAGAAAGATTAGAATTAGCACTGTCCTTCTTCCAGCAGGAAAGCAATCAGATAAAAAAATCATTGAAGGTTTCTGAAGAAATCTTACAATTTATTGCCAATCAGAATTACCCGGGGAATGTCGGTCAGATGAAAAGTGATATTCAATTAATTTGTGCAGAAGGGTACCTGCACAGTATGACCAGAAATTTAAAAACCATTACTATCGATTATAATTTAATAGAAGATAAAAACGTTCTCCCTGTACCCGCAGAACCTGACGAGCAGCGGGAGGAAGTCTTTTTTATCCCGGGGGACCCTTCTATTCCGGCAGATTTGTTATTACAGCTGCCGAAATCAAGCAAGCAATTAGATCCTTTCTACTCCCTGCTGCTTAAGGAATATGAAGAATTATCAGGCAGTAACCTGTCTCATCAGGAAATTTTAGCGTTTTTACGAGAGAAAATTCAATCTCATTTTGACTATACGTTTCAGCAGAAAAATGTAGTCAGAATCATTCAGGATAACAATCCGGTGTACCATAAAATAGATAATGTTGTCTCACATATCGAAAAGTCATTGCAGCTGCCTTTTACAAAGCTAAAGAAAAATATCTTAATCAATCATATTTATTCTCTTATTTCTATCGTAAGAAATACACCAGCAGACAGCTTGTTCTTATTTGATAAAGGACTCGTCATTAATAGGCTCGATTATTTTGAGGAAGTAAAAAATATTTGTACACATATAGAGGAAACCTTTCAAATAAATTGTCCGCCGGTGGAATTATCATTTATGTCTTTATTCTTACAAAGATTATTACATGAAGATAATACAACTGAAAAAAAATATGATAATGACGTTGTTATTATCGCTCATGGTGAATCCACAGCCTCCAGTCTAGCTGGTTATACGAATAAACTGTTCCAGAAAAATGTTATCCAGGCGATTGATATTCCTTTTGAACAGCCGGTAAATGAAACATTGAATCTTCTTAAGCAATTAGTGGATAAACAAAATATAAAAAAACTGGTGCTTCTCGTTGACGTTGGTTCACCAATGTATTTTGGAAATATTATATCTAAAGAATTTCAAATCGATGTATTGATGATTAAAGACATTAACCTGCTGTCCATCATTGAGCTGATGAATGTCATCATGTACGAATCCACTGATTTTAATTATTTGCTCTCAGCCATGCACGACAGGGATTTAAAAGTTGTTCTCTATCAGAAGGAACTGTCCTACGATAGTCAGGTCATTATCATAACCTGTGCCACAGGCATCGGAGCAGCAATAAAAATTAAAAATTTATTACAGGATACCTTTGGAGATTATTTACCTTCCAATCTGCGGTTGCTGACCTTAAGCTACGAGGAAACAAAGAGTGTTGATAAGCTATCCGGTTATTTGGAAGAACATGAGTATCCTTTGGCAATGATTGGCACCTTTGAAACAGATCTTCTCGACGTGCCTTTTATTCCATTAGACATCCTTTTTTCCGAAAAAGGAATCGAGAATTTAATGGTTGTACTCGGATATAATATGGATAGCAAGTCGAGCAAAGTTATTCAGGAAGAAATTTCATCTAAGTATATCCAAAATGTGTCCTTAGAGGCTATTGCTAATTACATCCATGTTCTCAATCCTCAAAAGCTGTTGATAGAGATGAAATCAGTGTATGAACACATTTGCAGGCAATTGGATATACAGCCTTCAATGCTTATTATGCTGCGTTTCTTAATTCATTGCTGCTGTACAGTAGAAAGGCTTGTTGCAGATGATGGTGCCGTTCTTAAAGCAAAAAACGTTGATCCGGATTCTTTGGATAAACAAAAAGAAATAAGTGTCATTAAACTGTCACTCCGTCAAATTGAACTGTCATATGATATAAAATTTCCTGCTATTGAAATAAAATATATCTATGAAGTTTTATTTTATTAACTCTATAAAATCTATGCTGCCAGCTGTTATCTGGCAGTTTTTTTATGGAATTTTAAAAACACGACAGATTATTGGCATGCTTTTTGCTATTAAATTGGCAAGGAGGTGAAATGAATGACAGAAAGACCAAAGATATATGAGATTTTACTATTAACACATGGCGGCTGGGGAATGACCCTGAAGGAAAAACTGACCATGATTATCGGAGAAATACATGGTGTCAGCGAAATAGCTTTAGAACCATCTGATACTACAGAAACATTTCTTCAAAAAGTAAAAGAAAGGGTAACAAAAATGCCTGCTGATTCACTTATTCTTACTGATATTGCCGGAGGAACCACCTCTAATATCGCATTAACATTCAGTAAGGACTATCAAATAAACATTTTATCCGGATTGAACTCCATGATGTTAATGGAAGCTATCATGCGGCAAAATCAGCCCTTTACAGCAGATAGTGTTACGCAGATAAGAGAAGCTGCTTTATTAAGCTGTCAGCACCTGCAGCTGCCAGACATTAAAAAGTAAAAGAAATAATGTTTACCATTAATTGTAATCGCTTACTTAAATACAAGAAAATGATACTTTTTTTAATTGCTTAGTATTGCCAATCACAAAATAGACTTTAGGGGGAAATAAAAATGGCAGAAATTCAATTAGTGCGTGTTGATTTCAGATTAATTCATGGACAGGTAATTACGAAATGGCTCAGACAGACATCTGCAAATCGTATAGTAATCATTAATGATGTTTTAGCTGCAGATGATTTCATGAAAAATATTTATGTAATGGCGGCACCGCCAAGCATTGCTGTAGATGTATTTTCTGTAGATACTGCTATCGATTTATGGAACAAGGACCAAATGGGCAGCGGTAACTTATTTGTCCTTTTCAAGG
Source organism: Oceanobacillus sojae (assembly GCF_900162665.1). Classification (GTDB taxonomy): domain Bacteria; phylum Bacillota; class Bacilli; order Bacillales; family Amphibacillaceae; genus Oceanobacillus; species Oceanobacillus sojae_A. The sequence goes on from NZ_LT727811.1 coordinate 393,672, forward strand.
ATATTGAAACAGTCTACCGGTCTATTAAGAAAGGTCTGCCTATCAAGGATATCCAAATTGGCGGATTGGGAGCAGGACCGGGACGGGTTGCGGTTTTTGGTCCTATCACATTAAACGAAGAGGATTCCGTTATGCTGAAAGAATTAGATGAGGAAGGCTGTAACATTTACCTGCATCAAGTACCTGACGAACCGAAAATGGAAATTAAAAAGGCATTAGAAAAATTTCAGTCTATTAAAAAATAGACATCCTATAAGAAAGGAGCTGTCCAAATGAATTTATTGGTTTCTATATTATGTGGTTTTTTATACTTTCTAGGTACAAGCCGAATCGGGTATGGCTTATCAACTGCAACTGGGTCTCCGCTTTTTTATGGGCTAATTCTGGGCTTAGTATATGGAAAGCTTACAGAAGGTTTAATCATCGGAGCCACCATACAGTTGATTTATATCGGTATTATCAATACAGGAGGAAATATGCCTGCTGACCAGTCGCTTGCAGGAATTATCGCTATTCCAATTGCATTACAGACCGACTTATCGACAGAACTAGCAGTTGGACTTGCTGTTCCCTTTGGTGTACTCGGTGTATTTTTAGACCAGATAAGAAGGATTTCAAACTCTTACTGGATTTCTCAAGCCGAAAAACATGCTGAAAATTTAAATCAGAGAGGCATTTTCAACTGTGCGATTACTTATCCAACAATCCTGCTCTTTTTTATTACTTTCATACCCGTATTTATTATCACGCTGGTCGGTGCAGATACGGTTACCTTTATTATGGATGCGATGCCACAGGGAATCATTGATGGATTTAGTGTAGCAGGCGGTATTCTTCCTGCTCTCGGATTTGCCATTATCCTCTTAATTATTGGAAAAAGAGAGCTGATGCCCTACTTTTTCATCGGCTTTTTTGCGGTAGCTTACCTGGGAATAAACACAATGGCAGCCGCTGTATTCGGTACCTGTGTAGCAGCTATCGTTCTCTTTAATTCTATCAATCAAAAAAAGGAGTTGAGCTAGCATGACTTCAAAGCCTGCAGATCCAATTAAGGAAGCTGAAAAAAGAGCTTTATCAAATAAAGATTTATTTAAAACCTTCGCCCGCTGGTATTCGGTGGTTGAAGTAAGTAACTCTTATGAACGATTACAAGCCTTATCCTTTTGCTTTGCTTTATCCGGCAGTCTCCGGAAATTATATAAAGGAGATGATGAAGGTTATCGGGAAGCTCTAAAAAGACATATTCAGTTTTATAATTCAGAAGGAACATTCGGCTCTATGATTCATGGTGTTACTCTATCTATGGAAGAGGAGAAAGCAAAAGGAAATGAAATTACAGAAGAAGTTGTCACAGGCTTCAAAACAGGTTTAATGGGTCCTATTGCAGGTATTGGCGATACATTAATCTGGGGGACACTGAAACCTATTATTCTGGCATTAGCCTGTTCCCTCGCGTTAAACGGTGTTTTTGTAGGCGGACTTATTCCTTTTCTTTTCCCATTAGCAATTGTGCTGATTGGATTTGGAATGCTGAAATCAGGTTATCTCTTAGGTAAAGAATCTGTTATGAAGCTGATGCAGACAGGCCTCATTAACAATATTATTACAAGTGCCAGTATCCTGGGACTGTTCATGATGGGAGCACTATCATCAACCTATATCAAAATTTCTACTCCTATCCAATTTTCCGTTATGGATTCTGATCCCATTGTCTTACAGGATATTTTAGATCAAATTCTAGCAGGGATATTACCGCTCTGTGCAGTTTTCTCTATTTATTTTTACTTTAAGTATAAAGGCCAGAATTACAATAAATTAATTATTATGCTGATTGTTATTTCATTGGTTACCGGGTTCTTCGGAATATTATCAAGTTCATAAACTATTTGTATAAAGGAGTTTTTACATGGTTATCGATAAAAAAAGCTACGACTCTTATTTAGATTCCAGATTGGAAGAGCTTTGGGATATGGCTCAATATATACATGCACGGCCGGAGCTTGCATTTGAGGAAAAAGAGGCTTGCCGTGTGCAATGTGAATTTTTGGAGAAGAATGGCTTCGAAGTAGAAAGAAATCTGGGCGGCCTGGAAACAGCTTATAAGGCTACTTTTCAATATAAACCCGGTGATTTAACGTTAGCCGTTGTATCAGAATATGACGCCTTACCGGAAATTGGACATGCATGCGGTCATAACTTAATTTGCACATCCGCGTTGGGTACGGCATTAGAAACAAAAAAATTTATGGAAGACCATGACATTGCCGGAACATTTATCGTAACGGGTACACCTGCTGAAGAATCCGGCGGCGGGAAAATAAAGTTGCTGGAGCAAAATGCCTTTGATGGTATTGATGCCATCGTGTTTATGCACCCAACCAGCGATACAACCAGATTAGCCGGAGAATGTATGTCATCCAATTCTATCCGGATTGAGTTTGAAGGAAAATCAGCCCATGCTTCTTCTCACCCTGCTAAGGGAATCAATGCTTTGAATGCGGCCAATTTATATTTTGTAGCAACCGGCCTGATGAGACAGCATTGTAAATCTGACCTCCGCTTATCCGGTATTATTGAAGATGGCGGAAAGAGCACCGGTCAAATTCCTGATTTTGTTGCTATTAAAGCATCTTTAAGCTGCTTTAAAGCAAAGGATTTAGAGGATTATACGGAAAGAGTCCGTAATTGCGCAGAAGGAGCAGCGCTGGCTACCGGGTGTAAAGTAAATATTAAGATTAAGCCGGGCTACTTAGGCAGAGTTCCAAATGAAATCCTGTCTGAGGTTTGCAGAAAAGAGCTTATTGATATTGATGAACCTGTTATGGACGGCATGCCTTTTGATTATGGCGGCGAGGATCTTGGAAACGTATCAAGGGTTATCCCTATCTGCAATCCTTATGTGACCATTTTTCCGGATTATAAAATCTCTAATCATACAGAGCAGTTCAGAGATTTAGCTGATTCCCCGGCCGGGAAACGTTGTATACAGGTAAGCAGTAAGGCAATGGCAAGAACGGCAATGGAGTTATTTATGAATCCAGAAATTGTGGATCAGGCAAAAGAGGAATTAAAAGAACGGATGAAGGATGAGTAATGAATTGATCTCAAGCTAAGTTTTTTCTCTCTGTTCAAAATAGCCACCCTTAAGAATAAGGGTGGCTAAAGCTGTTCTAAAATTTCTGATGGGATTCGTTCCGGATGCAGGAATTATCAAGTTAAAATAACGATTATCACGACTATAAGGACTCCTGCTACAATTATCGAAAGCCAATCATCCATACAAAAACCTCCATTTGAACATCCTCATTAAGGGATCTCTATCTGAATACGCTCCCGTCCTTCACCATCTGCATTAATCACCCAATAGCTGTAGTCCGGCTCAGAAGCAGCAAACGCCTTATCCACTGTGACAATCAGTTTATCCTGATGATTAAAAAAGACCGGACTAGTAACATGTTCACCAAATGACGTAATCTGCTCTGCCTGCTTCGTCTCTAAGTCCATTCGATATCCTTCGTAAATATAGGTGCCATTTTCACTTGTTCTGGCTACGTCGGAGAAAGCAATATAATTCCCGTCCGCTGACAACGCAGGCGAAAATATCATGGGTACACCGGCAGCAAAATCCCCTATAGGGGTAACTGTTGTTTCATATCCATCTTCGAGATTATGAAACACAAGCTGATCCGTCCCATCATAACTGTGATACATCAATGCTTCTCCATCAGGAGTTAAACCCAGGTCAGACATATCATAAGCTGCCTCATCTGTAATTTGTTCCATCTCCTCTGTATTCAAATCGATGCGGTAAATATCGAAATCATGAGGATTCTCTGATGCAATTGGAGAATAATTGGTGTACACACCAGCTTTAAAAAAATATAAAGACTGGCCATCGGGTGAAAAGGCTGCCTCTGTCACTAAACCTTCCTCATCTGTCAGTTCTTTTACCCTTCCATTTGCACGATCGAAGAGCATCAGTTTTCCAAGCGGATGTTCATCGTCATCTTCCCATTGCTCTACATAGGCAATTTTCTCACCATCCGGGGAGAACGTTGGATTAAGAAGGTAATTCCCTTCATCCGCTTTCGTTACCAGCTCTGCATTTCCACCGCTGACAGGTGCTGTATAAATTGCGGATTCACCTTTATGTGCATAAACGAAGGTAATCTCTTCATCATCCGGTGAAATATCTGCAGACTCACCGAAACCGGTGTAACCTTCAGGACCTCCCGCTAAATATCCCGCCCCCCATAGAATGAGAAATAACAGGATCATACCAGCGATGAAGCTTATGTTTTTTATTGTTAGTGACATTATTTCACCCTCCGTTAGAAAATCTCAGAATGATAAAGGATAATACAAGAGCCGCTACAGAAACCAATAAACCTGTCGCCAAAGATAAAGCCGGCTTTTTTGCGATAAAATTCATTTGGAATTTATAAAAAATCAACCAGATAAGAATTGGAATCAGTGTAATAAAGGCATCTATACCCATGCCGCCGAGGAAAAGAAATGACCACAGAAAGAACAAGCTCAAAATAATAACAATAACCCCATACAACAGATTCATCATATAACTAAACTTCACAAGCCCCTGTTTTTGGTGTTTACCATCTATCCGGCTGGTAGAATAATAGGAATTTCGAAAAACAAATACGAAACCCATCCCAACCAGAATAAGCAAATAAACACTGAAAAGTATAGCCTGCCACTGCGATAAACCTTGCATTGACACTATATTGATGCCATTCCAGATAATATTGATGAAAAGCAGAGCATTAAGTAAATAAAAATAACGCCCGACAATTGAAATATTAATGGCTGCCAACGTAACGATAGTGCCTGACAACAATTGAACAACCAGCCAGACTGGAGATGGTTCATGAATAACAAAGGAAAGATGCAAATAAAAAAGAACTCCGAATACGATAGTGCAGATACCTATTAAATACAATAACCCCCGTTGAAATGGATACATCGATTCCTGTAGCTCCTGTCCTATCCGATTCGATTCCCCAAACGCTGCTATTACTTTTTTCTCTGCCTGCTTTTCAGAGAGGCCCCCGCTGATATAATCACTTTTCGCCTCGTGCAAATGGCTGAGCAGCTCTTCCCTTATTTCCTCACGTTCGCATTCTGTGCTTTGCATTTGTTTCAAGACCTCTTCTACGTGCTTTTCAATCCGGTTCATGATAAATCTCCAGACGTTTTCGTGATTAATTTATGAATACTATTCCATTCCTCCAGTTTTTTTTCTAAAATAGCGCTGCCTTCATCTGTTATCTGGTAGTACTTCCTTCTGCCCTGCTCCACTTCTGACCAATAAGAATGAAGCCATTGCTTTTTCTCCATTCGCTTTAAGGCAGGATAAAGCGTTCCTTCTCCCATGTTATACAGCTGATCACTTTTATCCTTCAGTACCTTGACCATTTCGTAACCGTACATATCCTTTTCGGATAGCAGGTTCAACAATAAAATATCAATACTGCCCTTCATTATCTCCCGGTCCATTTTGATATCACCTCTTTACACCATTGTAATACGATGTACATCGTATTGCAAGGTAAAAGAATGAAATATTTGGAAGAAGGGGCGAATGCTATCCGTTTCAGCTATTATGAAGAATTTAGAGAGAAGTTGGTGATAACGAAGAAAATATGAAATTACACGGGAAGGTTGATAGTTTATTTCATAAAAATCAAACAACAGCAAAAAACCGGGCAGCGTTTGCCCGGTTTCCCTTCATGAGACACCAATTACCTTCAATACAAATTCTATAAAGAACAGTATGGAGACAGTAAGTAACGGTATGGATATTTCCTTTCGTTTTCCCAAGGCTATTTTAACAATGGGATAGGCAATAAATCCAAATGCCATGCCGTCGCCGATGCTGTATGTAAATGGAATCATTACAATAATCAACAGCGCAGGTATACATTCAGCAAATTGCTCCCAGGGCAAGTACTTAATATTTTGAGCCATCAGGAAACCGACAATAATTAATATCGGGCTGATTGCCGTTGCCGGAACCATTGATATCCAAGGAATAATAAAAATCGTCGCTAAGAATAATATTCCTGCTGTTATTGCCGCTTTGCCCGTACGTCCGCCAGAAGCAATGACGGCAGCATTTTCTGCTCCTGATACAGTAGGTGATGTTCCGAATATACCGGATAACAGAGCGGATGTTGCTGTGATACGATAAGACTTGCTATAAGCCTCTGTTTTTTTCAACATATCTAATTGGCTCGATAAAATACCCATATTCTCAAATATCAGAATCAATGCCAGTGAAAACACAGAAACCCAAAAGGATATTTCGGAAGCGGCTGAAAATGATGGCATAAACAGCATTTCACTAAACTTGAAATGAACCGATGCGGCTTCTTCTGTCGATACTCCGAGTAACATCGCAATAACAGTCCCAATAATCATGGTAAGCAGGAAATTCGCGGGCACCCCTTTTACAAATAAGTAAATGGCAATAAATAAAGTGATTATCCCGGCGATAACGCTTGGCGAGGTAAAATCCCCCATAGCAATGACAGATTGCTCGCCTGCAGTAATAATCCCGCTTTTTTCAACACCGATCAGGATGAGAAAAAAGCCTAACCCGATGGTTATCCCGTGCTTTAATGATTCTGGAATAGCCTCTTTTAACATGACGCCCATTTTTGTAAATGCGGTCAGCATAAATAAAATTCCTGCCATCCAAACTACAGCCAGTCCTTCATTAAAGCTGAATCCATTATTTCCAATAATCGAGTAGGCGAATAATGCATTGATTCCCATACCAGGTATCAGGATAAGAGGAAGCTTTCCAAAAAAGCCCATAAGCATTGTTCCTGCAAAGCTTGCTAATATCGTCGCAATCATTCCTGCTTCCAAAGAAAGACCAGCTTCACTTAGAATAGAGCCATTCACGACAACAATATAAACCATTGTCAGATAGCCGATTATCCCTGCAACAATGTCTTTTTTTAATTCATTGTTTTGCTGCATTACAAACCTCTATAATTTCTTATCCCTCTCCCGCCCGACAAAGCATAACACTTTATCCACAAATTCCATATTTAGTATACCCTGATAAACCACCAGCTATAAACGCCCGGTACCCAAGCAGTTTATTGCTGATGGTTTATGATTTGATATCAGGACTTTGTATCTGTTTCAGCCATGCTCTCCAGCTCTCTTTTCGTAAGCTGGCGATCATACGCTTTCACAAATGGATAGTAGAGAATGGCATCTAAAATCATTAACAGAATAACCAGGACAAATGCTTTCCAATCTAATGTGGAGAAGAAAGCTCCTATAAAAGGCGGCATTTGCCAGGATAACATTGAAAAAGTTTTCCCTACCAGTCCTATGGACATACATATATAACTAATCGTAGCATTCAATGTCGATGTCAGCAAGAAAGGAATCAGGAACATCGGATTCAACATTAAAGGTATTCCAAAAATTAATGGCTCCGAGATGTTGAAGAGTGCCGGTACGATACCAACTTTACCAACGTTCTTTAATTGCTTTGATTTAGCTAAGAATATTAATAGAAGGGCTAGTCCAATAACTGATCCTGCACCGCCAATGGCTGTGAAATACGTCCAAAATGATGTAGTAAATATATGCGGCAGCTGTTCTCCTGCCATTTGCGCGGCTGCATTGATAGATATATTCCCATCACGGATCGGCCCCATAACTCCTCCAAGGGCTGCATCATGAATACCAAAGAACCAGAATACATGTGTCAAAAGGGTAATAAAAATAACAAATGCTAAGCTGTCTGCCGATTTAAAGGTTGGTGATAAGAAATCAAACATCGATTGTGCCATATTCGTGCCAAAAGAGTGGAAGATGGCGTAAACAATCGTGTAAACTGCAATGATAATTATCCCCGGAATTAAGGATGCAAACACATCACTTAAACTGGCTGGAACACTTGGCGGCATTTTGATTTTACCAAATTCTTTTTGCTGCATAATCCGATAGAGTTCTGTCGTTCCAATACCGATGATAATAGCCGACAGCAGCCCTTTCCCGTCGATAAAACTGAATTCTAACGTTTTCATATCAAATCCTAATTCTTGAGGCTGTGTAACAAGTAAGAAAAAGCCCATGACAGAAAATAAGATTGGAATAAATGAATTAACTTTGTAGAAACGGCATAGAAAATGCGTAATTCCGATACAAACATACAAAGACATGGCACCTAATGTAAACGCAAACACCCAATTCAATACTTCTGCATTATTTAATGCAAATGCTTCCCATGCAAGCATAAACCCATTCGTTGTTTCCTCGGTTACAGGAGGAGAGCTTATAATGGCTACAAGCCCTCCTGCCAATGTAATCGGTAAGAGACTGATAAAAGCATCACGAATAGCTGCAAGATGACGCTGCTGTCCAAATTTATTAGCAATCGGCATGACTTTATTTTCCATCAGCGCCGTTACCGAATTAAATTTACTCATGGTTATTTCTCCCCTTCATAAAAGTGGGATGCATCTTTTAGTATTCCTTCCGCATCCATGATGCCATATTTTGATAAATCAATTGTCATCGCCGGAATTCCAGCGTTCGCTTTGATTTCATTTAATTGAAAGCGAATTTGCGGTCCAACCAGAATAACATCTACATTTTCCAGTTTATCCTGATATTCACTGACTCCGACTGCCCGTACTTTTGCTTCCCCGCCTGACGCATCTTCCATTTTACGTGCCAATATTCCTGAAGACATCCCCGCATTACAAACGATTAATATGTTTAACATTTTATTAACTCCTCTCGATAGTAGCCCCATTGGACTCACAAACTTTTTTATACCAGTAGTAGGATGATTTTGGTTTTCTTTCAAAGTTGTTTTCAAAATCTACTCCAACTAATCCGTAGCGTTTTTCATGGCCATTCTTCCAGGAATAAAGATCCATCGTTGACCAGATAAAATACCCCAATACCTCTGCTCCGTCATCAATAGCATTTAGAATAGCGTTAATATGTGCATTTAAGAAATGTATGCGCCCTTGGTCATCAACAGATTTCTCACTTGGCACATCTTCATAGAAAGCTACGCCATTTTCAGTAATAAAGATCGGCACCTTGTATTTTTCATATGCCCGCATGATTCCATGATATAAGCCTTGTGGATAAATTTCTGTATCCCATTCGGTATAAGTGGAATCCGGATTGTCAAATACCTGTTCAAACCAGCCTTTTACAACCACTTTGCTGGACCCTTTTGCTTCAGATCCTTTATTATTAATGCGTAAGATACTCTCTCCGCCGGTATATGGCTTGATAAGCGCTCTTGCATAATAGTTCAACCCGGCAAAATCAACGGTATTATGCTTTATAGCTTCAAAATCCGATTCTTTCATAAAGCTTAAATCATACTTTTCATTCAGCATACCCAGCATATCAATCGGTATCTCACCTTTAATGGCTGTGTCTAAAATCCAATTATTAAAATAGTTATCTGCTTTCCGCATTGCAATCTTTGTTTCCAGACTGTCATCCACACCAAAAATAGGAGCATAGCTGTGAACGATTCCAATTTGACCTTTCATTTTCATCTCTCTAAATAATTTTACTGTTAAAGCATTGGCAAGCATCATATAGAAAGAAGCCTGAATCGTTTTTTGTGTATCGTCTATCCCAGGAGGATAATTCCCTATTTTATAGCCGCTGAAGACATAGTATCTCGGTTCATTAAAGGTAGACCAGTAGGTTACTTTATCTCCATATTCCTCGAAGCAGACCTTCGCATATTCTACATAAGCATCACAGATTTCACGTTCAGCCCATCCGCCTTTTTCTTCCAGATATTGAGGCAGATCCCAGTGAAATAGTGTTACAAACGGCTCAATCCCATTTTTCAAACATTCATCAATGATATTATGATAAAACTGAACCCCTTCCGGATTCACTTCACCCTGATCATTTTTGATGATTCTGGGCCAGGCAATCGAAAAACGGTAAGCTTTATGCCCGCCTTCCTTCATTAAGCGAATATCTTCTTTGTATTTATGGTAATGATCGGAGGCATCATTTCCATTCTCCAGATTATTTTCATGCAAATAGACGTCCCACAAGGAAGGTACTCGTCCTCCTTCATTCCATCCTCCTTCACATTGATAGGATGCTGTCGCTGTTCCCCATAAAAAATTTTTATTTATCATTTTTTTACCTCACCTTCTAATTTTTTATAGATATCTATGACTTCATTAGCCAAATCAATTGTAAGTTGTCCCATCATAAAATGATCTTCACTGTGCATTAATAACAGGGACATTTCTGTTTTGTCCCCTCCCGCTTCCTTTTGAATCATGTCTGCATGTGTTTTTTGCGCAAGGAGTAACTCCTCTTTTCCCTTTTCAACGCATTCTTCTGCTTTATCCCATTCTCCAGATTTCGCAAGAGAAATCGCTTCCATTCCATAACTGCGAGCATTGCCGCTGTGCAGAATCAATCCAAATGATACTGCTTCTGTTCCTTCACTTAAACTCATCGTGATGACACCTCTCTATCTGTTCTCTACGTAATCTATCATAGCTCCAATAGGTATACGCAGTGAAATAATTATTTGCCTATCCAGTTAGGAAAAGCATGACACACCCGGATAGGAAGCCAGATGCCGGTTAAGCTATAAATACGTTTTCCATAGCAGTTTTCTCACCTGAATGATAATTAATTACATGGAGGGTTCTCTTTTAAAGAGGAATTATAAGACTAGATTGATTAATGTATTGATTTTCAAAATAAGAGTGATTATGATTAAATATAAGAAATATAACTACAAAAGACTCCTCTCTCTATAGTCAATATTCTCTACAAATAATTGGTGTATAAATCATTTTTTAATGATAAGGGAGGACACTATGAACAAGCGGCAAACGAAACTGGTACAGTATCTTATCAGCCACAATGACTGGGTAAAAGGAAATCAATTAGCAGCTTACTTAAATGTAAGCTCGCGTACAATACGGAATGATATTCAAACCCTGCAGTTGACCGGGTTTAAAATAAGTTCATCTAAAACTTACGGATACCGTATCGAGGAATTGTCCGAAGCGGTACAGAATTTAGAAAAAAAGAATGAATTTCCTGAAAGCGCATATGATCGCATGGTATATATTTTAAAAAGGCTCCTTCATGTTTCTGAACAGCAAAATATATTTGATTTAGCGGATGAATTATTTGTAAGCGAGTCGACCATTGAAAAAGACTTGTATCGGCTGAAAGATTTTATTACAAATGCAGAAAGTAAAGTAAAGCTGGAAAGAGTAGAAAATGGCATTTTACTTGAAGGAAGCACGCGGGCTAAAAGAACACTCTGGTCGAAACTGATATTCAATGAAATAAAAGAGGATTTATTTGATATTTATGAGCTTGAAAATCATTTTAACGAAATAAATCTAAAAGATATTAAGGATATCCTCACTGAGGTGCTCTCAGAACATAAAATATATTTAAATGACTTATCCATGATTAACATGGTTATTCATGTGGCAATTATACTCGATACTATCATACGGAAGGAGCAGACAATTCCTTTGACGGAAGTTGATTATATCAGTTCCGAAGAAGAGCTGGCTGCCTCTGGAAAAATCTGTAATAAACTGGGGGATTTATACGGCGTAGCCATCCCCTTGCCTGAAATTAAATATATTGCCATATTAATTGGCGGAAAGAAAAGCTATTATAACGATACTTTAAAAGAGCATAAAAGAAAGATAGACAGCCGCTTTACAGAGCTGGCGAAGGAATTAATTCAATCTCTCAGTAATAAATTCTTAATCGATTTAAGTGAGGACGAAAAATTACACATTGATCTTTCCATGCATTTAAAATCACTTTACAACCGTAATCAACGCGGAGTTGAAATCCATAATCCCGTTTTAATGGAAACGCAAAGAAAATTTCCGTTAATTTATGATATGGGTATATTTATGGGGCTGCAATATGAATTAAAAACAAAACAAAAATTAAATGAAGATGAAATTGGTCTGTTGACATTACATCTGTGCATTGCCTTTGAACGCCTGGCAAAGGAAAGACAAACGAGTAACAGGATTGCCATTATTTGTCCAACAGGCTTTACAACCAGCCGCTTATTGAAGGCAAAGCTGGAAAATATTTTTGGTGAAAAAATCGGCCAATTGGAGCTATTCTCTCTTTCCGACAGCTGGGATGCGATTGCCCAATTCAACCCTGACCTGGTTCTAACAACAGCAAGGGTTCCTGAAGATTTTCCTTTTTCTACATTGGAAGTGACACCATTTCTGTCTGAAAAAGAGATAGAAAAAATTGACGCGTATCTTCAGCCAAAAGAAGAAAATTTAAATAACCAGAATGTCGCATCATACTTTAGTGAAAATTTATTCTTTCCAGACATAACAAAACAAACACCGGATGAAGTGATTGCTTTTCTCTCATCTGAACTAGAGAGACAAGGAATTGTCCCGCCAAAATATAACGAACTAATTTTAGCCCGGGAAGCAATCTCATCCACTGCTTACGGAAATTTAATTGCATTGCCGCATCCTATTGAGAAAGTGGCCAGTAAAACAATTATTGCAGTTTGTACACTGAGTCAGCCGATTCAGTGGAATAATCAAAAAGTGCAGCTGGTTCTATTATTTGCTCTTGCAAATGATAAGAGAGAACTGATGGATAGTTTGTTTAGAGAGATTATTGATATGCTGGATAATCCTAAAAAGGTTAAGAAAATATTACAAGCCAGGGACTTTGAATCCTTTGCTGAGCTAATCAGGTAATATAATCGCTGCTCACTCAACTTTCGCACCTGAGAATAAACATCTATACCTTACTATTCCACCAGGATGAACATATTCTTCATTATCCTGCTTGCATATTGTTAAATCATCCTTCTATGGAAATGAAGATTGTGTATAGCACCGCTCCGACCAACCACTACGCTTTCCATGGGGACGGCTTCAGCTAACTTGAAAAGAAAACCGCTTTTCAAGTGGATCTTCAGCTCGCCCTGCGATGCACAGGACGTGCAAGTGCAGGCGTTGTGACAGGAGTCACGGGTTTAGCCTGCGAACCACTTAGGAGTCTCCGTGGTTGGTCTGCGCTCAGTTAGGCTTCTACAGCGAATGAAAGAAATCATATCCTTACGAGGTTGGATGAAATAATCGCTTTTTGCTTGATGAATAGATCATTTTAATGTTTCAAATGGTTGATTTGGCAATTAAAATGATGACACAGCATGGATAGTAAATATCAGGAATAGCTTTTATGGACAGAAAGACATCTTGACAGAATATTTTACCATAAACTAAAAAAACGTTTTATCTGATCTAACTTCTATTTAGTCAGCTGTTTCAATCTGTATAGAACATCCTGCTAGCGGAGGCGGACCGTTTTGACTCCTGAGGGATTAGCACCATCTGAAGATCCACTTTTGCCAAGTGATCTTCTTGGCAAAAGTTAGCTGAAGAGCGTGCCCCTAGGAAAGCAAAACGGTCCGCCGCAGCGGTAGCCTTACACGTTACCTTCTTTCTGGATAGAGTTTATGCTTTGTCAAGAGATTGGTGGAAGGAACAATCAACGCCTGTCTCTATGATAAGAGGGTTATTTTTTCAGGTGCAAAAGTTGAGCTGCTTATAAATAAGAAACAGCTGTTGCTAATCGGAAAGGAGCTAGGACATGAACTAGCCCCTTTTTTGTTATAGTTCCTATTCTGCACAAGCTATTTCTATATTTCTTTTTTTAATCTGTCATATACAAACACATGAAGGAGTATCTCTTTGCTGATTCATAAAATGAAATATATGAGTAATTTAACAGTTCAGGAACAGCATATTATTGATTATATTCTGGAGCATCCGGAAAAACTCTTTGATTTAACTGCAAATGAATTAGCAAAAGTCACTTTTACCAGTTCGTCCACGATAATTAGGCTTTGTAAAAAGCTTGGAACAAAAGGATTTCCAGACTTTCAAATAAAATTTGCATTGGAATATAAAGACCTGCAATTGGAGAAATATCAAAGGAGCAGTCATGGTTCTCTGAATGAAGATAAAGTGATTCACAAAAGCATCCATTCACTGCCTTTTATGTATGAAGAAGCCATCTATGAAACACAGAAAATGCTTCATTACGAGCGGATCACAAAGATAGTAAATTGGATTAAGAACGCTGATCGGGTCAATATCTATGGAGTCGATGCTAATTATTATATTGCTCAGCAGATTTGTGCAAGATGGAATGAATTTGGAATCAATGCTTTAGCATTTAATAGCATAAATAAACATTACCTGGTTAACATCAAACAAAAAGAAAGGCATATTTCCTTTGTTATTTCACATAGTGGGAATAACAAAGCAATTATTGATATTGCTCAAATGATAAAGCTATACAATCAAAAAGTCATTGCTGTTACAGGAAATGAGAAAAGTGAACTTATCCCATTGGCAGATGATTATATTAAAAGCTATACTTCATCAGAACAATTTGCGCTATCTAAAATTTTCAACAATACTTCGACACAGTATATTTTTGATGTTTTATATCTTCATTTACTGGATGATATGAATCTCATCAGCCAAAAGAAGCTGATCGATGAAATTTAAATTCATTAATCAGCTTCTTTTTTCAAGAAATGATGAAAACGATTACCTAAAACTCAAAAACCTATTCTCCATTAAAAAATGCTGTGCTAGAATGGTGCTAACTTACAGGAGAATGGGAGAGATAAATATGTTATCTATTGCTTTTATTGGATATGGGAATGCAGTAACTAATTATCATTTACCTTATTTAGAAAAAAGAGAAAATATAAATGTGAAGTATATATACAGAAGAGCTGAAGATCGCATTCGTGAAGGCACTGATCATGAAAATTGGTACCCTGATATCATCTTCACAACGGATCTAAATGAGATTCTGAATGATAAAGAGATTGAATTAATCGTGGTATGCACACACGCAGATACTCATGCAGAATACGCCAGGACAGCTCTGCAAAATAATAAAAACGTATTAGTAGAAAAGCCTTTTGCTTCCGCTCTGGACGAGGCAAAGGAGATTTTTGAACTTGCCAAATCCAAGGGGCTTATTGCGATGGCAAATCAAAATAGAAGGTTTGACGGAGACTTCCTAACATTAAAAAAAGTACTCGACAGCGGTGTACTCGGAAATATTGTTGAAATTCAATCGCATTATGATTACTTTCGGCCGGAAAAAATTCAAAAAGGCTTTAAAACACTTCACCTTTTGGCTGTTCATACCATTGACCAGATTATATCTCTGTATGGAAGACCTGATAAAATCTGCTACGATGTAAGAAGTATTTATTACCCCGGGGAAAGCGATGATTTTACAGATATCGATTTTTATTATGGCACACAGATGAAAGCAACCATTAAATGCAGCAGCAGTGTTAAAATCGAGCACCCTAAATTTACAGTTCACGGGGATAAAGGAAGCTTTATAAAGTATAGCAGCGGTCATCAGCAGAAAAACCCTGACGGAGCAACGAAAGTGTCCTTTATACAAGAGCCTGAACATAATTGGGGAGAGATTTCCTATATTGATGAAAATGGAAAAGAAGTAAACAAGAGAATACCTTCAGAAGTAACCGATTATGGAATTTTGTATGAGAAGCTGTACGAAAGTATCCGGACCGGGACCGAAAAACCTGTTAAAGATGACGAAGTGTTAACCGTGATGGAGATTTTAAGTAATGGTATAAAAGAAGCTTCCAAGAATCACTAATTTAACGAGGAGGGGTACAAAATGAAAATAGGAACAATTGGTTCAGGGTTCATTGTAGACTGGTTTTTAACAGCATTAAATGATATAGAAGGGGCAAGCTGTGAGGCAGTCTATTCCCGCAAAGAGGAGACGGCAAAACCTTTAGCAGATAAATATCAAATAGAAAAAATTTACACCGATTTAAATCAAATGTTTGCCGATCCAAGCATTGAATTTATTTATATTGCTTCCCCAAATAGTCTGCATTTTGAACATGCTTTTCAAGCGTTAAATCATGGGAAACATGTTATTTGTGAGAAGCCTTTTACTTCCACTGCAAAAGAAGCAAAGACATTGATTGAATTAGCGAAACAAAACCAGTTAATGCTCTTTGAAGCTATTTCAAACATTCATTTGCCTAATTATCAAGCCATAAAAGAAGAAGTGAAAAAGCTCGGAAAACTAAAATTCGTGCAGTGTAACTACAGTCAATATTCAAGCCGTTATAATAAACTGTTAGATGGGGAAAATCCAAATGTCTTTAATCCCGCTTTTTCCGGTGGAGCGCTGGCTGATATTAATATTTATAATTTACATTTTGTGATGAACTTATTTGGTGTTCCGGATTCTGTAAGCTATACAGCCAATATACATGAAAACGGCATCGACACATCCGGTGTATTAGTGATGAAATACCCTGATTTCATAGCAGAGTGTGTCGGAGCAAAGGATTCGAACAGTATGAACTTTGGGTTAATTCAAGGGGAAAATGGGTACGTTCATGTGCAGGACGGTGCAAATGTATGTAAAAAAGTGATTTCCCATATAGATGATGAAGTAACTGAAATAAACAGCCAGACCAAGAGTAACTGGTTAATCTACGAATTAGCAGTTTTTAAAGATATATTTAACAGCAGCAATCTCGCCCGGTGCTATGAATTATTAGATTATTCTTATGAGGTGATGAAGGTCTTCGAACAAGCTAGAAAAAATGGCGGAATTTATTATCCAGCAGATCAGAAATAGCTGATTTATATAATTCTACTCTCCTCGGCTCCTCTCTCATAGAGGAGCCTTTACCTTTAATAAAATATCATAATCAAAGTTTCTTCAGGGCGAGGAAAGTATCGCTAAATATTGACAATCTCCGAAAAACATTAGTAGACCCAGACAAAAAAGTGTTTAGTCTAGAAGCCGGCAATTCGTTAATAGAGCGTAGAAAATAAATGAGCTTATTTCGTTACTCCCAGTGCTCCCCTGGCCATCTGTTCATACTCTTCCATACCGGAAATTATCGCAAATTCTGCAATAGCTATAGCATATGCCGCATCCAGTTCAATAATATGCTCCTTCATCTTTGGCCAATAAATTCCACCGGCTTGTTTGTAATAATGAATGAGTTTTTCCAGCGCCTCTTCGCCAAATGCTTTATACTGGAAGACAAAATCATTGGAAACATCCGTTACCTTTGCTTCTGTCCAATCAATTAACCCGATAACTTTTGTATCGTCATCAATCATCATATGACCTGCATGCATATCACCATGCATCAGTCCTGTTTCCGTTGGCCATAGTTCTTCATTATTCAACCACGCCTGCCACCGGTTCCAGAGATCATCTGCAACACCAAAATGTTCCTTCACCTTCTCCATCCGTTCTTTCATTGATGCCTGCGCTTCTTTTGCTGTATATGCAGGGATTCCCGCTTTTGCCGCTTCTGCTTTCGGCACATTATGCAATGATGCTAAAACCTCTCCCTGACTCTGGTGAAATTTTTCAGGTATGTTCTCTATATCCATTTCCCATACATAGTTTTGAATTTCCGGATCAATCGTACCGGCAGGAACACCCTTCAATTTTTTGTACGCAATTAAATCATTTTCATAAACAGACCAGACAGGAACTTGAAAAGTCGCATGCTGATGAACGACTTTTAACACTTTCTGTTCATCTATTGTCCTGTCCATGACATCATCACGTCTCGGTGTTCTTAATACCCATTCCACTCCGTCTGTATCCTTCGCAAAAGCAACCAGAAAATCCAATCCGGATTCATTAAAACGGATAGCCCCTTCCTCCAAATGCAGTCCATATTTACGAGCTAATTCTAACACCGTTTGTTTATCCAAATCTGCCACATCCTTCTTTATTTTTTCTGCTTTTATATGTGCAGCCAGTAAAGGATACGCTAAGACTTAAAAACAGAGAAAAATAGACTTCCTCTCTGCTTATGCTTTTCAACCGTATAGGGATTCAAAAATGATAGACCAATCCTTCATCTGGGCACATATCGTGTCTGTAGCATCCGCATTAGCGTAAAGATTGGTTATCGACCAACAGAATCCCTCCTCCCTTATAATTACCTTCATCCTAGCATAATGGTATTTTATTCGCAATATCATCTTCGTCTCGGTATTTTTTACTTGAAGTGGTCAAGCGTGTATAATAATAATTAACAGAAATGGGGGTAGATGAAATGGTACAATCAATCAATACCAAAGTTGATTTAGTTATTGATGCAACCTCACATATAAGAATGACAGATTACGGTAAAATAATGATTGGTGACAAAGGATTTGAATTTTATAATAAACGTGATGCTCATAAGTTTATTCAAATTCCCTGGGAGGAAGTAGACTACGTGATTGCTTCCGTCTTGTTCAAAGGGAAGTGGATTCCCCGTTATGCTATCCAGACCAAGAAGAACGGGACATTTACGTTTTCCTCCAAAGACCCTAAAAAAGTTTTTCGGGCAATTCGTGAATATGTAGACCCGGATCGTATGGTAAAATCATTAAATGCTTTTGATGTTATCAAACGTAATCTCAAAAAGAAAACAAAATAGCAGCTATTTTGTTCATAGGACAAGCTGAAGTCCTGATTTACCATGTAAAAATAACTCTCCTCTTGAAAGGGAAAAACTGGTGTGCTATAATATCTTATGGAAGCTCATTAAAGTAAGCTGAATAATGATTCGTTTGATAAATAAAGCGGTTTCATAACAAATTTAAATAACGATTGCAATTATTTTTTACGTGTTACTGATTCGATCAGGCATGAGTGAAAAGTAGTGATTAAAACGAAGTACAAGGGTTCATCTATGCTCTGCCTTCATTTTACCTACTTTTTTCTCATGCCTTTTTTTATTGTTTTTCATCAGGGGGAAAACGCTTTATATAAACAAAAAACCACTTTAGGAGCTTACCACGTTTATCTAGGTCTTAACAATACATTAAGAGGAGGTAAAAAAGATGGTAGGAATTATCATTGCCAGTCACGGTGAATTCGCTACCGGTATCTTGCAATCTGGAGCAATGATCTTCGGAGAACAGGAGAATGTTAAAGCTGTTACATTGATGCCGAGTGAAGGACCTGAGGATATCAAGGCAAAAATGGAAGAAGCCATTGCTTCTTTCGACAATCAGGATGAAGTATTATTCTTAGTCGATCTTTGGGGCGGAACTCCTTTCAATCAGGCAAATGGCTTGATGGAAGGGCATGAGGATAAATGGGCCATCGTTGCCGGGTTAAACTTAGCAATGGTGATTGAATCTTATGCGTCACGCATGTCCATGAACACAGCCCATGAAATAGCTGCTCATATTATCGACACAGCGAAAGACGCCGTTAAAGTAAAACCGGAAGAATTAGAACCGGCTGCACCTGCTAATGATGTCGACGCTTCTTCTGGAGCCAGCACAGGCGCCCCCGGTTCATTCGAGTACGTGTTAGCACGAATTGATTCTCGTTTACTGCACGGACAAGTTGCAACTTCCTGGACAAGAAATACATCGCCTACACGTATCATCGTTGTATCTGACACAGTAGCAAAAGATGAACTTCGTAAAAAATTGATTCAACAAGCTGCTCCTTCAGGTATAAAAGCACATACGGTTCCTGTTCAGAAAATGATTGAACTTGCAAAAGATGATCAACACTTTGGCGGACAGCGGGCATTACTTCTTTTTGAGAACCCGCAAGATGCACTCAGAGCAGTTGAAGGCGGTGTTCCACTGGATACCATTAACGTTGGTTCTATGTCACATTCCACTGGTAAAGTTCAGCCAAATAAAGTATTGGCCTTTGACCAGAATGATATTGATACTTTTAAAAAGTTAAAAGACTTTGGTGTCGATTTTGACGTACGTAAGGTTCCAGCTGATTCATATGGAAATATGGACGAGATTTTGAGAAGAGCGCAAGCAGAATTAGACAAACAGAAATAATCCTGATCATTAGATAAAAAAGGAGGTTTAATAATCATGGATTTGACGATTATTCAAATAATATTAGTTATTATTGTGGCATTTATAGCTGGTATGGAAGGAATCCTGGATCAATTCCAGTTCCATCAGCCAATTATTGCTTGTACGTTAATCGGCTTAGTTACCGGAGAATTAACGGCATGTCTTATCTTAGGTGGTACCTTGCAGCTGATTGCTTTAGGCTGGGCAAATATTGGAGCAGCTGTAGCGCCGGATGCAGCTTTGGCCTCTGTCGCATCAGCAATTATACTTGTTTTAGGCGGACAGGGCTCATCGGGTGTATCCTCAGCTATTGCAATTGCAATTCCATTGGCAGTTGCAGGTTTATTATTAACAATCATTGTACGAACCCTCGCCACCGGGATTGTCCATTTAATGGATGCAGCAGCGAAGGAAGGGAATATTAGAAAAATTGAAATGTGGCATGTTATCGCTATCTGCATGCAAGGATTACGTATTGCAATCCCGGCAGCATTAATTATCGCTATTGGTGCAACTCCAGTTAGAGAGATGCTTCAGGCTATGCCGGACTGGTTAACAGATGGTTTGGCAGTCGGCGGTGGAATGGTAGTAGCTGTTGGTTATGCAATGGTTATTAACATGATGGCTACCAAAGAAGTATGGCCATTCTTTGCAATTGGTTTCGTACTAGCGACAATTCCGGACATTACGCTTGTAGGTCTTGGCGGTATCGGTGTGGCTCTTGCACTTATTTATTTAGCACTTACGAAACAAGGCGGCTCTGGTGGCGGCGGTGGAAACACTGGTGATCCGCTGGGCGATATTATAGAAGATTATTAAAAAGAAGGAGGTTATGAAGATGGCACAAGAAGTGAAATTATCAAAAAGAGATCGTATTTCTATTTGGTGGCGTTCCACTTTCCTTCAAGGTTCTTGGAACTATGAACGTATGCAAAATGGCGGCTGGACATATTCTATGATTCCGGCAATTAAACGATTATATCAGACAAAAGAAGATCGTGCTGCTGCACTGCAGCGCCACTTGGAATTTTTTAACACACACCCTTATGTGGCCTCTCCTATTATTGGGGTAACGTTAGCACTGGAAGAAGAACGCGCAAATGGTGCACCAGTTGACAACAAGGCAATTCAAGGGGTTAAGGTCGGAATGATGGGACCTTTAGCGGGTATCGGTGACCCTATTTTCTGGTTCACAGTCAGACCAATTCTCGGTGCACTGGCAGCTTCCCTTGCGATGACTGGTAACATACTGGGTCCAATTCTTTTCTTCGTTTTATGGAATGCGATCCGGATGGGATTCTTATGGTACTCACAGGAGCTGGGTTACAGAGCCGGGGAAAAAATCACGGATGACTTATCCGGCGGATTGCTTCAGGATATTACGAAAGGCGCATCCATACTCGGTATGTTCATTCTTGGAGCACTGGTGAACCGTTGGGTAAATGTGGCCTTTACCCCGACCGTTTCAGAAGTTCAGCTCGGCGAAGGTGCTTATATTGATTGGGATAACTTGCCTGAGGGATCTGAAGGAATCCAATCTGCATTGATACAGCAGGAAGAGGGCAGGGCTTTAAGCCAAACGGATGTCACGACTCTGCAGGACAACTTAGACAGTTTGATTCCTGGTCTGGCCGGCTTACTGCTGACACTACTTTGTATGTGGCTGCTCAGGAAAAAGGTCTCACCAATCGTAATGATTCTTGGATTGTTCGTAGTTGGTGTTATATTCCACGTCATACATTTGATGTAACCGATATAAGATTTAAGTTAAAAGATCGCCTGCTTATGCTTAAGCAGGCGATCTTTTTAAGTATGAGATACAATCATCTCTGCATTACCCTGGATTGAAAAATCTTTAACAGTGTTTGGAATAATCAAATTCATTCCCTTTTCGATGCGAAATGTTTTATCACCTGTTGTAATCGTTGCCTCTCCTTTTATCACACTTACCTGAAGGAAATCTTCTTTTCTTTCCAAAATAGCTTTCCCCCGCAAGTCCCAATGATAGACTGTAAAATAAGCTTCTTCGACCAATTTGCGGACCGTCAAATCCTCTATAGTCTCTTGAATGATTTCTCCTTTTGGATCTTCGTGAGGTACATTTGTCACTTCAGCAGCTTTTTTCAGGTGCAATTCTCTTGGATTTCCGTCTGCATCGGTCCGGTCATAATCATAAACACGATAAGTAATGTCTGAGCTTTGCTGCGTCTCTAAAATCACGATTCCTGCACCAATGGCGTGAATGGTTCCGCTTGGCACATAGACAAAATCTCCAGCTGTTACAGGTACACGCTTTAATAAACTATCCCATTCACCGTTCTCCATGGCTGTTTGCAGTTCTTTACGGCTCTTGGCATGGTGCCCTAAAATTAATTCAGCATCCTCCTCAGCATCCAGAACGTACCAGCATTCTGTCTTGCCATAAGGTACGCCTTCTTTTTCCTTGGCATAGCTATCATCCGGGTGTACCTGGACCGAAAGATTTTCGTTAGCATCTAAAATTTTCACAAGCAGTGGATAACTGGCACCGTCAGCTTCTGCCCGATTAAATAATTCGCTATGTTTTTCCCACGCATCCTGGAGCGTATGGCCTTTCAGCATTCCATTTTTGATAATGCTTGGCCCATTGGGATGAGCAGAAATCACCCATGCTTCCCCTGTGTGCTCATAGGGAGTCTGGTACCCGAATTCCGTATGCAGCTTATTCCCTCCCCAAATCCTTTCCTGCAATACAGGCTCTAACAAAATAGGTTCCTTATACATACAGATCCTCCTAAGAAAACATTCTCTTTCCTACCATTCACTTTACTACAATGTATGAAGGAATAAAAGAAGAACCCCTATTACCAAAATTTCTTTGTCAGCGTAACTTTCTAATCTAATTCTCCATATAAAAAAGCCCCCCTCTCCCCTGTCTTGAGCACTTCATTTCCACCATAAAAGCGGACAGGCAGATTTGAATGCCAGCCCGCTTCTATAGTTAAATGATTTTATCAATTAACCCATATTCTTTTGCCTCTTCTGCACTTAAAAAATAATCACGCTCCGTATCTTGAGCTACCTTTTCAACAGGCTGACCAGAATGCTCCGCAATAATATGATTAATTTTTTCCCGGAGCTTGATAATTCTCTTTGCTGAAATATCAATTTCTGTGGCCTGCCCACGGGCTCCTCCCAGCGGTTGATGAAGCATAATCTCACTGTTTGGAAGTGCAAAACGTTTCCCTTTCGTCCCTGCCAGCAGCAGCATTGCACCAAATGAGGCTGCTAAGCCGGTACAGATGGTACTAACATCCGGTTTTATAAATTGCATTGTATCAAAGATCGCAAAGCCTGCTGATGTTGAGCCGCCTGGGCTGTTAATGTAGATAGAGATATCCTTTTTATCATCCTCTGCTGCTAAAAATAACAGCTGCGCAACAATACTATTTGCCATTTGGTCATTAATTTCATCACTGACCATAATAATCCGGTCCTTTAATAATCTGGAAAAGATATCATAGGACCGCTCTCCACGGCTTGATTGTTCAATCACATACGGAACTGTATTCATATGCATCCTCCTTATAAACGCATGAATTTTGACAGCCTCTGCTGCCATCGGAAGAGCGTAAAAAGGAAGACAATATATTTACTGATACAACCTTTATTCCCGCTTATTTTGAGACAGAAAAAGCAATAATGGAAAGCTGACTGTAAATCGCTTGCAAGATCGTATTTTCTTTATTTTTGCCAGGCCCAGTACACACATCGCTCATCCCTTTTACGCTTCTCAATAATATAAACGATGACCGTCTGCAAAAAGATACGGGAGGCTGGAAATTTTAAATTACTTCTTAAATCCAGTTCTATCATTTCTTATATCGCTGTTACAATATGATAATCCCCATAAAAAACCTTTGACATTCTTATAATATTAATGTAAGTTACTAATACACGAACATTTTATTTAAAAATACAATTTAATATTCGTCTTTTGATTATCTATATAAATTTGGAAATATGGTCCAAAAGTTTCTACCAAACTTCCGTAAATGGTTTGACTATGGAAAATCACAAATGATCAATAGAATTAGATAGAATCATATATCTTTTTCATCTTCCGGGTGTATATATCGCTGTTTTTATAATGACTGGACTATAGGTAATGGTTACCAGCATCTTTAACGGACGCTTCAGTTGAAGTGATAAATGATATACAAACGAAGGTCGTCCACCTGTTTACGTTGGTCTTTTTTGTGTTTTTCATATGCCAAGCTTGAAACTCTAGTAAAAGAAACTTTCTGGAGTTTTTTTATTTGCAGCTGACCATTGACTTGGCAGTACATCTAAGGAGGAAAAACACAGCATGGAAAAAGCACCCCAAAAAACAACTATCATTGGTCATTTAAAAGAGAATTACCGTCTGTATGCTATTGCATTTGGAATTGTCCTTATCGCTGAGCTTATCGGAACAATCCAGTTCAGCGTCGGTTCTGCACTAATCGTGCTGTACCCAATGTTATTCGCTATTATTATCAGTATTATATTCGGAAAAGATGTACTCGGATTCCTCAAAAAGAAGGAAACAAAAAAAGCATCACAGCTCGTTCTTGTTGCTATCTCTCCGTTCATGGCAAAAATAGGGGTTATGGCAGGATCTAACCTTCCTGAGCTTGTCAATGTCGGCCCGGCACTGGTTTTCCAGGAATTTGGAACAATCGGTACAATGCTGTTTGCTCTTCCTATCGCCCTATTGCTCGGTCTTAAACGGGAAGCAATCGGTGCCACCAGCTCTACCAACCGCGATAAAGATTATGGACTGATTTGCAGCAAGTACGGAGCAAACTCTCCTGAAGCCCGCGGCTCCCTTTCTATTTACATCATCGGATTTCTGATTGGGACTACTTATCTCGGATTATTAGCAAGTATTGTTGCCTCATTTGATTTCTTTCATCCTCTGGCTTTGGCAATGGCAAGCGGTATAGGAAGCGGCGTTATGATGGCTGCCGCCTCAAGTACGCTGGCAACCATTTATCCAGCCTATGCAGATCAAATCGTCATGCTGGCCGGAATGAGTGATATGTTATCAGCGATTACCGGAATTTACTTTACATTATTTATTTCATTGCCGCTTGTAAATAAAATGTATGCCTGGTTAGAACCAAAAATCGGACGACGAGGAAAAAATAAAAATATTTCTCATAGTAAATCAGCAGAAAGCAGGGTTTCACAATGAATATGAGTATGAAAGATTGGACAATCTCTCTTTTATTTACATCTGTCCTTACAGCAATTATCGCAAACTTTTTTCAAAATGATATTTCAATTATGGAGTCTATTCCCGGAGTATTAATTTTATCCAGTATTGCGTTTATCGGGATATTCATCGCGAAGATTGTTCCTTTAAAAGTACCAGCTGTTGTGTATGTTGCTTTAACTGGTTTACTGTTAGCCAGCCCGATTTCACCAATTTCTGATCCAATTATTTACTATACATCTTTGATTTCTTTTACCGCACCACTTACTGTTGTTGGTACCCTGGCAGGTATAGGGTTGGATTTCAAAGCGTTTATGAGCCAGAGCTGGAAAATGATTATTATTGCTGTATTTGTCTTTACAGGCACATTCCTGCTTCAGGCAGTTTTTGCACAAGTATTTTTAACAGTAACAAATGCTTTTTAATCTAATAAAATGACAATAAATGTAATACTCATACTATAATTTAAATAAAAAAGGCGTCTAAAAAAGCTGATAAGCAGCCTTTTTAAATGTGCTCTAAAGGAGAATTAAAATGAATGCAGATTTACTGATTAAAAACTGCTCCCTATTAACCCCTGATTTTGAGATTTGTCACGGGAAGAATATTGTTATCAAAGATCAAAAGATTATAGCTGTCGAAAAAAATGACGAAGCTCAAATATGTGTAGCAAAGGAAATTTTAGACGGAAAAGGCAAGCTTGTTATGCCAGGCTTAATTGATGCGCATACCCATACAAATCAACAACTTTTACGCGGAAGAATTTCGGATGAATATCCGATGATTTGGACACGTATTATGGTTCCATTTGAAAGCAACCTGCGGGAAGAAGATGTAGCAATCAGTGCAGAATTAAGCTGTCTGGAAATGCTGAAGGCTGGGGTTACAGGCTTCATTGATGCAGGCGGGAGCTATATGCACAAGGTTGCCGAAGCCGTAGAAACTTCCGGTTTACGCGGGGTTCTTACCTGTTCCACAATGGATACAGGTGCCGCTATCCCAGAATCCATGAAAACAACAATTGAACATAATATTCAAAGAAACAAGGACCTGTTTGATGCTTATCACGGCAAGGCCGGCGGGCGAATTCATGTGTGGTATTCTTTACGTTCACTGATTACATGTACACCTGAATTAATCCGGAGGGTCTATGAAACAGCAAATGCTGCCGGAACAGGTATGCAGACTCACATGAATGAGTATACAAATGAAATCAGCTATTGTCTGGAAAACTTCCAAATGCGCCCATACGAATATCTGGAGTCCTTAGGCGTGCTGGACGAAAATTTCTTAGGTGCGCACAGTATCCTCCTATCCGAGAATGAGATGGATCTCATTCAGAAATACGATAGCAAAGTGGCTCACAGCCCTATCAGCAATGCGGGAAAAGGAGTTACTAAGACTCCCGGACTTATGCAAAAAGGGGTAAGCATCGGTTTAGGAACAGACGGCGCGGCTCACTCAGGATTGAGCTTATTCGATCAAATGAAGATTTTCAAATCCCTTATGCGCGCCTTCTGGGGTGTTCCGGTTTTTGACCCTGTTGTAATGCCATCTAAATCCATTTTAGAAATGGCAACGCTCGGCGGGGCAAAAGCAATGCTGCAGGATGAACAGCTTGGAACGATTGAAGTTGGCAAGAAAGCGGATATGATTTTAATAAATACGGATCAGCCTCATATTGCACCGACACACCAGCTGACAAATACATTAATTGAATCTGCAAACAGCAATGACGTTTCGGATGTAATTGTGAATGGACGTATTTTGATGAAAAATAGAGAAGTACTTACCCTGGATGAAGAAAGAATTAAATATGAAAGTAAAAAAGCTATGGACGACCTCATTATTCGTGCTAAAATTTAGATATTGCATCCATAATATACGAGCGGTTTAACACAACGTTGAAGCGCTCTTCTCCTTGTCTGGAGCAAATTAACAAACGTCATAATCAGGAAAAAGCACTTAGAAAGTTGAGGTTACTCAGATGTTAACGTTTTTTATTGTATTTATAGCAAATTTAATTATCGGGGTATTAGTAGGATTGTCCGGCGTTTCCGGCTTTTTGCTGCCCATTATTTACGTCGGCTTTCTGGGGCTGCCTGTTCACGACTCCCTGGCACTCAGCTTCCTGGCTTTTCTGGTCGCAGGTGTCATTGGTGCATATTCCTATTGGAAGCTGAAATATATGGACTTAAAGCTGGCACTTTACTTAAGCATCGGCAGCCTTCCGGGAGCTTTTCTCGGTGTACAAATTAACGTCCTTATTTCCGAAACACTGGCGAAGCTGCTGCTTTATTTATTTGTTTTATTCGCAGGACTTTCTATTATCCTTAAGAAAAACAAAGCGCCAGCTGAAGGCGAACCAGGAAGTAATAAATCTATCATTTTAAATAAACCAGTTTGGATTATAGTGCTTGGAGTCCTTACCGCAGCTATCTGCGCATTGACTGGTGCAGGTGGCCCGATTTTAGTTGTACCATTACTTGCAAGTCTTGGTGTGAATATCCGGACGGCAGTCGGTGTCGGGCTGTTAAACTCAATCATCATTGCTCTTCCATCTATTTTTGGATATTTCACATATGCGAGCATTGATAATATGCCTTTGTTTATCCTTTTCAGCCTGGTCGGCACAACAATTGGTATCTTAACCGGTTCCCGGGTTGCCAATAAAGTCCCTGTTGATCAGTTGAAGATTTTTATTGCAGTGATTACGATTGTTTCTTCGATTTATATGCTAATCAGTTTGGCATTGGGGAGTTAAAAAAAAGCGCACCCGCTATAGGATGCGCTTTTCCTTTATCTTTGAAAGGTTACTTTCTCTTCCGTATCATTTAGCAAAATAGATGCCTCACTTGGCTTTGTATGAGCAATCATTTTTCCATCTCTGAAGGAATGTGTCACAACTGCCTGCTTGCGGATTGCATCATATTCATTATCAGCGGACAAAACGATGAAATTCGCCGGCTTGCCTGCTTCAATCCCATAATTATCTTCAATATGCAATGTCTTTGCACTGTTTTTTGTGATTAAGTCAATTGAATTAACTATCTGTTCATAGCCCATTAATTGAGACGCATGAATCCCCATATGGAGCACCTGCAGCATATTGCCTGTTCCAAGCGGATACCATGGATCAAAAATATCATCATGGCCAAAGCAGATATTCATCCCTGCCTCCTGCAGCTCTTTCACACGAGTTAAGCCACGGCGTTTTGGATACGTATCAAATCTGCCCTGAAGATGGATATTTACAAGCGGGTTCGATACAAAATTAATGTTAGACATCTTCAGCAGACGGAAAAGCTTCGATGTATATGCATCATTATAAGAACCCATTGCTGTCGTATGACTTGCTGTTGTACGCTCACCCCAGCCGCGCTCATAAGCTTCTTTTGCAACGACTTCTACAAAGCGGGACTGCTCATCATCAATTTCATCACAATGAATATCCACTAATTTATCGTATTTCTCAGCAAGATCGAACGCGACTCTCATAGAATCTACGCCGTATTCTCTTGTGAATTCAAAATGCGGGATACCCCCGACAACATCAGCACCCATTTTCAATGCTTCTTCCAAAAGCTCTTTTCCATTCGGATAGGAATGAATTCCCTCCTGCGGGAAAGCAACCAGCTGGATATCCACATAAGGAGCCATTTCCTGCTTCACTTCCAGCATCGCTTTTAAAGCCGTCAGCTCCGGATCTGTCACGTCCACATGGGTGCGGACATTTTGAATCCCCTGCGCAATTTGCCATTTCAGTGCTGTTTTGGATCTCTTTTTCACATCTTCTATTGTTAAAGACTCTTTACGCTCAGACCAGCGCTGGATTCCTTCAAATAACGTTCCGCTTTGATTCCAGGCAGGCTCTCCTGCTGTTAAAGTCGTATCTAAATGGACATGCGGTTCAATAAAGGGCGGAAGAACCAGTGCGCCATTCACATCCATAACTTCCTTATCTTCAGGGTGTGGTGCCTCCTCTGTTATCGCACTAAATGTACCATTTTCTATAACAATATTCCAAAGTCCATCTTTTCCTCTTAGCTTTGCATTTTTAATAATCACTGACTACCTCATCCTTCTCTTTTAATGGTACTGTGACCGTTTCTTTTTGAGACATTATTTTCATTCCGGCAACATAAATGATAGATGTTCCTACCAATGCATTGATTGGCGGAATTCCCGGTGCAAAGTTCGCAGCTGCTACCCCGCCGGCCCAGGCAATGATTGCTACCCAGTTTACAGCCTTAAATTTCATTGTTTTAAAAGGCTCATACTTTCTGCGGCGGACCAGGAAGTAATCTGCCAGTATAATCGCTCCAATGGATGGCAGCGCAGAGCCCAGAATGTTTAAGAATCCAACAAAGTTATTGTACAGCCATATTGCAGCAATCGTCCCGACAATTCCATTGAACACCACAATTTTTTTCTTCGGTAATTTGGTAATATTAGCAAATCCTAAACCGGAAGCATATAGAGCACTATCATTGGTTGTCCAGATGTTTAACCCTAATACAATAATAGCAGGAATCATCAGTCCTTGTAAAAACATCACATCCGAAATATCTGCGATTCCAAAAGCCATCGCGCCGACTGCACCGAATAAAAACATCAATGAATTTCCAAGGAAGAAAGCAATAATATTTGCCCAAACTGCTGATTTCGCTGATTTTGCAAAGCGGGCAAAGTCAGGAGTCAGCGTCCCCGCGCTAATAAAGGATCCTACACAAATAGTTAATGCTAATCCCACACCCATTATCTGTGTCGGCTCATAAGCAAATAATCCTTGCAGTCCTCCAATTTCCTGTGCGGAGTTCGACATAGAATAGCTTCCAAAAATCGCAATCGCCGGCACAGCAACAAATCCTAATATAGTTAAAGTTTTCATTCCAAAAATTGCTGAAACAGTCATCAACAAGCCAAAAACAGCGATGAGCAGATATACGTTCCACCCTGTTGCAGTGGCAACTGGAATAGCGAACATCGCCAAACCTACTCCAAACCAGCATACCTGTGTAGAAGCAAGTAAAAAGGAAGTCAGGTAAGATCCTTTTTCTCCAAATGCATAACGTGCTAATAAATGTGTGGATAATCCTGTTTTGGAAGCAATGTAAGCCAGGGAGCCTGTATAAAGCCCAAGAATCAGATTACCAGCCAGTACAATCCAGATAAAATTAGCAAAAGAAAGCCCCGTCCCTAATGTTCCTCCAGACATCATACTTGCTGAGAAAAAGCTGAGCGACAGCATTACCGCTAAAATCTTCCAGAACCCGTTTCGGTGTGTTTGCGGCACTGCCTGTAATGAAAATTCTTTATCTATTTGTGACATACCAATTCCTCCAGTGTTTTAATATAAGAAACTGGCACCGAAAAACTTATTCTTTCGAGATTATAGACAGAAAAAAAGCTCCCTGTCCAATCCCTGACAAGAAGCTTTTCCTCTATAATGCACACCTGAAGACACCTCACGCACAGGATATCCACAAGTATTCATTATGTTCGCGCTGTCCTTGTCAGCCTCTCTGGACTGATTTAAAGGTACCAGTATGTTTATCAAAATATATTATGGCACAAAATTGCCGAGTTGTCACCTTGGAGATTTTGGGAATATGGATTTCAAGAATGAAGGTTTGCATACATTTAATATGCTGTGACCATTAACTCAGGTCATCATACTACTTTTATTACCTTGCTTCCCTCTGCTAAGTTCGACTTCATCCTAAAATATTTCTTATCCCTTCTACTTTCACTCTATCAATACTTTCTTCAAAAGACTGATTCCTTCTAACTCCACTGCCAAAATGATATTCATCTGCTTGAATTGCATTATGCAGCGTTTGTATATTATCTACATTCAATCCGCTTCCCGGCAAAATATTTGGCCCCTGCAATTTATGCCATAATTGGACAAGCATACGCAGAGAATCCGCTCCTGCCGCGCAATTATCCTCACCGCCGGAGGTTAAGATTCTTTTAATATTTTTCCGATAAGCCGCTAAAGATTGATAGGCCTCCATCTGATCCCTAACCTCATCAAAAGCACGATGAAAAGTAACATCCAATTTAGGGAATTCCCTGAATAAATCATCCAGAAAAGCTGTATCTATCGTTTTATTTTCATTCAATGCCCCGATAACAATTCGATCATGTCCCATTTCTGATAGTAAAGAAATATCCTTCTTCATGACCTCTTTATCATCCTGATTATATATAAATCCATAATCATGCGGTCTGATCATTACTTGCACGGGGATTTGAACACTGTCAATGACACTTTTGAAGGTTCCATAAGTTGGCGTTAAGCCGCCTAATTCGATTGCTGAAACCAATTCTAATCTTGTAACTCCTAATTTTTCAGCATCCTTTGCATCTCTTGCATTTTGTACAATACATTCAATCATTCCAAAGCTCCTTTCGCTGAACAACGAATTCATAAAGCAGTTTCTTTTTGTTTTTCATATCATCATCCCTATAAGATAATTTTTGTTTCACCCACTACCTCCCCGGCATCACTCAATACATTGGAAGAACGCAGTTTATATAGATTATCAATGGTTTGCTTATTTTTATAATTTATTTTCTTTAAAATTTCAGCAACAATTAATGGCCAGAGCAATTCGGTTCCACTTTGAACCTTTAGAGCAATACTGATTTTTTCTTCTTTCAAAGCAAGACAATATACTCCCTGCGCTCCGCCCTTTGCAAAAATATTCTCATCTCCCAGCAATACCGTACATATAAAATCATGAGAGGCAATAATCTCTGGGTGAGCCTGCATGATGTCAGAAATTCTCTTCAGTACCTTCTCTTTTTTCTTATCGTTAATCATTTCCGGCTTCACAAACTTAAGATAAGATAGAGCCATGTTTCTTAATGGAACGCCGTACACCGGCACTCCACAGCCATCTTTTCCTACACTCATTTTTTCTTTGGGATATTCACTTAAAACCTCTATTTCCTCTCTAATTCGTTCTTGGATCGGATGATTAAACTCTCCATAGTCTGCGATGCTATATCCCAGTTCTCTTGAATAAGCAAGGAATCCAAGATGTTTACCCGCACAATTATGCAGCAGTTTCCGTTTTTCATGCCCTTTACAAATATAATCAATTTTTGGAGATTCATTTAAAGGATAACTCTCACCGCATATAAGTGATTCTTCGCTTAAGTCTAATTTTTTTATTAAAGATTTCAAGCTTTTCTGGTGATAGCTTTCTCCTCGCTGTGATGCGCAAAACAACGCCATTTCATCAGCTTCAAGACTATATTTGTCTTCAATATCTGTATCAAATACAGGTATTGCCTGGATCGGCTTCATCGCAGATCGGTAAAAGACTGGTGTATGCTCCACATCTCCCTTTGAATAAATCACTTCTTTCTGTTCATTTAGCACGCATATTATTCCATTATGCTCATTTTCTAAACTTCCGCCACGGTATTCTTCTGCAATAATCGTACTTGTACTCATTAAAAAGACTCCTCCCTGCTCTTCTCTCTATACTGACGCTCCCTTTCTATCACTACCGTATAATGATGGTCCTCATGAATCCTTAAAAGTTTCACCGCCTGTACAACATTCGGATATTTAGGTACAGGATCCGGGTACCTTATCCAGTAGCATTGTTCTTTTGTAAGAGGCTCTACACAGAATTTCATCTTTTCTGTCTCCTCCTCCAGTAAACCCCTTAGCTCCTCAAGCGTATATTCCCGCTTCATCTTCGGTTTTAAAATAAAGGGAGCCTTCATTGTCTTTCCACGATATATATTCTCCATATCATCTATATACCGTTTTATTTTGGGGCGGCGAAGCTGCATATAAATACGAGCCATCGGCAAATAATAGGCTGACGTAATTCGGGTAAGCTTCAATAATAAATAACAGTGGTAGATGGACTCTGCAACACTCCATTTATCAGGCACTGATCTTGTATGAATCGATGATTTGAAAATAGCTGTATTAAAATATTTATCTCTCATTGTCTGGATTTCTTCAAAAAGAGGGGAAAGACCTTTGTACATTATGATCACCTGGCTAGAATTATTTTTGTTCAGAAAACTGTTTCTTCTACTCTATCACAGAGACGGAGTGGGAAGCTTCGTTTTCTGTTTAATGTTTACAAAATAAATCTATAAAAAAAGAAGGTCTTCTGCATCGTGACTCACCTGATACAGGAAACTTTCTGGCATTTTTCATTGTTTGATATAAGATTATTCAATATCTATTTAATCCGGAAACATAGCAG
This sequence comes from Oceanobacillus sojae, assembly GCF_900162665.1. Lineage (GTDB taxonomy): Bacteria > Bacillota > Bacilli > Bacillales > Amphibacillaceae > Oceanobacillus > Oceanobacillus sojae_A. The sequence continues at coordinate 427,127 of NZ_LT727811.1, forward strand.
GGCTTATCTTAACACCTGCGCTTCTGCAATTAACGCTTTACATCCTCCTTAGCTCCTGAAACAGCAGCTAAAATCTCCGTCTCCGTTGACATCGGCGTATCCCCTGAAACCGTACACGCCAGCATACCTGCTGCAGCTGCAAATTCAACAGTTTTATCAGGTTCATAACCTGATAATTCACCATGCAGAATTCCGCTTGTATACGCATCACCCGCACCAATACGATCATATACAGAAAAGGTAATCTTTTTGGAAAATACAAATCTATCTTTTTTATACATATAGCCTTCTAAAGAATGCGTATTACCCTCATTAATATTTCGATGTGTACCCGCAATCGTTTGAATGCTGTACTTCTCAGCAACCTTAGGGATTAACTCCTGAAGCTGTTCTTTTCTTTCCAGCTTCTCTGTTTCCATCCCCAATATATACATGGCATCTTTTTCATTCATCATGACGATATCAGCCAATGAAAGCATGTCCTCATAATGCGGCTTTGCTTTCTCGTAGCCTCCATCCCATAAAGAAGGACGATAGTTACAATCAAAGCAAACTATTCCACCGTTTTCTTTTACCTTTTCAGCAAGGACTTTCATATTTGCGCGAACATTATCTGTCATTGCCAGACTGATTCCGCAAAAATGAATAACATCTGTATTTGCTGCAATCAAATCCAGATCGAAATCGGAAATATCCGCCGTATTAAAGGTACTTTCTAAGCGATTCGTATATGTAACCCGGCTTGCGCGTTGCCCGAAACCATTTTCTAAAAAATACATTCCGATATATTTACCTTCTCTTGCAATAAAATCACGTTCTATTCCCAAGCGCTGCAGGAAGGACAATGCCGCATCTCCCAGTGGATTGTCCGGTAACTTTGTAATCAGATAACCATTATGTCCAAGCTTTGTCATAGCAGAAGCAACATTTACCCCTGTGCCCGAAAAGGAATACTGTAAATTGCCTGCCTGCGTGAGTAATTCATAACCCGGCACCTGCAATCGCATCATTACTTCTCCAAATGCTACAATGTTCTTAGGCATATTTATCAACCAGCTCTTTACTGATAGCGAGAAGCTTTTTAACATCATCCTCATTGGTTTTTCCAGTCTGTTTGTTAATAATCGAAGAATACACATGAGGAATCACTTTCGGCACTTTTGCTTCTAAAGCAATTTCTAAAATTGGTGCGAAATTATCCAAATCAATACCGCCTGTCGGCTCTAACGCAAAGCCTTCCTCTCCACAGGCTTTGGCAACTGCACGAAATTCTTTTTCTGTTTGTAACCCTTTCATCGGGAAGTATTTCAATGCGTTTCCGCCCATATCACGAACAAGTGCAATGGCAGCCTTAACGGGAACAATAGCCGTCTCACCAGCTTCTGCACTGATTGGACCAGTAGAAATATTGACATATCCCACTTTACCGGCAGGCGATACAAGTGCGTTAATCCAGCTATCTTTTTCTCCCAGATTAGCCCGTGTTGCCCCTACAGAAGAGAAAACCTGATTAATATGGGATCCAGGATAATCCTTCGCGATCTCTGCAACAACTGCTGCCTGTCTGTTATCACCTGCGCCTAACCCTATGGAAACAGCATCTTCAATTGCCTCTCCATATTCCTTCATAGCTGTGACAGCTGTATCAACTGTCGGGTAATCCTTGGAAAGTACACCCACCAGCACATGCCCCTCTGCTGCATCAAATACTTCCTTTGCATTTTCAATACTATTCGCTAACACATTTAGCGCGACTCTATTTTTATAAAAACGCGGATTTATATTCATTATCTATTTCCTCCCAAAATGGATTTTAATTCTGATTCAATAATATGAATGTCATCACCCTGTAATGGGCGGGGATCAATATCAAAGAAACCCTGGCGGATTCCGTAATCACGTGTATAAATTGCTATTTCACCATTACGGAGTTTGTCATTTACCTCTTTGGCAGTTATCCCTGCTGCTTCAGAATCAATTTGAATCCGGGCTCTGAAAATAGCACGCCCTGCTTCATCCTGCACAACTGTTACAGTTACGCCTTTGAATGTATTTAGTGATTCCAACACTTCTAAGCTTCTCTTTTCAGCCTCACTATGGTCTATTTTCACAAAATACTCATCCAATGCCTGCAGCAGGCCAAATGTATTTTCCTTTCCAATCTTCATGCTTCTTCCAATATAGTGCAGCTGTTTTTTTACCCATTCTACATAATCTTTCTTTCCAGCTACAATCCCGGAAGTCGGCCCTTCGATAGCCTTCGATCCGCTATAAATCGCTAAGTCGGACAGCTGCACATATTTTTTCAAGTCCTCTTCCGCTGCTGCATCCACGATTAGCGGAACATTATTTTCCTGCGCGACTTCCCGGGCTTCTTCCACAGAAATCATATTTTTTTGAACAGCATGATGAGATTTCACAAATAAAACAGCTGCTGTATTTTCGTTGATAGCATCGGCAATATGCTCTTTTTTTCCTTCATTGGCATAGCCTGCTTCCACAAGCTTTCCTCCGCCAAGAGCAACCATTGTTTCTACCGGTGCACCATACTGCACATTTTGTCCCTTCAGCATCACAATCTCATTTTTCGAGATTGCTTCCTGATGCAGTTTTTCACTTTTTCTCCGGTTTCCTTCTGTTACAACCGCTGCAACAGAAAGTGCGATACCACTCGAAGCAGAATTGACGACTACAGCAGCTTCTGATTGAAGCAGCCCGGCAATATGTTCTCCTGCTTTATCCACCAGATCTGAGATTTCCACATAATTCTGTCCGCCGGATTTCATAGCTTCCATAACGGTATCTGTTGGAGCGGAAACTCCTAAAATACTCATTCTTCCACTTGCATTAATAACCCGCTTCAACCCATACTTAGCATTCATTGTATTCGCCATTAACAACCACTCCTTTTACTTCAATTCTCTGGTCAGCTTTCCGCTTTTCGCCGTCTGAGTCAATTAAATCTATTGTCTCATCTTCTACAGAAAATAGGGTAAGATTTGCAATATCTCCTTTCGCAATACGGCCAAGCTCCGGTTTATTTAACCATGCAGCAGCATCAGCCGTTACAGCAGCAATAACTTCCTTCAGTGAATAGCCTAAACATAAAAATTTATTTAAAACACTTGCCATATTGTACACCGGTCCATGCAGCCGATTTTTCCGGTAAATATCTGTGCTGATGGTATTAAAATGGATACCGTGTTTCTTGGCCTGCTCAGCCGTTTTAAAAGAAAAGCTTGCATTACCATGACCAACATCCAAATGTATACCGCGCTCCATTGCTTTTAAAAACTTAGAAAGCGGCTTTCCCTGATTATCAAATAAATTATTCGCCTTTCCGTTCAAAAAATGTGTAATCACATCATTTTTCTCCAATAAATCCAATACATCATTAATATCTGGAGGTCCTGATCCAATATGAACCATTAACGGTAATCCCGTCTCTCTGGAAAACTCACGCGCCATTTTTAAAGGCTCTATATCGTTCGCTCCTACTACACTATTGCTGATTCTTGCTTTTAAACCAACGATAAAGTCTCTATTCTCCCTGACAGCACGCTTTACTTCCTCTTTATTCAACAAAGACAAATCCGATAATTCATCCACTCTCTTTAAGCCAATTCGTGAGATATTCAGGAAAGCAAATACATTTGTCTTAGACTTCCGGGAATTGTCTACCAAATCATGAATCCGGTCAGCTCCCGTACTTCCCGCATCAACTATCGTCGTTACTCCTGTTTTATAGCCAATCTCATCGATATCATCTCCATATGGATCGAACTCTGGAAAGGCATGCACATGCATATCAATCCAGCCGCTGGAAACATACGCTTTATTTTGATAATCAATTACTCTCTCACCAATTGCTGTTCCTGGTGAGGCAATATTTATAATTTTTTTATCTTCCACAACAATATCTACAGAAGTGCCATCCAGCATTTTTATATTCTGCAAAACTACATTGTCTGCCATTCCCATCATCCTTTTTGATCGGCTCTAGTCAATAAAGTAATATTTTTAAATATAACAGTATAAAAGCTCCTTCACGCTCATACTTTTTTTAACCCTATACGAAATAGATTAACATTAATTTTTCACACAGTCAAAATAACGTTATAATGTTTATGATTAATAGAACAATAAACTATATAAATTGATATATATAAATAAGTTGAACTTATATAGATGGATTCACAAAAAAACTGTATCTAATGATACAGTCAATTAACTCTCCTTAATTTCTTTAATCTGTTTATCTATTTTCTTAATTTCATCCTCTTTTTTCTCCTTCTTCATATCTTTAGATTTGACCTCTTCTTTTTTTAGCTCCAAACTGTTAATTTGCATATCCTTATTATTAAGCTCTTCTCCAAGCTTCAGAGCTTCTTTGTGATTATCAAGCTCCAGATAACTTCTTCCGGCGAGATATTTGGCACGATCATTATCAGAAATATCACCATAAATATCTATAACACGCTCAAAATCTTCGTTAATCCACGCCTGTTCAATCGTTACCTCCGGGGCCTCAGATTCAATATCGAGAATAGCTTGTTGTGCTTCCTCTCCATCTATTGATCTCAATTCATTAACCACCTTAACGTTATAGGAAGGATCCGATTTACTAGCCTTGTTTAAGCTGTCGACCGTTCCTAATTTGATATATTGCTCTATTAAGGTATGTTGTGCCTCTTCATCTAACTTCTCTATACTTTCAAAGCTGGCAATAGCTTCTTCGACCTGCCCCGTTACTGCCAAATAATAACTCTCGATTATTTTATCATTTTCCACAATCTCCGCTTCTAATGCTTCTTTTACTTCCGTGAGTTCTTTTTGTTGATCCGCTTCTGCAGTAAAAGCTTCTGTCATCGGTACAACTTTAACTACATAAAGCAGAAGCATCCCTAAAACTATCCCAATCACTAATCCGGCTGGCACAGCTATTTTGGACTTATTATATTTTTGAAAATTTTTCTTTAGTATGCCATCAGTTTTGATAGTATTTGTCGCTGTTGCAAACTGACTAATCACATTTCTTAACTCTTCTATCGTAACAGCTTTCTGTATTTCTCTGATAACTGGCTGTTCCTGTGCTAATTCATCAATGTTACTACTATTTACGGCTGCTGCGCTAAAAATTCCGATTATTATCGGCTTTACTTCATATACCACTTGTTGTCTCGTAAACTCGTCAGTTGATAAAACAAAACGAATACCACGTTGTGCAAATTTTATGTCTCCTTGTTCGTTGACATAGATATTATCTGGATGAATAAGTGTCGTATATTGTGTGCCAACTAATTTTTCTACAGCTAATATATTCAATGCTACTTTAGCTTTCAAATCATTATTTTTTGCCTTAAAGCTGGATAAGGGCATAAACCCTTGTGACTTCTGGTAATAAATGCGAACAACATCACCTTCAAGTGAATACCGCTTGAAATCGAAGAAAAGGTCATCCTGTCTATTCAGCTCTTCCAATTGTTCTGCATCTATTATATTCGTTTGGCTTTTCGGAATTTCATAAATAACTTCATCAGCTATTTCTTTGATAGAGCCGTATTTCTGTTCCTTCATCTTGCTCACCTCCATGACATATTATCTGTTACGGGAATGAATGAACTTTTTTATTCGCTCCCGGCAGGGTCTGTTAACTTTGGCAAATGCAGAGATTACCTTCTCAATATTGGTAAAGCGTTTATCCGGATTTGTCGATGTCAGTTTTATTACTATATTGGCAAAAGCCCTGGGAAGCCGCTTACGAAGAATAATTTCATGGTCACTCGCATAAATATTCCCGCCATTACTCGCTAAATAAAATAAGACCGCACCTAATGAGAATAAATCCGAGCGGAGATCCACTACACCATTCTCGAATTGCTCTGGAGCGGCATAACCAATTGTACCTAATGCATTCACCTGTCCTGCCTGTTCGACAGTGGCGGATATACCAAAATCAACCAGATATACCTTCTGATTCTCAGCAAGCAATATGTTAGATGGTTTAATATCTCTAATCACGATTGTCGGCTTATTCTGATGAAAGACCCGGATAATGTCAGCCAATTGTTTTGCAATACCCAGTATTTCCTCCCAAGTAAATTCCTTTCCTTTCTCCATTAGGTCAGAAAGGTCAGTGGCCGTTAATTTCTCTATTACGATAGCATTATAATATTGATTTATTGTCAATTTATCATATAGTTTCGGGATTCGGTCATGATTTACTGAAGCAAGGATAGCTGCCTCATTATCTACTTGATTGTTCAACAAAGTGTCCGGGCTCTTTACCACCTTCAGCAGGGCATGTTCTCCATGACTCAATTTCACCTCATATAAAAGAGATGTGCCGCCTTCTGCTACATAATCGATAATTTCATATTTATGCTGAATCATCTCATGCTTCTTCCACATAGCTATTCCTCAACTCTTTGGCTAAAATTAACCGCTAGAACTGATGCATCATCAGTACGTTTCTTTGCTTTTGTTAATGCATAAAAGTGAGAAATAATCGCCTCCAGCGACTGCTTTTTCTCTATCTGTGCTGTCCACTCCTTATTTAACTCATTATTTGTAAATAAAGTATGAAATCCATCCGTACACAACAAAAAAGAATCTGAAACGGTAAAAGTACCGGAAGCTGTATATGGTTCCACTTTACCTTTCACTCCCATACATTGTGTTAAATAGTGGGCTTTATCATGAGATTCGGCCTCTTCCACTGTCATCAAACCTTCCTCCACTTGCATCGAAGCAAAGGAATGATCAACCGTTAACTGGAGAAATACCTTCTCTTTATTCAAATCAATCGTGTCACCATTTGACTCTTCCAGCTCGTTGATATTCTCCCGATAACGATATATCCGACTATCACCAACATGGCAGATAAAGTATTGATTCTCGATAAACAAAAGAACACTTAAGGTAGTACCAATTTCTGTCTGTTCTAATTTACTAATCTCAATCAAGCGATCATTAATCTCATGGAAAAGGGTAATTAATTGCTCTTTGCAAGTCGATAGAAAGGATGCAGGTTCTTCATTCATCCAAATGGTGCTGCGCCACCATTGCAATACATAGTCAACAGCAAAACGACTGGCAGCATCACCTAAAGAGTGACCTCCCATCCCATCTGCAATCACTGCCAGATGCACTTCCTGTTCGGACGACAGCCTATCGCTGGAGTAACCAAATGCATCTTGATTCGATTTCTCCAGGGAAGGCGTTAAACTGAATTTCTCCATCTGTATGACATTGCTCAGCTTTGTGTTATTCATTCGGACACCTTATAAGTGTAGACTGTTTTTCCAATTTGGATGGTATCATCACTTGATAGCTCATAAATTTTATAAGGAATGATCTTTTCGTTATTAATATAAGTTCCATTTTTGGCTCCCAAATCTTTAATGCCGTATGTATCCGATAATTTGACCAGCTCTACATGTAAGCGGGAAATACCTACAGCCTTTTCGATAAAGTCGGTTCCTTTTTCTGCACGTCCGATAATAAAGTTATCCTTCTCCAGTTGAATTTCTTCCTCTGCCTCATCACGATTAATCACTAAATAGTTTCTGATTTTCTTCTTGCTTTGCTCTGGAATCATTTCGGTTTCATCTAATAACATTGTTTGGTCATTTGTTTCTTCGCGCCTGTCATCACCTGAGGAAGCTATCGGTTCAAACTCTGTAACCTCCTGATTCTGCACCTGCTGGTTATTTGTGATTACCGTAGCTGATATTTCTTCCACTACTCGTTGCTCTTCTACATTTGTTTCTTTATCATTTTTGCGGAAAGACGCCTGTTTTGTTGGCTTACTTTTTACTTTGACCTCTTTTTCTGTAATAATCGGTTTGACGCCTGGTCTCCAAACAAACCAATACACATACACTCCGGCCATAATGACGAGGGACAAGGCTATAGAGACAACCAGCATAGCGGTATTACCTGCATCCATATATAATCGCCATACTCCTGCCAACAATAGAACACCAATCAAAATAGAGTACGTTTTTATCTTGCTGGCAAGAGGCGGCATTTTTCGTACCTTTTTTATCTTTATAATTTCTTTAGGCTGGGAAACTTCTCTTTGATAGTCTTCCTCTTCCCCCTCTCCTTGGTACCCCTGTTTTTGCAGTTGGCTCAACAACTGCTTAATACCATGCAAGCTAAAACCCGGATCTTTGATATAGTTTAGAATCGTTTTGAATTGCACACCATTCAGGCCTTTAACTTCACTCGCCATATTTAATAATAATTTCTTCAGGCTCTCGTAAAGAGTTGAATTGGTTACTCCCTCTTTTAATGGGACATACATTAAATAAACCTGATGATATCCGTCGCCAATATAGATGTACTCCTCATCAAGGACAAAATGGTCTTCACTTAACATATTATTGTTTGAATCTTGTAAGGCTTGAATAATATTAATAAACAAAGCATAATAGTTTTGCATCGAAAGTGGACGTTCCTTAGCAAAAGGGCGTAACTTGCGCAATCCCTCTGTCTTATAAAATACAGTGATTTCTTCGTTCATTTCTTCCAAACTTATTGGTAATAATCTTGGAATATGGTTAGATTGAATCATTTTTAATTGTAGTTCTTGAAAATCATCTGCAGAGAAGCCTTTCTCACTTGTTTGTTTCAGCTTCATATAGCCGCCATTTGATTCTAATTGGTCTATATGGTACAGCTCCAATGGATTAGACACGAGCTATTCCTCCTTTGTTTGATGCTGTTTCTATTTTTTAAGAGGATATTCAAAAAGTCATCAAACCTTCTCTATGGGACGAGTAATCTCAATCCCAGACACCTGAGACTTTAGCCGACAGCTTCTAATTTGGGACTGTGAACTCGCCCAATCGAATACCATTAGCAACTTTTTGAACACACACTTTAAGCAATATACATGTAGTAGAATGCAGTAATTACACCAGGTATAACTGCAAATATGAATGGGAAACGGTTAGACACATTTTTTTTAAACGCCTCTAATGGTGTTAATGACCTCTTCTGGATACTTTCCTTGATATGTATAAAAGCCAACAACATGTTAATAAAAATTGTTTTGGTAAATAATAAAATAATAACTCCAATAATACCGGCAAAAACAATCGAATACATCGTAGCATATAAGGTGAATAACACCCCAGTAATCGCACCAATCGCTGCAAACAGTTTTACATCGCCCGCACCAATTGCTTTAAATATATATAATACAAGCATAATCCCGCCGCCCGCCAATACTCCAAACACAGATTGTAATAAACCATCGATTTGATGTACAAACAAGTGATATAAAATACCTGCTAGAACTCCTGTTACATTGAGCCAATTGGGAATTCGCTGTTTACTGATATCGAAATAAGCTACTACGAGCAGAAAAATAATTAATAGAATAAAATGTCCCTGCAATGTTCAGCTCACCTTCCTTCCTAATTTCCAACCCAGCCACGCTCCACTGCCACCTTCTTAATTTTGATTTCTTTCTCAAAGAAAGGAAGCACCATTTGCATCGTATTCTCTGCTTCAATCTTGACATTTGCGGCATCTCCGCTTGTACCATGCGGAAAGGAAGAATTGGTTACACGAATATTCTCAGGGCTAAAAAAGCTTGAAGAGAACACATTTTCTTGGTACATTCCTTTTACAATATCTTGATATACACCATCCGAGAAGTGGTTAAGCGCTTCTCCAGATGTAGGAATTACGTCTTTTCCCACTTCACCTAATTTGTTTAAAATGTATTCAGCCACCTCATCGTTTCCCAGCTTACCAGCAGCATTATCTGTCAACGAATCCACAAATCCATCTGTCTGATCCTGAATTTGGTTTTGTGCCAGCATCGCTAAATAAGAATAATGGGCTACAGATTGTGCTGTCTCGTTTACAGCTTCTTGTAAGGCCATCTCTGCAATCGATATTTTCACTAATGAAGTCAAAAATAGTATAAAAGTCAGTAAAAGAGGGATGATTAATGCTGCTTCCACTGTTATGCTTCCATTATCCTTTTTTAGAAATCTCAACATAACTCCCTCCTTCATCTTTTAGGACTTACCCTAATCAATGTTCACACATCGATAGGGAATCCTGTCATAATTAGCTATCTTTTCTATTTTGTATTGATTATTGATTAAAAAGTGCTCTTTGTGATTTCTCCTCACCTGATTCATCATTTATTTTTCTGGGTTTGGTAATTCAAAATGTGTTTCTGTATCTGATGTGAATTCATATTTCAATAAAAATGCATCAGCATAATCTGTTGTTGTCGTATAAACCAGATGTCCTTCCACTTCATCACCCGGAGCTAACTCTTCATCTCCTTCAGGGAAGAATTCATCATAGGATGTATGCCCGCCCTCTTCATCAATACCTGAAAAATTGGCAGAAAACATTTGGTTAGGAACATAGCTCTGGTCGCTAATATTTTTAATTGTAATATCCACTACAGCAAATACATCTTCCTCACGAGCTCCCGAAAGATAATCATCAATCGTACTATCATCAACCTCTTTTGTTAACTGAAAATCGTTTACCGTTACTTCATAATCAAATTCATATAGATCACTGGTAATTACTGCTGTTTCTCCGATTTGATAGACTTTTTTCTGCTCTGCTTCTTCAGAAGTGCCTGCGTCAGTTTCATTTTCTGTTGTGTTATCTGTATTTTCTTCCCCAGTATTTTCTGTTGCTTCTCCCTCATCATTACAAGCCGCTAATAACAAGATGGCAAATAATAATAAAATAAGTAGTTTCTTCATTTGAAATTCCTCCTAGTTAATAGTGCGTGTTCAAAAAGTTCGGTAAATAGGACCAAGAAGTTCAAGGTGACGTTTTTTTACGAACGGACTTCCACAGGATGTGGTGACTTCTGTGTTGTCCACAGGACGTGGACGGCCTTAACAGAAGTTCCTCTTTGCTTTTAAATACGTGAGTATCGGAAAAAAACGTCAACGCACTTCCGCAGGATGCGGTGGCTTCTACGTTGCCCACATGACGTGGGCGGTCTTAGTAGAAGTTCCTCTTATCGCCGCGTCATTTTTATTGGACTTTTTGAATATCCTCTAATATGAATATACTTTTCGCCTGTCAAAAATATAGTAGTTGCCCTCTACATTGCCTGGCAAGACTTCAACTAATTGAGGTATAAACCATAACTTTACCCTGCCTTGTACATTCCCTTCAATATAAGATGGGCTGTTATTTAAATGAACACCAGTTTCTTTCGTTATCACTGCCTGCAGCCTTCTCGCTTTTTCGTTATTATATGTTTCATTCGTTGACTTCATAGCCATTATAATACGCAGGAACATCGGCATATTGATTGGAACACCTTTCCCGCCAAACGTTTTAAATGGGTTCCATTGTAAAGTATATTTACCAGTAGTAAGAGTGTTCAAGTCTTGTAAAGTGGTTATAAGCGCGCCTGACAGTGCCTTAAAGAATCCTAATGGTCCGGCAAATCCTCCCTGTAACCCTTGACCAATCAAATTTCCCACAAATAAGATCAACGCAATGTCCTTCATAAACATAAAATAATTCATTCCAGCTACATTATAGCCATAGGTGATGTATTGTGCTTTTTTGGTAGAAAATGCATAAGATTCCGCACTGGCTAACTCATAAGGTGCTTTAGATCCATAGTTTGCCATAATATATTCATTAATATATAACTCGTTACGAACCGATGTCGGAAAACCTTGCATAAATTCGACAAATTCTTTAAATCGCTCGAATGCGTCTTTGATAAATTGCAGGCGGCTGGATTCTCCATCATCTCCACCTTGACCTGTCACCCCATCATACTCTGCGATAATACTATCCAGTTCCGCATACAATTGATTATCACCTGATATTTGATTTTTAATATCATTGTATTTGTTCAATTCCGCCCATAAGCTGCCGAAGCTTTCATCTGCTTTTTCTTCTTCCGCCTTAATATCCACATTCTCTAATGCTTTTTTCACATTATCATATTTTTGCATTTGATCTTCTATTTTTTTTACTTGCCCGCTCTTCAGATTAGTTAATTTATTTTCTATCGACTGAATGATCGCATCGGCAAGCTCTTTGTTACCATCTTCTATCGCTACATAAAAAGCTAAAAATAATTGGCCTACACTGAAACTCCCCAAGTTTCCTTGCTCCGGACTGCCTTCTAAAGACTTGTCAAACCGGATATTTTCATAAATTTGATCCTCATTATCCAGAATAGCGGTAAAAAATTCATCGTTTAATGTAAATTCCTCTAATTCCTCTAATGATTCACTATCTCCCATTAATTCATTAATCTGGTCATTATAATCTTTGGCTGAACCACTTGCGGGATTATTTGTATCTCGATTAGAACCAACTAGATGCTCTGGTATGCCCGTATGGTATATTTCCATATCGATAACACTTTTATATGGTTTTTCTTTCACTCCATCTTCATAGCTTGTAATTTCCTTTTCTTCATCAGAGGTCAGTTCTTCTCCATTGTCTTTCTTTTCCTTTAATTCTTGATATCTGTCAATATAGAAAACAAGCTGTTGAAACGTTTTGATACCTTCGGGGATGGTTTCCTCTTCTGAAGTTACTTTCTGGCCAATCACCTTAGCACCGATATCTTCTTTAATCAATTTATTATAAGGAGTTAATTGTTCAATAGCCTGATCAATTTCTGCATTTCGTTTTTTCATTAAATCCAGAATCTCTTCATAGTTTTCTATTAGTTCTTCTGCTTTTTCCACATCTTCTACCGAAATATCATTATTTGTCAGTAAATCAAATAAATCTGTACCCATTTGTACCGGTGCTTGATACTTCATGCTCTCTACAATCTGATGCCTAAAAACATTATAATCAACCAGGTTTCTTGACGTATCAAAGCTGGCTGTTGCACTTGTAATCATTGGTCTTGATAAGTTCTGTGTACCACTTAGTTCAGAGGAAGAATAAAACTGGTTATTCATATATGTAGTAAAGTCAGTTCCTGCATCCTCACCACCGTATGCAAACAAGCCAACACCTGCCAAGTCAGAACTAAAATGCGACATAGTAGAACGTAATGCAGTCTCCATTGCACTATCGATTTGACGTTCAGCACTGAGGATACGCAGTGTATCGATTAGTAGTGCGTTTAACATAAAGATAGGCAAGATAATTATAATGGCATAAATCGAAACAGATCCATTATCCTTTAAAAACAACCGTTTTATTTTCTTTTTCAAATTATTCACCACCAAAGAACTTCTTAATGGAGTTAACTGCATCACCTACTGCCCCATCTTTGCCAAACTCACTCCATAAATACTTGGCAAAATTAGCTGTTCTAACCAATTCAGGAGTTTCAGTAACCACATGACTGGATGTTGCCTGGACCTTGCTCCCGATCATATTCTTTAGAAAGGAAGGGATAAATAAGCTTGATTCAGCATTCACTTCTACCTCACTGTATATTAAAATATTGTTATAATTTACATTGAGGGTAATAGCACCGTTATATATGTCTGCTTTTCTTTTTTTGTCACCAGAAATATCCTCTTGAGTAAAACCACTTAAATTAAAAAAACCAAAAATATCATTATCAGTAATTCTCCAATACAAACCATCACCATCTGATAAACCGGTGTATTCTTGTACAGCTATGTCACCAGTTTTAATATCTTTTTTTGTACTGTTCCAGGTATAAGCAAGTTCATCGGATACTTTGTGCGCCATATAGCTTGCTGTTCCCATTTGAAAAATAATAATACAAAAGAATACACCCACTAAGGTAAACATTAGAAGAGCAGGAAAAACCAAGGTAGATTCCAGCGTAAAGCTTCCACGATCCTCTTTTAAAAAGGACTTCATATTAGTTGCTCCTTCTTCTCATACTTTTGTTTACTGTACTTCATCTTCGCTAAATTCCCATTCAGCTCTCGTCTTAATTTGATCCCCGGCATGGCCGAAAGCAAGGTTGTATTGCTTTGCTTGATCTACATCAAATACAAACGTACTCTCAACGGAATCTCCAGGGGCTAATTCGCCCTCCACTAATGTTATTTCTGATGTGTTTTGCAAATAATCAGGACTGATAGCTGGTATATATTTATTAGAATCCAATTCACCAAGAGCAGGTGTAAAGATATCAGCAGCATCGAATGATTTTTCATCTACATTTTTTACAGTCACATCAGCTAAGACAAAAATATCTTCATATAAAGTAACATTTTCAAGCTCATCGTGATAACTCACTTCATTCACTGTCACTTCATACTTATATTCCTCCGGTGAGCTTACAACGGTCGCCGTGTCGCCAATATTCAATCCCAACTGATGCTCGATATACGCATCATTATTTGATGATTCATCCTCTTCTTCTGTAGCGGCTTCATCATCTGATTCTGATTCAGTACCTTCCTCTGCGGTATCTGTTTCAGTTTGCTCTGTATCAGCTGGCTCTGACTCTTCAGCTTGTTCATTGTCATTGGAACAAGCTGCCAGCAGCAAAACCGCGATAAACATTAATAGAGTAGCTATTCGTTTATTTTTAATCATTATAGTTCGGCCCTCCTCAGAAATTCACATGTAGCTTATTCAGTCAAAATCAACTCTTTATTTATTACTACTTTTCATCCATACCAGTGATAAAGTAATCTGTCTCACCAATCTGAAGAATAGATTTATAGATAAGTGTTCCTTATGGAGGACACACAGCCCGATTGGAAAAATTTGTTCAACCAAACTGCCTCCTCATCACACAAATTTAGAAAAGCTATTCCCAGTTAAATTAGTTCATAATCTCAGAATCAATATCATCAAATAACTTGGTTGCCCATTCCATAATTTTATCTTTAAACATAATTGCAATAACGATAAGCACAGACAAAATTAATAAGATTTCGATAGTCTCTAACCCTTCCTCGTCATTCCAGAAATTCTTAAAAAATGTTTGTATGTTATTCATACTAAATCTCTCCTTTTATTTTAATTAAAATACTGCTATTGCAGGATATATAACAATCAGAAGAACTGCGGCAAATATAAAAATAATCGGAAACACCAGCTTAGATGATGCTTCCTCGCCTTTTATCCTTGTAACAGTTTTTCGTTTGTCCCATAGTGATACAGATAATTCCTTTAATGATTGCACCAGTAGTGCCCCGCCTTTGCGATAATTCATCATCACCGTCGTCGTAAAAATTGACACTTCCTGAATACCACAGCGGTAATTGAGATCCTTCATGACCTCCTGGAAAGAGGTGTTTGCAGACATTTTATTTACAGCCTCATTCAGCTCAAAATATAATGGAGAATCATAAATCTGATTCTTCTTCTGATCGACACTTTTCTTCATAGCTCCCTGTACGGTTTCGCCAGCATTTACCAATAAGATGATTTTATTGACGAATTCCGGGAGTTCCATGATAATCGAATCCTTCCTTTGTTTCACTTTTTTATCCAAATCCTTCACTAGAAAGACGCTTACTACTATCATCAGGAGGAACCCATAGATCAGATTGCTATTTCCCTCGTCACTGACCTCTACTAAGACAAAGGTAAAAAAGAGCATCAGGTTAATTAAGGTAATCATTTTTGCTAAATAAATTTTCGTGAAATCCCCGGATAGTTTGCTCCCCCGCAGAATAATCATTTTCTGATGAATAGCAGTGATTAATTTCGGCATCCGCTTATATAGATTCAAACGATCAATAATTCCAAAAGCAAATGGTGCCAAGACCGGTAAGGTAATTTCCTCTTTATATTGTTCAATAAAAGTGGCGTAGACCCTTTTGTTCCTTAATACACCAAATAGATTCACTGCCACAATGATGAGAATAATGATTTTCAATGTCATCTTTGCTGCTCCTTTCTTAGCTGCTTATCGCTAAACCTTGATATCCATGATTTTCTGGCTGATTAACAAACTGCAACCTACACAAATCAATACGACAGTCATAATAACAGGACCAGGTGTGCCGAATTCATATAAAGGAGCTACAAAATCTGGTGATGACATTTTCAAAAATAAGGTAATACCCAAGGGGGCGACTGCCATTATTTTTGATTCAAATTTCTTTTGGGATACCAAGACTTTGATGTCCTGCTGTATCTCAATTTTATCGGTAATAATATCAGCCGTTCGTTTAATAATCTCTACTAAATCTCCTCCTGTACGTTTACAAGTGATAAATACATCAGAGAAATTCTTAATATCATCAATGTCTGAACGGTTGGCCAAATCTGCAATAGCTCGTTCGACAATCTCCCCGTTTTCTATTCTCCGATTAATTAACTGAAATTCCTTAATGATATAGGTATTCTCATCTGGATAAAGGAGTTTCAAATCCCTTAACACATCACGGAAGGCATTCTCAATCGATTGCCCTGCTGCTAAAGAGGAGGCAAGAGAAGAAATAGCTTCTTTAAATTGCAGGCTTAGCTCATCTTTACGTTTATTTCTTAAATCCTTTTTCTTAAATCTCGGATAGATTACTCCTAAACACGCAGCTATGAACGAAAGAATGAGATTATCATAGAAAAGATAAGAAATACCGAAAATCACGATACCTGCGATAAGGGAATACTTTACTTTCTCTTGAAAGCTCATCTCATAAACAGCATAGTCAATTAGTGTCTCTCCGCCAATGTTTCGCTTCCGAATCGCTGCTATGCTCTTCTCCCTTATTTCTCCTTCTCTTTTCTCCAGTTCTCGTTCCAGCTGTCTGGTCTTTCTGCCTTTGATTACACGACGTCCCACTAATACACCTATCAAAATAACAATTACAACAGAGCCAATTATTTGTTCAACATTCATCCTTTGACCCACTTTCCATTACACTTTGGTAAACTGCTCCACCACATCATTCTTACCTGCTAACTTCAATTTGTTAATAGACTGCAAAGAATGCTCTGTCTTTTTAAGTTTACCGATAATTTTACCGCGGTAATCTTCGCCTTCCTCTTCAAACACGTAAAGGGGCGCAGTAATAATCTCGCCATTCTCCATCCCAAGCACTTCCGAGATTTCTACTACTCTTCTGGAATGATCGCGAAACCTTGTTAAGTGTACCATGATATCAATCGCAGAACTGATTTGTTTACGAATCACATCAATCGGTAATTCAGCACCACTGAGCACCATTGTCTCCAGACGGCTTAACATATCATTAATTGAGTTCGCATGACCAGTGGATAAGGACCCATCGTGTCCAGTATTCATGGCCTGCAGCATATCTAGCGCCTCTGCTCCACGAACCTCTCCGACAATGATGCGTGATGGCCTCATCCGCAATGATGTTTTAATTAAGTCACGAATCGTCACTTCTCCTTTACCTTCCGTGTTTTTATTCCTTGTCTCTAAACTTACAATATTAGGAATATTAACTATTTGCAATTCAGCGGAGTCCTCGATAGAGATCAATCGCTCATCTTTCGGGATAAAATTCGATAACACGTTTAAGAAGGTTGTTTTTCCTGAACCAGTCCCTCCACCAATAAAAATATTGTACTTGGCTTCCACTAACTGTTGCAGAAAACGAGCAACCTCTTCATCAAGGGCATTGAATTGGATTAAGTCCTCAATCATCAATGGACGCTCTGGAAACTTACGGATTGTCATGGCTGGCCCTTTCAATGCAATCGGGGGCAAGACGACATTTACACGAGAGCCGTCCTCCAGTCTTGCATCCACAATAGGGCTTGACTCATTTACCACCCGGTTTACCTTCGATACAATAGTTTGAATCGTATCCTCCAGCTTCTGCTGGCTTTCAAATTTAACATTTGCATTCGAAACCTGACCATCCCGCTCAATAAAAATTTCCTCATGATTATTGATCATAATCTCTGTAATCGTGGGATCATCCAGGATGGGCTGTAGCACGCCCAATCCACGAAAAGCATGATACATTCTATCGACAATGCGCTTAATCATTTGCGAAGTCATCTGATGTTCCTTTGCATATTCGATTACAGTATCTTCCACCATTTCCAGAAGTTCTTCATTTGTAGTGGAATGCATAAAGTCTAAAACCTCACGCAATTTTTCAATTAATAAAGCAGTTATCTCATCTTCTGTATGCATCGTTGTTTCTTCTATTAGCTGATTATTCTGCTGCTCTTGATTACTAGCCTTCAACAAGCGACACCTCCATATCGATGTCTATCTCCTCTGCAACGGATTGGAATAACTTCTCACCGATAATGGTATCTTCTAACATCTTGGTCTGTTCATTTTCCAGCAACCAGTGAGAATGAAACGGAATATGTATTTCAATACTGAAGTTATAGTTATTAAACCCTGCAAATGGACTTGTTCCGACTTTATTCAATACAAAATGAAGCTTATTGTTATCAATATGCTTCTCCAAGGTACTTTGGTTCAGTTTATATTGCGATCTGGCAAAGCTATTCTGATCAGAGCTTAACAACCATACAATCTCATCACTAACCCGCATAGCAGCCTGGTTTCGCTCATGTAAAGAGACGTCCAGATCAACAATAATATAGTCATAACTTTGCGAATCTTTTAGAGCTTGAATCAGCAATTCCACTTCCTCACCCGTGATATGATCCATTTCCTCCGGTAAGACAGGCAAAGAAAAATAATCAATATTTGTTAAGCTATCGGTAGATTTTAAGGACTCAACTTTTGATACTAATTTATTAATATTATTTTTCAAATAGTAGAATACTTCAACGGATGACTCCTTCTCTTCTTGAAAAAATAAATACGTGCTATGTATTTGTTCTAAATTAAGATAGAAGGTTCGTTTACCCTGCTGTGTCAAATATTTTGCCAAACAGAGAGAAGTTAATGTCTTGCCTGTTCCAGCACTCCCACTATAAAAGCTAATCACTTTCTCTTTCTGTTTCTTATTCATTAATGTACTAATCTTGCCATTTGCTTCGAAATATATCGCCAGCACTTGAGACAGTGATTCCTTTAATGGTTGATATTTAAAAATACTCGTCTCCTCCTGGATTGTCTCCTGACCATCCGATAGACGAATAACCATATCGAAATTGGCACCGTCCTCTTCTGTCACCTTCATATCCGTTAACAAGATATGTTGCTTTTGATTACGGATATGCTTATGAAACGCCTCAGAATCTGTGTATATCTTCGCCGAAAATCTCATCCCATTCTCAGGGTTTCTAATATAACTAGAAAAATATTCCGCATAAGATTGATCGGAAGTATACAGTACGAGATTAATTTTATGCATCTTGCTCACCTTTTCTTTCTTAGGGTCCTTAGTTTTTATAAGGATACTAAATATATGAGATATTGTTAACCTTTTAAGAGAAAAACAGTTAATTTAACCTATTCTTGGAATATTAGCTTATATTAAATACAAGACATCCTACTTCTGTATTTCTCAACCACCTTTCATACGAGCATTATTAAAATTTGCAAAAAAGAATTAAATCAATTTTGAAGAAGTACAGATAGTGGTTTTGTTAAGAAGACGGCATGAAGTAAGGAAATGGAACACCTAAAAATAAGAATACATTGTCCAGAAATCCAGTAAAATAACAGGCTAGTAAAGCAAATTCTACTAAAATAAATTTATCCTTTTTACTACTTTATCATGACTTTTATCGAAGAGTAGTATATATAGATATAGATGATGTAAAGTTAGAAGGGAAATTAACGCAGTTAATTAATACCTATAAAATGGAATTACATTCCATTAATTTCATATATTAGATTAAAACCACACTATAATTATTCACTTCTATCTTCCTAGACTCTAAACCATCAGCGTGAACTGATGGTTTGTTCTACGGATGAAACGGCCTTGGCTTTAAAGACCTAGTGAAACGTTCTCCATTTTGCAACATATCTCTTCACGGATTCAAAAAGAATCTCTTATTTTTTTCTCCGCTGAATGGATCAAACTCTTCAAACAGGGTTAATTGATTTCCCATATAATCTTCTCTAAGCTGATCTCGAATATATTCTTGAATTTTCTTTTTATTTTAGCTCCCTATATACATAGTACCCGCGATATCAAAACTTTCGATGACCGTATTTATATTTTAGATTTGGCGTGCCCATCTAAAAACATATGATCCAGACACTCATTTGCTTCATGAATTATACTTCTCAATAAATAATTTGCCTTCTATACTTTTAGGCAAAAACGAAAAAAGCCAATTTCCACCGCAAATGCAGTAAAAACTGGCTATCCTCATATTTAATAATCTATCTTCCCACCTCTTGATAAACCTTCAAAATAGCTTTTGTTAAAATATCTACTCCCGTTTGAAGCGCATCTTTATCAAAGGTCATATCCGGATGATGTAATCCAGGTCCTAAATCACAGCCTAATCCCAACATGGTTGCTTTTAATTCCGGCTTTTTCACAGTATAGAAATGAAAGTCATCTCCACCCGGTGTGAGAAGAGGCTCTACAATATTCCCCTCGCCCAGCACATCTGTCGCCGCCGCACGCATAAAGCTTGTTGCTTCCTCATTTGTTTCAGCTGCCGGCACACCATGGAAATCCGTCACATCAATATCTACATCATAAAGTTGCCGGATAGAATCTAAAATACCGTCTACTTTCTTCACCAGCAGCTCCATAACCTCATTCGTCTGTGCCCGTAAATCTAAACTGAATGATGCGTTCCCCGGGATAATATTTGAGCTTTTTGCTCCTGCTTGGAATTTGGTCATTTTCGCAGAGTGTGGAACTCTTGGGTCCATATGAATTTGACCGAGCATATTGACAATTTGCATACCGATTTCGATGGCATTATCGTTCAGATGCGGTCGTGCACCGTGTGCATCCTCTCCTTTAATGACAGCTTCATATGTTTTGGTTGCACCATGTACAATAACCGGAGCAGCCTGTCCTGCAGCTACTTCCTGCTTAGGTCTGAGATGAATGCCAAACAGATAATCTACGTCTTCTACAACCTTTTCTTCCACCATTTTCAGCGCACCGCCGCCTGCTTCTTCAGCAGGCTGATAAATAAATTTAATCGCTACCTTATCTTGTATCTCCGGGATCTGTTGTAATTTCCACAGCACCCCTAATACTATTGACATGTGTGCATCATGACCGCAGGAATGATTTGGCTGAAATTCACCGTTCACTTCCTGCCATAGTGCATCCATATCTGCACGGACACCAACTACCGGCAGACCTTTATCAAAGCTTCCAAACTTTCCAATCACGCCGGTATGATCTGGAAATGTAATTGTTTCACAGCCTGCTTCTTCTAATCTTTCTTTTATATATTTAGTAGTCTCTACTTCTTCCCAGCTGATTTCTGCGTGTGTATGTAAATGCCCAAAAGCTTCTAACACACTTTTTTCTATACTTTTTCCCATTTGTCTTCTCCGTCCTTCATTAAAATAAATTCTATTTTTTACATTGGCAGGTCATCAGCATCCTATTTACTCAATGCTTTTCTGCTTTTACTTCCATACATGATTTTTTTCGGAAAAACTATTAAGTTGAACTAAATAATTTCCCATTGACCTGATATATGCTCTTGATCCATTCGTGAGAATTTTAAAATTCCCACGAATGGATCAAATCAAGTATTGTCAGGAAATAATACGAGCAGGGACTCACTTATAGCACGTTTTTATTACATTTTTTAAGTATTCTTATTATTTATATTGCCTTGAAGTATAAACTCTTATATAATCAATTTCAAGTTTAAGATTTTCAACGAGAGAAGGATTCTATGTCACAACAAGAAAAAATAAAACAGAAAAAGAAATTCCAGCTTCCAGATGCATACGTTATCTTATTTATTATATTATTACTAGCTGCTATTCTTACATATATTATCCCGGCAGGCAGTTTTGAAAGAGAAGCAACGGAAGAGGGAACTGATGTTATTGTTCCTGACAGTTACAGTCAAATAGAACAGCAGCCGGTTAACTTTATTGATTTATTCAGTTCGATTCAGGAAGGATTAATTGGTGGTGCAGGATTAATTTTCCTTGTATTGACCATCGGAGGAACTTTCGCTGTTATTGAAAAAACAGGTGCGATTGATAATCTGATTCTCAACACCATTAAACGCACCAAAAATCGGGAATGGCTCTTAATTTTAATGGTCGCCGGTCTCTTTTCTGTATTTGGCGGACTGGGAATTATTGCTAACTCCTCCATTGCTTTCATCCCAATTGGAATTATCCTGGCAAGAGCAATGAAGATGGACGCTATTGTCGGCGTCTCCATTATTTACTTAGGTGCATACTCCGGTTTTGCCATTGGATTCTTAGATCCGCAAACAACCGGATTCGCACAACAGATTGCACAGCTCCCATTATTTTCAGGACTCGCCCTAAGAATAGTTCTCTATGTCATTGTTGTCGGCGCAACCATTGCCTATATTATCTGGTATGCCAACCGTGTTAAAAATGACCCTCAAAAAAGTATACTGAGTGGTAATCCTTTTCCCAAATTAGAAGAAAAATCCATGGATGATGTTGATGGAAAATTGACACCGACACAGCTCGCTGTTTTACTCGTATTGACAGCTACTATTGTTGTGTATGTTTACGGTGTTTTCCAATGGAATTGGGATATCAATCAAATGGCAGGTATTTTTGTCGCATTGGCAGTTGTAACCTCTCTTATCTCAAAAATAGGTGCTAATCAGATGGTAGAAGAGTTTATGAACGGTGCAAAAAGAGTACTATATGGCGCTTTAATTATCGGTATGGCCCGATCTATTGTTGTTATTCTGGAAAATGGACAGGTGCTGGATACTGTTGTTCATGGAATGGCGATTGCTTTAGAGCCTTTCTCCAGTGTCATGGGAGCAGTAGCAATGTTTATCGGGAATGGTCTGTTTAACCTCGTCGTTACTTCCGGTAGCGGTCAGGCAGCCATTGTTATGCCGATTATGACACCACTTGCTGATTTAATGGATATTCCGCGTCAGGTTGCTGTTCAGGCTTACACACTCGGAGACGGCTTTACCAATATTATTACGCCTCTGTCCGGTGTACTGATGGCCAATCTGGCAATCGCCGGTATTCCGTGGACAAAGTGGCTGAAATTTGCACTTCCGCTTGTCGGAATCTGATATATTATCGGTATTGTCTTTATCGTGATTACGGTTCTGATTAACTGGGGACCAGTATAATAATCAGATAGACCTTTCACAAAAAAATAATATAAAAAAAACGGGAAGAGCAGCTGACTGAATGCTGCTCTTCCCGTTTTATTTTTTATAAGATGTAAGACAATCATCATTTTTCGCTAAAAGTGATGCAGGGAGGATACGCATACTCTGCTGATATATCCTCTATTAAATTATTCTCCTGCCCCTTCTTCCAGCAAGCTCTTCGCCTGCTCCGGATCTGCTTTTAGCTCCAGTCCGGTATCTACCAATGAGCTGAGTGTAGAAACAGCCGGTAATTTATTGCCTTCATAGAAGGAGATAAATTCCTTCTGGTTAATGGAGTATAATACAGCCTGGCGCAATGCAACATTATCGGCAAGTACACTGTCTTCCATATTATAGCTCAGATAGGAAACACCATTACTCTCGTTTTGCTGTAAGGTTAAACTGTCATCCTCTTCCACGGTATCATAACGATTTTCAGCTACACCATTCAGGATGTGAATCTCATTATTACGCAATGCAGATAATGCACTTTCCGGATCCTGAATAAATTTCACTACTACTTCGCTGATTTTAGGTTCATATTCAGACCCAGGCATATACCCAGGGTTCTTCACAAAATCCGCTTCATAGTCATTTTTAGAAACCATAATGTATGGTCCGCTTGCATAAAGCGTGTTTTCTTCATTACTATCTTCCAGCACGGTTCGCTGGTCCCCATAGGCCACATCTTCATTGACGTCATAGTCTTCTACATCAAATGTATTGATGCTTTCCACCTGATCTTTTGATACAATACCAGCTGACTGATGCGCAAGATAGTTTAGTACCTGCGGGAACGGATCTGCTGTCGTAATTTTGACAACCTGATAAGTTCCTGCATCATTATCTGCTTCTGTTTTATCTGTCGTTAATGAACCGATTTCTGTATCGAGTCCTTCTTCTAACGCCTGTTTAATTGTATTTCCATCTACAGAAGAAGTGTCTTCTAATTCAGAAAGATCATCTACAATTTCAATCGTTTCCATACTTTCATGCAGACTGTAAGTACGATGATCCGGAACAGAATTTGGATCCTTTGCCCGCTCTAAACTGAATTGAACATCTTCTGCCCCTACACGTTCACCTGTATCAGCTGCTGTATCGCCATCTACCTCTGCAAAATTAATATCATCGCGGAGCAAGAAATAAAAATCCTGACTGCCATCAGCAATGACATGGTTTAAAGAAAGGGAGCCATCGGAAACTACCTCATCATCATCTGTTAAATTGACTAAACGAACATACATATTTGTATTTAATGTATTGATAGAGCCGTCATTCCCTTTAATTGGATCTAATGACGTTAAATCACTAATTGCCTGGTGAACAAGTAATGGCTCACTATCACGTAAGGATGTATCATTATAGTCTACATTTTCCCATACTGCCGCACGTGATTTTGGCAGGCGGACTGTTTCTTCATTTATAATATCGTGATTCACACCCTGTGCTTTTAATGAAATATAAAGCGGTGCGATATATGCCTGATCAAAAACAATTTGTTCCTCTAATTCTTTATATGTTTCTTCATATTCGCCCGGCAATTCGGTACTTGCTTTATCTACAAGCTCATCTGCTTTTTCATCTGCGAATAACGAATTATCCCCGTCTGAAGTGAACAGAGAACGGACCGCATAATCCGGGTTCCCGGTAACTGTTGTCCAGCTGTTCAGGGCAATATCATAATTCCCCGCATCACGCTGTGTCGTAAAGCTGCCGTAATCCGGCTGGATATTTAATTCTACGTTAAAGCCTGTATTTGTTAATTGATCCCGCAGAATATTCACATCATTTTCCTGGGTACTTGTTGCTAATATTTCAATGGTCGGCTGGTCTGCATCTCCACCACCGCCGCCTGACCCTTCTTCCTGAACATCAGATTCTGTATTTACACACCCTGCTAACAGTAAAGCAAGTACGAGCAGAAAAGAAAAACTCCATTTCTTCATTTTGTGTATTTCCCCCTATAATTTAAAATTAATTTATTTTTGGATCTAGCGCATCACGCAGGCCGTCCCCTAAAAAGTTGAAGGCTAAAACCAGCAAAATAATCGCTATCCCCGGAAAAATTGCTAAATATGGCTCGGTTTCTAAATAAGCACTCCCGATCCGGAGGACATTCCCCCACTCTGGAACATGAGGCTCTACACCAAGCCCCAAAAAGCTTAAACTGCTTGTTGCAATAACCGCTCCGCCGATTGTTAAGGTAGCTTTGACAATCATCGGAGCAAAAGCATTTGGAACAGCATGCTTCGTCAGGATCTTCCAATCCGATTCTCCCAATGCCTTGGCTGCTTCAATATATTCTAAATTCGATACCATTAAAATATTGGCCCGCATCGTTCTCGCATAAATCGGAATCGATCCTATACTTAAGGCAATAATTAAATTGATCGTACTGGACCCGAATGCTGCGATAATGGCAATAGCTAATAAAATTCCCGGAATGGCATACAAAGCATCCATCACACGCATGATGACCTGATCGGTAGCTTTATAATAATAGCCTGCCAAAGCCCCTAACAATCCACCGATAATCATTGGAATAATCGTTGTCAATAAACCGATGACTAAGGAAATCCTTGCCCCGAAAATAATTCTGGAAAATACATCGCGGCCGAAGTTATCTGTTCCAAATGGATGCACAAAGCTCGGTCCCTGCAGCAGGGAACTGTAATCATTTGCTGTTGCAAAGCTCGTTACAAACGTACCGAAGCTGGTAATGGATATCGAAAAGGTAAAGATAACAAATAATAAACCAATCATTGCGGTAAAGCTTTTACCCAGCTTTATCCAGAAAAATTGCCATTTATCAACAACGGACTGATCTTTCTTAGATGTTTTTAACAGAATACTGTAAGCAAGAATCAACCGGAATATATTCCCCGTTAACGTGGCAATAAATAAAAACACAGCTAGCAGGCGCAATGACTTTTTCCCGGCTAATGAGGTATCATCCTGCCGATGAAAGAAAATTACCAAAGCTATATCAATAATTAATAACGCCAGTAAAATACCCATAGACAGCATGAAATTATTAGATACATAAGCTTTAAATAAATTCAATGATGTAACCGCAATAATAAGAAAATCTGTAATGAGCATATAATATGCAAATGTGTATTCAATAGATGTGTTCTTCTTTAAAACCCGAAAAGCAAATGTTGCTGTAAAAACATTTCCGCAGGCTAACGACAGAACCTGTACTGCTGCCAGCATACGTGTACGATTTCCGATTTCTCCTGTCTGCAATAAATCTTTACGTAATAAGAGCACGATAAACAGCTGGTATAAGCTGTTTATCAAAAAGATAACAGTAAAAATGCTGAAAACGGTGTGAAATGTATTCGTGCCAAAATCATAACTGTTGAACAGAAAAATCAACGTTAATACGATAGATATAACAAATGCAAAGTGACCGTGCTTATACAGGTCGGATCGCTTTAATGACTGTAGATTAGCATGATTCATGTAACGATCTCACCCTCCTAACTATTCTTCATTTGCGAACGGATACGCGGATTCAGCATCGCATAAACAAGATCTACAATTAAATTAACAATCGAAATGGTAATAGCGATATAAACAACACCTGCCAGAATTGCCGGTGTATCAGGAATAAATTGCTTATCCACAATATAGCTCCCTAATCCGCTGATATTAAAGACTTTCTCCGTAACGGCAGCTCCGCCGAGCATACCGCCAAACTGCAGTCCGATAACCGTCAAAATAGGAATCCAGGCATTTCTCAGCGCATGGCCGGTAAATGTTTCCCGTCCGTTTAACCCTTTAGCTTTTGCTGTAATCATATAATCTTCATTCATAACCTCCAGCATAGAGGAGCGTGTCATCCTGGCAATCGCTGCAGCCAGCCCTGTTCCTAATACAACAACCGGCATAATAAGCGATAACATGTTACCCGGCGAATAACTGGACGGCAGCAGATCTCCCTGAATCGAAAAGGTGAGAATAAAAATAAGACCTTGCCAAAAGCTTGGGATAGATAAGCCGATTAAGGCAATGAACATAAATGTATAATCCCAGAATGAATTGACACGTGCTGCCGAAATCATCCCAACCGGCACAGCAATAATAACTGCCAGAATAAGAGAAGAAATTGCTAGAATCAGTGTCACAGGAAAACGATTTGAAATACTGTTCATAATCACTTCATTGCCTGTATAAGAATGCCCTAAATCAAACGTCAGAATACCGCTCAACGCATTCCATAACTGCACGAAATAAGACTGATCCAAACCATACTGGATATTAAAAGCATCCCGCTGTGCCTGGGTTGCAGACTCACCCAATATATTCGCAGCCGCATCAGATGGCGAAATATACAGAATGGTAAATACAATGACGATAACAGAAATAATCACAAAAAATGTCATGACCACCCGTTCAAACACAAAACGCCTAAAGGCACCTTGATAAATAAAGTACATACTGTAGGCTAAAATTCCCGGAATAAATGTAAGTATGATAAAACGCTTATCCAGCAAAAGACCGTGGAAAAATTCCATATAGTTCATCGGCCTTCTTGCCTCTAACCCAAGTTCATCCTCCACCATTGCTTTTGAACGCTTCCTGAGCTGCCGCTGAACAAATTTTTCTTTTTCTGCTTCTTTGATTGAACGCTGGAAGTAGGCCTGCTTTTTATCATATTGCTTTTCATAATCGCTTTTTAAAGCTGCATATGCCTTTGATTTCATAAAATTATGCATTTTTTCCTTAAATAAAGCATCATATGTATTAGACTTTCTTTTACTGAAATAGATACAGAGAGCAATTATATGAATTGGAAACCCGATTAAAAATGGAATCCATCTCAGAAAGATCTGACGATGAACAATT
This sequence comes from Oceanobacillus sojae, assembly GCF_900162665.1. Classification (GTDB taxonomy): domain Bacteria; phylum Bacillota; class Bacilli; order Bacillales; family Amphibacillaceae; genus Oceanobacillus; species Oceanobacillus sojae_A. Next base: position 455,093 of record NZ_LT727811.1, read on the forward strand.
AAAAAACCGCGGGATAACACATTCTCAGAAGTTGAATTTGACAATAGGTTCCTTACTCCCTTCTTTAAATCTTGATAATTCCTACCTACTTAGTATAGAATATGCTTATTAGGAATTATAGAAAGGAATGATGTAATTGTCAAATTAATTTTATTGACTTTGGCAGTTTTCCGTACAGATTTCATGAAATAAGTGTCTACTAATCTTAAAGTCTTAAAATTAATTGTAATACCATTACACACTTCCTGTTATATATATATGTATAGACTCAGAGCCCTGTTTATTCACCCAGAAAAAATTATTCTGGCATGTCTTAATTGAAATAGCAATTTTTCTTATTTTCTTATCAGGTTAAATGTTCTGCCGCTCTGGTGTACAGGGGTATATAATAAACCAAATATATTAATTAAATGGAGATATGATAATGAAAGACATATTAAGCGTTAAAAATTTATCTGTTCATTTTCAGACTACGGAGCAGAAGGTTCAGTCCGTTAACCAAATTTCTTTCTCCGTCAAAAAAGGAGAAACATTAGGCATTGTCGGCGAGTCCGGTTCCGGAAAAAGCGTTACCGCAAAAGCAATTATGCAGCTGCTTCCCGGTCAATCCGCGCATATCCAGGCGGATACAATAGAATATGAAGGAAATAATCTCGCAAATTATTCTGACCATGACATGCAGAAAATTCGCGGTCAGGAAATCAGTATGATATTCCAGGATCCAATGAGCTCCTTTAACCCGACAATGAAAATCGGTAAGCAAATTGATGAAGTAGTCAGCAAACACCGCAAGCTTTCTGCACATAAAGCGAAAGAAGAAACGATTGAGATGTTAAAGCTCGTTGGGATAACCTCACCTGAAGAACGGTATCACCAGTATCCTCATGAATTTTCAGGCGGCATGCTGCAGCGTGCCATGATAGCAATGGCCTTAATCTGCCGGCCAAAGCTATTAATTGCTGATGAGCCGACGACTGCATTAGATGTGCGCATTCAGGCTCAAATTCTGCAATTAATGAAAAACCTGCAGGAAAAGTTTGATATGAGCATCATCTTAATCACGCATGATTTCGGAGTTGTTGCTGGTATGTGTGATCGTATTGTTGTTATGAAGGATGGAAAAATTGTTGAACAAAACAACACAGCATCCATTTTCACGCAGCCCAAGCACCCTTATACACAACGGCTGCTTCATGCCCTGCCGCGAATTGATCAAAAGAAGGCAGGCAGATACACAAAATCATTTCAAAATACCGAGTCCTTAATTAACGTAAAGGATTTAAAAAAGATTTTCCCGTTAAAATTAGGCGGACTGGTACATGCGGTTGATGATATTGACTTTCACATCAGACCTGGTGAAACCTTAGGATTAGTAGGGGAATCCGGCTCTGGAAAATCAACAACCGGACGCCTTATTCTGCAATTGCAGCAGGCAACTGAAGGAGAAATTCTTTTCGGAGGAATGGGCATCCATGACTTTAATCGCAAGGAACTCAAAAAACTGCGCAGAGATGTTCAAATTATTTTCCAGGACCCTCAAGCCTCTTTAAACCCAAGAATGAAGGTGCTTGATATTATTGGTCAGCCGCTGGATATTCATAAGCTGTGCAAAACAAAAGCAGAAAGACGGGCCCGGGTTGAGGAGTTATTAGAGCTCGTCGGTTTGACAAAGGAACATGCCAACAGATATCCGCATGAATTCTCAGGAGGACAGCAGCAGCGTATCGGTATCGCCCGGGCTTTAGCCGTAAAACCGAAATTTATTGTTTGCGATGAACCGTTATCCGCTCTGGACGTTTCCATTCAATCACAGATTGTCGATTTATTAGAGGAATTGCAGGAAAAGCTTGGTTTAACCTATCTATTTATTGCACATGACCTGGCAATGGTAAAACATATATGTGACCGGATTGCAGTTATGTATTCCGGAAAAATTATTGAGGTGGCCGAGAGCGAGGAGCTCTATGAAAACCCGCTTCATCCATATACCAAATCACTGCTTGATGCTGTGCCTATTCCAGATCCGGGGGTTGAAGCGAAAAAGATTCGGGAGCATGATATTAAGACAGAAACCTATCATTTTGAAAAAAATCGGTTAGAGGAAGTAAGACCGGAGCATTGGATGCTTGTATGAAGAGAGATAGTCATTAAAAACCTCCAGTTATTCTACACAGAATAGCTGGAGGTTTTTTGTTTTCATGGATTTATAAAGCTGAGAATGATTTTTTGTGAAGTATTTTTTAATATTACTCAACTTTTTTAAAAAAACAGGTCTAAAAAGCAGCAATAAAAAATAAAAATTACTATCACAGCACAAAACACCTCATGTTCCTGCCATAAAAAATCATAAACAATCAAATGAAATCATACATTATACAAGGAGTGGATGGAGATTTTACCAGCAGAAAGATTAGAGTTATTACTGGAGTTTATAGATGATAAAGGAACAGTAAACATCATCGATTTAACAAACCAATTTAATGTTTCCAAACCAACAATTTTACGGGATTTAAAAGAATTAGAGAAACAGAATCTTATTATCCGGATTCATGGAGGAGCTAAAAGTAAAAAATTGAAAGGAACCCGGTTTGAGCCCCGTCATGTTATCAAAGAACAGGAAGCCATTCAGGAGAAAGAAGAAATTGCGGAGCTGGCTTTCAAACATATCCAGCCTGGGGAAACCGTCCTTCTGGATTCCGGCACAACAACCCTGCTGCTCGCAAAAAAACTCGCATCACAATGCACTGAAAATATAACAGCCATTACAAATGACATTAAAAATGCCATGGTTCTCAGTGAAAATGACCTCATAGACATCGTCGTTATCGGCGGGCAAAAGAGAAAGGGGGTGTATAGCTTAAATGGGCCATTTGCAGAAGATATGCTGCGTCAGCTCAATGTAGATAAAGTATTTTTAGGAACAGATGCTATCGATGCGGATAAAGGGTTAACCAATTCCAATATTGATGAAACCAACATAAAAAAAACCATGATAGACATTGCCAATGAAATTATCTTATTGGCGGATGACAGGAAGTTCAACCAGGTAGCATTTTCGTCCGTCGCCGGGATAGATACACTAGATAGGATTATAACAAACAAGTCTTTATCCGATTCAGAAATGAAAGATTACAAAAAAGCGGGGATCTCCATAGATACCCCTAAAGTAAAAAGCTGAAGAGAAAGGAAGTTATTGATGACTTGGTTAAAAGAAATAATTGGAACAGAAAAAGCAATTATTGCAATGTGTCACCTGCAGCCCCTACCCGGAGATCCATCCTATGACTATAAAAAAGGGATGGATTATGTCATAGAAGAAGCCCGCAAAGATTTAACGGCCTTACAGGATGGCGGTGTAGATGCTGTTATGTTCTCCAATGAATTCAGTCTTCCTTATTTAACAGAAGTAAAAACCGAAACAGTTTCTGCGATGGCCAGAGTAATCGGAGAGCTGATGAATGATATAAGAATACCTTATGGCGTTAACGTATTATGGGATGCAAAACGCTCCCTTGACTTAGCTGCTGCCACCGGGGCTCAATTTGTCAGGGAGATCTTTACCGGCGTATATGCAAGTGACTTTGGCCTATGGGATACAAATGTTGGTGAAACCGTCAGACACCAGTATCACCTGCATGCCCAGGATGTGAAGCTTCTGTTTAATATCCTGCCTGAAGCAGCAAAATATATTGCTGACCGAGATATCCAAGATATAGCCAAGTCTACTGTATTTAATAACCGTCCCGATGCGCTTTGTGTTTCTGGACTAACAGCTGGAGAACAGACAGATTCTCAAATCTTGAAAAAAGTAAAAGACACTGTACCTGATTGCGTCGTATTGGCAAATACGGGTGTACGTATTGAAAATTTAGAGCAGCAGCTGGCAATTGCGGACGGTGCAGTAGTTGGTACAGCATTCAAATTTGACGGAAAATTTGAAAACAGGGTTGACCAGAAGCGCGTAGAAGAATTTATGAATAAAGTAAAAGCCTTTCGGGAGACAGCTATTCAAGCTTAACAGTAGAGAATAAGAAATCAATCTTAATTAAAGGAGAGGTCAATATATGAAAAAAGTAATCGTAGCATGCGGCGGCGGAATTGCAACTTCAACATTAATAGCGGATAAAGTCCGCCAGGCATTGGACGAAGCAGGAATTGATTATCAACTCACACAGACTACCTTATCTGAATTAGTTTATGAGAATAGCGATGCAGATCTAATCGTGACAAGCATGAGGGTAGAATCCGACTTCGGAGTCCCCTCCCTCTCAGGAGCCGGATTCTTAACCGGGATTAACGAGGAAGCTATTAAGGAACAAATTATTAGCGCTTTATCCGACTAAAGCATAAAGGAGAGCTTAACATGCAAAGTGTTGTCGATTATATATTATCCTTAGGAGCAACTATTTTTGTCCCTATTGTTCTTTTTATAGTTGGTTTAGCATTCCGTTTAAGCGTACTGAGGGCAATTAAAGCTGCTGTAACTGTCGGTGTCGGATTTTTAGGTCTCAATTTAGTCGTCAGCTTAATAGGTGATTATCTTTCACCATCTGTACAAACCATGGTTGAGCGGTTCGGCTTAAATTTATCTGTTATTGATTTAGGGTCAGGAACCTCTGCCGGGATTGCTTTTTCAACTACTGTAGGAGCTCTTATCATCCCGGTTATTTTTGGCCTGAACGTTCTTCTATTAATCAGCAAGCTTACCAAAACGATGAATATTGATATTTTCAATTACTCTCATTATGCACTGACGGGATCTGTAGTTGCTCTCATTACCTCAAACTTATTTTATGGTCTTATGGCTGCAATTTCGCACGCTATCTTCTCACTTATCGTTGCTGATTTAACAGCCAAAAAAGTTCAAAAGGTTATTGGCATTGAAGGGATATCCATCAGTCAGGGATTCGCTACTTCTACCGTCCCTTTTTATGCTCTGATGGATAAGATATTCGATAAAATACCGGCTCTAAACAATCGGAAAATGGATACAAACTTTATTCAAAAGAAGTTTGGAATGTTTGGAGATCCAGTGATTATCGGAGTTATTCTGGGCGTAATTATTGCTATATTGGCAGGCACAAGCTTCGTGGATGGCAGTCAGCTGGTCATTGTAATCACAGGTATTATGATCCTTTTCCCGCGTGTTATCCGGATTATTGTAGAAGGGCTGATGCCCATTTCAGATGCTGCGAAAAAATTCTTTCAAACAAAATTTAAAGGCAAAGAATTCTTTATAGGACTAGACTCAGCAGTTACATTAGGCCATCCGACAACCATTACAGTAGGAATCTTAATTATTCCTATTACACTCGTCTTAGCCGCCATCCTGCCGGGCAATAAAGTGCTTCCTCTCGCAGATTTAGCTTTTGCTCCTTTTTTTATCTGTATGGCAACGATCATGCATAAGGGGGATGTTATCAGAACGCTGATCAGCTCTACCTTCAATATGGTATTAGTGCTTTATATAGCTACCTTCTTTTCTTCTTATTATACAGACTTAGCCAGCGCTGGCGGATTTATCGAGTCTGCTGGCGGAACAGAAGTATCTGCATTATATATTGGAAATGTGTTTAACTTTATTATTACCATTTTAATGAGAATGGAAGTATTAGGATTTATTATCCTGGCACTATTTATTATCGTGCTGTACTACTTCGTATTTAAAAAGATAAATAGAAAAGAAGAGCCTGAAGAGACATCATAAATAATTATTACCTAATAGCACTACTGGAGGTTCTGGAATGAATCACAATAAAAACGGAAATACATTAAAATTTGATAAAGATATGATTATGCTGAATATCCGTGCCAGTTCATCGGATGAATTATTGAAGGAAATAAGTCAATTATTCTATGCCAAAGATTACGTCCATGATTCTTTTAAACAAGCAATTATAAAACGGGAAGAACAATATCCAACCGGGCTGAAAACAACTTCCATAGGTGTTGCTATTCCACATGCAGATCCAGTCCATGTGAAGCAGGAAAGCTTAGCTGTAGGAATCTTAAAAGAAGCAGTTTCCTTTAATGAAATGACTTCAGGTGAACCTCTAAACGTAGAAATCGTTTTTATGTTAGGGATTACGGATTCGGGTCAGCATTTAATCATGCTGAAGGCACTTTCTGAAATATTGAGAGATAAAGAAAAATTATTGCGCATTCGTTATGCTGCTACAAAAGAGGAAGTCTTTCAATGTATTCTTCCTTATATAAATGAATTACTAGAATAAACAAGCAGGAGGCTTTGAATAAAGTTGAAAAAACAAATCCTGGCTCCGTCCATTTTAAACGCAGATTTTCTACATTTAAGCAGTGAAATTGATATCGCTGAAAAAGGCGGAGCGGAATTTTTACACTTGGACGTAATTGATGGTGTATTTGCGCCCAGTATTTCATTTGGCGCTAATATAATCTACTCGGTAAGATCCTATACAAATCTGTTTTTGGATGTTCATTTAATGATTGAAAATCCAAGTCAATATATAGCTGATTTTGTCCGTGCCGGCTCTGACAGCATTACTATTCATGCAGAAGGAGCCACTCACCTGCACCGGTTAATCCACCAAATAAAAGAGTACGGCATAAAAGCAGGCGTTGCTTTAAACCCGGCATCACCAATTTCCTTGATAGAACCTATCTTATCAGATATTGATATGGTACTCCTGATGACCGTAAATCCCGGTTTCGGAGGACAGCCCTTTATTAAAGAAGTTTTATCAAAAATAACAAGGCTAAGCCAGTTAAAATCCAGCAAAGCGTATTCCTTTGCTATCGAAGTCGATGGCGGAATTACACCGCAAGAAGCATTGTGGTGCTCCCAGCGAGGAGCAAATATCTTTGTTGTCGGGTCCTATATCTATTATAAAGAAACCGAAACAGCAAAATTACAGGCAATGGAAAATATAAAAAAGTCTTTAGAAACAGGTGGTTTAAAATGAATATGAACGAACATCTGAAGGCATTATCCATGATAAATGCTGTCAGTTCACAAGAAGATCCAGTTATTGATTATATGTATCATTATTTTTCTAAACAAATGGAGTATGTTGAAGTGGATACAATAGGCAATGTGATTGGTTTCTTACCTTCCAACAAGTCAAACAGCAAAAGAATAATGATTTTTGCCCATATGGATGAAGTAGGGTTTATAGTAAGACATATTGATGAAGATGGATTTTTATTTTTTGAACGAATTGGCGGCGCTAATGTGAATGTTCTTCCAGGTAACCAGCTTCAGGTACTTGGAGATAAAGGAACGGTCACCGGCGTTGTCGGAACAAAAGCATACCATTTTTTAAAACCCGAAGAAAAAGGGAAATTTCCTGCACAAGATCAGCTATATATTGATATTGGCGCAGCCTCTAAAGAAGAGGCACATGAGAAAGGCATACAGGTTGGAAGCACTATCTGCTTTCAGGCAAACTATCTGGAAAGAGAGAACGGCTGGGTAACAGGAAAAGCGATGGATAATCGGGTTGCCTGCACAGTCTTATTAGAATTAGCAGAACAACTAAGTTCCACTCAAGCATCCTTAGAGTGGGATATATATCTGGTTGCATGTGTGCAGGAGGAATTTAATATCAGAGGTGTCCTGCCGGCAGTCAGGAAGATAAAACCGCATGTCTCTATCGGTTTAGATGTGACACCAGCTTGTGATACACCCGAACTGACAACTTATTCCGATGTCGGCTTAGATAAAGGACCTGCGCTTACATTTCTTAACTATCATGGAAAAGGAACACTTGCCGGTGTTTTGCCAGATTCAAAATTAATTCAAGCTCTAATAAATACTTGCCAAGTAAATAATATTAGCTATCAGAGAGAGGTAGCTGTAGGCGTCATCACAGAGAATGCTTTTATTGTTTTTGAAGAGGCAGGGATTGCTACTGCGAACATCTCTATCCCGACACGCTATACACATACACCTGTAGAAACAGTCAGTCTTCATGACGTGAAACAAACCATTCACTTATTATATGAATTTTTGACAAGCTTAACAAAAGAAAGTACTTTTGGAAAAGCAAGGTAGGTTATAAATATGCAGACAAAGAACATGGATTATAAAGTTTGTTTTCTGGATATTGATGGCACATTGGTTGATAATAACAAGCAAATTTCTAATCAAACCAAGAAATCTCTGGATCAAATAAGAAACAGAGGAGTAGAAGTGATTATTGCTACCGGGCGTCCTCCCTATCATTTTTCTGACATTGCGGAGGAACTAAAAATTAATTCATTTGTCAGTTTTAACGGTGCTTATTCTGTTTATAAAGGAGAAGTTGTTCATAAGCACGGAATGGATACATCCGCTTTGCAAAAACTTGTTCCATTCGCCGGGATGAAACAGCACCCGTTAGTTTTTTCCAGCGAACAAAAGTCTGTCAGTAATATTTGGGACCATAATGAAGTTATACAAACTTTCAAAGACTTACATTTAGATTATACACCAGAATTTCATCCTGATTATTGGAAAGAAGCAGCCTTGCTTCAAGCGATGGTATATTGTAAAAGCGGGGAAGAAATGGATTATATTCAAAAATTTCCGGAGTTATCTTTTGTCAGATGGCATGAATTCGCTATTGATGTCATGCCCCAATCCATTTCAAAAGCATCTGGTATTAAAGAAATGCTTTCGTTTTTAAATGTAGCTCCCGACGAGGCTATCGCTTTTGGGGACGGACTGAATGATAAGGAAATGCTGGATTTTGTAGGGGTAGGGATTGCTATGGAAAATGCACATGAAGAACTCTATCCTTATGCAGATATCATTACAAAATCAAATGAAAATGAAGGAATTACACATGGTTTAAAGCTTTTAAATCTGCTATAGATATATAATAATCCTTGTCCGCATCATGGACAGGGATTATTTTTGTATTTTCTCAGTTTTTATTAATTATTTGCTTCAAAGAATTATATTAAAGTCTGGAAATTACTTTTTCCAGTTACAATCGCTATAACTCTTCTATCAAATCCTTCACTAAACACAATAAACCTGTGAATATCATTTCCAATTGCACTTTCAATAAGAGATTGCACTCATTTAATAATCAATATATTCTTCGGAGTCTGTCTAAAATAATATTGACAACCTTCTATTATATTGGTAAGTTTATTTATAAATCACGGACGAAAAATAGTTCTAAACACATAATGTTCGGATTTAGAGAATAAATAAGTGCAACATGAGAGGAGCTTATGAAGTGAAAGGCAAAATCACAGAAAAATTATTCAAATTAAGAGCTAATCAAACAAATGTCCGAACTGAATTTATAGCAGGATTGACTGTGTTTATGACAATGCTGTACGTATTGATTGTCGTACCGGGTATGTTAGAGGAAGCAGGGATGCCAAAAGGTCCTGTAACAGTTTCCGTTATTCTGATGACTGGTGTCATTACAATAATAATGGGATTATACAGCAACAGACCTTTTGCACTTGCACCGGGACTTGGATCTGTAGCTTTCCTCGCCATAACGCTGACTGTTGCAGAAGGAATCCCCTGGCAGGTAGGCATGGGAATGGTTTTTATTTCTGGAGTATTATTTGTATTATTTACCGTCCTGGGACTGCGGCAGCTTATCGTAAAGTTGATGCCTCCTGCAATTAAACTATCTATTGGCGCAGGTGTAGGATTATTTATTGCATTAATCGGTTTTCGGAATGCAGGACTTGTTGTAGCAAGCGAAGATGCTAACGCACTCCAGCTTGGAGATATCGGTTCACCAAATGCAATCTTAGCTTTAATCGGTTTTTTAATTATGAGTGTTCTGCTTGCTCGAAATGTCCGCGGCCACTTACTGATTGGTATCGTCATTGTCACAATCATTGGTATACCGATGGGGGTTACAACCGTTCCTGATAAGATTTTTTCATTACCGGAAAGTGTCGCACCAATTGCATTTGAACTGGATATTATCGGAGCATTAAAAATTGCATACTTTCCATTGATTCTAGCCTTTTTTATACCAGATTTCTTTTCCAGCTTAGGTACAATGCTGGGTGTCGGAAGCAAAGGAAACATGCTGGACAAGAACGGCAACCTTCCAAATATTGATAAACCTTTTTCTGTTGATGCAGGTGGGACAGTGCTTGGATCATTGTTCTCTGTGCCAGTCATGACAACATATGTTGAATCGGCAGCTGGAGTAGAAGCAGGTGGACGGACCGGGTTGACTTCGGTAACTACAGGCTTTTTATTCTTACTAACTTTGTTTATTACACCTGTCATTATGATTATTCCTACAGAAGCTACTGCTCCAGCCTTAATATTAGTCGGCTTAACAATGCTGTCCGCAGTACGCAACATAGATTTCAGTGATGTAACAGAGTCACTGCCGGCATTTATGACCATCGTTATTACCATCTTTACCTTTAACTTCGGAAATGGTATTGCAGCTGGAATTATTATCTTTGTTTTACTGAAGCTTCTTTCCGGCAGACATAAAGAATTACATTGGGGTTTATATATTTTACTGATACCATTAGTATTATATTTCATATCACTAACGAATTAATCGATTACTTTAGGAGGTTTTCATTTGTTTACAAGAGAAAAAATTGTATCTGCGGCAAGAGGCGATACGAATATGGATATAGTCATACGTGAAGCAAATCTGGTAAATGTATTTACTGCAGAAATATACAAAGCAGATATCGGTGTGAAGGAAAACCGGTTTGCAGCTGTAGCACCATATAAAGATAATAAGCCTTCTTTCCAGATAAACGGAGATAAGGAATTCAACGCAAAAGGGAAATACGCGATTCCGGGATTAATCGATTGCCATGTTCATATTGAAAGTACAATGATTACGCCAGACATGTTTGCAAGGGAAGTTCTCAGACATGGAACAACCGTTGCTGTTATTGATCCGCATGAAATTGGAAATGTAATGGGGGTTGAAGGGGTAAAATACATGATAGATGCAAGTAAGGGCCTGCCCGTAGATATTCTTACTACTATCCCATCTTGTGTACCTGCAGTTCCTGATCTGGAAACAGCCGGAGCTGAATTTCACCCGGAGGATATTGAAGAAATGCTGCAATTGCCTAATGTAGTCGGCATTGCTGAATTAATGGACTATGTCGGTGTCATCAAGCAGCACCCAAGAATGGCCGGGATTGTTCAAAAAGGATTAGAAGCAGGCGTGCGGAATGAAGGCCATCTGCCAAGAGTATACGGCAGTGATCTTGCTGCTTACTTAGCAGCCGGGGTGGATTCTGACCATGAAAGCCGGGCGACCGATGAAATTTTAGAAAAGCTGCGGGCTGGAATGCTTATTTATATCCGGGAGTCCAGCATCAGCCAATTTGCCGACATCGCAGCAGAAGCTTGGAAGGAAGTCCCTTACGTCAGCAACATTGCTATGTGTACGGACGATGTAGAGCCAAATGATATGTTAAAAAATGGTCAAATGAACCGTGTTGTCAGACGTTGTATTGAAGAAGGCATTCCGGCACCATTAGCAGTTCGCTACGGGTCTTTGAACGGGGCAATACGCTATGGTTTAAGAGACCGCGGAGCAATTGCTGCCGGATACCGTGCTGATTTTTCATTAGTTGATTCTATAGAAAAAATGGATGTCACAGACGTATTTGTAGAAGGAAAGCAAATGGTGGCAAACGGAGAACTGACAGAGAAATTTACCAGCAGTGTCCCTCCATTACTTAGAAACACCGTACAACTTCCAGCATTAACGGAGGAAGATTTATTGATCAAGGCACCATTCCAAAATAGTACTGCAACCTTAAATACGATGGAGATGCAGCTTAATGGGACAACTGCAAAAGGAACAGTAAATGTTGAAGTGACAGATGGTATGATTCGGGAGCTTCCTGATAATTATGCATTTGTAAGTGTCATTGGCAGACACGGTCAAAATAAGAAACCATTTGTAGGTGTCATTAAAAATTCAGGGCTTCGTCATGGAGCATATGCAACAACCATTGCTCATGACAGCCATAATTTGGTGGTAGCTGGTACAAATGCAAAGGATATGTTAATTGCAGTCAAGCAGCTTGAGCAGTCAGGCGGCGGATTATGTCTTGTAAAGGATACAGAAGTACAAGCACAATTAGATCTCCCGCTAGCTGGTTTGATGTCGCCAGAACCTGTAGAAGAAATTGCTGTAAAAGTAGAGCATTTTAATGAAACGGCAAAATTAATGGGAGTAAAGGTTGGAAGACGTTCTCCTGCAATGGCCTTTTCATCACTCACACTGACTGTTATACCTGAAATTCGGATATCTGATGTAGGTTTAGTTGATGTGTATCATCAGGAATTGCTTCCTTTGTTTGTTGAGGAGTAATTGTTGTTTAATGCAAAAACGGAAAGATAATTCAAATGCTTAATGGACAGCTTTCCATTTCCGCTTTAAATAGCGAGTAAAATCGAAATAGAGAAAAAGGTACGGAAATAAATATTTACTAAGTTTTTGATTCAACAAATTAAACTTTGAAATAATTATATTATCCAGGAATTTCAAGATAGACTGTATAAGTAAGAAGGAATTTGGTTCAGCCCCTTCTCACTTATACAGTTTTTTATTAATTATATCCTCTCATGTGTAATACTTCTTAAAATGAGTATTAATTCTATAGGCAGATTTTTTCAGCTTAATTAGGTATTCATGCATACAGTTGTTTGTATGCTGAACTAACCGAAGGAATGGTCTGAAAATAGACAGTAGATGCTCTCTCTATAAAAAAGCATACATAGAACTTCAGCAAAAAAGATCACTATCTTACCGAAAAAATCTCTATACACTTTATTTTAAATTGAAGCTATTTGACTTACAATAAGATATATTGAAAGGGACACGTATGACAATGAAGGCTACGTATGACATAATAGATTTATTTGAAGAATGTAACTAAAGTGGGTGTGGAAATGATAAAAATTTTGTTAATAGCACCGTATACCGGAATGACACAGGTTGTTAAGCAATTAGATATTCCAAAGGATTTTCAACTGGACATAAAGGTAGCAAACCTGGAGGAATCTATCTCGCTCGCAAGGAAAGCAGAAGATGAAGGATATGATTTAATTATCAGTCGTGGCGGGACGGCAAGTCTAGTAGAGAAGAATGTTTCGATCCCTGTTATACATATTGATATTACAGGGTATGATATGCTGCGTGTTTTTACATTGATACGGGGAGCGCAAAATACCGTCGCTTTTATCGGATTTGAAAATATATGTCGTGGTGCAAGAACTCTGAATGATATATTGGACTATGACGTAAAAATGTTCACCATTCATAAACGTGATGAGGTACGATTATTATTAAATAAACTAAAAAATGAAAATTACGAAATTGTAATTGGAGATGTAGTGACCGTTGAAGAGGCTCAAAAAATCGGTTTGCGTGGTTTTTTAATTACATCTGGTAAAGAGGCTATTTTTGATGCGTTTGATGAGGCAAGAAGAACATATCATATGTTTCAAAAAGTTTCTTATAAAACAGATCAATATCTGCAAATCCTCCAATCCCTACCAACAGATATCATTGTTATTAACCAGCAGGAGAAAGTTCTTTTCAATAACCTTTCCCCGAATAAAGAAAGAATAGTAAAGAAATTGCTTTATGATAAAGAATTGAGAAAGAACATTCATCAGGCTTTGTCACTAAATGAAAAACAATGGGCGCATATAAGCTCAGAGAAAGAGGATTTTGAGTTACAAATATTCCCTGTTACAAGCAGAGAAACTAAGCTAGCCGGGATACATTTATGTTCATACAAAAAGAAAGATGAATCAGCAGCATTTCGCATGTTAACAAAAAAGATACATCAGCCTATCCTCGGTGGCAGCACCTATGCCCAAAGTATTAAAAATAAAATATATGCGTTTGCAAATACAACTGATAACTTGTTTATTTCAGGTGAATTTGGAACAGGTAAAATGACCATCGCCCAATCGATTCACTTTCAAAAGTTTGAAAGCAATCACCCTTTATTTATTTTGAACTGTGAAATCATAGATTCTGATGATCTGAAAACTCTAAAAGACAGGTGGGTTTCTGTTCAAAAAGGAACAGCAATTTTTGAACATGTTGAGAGTTTATCACCGACAAATCAAAAGCTTCTGATTGAGCTGTTTCATCAAATTCCGGAATCTTTACAACTCATTTTTTTAGCCAATGAACAAGCGTCATCCTTAATAGAGAAGAAACATATTTTTGTCTCATTAATTGAAAAAATCGATCCGATTTTTATTCATACACAGCCTTTACGCAATCGAAAAGAGGATCTAAGAGAATTTATCTCTTACTATTTATCCGAATTCCACACCAGATTCGGCAACGAAACGTTAGGAATTCGTTCGGATGCGCTAGAAATACTTATGCGCTTAGACTGGCCGGGAAATTTGGTTGAATTAAAAAAGAAAATTCGTGAATTAAGTCTTCGTGCTGTCGGATATTATATTGAAAACAAAGACGTGAAAGAAATTTTACATGAAGACGCATTGAAAGAGCAAAATAAGCCTCTTGAAAATAAAGGCTTCTATATTCCACCCGGTTTGACTTTAGAGGAAATGGAGCAAAGAATTATCCAAAAGGTGTTAGAAGAGGAAAAAGAGAACCAAACACGTACCGCCAAAAGGCTGGGAATGAATCGTACAACTTTATGGAGAAAATTAAATGATAAATAAGTCTACTTTTTAGAAAATACCATACATGCCACCAACCTTTTTATGAACAGGTTTGGTGGCATGTATGGTATTTTTTTCAAAAACAACAAACTAAATTGTTTCACAATGAAACAATTTAGCGGATATAGGTATTTAATATGTATAAACTCCAAAAAAATGTTGCTTTTTTATTCATTTAGTATTATCATTTTAAATGCAAACGCTTCACTTCATTTTATTGTTTCAATAAGAAACAATAAACTATTATACAAGGGGGGAGAAAGAATGAAGATAAAAGCAACAATCGAAAAGATCCCTGGGGGAATGATGGTTGTACCGTTGTTGATTGCTGCAACATTAAATACTTTCGCACCAGATTTATTAAGAATTGGTAACTTTACACAGGCTTTGTTTGTAGACGGTTCCAGCACTTTGATTGCATTGTTCTTATTATTTACCGGGGCACAAATTAACGTAAAAAATGTAGGGGTAAGCCTGGGCAAAGGAGCAACTTTATTAGCTACAAAATGGATAGTAGGTGCACTTGTTGGATTACTGGCATTTTCTATGATGGGCGATAATGGACTGTGGCTTGGACTGGCTCCAATCGCAATTATTGCTGCTATGACAAACAGTAATGGCGGTCTCTATGTAGCACTCGTAGGACAATACGGAGATAAGACAGATCGTGCAGCTTATTCTTTATTAGCATTAAATGATGGTCCCTTTTTAACCATGGTAGCATTGTCAATATTTGGTGTCATGGGCTTTGTAGAAGGGATGTTCTCTTTCGTTTCCTTCCTGTCTGTATTACTGCCAATTCTAGTCGGTATGATTTTGGGTAATTTAGATGAAGACTTGAGAGAGTTTTTCCAATCAGGAAGTTCCGTACTTATTCCATTCTTCGCTTTTGCGTTAGGGATGGGTATTGATTTTTCTAGCATCATTGAAGGCGGGTTAGGTGGCGTGATTTTAGGCCTGTTGACAGTGTTCGTAACTGGTACAGCAGGGTATTTCATCTTTAAAGCAATGAAATGGAATCCAATCGCTGGTGCTGCGGAGGGGTCTACTGCTGGAAATGCGGTAGCTACACCAATGGCAATTGCTTCTGCAGGTCCTGCCTTTTCAGCTAATGTAGAGTTAGCGACTGTGCAAGTTGCTGCAGCAGTTGTTACAACAGCAATTCTACTGCCATTTTACGTAGGGTTTCTGGTAAAACGTCTAGAAAAAAAAGGCATCAAGGTTCCTGACCATTATATAAAAGTAAATGAAAAATGATTGAGATAGTAAAGTAGGTGTTATAATTGGTGAAACAAATCGCTATAATTGCAGATGATTTAACTGGAGCAAATGATAGCGGCATTCAATTAACAGAAAAAGGAATTAATACTTCTGTTCTATTTGAAATTCCAAAACAGATGAATCTTCTCAGCGAAGGTGTCGTAATAGATACAAATTCAAGAGCATTATCAAGAGAAAAAGCAATATCCATCACAATGAAATCAGCGAAATTTATCAAAGATCTTCATTATAATCATGTCTATAAAAAAATGGATTCGACACTTAGAGGTCATATCGGCCACGAGCTGCAAGCAATGAGCAGTATATTAAATCCAGAATTTCTTGTAATTGCTCCGGCGTTTCCTGGTATGGGGCGGGTGACAAAACATGGGTATCACTATGTCCATGGACAATTAATTGCAGAGACAGAAATTGCAAAAGATCCAACTCACCCTGTGACAGAGTCCTATATTCCTGCCCTAATAGAGCAACAAACAGAAGAACGAGTCGGACTGCTTACAAAAGAGGATTTACAAAGTGATGAGCATTTCCAAAAAAAACTAGCCATCTTGAAAGCAGACGAAATTAGAATGATTTGCTGTGATGCCGAAACAGAACAGGACTTAAAAGTGCTCACTCATAAATTTTCAAAAGAAACGAACCGTATCATTTGGGCAGGATCTGCTGGACTGGCAGAAGTTCTCCCACAGGTATTAGGAATTGAAAAGAAAAAGCAACATATTTCCTACAAACATTCTAGCGTAGCCATGACAGTGTGTGGCAGTTTATCTGAAAAAACACAGGCACAAATTCGTTATGCAATCCAGCAAAAAAATGTAGCAGGTATCGAGTTAAACCCGCTGCAAATGTTTCAGGATGATTGGAAAACACAAAAAAAAGAATATAAAAATATATGTGTAGAAATGATTACTCAAAATAAAGACGTTGTCCTCTATGTGCCATCAAATGAAAATATTCGCACACAGGTAAAGGAATTAGGCAAGAAAAAAGGACTTTCCAATAATGAAATAGGAGAAACCATTTCAGATAGAATTGCAAAATTAGTAGTAGATATTAAAAATCAGCTTCCCAATCTGAATCGTTTTGTCCTGACTGGCGGCGATACAGCGAAGTCCATTACAAAAAGTTTGGGAGCAGTCGGGATGCATCTTATTAAGCAGCTTGAGCCTGGTATTCCGTTAGTATCGTTAGTCGGCAAGGATGGAAGTCTAGTAGTAACAAAAGCTGGAGCATTTGGAAAAGAGGATTCTATTTATCATGCCATGCAGGAGTTGAAAGGAGAAACGACGACATATGAGTAAAAAACCGATTATAGGTATAACCATGGGAGACGCGGCAGGTGTAGGCCCCGAAGTAATCGTTAAAAGTCTGCAGAAACCAGAAATTTATCAGAATGCACATCCCATTGTTATTGGTGATGCTAAAATATTACAACGTGCTGCCAAAGATTTAAACTTGGAAGTATCCATTAGCAAAAAAAGAAGTGATGATGATTTAACACAAACGTCATATGGTGAAATTGCCTGCGTGGATCTAGATCTTATTCCCAAAAGTTTAACTGTTGGCGAGGTATCTCCGATAGCTGGTGATGCAGCATTTCAATATTTGCAGACAGCCATTCAATTGGCCAATGAAAATAAAATCCAAGCAATTTGTACAGCACCATTAAATAAAGAAGCACTGCAAAAAGGTGGGCACATGTATCCGGGACATACGGAAATTCTTGCTGATTTAACAAACACAGAAGATTTTTCCATGATGCTGTCTTCACCAAAATTAAAAGTGATTCACGTTACAACGCATATTGGTTTATTGGATGCCATCCAAAAGATTAAACCGGAACGTGTATTCAATGTGATAAAATTAGCGGATAAAACATTAAAAGATTCAGGAATTGGACAGCCAAAAATAGGTGTTTGCGGAATCAATCCACACGCAGGAGAAAATGGCCTTTTCGGCTATGGAGAAGAAGAGGAAAAAATTATTCCTGCTGTTCATTTGGCTAAAGAACAAGGTATTGATGTAGAAGGCCCTTTACCGGCAGATACCTTATTCTTCCGAGCTCAGCGCGGTGACTTTGACATCGTTGTTGCCATGTATCATGATCAGGGCCACGGTCCAATAAAAGTACTTGGTTTGGAAGCCGGCGTAAATATAACGGTTGGTCTGCCAATAATCCGTACCAGTGTTGACCATGGAACTGCTTTTGATATAGCAGGTAAAGGAATAGTGGATGAAGGAAGCATGTTGGAAGCACTAAGACAAGCGATTGAACTGGCACCGAAGTAAGAAGTTTTCGAGACTGGAAAAAATATAAAGAGTAGGAGAAGGGTCTTCCCTTTTCTCCTACCTACCATTTAAAACGTATATGCTAATTTCTCATATACAGTCTAGATTGCATAAACTTTTCAGCTTTCTCGAGTTAAATAAGATTCATTCCATAAAGGAAGTTTCGTTCCAATATTACGTTGAAGTGCATTTTGATAAACCTGGTACCCCCACGCTACATCCTCTGTAGGCAGTCCGCCCATCATACAGATAATGATTTCATCTTCTGAAGTCCTGCCCTGCTTATTACCAATGATAATATCACCAATATCATCAATTTCATTATCGTATTGGTTGTTATGAATAAGATTTAACAGCTGACCTGACATTGTCCAATCAAGTATACTGGCTATTCCATCTGGATGACTCAATCCATCCTCTAGCCACTTTTCATGCATTGACCATAGATCTGATACAATTCTATATTTTTTTAAGGTAGATTCTTCAAATTCAGCAGCACCTGTTAATAAAATTAAAGCCCCTTTTTTTATAAATTCTTCTTTGATAAATGGTTTCGTTTTTCCAGAAGTAGCAACAGTCAAAATATCAGCTTGTCCAGTACAATCATTTATATCTCCGACAACTTCAAATTCTACATGTAATTGCTGGCTTAAACGGTTTGCAATTTTTTCACCCTTTTCTACATTGAGATCATACAACACAACCTTCTCAATAGAATCGATTGTGTTCACAATTGCGGTAATACAAGACTGGTTAATCGCTCCGCCGCCCACAGCACCAAGTACTTTAGCTTCGCTTCGAGCAAGATATTTACTAAAAACCGCCGGAACCGCTCCAGTTCTAGTGGAACTTATTAAATTACCAGCCATTATCGAAAGTGGCGCCCCGGTATCTTTATCATTGAGTGTAAACGTATGAATCGATCTGGGAAGCCCTTTATTTAAATTTTCAATGTTTGAACCGTACCATTTATTTCCTATTACATCAAAGTCTCCACCCAAATAAGAAATTAATGACATAAAACGTCTATCAGGCCCTGCTTTAGGAATATTTTCAAAAGGTTCTTCTTTATTAAACCATAGCATTAAACCATGGTCATTCCGATTTGGCCCAGCTAAAAGATAGTCACCCTTCCCCATTAGTTTGAACATTTTTTCAATTGTTTTAATACATTCATTCATGTCCAGTACTCCAGCCTCAATAATTTCTTCTTCTGTGAGGTATAGTAATTCAACCATTCTAGACATATAGAATCCCTCCTATGTTTGTTATAATAAAAATAAGCTGCTACATAAAAAAACGCTTTCAAAAACAGATGGCAAAACTTATTAATGTAATATTAGATAATAATATATCACTCAAAAAGGTATTAGTAAACCTTAATTTGTTAAAAAAGGAATTATAATTCCTTTTGAACAAGTAAATTTTATTATAATAGGAGGCTTTTAAATGGGTAATCAAAATGTATTAAAAAAGATAATAAATCAAAAAGAAAGTCTGCCAAAAAAGCAGAAAAAGTTTTGTGAATTTATTATTGATAATTACAGAACTATAGGTTTGGATTCGATTGGTGAGATGTCCTCTAAAGCAGATGTTGGAACTACTACTATTCTGAGAACTATCAATAATTTAGGGTACAAAACGCTCAGCGATTTTAAAAAAGATTTGCATAAGGCAGTTATTGAATCACAAACCCCAAAATGGTGGGATTTTAAAGATAGTAATACAAACAATAAATCAGGCAGTGAAATTGTAAAATCAACTTGGGATAAAATTAATTCTCTCCAGAGTTACACAATGAATGACGATTTTGTGCAAGGTATTTTAGATACAGTCGATTTAATGATACATGCCTCCAGAATAAATATATTTGGTCTCAGATCTTCCAGGTCAGTTGCATTATACCTGGAAAATTCAATTAATCAATTTTACCCTAAATGTAATCAACTAAGCTATGAGCCTCATTATGTTTTTGATAGAATGCATAACTTTAATGAGGATGAAATAATTGTTTTAATAGCGTTATCTCCATATACTCAACTCACATATGATGTTGCAAAATATTGTGCAGAAAAAAAACTGAAGATTATCCTGATTACAGACAGTGATGAGAATTCAATGATTCCTTATGCAAATATAACAGTATTCCTATTTAGATCTGAAGATCACTATACACTTGTCCCAGCTATTTCATTGGTTGAGACAATAACCGTTTTATTAGGAATAACGATAAATGAGGACAGCGCTTCTAAATTAGATGAAATAGGGAAACTATTAGCACAACAAAATATAACAAAAACATAATTACTCAACTTTCGCAGCTAGAAAGAAGCATTCAATTTAACTAGCCGTAAAGCTTATTACTGTTCAAATATGGTCGTTGACATTAGAAATAGGTATAAAAAAACACCTCAACTTTTGGTATAGTGTAATTGACTAGAAAACACTACCAATACAGAAGAGGTGTCTCCTATATGATAGCGAATAATGACCAAAATAATCAACTACCAAATGAACTTTCTTCCATCTTTAAAGAATTAAACGTGTATAAGCATCTTAGAAAAGCTGGTATTACAAAGTCTGTCGGTTTTACTTGTGCCTATCTTTTTCAATTGATTTTTTGTTTGATCTTTGAAAATAAGAACTGGTATCAAATACTTCAAAGTAACAAAGCGAGTGATTGTCCAGAGAAGAATGCTGTCTATCGTTTTTTAAACAAATCTACCTTCGCTTGGAGAAGGTTCTTACTATTTCTAAGTGCTCATACCATTGGAAAAGTAACCAGCTTAACGCGTCATGATCGCCCCAAAGTATTGATTGTAGATGATTCTTCGTATGATCGTAACCGCAGTAAATCGGTTGAATTATTAGCTCGCTGTTTTGACCATGCATCCCAAAAGATGCGCTTTTATAAAGGGTTCCGTATGCTCACGCTTGGTTGGTCAGATGGTGCAACGTTCATTCCCGTAGACTTTTCTTTATTGAGCTCGAAGAAAAGCCAAATAAATGGCATATCATCAAAAATTGATAAGCGTAGTTCCGGTTATAAACGCAGAGTAGAAGCATTACAAACCGCACCTGAGCAACTACCAAGTATGGTGGAACGCGCGATGAATGCCGGTATCGATGCTTCCTATGTGCTGATGGACTCTTGGTTCACGTATCAGCCTCTCGTTAAGGAGATAAAAGAGCAAGGCTTGGACGTCATTGGCATGGTAAAGAACTTGAAACAGCGTTACCTTGTGAATGGCCAACGTGTAAGCTTAAAAGAACTTTATCGTTTTGCGAAACCAACAGATGGAAAGAAAGGCATTCTTCGTTCGATTCATACGACACAAGCGAATGGCATTCCTATTAAAGTTGTCTTTGTTCGTAATCGGAATAAAAAGAGCGAATGGTTAGCTATTCTAAGCACCGATTGTACACTTAGTGATCAAGAAATCATTCGTATTTATGGGATGAGATGGGACATTGAAGTTTTTTTCAAAACAACAAAATCTCTTTTAAAACTTCAAAAAGAGTTCCAAAGTCGTTCGTATGACGGCTTAATTAGTCATACGACCATCGTATTCGCACGCTATATTGTTCTCTCGTGGCAAAACCGATGTAGCACAGACGAGCGAACACTTGGCGGCATGTTTTATGAATTGTGTGATGAAGTTAGTGATCTCGATTGGGCTGTGGCACTTCAGCAGTTGATCGAGCTTCTTGAAGATGCCTTGAAAATGAGCAATAAAAAGGTACAAAAATTAATCAAAAGTCAAGTCCAACAATGGATTGCAGGTTTACCCAGCTATATCAGGGCTTACCTGCCTATTTCAGTGTGCGAAAGTTGAGTTATTATTAAAGGCATTTTGATACAATTTTTTAATGACATGTGCTTTCGTGCATGTCATTATTTTTAAGTATTTAGGAATTTAAATACCAAAATAAAATAAAAAAGGTTTGATTTATCCAAAATGAATGCTATACTTTCTTTTAAATATGAAAATTCTATCTTATTTTATTTTGGTAGCGTTTTCAAAAAATAGGAGGGTATTTTATGCAGTATAGAATTGGTGTGGACACCGGTGGTACTTTTACAGATGTCGCATTGGTATCTGAACAGACTGGAGAAACTTTTATAACGAAAGTTCCTTCAACTCCCGAGAATAGTTCCATTGGAGTTATGAATGGACTCAAACAAATCTTATCTGAAAATAATATCAGTGGTCAAGATCTCTCTTTTTTCATTCACGGTTCCACCGTTGCTACGAACACCTTACTAGAGAAAAAAGGAGCAAAAACAGCTTTAATTACAACTAAAGGATTTAAAGATGTGATTGAGATAGGCAGACAAACCAGGCCTAAATTATATGAATTTAGAGCCAGAAGATCAAAACCTTTAATACAAAGAAATTTAAGATGGGAACTGGATGAAAGAATAAATGCTGATGGAGAAATAGTCAAAAAAATAACAGAAAATGATATTCAGCCAATATTAAAACAAATTACGGAAAACCAGGTTGAATCTTTAGTTATCTGCTTTATCAATTCTTTTCTAAATGCTGAAAATGAGAAGAAAGTAAAAGAACTCATATTGCGGCAGAATCCGGATCTTGCAATTACACTCTCATCTGATATTTTACCAGAAATCAAAGAGTATGAAAGAACGAGTACAGCAACAGTTAATGGTTATGTCATGCCTAAAATGCAACTATACTTAAGAGACTTAGAGAATGCACTTTCCGAATCTGGAATTTCCAGTGATTTATATATTATGCAATCTAATGGCGGCGTTATTACAACGGACACTGCTGTGGAAATGCCTGTAAGAACTGTTTTATCCGGACCTGCAGGGGGTGTTATCGCCGGCACAGACATAGCAAAACAAACAGGTTTACAGAATTTAATCACAATTGATATGGGAGGAACCAGTCTGGATACAGCATTAATCGAAAATGGTATACCGCAATACACAACTAATAGTAAAATTGATGATTTTCCTATTAATGTTCCCATGGTAGAGATGCATACCATTGGTTCAGGAGGAGGTAGTACAGCCTGGATTGACAGCGGAGGTGCATTACGTGTCGGACCACACAGCGCCGGCGCAGTACCGGGACCAGTTTGTTACGGAAAAGGTGGTACAGAGCCAACTGTGAGTGATGCAAATGCTATTTTAGGACGTATTAATCCAGATTCTATTTTAGGTGGCCGAATGAAAATGGATATAGATAATTCTCGTAAAGTTATGAAAGAAAAAATAGCAGACCCTCTCTCTCTAAGTGTGGAAGAAGCAGCAGAAGGTATTTTAAGGGTTGTAAATGCAAATATGGTCAGGGGAATTAGAGTTATTTCTGTTGAAAAAGGACATGATACAAGAGATTTTTCTTTGCTCGCCTTTGGTGGAGCAGGACCACTTCATGCAAGTGATATTGCAAAAGAGTTAGATAGTAAAAATATTATTATACCACCTAGCCCGGGAATTACTTGTGCATCAGGTATGTTGATTGCTGATGTCAGACATGATTATGTGCAATCCTATATTTCTAATACAGATCAACTGAATATAGATGAACTAAATACTATTTTTGAAAAAATGCAAAGGAATGCAAAGGAAGCCCTTAAGAAACAAGGCTTCTCTGATGAAAAGATACAACTTCATCTCAGTATAGATTTAAAATATAAAAACCAAGCCTATGATTTAAACATCTCTCTAAGTGGAAATTCAGTCCACACAGAAGCGATAGATCAAGCAGTCAAAGACTTTCATAGTACACACGAAAAAATTTATGGCTTTAATAGAGAAGATCAGGCTTTGGAAACCGTTAATGCAAGAGTAACTTCTTTCGGTATGATTGATAAACCTGAAAATAAATCTACCGCGTCCATTTCTAACCAGGACGATACAGAATTCAAATATAGAAAAGTATATTTTGATGGACAATACTTGGATACCAAAATAGCTGATAGGGATAGCCTGTTAAAAGGCAACGAATTAGTTGGTCCAGCTATCATTGAACAATTGGATTCTACAATCGTTATACATCCAAATCAAAAAGCTCATACGGATGAATATAAAAATCTGATTATCGAGAATCTATTAGCTTAATTTGAGGAGGTTTTACAATGAGCAAAATTGACGGAATTACTTTAGAAGTTATGAAAAATTCTTTCTATACTATTGCAGAAGAAATGGGCGTTACTTTAATTAAAACAGCATTATCAACAAATATTAAAGACAGAGTTGATTGCTCTACAGCCATTTACACGAAAGAGGGAGAATTAGTTGCACAGGCAGAGCATGTTCCTTTGCATTTAGGTTTAATGCCTTCTGTTGTGAAAGAAATCCTTAAAATGTATCCTGAGGAGAAATTATCTCCAGGTGATGCAATTTTAATTAATGACCCTTACATTAGCGGCTCGCATTTGCCAGATATTTTTATGATAAGCCCTATCTTTCATAAAGGACAACTTGTTGCATTAGCCTCTAACATCGCACACCATGTAGACGTTGGCGGCATGGCGCCAGGTAGTATGTCAGTAAAAGCAACAGAAATATTCCACGAAGGATTAAGGCTGCCTGCTATTCGAGTAAGAAAAAACGGCAAATTAGATGAGGAAGTTATAAGACTTTTGGAAAAAAATGTTCGAACAGGTGAAGAAGTATTGGGGGATATCTATGCACAATTAGCAGCAAACACAGTAGCGGAAAAAAGAATTATTGACTTAATTGAAAAATATTCTATTGAGCACGTACGAGAAAGCATGCATGAACTTATCAATTACTCCGACCGGCGCATGAGATCTGCAATAAAAGAAATTGAAAACGGCGTCTATGAGTTTGAGGATTATTTAGAAGGTGATGGTATCACGGAAGATGAGATATTAATAAAAGCAAAAATAGAAATACTTGATGACTCTATTACAGTTGATTTCCAAGGCTCTGACAAACAAGCTAAAGGCCCTGTTAACTCAACACATGGTGTCACAAGTGCATGTGTATTTTATGCTTTAAAGTCCTTATTAGATCCTGATGTACCACCAAATGCTGGAACATATAAATGTATTCATCTCAATGCTCCAAAAGGAACAATTGTAAATCCAAATTTCCCTGCCCCAGTTTCCAATGCGAATGCGAATACATCGCAACGAATTACGGACACGATATTTGGAGCGCTGGCAGAACTTCTTCCTGAACGATCCATGGCAGCTTGCTCAGGTACAATGACTGGCTTCTCTATTGGCGGATTTGATTATGTTGATAGAAAATATTTATCCTATATTGAAACATACGGAGGCGGTCAAGGTGCATTAAGCGATATGGATGGTATGGATGGAGTGCATACCAATATGACAAATACGCTGAACACACCAGTAGAGGTAATTGAACAGACGTTTCCTTTCCAGGTAAACAATTATTGTTATGTAGATGGCAGTGCTGGTGCCGGCAAACATCGGGGCGGCGTCGGTCTACAAAGAGAGATAAAGCTTTTAAAAGACGGATTTACTATTACATTAATGGCTGACAGAGAAAAAAATAGTCCGTGGGGATTGTTTGGCGGACAAGGAGGACGAACCTCCAGCTGCACATTACAAAAAGAAAATGGCGAAGTGATTCATTTCCCCTCTAAAGTAACTAGAGAAGTTGACAAACACGATACAATAACGCTCCGTACTGCGGGTGGAGGCGGATATGGTAACCCCGAGAAAAGAGCAGCAGAAAGTGTCCTTCAAGATGTTATCCTGGGCTTTATAAGCATACACCAAGCAAAAGAAGACTACAAAGTTGTAATAAATAATGACTTTACGATTAACGAAGAAGAAACAACTCATTTAAGAAACGCATACTGAAGTGAATGGAGGGATTCAATGTCTAAACAACAAGTAAGAGAGACATTTGATGAAATGGAACAAGTGAAATCGCCACCATTTAAGAATATCGGTTTATTAATTTTATTGCACGGAGCAGCTATTCTATATGTGTATATTTGGGAACTTATTTTAGGAGCATCATAAAAAAGGAGGGATGTATACTATGGCTTTAACCATATTTATTGTATATTTCGGCTTCCTTTTAATTGTTGGACCAATTGCCGCAAAAAAGATGAAGAAAAAAGATTCCAGCGATTATATTTTAGCCGGACGATCTGTACCTACTTGGTTAGTAACTGGAGGTATTATAGCTACTCTCATTAATTCTGCCACATTACTCGGATATGGCGGGAGCGGGTACTCTTTAGGGATATCTGCATATTTTGCAAGCTTGGGGTTTGTTGCTGTCTTAATGTGGATGGGTTATACCTTTATACCGAGACTCCGCAAAACAAATATTGTCACACTACCTGAATTATTTTCAAGAATGTTTGGATGGAAGCATAAAGTGGTGGCAGTCATTCTGGTAATGTGCCGTGATTTGGGTGTCACTGCAGGAGCCTCAGTAGGAATGGCCGTAGTGCTAAGCTCTGTATTTAACCTTTCCTTCGATATGGCATTGGTAATTACTTTATTCATTACACTTTTTTTCACTGTAACAGGCGGTATGTGGGCTGTCATGTTTACAGACACTGTTCAAGCTATTTTCTTAGTCGTCGGCACCACCATTATGGTTCCATTAGCTGTAATGTATATTGGGGGCTGGGATACCTTTTTAAGTGCTATTCCAGAAACACATATAGATATGTGGAACGTGGGAGGCATGCAAACATTTGGGTGGATTGTGTCTGGGGCTTTGACATGTATTGCTTATCAAACACTAATCCAGCGGGGACTGTCAGCAGATTCAGATAAAACAGCTAAGAATTCCTTTCTTTATGCTGGAAGTATTGCTTTAGCCTGGTATATGGTACCCTTCTTGATAGGAATTCTTGCTCTGGTTATCTTCCCAGGTATCAGACCAGATGATGCATTTTTAAGATTAACTACACTATTTGGCAGCGTAGGAAGTATATTATTTGCAGTAATTGTCGTCTCATCATGTATTTCAACATTAAGTTCTACTATTCTAACCACTGCTTCCAATATATCTAATGATATATACAAACAGTGGATAAAGCCAGACGCGGAGGAGAAAAGCGTTGTACTAGTATCCAGAGTTTCTGTAGTTGTTGTTGCTATTGCTGGTGCTTTGATCGCACGTTCTTTACCTTTTATCTTGGAGCTTTTATTAACAGGTGGAAGAATTATGGCAGCCTCACTAGCCCCTGTTCTTATAGCTGCAGTATTCTGGGCTAGGGCAAGAAGAGCATATCATAGCACAATTTGGGCAATGATAGCGGGAGCTTTAGCTACAACAGCAGCCATTATTATAGGCAGTCAAGCCGGTGCCGAAGATGGCGGTGTTGTATTTGTATGGTCGATTGATCCTATTTTGTTAGGTTTACCTATTACACTTCTTATCTTGATTGTTGGGACGTTTGTAGAGACGCGAGGTAAGGAAATTGCAATTATTTATGAATCAGAGGATGAGGATGTTGTAGGTAACTAGAAGAAAGAACTTAAACGACCACCTGCTAAAGCAGGTGGATTTGGACATAAATGTCGGCGACTAAAATCGCTCTTCAGGCTGAAGTCCTGCTCAAAGCGCTTAAGCTGAAGCATATTCAAAATAGGACTGAACTCACTCTTCAATTTTGAATATATCATCTTTGTTTTCATTAAATTGATTAGCTATATAATTTCTTATTATCTCTTCCGTTACTGTTCCAACTGTGGCGCAAAAGTATCCCCTTGCCCACAAATGCTGTCCCCAATATCTTTTCTTGAGTTCTGGAAATTCATCCTGTAATAATCTTGATGATCTTCCTTTTAGATACTGCATGATTTTACTTGGGGCAATACTTGGAGGACAAGATAATAATAAATGGATATGATCTTTACCAACACTACCTTGCAGGATGGTTATTCCTCTTGCTTCACAACCTTGCCTAATCAATTCTCTTGCTCTTACTGCTATATGACCTTGCAACACCTTATATCTATACTTTGTTACCCATATAACATGATACTTGATATCATATACTGCATGACCGCTTTTTCGATATCCGTCCATACCATCACCTCATCCATTAGTATGGACAAAAAAGATAAGGTTAAAAGCTCCACCGTCTAAAGACGGTGGAGCTGGACCACGCATTTGGAAATTAAACTTTTTTAATCAGGTATACACACTGATTTTTCACAGCTAAGCCCATATACAACAAGCAACAATTCTTAATGAAATGAATAATCACAGTTTCATTAAAAAATTGTTGCTTGTAATTTTTTTATCAGCATTTAATTCCTTTAATTACTGGTGTAAGTTTTAAACCCTTCTAACGCTTCATCAAGCTCTTCTTCTATCAACGGATTGACGCTATTCAACGTATAACTTCCATAGGAAAGCAAGGCTAACTCTTCAATAGCTTCAGCCCTTCTATAAGCATCAGCTAATGTATCTCCTACAGCTACAACTCCATGATTAGCTAACAATACACCATTTGCATCTCCCAATGTCTCTACAACATATTTCGCAAGCGATTCAGAACCATATCTGGCATATGGTGCAACAGAAACTTCTCTGCCAATATCTGCAATGACATAATGGACAGGAGGAACAGGTTTATGAGCACAAGCAAAAATGGTAGCATAGGTAGAATGTGTATGAACAATCGCTTTTATTTCTTCTTTTTGTAAATAGATATTTGAATGCATTGGTGTTTCTGAAGAAGGCTTACGGTATCCTTCCACGACTTTTCCTGTTGTAAGATCCACTTTCAATACATCTTCTTCTGTCATTTCATTATAAGGAAGAGCGGAAGGCGTAATATACATTATATTCCCTTCTCTCACACTTACATTCCCTGCTGTTCCCGCTACCAGTCCGGTTTCATAGCACTGTTTTGCTATTTTTACTATTTCGCTTTGAATAGACATAATTTCTCTCACTTCCTTCGCTTTTATCTAAAATCCCTCTACATCCATATAAATCTTTGCATGTAGGGAAATCCTCACAAAAATCGAGCTTTCATTCTATTCATCCAAGTTATAATGATAGTCCTTCTGAAAATCGATATTCTCACCGACTCTTGAAAGTAAATACATTTTATAAGCAACATAAGCATTATATTCAATTCTTTCAACCATATCGTATGCTTTCTCCAGCGACTTATCTGCCACTACAAGGCCATGTCTTTCTAATAATAGTCCAGCAGGTATTTTTTCTGCATCTCGTTCTGCAATCGTTTCTCTCACTAATGCTGCTAATTCAGGTGAAGTTGCCGGCCGATAGTCTAAACATGGTATATCACCGATTTTTTGAGTAGCTTCTGTAATATTTGGCATATCTTTTCCCATACTTGCCCAAACCATGGATTCCTTTGCGTGCGCATGAATGACACAGTTAATGGAAGGATTCTCTTCATAACAAGCCATGTGCATATTGATCTCTCTTGTTAATCTTCCTTCTCCCTCGATAATATTTAACTCTTTATCTACTACTAAAATTTGAAACGGACTTAAATCACAACGATAGTTTTGAGACATTAAAGTAGGTGTCATAATAAAATGTTCATTACTGACCCTTAAACTAAGATTCCCTCCAGCTGCATTCGTTTGAAATCTATCAAACATTGTCTTTACAATTTCACACATTGTCTTTCTTTCTTCTGAATATAGCATTATATCACCTCATATATTTTTAAATTTTTTTCAATAAACTCAAAATCATCTTTATTTATTTGACAACTGCTGTAATGCTGCACTTTACTGGCGGAACAGAGGATTCCCCACTTGATTCTGTATGATATATCATATCCATTTGCAACTCCGTAAATATAACCGGTCACAAAAGCATCCCCTGCTCCTGTATCGCTCTGCACCTCTACTCTAGGAGGGACAGCTTGATAAAATTTGTTTTCCACCTTATATAGTGCGCCTTCAGAACCTAGACTGCATACTGCATTTGGCACTTTTTCACAAATGCGATTAAATTTCAGATGAATAGGTTCATCGCCAGGAAATAAATCATTAATCTCATGCTTATTCGGTTTCACAAAATCTATATTTTCTTCGATTGCTACAGTTAAATATTCACCTGCCACATCACATGCAACATAAGCCTTTTGTTCCTTTAACAGGCGAATAAGATACCTGAAATCCTCAACAGAAAATCCTTGTGCCGGCTTTCCAACAACAGCAATATCCTCCGAATGAATGTTTTCTTTGATATAGGCATACAGTTTTGCTTTATCGCTATCTGAAACCTTTAATCCTCTTTCTGTTATCATATAACTGCCGCCGCTGTTATTAATCACAATAATACTTTCCCTGGTTCGTTGATCAGGTATGTTGATAAATTCATGATTCATGTGGTATTTATCAAAGATGGATACTAACTCTGCTTTGTTTAACTCCCCTGAAAACCCAGTTGCCTTATTAGGTGTATCTCCAAGCTGTTCCAAAATAGCTGATACATGCGTTGGCTTCCCGCCAAGATCAACATACTTTTCTCTGGTTATATTATTTTTTTCAAGGGTCAGATCACCTTCAAGATAAACAATTCTGTCTATTGCAGGATTTGGTGTAATCGTATAAATCAAATCATCCCTCCTTTCTTGCCAGCTTTTCTCTCATCTTCCCTAATCTATTTTTATATGCTGAGAATAAAATATCCTCTGCATATAACTTCACTAGAATGCTAATAATAAAAGCCATAAACCACATGCTTATATCTTTTGTGAAAAAACCAATTACCATTAGCAGAAACGCTAAGACAACCATAAAGGACCAAAACAGCTTCGATTTTAAAATAAAATTCAATGGTCTCACTCTTTCATGTTTATATTATTTTTCTGCCTTACTAAAATACTTTTCATTGTCTCTCTTTCTTCCAAAGTAGAATATAATGAACAGCCCAAGCCATACGACAGCACCTAAAATCCCCCACCATTCTCCTGCCATTGCATTCGCAAACACTAATTTAAATTCACCATTTTCAATTGTGCTCCATGTCAGCATGCTGCCGGCTTCTACATTTACTGATCCTGTTTCATTTGCCAGCCTTGTAATATAAGGGGCAAAGTATGTGGAAATGTATAAGAAAACAGGTGCTGTAATGACGCCATATATAATAGACCTTACAAGGTTCCCTCTGGTTAGCAGGACTACTGCTACACATACAGAAAGGTTAACGATACCCCCAAATGGCAATACAGCATTCCCCGGTAATATGACGGAGAACAGCAGCAACACAGGGATAATAACAATTGCAGATACCCAGATTTCGTTTCTGCCCGCTAAAATCGGCCAATCTAAACCAATAAATATCTCTCTATCACCAAAACGTTTTTTCATAAACTCAGAAATTGCATCGGAAATAGGTGATAACGCTTGCATAAATAATTTAGAAACCATTGGAAATAAAGTTAAAGCTGTAGCTGCTTGAATCGCTAAAACAAGTGAATCTTGTATACCATAGTTAGCTGCCAGTCCTAATAAGAAGCCAATAAGCCCACCCATAATATGATTTTCCGCAAATACACCAAGCTTATCTCTTAATGCCTCTGCATCCATCTTTTTATTTAAGAAAGGTACTTTGTCCATTAATTTATCGATTGGATAAAGTAACGAAGCAATAATTGTCATATGGTGCGGTACAGTAACTCCTGGTATTCCAGTAAGATCTTCTATTTCCTTTCCCCAGATGTCGCCGATCTTCAGCTCGATAATAACCTGAATGCTGGCAACAACGAAACCTAAAACCACGCTGCCGGAAAGAAACATAACTAAAATGGCAGTGAATATTTTTCCCCATACATTCCACATATCTACATTAAGTGTTTTGGTCAGCTTGAAGGCCAGCATAACAATATTAATCCCTACCGTAATTGGGAACATAAGAAATGCTAAAGGCCACGACCAAGTAATAGCTGCAGCTGTCGTCCATCCACCGTCAACGGCATTTAAATTAATACCTGTATTTTCAGCAAATGATTGCGCAGCGGGACTAATAGAGGCCAGCATGAAATCAACAACTAATGACATACCAGAAAAGGCTACTCCAAAAATGATTGCTGCACTTAACGCATCTTTAAACTTCATCCGTGCAATGAGTCCGATAACTAGCATAATTAAAGGGACAAACACGGGAGCACCCATGTCTAAAATATATTCAACAATATTTTGCAAAAAGTCCATCTGTCTTCTCCTTCCTTTACATTTTAATTTTTAAGGATTTGAATCAGCTTTTCTGTCTCTTCCTGAATCCCCATACCAGTCAGGAAAGCAATCCCATTCAGCATGGGAATATCATATTCTTTACCGCCTTTTGTAATAGAAATATAGACATCTGCCGATTTAATATAGCTGTTTAAGGACTTAATATCGACTGCCTCTACATTTGCTTTGATTTTATTTTCATCTAAAATCCTTTTTACCTTTGAGGCTACTGTCTGACTTGTTGCTACACCACTTCCGCAAGCTACGATAACATTTTTCATTTTAATTTCCTCCTGTTAAAAAAGTATTTAGTTTTTTCTCAAGCTGTTTTGTATCTTTTTCCTCGAAAATTATTTTGGAGAATTCCTCTGTCTGGAAAAGCTCCATTAAGGTTGAAAGCAATATCGTCTGGTTCTTCGGTTCTGTAATTCCAAGGAAGAAAATAAGCTTTACACTTAATTCCTCACTGGCGTTTCCCATGTTTTGAAATTTCAGCTCATTCTGCAGTTGAACAAGGTAAATAAAAGGAGTTTTTACATGAACAGCATCCGTATGCGGGATAGCAATATTACAATAATTTGTTCTTAAGCCGGTAGGAAAACTGTACTCTCTTTGAATCAGGGTATCCTGATAAGAATCTCTCACATAATCCATTGTTACCAGGTCCTGAGCTACCTCTTCAAAAAGCTTTTCCCTGCTTGGATAAGGGTGATTCAATTTCATTAATCTGGAGCTAAATAAGCTCTTGAATTCCATCTTTGCGCCTCCTTTCGATGAGCTTAAATGCGTCTTTATCGGTAGAATTATATAAAGTATCCATAAACTCAATATCCATAAAAAGACTATTTAACTGTAATAATTTTTTCACATGAGAGTTATCTTTATTAGGAGATAAACATAAAACACAAGTCTTTATCCTGGGATTGACCACAAGCTGAAAGTCTTCACAATATGCACCATCGTTATGATGTGCATGAGGCAAGTAGACTTCCGGACCAATCAGCATAGATTCATATTTCTGTTTGAAGATGTGCAAGGCTGCACCTGTATACGCAGGTGCAATGGATTCTCGTTCCTGCATTTTCTCCAAGCCAATTTGCGCCATTTCAAAAATATTATTCACGTGGACAATGCTGACCTGTTCCTGTCTTAAAATTGAATAGCTTGTATCTGTATTTTCTTTGTCATCCTGAAAGAAACGATGTGCTTTCTCCTTGATATCCTCAAACTTTTCTTCTGGTATGACGTCACGCAGAAAATTCATTAATTGTTTTGTTTTAATACTTGGATTGGCAACAATATGGTTCTCTACCTTATTGATAAATTCTTTTCGCTTTTTTTCATCGAAAAGATTGACCATAACAAAAATTTTCTTATCTGTCTGAAGCGGAGCGGTAGTAAAAACAATATCGATATCTGGATTCTCCTGATAAAATCGCCGCTCGCTATATGTTCCCAGGAAATTGATATTTGGGAACATATCCTTCAGCTGTACATTCATTAATTCAGATATGGAGTGACCACTCTGACATACGACAATTGCTGTGACTTCTTTATTATTCTGATAAGCATCATTGTTGACCTGATACATATGTCCAAGCACAATCATAGAAAGGTAAACAATTTCAGCTTCACTAAGAGTTATCTTTTTATACTCATCTACAATTTCCTTAATTACTTCATATACGGGATAATATCGATTAATAAAGTTCTTTTGTATAGGATTTTCAAGGGTTAAACCCAATCGTTTCCTGATTAAAGCAGGGCTTAGATGCTGCATTAATTTTTTCTTAAATTGATTATCCTGGAAGTTGAATGCCAGCCTGTCCTCCAGCTTTTTAATAATAAAGAAAACAAATTTTTCTACTTCCGTTTCACTTGCCAGGCTTGAATCCAGGTCAATTCGATTAGCTCCCAGGAAGATTAAAGATAAATAGGTCAAATCCTGCATTGATAAATTGGGATATTCCCAAAATAATTCTTGAATTTTTTTGAACTCACTCGTCTGATTCAATTCTTGATACTTAATAGACAGGCTCCATTCTTCTTTTATAACGCTTGCCCGTTTAATCATGATCAGAATAATATAAGGAAGCTTTGATAGATATTCATCACTGAGCGTGATGTTTATCTTTCTTTCAAGCTTTCTGATTCTTTCCGTGAGCAGAAAATACTCACCTTTGGCATGAATCGCTCTATCTTCCAAAAGATTCCTTCCATTTGGGTATAAAAATAACCTGTCTATGATATTAATCAGTTCAGCTCTGATTCTGACTTCATCCCCTGCTAAATAGAATCCGTCTTTTCGTGAGTATTCGATAGAGATCTCATCATCTTTTATTTCGCTGTTAATTACTTTAATGTCATTCGTAAGTGTATTTTTGCTGGCCAAGCAATGGTTTGAAAGCTCTAATAAAGATAAATATTCACTGTCATCCAGCGCAACCTTTAAAAATGCTATATCTCTCCTTACCTCTGGTTTAAATATTGGAGTCATTTCATCAATGGGAATATGGTAATGACTAGCAATATTTTTACTGTGTTTGTGGGGAATATAGATAATTTCATCATTGCTTAAAATAATATCTTGATGGAACTGTGAATTGATTTTACTTTTTAGCTGCTCTAGTTCTTCACAGGTTAAATTATAAGAAGTTAAAAGCTGCCGGATGCTGAGATGATTCTCTTTTAGCAATTCACTTATAATTTGTTTTTCTGAGTGCTTCATTCCGCCACCTCCCATTTGTGCACAACTTCATTATAAGACAGAATATTTCGCCATACGTGGCTATTCATCACAACTTCGATTTGGTCTGTTTTATTTTTGTGATGAGGTACAGACAATAATTTTTCCTTTTATCACTCCTCATGCCATTAGATATGCTTACTATGTAATTCTAAAGAGTTAATTTTCATTCCATTGGGGCATTATCTTGGACTATAAGCTCAGGTAAAACATGTAGCTGCACGTATACAGATAAAAAAAGGATCTACACTTTACTATTTGTGCAAAAGAAAAACCGGGCAAAATTCACCCAGTTCATTTCTAATCATGATTTTTCAGATACTTATAACTTAATAGATAACCTTCCTCATAAGAATGATAATTAATTATACTGTAATTACTTTAAATAAAGCACTATGTAAAAAGCGAAACCATTAGTGGAGCACTTATAAAAATACCAGGATGACAAAGCACAAAACAGTGTAAGTAAAATCGAATTAAATTGTCTCATTTACTTACACTGTTTTTATTTGAATTTTAAAAGCTATTTATAAACACTAATTACCATTTCCGAGACTTAATCTAGTGAGTAAACTTGCTACTGTTGAACCTGTCACAACTGAAGTTCCGAATATTCCAAATCATTTAATAAAATTAACAGGAATGTTTTAACACGTGAAGAACATCTGCTTCATTTAATTCTTTTAAATTACCAATTGGTCCAAATTCAACACATTTTTTTGCCATTTCATCAAATCGGTCATTGGGAATATCTAATTGAGATAAGCTTGTCGGCATTCCAATTTCACTTAAGAATTTTTCAAAACGTCTGATTCCTTCTAAAGCAATCTCTTCCTGATTATCAAAAGCAAGGTCCACATCCCAAACTCTAACTGCAAATTGAACAAATCTATCTAGATTTTCATTCTTCACGTATCTCATCCAAGCTGGAAATAATGCTGCCAACCCTGCACCATGAGTTACATCATAAATTCCGCTCACCTCATGTTCAATCATATGCGTTGCCCAATCTCCAACTCTTCCAGTATCTAATAAACCATTATGCGCAAGGGTTCCTGCCCACATGATTTCAGCTCTTGCAGCATAGTTATCTGGATCTCTTAATAAGATTCGTCCATTATTGATAACGGTCTTTAGAGCTGCTTCACATAATCTGTCTGTTAAGTCTGTTTGGTTGACATTTGTAAAATACCTTTCAATAATATGCGACATGATATCTGTCACGCCGCACATAGTTTGATATTTTGGTAAGGAATAGGTTAATTCAGGATTTAATATAGAAAAAGCAGGCTTAATGACGTCTGTATCTAATGGCCTCTTATACCATCCATCCTCATTAGTAATAACAGAGCTTCCGCTTCCTTCACTTCCAGCTGCTGCAATCGTCAAGACAACACCAACTGGCAATGTTTGCTCTGGTGTTGCTTTGTTTGTATAAAAATCCCATACATCTCCATCATACAAGACACCTGTTGCAATTGCTTTAGCAGAATCTATTACACTTCCGCCGCCTATTGCAAGGATAAAGTCAATATTTTCTTTTTTACACAATTCAATCCCTTCACGAACCAGTGATAATCTGGGGTTGGGTTTAACTCCGGACAATTCATGAAATTTAATCCCTTCTTCCTCTAAAGATGTGATGATCCGGTCGTATAGACCAGTTTTTTTGATGCTGCCCCCTCCATAGTGCAGAAGGATATTTTTACTGTATTCCTTCACTTCCCTGCCGGCTTGTAAATGTGTTTCTTTACCAAAAATTACTTTAGTCTTGTTTTCAAAAGTGAAATTTTCCACTTTAGCCTCACCGACCTCTTCATATATTAATTAAAGCAGTACCTGTCAATAATGTTAAATACGGCCCCTAAATTGTCCCTCAAAAAATCACTGTAAAATAGACCCGCCATCAATAATTAATTCAATTCCTGTTACAAATTTCGATTCATCAGAAGCCAGGTAAAGCACACCATAAGCAACATCTTCTGATTGACCAAGTGTATTTAATGGGATACCTTTCAGTGCCGCTTCTCTTCCTTCTTTATTCCCTTTTCCTACAAAGGCTTCTACCATCGGTGTTTCAATGGTTCCCGGGTGTACCGAGTTTACTCGGATACCAGAGCCCGCATAATCCAGCGCCACATTCTTGGTTAACTGTCTGACAGCACCTTTGGATGAATTATAGGCTGGATTTCCGATGCCATAAATGCCGGAAAGAGAGGAAATATTGACGATACTTCCACCGCCTGATTTTTTCATTTCCGAAATAACAGCTTTGGTACCCAGGAAAACTCCCTTGGCATTAATATCCATGATTTTATCCCAGCTTGAAATGTCCATATCCTCTATATTTTGGCTGATCTGCCCGGTAATACCGGCATTATTGACTAAAATATCTACCTTTCCAAATTCCTTCATCGTAATTTCCACAACAGTGTGCCAATCTTCTATAGAGGTTACATTATGTTTTATAGGTAAAGCTTGTCCACCCTCAGATTTAATTTCTTCGGCAATCGCTCCTAATAGTTCATCATTTAAATCCGTTATAACTACCTTAGCTCCTTCTTTCGCAAACAATTTTGCTTCAACTGCTCCTTGTCCTCCTGCTGCACCCGTAATTATTGCTACTTTGCCATCTAATCGACCCATTTTTTATCATCCTTTCTAAAAGAATAAGTATTTTTTGAATGAGTTGTTTCTAAAGTTGTGTATTGTTATTATACCAGTAAATAATACGCTTACATAAAATTGTGATTTAGAATAATTTATTTAAATTTACGGAAAATCATATAGTGACTCCCCATATTAGCAATTATCACAAATCAAAAGGTGATTATATTTTGTAAAAGCAATTAAAAACCCTCTATATAGAGGGTTTTATCATCTTAGTGTAACATTAATCGTTTCACTATCAAGCATAACTAACTACTTTATAATTCTTTTTTATACTATTTTGTTCCTTAAATACATCCCCAAATCCTTAAAAACAAACCCTCATAATCAATATCCGTAAAATCGGTGACATCCATCTCATATAAATATCCAAGAGAAAAACGGTCATATCCCCTCATTTTACATCTTTCTATAAACTCACCATACTCCAGCAAATTATCTTTTCTCACATCATCAGAGAGGACATCTCCTTTATGGTAAGCCATCAACAAATGCCCCGGATGCCTGCTGTCTTCCAGATCTCTTTTTTTCTGTCTGTCGTATAAAACATCTAAATCCGCTGTCAGACGAATAGTCATTACTTGGTAATTATAATGCTGAACCAGATACTCCAAACGATCCTTTTGCTTTGTGCTGAATGGATAATCTGATAACACATAATCCCTTTGTTGAAAATGCTCCTCCATTTTTGTATAGTAGTCATCCACACTTTTTTTATTGAGTACTTCTTTTTCCTCCTGGTTATTAAACCCGAACACGTCCCAATTCTCCTCTTTTATATCATCCAGTGATAACATTTGAAAATCAGGAAACCTCTGTTGTATTTTTTTTGCTAAAAAGGTCTTCCCAGTTCCCGGATAACCGCCTATTAAAATAAGTTGGCTCATTTTATCTATCCTTTACTATATAGATAGCTCGATTTCTAAGTGGTGCCTGTCTCCCCGGTAAAACGTAGAGACAAATTCTCTTGGTACATTATTAATATCGTAGGATACACGTTTTATCTGAATGATTGGACTCCCTATATTTACCTGAAGAAGGTCAGCAAGCTTCTCTTCAGCAAGAATAGAATAGATTTCCTGATTGGCATAGGACCATTGTATATTATAAAAATTTTTCAGGAATGCTCTCAATGACTCTTTTGAAAAGTCTCTATTATATACTTCTGGAACAAAATCCTGCTCATAATAATTAAATTCCAGATAAGAAGGTTCTTCATCTGCACACCGTAATCTCTTCAGGCAAATTATAGGAGTCTTTATCTCAACCTTCAGTCTTGATGCAAGTTCATCATTCGCCGGCTGAATATTTACATCAAGCGTATGCTTACTTACTATTGCAGAATCCGCCTGATTCTTCTTACTATAGCTGATTACTCTGTTTAAATCATTTTTAGGTTTCAGGGCTGTAACAAATGTTCCAATCCCTCTTCTTTTTCTGACTAATCCGTCGTTTGCCAGCATCTCCATTGCTTTTCTGGCTGTTGCTCTGCTCACCTGGTAGCTTTCCATCAGCTCACTTTCAGCAGGAATCATGTCACCGATACGATATTTCCCATTCATAATATCCTGAAATAATAAGCTGTATATTTGATAATACAACTGCTCTCTTCCACTGAAATCTAATTTATTCATATTCCAACCTCCCTGGGCACCTTATTAATCCATCCATTCACCACCTGCCAGATTAATAGATTGACCAGTTAAATAACTTGAATTATCCGTTAAAAGAAATATGGCAGCATGTATTACATCTTTTATTTCTACCAGTCGGTGCATTGGAATATTTTTCTTAAAGTAATCCATTACTTCATCTGGTTCAATATCCCGTTTTTTTGCATAATCATATTTTAATTTTTCCCACATCTCTGTATGAACAATTCCCGGGCAGAGGGAATTTATACGAATACCTTTGTCTGCAAATTCTTTCGCAATCGATTGTGTTAACCCCATGACTCCAAATTTACTTGCGCAATATACCGTCTGCCAGGAGCTGGCTTTCTTCCCGGACAGGGAAGCCATATTCAGAATTTCCCCGCCCCCGTTTTTCAACATTTTTTCTACCGCTACTTGGCAGCATAAGAATGTTGCTTTCAAATTTACATTTAAGGTTAAGTCCCAAAACTCCTCTTCACTTTCAAGAAATGGTTTCATTTGAGAGACTCCGGCAGAATTAATCCAAGAAGTAATCAATCCCAGTTTCTCCTCCACTTCATCCGTCCGCTCATGAATCTGCTTTTTATTTGTCACATCACATGGAAAAAACTCGGCACTTCCTCCTGAAGCTCTTATCTCTTCAACGACTTCTGTTCCTTTTGCTTCATTAAGATCAAAGATTGCTGCCTTTGCACCTCTATTACAAAAATCTTTAGCCAGTGCTGCTCCCATGCCGCTGCTCCCACCAGTGATTACAAATACTTTTCCATCTAATCTCTCTGTATTCATATGCTCACACTGCCTATCTCAAGTACTCGGAAATACTGACAGGATTATCCTGCGGCATCACCTGTATATATACATTTACCTTTTTGTCCAGAAGCTCATTAAATCGTTTCTTTTCCTCCTCGTTTGTTGAAATATTTTTATATAAAACGGTTCTATCCTTTCTTGCTCCCATCCCTCCTACATCTATTTCCTCAATATTTATACCGTTATCTACTAAATAATTTAATACTTTTGGACCTTTTACCAGCAGGATAGTGGGTGCATCTAAACCCTGCTCAAAAAATCGTACGCCATCCTCCTTTGTAAAAATACCGATCGCTATTTCTTCCGGCACAGCCATTTCCAGTACTTCAATCATATATTCATCATTAGCCGTGTCATCATCTACAATAACTACCTGCTCTGCCCCTCTATTTTTTATCCAGGCTGTCATAACCTGCCCATGGATGAGCCTATCATCGATTCTTGTCAATACTAAGTTTTTCACGTTTACTTTTCTCTCCTTCTTTAAATAATTTCACCTGAACACCTAATGAGCTTTCACTTGTCACTTTATCAACCAATTCTGCTAAGCTTTTATTATGTGATTTTTCAAAACACAATGTCAGTAGCATTGGTAAATTCATCCCTGAAATTAAACTGATCTTATACTGCTTCGCCAAGTATGCTGCACTTTGAAAAGGAGTGCCCCCTGGTATATCAGATAATATAATTGTTTCTTGTTCATTATCTGTATGATTCTCTTTGATGGACTCCGCCAGCTTTTCCCGAAACTCTTCCGGTGCTTCGCCTTCATTTAAAGATACTGCCTTAACGCCAAAGTCTTCTCCTGCTACCATTTTTAAGCTTTGCAATAAGCCTTGGCAAAAATCTCCATGACTGATTAATATAACATCGACCATACATTCACCCCATTGTTATCCGTTATATCCTAAAATTCCTAAATAATAGCCGACAATCCCCAATACGAATATTGCCAGTATAATCCAGCCGGTATTGACTTTTCTTTTCAACATCCACCAGACAAATAGTGTAATTCCTAATGGGATTAATCCCGGTGCAAGGGAATCTAAAACACTTTGAAAGGTGGTCGTTCCTTCTCCGATATCTATTGATAAAGGAGTCATCACTTTGACCAGACTGGCTGCTAATGCTCCAACTACCATTAATCCCACTATGCTGAAGGAATTAATGATACGGTCGATCGTTCCGCTTTTCAGTATTTTAAGCAGGGATGTCTTTCCTTGCTTATATCCAGTGAAGAACATCATGTAACCGCATCCATAAATTAGTAATTCAAAAATTAACACTGCCAAGATCGGACCTAGATAACTTCCTTCTAAGGCCAGCGAAACACCAATCCCGAAGATAACTGGGAAAAGAATTCCTTGCATCACCGTATCTCCAATACCAGCTACAGGTCCCATTAGCCCTGTCCGGACTGAGTTAATATCATTTTCGCCTATATCCTGTCCGTTGGCGCGCGCTTCCTCCATCGAGCAGGCTATACCGTTAATAATTGGACCAATGGTATGCGGCTCCGTGTTATAAAAGATCATATACTTTTTCAGCTCTTCTACTTGCTCATCCTTGGTATCATATAATTTTCGTATCGGTGTTAACATGAGATTGGCAGATCCCAAGGCTTGTAATCTCTCATAATTATAACAAGATTCAGCGGATGTAGACCATAACCATGTTTTAACCAAGGTTGCTTTTGATAACTTTTTCGTATATTCCTCTGCCGGCTGTATCGCATTTGCATCTCCAGTAACGGTAACCGGATTGATTTTTTTATCTACAGTCAGCCG
The DNA here is from genome assembly GCF_900162665.1 of Oceanobacillus sojae. GTDB lineage: Bacteria > Bacillota > Bacilli > Bacillales > Amphibacillaceae > Oceanobacillus > Oceanobacillus sojae_A. Next base: position 497,168 of record NZ_LT727811.1, read on the forward strand.
TTTTACTGTTTTTCCTTTCTTTTCTTCTGCAGGTTTGCTGCTATTATAATATAAGATAATAGCTATAACCGCCGCGAATATGGAGACTCCTGTTATTCCCAGGCCAGAGTATACAGTAAGGAAGAAGCCACCAATAAACCATGGAAGAAGCTTTTTCTTTCCTAAATAATTCAAGAGCATGGCAATACCAAGAGCTGGCATAATACCCCCGACAACCTCTAAAGCACTGATAACACTTTCGGGAACCGTTTCTATTAAATTCTGTGCCCAGCTGCTTCCCGAGACAACCAGCAAATAGGCCGGAACACCATATAATATAAAAGCTACAAAAAATGAAGGCACATAATTCATCAGTCGCACTCCACGCAGATTACCTTTTTCCAGTAATTTATCTGCCCGATGGATCCATGCTGCATTTACAGTCATATACACTTGATTTAACAATAAGCCAAACATACTGAATGGTATGGCAAAAGTGATAGCCAGTGTCGGCTCTGCTCCAGATAATAATGTCATAGCAGTACCAAATACACCAGCAACGATTGTATTACTAGGCATTGTACCCCCTGCTGAAATCCAGCCCAGATAGATTAATTGTATATTTGCTCCGGCTAACATTCCCATCATTGGATCGCCCATAAATACTCCGACAAGCGTTCCTGTTACTAATGGATATACCAGACATTTGGTGATAGGCCCGAAAAACCACCATTGTCCTAATGTTGCCAGTAAAGCTATCAATATCCCTGATAAAACCATTTGATTCACCCCTCTAATGGATTAATTTAATATTCTCCGCTCAGATAAATCATTACTTTACCTTTTTTAGAATGTATAAGATTCTTTAATTCGGTTCCAATTTCGTCCAAATTGAGCTCGGCACTGATAATTTTCTCCGTATTAATTTTCCCTTCTTCTAATAAGTTAATTGCTCTTTGGGAGGTGTGCGGATTTAAGTAAGATGTATAAATACTTAACTCCTTTTTGTAAGCCTCAAATTGATTAAAGCTTACCAATTCATCTGGATTACCTAATCCAAATAGGAGTACCTTCCCTTTTTTACCTGCTATCCTTATTGCCTGATCCATTGTTGTTTTCAAGCCAATACATTCAATGACATAATCCACATTTATTTCTTGACTGATTTCTTCAATCTCCTTATCACTTACTGCCTTTGAAGCTCCTAATTCGATTGCCAGCTTTCGCTTCTCTGCTTCTTTCTCAACCACAATGATTTTTGCTGCACCAGAAAAGGTGATTAACTGCAGCATTAGGGAGCCTATGGCGCCCATACCATACATAACAACTGTTTTCCCGCTCTCCATTTCTATTAGATCCATTCCATGAACAGCGCATGATAATGGCTCCGTAAAAGCAGCACTTTTCAAATCAAGCGAATCCGATATAAGGTAGACATTTTTCTCTGGAGGGTATACATACTCACTAAATCCTTTTGCTACCCCATGCCGTTCATGGCAAAAGTTTGGAAATCCCTGCTTGCACCAATTACATTTTCCACATCCATAACTGGGATCACAGGCTACACGGTCTCCCGGTTTAAATAAGGTACAATCAGGTCCAACTGCTTCAACAACGCCTGAGCATTCGTGTCCCAGGATTATGGGAGGGATGACCACACTTGCACCATTCATCCCTTGGAATTTGTGAATATCTGTCCCACAGAGACCACACCAGGCAACTTTAATTTTCACCTCGGACTCTTTTGGTTCCCGATTTGGAATATCTCTTACTTCATATTTATAATCTCCAATATAAAATCCAGCCTTCACGATGTATTACCTCAACCTTCTATATTTTTGAATAGCTGTATCTTCCTCTCAACAATTTCTTCAATCACTTCTAATCCGGGAATAATATTATTTCTGCTCGATACATTTTCTTTGTTCTTATCGTACAATTCCTTTGATTTTTGATTCCATCCAACTAACAATTCCGTTCCTACATTAAATTTTCTAATACCTAAATCGATGACTTTTTTAACGTCTTCATCTTTAACTCCTGTTCCACCGTGAATAACTAATGGGATACTTACTGCATTTCTTATCATCTCAAGCTGTTCAAAATGGATAGATGTTTTCGATTTATATTGTCCATGGTTGGTGCCGATAGCGACAGCAAGTGCATCAATTCCAGTCAGCTCAACAAAATCAGCAGCATCCTTAGGGTTTGTTAATTTTACTTCATCCTGACTAACAACAATACCTTCCTCGGCACCACCAATCGTTCCTAATTCAGCTTCGACACTTACTCCAAATCTTTTAGCATACTCTACCACACGCTTTGTCCCCAAAATATTTTCCTTCAAGGGAAAGGAAGAGCCATCATACATAACGGAGCTGAATCCAGAATCAATTGCCTGACGGATATCATCAAAATTTTTAGCATGGTCCAGGTGTAATACTGCATCGACACCATACTCATCCGTCATTGATTTACAAACCGCCACCAAATTTTGATAGCCGATATAATTGGCTGTCCCGCTGCTGACTTGAACAATGACTGGTGATTTCTGTCTGTATGCAGCCTTGATAATTGATGGAAACATTTCTAAATTATGCGTATTAAAAGCCCCTATTGCCATATTTAAATCATCAGCTTCTTGTAAAACTTCTTTTAATGTGACATACATGATTTATTAATCCTCCAACCTGCTTATTTACTTCAAATACTCTGTAAACTCCGGATAGACCTAAACGTCCGGATGTTATAATATCTAAATATACGTATATTTATTAATTTCATTATATAGTAATAAAAACGTTTTCAGACGCTGATTAAGTGAAAATGTTTCCCGAAAAATCAGCTAAAACAGGTAATTTTGAAAACTTATTCATCATATTGCCCCTTTGTTTTTCATAGATTGCTGATGACAGAATTAGGAGGATTTAAGATGATTATCCAGCTGGATAAAGAAATTTACGAAAGGCTTTCTGAATCTGAAGCTCTTGTAATAGATTATATAAATCAAAATGAAGATAAAATTCCGGTGATGTCGATTACCAACATTGCTGAAAAATCGTTCACCTCTTCAGCTACCGTTTCCAGAACCATACAAAAATGCGGCTTCTCTGGCATTTCAGAGCTGAAATTCAAAATTTCAGAACAAAAACAAAAAAAGGGAGAAAACAATTCACCTTATGAAGTCAATAAAATTTTGGCAAAGTCTTTCCGCGAATGCACGCAGACAATAGACAACATAAGCACTACAGCGATACTCGATACGATTAAGCTTATAGAAAATGCCAATCGCGTATACATTTTTTCAAGAGGATTTACAGCTCTGGTAGCAGAGGAGTTCCAAATGTATTTACAGCTGGTTGGGTTTAATACGGTGATTGTAAAAGATGTTATGTGGATGCTTAATGCAGGGAAAATTGTGAAAGAAGGAGATTTAGCCATTTTTATTACAATTCAAAGTACTACTCCTGAATTGGCACGTGCTGCAAAGGCTATTAAGATGAATAATGCTAAAATGGTTACTATCTGTTGTAAACCGGGAACAAAATTAGAGGAACTATCAGATATAACCATTCTTGGACATACCGAAAATATTATGAAGATTAAAGGATTAGATGTTTATTCCAGAATCCCTTTAAACATCATTACCCGGACAATTATAGAATATATCAGTAAATGAATAGATTTTCATAATGCTTTCTTATTCCTTCTATTATGGAACCATTTACATTGCAAAATTGAGTACAATTATATTAGTAATGAAATCCCCACTATAAATGGCAAGGAGGTAATCAAATGAGTATCCTTTCGATCGGCCAGGCAGTTTATGATATAACTTTCCCCGCTGATACACCGATTGTTGAAAATCAAAAATACCGGATACCGCAAAGAATAGAATGTATGGGAGGGCCTGCTGCAAACGCTGCTTATTTGTGCGCATTATGGGGAAGCAGGACTTCACTTATAGCACGTATTGGAGTGGATTTATTCGGCCAGAAAATAATAGAACAATTAGAGACTGCCGGTGTTAATACTGCCTCATTAAAAATGAATAATCAGCTGGCTACCAGTATCAGCTGTATCATTGTTAATCAGCAAAATGGGCATCGGACCATTCTAAATAACCCTTTGCCCCAGGAAAACTTTGAGATAAATTGGCCGGATCACTCACCAGACATCATTCTCATTGACGGGCATGAAAAAGAAAGTATTCTTAAAGCAGTTGAAAGATACCCGCAGGCAATTACACTCATGGATGCCGGAACTTTTAAACCGGAGCTTTTAGATGTTATTAAAGCTGTTGATTATCTGGCCTGTTCAAAAGATTTCGCCTATCAATATTCTGGAGTAACCATTGATATGAATGACGAGCAAACCTGGCAGGATACCTTTTCCAGACTGGAGGAAATTAACACAAACACGATCGTGGTTACCCTTGGGGGCGATGGGTCTATCTACAAAAGCGAAGATACTATCTACCACATTCCTGCTTTTTCTGCAGATGCTATTGATACTACCGGAGCAGGAGATATATTTCACGGTGCATTTGCCTACTGCTTAGATAATAATTATTCATTAGAGGAGACTATACTGATTTCTTCACTAGCCTCTTCTATTTCTGTGGAAACGCTTGGCGGACAGCTCTCCATTCCGACTTTAGAGAGTGTTCGGAATCGAAAAAGAGAAAGAGGTGTGGAACTAAATATTTAGTAACCTCCCATTTTAACAGATAAAACATTGACTAAGAGTTGCAATATAAACTATGCAGATAAGGAGGAGTTTGTCCCGATACCCTTCTTATCTGCACAGTTTTTTTTAAAATAAGAACTCCTTAGCTCTGACCGTATCTGTCGAGCTTGACATCAATGGACTCTATCCCTTTTTCTACAAATACATTATACAATTGTGCCTCCAAACTTACTTTCTCACATCCTCCCTATGTGTAATCCTTCTCAAAATGGGTATTAAATCTATAAGCAGTTTTATAGAAACAAAGGAAGGAGTCATTTAACAATGGATTTTTCAGCATGGGTTTTCATCTTATTTGCACTAATTATCCTGGTAATAGCGATTATCATTATACCGCTTGTCCTATTTGCCTACATATACTGGAAGGATCGCAAACAAAAACAGCATGCCATTTTGCGCAACTTCCCGCTGCTTGGCAAGATGCGGTATATTCTGGAAAAGGCCGGTCCAGAGCTCAGACAGTATTTATTTGATGAGGATACCTCCGGAAAGCCCTTCTCCCGTGATGATTACCGTGACATTATTATGCCTGCCAAATATCAGAAAAATATGATCGGCTTTGGTTCCCGGCGTGATTTTGAGAAGGCAGATTTTTATGTGAGAAATGCTATGTTTCCTAAACAGCAGGAAGAATTAGATGTAGATAATACAAAACAGATTGATTCTAAAATTTATGCCGTAAAAGAAGATAATTTATTAAGCCGAAAAGAGAAATTGGAGAATAAACAAATTCAGCCTTGGCTTTTAAACGACAAACATACAGTAGTTATTGGCCCGCACTGCAGAGAACCTTTTCGTGTAAAGGGGCTGATTGGTATGTCTGCGATGAGCTATGGCGCATTAGGTGAGAATGCAATTTCTGCCTTGTCTAAAGGAATTGGCATGGCCGGCGGCTCCTGGATGAACACTGGTGAAGGCGGCTTATCTGACTATCATTTAGCCGGCAATACAGATATTATCGCCCAAATTGGTCCCGGGCTTTTTGGCGTCCGTACACAAGCTGGCGATTTCAGTTGGGATTTACTAAAGAAAAAGAGCGAAATTACGCAGGTTAAAGCCTTTGAGTTGAAGCTTGCGCAAGGAGCAAAAACCCGCGGAGGACATGTCGATGCAGAAAAAGTAACAGAAAAAATTGCTTCTATACGTAATGTTGCACCCTATCAGGAGATAGACAGTCCGAATCGTTTCCATGAATTTGATGATGTTCCATCTATGTTTTCTTTTATCGAGCAGATTCGTAATCATACAGGCTTACCAGTCGGTATTAAATTAGTTATCGGCAGCCCGGATGCATTAGAGGACATTGCCAGTTATATGAGAGAATCCGGGACGGGGCCGGATTTTATTACGGTAGATGGTTCAGAAGGAGGAACAGGTGCAACCTTTCAGGAGCTGGCAGACCGGGTTGGCCTCCCGATTAAATCTGCGGTTATCATTGCAGACCAGACATTGAAAAAGTACGGGGTTCGTGACCGCGTTAAATTAATCGCTTCCGGAAAGCTTTTTACGGCAGACCGGGTCGCCGTTATTCTTGGTATGGGCGCAGATCTTGTTCAGATTGCCCGGGCATTCATGATTACAGTCGGCTGTATTATGGCGCAAATCTGTCATACCAATCGCTGTCCTGTTGGTGTAGCAACAACTGATCCAAAGCTGCAAAAAGCACTTGTTGTCGATGAGAAGGCCTACCGGGCATTGAATTATCTTGTTACGCTCCGTGAAAGTCTGTTTCGTATATCAGCAGCTGCGGGCGTCACTTCACCAACACTGATTCAATCATCACATATCCAATATAAAGATGACTATCAGCGCGTTTGTTCATTGGATGATTTGATTGCGAAAGATTTTCCCGTTTCTGTTTCTAATTAACCAGGATTTTTTCATGTGCAGTTTTTTAGCGCAGCCTTCCCTTCTTTTATTATTATAAAATGAAATTTCCTTTTGAAGGAGTGATTGCTTTTCTCTCAAAAAACCCCGTGGTTACTCACTCCTTGAAGGCTGCGGTTCAAACTGCAAAGCATACAAACCATACAAACCGGTAATCTTCACCTTCTGCCCTTCCTTCAATTCAACATCAATATCCGGCTCCAACGGGTCAATCAAAATCTCAAAAACCTTTGGCTGTTCTCCTTCTTCAAAAATCTCCAGGTAGCCCATTCCAGAATCCAAATCAGTTACAACGGAATAGTTTCCAGGTTCAATATCTTTTCCGACTTCTGAAATACCTGCTGTTAATTCATTAGAAATATTTGTCTCTTCCGGAATCAGGATCAGCTCGTCAACTCCATCCACATAAACCGTATGAGAACCATTTAAATCTACAGTTATGCTGCCTACTCCATAACTGCCATCCAACAATGCCTCGATAAGAAGTATACCTTCTTCGTCATATACGAGCACTCTTCCAGATTGAGGGGAACCGTCAAAACCCATACCAATGCTGTATCTGCCTTCCGGTGGAATAATTTCTTCTCCGTCTCCCGAGACGGGACCGATAACAATTTCTTCTGCTTCTGTATTACTGCGATCAATGGATTCGTACATCGTATCACTGACCTCACCGACAATTTCTTCTCTTTCTTCTCCAATAATTTCATTATTTTCCTGATAGCTTAATACCTTCTCTGATCCAGAGGAGTCCTGACTGCAGCCGGTCAGTGCAAAAAAACAGATTAGAACAATGAGGAAATACATCCGTTTCACTTCATCCACGCCCCTTCCTCATAGCATTAAAGACTTTCCATCTTCATGATAGTATTCTTCATAATATTCCGCTGTTCCGAGCGGTCCAATCGTTAATTCTTTTTCTTCAAAAGCAGACAGTCTGGTAATCCACGCATTCTTTTCCGTCTCATCCAGATTTGCGATCGGAATGCAGCATAGATGCTTTGCAATATAGAGATGGTCCCCTGGTAAAGAATCCTTTAACGCTTCATACTGTTCAGCTGATAGATCTATTTTGATAAATTTCTCATCTGTACGGCTGAAATCCTGCTGGTGAATAATCTTACCGTCCTTTAAATAAAGAACCCTGTCTGCGTATAAATCCAGATTGGAAAGCAAATGTGATGCTACAAATATAAGCTTTCCTTCTTTTTTCATCTGTATCAGGTATTCTGAGATGAGGGCAACATTTGCTACATCCAGTCCATTCATTAATTCATCCATCAGCATCACAGGTGTATCCGCAGACGCAACCATGGCAAAGCATAGTCGCTGACGCATCCCCAAGGAATATGTTTTCACCTTCTTTTTCACATACCCTTCCATATGGAGCTGTTCATAAATCTTCTGCACATGGTCCGTGTTTCCCTTCCACATATTTGCATACAGCTTCATATGATCTACACCGCTAAGCTCTTCAAATAAATCACTCTGTTCCGGAAAGGTTGTCAGCTGCTTATGAATTGCTATTTCATTTCTTTCCGTCTTATATTGCAGCTTGTCATGAAAAATAACAGTACCTTTATTGGGTTTTAAAAAGTTAGAAATCACATGAAATAACGTTGTTTTACCAGTTCCATTCGGGGCAACTACGCCAATGATTTCTCCGCTTTCTGCCGTAAGTGAAAGGTTATCTAATACTACTTTATCTTTATAGCTTACCGAAATATTGTCCAGCTTCAGCATGATAAACCTCTTTTCTTTTTGTTTATTTTAGAACGTTTTTTCTAATGGCATATCTTTAGGCACTCTCCGATGATTCATTTTATTCATGGCGTAAATAACACCGATTAAGAGAATACTTATCCCTCCTAATACAGCCATTGCATTCCAATAATCAATAAAGCTGTTTCCGAGTTCAACGGCAAGTTCACCGGATAAGACTTTGCTCATATCAATAAATTTAACCGGGTGTAAAAAGCTCAAATTGTAGCCGGCGGCCATTACAATATCGGGTAATAGAAATATACCAAGACCGACCAGTATGTTTGCAAAAGCATTCTTGAAAAGCATGTTCAATAAAATAGATAGCAATAATAAGAAGATGATAACCAGCGCCATTCCTAAAAAGAGATAAAGGAGATACCGGCTGGCTGAAATCGCTGTATATGCTTCATTTTGATAAATAAGCATCGGAAAGGAAAATTCATTTCCCTCCATTTTTGAAGATAGATACAGATTGCCTATTGAAAAACCGAGAAGAAGAAACAAGTAAATAAATATGCTGTAAACCATCACCTTGCTTGTTACCTTCCGCATAAATGCTACAGGTAAGCTGCGCATCACGGACTGGTGCCTCAGCTCATAAACAAGTAATTCATTCCCGCTGATTAAAATAATAACAAGCAATACCAGACCTGAAACCATCGCAAAGGCATCTGCAAAATAATCGTTGGTCACAAATGATTCTGAATCAATCGGTAAATTATTATCTTGAATATATTGCAGCAGCGCATTTTCCTTTAATATTTCTTCCTCAGGAATAACTAAGTAATCTGGTATGCCTTCATTTCCTAATTCATGCACCTTCAGTCTTAATTGATTGATTTCCAGACCTTCTTCAACATATTGTTCTCCATCTTCCCCACTGCCAATATTCCATACCTGCATACCAAGCAGGCTTTGAATTTGCGTATGATAACCATATACCTCCGCTACCTCAGGCACATCATGACGCTGCTGGTCAAGATGATAAAAAGCAGCATAGGAGGCCTGTGTTTCTGCTCTTTTCTGCTCTGTTAGGGTTTCCGGCTCCTCCTGACTATAGTACATAAAAAATAATGGGAAAAAGAGCAGCAAGAATAGAGCAATAAAGGCATTTTTCCGGTTTCTCAATAATAGCTTGATTTCAAAAAGGCTAAATTTCCAAAACATATAAATTATCCTTTCCGGCTAATGTGATCTCATCATTGTCCAATGAATACAATTTTCATTTATGCTGTGATACGATAAATCTTAGTTGAACCAAACAGGAGATGGAGTGACCGTTTTTACCCATGCATAATAATATATTTCTTCTTTTAGAAACTGGGGAAATTACGAACACTCATGCTGTGATACGGTAGAACCTTCGTTTGCTTATCACTCGGGAAACCACAAACAGAATGATTTCCAGTATCACAATGCTGCTCAATAAAACAATAATTCCCTGCTGATAGGTAATGGACTCTAAATGCACTAAATAGTATTTTTCACCGGAAATAACCCGTCCAAAATCAAAATAGGTCTGTGGAAAATAACTTAAATCGATTCCAAAGAGCTCCGTTGTTGTTCTGGAATAGTAGATTCTCTCTGAGAACAGGAAAACTGTACTGACCATAATAACAACCCAGGGATTTTTAAATAACAGACTGAAAATTGCATTTAAACGAATAAACAGGTACATAAGTATTGGAATGAGCCCCAGCGATAGAAGCAGAAATTTTGCAATAGTAATACTATCGTACTCACTGTGCCGATAATCCGAATAATCCTCCGGCATCGAGCTCGGCAGTGTGATTGGCACTGACAGCTTCAAAGAACCAAAACCATTCTGAATAGAAATAAGAAGCATTACCAATAGAAATAATCCAAACAGAATGAATAAGGTATACATAAATGCAACGAATGATTTCACATTAATCAGACGATACCAGCCAATCGGAATTCCCTGCAAGGCGCTGCGGTGCTCTTTATTCTTCGTTATCATGTCACTGCTGAAATAAATCGCACAAAACAGTACGATAGCAGCAGTCGTATCAAGGATGAATTTAACAACTGTCTGCAGCGCTGTTTTCTGCTCAATCATTTCATATGTAATCGGCACACCCGCATCTAAGTAACCTAAATAACGGAGCCTTGTTAACGTTGCATTGCGTTCCATATCATGGGCCGGATAAGGTGCGCCAGAAATCAGCATCCAATCCATCCCTTCCACAATCGCGTTATAAAAGTTTTCATTCATTTTCCACTGAACAAAACGGTAGAAATTCTGATCTTTGAAAGCATGTACCAGACTGCTTTTCACTTGAAACTCATATGTATTCTGAGCATATACGTTTTCAGTCATGCTGCCGAATCCTGTTCCGCCTCTATCGATCATCCCCTGCCGCACGGCCCCCAGGTTTTGCAGCTCAGCCTCCTTCTCTTCTATATCAAAGGAATCAGCTGTTTCCATATTAGGCAAAATTAAAAAACAATAAGCTGCGATAAGACCAATTAATGCGATAATAAATAAAATATTCTTTTTGTTGCGGAGCATCATTTTAAATTCGTGCATTATCATGGATATAGTCATTCCTAATTCCCCTTTTGATACAATTTGACAGATTAAGTTTTAAAGTTAATCAAAAAGTACTTAAGTGATTATAGTGAGGTAATGATCTTCTATTAAAATCGTTCACGCTGAATATTGTAAGCGTTTCAAATAGAAGTCACCGCATTCTATAGGAGCTGGTTGGCAGGCTTTTTCTGGTGAGACAAGAGCTTGGATTACAATTATTGATCCCGCTGAAAATCATTACAATCTTAGCAGGCTTCTTCTAATTTATTCCTTTTTTACACACTCGTTTTTATGTAAAATTTTAAATTATATAAATTTTAACTATCTTCTATAGTGTAGCTTAATGCCTATTAATTGTAAATAGGATTGAAAAAACTCTAAATTTTTACATAAGTAATTATGGGCTATGCATTAATTTTTAACATTATTTAGAAAACACAGGTAAAACTATCTGATATATTTTAAAATATTCTCTGCAGATGAATATAAAATCTCCCTCCTTTCCGTACATTTATGCTACATTATATAAATAAAAGCAAAAACGGGGGAAGCTTATGGGAGTAACAGTCACAGCTTATATCGCTATTATGTCAGCTTCGGGTGTCTTTAATTTATATCTGGCTATATTCTCCTATCTCCGAAGACATTATTATAAACGAATTGGTCAAATCTTTATTATTTATACCGGCACGGTAACAATCTATTGCTTTGCGGCAGCGTTTGGCTTACTTTCAACAACCCTTGAACAAGTAAAAATATGGACTGTCATCCAATATATCGGGATCGCTTTTGCTCCATTGCTTGGTCTTCTGTTTATTCTGCGCTATTTTGGCATGGAAAAGGCGTTCAAACGGACGAGTCTTTTACTTGTCGTTCCGGCTGTTACAGTTGCAATGGTGGCAACCAATGATTTTCATCATCTTCACTACCGGTCACTGGAGTTTCACCCTGTCTTGGGCGCACCTTATATTGAACAGGTTATTGGTCCGTGGTATATCGTACATGGCATGTTCATCTTTGCCTGTATGTTTATAGCACTGTGCCTGACTTTATTTCAGCTCCGGTCTGCCGCCTTGATTTACCGGAAACAAATTATTATTTTGGCACTTGGTCAATGTATACCCATTTTGCTTGCTTTTCTCTATTTAATTGGGTTATCTCCAGCAGGGTTTGACTCCGTTCCGCTCTATCTTTGGCTGACTTCCATTCTGTATTTCTGGGCAATCACCAGTTCTTCTATGTTCACACTTGTCCCCGTTGCCAAAGACGTTATTTTTCAAAGAATAGCTGACGCGGTAATTGTTTTGGATGATTCCAAACGGTTAATCGAGTTTAATCAAGCCGCTAAACAGTTGTTTACGGATATTCATAAAAATATGTATGGACAAGACTTTTATGCTTTTTGGAAAGGACTTACAGACACAGATTTTTCATATGATCTTTCCAAGGCTCCGCTTACTGTGGAAATGACGCAAAGTCTTCGTCAAAAAAACTATGTTTTTCATTTACGTATATCTAACTTATCTATCTCTCAGAAAAATAGTGGAGTCTTACTTATTTTCACAGATATTACAGAGATGAAAAAATTGCAGAATCAATTGGAGTATTTTGCTTACTATGATGAATTAACAAATATATTTAACCGCAGAGCATTTTTCAAGTATACGAAAGATGCTTTCAGAGAGGCGGAAAAGCAGTTTACGGTGATTCTCTTTGATATTGATTATTTTAAATATGTTAATGATACGTATGGTCACCATAGCGGCGATTTAATTTTAAGCGGACTCAGCCGGCTGATTCAGGAAATAACACCTGCACACAGTATTTTTGCCCGTTATGGCGGGGAAGAATTTGTCCTCGCCCTGCCTGGAAGCAGTGTAGAAGAAGGACTTCTATTAGCTGAAATGATTCGTAGAAAAGTAGAAAAACATCTATTTCCTACTGAAGACGGATCCATCACTATTACTATCAGCATGGGAGCAGCGGGAGCTGACTTACCAGATGGGGAATGTACGCTGGAAGAGCTTCTGAACAGGGCAGATAAAGCATTGTATGCTGCTAAAGAGAGCGGCCGTAATCAAGTTCAGGCGGATAAAGATGTGCTTACGTAAAGCAAATAATTAGCTGTGTCGATACTCTGTTGGAAGTACGACACAGCTATTTTCATCATAGATTACAAATGCACTATTTCTTAAAATTGAAAAGTATTTATTTCTTAAGCTGCTGGTTAATCTCCTCAATAATTCCTGGAAGCTCTCCAAGGGTCCGTATCGTAAAATCAGCCCCATGCTCTATAAAAGTCTTCTCTATGCCAATAATCAATTCCTCCTGCTCTGCTTCTGGTAACGCATCAAATTCTTTTTCACTTAAACCCATTTCTGAGCTGCCAATAACAACTGCTACAGACCAGACTCCGGCATTTAATGCTTCATCTATATCAGGAACAGTATCTCCAACCTTAACCACATGACGGGATGCTGTCAGTTTTAAAGCTTCCATATTCCGATAAATCATATATGGATATGGTCGTCCCAACCCACTTGTTCCATCCGCAGTAATATAAAAGTCCGGCCGATATCCTTTTTTCTCCGCTTCCGGAAAAACCACTTCCATCATTTTTTGCGTATAGCCTGAGCTGGAGCCAATTTTCAAGCCTTGCTTTCTTAACTGCTCTATCGTGTCCAGTACCTCCGGCTTTGGATCCGTATACGGTGCCAGTGTTTCCAAGAGAGCAGATTCAAAGGCAGCATTTAAGTTCTCTACATCCCTCTCCGTAAACTTCCCTCCGTGTTCCTCATTCCATAAAGCTGAAATTCGCGGCATAGACAGCATTGTCCGGATGTGATCAATCTTCGTCAGTCCCATCGGCTCTCTTGCTTCTTCAATGGTTACTTCTATTCCTGCCTTTTTAAATACTGTAACAAACGCATTTACCGGGGCAAAACAGCCAAAATCCACTGTTGTTCCTGCCCAATCAAAGATGATACCTTCTACCTTATTCATTTAACCACCACTCCCATATATTCTTGGATTATATTGCATAATCTTTTTATATCCGCTTCATAGACTTCTCCAATATTACCGACCCGGAACGTGTTGATTTCTGTCAGCTTGCCAGGATAAAGAACAAACCCTCTTTCCTTCACATAATGATAAAAATCTTCAAATGCAAATGTGTCATTCGGGAACAGGAATGTCGTAATAATCGGCGACTGTCTCTTATTCGGTATATAAGCCCGGAATCCAAGCTTTTCTAATCCTTCCCGCAGCAGCTGATTATTACGCTGATAACGCTGAAATCTTGCCGGGGTCCCTCCTTCTGCAATTAATTCATCCATTGCTTTAGAAAATGCTGCTACCACATGCGTCGGCGAGGTATAACGCCATTTCCCATCCTTATTCATGGTCTTCCACTGATTATATAAATCTAAGGAGAGACTGCTTGCATTTCCCTCACAGGCCTGCAGTTTGTCCTGCTTCGCAATAACAAATCCGAAGCCCGGCACGCCCTGGATACATTTATTTGCACTGCTGATTAAATAGTCAATACCGAGCTCCGGAATATTCATTTCTATCCCGCCAAAACTGCTCATCGCATCAACAATTAGTGTTTTCTGATGGGCCTTGGCAAGCCCGGAAATCATCTCAACCGGATTCAATATACCTGTTGTTGTTTCACAATGCACCATCACCAGATGAGTAATCGCTGAATCATTTTCTAAAATGTACCTTAATTCCAATTCATCCGGATAAGCATTATATGCCACACTGTAATGCTTATAATTTAAACCGATATAATCAGCTATTTTTACAATTCGTTCCCCATAGGTACCATTCGTGATAATTAATGCTTTTTCCTTCTTATTTATTGTGGTTGTCATAACAGATTCGACCGTAAATGTACCGCTTCCCTGCATCAGTACAGCTGTATAATCCTCTAGGGGAGCCTTCGCCAAATCAAGCAGCTGCATACGGATTTTCTGGGTGATATCCTTATAATCCTGATCCCACGTACAGCGATCAAAGAGCATTTCCTCTTTCACTGCTGCCGTTGTTGTTAATGGTCCTGGTGTTAATAGTTTATATTGTTCCAAAATATATCGCTCCTTTTTGCGGAATAAGAAGGTTAACAATTCCATAATCAGATTTTAATAGTCTCGTCCTGCTCCTTATTTTGCAGAATTAAAGAATTCCTGATGCTTTTCCAGCAGTTTTACGTCTAGCGGCTGTTCAAAGGTCTTAGAATGCGCCGGTTTATGCGTGTTGTCAACAGTTTCTCCTTCATAAAGAGCAACAGGATAGTAGGTTAACAGCTCTTCTCTTGCATCTGTCGAGATAACCTCTGCCATATCCATTGCTTTTTGTGTTTTTTCATCATTATCCTTTTTCACTACTGCTACTGCTTCCGTCAGTGAGAAGTTCCCTTCTGTCGGATCAATAAAGTCAATGGGCGCCCCTGATTCTTTTGCTACAACTGCCTGATGCCTAAGTCCGAAACCGGCAGCCACTTCTCCTGCCTGCACCTTGCTGATTGGTCCGGAGCCCGAGCTTTCCAGATGCGGTCCTACATTCGCAATCAGATTTTGGAAAATTTCTTTCCCTTCTTCTTCTCCGTACTCACTGATTACAGCCTGTACCATTAACCACGCAGTTGAAGAATTATCGATGTTTGGAATGGATACAAGTCCTTCATATTCAGGTTTTGCTAAATCTGCAATACTTTCTGGAGCTTCCAAGCCATGTTGCTCCAGTACTTCTGTATTCACAAAGATGGCACCGGTATTTCCTAAAATTGGGGTATAATAAGCTGGATCTTCCTCTAACGCCTCTGTTTCAAATGTTAAATCCTCAAACATATCGTTCTGCTCCTGTGCACTGTCCAGAAAATAAGAGCTCATTGTTACTATATCTGCTTCCATCTGGTTTCCTTCTGCCAGCAATTTCCCTCCCAATTCAGATGTTCCTTGGGACTGCAAAATATATTCTCCTTCATAGCCTGCATCATCTAATGCGGCCTCCATTGCTGATGTTGCTTCCTCATCTGCATTGGTATAAATGACGACATCATCACTGCCCTGCGCCCCGCATCCTGCTAAGATAATTGCTAAACCGATTCCTGCACCTATGATTGACTTTTTCATGGATTTCAACATATTTTCCCCTCACTTTTTATAGATTGCGGTTCTTTTTTGAAGAGCATCGCACACAGCCCTGACCAATAAGTTGGTTAAGAAAATCAGTACAGATAGAACAAATATTTCATTGAACTTTGCAAAATGCTGCAGTTCATTAATTTTGCTTGCTACAACTGTCGTCTGGGCAGATACCAGGAAGATAACACCGCTGATTGTTACCATCGCATTGATGAAATAGTAGCTGAACATTTCTAAAACCGTAGATATAGAGTTTGGTAAAATAACACGATATACCGTTTTAATCCAATTATCCCCCAGCAATTCTCCTGAAGTTTCCCAGCCCGGGTTCATCTTTGTTAATGCATTTTTCGCCATTAAATATGGGGTTGTAAAGTAATGCATAATATTACATAAAACAATAATGATAAAGGTTCCTTTTAAACTGCTGTTATTAAAGAGCAGTAAATAGGATAGCCCCAGTACCATACCAGGCACTGTATTAGTAATCATCGAAAAAATATCGACGGTTTGTTTTCCTTTTATCGGTGTCCGCGCATTAAGAAGCGCTGATCCGTACGTGATAATCGTTCCTAACACAGCGGTTAATACCGCAACAATAAGTGAATTCCTGTAAACTGAAACCAGATCATTCGACTGGAAGATACTTGTAATATGCTGCCATGTAAAGCTTAAATCATAAGGGAAAGCCGTCACAAATGGCGTAATGAACATGACAGCAAATACAGAAAGCATCGCCAGCAGGACAATAACAGAAGCAGCTCCAAAGAAACTGTCTCTGAATTTACTTGGTGTTAATTCGGTTTCACTGAACTTATCATAATGAAAATTGAATTTTTCGAGATAGTTCAATAGAATAACACCTGCCACTGCCGGAAATAGCATCAGCACAGCAATCACAGCACCTTGACTGAAATCCGGAATCGAACCGAGCATCGCCTGATAAAGCTGTGTAGCAACAACATCATATGTCCCGCCTACGGATGCCGGTATCCCAAAGTCGGTGAAGCTGAGGATAAAGGATAAAACAAATGCGCCTCCCAAAGCTCCTGACAATGGACGGACAACAGTGTTCAAAAAGCTCCTTAACGTCCTGTCCCCCATCAGCTTCGATACGATAATAAATTTCTTATCAATATATTTGAAAGAGTTATGAATTAACAGGAAAGCTGCAGGCAATGTATAGATGACATATCCAATCAGCAGTCCGTTAAATCCATAGATTTCAAATAAATTTCTCCCAAAAAGCTTTGTCAGTAAGCCCTGATTTCCAAAGGTGTACATAATTGCAAACCCGTAAGTAATAGTAGGAATCAGCATTGGAATAAGAATTCCGACTTTCACAACACTTTTTAAAGGCTGATAGATCCTTGTAAAATTGACGGCATATGCTAAAGCAAATGCCAGTGTTGTAGTAATGATGGCTGTAGCGCCAGACACCTTGATGCTATTACCTATTGCACTGATTAATGTGTTATTTGACAAAGCTTCCATATAATTTGAAAACCCTGCGCCCCCATCGTCAGAGACAAATGAGCGGAAAAATAAAACAAGCAGCGGAGCTATCAGAAAGGTAAAAAACAATAATAAGATAATGATAAAGATAGCCCGCATTTCCGGTTTTGCATTACGCATATTTTTCACCAAATAAATTATAGATATTTTGCCGCTTAATCTGCAGCTGTCTTAAAATAAATTCCTTCACAAAATTATTTTTCGGCTGATTAATAATTTCAAAAGGTGTGCCGAACTGCGAAATATTTCCCTGATTAATAATCAAGATTTTATCCGATAGGGTTAAAGCTTCCTCCGGGTCATGTGTCACAATAATCGTTGTCAAGCCAAACTCCTTAGCAATCGACTTAATTCTTTCTTTAATTGATTCCTTAATCACACCATCCAATGCACTTAACGGCTCATCCAAAAGCAGCAGCTTCGGTTTCGTAACTAGTGTTCTAGCCAAGGCAACCCGCTGCTTCTGTCCGCCTGACAACTCGCCAATCCTCTTTTTCAAATGCGGCTTTAGCTCCAGAAACTCAATATATTCCCTGACTTCCTCCACCGATGCAGTGTCTTTTTTATTACGCAGTCCATAAACAATATTTTCATATGCATTTAAATGGGGGAACAGTGCGTAATCTTGAAATACTATATTAAATCCACGATTTTTCATATCTACATGGCTTAAGTCCTCATCATTAAAAATAACTTTCCCCTGATCGATTCTGGTCAGTCCCAGGATAATATTTAACAGGGTTGTTTTCCCGCTTCCGCTGGGTCCAAGCAGCGATACAATTTCGCCGCTGTTGATTTTAAGATCAATATTTTCTAATACTACTTTCTGGTCGAATTGTTTGCTTATATTTTGCAGTTCCAACAAACTGACCACCTCCTCCTGAGTTACCTCCATCATATAAAACGAATATTAAGATAAATCACTAATCGTGTTAAGAATATGTAAATTATGAATATATTAAGCATAAGTTATGCATAATTTATAATATTATTCATTTACACTTATGCGAAACTCATTCTAAACTTTATGTAAATAGATTGATTATGCCGCAAAGTACCCGTAAACTAGGTATATAGAGTAATCCAATTAAACGTGACATGAGGAGGATAAAATGCTTCCAGTTGAGAGACAACAGAAAATGATTGATTTATTAATGATAAAGAAAGTGATGAAAATGCCTGAGCTTCAGGAAGAGTTGAAAATTTCTATAGATACACTGCGCAGGGACATAAATGCCCTTACTGAACAGGGAAAACTTAAAAAGATATATGGAGGCGTCAAATTAGTGGAGCCAAAGTTTGGCGAAGCTTCTATGGAAGAACGGATGATCAGCCATTTGGACAAGAAAACAGCCATTGCAAAAAAATGTAATGCGTTTATTGAGGACGGGGACTGCATTTATTTAGACAGTGGGTCAACAACCTATCAAATTGCAAAATATATTAAAGAAAAAAGAAATCTGACAGTCATTACAAACTCTGTCCCTGTCATCCTGGAATTAATGAACAGCGCTGTGGAACTCATTGTAATAGGCGGGAAGGTCAGAAAAAATGAAAGGTCTGTCGTTACCTATGATTACTTATTTAACTTTCATCAATTGAACATACAGAAAGCCTTTATCTGTGCAAGCGGAATTACGATGGATAAGGGAGTTTCCGATTATAACGTGGAGGAAGCCCTTGCCCGAAAAAAGATTGTTGAGCTTTCCCATGAGGTCTATGTTGCTGCGGACAGCTCCAAATTTGGAAGGAATGTCACAGTAAATATTGCCGGACTGGATGAGATTGATTATGTGGTAACGGATCATGAAGTGGATGAAGAGGTTATAAAACAATTTAATAAGGTGAGGACAGAGTTGATTATATCTGCCAAATGAAGTTTGATAATGAAAAAGAGATTTGAGTCACATATTAGAATAAGTGAAAATTCTATTCTAATATGTGACTCGTTGAATCTAATTCCGTTCTGTAAAAAATCTGTTATGGTAAGCTCTGTATCTTATCCGCAGTTCTGTCTGCCACTCCTGCCCATTTCAATATTTCCTGCTTTAAAATAGTTGCCCCCGGTGCAATTTGCTCTATCGAACTATACTCTTTAGGGTTATGACTCAACCCTTTTTCTGATGGAATGAATATCAGCCCCACCGGACACAGATTTGTCATATTCATGGCATCGTGTCCTGCGCCGCTTGGCATCAGCTGATAAGCATACTCATTTTCATCACAGGTTTTGCTTAATTCCTGGATGACTTCTTCACTTAAAACTACTGGAGCCTGATCGTTTGTTCTTGTATGATGAATAATTAATCCGCGTTTTTCTTCTGTATCTTTTATCGATTGAAATAATTTTTGAATAACCATTTTCTTCGACGCTTCTGAAATCCCGCGAATATCTACTTGCATCTTCACCCTGCCAGGAATAACGTTCATCGCTCCCGGCTCTACATCACAAACACCGACAGTAGCAACCGTCCCGACAGATTTTTCAGCCTTGGCCGCTTTTTCAATGGCAAGCGCGATTTCAGCTGCCCCCAGAAAAGCATCTTTGCGGTAACCCATCGGGGTTGTTCCAGAATGTGAAGCTTCTCCTTCTATATTTAACTGAAATCTTGTAGCACCTGCTATTCCAGTCACAATACCAATGGGTATATTTTTTTCCTCCAATACAGGTCCTTGTTCAACATGGAGCTCAAAAAAAGCTTTATATGCTCCCTTTCTTTGTTTTGCCTCACCAAATTTATCTAAATGAAGCTTGTATTTTTGGAATGCATCTCTCAAAAAAATACCATCTTTATCTTGTAAGTCAGCGATATCTTCTTTTTTCAACAAACCGGCAATTGCTTTACTGCCCAATGTTGAAAAACTAAATCTTGCCGACTCCTCACAGGCAAAAACAATTAATTCCAATGGATGTTCTGTTTGAATTTTTGCTTCATTCAGGCTGCGTATAATTTCTATTGCAGCTGCAACCCCTAAGGTCCCGTCGTATGCACCAGCTTCATATACACTATCAATATGCGAGCCGAACGCAACAGCCGGCAGCTCCGGATGCGTCCCTTCCCGCCTGGCGATAAGATTCCCGACAGAATCATATTTGACGGACATACCTTCTTTCTTGCAAATTTCCCCAATTTCATCTGCAGCTTGGCGCTCTTCATCTGTATAAGCCAGTCTGTTAATACCTTCACCTGCTTCACTGAATGAATTAATATTTTTCAAAGTCTGTTCCAATCTTTTAAAGTCCAAATCAGCTGACTCCTTCCCTTTTCAAATGATTTATTGTTATAACTTACAGGTTATATGATGATTGCTGTTAACTGAATAATACATAAATTCCTGAAAAATAAAATATAAAAACCAACTAAAACTAGTTGGCTTTTTGTCTCAAACAACAATTATATAATTTTTTATTCTATTCTAAAACTCCATCTCTTTTAGAAAATCTTTGTAATTAATCTCCAAAGCTTTACAGCATTCTTCTACTTCTTTAAAGAAATCAAAATCATCTTCCGCCGGCATATCCCTGTATTCAGAATAATATATTATCAGGTTATGCAATTTTACAAAAGCAGCTAATTTCGGCTCGTTTTCCATTTGGTCACATCCTATCCGTAATTTTAAAAGTAAGGTTAGTTTAACAAATATCCTCTCCGTTAACAATAGTAAATATATCAAATTTTCAAATAAATAGTATGCGTTATCTATTATAATTAGGGGGGCGTATTCCTCTATCTTTCTTATGATTCCATTCCATATCAGTTACTGATTGGAAGACAATTTCTGATATAGCTCAAATACAGCTTAACTTTACCTGAAAGGAATTAGATTCAATATATTTATCCCTCTGGAACCATCCTTAATTCCAAACCTTCCCTCTCATCCATCCTCGTCTCATGATAATTCCCTTGCACCCAATCACTCATCTGATCATGGTACCACTCGCTTCTGAAATGCCCATCCTGCCCGGGCCCGACAATATGATATCCTGCATTCATATCTCCGGCATCTATCACAAAGCGCCAGGAAGCGCCGTGATCTACTACACCTGTTTTTGAATTATAGCTGGCAGCCATTGGTGTCACACCACTTCCTCCAACTGGTATAGCATCTTCATTATTAAAGAAAAATGCTAAAAATGGGCTGACTCCTGATAATGGATGATTGAATTCAACCTGATGGTAGTCGCCCCATGTCCAGGCCGGCATATCCTCTCCATAATCTTCTTTCAGTTTTTCCAAGGTTGCCTGCAGAGAGCTATGCAACACATTTTCTATCCCGCCATTTTCATTCAGCCAGATTGATTTCTCCCCGTCTCTAGCCAGTCGCAGCATATTATCTATTGATTGGGACTCTGTTGAAAATAACCTTCGCATCGTATCAGGTATTTCTCCATCATAAATTGTATTTTCAATTTCCTGCATCCAATGCTCAAAAATTAGCGGCTGCGGCTTATCCTTATCTGCTGTAAAGTCCCAATCCGCCAGCAGCTTTAGAGCTTCTTGTTCCTGCGCTTTCAATTCTATATCGCTCAAGGCTTCCTCAAAGAAAGGAACAAATTCCCGAGCTCTTAAATCGGTCTGATCCATTTGCAGATTCTGCATATCTTCTACTGTAAAATTGTCTCCTGATTCCAGGACCTCCTCAATTCGTTCATAGCGATAAGGCTGCACCCATACATTGCTAATATGATAAGGATAGCTGTCCGGCGCAATTTTATTGTTGGCAGTTGCAATAAAACCTTTCTCCGGATTCACGACAGTAGGAAGCTCATCAAATGGGATAAAGTCCTGCCATTCGTTCTCTGCTTCCCAACCATTTAATGGTAATAAAGCATCTTTTCCATCTTCATAAATCGGTATTTTACCATTGGCTTTATAAGCAATGGTGCCATCCTGAGATGCAAAAACAAAATTTTGTGCCGGAACTAAGAACTTTTCCAATCCTTCTTCAAATTCCTCCCAGTCAGCGGCACGATTCATCTCCATAATTGCCTCTAATTCCGTACTCGCCTCCAGCGCAGTCCATCTTAAGGAAAGCACAGTCTCTTTCCCAGTATCTTCAGCAAACTCTGAAATAACAGGTCCATGACGTGTTTCTATCACTTCATAATTAATTGTTGCGCTATCTTTTACTTTAATCGGCTCCTCAATGATTGAGGCCTCTTCCCACGCATCTTCATATAAAAATTCATTTGGATTATCCGGATTACGTTTTTCAATATATAATTGCTGTACATCTGGCCCTGTATTGGTCACACCCCATGCTATCTGATCATTATGACCAAGAATAATTCCCGGCACGCCGGCAAAAATAACTCCGCTCACATTCAGGCCATCCGCTGATTCCAAATGCATTTGCAGCCAAATCGATGGAGTGGCCAGTCCAAGATGCGGATCATCTGCCAAAAGAGGCATTCCTGACGCAGTTTTATCACCGCTGACAACCCAGTTATTACTGCCATTAAAAGAATGGGGAATAATTGCATCCTCAAAGCTTGCTGCAATATCCAGCTCCTCCTCTTTAATAATCGTCGGTCTATTTTCCGGATAAGCAGGGAACAATTCATATGCCTTTTCTTCAGCAAATTCATTCAGCAGATAATAATTAAACGCCTGTTGCTCCCAATGCCCGCCAAGATCAAATGCCATAAACTTCCCGATTGTCAGTGAGTCCACCGGCGTCCATTCCTCCGGTTCAAACCCCATTAATTTAAATTCAACCGGTAAGCTGTTATTTGCCTTCGCTTCCTCCATATAAGCATTTACCCCGGCAGCAAAGTCCTCAAGAACTTCTATGGATTCTTCAGAATAAACCTCATAGGATTCCTCGGCTGCACGTCTTAACCCGAGCGTCCGAAAATATTTATCCTGATTAACAGCATCCTCACCAATCACCTCGCTCAGCGTTCCCGACGCCTGTCTTCGCGAAAGCTCCATTTGAAACATCCGCCGATCTGCCTGGATATAGCCCTGCGCAATATACAAATCCCGGGCATTATCCGCCTGAATATGCGGCACCCCGTCTTCATCCGTTATGATGGTAACTTCACTGCCAAGTACAGAAAGCTCTACTGTTCCTTCAGTTGTCGGAAGGGATTTATTTATGTATCCGTTTACAAACAAAAACGCAGCAAGACCAAGAATAACAATAAAACCAACTATGCTGAGCAGAACTTTCTTTTTACTAAATCTATTTTTCTTAGCCGATGTTTCATAGACTTTCTTTCCCAATTACAGAATCCCCCTTTGTAGCGCTCTTTTTAATGTCTATCTAATGAGAAGCATAGCATGTTGGATTGGGATGTCAAGATTGCTATATTGTGGAATATATGCTGGAGAATTGATTTTTATATCCCGAATGCTGGTTAAAACAAAGCATTCCAGAAATCAAACAGAGCAATATGAGCGAGGCTGCTTATATTGCCCTGTTCCTGTCTAAAAAACTATTATATTCTATTTCAGCTCTGGCCAGAATGCTTTATTCGCCTCGATTAAGTCATCTAAAATATCTTTTGCTACTTTTGCACTCGGTACCGTTTTGGATAAGGTGATAGCCTGCCATAATTTTTGATAGGAGCCTTCTTCAAACGCTTCTACTACTAATTTTTCCACACCAGCCTGCTGCTCCATCAGGCTTTTTTGGAATCTTGGGATTTCACCGACAACCAGTTTTTCCGGCCCTTTGCTGCCGACGATGCAAGGAACCTCCACCATTGCTGTCGGGTCAAAGTTAATAATCGCTCCATTGTTCTCTACAATCATCAGCATACGTTCTTTTGTATTAAAGGCAATTGCTTTTGCTAAATCAACAATGTAAGAAGCGTGCTCATCAATTGTTAGCTTTGTTTCCTCCGCTGTACCTTTCTCGATAATTGTCTGACACTCACCAAAAATAAATTTCTCACGACCTGCCATTACTTCATTAGCACGAGTATATTCTTTGTTGGAATGAGCCACTTCATAGTCTGGATACAGATAGTATTTTAAATACGTGTTTGGCACTGTTGAAGGATCAAGTACTTGAACATCCCTTGCTTTTTTAAGTGTACTGTTCCAGCTTTCCTGCTGTTCCAATTCAGACGTTCCATCCGTTGCATAGCCATGCTGACCCACATGCTCTGTCACTTTGGGCATCAGGCTGTTTCCTTGCTTGTCACGGATATCTGTCCACCAGCCAAAGTGATTCAATCCATAGTAATCTACTTCCATCTCTTTACGTGATGCCAACCCTAAGTTTTTCGCAATCAATTCTTCAATACCAATCGGCATATCGCAAATGTTTAAAATTTTAGAGTTTGGTCTTAGTTTACGAGTTGCCTCTGCAACAATAGCTGCCGGGTTAGAATAATTTAACATCCAAGCTTCTGGTGAATACTTTTCCATATAATCTACCAATTCCAGCACTCCCGGGATGGACCGCATACCATAAGCAATTCCGCCCGGACCACAAGTTTCCTGTCCTACAACCCCATGCTTCAACGGAATTTTCTCATCCTGTTCACGCATGGCGTATTTGCCGACACGAATATGTGCCATGACAAAATCTACGTTAGTAAATGCTTCTTCAGGATTGGTGCTGGCCAGCAAGCTTACTTCCGGCGCACGTTCTTTTAATAAAATCTCACATGCATCTGCAATCGTCTTTTGTCTGTCCCCATCATTATCATAGAGTTTAATCGTATCGATTGGGAACTCATCCAGATAGTCGAGCAGCATCAAAATAATCCCCGGTGTAAATGTACTTCCGCCTCCAGCAATTGTAATGTTAAATTTTTTCATTATAAACGCCTCCTCATATATGTTTAAAGTTTCGCTTCAAAATAATCTCTTACTTGCGGTACACTCAGGCCAACAATCACCTGTATACTTTGACCGCTTTGAGCTATTCCGTGCGCCATTTGGTTATTTGTAAAGTAATCATTTCCTTTGACCAGGTCAGGGTCCTTGACTGTCACACGCAGTCGTGTTGCACAGTTTGTAACATCTTTAATATTTTTTTTGCCTCCAAGTCCTTCTAAATAATAGACCGCTTTCTCTTCATATTCAGAATCATATTTAGGGGCTACCTCTTCCTGACTGCCATTTTGTTTCGCATTCTGATAATCCTGTTTGGTGTATAATTTAACCTCCTTCTCGTTTTTACGGCCTGGCAATGGAATATCGAATTTAACAATAATCCATCTGAATATGACAAAGTACAATGCTACAAAGATAAACCCGACAATAACTTGGACTATATAAATTCCTCCATGATTGGAAGAGAGCGGAATCCAGTTCAACGCAGCTATCTCAATAAATCCGGAACCCATCATACCAACGACACCAAACATGTTCATAATCGTCACCATTGTCGCTCCGAGAAGCGCATGAATAACAAATAAATATGGTGCAATAAATAAGAATGTGAATTCAAGCGGTTCGGTAATTCCTGCAAATACTGCTGTTAATGTAGCCGGCAATATTAGCGCAAGCACTTTCTTCCTATTTTCTTTAGGTGTTGAATAGTACATGGCGAGTGCAATACCTAAACAGCCAAACATTTTAATGTTTCCATGCATTAAGAATCCATATGGATAGAGATCCTTTAGGGGTGCTGTTGAATTAGCGAATTCATTTAAGTGGGCAATCCAGTATGGCTTTAACCCTTCGTTGACAGCCGCCGGCCCATATTCAAACGGTGTATAGATAAAATGGTGCAGACCCGTTGGAATTAAAACACGTTCCAGAAAGTGAAACAGCCAGACGCCAAGATAACCAGCCTGTGTAATGAACCCCTGTAATGAGCCGATCCCCTGCTGCACATACGGCCATACAAATGCAATAAGAAAGGCAAAAGGAATCATTACAAAAAAGCCAATAATGGTAACGAATACAAGTCCCTGGAAAATACCCAGCATTTCAGGCAATTTCTTATCATAAAAATGATTGTGAATCCAAATAACAATACCGGATATTGCAATAGCACCAATGATATTTGTATCCAGAGTAGGGATACCGGCAATCTCTTTTACACCTGTTAAATTTTCAACTCCCTGGGATAAATCTACGCCAAAAGTAGATGGCCAAAGTGTTAAAATAGCATTGATATAATTGTTAAAAACCAGATAAACCATCAACGCTGCAAGTGTCGCACGTGCTTGCGCTTTCTTAGCAAGCGAAATGGGCAATCCAATTACAAAAGCCAGCTCCATATGATCAAAAATCGTCCATCCTCCACTTTCAATAAGCGACCAGATGTTATACCACATCGTCCCCTCTTCGGCGATACTCCCCATGATAGCCGAATTTTTAAATAAGGTTGCAAGCCCGACAACGATACCAAAAAACGCAAATAAAAGAACGGGAACAATCATCGCACTGCCAAACCGCTTGATTGCATTCATAAACAAAACTCCTTTGTTTTAATCTATAATTTCAATATAAAGGCAGCGCTTTCAAATTCCAATGGGTTTGACGCGTTTAGAAATAGCGTAGTAACATTAGATTATATTTTCATATAACGAAAATATTTTCAGTAGAAGAGGTGGGCAAGATGATTTTAGATAAACTGGTAAACCAATACTTTGATGATTTAAATGAGAATGACTTACATATTATTAAAACGATTCATGAGCACATTGATGAAATGAAGACAATGAAAATTCAGGATCTGGCTAACTATGCTCATACATCCATTTCTTCTATTCATCGCCTTACTAGAAAGATAGGCTTGGATGGCTATAGTGATTTAAAATCTTATATTAAATTAAACAATTTCACGGAGGGTACTACCCAGGATTTGATGGAGCTGCTTAACCAGGATATCCAGCAGACAATGAAGTATATGGAGCAACTGGACTTTCACCAGCTAAATCAGCTGATTGACCGTGCTCCTTATATTTATATTTACGGTACTGGTACAGCTCAATTGGATTTAGCGAATGATGTGCAGAGGCAACTATGGTCGCTCCATAAAAAATCCCAGGTAATGCGGAGTGAACGGGACTTCACAGATGGACTCGGAGAAATTGATAAGGATGATCTGTTATTTATTATTTCTTTATCCGGAGAATCGAAAAACCTGGATGAGATCATTCATATGATTAAAACAAGAAATATTAAATATATCAGTGTAACAACATTGCGAAATAATTTACTGGCTCAAAACGCAATGTTTAATATCTATGTAAACAGCACACCATTTTATCTTTATAATAAAGTGGACAACTCGAGCTTTCTGCCGTTCTATATTGTTTTTGATATTATTCTTAGGAAGTTTAGTGAGTGGAAGATGGGAAGATAGAAACATTTGTGGAAGAAGAAACAGCTGCGTGAAATTAAATTACGAAGGATTATTTTAGTAAAGGTCTTTCTCTATCGCAAACCTACATATAGAGAACGACCTCTTTTTATAGTCATTTCTTCAAATGATTATTATCAATAAATTCGTCAAAATCACTATACCCATCTTTATCTATACGTTGTTGGTTATATTTCTGATACTCTTCTATGGCAGTTTTATCAGCTACAGCCTTCGCTACCCTACCAGCTCCTTGCAGAATTTCCCTCTCGTCAAATTCTAGAAAAGCGTCTAATCTTTTTTTCCAATCAGCCATATACATTGGTTTTCTTCGCTCTGCTTGATCCTCTGCATAGTCTAAATATCTTGTAACAATGCGATTTAAAGATTTTAGTTCTTTTTCGGTTAAGTAGTTTTTGGCTACTGTCACGTCTTGTCTCCGAATTTTTTCTCCGCTCCAAGAAGTAAGGCCCATATTCTTATTTTTTGCTCTTGCTCTACTTTCAATCAGTTCTGCAGCAGTTTGACCATGAATAGCAAAGTGGAGCTTATTCTGTACTGTTGCAAAGAACGCTTTTGTTATATCAGCTCTAGGATTATAGTCAATAGAGGTAGCATAGATATCTGTAATCTTTTGATAGAATCGTTTTTCAGAAGCACGGATATCGCGAATTCTTTCAAGAAGTTCATCAAAATAATCTTCACCGAAATTACGCATTTCTTTTAAGCGTTCATCATCCATTGTAAATCCTTTAACTAGATATTCATTCAAACGTTCTGTTGCCCATTGACGAAATTGAGTACCTCTATGGGAGCGTACACGATATCCAATAGCGATGATCATTTCTAGATTATAAAAATTAACTTTACGTTCCACCTCTCTTTTGCCTTCGTTTTGAACTATTCGGTTTTTCCGAATAGTTGAAGACTCTTGCAGTTCCTCCTCTACATATATATTTTTTATATGTTCATTAATCGTATTTACTCCTTTTTGATAAAGCTCAGCAATGGCTTTTTGTGTCATCCAGACCGTTTCATTTTCTAATCGGACATCTATTTTCGTATTTCCTTCTTCCGTCTGATAAATTAGAATGTTTGTATCATTGTTATTCACTAATCTCACTCCTTTCATAGTGGTCACGATTCAAATATACAAAATATACATCTAAATATTATTTTAATATTCTCTCTCTAATTCTCCCCTTTATTCTACCACTTTTCTTTATTCACCAGTATGATGATTTTAATCATTCTATCTGCTATTTATGTATTTCTCCAAGAGTATGATAGCGTGCTAGATAAGATTCTATAACTATGAGGTATATAATTTTATCTTTTGAAAAAAAAGACCAGCCAATAAAAGCTCGTCTCCTTGTTTCCTCATATCATTTCGTCAGTGATTCATCCTCATTCTCCTCTCCTTTCCTCTCCCGTTCCTTCTTCAATCGTTCCTGCCGTTGTCTTTGGCGATAACCATAAGTCGCATTCAGCACAACATCCTCATCCTCCAGCGCTGTACCGAGCGCACCAATAACTGTAGCCACACTGGCAGCAATCCAGGCAATGTAGAAATAATTGATCAGTCCTGGATCTCCTGTAAGCTGATCCTCCAGCATCCCCATCGGAATAAAAACAAATACACCGACCAGGAATAAACCAAACAGCATCACATAGTAAATGCACACTGTAATAAATAACGTAAAAAATGTCGTTGCATTATACAGTCTTCGCACATAGCTGATATTCTGATCCCGCTTTCTCTCCCATAACCGATGAATCAAAATAATCCATATCGTCATCGCCAATATAGAAAAGACGGTAAGTAAACACATTCTGAAAATCGTATAATGCTCGCTTAACAGCCATAAGGTTGGAAAAACAAGTGCATAAGAACCTGTAGCAAAAGCGATAATCAGGATTTTCAGAAATGTTGGAAACAGAGCCCAAGGCCGATTTGCTCGTACCATTCCAGCCAATAAACGGATAGAAATACTTCCTCTGCGTCCTACTGTAAAACGGACATCCAGGTATTCCTCTTCCCCATCATCCGGTGTCTCGCGCTTAAGTGGCGACAGCCAGCCTAGGAATCTGCTTGTCATCAAATTTTTAGGGTCACCTACATTTATCCCTTTGTGCTTGCTTCTCTTTGACTCGATGCGCAATGCAGAACGTTCCCGGTTTTCGTCTGAGCTTCCGTAGTACATTTCATTCACGAGCTGCATAATCGATTCACGCAAACGCCTGATCATCAAGGTTGAGCCAAAGCTGGGCATACTGATAAGCGCTATATTTTCATCTTCATTTGCTTCGGCAACAATCATTCGATTGTCTATAAATAGAGGAATGTCAGTTAGGCAGATAGCATAATCCCATTCCTTCTCCTCTTTCATTTTCTCAGTGGCCTCCAATATTTGTTTTGAATTTGCACCTCCACCGAGCAAGGGATCCTCTATATACTCAATTTTCCATTCTATTTCTTCTTTTACATAATACTCAAGCAGTGATGGCAATTCATTTTGCAGCCTTGCTCCTATTTCTTCTGGATAACCTGGTGCAGTTATCAGACCGATATATTCCGTAGTTTCGCTCAAATTGGGTTCACCTCTATTTTCTGTATGCTATTTTCTGTAATAACTATGTTCCTTTAACCGAAAAAGGAGATGTTTAAACACTTCATTTATAGAATCAAAGGGAATTAGACAGCTTTTATCTAAATTGACCCGTAATGTAATAAATATTAATTTACCCTGAGAAAATGCATCATTCTTTAAAAAGAAGCTGTTTTCCCTGACTATTCAGCAATAATTAGACACCCTGTCATCATAATAACTCTATATTATTTTTTCTGAAAATTACTTGTTATCCTTCCATATTTGTGTTAAGGTTTTAAAAAGTTTAAACTTCTTTTTCTTTAAAAATGAAGGAGGGGCTTCTTTTTGGAAAATGATCTGCCTATTAAAGACTTAATCGAAACACATTTTAATGCCTTATCAAAGAAACAGCAGAAGGTAGCAAATTTCGTATTAAATAACCCAACCTTTGTTGGTACACATTCCGCAGCTGAGGTTGGAAAGAAAGCTGAAACAAGTGAAACAACCGTTATCCGCTTTTGTTATGCACTTGGGCTTGAGGGCTACGCACAGCTGCAAAAGAAAATTACCTTATTTGTTTTCAACCAAAATACTGTCAGTACGCTGGGGAATTATTTTTCAGCAAAGAAGAAGCTGTTTAACGATCAGCACCTGATTGAAAAAGCAATGGAAAAAGATATCGCGCAAATTGACAGAATTGCTAAACAAATAGATAAAGAATTATTCTATAAAGCAACACATCAATTACATCAAGCAAAAAAAATATATATTATCGGTGCCGGTGCATCACAATTCCCTGTCCAGTGGCTGCATTTCACATTAAATATTCTGCGCCCGAATGTATCGATTATTCAAACCGACACGCCGGAGCTTATCCGGACGATGCAGGAAATAGATGAAGACTCTGTCGTCATCGTTATTTCCTTACACCGCTATTTTAAAGAACCGATCCATATTGCGGAAGCTCTTCATAAGCGGGGAATAACTGTGCTTGCTATAACAGATTCCAAGCTGGCACCGATCCAAAAGCACTGTTCTCATTCTTTTATATTGGAGCAAACCGAAAAATCAACGATTGATTTAATGCCATCGCTTATTTCCTTCCTTAATCTAATGGTAACAGGGATGATGACATTTGATCCGAATTATTATGATAAGCAGCGTGTGAACTTCGATGATTTTAATAATAGTTTTATTTCTGACAGATGGAGTTGAGATAAATGACAAATCAGCAATTAGCAGAACGATTACAGCCAATCTTTGAACATTTGCACAAGAATCCGGAAATAAGCTGGAATGAAGCAGAAACAACAGCATATCTGGTGGATTTTCTGCGCCAAGAGGGTTTGGCGCCACACACATTCAGCAATATGACCGGGTTATATGTAGACATCGGAAAAGGTACTCCCAAGGTTGGATTTAGAACCGATATAGATGCTTTATGGCAAGAGGTAGATGGAGATTTCCAGGCAAACCATTCATGTGGTCATGATGGCCATATGACCGTAGCTCTCGGTGCTGTCCTCTTATTAAAAGAGCTCGAGCCGACCTTGCCAGGGGCTGTCCGCATCCTTTTCCAGCCGGCCGAAGAAAAAGCACAGGGAGCAAAAGCTTTTGTTGACCAAGGCGTTATCGATCCGCTCCAGTTTTTATTCGGCACACATGTCCGCCCACTCATAGAATTAGGAGACGGAACTTACGCACCAGCTTTACATCATGGTGCAGCGAAGCTTTTCACAGGAGAAATTCATGGTGTAGAAGCACATGGTGCAAGACCGGAACAGGGAGCGAATGCTATTGAGGCTGCAGCTTCACTGATTGATGGACTAAAACGTATTTGGATCAGCCCTGCTGAATCGGCTTCTATCAAAATGACACAAATACGGGCAGGCGGAACATCAACAAATATCATTCCGGGCAGTGCAGTATTCAGTATTGATGCACGGGCACAAACAAATGAAACAATGGATGCTTTGACCGCAGGCTTTGAAAAGGCTGTTAAAGCAGTCAGCACACTGTATGATGTTTCCATTGATTACAAAGTAGATGCCCATATTGCTGCAGCTCAAGTGGACGACACAGCCAAATCCATTATGAAGCAGGCAATTATCGATGTGGCAGGAGAAGAAAATTGCGCGCCTGAGGTCATCACACCGGGAGGAGAGGATTTTCATTTTTATACGTATTCCAAGCCGCATCTGCAAACAACGATGCTAGGTCTCGGATGCGGGGTGACGCCAGGGCTCCATCATCCCCAAATGACATTTAATCAAAAACGCCTGCCGACCGGAGCAGAAATTATTACACGGGCACTTGTCCTTGCACTACAACAGACAAAGAAAGAAGCGATACACAATGATTCAATATAAAGAACTAAAAACAATGGCAGAAATGGAACAAATTCAGGATCTTGAAGGAAGAGTGTGGGGAATGACAGCCCTTCCCACCCATCAGACACTTACCGCAGTCAAAAATGGAGGCATCATCGTCGGAGCTTATGCAGATGGAGAACTAATCGGCTTCAGCTATGGATTTGCAGGCTTCGATAACGGCAAAAGCTATCTATGCTCTCACATGCTTGGCATTGACGCGGCATACCGTTCCCGGGGTATCGGAGAAATGCTGAAGCAAAGACAACGGGAGATTGCCATTCGGAAAGGCTATGACATGATGAAGTGGACATATGATCCGCTGGAAACACGTAATGCCTATCTCAATCTCACCAAGCTGAACGGTATTTGCCACACCTATATTGAAAATTGTTATGGTGAAATGCAGGATGGCTTTAATAAAGGGCTTCCTTCAGACCGCTTTGAAATTCATTGGCATCTGAAAAGCCCACATGTGGTGGAAAAACAATCGGTTAACACAGGAAATCCGAGAACTCTAAACACGCTGTGCTTTAATCAGGAAAGCTTACCCGTCTTTCACAAAGAGAAAGAACTCGCAGAATTGACGGAATATTCCTATTCCATTGATGTGCCTAAGGATTTTCAAGGGTTAAAAGCAGCAAGCCAAGAGCTGGCGATGGATTGGAGACTGCAGACAAGAGAGCTGTTCCAGAAACTTTTTACAGCAGGTTACGCCGCTGTACAGCTGAAAGCCTATGAAAACTACGGAAAATATATTTTTGTAAAAAAAGACATCTTAGACCTTGGAGGAGATCAAACATGAAAATAAAAGAAATCACGATCCGTCATTTACAAATGAAGCTAAAAGCACCTTTCACAACAAGCTTTGGCACATTTACAAACCGGGACTTTTTGTTACTGGAAGCAAAGGATGAGGATGGTACCATCGGATGGGGTGAATCCGTTGCCTTCCACGCACCCTGGTATAACGAGGAAACGCTGCAGACTAATTGGCATATGCTGGAGGATTTTCTAATCCCGCTTATTTTAAATAAAGAACTAAAACATCCAGATGAAGTAAATGAAATCTTTGCCGCCATCCGAAAAAATAATATGGCAAAATCGACCCTTGAAGGAGCCGTCTGGGATATTTATGCACAGCAGACCAATCAATCTCTGGCAACAGCATTAGGCGGAGCAAAAGAAAAAATTGAAGTCGGTATCAGTATCGGCATTCAAAAATCCATTGATGATCTCGTCACTTTAGTAGATGGTTACATTCAAGAAGGCTATAAGCGTATGAAAGTAAAAATTAAGCCTGGCTGGGACGTAGACGTGATGCGTACATTACGTGAAAAATTCCCGGACACAGATATTATGGCAGATGCCAACTCTGCCTATCGCTTAGAGGATGCTGACCTGTTAAAGCAGTTAGATGACTTTGATCTGATGATGATTGAACAGCCTTTAGCGTCGGACGATATTATTGATCACGCCAAATTACAGCAGAAACTCAAAATACCTATCTGCCTGGATGAAAGCATTCATTCATTGGAGGATGCACGAAAAGCAGTCGAGCTCGGAAGCACCAAAATTATTAATATCAAAATTGGCCGTGTCGGCGGTTTAACCGAAGCGAAGAAAATCCATGATTACTGTGCAGAAAATGGCATTCCAGTGTGGTGCGGCGGGATGCTGGAATCCGGGATTGGCCGCTCCCATAACGTTGCTTTAACAACCTTGCCTAACTTTATCTTACCAGGTGATACTGCCGGATCCAGCCGCTACTGGGAA
The DNA here is from genome assembly GCF_900162665.1 of Oceanobacillus sojae. Taxonomy (GTDB): domain Bacteria; phylum Bacillota; class Bacilli; order Bacillales; family Amphibacillaceae; genus Oceanobacillus; species Oceanobacillus sojae_A. Next base: position 531,783 of record NZ_LT727811.1, read on the forward strand.
AAAGATATTATCACACCGGAAGTTGTTGCAGAAAATGGTTATATCACCGTTCCAACCACAGCTGGAATTGGTTATGAAGTAGATCGGGAAGCTGTAGAGAACTACACCGTAGCACAGAAAGATTACAGATAAGGGAGATAGTCAGATGAAAAAGAGTTTTCAAATAGGAAGTGCCTTTGTTGGTCTTATTATCGGAGCCGGATTTGCTTCCGGGCAGGAAGTGATGCAATATTTCACCAGTTTTGGTATCTGGGGAACAGTCGGCGGGGTTGTCGCTACTCTCCTCTTCATCTTTTTAGGCTATACCTTTGCCCAACTGGGAACAGATTTGCAGGCAGCCTCTCATAAAGGCGTGATTTATCATATTGGCGGACGTTATATTGGAGCAATATTGGATATCTTGATTACCTTTTTCTTATTCGGTGTCGCTGTTGTAATGTTTGCAGGCTCCGGTTCCACCTTTGAGCAGATGTTTGGCATTAATACAATGGCAGGAAGCATCATTATGGTGGCACTGACTATCCTGACATTACTATTAAATACCAAAAAAATTATCGGCATCATCGCAGCAATCACCCCTTATTTAATCGCGATTATCTTTGTCATTTTAATCTATTCTATTTTTACAATGGATTTATCCCTTTCTGAGGCAGATGCCATAGCAAAAGAACAAACTTCTGCAGCATCGAACTGGCTGTTAAGTGCTTTTCTTTATGTATCTTATAACCTGGCAGCAGGGGCAGCCTTGCTAATTGTTATGAGCGGCGGTGAGAAAGACCGTAAAGTTGCCGGTCTTGGAGGCATTTTGGGAGGAGTGACGCTTGGCGGTTTGATTATCCTGATTCACATCGGTATGTTCGTGAAAATAGACGTGGTTGCTGGAATGGACATGCCGACCCTTGCATTAGCAGAACAAATCCACCCGGTTGTCGGCATCCTGATGGCCATTGCATTACTTGGCATGATGTATAATACAGCAGTAGGCATGTTCTACTCCTTTACGGTACGTTTTATTTCACCTGACAGTAAAGCCTATAAGCCTGCTGTGGTTATTATTGGATTACTTGGATTCATAGCCAGCTTTGCCGGTTTTACAACACTTGTCGGGAAGGTATATTCTACGATGGGCTATCTGGGATTTGCTTTGATTATTGCGGCGATTATTGCCTGGTTCAGGAGGAGTAAGGCCGGGGTTTAAGTATACGAAGCTGCGTTCTCATAAGAAAACTATTTGAAATAGGCTCTTTCAAGGTAATTGTCAAACTATATTGTCTTTATCTCTTTATTATGGTAAATTCAATTCGTAAGTGTGTTTAAAAATAAATAGCACCCCGTATATTCCTGGTAATATGGTCCGGGAGTCTCTACAGAGTAACCGATAATTACTCTACTATGGACGGTTAATTATAATAGAGTAAACTGACAGAGCAATGACGCATATGGCGTATTGTTTTTGCTGTTGATTCTAGTTATCTGGTCGTCTATTCAATAAATAGGCGGCCTTTTCTATTTGCTGGCTGGTTACTTATCAGCTTTGTTCAGGATGTATTCTATTATAGTTGCCAGCCTCTATTCAACCAATGCAGATATGCGGGTGCAAATGGAGGAAATACATGGATATTTTGAAGGATATTCTGGCAGCATTAAGCGGTGTGCTGAATGGGCTGCCTCAAGGCTTGCTGGCATTAGCATTCGGCTTTGCTTCCGTCCCTACCGCTTTAGCATTTATTGTCGGAGCTGCGGGAAATGCCTTTACTGGAACAGTAGCAGTCATTTCATTTCAGGCAGAATCTATTACTGTTGCCGGTACATTAGGGAAAAATATGAAAGAAAGGCTGTCAATGCTTTTCTTTGGAGCCTGTTTCATGGTCATCATTGGCGCTTTCGGTCTTCTAGAACGTATTGTGGAATGGATTGGTCCTGTCGTCACCGCAGGCATGATGGCAGGTGTCGGTCTAATGCTGACAAAAGTAGCCTGGGATATGGCTAAGAAAGACAAGCTGGCTGGTATTATCTCCTTTGCCAGCGCCCTGGTTACTTATATTGCAACACAGGATCTGGTTTATACCATTGCCGTTTCTGTGATTCTTTCCAGCCTGATTTATTACTTTGTGCATAAGAATGATACTGCCGGCGAAGCTCACCCTCTCCCTAAAGAGAAAATAGCGCTCCAGCCCTTTGTCTTTAATCCGGCTGTTATCCGCGGCGCTTTGGCATTGGCCTGTTTAAACATTGGGGCTAATATCGCCTTTGGCAACATTAATAGTGCGATTGCTGAAAAAAGCTTAAATCTTGATGTTCTTACCGTTATCAGCGGTGCTGCTTCTATGGTCTCTGCATTATTTGGCGGCGGCCCTGTTGAAGTTGTTATTTCTGCCACAGCCAGCGCTCCTCATGCCGTCTGGTCAGGTGTTTTAATGATGATTATTATGGCAGTTATTCTTCTTTTTGGGGTTCTGCCAAAAATAGGGAAATACATACCGACCGCATCGATTGCAGGCTTTTTGTTTGTTCTGGGAGCAATCGTTACATTACCGGGTAATGCGATCGAATCTTTAACAGCAGATGGTTCCGGCGGCATCGTCGGAGCAACTACGATCGTGGTAACTTCCATTACCGATCCTTTTATCGGAATGGTCGCAGGTGTCGTCATGCAATTCTTAATTAATTTATTCGGATTCTAATAAAACGGGGTGGACAGAATGAAAACATTTGAGATTGATATAAAAGGCTTGAAGAGAGTATTGCCGATCGTTGCGGTAGCAGAGGATTTAAATATTGCCAGCTTTGATATTCTGGGGGATACAGAATTAGTTACTTATCTTGCTCCATTATTAGCAGAAAAGCTGCCGGAAATCGACTATATCGTAACCGCTGAAGCAAAAGGTATTCCGTTAATTCATGAAATATCAAAGGTGCTGGAAATGGATACATACATTGTTGCACGAAAAAGCATTAAACCTTATATGCAGAACCCGCTGGTTAAAAAGGTAACTTCCATTACAACACAGAAGGAGCAGACCTTATGCCTTGATGGAAAAGATGCTGATTTACTTCATGGAAAAAGAGTTGCCATTATTGATGATGTGATCAGTACAGGCGAATCTGTACGTGCACTGGAGAAGCTTTTAGAAGAAGCAGGTGCAAATGTATTAGCCAAGGCTGCTCTTTTAGCTGAGGGCAGTGCTGCTGAGCGGGCGGATATTATCTTTTTGGAGGAATTGCCTTTGTTTTAGCTTTATCATCAAACAGATGTCCATAGCTTGAATGGTCTCTCATCTCAGGCTATGGATTTTTTACACTTGAGCTTGTAACATTCACTCTCCAAAAATCATATCTTCAGTTAATGAAAGAGTTGAGAAAACGTCTATGGCAACTCTTTTCACTCTAAATAAAGGTAGTTAACAAGGTGCCCCAAACCAACGTAATTAGGGCAGCGAAAATCATCGCTAATGAAGAAAAAACAGATTCCTGTTTTCCATATTCCAATGCTTTACTCGTACCAACACCATGTGCCCCCATTCCTAAAGCCAGCCCCTTCGCAATCGGTGTCTTGATGGATAGCCACTTCAGCACTTTAGGTCCAACAATCCCTCCTGCTATTCCAGTTATAATAACAAAAACCGTTGTCAATGCCGGCAATCCTCCAATCTCTTTAGATACCTCCATTGCAATAGGTGTTGTAATCGATCTGGGAAGAATGGAAACAATAAAATCATCACTCAAATGAATTAACTTTGATAACAAAAAAGTAGAAATCATAGCCACAAGCGTTCCAATTGTAATGCTGACGGCAATTGTTCCGAGGTATTTTTTTATAGTCGGCAAGTTCTTATAAATAGGAACTGCAAATGCAACCGTAGCTGGTGCCAGCATATGCGACAATAGTATCGAGCCCTGCAAATATTGGTTGGCAGATACATGTGTGATAGTAATTAACACGATTAATAGTATTGGTGCCAGCAGCAAGGGATGAAAAGCAGCTATGGATATTTTTTTATAAATCTTTTTAGAAAGTAAATAAATCAGATACGTTACAATTGTAAATACTGCAATGATCAATGCCCTTCCTCCTTCTTCCTGGCAGATACTTTTTCCGCAGTTAAAGCCGTTACACCCATGACAATCATCGTACTGATAAGAATCAAGAATATAATACCCAGCCCCTGCAGACTGAAAATCTGTTGATAATTCACTATTCCTACTGCCGAAGGGATAAAGAATAACAGCAGCTCGGCCATTAGCCATTTAGCACCCTGCTCCACCCATTCCAGCTTGATTAGGTTGCAGCACAGGGCTACAAACAATAGAAACAATCCAAGCATAGAAGACGGGATTGGCAAAGGAATAAAATGTTTTAATACTATTCCTAAGAAGAGAAAAACATGTAAAAAGCCTATTTGTAAAATAACCCCTATTATTTTCATCCGCTTCCCCTTCTTTGTTCTTCATTTCAAATTAGCTAATAACTATATTACGCTGCTTTATATCATTCGTAAAATACATATTAATCATGCTTTTCATAACTCAAAGTTATAATGAATCGGTTAAAATAAAATCAATAAACTTCCTCCCAGCATTGGAAATGTATTTCCCTTTTTTCGTAATGACAGCCAGCTTCCAAAGGATAGTCGGTTTAAGACTGATAATATGAATATCCTTCGTAAACAGACGGTTACAGATCGATTGCGGTAAAATGGCTATTCCCAAATTGGCTGCTACCATCTCAGACATCAGATCCCACTGCATACTCTTAAATAAAATTTTTGGTTCAAAGCCTGCCGTAATAAAGAAATGGTTTCGTACAATCTGGTTTAAGGCAAATTCCTCATGGTAAAAAATAAATTCTTCATCCCTTAGCTCCTTTACATTCACTTCTTTAGAAGAAGCAAGCGGATGATTCTTATGAACAATCAGCTTCATCTCCTCCTCCACGATAGGATAAACATCAAAAATCTGCTCATCTATAGGAAGTACTGCCACGCCAAGCTCAAACTCTCCCTCTTCTACACTTTTTACAACCCTCGCTCCCCCGTATTCAGTAATATCTAATTTAATATTAGGGTAACTGCGATGAAATTTCTTCATAACCTTCGGGAAAAATAAGCTCCCAATAAACGGTGGCAGTCCAATATTAAGCTGGCCCACTGAAAAATTAGTCAAGTCATTTAACGTCAATTTCATTTCATCCACTAATCCTGTTATTTCCTGCGTGTATTCTAACACCATATTGCCTGCATCTGTTAAGTCGATCGTCTTGTTAGTACGAATAATCAGGGTAGTTCCCAGCTCCTCCTCCAATGCCTTGATAGACTTGCTTAATGCCGGCTGGGAAATATGAATTTGTTGGGCAGCCTTTGTAATACTTTTATGCTTCGCCACTTCCTTGAAATAAAACAATTGTTTTAATTCCAAAATCGCCACCTCCGTTTTTAACTATAACTAATATATCATTTTTTAGAAAACCACTCATGCTGCCACCAATTAAATGAAATATTTCATTAATCCTTCCAGCAAATATCCACCCACGTTATAATAATAACTAAAGTATTGTACGCACCTGTTGAAAGGAGAGAATCATGGATATTTTAATGAAGATTCAAGAAGACTATCTGAACTTTTCCAAACAAGAAAAAAAAATCGCTGATTATATATTGCGCTTCAGCCATGAAATTAACAATATGAAAATTGGAGAGCTGGCAAACAGAACAGGTACATCTAATGCATCCATTACGAGATTTGTAAAAAGAATTGGCTGTAACAATTATTCCGATATGAAATTTCTTATTAACGCCAAAGCTGATCCGGAAGAGAATCAGGAAACACACGGGATAGCAGACGAAGTGCTTGTATACTATCAAAATGTTATAAAAAATACACAGCGGTTAATTGATATAAATAAAATCCAAGCCTTCATGGGCTTAATCAAACAGGCTGAAAATATTAATATCATAGGTATCAGCAGCTCCGGTGTTACCGCAGATCTTTTCAGCATCCGGTTAATGCGGATGGGATTAACGGCAAAAAGTTATTCTGACCCTTTATGGATGCTTATGCAAGCAAGTATAGCCAAGCCGGGAGATTTATTTATAGCTATTTCAAACAGCGGTACTACTCATTCCATTGTCGAAACACTTACAGAGGCCAAAAAAAATGGAGCAACGATTGTCTCTATCACCGGTTATTTCGAAAACCCCGTTTCTAAATTAAGTGATCTGGTATTTTACGTATATAACACCCGTTTTGTCCATGATGAAAAATTTTCAAACTCGCAATTTTCCATGGTTTATTTAATGGATGTTATTACCACCTTTCTTCTGGAGGATGAAGAATTTAAAGATAAAACACTCAAAACAAGAGAAATTGTTGGAGATTTATAAAAAAATATTAAAAAATTTTGTGCAGGAACTTGAGAAAAGGAAAATTATTTTCAAGTTCTTTTTTTATATTTATTAAATAAATAGAAGCCTCTTTTGCAAAAAGAATTGCAAAAACACTAATTCTACGCACATTTTCGGTAATTATTATCATGAATTATATATTGAAATAATAATTATCATAGTTTATGATATGTATAAATTCAGGAGCAGTACTAAAGGAGGTATTTTGTGGGGGAATACAAACAACCATACACAATTCCAAACATAGAAATACAAAGGAACGATAATCAGCTGACAATAAAATTAGTAAACGCATCAAAATCAGAATATCAATTATACGTCGGCAGCGAACCGGAAGCAGAAAAAATCAATACATTACTCGGCACCAGCTCAACAGGCGAGTTTACCGTTTCGTTACCGGTAGCAGAAGGACCGTATTATTTTCTAATTAAATCCGGTGATTTTCAGACCAATATCTTTTCTGAGCGTGTCATCCAATTACATGGAGCGATTAACATTCGGGATATGGGCGGCTATGAAACGGATGATGGCAGAGTTACAAAATGGGGACTGCTATTTCGGGGAGATCAATTATCAAAATTAGATGCAGATGATGTAAAGCTGCTGGAACGAATGAATCTGAAAACCATTGTCGATTACCGGTCGGATCATGAACGCAGCATAAATCCAAATGTAGAAATACCAAGTGTGGCAAACACTTATCATTGCGATCCACATTCAAGCTTCTCGGAAGCAGCAGCCAACGCGATCGATTTGCATAGTGAAAATGTAAAACTTGTAAGCGCTTTAGATAATGGAGAAATTGATCCTAAATATATAAATGACAAAGGTGAAAATGTCATTGAAGATTATCGAAAATTAATCGATTCAGAGGAAGCAAAAAATGCTTACGGTAAATTTCTCCGTATCTGTGCAGACAGCGAAAATATCCCGCTGGTCCATCACTGCAGAGGAGGAAAAGACCGGACAGGCTTAGGCTCGATGTTCTTACTTCTGCTGTTAAATGTGAAAGAAGAAGAAATCATTCGGGATTATGTTCTTACCGGCATTATCCGTAAAGAAAGAAACCAGCTAAAATATCAGCACTACAGTGCACTAACATCGAATCAAAACTATTTAGATTATCTCATGGCGATGATTGAAACCAGAGAAGAATATGTGAAGGCCAGTATTGATAGATTGAAAGAGATGTATGAATCCGTAGATGCCTATATGATTCAACATTTTGGGCTGACAGAAGAACAAATAGAAAAAATGAGAGAGATATACCTGGAGGAGGGTGTTGCAAAATGAGTCAAGTAGCAGTACTTGTTACGAGCCATGGAGAGTTCGCTAAACACGCATTGAAAAGTGCAGAAATGATTGTCGGAGAACAAGAAAATTACGGTGTTGTCACAGTCAGTATGGACTTAACACTGGCAGATGCCGAAAAGGAGCTGGCGGAAGAATTAAATAAGTTAGACCGCAGTGCAGGAACCGTTATTTTAGTAGACATTTTTGGAGGAACTCCCTCCAATATGAGCGGAAGAATTGTGCTTTCTGAAGAGAATGTCTTAGCGGTCAGCGGTCTAAATCTGCCAATGCTGCTTGATTTATTAAGTAACAGGGAAAGAAGCCTGGATGAAATTGCGGAATCCTTGAAAAGCACCTATCAGGAAGGGTTTACAAATATAACAGAACAACTAAACAAAGGAGAAGATGAAGATGAGTGTGAAATTTTGTAGAATTGATGACCGGTTAATTCATGGCCAAGTCGTAACAACATGGGTGAATGTCCACAGTATTGAACAGGTAATTATTTTAAACGAAACCGTTGCACAGGATAAAATTCAATCCAATGTGTTGAAAATGAGTGCACCCAGCAATATTAAACTGCATATTTTTTCACCGGAAAAATTCCTGGAGGTTATTCAAAAAAACCCGCTTTCCCGGAACACTATGCTGCTATTTTCTTCCCCATTTGATGTAGAGAAGCTGGTTAATGCAGGCTATGAGATTCCAAGCCTGAACGTTGGCGGAATGCGGGGAAATGCAGAACGCACCCAATATACAAAAGCAGTATCACTGACTCCGGAAGAAAAAGCTTCCTTTGAAAGATTACTTGTGAAGGATATAGATATCACCATTCAAATGGTACCAAGTGAAGCACGTGTAAAAATGAATGAGGTGATTTAGTCATGACCATGACTATTATAGTAATTACCTTAATAGCTTTTATCCTCGGAATTGATGATGTAAGTACAAAAATGTTTCGGAGACCATTATTAATTGCACCGATTATCGGTTTTATTTTAGGGGATGTTCAAGCAGGACTGGCAATCGGGGCAACCCTTGAAATTATGTGGATGGGTATTGGAAATGTAGGTGCATATATGGCGCCTGACCTCATTACAGGAACAATTATCAGCACTTCATTAGCTATTATGAGTACGAATGGAAGCATCGAAACAGCGGTCGCAACTGCGATTACTTTAGCTATTCCAACTTCTATTCTGGCACAGCAATTACTCGTATTAATTCAGACAATCAATGTTTCATTAAATGGCTGGGCAAAACGGCTGGCCGATAATGCGGATGTGAAGGGAACCTTCTGGTTAATCTATCCCCCGGCATTGTTAACTGGTGCAGCCCGTGCTGTTCCTACATTTATAGCTCTTTATTTCGGGGCTGGGGCAATTCAATCTGCTGTAGACGCTTTGCCAACCTTTGTCATTAACGGGTTGGAAACCGCCGGCAGCATCATCCCGGCTGTAGGTATTGCCCTATTAATGCTTGCCATGCTTAAAAAGTTTGAGCTTTGGATGTTCTTAGTTCTCGGATTTGTCTTTTCTTCCTACTTAGGCTTAGATATTCTTCCAATGACTTTAATCGCAATTGTGTTTGCATATTTCTATGAAATGATTACACGAAAAACGGCAGCAGGCGCAAATGGAGCGAATGAATCATCCAAAAATACAGGAGAAGAGGAGTATGATCTGTAATGGAACAAAAACTGACTAAAAAAGATTTATGGAAGTTGTTCATGCGATTAAACACCATGCGAATCACATTGAACTATGAAACATTACAGGGTGTCGGATTTATGCGTGCCATTGCTCCTGTATTAGAAAAAACATATTCCGATAAAGAGGAATTATCCGATGCTATGAGACGGCATGCTCAATTTTATAATTCTCATGTAAACGGTGATGCAGTAATCTTAGCAGTAACGGCTGCTATGGAGGAATCAACAGGTCCGGATGAAAAAGAAGGGATTAATTCACTGAAAACCGGTCTTATGGGCCCGCTGGCTGGACTGGGTGACAGTCTGATTAAGTTCACATGGGTTCCCATCATCGGAAGTATCGGAGCATCCTTAGCCTTCAGCGGAAGTATTATTGGGCCTATTCTAATGTTTATCCTCTATAATATCGTGAACATTGGCCTTAGATATTATGCTATTGTGTACGGATATAAAAAGGGTATCGGCTTCCTGAATGACAACCAGGAAAGCAATTTAATCCAGAGAATCTCCACAATGGCTAACGTCGTCGGACTGATGGTCGTCGGTGCACTCATTTCAACCATAATTAAGGTGCAGACCCCCTTGGAAATATCAACGGGATCCAGTGTCACCGGTGAAGTTGGAGAGAATGTTATTTCTATTCAGGAAATGCTTGATCAAATTATGCCGTCTGTTTTAAGTCTGGCAGTTACGATTGCTGTTTACCATGTTCTCAAGAAAACAAAAGGTTCTCATGCTGCCATGATTATTGTCATTCTGATGCTGTTAACAATCGCCTTAACTTATTTTGGAATTTTATAGAGGATGGCTTACAGGTAACAGGATGAGAAATGGCTGATTTGGTATTTTAATAGTATTAATAAAGCTCTTAGCCTGAAACGTTGAATATTCTTCGTTTCAGGTTTTTCTATCTATCTTTGTTGTTCCCAGCTAAACAAGAATTGCCCGGCTGTACGCTTTATACATAAAAACCCGGACAAACAATCCAGCTTGTTCATCCAGGTTCTATTAATTTATGCTACAGCATCATTCTTCTTTTCTTACTTTAAATCTTTAATTCCCGTTTCTAACATTTCCATTTGCAGTACTGTCTGTTCATCCGTAATGGTTTTATCCTTCCCATTAATAACAGCTTCATATAAATCATCGTATACTCTTCCATAATCACCATTGACAGATGGCACCTTTTCTTCATGGAAGATACCCTCTTCATCGACATAAGTCAGTACACCATAATGATTTATTGTATCGATGCCGAAGTCCTTATTATCAGGCATATAAAATAACTTTAAGTGCTCTTCCTGACGATCCTTTGTTTCTTTGATAAAACACCCTTTTTTACCATGGACAACAAAGCTCGGTCTTTCTTTCACTCTGAAATAACTGGATTTCACAGATACTTTTAACCTGCCGTAATATAGATCCAGATCGAAATAATCATTCATTCTTCCCTGTCCCAGCAATTGTTTCACATCATAATGAATATCTTCCGGCTTGCCGAAATAACTGATGACCTGATCCAGCGTATGACAGCCATGTCCATACAGAAATGATGAATTGGGGTCAAAGGAATCGGCAGACTCCGGTACTTCAGGACGGTAATAATCATAGTGCATCTCCACTTCCAGCAAATCCCCTATTTCCCCTTCTTCTATCACTTTTTGAACAGTTAAAAAATCGCTGTCAAAACGTCTGTTTTGATATGCCTGCACAATTAGATCTTTCTCTTTTGCCAAAGCAAATATTTCTTTTGCCTGTTCAGAGGTTTCCATAAAAGGCTTTTCGACCAGACAATGCTTATTATGTTCCAAGACGCGTTTGGCGTACTCATAATGGCTGTCATGTTTTGTACAGATCACAATGAGTTGAATCTCTTCATCCTGTAATAATTCATCTAAGTCGGAAGTATAATGTACTCCATTAATCTTATCCCAGCTATCATGATCAGGATTTCTCCGATAAATTGTTTTCACCTTTATATTCTCTCGTTGCAATACGAATGGCAAATGGTATCTGTTTGTGCTTTTTCCATTTCCTATATAACCGATTGTAAGCATAGCAGCCTCCTAAATTGTAGTTGTTAATTATTATTGTATACTGTTTCTTCTATTATTACTTATAAGTTATATTGGGTCAAAGAGTTCTCTTTAACTGGTAATGAGGAATTTAATATCTTTATGCTTTAGAATTGCAAGCTATTAGAAGGTTTTTTCCTTTCCTAATCTTCTTCTCAATCTCCTTTATGGCAGTTTGCAGCTATTAGTGTGTATGTTGAGAAAAAAAGAAAAACAGACAACTATACCCTAGCCGTCTGACAAAATTTATTTCATCTCTATCAATTTCCTTCTAAATAAGAAGTATCTCCCAGCGTTTCCAAGGTATACTCCCCATCTTTGTATTTCAAAATAGTAACACTTCCATTGTCAATACTTTCCCCTTGGTATTCCCCAGGGACAAGTATTTCTAACAAAGTAGGAATCATACTTCCAGATGACACAATAAGGACATTACCTGACTGGTCATTCTCCACTACCAAATCCATTGCTTCCTTGCCGCGATCTGTGATCTCATCATAAGTCTCTGCTGCATCTAATGGATCGTGTTCTGCAATCGCATCAGCAATTCCATCATCACCAAGAATATCAACTAGTTCTCCGTATTCTGACCATTCTTCATCAAATTCAAGGTCATAGCTATTCATTATTGGATTCCACATTTCTTCATTCGTTTTCCCTTCAAATCCACCGTAATTCCATTCCTTAAATCCATCATGTTCAATAATTTCAGGAGTATCAGAATCATTTTCTGTCAGAATTAATTTGGCTGTATTTCGTTGTCTGCCAAGATCACTGGAATAGGCTGAAATAAACTCAATATCTGATAATCCTTTACCAACAATGCTAGCCTGTTCCTTCCCTTCATCGGTCAGCTGGGAATCTGCAAATCCCTGAACTTGTCCGGTTGTATTAAACCATGTTTTCCCGTGTCTTACGAGGTAGATAACTAATTCATCCTGCTGCTCCTGCTCCGTTGCCTCCTCTGAATCTGCCGAAGATTCATTTGATGGTGTATCTGAGTTACTCGCACATGCTGCCAATAGCAACAATAGAAAAGCTCCCAGTAGGATCATTTTTTGTTTCATTTTTACTTCCCCCTATACGCTATTTTTTATTGACTTTTTATTCTGAAAAATAACCTCCAGCACCCATCAGCTCAATTAAACGGTCAATAATCACTTCCCGATTTTTTGCTCCGGCCAAGTAATTCACATGATAAGATTCGGCAACCAGCTCAATAATACGAGGAAAGATCTGATTAAACATATGTGTATCCTGTTTATTTACTGCCAATCCGATAATTAATTTTACTTCATTGCTGTCCCAATCAACTGGTGTATCTGGTATCAATATAATTAGACCTGTCTTATCTGCCTCATATTTCATTGTATGTGGAATAGCCACCCCGCTTGGATAAGAAGTAGCGGAAATTTTTTCTCTCTGATTTAATTTCTCCAGATAATCTGTCGGCACATAGTTATTTTGTTGAAATACACCTGAGATTGTTTGCATGATTTGTTTCTTTGATAAATCTTCATCTAGATGAATGAAGAATTCCTCTTTGATAAGCTCCGGAATTTTCATTTTAATAAATTGAACATATTTGTGATGCTTGATTTCTTCAATTTGTCTTCGGATTAATGCGATATCATGCTTTGTTATAAATTCATGTATACTTACGATTTCTGCATTAATCGTGGCAAAGGCATTCTCTACCTGGTTAGCATCTAGGGTTGTAATAATAAATTCTGGTGAAAGAAGTGCACTTATCTCACTGATATCTTCATATACCCCTGCCACTTCCAGATCATCCTCAAAATTTCTTTTAATAACGTGCTGAATATCTGACTGCTGTGATAGATAGGCAGGAGTAATAATAATCGTTTTAATTTTTTGTTCTTCCTCCGGCTGACTATTCAGGTAAGAGCCGATATGCAATGCGAGAAAAGCAATCTCATCATCATTGATTTCAACATCCAGATCATTGGCTAATACAGATGCCAGATAGACTGAGATATCAAAAATAATCGGATACTTAATACGTATGTTTAAGACACTCAGGTTTCTTGTATATTTATTTTGTAATAAGCGATTATAGAGATTTTGGATATGAATCAGGAGCCGATTTCTAAATGAATCGTTATCAAAATCAACCATATAGACTTCACTTATTTCCTGGATAGCATGATCTAAAGCCTTAGCGATATCATTACTTGTATAGTTATTTACCAGTGTCTTATCCGGGTTGGATTGTCCGTCAAATAAGATAGATAGCTCGTCTTTATCTGCTTGAGAAAGGCGAATCTGATAATTTTCATACAACCGCTCCGCTATTTCTTCCACTATCTGAAAGCTGACAGCAGTCCGATTTTCAACTTGATAAGAGCTCTTTTCTAATTGTTCATCGTCTGAAGCGCGATCTACAGCTATCGCTAAATGCAGAATAAAATTTTTGCAAAAATACGTATTTGGATGCACATCATATTTTTCAAAGCTTTCTTTACTTAATTTCATTAATGCTTGCAGGGAGATATCCCCTAAAAACATCTGGATTTCCTGCTCTAAGGAGGTACTGGTCGGTTTCGAATAATCGATTAAATCAATCATCAGCTTTCTGCGGCTCTTTTCATTTCCTTTTAACAAATATCGATGATGCTGTTGGGTAATCTGCAGCCCATGCTTATTTACTAACTGATTAAGCTGAGCCATATCCGATCGTATGGTTGCATCAGAAACATATAACGTATCTGCTAAATCAAACAAATCCAAACCGCGTTCAGACCTTTTAATCAGGCGCCTCAATATATAAAAACGTCTGCTCTCCGCATGACTTGTAGTGTTTGTGCCTTTATGAACCTGCTTGTTTTCTTCTCCAATGCGATAGCCTGCTCTGCTGGATTCAATCAGGTTGGGATGCTTTTCATTGATTGCTTTCACATAATTCCGAACCGTACGATCACTTACACTTAAAGCCTCTGCCAACGTTTTGGAAGATACATAATGTTCTCCTGTCAGTTTTCTTAAATAATCTAAGAGCATTTCTGTGTTGTTCATAATAATCATTCCTTATAGAGAAAAAAGGGGTGCCCGCCACCCCTTTTTTCTATTACTGCTTATATTTCAGAACCATTTGTTGCTATAACCTGTTTGTACCAATCAAAGCTGTCCTTTTTAATTCGTTTTCCAGTTCCATTTCCTTCATCATCCAAATCGACATAGATAAAACCGTAGCGCTTGGACATTTGCTGGGAAGAGCAGCTGACGATATCAATTGGTCCCCATGCACAATAGCCGATAACATTTGCCCCGTTTTGAATGGCACGTCCAATTTGTTCAATGTGGTCTCCTAAATAGGCCATGCGATAGTCATCATGAACTTTTCCGTCTACTAATTCATCATACATGCCAAAACCATTTTCAGCGATAACAATTGGTTTTTCATAACGATCCCAGTATTGAGATAGTGAATTATATAAGCCCTGCGGATCAACATTCCATCCCCACGGATTCGCATCTAAATGTGGATTCGGTGTAATAGAATCGGCTTTGTTCACATTCTTCTCAGCATCCACCATTTGTGAGAAATAATAAGAAATAGCGAGATAATCCATTGTGTTTTCTTTTAGTACTGCCCGCTCCTCATCCGTAATATCCAAATGAATATCATTTTCTGCAAAATAGTTTTCTGCATAAACTGGTATATCCCCACGGAATTGCACATCCGTAAAATAATACTGCATGCGATTATGCTCCATGGCAAGAATAATATCATTTGGCTTGCAGGAATATGGATAAACTGTACAATCAGCTACCATCGTGCCAATTTGCAAATCATACGGCAAGGTTTTTGCGTATTTCCGAATCTTCGCTGAAGCTACCAATTGATTGTAGACACCCTGGTATTCCGCTTCTTCCTTGCGTTTATATTGATCACTGCATACGCCAAGCGAAAGAAATGGCTCAATCTGCACCATATTGACCTGATTAATGACAATCCAATATTTCACCCGATCGCCGAAACGTTCTAATAACACTTTTCCATATCGTTCAAACATCTCAATCACAGCTTTATTTGTCCAGCCTCCATATTCCAATGTGATATGAATCGGCGTTTCATAATGAAGCATGGTGATAATTGGCTCGATACCTAAAGACTTCATCTTATCAATCATTTTTCCATAATGAGCTAGTGCTGCTTCGTTTGGCTCCTTCTCATCTCCGTTTGGAAATACTCTTGCCCAATCTATTGACGTACGGAAGGTTTTAAAGCCCATCTCTGCTAAGAGTTCCAGATCTGATTCATACGTATGATAGAAATCAATTCCAAAACGTTTCGGAAAATACTGCCCGGTATCTGCTACATTTTTCTTTACTTCTTCCAACGTCATCCCAAGTTTTTCTAATTGTTGAATTTCATCATTTGATTTTCCTTTTAAATAAGGCTGCACATCTGAGCTGTTTAGCTTTTTGCCATCAGCTTGCCAGGCACCATCTGCCTGACTTGCAGCAATTGCACCTCCCCAAAGAAAATCTTCTGGAAAGCTTGCGTAGTTATTTTTTCTCAATTTAATCATTCCCCTTCCTCTAATAATTCTTTATCTTGCTCTATAGCTTGTTTATCGTAAATTTTGAAAAATGGATAGTAAATAACCCATGAAGCTGCGAAAATTACAAAGAAATAAATCAACCCAGTAATCGATGCTGTTACAAGCCAGTTTAAAATTGGTCCAGGTAAATACCAGAGTTGAAATGGTTCATGTGGAATTGGAACCAGACCAACCTTCAATACAATCCAGGTCAATATCGGGCCTACCAATCCATTAATCCACATTGGAATCATCAAAATCGGGTTAAATGCAATTGGAGCACCGAACACAATCGGCTCATTAATATTAAAAACAGAAGGAATAAGCGATGCCTTCCCAATCATTTTTAATCGCTGTGATTTTGCCATAAAGGCGAGCATGATACATAGAGCCAAAGTAGCTCCTCCCCCGCCGATTAAGAATAATTGTCCAGCCTCAGCTGTGAAAATATTCGTCACTTCCTGTCCCGCTGCAAAGTTAGCCTGATTCTCTGCAATAGCCGGCAATGCGATAGCAGATTGAACAGGGTAAATCACCCATGTCGAAATCCCAAAGGTGTATAGAAAAGCAAAGCCAATAAAGAAGATAATCACAAATCCCCAAAAGCCCTGTCCCAAATGAATCAATGGCGCGAAGATTGAGTTAACCACACTGTATAAACTAATCTCTAACTGGAATGTAAATAACCATCCAATTAGTAAAATCACAATGATTGGAATTAACGTATTGAACCAGACCGCAACAAAATCAGGAATAGCAGAATCCTCACCGATGAATTTCCATTTGGAAAACAGGTTCATAATGAATCCTACGAACAAGCCGGAGAAAAGCGCTGCAATCATGCCGCCTGTTCCCAGCGTATTAAAATCAAATTGAATCATACCTTCTGCCGTAAACTGCGGGAATACAAGTAATAAGAAAAAGGCGATACCAGCAAGCCCTGCTTGCTTTGAAACCTCTGTATGCCCTTTACGCTTCATAATCGCTTCCGGGATAAGATAAGCTAAAAACAGAGAAAACAATCCGAAAGAAAAAGAACTAATCATCGAGAAGTCAGGAAATCCTTCCCAGAAATCTTTTACAATAGATAAAATCGTTGCAAATGACCCGATAAAAACCATTGGCATTGCAGCTAAAATCGAATCTTGAATTGCTGCAATCCACGGGTTCTTAGCAATTTTATTAATCCGTGGTGAAAAACTATCTGTCATCCAGGCCATAAAACGTTCCATTTGTTTCACCCCTTCAGTTCTTTATATAGTTTAATCATTTCCTGCATCATATTTATTTCTGTCTTTACTGTCATTAAGGTATCCTGTGCGTGACCAAACAATGGCGAGTATGGAATATCAATTCCTTCCGCTTCTTTTTGCAGCATATTTGTTTGCGCCTGATGAGCAGTTCCTACTTCGTCATTTGCCTCTTTTATTAATCGATTTGCTTCTTCAAAGTTAGCTTCTGAAGCTTTATTCACCGCTTGAAATACCAATTCGCGCGCATTTCCTGCATGGAGTATCACCTGCATGGAAATGGATACTAATTCATCTTTGCTTACTTCTTCCATAATTACTCGCCGCCTTCAAGATAATCTTTTGCTACTTTAACCAGTCCCTTGCCATCGAGGGCACCGTAAACTCGTTGTGGAATAATTCCTGCTTTAACTCCTGCTTCTTCACAGGCTCCCTGCACTTCTTCAATCATATATTTTAAATGTGGTGCCACTAGTAATAAGTCAATTTCATTTAAGTGGTTATGCACTTCAGATTCACTTTTTGCTTTGAATTCGATATCTGCTTTCTCCTTCTTCGCAGCTTTTCTTGCCGCCGCAGCCATAAATCCTGAAGATGCTCCTGCTCCACAGATTAATAATACTTTTTTAGCCATAATTAACTTCCCCTTTCTTGTATGGTTCAAGTTTATCAACACCGGTAAGCGATTACATTTAAATCTATTTCCTCGTATTAGGAAAGAGGATTAAACCAGAAAACAGGAGCATATACAATCATGTTTTCAGCACTTCCGAAAAACCAAATAAGACACATTCTGCTTCGCTAATAAGCAGAATGTGTCTTATTTTACTTTAAGTAATATTATTTTTTCGTCTCTTCACCCAACAAAGATGCTGCTTCCTCATCAATAATAACAATGACATTATCCTTATCTCTGAGTGCAGTTGCAGGGCAGTCTGTAGAAACTTCCCCTTCCAGAAGGTTTTTCACTGCTTCACTTTTACGTTTTCCAGATACAAGCAGGATAACTTTCTCTGCTTCCAGAATCTCAGTAAATCCCAATGTTATCATTTCTGTCGGGGCTGCATCTCTTTCAATATTGTATTCTCTCATGGTACTTTCAATGGTAGAATCATCATGTTCTGCCAGGAAAATAGTCGAATCAAAAGGCGTCCCGGGTTCATTGGCTCCAATATGCCCATTGGTTCCTAATCCAAGCACCTGAACATCTCTCGGATAAGCATTTAACACTTCTTTATATCTGTTGATTTCTTCCTCTTTATTTTCGGCCTCTCCATTAATTAAAAAGATTTCCTTCGGCTGTGTATTAATTTTGTTATAAAAATTTTCATACATAAAAGTGTTTACCGTATATACAGCGTCCTTAGGGCCAATATATTCATCCAGATTCATCATCACCGTATTACTGATATCCAGTCCGTTATTTACTCCTTCTACAAGCAAAGTAAATAATCCTCTTGGTGAGCCGCCTGTTGTCATTGATATCACCGGCTGTTCCTTTGTTTCCATGACATCTTTAATAATTTCATACCCTTTTTCCGACATTTCCTCATAGTTTTTCACAAAAATAGTTTTCATCATTTTTATCATTAAAACAACCCTGTTTTAATGAATGTCCCTCCTTTATTACAATCCTTTTTATATAGCTTATTTCTTTACTTCCTGCTTCAAAGCTCGAGCAGCTTGTTCCACTTTTCCGCCATAAACAACCTGAATATTTTTTTGATCAATTTTTACAATTCCCATAGATCCTGTTTCCTTTAATAAGGCTTCATTAACTACAGAAGTATCATTAAGTATCAATCGTAATCTGGAAATACAATTATCGATCTCAACAATATTTTCTTTTCCTCCAAGCGCAGTCATAATTTGTGTACCTAGATTATCTCCCTCCTTTGTTGAAGCCTCCAGATTTGTATCTTCAGTTGTTTCTTCCGAATCGGATGTCCTTCCCGGAGTCTTGACATCCATCTTTTCAATAACGAATTTGAAAACAAAGTAGTAAGCAACTGCATAGAAAATACCAACAAGTACAATTAAATACCATCTCGTATAGGTTCCTTGTAAAATACCGAAAATCGTTAAATCAATCAAGCCGCCGCCAGCATTTCCGACAGCTACACCCATTACTGTCATCAGGAAGAATGAGAGGCCGGCCATAAATGCATGAAACACCCATAAAACTGGCGAAATAAAGATAAAAGCAAATTCAATTGGCTCGGTAATACCTGTCAGAAAAGCTGTTAATGCTGCAGCAAGGAGCATCCCTTTTACCTTTGGACGATTTTTCAAATAAGCTGTTTTATACATGGCATAACATGCTGCCGGGAGACCAAACACCATAAAAGCATGTGTCCCTTGTGTTAAGAAGCGTGTTGCAGCTCTTAATGTTTCCATATCCGGCTGTGCAGATGCAAGTGATGCGTTAAATATAGATAATGCCCCAGATACCGTCTGTCCGTCTACAACCGCCGTACCGCCTATTGGAGTAAAACGGATTAATTGGTTTAAAACATGATGCAGTCCTGTAGGAATAAGCAATCTCTCGGAAAAGCCGTATAAGAATGTCCCAATCGCACCCGACCGCCCGATTAATCCACCTAAACCATTGATAGCTGTATTAAAGTATGGCCAGATTAAATATGCAGCAAATGAAATAAATGGGATCGTTACAATAATCATAATCGGAACAAAACGGTTACCGCTAAAAAAGCTGAAAGCAGTAGGCAATTGTTTTGTATGGTACCGATTATGGATAAAAGCAGTCCATAATCCAACAAGAATACCTCCAAAAACACCCATCCGATAGGTAAATACACCAAGCATTAATTCATAGGCATTTGATATTTCCACTGCCCGTACCTGATTCATGCCTTCTTGTAACAGATGCTCCACGGATGTCGTTTCTGCGGTTATACCATTCAGTTTTAGGAAATAACCGATAACTACATGGAAGATAACAAATGCAATGACTACAGAAAAACCGGCTATCTCTTTATCCTCTCTTGCCATTCCAATAGCTACAGAAACAGCAAATAGAATTGGAAGCAGTGCAAACATCATGGAAACAATCGCCTGCACCCCGCCAATAATGTTTTGAATGATGACAGCGTTAGCAAAAGTTTCACCAACAAGTGATGGATTTTGCAAAATGGAAACAATACCTAGTAATAATCCTGAAGCAATAATAATGGATAATGGACCCATTAATGTCTTTCCAAACTTTTGAATCTTTGTTCTCACATGACACACCTCCGTTTATCTGGCTGGCACTTGCAAAATCATATTATCTATTTTAATTGATTTAACGTAATTAACCGCCTCCAAATAAGTAATTAATTTGTATAATATCTTCTCTAGAGAAACTGAGCTTATAGAAAGCCTTTTCATCGCGATTTAAGAGTGATTGTATCACCATCGAATGACCTGAACAATATCCTTTCCCTTTTTTAAATTCATAATCTGTTTCTGATTTTCCATTCAAATTCGGATTAAATATTCAGGCAGTCTTTTCAATTTGATTTAAGATGTTAAAAAGTCCGACTGAATGCAGATCGGGAAGGATATCAAGAAAAATTTTATCCATTCAACAATATGTAATCCTTACAAATTTCTATAAAATCAGAACTTGAAATGAATCTGTAAAACAGCTTTATCAAACAGGAATTAACCTTAAGAAACGTTGTTATATCAAAGTTTAAGCCCACAGTATTATATTTCCGGTGCTAAATGATTATTCAAGATGTGATTATTCAATCTTCTTCTCTTCCAAATATTGTACTGTCTATTTTCAAGTGATACGATTAGCGCAAATATAGCCACCTGGTATGACAATAATTTTAAAGGAGAAGATACAATGAAAGTAAATTTAGATAGAATTATTAAAGATATCGAGACATTAGCAACTTTTACATCTACACCAAATCACGGGGTTACTCGCTCCTCCTATTCAAAAGAAGATAAGCTGGCAAAAGCGTATATAAAAAATGAGATGGAGAAAATCGGCTTAAACGTATGGGAGGATGGATTTTCAACACTTTTCGGACGCAGAGAAGGGAAAAATCCAGATACTCCAGTCATCATGATTGGTTCCCATTATGATTCTGTTGTTAACGGAGGAGCTTTTGACGGAACAGCAGGTACTATCGCTGCATTAGAGGTCTTACGTGTTTTTCATGAAAACAATATTGAAAACGAATTCCCGATCGAAATGATTGCCATGAATGCTGAAGAAGGAGAAACATTCGGACCGAGTACCGGTGTATCCAATTCAAGAGCACTTGTCGGCACGTTAACAGAAGAGGAATTAGATAAAGTAAAAAATAGGCATGGTCAAACGAAAAGAGAAGCCATGAAGGAATACGGCTTGATTCCAGATTTAAAAAACGCAATGAGAGACAAAGAATCCATTAGAAATTTTATTGAACTGCATATTGAACAAGGGCCTATTCTTGACAGTACGGATACACCCGTCGGACTTATTGAATATATTCCAGGAATAGGAAGATACAAAGTCAATTTTCATGGGGAGCTGGCTGATTCCACTGCACCGATGGCAAATCGGAGGGATGCTCTGCTTGCAGCGTCACAGTTTGTTTCAGCTGTAAATCAGATTATTGAAGGATTAGGAGAAGGTATTACAGGAATGGTTGGAGAATTGGATATTTCGCCAAATTCGCATCAATTTGTTCCGGATTTTGTACAGGCAAAAGTGGAGGTTAGAACCTTTGATGCAGAAATGCTTCAGGAGATTAACTTACGTGAGCAATTGACAGAAGTATTAAACGAGATTACTAAACGGACAAACGTAGAAACAGAATTAATTGAAATGGCCAGAATCGGCTATAGTAATCCTACACCGCCAAGTATTATGTTAAAAGAAAATGTAAATATTATGAAGGAAATATGCGAAAAACTGAATTACAAATATACGATTATTAATAATGGCACAGGACATGATGCCATGATAACGGCCGATTTTATTCCAACAAATATGATTTATGTCCCAAGCAAGGATGGTATTTCTCATCATCCAGATGAATGGACAGATTATGAGGATTTAGAAAAGGGCATTAATGTAATGCTCCATTTAGTAATGGAAATATGTAAATAGCCCTGTCAAAACAGGGTGAATGATGCTTATACAGGGAGAATACGTTTCCTGCATAAGCATCTCTTTTTTATATAGAAAGGGACTTAAATTATGATATATGCGCTTTCTTATAATTTGTAAACCCTTCGTACAGCAGACTGAGAATAAGGTTTAATGTACAAAAGGATGAATCGTTCAGTTGATTGACCTTATTAATATTCGAAACCTGATAATACAAATTATAGTCAGCAATATAGGCTAACTCATTTCTTGAAAATACGGTAACAGAAATCATTGGCACATTTTTTACTGCTATATTTTTAATCATGGAATCAATAGACTTCATGTTTCCGGAAAGGGATACAACCAGGATTAAATCATCCGAATTAATCGTATTCGAAAGTAATTCAAGCTCGGTTTTACTGGGAATTATATTGAGATAAATATTGTGATTCCACAGGCATCTGGAGAATTCTTTTAACATTAAATCCTGTCCGTAGCCTGTCCCATAAGCAAAAATGCGTTTTGCATTTAATAAACGATGATAAATCTCCTCTAAGCTCTTATCTTCCTCAAAAAGCTTGATCGTTTCTGTAACATCCTTCAGTAAATTAGAGCTGTTAAAATAGTGGCTGTTACTTTGCAGATTTGCCTTGCTCATTCGTTCAGCTTCTTCTTTTAAGAAGTAACGAAATTCGCTGTAGCCATGAAATCCAAGCTTTTTAGTTGTACGTATAACCGTCGAAGAGGAAACATTACAGTACTTCGCAACTTCTGTGACAGTTTTATCCTTACATACATCAATATTCTGACTGATAAAGCTGACGACGTGTAAATCATTATCATTTAATTCTTCATAATGCTTATTAATAAGTGCCTCCAGATTCATTTGCTGTCTCTCCTTAAAGTATGTTTTTATAAAAATCTCAGCACTATCTATTCCAAGGAATTGAATCCTGTTTCTTTTGAATAGTATAACACAATCTTTTTATGTAAAAAGCGGTGAATAAATGCCAAGTCTCATACATTTAAGGGTGAGGATTTCCTGGTAATTTGTAAAATAAACTCTTAACAATGACAAAAGCACTTAAAAAGGTTCTTTCACCTATCTAAGTGCTTTATCTTTCTACTTATTCTCAGCCATATAATCTAACACCGCGGTACCCAATACCTTAGCTGCAATAAGCAATCCTCTTTCATCAATATCAAATTTCGGATGATGATGCGGATACGTCGGCTTGCCGGTAACCTCAGCACCTGTAAAGAAAAATGTACCCTTCACATGTTGGAGATAATAAGAAAAGTCCTCTCCACCCATGATTTTCGGTGATTCTGTTACCTCTTTAACTCCAGGCACTTCTTTTGCCAGTTCAGCAACAAAGGCTGTTTCCTCTGCATGATTGACAAGAGCCGGATAGCCTCTCTGATAATTTAAAACACCTTCTGCACCAGATAATGCACAGGTAGAAGCAACAATTGTCTCCATCTCGTTTTCAATCAAATCTTGTACTTTTTTATCAAAAGTACGGACAGTTCCTTTTAAGAGTGCTGTATCAGCAATCACATTATTCGCATTTTTTGCTTCAAAGGATCCTACAGAAACAACCGCCAGATCTAATGGGTCTACCTTTCTGCTGACTATTTGCTGTAAATTCGTTACAAGCTGGCTCCCTATTAAAATACTATCCTTTGTCTGATGAGGTGATGCTCCATGACCGCCTTTTCCCTGAATATGAATATCAAAGAAATCTGCTGCAGCCTGGAGAGGACCTACCCGGTAACGAATTTCACCAAGAGGAACCTGAGCTTGCAGATGTGTACCAAAAATCACGTCGACTCCATCTAAGCAGCCATCCTCAATCATTGGTTTTGCACCGCCTGGAATCATTTCTTCTGCATGCTGATGAATAAACACAACAGTTCCTGCTAAATCTTCTTTCATTCCATTTAATACTTTCGCTAAACCAAGCAGTGTTGCTGTATGCCCATCATGTCCACAAGCATGCATTACCCCTGGATTTTCAGATTTAAAAGGGAGATCCGTTTCTTCCTGAATAGGTAAGGCATCAAAATCAGCACGCAGCGCTATAGTAGGTCCTGGATTTTCTCCCTCTAAATAGGCTACAACTCCGTTTCCTCCTACATTGGTTCGTACGCGATGCCCCAGCTTTTCATGAAATGCTGCGATATATTCCGGTGTCTCCTTCTCTTGAAACGACAATTCTGGATGCCGATGCAGATGCCTTCTAATAGCTACAATTTCTTCATAAGTATCATCTAAATTCCCATACAATAAGTCCTTTTCCTTCATGCTCCCTTACCTCCGCGTTTTAAATTTTATAACATAAATACTATTCTAACAAATTAATGAATTTAAGTCTCTTGGGTAGTAGGTGAGCATTTCTATGCCATTTTCCGTTATCAAAACAGTATCCGAATGTCTGAATCCGCCTAACCCCGGTACATAAACTCCCGGTTCAACTGTAACAACCATTCCCGGTTTCATTTCCCGATGATCTCCTAAATCAAAGAAAGGAGCTTCATGTCCAAGTATACCAATATTATGCCCTGTATGGTGTCTGGTCAGTTCCGCAATACCTTCCTGTTTAAAGAATTCCTGTACCTGCTCCTCTACAAAGGAGAAAGGTTTTCCTGGCTGAATAGCTTTAAAAGCAACCTCTTGTGCTCTATACATATAATCAAAATGCTTTTCCTGCTCTGGAGAAAATTCTTCCACAAACATAACTCTTTCCAGCTCACTGTTATAGCCAAAAACACTTGCTCCCGCTCCTGTTACTAAGGTATCCCCTTTTGATAGAATAATATTTTGTGTCACAGCATGCGGGAAAGCAGATTCAGGTCCAATCTGGCCTCTAAAAATGGCATGTGCTGTTCCGCCGTGCGGCTTATATTCCGGCCCTAAGGTTTCAATCATAGCCAAAGTGGCTTCGTTAGATGCTTTTGTTGTAATTTCGATTTCACTTACTCCGGCTTTCGTATACTTTTGCAATAAACGATGCGCTAAATTCCCCCAGCGGCAAGACTCTTTAATAAGCTCTATTTCATTTCGTGATTTTACAAATCGCAATTCTTCTATAACTCCTCGCAGAGATTGAAACGATTTTGCTGTAATAAGCTGATCAATACTCGGTCCTTCATATCCCATGGAAGACCCGTAGCCGATAGAATCATACCCAACTGTTTTCCCTTCAAATCCATTATCAATAAGGACTTCTTTAAAATATTCCATAGAATGCTTGATACCTGGGTATTCAGGATATGAATGAACATGGTCGACAACAGAATACTCTTCTGCATGCTCATGCTCCAATTGAGGTACAAACAAATGGAATTGATGGTTGGAATCAACGGCTAGCCCAATCGGTCTTTCCGTGGGATGAAAATGGAAACCTGTTAAATAAAAAATATCGGCAACTGCAAATATAACAGCCACATCACAGCTTCTCCCTTCCACCTTTTCAATGAATTTCTGCTGGCGTTCTTTAAATTCAGACTTAGGAATTTCTAATAACATCTTTTATTTCCTCCTTTGAATTTGTATATAGATGACAAGTCGCCTTATGTCCATCCGTAAAGAAAACTTCCTCAGGAGCTTTTTCACTGCAAATGTCCATAGCAAAAGGACACCTTGTATGGAATGGACAACCTTTGGGCGGATTGGCGGGACTTGGGACATCACCTTTTAAAATAATTCTTTTCCTCTCTTCTCGTGGATGAGCAACTGGAACTGCAGAAATTAACGCCTGGGTATAAGGGTGCTTAGGATTTTCAAATAGCTCCTCAGTCTCCGCTACCTCCACAATTTTCCCTAAATACATGACTGCTACTCTATCTGTCATGTGCTCAATAACACTTAAATCATGAGAAATAAATAGATACGTTAATCCGAATTCCTTCTGTAAATCAAGCATTAGATTGATGACCTGAGATTGTACAGAGACATCCAATGCAGAAACTGGCTCATCGGCAATAATAAAGTCCGGCTGTAAAATGACAGCTCTGGCTATGCCGATTCTCTGCCGCTGTCCTCCAGAAAATTCATGAGGATATCTATGCAAATGAGATTTAGATAGTCCCACAATTTCTAAAATCTCATGTATTTTCTTTTCACGCTCCTTTCCTTCAAACTTTTTGTGGATTCGCAGAGGCTCCATTAAGATTTCCCGCACAGTCTTCTTAGGATTCAAGGAAGCATACGGATCCTGAAAAATCATTTGAAAATCTTTTCTGAGCTTCCTCATATCGCTGTAGCTGATCTTTGTAATGTCTTTTCCCTGGAAATAAATTTCCCCGGCAGTTGCATCCGTTAAACCTAAAATTGTCTTCCCTGTCGTTGACTTTCCGCATCCCGATTCACCAACTAAAGCGTATGTTTCTCCACGCTTAATCGAAAAACTCACATCATCAACAGCTCGAATGATTGTTTTTTGTTTAAACATTCCCTTAGAAACCTCATAATATTTCTTCAGGTTTTGGACTTTTACTAGATAATCCTCTGCCATTTACCTCACCACACCTTCATCAGAGCTTTGTAACCAGCACTTACTAAGATGTCCATCTTCCTGAAATGCAGGCGGCGATTCTTGAAAACACTTTTCCATTGCTAACGGACAACGGTTAGCGAAAATACATCCCTGTTTTACCTGCTCCGGCTTGGGAACCTGCCCTTGAATAGCGTATAGCTTACTTTTCCGCTCATTATTTGAAGGCAGTGATTGAATCAGTCCTCTAGTGTAAGGATGCAAAGGACGATCAAATAATTCATTGACTTCTGCCGATTCTACGATTTCTCCTGCATACATGACAACCACCCAGTCACACATTTCCGCAACAACACCTAAGTCATGCGTAATTAACATTAAGCTCCTATCCTTCTTACTCGTTATCTTTTTCAACAGCGATAAGATTTGTGCCTGTATCGTTACATCCAGTGCCGTTGTCGGCTCATCAGCAATCATAAGCTTCGGTTCGCATAATAATGCCATAGATATCATTACACGCTGTCTCATTCCTCCAGACAGCTGATGCGGATATTCATGAATAATTTGTTCCGGACGAGGAATGCCGACCTGTTTCAGTACTTTTATAATCGCTGCTTTTTGTTCTTTATTTGATAATTGGCGATGCCTTTTTAGCGGTTCACTTAATTGCTGTCCAATTGTAAATACAGGATTCAATGATGTCATCGGTTCTTGAAAAATCATTGAAATTTCATTCCCGCGTATTTTACGCCATTCTTTTTCCTTCAACTTTGTTAATTCTTTTCCATCAAATAATATTTCTCCTGAAGGAATACTGCTTATTCTGTCCGGAAGTAACCCCATCACCGCCAGGGAGGTAACACTTTTTCCACTTCCAGACTCACCTACAATCCCAACTGTTTGGCCTGCCTTGATTTGAAAGCTCACTTCTCGAATCGGCTGCACAATGTGCTTCCCATTTTGAAACTGAATCTTTAAGTCCTTAATTTCTAAAATGGATTCTGCCACTGGTAAAACACCTCCCTGCTATTTCCCTTTGATCTTCGGATCTAACGTATCTCTCAGCCAATCCCCGAACAAATTAATGCCAAGTGCAGTGATAATAATAGCTAACCCGGGAAATGTAATTAACCACCAGGCACTAAATATAAAATCTTTCCCCTCGCTTAACATATTCCCCCAAGCAGGCGTCGGAGGCTGCACGCCGAATCCTAGAAAGCTGACAGAAGCTTCCGCAATAATAAACGAACTTATCTGCAAAGAAGCAAGAATAATCATTGGTGTAAATAGATTCGGAACAATATGCTTTATCAGGATTTCAAATCGGGAAACGCCGGTTGCTACAGCAGCCTGGATAAAATCCTTCTCACGCAAAGCAAGAACTTCACTTCTAATTACCCGTGCAAAAATGACCCAGCCTCCAATAGCAAGCGAGATAATGATATTCTTTAGACCCGCTCCCAGAACAGCATTAATAATAAGCACCAGTAAAATAAACGGAAAGCTCAGCTGTACATCGACCAGACGCATCAACACAATATCAATCCAGCCCCGGAAAAAGCCGGATATAATTCCGATAACTGTACCAATCAACCCTGCAATTAAAACCGTAGATAAACCAATAATCACAGATATTCGTGCTCCTAAAATAATTCTGGAAAGCAAATCCCGGCCTAAATGATCTGTCCCTAACAAATGTCCATCTGTTAAAGGAGGTAGAAGCTTTGCAGTCAATTCCGTTTTGACAGGATCATATGGCGCAATCCAATGTCCAAAAATACTTAGAAAGAGTAAGATGAAAATAATCGCAACTCCCAGCAGTCCCGTCCAGCTGTGTAACAGGCTGGTAAAGAATTCTGCTGCCTTTGTCTTTTGGGAAAATGCCAGCGAATCGTCTTCTGGAATCAGTGGTTCATTTGGTATACTAGAAGCCATAGAAACACTCACCTACTTTACTCGAATTTGCGGATTAACATACGCATAGATTACATCTGCCAGGAAATTAATCACTGTATAAATTAATGCAATAATAAATACACCAGCTAACACTACCGGAAAATCCCTTGTCATCAGTGCTTGTTCAATCAATCGGCCAACTCCCGGCCACGAAAAGACAATTTCTGTAATGACCGCTCCGCCAAGCAGCTCGCCAAGATCTAGAGCCACCAGTGTAATAATTGGAATCAATGAATTTTTTAAAGCATATTTCATTATCAGCGGAAACGTCGGCGTACCGGAAGCTTTTGCAGTACGAATAAAATCCTGCTGAAGAACATCGAGCATCGCTGACCTTGTAAACCTGGTGAATCTGGCCGTACTATAGAAAGCTAAGGTAAGCATGGGCAGAATCATATGTATTGGTGTTCCTGCTCCGCCAGACGGTAATATTTTCAACTGCGCGGCAAATAAAAATATCAGAAGCAGTCCCATCCAGAATGTTGGAATAGCCTGACCGATAACCGTTAATCCAACTGCAACCCGGTCAAAAATAGAATTGCGGTAATAAGCAGACAAAACTCCTAATGGAATAGCTATAACTAAAGCAAGAATCAGTGCTGCCGCTGCTAATTGAAAGGTCGCCGGCAAACGATCCAGTACACTTTGCAATGCATCCTGCTGCGTTCTTAATGATTCACCAAAATCTCCCTGAACGGCATTACCCATAAATTCCCCATACTGCACATAGAGCGGCCTGTCTAACCCCATTTGGTGCTGAAATGCCTCAATCTGTTCTCTGGAAGCATCCTGAGGCAGGAAAAGTGTTGTTGGATCTCCAGACAAACGCATTAAAAAGAAAACTGCCGTAAGGACTAAAAATACAACTAGTATTCCTTGAAAAAAACGCTTCACAATGAAATCTAGCATGGTTGTCCCCCTTTACTGGTTTCTATGCAATATCTTTGTATTAAAAAGGCGGAAAGAAACCTGTATTTCCTTCCACCCTCGCATCATTCCTACTCCCAGGACATATCGTATATCACAATTCTTTCATCCACTCTTGGCTCAAAGTCCAAATCTGATCTGACTGCATATAAATCAGCCTGCTGCCATAATGGAACCCAAACCGCCTGCTCAACTAACTTACGCTGAAGCTCTGCATAGGCATCGAAGCGATCGTCCGGATCGAAAGTGCCGTTAGCATCATAGATTTCCTGATCAATCTCTTCATCATGAAAACTGCTATAAGGAGCATCCTCCGTAAATAAGTTTCCGATTGTCCCCTGCTGTTCAAAAGCAGGTCCCCATCCAAGAATAAACATATCTCCCATTTCTCTGTTTTGAATTCTCTCTAAATGATTTCCCCATTCATTTACAGAAACATCTACTTGAATACCAATCTCTCCAAGCTGTGCAGCAATCGCTTGTGCTACCTGATTATCCATAGGATAACGTCCGCTTGGTGTTTCTAAAGTCAAACTAATCTCTTCAGGTGTGTACCCTGCTTCTTCAATCAGTTCAACAGCTTTATCCGGGTCATAACCATAATCCTCTGTTTCTACATAGCCGGAGTTAACAGGTGACAATGGGCCGGTAATCTTTGTGCCGTACCCGTTTAAAACATTTTCCAGCAAAGAATCTACATCGACAGCATAGTTAATCGCCTGACGTACCTTTTGATCCTGAAGAGGTCCATCATGAAATGTATTCAAAGCAACATAATTGATTCTTGATGAAGAAGCCTCTCCTATTTTAGAGTTATCATCATTTTCAATTTCTGCTACGGAGTCTACCGGGATATTTTTAAATAAATCAACTTCTCCACTTAAGAAGGCTGATAATCGGGAGCTGAACTCCGGAATATAACGAAATTCAACATTCTTAATCTCCGGCTCTCCTTTCCAATAATCATCATAAGCTTCTAATTTCAGATGATTATCGCGTGACCATTCCACGAATTGATAAGGACCTGTCCCCACTGGCTCATTGGCAGCTGTATCGTTCCCAACGTCCTCAACATACCCCGGCTCCATAATCAGCAAATCCTCTGTGATTCTCTCCATTAAATCCGGGAAGGGTCTGGATGTTGTTATTTCTATTTCATAAGGAGATATAACAGTTACTTCCTCAATGTCCACCCAGCGTGAACGATAAAAAGATTGATTGGATTCATCTAAAATATAATCAATACTGAACTTCACAGCATCTGCATTAAATTCAGCGCCATTATGAAAGGTTACCCCTTCCTTCAGCTGAAAGCGCCATGTTAATTCATCGATATTCTCCCATGATTCCGCTAAATTAGGGACATAATCCTTTGTTTCTATATCACGCTCAATAAGAGGTTCATAGATATTCCTTATCTGTGCATCTGTGACGTAATTTACATCCGTGTTAGCCATCAGAGTTGCTGCATCGGATTCAAATCCAATGACAATTGAGTCCTTTGAGTCTCCTCCATCTCCGCTTCCCTCTCCTCCACTATCCTCTCCACCAGCAGTTTCTTCTGTACAAGCTGCTAAAACAAAAAACATCATTGAAAGTAATGCTAAGAAAAACATTTTTTTCATTTCAATCTCTCCTATTCTTTGTTTCTAGTAAAGCTTCTATCTTATTCATAGACTCAATCAACACCCCGACATCCTGTTCAGAAATATCTTTAATCATTTCTTCTACTTTTTCATTTGCTCTGTCCTGAAGCTTCTTTAATTCCTCCCTTCCCTTTGACGTCAAATAAATATATTGCACTCTTCGATCCTTGCTGGAAGTAACTCTTTCTATGAGCTCTCTCTTCTCAAATTTTCGAAGAATCTTACTAATATATCCCTTATCCAGCACGAAATAATTGGAAAGATATTTGGCTGTGCAATCTTTCTTGTTGCTGGTTTCATACAGAATCATTGCCTCTGTGGCAGAAAAAGAACTGCCATCCGCATATAGTGATAAAATCCCCATTATTTTTATATAAAACCTATTAAATCGTTTTATTTCTTGAATCTGTTCTTCCATACCTTTTCTGACACCGCCTATTGATAACTTAAGATTCTCTTAATAATAAATTTTCTAATAATTATTTTAATAATATGGATATTAGTTGCATTTGTCAACTATTATTTTATGAAATAATCCAGATAAAAAATCCACTTCATAGTAAAACAGAAGTGGATTCCTTATTAAGTCTATTTATTTCTTTTTATTTAAATAATCCTTATAAACTAAAACAGCAACAACTAGAAAGCTAAAGCTTACAATCCGAAAAATCATCTCTATACTAATCCACTCAGCCAGCATACCTAATATGAATGCACTGACTCCAACGCCGACATCGAAGCTGGAAAAGAAAGTTGCATTAGCGGCACCACTTTTTTCTTCACTTACATTTTGAACAGTCCATGTTTGAAGACATGGCATTACTGTTCCATATCCTGCTCCAAATAAAATCGCCGAGATAATAAGATAAACGTCGTTAATTGCAAAAGAGAGCACAACTAAAGATAAAAATCCTAAAATGGCTGAGACAATGATGATAGACCAAGGACCTTTTCTATCATACCATTTCCCTGTATACGGACGTAAAAGAGTTGAGACTGTCGCATTGACAAGGAAAAACAGAAAAATATTATCCAGGTTCTGCTGTCCTCCAAAAACAACTAAAAATGTAATAATTGCTCCAAAACCAAGTGTTGAAATAACTGTTAGTAATGCCGGAAACCATGCGTTTTTTTCAAAAATCATATCAAAGAAACGAAATGGTTCTTTCTCTCTTTTTAACGGCACAGATGATTTAACAAATAAAAGCGCAGTGAGCGCTAATAGGCTGAGTATAACTGATGACCAAATTACAATGTCAAAAGAATAAAAATCATATATAAAAATACCCAGACTCTGCGCTATAATCGCCCCTACCGTTGTTGAAACAGAGAAATACCCTAACCCTTCTCCTAAGCGTGACTTTGGAATTGAGTCGACTGCCATTGTACTATTGGTTGTGGTTGATACACCCCATGCAGCACCATGAAACAATCGTAACAATAACAGCATCCATATAATGTTAAGAAAGGGATAAATAAACGTAATTAACATTAGCATTGCACTTGCAACGATGGCTAATGCTTTTCGTTTGTTATCAATTAAAAAGTACCCCGCGAAGGGTCTGATTAACACCGCTCCTACTGTGAATAATGTGGTTACTAAACCAACTTGAATGGGAGACGCATCAAGGCTGATCATATAAGCCGGTAAAATAGGAAGTAACATTTCAAATCCAATAAAAATTAAAAAGTTACTAGTAAATATAAAAAGAAATGATTTGTTAAATATTTTTTGATTTTCCATATAAAATTCCTCGCTTCTAAATTTTTTAAAATTTAATTCAGAAGCGCCTGGAACACTGAAACATTTCTATATTCCCTAAGGTTTTTTAACACTGACCTCACCCTTTCTAACGACATCTTTCTATCTAACTTTTCATGTCTTTCTTCGAATAAGCTTCCTTGTATACATACTTAACTCAATTTTTTTCGCCCTTAAAATTAAAAAAGATGCCGACGACAACCGGCATCTAGTAATTGTTTAGTTTTAATCAGAACGCACTAACAATTATATTGTCTTCTATAAACGTAATAAAGAGACAAAAAGTTCCCGGAAACTGTTTTCCATATGAAGTTTACTAAAAAAGGACAGACTAATCCCGTCGCATGTAAATCTCCTAATTGTAAGAATAACTTTACTTCTTCTGCTATACTTCTGAAAACATTTCCCATTACTTTTTGCCTCCTTTCTCAAAGATTAATATTGTTCATTTTAGTGCATCACGCTAAAAAAAGCAAATGCCACAGAGTTCATTATTGGCATTGTTGTCCTATTATCAAAAATAGAACTGATATCCTAACTGGATAACCATATTTAAAAATAAAGGAACCGTAAAAACTTCTCCTATCTCCACTCGTAATTTTTTATGAAGCAATGCTTATCAGCTCTATAAGCACCACTTCATTCCTTACAAGCTCATTCCCTAAAGCTTAAACCGTCTCACCAATCCATTCAACTCTTCAGCAAGCTTCGATAATTGTTCAGAGCTCCCTGCTACCTCATCCATTGCACCGCTTGTCTGCTGGGTCGAAGCAGAAGTTTGCTCCACCCCTGCAGCTGCTTCTTCTGAAATGGAAGCTATTTCTGCAATCGATTCATTCATTTCCTTGGTATTTGCTGCAATATCAGCTAGATTACCAGATACCATATTAATATTTTCTGCCATTTTTGATATAGATTCATTAATTTCGTGAAAGGTTTTTCCTGTAGCAACGATTTGATCTGTTCCCTGCTCTACTTCGGTATATCCATCCTTTAATGATTGAACAACTGTACTTGTTTCATTCTGGATATTCGCTACAATATCGGTAATATCAGTAACCGAGACGGCTACCTGCTCGGCAAGCTTTCTTACTTCATCAGCTACAACGGTAAACCCTTTTCCATGTTCGCCTGCTCTTGCCGCTTCAATCGCTGCGTTTAATGCAAGCAGGTTAGTCTGATCTGCGATATCCTTAATAACCGCAACAAGATGGGATATTTTTTGGGAATGCGTATCTAATGCTTCTACTTTGACTACTGCTCCCTGCACAATCTGGTCAATCCTGCCCATTTGTTCTGTGGAGGAGGTCATAAGCTCGCTACCGTTCGTTGTCATTTCAAGCACTTTATCGGAATATTGCTGAACACGTTCGCCATTATCATTTACTTCCTGTACTTTTGTAGTAAAGTTGCCGGTAATATCCGCTAGATCGCTGGCACTGTTTGCCTGTTTTTCAGAGCCTGCGGCCAGCTCCTGCATTGTGACAGCTACCTGCTCGGAGCCGGATTTGACCTCGTTCGCTGCCTGGGTTAATTCCTCACTTTGGTTTGTAACGGTCTCAGATACCTCGTTAATCTGTCTGAGCAAGTTCCGCGTATTGCTTGCCATTTCATTGGTGGCTTCCACTAACTGTCCGACTTCATCTTTTGTCCTAGTCTGTAAAGCTTCCTGGCTCAGGTCACCGCTTGCGATCAGCTTCATCCGCTCCATGACTGCTTTAATTGGTTTTGAAATAACATTTCCGGTAACAAGTGCTGCTGTGACACTAAGTATAAGAATTAAAATCGAAACAGCAACGACAATAATCACAGTTTGTTCCCCGTGAGCAATGATCTTTTCCCCGCCCTGATTAATGGCTGCTTCTGAATTTGCTGCCATCTCCTCATATTCTGCAGTAATATTATCAACCATAAATGACAGACCGTTCAGATTCGAAATTGCCTGCGCTTCATCGCCGCGGTCATATACGTCAAAGACATCACCGACAACAGCAGTCTGCCATACGTTAGTTGTACGGATTAAATTCTCCAATTCCTGCGAAGCGCCAATGCTATTTGCTAATTTCTCAAATTCTTCTCCCTGTGATGTAAGCGCTTCAAATTCTTCTTTGAAATCATCATTGCCGCTCAATACATACCCGCGGGCAGCTGATATCCGTTTAGTCATGATGGTATCCAATCCTGTATTTGCGATTAACATTTGTAGATTGTCATCAATCATTTTGGTTGTTTCATCATTCATCTTTTTAATGGTAATGGAATTATAAGCGCCTAAAAAAAGAACTAATAAAATAACGACGGAAAATGCAAAGATGATCTTGCTTTTAATGCTTTTCAGATTAAAAATAGGTTTCCTTTTCTTCCTCTTTCTAATTTTGAACATGCTTCTTCCTCCCAATTTGATTTACAGTAGATTTCCACTGTTCTATTTTAAAAAACTTTTCTTCCTCAATCCGGTTTTCCCCGCATGAATTCTATATCTATTACAGAACACGGGTATTTTGTCTTGCTATGTAGGTTAATAGGTCCATCTTATATATCGGTATATTTAACCATTTATGAAGAGGTTTTTGATAAAAAACGACAGAATTTATGAAATAGATGTATTATTTCCCAGTAATCAAAGGGTTATTTCCAGGTAATAACACTGTTTTACGGGTACTAAAAAAAGAATCCATCCGATATGAAATAATCAAAATGAATTCCCTTTTCATTGAAACTTTTATTTTTTATAATACAGCACCAGATTGCTGAACAATATTTAAAAACTATAGTCCTCATTGACTGCCCGTTTCCCACCTGCACCTCATAACCAGCTGCCCCTTATCCAATTCCGCAGAAAGACTCCCATTCATTTTCTCCATTAAGCTTTTAGCAATCGATAATCCAAGCCCTGTTCCTTTCCCTTTTCTCGCTTGATCCGCTTTATAAAAGCGGTCAAACAAGTGGAAAAGATCCTCTTCCTTTAATTGTGGAGCGGGATTACGAACCGTCAGTTCAACAAAGTCTGGAGTGTTTTTTAATGCAACCGTTACATCGCCAGTCGAATGCTTTAGAGCGTTTGTAATTAAGTTTTCCATTACCCGCTTCACTGCAGAGGAATCAGCCTTCACCCTTATGTCATCCTCTGAGATATGGACATCCGGTTCTATATGCTTTTGATTGAATGCTTCATAAAAACTTACCAGAACCTCCATAATCAAATCATTTAATGAAATAGACTCTATTTTTAAAGAATAATCCGCTGATTCAATAACGGATAGTTCAAAAAAGTCTTCTAGCAACACTTTTAGTCTTAATGCGCCATTTTTTACAATTAAGACATACTCTTGTCTTTGATCATGGGTCAAAGCGTCATCTTCCAAAAATTGAATATATCCTAAAATAGAAGTCATCGGTGTACGGATATCGTGTGAAATATTTGAAACGGCCTGCTTCAGCTCATTCTCTGTCCGTCTTTTTTGGGCGGTGGCATGCCTAGTTTCATCGATTTGGAGATTGATTTCATTTGCTAACTTTTCCAAATCCTTATCGAAAAAAGCAAGACTTATTTTCTTATCAGTTTTATTTTGGTGTCTCTTCTGTAATTGTTTATTAACACGTCGTATTTCTTTTTTCAGGAAAATAAAGCGGCAGAGAATAAATAATGCGATAAAAACTGAAAATATTGCCACATACATCATTTACCTCACCCACCCATTCTTTTATTTTATTTCCTTTTTCTGAAATAAGATGCTCCCCAAAATTCCGAAAGCGACAAAAGTTACAACCGGAACTACGACCAATTTAATCATTTCAGGAACATTAACTGAATCTACATTTACAATATCCAAAAATAATTTAAACACAGAGTAGTTAAACACAGCTTCCAATACAGGATTTAATTGGCTCAATATAAACAAAATACTATCAAAAAGAATAAAAAAGATAAGCATGAAGCCAATTGATTTTCCACTATCCGTAAAGATTGTGGCAAACACGGCCATGATTGACGCAAACGCTACTGCATAAAGGATCGTTAATCCAATTGTTCCAGCAAAGTATCCAATTCCCGGCATTCCATTGAAATGAAGAAAAACAGAGGCAGCTCCCGTAAATACAATTGGAAATATTAATGAAATAAAAATTGCCCCAATGGAGTAGACAATCAATTTTGCAAAATAAATACGGACTCTGCTATTTCCCGAAGCAGCAATACTCTTCATGGTTCCAATGGCATATTCACTTGAAATAAAGAAGCCCGCTAATATACAGGGAACAAGCCTTAGCACGTAATTGTTTCCCCCGAGGATGCTATTTCGATAAAAATCAATTACCATAACCGTATCTGCTCCTTCGTCAAATACAATTAACAAAGGGTACAAAAGGCTAACAGTCGTCAAAATGATGATTAATGTCCAGAGTGATCGATCCTTCCTAAGTTTAAACCATTCAGCCTTTATAAGATTATCCATGATGAATACCCCCAATACGATTCATAAAATAAGACTCCAGATTCTGTCCCATTGGCATGAATTCCTCAATGATCAGTCCCTCATTTACAAGTATGGAAGAAACCTTTCCGGGGGTCTCAACATAGTCGAATAGTTTCATACAGCCATCCGGCATCACTTCAAAGTCATTTGTGGAAAGCTGCTTTTCCATAATCGTGGCAGCCTTTTCCGGATTATTTACTTTGATATGCAAAAATTGCTGGCATTTTTTATTGAGCTCTTCTATCGTTAATTGCTCCAATAAATTCCCTTTATGAATTATCCCATAATGGGTCGCAAGTAAATGTAACTCACTCAAAATATGACTGGAGATCAGAATGGTCATGCCATATTCCTGATTTAATTTTTTCAACAGCTCCCGGATTTCAACGACGCCCATCGGATCCAGGCCGTTGATCGGTTCGTCAAGAATTAAAAATTCAGGATCTCCGAGTAATGCAATCGCTATTCCCAATCGCTGCTTCATACCTAGTGAAAAGTTTTTTGCCTTCTTTTTGCCTGTATCCTGAAGACCTACGATGGCCAGCGTTCTTTTCACACATTCTTTCCCTGGGATTCCTTTTAAAAGCCGGTGTGCTTCTAAGTTTTCAGCAGCTGTCATATGTGGATACAATGCAGGTCCTTCTATGATGGTGCCAATCCGCTTCCGGGCCTGATTCAGCTCCTGCCCGTGGCTGTACCCAAATAATTCCATCGATCCGGCAGTTGGGCGGGCAAGCCCTGTCACAAGTCGAATAAATGTGGATTTTCCAGCGCCATTTTGTCCGATAAAACCGTAAATGGAACCCTTTTTTACGGACAGATTCACTTTATTAAGAGCAATTTGATTTTTGAATTGTTTGGTTAAGCTGTTTGTTTTCAGTACATAATCACTCATCAATTTCCCTCCTTCACATGATGCTTTTAGTATAGAAAGGAAACCTTAACAAACTCTTAAGGAGATTCTTAAGAAAACCTTAAGTTCTCAGCCGGTACCCCATTCCCCAGACAGTCTCAATATACTGCTCATCCGGGTTAATGGCTGCCAGCTTGTTTCGTATATTGCTTATATGCACATTAATGATATTATCATCGCCGTAATACGCTTCTTTCCAGACACTTTCAAACAAATTTTTCTTCGTAAAAACCTTCTTCGGTGATGACAGGAAAAGAACTAATATCTCATATTCCCGCGCTGTAAAATTCAGCTGCTCCCCTTTAAGAAATACAACTTTCGCCTCCTGATCAATCTCGATGTCTTTATGGACAAGTCTCTTCATGTCTGTCAGTTTATTGATTCGCTGATATCTTCTCAAATGCGAGTCAATCCGGGCAGAAACCTCCTCAATATCAAAGGGCTTTGTAATATAATCGTCTGCCCCGGTTCTTAACATACCTATTTTTGTTTCCTGATCGATTTTTGCTGAAATGATAATAACCGGAGTATTACTTTGTTCGGCAATCTTTGTCAGGATTTCATCTCCGGACATTCCTGGAAGCATCAGGTCGAGCAGTATCATATCCCATTCCTGCTTTTCCAGATACAGCATTGCTTCTGTACCGGAAAAGGCAGGCTGAGGAGAGTAGTCGCTTTTTCTAATGATGTCACATAGTAATTGATTGATATCATTATCATCTTCTACTACTAAGATGTGTATTTGTTCGCTCATGGTTGGTTTCACCTTCCATTTTTGAGAAATTCGTTTTAATACGTTACTATAATTAGATTATAACCCTGGTTAGGGAGAAATATCATTGGTTTTTTACTTCTTTAGAATTCACCGCTATTTTAAAAACATCATACGACCATTATCTTATTGACAATCCACAAACAAATCGTTAGAATTTATTTAACAATTAAAAGATTCGAGTGATCATTATGTTAAAGCATACATCCCGACAATTAAATCGTTTCTTTTTTAGCTATTTTTAGATAGCGTCTATAGGCCCTCACGGATATAGATGCCCTATATCTAAGATGGCTGATTGACATGTAAACATGTTTAACCAGTCCCAGGAGAAATCGAAGCGGCTGGTTTTTTATATTTTCTAGACCATTTTCGTTTCTCTCCTTTTTCAGGGCTGAAGCATAAATGGTCTTTTTTATTATCATCAGAGGAGTGAATATATTGTTAATTGGTTATCAAGGTGTGGAAGGCAGTTACAGTACAGTCGCATGCCAAAGTTTTAGCGGAGAAAATAATTATCAGACACAGGGGTTTCTTACCTTTCAATCATTAGTGGATGCACTGCTTCATGGCGAAGTCGACTATATTGCCCTGCCGGTAGAAAACTCCACAAGCGGTCCTATTACAAGAACAATCGATTTACTGAAGTATTTAGATATAACAGCTACAGATGAAATCTATGTCAAAGTTGATCATGCACTGATTACAAAGCATCCTATGGAGCTGTCGGAAATCACAAAGGTGTATTCACATCCGGAAGCACTTGTGCAGTGTGATACATATTTTAGCCAGTACCCGCATATCGAGGTTCTCGAATATATGGATACTGCTGGTGCAGTGGAGAGGCTTAAGCATGCAGAGGATAATACCATCGCCGCCATCGCAGGCAGTCATGCTGCAGCATTGTATGGCATGACCGTGACTCAGGAAAATATCAGCGACAATCCATTCAATACCACACGTTTTTTATTTTTTAAAAAGAAAGAGGCTCCAGTGAATCAGGTACTGGATAAAACATCTATTTATGTTGAAGCCAATCACAGCGTTGGCTCATTAAGTGATATGTTAAACATTTTTAAAAGGCATGATATTAATTTGCTGTACCTCATGCCCCGCCCCGTTCAATCTGAACCGTTCGCATATGGGTTCTTTATCGATATCGATAGCGGTGCTGGTTACGAGGCACTCCATATGGCATTAAAAGAGTTGGAAGATATCTGCACATATATAAATATTTTAGGCAACTACCGTAAAGGTAAAATCCCAGTATACAAAGGAGCCTTACAATATGAGACAACTTTTAACAGCTAAAAAACACTTATTCACCCGAATTGCGATTGGATTTGGACTCGGAATCCTGCTTGGTATCCTTTTACCCGAATTCTCTATTCAAACAAAATTCATCGGCGATATTTACTTAAATTTAATTCAGATGATGATTATTCCAATTATTTTTGTAGCAGTATCCACCGGAATTATTAATATTGGCAGCTCCAGTGATCTCGGCCGAATTGGCTTTAAGAGTATTGTTGTCTTTGTTATCATGTTTATCAGCACAGCAGCAATTAGTCTAGCAATTTCCTACCTGATTCGTCCTGGTCAGAAAATTACTATGGATGCGGTTGGATATGATGGGGAAATCACCGAACCAAGCTTTGCGGATTTCTTTATGAATATTGTACCTAGTAATCTATTCCAAGCGATTTCGGAAGGGGATATTCTGGCAACCATTTTATTCACGCTTATTTTCTCTGTAGCCATTGTTGTGATTGGGAAAGAGGCGGACCCGGTCAAAACCTTTATCAACAGCTTGTCCAAGGTCATCTTTAAAATTCTTGATTTCATCATGGAACTGACACCAATCGGAATTATTTCCCTGATGGCCTTCGCTGTTGCTGAATATGGCGCTGGCATTTTCTCTGCACTCGGGTTGTATATTTTCACAGCATATTTCGCATGTATTATTGTATTTATCCTTGTTATGTTAATCCCGGCCTGGTTATATAGTAAACTGCGTCCGGTTGATTTTATTAAAGGTATTTATAAAGTGTGGCTCGTATCTCTATCGACGACAAGCTCTGCCGTAACAATGCCGACAACCATGCGGGTAACCAGAAATGATTTTAAAGTTTCCGAATCCATTACGAACTTTGTTGTACCGTTGGGAACGACCATTAATATGGCCGGCGGAGCAGTATCGTTTAGTCTGCTTGCTGTTTTTGTATCCGACTTTTACGATATTCCGCTCGGTGTCGGCCAAATTATATATCTCGTCATTATTGCAACGATTTTAAATATGGCAGCACCCGGTATTCCAGGTGGCGGAATTGTACTCGGGGCATCATTCCTGACTCTACTTAACCTGCCGATTGAACTGATGGGCCCTATCGCAGCTATCTATCGTTTATTGGATATGGCTTATACGACCATGAACATTACCGGCGATGCCACCGCAGCAGTTCTGATTGATAAATCGGAGGAAAAACGGGCATTACGATTAAAAGCTAGGAAAGCTTAAAATATGTAGAAGGCTGGTACTTAATAAGCCTAAAATAAAGAAAGAGGAATTTCACATTAAAACTTGATGCGAAATTCCTCTTTTTATTGGGGTTGTCCTAGTCTCTTTACTAATTGTATCAAGCTTTATTATATTTAACTACATATCATATTTTTGAGACTTCTCTCCAAGCAAAAAGGATCTGGAAGCTTACTTTCAGCTCCTGTCCGTATCGAGGCTTTGAATTCCTTCATTTTCACATCTAACCCTTATGAATTTTTCAGTGGTAACTAATTATTAATTCGTTTGTTAACTTCAATCGTAATGAACTCCGGCAAATAATTAGGAGTACATCCTTTTGATACCATTTCATCTTTGTAAAGACCCGTTTTCTCACCAAGTTTCATACAACGTGCACGATTATTTTCATCATAAACGCCTATCCAGCCTGCGGTGAAATTCATAGCCCATTGAACTTCCGGTTCTTCCTGCGTAATATTAGCTTCTAATGTAGATAGTAAGTCTGCAGTGTTATCAGGCGGTGTTTTTCCAGTCCATCTCAATCGGCCTTGATAATACCAGAAAGCTCGCCTTTGAAGAGCAGAAGGGCTATTTTCCCATGACTCCATCAATGCAATTGTCTTCTTGGCTTTGGTGAGCTGATTAGCCATTAACCAATCCATTAAGTTATTTCGCTCATCCAATGTGTGAGCCTGCATATCCTTATCAAGCTTATCTAGTACATCTTGTGAGAGAAGATTCTTGTCCATAATTAAGGTTGCCAATAGTCTGGGCAAAAACTCTCCGGTTGACCAAAGTTCCATAGCTAGTTCGTGATCTTTTTTAATGTCCTTTGCGATTTTTCTTAAGTCGCCCAGCTTCGTTTTACTATTGATCTGAGATAGAATGTTTTCTGCTTTTGATGAGCGTTTTATTTCTGTGCTATTTTTATTCATTTGAGACAACTCCTTATTAAAAGCACTGTTTCATAATATGTCATTGACGGGATATATCTATAACTAAA
Organism: Oceanobacillus sojae; assembly: GCF_900162665.1. Taxonomy (GTDB): domain Bacteria; phylum Bacillota; class Bacilli; order Bacillales; family Amphibacillaceae; genus Oceanobacillus; species Oceanobacillus sojae_A. Next base: position 574,647 of record NZ_LT727811.1, read on the forward strand.
TTTTGTTATAAGTCTTATTGCACACAATTGTACCATAACAATGTAAAAGGAGTGATTCATTTCGCCGTTATTTATGATTGTATCTAAATGAGGATTCTTTCGCCGGCTTTCAATCCGTGATTTTTATCTCATATTTTCTTCCATAATGTCAACAAATCTTTCCGCAGCTCTATTTAAAGGAACATTTTTTAAATAACATATACCAATACTTCTTTTAGGTATAGGCTCCATTAAGGTTACTTCATGAAGCAGGCCACTTCTCAAAAACTGTTCAGAAAATTCTTTTGTAACGCAAGCAACACCAAGATTAATCTTTGCAAATTCTAACAGCAGTTCATGTGAGCCTAACTCAAATTCCGGCTGGATTGTAATTCCTTTTGTAAGAAAAAATTCTTCCACATATCTCCGGGAATTGGAATTGTCCAATAAAATAAGCGGAAACTTAACCAATTCTTCCAGTTCGATCGGCTTAGATAATTCTTTTCGATATTTTTCGCCATATACAAACGTATCCTGAATTTCCAATAAAGGCTTTACTTCTAATGACTTGTCATCAACAGGGAGGTTACAGATAGCAATGTTCACTTCTCCTGCTTTTAAGGCAGCTATAATTTCCCACGTTGTCCCATTGACTATTTTGAATTTGAGATTTGGATAGCGATTATGAAATGTTTCTAAGTAGGGAAGCAGAAAAAATCGCGAAATGGTATCACTGACCCCTATTTTAAACTCACCAATGACTAAGTTTTTAAATTCTAAAAGCTTTTCTTCCCCAGCCTGTATAAATTGAAGTGCTGAACTGACGTATTCAAACAATAAATTCCCTTCATCCGTTAGCGTTACCCCTTTAGACAGCCGATTAAACAGCCTTGTATCTAATTCCTTCTCTAATTGTGCCATTGATTGACTTATGGCCGGCTGTGACATATACAGCTCTTTAGCCGCCTTGGAAAAGCTTTTGTTTTTACTGACCGTATAAAAAAGATAATATAAATCCAATTTACCTATCATATAACCCATCCTTATACCCCATATTAGATATATTAACTTTACTTATATCATTAAAAGCCGTATATTACAAGAGGAGACTATTTAGAATGTTAGTGTATTAGTACAATACTTTTTAAAAAAAGTGAACCTTTTATCAAATATAGCCAGATTGCAAAGAAGGAGCGAATTATTGTGGAAAGAGTTGTAGGAACTATTGCCAGAGGACTGCGTTGTCCCATCATCAATACGGGGGATCGTATCGAAGAAATCGTTGTGGATAGTGTATTAAAAGCAGCAGAGGTTGAGGGCTTTACCATTCAGGATAAAGATGTTGTAACTGTTACGGAGTCAGTTGTGGCCCGTGCACAAGGCAACTATGCTACCATTGACCATATTGCCAAAGATGTTGAAACCAAATTTGGTGATGATACAGTCGGTGTGATTTTCCCGATCCTTAGCCGTAACCGTTTTTCTGTTTGCCTCAGCGGTATTGCAAAAGGAGCGAAGAAAATCGTGTTAATGCTAAGCTATCCTTCTGATGAAGTAGGTAATCATTTAGTGGATTTAGATACACTTGATGAAAAAGGGATAAACCCTTGGACAGATGTTCTAACAGAGAAGCAATTCCGGGAGCATTTTGGCTACAATAAACATACCTTCACAGGCGTAGATTATATCGATTATTACAAGTCCCTGATTGAAGAATATGGAATAGAATGTGAAGTCATCTTTTCAAATGATTCAAAGACAATTTTGGAATACACAAAGAGTGTACTTTGCTGTGATATTCATTCACGGGAAAGAACAAAGCGAATTTTAAAGGCGAACGGCGGCGAAAAAATTTATAGCCTTGATAATATCCTTTCTGAATCCATTGACGGAAGCGGCTTTAATGAGGCTTATGGCTTACTGGGCTCGAATAAAGCGACAGAAGTTAGTATAAAGCTATTCCCGCACAATTGCCAGCCTGTCGTTGATAGCATTCAAGAAATCTTGAAAGAAAAGACAGGTAAAACAGTTGAGGTTATGATTTATGGTGATGGAGCCTTTAAAGATCCTGTAGGGAAGATATGGGAACTGGCAGATCCAGTTGTTTCCCCTGCTTACACAGTTGGATTAGAAGGAACGCCAAATGAAATTAAATTAAAGTACCTGGCTGATAATCAATTTGCTGATTTAAAAGGGGACGAACTAAAAGAAGCTATCTCTAAGTACATTGATGAGAAAGAGGATGACTTAGTCGGAGCGATGGAAGCGCAAGGAACTACTCCACGGAGACTTACGGACCTTATCGGTTCACTGTCTGATTTAACTTCTGGCAGTGGTGATAAAGGGACGCCGATTGTTTTTATTCAGGGGTATTTTGATAATTATACGAAATAAGTGTTACTGGGAAAAACATATAGGACAAGGGAGCGGGGCTCCTTTGTCCTGTTTTTGTGGGGTGGCGGGTGCAAATGACGGATTCTAGAGTTATTTTCAACTTCGCAATAAACGGGTGGTTCTTTTCCCTCCATTAATTTGGAATAAACACTAATTAATTTTTACATCAAAAGTGCTTTACAAATGTTATTTTCGTTTATGCAACGCTAATAAAATACATAACAGAAAATGAGATGAGAATGATTTAACTTGCTGCGATAGCGATATGGTATTATAAAATTAATAATCTAATTTATACAGTCATTTTCTTGAAGGGTGTGTTCAAAAAGCCCCTAAATGTTTACTCTTTTATCTAGTATGTGCTCTTGATCCATTTACGCAGTAAGGAGGTTCATACGAATGGATCAAACCCAGTTTTTCAGCAAATAATACGAGCAAGGATAAACTTATAATCACTTTTTGAACACGATCTTGAAGTAAAATAGATAGGTTGAGAGGATGAAACCACATGTTAATCCAATGTACTAAGGCTTTACTTGATAAGATAGGTATAAAAGAAAATGAATTAGTTTCATCGGAAGACCATGAGCATTTTCCAAATAGCTTTATGGCGTGGCATGCAAATTTTGTCAGTATTAACAGAAGTAAAGCTATTATTTTAATGAATAATGAAACGAGGTACCCAGTCGTCATTTACAGACCGGTTAAAAAGGATTTTTCTAATTTAAAAGATTTAATTATTGAAGCAATTGCTGAGGCTTTACGTATCGAAGGTATCCATCAAGATCTCATTGAGGCTTATATTGCTACAGCAGGTGAAATTTATTTTTCTAAAACTGCTAATAGAGCCATGGTAGCAAAGATGAATAATGTTGTAAGAGAAGTTGGATATATGAGTGAGTTTTTAAATAAGGATACTAAAATTCAAAAATATATAAGTCCCTTAGCAGGCAGGAACATTCAAAAATTCGGGGGTACAGATGAATATGAATATCCTATAGAAAAAATGCTGAATTGTTTTGGTTTACTTTATGATGATAAAGGGATTCATGCATTAGATATCGAACTCTATCAGCTTAAAATACAAATTGATTTAGATGATTATGACGTATGGAGGAGGGTTTCCGTGCCATCCACATTTTCATTTAGACATCTTCATAATATAATTCAAACGGTCTTTGATTGGCAAAACTACCATTTGCATAAATTTACGGTGGAAACAGAAGAAAATAAGCCTGTTAAAATAATAATGGACGATCATCCAGAAACACTGGAATTTTTAGATTATGAGGAATTTGATATTCGACAGGAACGGTTCATTTCATTAGAGGAGATTTTTTCAAAACACACCAAAGTTATGTATGAATATGACTTTGGTGATTCGTGGAACCATATTGTAACATTTGAAAAGACAAAAAGGTCTACTGAACTTAAAGCAACCATCTTAGACGGAAATGGGGAAAGACCACCTGAAGATGTGGGTGGCTTATTTGGCTATAAAGAATATATGGAAGTCATGGCAAATGAAAATGATCCAAGATATGACGAAATGAAGGTTTGGGCAGAAAGCCAAAGAGAAAGAAAGTTGAATTCCGAGCAAATTAACAAGCGCCTGACCCGAGTGTTCGGCAACTATTATCATTCACAAAGTTTCATTTAATTGTTTTGAAAGTCCCGGGGTTTGGACCTAGTCAATCTTGGTCCTCCTTATCCCCTTATTTGAATATTTTGATAAGAAGCGGGAAATGAAAGGAAACCTGAAATTGGCGGTGAATTTAGAAAGATGATTGTTCTTGCATCTTTATGCTGAAAAAATCATTTACTTATGGTATGGTTCTCCCCGATTAATCCGAAAACTCCGATAAACCTGCTCCAACAACACCAGCCGCATCAACTGATGAGGAAACGTCATCTTAGAAAACGACAAAGCCAAATCACTCCGCTTCCGCACGTCCTCACTAATCCCAAGCGAACCGCCAATCACAAATACAACCTTGCTCTTTCCGTAAGTCGCCAGTTCATCCAGCTTTTTGGCCAGCTGCTCCGAGCTCAGCATCTTTCCTTCAATCTCCAGCGTGATCACAAAAGCATCCGGATGAACCTGGGCAAGAATACGCTCGCCCTCCTTAAGCTTCACCTCTTCCATTTCCGCTTCACTCATCGTCTCAGGTGCTTTTTCATCAGCCACCTCAACAATATTCACTTTCGCATAAGCACCTAACCGCTTTTTATATTCATCAATACCTTGCTTCAAATATTTTTCCTTCAGCTTCCCTACAGTGACAAGGGTTATATTCATTCAAATCTTCCTTTTTGTTAAATTAATATTTATCGTCTTAATATCCTTCTATTTTACCATACCTAATGTTATCTTTAACAAGAAAAAAACTGATGAAGTAATGCACTTTTAGCATGCTTTATTTCATCAGTTTTTTTGATTGCCAGCCATATTTTTTATTTAAAATGCACAGACAGCCTGCTTTCCGTCACACATTAGTGCGTTAAAGACACAGTTAAGCAAAATTTAAAACGTTAGTACAACTTTTGTCACCTTCATTGGCTCTGTTTCGATAAAGTGGATGGCTTCATGAATTCCTTCAAATGGAAAGATATGTGAAATAAAGTTCTTTCCATTAATTTTACCTTTTTCAAACCAATCAATAACTTCTGGGAATTTATTGCAATGCAACCTCGAACCACTAATATCTAACTCATCCTTCGTGATAAGCAATTGTGGAATACTTGATGGTTTATCGGTAAACCCTAACACTACAATTCGGCCGCCTTTCCCAACAACCTGAATGGCCTGTTCAAAGGATTCTTTATTTCCAACTGCATCTATGACTACATCGACTCCAAGAAATTTAGTAAAGTTATTAAGAGCTTCTGTTACATTTGTATTTTTCGGATTAATAGTATAATCAGCACGAAGCTCTTTTGCAATTTCCAATCTTTCATCTATGATATCTGACACAATACAGACAGCACCCTTCGTTTTAGCAACCTGCAAGGCGCATAACCCTGCAGGGCCGGAGCCCATTATAAAAACATAGTCTCCTTTTTCAACTTTACCGCGTGAATTCACTTGAGCGGCAACTGTAAATGGTTCAATCATGACTGCTTCTTCATAAGATATCGTATCTGGAATTTTAAAGATACTTTTTTCTGGAGCTGCCGTATACTCTCTGTATCCACCATCCTCATGAACGCCTCTGACCTTTAAATTCACGCATAAATTCGGTCTTCCTTTATTACAATATTTACACTCGCCACAATTTATAATAGGGTCAATGACAACTCTGTCATTCACTTTAAATTGCTCCACTTTTTCACCAATTTCCACTACTTCACCAGCGATTTCATGCCCTATAATTCTTGGATAAGTTGCAACAGGTGAAGTTCCATGGTAAATATGAAGATCAGATCCACAAATCCCTGCAGCCTTCACTTTGATTTTTACATCATCCGGATTTAATATTCCAGGCTCTTCAACTTCCTTTATTTCGAGTATCCCAGGGTTTGTTACATAAATTGCCTTCATCTTTCAGCTCCCCCTTTCAATTACTTTTGCGGCATGTTCAAGGAAAATATCCTCTTTTTCATAATCGCTTTTAGAACATTATTTGGCCAGGGATAGAACCTCTTTCCAAATCTCTTCATCAACCGGTATTCCATGCTCCATGTTATCTTGACGATTTTTTGCGGAATTTTCACCAGGATAATACACTTCACCATTCTCCTTCTCCGGCTCTGAAGTTTTTATATATTCCACAATTCCATCCACAACTTTTTCTGAATGTTCTTCTCCATTAATTTGGGCAGGATCCATGGCAATAAATACTTGTGAACAGCCTCCGCAGCTGCCTGCTTGTTCTTTGTCAATTTCATTTGTAGACAGGCCGCCCGACATAGTTGCTGCGACAGCATCCAGCAAAATAGAAAAACCAGAACCCTTCCAATAGCCGGTTGGTAATACCCTCATTGTTTTTTCGATTGGCCCTGGTTCACTAGTCAGATTGCCGTTTTCGTCAAATCCTCCTGGATAGGGTAATAATTCATTTTTTAATCTTGTTGTTTGTAATTTCCCGTAAGAATATTGAGACATGGCCATATCCAGAATCACAGGCCCTTTTTTTCTCGGTACAGCCATTACAAATGGATTATTACCTATTCTTGTATTTTTTCCTCCCCATGCCGGCATTACAGATTCCGTATTCGTCCAACAAATACCGATAAATCCTTTTTCGACAGCTTTTAACCCATATGTACCTCCACGCATCCAATGAGTTGTATTTTGCAAAGTAACAATCCCAACACCATAGTTCTTAGCGATTTCCATTGCTCTATCCATTGCTGATATCGCATTTAATATTCCTGGGCCCCTGTTTCCGTTGTATACTTCAATTGCTCCCAAAGATTTAATTAAAGAAGGCTCCGCATTAACATCTACCAAGCCTTGTTTTACATAATCCACAAAACGTGCAACCCGGTTAAGGCCGTGAGAGAATACGCCGTCACAGCTTGTTTCAGTATGAACCTGAGCACACATATCAGCCTTTTCCTCACTCATTCCCGCTGATACAAATGCCTGTTTTACTTCTCTTTTCATCGTTTCAAAGGGTATCCTTGTCATTTTTTTACTCCTTTTTTGTTTTTTTAAGACAAAACGGTTGTTACCTTCTCATCCTTAATTTCATCACTTTCATTTCCTGAACAAATATCGGCCTTTTACTGGATAAGCCCAAAACTAGAATAGACTTATTGCCTTTTCATCAATTAAATTGCTTCCTGCTTGGATGAACAAACCTTTGTTATCTACGGAAATTTCTACACACCCGAATACGCCATAAACCCGCCATCAACTGGTACAGTGATACCAGTAACAAATCCTGACATTTCTTTATCTGCGAGCCATAACATTGTACCTAACAAATCCTCAGGTGTTCCGAACCTTCTCATTGGTGTATGACTGATAATTTTATTTGATCTTTCTGTTAAGGAACCGTCTTCTTCTGTTAATAGATTCTTATTTTGCTCCGTTAAAAAGAACCCTGGTGCAATTGCATTTATACGTATTCCTGATTCGGCAAAATGGACGGATAACCACTTAGTAAGATTTTCTATACCAGCTTTTGCAGCGCTGTAAGCAGGTACTTTTGTCATTGGGGAGGGTGCACTCATGGAAGATATGTTAATGACGACTGCCCCTTCCCGCTTAACCATATCCCTGGTGAAAATTTGAGTAGGTATAAGCGTCCCTAGAATATTCAAGTCGAAAACAAACCCGAAGCCTTCTTTAGTTAAATCAAAAAAGGTTTTCGTTTCTTTGTCTTCAAGATCTGCCAATTGGAATTTTTCTTTTGATGTAATCCCATCAGGATGATTGCCTCCAGCACCATTGATTAGAATGTCGCAAACCCCGAGTTTTTCATTTATTAATGTCCTTGCCTCGTTAACATCCTCCTGATTCAGGACATCACAAGCGACAGCCAATGCTTCTCCACCCATATTGGTAATATCTTCTTCAACTATTTTTCCTTTTTCTATATTTCTATTTAATATAGCTACTTTAACGCCTTGTCTGCCTAATTCTCTGGCCATCGCTCCACATAGTACTCCGCTTCCGCCTGTGATAACAGCTGTTTTCCCTTTTAAATTCTCATTTAGTGTCAGCATTTCATATGCACCTCACTTATCGTTGTAACGAATCCCAAATCCCCCACAAATACATAATCCCAAGTGCCCGGTCATACAGGCCGTAGCCTGGTCGGCATTTCTCGCCCCATATATGTCTGCCATGATCTGGTCGAGCATAACCAGTAAAACCAATATCATGGTAAGCCTTTACAATTTCAAACATATCAATAGAACCATCCTGTGTTCTGTGAGAGGTTTCTATGAAATCTCCATTCTCCATTCGCCGCACGTTTCGAATGTGTGCAAAATGAATTTTGTTTCCAAATTCTCTTATCATTTCTGGTAAATTATTAAGAGAATTAGCTCCTAAAGAACCTGTACAGAAAGTTAAACCATTAGAAGGGCTATCGACCAGCTTTAAAAGTTTTTTTATATTTTCCTTCCTCGTTATAATCCTCGGCAAACCGAAAATAGACCAAGGTGGATCATCTGGATGGATGGCCATTTTAATATCATGTTCCTCAGCTACCGGAATAATCTCTTCCAGGAAGTACTTAAGGTTTTCCCACAGCTTTTCTTCTGTTACACTCTTATAGGATTCAAATAAATCAAATAATCTATCCAAACGTTCCGGTTCCCATCCTGGTAATGTAAACTCTTTCGTTTTTAAAAATTCCTCCACTAAGTCTGATGGATTCATATTTTCAAGCTTAGCTTTCTCATAGAACATTGCTGTGGAACCATCTTCCAGCTCCTTAAACAGGTCCGTTCGGATCCAATCAAACACAGGCATGAAATTATAACAAATGACCTTCACACCTACTTTTGCTAAGTTTTTAATCGTTTCCTTATAATTCGCAATATACATATCCCGAGAATTTGTTCCCAATTTGATAGCCTCGTGAACATTTACACTCTCCACAACATCTATATTAAGATCGAATTGTTCAGCCTGTTTTTTTACTTCAAGAATTTTCTCTATTGGCCACTTCTCTCCAGGTTCTACATCATGAAGAGCCCATACAACGCCTTTTACCCCTGGAATTTGTTTTATATGAGAAAGAGGAATATGGTCATTCCCCTCTCCAAACCATCTGAATACCATTTCCATGTTCATCACCACTAGTTTCTAAAAATTTAATTCTAAATAATTTTTTACATTAAAATAGCAGATATTTTTTACAATATTTCCTAATATCTCTATATCTTCAGGGTATTCACCCTTTTCAACCCATTCTCCAATAACGTTGCATAGAATTCTTCTGAAATATTCATGCCTTGTAAAGGATAGTAAGCTTCTGGAATCAGTCAGCATACCAACAAAATTTGATAGCATACCGCAATTGGCTAATACATTGATTTGGTCTACCATGCCATTTCGTTGATCATTAAACCACCAGGCTGTTCCAAATTGAATTTTACCAGATACTTCCCCCTGGAAATTACCGATCATAGATGCAATCATATAATTATCCCTTGGATTTAAATTATATATAATCGATTTTGGCAAAGAATTATCAGCATTCAGTGAATCTAATAGATGAGATAAGTCAGCAGCATAGGTAAAATCAGCAATTGAGTCAAACCCTGTATTGGATCCAATTTTTTCGAACATCCTTGTATTATTATTTCGTATTGCTCCAATATGTAATTGCATCGCCCAGCCATACTGACGATAAAGCTTACCAAGAGATTTTAACATTGCCGTTTTATATTGAATCTTTTCCTCATTATTAAGAGCCTTATTCGCTAATCCTTTTAAGAAAATGGCGTTGACTTCTTCTTCACTTGCTTCTAAATAGAAGTTTGAATCCAGTCCATGGTCTGAAAGTCTACAGCCTGCCTTATTAAAGTAATCTACTCTTGTTTCAATTGCTTTCACTAAATTTGAAAATGAATCTATTTGTATATTAGATAATTCTTCTAATTTTCCGATCCACTCATAAAAAGATGGACTTTCAACAGTCAACGCACCATCTGGACGAAAAGTAGGAAGAACCTTAACATTCAAATTGACATTTTCTTGTATTTTCTTGTGATACTTTAGGTCATCTAATGGATCGTCTGTAGTACATAAACTATCCACATTAAAGCTTTTGATTAGTTCTTGAGCAGTAAATGAAGAGGTACCTAATAACTCGTTGCAATGATTCCAGATTTCATCAGCCGTCACTGGATTAAGCGTTTTTTCTACATTAAAAACTCTTTTCAACTCCAGATGGGTCCAATGGTAAAGCGGATTTCCGAGCAGGTAGGGGACTGTTTCTGCCCATTTATTAAACTTCTCACGCTCTTCCCCGTCTCCAGTGACCCACTTTTCATCAACTCCATTACTCCGTAAAGCCCTCCATTTGTAGTGGTCTTCTTTTAACCAAATCTCTGTCAGATTTGAAAATGTTTTATTCTCAGCAATTTCCTTAGCAGAAAGATGGCAATGATAATCAATAATAGGCATATCCTTAGCAAAATTATGATACAACATCTTTGCCGTTTCAGTTTCTAATAAAAAATCTTTATCCATAAAAGCCTTCATGATAATGCTTCACTCCCTGATCAGTCCATTAATAATCCACCATTCATTTCCAATATTTCACCTATTATATAACTTGCTTCATCTGATGCTAAAAACAAGGCCCCTCCTGCTATTTCTTTTGCTGTGCCTTCTCTTCCAAGCGGTACTTGAGCAGCCATTTGCTTGCGCATTTCAGCTGTTGTAAATTTTTCATGAAAAGGAGTGGAAATAACCCCTGGCGCTATCCCATTAACCCGTATATTAGAGTCAACCAGTTCTTTCGCAAGCCCTCTCGTTAATGTACTAACAGCTCCTTTTGCTGCTGCATAAGCTACAGCTCCCCCGCCACCGCCATTTCGAGCAGCGATGGATGTCATATTAATAATCGAGCCTTTCTTTTGTTTTTTCATGAAAGGGAGCACTGATTGTGTTACATGTAAAACAGATGTTAAGTTAAGATTGATAATTTTTGTCCACGTCTCTAAGTCTAAATCTTCTATCTTTGAACGCTTCACCATAGCTCCGGCATTATTCACTAAAACATCTATTTGCTTATATTTATGAATAATCTCAGCAGTCATCCGATCTACTTCACTTCTATTTGTGACATCACCTAACACAAGAAGCGCACTCGCTCCTCTGTCTCGAACCTCTTTTAATGTTATTTCAGCTTCCTTCACACTCGAATTCCCATGAACTATAACATTTGCTCCATTCTCAGCAAACGCTAAAGCAATTTCTCTCCCAATTCCTGTACTGCTTCCAGTAACCCAAACAACTTTCTCTTTAAAAGAAAACATATATACCTCCAAGTAATTTTAAATATTTAATAGAAATCTATTATGAAGAAATCACATAAACATATTTGGTAAAAACATAACTAGTCCCGGGAAAAATGTTAATATCGCAATTAACACAAGGACACCGATTATAAAAGGAATGGATTCTTTCACATAATCCTCAATAGGAACATTCATTAATGAGGTTGTAGTGTACATTGTGACACCTACTGGCGGGGTCATTCCTCCCATTGTCACAATAATCATCATCAAGATACCGAAATGTACTGGATCAATACCTATTTGCTTGATGACAGGCAAAAAGATTGGCGTCAATAATAATACTAATACTGTTGATTCTATTAACATACCGGCAAAAACTAAAAAGATTAATATGATTATTAATATCAGGGTCGGGTTACTTGTGACCCCAATTAATAGTTCTGTCGCGTTCTGAGGCAATCTTGTATATGTAATAAGAAAGCCTAAAATAGCAGAAGCTGAAATGATTATCAATATAGTAGCATTATCAATAACTGACTGTTCTATCGCTTTTATGAACCCTTTCCAATTCAATTCCTTATAAACAAAATATCCGATGACGAGAGCATAAACTACTGCAAATGCGCCGGCTTCTGATGCAGTAAACACTCCAAAACGAATTCCAACAATTAAAATAACAGGAAAAAGCAAAGCCCAAATACTATCTTTGAAGGAAATAAGCACTTCTTTAAAGGTTGCTCTTTTTATATCTATGTTTTGATCATATCCTCTTTTTTTCGCAATAAGATAAGAGACAACCATTAAGAAGACCATCATTAAGAATCCTGGAATAATACCTGCTAAGAACAGTTTACCTATGGAAACTTCACCTACGTAACCGTATAGAATAAGGCCTATACTTGGTGGAATAGTCGCTGTTATAAGAGAGCTGACAGCAATAATCCCTGCAGAGTAACCTCCAGAATATCCTCTTTCAATCATCTTATGTCCTAAAATTCTACTTTGCATGGCGGCATCTGCATTAGCAGACCCGGATACCCCTCCCATAATGGTGCTGAGGACAATGGAAACATGTGCTAAACTGCCTACAATATGTCCTGTCAATGCATTTGCAAAGCGAATCAGCCGATTAGTTATTCCAGAAGAGTTCATTAGATTACCAGCTAAAATAAAAAATGGAACGGCTAGTAATGGGAATGATTGTGTTCCAGTAACCATCCGCTGTATAACGATTTCAGTTGGCAAACCTGGTTCTAACAGAATAAAGCATAAACTTGCTATTCCAATTGCAAAGGCCACGGGCATGTTAAGGAGTAATAAAATCAAAAAAACAACCGCTACAATTAACATTTATCTCACTCCCCTGATCCGGCAATTTTTAAAATTTTTTCTTTTATCTTAATTAAAATGGTAATTATCATTAAAGCGCTCCCAACAGGAACCGATAGGGTTACTATGGAATAACTAATTGTAAGATTGTTGATTAATCGTAAAGAGTTTTCAATACTGAGCAAAATTCCAAAATAAAAAATAAAACCAAGAAATCCTAATACTAATAAATCCATGATAATTTCAACAAATGCGCTTAATTTACCCGGCAATTTTCTTGTGAAAAAATCAACACCGATGTGCTTGTTTTCTCTAAGTGCCCGATTTGCTCCTAAAAAGATAACCCATACAAATAGTAATTGGGCAAATTCAACAGACCATACGATGGGGTACCCCGCCCATCGCATGACTGCCGCAACGAATACAAATAAAACTACACCGATCATTAAGAGATTCGTAATGACATTTTCAGTTTTTACATATCCTTGAGCAATTTTTTTAATCATATGATCACTCACTATTTCCCTAGAATTTTATTAATTTCTTCACGAAGTTCCTCAAAACCATCAAATTCAGCGTAAACTGTTTCTGTTGCTTCCTTGAATGGTTCGATGTCCACTTCATTCACTTCAACACCAGCATCTATTAAATCCTGCTCGTATTCTGCTAGTGAATCTACGATATTTCCAGAAGCTTCTTCTGCAGCTTTCAAAGATTCTTCATATACAATTTCTTGGTATTCTTGAGGCAGGTTTTCCATCCAATTTGTTCCGGTAACAAGACCTGTCAAGAGTTGAAAATGGCTTGTTTTTGTAATGTGGCTAATGACTTCTTGCAGATTTGCCCCAAAAGTTGCTGAGTGGTGAGCCTCTGCAGCATCAATGACTCCCTGTTGCAACCCTGGATATACTTCAGACCATGCTAACCCTACCGGACTAGCTCCCATTGCTGACATTGACTCCAGAGATATTGGTGAACCCGCAGTTCTTAATTGAACCCCTTGAAGATCTTCCGGCTTTTCAATTTCCTTATTTGTAAGCAGGTGACGGTCTCCCTGATACCAATTAAATGATAAAACCTGTAAACCATGCTCTTGCGCCAGCTCCTCTTCCCAGCCTTTAAATAGATCAGACTGTACCAGCTCATTTGCTTCTTCATAACTATCAACAATGTATGGCGCTCCTAATATTCCAATTTCCGGAACCATCTCTGCTAGTCTTCCTCCGTCAGTTAATACAGCAACATTTGCTCCACCTTTTGCCTGCTCCAAAACATCCTTATCTTCACCTAATGATCCGTTTCCAAAAATCTCAAAAACGACTTCACCATTTGTTCTTTCTTCAACTCGCTCTTTTAATGTAACTAACCCCTGATAAATCGGGTCAGATTCAGCCAGAGCTGTTGCTACCTTCAATGTGTAAACTTCCCCTTCTTCCCCATCACCGGCAGCGCTTCCATTTCCACTGCCGCAAGCAGCTAGTAATAACATGGCAAAAATCAGTACGCTTGAAAAAAATACCCCTTTAAATTTCATGAGACTCCTCCTCATTTTTTGATTTTTTACTAAACGTAAATTAGGTAACATTCATTTTTATATAAAGCGCTTACAAATAATATTAAAAAATTTTCTATGGCAGAAAATTTATTTAAAATATCTCTTATACTCTTTCTTTAAGGACTCTTTTTCAAATAGCATTTTCCTTAGATGCTCTCCCATTACTCTGTCTGCTTTCTCCTCATCTTTTTCTTTGATTGCATGAATAATCTCCTCATGCTGCGATAGGATTAATTCCCAATTATAGTTAGCGGCTAAACTTAATAGTCTAAATCTATTTAGATGAGAATTCATCTGCTGAATAGTTTTCCATATAAGTTCTTTTCCAGATCCCGATGCAATAGTGTAATGAAATTGTTCATCTAATTCAAATAGCCTTGAATAATTTTTCTCCTCTACACTGATTTTCTGCATGCCCAGATTATTTTCCAGTAATAAAAGACTTTCTCTATCAAAACTTTTACAAGCTTCTTTCACAGATGCTCTTTCAAGAACTTCTCTTATATAACGTGCATCCTCTACATGATTTAAATCAATAAGTGCTACATAAGTACCTCTTTGAGGGTAAATTTCAAGTAATTCTTCCTGCGCTAATTTCATAAACGCTTCCCTTACAGGAGTTCTACTTACTTGAATCATCTCAGAAATTTCTTTCTCAGAGATATTTGTACCTGGTTCTAGTTTTAATGAAATAATATTTTCTTTAAGAACCTCGTAAACATAATCCCTTGTTGAATAGTTTTGCTGTTTCTTTTTTGAATCCATTATTAACATTGGTTTTAATCCCCCCTTTTCTAAATACCATACTACCATACTAGTGTGGTTGCATGCTAGTTATTTTTTAAAAATTTTTTACTTTTCCTATTTTTACAGTCTTTTTAATAGAGTTCTTTCCTGCTAAAGTAGAGCGTTTAACTTTCAATAAGAATCATGAAAACTTCCTCTAATTCGGTATAATTGATTTGCCCAGACTCATGTCCAATCATTATCAAGATAGAGTTTTATCATATTTTCAATAAAAAAATCGAACTCTCTAGCATTTATACAAAATGCAGGAAAGTTCGATTTATCATTTTCTTTTTTTATCCTTTATTCAATCAGCCCACACATCTTCATTCCTTCCGCAATCCCGTCATCATCATGCGATTTCGTAATATATGTTGCGGCTTCCTTAATTTCTTCTACAGAGTTTTCCATTGCTACCGATGTTTTCACAAACTGAAACATTTCTAAGTCATTCAACCCGTCGCCGAAAGCATATGTATTCTCTTTGGAAAATCCAGTGGCTTCTAAGAATTCCTTTATGCCTGTTGCTTTGGAGATGCCTTTTGGAAAAACATCACAGTTATAAGGTGAGTTACGGACAAATTGGAGCTCTGGGAATTTTTCCTGATACTCTTCTTCACCCTCTTCAATGAATATTTCGACCTGATAGACCGGTTTATTCATATAGATGTCATCATCGACAACCGGGATCTCTCTGTCGCAATACTCACAGTCCTTTTTTAACAGCTCGGATTTATCATTTGTTGTGTAGATCCGTTCAGCTGTGTGATAACAGATTGTTACGCCTCTTTGTTCTGTATACTCTTCCAGTTTCTTTAATTCAACAGGGTTTATCCGGTTACGGTAGATAACCTCTCCTTCATGTACAATGAACTGTCCATTCATTAATACAGCTGACTGAATCCCTGTTTCTGCCTGCAATTCCTTTGTTTCAAATACAGGTCTTCCTGTTGCGAGAACAGGTACTCCATTATTTTCGATTAATTTTCCGATCGCTTTTACGCTGCTTTCTGCTACTTTTTTTTCGCTTGTCAGTAATGTTCCGTCTAAATCAAAGAATACGATTGGTCTTTTTATCAATTTGCGACCTCCTCACATGTCCAGTTGGAGTAATGTACCCTTATTCTAAAAGATAACGGGAGGAAAAGCTAGGCTTTCTCTCTTTTTCCGAATTGTTTTCATTTCCAATTTTTCCTATGCTTGCAAGTTTCAAATTTTCCCTACCGTGGAATAGACTAACTAGGCAAAAAAAATGCAGTCTGAAGCCGTTTTACCGCTTCATTGATATAAGAACTAAAATGCTCATAAAAAGGAGATGTATTTTATGTTTGATGATCGTGCAGGAAAAATACTCGTTGAGTTGCTCTCAGACTGGGGTGTGGACCATATTTACGGAATGCATGGGGATTCGATTAATCATCTGATGGAAGAGCTGCGGAAAGCAGAGGATAAGATAAAATATATTCAGGTTCGTCATGAAGAAGCCGGGGCACTGGCTGCCTCTGCTTATGCAAAATTGACCGGCAAGCTTGGTGTTTGTTTATCAATCGCTGGACCTGGAGCAATTCATTTATTAAATGGCTTGTATGATGCGAAAAAGGATCACGCTCCTGTTCTAGTACTTGCCGGACAGGTCCCGACCGATCAGATTGGAACGGACAGCTTTCAGGAAGTGAATATGGAACGCATTTTTGATGATGTCGCAGTCTACAACAAACAGGTTGTCTCAGAGGAGCAGCTCCCTTCTATGGTCAACCAGGCCATCCGCACGGCTTATGCGGAAAAAGGCGTGGCTGTGTTAACCCTGCCGGATGATATTTCTGCAGAGAAAATTAAAAATAAGGTGCAGAAAAATGCCGTGATATATGAAGCACCAGAGCTTGCACCGGACACTGCTGCAATGCAGGAAGCTGTGTCTGCAATAGAAAAGGCGAAGAAGCCGATTATTTTAGCGGGAACCGGAACGAAAAAGGCAAAGGAAGAGCTGGCGGCATTTTCCGATAAGATTGCAGCTCCTGTCGTTATTTCTCTTCCTGCTAAAGGGGTTATGGAGGATGAACATCCTAATTTCCTTGGCAACCTGGGGATGATTGGTACTAAGCCGGCTTATGAAGCGATGGAGGATACCGATTTACTGATATTGATCGGCACATCTTATCCATATACAGAATTTTTACCAGAGGATGTCACCTGTATTCAAATCGACAGTAATCCGCTTCAAATTGGTAAAAGATATCCTGTTGATATCGGTATAGCCGGTGATGCGAAAAAAACGCTCACCTGGTTCAATGAACAGCTGCATCAGACGGAGAAACGTGATTTCTTAGAAAAGTATCAGGAGAAAATGGCAGACTGGTGGGAAGAGATGAGGGGTGATGAAGAACAGACCTCCACACCTATTAAGCCGCAGCAGGTCATTCATGAAGTACAGAAAATTACAGCGGATGATGCTATCCTGTCTGTTGATGTCGGCAATGTAACTGTATGGGCAGCACGTCACTTCCGTATGAAAAGAACGCAGGATTTCCTAATCTCCAGCTGGCTTGCTACTATGGGCTGCGGACTCCCTGGAGCGATTGCAGGGAAGCTGGCTTTCCCTGACAGGCAAGTAATCGGTCTCTGCGGTGATGGCGGCTTTACAATGAATATGCAGGATTTCCTGACTGCGGTGAAGTATAACCTGCCAATGATTATTGTCATTTTTAATAATGAACGGATCGGTATGATTAAATACGAGCAGGAGGCTGGGGGCAATTTGGATTATAAGACAGGCTTAGAAAGCTTTAACTTTGCCCGTTTTGCAGAAACCTGCGGCGGCAAAGGCTATCGCGTAGAGAAATTCGAGGAACTGAAGCCGTCTCTGGAGGCTGCTGCATCCTTTAACCAGCCGGCGATTATTGATGTCTGTATTGAGGATGAACCGCCGATTCCAGGCAAACTTTCTTATGATCAGGTAACCAGCTATTCCAAGCAGACGATTAAGAAGTTGTTTGAAAAAGGGAAACTGGAGCTTCCGCCGGTTCGTAAGGGGTTAAAGCGGATGTAAGGATTGTTCCTTTACTTCGAAAAAGAAGGCATGACCAATTGGTTATGCCTTCTTTTTCTACTGCCATCAACATGACACATACGCTTATAATCTTTCTATTGTTTCCATCATACTCATAAACGACCTTTTATCTGTTATCTGAATAAGTTTCTGCAGACTTTCCGGATGCTCAATTAACTTGCTGATCATTTCATAAAGCGGCTGCAGGTCTTCTATGCTGTTCTTCTTCACACTGAGCAGCAGCACAAATTGAACTGTCTTTTCTGCTGTCCATGAAATTGGCTCTGTTAAGGTGGCAATCGAAATAAAGGTCTGCTGCGACTGCGGTGTTAATGGATGCGGAATTGCCACCAGGTTGCCAAAGGCAGTGGGGGCAATTTTTTCTCTTTCATAAATGGATGCAAGAAATCGAGTTCTTTTTCTATCATCTGATTCTATTTTTCTGATCATAAATTCAAGAATATCTTCTTTGGCAGGGAATGATTGATTTAAAAATAAATAGTCCTCTTGTAAATAATTCTGAATGACGTTGGATGAGGTTCCGGCTATATAGGATGAAATATGCTGAAGATCCTCCTTGCTGATGATTGCATTCACTTCCACAATAGGAATACCTAAATCCTCATGAATCGGTATGGTCGTTATAATAAAATCAATATCTTCTAATGGATATGTGGATAAGCGATAATATTCTGTCGTTCCTGCGATATCCATTTTCCCATCAAATTTTGTCTTTAGCCGATAATAAATTAATTGCGACGTGCCCATTCCGGAAGCGCAGACAATCAGACAGCGCTTTGGCCCCTGCTTCAGCTTCTGTCTCTCCATTGCCGCTCCAATATGAAGCGCCAGATAGGCGATTTCATTTTCATCAATGGCGATCTCTGTATGTTTCTCAATAACAACTCCAGCATGTACTGCCGCCTGGAAAGCAAGCTGATAGTTTTTCTTAATGCTTTCCAGCATAGGGTTTCTAATATTCATCCCATATTTATACCGATTCATTGCCGGTTTCAAATGAAGTCCCAGGTTAATCATCAGCTCCCTGTCATGGCGGATATTTAAGTGCATCTCCAGCTCAATCCGGTTTAACATGGCAATAACTAGTTCATAAATTACCGGATCAAGAAGGCTTTCTATATCCTGGTTTTCTCCTGTATCAGCAGCTGTAAGTATCTTTGTCCCCAATAAATGCAATGCAATATAGGAGGTTTCCGTCGGAGGAAAGGTTACTCCTAACTCCTCCTCTATATCCTCGACAATTTTTTCTGCAACTCTGTATTCTTTTGTGCGATTTACCTCCTGCTTCGGATTAGCTTCATTATCGACCGGATGGCCGTTTTGAATACGCAGCACCGCAATAGCAATATGAATAAATAAATTCTGTATCGCTATATCTGAAAGGGTCATATCCTGCTCATCCAGACGCGCAATAATCGTATGCTTAATAAAGTCTGTCTGTTCCTTTGGCAGCCTGATAAAGCCGTCATACATATCGCCGCTAGAGTCACTTCCTCTTTGAATCAGGTATTCGGCCATACAAAACCGTATTTTAATCTCTTCCCCGATAATTCTAATCCCGTAATTCGGCTTCACATGAATATCCAGATAGAATTTAGATAGATGCTCTCTTACTAATTTCATATCGTTTTGAATGGTTGCTTTACTGATATACATCTCATCTGCTAAGTCTTCCAGCTTCCAGTAGTCCATGGTTACAAGTAATTTTTGAATAATATACCGTACACGCTGCTCTGGCGTATTTGGGATTTGTTCACGATTTTTATTTTCATGTAATGCTGAGGTTAAGAAGTTATGAAATAAATGCTCATCCTCGATATGCAAGTGATACCCACGGCCTTTTATTGATTGAATCGATGCTCCATGCGAAAGAAGCTGCTGATTCAATTTTTTTATATCTTCTTGTGTGGTACGCGGAGTTACTTGATTAATATTTGCTATAAATTTGCTTGTCAAAGCTTTCTTTGCCTGAATTAATTCCTTCAATATAGAACGAAGCCGCCTGTCCATCATGACACCCCTCGCGAAAGAGAAGACGTTTTAAAAACATCTTCTCCCTATCTTTGTAACGAATCTATCTACATTATACTTTTTTCTTCCATCTCGTAATTATTTTTCTTCGACAAAACCATTTTCTTCACTTATGCGCTTAAACCAATGGGCACTTTTCTTTGGCGTACGCTCCTTCGTTTCCAGATTAACAGAGAAGAAACCATAACGATTTTTATAGGCATTCGCCCAGGACCAGTTGTCCATTGTCGTCCATAGATGATAGCCTCTTGCATGACAGCCTTCTTCTATCGCCTTATGCAGCCATTTTAAATGATCTCTGATAAACGTAATCCGGTAATCATCCTGGATTTGTCCATCTACTATAAAGCGCTCTTCATTTTGCACACCCATCCCGTTTTCTGAAATAAACGAATCGATATTATGGTAGTTATCTTTTAAATTTATCATAATATCATAGATTCCCTTCTCGTAAATCTCCCAGCCGCGATATTCGTTCATCCGCCTTCCTGGCATTTCATAATTATCAAAGAACCAGTCCGGCATAAACGGTCCATGCGGATTTGGGAGATATTCCTTTGCCTTCACTCTTCTTGGCTGATAATAATTCACACCCAATAAATCAATCGTATTTTCTTTAATTAGGGCTGCGTCACCATCTTCTGTTTCAGGGAGATGGCTGTATTCATCCAGCAGTTGAATCAGATCCTTGGGATAATGCCCCAGAACAGACGGGTCTAAAAAGCTCCGGTTAAAGAATAGATCCGCAATATGGGCTGCCTTTTTATCCGCTGGATGTTCACTCCTTGGATAGGATGGGGTGAGATTAAGGATAATCCCGATTTTTCCGTCCTCTATATCAAGCTCTTTAAATACCTTCACTGCCTTCGCATGAGCAATAATTGTATGATAGGCTACCTGGAAGGCCCGTTTGGCATCGACAATATTCGGATAATGAAAATTATATAAATACCCGCCCTCCACAGGTACAATTGGTTCATTAAATGTAAACCACTTCTTGACACGATCCCCGAAAAGCTCAAAAGCTGTTTTGGCATATTGCTGATACATATCGGTGACGTCACGGTTTTCCCAGCCGCCTGTTTCCTGCAGTTCAACCGGCATATCAAAGTGAAACAGATTAACAAAGGGTTCAATCCCATGCTTAATCAGTTCATCAATGACCTGGTTGTAAAAAGAAACAGCTTCCTGATTCACTTCACCTGTACCGCCTGGAATCAGCCTGGACCAGGAAATGGATAAGCGAAAAGAGTTATGCCCGTATTCCTTCATTAATGCAATATCCTCCTGATACCGATGATAAAAATCAGAAGTATGCTCCGGACCCACTTGGTTATAAAACCGCTCCGGTTCTATCTCGTACCAGTAATCCCAGATGTTTTTTCCTCTTCCGTCTTCATCAGCCGCCCCTTCAATCTGTGTTGCAGAGGTAGCACTTCCCCACCAGAAATCTTTTGGAAATTGATATTGTTGCATTGTCATATAGAAAACCCTCCATTACTTCATTCGATATAGCTCAATGATTTCAACTGCCAAATCGCGTGTCGTCATTGCATTCATTAAATGATCCTGCGAATGTACAAGCAGCAGATTAATTTCCTGCTTATCCCCCTTCGCCTCATCTTGCAATAATGCAGTTTGATAGTGATGTGCATTCGTTAATTCGTCTCCTGCTGCTTGAAGCAGCTTGTCTGCTTCATCGAATTTTCCTTCTTTGGCAACCTGGATTGCTTCCATGGCATTCGATTTGCCATTACCGGCATAAAGGATAATTTGAAAGGCGGTTTCTGTCATTTTTGATTGATCCATATTTATCTCTCCTACCTGTACAAGATTGCTTCTTTGGTGTATATTTTCAATCAGCTTGCTTTGGTTTCTTCTCCTGATTTTTCTGTTTCATAATAGTTTTTATCGAGAATTTTCAGGAACGGCCACCAAATAATCATCACAACGAAGAGATTAAACGCCTGCAGTACAGCGCCCTGCCAAGCATTTCCTGTAGCAAGAAAACCGCTGAGTAATGGCGGTGTTGTCCACGGTACGATAATCCCCGCAGGTTTTGGTACGAGCCCCGTCGACATGCTTACATACGTTATGACAGTAACTACCACTGGTGCAATTAGCCATGGAATAAGCACTAACGGATTCATAATAATTGGAAGCCCGAAAATAATTGGTTCATTCACATTAAAAACGCCTGGCGGGCCGCCTAATTTCCCCATTTCTTTTAATTGTCTGCTTCGTCCGATAAGTATAATCAAAATAATGACCGCTAAAGTCATTCCCGACCCGCCCATGCCGACAAGAAAGGAATCGATAAATTGCTTGGTAATAATGTTAGGTAATTCTGCTCCAGCTTGAAAGGCAGATAAATTCTGTTCATTCAGGCTGTACCAGATAGGATCAAAAACAGAGTTTACGATAATTTGTCCATGCAATCCGAAGAACCAGAACACCTGGATAAGCAATACCGCAATAATCGTCGCCGGCAATCCGCTCCCTAATTGGGTCAACGGTTCCTGAACAACTGTGTAAATAAAGTTTTGGACGGTCTCAAACGGTGTAAAGCTCATCAGAATGCGTACAAGAAGAAAAACGGAAAGTGTGAACGCAATCGGCAGTAACGCACTAAATGACTTGGACACTGCTCCCGGTACCCCGGCGGGCATTTTTATCATCCAATTCTTTTGTACAAAAAAACGATATAATTCAGCAGAAATAAAAGCAGTAAATATCCCTAAGAACATCCCTTGAGCTCCCAATGCTGATGCAGGGATAACTCCGGCCACTCCCTCCAGCACCTGGGGAGTTAAGATAATAAATGCGGCAACCGCCACTACGCCGCCATAAATTGCTTCTCCTTTGTAATGCTCAATCAATTTATAGCCGATGCCTATAATGACAAACAGTCCCATGATACTTAACGTTGATGCGGAAGCAGGCCCCAGAGCCTCCTGATACCGTGCGAACGCATTCTCACTCATCACAGAATCCAGAAATGGGAAGTTGGCAATAACCACGAAGATCGAACCAAATATAATTAATGGCAATGCGACCATAAAGCCATCCCTTAACGCAGATAAATAACGATTATTATTTAATTTATCGGCAATTGGAAGCAGTATATTCTCAAGCAGCTGCATAAATTTACTATTTTCCATCCGACTAAACCTCCTTTGTATTCAAAACATTTTTTATGCTATATCAGGAAAGCAAAGACAGTGCTTTATCTAATACAGCTTCCCCATCTACTCTTCCATACGCTACAGGATCAATGACGTCGACAGGGATACCTTCCTCAGCGGCTGCTTTTTCAAATTTCTTTTTTAAGAACCGCATTTGCGGACCGATTAATAGAACGTTTGCCTTTCCTAATTCAGTAAAAGCTTTATCCTGTGCAACTGCCCAGATTTTTACATCTAATCCTTTTGCAGATGCTGCTTCTTCCATTTTGGATACAAGCAGGCTTGTTGACATTCCTGATGAACAGGCTAATAAAATATGCTTCATTATGATTCCCCTCCTTGAATTTATCTTGTTTTCTCTACATTCATTGTATTAAATAAGCGCTTACATTAAAATCGATTGTTTTTCCGCTGCTTAGCGGAAATGGCTATACAATGGAATGGTACTTATTTTATTGCAGCATCATTGCCAATTTTGGGTGGCAAAAGCTTGTAAATTCACCCTTACTCAAACTATTCAAACCGTTACACTTACGCAATGAGAAGATTTTACACCTTTCCGCTAAGTAGATAAACTGTATACCTTTAACTACATAAATAGGGAGACAAGAATCATAAATTCTTGCCTCCCTTTTATTCTAAAAGAAAACGATTAATCGTCTCCCTCTTCCCATTGCACGCGCTGCATAAACTCTGCCGAAGCTTTATAGCCCTGCTGCTGCAGGTACCAATTATTTGCAGCTGCTTCTACTAATCCAGCTACATCCCGCCCTGGCTGAAGCTGGATTTCAATCCTTGGGATTTTCACGCCCATGTACTCCTCATAATCTGTTTTTAATTCCAAATCATTGTTGAGTGCATCCTTCTCCCATTTTGTCAGTTCAATATCCAGAGAAATACGTGATTCATCCTGGAATGCTTTTCTGCCGTACATACGGACAACATTTAATAGACCGACGCTGCGAAGAGCAAGAAATTCCCGGTTAATATCATTATGTGTCCCAAGAATTGTCTGATGGCTCACTTTTTTCAATATAACAATGTCATCGGAAACAAGGCGATGACCGCGTCCAATTAGGGTATGCGCCAGCTCACTCTTCCCTACACCAGACTCCCCGCGGATCAAAACGCCAATTCCGGAAACATTCAGGCATACACCATGAACGGCAATTTCTGTTGCCAGCTGACGCGTTAAATAATTATCTACCTTCGCGATAAAATCAACTGCCGTATCCGCTGTACGCAGAAGAGGAATGTTCTCCTCCTGACAGAATTTAGTTAAATAAGTAAGTCCCTCCTGGTTTGAGGTAACAATAAAGCACGGTGGATGATAGCTCACCACATGATCTATCCGTTCCTTGCGTTCTTCAATATTCTGCTGCTTCAAAAAGTTAATTTCTTTTTTCCCTAAAATCTGTACACGTTCCATTGGGAAAAAATCAAAGTAACCGATAAACTCTAATCCCGGGCGATGTGTCCTGGCTTTTTTAATAGTACGTTCTAATTCGTCTCCTCCAGCCAGCACTTCTAATTGAAATTCTTTTACTAAGTCATTTACACTGATAGATTTCAAAGCCCCACACTCCTCTGTATCCTGTTCTTTGCCCTATATTATAACGAATTATAGGATAAAGAGACAGGCTGATGTATGAGAAATCGCTATTTTACGCAATTTGGCATGTCATATTTTAGACACGATAAAAACAGTTTTCTCTTCATCGGTACTCAAGAGTATAAAAGCAGAGCGAAACACGAAACCTTTTCGTACGTTCTATTTAATAATCTGAACCCGCTTAATATAGCGGCCGTCTATTTCTAAAATACGGAAAGTCAGATTGTCGAGTTCCAAAATATCTCCTTCTATCGGGAAGGTGGTTAAGTTTCTCAATATATAGGCTGCAAGTACATCGTCTTCCTCTGGAATGTCGGTATCAAAGGTATTATTTAACTGATGCAGCGTAATTTTCCCATCACAAATAATTTCTGTTTCTGTCTGCTTTTCAATTAAAGCGTCCTCTTCTATGTCTGTTTCATCTTCAATCTCTTGCCCGATCATCACTTCAATAATATCCTCCTGTGTTACAATACCTTCTGTGCCGCCATATTCATCCAAAACAATGGCCATATGTTTCTTTTCTTCCAGCATTTTATGAAATACCCATTCAATATTATTAAATTCATACACACGAAGTGGATCCATATCGCTATAATCTGCGAGCGTTTTTTCTTTATCATCGCTCCAGGCAATTAAGTATTTGGAATGAAAAATTCCGACAATATCATCGACATCCTCCCCAAAAACCGGATATCGTGTAAACGGACTGGAAAGAGCCAATTCCTTGACCTCCTGATAGGTTGCTTCATGCTCTACACCGACAATTTCGACACGGGGAGTCTTAAGCACATCCTTTACATTCAAATGATAAAAGTCAAATACACCGCGGATTCGGGAGGATTCTTCTTTTTGAAAAGCTCCCTCAGAATCAGCAATATCCACAATGGCCCGCAGCTCTTCCTTAGAAACGGACTCCGCCTGTATTTCTCCTTTTGATAGTGCGCTGGTAATAAATCCTGTTAAACCGTTTAATAAAAAGGTGATTGGCTTTAAGAAAAATACAACCGTCCGGATAATCGGATACACCAAGTTTGCAATCCTGTCCGGAAAGCTGGCAGCTACCGATTTCGGGATAACTTCTGAAAATATAATAATAGTAACTGTAAGAATGGCTGAAGCAATACCTACATTTAATCCATAGTCTATCGCCATCATGGTGACCAGAGTTGGAAGCAGGATATTGGCTATGTTGTTCCCAATTAGTATAGCTGTAATAAATTCACTTGGTTTAGAGACAAGACGGAAAAGCTTTTCTGCTTTTTTATCTCCATCGTTTGCTTTGGCTTGCAGCTTCACCTTATTGGTTGCCGTTAATGCTGTTTCGCTTCCTGAAAAGAAAAAAGAAACAAATAATAAGAAAATGATCGCAATGATCACGAGTAAATTCCTCCTAATTGAGATAAGATTGTTATTTTGAATGTCATGGTTCTATTACTATGTAAGCTGGAAAAGACAGCCTTTTCCCATTTGAAAAACTATCTTCCCTTGTATATACGCTATTTAAACAAAAGTTTATAACAGGTTCTGAATAAATACACGGATGACATCCGCCCCGCCGATAAGTGTTCCTAAGGAGCTGCCAAGGTTGGCAAACACGATAACAAGCAGGATACGTGTTACTTTATTATTCCAAAAACCTTTTACAGAATGCACATCATCTGCTAATGAATCAAAATCGCCTACATTTGGCCGTTTAATATAAGCTTGAACGAAGCCTGCAAACCATCCTGCTGCGAGCAGCGGATTCAACGAAGTAAAAGGTGCTGCAACAAATGCTGTCAGAGCAGCTAATGGATGTGCCAGTGCAGCAAACGCCCCTATCGCAGAGAGAGAACCATTCCACAGCACCCAGCTGATGGTTTGCTGCCAGCCTGCGGACGGATTTGTGATAAATGTGTAGGCAATGATTCCAATAATCAATATAGGAATCGCCCATCCAATTACTTTTGGCCATTTGGATTTTGGCGGACGCACCCGTAATTTTTCTAAGTCCTGTTCATTCTCAATTTCTTTTGTAATACCTGGAACATGCGCTGCACCAAGAATAGCTACAACCTTCTTACCGGGAGCTTCTTTAATTTTTTGCGATAAATACTGGTCCCGTTCATCAATTAATGGTTTCTTTAAATCTGGAAAATGTTCCGTAAACTCCTGCAGCATCGCATTAATTGTATCCTGCTGCTTCATCTTCTCTAATTCTTCTTCAGAAATTTCCTCTCTGCTGAAAATACTCCCAAATACCTGCATTAACAGCATTGCCTTCCCTTTAAAGCTGATATTCCCCCAAATTCTTGAGAATGTAATTTGGATATCCCGATCAGCTAATACAAGCTCTGCCCCCGTGTCTTCCGCAGATTCTATACCTTGTATCATTTCTTCTCCCGGACGAATGCCGAATTGCTTAGCCATCCGTTTCTGAAAGGAGGAAACAGCTAAGTTCATTAATAGCATTACAGCTTTTTTATCACGGATGACTTGAAAGATATCTGTATTTTTCCATTTATTATTATCCTTCACAGATTGAAAACGCTGTGCATCCAGCTCGATACATACAGAATCCGGATGCTCTCTTTCAATGACTTCCTTGACCTGTTCAGCACTATTCTTTGAAACATGGGCTGTCCCAATTAAAATATATTCTTTCCCATTTAAATGGATCCTTGTGATGTTCTCCTCACTCATGTACCATCCTTCTTCCTGCTATGATAAAATCCAAAGCATTGTTTCCTTTTTAAAAGGATGTTCAAAAAGTCCAATAAAAATGACACGATGAATTTCTGCGTTGACTAACTTTTTGAACACACATTTTAAGTTTGTATAACCTATTGTAATACATTTTCAACAAATAATTAAACAACAGCTCACAAATAACGTATGATATAGGAAGTAAGATAATAAAATGATTACAAGTGCATGTTCAAAAAGCTGTTAAATAGAGTCTTACAGGTTAATATGAAATGCCTTTTTGAACATCCTCTAAAAAAGACACAAATATGGGGGATTACCTATGTTTCACTATCAATTAAATGAAGATCTGGTGCTGCGGCAGCTGCAAATGCCGGATGCGAATGCCTTGTTTAGAACGGTAGAAAAGTCCAGAGGTGAACTCCGTGAATGGCTTCCCTGGATTGAAGCGACAAAAAAGCCGGCAGACTGCTTGGCCTTTATCGATCTATGCCTTCAGGGTGCCCAGCGCAGACAGTCGCTTAATCTCGGTATTTTTTATCAGGATAGGCTTATTGGTTGTGTAAATTATAATATGATTGATTGGCAAAATGGCAGCACCTCCATTGGCTACTGGTTAGATCCAGGCTATCAGGGGAAAGGAATTATGACATCAACTGTCCAGGTGATGATTGATTATGCCTTTTATACATTACAGCTAAACCGGATTGAAATCCGTGCATCAACACATAATAAAAAAAGCAGAGCCATTCCAGAACGGCTCCGTTTTCAAAAAGAGGGCATTATCCGGCAGGGTGAATGGCTATACGACCATTATGAAGATTTAGTTGTTTATGGTCTTTTGGCAAGGGACTGGACACATTAGTGATTTTATCATCCAATAATTTCCGACACTGCTTTATTTCTGCGTTTCTCTCATTTTCACTTCAATAATTTCTTTCGTACTGGATTTAAAATAAATATCAATAATCACACCAAACTCTTTCTCTTTGCCAACCAGCCATAGCTTAAATGTTTCAACTGTTTGTTCTCCTTCGGTTTGTCTGCCTACATGCAAATAATCTACAATTTTATCTTGAGGATATTTCGCCTTGACTTCTTTCATGGCAACCTGCCCCCATTCTGCATATTCCGGCTCCTCCGCATTCACCCAGGTTCCAATTAACAACGGAATGATAATAATACCGGCAAAAATAAGCGCTCGATACATTCGGTTCATCATGCCACCTCCTAATTAAACTTAGCTTTTGTTGTTTTTATGTTTTTATGCTAATCAGATGCACGTATTTATTTCCCGGGAAATGGGCGTAAAATAAGAAAAACCAAGAAAATCACTTGGTCTTTAAAATACTGGTGTTCTAGCCAAGGAGATGTCCGCTGTGGGAATGCGCAGTGGGAAGACCCCGCAGAAAAAAAGTGCTCTTCTTTTTTTCGAGGAGGCTGAGCTCAAGCCCACGGAAAGCGTAGTGTATTTCTGCAGCGGCTGACTTCAGCATTTTTATATACTTTCTTATCTTTGAACAAAAACAGGCTGTGCTTTACCACAGCCTGTCTCAATTATTTCATCTGCACTCCATGCAGGTGAGCAAAGATACCTTTTTTTTGTAAGAGTTCCTCATGTGTTCCTTCTTCTTCAATACCTTTTTTCGTCACAACCATAATGCGATCTGCCTCTTTAATTGTAGCAAGACGATGCGCGATAACAATTGTCGTGCGGTTGGCTGCAAGCTCATTCAATGCTTTCTGGATAATCATCTCTGTTTCTGTATCCAGTGCAGAGGTTGCTTCATCCAAAATAAGGATTGGCGGATTTTTTAAAAACATACGTGCAATCGCTATGCGCTGTTTTTGACCTCCTGACAACTTTAATCCTCTCTCCCCGACCTGTGTTTCATAACCATCCGGAAGTTCATTGATGAAGTCTTCCATATGAGCTCGTTTGGCAGCAAGCTCTATTTCTTCATTGGTTGCTTCTAAATTGCCATAAGCAATATTCTCACGCAGCGTTCCGGTAAATAGAAATACATCCTGCTGAACAACGCCTATATTACTGCGGAGGGATTCCTTTGTCATATCACGGATATCCATTCCATCAATCGTAATCGATCCCTCGTTCACATCATAAAATCTCGGGATTAACGCTGAGATAGTGGTTTTCCCTGCACCAGACGGCCCGACAAAAGCAATTGTTTCTCCTGGATTAATATGAAAGCTGATATCATTTAGAACAGGCTTTTTCGTTTTATCGTAACTGAAGCCAACTTGGTTAAATCGGATATCTCCTTTTAAACCGCTGACTACTTCAGCATCCTGCTTATCCTCCACGTCGGGATTCACGGCCATCATATCTGAAAAACGTTTGAAG
The DNA here is from genome assembly GCF_900162665.1 of Oceanobacillus sojae. Classification (GTDB taxonomy): domain Bacteria; phylum Bacillota; class Bacilli; order Bacillales; family Amphibacillaceae; genus Oceanobacillus; species Oceanobacillus sojae_A. Next base: position 604,569 of record NZ_LT727811.1, read on the forward strand.
CCTGCCATTCCTTTTGGATACAGCTCTAAGAGTGCTGTAATTTTATTGATCGGTGTTGTTAATACATTTACAAACAAGATGAAGCTGACTAATTCTCCATAGCTGAGACGGTCTGTATAGGTGAACCAGGCACCTACCACAAGTACAAGCAGTGTCATTAAACGCATAAGCAGAAAAATATTCGAATGAACAATTCCCATTATTTTATACGCTCCTACCTTCACCAGGCGAAACTTTTCATTATTCTCCTGGAAGCGTTCCTTCTCAAATTCTTCATTTGTAAAGGATTGTACGACACGTACACCTGAAACAGCATCTTCTATCCTCGCGTTAACGCCTGCAATATTCGCATACATTTTCCTCCATGCCTTATTCATGCGAATGTTTCCAAACGTAATAAGGAAAATCAAGAGAGGTACGGTAATAAGAACAATAAGTGCTAAAACTGGATTAATGGTGAACATAATAAAGAATGCACCCATAAATGTCATAATTGAGATAAAGAAATCCTCCGGACCATGATGGGCAAGCTCCCCTAAATCGAATAAATCATTGGTAATACGGCTCATAATATGACCTGTTTTCGTATTATCAAAGAAACGAAAAGATTGTCTCTGTACTTGATAGAATAAATCCCGGCGCATGTCTGTTTCTATATTAATACCGAGCTTATGCCCTAAATAGGAAACGACATATTGCAAGTAAGTACTGATAATATAAATAATCAGCAGCAATACAGAGGTGACAACAATAGCATTCCAGTCCTGACCAGGCAACAGCTGATCGATAAACCACTGAACAGCTACCGGAAATGCCAATTCAAGCAGCGCTACAACTACTGCAGCAGAAAAATCTATAATAAATAACCGCTTATGTGGTTTATAGTATGAAAAAAATTGACGCAGCATCCCTATCTCCCTTTCTTTTGTTTTTTATAATGGTAAAGCACATATTAATGAATTATATATTTAATCTCTTATGAAAACAATAACTTCACTTCGGATTCCAATAAAAAGCGCAAGTCACATCCAATTTAAAAATGCAGAGACTTGAAATCTTCATCTGCAACTGTATTTAGCTTCCTCTGAACAAAAATAAATTTCCGTTAAAATAATACTTTTCCAATGTACTGAGAAAGTTTGTCCCAGTCCGCGCATACCATTAAAAAAGGAGGCGTTTCACGTGAAACCATTGAAGCTTATTTGCTATCTGGTGGGATTTGTTTTTCTTGTTTCCGGACTGATGAAATTTATAGACCTGTCGATGGTCAGCAGTTTTGAACAGATGGGGGTGCCTTTATCTAATTATGTTTATTTTTTTGTAGCTCTTTTCGAAGTAATGGCGGGGATGCTATTAATCGGCAGAATATTTATCCACATATCCATTATTCCGCTTGTTTTTATTATGCTCGGCGCACTCTTTTTCACAAAGCTGCCTGTCCTGACGGGCGATGGAGTATTTGCATTTCTCTTCGTATCTCGATTAGATATTACGTTACTTATACTGCTCATCTACCTTTGGACACAACGCAAGGAAAAAGAAGCCTTTACTTAACTTTCCCACAGTCAGATTGTGGACAACATCTGAGTAATTCTAAAAACCTGTATATATCCTATGGACAAACTGACATTATCCACAATTATATCCACATATGCACAAATGTTCGCCGTTATCTTGTATAGGAACATGTTTTCCACACCAAATATAGAAATAATGTTAATATTTATCCACCGTTTGTGTATAATTCTTTATTTCTGTGGATAATTAATGAACACAAAAAGAATGGATGATTTCTCTTTTCATCCATTCTTCTCACACTATTCTTGAACATCCAGCACAATCTCCGTCTGGTTAAGCTCGCCGTCCCGATAATAGTCTACTTTTATATGATCTCCGACGTCTTTCTGCTCATAAAGGATTTTTCGCAAATCAATCGTGTTATACACAGGCTCGCCATCTAACGCTACAATAACATCATATTGTTCGATTCCTGCTTTATCAGCTGGAGATGCGTTTTCCACACTCCATACATATACACCGCCATCTACTTCTAATGGCAGCTGCAAAGTATTTCTCCATTCATATTGCGGCAGCTCCTCAATCGAATAAATCTCTACGCCTAAAAATGGACGGACAACTTCACCATGCTCCTCCAGCTCCTGCATAACAGGAAGAGCACTATCAATTGGAATCGCAAATCCGATTCCCTCTACTGCTTCTTCATTAATTTTCATGGAGTTAATCCCAATTAATTGTCCGTATAAATTAATCAGCGCGCCGCCACTATTCCCTGGATTAATTGCTGCGTCTGTCTGCACAACTTCTGCTTGCCAATCAGGCTGCCCATCGAAATTAAAATCCATTGGAATTGTCCGCTCCGTCCCGCTGATGACACCTTGCGTCACTGTGCTTGATAAGTATGCTCCTAACGGATTTCCAATAGCAATCGCCGGCTCTCCTACCTTCAAATTTGCTGAAGAGCCTACTTCCATCGCCTTATCTTTATTTCCGCTCTCCATTTTAAGTACTGCTAAGTCCGTAAATAAATCACTTCCAATGATATCTGCTTCCATATGTGTATCATCATACATAATTACTTCCACAGCATCTGCATCTTCAATCACATGGTGGTTCGTTACAATATACGTTTCCCCGTTCTCTACTTTATAAATAACACCCGATCCGGTCCCAGCTTCAATGCCGTCTGCACCGGCTCCCCATGAAACATTCTGCTGTATATTGGTAATACCGACTACTGCCGGGGTTACTTGTTCAATAATATCTGTCAGCTGTGTGGAGACATCCACCTGCATTGGCTGACCTGCTGCATCATCATTACTGCCGGCATTTTCCTTGTTTTCTTCTTCAGCAAGGTTTGCCTGCTCTGCATTTTCATTATTAAGAAAATCAGGATTAATAAGCATCACAAGTATTCCGCCAATAATAATACCTAGCAATAACGGGACAAGCCATTTATTTTTATTGCCCGGCGGTTGTGGTGGCTGCGGTTGATCCGGTTGATCATTATATTCCATATACCCTTCTCCTTATCGATTTATCTACTAATATCTACCTAAGTATTCCCAAAATTCATTTAGTACTAAACCCATCATTCTTTTTTCTTTATTAACGAAACGTTATATAAGAGGGTGTTCAAAAAGTCCTGTAAGGATAAAATAAAAAGGACTGCATTGGGCGGCTAATTTCAGTTTATGCATAAATGAAATTTTTATCCCAATACAGACCTCTGTACCTTTTCCTTTGAAAAATTCTATTCCGTTCAGACACGCTCTGTTACAGTACTGACCTCGTAAAGTGGTGTTGGTGTTTCGGGGTCTGTATCATGCAGTTCTATCTCTATTCCCCGTTCAGCCAGAATCTGATTGACAGACATGCGCGCCAGATCCTTCATATTATTATCTAAGCTGAGGTGGGCTAAATAAATCCGCTTGGTGCGGTTAGAGATAACGTCTGACAGAGCAAGGCCGGAGTCTTCATTGGAAACGTGTCCCGAGTCTCCCAGAATACGTCTTTTTACATTCCATGGATAGCGCCCCATCCGCAGCATCTCTACATCATGATTCGCTTCAAATATATAAGCATCTGCATCTTCGACAGTTTTCTTAATCCGTTCAGACACATAGCCTAAATCCGTAACAAGTGCAACCTTCTGCCCGTTATTGCGGAAGGTATAAAACATTGGTTCTGCAGCATCATGAGATACACCAAACGATTCGACTTCTATATCACCAAAGCTCCGCACAGATGCCATATCAAATTGAAACTTTTGGTCAATTGTCAGTTTACCAAGAGAATGATCCATAGCCTGCCATGTTTTCTCATTTGCATAGATAGGAAGATTATACTTCCGGGCAAAGATTCCCAGCCCCTTAATATGATCACTATGCTCATGTGTTACAAGAATTCCGTCGAGTTGTGACGGGTCAACATCAATTTTCCCGAAAAGCCCTTCCATCTTTTTTCCGCTTAAGCCGGCATCTACCAGCAGGCGCTGCTGTTCTGATTCTATATAAAATGCATTGCCTGTACTCCCTGATGCAAGCACACTAAAACGTAAGGTCATTCTAAATCACTCCTAAAAGGCTCAATCTTATCCTCTATGACAGAAATAAGGCTATCTGCCATAGAATCATCCTCATCCGCCATTAAATTAAGCTTTCTTAAATAATTTCCCGCTAACATTTTCACAAGATAATCTCTATAGTTGCCGGAATAGGTAGTGGACTCTGCTGCGTTTACAAAATAATCACTCTCGCCATTTACAGTTATTTTATAGGTCGGGGCGAAGACTTGCGTTCCCTCTTCCGCTTCCGCAATTCTTGAGTAATAGCCGTAGCTGACATCTGTTATATTATCTTCTGCATTTAAATAACGGCTTTGCAGCAAGGAACTAATAGCAATCTTAGGGGTATTTAAGGTTGGGTTTCCCTGTGGATCGGTATCCCCTAACATGGTTTGTGTATAATGTGTAATTTCATTATTATCATTAACATAAAAAGTAAGCATTGCATGTCGATTTAAGTAAATTGGATTCCCTTCCTTATTTTGAAAGAAAACAATAATATTTAAATCATCATCCCATGCTCCAAAGGAAAAGTCAGATGAATCTAGAATATAAGGGCTAACCAGACTGGAAAGCGTTTCTTCATCTGCATTGTCAGGAATCTTTAATGGAGAAGAAAACGCTGCTATTAATAATTGACTATCTGGACTCTTCTCAGCATTGATATGCTTGTTATCATTTAAATCACTGATTTCCGATTCTGTAAATTTCTTTTGGGCGGATGAAATATAACTCAGTTCCGGAACCTCAAAATCAACATCCGCAGAAATAGAAATGTCTTCATCTCTCAGCTCTTCGTCCAAATCCATACTACTCGTATCCAGCTCTGGAATATTCATTTCATCCTGGTTGCTGATAAATTGATATAGTAAATAACCGTTCAGGATAAGGAAGCTAAGGATAAACAGTGTTTTAATATGTGACCATCGCATCTCAGCTTCCCCCTTCAATATTCTGTGTTCCTGTGTTTTTTTCTGGTACTACTGACCAGCTGTCATTCACACGCTGGTACCAATCCGGTTCTAATAATACATATTCCTCCCCATTAACATCCTTTTCAACCGTCAAACGATACCCAATCTGCACATCCTGAATATCTGCTATATTTTTATTCTGCTGGATGGTCGAAATGATTTCATCACTGTCTCTTAATTCTTTGCTGGATGTATTAGCAACCGTATCCAATGATATCAAGGAGCGGGTGTATTCACTCAATTGTTCACTCTGCCATTTTTGATAAATCGTGGATAAATCCATATAAGAATTATTTATAACAGGATATTGGAACCGGTACAGCCGGTAAGTAATACTGTCATCCGTATAGCTGTCCAATCGATAATCATCAGTAAACCCTGCATGCTCATTAATATTTTCCAGGCTTTGCTGAAAGACACTTTTATCTGCCGGTTCTTCTTTATTCCACTCAGCAACATTGATAAAGCTCATCCCATTTCCAGTATAATTTAACTGTCTATCATCTGTCCGATACATCAATGATTCCCCAGATTTCGATTCACTCACCAGATTGGGGCGGGTGAACATGATATTTCTAACATCAGCAGACTTAATTGTATTAAAGGTATACTTAAAGGATTGCATTGTTTTTTCTTCAACTGGAATATATATATTTCTGGCAGTCTCCGTCAATAAATGATTTTCTTCATATTCCTCGTCTGACAGGTTACTAAACATTGACAGCAGCTGCTCATAATTTGCCGAAGAATGGATAGTACCTTCAACTGCTTCATCCCCATCCAAAGAAACAAAATAAACCTTTAATAACTGATCTTCTTCTTGTAATTGAATATAAAACCGGTCCACATAAAAGTTCCTGTTACTCGTCAATGTACGATCCGTATTTAATATGTTTTCAAATAAAGATAATGGAACTCCTGTCGGAAATATAATTTCTACTTCTGCATCAGCCGTCTTTTCTTCTGTATCTGTACTTTGCAGATCTGTCATTTCCCATGTCTGGATATCTTCAAATAAATTGGCACTATCTTCTGGGTTCTCATAGCTGTAGAATTCTCCATTTATTTTAAAAACAACGTTATTCGGTTTCACAACATCATTTGCATTCTTTTGCCCGCCGCCCAGATCAGCTTTATCAATCGACTCATCATCATTTAACGGTTCATATTCTGCCCGGTAATTCCACATCCCAAAAGTAAGGATTAAGCTTGTTCCTATTAATATAATCAGCAACAATGATTTTGCAGTCTCTAACTTCATTTGCCTTTCCCCCGCTTCGAACCCATGAGCGGCAAGGTAAATAGAATGGTTGTTCCTCGTCCTTCTTTACTTTGCGCCCATATTTTTCCATGATGGGCTTCCACAAGCTCTTTCGTGATAGCCAGGCCAAGACCTGTGCCTCCAAGCTTTCTCGTTCTGGCGCGATCGGCACGGTAGAAACGGTCAAATATTTTATCGAGCTTATCATATGGAATACCCACGCCTTCGTCCAGAATACTGACAATCACAATATGGCGTCTTACATCGAGATTTACACGAACCTTTCCGCCCTCTGGTGAGTATTTGAAAGCATTGGTAATAATGTTGTCAAACACCTGGGTAATTTTATCTCTATCCATCCATACAAATGATTTTCCTTTTGGTATATTACGCTCTAACGTAATGGTTTCCGGCAGGTTCATTTCGTACCGGTCAAGAACCTGCTGCACATAGCCCATGAACTCGGTTCTTTCTTTGTGCATCGGCAATTCATCAGAATCCATTTTAGACAGCTGCAGCAGGTCGTTTACCATCCGGATCATACGGTCCGTTTCTTTCTGTGTAACCTCTAGAAATCGCGGCGCAATTTCTTTGTTTTCCCAAGCTCCGTCAGATAACGCTTCTAGATAACTTTTCATGGTTGTCAGCGGTGTCCGGAGCTCATGTGACACATTCGACACAAAGTCTCTGCGTTCCTGATCAATTTTCTCCTGCTCGGTAACATCACTAATCACGGTGATAAAACCAGTCGTTTCTTCTTCCTCATCAACAACTGTAGAAAAATTCGCCCGTATAATAAATGGTGTTTCTTCATCACTGAAATCAATAATTATCGAACCGCTGTCCGGCAGCTTACTGATATCGACAACTTTTTCTTCCAGCTTCAGAACATCAATTAAATCTTCTCCAATGACATCATCCGGATTTAATCCAATCATTCTGGCTGCGGCATCATTCATCAATGTTACGGCCCCAGAATCGTCTGTAGCAATAACACCGTCACTCATATAGGATAGAACAGAGCTTAATTTCCTCCGTTCCTCTTCAATGGTGGCATAGGAATGCTTCAGTCTGCTGTTTAAATCATTAAATGCCTCCGCAAGCTGCCCGATTTCATCCCGGCCATAAATCTCGAGCTGCTGTGTAAAGTCTCCATTCGACATAATCAATGCTTGTTCACGCATTTCCTGAATCGGTTTGGTAATCGTACGTGCTACCAGAATCCCGAGTATTGCAGAGATACTTATTGCTAAGATGGAGCCCTGGAGAAAGATATTATTAATACCTTCAATCTGATCATAAACCTCCTCCATAGAGGCTTTAAATTGAATCGCACCAACAGTTTTTCCATCATTTCCGACCAACGGTTCCACATATACATAGACTCTGCTGTCTGTCTCCCGGTCAAAATACGGTTTTTTCTGGGACGTATCAAAAAGCAAGGTATTCTTTACATCGATATCTGTGGTTTTTCTCCCAATTTCTGATCTTCCATCGAGCCGGTTTGTCCCTAAAATCCTTCTTTGGTTATCATATACATGGATCGTCGTTGCCAGATTATCTGTATTAACATCCTCAATAATTGTCTGAATCCCCTGCTCTAAACTAGGATCTTCTTCAGAACGCTCTCTTATAAAGGCTTGTTCCAGATTATAGCTCAGCATCTCGACACGCTCATTAATGGATTGTTTAAAGGTTGTTGTCAAGTCATCTTCCAACCGGCTTGTAAAAAAAGATCCAATAACCTGTACTGCTAAAATCAGCAGCAGGATGTAAATAATAATAAATTTTAACTGGATCGACCTGAAAAAACCAACTTTATTCATCATACCTTACTCCTGCTCAGGATTACGCAGATAATATCCGACACCTCTTCTTGTTACAATCCACAATGGGTTACTAGGGTTTTCTTCAATTTTTTCACGTAAGCGGCGAACGGTAACATCTACGGTACGCACATCTCCAAAATAATCATAGCCCCACACAGTTTCCAACAAGTGTTCCCGTGTCATTACCTGTCCAATATGACGTGCCAAATAGTGTAAGAGTTCAAATTCACGATGGGTTAATTCTATCTCTACTCCTTTACGAGAAACAACATACGCATCTGGATGAACGACTAAATCTCCGATAACAATATCCTTCGTTGTTTTTGACGGCTCCTCCGTAACATTTTCACGACGCAGATTTGCTTTGACACGTGCAATTAATTCACGATTGCTGAATGGTTTGGTTACATAGTCATCTGCACCCAGCTCTAATCCAAGCACTTTATCAATTTCCGCATCCTTTGCAGTCAGCATAATAACCGGGATACTCTGTGTTTTACGCACTTCACGCAAGACCTCATTCCCGTCTTTTCCAGGCAGCATGATATCCAGTAAAATTAGATTAGGGCGCTCTGATTCTGCGAGTTCAATCGCTGTATCTCCATCATTTGCCACCACTACCTGATAGCCTTCTTTTTCTAAGTTAAATTGTAATATATCTGCAATTGGCTGTTCATCATCGACAACTAATATTTTTTGACTCATTGGTTGCACATCCTTTTAGTTAAATAATTTATAAAAATGTTATTAGATTGGAATTAAAATTTTGCCTCTATAGCCTTCGCTGCGGAAAAACACTTCGCTGGTTATAGTGTTTAATTATGGATTATTCATTTTATCGTAAAAAAAATTTTGTTACAGAAAATGAACAATTAATTAACTATCTTGTTATTATAACGTTAATGATTTAATTAATTGCTACTCTCTATTTTAACGTAAAACAGCGCTTCTGTCTTGTGGGCTGAATATAAATATACTTTAGAAAAAATTGGATGCGTTATTTTTGCAAAATCTATTTTGCTTTATTTTTACGGAGTGCCAGAAAAATAATTAGTCCAAAGATAAGATAGATGATTATTGCCGCTATCGCTAACCATGTATAAAGCTGGAAAAGCCTAATTAATTGAAAAATAACACCAAAGAGTATAAAAGCATAAAAAATATAATACCCCGGCTTCTGCCTGTCTCTTTTTAAGAAAGTATATACAAGCGCCGCTGCCAAAAAGGTGAAAATGATTAATATAAGAATCGATAACACTAGCATAAAAACATCATAATCTGCCCCTGGCCGAACAAAATTCATCGCTATCTCTCCTTTATCACTTTCCCTTCATCTTATCATAAAGTGAAGCTTCATTCAGTGAGGAGTTTTTTCCCTCACAGGAAAAGGAGCTGATTTCCACAATCAGCTCCTTCTCTCTATATTCATTATTTTATTATGGACGATACACACTTCTTACTACGTTTGTCTGTGAACGGTCCGGACCAACGGAGAAGATAGATAATGGAATTTCTGTCAGTTGAGAAATCCGCTCTAAGTAGTGACGTGCATTGGCTGGAAGTTCATCCAATGTCTTCACTCCTGTAATGTCCTCTGTCCAGCCTGGCATTTCTTCATATACCGGTTCGCACTCTGCCAGTGCTTTTAGGCTTGCCGGGAATTCTTTAATAACTTCCCCTTTGTAGCGATAGGCAACACAGATTTTTAATGTTTCAATACCTGTTAATACATCAATGGAATTTAGAGATAGATCCGTAATTCCGCTCACACGGCGTGCATGGCGGACAACGACACTGTCAAACCAGCCGACACGGCGTGCGCGTCCTGTTGTTGTTCCATATTCACGGCCGACCTCACGAATCTGATTTCCTGTTTCATCATGTAGTTCTGTCGGGAATGGACCGTCGCCAACACGTGTTGTATAGGCTTTTGACACACCTACAACATGATTAATTTTTGTCGGACCTACACCAGAACCAATTGTCACACCGCCGGCAATCGGATTAGAAGACGTTACAAACGGATATGTCCCCTGGTCAATATCCAGCATAACTCCCTGTGCACCTTCAAACAGCACACGTTTTCCTTCATCGATAGCATCATTTAAAACAACGGATGTATCTACTACATAAGGAGCCATTTGCTGTCCATATTCAAAGTATTCATCTAAAACATCTTCTACTTGAATGGAGTCAGACTCATATACTTTTTCAAATAAACGATTCTTTTCTTTTAAGTTTTGTTCTAATTTTTCCCGGAAGACTTCTTTGTCCATTAAATCAGCAATACGGATGCCGACACGTGCCGCTTTATCCATATAGGCAGGACCAATACCTTTTTTCGTTGTACCAATTTTATTTGCGCCTTTTTCTTCTTCCTGAAGAATATCCAGCTTCAAGTGATATGGAATAATCACATGTGCGCGATTACTGATACGAAGATTATCTGTAGAAACGTTGCGCTCATGTAAATAAGCAATTTCTTCTACGAATGCTTTTGGATCGATAACCATTCCGTTTCCAAGCACACAGGTTTTTTCACTAAAGAAAATTCCGGACGGGATTAAATGTAACTTGTATGTTACATCATCAAATTTAATCGTATGACCAGCGTTATTTCCGCCTTGATAACGAGCAACTACTTCTGCGTTTTGAGATAGGAAATCGGTAATTTTACCTTTCCCTTCATCTCCCCATTGCGTACCTACAACAACTACTGAGGACATGGCGCACCTCCAAGATTGATTTTATATATGAAGCTTCTTGCCCAGCATGTAAACATGCCCAAGCAATCACTTATCATCATTTGTATTTTACTCACTATTTGTTATTTTATCAGTAAAAAAAACAAACGTCAATGTAAAACACGAACGTTGCATGTTGTTTCCGCATTATCATTCGCTTCATTCCTCTTTATTTTTGAATATATCTCTTTGGAAAATCCAAATGAAATTCATTAAGAAATCATTTGCATCCTGTTTTCCACTTATGGATAGCTCTATGATTAATAATACCTGTTCTGATAAATCTGTAATCAAAAAACTTCCCTTTCTGCAAACTGTTGTCTGCTTGAAAGGGAAGTTCTATCAAGGTATTATGTCACCTTCACAATCAGATCAGGTAATTATTCACCTAATCCTTCTGTCCATTTTTCCAGAAGATCCGGATTTTCTTCAAGGAACTGACTTGCTGCTTCTTCCTCAGAAGCACCGCCATTAATATTCACAAGCAGCTCATTCTCAATTTCACCATCATAATCTTCTGTAAAACGTTGAATCACTTCATAAGCTGCTGGTGAGTCTTCCTTGAAGTCTTTATTTGCTACAGCTTCAATACGGTCACCGTCACCGCCATAAACCTCTTTAGGATCGTCCAACATTTTCAAATCCATTTCCGCAAATGCCCAGTGCGGTTCCCAAAGTGGTACAATAATTGGTTCTTCGTTGGCAATACTTGATTGTAATTCAGAAAGCATTGCTGCTTCAGAGCTTGTCATAAGCTCCCAATTGTCTAATTCATATTCTTCCATTGCTGTTTCTGTATTTTGCATAATACCTGCACCAGAGTCGATACCTGTAATAGTCCAATCTACGGATTCACCAAGTTCTTCATTATCCTTAAGATCTTCGATAGAATTGACGTCCTCCATATAAGCTGGAACTGTCAAAGCAAGTGGTGCCTCTGCTACGAATTCGCCTATAACTTCTACATCATCTTCATACTGTTCCCAATAAGATTGGTGTGTTGCCGGTAACCAGGAAGCTGTCATAAATGCTGCATCTCCGCTCGCCACACTTGACCACATAGCCCCTGCTTCTACCTGTGTATCTTCTACATTGTACCCAACTTCTTCAAGCACCTGCTTCAATAACGGTGTACGTGCAAGTGCACCTGCCCAGGCAACATATGGAACGGTAAGATCTGTTTCACCAAGCTCCGTGCCTGAAGCTTCTTCACCGCCGCCATTGTCATCCGATCCTGCATCTTCTTCATCTCCGCTACCGCATGCAGCTAATAAAAGAACTAGCGCAAGCATTGCGATAAAACTTAGAAATTTAACGTTCTTAAACATATTAAGAATGTCCCCCTTTTTAAAATTTTATATTATATAGTAAGGATTCTCAGATGAACTAAAAATCCTTTTACTAACTACTTTTTATTGAATCCTTGTGTAAAGCGATCAAGTAACATGGCTAAAATAACCAGTGATAGACCACCCTCAAACCCGGATCCGATATTAACCTGTGTAACAGCTCTATATACAACAACACCCAAACCTGGCGCTCCTACCATTGATGCAATAACAACCATGGAAAGAGAAAGCATAATCGTCTGGTTAATACCAGCCATAATTGTTGGCATGGCCAGGGGTATTTGCACTTTCCCGAGCCGCTGTCCCGTAGTCGCACCAAAGGATTCAGCTGCTTCAACCAATTCCGCATTTACTTGTCTAATACCCAAGTTGGCCATTCTGACAGTCGGCGGCATAGAGAAAATAATTGTTGCCACCACTCCAGGCACCATGCCAAGGCTGAAGAAAACAACGGCCGGAATTAAATAAACAAATGCCGGCATGGTCTGCATAAAGTCCAAAATTGGTGTAATAATCGATTGAACGGTTGCCTTTTGTGACATCCAAATCCCAATCGGTATCCCGATAATCATCGAAATAAGTACAGAAACAATCACCAATGATACCGTTTCTAGTGTCTCTGGCCAATAACCAAGGTTATTAATCAGCCCCAGACCAATTAAGGCAAACAGTCCCAGCTTCCAGCTGATAAGCCACCATGCCAGTAAAGCAACGACTACAACCAGTACAAGCGCCGGAATCATTTCCAGTATGGAAACAAAGTTTCCCGTAATAAATTCAATCACATTAGAAATAACATCAAATAATGTTGATAAGTAAGTTGTCAGGAAATCTTCAAATGACTCTATCCATTGATCTAAAGGTAATTTTGGGAATAACGCACCTTCTGCCTTATCCATTTCCGTTCACCTCCCCGTTTCCGTTCAGCACTTGTTCATCACCTGCAAGTGCACCGATAACGGAGCCTCTTACGATAATACCAATCAGTCTGCCATTATCGTCCACTACAGAGAGTGGCGCCTTTTGATCAGCCATCGGCTCAAATAAATCTGTCAGTAACGTATCCGCCTTAACCGTTGGTAAATCCGTTACCATGACATCTTCTATTGTTTTACCTTCTTTATTGGCTTCATCTGCCTGTTCTGCAGTTACATAACCAAGTAATTTTTTCTTTTTATCTACCACATAAATCGTAGATACACCAAATTCTTTCATCTGTCTTAAAGCCACTTTTGGCCCTCTGTCAAGCCCTACCGTTTCCGGCGGCTTCATAATATGTCCGGCTGTGAGCACCTTCGAACGGTCTACATCCTCTACGAATTTCTCAACATAGTCATTCGCAGGGTTCATTAATATTTCTTCCGGTGTTCCAATCTGAACAATGGAACCATCCTTCATTAATGCAATCCGGTCTCCTATACGAAGTGCCTCATCCAGATCATGCGTAATAAAAATGATTGTTTTCTGCATAGAATCCTGTATATCAATCAGTTCATCCTGCATGTCTTTACGGATAAGCGGATCAAGCGCAGAGAAAGCCTCGTCCATCAAAAGTACCTTCGGGTCATTTGCAAGTGCCCTGGCAAGACCGACACGCTGCTGCATCCCGCCGGATAATTGACCTGGCTTCTGATGCAGATAGCTTCCTAAACCGACCATATTCAGGGATTCTTCAGCCCGTTTTTCCCGTTCCGTCTTATCCATGCCTTGTATCTCTAATCCGAACGCTGCATTTTGCAGAATCGTGCGGTGCGGGAAAAGTGCAAATTGCTGGAATACCATTCCTAATTTTTGTCTGCGTACTTGTCTTAATGCCTTTTTATCTAATGTTGCTAATTCTTTTCCGTCAATAATTATAGACCCTTCACTAGGCTCTATTAAACGATTTATCAACCGGACTAAAGTAGACTTACCGCTGCCTGAAAGCCCCATTATGACAAATATTTCTCCCTCTTCTACTGAGAAACTGGCACGATTTACTCCGACAGTATTTCCTGTCTTCTTCAATATCTCTTCTTTGGTCATACCCTGATCTAACATTTTGATAGATTGGCTGATGTTTTTACCAAAGATTTTAGACAGATTTTTTGCTTCAACTACTGCCATGTAATCACCTCTTTATTTAATTTTGATTTAAAATACGTTTGAAGGTAAATTAATCTTTGGTACTCCCGAACCATTTATGCTGTAAACAAAAATAAATGAATCAACTATCGACTCATTTATTTTACGGCATCTATATAGATGTGTTTACCTTTTTCCAGGCAACTTTGTTTATTATAGGTAATTTTCGGAGAAATCTCAAACAGCCTGTAGCGCCGTTTCTCAAGAGTTTTAAGCAGTTTAACTCGTCTATGCCATAGAAGATGATCTTTTCTGCCTTTTCCTGCAGTTTACTTTTAAATACTCCCTTACATTACAATTCGGCATGTTTTATTGCTCTAATATTTCTATTTATTTTCACTTTTATTACATGTTTTTCAGATTATACTGTCTGTACTTGTTTAAAATATACAAAGCCAGTATTAGGATAAACGTGATTCCTCCCATAATAATTCCACCGAGCAGAACCATTTTTAGCAAAGCCCAGCCTGCTTTTATATGTAAAATAAAGAAAACGATTAAAAAAATGCTGGAAAGAATCGTATATTTACCAAGGAGGCGCCCTTCCTGATTCAATTGCTCCAGCAGCTGCTCCTCGTGGCCCTCCATTGGCGAAGCTTCCGGCGATCCCTGAAAAATCTCCATGTAATCAAGTGCATCGACCAGTTCCCATTCTTCGTCTATTTGCGTTATATCTTCCTCTGTATTTTGAAAAGACTGAAAATCTATATGATACTGGACTTCCTTAGGCTCATCTTCTTTTAGTTGAAAAAGCAGGCCGCCCAATCGCAACTTCTCTACACTCCAGCCTTCTTTCGCAAGAGCTTCCAGTTTCTCTGTGCCCGTATTATGGAAGAAGATTCTAGCAGGATTCCAAACAAATTTCTTTTTCACGAAATTCCACCTCTTTATAATCACTTAATCATGATACTTATCTTAAATTATTTATCATTATACTAGATTTTTAACAATCCTTCCTGCCTCTTATATAAGAAAGCATCAGATTCATTTAAATAAATCCTCTTGTATCAATTATTTACATTTTTCCGCAATTTTCAAAACTGTGTATCTTTTCACGTTTTTCAAATCAATTATATTTCTCTAAACTTTTTCATGATATAATCAAAACTGACCTATAACAACGAGAGAAAGGATGAAAAAACCCGATGAGTCGTTCAAACGAATATATCGAAAAGCCGCAGACGGCTGTCAGGCCGCCTAATCCCCGACTTAAAAGCTGGAAAAGCGTCTTTAATAAACTTAAGAAAAATAAGTCGGCTGTTGTCGGCGGTATTTTAATCATTTTACTTATTATTATTGCTCTTGTCGGACCATACTTAACCCCTTATGATCCTCTATATGATCAGGATGTCACCAATAAACTGGCTACACCAACTTCTGATCATTGGTTTGGAACAGATAACTTTGGAAGAGACATATTCAGCAGGGTAATTCAAGGAACTGGATTAACACTGATGATAGGTTTTTTCTCTATTTTACTTGGGGCAACTGTCGGGGTATTCCTCGGTATTATCGCAGGATATTATGGGAAACGGACAGACAGCATTATCATGCGGATAATGGATGTACTATTAGCATTCCCTAGTATTCTATTAGCATTAACTATTGTAACAGTGCTGGGCGGAAACATGTTTAACGTCATCATTGCTGTTGCTGTTTCGTCTGTACCTATCTTTGCCAGAATTGTTCGGGGATCTACTTTATCTGTGAAAAAGCTGGAATATATTGATGCTATGAGAGCATTGGGAGCCAGCGACTCCAGAATTATTTTCAAACATATTTTACCTAATATCACCTCTCCAATAATCGTTCAAGCTACGTTAAGTATTGCTACAGCGATTCTATCAGCCAGTGGACTTTCCTTTTTAGGTTTGGGTGCACAGCCTCCTACACCAGAATGGGGAGCAATGCTGAGTGACGGCAGAAACTATTTATACAACGCCCCCCATGTGGCATTATTCCCGGGGCTTGCTATTGTCGTAGCTGTATTAGCATTTAACTTACTTGGAGATGGATTACGTGATGCATTTGATCCAAAAACGAGAGAATAGAAAGAGGTGAACCATTTTGTTTCAATTTATCATTCGACGTATTTTACAAACGATACCCGTCTTAATTGGTGTATCTATTATCGTATTTAGCATGATGCATTTGGTTCCCGGGGACCCTGCACAAGTAATTGCCGGCGAAGGTGCTCCACAGGAACAAATTGATAATATCAGAGAACGGCTGGGTTTAAATGATCCGCTTCCAAAACAGTACTTAGATTATGTAACCAACGCTGTTCAAGGTGATTTGGGAACTTCGATGCGAAGCGGACGGGATGTTTCATCTGAAATCGGCGCCAGATTTTGGGTAACTGTTGAACTGGCCTTTTATAGTACAGTATTAGCTGTCTTTGTAGGATTAATTGTCGGTATTATTTCTGCAACACGTAAATATTCTGCAATTGATACAACACTCATGCTGGCAGCTTTATTCGGTTTATCCATGCCAAACTTTTGGCTTGGGTTAATGTTAATTCAATGGTTTGCAATTGGAATTGATTTACCATCGTGGGTTCCATTCTTTAGTGACACGGCCTGGTTCAGTCCTTCAGGCTGGGGCAGCTTCAGTCAGGTTGTCCTGCCTGTTATCACATTAGGTACAAGCAGTGCTGCCATTATTGCACGTATGACCCGCTCCAGCATGCTGGATGTTATTGGACAGGATTATATCCGGACTGCCCGTGCCAAAGGGGTTAAAGAACAAATCGTTATTTATCGGCACGCATTGAAAAATGCGCTGATTCCTATTGTTACCGTGGTTGGTTTACAGTTCGGCGGACTTCTGGGAGGAGCTGTATTAACAGAGTCTGTATTCGCTGTTAACGGAATGGGTAAATTAATTATTGATTCGATTCAAGCCCGTGATTTCCCGGTTGTTCAAGGTACTATTTTAGTTGCGTCACTTCTTTTCGTTTTTGTAAACTTAGTTGTAGACGTCGCTTACCGTTTCCTGAACAAACGCATTGATTTAGACTAGTATTCTCTAATTACTAGATTTTAGAAAGGAGCTGCTTACTATGACAGGTGCACCTGACACTTCATATGATAATATATTAGAAATTAAAAATTTACAGACTTCTTTCTTTACTAAAGATTTAGAAGTAAAGGCTGTAGACGGTGTTTCATTTAGTATTCCAAAAGGAAAAGTACTAGGTGTTGTTGGGGAATCTGGTTCCGGTAAAAGTATTACCTCCCTATCTATTCTTCGCCTAATTGAAGAACCAGGGAAGGTCAAAGGAGGAGAGATTCTCTTCAAGGGAGAAAATCTCTTAGATAAAAGCGAAGCACAGATGCGTAAAATCCGTGGTAATGAAATATCAATGATTTTTCAGGAACCAATGACTTCTCTTAATCCAACCTTTACTGTTGGACAGCAAATTGGAGAATCATTCCGTATCCACCAGGGACTCAGTAAGAAAGAAGCAAAGAAAAAATCGGTTGATATGTTAAAGCTTGTAGGAATTCCTTCTCCGGAAAAACGCGTCGACCAATATCCTTTTGAATTATCCGGCGGAATGCGTCAACGTGTAATGATTGCCATTGCCCTTGCATGTAACCCTGATTTACTTATTGCTGATGAACCGACAACAGCCCTGGATGTAACCATTCAGGCACAAATTTTAGATTTAATGAAAGATTTGCAGGAAAAATTGGATATGGGTATTTTATTAATTACGCATGACTTGGGAGTTGTTGCCGAGACCTGTGATTATGTTGCTGTTATGTATTGCGGTAAAGTAGTTGAATTTACTGATAAGAAAACATTATTCACGAAACCAAAACATCCATACACTGTCGGCTTAATGGAATCTATTCCACAGTACGATCAAGATGTTGAAGGAGACTTAGCAGTTATAAAAGGATCTGTTCCCAGTCCCGCAGATATGCCTGAAGGCTGCCGTTTTGCGCCAAGATGCCCATTCGCAACCGACTTATGCCGAAATAAATTACCTGATTTGGAAACAGATGAAGATGGTAACCAGATTCGTTGCTGGATTTATTCTGATGAATGGGATGGAGATCCGGAGGTGAACGTTTATGAGCGATCAGAAAGTACTTCTTAAAGTAAATGAATTAAAGCAATATTTCCCG
Source organism: Oceanobacillus sojae (assembly GCF_900162665.1). Classification (GTDB taxonomy): domain Bacteria; phylum Bacillota; class Bacilli; order Bacillales; family Amphibacillaceae; genus Oceanobacillus; species Oceanobacillus sojae_A. The sequence continues at coordinate 623,073 of NZ_LT727811.1, forward strand.
ATTAAAGGCGGGATTTTCGGACGAACCATTAACCACGTAAAGGCAGTAGACGATGTATCCTTTGAAATTTTTGAAGGAGAAACACTTAGTATTGTAGGGGAATCCGGCTGCGGGAAATCAACAACTGGCCGGGCGATTCTCCGGCTAGATGAGCCGACTGCAGGAGAAGTAGAATTCGATAATACCAATATTCTTGAGCTGAACAAAAAAGAAATGAATAAATTCCGTAAAGATATGCAGATTATCTTCCAGGATCCATATGCTTCGATTAACCCCCGTCATACTGTACGACAAATCTTAACAGAAGCGATGGAAATTCAAAATGCTGTACCGAGAAAAGAAAGAAATGACCGTGTCAAAGAATTAATGGACACAGTTGGTCTCGGACCGCACCAGGCAGACCGGTATCCGCATGAGTTCAGTGGCGGACAGCGGCAGCGTATCGGAATTGCCCGGGCATTATCAGTAAATCCAAGGTTAATTATTGCAGATGAAGCCGTTTCTGCGCTTGATGTATCTATTCAGGCTCAGGTAATCAACCTGTTAAAGAAACTGCAGCGCGATTTTAAATTAACATATCTTTTCATTTCTCATGATTTAGGTGTGGTCCGTCATATTTCCGATCGAATTATAGTGATGTATTTAGGAAAAGTAGTCGAAATAGCAGATAAAAATTCACTATTTACAAATAATATGCATCCTTATACAAAGGCTCTGCTATCCGCTATACCTAGTACAGACGTTGAGAAGAAAAAAGAACGCATTATGTTAAAGGGAGACGTACCTTCTCCGATTGATCCTCCAGAAGGCTGCCGTTTCCATACCCGCTGTCCATTTGCAACGGATTTATGCCGCACAAAAGTACCTGAACTTCGTAACACAGAAGGTATGAAGGACGGCCATCGTGCAGCTTGTCACCATATGGAAGCTATCCGTTCCGGTGAGCATCAGCCAAAGGTACATGCTTAAGTAATTTATATAAGCAGGCGTGAAGAGATTTTATATTTGCTTGTTATGTATGATTATAATCAAAATAGAGCAAACCCTCATACTTTCCGTTAGTGAAAGCATGACCTTCTATACATGATTACCACTTAAATACCCCGTATCAAACCAGCAAAAGCTTGGTTCGATACGGGGTATTTAAGCGGGTTTAAAATGTTTACTTTTTATGATTATAGTTTGCTTTATATTGTTCAAACTCTTTTTCTGAGCAGTTAACAAAATGTCCTGGAGAAATTTCACGCATGCGGACATCCTCTCCATCCTCATACTGATGAATGTCTGGACGGTATGCCTTCCGTTTCCTTGAGCGTTCATATTCCGGATCTGGGAGTGGTATGGCGGAAAGCAGTGATTGCGTGTAGGGATGAACCGGATTCCGATACAAATCATCTGCAGGTGCCAGCTCAACCAATTTTCCGAAGTACATGACGCCGATCCGATCACTGATATATTTGACCATGGATAAATCATGGGCGATAAACAAATAGGTTAATCCACGTTCTTTTTGCAATTTTTTCAGCAGGTTAACTACCTGTGCCTGAATGGATACATCCAATGCTGATATTGGTTCGTCAGCGATAATAAATTCCGGCTCTACTGCAAGCGCACGGGCAATTCCGATACGTTGCCGCTGTCCTCCGGAAAATTCATGCGGATAACGGTTCGCGTGCTCCTTATTCAGACCTACTGTTTTCAGAAGCTTGTAAACCTTCTCTGATCGTTCTTTTGGTGATTTAGCCAGACCATGAATATCGATACCCTCTGCAATAATATCAGATATCTTCATTCTCGGATTTAAGGATGCGTAAGGGTCTTGGAAAATCATCTGCATTTTCCGGTTAAATTCTTTTAGTTGCTTTCCAGATTTCTTTCCATGAACATTTACACCATCGTATAAAACTTCTCCGCCTGTAGCATTATACAAACGAATCAACGTTCTCCCTGTTGTTGACTTTCCACAGCCTGATTCGCCAACCAGCCCCAGTGTCTCACCTTTATAAATATCAAAGCTTATATCATCAACAGCCCGTACTTCTTTGGGCTTGCCGATATTAAAATATTGCTTCAGGTTTTTTACCTCTAACAATTTCTCTGCCATCTTACTTGTCCCCCTTTATAGAAGCGTGGAACTTGGCCTGCCGCTCTTGAACTGCCAATGGGGGCTCTACTTTAGGTGCATCTGGATGCAGCAGCCAGGTTGCCGCATAATGCGTGTCGGATACTTTAAACATTGGCGGCTGTTCTTCTTTATCTATTTTCATAGCATAAGGATTTCTTGGTGCAAACGCATCTCCCTTAGGTGGATGGAGTAGATCCGGCGGTGTACCGGGAATCACAAACAGCTCCTCATCCTGTGAATCCAGACTCGGCATCGAGCTGATTAATCCCCATGTATATGGGTGCTGTGGATTATAGAATATTTCATCTACAGTTCCAACTTCGACAATCTTGCCGCCATACATAACTGCTACACGATCAGCAACATTGGCTACGACACCTAAATCATGCGTAATAAATATAATAGATGTTTCAATTTTCTTTTGCAGATCCTTCATCAAATCCAGTATTTGCCCTTGTATCGTTACATCCAGAGCAGTTGTCGGTTCATCAGCAATTAATACTTTTGGTGCACAAGCCAGCGCAATAGCGATAACCACACGCTGTCTCATTCCACCTGAAAATTGATGCGGATATTGTTTTAAACGCGTCTCCGGTTTTGGAATACCAACTAAATCCAGTAATTTTATGGCGCGTTCCGCTGCTTCTTTTTTACCTAAATTTCGATGCTTGATTAATGGTTCCATAATCTGTTTGCCAATCGTCATCGTAGGGTTCAGTGACGTCATTGGATCCTGGAAGATCATTGAAATATCCTTCCCGCGGATTTTTTGCATTTTCTTTTCAGACGCCGTTGCAAGATTTTCCCCGTTAAAAAGAATCTCTCCTGATTTAATTTCAGAATTCCCTTGCGGCAGCAATCTCATAATTGACTTCGTTGTTACCGATTTACCTGAACCGGATTCCCCGACAATCGCAAGTGTCTCTCCCTCATGTAAATCAAAATCTACACCGCGGATTGCCTGCACTTCCCCGGCAAATGTATGGAACGATATATGAAGATCCTTTACTTCTAATAATTTTTTCATATCATTTCACCTCAACTTTAATCGCGCATTTTCGGATCAAATGCATCACGTAGTCCATCTCCAATTAAATTACATACAATCAAAATTACACAGATAAGGATACACGGAATAATCATCAGATGAGGTAAAAATTGAAACGTTTTATAACCGTCCTCGATCAGTGTACCTAAGGATGCTGCTGGAGCCTGCAACCCAATTCCGATAAAGCTTAAGAAAGCCTCAAAGAAAATAGCGCTGGGAATCGTAAACATGGTGTTTATAATAATAACACCTGATAAATTTGGCAGCAGATGCTTAAATAGTAATCGATTATTTTTTGCACCTAATGTTCGTGACGCCAGTATATATTCCTGATCTTTTAATTTAAGAACTTGTCCTCGTACGACCCTTGCCATACCAATCCAACCGGTAATAACCATTGCGATCGTGATGGACATAATACCTGGTTTCAGAATTAAGAGCATTAAAATAACCACAATTAAGTTTGGAATACCAGAAATAACTTCCAAAATCCGCTGCATCACATTATCTGTTCTGCCGCCTTTAAACCCGGAAACTAATCCATAAATAACGCCAACCAGCATATCAATAGCAGCTGCTAGTACAGCAATATATAGGGATACTCTTGTTCCCAGCCAGACACGGGTAAATAAGTCTCTCCCAAGACTGTCCGTACCAAACCAGTAGTATTCTTCTATATTCATTTGTTCATATTTATTTACTTCCTCGCCGCCAATTTTCTGCGTACCATCAAAGATACCCATATTCTCTAAAACTGGTACACGCGGTGGAAGATTACTTTTTGAAACATCCTGCGCGTAACCATCATGACCTGAAAGATGTGGTCCAATAATAGCCATAAGGACGACCAGCGCCAATATAATTAAACTGACGATGGCTGCTTTGTTTTTTCGAACGCGAAGCCAGGCGTCCTTCATAAATGAAAGCTGCGGCTTCTCCAGCCTCTCGGCCCCTTCATGATCAATTGGAGCAGGCTCAAATTGTTCTTTCGGTATTTCTTTTATTTCTTCTTCTCTATTCATTATTTATCGCCTCCATTCAGACGAATTCTCGGATCGATAATTCCATAAAGGATATCAATAATTAAAATAATAACCGTCAGTAAGAAAGCGAAAAATAAGGTTGTTCCCATAATAATCGGGAAATCATTTGTCATAATTGATTTCACAAATTGCTCACCAATCCCCGGTACAGCAAATACTTTTTCTACAACCATCGAACCGGTCATTAAGCCGACAGCCATAGGTCCTAATACGGTAATTAAAGGAATTAATGCATTACGAATCGCATGCTTCACAGCTACTTCGCCGCGTGAATTTCCTTTTGCTTTTGCTAATGTAATATAATCAGATCCAAATACTTCTATCAGTTCTGTCCTCATAAAACGCGCTGCTGTAGCTATTGGGAAACAAGCTAACGCAATGGTGGGTAAAATAGATGAAGAGAAACTGTTCCAGGATGCGACTGGCAACAATTCCAATTTTACGCCAATGTAATATTGTAATAATGCTGCTAAAACAAAGGAAGGAATTGATTTTCCGAGTATGGCTAAAAACGTACTTCCATAATCAATCCATGTATTTTGGAACATTGCCGCAAGAACCCCTAGTGCAACACCAATGATGGTCCCTATAATCATAGCCTGAACACCAAGCTGTAACGAAGGCCCCATCCGATTCATCAATAAATCCATGACGGGCTGATTTTCAAACTGGAAGGATACACCCAGATCACCTTTCACAATATTTACCATATAGTTCATATACTGCACAGGAATTGGCTGGTCCAACCCATACTTGGCATTCAAAATCTCACGTTGTTCAATCGTTAACCGTTCCTCATTTGAAAATGGGGTACCTGGCAGAAATTTCATCAGGAAAAAGGTAACAGAAGCAATAATAAACAGCGTAATAATTAAGTAAATTATCCGCTTGGTAATATATTTCGCCATACTTTGTCCTCCTATATACGAATAAATGAAAATATTCTAAACTTCTGTAAAAATGAGGAAAAGAGAGTACTTTTTCGCTAAAAGTCTCTCTTTTCCATACAATATTAATTTCAGCGGACTTTTAAATGCACGCTTTTAAAAACATTATTTTTCGATTGTTACATTTTTCAGTGAGTAATCAGGTCCAAACAAATGCTCTTCTAAACCTTGTACGTACGGTTTGATAAGTGTTAATCTACCGCGCTGATAAATAGGTGCAATTGAAGTATCTTCCTGAACAAGAATTTTTTCAGCGTCAAGCATTGCCTGCCAACGTTTTTCAGGATCATTTGCATAAGTTACTTTCGCATCTTCAATAAGCTGATCGTATTCTTCATTGGAAATACTTGCCTGGTTATTCGCTCCATCTGTAACATATAGATCTAAGAAAGTAAGTGGATCCAGATAATCTGGTCCCCAGCCGTGCATTACCATATCGTAATCCTGAGCTGTCGTTCTATCTAAACGGTTTTTAAATGGTACGTTTTCTAAATTAAGTGTTAAACCATCAAGATTTGTCTCTAATTGATTTTTAAAATACTCGCCAGTTCTTTTTGCATTTTCAGTGTCATCACTCAAATAATCAAGAGAAAGTTCATCTACACCTAATTCATCTAAGCCTGTTTCCCAATATTCTTTTGCTTTTTCTACATCATAACTAATCAGATTTCCGCTTTCTTCACGGAAATCCTCTCCTGTTTCAGGATTCACAGCTAAGCCGCGAGGCACATAGCCGTCACTAGGAACGGAACCATTCGCAAGAACTTGTTCCGTAAATGCTTCTTTGTCAAAAGCCATTGCTATTGCCTTACGGATATTTTCATTAGCTAATGGTGTTTCTTCACCATCACGTTCCTGGTTGAATTTAAGATACCATGAGCTTCCTTCTTCGAACGTTGCCGCATCTTCATCATTTGCGTATTGTTTTGCATACTCTGAGCTCAATGCAGCTGTACGGTCAACTTCTCCAGTTTCATACAGGTTTACCGCTGTGCTTGGCTCTTTAACAACTTGTACATTTACTTCATCAAGACTTACATTATCTATATCATAGTATTCTTCATTTTTTGCATATGTCCAAGTTAACCCGGAACCATCCCATTCTGTTAATACGAATGGACCATTTGCAAGCATGTTATCACTGTTAGTTCCAAAGCTATCGCCTTTTTCTTCTACAAAATCTTCATTTAATGGCAGATACGTACCAAAAGCCAATAATGAATTTAAGTATTCCACAGGTTGTTCCAGAGTCACTTCTAAAGTATTATCATCTACGGCTTCAGCACCTAACTCTTCTATGTCTGCCTCACCATTCATAATATCTGTTGCATTTTCAATAACACCTGAGAACATGTACGCATATTGGGAACCAGTGTCAGGATTTAGTGCTCTTTGCCAAGCATACACAAAATCATGTGCTGTCACAGGATCTCCATTCGACCATTTTGCATCTTCTTTTAATTTAAATGTATAAACAAGTCCATCATCACTAACCTCCGGCTCACCATCAGCAATAGCTGGAACCGGTTGATCGTCCCCATCTAATACATAAAGACCTTCCATTGTTTGTCCAAATACGATAAAACTGGCAGCATCTGTCGCCAATGCAGGGTCTCCTGTTGGAATCTCTGCTGTTTCTACCATATTTAATACTTGCTCACCTGAAGCAGATGAGTCGTCACCACTATCGGAACTTCCTTCATTATCATCGTCATTTGATCCACAAGCTGAAATCATGATCATTGTTAACGCCAAAATAATAATGAGATAATATTTAGACTTTTTCACTTTTTCTGTACACCCCTTTTATAATTTTACTCTACTACACATTATACTAGCTTAACCATAATTGTAAATATTTTTTATAATTCATCCAATACTGAAAAGAAAGATAATTGCACTACAAGTCCTTTATCCACTGCTTGTAAAACGCTTATAAAAATATTGTTAAATCAACTGTTAGCCCTTCTTTTAAGATCTTATTTATCAAAAAACAGGCTCACTATTATTTCCACATTAATCCATAAAAATAATTCTAATTACTTGGTATTTTCATTAGATTTTCATATAAAAAAATATCTTTTCATTAAAAATGAGTATAAAGTCGAATCTAATTTTGAAATATTTGTAAATATAATTAAAAATCTATCTTCCTCTATTAAATTTGAGTCCATTATGATTTTTTTTTCGCATTAATGGTATAATATGTTACATATTCACTTTGAAGGACGTTGATAGTTATGATTAAAAAATCATTTGTATGGATTGCAATCTCCCAAATCCTCATCTTGTTATTCTGCTTTATTTTTTATCATCGCATTAATCTTTTATCCTACATAAATGTTTCCTTTGTCATCGGCGCAGTACTTATTCTATACGCGATGGCGGGTTATGTGATCAAAGGGCGTTTTTTTGATATTGTATTCTACAGCTTTCAGTATTTTTTCAGCCGGATGTCTAACCGGGATCGCCAGCCGCTTTCTGAACTGGCGCCTCAGCACTATGTCATACCATTTATAACTGGCAGTACTGCTATTGTTCTTATGCTTGGCAGCTTACTTATTTATTATTTTTCTCTTTAGAAATGTATTTGGTTGATAATACAAGCTGAAGACAGAAACCTGTGAAGAAAGTTCTTCTGATTCGAAAAAGAGGAATCCTGTCATGACAGGATTCCTCTTTTTCTTCGCCTTATTGACATAAGATGGCTTGTTTTTTGACCAAATAAACCTTCTGGGTCACATCGCCGGTGGAATATCGCCTTCCCCGTAACGATGATCTAAGTCCACAAACTTATTATACTCTTTAACAAAGGCAAGCTCTACCGTGCCTGTTGGACCGTTACGCTGTTTAGCAATGATAATCTCAATAATATTCTGCTTCTCTGTCTCTTTATCATAATAATCATCACGGTATAGGAAGCCTACAATATCCGCATCCTGCTCAATACTTCCGGATTCACGGATATCTGACATCATCGGCCGTTTATCCTGTCTTGATTCTACACCACGGGAAAGCTGAGACAAGGCAATAAGCGGAACCTCAAGCTCACGGGCTAATGCCTTTAAGGAACGGGAAATCTCAGAAACCTCCTGCTGCCGGTTTTCCTTTGAGCTGCCGCTTCCCTGAATAAGCTGCAGATAATCAATCAGAATCATACCCAAGCCATGCTCCTGCTTCAGTCGCCGGCACTTGGAACGAATTTCATTCACACGCACTCCCGGGGTATCATCAATATAAATTCCTGCATTTGATAATGAACCCATCGCCATGGTGAGTTTACTCCAGTCGTCTGCCTGCAGCTGACCATTTCTAAGACGCTGTGCATCAATGTTCCCCTCTGCACAAAGCATACGCTGAACCAGCTGGTCTGCACCCATCTCCAAGCTGAAAATAGCTACATTTTCATCCGTTTTCACGGCAACATTCTGTGCCACATTTAGTGCAAATGCTGTTTTCCCCACAGATGGGCGTGCTGCAATAATAATTAAGTCATTCCGTTGAAATCCTGATGTAATCCGATCCAAATCTAAGAATCCAGTTGGAACTCCGGTTACATCCCCTTTTTGCTGATGGAGCTGCTCAATATTGTCATACACACTAATTAAGACGTCTTTTATATTTTTAAAAGCCCCAGAATTTTTACGTCCGGAAACCTCTAAAATACTTTTTTCTGCATCATTTAAAACATCTTCAACCTCATCCTCTTTTTCAAAGGATGCTGTAACAATATCTGTTGCTTTGCGGATTAAACGGCGAAGCGTTGATTTTTCTTCCACCATTTTACTGTAATATTCCACGTTTGCTGCTGTAGGCACACTCTCAGCCAGTTCAGTTAAGTAGGATACACCGCCTGCTTCCTCCAGCTGCTTCCTGTCATTTAAAAACGTGGTAACCGTAACTACATCAATCGGCTCACCACGGTCAGATAAGGTCATCATTGCTGTAAAAATAAGCTGGTGGCTCGCACGGTAGAAATCCTCTGGAATTAATATTTCCGAAGCCTGTACAAACGCTGTCGGCTCTAGAAATACAGCACCTAAAACAGACTGTTCTGCTTCTATATTATGTGGCGGCGTACGATCAAAAGATGTACTCATTCTCTCTCCTCCGTGTTTCTGTTATACCAGTAAGAAAAAAGAAACCGGCGTTCTTTTTTAATGCCAATTTCTTTTTTCTCAATTTGTATAGATTACTTTTCTTTTACATGAACCTTTACAGAGCCGGATACCTCCGGATGTAATTTGACCGGAACATTTGTATATCCTAATGCTCGGATTGGTTCATCTAATTCAATTTTGCGTTTATCAAGCTTGTGTCCATGCTGTTTGTTTAACGCTTCTGCAATTTGCTTACTTGTAATAGAACCGAATAAACGTCCATTTTCACCAGATTTTGCTTCCAGTTCAACTGTTAAATCAGCCAATTTATCTTTTAATTGAATCGCATTCTCTTTTTCTTCTATTTCTAATTTATCCTGTTTTTTCTTTTTCGCATTAAGTGCTTTTAAGTTTCCGGAAGTAGCTTCTTCTGCCATATTATTTTTTAACAGGTAATTACGGGCATAGCCGTCAGGAACATTTTTTACATCGCCTTTTTTTGCTTTCCCTTTTACATCTTTTAAGAAAATAACTTTCATTCTGAATCTCTCCCTTTTTTATACTCTAATTCATCAATAATCTCTACCAGCATCTCTTTTACTTCATCAATTGTCTTGCCTTCCATTTGCGTAGCTGCATTTGTTAAATGTCCGCCGCCATTCATTTTTTCCATAATAACTTGGACATTTACATCACCCAGTGATCGTGCGCTGACTCCAACTCGGCCATCTGACCGTTCTGAGATAACAAATGATGCCGAGATACCTTCCATTGTAAGAAGGGTATCGGCGGTCTGGGCAATCAGCACTGGACTGTATGCTTTCCCGCTCGGCGCTTTTGCAATGGCAATATGATCATTATATACCTGTGTTCTTTCAATAATATGACTGCGCTGGACAAAAACATCCAGATCCTCTTTAAGAAGACGCTGAACCAATACAGTATCTGCTCCCTGTGACCGGAGATAAGAGGCTGCATCAAACGTTCTCGAGCCGGTACGCAGCGTAAAACTTTTCGTATCAACGATAATTCCGGCTAAAAGTGCTGTTGCTTCCAGCATTTTCAGCTTTGTTCCTTTTGGCTGATACTCCAGTAACTCTGTCACAAGCTCAGCTGTGGATGATGCATAGGGCTCCATATAAACAAGCGTTGGATTATCAATAAATTCCTCTGCCCGGCGATGATGATCAATAACAATTTTATAATCCGTATAGTTTAATAAGCTTTCCACTGCCACCATATTCGGTTTATGTGTATCAACAACAATTAACAGACTTTGCTGGTCTGCCATCAGATCCTCTGCTTCTTCAGGACTGACAAATTGCCCCCAAAGCTCCTCATCTACACGAATACGGTCCATCAGCTTCGAAACGCCTGTTTCCACATCATTCTCATCAAATACGATATAACCGGGGACATCATTTGTTTTAGCAATATTTAAAACACCAATCGCTGCACCGATTGCATCCATATCTGGTGATTTATGTCCCATAATGATAACATTATCACTTGCACGAACCAACTCTTTAAGCGCATGAGAGATAACCCTTGCTCTTACACGAGTACGTTTTTCCATTGGGTTGGTTTTTCCGCCATAAAAACGGACCTTCCCATTCTCGTCCTTAATAGCGACCTGATCACCGCCGCGGCCCAAGGCTAAATCTAAGCTCGATTGTGCAACCTCTCCAATTTCAGGCAGCGACATACTTCCAGCACCAACCCCGATGCTCAATGTAACCGGATTGCTCTCAGGACCACCCATTTCCCGCACTTCATCTAAAATAGCAAATTTTACTTTTTCCAGTTCTTCGAGAATTTCTATATTTCCAACAGCCAAGAATCTTTCCTGTGACGTCCGCTTCAAATAAAGCCCGTAACGGCTCGACCAGTTATTCAGAACAGCTGTTACTTGAGAGTTCAATTGACTCTTTGCCGTATCATCCATATTTTGTGTGATTTCTTCATAATTATCTAAGAAGATAATGGCAAGCACCGTCTGTTCATTATAATAACGTTCCTTCAACTCTTGATGCTCTGTCCGATCAAGGAAATAGAGCAGCTTCTCTTCCTTTTTAATTACACACAGAAACGTATAATCGCCAATTTCTACCCAAATCTCATTCCTGTTATCTATAATCATCGGAATTAAATCCTCTGATAAATTATTAAGAGATTCACCAATAATGGTATCCTTGCTCGTTTTAAACTGATTCATAAATGGATTAGACCATTCTACCTGATAGTTATCATTGAATAAAATAATTCCAAAAGGCATCTCTAACAATGCCTCAGAACCAACCTTTTTTACTCGATGGGAAATGGTCGATATATATTCCTCCGCTTCATCAAGAAGCACCCTTTCCGTTCGAATACTATAATAAAATGAAGCAGCAAAGACAACTGTCATTATTAAGCCAACTATCCATTGATAGTACCATACACATAAAAGCAAAATAAAAGTAAGGATATAGATAATCCATACATGCTTGCTTAATGCTGGTCTATTCTCTAAATCTGGCACGGCATTCAGCTCCTTCAAAATCCAACAATCTGTCTCTTATTTCAACCGGCTTCTTAATCGGAAACCTATATCAATTATACCTAAGATTCGGACGAAATAAAGAAGAAATGTTGGAAAAAGAATTGTTAGGATAACGATTAAAATAGGAAATACTTTTGATTTTTTTTTAATATGTGCAAAATAAAAGATGAAAGAAAATCCCTGCAGTGACAAGGCAATTCCGACAATCATCAATAAATTCTGTGCACCAAAATACATCGTGCTTCCTTCAGCGAAGTCGATAACAGATAAAATTAATGCTAATAGATAAACCCAAATAATTGCACTGGGAAATTGCAGTTCACGAAATGGCGGAAAATAGAGCTTTTCTTTTTCCACCCGGTTAAACCACTTATAGCTGATCCATTGAGTAATAAATGCTGAAATAAAAGCAAAAAGAACCATAAAGGTTGGAATTAATTGTTGTAATAAGTCAATTTGTGTGTCTATCAGCACTTCTATGTCTTTTTCATTTAACGAAGGGTTAATACTTTCTATCATAGATGTACTGGTATTAACAGATTCTTCCACAATCTGACTAAATTCAGACATAATATTAACGCCCATAAGCGTTTGTATAAAAATATAAGAAATGAGCATTCCAATAATGAAACCAAATGTACCTTGAGCCAGTGTTTCATAGGCTGTATTCCTTTTATACATCGCATGACCGATAAAAATTCCTCCTGCAGCAGCAACTAATACTAACGGCAGAATAATATACGACAGCAGTAATGTAGAAATAAAGGCAACAGCTACTGTCACAACAAGACCGGCTTTTACTCCATGCCGCTTTATGTAGAAAATAAAAGGAACAGGCAAAATAAAAGCTGTAATTAAACTAAGTATCGGTAATAAGGAAGCCACCAATATTGCAATTAAGATTGCAATTACCACGGCTCCTTCTGTAATTTTTTTCGATTGGTTCATATACTACTGCACCTCGTCCTAGCAAAAATAAATACTTACTGAAAATGAAATTAGCTGCTCCTTCTTTTTTTCATATCCATATATCTCAATAAAATTCTATGAAAGGCAGCAACATAATAATTCAACACATATTCTACTATAATAACACGAATTTAACAGAAAGGCTTGTATTGCACCTTGTTCATTTATTATAATATTTGTCTTTTCGTTGGAAAATGAATCAAATCCACCATTCTATAATATAAATAATAAATAGGATATTTCCAAAGTAAATTTTCATATTATTTCCCGGGAAATTTGTCGAATAACGCAGTTTTCTTACCCATCTATGAGCTGATTCCTTTATAATAGTAGTGTTGCCAACTAGAAATGGATTAAATCATTTCATTTTCTGTTGATTTAAGCTTATACATATATTATTTATTAACTCAACTTTCGCACCTTAAAAAATAATTTGCTTATCATAGTTTTAGATGTTGATCATTTCTTCCATCTATCTCTTGACAAAGCATAAACTATATCTAGAAAGAAGGTAACGTGTAAGGCCACCGCTGCGGCGGATCGTTTTGCTTTCCTAGGGGCATGCTCTTCAGCTAACTCCATCAGGCTATGATTTCCTTCATACGCTGTAGAAGCCTAACTGAGCGGAGACCAACCACGCAGACTCCTATGGGAACAGGGCGAGCTGAAGATCCACTTGAAAAGCGGGTTTCTTTTCAAGTTAGCTGAAGCCGTCCCCATGGAAAGCGTAGTGGTTGGTCGGAGCGGCGCTATACACAATCTCCATTTCCGCAGAAGGATGAATTGACAAAATGTAACCAGGATAATGAAGCACATGTTCATCCTGGAATGGTAAGGTATAGATGCTTATTATCAGGTGCAAAAGTTGAGTTATTAAGAAACAGAAGCAGCACAATTGAATTAAAGGATGATAAAAATGCAATTTACAAAAATATTAAAAGAAAGCCTTTTACTTCCACAAAAAAAAGCCATGTTTCAGATCAACCGGATTGGAATGGATAGCATTATGATTTATCTTTTTATTTTATTTATAATAACATCCTTACCTGAACTGTTGTCACGGTTAACAGATCAGACTGGCTTGGGCGGAGAAATGAACATTATTTTCCAGTTTATCTATTTCTTTATGTTCTATTATTTAATTTTATCCGTGTTATTACTGGGAGTCATTTCATTCATTGCTTATTTAGGCAGAGGAGTTGTCTATCTGGCAAACCGAAAGCTTTACTATGGAACATTGTGGAAATTGACTGCCTGTTCACTAACTATCCCCATTCTGGTATTTACACTTATTTCGTTTATCTGGCCAATTCCAGATTGGTTTTTATTTATCTTTTTTATTTATCCCTTTTTATTGCTGATACGGATGATTTACTTATATCCACAGAGAAGGGTTCGTTAAAAACCTATTATAATTTTTCCCTGTATCAATAATAAAACCCTTAAGTCCATAAGAACTTAAGGGTTTTATTATTACTCTGCTACATATGGCAATAAAGCCATTTGACGAGCACGTTTAATTGCANTTATTAAGAAACAGAAGCAGCACAATTGAATTAAAGGATGATAAAAATGCAATTTACAAAAATATTAAAAGAAAGCCTTTTACTTCCACAAAAAAAAGCCATGTTTCAGATCAACCGGATTGGAATGGATAGCATTATGATTTATCTTTTTATTTTATTTATAATAACATCCTTACCTGAACTGTTGTCACGGTTAACAGATCAGACTGGCTTGGGCGGAGAAATGAACATTATTTTCCAGTTTATCTATTTCTTTATGTTCTATTATTTAATTTTATCCGTGTTATTACTGGGAGTCATTTCATTCATTGCTTATTTAGGCAGAGGAGTTGTCTATCTGGCAAACCGAAAGCTTTACTATGGAACATTGTGGAAATTGACTGCCTGTTCACTAACTATCCCCATTCTGGTATTTACACTTATTTCGTTTATCTGGCCAATTCCAGATTGGTTTTTATTTATCTTTTTTATTTATCCCTTTTTATTGCTGATACGGATGATTTACTTATATCCACAGAGAAGGGTTCGTTAAAAACCTATTATAATTTTTCCCTGTATCAATAATAAAACCCTTAAGTCCATAAGAACTTAAGGGTTTTATTATTACTCTGCTACATATGGCAATAAAGCCATTTGACGAGCACGTTTAATTGCAATAGTCAATTTACGTTGATATTTTGCAGAAGTTCCAGTTACACGACGAGGAAGAATTTTTCCACGTTCAGAAACGAAACGTCTTAGCAAGTCAACATCTTTGTAATCGATATGCGTAATTCCATTTGCTGTGAAATAACACACCTTACGACGTTTTGCACGTCCGCGACGAGCTGCCATGTGAATACACTCCTTTTATAGGATGTTCAAAAAGTCCGCTAAAAATGCCTTTTTGAACTCTCATTTAAATTAATTTAGTGAAGACGATTTAAAACGGTAAATCATCATCGGATATATCAATCGGTTCCCCATTATTTTTAAATGGATCTTCCTGATTTTGGTTTTGATTTTGGTTAAAACCTTGGTTTTGATTTGATGAAAATGGATTTTGTTGATATTGGTTCTGATTATTTTGGTTACCTTGGTAGCCATCAGATTGATATTGTCCGCCACCTTGAGAACCTTTTGTCTCCAGGAATTGAACACTATCTGCCACAATTTCTGTTACATAAACCCGCTTACCATCTTGTCCTTCGAAATTACGTGTTTGAACACGACCATCTACACCAATTAAGCTCCCTTTTTTCATATAGTTCGCCAGGTTTTCAGCTGGTCTACGCCAAACGACACAGTTTATAAAATCTGCTTCGCGATCTCCCTGTTGATTCGAAAAAGGTCTGTTAACAGCAATAGTAAAGTTGGCTACTGCCACACCATTTGGAGTATAGCGTAAATCAGGATCCCTCGTTAATCTGCCAACCAATACGACACGATTTAACATCAGAACCACTCCTTATTATTTTTCATCTCTAATTGTCATATGACGAATAATATCATCGTTGAATTTCGCCAGGCGATCAAACTCATTTACTGCAGCTTCATCACTTTGGAAATTGATAATAACATAATAGCCATCACGATAGTCATTGATTTCATATGCAAGACGCTTCTTGCCTTTTTCATCAACTTTTTCGATTTCCGCTCCGTTATCAGTAAGGATTTTGTTAAAACGCTCGATTAAAGCAGTTTGTGCTTCCTCTTCGATATCTGGGCGGATGATGTACATAGTTTCGTATTTTCTCATCCGTTACACCTCCTTTTGGTCTTAGCGGCCCTCATCTCTCATAATTCCACGTTGAATCACAGACATAAGAGCAAGGAATAATTATCTAATTACTCACAATGCAATATTATACCAAATAAATTATGTTATGACAAGTCTTCGAGAGAACCTGATTTACCTTTTTCAACTATTACTGGTGACATTCTTTTCATAGGAAATATCTAAAAAGCCTGTTCGCATGGCTCATGGAGCTATTCAAACACATCATTATACATTAAAACGGAAATGAATAACGTCACCGTCCTGGACAATATATTCTTTTCCTTCCAGTCTTACTTTCCCTCTTTCTCTTGCAGTTGCCATATTACCCGCATCCACTAAATCACCATAAGACACAGTCTCTGCACGAATAAATCCACGCTCAAAATCAGTATGGATAATTCCCGCTGCCTGTGGTGCTTTTATTCCTTGACGGAAGGTCCATGCACGTACCTCCTGTTCACCGGCTGTGAAATAAGTTGCCAGTCCAAGTAAGTTATAAGAAGCCTTAATTAATTTGTCTAAGCCTGATTCTGAAATACCTAAGTCTTCCAGAAATTCTTCTTTTTCTTCCGGCTCCAGTTCTGCTATTTCTTCCTCAATCCGTGCACAAACAACAATCACTTCTGCATTTTCATTCGCTGCATATTCTTTTACCTTTTGAACATTTTCATTTGAATCTGGATCTGCTACCTCATCTTCACTTACATTCGCTACATATAATGTCGGCTTACTCGTTAGCAGATGAAGGCCTTTAACCGTTTTTTCCTGCTCCTCTGTGAACTCTATAGCACGAACCGGCTGGTCATTCTCCAAGCCTTCTTTAATCTTGTTCAGCAGCTCGTACTCCACCAGCGCTTCTTTATCCTTTTGACGCGCCAGCTTTTCCACACGCTGGAATCGTTTGTTTACAGATTCCAGATCTGCCAGGATCAGCTCCAAATTAATGATTTCAATATCATCTATCGGGTCTACCTTCCCGGAAACATGTGTAATATTCTCATCTTCAAAACAACGGACCACCTGACAAATCGCATCTACCTGTCTGATATGGGATAAGAACTGGTTTCCTAATCCTTCTCCCTTGCTCGCGCCCTTTACAATTCCGGCAATATCCGTAAATTCAAATGCAGTCGGGACTGTTTTTTTCGGTTTTACAAGCTCTGTTAATTTATTTAAACGTTCGTCTGGAACCTCCACAATCCCCACATTCGGATCAATCGTAGCAAATGGATAGTTTGCTGCTTCCGCTCCAGCCTGTGTGATTGCATTAAATAAAGTAGATTTCCCTACATTTGGAAGACCGACAATTCCTGCTGTTAATGCCATATTACTTTTTCCAACTCCTTAAGGATTCAATTCGTTCGTCAACATTTTCGTAACTCCAATTATAGATAGTCCCTGATAAAAAGACAAGCATGAGAAAACTCAAAACAAGGTCATTCTCTGACCCTATTTTGAGTTTTCTTCTAAGAAAATATTTATTTTTCTCTTGTCTTTTCATAAGCAAAATCTTTTTTTTACTATTCTTCATGTTTTTCTAAAACTTTTTTAAGCTTCTTCGTAAAATCTCTTCTTGGGATAAGAACACTATGCCCGCAGCCAAGACATTTTATTCGGATGTCCATCCCCATCCGAATAATTTTCCAGCGGTTTTCACCGCATGGATGCGGCTTTTTCATTTGGACAATGTCATTTAAACCAAATTCTTTATCCATACTCCCTGCTCCTTTTTGAATAATGCTGTCTGGTTCTGCGCATCTCTTTAATTAATTGCTCAGAACATCTCTTACATCCATTATAGCAAATTTAAGAGAGGTTTATCCTCGATTTTGCCGGCGTTCCTGTGTTAATTGATCCACTTCCTGCTCAGAATAAGTGACAATCCGGGGAGCAGGAATTTTAATACCTGATTTATACAGCTTGTCCTGAATCTCTTTACGGATATTCCGTTCTCCTGCCCATTGGAAAACCGGTTCTGTTTCAGCAATAACACGAACAACAAAGTGGGAGACATCCAGGTTCTGAACCCCAATAATCTCTGGAACACCCAAAATAAACTCATACTTCTCAGGCAGTGTTTCTGCTACCTCCTGAATAATTTGTTCTACTTGTGCCACATCGCTTTCATAAGGCACATTTACATCAACAACAGAAAGACCGTTTCGGGCAGAATAATTGATTACCTGATCAATGTTTCCGTTAGGGACAATGTTCAGTTCTCCTGTCCAGGAAACGATTTTTGATGTGCGCAATCCGATTTCTTCAACAGTTCCTTCTATTCCCGCAGCTAATACATAATCTCCTACAGAAAACTGGTCTTCAAAAATAATAAAGAATCCAGTAATGATATCACGGACGAGGTTCTGTGCCCCGAAACCAATTGCCAGACCTGCAACACCAGCACCGGCCAGTAACGGTCCAATCTCAAAGCTAAAGACTTCCAATATCATCACAAGTGCCATAAAGTAAACAACATATGCTACTACACTCTTAATTAATTTCTTCAGTGTATCTTCCCGGCGTTTTGGAATCCTTATCGGCCCGTGCTGCCTTTGCACAAATAATTTATCTACTATCTTCCGCACAATACCGACAACCAGCCAGGAAATAAGGAGAATCAAAATAATCCGGATTGCCCCTCCTAAAACGGCTAACCACAATTCAGGATTGCTTAAATAATCCCATACCTTGTCAAATTGATGGCTTATAAAATTCAAGTTCATGCGTATATAACTCCTTTCACTTTCATATAAACAGTTCTTCCAGTGGATGTTTAAAAAATACTACCATAATGTTTTTCCCGTCTACAAAAAAATAAACATATAAATTTAACATTTTATATGTTTTTGAGGTTTTTGAACATCAGAATTATACTATTCTCCAATGCCCTCGTTTTTTTAACAGTCCTTTGTCAAGAAGTTAGAAGTTATATGCATGTTATTCATAAATGAAGTGATTATTTTGTTCTCTTCCATAATGGATAGGTTAACAGCCTGGCTAAAATATATAAATTCAGCATACCGTATAGCGGATAAAGGAAGCTTACCAAATTGGCAAAACCAAATCCGGTCAATGGCAGCATAAGCAATACCGAAATAAGCACAATAAGGTACATTGGCTTTTCTTCTTTTAAAAATGACTGCACTCTTGTAGCAATTCCCAGCATCCCCGCAGCAGCAGTTGTAAAAATTGCCAGCCAGAGAAGAATAGACATAAATAGAATCATACCTAATGGAAATTCTTTTAAAATAGCGAACAGAGGAATCTCATACAGAATGATTTCATCTGCAATTTGAATCAGACTGCTATTATAAATATACGAGACAACTCCCAGACACAGCCCCGCCCCGATACAGCAAATAATAATTTCTCCCTTTCCTTTCACCTTATTTCCAATCGCCCCTAAAATAGCTATTAAAGGAAGAATATTCAACGCTGTAAAAGGTAAAGAAGCAAACCAGTTTCGCTGCTCATGCCAATATGCAAACAGCTGTAAATTTTCTTTAAAGACATAAATCACCAGCACATACAAAAGCCCGCCAATCAAAATGGGCAATATAAGCTCATTAAATGTCAATAAGCCTTTTATTCCTTTAATAAATAACAGCACGAGGACGATTCCGGTAATCCCGATACCCACAGAATATGGTAAATGAAATACCTGCCCTGTTGCGCCGCTCCCTGCAATCATAATCATCGTTGTCGTAAAAAGATACAGAAGAATAAATCCGTCAAATGCCTTCGTCAGCCTTTTTCCTGCAATAATCTCTAAAACAGGTAAATAATTAGCACTTTTCAATTGGTAGCTGATCACCATAATCACATAGCAGGAAAACGAAAAAAGAAAAGAAAATATAACAATAGCCAGTCCACTTTCATGTCCAAAAAACTGCCACAGCTCTCTTCCGGATACATATCCGGCACCAATCGTTGCACCAAGAATTAACGCCGTCCATTGCAGGCCTCTTCTCCACATAGTACTTCCTCCAATTCATACGTATAGTTCTTCGTAAATTACCGTATACTGTAACAATATGATTTTGGAGGAACTGCTATGAATCTAAAAAACCGACTGCGCATACAATCAAACCATTTCAGAGCAAATTATAAAGAACCCGACATAGCTAAAACATTATCTAATCAAATATTTCCCTGGTTTCCTTTGAAAGCAAATAATTATATCGCCATCTTTATTGGCACTGATCGTTCTACAGGAGACGCGCTAGGTCCCCTCGCCGGAACATATTTTGAGGAAATGCGGCCCAGGAATTTACATGTATACGGGACAGTTCATAACCCGGTTCATGCTGTCAATTTACAAGAATCGCTCCACAGCATTTATAAAGAACATGATAAGCCTTATCTGATTGCCATTGATGCCTGTCTGGGCAAGAGCAGCTCCATCGGAAGTATTATTGCTGAGAACAAGCCTCTGAAGCCCGGCTTGGCATTAAATAAACAGCTCCCACAGGTAGGAAATATGAATATTACAGGGGTTGTAAACGTCAGCGGCTTTATGGAGCACACTGTTTTACAAAACACCCGCCTGTCTCTTGTTATGGATATGGCTCTAGAAATAGCAGGTATACTCAAACAAATTGATAATCAATTAACGCGTTCAGTGCTTACACATACAGCTGAAAAGACGATGTAACCATAATAAAAAATCGGGCAATAGATGCCCGATTTTTTTCACTTCTAAAATAATGTAAATACATAATAAACAATGACTACTGTAAAAATACTGGGTAATAAATTCCCAATACGAATCTTGGTGATATTTAATAAATTGAGGCCAATCGCCAGAATAAGCAGTCCGCCAACTGCTGTGAGCTCTACAATTAAACCGTCTAGAAAAGCAGCTGATACCCACTTGTCAATTTGTGTTGCCAAAAGTGTAATCGTTCCCTGATAAAGCACCACCGGTATTGCTGATAAGATAACACCAATACCTAGTGTTGTAGTTAATACAAGCGCCGTAAATCCATCAATAATCCCTTTTGTTATTAAGATACCATGATCTCCACGGATACCGCTGTCTAAAGCCCCGATAATCGCCATTGCACCAACACAAAATATAAGTGAAGCTGTAACAAACCCCTGAGAGATGCTTGTGTCATTTTCATTAGTGGCAAAGCGGTAGCCTATCCATTTTCCAAATCGGTTTAACCCCTCTTCTACCTTTAAGCCTTCTCCAATAATTGCTCCTGATAACAAGCTTAACAGGACAACAATAATCTGCTCTGTCTGTAATGCCATTTGCAGTCCAATTAATACAATGGCAAGCCCTATTCCATTCATAACCGTTTCTTTAAATCGTTCGGGTATTTTTGTAAAAAATAAACCAATGATACTTCCAACAATAATAAATATTAAATTAACAATTGTTCCAAATAACGCCACTTCCAGACCTCCTGTTTTGAAGAGGTTTTACCATACCGCAAAGGTTTTGACAGAATGGGAGACCATATCCCCGGTCCCCAGCCTAAAATCTCTGTAAAACAACAATATAAAGCTTACTTCACAAGGTTCACTTGAGAAATGTTCCACGTGAAACATTTCTGTTTAATTATGTTTTCTATATTGCTAAAAAAGTCTATAAACACCATTCAGCTTTTTTATTATGCAGTCCGTAAAACTCCTAATGCTTTAAAGTTTCTTTTTATACTTGGTAAGAATTTATGTAGCTGGTTCATCTAATTATACGCTTATATGATACAGCATTTTATCCTGTTTTTAAGCCTTCCTTTCGGATAAAGAGTTAAGGAGCATTATAATCAAATTTCAATTCATTTGCAATCCTTTTTCTTTATTATAAGTCTAAAAGAAATCACGCCTGAATTTGTGATTTTTTAGAAACATTTTAGAATTGATTGAGCAAAAACTGAAAAATACCCATTATGATATAAACTATAAGGAATGGGAGGCAAACAAAATGGAAACTGTATTAGAAATCAAAAACTTAAATAAGAGATATAAAAATCAATATGCTCTTAAGAACGTTTCTTTATCCATCCAAAAAGGAGAAATTTACGGTTTAATTGGCAGAAATGGAGCGGGAAAGACAACACTATTAAAATCTATTGTAAAACTGATTGATTCAACAAGTGGACAGATTGCTTTATTCGGGGCTTCAACAGAAAAAAGCTGGGTAAAGGCTTTACGCAGAACCGGCAGTGTTATCGAAGTCCCTGTTGCTTATGAATCGCTTTCCGGCTGGCAAAACCTTGCCTATTATTGCAAATTACGGGGAATTACCAACGAAAAAGCTATTATCCAGGAGACGCTGGATATCGTAGGGCTGGACCCAAAAGATAAAAAGAAATTCAAACATTATTCTTTAGGAATGAAGCAGAAGCTGGGGATTGCTATCGCCATTTTATCCCGTCCTGATTTTCTTATACTGGATGAACCAATTAACGGGTTAGACCCACTCTCCATCGTAGAATTCCGCCAGCTGTTAAAACGGCTGCAGCAGGAACAAGGGATGACTATTATTATCTCCAGCCATATCTTATCTGAACTTTATCATGTCGCTACCCGCTTTGGAATTATCCATTATGGTGAATTAGTGAAAGAAATCTCAAAAGAAGAATTTGAGACACTGTGTCAGGAATATATTGTCTTACAGACTTCACAGATGGATAATGCCAGCCGTGTATTGAAAGAAATGAATCATTATCAGGTTAAGATTATTGCCAAGGATAGAATGCATATTTTCGATGACTCTCACCAAATCAACCATATTGTTATTTTACTGGTACAGCAACAAATCCCTATCGATGGGATTTATTATCAAAAACAAGATTTAGAAAATTATTTTACAAGCTTCGTTCGTGACGGGATGGAGGAGATTACCTATGGTTAATGCGATACGTGCAGATCTTTATCGTTTATTTCATACAAAAGGATTTTATATTACTCAGTTTTTATTAATCTTATTTGTCGTCATCAGCGTTTCAGCGGAAGCCACAGGAACTGTAGGTGTGACTAGCTCAGATGAAATAACAGGAATGCAAAGCCGTTTGCAGGCTAATGATTGGGACAGTTATCAGACATTCATTGCTTTTTCCAGCATGGCAAGCTTCCTGATTTATTTCTGCCTGCCATTACTCGTTATGATTGCAGGGTATGATTTTGTTCATAAGAGTTATAAAAATCAACTGACTTCTGGTGTTTCCCGTCTTCAATACTTTGGATCGAAGTACTTGATTTTCATCGTCGTCACAGCCCTCCAATTTCTTTTTTATTACACTTCTGCTTTTCTTACTGCTGCAGTTACGAATGGAATTGGTACCGCTCCAAAGGATTTCTGGATTAATGCTTTACAAACCATAGGAATCCAATTTATAGGTTTCCAGGCCATTTTTATCATTGGCCTTTGCATTCTGGTAATTACGTTTTCCAATGTAAGCAGCGTTATCAGTATCATTGTAATCCCCTTGATTATCAATGTTTCAAGTGCCCTTTTCAACATCGGCTGGCTGAAATATTTCGACTTTCAATTTGGAATAAATTTTGCCTGGGTACGTAACTTACCGGATTTTTCCTGGCCGGTTTTCCTTTGCTTCAGCTCAGGTGTTATCATTGTTATGAGTTATACTGCTTATCAGGCTTTTCGCCATAAAAGCTTATAAGAAGGATATTCGGATTATAAAGGAAATAAAGTTCTATGGTTTGCCAGAAACCATAGAACTTTATTTTTTTATTCAACTCTGCCCGCCTCCCCTGCTTTTATCCATGTAGCCAATCTAAAATTACCACAAATAAATCTTCTTTCTCTTGAATAACCAGGCGGCCGCCGGTTAATTCGGTCAGTTCTCTTGCAATATATAAACCTAATCCAGAGGAATCCTCTGTTTTGGACATGTTTTCTGAATAGAAACGCGTCGTCAGCTTTTCTAAATTTTTAATGGGTTTTCTTTCTCGATTGCTTACTTCTACCTGGACTCTCTCTTGTGTTCCATTTACTTGAACCTGTAAACAATCTCTCCCATGTTTTAGAACATTCCCAAAAATATTTTGCATAATTCGCTTTAATAAATCGGCATCATTTGTAATCGTAAAGGCTTGTTCAAGATCGACCTTTACTTCAAACTGCTTTTCATTAAGCGCATCATAAAATTGCAACAGCTCCTGTTTAACAAGCTCTGTCAGATTCACAGGCTGAAACACTGGTTGAACAGATTGCTCTAATAGATTTTGGTATTCTAATAAAATATCTAAGCGGGCGGAAACCGTGCGTATATTATCTTGAATTTTTGCTAATATTTCCTGATCGTTTGTGTTCTTTCTCAAAAGCTGCTGCGTATAACCTCTGGCGACTGTCAACGGTGTACGAATATCATGGGTAATGTTGTGAAGAGCTAATTTTAAAGTCTCCTGTTCTTGCCGGCTGTCTACTTTCGTCTCTCTCAGCTCTTCAAAAAGCTGGTTAAACGTATTTATTACTTTCTCCACTTCCATATTCTGTGTTTTACTTGTTAACAGCAAATTGGTTTCAGAGACTTTCTTCGCTTCTATATCCAGCAATAATCTTTTCAGAGCATTTTTTTGCCGAAAATAGAGAAAGGCAAAAAAGAAGCATAAACCAATCGCTAATACAATTACCATTATCACCTCTGATCACCAGCCAGACGTACACCAAGCCCCCAGATAGTTTCAATATATTCTTCTTCTGAATCTAACACAGCAATCTTTTTCCGCAAATTACTCAGCTGCGCATTTAAAGAATTATCTCCCGGCAAATAGCTCTCCTTCCAAATTGCTTCGTATAATTGCTCTTTCGTAAAAATCTGGTTCGGGTGTGCTAATAGATATGTTAAAATCTCAAATTCTTTTTTACCAAGACGCACACTTTCCCCTTCACGCAAGATTTCAAAATTAGCCATATCTACAACAATATTTTTTACAGGCCGTAATCGATCTGCTTTGGATTCCTGTCTGAAATGGCGTAACTGGACCATCACTCTGGCCAATAGTTCATCATCGTCAAATGGCTTCGTAATATAATCATTGGCCCCATTCAGCAAATATTCACTGACAAGCCTTTTCTCCCCTAAAGCCGTCAGCATAATCACAGGCACTTGACTGGTTTTGCGAATCTCTGATAATACTTGATCTCCATTTTTCCCTGGCAGCATGATATCCAGTAAAACCAAATCAGGAGATTCCTGTTGAAATAATAGTAATCCTTCTGTTCCAGAATACGCTCCTGCCACATGATAGCTCTCTGATAACAGGTCTGCTATCAGATGATTGATTTCATTATTATCTTCTATTACTAAAATTTTCGCCATACACTGATTTCTCCCGCTATTTTTCTTTTATAAATAGTATAGCAAATAAAAAAGGAATTCCATATCCTGTCTCAGATATGAAATTCCTTTATTTCACAAAATATTTTATGCTTCCTGTTCTTCTCTAAGCTCTGCCGGCCGGACCCACCTTGAAACCAGACCATGCTTTGGCGAGAGCAGGAAGGTTACGAAAAAGATACATCCTGTCGCAAGTGCCATGGAGCCGGAAATGGATGTATCCAGCCATGTAGCAATCCAATAACCGATAATAGCGGATAATACACCGAATCCGCCGCTGAGAAACAGCATCACGATTAACTTATCTGTCCATAGATAAGCTGCCGCTGCAGGTGTAATCAGCATCGCAACCACGAGTATAGCACCGACTGCGTCAAAGGAAGCAACCGTTGTTACCGATACAAGCGTCATAAATAAATAGTGAAAGAATATCACCGGAATTCCTAAGCTCGCTGCCAGCGCCGCATCAAAGGAAGTAATTTTCCATTCTTTATAAAAAGCAACAATAAAGAAAATTACTACTAACAGTACGAGTAAAAGTAATGCTGTCGCTTTGGGAATAGATCCAATCAGTGGAAGATCCATCGTTGTAAATGGAATAAATGTAATCTCCCCCATCAGAGCGTGTTTTACATCTAAATGGACGTTACCAACCGAGGTAGAGATCAGAATAACACCAATAGCAAACAGCGACGTAAACACAATACCTAACGAGGCATCATGCCGAACCTTCAAGCTGGATAATGTTTGGACCAGGAACGCAGTAAGGATACCTGCAAAAATACCACCTATCAGCATTGCTGGCCCGCTGACCTCCTGTGTGACCATATAAGCTAATACAATGCCTAATAATACAGTATGGCTGATTCCATCTGCCATCATGGCCTGTTTTCTAAGAATAAGGAAGACCCCAATCAACCCGCAGGATAAACCAACCAGAGAAGCTGTTAAAATAATCCACATGGAGTAGCTCATTGTGATCTTCCTCCTTTCCCTGTCATAACTTGCTGATGATCCAGACGCGAGGATCGCTGCTGCATTTTAAATTGGATATATCGAATAACAATCCCATGCTCTTTTCCGAAAAATAAGGATATAGTAAAAACTGCTGCGGAAGTAAGTACGATAAATGGTCCGGTTGGCAGACCGCTTCCAGTTGAACTTACCCATGTACCAAACGCACCGGATAATCCCCCAATAACGGAGGATAGTAATATCATCATTTTAAAAGAATGGGTCCAATACCTTGCGCTCACAGCTGGAATAATTAACATAGCCGCCATTAAAATAACACCGACAGCCTGTATGCCAATAACAATCGTTGTTACAAGCACAATGGTATAAAGCACATTCATACCGCGTATGGATAATCCGATACCTTTCGCAAAATCAGGATCAAATAAAAATAATTTCCATTCCTTAAAAGCAATAAATATGATAAAAATAACAATCGCTGCCAGTACAACCATGGTAATCACATCGGAACGTACCATTGCCGCAGCCTGCCCGTAAATAAAGTTATTTAATCCACTCTGATTTCCTCCGGGAGAACGGTTGGCAATTGCCAAAAGCATCACTCCGACACCGTAAAAGACGGATAATGTCATCCCCATAGCTGTGTCTTCTGTAATTCGGCTTGCACTCGTAAACCATTGAATAAAGAATGCTCCCAACAGAGCACTAAGCGCAGCACCAATGACAAGCAATAACAGATTTTTTTCCTGAATAATCAAGAAAGCTACAACAACCCCGGGGAGGGCCGCATGGGACAAGGCGTCACTCATCAGATTTTGTCTCTTCCAATAAGCTAAACAGCCAATCCCTCCGGCAGCAATTCCCAAAATCATTGTACTTGCCATCACCCAAAGCGTATTAATGTGAAGTAGATTGGATAACATACTGATCTCCCTTTCCAACCCATTGCATATCTCCACCATACGTTGTTGCAATATTGTCTTTTGTGAATACTTCTTCTGTTTCACCATGTGCGTATACTGTTTTATTTAAAAATAAAACATGGTCAAAATATTCCGGGACAGTTTGTAAATCATGATGGACGACTAAAACAGTCTTTCCATTGCTTTTTAATTCTTTTAAAATAGTCATAATCGCTTTTTCTGTAGATGCATCTACCCCTGCCAATGGTTCATCCATAAAGTATAGCTCCGCATCTTGAGCCAGTGCCCGCGCTAAAAACACACGCTGCTGCTGTCCGCCTGACAACTGACTGATCTGACGATGTGCGTAAGATTCCATGCCCATCTTCTTTAAGGCATTCATTGCTTTTTCTTTATCTTTTTTTGAAGGAATCCGGAACCAGCCAATCTTTCCATATAGACCCATCGTTACCACGTCCAGCGCATCCGTAGGAAAATCCCAGTCAACCGATCCGCGCTGAGGAACATAACCGATTTTCTTCTTTGCAGCTTTAAAAGAATTGCCCCAAAAGCTGACATTTCCAGTCAGCTTTGGATGGAGCCCTAACATAGTCTTAATTAATGTTGACTTGCCGGCGCCGTTAGGACCGACAATTGCTGTAATCGTTCCTTTCTTCACTTCAAAGCTTACATCATTTAATACTTTATTTTTTTGGTAGGAAGCTGATAAATCATCCACATGTATAACAGATGATAACACTTTACTCATCTCCTCCAGATAATGCATCATAAATTGTATTTATATTGTGTTCATACATTCCGATATAAGTACCTTCTGCTGTACCTTCTTCTCCCATTGCATCAGAGTATAATTCTCCTCCGATTTCAACATCAACACCTTGATTAGCAGCTCCTTCGATTACTGCATTTATTGTATCCTGATTGACACTGCTTTCTACAAAGATAGCTGGAACATGATGTTCTACAATCGTAGCTATTGTATCGTTAACATCAGAAACCCCTGCTTCACTTTCTGTGCTTATCCCTTGCAAGCCCACCACTTCAATGTCATTCATTCTTCCAAAATAACTAAAGGCATCATGTGCAGTGACAAGATAACGCTGATCTTCAGGAATGTCTTGTAATTTTTCTGTTTCTTCTCCTAATGCTTCCAGTTTTTCAAAATATGCCTGTTTATTTTCTTCGAGCTGATCAGCATATTCTGGAGCGTATTCTTTTAACTCCTCCACACCTGCATCCAGTGCCTGCTGCCATAATTCATAATCGAACCATACATGCGGGTCAGTCGCCCCTTCTTCATCCGTCAACAGCTCATCTTCCGGTAACGTATCAGCAATTGCCAACACCGGCTTTTCTTGGCCGATAGACTCTAACGGTTCAACCATATTAGCTTCTAAATTTAAACCGCTATATAATACAACATCTGCTCCTTGCAATTTTGATATATCGCTTTCTGTAGGATCATATAAATGCGGGTCAACTGAAGGTCCCATCAGGCTTTCTACATTAACAAGATCGCCGCCGATTTCAGATATAGGCTCTCCGATTTGTGCAATAGTTGTCACCACTTCAATCGGTTCACCATCCGCAGCGCCTTCTTCTCCTTCATCATTCTCTGAGCCGCAAGCTGCTAATAATAATACCCCCATTAGTATAGCAATGCCCAGTATTCCCTTCCAAGCTCTCTTCATCTTTCTTCCTCCCTCGTTTTTTGCTCAAGGTAAACTTTATTATCTACCACCTACTTTATGCAGTATATTTCATTTTGTCAAGTAAATTTTATCTTGTCTATTATTTTTCCTTAAGGAAACTTTAAATCCATTATATTACAGTTATCGCTTACAACAGTGCTGTGAAAGAATTATTATCAGAATAGTCAAGCTGCCAAAAAATTTATATATAAAATAAGACAGGATAGTTAACCTTATCCTGTCTTACTAATTATTCAGTCTATATTTTATTTTACATTTTGTTCATTATCTGTATTAAGTCAGCTTAAATTTTTAATTTGCGGCTCATTCCTTTAATTTATATTTACTGGATTTATTTTGTCCTACCAGAATTATTTTTTCCTGGTTTCTTAATTCCTTTAATATTCTTTTACTTGTAGCTGATGAAAATCCACAAAGTCTTTCATTCGCTGTAGAAATCTAACTGAGCGCAGACCAACCACGTAGACTCCTAAGTGGTTCACAGGCTAAACCCGTGACTCCCGGGGTTGCGATTACTCACCCCGCCGGAAAGCGTAGTGGTTGGTCGGAGCGGCGCTATACACAATCTCGATTTCAACAACAGTAAGATAATTTAACGAAATGCAAGCAGGATAATAAAGAACATGTTTATCTTGGAATGGTAAGGTATAGAGACTTATTCTCAGGTGTGAAAGTTGAGTAATATACTATATAGAACCAAAAAACCGGTATATTCTCATATAAAATATAGAGAGAATATACCGGCTATTTTTTATTTTTCAAGGTATTCCAGAATCCGATTTAAATCATCATCATTATAAAATTCAATTTCAATTTTTCCCTTTTGCTTTCCTTTATGAATATGAACGGCTGTTCCAAGGGCATCACGAAGCACCGTTTCTCTTTCTTGGATAAATATATCTTTTTTAGGCTTCTTCTTCTGTTTCTTCGCCTGTTTTTCGTTCATTTCTATTATAAGCTTTTCTACTTGCCTTACATTTAACTTCTCTTTGCGTATCTTATTCGCCAAAGCAAGAATAGTTTCCTGCGTCTTTAATCCGAGAAGCGCCCGGCCATGCCCCATCGAAAGCTCCCCATTATTAATATAGGCAATAACTTCTTCAGGCAATGATAATAAACGAATCATATTCGCAATATGTGAACGGCTTTTTCCTAATCTTTCAGAGAGTATATGCTGTGTGATATTCAGCTTCTCTACTAAATTTGCGTAGGCTTGTGCTTCTTCAATTGGAGTCAGGTTCTCACGTTGAAGGTTTTCTAATAACGCAATTTCCATCATACGTTCATCCGTTAATTCCCGGACGATAGCAGGAATTGTCTCGAGCCCAGCTTCTTTCGCTGCCCGGTATCTTCTTTCCCCGACAACAATTTCATAGCCTTTGAGACTTTTTCTTACAATAATTGGCTGAATGACACCATATTCTTTGATAGAATCCTTTAACTCTTCAATAGAGTCTGCTTGAAAGCTCTTTCTTGGCTGATAAGGATTGGGACGGCATTTAGATATTTCAATCTCTTGAATACTATCTTTATTGTCTTTTTCGACTTCTGGAAACAACGCATTAATCCCTTTACCTAACCCTCTCTGCATTTGTCATCACTTCCTTCGCTAAATCAAGATATACCTCTGCACCGCGGGATTTGGGGTCATAGGAGATAATGGGCTGACCATGACTTGGTGCTTCACCTAAACGAACATTTCTTGGAATAATTGTTTCGAATACTTTATCCTGGAAATATTTTTTAACTTCTTCAATAACTTGAATTCCAAGATTAGTACGTGCATCCAGCATTGTTAAAAGAACACCTTCAATCATTAATTCTTTATTTAAATGCTTTTGCACCAATCTTATCGTATTTAATAACTGACTCAGTCCTTCTAATGCATAATACTCACATTGTACCGGGATCATTACAGTATCTGAAGCGGTCAATGCATTAATTGTCAATAACCCTAATGATGGAGGACAATCAATAATAATATAATCATACTGATCTTTTATCTCACCTAATGCAGATTTCAATCGTATTTCTCTTGATATAATGGGAACAAGTTCAATTTCTGATCCTGCCAGCTGTATCGTAGCAGGAATAATATCCAAGTTCTCTAAATTTGAAGAAACAATGACATCTTCTGCTGGAGTATCCTCTACTAACACATTGTAGATACATTGATTAACATCTGCCTTATTAACGCCGACTCCACTCGTTGCATTTCCTTGAGGATCTGTATCAACGAGTAATACCTTATTCCCCAGTGAAGCTAAACAAGCGCTGACATTTACAGACGATGTTGTTTTTCCAACGCCACCTTTTTGATTTGCGATGGATATAATTTTCCCCATGTTCACACCTACCTTACTCGGAGGTTGTTCAAATCTTTCTTGATTAAAAAAAACTTGAGCAATCACTTCTCTATTCACTATCATAGCATTTTTTTATA
Source organism: Oceanobacillus sojae (assembly GCF_900162665.1). Lineage (GTDB taxonomy): Bacteria > Bacillota > Bacilli > Bacillales > Amphibacillaceae > Oceanobacillus > Oceanobacillus sojae_A. The sequence continues at coordinate 654,502 of NZ_LT727811.1, forward strand.
AATTTCGATGCTTTCTAGTAAATTTTAATTTAATTTTAATATAGAATTATCCAAAGTACCATCTTCAAATTCTTATATAAACAATTAACATACCCTATTATATATTAATTCTCTTCAAAATAAATACCCATCTCAATTTAAGATGGGCTAAAAATGACATAAATGCGATAATACTGCAACTACTTTTGTTTAGGTATTTTGATAGTTATTTGATAATAATCATCCAGTTCCTGTTCGTCTGATTCCACATCAACGCCAGTATCTGATACCATACTGAGTGACTGCCTAATCGTATTCATAGCAATCCGGACGTCTTTATTAATACCTTTTAATTTAGGCTTTGGCTTCTGCTTTTCTTCTTTTGGTTCATTGATTTTAGCAATTCGCTCTTCTGTTTGTTTCACATTCCATTCTTTTTCAAGAACCTCTTTTAACACAAGAAGCTGCTGCTCCTCATCCTTTAACTTAATTAAAGCACGGGCATGCCTTTCTGTAATTAATTTTCCCAGCAAAGCATCCTGTACCTCTTTCGGCAGCTTCAATAGCCGCAGCTTGTTTGCAATTGTAGACTGATTTTTACCAAGACGCTGTGCCAATGCTTCCTGCGTCAAATCATGCAGCTCAAGCAGCTTATTATATGCGATAGCTTCTTCAATGACAGTCAGTTCTTCACGTTGTAAATTTTCAATCAGCGCAACAGAGGCTGTTTCTGTATCGCTCATTTCACGGATAATTGCGGACACTTTCTTCCAGCCTAAATGCTGAACCGCCCGCCATCTTCTTTCCCCTGCAATTAATTCGAAAGAATCGTCATCTATTTTACGAACGACAATCGGCTGGATCATCCCATGTGTGTGTATGGTTTGAGCTAACTCTTTTATCTTCTCTTCCTGAAAAATCGTTCGTGGCTGGTAGCGATTGGCCTGGATTTTATCGATATCGAGTTGAATCACTTCATCTGAAGAATAGGAAACCTTGTCCGTATCAATTGGATCCTTATCGCTTTTTCCAAATATCCGATTAAAAGGACTCACCACTTGCTGACACCACCTTCTAAAATTAGCAAACTATTCATTATTCCATCTATATAAAATAAAAGCTCAAAGCTTTACATAATAATTCTTTTATCAAAGCTTGTTCATGTTAAATTCATACCTGATCTTCACTTAAAAAATAATGTTTCACGTGAAACATTATTTATATTAACTCGTTACTTTATCATTTCTCCTATATTTAAAATAAATAAAGCCCGGTATCAATAATCTGCATTTTAACAAGAATCCTCTGCAATTCTTAAATAAATATTTAGTAAATTTGTACGCTATAAGTGCATGTTCAAAAAGAGCTGAATTGAGTCTTGAAGATGAAGGCATCATATTTTGGTGACTTCTACATTCCCCAACTCAGCCGGGAAATTCCAGTAGAAAGAAATTGCCTCGCCGCTTCATCATCCAGAAACCCTTGAAGCGCTCTCCACGTACATCGTAAATCCACACTTATAACATTCCTATAATATCATCTATACTTCATACAATACAACAACGAACAATCGATATGTATAGTTTTATTTTACCATACCTGCCGCTGAAAAAATATAAAATGAGTTTAAATTATCGAAAGAGTATCTATTTAACCGCTCAAAAAATTTTATCTCTTGTCAGAAAGCATTTATTCAATCGGTTCTTTATTCGGCAAACCTGCTTTTCTGGGATATTTTTTCGGTGTCTTCCGTTTTTTAGCTACTTTAATAATAGAACGTTCGCCCGTATCCTGAGGAAGTGAAAATGTATCAATGGACTCTACTTCCCCGCCAAGCAATTCAATCGAAGCTTTCCCTGCCTTGAGTTCTTCTTTTGCCTGTGATCCTTTCATGGCGATAAAATAACCGCCTTTTTTTACAAATGGGAGACATAATTCACTTAATACAGACATTCTGGCTACTGCTCTTGCAGTTACTAAATCATATTGTTCGCGGAATACCTCATTTTTCCCGGCATTTTCAGCACGATCATGGTAAAATGCGACGTTCGTTAATTCCAGTTTATTCGCTAAATGATTTAGGAAAGTAATCCTTTTTTTCAAGGAATCAATGATTGTTACTTTTAGATGCGGAAAGCATATTTTCAATGGAATACTGGGAAATCCTGCACCTGCGCCAATATCACAAATAGAAAGTTCCTGGGTCATATCTGTGTAAAAAGCCGCAGTAATACAATCATAGAAATGCTTTTCATACACTTCCTCTTCTTCAGTAATTGCTGTTAAATTTATTTTTTCATTCCATTCAACAAGCTCCTTGAAATAAATATCAAATGCTCTTTGCTGTGCTTCATTCAATATTATCCCTTTTTCTTCCAATTTTTGTGCGAATTGTTCTGGTTTCATAATAGTCTCCTTTACCATTCTCTTCTTATATTTATGTATCAAAATAGAAAGCACGATACAATTTAGAAAAATAGCGACGTGTCTATAACGCCGCTATTTTCTTCATTTAATTTGCAATTCGGGCAATATTTCCTTGTTCAATATAAACAAGAAGGATGGAAATATCAGCAGGATTTACTCCTGAAATTCTGGATGCCTGGCCAACAGACAGCGGACGTACTTTTTTCAACTTCTCAATCGCTTCTGTTGCAATCCCGTTGATAGCAGTATAATCAATATCTGCAGGGATTTTCTTATCCTCCATTTTAAGCATTCTTGCTACTTGCTCTCTTGCTTTTTTAATATAGCCTTCATACTTAATTTGAATAGCTACCTGTTCTTTTACATCCTCACTGATATTCTCGCCTTTTTCAATCATTTTCTCCACATGCTCATACGTTAATTCAGGGCGTTTTAATAAATCGTATGCTTTAACTGCTTCCTTCATCGGCACAGCTCCGGCAGATTTCATGACATTTTGTACTTCTTCTGTCGGTTTGACAACAATTTTATTTAAACGTTTCTTCTCAGCTTCCACCTGTTCTTTTTTCACAGTGAAAGCTGTATATCTTTCCTCCGAAATTAGGCCATAGTTGTATCCAATATCTGTAAGACGTAGATCAGCATTATCATGACGCAGCAATAAACGGTATTCTGCACGTGATGTCAGTAAACGATAAGGTTCATTTGTTCCTTTTGTTACTAAGTCATCAATCATAACTCCGATATACGCTTGTGAACGGTCTAAGATAATTGGTTCTTTACCTGTTACTTTTGCTGCAGCGTTCATTCCAGCCATCAAACCTTGTCCGGCTGCTTCTTCATAGCCTGAAGTTCCGTTAATCTGGCCGGCAGTGAATAGGCCTGGTAAACGTTTTGTTTCCAATGTTGGCCAAAGCTGTGTCGGCACTACGGCATCATACTCAATCGCATAACCTGCCCGCATAATTTCTGCATTTTCCAGACCTGGAACGGATTTTACCATTTCATGCTGAACAGATTCCGGTAAAGAGGTGGATAGCCCCTGTACATAGACCTCTTCTGTATTTCTTCCTTCCGGCTCTAAGAAAATCTGATGTCGCGGTTTATCATTAAAACGGACAATTTTATCTTCAATAGATGGACAGTATCTTGGACCTGTTCCGCGTTTCATTCCGGAATACATTGCAGATAATGTCAGGTTTTCATTAATTACCTGGTGTGTAAATTCATTTGTATACGTTAACCAGCAAGGAATTTGATCCTCAATAACTTCTGTCGTTTCATAAGAGAAGCTTTTCGGGTTCTCATCCCCCGGCTGAATTTCTGTTTTTGAATAATCAATCGTATGACTGTTTACACGCGGCGGTGTACCAGTTTTAAAACGTGTCAGGTTAAAACCAAGCTCTTCCAGGTTTTCCGATAATTTAATCGATACACGCTGGTTATTTGGACCACTTTCATATTCTAAATCTCCCATCAGCACTTTACCGCGCATAAATGTTCCGGTAGTGACAATGACAGATTTTGCATAGTAAGCGGCTTTTGTTTCTGTGATAACCCCTTTACAAATACCATCCTCTACAATAAGAGAATTAACCATTCCCTGACGGACAGTTAAGTTTTTTTCGTTTTCAACGAGATTCTTCACTTCCTGCATATATACCGGTTTATCAGCCTGCGCACGCAAGGCCTGCACAGCCGGGCCTTTCCCGGTATTCAGCATCCGCATTTGAATATAGCTTTTATCAATGATTTTCCCCATAATTCCGCCGAGTGCATCAATTTCACGTACCACAATACCCTTTGCAGGTCCACCGATGGATGGGTTACAAGGCATAAAAGCGATCATATCTAAGTTCAATGTCAGCATTAATGTTTTTGCTCCCATCCGGGCAGAAGCATGCGCTGCTTCTATTCCGGCATGACCGGCTCCAACAACAATGACATCATAATTTCCTGCATTGTAAGTCATTTTTTTCTTCCTTTCATTCATTATATAATCTATTTTCCTAAGCAGAATTGAGAAAATAACTGATCAATCAAACTGTCGCTTGCTGTATCACCAATAATTTCTCCCATAAACTCCCACGATCTTGTTACATCTATTTGGACAATATCCATTGGCATTCCAAGCTCAATTGCTTCACGGGCATCATCTAACGCCTGCTTTGCCTGCTTCAGCAGCTGGATATGGCGCACATTGGACACATATGTTAAATCTCCTGCATCTACTTCACCCGAAAAGAAGGTATTAGCAATTGCCTGCTCCAGCTCATCAACGCCCTGCTCTTCAATTAAGGAAGTTGTTACAACAGACTTCCCTTCTGCAAATGCCTTTACCTCTTCTAAATCCAATTTCTGTTCTAAATCTGTTTTATTAATAATAACAATATATTCTAATCCATGAACGGCTTCAAATAATTTTTTATCTTCCTCGCTCAAAGCTTCATTATAATTTAATACAAATAAAATTAAATCTGATTCCTTCAATACCTGTCTGGAACGATCCACACCAATGCGTTCGACGATATCCTCTGTTTCCCGGATACCGGCTGTATCGACTAAACGTAATGGAACGCCGCGGACATTCACATACTCTTCAATAATATCTCTTGTTGTGCCTGGAATTTCCGTTACAATTGCTTTGTTTTCCTGTACTAATGTATTCATTAAGGAAGATTTCCCGACATTTGGCCGTCCAATAATAGCTGTTGCCAGTCCCTCACGCAGAATTTTCCCCTGCGCAGCAACCTCCAGCAGCTTCTCTATTTCGAGCCCTACCTCTTTGGTCTTTTCCTCCATTAAGGTATGTGTCATTTCCTCTACATCATCATACTCCGGATAATCGATATTTACCTCTACATGGGCAACTGTTTCCAGTAATTCCTGCCTTAACGTCTGGATAAGCTTTGATAGACGTCCATCCATTTGCTTTAATGCCACATTCATTGCCTTATCTGTTTTGGCACGGATTAAATCCATAACAGCTTCTGCCTGTGATAAATCAATACGGCCGTTTAAAAAGGCACGTTTTGTAAATTCACCCGGTTCAGCCAGACGCGCTCCTTTTGCCAGCATAATCTCTAACACACGGTTCACAGATACTAAACCGCCATGACAATTAATCTCGACAATGTCTTCCCGTGTAAATGTTTTTGGAGCACGCATCACAGATACCATGACCTCTTCTGCCAGTTCCCTCGTTATCGGATCAACGATTTTCCCATAATGAATGGTATGAGAATCTGTCTCTTTCAGACTCTTTCCTTCAAACACATCAGAGGCTAACGATATTGCTTCTGGCCCGCTTAGACGCACAATTGCAATAGCTCCCTCGCCAATTGGAGTAGATATCGCCGCTATTGTATCTGTATCCATCTTATTCACCTGCCTTACCTTCATTCTATATCTATAATTAATTCGTTAATTTTTATTATCACTAACAACCAAGAATAACATAGATTTAGAAAAAAAGAAACTTATCCACATAGATACTTATTTCGTACTACGTATTCTTGTTATCCACATGTGAATAACGTATTTCTTTTTCTATTAGTTGATAAGTGATATAAAAATATGCTTCAAGCTTATGGAACCGGAACTAAAATTATTTTTTGGAGATGTACTGTTTATGATATATTAAAATGGAATAATTCATTTTAAACCATAGAGGTGTGTATGTGATGAATAAATCTCGTTATTGATGGAACATTACCTGTATCCAAAATTACTGACAAGATTTTAAATACAGTCATAGAATAGAAAAAAACCAAAACCTGAGAGATCTGACGCATTCTCAGGCTTTGGTTTTAAGGTTTAATAACAATATGACGATGCGGCTCAACGCCATCAGAATAAGTGGAAACCTGCTTATCCTGCAGGACACTATGGATAATTTTACGTTCAAATGCCGGCATCGGCTCCAGAACCACTTTTTTCTTTGTTTTCTGTGCTTTATCTCCCATTTTCAACGCAAGTGATTCTAAGGTTTCTTTTCTTCTGGCCCGATAGCCTTCTGCATCCAATGTTACTGTATAATACGTGTCATTATGTTTGTTAATAACTAAATGCACTAAATACTGCAACGCGTTTAAGGTCTGGCCTCTTTTTCCAATGAGCTTTGCAATATTTTCATGATGCATTGTATATGTTACATGGTTTTCCTTGACTTCCGTTTCTATTTTTACTGAGAGATTCATGTTGCTAGTAACTTCTTTGATAAATTGAGCTGTTTCTTCAACCGGATCCTTTGCTACTGTTACTTTTACAAAGGCACGCTTGGATCCAAAGATCCCAAATACTCCTTTTTTACCTTCATCAATGACCTCAACATCTACTTGGTTCTTCTCCACTCCTAATTGGTCCAGAGCGGATTGAACCGCTTCTTCAACTGTTTGACCACTTGCAGTTACTTCTCTCAATCGTTTCCCCTCCATTTTTCAGCATAAGCACCCGTAATTTCCTTATTTGGTTAAAAATTTAACTATAATTCAGGCGGGAAAACAGATGCTATATTTAATTTCTGAAGAGCTTCCTAATTGCTATTATATTTTCATAAAACTTAAAACTGTTTAATTATTTTACTTATTAATAATGAGGGAATCTCTTCCCCCATTATAACAATTTATTTTTTGGCCATCATCGGCTTATTAATAAGTAGTGTCTGGCATACCATGAAGATGTTACCAGTTACCCAGTACAATGCTAATGCTGCCGGGAAGAAGAAGGCCATTACACCAATCATAATCGGCATCACATATAGCATAATCTGCAGCTGTAATCTCATTTGTGGATTACTGTTTGCAGATGAATTGGTAGACATCATTAATTTCTGCTGTAAGAAAGTAAACAGTGCTGTCAGAATCGGCAAAACATAATCCGGTGTTCCGAGCTGGAACCATAGAAAATCATGTGTAGCAATTTCTGTCGTACGTCTAATTGCATGATACATCGCAATAAATATTGGCATTTGCACAAGAATCGGTAAACATCCAGCTAATGGATTAACACCATTTTTTTGGAACAATTGCATCGTTTCCTGTTGTAATTTCTGCTGTGTATTAGCATCCTTAGACGCGTATTTTTTCTGAAGCTCCTGTAATTGCGGCTGAACTTCCTGCATTGCTTTCGTACTTTTAATTTGTTTTACGTTTAACGGTACTAGTATCAAACGGATAAGTACTGTTACTAAAATAATTGCCAAGCCATAGTTTTCATTCAAAAATTCTGCAATCTTTGTTATAAACCAAGATAATGGATAAACGAAGACTGTATTCCAAAACCCTTCACTTTCAGGTGTAATCGGTTCATCAATTTGGGTACACCCAGCTAAAAAAACCGCTAACACGAGAAAAGTGATTAATATCCCGTATTTTTTGCGCAAAGCTTTTCCTCCTTAATATTCCCAATGCTTCTACTTGTTATTTTAGCTTATTTACATTGTGAATTCTATCTTAAACTTGTCCTTACTTCGAGTGCTTAAATAGTTTTTCTTTATATAATAGATGTGAGAGACTTTTTTTCATCATTTCATAACTCATTGTTTTCGTTGGGTTTCTGGCAATGATTACGATATCATAACAAGGTTTAATATCCTTCTCTAACTCTTGAAAAGACGCCCGCAGCAATCTTTTTATACGATTCCTGACAACGGCATTCCCTATTTTTTTCCCGACAGACAGACCGATCCGGATATGATCCTGATTCTCTTTCTTCCTATAATAAATAACCAGCTGTCTATTTGCGAAAGAATTCCCGTGCTTAAAAGCTGCCTGAAATTCTTCATTTTTTTTAATTCGAAATTGTTTTTTCACCGTCATCACCTTTTAATTTAACCCACATACATCTTCTTCTATTCATTATATACTATTAAAAGCTTGTCCATCTTTAAACACATAAAATATGTAATTCGATATAGGAATCACAATATCCTTTAAATAACAGAAAAAAACCACTGATAGTTGTCAGTGGCTTATGCAGATAAAACTTTACGTCCTTTGCGACGACGACGGGCCAAAATATGACGACCATTTTTTGTGCTCATACGCGTGCGAAAGCCGTGAACTTTTTTACGTTTACGATTATTTGGTTGAAACGTTCTTTTCATGAGTGTGCACCTCCTTGGAAAATCCAAGTTTCATATTTAAACTATAAATAGCTTATAACTTATCCATTAGACAGTCCTTGATATTATACGAAAAATGTATTCATTTTGTCAACCGGCTATTTAATAAAATTCTGCTTCATTTCTTTCTCACACATTTTTCAATGATTTCCTTTAAATTTTTCACAAAGAATCTTTCTTACTAATTTTTATCAAATGAAGCTCCGTTTCCTTCCCCTTTTCTTCATGAAAGATATCTATTTCCCACCTCTAATATTTTTTTGAGATACTACACTTTTCTTCTAAATAAACAGTATTTCCATTCATCCTCTTTTATATTCTGAAGTAATACAGCTATTAGTACAGTTATTGCCGAATTTCTGTTTTAGCAATCTCCTTTATTATCCACAGTCCGTATCGAATAATTTCTCCCTCTTTTTTTCTATCCACACAAAAAATAAACAGTTTAACCACAAAATATAGCGTTGTTTACAACTGAAACACACAACGGATAGAATATGTGGATAACTATTTGAAAGCCATTGATTTATTCGGTTTTATTTGGTATTATATTTATGTTTTAGTTTGTGGAAATAATTTATGCTAATAAAACTTATGCACAGAATGTGGACAAGTTGTGGATAGTTTTTCCACTGATTTTTGATAAAGTTTTCTACAAGGCTGTGGATAGCGTTTATATTTATAGATTTTCTTTAAAATTATTTTTACTGTGTACAAGAGTATTCCTGCTCCAAGCTTGAATTGCACATGTAATTTTCTATTTAAATTATTTATCCACAGGCTTTTTTTATTTTTTATACGTCTGCCTTTCCATCTAACCCCTGAGATAGATTGAGAGAGGCTTTTTTCTTCTAAATAGAGCTTCATAAAAAAGGTATACAGACAAACTGTTTAAAATTTTGCTTTAGCTTGAAGTATATGAAATAGCTATCCATAATATCTATTTTTATTCTCTCTTATCCTGAGCGGCGAATATCCTGCTCGGTTCTTTAGCATCCTTTTTAATATGAATTTCTATTTTCTATAGCAATAAGACAAATGACCTTTAAAAAGTTTAGCCTTTACTATTGCTGTCCATCCTGACAACTATATTTCCTAACTTAGGTCGAAAGGAGTGAAAGTAACTTTGGAAAATATTGAAGAACTTTGGGATGCAACATTAAGCACCATCCAGGAAAAATTAAGTAAACCGAGCTTTGACACTTGGCTGAAAAACACAAAAGCCCTTCACTTAGAAAAAAATACATTGGTTATTACCGCTCCAAATGAATTTACAAAGGATTGGCTGGAAACACAGTATACCGATTTAATAACCCAGACTTTAGAAGAAATCACTGGTTCCAATCTGAACGCCAAGTTTATTATTCCTGATTCTGTGGAAGAACCATCAGATCAAAAACCGATGCCAAAACCGAATATTGACGCTAAAACGCCAGATTCTCCAAAATCAATGCTGAATGATAAATATACATTCGATACTTTTGTTATCGGCGCCGGGAACCGCTTTGCGCACGCAGCATCTTTAGCTGTTGCCGAAGCTCCTGCCAAAGCATATAATCCATTATTTATTTATGGCGGGGTTGGTTTAGGAAAAACACATCTAATGCACGCAATCGGTCATTATGTAAGAGAGCATAATAAAAATGCCAAGGTGGTTTACCTGACCTCTGAAAAATTTACGAATGAATTTATTAATGCCATTATGGATAACAAATCGAATCATTTCCGCAATAAATATCGCAATATTGATGTCCTTCTTATTGATGATATTCAATTTATTGCTGGAAAAGAATCAACTCAAGAGGAATTTTTCCATACTTTTAATGCGCTGCACGAGGAAAGTAAGCAAATTATTATTTCCAGTGACCGGCCGCCAAAAGAAATTCCTACATTAGAGGATCGCTTGCGTTCGCGCTTTGAATGGGGGCTGATTACGGATATTACTCCTCCTGATTTAGAAACAAGAATTGCTATTTTAAATAAAAAAGCCAAAGCGGAAGGGCTGGATATTCCAAACGAAGTCATGCTGTATATTGCTAATCAGATTAATACAAATATCCGGGAGCTGGAGGGTGCGCTGATCCGTGTCGTCGCTTACTCTTCTTTAGTAAACCAGGATATCGATGCTTCTTTAGCAGCAAATGCGTTGAAGGATATTATTCCCAGTAATAAGCCAAAAGAAATTACTATTCCTGCTATCCAAGAGGTTGTAGCGGATAGATATCATATCCGGCTGGAGGATTTTCCTGCTAAAAAGCGTACCAAATCTATTGCTTTTCCGAGACAGATTGCCATGTATTTATCAAGAGAGCTGACAGATGCTTCTCTTCCGAAAATTGGTCAGGAATTTGGCGGAAGAGACCACACTACCGTCATTCACGCGCATGAAAAAATCTCAAAGCTGCTTGAAACGGATACAGAATTAGATCGGGATATTGAAGAATTAAAAGAAAAGCTTAAATCTTTATAAGCTGCATGGCTGTGTATGGTGTGTAAAAACAGAACAACATATAAACAGGTTATACACATGTGGAAAACTTTGTTGTTTTTAACACAATCCTACTTATCCACAGTAACCACAGCTCTTATTACTATTATTACTGTTTTTTATATTATAATTAATAAATAATAGAACCCTTTTTTATGAATTTAGGAAAGAATTTAAGAAACAGCTGCTGCAAGGCTTTTCTTATACAATCAAGGAGGATATGTACATGCGTTTTACAATACAAAGAGATAAATTAATTGCTGGTGTACAAGATGTTATGAAAGCAATCTCTGTCAGAACTGTTATTCCGATATTAACTGGAATGAAAATTGAAGTGAAACAACATGGAGTTACTCTAACAGGGAGTGATTCCGATATTTCAATCGAATCTTATATTCCAGCTGAAGATGAAGACAAAGTATATATTGAAAATATAGAGGATGGAAGTATTGTGTTACAGGCTAAATACTTTCCTGATATTGTCCGGAAGCTCCCTGAATCACAGGTAGATATTGTTGTTGATGATCAATTTAATGTAAAAATTACTTCAGGGAAATCAGAGTTTAATTTAAATGGCCAAAGTGCGGATGAATACCCGTTGCTTCCAAAGCTGCAAACAGAAAATAGCTTTGAAATGCCGATTGATTTATTAAAAAGCATGATTAAGCAAACTGTTTTTGCTGTATCTACGATGGAAACAAGACCGATTCTAACGGGAGTAAATATTAAATTAGAAGATCAAAAGCTTGTATTCACTGCAACAGACAGCCATCGTCTGGCAAAAAGAGATATTCCAATAACAGATTCAAATGTTTCTATTGAACAAGTAGTTGTACCTGGAAAAAGCTTAAATGAACTATATAAAATTCTAAATGATTCCGAGGAAACTGTAGAAATCAGTGTAACGAATAACCAGATTCTTTTCCGCACGAAGCATTTGAATTTCTTATCCAGATTATTAGATGGAAATTATCCCGAAACCTCGAGATTAATTCCAGACCATAGCAAAACTACCATTCAAATTAAAACAACACCGCTTTTAAAATCCATTGAACGTGCTTCTTTATTGGCAAAGGAAGAAAGAAATAATGTTGTTAAGTTTACGAGCAATGATAATGGTTTGATAGAGATTTCAAGTAACTCTCCGGAAATCGGAAATGTAGAGGAAGAAGTAACTGCTGATAAGATTGATGGTGAGAACTTAAAAATATCTTTCAGCTCAAAATATATGATCGATGCGCTGAAGGCGATTGAATATGATGAAGTAGTGATTGAATTTACAGGAGCAATGCGTCCATTTGTTATTCGTCCTGTAGAAAATGATTCTATTCTTCAGCTGATTTTACCAGTAAGAACATACTAAGAAATATTTGTTTTTTTAATGCGTTACGCGTTAAAAAAACGTGTCAGACCAGGGAATAAGTAAAAGTTATACTCTGTAAACTAAAAGCTCTTTTAATTAAAAAGGGCTTTTTAGTTTTTTTAAAGAGTAGGAAAGTATATAAGATGCTGGAGATAGCCGCTCCAACGGTTTTAATGAGGTGAGTAATCTTAGGCCCCAGAAATACACTACGCTTTTCGTGGGCCCCGTGCTCAGCCTCCTCGAAAAAAAGGACAATTTTATTCTAAATAAGTTTAAATTCATCCATTAGTTATTTCATTTTTTACAAGCTCTTTTAAAAAACAACATAAAACGCGTTCTAAGAAGAGAAGAGGGAAATAAGAATGCCCCCATTAAAAAAGTCTAAAAAACGCTAAGACATATCTTTTTGTAATTATTTGAGGCCTTTCCTTCCTTTTTTAATCAATTTTTAGTAAAATAGAAAATAGAAGAAATAATATAAGTGTCTGTTTTCTTTTTTTTATTAAGGCAGACAAAACAAATAGAAAGTATTTGGTGATATCATGCATGAGCAGATAAAGATAGATACGGAGTATATTACGCTTGGGCAATGTGTCAAGCTGATTAATTTTTTGGATTCTGGTGGAATGGTCAAAGCATATCTTCAAGATGTAGGGGCTGTGGTTAATGGAGAACGTGAACATCGCCGCGGGAGAAAATTATATCCGGAAGATGTCCTTGAAATAGATGAGATAGGATCCTTTGTCATTTTCAAAGAGGAATAAAGAATGCATATTGAACAGTTGAAATTGACCAATTACCGCAATTATGAAGCATTGGACATTACATTTGATGATAAGGTTAATGTCATCATTGGAGAAAATGCGCAAGGAAAAACCAATCTGATGGAAGCAATTTATGTGCTCTCATTTACCCGTTCTCATCGGACAATGCGGGAAAAAGAGCTCATACGCTGGGATTCAGATTATGCTACAATAGAGGGCAGGATTACAAAAAGGAATCAATCCATCCCCCTGCAAATCTCCATTTCCTCTAAAGGAAAAAAAGCAAAGATAAATCATTTGGAGCAGCACCGGTTGAGTGATTACATTGGTGCGGTTAATGTGGTTATGTTTGCGCCGGAGGATTTAACGATCGTTAAAGGAGCTCCGCAGATTCGCCGTCGTTTTATGGATATGGAATTAGGTCAAATTCAGCCAACCTATATCTACCATTTATCTCAATATCAAAAAATACTCAAGCAAAGAAACCATTTATTAAAGCAGCTGCAACGTCAGAGCAGTGCTGATGAAACTATGTTGGATGTATTAACAGACCAACTGGTTGAGCATGCTTCTTTTTTGCTGGAGAGACGATTTGTTTACCTTGATCTGCTGAGAAAATGGGCAGGACCTATTCATGAAGGAATCAGTCGTAATCTAGAAAACTTGGAAATTAAATATGATGCGACAATAAAGGTATCAGAAGACGCAAATAAGGAAAAAATAACTACTAACTATGAAGATTCCTTTAAGGAGGTCCGAAAAAAAGAAATTGAACGCGGTACAACATTGATTGGCCCGCACCGGGATGACCTTATCTTTTTCGTGAATGGCAAGGATGTTCAAACGTATGGTTCACAAGGGCAGCAAAGAACGACTGCCTTATCCATTAAACTGGCTGAGATAGAATTGATTTATCAGGAGGTGGGTGAATATCCGATTCTTTTACTTGATGATGTATTAAGTGAACTGGATGATTACCGCCAGTCTCACCTATTAAACACGATTCAGGGAAAAGTGCAGACGTTTGTTTCAACAACGAATGTCGACGGAATTCACCATGAAACGCTGAAAAATGCAGAGTTATTTTATGTTCATCAAGGTATCGTAACAAATAAAAAAGAATCGTAATCTGCTGCTGTTTTTAAAGTAAATGAGCAGCGTAAGAATGGAAGAAGTCTGATTAAACGAAGAAAGGAAGCGATTGATCGTGTTCATCCACATTGGCAATGACAATGTTATCCGGTCCCGGGAGGTCATTGCGATAATTGATTACGATTTATATACAAATGCATCAGGAATGTATCAGATGATACAGGAATGGAAGCAGAAGGATAGAGTTTCCGGTCCCGAAAAAAAGGCAAAATCCATTATGATTACAGAAAATCATATTTTTTTCAGTACCTTATCGGTAGCTACTTTAAGAAAGCGCTCAGGTATTTTAACAACAATCAGTAATTTAGAAGATTATTATGATGAAGCGTAATTCATATAGAAATGAGTGTGAGAAGATGTCAATGGAAGACAAAGTAACAGAAAACCAAGCCTATGATGCTGACCAGATACAAGTACTGGAAGGTCTTGAAGCCGTTCGTAAAAGACCGGGAATGTATATCGGTTCCACCAGTGAAAAAGGATTACATCACCTTGTCTGGGAAATTGTCGATAATAGTATCGATGAGGCGCTGGCAGGTTATTGTGATCATATTGAAGTCATTATCGAAGAGGATAATAGTATTACTGTAAAAGATAATGGCCGGGGGATTCCTGTCGGTATTCAAAAGAAAACAGGCCGTCCAGCTTTGGAAGTTATTATGACAGTGCTTCATGCCGGCGGTAAGTTCGGCGGCGGCGGATATAAAGTTTCCGGTGGACTTCATGGTGTAGGTGCATCTGTTGTAAATGCTCTTTCCAGTAAATTAGAGGTAACTGTCCACCTTGATGGAAAAATTCACTATCTTTCTTTCCATAAAGGGGTTCCTGACGGTGAGATTGAGATTATTGGGGATACAGATATTACAGGAACCGTAACACACTTTATACCAGATCCGGAAATTTTCACAGAAACTACCGAATATGATTATGGAACATTAGAACAACGTCTGAGAGAGCTTGCTTTCTTAAATAAAGGATTGCGTATATCCATTGAAGATAAACGTACGGATAAAGATCCGGCAACGTATTATTATGAGGGCGGAATCAGTTCTTATGTAGAATTCATTAATAAAAATAAAGAAGTACTGCACGAACCATTCTATGCTGAAGGGGAAGATCAGGGAATTTCTGTAGAGGTTGCTATCCAGTATAACGATGGATTTGCGACCAGCTTATATTCTTTTGCTAATAATATTCATACCTATGAAGGCGGAACACATGAAGTTGGTTTCCGTTCAGGGCTGACGCGTGCAATCAATGATTATGCAAAAAAGAACAGCTTATTGAAAGATAATGAATCAAACCTGTCTGGAGAGGATGTCCGGGAAGGCTTGACAGCAATTGTTTCCGTGAAGCATCCAGATCCGCAATTTGAGGGACAGACGAAAACAAAACTGGGAAATAGCGAAGTACGTGCAATTACAGATGGTGTATTTTCAGAGACTTTCTCTAAATTTCTTTACGAAAATCCAACGACCGCAAAAATTATTGTAGAAAAAGGGTTAATGGCGTCCAGAGCACGTTTGGCTGCTAAAAAAGCAAGAGAGCTGACACGTCGTAAAAGTGCGCTCGATGTAACAAGTCTGCCAGGAAAATTAGCTGATTGTTCTTCCAAAGACGCATCAAAAAGTGAGCTGTACATTGTAGAGGGTGACTCTGCCGGCGGTTCCGCAAAATCAGGAAGGGATCGTCACTACCAGGCAATTCTTCCTTTACGGGGAAAAATCTTAAATGTCGAAAAAGCACGTCTGGATCGAATTTTATCAAATAATGAAGTACGTGCCATGATTACAGCGTTAGGAACTGGGATTGCTGAAGATTTTGATATATCAAAGGCACGCTACCATAAGGTTGTTATTATGACAGATGCTGATGTGGACGGAGCGCATATCAGAACATTATTATTAACATTTTTCTATCGATATATGCGTCCATTAATTGAGCATGGCTATATTTATATAGCACAACCGCCGCTTTATCAAATCAAGCAGGGCAAAGCAGTTCATTATGTTTATTCCGATAAAGGTCTGGATGCACTGCTTGCTGAGCTTCCAAAGGCACCAAAACCAGGTATTCAGCGTTATAAAGGTTTGGGAGAAATGAACGCAGACCAGCTTTGGGATACAACCATGAACCCGGACTCACGCACACTGCTGCAGGTTGAGCTTAGCGACGCAATTGATGCAGACCAGGTTTTTGATATGTTAATGGGCGATAAAGTAGAGCCGCGACGCAACTTTATCGAAGAAAACGCCCAGTACGTACAAAACTTAGATATTTAAGAGGTTGTTCAAAAAGTCCAATAAAAATGACGCGACGAATTTCTGCGTTGACGAATTTTTTCCGATACTCACGTATTGTTAAGCATAGAGGAACTTCTGTTAAAAACGTCCACGTCCTGTGGACAACACAGAAGTCACCACATCCTGTGGAAGTCCGTTCGAAAAAAATTCGTCGCCTTGAACTTCTTGGTCCTATTTATCAGACTTTTTGAATCCACATTTTAAGGGAAATCACTGAAATAATAGTGATTGGGAGGTTATTAGACTATGGCAGAGGAAAATCGTCCGAGTGTCCAGGAAATAAATATAAGTAAAGAGATGCGTACATCCTTCTTGGATTATGCGATGAGCGTTATCGTAGCAAGAGCATTACCCGATGTCCGCGATGGAATGAAGCCCGTCCATCGCCGTATCCTTTACGCAATGAATGATCTGGGAATGCACTCTGACAAAGCATTTAAAAAATCAGCACGTATCGTGGGAGAGGTTATTGGTAAGTACCATCCACATGGTGATTCGGCTGTTTATGAGACAATGGTAAGAATGGCGCAGGATTTCAGTTACCGGTATATGCTCGTGGACGGGCATGGGAACTTTGGTTCCGTCGATGGTGATTCGGCAGCGGCAATGCGTTATACAGAAGCACGTATGTCCAAGATTTCCATGGAGCTTCTTCGAGACATTAATAAAGACACGATCGACTACCAGGATAACTATGATGGTGCTGAACGTGAACCGGTCGTGTTCCCGGCACGATTCCCTAATTTACTTGTTAACGGAACATCGGGGATTGCAGTTGGGATGGCAACGAATATTCCACCGCACCATTTAGGCGAAACGATTGATGCTGTACTGGCTGTAAGTAAAAATCCGGATATAACAGTAGACGAAATTATGGAAAGCTATCTTCCTGGTCCAGACTTCCCTACGGCAGGTCAAATCTTAGGAAGAAGTGGTATCCGCAAAGCCTATGAAACAGGAAAAGGATCTATCACCATCCGTGCAAAAAGCAATATTGAGCAGGGTAAAAATGATAAAGAAACGATTATTGTGACAGAGCTTCCTTATCAGGTGAACAAGGCTAAGCTTATTGAAAAAATAGCTGAACTTGTCCGTGATAAAAAAATTGATGGTATCACAGATCTTCGTGATGAATCTGACCGTAATGGGATGCGGGTTGTAATAGAGCTGAGAAGAGATGCAAATGCGAATGTGGTATTGAATAATTTATATAAGCATACTTCTTTGCAGACAACTTTTGGTATTAATATGCTTGCTCTTGTTGACGGGCGTCCAAAAGTATTAACGATTAAACAATGCTTAGAATACTATTTAGAGCATCAAAAAGAAATTATCAAGCGCCGTACAGCGTTTGAGTTAAATAAAGCAGAAGCACGTGCACATATTCTAGAAGGCTTGCGTATTGCGCTTGATCATTTGGATGAGGTTATTTCCTTAATCCGTAATTCCAAAACAGCAGATATAGCAAGAGAAGGTTTAATCGAACGCTTTGAGTTGTCTGAAAAACAGGCTCAGGCAATTCTTGATATGCGTCTGCAGCGTTTAACAGGCTTGGAACGCGAAAAGATTGAAGAAGAATACAAAGAGCTTCAGGCATTAATTGCGGAGTTAAAAGCAATCTTAGCTGACGAAGAAAAAGTATTAGAAATCATTCGTGAAGAGCTTATTGAAGTTAAAGAGAAGTTTCGTGATGACCGCCGTACAGAAATTGTTGCAGGCGGAGCAGGTTTCTTTGAGGATGAAGATCTTATTCCTGTAGAGAATATTGTTATCACGCTGACACATCAGGGTTATATTAAACGATTACCGGCGTCTACGTATCGTACACAGCGCCGCGGCGGCCGTGGTATTCAGGGAATGGGAACGAACGAGGATGACTTTGTAGAGCATCTTGTATCTACCTCAACCCATGATACGGTTCTATTCTTTACGAACAAAGGGAAGGTTTATAAAACAAAAGGATATGAGGTTCCTGAGTTTAGCCGTACTGCCAAAGGCATCCCGATTATTAATTTGCTTCAGGTGGAAAAAGGAGAATGGGTCAATGCAGTTATCTCTGTATCCGAGTTTGATGAAGACCACTTCCTGTTCTTTACGACGAAGTACGGGATTGCGAAACGCACCTCCCTTGAAAAGTTCAAGAATATCCGCAAAGGCGGACTCATTGCTGTAAACCTGCGGGAAGAGGATGAATTAATTTCTGTTCGTATGACTGATGGCGAAAAGGAAATTATGATTGCGACGAAAAACGGTTATTTAATCCGTTTTGAAGAAGAACAGATGCGCCCAATGGGAAGAACAGCGGCAGGGGTAAAAGGAATTTCCCTTCGTGAGGATGATGAGGTAGTCTCCATGGAAATTATGGAAGAAAGCTCTAAAATTCTTCATGTAACAAGTAAAGGATTTGGAAAGCAGACACCGGAAGATGAATATCGCCGTATTAACCGTGGCGGTAAAGGTGTATTTACCTGTAAGCTTGATGAAAAAACAGGACATGTTGTCGCTGTGAAGGCGATCCATGGTGATGAAGATTTAATGGTTATTACCGCCCAAGGCGTGCTTATTCGTATCCAGGTATCCGATATTTCTCAAACAGGCAGAAACACCAAAGGAGTGCACTTGATTCGTTTGCAGGATGATGAAGAAGTTGCAACTGTAGCCCGGATTGAGAAAGAAGAAGAGGTAGTGGAAGAAGCAGAACAAGCTGAACAGGAAGAGCAAACGGAAGTATCTGAAGAGAATAACGAAGCGGATGATAATAACGAATAACAGGCAAGGTTTTTAGTCTATATTGTTATCAAATGATGCTATAAAGAGGATCAGCCGCCTAGCTATGGAAAATATAGCCGGCGGCTGATTTTTTATTTATTTTCATCCTGAAAATTTTGCAATAAACACTGGCTGATAAGGGCTGGTGTTTTTTGCTGTGTTATTTTCAAAAATTGTTGAATAAGCGGATACTCCCGATCGGCCTTGGTTTGAATAAGCTCTCCCCACCACTCCGTCTCATACCGGCAAATCATGCTTAAATTAAACAAAAGAAGATAATGTACCAGAATCTCAGAGTAAGGGAAATAGTCTGTTCTTGCTGCCGGGAAATAAATAAATTCGTTATGCAGATGATAACGGAAAGGCCCATTCCAATCTTTGACGGATTCTGTCAGGTAAAGCTGCAATTCTCCCTCTTTTTGTTGGATATCCCCGATAGGAGGCAGAAATGGACGAATACGCTCTATAAATGTAGATTCTTTTAAATAAAATCCATCTAAAACGCGATCCGGGAAGCGGAGCTGTTTACTTTCTTTTTCTCCGACAATTATCATAGGTGTTTCTTTATGAAAGCTCCAAATATTACTTAATTCTGGAATAGAACGTAGCAGGAGCTGCATGGAAACACGGTTTAAAGGGAAAGGATGGTGAGAAAATAAATAACGGCTGACATAGGGAAATAACCCCTGCTGCTGAATTTTGACCTCATCCTCGATAAAACGATAATCTTTGCGCTTTCTTTTCCGGGCTGTCAAACCGTGTGCAAGTACACCTGTCGTTTCCGGATAATCAGGACGTTTTGTCAGCAGCCAGCCTTTTAAAAGATGTACCATTCCATAAAAAGATAGAACAGGCTGGACCAGAATACTGCTCTTTTGGCTGGATTCCATAAAATGGCTTCCATTACTGATGTAGTGTATGAAAGCAGAACTGTTTTGATAGCTTTTTGTTTTCGTATCATCCTGAGATTGATAACTTTTTTCTAAATAATTTTGCGCATTTTCTTCTGCTGTTAAAAACGAATAAATGTCTTCATAAGGTATCATTACTCCAGCTCCATAACTATTTAAATATTTTGAATCTATCCTCTATTTGTACTTATATGTCGGGTGCTTGAAAAAGCTTAAAAGATAGAGTAATGTAAGTAAAAATAGATATTTGCTACTACTTTCACAAAGGCGGTATTTTTTAAGCAGTTTCTCCGATATCGTATGAAGATATACCTTGAAAACTGTATAGCATCTGCAAAATGAAGTGAAACGATGTTGTAAATTCAATGATTGGAGGATGAGCTAGCAATGAGAGAAGACAAATTTGCAAAAGAAGGTTTAACGTTTGATGATGTATTACTTGTTCCGGCTGAATCAGAGGTTTTACCAAACCAGGTGGATTTAAGTGTTGATTTAACATCAAACTTAAAGCTGAAATCACCATTTATCAGTGCCGGAATGGATACAGTAACAGAAGCAGAAATGGCAATTGCCATGGCACGTCAGGGCGGATTTGGAGTTATTCATAAGAATATGTCTATTGAACAGCAGGCAGAGGAAGTAGACCGTGTAAAACGCTCTGAAAGTGGTGTTATCACGAACCCGTTCTTCTTAACTCCTGAGCATCAGGTATATGATGCGGAGCATTTGATGGGGAAATACCGGATTTCAGGAGTTCCAATTGTTAATAATATTGAGGAACAAAAGCTCGTTGGTATTTTGACCAATCGTGATTTACGCTTTATTGAGGACTATTCAATTCTGATTTCAGAAGTGATGACAACGGAGGAATTGGTAACAGCACCAGTTGGCACAACATTGGACGAAGCGGAAAAGCTTCTGCAGAAATATAAAATTGAAAAGCTGCCTCTTGTTGATGATCAGGGGATTTTAAAAGGGCTGATTACGATTAAAGATATCGAAAAGGTGATTGAGTTTCCAAATGCAGCAAAGGATTCACAAGGACGCTTAATTGTAGCGGCTGCTGTCGGTGTTACTGGCGATGCGATGAAGCGGATTGAAAAATTAGTTGATGCTGGTGTAGATGCCATTGTTATTGATACAGCACATGGCCACTCTAAAGGTGTTCTTGATCAATTAAAATATATCCGTGAGGCCTATCCTGATTTAGCAATTATTGCAGGAAACGTGGCAACAGAAGATGGAACAAGAGCTTTAATCGAAGCTGGAGCTTCTGTTGTAAAAGTAGGTATTGGACCTGGATCTATCTGTACAACCCGTGTTGTTGCAGGTGTCGGTGTACCGCAAATTACCGCCGTTTACGATTGTGCCCGCGCAGCGAAGGAGTACGGTGTACCGGTTATTGCAGATGGCGGGATTAAATACTCTGGTGACATCGTGAAAGCTTTAGCAGCAGGTGCGCATGCGGTAATGCTGGGAAGTATTTTTGCAGGGACATCGGAAAGCCCGGGAGAAACAGAAATTTTCCAGGGACGCCAATATAAAGTGTATCGCGGTATGGGATCTGTCGGAGCAATGCAGGCAGGATCAAAAGATCGCTACTTCCAAAGTGAATCAGAGAATAAAAAGCTTGTTCCAGAAGGTATTGAAGGACGTATTGCCTACAAAGGGTCACTTGGAGACACCTTCCATCAATTAATAGGCGGTTTGCGCGCCGGTATGGGTTATTGTGGAACAAAAACATTAGAGAGCTTAAGAAATGATGCCCGGTTTATCCGTATTACAGGAGCGGGATTGAAGGAAAGTCATCCACATGATGTACAAATTACGAAAGAAGCTCCAAACTATTTTGTACAGTAATGAAATGAATTTCATCTGATGACAAATTTGTGTCATACGGTCGTAAAAAAAATAGATAGAGGATGTTGCTCTATCTATTTTTTTATGAATTTTTATGGTAAAATGTGAAGCGTGCTTAGCAGAATACATAGAACTTATCACAGTGCTGCGCTTTTGGTCGGAGAGGGTAATTTAAAAGCCCTGTTCAGCGAGAAAAAGAGCGGGAAAAGTCACAAAATGAAGTGTCGTTTTATGTAAACAAGCTATATTATTAAACGGAGGTACGGAAATGTGAGAAAGTCTATGAATAAATTATTTCTTTTGGTGGCTGCGGCAGCGCTTGTATTAACATCTTTAGGAACACCAGCCATGTCTGTTTATGCAGATGAATTAGATTTAGAGGCAGAATCAGCAATTTTAGTGGATGCAGAAACGGGTAAAATTTTATATGCGAGAGATCCGGATGTGGCATTGCCTCCTGCTAGCATGACAAAAATGATGACAGAATATCTTGTTTGGGAAGCAATTGAAAACGGCGATATTTCTTGGGATACTACAACACAAATTAGTGATTATGCATATAGTATATCTGCAAATGCTGATTTTTCTGGTGTCGGCTTAACGCAGCAAAAGGACTATACAGTAAAACAATTATATGATGCAATGGCAATTAACTCAGATAATGCTACCTCCATTGCGTTGGCGGAATTAATTGCAGGATCTGAAAGTGAATTTGTTACATTGATGAATGAAAAGGGCGAGGAATTAGGCCTTCAGGAATATAAATTTGTTAATTCAACAGGGTTAGATAATGAGAGTTTAGGGGATAACTATCCAGAAGGAACCAGCCCCAATGATACAAACCTGTTATCAGCCCGTGCAGCTGCCATTTTAGCGACAGCTTTAGTGAATGACTACCCGGAAGCATTGGAAGTATCCAGTATACCGAGTACAGAATTTGACGGGCAGGAAATTGACAACTGGAATTATATGCTGGATCATGATTCTGTGAACCTGGAACAATATTATTATGAAGGTGTAGACGGCTTGAAAACGGGTCATACAGATCTTGCAGGCTATGCTTTTACAGGAACAGCAGAACGTGATGGAAGACGCCTTATTACCGTTGTTATGAAAACATCCAGTATGGAAAAACGCTTTGAAGAAACGGCAAAGCTGCTGGATTATGGATTTGATGAATTTGAAACACAGGAATTATTCCCGGCAGGATATCAAGAAGAAGGCGAAGAAACCATTCCTGTCGCAAAAGGGAAAGAAAAAGAAGTAAATATTGGTATTAATAATGCTATCCAGGTTCCTGTGAAATCAGGTGAGGAAGAGCTGTATCATTTAGAATATGCGTTAGACGAAGATAAGCTGAATAGCAATGGTGAACTGGAAGCACCAATAGAAGCAGATGAAGTAATCGGAACAGTTAACGTTGTCTATGATGGAGAAGAAGAAGATTTTGGTTACGTTTCGGATGAGGCGAGTGAGGAAAGCTACGAATTAGTTGCTATGGATTCTATTGAAAAAGCGAACTGGTTTATGCTTACTTTACAATCCATCGGTGATTTCTTCGTAAACATGTTCCAGGGGGCGTACAACTGGGTGACAGGACTTTTTTAATTAATTTCTCCAGAAACCTTGCAACCTGATATGAAATAGCTTATGATATACAATAATTCATAATATAGGATGTTCAAAAAGTCCAATAAAGATGACACGGCGATTTTCTTCGTTGACTACCTTTTTCCGATACTCACGTATTATAAGACATACGCTCCGTTCGTAAAAAGGTAGTCGCCTTGAACTTCTTGGTCCTATTTATCGAACTTTTTGAACACGTACTAATATATAATGTGTTGATAGGAACTAGTAGCTGTTTTTCTATCTGTAGAGAGCTAATGGCCGGTGTAAATTAGCGTTAGAATGCAGTGAATCCATCCTGGAGCATGCTTATCGAAGTGAGTCAATCATTGTAAGTAAGCACGGAGATACGACGTTATTCGTATACAAAGCCGAAAGAGTCTATTTGGATTCTTTAACTAGGGTGGCAACGCGGGAAATATACTCTCGTCCCTTTATATATAAGGGACGGGAGTTTTTTAATGGTTTAAAATGGAAGTTCAAATACAAGGAGGTAATGATGATGTTAGATATGAAGTATGTACGAAATAACTTTGATGAGGTGAAGGGGAGGCTCGCACACCGTGGAGAAGATCTCAGTGAATTAGATAAATTTGGTGAGCTTGATGTAAGAAGACGTGAATTAATCGCAGAGACAGAACAGTTAAAGGCAAAGCGTAATGAAGTGTCCAAGGAAATTTCTGTTTTAAAGCGGGAGAAGAAGGATGCTGAAGCGGCTATTGCTTCCATGCGTGAAGTTGGAGATGAAATATCTAAGCTTGATAAAGAATTAAAAGAAATTGAAGAGACATTAGAAAATATCATGCTTTCTATTCCTAACCTTCCGCATGAGAGCGTCCCTGTCGGAGAAGATGAGGATGATAACGTAGAAGCACGTAAATGGGGTACTGTTCCGGAATTTTCATTTGAAGCACAGCCGCACTGGGATGTTGCTACAAATTTAGATATTTTAGACTTTGAGCGCGCTGCAAAAGTAACCGGAAGCCGTTTTGTCTTCTATAAAGGGTTAGGAGCGAGATTAGAGCGTGCATTATTAAACTTTATGATGGATCTGCATGCGGATAAGCATGGCTATCAGGAAATGCTTCCTCCATATATTGTGAACCGGATGAGCATGACTGGCACTGGACAGTTGCCTAAATTTGAAGAGGATGCCTTTAAGCTCGAAGAATGGGATTATTTTCTGGTACCGACAGCTGAAGTTCCTGTAACGAACTATCATCGTGATGAAATTTTAACAGCTGATGAACTGCCGAAAAAATATGTTGCATTCAGTGCCAGCTTCCGTTCTGAAGCAGGCTCTGCCGGAAGAGATACCCGCGGCTTAATCCGTCAGCACCAGTTCAATAAAGTCGAACTCGTGAATTTTGTAAAGCCGGAAGATTCTTATGAAACCTTAGAAAGACTGACTGGCGAAGCAGAAAAAGTGTTACAGCTGTTAGAATTACCTTATCGGGTGATGAGCATGTGCACAGGCGATTTAGGCTTCACAGCAGCGAAAAAATACGATATTGAAGTGTGGATACCAAGCCAGCATACGTATCGTGAGATCTCTTCCTGCTCTAATTTTGAAGATTTCCAGGCGCGTCGTGCAGGCATTCGTTTCCGTCGTGAAGCAAACGGAAAACCAGAATTTGTTCATACCTTAAATGGATCTGGTCTTGCATTAGGCCGTACCGTAGCGGCAATTTTGGAGAATTACCAACAGGAAGATGGAAGTGTGGTTGTACCGGAAGTGTTACGTGCGTATATGGGCGGTGTAGAGGTGATTGGCAAGTAATATTCAAGTGAAAGGCTCTCTGGTTTTGGGGGCCTTTCACTTTTTTTATGAAAAATGTTGACAAGTAATATTAGTGGGTGGTATAGTAGTTTTTGTGTTCACGGAGGTATACCCAAGTCTGGCTGAAGGGATCGGTCTTGAAAACCGACAGGCGGGTCAAACCGCGCGGGGGTTCGAATCCCTCTACCTCCTCCATTAATAACAAATATAAATAGCAATAAATAAAAACCCGCGGCTTTCGAGCTGCGGGTTTTCTGATGTATTTCTATAGATTTACTCTTTATCTCTTCTTTCCATCAATGACTCCAATAGCTGCTTTGGCAGTGGAAAGCGTTTGTTATCAAGCGGCAGAAAGTTGAGCTTGCTCTCTGCATGTTTATCTTCTTTAGCCTCATTCATTTCCGAATGAAGAAACTCCATCTTCTCATCTAGCTGATTCGCAATATTGGCGCTGGTCGTCAATTCCTCCACCAGGTGTTCCGGTACTTCTCCATCATATTTATAATAAATTTTATGCTCCAAGCTCGCCCAGAAATCCATGGCAACGGTGCGAATCTGTATTTCGATAAAAACTTCCTCCTGACGGTCAGAGAAAAAGACAGGAATCGATAAAATCAGATGGAGGCTTTTGTATCCATTTGGTTTTGGGTTCTTAATGTAATCTTTGATTTCAATCACTTTTATATCCTGCTGACCTTGTATCATTTCACTGATTTTATAAATATCAGAGATAAAAGAACAGACAATACGGATTCCTGCAATATCCTTAATATAGTTCTTAATCGACCCCTGGGTAATCGGAATATTTTTGCGCTGGCATTTTTGTAAAATACTTTCCGGCGATTTAATGCGTGATTTTAAATGTTCAATCGGATTGTAATCATGAATATGCTCAAATTCTTCCTGAAGGATGTTAAGCTTCGTATTAATTTCGTCCAGTCCAAATTTATAGCTGAGCATAAAACGTGTTAATTCTTTTCGTACAGCTGTTAACTGGTTGATTTGTTTTGATTCATCCATTGATAAAATTCCTTTCTGGCTTTCATTCAGATACAATATTAAGTATAGCAAAAATTGTTTTTTATATCAGATTGAAAGACGTCTGGATTTTATGCTGATGGGTTTTGCCGTATTTGAATATAAATGGGATTTTGATAAAAAAGTTTAATCAATTTCTTATTCTTCCATTATGGTCGGTGAATTGAAGTCTATTTTTGCTATAAAAAACTTTACCAGCAATATGAATTAAAAGGGTAGACATATAAAACACCTTGACAAAAGCGTGGCAAGCCCTTATAGTACAATTCAATATAATAAAAAATACGTTGAACGGACCAGTAATTTATGTGTATTTACTAAAGAGAAGAAATCCGGCGGCTGTGAGATTTCTGTAAATACCTTTATGAACCTATCCGTGAGTAGGTTGGCGGATGCTGACTGCAGCATGCTGCATTATCAAAGAGAGTGGATAACTTTTTATCAAAAAAGGTGGTACCGCGGGATAATACTGATTCCGTCCTTTATTTTAAGGATGTGTAATCAGTTTTTTTATTGTCAGCAGGTATCAATGATATATTAATGAAACGAATCAAGATAACTACAGGAGGAAAATACATGGATAAGACAATTGCATTTTTTGGGGCAGGGAATTTAGCAGAGGCGATTATTGCGGGAATAACGAGAAGCAATGTTGTTTCTAATGAGCAGGTACTTGTTACCAATCGCAGTGATAATACACGCTTAGATTTACTTTCCGAAAAATATGGTGTGCAATGTAATAGGAATAAGGAAGAAATGATTCAGGAAGCGAATATTATTATTTTGGCTATGAAGCCTAAGGATGCGGGCAACTATTTAAATTGGCTTAAAGACCATATAAAGCCGCATCACGTGGTTATTTCTGTGATTGCAGGGTTATCGATCGAACAGATGGAAAAAACGCTTGGAGAAGGTATTCCTGTTATCCGGACGATGCCAAATACCTCTGCCCTAATCGGCCAATCAGCTACTGCTATTTCCAGGGGTTCTTATGTTCAGCTTAGTCAGCTTTATCTGGCAGAAGAGCTTTTCCAGACAGTAGGAACAACAAAAATTGTCGATGAGAAGGATATGCACACGATTACAGCTATTGCTGGAAGCGGTCCTGCATTTTTCTATTATATGGTAGAATCAATGGAGAAAGCAGCAGTAGAGGCGGGACTGGATAGAGAAACAGCATTAGAATTATTAACCCAGACCGTTATTGGTGCAGGGAAAATGCTTGAATCATCCGGAGAAGATCCAGAACAGCTGCGCGTGAATATTACCAGTCCGTCCGGAACAACAGAGGCCGGCTTAAGTGAGTTAATGGCGAATGGATTTGATAAGGCTGTTAAAGCATGTGTAGACGGGGCGAGAGAGCGGTCTATCGAAATCACAAATGCACAAAAGTAAATGTAAAGAGAAGAGGGGAAGTATATGCATACACCGGACTGCAGCTATTGCGGGAAGAGATGGAGTTATGGGCAGACCTTTAAACAGGTGTTTAAGATTAAAATGATCTGTCCGCATTGCGGTAAAGAAAACTTTTATAATGCAAGTAAAAAAGGCGGCTGGCTCCCTTTATTAGCAATTCCAATTTTTTTAGGGCTGGCACTTTTATTGAAGCTGTCCTCTGCCGGGATTATTCTGGTAGGCTGTTTATTAATGATTCTTCACGTTTTATCTATCCCTTATCGGACAAGATTACAGAAAGCAGGAAAATAAACGAAACAACCTGCTTTTCAAAATAGATAAGGTTTAGTATAATACGATTGTTCATGTATTTTTCAAAAGACGGATAAGGTAATATAATTGAGCGGATACAACTGCTTGATTATACTAATAGCCCCAGTAGCTCAGGGGATAGAGCATCGGTTTCCTAAACCGTGTGTCGCAGGTTCGAATCCTGCCTGGGGCGTTAAGTTACAATACATGGGAAAAAGTAACTGGGAGCATCAGAGATTTCCAGTTACATTATTTTTGGAAAAGGTATGCACCTAAAAATTTAAATAAACCGTTAAACGTCATTTTTCATTTTCTTGTTTGTCCTATAACAAGAATTTAGAAGAATGGCGTTTTAAATTTTATTGCGTTGTTAACTACAAATAATTTAGAAAGAAGGCATTTTATGCGATTTTTGCCCTTACTATTGTGTATTTTTTCTATACTACTTATTCTGGAAGGCTGCAGTAAAGATAGTGAAAAACTAGTTCTAATCACAGAACATCCAAGCGGTTTACATAATCAAGGTGAGTTTTATAGATATAATAAGATAGAAAACATTGGTACATATGAAACAGGCCCAATTACAATTGAAGTTGAAATGGCAGAGACAATAAAGGGCAGTATGGACGAAGATATACCTTCCTATGATACGGATGAATTCAAAGACATGGAAATAATAAATGTTCAATTAAAATTTAGTTTAAATGAAGAAATAGAAGATAATCTGAACTTTAGTAATCATGAAAATATGCATATAGTGACTGATACGGATGAAATGATTAATCAACCAGATCAGTCATTGAGTAGTATGATTGATATGCCGATATTAAAGAATGCCCAGCAGTTTCATGCGGATCCATATTCGCGATATTTTATGTTTCAATTAAAAGAATCCACCGCACAAGAAATCAAAAAAGCGACCCTGCTGATAGACGCACCACTAGATAGTGAGGGAAACGAGGCAGGGGAAGATTTAGAGATAGAAATTGATTTCTCAAAAGATTAATTTCTATTTCAGCAATTTTTTAGCCCAGCATTGACATTGTATTGAATTATAAAATGAAAGGAGCCGCTTTTTTCTGTGAGCGGCTCCTTTCATCTATATAAAGAGCAATATCGAGCAAGGAAGTTCTCGCTGCTATATTACTTTGACCCGATTCAAAATATCTTCCGCATTTCTCACTCTATCCTCTGTCGGCGGTTCAACACCCTCCAGCGGATAATCCAATCCAAGATTTTCCCATTTATAGACACCTAATTTATGATAAGGCAGGACTTCTATTTTTTCGACATTATTTAATGTAGCAATAAAATCGGAGAGCTGCTGCAAATATGCATCATTATCACTGCCGCCTGGTACCAGCACATGCCGGATCCAGACAGGGACATTTTTTTGGTCTAAATAATGGGCCATATCCAGAATATGTTCGTTTGACAGGCCGGTGAGCTCTTTATGCTCTACAGAATCAATATGCTTTAAATCTAATAATACTAAATCGGTTAATTCCAATACTTTATCTAAATGCTCAATAAAATGAGGAGAGCGGTTAAAGCATCCGGCGGAAGTATCAATAGTTGTGTGAACGCCTAATTTTTTCAGCTCGGTAAATAACTCAAGTAAAAATTCAACCTGAAGCAAAGGCTCTCCGCCGCTTACAGTCACTCCTCCATTCGTAGCCTGGAAAAACGGAAGATAATCTTTAATGTCTTTTACAAGCTCTTGTACAGACATTTTCTTTCCTGACCCCATTTTCCAAGTATCCGGATTATGACAAAATTTACAGCGTAATAAGCAGCCCTGGGTAAAGATAACATACCGCAGCCCCGGTCCATCTACTGTTCCACACGTTTCGATTGAGTGAATTCTTCCTTCTTTCATGATGCTCTTCCTCCCCGTTTTATTGCTTAAAATAATTCATTATCAGGCGCTCTGATAATTTCATGAGCGCCTGATAAAATTTTCTTACAGGACCTTACAGGCTTTCATGGAAGGTCCGGTTAATCACATCAATTTGTTGTTCTCTTGTCAGTTTAATAAAGTTTACCGCATATCCGGAGACACGGATGGTCAACTGCGGATATTCTTCCGGATGCTCCATCGCATCTAATAAGGTTTCACGGTCAAATACATTGATGTTTAGATGATGCCCCTGTTTTGCTGCATAGCCGTCAAGAATGCCTGCTAAGTTTGTTGTTCTTGTTTCTTCATCTTTACCTAATGCTTTCGGAACGATGGAGAATGTATTGGAGATCCCATCCATTGCATATTTATATGGCAATTTTGCTACAGAGCTTAAAGAAGCTAAGGAGCCGTTTTTATCGCGGCCATGTAATGGGTTTGCTCCCGGTGCAAAAGGTTCTCCTGCTTTTCGTCCATCTGGTGTATTTCCTGTTTTCTTCCCGTAAACAACATTGGAGGTAATCGTCAGGATAGACTGCGTTGGTACGGCATTGCGATACATATGATGCTTTTTAATTTTATTCATAAAGTTCTTCACTAAATCGACTGCAATCTCATCGACGCGTTCATCGTTATTGCCGTATTTAGGATAATCTCCCTCAATTTCATAATCAACGACCAGCCCATCTTCATCACGGATAGTTTTCACCTTTGCGTATTTAATAGCACTTAAGGAGTCTGCGATAACAGACAGTCCGGCAACACCACAGGCCATAGTCCGCAACACTTCACGGTCATGCAGTGCCATTTCCAGCCGTTCGTAGCTGTATTTATCATGCATATAATGAATGATGTTTAATGCGTTGACATATAATCCGGATAACCAGTCTAAGAGTGTATCATATTTCTCCATCACTTCGTCATAATCCAGATATTCTGACGTAATTGGTGCATAGTTTGGAGCTACCTGCATTTTCAGGTTTTCATCCACACCGCCGTTAATGGCGTAAAGAAGAGCTTTTGCCAGGTTTGCTCGTGCACCGAAGAACTGCATTTGTTTCCCGATGCGCATAGCAGATACACAGCAGGCAATACCATAATCATCACCATAAATCGGGCGCATAATGTCATCATTTTCATATTGGATAGAACTTGTTTTAATGGACATTTTTGCACAATATTTCTTATAGTTTTCCGGCAGTTTTGTGGACCAAAGAACCGTTAAGTTTGGTTCAGGTGCCGGACCTAAGTTATCTAACGTATGCAGAAAACGGTAGGAGTTCTTTGTTACAAGCGGACGTCCGTCTTCTGCTATCCCTGCCAATGATTCTGTAACCCAAGTTGGGTCTCCGCTGAACAATTCATTATAATCTGGTGTTCTTGCGAATTTTACGAGACGCAGCTTCATTACAAAATGATCAACAAGTTCTTGCGCTTCTTCCTCTGTCATAACCCCATTTTTAATATCTCTCTCTATATAAATATCTAAGAATGTAGAAACACGGCCAAGGCTCATTGCTGCACCGTTCTGTTCTTTAATCGCAGCTAAATATGCTAAATAGAGCCATTGGAAGGCTTCCTGTGCAGTTGCTGCCGGTTTTGAAAGGTCAAATTCATATTTTTCGCCGAGTTTTTTCAAGTCCTGCAGAGAACGAATTTGCTCAGAAGTCTCTTCACGGTCACGGATAATATCCTCTGTCATGGTGCCGTTACCAATCAGATTAAGCTCTTTTTTCTTTTCTTCGATTAAACGATCCACTCCATATAAGGCAACACGACGGTAATCTCCAATAATACGTCCGCGGCCATATGCGTCAGGAAGACCGGTAATAATTCCTGCTTTTCTTGCTTTTAAGATTTCGGGTGTATAGGCGTCAAAGACTCCCTGGTTATGCGTTTTACGATGTTCTGTAAAGGTATGAACAACTTCATCATCTACCTTATATCCATAGGATTCTGCAGCGGCTACTGCCATACGGATACCGCCAAACGGCATAAGAGCACGTTTAAAAGGTGCATCCGTCTGGACGCC
The DNA here is from genome assembly GCF_900162665.1 of Oceanobacillus sojae. GTDB lineage: Bacteria > Bacillota > Bacilli > Bacillales > Amphibacillaceae > Oceanobacillus > Oceanobacillus sojae_A. Next base: position 686,728 of record NZ_LT727811.1, read on the forward strand.
GACTATTTTTTCCAAGGGTTTATTTAAATAGCCGGCTTCATGAGAAGTAATTGTTGAAACGATTTTTGTATCTAAATCATAGACACCGCCATTTTCCCGTTCTTCTTTGGTTAATTGCATGACTTGATCCCACAAATCCTTTGTTGCCTGGGTTGCATCTGTCAGGAAGGATTCATTTCCTTCATATAAATTATAATTCTGTAATATAAAATCACGAACATCGATTTCTTTCTGCCAATTACCATCAAGGAAACCATCCCAAGGAACTCTTTTCACCACTTCATCTGCTACTTTCATAGCAAAACCCCTCCTCTTAATAATCATATTGTGAAATATTTCACAATATCTTAATTTCATTATACCGCTTTTGAAATATAAAACAAGTGAAATTCTTCACAAATAAGAAAAGTTCTTAAAATGTTCAAATTTAACGGCTTATCTGAAAAAAAGCAGGAATATTGTTTTCCTTGATGACTTTGCTTAAAATAAATACATTACGTTTTCTGAGAAAGAAGGTTTCTTTTTTGTACATATTAATCGTCTTAGGGATTATCGCAGGGATGATGATTCCTATGCAGACAGCAGTAAATAACCGTCTGAATTTATTTACGAAAGCTATTTTTCCTACCTCTTTTTATTCTTTTTTATCGGGGACTATTATTTTATTCTTCATTAATTTAATTATGGATCCTGGCAAATTTACGATGTCATTCTTTGCATCCCAATCCTTGTCTTACGTCTGGTTTGCCGGTGGTGTACTCGGAGTTATTTTTCTTACAGGTAATATTATTTTATTACCCAGGATCGGTGCAGCATTAACTGTTATTGCTGCAGTCACTGGACAAATGGTGATTGGAATTTTAATTGATACATTCGGCTGGTTTGGTGCAGAGGTAAAACCATTACATGTTATGCACATTATTGGTGCTATCCTTTTAGTTGCAGGAATTATTTATATGAATGCCAAAAAGAGGCCGGGCGGCTCTCAAAATCATTCCCGCCTATGGATCGTATTTGGTTTATTTACCGGAATGATGCCGCCGATGCAAACAGCTATTAATAGTGAATTGCGATATGAAGTAGATTCGTTTATTTACGCAGCTCTTATATCATTTATCGTAGGTACCATTGTGCTGTTTATTCTGTCAATGATCCTTAGTAAAGGGGTAAGGTTAACACGTACTTCTGGTAATTTCAAATTGAAGCCCTGGCATTTTGCCGGCGGTCTGCTCGGCGCTGCATACATTGCCTCGAATATCAGCTTAATGCCTTATCTGGGTGTTACCCTGACAATGATGTCTACCATTTTAGGGCAAATAGTAATGGGATTATTAATTGATCACTTTGGTATGTTTAACCTGCCGAAATATCCAATTGATCAGAGGAGAATTATTGCTGTTATTATGATAATTGGAGGAATTGCGCTGTTAAATTTCTTTTAAGAGAAGGACAGACCTTGTTTTCTTGTTCAGGAAACAAGGTCTTTGTTCGTTGTAGGAATTTACGTTCTGTTTCTGTGTTAAAAATGAAGGTGCAGCAAGTACACCTGTTTCGGCAGATAAGAGAGTATAGGATTTCTTGTTTCATAACGTTCTTGATGGCAGCCCGAGATTGCAGCGAAGGCAGTCAGTATAAGGGGATGTGACAATAAAATATTTCTGATAGTCCTTATGGAAAATATATATGCTATTCTTTTTTATCAGCATTTCTATTATCCATTTTCTTTTTATATAAAACATATTGTATCACGTCTAAAGCTTCTTGTTTCTCATCTTCTGTCATGCGTTTCCAATTACTGAACATTAATGTATCCTGTTCAGACATCGGCTCGGGCTGGGACGTATCTTTTGGTGAGGGATACATAGATTTACCAAGAAGCCAATCTACAGAAACGCTATATAATTCAGCCATTTTATGTAAAGTATCTGTATCAGGGTCACGATACTCTCTTTCATAACCAGATAAAGTACCATTTGAAATTCCAAGAAGCTTCGAAGCTTCAATTTGTTTTAATCCAGCTTTTTCTCGTGCTTCTCTTAATCTTTGGGAAAGAATTTTCATTGTATCCACCTCATTATAGAGATAATACCATTTTTAATAAAAACAATAGTATTTTTAAGCGAAATGCAAATTTTACTATATTAATATATTGACTTATGCAAAACGCTTAATTATAATTTAATGTAGAAAAAACGAAATGATGGATGGGGTGATTTAGTGGAAATTCATGAAAAAATTGAGTTTATCAGACAGCAAAAACAGATAACAAAGACACAAATTGCGAAGAAATGCTCCAAGACGCCTGCCTGGTATACAAATATTTCTAAAGGGAAAACAAAGATAGATGTAGATACCTTGGAAAAAATAGCAGAGGCATTAGAAATTGATGTAAAAATGTTGTTTGATAAGGAATTAAATGATGCCTTAAACAAATGCAAAGAGCTTTTATAAGTTAAATCAAAGAAACGATAAAATGAAGAGATTTTATGCATCCCAGACAATATTGATACCTCAAAGAGCTTGAATTATAGTTATATAATAAAGAGCGCCACAAAGTTATTTCCTCAAAGAGAAATCTCTCAATCAGACTAAACTTTTCCTAATATAATAAGTAATTTAGGTTCTATCTCCTCATATCAAAGGGGGTAGTTTTTTATTGGAGAAAAAATGGTTTTGTTTTACAAGATAATAATCAGAGTAAAGTCTTTAAAACTGGCAGGGATATGGTAAATAATGTATTATTTTGAAAAATACTATTCAAGAACCTGGCATTTATGGTAGAATTTAACCTGCTTATTCTACAAATAGAAATAACCCTGTATAAATGTAGTCGCCTCAACTACAAAGAAAGACAAATCCAATAAATCTATGTTTATATCCAATGGAATTTATGAATTTATCAAGAGTAAAAATAATCAATCTTAGACAAAGTGAACTTCGGCAGTCTATCAACTCTATAAATTTTTATTTTTCAAATGGGTATTTTTTTAACCCTCTAACATAGTGAAAGGAAGAAGGTATATGGATTCTAAAAAATTAACAAAAAAAATTTTAATAGCTTTAATTGCAGGTGCTGTTGTCGGGATGGCTCTGACATTTGCTCCTGAAAGTTTTTTTGGTCCTCTGGATAAATATGTGCTGGGTCCGATTGGACAAATATTTTTAAACCTTATTATGATGCTCGTTGTTCCGCTTGTATTTGTATCCATTGTTTTAGGTGCAGCAGGTCTTGGGGATCCGTCGAAGCTGGGGAAAATCGGTGTTTTTACAGTTACTTTCTTTTTAGCAACTACTGCCATTGCAATCAGTATAGGCTTAGCGTTAGCTTATATCGTTAAGCCGGGTAAAGCAGGTATTTTTGATACATCCAACCTTGATGGTTATACACCTGATGAAGCGCCGCCCATTATGGATACACTGATTAATATCATCCCGGAGAATCCAATTGCGGCAATGTCCTCCGGAGATATGCTGCAAATTATTGCCTTCGCTATTTTTATTGGAATTGCATTGGCATATTTAAAAGATAAGACAAAAGGTATCTATAATTTGTTTGAACAGGCAAATGAACTTTTAAATTGGCTTATTATGCTTATTATGCGATTTGCTCCTTATGGCGCTTTTGCGTTAATTGTATCAGCAATCGGCGGCGCAGGGCTGGATGCAGTCGGCTCTATGTTAAGCTATATGTTAACTGTTATTGGCGGATTAATTCTGCATGCATTTATTTTTTATTCATTAGCTATCTGGTTATTGGGACGCGGTAATCCTATTAAATTCTACAAAGGGTTCTTTCCCGCAATGACAGTGGCTTTTAGTACATCCAGCTCAACAGCAGCACTGCCTGTAGCGATGAAAACAGCACAAGAGAACCTTGGGGTCAGGAAAGAAATCAGCAGCTTCGTACAGCCGCTGGGAGCAACCATTAATATGGATGGTACCGCAATTATGCAGGCTGTTGCGACCGTGTTTATTTCACAGGTATATGATTTGCCGCTGACGATGGTTGACCTTTTAATGGTTGTACTTATTGCTACATTGGCAAGTGTCGGTACTGCAGGTGTGCCGGGGGTTGGCCTAATTATGCTGGCAATGGTGCTGAATCAAGTTAACCTGCCTGCTGAAGGGATCGCATTAATTATTGGTATTGACCGTATTCTGGATATGCTCAGAACAGCTTTTAATACTTCTGGAGATGCTGCCTGTGCGTATATTTTATCAGAGCATGAAAAACGAAAAGAGAAAAAAGCACAAGAAGCGTAATGGATTATGCCGGTAAGATTTGTCTTACCGGTCCTTCCAAGTTTGCTGATTAAATCATTTTATGTTCTATTAAAAGTTGCAGCAAGCCCTCCATTAAACGGTATTCCTCATGGGGATATCTCCTTTATTTTGTAAAATTAGAAACAAACTCTTTAAAAATGTCACAGAATGTTCTAAAATAGAATCAGTTAACAAAATATTTAAACCCTTTTTTTTATTCTATTTGTAATCGTTTTCAATTTAAGTGGATGAGGTGATTAGATGGATATGCAAGCAATACCGGCCCGTGAAGGGAAGCATAATTTAAAAAACTATGAGGATTTTCGAAAGGATTTTTCTTGGGAAGATGTAGAAAAGAACTTTTCCTGGCATGAAACGGGAAAAGTGAATATGGCATATGAAGCACTTGATAAACATGCTGACAATCCTGATAAGAAGGATAAAATTGCATTGCTATACTCAGACCCAAATCGTGAAGAGAAAGTCAGTTTTGATGAATTGCGCTTGAAGAGTAATCAATTTGCAAATGTACTAAAAAAATACGATGTGCAAAAAGGGGACCGTGTTTTTCTATTCATGTCGAGAAGCCCGGAATTTTATGAAGCATTCTTTGGTATTTTAAAAGTTGGTGCTATTGCAGGTCCGTTATTTGAAGCATTTATGGAGCAGGCAGTCGGAGACCGGCTGGAAAACAGTGAGGCGCGCGTCTTAATTACAACACCTGATTTACTCTATCGTATACCTCAGGATAAATTGCCGAATTTAGAGAGAATCGTATTAGTGGGTGAGCATGAGGAAGAAGGGGATCAGTACATTGATTTCCATACAGAAATGAAGAATGCATCCACTGATTTCGATATTGTATGGGTGGATAAAGAAGACGGCATGCTGCTTCATTATACATCCGGTTCAACAGGAAAACCAAAAGGAATTCTACATGTGCATAATGCGATGATTCAGCACTATGCAACTGGCGAATGGGTATTGGATTTAAAAGAGGATGATATATACTGGTGTACTGCCGATCCGGGCTGGGTAACGGGAACGAGCTACGGTATTTTTGCACCATGGCTGCATGGCGTAACGAATGTGATTCGCGGGGGACGCTTCTCTCCGGATGACTGGTATAAGACATTACAGGATAACCATGTTACGGTATGGTACACTGCACCGACAGCATTACGTATGCTCGTAAGTTACGGTGAAGAGAAGGTCAGAGAGTACGATTTGTCTGCACTCCGTCATATTTTGAGTGTTGGAGAACCGTTAAATCCGGAAGTTATTACTTGGGGTTTAAAAGCATTTGATTTGCGTATCCATGATACATGGTGGATGACAGAGACAGGTGCGCAGCTTATCGTAAATATTCCGGCGTTGGAAATCAGACCCGGGTCCATGGGGAAACCAATTCCTGGAGTAGAGGCTTCTATTGTGGATAATGAAGGAAATGAAATTCCTCCGAATCAAATGGGTAACTTAGCAATCAAAGCAGGCTGGCCGTCTATGATGCGTGAGGTTTGGAATAATAAAGGAAAATATGAGAGTTATTTTATCAATGGATGGTATGTTTCCGGAGACAGCGCTTATCGGGATGAAGATGGCTATTTCTGGTTCCAGGGCCGTTTAGATGATGTGATTAATACATCTGGTGAGCGGGTTGGGCCATTTGAGGTAGAAAGTAAGCTGATTGAGCATCCGGCTGTTGCAGAGGCAGGAGTTATCGGTAAACCTGATCCAGAGCGCGGAGAGATTATTAAAGCGTTTATTACTTTAAATCCAGATTACGAAAAAAGTGATGAGCTTTTAGAAGAAATTCGTCAATTTGTTAAGAAGGAATTAAGTGCACATGCTGCACCGAGAGAAATTGAAGTAAAAGACTCTATTCCTAAAACACGAAGCGGAAAAATTATGCGCCGTCTGTTAAAATCATGGGAATTGGGACTGCCGACAGGTGATACGTCGACATTAGAGGAATAATACTGCAGTATTAAAAAAACGATTAGAATAAAATGTAATCAAAATAAAAGGGATTTTCTGTGCTTTGAGCGGAAAGTCCCTTTTTTGGTGTCGACAGTGATTTGAAAATGAATTAAATTGTCGTTTATGAACAATGGAATCAATTATTTATGCAGGTGGAACAATTAATAGTCAAAAGATAGAAGAATTCCTTGCAGGGAGTATATTCAAACAAGCATATTTGGAGGATAATATTACATACAAAAAGACAGAATAGCTTATAGAGGATGTTCAAAAAGTTCCTAAATGAGTGCTCCTTCATTTAGATGTACTCTTGATCCATTTACCTCACTATACTGCTGCCTTTCAGCAAAGCTGAAAGGCGTGTGAAGGGTAACTCACACGAATGGATCAAATTCATATTTTAGCACATCATACGAGCAAGAATGATTTTGAACACGCACATATAGAATTGTTTAAGATATACACATTCTTATGTTTTAAATAAATTCTATTTGGGAAGATATAGGATGTAACCATTATTAAAGGAGTGAATGATTCATGGGTAAAAAAATCGCAACAGTTATTACAGACTTATTTGAAGATGTAGAATATACAAGCCCTAAAAAAGCTTTGGAAGAAGCAGGTCACGAACTGGTTACTATTGAAAAGGAACAAGGAAATACGGTAACCGGTAAGTCAGAAGGTACAAAAGTAACAATTGATAAAGGTATTGATGATGTAAAACCAGAGGATTTTGATGCATTATTTATCCCTGGCGGTTTTTCTCCTGATATGCTTCGTGCAGATGATCGTTTCGTAGCATTTGCAAAGCATTTTATGGATGAGAAAAAACCGGTTATGGCGATTTGCCACGGACCACAGCTTCTTATTACTGCTAAAACATTGGATGGACGAGCAGCGACAGGCTTCAAATCTATTCAAGTAGACCTTGTAAATGCAGGTGCAAAATTCCAGGATAAAGAAGTTATAGTTTGCCAAAACCAATTAGTAACAAGCCGTACACCAGATGATCTTCCGGCATTTAATCGTGAATCTGTGAAGGTACTTGGTTAATTAATCATATAAAAGAGGGATGCTCCAATTTTTTAGGAGCATCCCTCTTTTATTCACTCAATTTCTGAATATCAAATTCATTATTTAAAAGCAGCCAGTTCTGCGGAAAAGCAAGCCCTAATTTCCAATAAGAAATTCCTAACAGCTGAAATTCCCGGATTAAATCAAATTTTGCCTGAATAGACCGGGCATCCTCAAACCAAACCTCATGCTCCTGACCTGATTCATCGACATACATAAAATAAGGGGCCTGAGCGGTAGTGTCATATTGAATAGCGACATTATTCTCCCAGGCGATGTTGACAGCCTGCTGCGGGCTGACAGCTCTTGCAGCCTCCCCTCCTTCCACAAAAGGAAGCGTCCAATCATACCCGTATAGATTTTGACCAAGCATTATTTTCTCTGACGGTATTTCTGAGACAGCATATTCAACGACATCACGGACGGAATTCAGTGGAGAAACAGCCATTGGTGGACCATAGCTGTATCCCCATTCATAGGTCATTAACACGACAAAATCAACGATCTCCCCGTGTGCTCTGTAATCATGTGCTTCATACCATTGTCCAGACTGCTCTGCGCTTGTTTTTGGAGCGAGTGCTGTTGAAATCTGCAGCCCTGCTTGTGATAGGCGGTCCTTTGCTGTACGCAAAAAACTGTTATAAGCCTCGCGATCTTCCGGCAATAAAAATTCAAAATCAAAGTGTACATCACGAAAATCCTGCTCGGTAGCAATATTAATAATTTCATCTAATAATGTATTTTGAACAGCCTGCACTGTTAAAATAATATGTCCGACCTCCGAGCTGAATGAGCCTTCTTCCAAATTAGTCACCACCATCGCAATAGAAGCACCGTTATCTCTTGCGGAGGTAATGAGATTTCCTGTTGGCGGAGCTGCAAGCGTACCATCCCGATTCACCCGATAACTAAATAAGCTGAGATACGTTAAAAAGGGCGTATAGTTGCGTGCTGCTGTTTCTAAAGCTTGGGAAACCTCTTCTCCCATTGGTTCGACATAAGCATTTGAGGTAATCGGTTCTTTTGGAGCTGGAGGAATATATAAGCGGAATCCGGGATAAATAATCTGGTTCGAATTTAAACCGTTAATTGTTGCCAATTCTTCCACACTGATATTAAATCTGCCGGCAATGGAAAAAAGCGTATCTCCAGACTGAACAAAGTAAAATTGACCGACAATCGGAATAACAAGTGCTTGCCCGATTACTAATTGATTTGGTGCATTTAAATCATTCGCATTAACTATATCTTGAACGGAAGAACCGTATGTATCCGCAATTTGTTCCAATGTATCGCCCTGTTCAACGACGTATATCTGCAAAATAATACCCCCTTCAAATGACTTCTTACATACTATACATATGAAGGGGGTGAGAGTTATATGCTAAACTGGCGAGATATCTGCATCCATTACAGACTCCATCAGATAAAGTGCATAGTTATTATTTTCGCTTTCCTCAGAAGCAATGCAGTTTTTAGGAATAGAAAGACTTAATTTATACATATAGGCATCCTTTGCAGTAAACAGGATGCAGATATCGCCGGCAATCCCTGCTAAAATAATGTGCGAGCGATTTAATTCTGTTAAGAGTGCATGTAATGGTGTTTGAAAAAAAGCAGAGTGTTGTGGTTTAATTAGGAAATAATCATCGTCATCCGGCTTCATTTTTTCAATGATTTCCTCACTTTTTTCATTTTTACAATAGTCGATAATTTTGTGGAAGTCTGCTTGCCATAAGCCATAATGATCATTAACATAGATAACAGGAATCGATTTTTCTTTAGCGAATTCTCGGAGTTTTATTAGATTTGGCAGCATCTCTTCTGTAGAGGCATGAAGATTATCGCCGCCATCAAATTTAAAATCGTTAATTAAGTCAATGAAGACAAGTGCTGTATTTTCAATTTTCATAGTTATTGGATGTCTCCTTTAAAAAAGATAGGTTAAATTAGTATTCCCTTTTGGTACGATAATTAAAACGATAATAAAGTGATGTGATAAAAATGACAGAGGAAATATCAGTAAGTCAAGATGAATTATATATGGCAGCAGCTATTCAAGAGGCTCGCCGGGCCTGGATATTAAATGAAGTGCCGATTGGTGCCGTGATTGTCAAAGATGGGGAAATTATCGGAAAAGGCTTTAATTTGCGGGAATCTATACAAACAACCTTAACCCATGCAGAGCTTCTTGCTATTCAGGAAGCTAATCAGGCGGTGGGCAGCTGGAGATTAGAGGATTGTACCTTATATGTGACGCTAGAACCATGCCCGATGTGTGCCGGAGCGATTGTACAGTCAAGAATCAAACGTGTGGTCTATGGGGCAAGTGATCCAAAGGCCGGCTGTGCCGGAACATTAATGAATTTACTGGAGGAGCCGCGTTTTAATCATCAGGTTGATGTAACCTCTGGTGTCCTTGAACAGCAGTGCAGTACTATTTTAAAAAACTTTTTTAAAGAACTGCGTCAGAAAAAGACCGAGAAGGATTCGGAAGTGGGAGATTAGGACAAGTATCGAAAAAGCAACACTTTTTATTGCATTTTTGGGACGAGAAAGCTATAATAATAATTACGTGCTAAGCGGGGAGGTAGCGGTGCCCTGTACTCGCAATCCGCTATAGCGAGGCCGAACCCCTGCTCGAGGTGGGATGACTGTATGGTCTGACCTAAGGGAGTGGTGTTGACGTCCTGGTCCTGCGCAACAGGAACCCATGAACCCTGTCAGATCCGGAAGGAAGCAGCAGTAAGTGGTCTTTCTTGTGTGCCGCGGGGAAGCCTGGGCTGAGCCATGAACTTAGGTAGCGCATATGGTCATTCCATCGAAAGCAGGTGCACGCTACATATGGAAAAAGGAACTGCAAAAATGCAGTTCTTTTTTTATGCAAAAAAATGCTTTATCCTGCGAGCGCAGAAGTTTTAGCTGTTTTTTAGAATATGGAAGGCAAACAGATTATTTGCACAAAATAATAACAAAGCATATGCTATGAATTACTTAAAAATTTATAAGCGAGGTGCAAGAATGGCTCAATTAACACAACCATTTACATTAAAAAATTTAACCTTGAAAAATAAAATTGTTATGGCGCCAATGTGCCAATACTCCGTTGATGCCAAGGACGGAGTTCCAAATGACTGGCATTTTGTTCATTACACATCACGTGCAGTGGGCGGCGCCGGCCTAATCTTAGTTGAGATGACAGATGTCGATCCAGATGGCCGCATTACAGATAATGATCTCGGTCTATGGTCAGATGAACAAATTCCAGCTTATAAAAAAATCGTCGATGCTGTCCATAAACAAGGTGCAAAAATAGGTATTCAAATTGCTCATGCCGGCAGAAAAGCGGAAGATGCAAACCCACCTGTTGCTCCATCTGCAATTCCTGTTACAGAAGACGATAAAATGCCACGTGCTTTAACTACAGAAGAAGTCAGGGAAACCGTTCAACAATTTCAGGATGCAGCAAAACGGGCGGTCGAGGCCGGATTCGATACAATCGAATTACACGGTGCACATGGCTACCTGATTCATCAGTTTCACTCTCCTTTAATCAATCAGCGGAAGGATGAATACCAGGAGCCATCCTTATTCGGGGTCCAGATTATTCGGGCAGTTAAAGATGTTATACCAGAGGATATGCCATTGTTAATGCGGATTTCAGCCATTGAATATATGGACGACGGCTACGATATAGACCATGCACTAGAAGTTGCCAAGAAATACAAAGCAGCAGGTGTTGATATGTTCCATATCTCCAGTGGCGGGGAGGCTCCTCCAGGAAAACAAAAACCGGCAACACACCCAGGCTATCAGGTTCCATTTGCACGTAAATTTAAGGAAGAGCTGGATATGCCAGTGATTGCTGTTGGAATTTTAGAAGATCCTGAGTTAGCGGAATCTGTTATCGGAAATGGTGATGCGGACTTAGTTGCAATTGGACGCGGCATGCTGAAAGACCCTTATTGGGCAATCCGGGCCAGTGAGAAGCTGGGGGATACTATAGAGCCGGCAAGACAATATAAGCGTGCTTACCCGAAAAAGTAATGATACATGTAGCCTTATAGAAGCATGTTAATTGTACGTTGTTCTTTTTATAGGTTAGATTGTACTAGAAGCAGGGTATATGATATAATTTCTTATATAAACGCATAGTATATAATATAGAAAAGGGCAGTATGTATGAGCATACTACCCTGATAATACACACAGTTATTTCTCTCTATCAGAAGAGAGGGAAGGCTGTTTTAAAGTGACGAATGAAGCCACCCTATTTGCCGGCAAGCTAAGGGTGGTTTTACTTTTGGTTTTTGTCGTGAAATGAAAGAATGGCTATGATAAGCATGCCAAAGCTGATCATTAAAGACAGCGCATCAAAAGTAGCCATAGGCATCACCTCCTTCCACATAGGAGATGCTGCCTTCCACCGTTAAACTTTTTACTGTGTGTATTATAGGGTATTATATCACAACGAGAACATTAGTTCTATAATTTCAATGAAGCTTCTTTATTATTTATGAAGAAACTCTCTAAAAACTCAATTTCTTTAATAATTATTTAAACATAAATTACTTCCAGATAATCTAGTTATAAGGTTTTCATCCTAGCCCCTAATCGGGTATAATAATAAGGAGACACATAAGGGGAATCGAAATCATGAGTTATCAAGCTTTATACCGCGTCTGGCGTCCAAGAACATTTGAAGATGTTGTAGGACAGCAGCATATCACGAGAACATTACAAAATGCCATTACACAAGATAAATTCTCACATGCTTATTTATTCTCTGGTCCGAGAGGGACAGGGAAAACAAGTGCTGCAAAGATTTTTGCGCAAACGATTAATTGTGAGCATGCGCCCGTCAAAGAGCCATGCAATGAATGTGCAGCGTGCAAAGGTATTCAAGATGGCTCTATTTCCGATGTCATTGAAATTGATGCGGCATCGAATACAAGTGTCGATGATATTCGTGATATCCGGGATAAAGTGAAGTATGCACCAAGCTCTGTACCTTATAAAGTGTATATCATTGATGAAGTGCATATGATATCTGTAAATGCCTTTAACGCGCTTCTGAAAACACTGGAAGAACCGCCAAAACACGTTGTATTTATCCTTGCGACAACAGAACCGCATAAAATACCATTAACGATTATTTCCCGTTGCCAACGCTTTGATTTTAAACCAATTTCTAATCTGGCCATTGTGGAAAGAATGCGGAAAATCATGCATGCCGAAAATATTTCTGTGACAGATGAAGCTTTAGAGTCCGTTGCCTTAGCAGCAGAAGGCGGTATGCGTGATGCGTTGAGTATTCTGGATCAGGCTATCTCCTATAGTGAAGAGCAGGTAGAGCTTGAGGATGTGCTGGCGGTTACCGGCGGTGTATCTCAGGAGGTTCTCACCAATATTGTCCGCGCGATGATACAGCAGGATGTACAGACTGTACTCAGCGGATTGGATCAGATGATTCAAACAGGAAAAGATCCGGGGAAATTTGTGCAGGATTTAATATACTTTATGCGTGATTTACTTTTATATAAAACCTCGTCAGGATTAGGAGAGCTGCTAGAGCGGGCTGTCGTGAATGAAGCCTTTGAAGAATTGGCTAAGCAGGTTACAAACAACTGGATCCAGCATTCCATTATTGAACTGAATCAATGTCAGCAGGAAATGAAATGGTCCAACAGTCCGAAGATCTTTATTGAGGTGGCATTATTATCGATTACAGATCAATTTGGAAAAACGCAAGGAGCGGGGCAGATACCGTCTGATGCTGTAGACCAGTCAGATGCCGTTCTCAAGCTTCAGCAAAAATTACAGGCGATGGAGCGTGACATTGCGAAGTTAAAAGAAGCTCCGCCGCAGCATCAGGAAGCTGGAGGAAGCTCTCCTGCAGCTGAGAGACGCCGTCCCGCTTCCAGGAATTCACGAAACACATATAAGATTCCATTTGACCGGATTCGTGATACACTAGGAAAAGCAGAGAAAAAAGAGCTGAAGGATGTGCATGCACAATGGGCAAACTTCTTAAGCCAATTAAAAACAGCGAATGCTCCGGCACATGCAACCATACAGGACAGTAAGCCTGCCGCAGCATCAGCAGATACACTTATTGTAGCGTTTAAATATGAAATTCATTGTTCTTTATTCCTTGATCATCGGGAAATGGTAGAATCGATATTAGGGAATTTAGATAAACCTCGCACGATTATTCCGATTCCTGAGAAAGAATGGAATGACCTGCGCAGTGAATATATCCAAAAGCAGGAAAAGCCTGATGAACAAAAGGAACAGGAGGGAGATCCTCTTGTAGATGAGGCAAGAAAGCTCTTTGGTGATGATTTATTAGAAATTCATGAATAATATATATATTTAAAGGAGGTATTTTCCATGAAGGGAAATATGAATAACATGATGAAGCAAATGCAGAAGATGCAAAAAAAGATGATGAAAGCACAGGACGAATTGCATGAAATGTCCTTTGAAGCTACAGCTGGCGGCGGTATGGTAACTGTACGGGCAAACGGCAAGAAAGAAATTGTGGATGTAGAGATTAAAGAAGAGGTTGTTGATCCGGATGATATCGAAATGCTGCAGGATTTGATTGTAGCAGCAACAAATGATGTCTTAAATCAAATTGATGAAAAAACAAATGCAACAATGGGACAATTTACAAAAGGATTGAATATGCCAGGAATGTTCTAATTCCTTTCTAATAGAAAATAAGGCGTCTGGCTTCTTTGCCAAGGCGTCTTATTTTCCCTTAAAGTGATGTTTTACAGGGAGGTAAGAAAATATGTATTATCCAGAGCCGATAACTAAGCTGATGGACAGCTTCTCCAAATTACCGGGAATTGGTCCAAAGACGGCAGCACGTCTGGCCTTTTTTGTTTTAAATATGAAAGAGGATGATGTGATGAACTTTGCTAACGCATTAGTTCATGCGAAACGTGATCTTACTCATTGTTCGGTTTGCGGACATATTACGGATCAGGATCCCTGCGCTATTTGCCAGGATACCAGCCGGGATGGATCTATTATTTGTGTTGTCCAGGATCCGAAAGATGTCATAGCAATGGAAAAAATGAAAGAATTCCGCGGCAGATATCATGTGCTTCATGGGGCAATTTCACCGATGGATGGAATTGGCCCGGAGGATATCAATGTACCGGATTTGCTTAACCGCCTGAAGGATGAAGAGGTAGAAGAGCTTATTCTGGCGACAAACCCGAATATTGAGGGAGAAGCAACAGCAATGTATATTTCCCGTCTGGTAAAACCTTCAGGAATCCGTACAACGCGTATTGCACATGGATTACCTGTCGGTGGCGATTTAGAGTATGCTGATGAAGTGACATTGTCAAAAGCGTTAGAAGGAAGAAGAGACGTCTGATTTCTATTTCTGATCATCTGGTGAGATGAAATTTCATTTATAATGGGGTTTGGTGGAGAGTATGGCAAAGAGATTAAAGAAAAAAGATATGGATCAGGAGCTTCTGAATGCTTTATATCAAGTAGAAGGGGAATGGAGACAGCTTCAGGATTTTGTCCGAAAAAGTATCGACCCTTCACGAAATGGTATGCAGGAGAAACTATTGGCGAAATCTAAATATCTGATGCTATTAAGAGAGGCACGCGTTCGGAATGTAAAAGCTGACCGGTTTTAAAGAATAATATATAATTTTCACGAAAGAATCAGGGAGGTTTCCAATTGCCTGGTTCTTTTTATTGTCCGTTCTTGCTGGCCATGGAAGGGGTTTACCAAATAACCCCAGAAAGCTCCAAACTGATTCAACCACTTTGAAAATCTGTTCTAATCGCTGTCGGACAATCATAGAAATATGTTAAAGCGATGGAAGGAAAGTGGGGAAGTGGGATGAATTCAACACTATTTATTGGAATCATTATCGGATTAATTATTCTTTTATTTATCGTAGGTGCACCGGTGAAACCAATGAAATATATTGGGAAAGCAACAATCCGGTTAGGTATAGGTGTATTGCTGCTGTTTTTCTTAAATGTGTTCGGAGGTGCTGTCGGCCTGCATATACCCATTAATCTATTTACTGTTCTGGTATCCGGGTTTCTTGGTGTATTTGGTGTCGGTTCCCTGGCAGCTATTCATCTATTTATTCTTTGAAATGCTGTTTAGCTATCCTTGTATATCATCCACTAGTAAAGCTTATACATAATATATTTTTTTATGTATAGCATCCGTTAGATTAGGAGATACTAGTTTTAACGGAGGTGGAGAAATGAAACAGCAAAAAGTTCAAGAATATGAGTATTGTGGAATTTGTGAGGAGCCAAAGGAAAACGGTATTCATTTGTATTCCATGTTTCTCTGTTCAGATTGTGAGCATAATATGATCCATACAGAGCCAAGGGAAGAAAAGTATCAATACTATCTCTCAAAGTTAAAAAATATTAAACAACCAAAATTACACTCTTAATATAATCCCCTTTTAACAAGTCTTTGCATGCAAAGGCTTTTTTGTTAGCATAAAATATAAAAGAGAAAGCATTCTAATTAAGAGAAGGTAGATAATAATGAATCTATTTGTTTATTTATATACGAGAAGAAATGAGGGAGGAAAATGGACCAGCAGCGCATACCATTAGCAGAGCATCTACAGGCATTTGCAAAAAGTAACCCGATCTCTTTCCATGTTCCCGGTCATAAACATGGCCAAATTTTTTCCTCTGCATATAAGGCAGATTTCCAGCAGATACTCCGCTGGGATGCGACAGAAATTACAGGGATGGATGATTTACATGCGCCCACAGGTGTCATTGCAGAGGGAGAAAGCTTAGCTGCAGACTTTTTTAAGACAGAGCATACCTTCTTTCTTGTCGGCGGTTCGACAGCTGGAAATCTGGCAATGATTCTTGCAGCGTGTAAGCAGGGGGAGAAGATTCTTGTGCAGCGTAACTGCCATAAGTCTGTAATGAATGGATTGGAATTAGCTGGAGCGAAGCCTGTTTTTCTGGCACCGGACTGGGATGATGACGTTAAAAGGTATACAAGTCCAAGCTATGAAACTGTGGAAGCAGCAATAGCGCAGCATCCAGATGCGCAGGCGTTAGTACTTACTTACCCGGATTATTTTGGACAGACCTATCATCTTAAAAAAATGATTGATAAAGCACATCAATATAATATTCCTGTGTTAGTCGATGAAGCACATGGGGTTCATTTTGCATCGGGAGATCCTTTCCCGGCTTCAGCAATTCAATTAGGAGCTGATGCGGTTGTTCACTCTGCACACAAAATGGCTCCAGCAATGACGATGGCTTCCTATTTACATATTGTAACGCCGCGCGTTGATCAGTCCCGGATTGCTCATTATTTACAAGTTATTCAGTCGAGCAGCCCCTCGTATATATTGATGGCTTCTTTAGATATGGCCAGACATTTTTTAGCAAACTATTCAAAGGAAGAACGAATAAAAACGGTAAAAAGTGTCGAATATGTGAAGACTTTATTTGCATCCTTTCCTTTTTGGGAAGCTGTTTCTTCCACAGATCCTTTAAAGCTGACGTTCCACGTGAAACATTCTTTTTCGACAAAGTCAGTTGTGAACTTGCTCGAAAAGGCAGGGATTTTCCCGGAGCTTGCTACAGATGAGCAAATTTTATTTATCCATGGACTTGCCCCCTTTGAACAAATTGAAATGTTAGAAAAAAGGTTGAAAACAATCGGGCATCCATTAAAAAAATCAGTAAATCGTGCTACAATAGAGAGGATAAATCTTTTCCCAGATAAGATTCAGGAATTAGATTTGTCTTATCAGGAAATGAACAATTATACAACGTATCTGGTCCCGATGAAGGAAAGTATTGGAGAAATAGCTGCTGATGCAGTTATACCTTATCCGCCTGGTATTCCGGTTCTTTTAAAAGGAGAAAGAATCAAGCGGGCGCATATAGCACACTTTGAAAAATTAGTAGAGCAGGGTGTTCGGATTCAGCATAGGGACTCGGGATTACGCATATATAGGAATAAAGGGGAACGATGATGACAAATGGTTTGTTTATAACATTTGAAGGCGGCGAGGGAGCCGGCAAGACCACCATTCTAAATCAGGTTTATGAAGAGCTGACAGGAAGAGGGATAGAGGTTATCAAGACAAGAGAGCCAGGCGGTATTCGTATCTCTGAAAAGATTAGAGATATTATTCATGACCCTCTTCATCTTGAGATGGAGGAAAGAACAGAAGCATTATTATACGCAGCAGCAAGAAGACAGCATCTCGTAGAAAAGGTTTTCCCTGCATTAAAAAAGGGAAAAATAGTATTATGTGATCGCTTTGTGGACAGCAGTCTGGTTTACCAGGGCTATGCAAGAGGCATCGGCGTGGATGAAGTATTTGCAATTAATCAATTTGTGATCCAGGATTGCATGCCGGATATAACGCTATTTTTTGATATTGATCCGAAAAAAGGACTGGAGCGCATTTCAGCTAATGCTGAGAGAGAGAAAAACCGCCTGGATTTAGAAACGGTTGAATTTCACGAGAAAGTCTATGAAGGCTATCAGTTAATCAAATCTCGTTTCCCGGATCGTTTTCAAACTGTGGACGCTGACCGCTCACGTGAGGCTGTATATGAAGATGTGCTGGAAAGAATTATTACTTTTTTAAATAAATAAGTCAAAAGGGGCTGATCAATCATGAAATTAATTATAACGGTTATTCAGGATAAAGATTCCAACCGCTTGGTAAACGCGTTAGGTGAAAATAAATTTCAAACAACAAAATTAGCTACAACAGGCGGATTTTTAAAAGAAGGTAATACGACACTAATGATTGGTTGTGAAGACGAATATGTGAATGACGCCCTTGAAATCATTCGCGATAATTGCTCGCATCGTGAACAGATGGTTGCGCCAATTTCTCCAATGGGAGGAAATGCAGATTCTTATATTCCAAAACCGGTTAAAGTGGAGGTTGGCGGAGCTACTGTATTTATCCTGCCTATTGAGTCCTTTTACCAATTCTAAAAACATATTTTAATAAAGCGGGAGGGGGAGAACAATGAAAATCTCAAGCGATATATTAACACCAAGAGACGGTAATCTGAAGCGGCCTTCGCAGACAAATAATGCTTCTTTTCAAAATCTTGTTCAAACCCAATCGGAACAGCTGAAAACACAGGAATTCACACAAATGGTGAAGCAGATTACGGAGCAGGGGGATAAACTGAGCCGGTATCGTTCCTTTCGTGAGTTAGTCAAATTTAAACGAATGGTAAAAGGATTTCTAGAAAAAGCGACATCAGAAGGGTATCTTCTGGAGAAAAAACAAAGCTTTGGCATGCAGGGAAGCAGACAATTATCGACAGTGAAGATAATTGATGAAAAAATTGCCCGATTAGCAGAAGACTTAATGGATGAAGAAAAGAAAACCATTGATATTCTTGGCTTAATTGGAGAAATTAAAGGTTTATTAGTTAATATTTATACATGAGCTAAGCTCTTTAGAAGAAGGGCTTAGCCTTTCATAGAATTGATAGAATAGGTGTTTTTAAGCTCATCTTTAAAGGTGGAAGTAAAATGATGAAGACATGGGAAGAGATTGAAAAAATACAGCCTGTAGCAAGTAGGACTATTATTAATAGCATCAAGAAAAATCGTATCTCCCATGCCTATTTATTCCAAGGAGATAGAGGAACCGGCAAAAAGGAAATGGCATTACTCCTGGCAAAATATTTATTTTGCATGAATCGGCAGGGAGAAAATCCATGTAACAGCTGTATCAACTGTCAGCGAATTGACTCCGGAAATCATCCAGATATGCATTGGATTGAGCCGGATGGCGCCTCTATTAAAATAGAACAGGTACGTAATCTGCAGAAGGAATTTACGTATTCAGGACTGGAATCAAACCAGAAAGTTTATATTGTTAAGGATGCGGATACATTAACAGTCAATGCAGCCAACCGATTATTAAAATTTTTAGAGGAACCGAACGTAGAGACAACTGCGATGATGCTCACAGAAAATGGCCATGCGATGCTGTCTACTATCCGGTCACGCTGTCAGATTATCGATCTGCAGCCTCTTTCGCCAGGTGTATTACAGGAAAGATTGCAGAAAGAGGGCTTAAGTGAGACAGACGCTAAACTTTTAAGCGTATTGACAAACAGCCTGGCAGAAGCACTTGAACTTGCTCAAGATGATTGGTTTGCAGGTGCGAGAAAAATAGTGATACAATGGGTAGAAATGTATGCTACACAACCTGAGGATATTTACACATATATTCATCAAAATTGGATACCTCATTTTAAAGATAGAGAAAATCAAGAACGAGGTCTGGACTTATTAATACTAGGATTTAAAGATATCTTACATCAACATATATACACAGACGCCAATACGATACTGTTATCCAATGATCCATCTAAATTAGAAAAGATGATCATTACTTTTTCTCAAGCCCAGCTGTTAATAATCTTAAATCAGATTTTAATGGCAAAAAGAAAATTAAAGGCAAATGTTCAGCCAACATTGGTTATTGAACAACTAGCGCTTCAAATACAGAGGTGAAAAAATGTTAGAAGTTATTGGCGTACGATTTAAGAAAGCTGGTAAAATCTACTACTTCGATCCGGATTCTTATCCGGTAACTCCAGATAGCTATGTGATTGTGGAGACGGTAAGAGGGATAGAATTTGGAAAAGTAGTCATCACGGAAAAGCAGGTTGATGAAGAAGATGTAGTTTTACCATTAAAGAAAGTCATCCGGGTCGCCGGAGAAAAGGATAAGCGAACCGTTGTAGAGAATCAGGAACAGGCAAAAAAAGCCTTTGACGTATGTACCACCAAAATTAATCAACATAAACTGGATATGAATCTGGTAGATGTAGAATATACTTTTGACCGCAATAAAATTATTTTCTATTTTACAGCTGACGGAAGAGTAGACTTCCGGAACCTTGTAAAGGATCTTGCATCTATGTTCAAAACACGTATTGAACTTAGACAAATCGGCGTCAGGGATGAAGCGAAAATGCTGGGCGGAATTGGTCCATGCGGCCGTATGCTCTGCTGCTCCACCTTCTTAGGAGACTTTGAACCGGTGTCTATCAAAATGGCAAAGGATCAAAATCTTTCTTTAAACCCGGCAAAAATATCCGGTCTTTGCGGAAGGTTAATGTGCTGCTTAAAATATGAAAATGATGCCTACGAAACAGCAAAAAGAGATTTACCTGACATCGGAGAAACATTGCCGACACCTCACGGAAAAGGAAAAGTTGTCGGTTTAAATATATTAGAAAAAATGATTCAAATTGAGCTCTTAGATAAAGAACGTGTTGTGGAGTATACATTAGATGAATTAATTGAAGAAGGAATTGTAATGAGTGTTCAAAAGGGCTGATAAAAAGGACCGAGAAGTTCGAGGCAGCGCAGTTTTGAGTAGCGGAACGTATGTAGTTTAATACGTGAGCAACGGAAAAGCAAGCTAACGAAGAAATTCGATGTGTCATTTTTATTAGACATTTTAAACATCATATTGTAGCACAAGTCACAGAATAGAGGTGATCATTCTTGGGAAACAGAGAAATATTTGATCAAGTTTCCGATATGGAGAAGCAAATTGGTGAATTATATGAGCAGTTAGGTGATTTAAAAGGAAAGCTAAGTGATTTACTTGAAGAAAATCATCGGTTAGCTCACGAAAATCACCATTTGCGAAATCACCTAGATAACTTTACAGAGGAATCTGTGGAAAACCAGGAAGAAAAAGGCGATTCTAAACAACAAAAGGGCATCTTTCCAGGAGAAGGCTATGATAATTTAGCCCGATTATATGAAGAAGGTTTCCATATATGCAGTTTGGAATTCGGCAGTCCGAGAAGAAATGAAGATTGTATTTTCTGCCTGGATTTCTTTGATAAAACGAAATAAATGTATCGTATTGGGTGCTGTCTTCCTATGGAGGCAGCTCTTTTTATGGTAAGCTTTAAGTGCGTGTTCAAAAAGGCCGATAAATAGGACCAAGAAGTTCAAGGCGATGAGCTCTTTACGAGCGGAGCGTATGCTTTATAATACGTGAGTAACGCTCTTGGTGGGGCGAGTAATCGCAGTCCCATCGGAAAAAGCTCGTCAACAAAGAAATTCGCCGTGTCATCTTTATTGGACTTTTTGAACATCCTCTTTAATGAGAAGATGAGGATGTGATGAACCTATGACCGATTTATATGATGATGAGCGCCTGGATTATTTGCTGGCAGATGAAACGATGAAAATTATACAAAGTCCGACTGCTTTTGCTTTTTCATTGGATGCTGTATTATTAGCTCATTTTAGTTCAATCCCTAAAAAAAGAGGAAAGATTCTTGATTTATGTACGGGAAATGGTGTCATTCCTTTACTGCTTTCTAAAAGGACAAGTGCTGAAATAATTGGTGTTGAGATTCAACAACGCATTTTTCAGATGGCTCAACGAAATGTCACTTTAAATGATTTAAGTCATCAATTACGAATGATTCATGGAGACCTGAAGGAGATGCAGACAACGCTTGATCAAAGTTCATTTGATATGGTTACTGTGAACCCGCCATATTTTAAAACACCATCAGCTGCGGAGCATAATCAAAATGAATACCTCACTATTGCCAGACATGAACTTTACTGCTCCTTGGAGGATGTTGTGAAAGCCTGTAAGCTTTATGTCAGGCCAGGCGGAAAAGTAGCTATGGTGCATCGCCCCGGACGTTTAGTTGATATTATAGAACAATTTAGAAAGTATCGTATTGAACCGAAGCGTATACAATTTGTTTATCCAAAACAGGGAAAGGAAGCGAATATGCTTTTAGTCGAGGGGATTCGTGATGGAAAGGCGGATGTGAAGATTCTGCCGCCATTCTATATTTATGAACACGACGGTTCTTATACAAAACAGGCAGAGGAAGTTATATATGGCTAGCGGAGAACACTTGGTATATGTTTTAAAATGTCACGATGGGACATTATATACAGGATATACGAATGATTTAAAGCATCGGCTTCGTATGCATGAAGAGGGAAAAGGGGCAAAATATACAAGAGGCAGGGGCCCATTCGAAATTATCTATACATATGAATTTGAAAGTAAATCAGATGCTATGCGTGAGGAATATAGAATAAAAAAATTATCCCGCGGAGAGAAACTGGCACTGATCCAGGCCAATAAGAAAGGAACGTGCAATGAATGAATATCCAAAATAGCTATCAGCCTGAGGAGCATGCAGCATTATACGTTGTACCGACACCTATCGGAAACCTGGAGGATATGACTTTTCGGGCTATCCGGATTTTAAAGGAATGTAAGCTGATTGCCGCGGAGGACACCAGAAATACGAAAAAGCTGCTTCATTATTTTGAGATTCATACCCCTCTTATCAGTTATCATGAACATAACCATCACGAAAGAGAAAAACAGCTTTTAGATAAGATACGGAATGGTGAGTCGATAGCTGTTGTGAGTGATGCCGGAATGCCTGCGATTTCTGATCCAGGCTCAGAGCTGGTTCAGGCAGCTATCAGGGAAGGCCTGGATGTCATTGTTTTACCGGGAGCAAATGCAGCACTTGTTGCACTGGTCGGATCAGGTTTACCCGCACAAACTTTTACATTTTACGGTTTTCTTCCCAGGAAGAAAAAAGATAAGAAAGAAACGCTTGAGAAATTGAAAAATTTGAATGCTACTTTAATTTTTTATGAGTCGCCTTATCGAATAAAGGATACTTTGGAAACCATGGAGGGTATTTTAGGTAATAGACAAGCGGCTATAGGTAGAGAAATCTCCAAGAAATTTGAAGAATTTGTTAGAGGAACCATACAAGAACTTTTTTCATGGAGTAAGAAAAATGAAATGCGTGGAGAGTTTGTAATTGTCATAGAAGGGCAAACGGAGACATCTTTCGACAATATTCAACAGGAATCGAGCTGGTGGGAAGCTTTATCCGTGAAAGAGCATGTAGAAGCATTAATGAAAAATGATGATTTATCCAGCAAGGAAGCAATTAAGCAGGCAGCAATGGAACGAAAATTACCAAAAAGAGAAGTCTATCAGAGTTACCATATTGAATAGCAGCTTCCATAATATTTATGAATACGAAAAAGGGATGATCTCTTCTATATACAGAGATCATCCCTTTTTCGCCTTTTAAACAGCTATTATTTAAAACGGTTTTGAATTTCTTCCAGCAAAATTTTAGCGCCTTCAGGGCTTAGAATAAGGTTTCCATCAGCTAAAGTCTGGTTCTCATCCGTTAATTCCCCAGTAATCTGACAAGTCATGTTTGGACGATATTTCTTCAATACAATGCGATCGTTATCGACGTAGATTTCCATTGTATCCTTTTCTTTAATATCCAGTGTACGGCGTAATTCGATAGGAATAACCACGCGGCCAAGCTCGTCAACTTTACGTACAATACCAGTAGATTTCATTTCTTCATTCCCCCAAAAAGTAGATTTAGTAGCGTTTTTCCGAATAAACGAAGGGTACATTTTTCAAATAATGAGATAAATTGAAAAAAATGTCGCTGTTCATCGTTGTTAATAACATTAGAATAGCAACAATATTTGGTATTGTCAATACAATTTTACTGTAAAAGGAAAAGTTTTATCTCTTTTTTATAAATATTCAGGTTTTTGTTAAATTTCTATCGTGGTCAAGTAAGAAAGTATCATTTTTTGTGAATTAATTTCTAAGGATATTGATATTTTTCCTTGTATGGAAGGAAAAAATAACCGCAGAAAATTCGACATAAAACGAAATTATCCATAAAGAACAAGTGAATAGGTACACAATTTGGCAAATTACGATATAATAGCTACAATGGAAGTTGACATTTTTGTATTTACAGTGTGATATCATAAAAAATATATAGAATAGCCAATCAATAAGAGATAATTGTGAATCTTTTACGGATGAGACGGCAATGCTTGTTTCAAAGCATGTATCATCTTTACAGGTGTATAGCTAATATAAGGTTTTTTTAAATATAAGTTGAAATAGTAAATTACACCTTCTTGTTTATCATATTAGAAATGAGTAAATTATGATTATTAATAGTAACTAGCGGAAGAAAAACACGGAGACTCCTATGGGAAAGCGCAGTGTTTTTCTGGGACCTAAGAGTACTCACCCCATGAAACCCGCTGGAGCGGCAGCTTTAAATCTTCAATTCAACTTAAACAGGAAAAAATTTAGGAGGCATAACGGATGGGAAGCAAAAACACTTTTTACATTACAACGCCAATTTATTATCCAAGCGGGAAATTACATATTGGCAACGCGTATACAACAATAGCTTGTGATACGATGGCGAGATATAAGCGCATGCTCGGATTTGATGTGTTCTATTTAACAGGAAGTGATGAACACGGACAAAAGATAGAGCAGAAAGCAGCTGAAAAGAATATATCACCGCAGCAATATGTAGATGAGATGGCAGCTGGTATGCAGGACTTATGGAAGACACTTGAAATAAGTAATGATAAATTTATTCGCACAACAGATGAACAGCACCAAAAAGTTGTGGCGGATATTTTTGAGCGTTTTCTAAAACAGGGTGATATCTATCTGGATGAATATGAAGGCTGGTATTCTGTTCCTGATGAAACCTTCTATACTGAAACACAGCTTGTAGATATTGAGAAAGATGAAAATGGAAAAATTATCGGCGGGAAATCACCGGATAGTGGACATCCAGTTGAGTTGATTAAAGAAGAATCTTATTTCTTCCGCATGAGTAAATATGCAGACCAATTATTGAAGTATTATGAGGAACATCCTGACTTTATCCAGCCGGAATCCCGTAAAAATGAAATGATTAATAACTTTATTAAACCAGGTCTTGAAGACTTGGCAGTATCCCGTACCACATTCAGCTGGGGAATTAAGGTTCCGAGTAATCCGAAGCATGTTATTTATGTTTGGATTGACGCATTGGCTAACTATATTACAGCCTTGGGATATGGCACAGATGATGACGCTGATTTCAAAAAATACTGGCCTGCAGATGTACACATGGTTGGAAAGGAAATTGTCCGTTTCCATACTATTTATTGGCCAATCATGTTGATTGCACTGGACCTTCCGCTTCCTAAAAAAGTTTTCGGGCATGGCTGGTTACTGATGAAGGATGGAAAAATGTCGAAGTCCAAAGGAAATGTTGTCTATCCGGAAATGCTTGTGGAGCGTTATGGTTTAGATGCTTTGCGCTACTATTTAATGAGAGAAGTTGCTTTTGGCAGTGACGGTGTCTTTACTCCTGAAGACTTTATTTCCAGAGTGAATTATGATTTAGCCAATGATTTAGGAAACTTATTGAATCGTACTGTAGCAATGATTAACAAATATTTTGACGGAAAGGTTCCTGCTATTAATGGTGTCATTAACAAGGAAGATGCTGATTTACAAAAAACCGCAGCATCTGTTATCCAAGCTTACCAGGAAGCTATGGATCAAATGGAGTTTAGTGACGCATTGAAAAAAGTGTGGATGCTGATTTCCAGAGCAAATAAATATATTGATGAAACACAGCCTTGGATTCTTGCTAAGGACGAAGAAAAACGTACTGAATTAGCGAGTGTTATGGCACATCTGGCAGAAACTTTACGCGTAGCTGCAACGATGCTGCAGCCTTGTTTGACACATGCACCAAAGAAAATAATTGAACAGCTTGGTTTAGACGAAGAAAGTGGATTATCTTGGGAGAAGATTCAATTTGGCAATTTCCCGGAAAATATTACTGTTGTGAAAAAAGGAAAACCAATTTTTCCTCGTTTAGACGTCGAGGAAGAAGTAGAATATATCCGTTCACAAATGGGCGGAGCTGCTGCATCTGATGAGGAAGAAGAAAAAGAATGGGATCCAACTGAAACAGAGCTTGTTTCTACCAAAGAAAGCCAAATTAAATATGATGTATTTGATAAAGTAGAGCTGAGGGTAGCAGAAGTGAAAGCCTGCAGTAAAGTAGAAGGCGCAGATAAGCTGCTGAAATTCCGCCTCGATGCAGGGGATGAAGCTGATCGGCAAATTTTATCCGGAATTGCGGAGTACTACCCGGAACCGGAAAAACTGATTGGTAAAAAGGTTGTTATTGTGGCTAATCTGAAGCCGCGGAAAATGCGTGGTGAAATAAGCCAGGGAATGATTCTTTCTGCAGAAAAAGACGGGAAATTAGAAATTGTTCCGGCACCGGAAAGTGTTCCAAACGGTTCACCAATTTCTTAAAATAGTGGATGATTTCTACTGAATAAATGGTATAGGAGCTGTCATCATGTCAGCTCCTTCCTTTTCGATATAAGGGAGATAAAAAAGGATGGTTAAGATGTTATTTGACACACATGTTCATTTAAACGCCAGACAGTTTGCTGAAGACAGGGAAGAGACAATCCAGCGGGCAAGAGAGGCTGGTGTGGAGTATATGGTTGTTGTAGGCTTTGATCATGAGACGATACCGCTGGCTATTGAAATTGCAGAACAGAACGAAAATATTTATGCAGCAGTCGGCTGGCATCCCGTTGATGCCATTGATATGACGGATAAAGAGCTGGAATGGATTGAAGAATTGAGTGCGCATCCTAAAGTGGTGGCAATTGGTGAAATGGGATTGGATTATCATTGGGATAAGTCCCCAAAGGGTGTGCAGAAGAAGGTCTTCCGTCAGCAAATAGCGCTTGCTAAAAAAGTGAATATGCCTATTATTATTCATAACCGGGAAGCAACGGAGGACATTATAACTATCCTGCAGGAAGAGAAAGCAGAGGAAATTGGCGGTATTATGCACTGTTACAATGATTCTGCCCGTTACGTACAGACCTGCCTTGATATGAATTTTTATATTTCATTAGGCGGACCGGTCACGTTTAAAAATGCTCCATTACCGAAGGAAGTAGCGAAGCAGGTGCCTTTAGACCGTCTGCTTATTGAAACAGATGCTCCATTTCTGGCGCCTCATCCATATCGCGGAAAGAGAAATGAACCGGCTTATGTCGCACGGGTAGCAGAGGATATCGCTGCGTTACGTGAGATGGATGTGGATGAAATTGGAAAAATAACAACAGAAAACGCAAAAAGATTTTTTAAAATTAAATGATTCCTTAGGGTTTTAGAACAAAGTGGAGGAAATCGATTGAAAATAAAAGAAATGATAGTTGTAGAAGGACGAGATGACACGACACGTGTTCAGCTTGCTGTAGATGCCGATACAATTGAGACAAATGGTTCAGCAGTGAATAAAACCACTCTCGATAAAATCCGTCATGCAAAGGAAAAACGTGGAGTTATTATTTTTACCGATCCTGATTACCCGGGGGAGCGGATCAGACACTTAATCAACCAGGCTGTACCTGGCTGTAAGCATGCTTTTTTAAGAAGAGATCAGGCAAAAGCAAAGCATTCCGAAAATAAGAGCTTGGGAATTGAACATGCTTCTGTGGAGGATATTCAAAGGGCGCTGGAGGATGTTTATGAGCTTGCAGATTTTTCGGATAGTGAAATTACCAAAGAAGACCTTATCCATTACGGATTAATCGGAGGTAAAATGGCTTCTGGACGCAGAAAACGTCTTGGTGAGCTTTTGCATATTGGTCATACTAATGGAAAGCAGCTTTTAAAGCGCCTTACCCAATTTCAAATCTCCAGAGAACAATTTAAAGAAGCTGTTGAGCTTATAGAGCAGGAGGAGAAAGATGCCTAAAAAATATATTGCAACGCCGTCGAGAACAAAAGAACTGCTGAATAAATATGGTTTTGCATTTAAGAAAAGCTTAGGGCAAAATTTCTTAATTGATGTGAACGTATTAGAAAATATTATTCGTCAGGCAGGAATTACAAAGGAAACAGGAGCAATTGAAATTGGCCCTGGAATGGGTGCTCTGACGGAACAATTAGCTATTCATGCAGATCGGGTAGTTGCTTTTGAAATTGATCAGCGTCTCTTGCCTATTTTAGAGGAGACTTTAGCGGACTATGATAATGTTGAAGTTATTCTTGAGGATATTTTAAAAGCGGATGTAGATGAGGTAATTAAAACACATTTCGGGGAAGACCAGGATATTCATGTCGTTGCAAACCTTCCTTATTACATCACGACGCCCATTCTTATGAAGCTTGTCCGTGACCGGCTTCCAGTTACAAGTCTTACAGTAATGATTCAAAAAGAAGTAGCGGATAGAATGGCAGCTGTACCAAATACAAAAAGCTACGGCTCTCTCAGTATTGCTATACAATACTATACTGAAGCCAAGGTTGTTCTGAACGTGCCGAAGCAGGTATTTATGCCGCAGCCTAATGTAGATTCAAGTGTTCTGAAGCTTGTGATGCGCAAGGAACCGCCTGTTCAGGTGGATAATGAAGACTTTTTCTTTGAACTTATTCAAGCAAGTTTTGCGCAGAGAAGAAAAACACTTCGGAATAACCTGAACAGATTCTTACAAGAAAAATTAGAAAAACATCAGGTGGAAATACTCCTTGAAGAAGCGTCAATTGATGGCGGCAGACGCGGCGAAACATTGACAATAGAGGAATTTGCCGCCTTAGCTAATAAAGTTTATAGAGAGCTCTCAAAAAGCTAATCAGAAGGTGATATCTTCTGATTAGCTTTTTATGCAGGATTCTCATACTATACAAGAGAAAAGGAACAGAGCTGCACTTATTTTCATACAATGAGAAAGAAATAAAGTGAAACTCATTCAGTTGAACCAATCGGGCTTATACCGGCAGTTGATGCCTGGAACACCTTAAGAATCCTTGTAAGGGATATCTTGCTGCCGGTTAAACTGCGATTAAAGGTGAGAGGTGCAGTGATGGATATACAGAATGGAGCGTTAGTAACAAGGAAATCATATAATCACGACTTATTATTTCGTGTGGCAGAAATAAAAAAAGGAGTAGCTATACTTCATGGTGAGGAGCTAAGGTTAAAAGCGGATGCATCACTATCCGACTTAACCTTAGTAGATCAGCGGGAGCATAAAAAAAGAAAAGCAGCAGATAGAGAAAAACAGGAATTTTCCTATCGTTTATTTCGTCAGGACTATCAAATGATGAAAGAAAAAAGGAATTATGAAGCAACAGAGGGTTATACAGAAGCCGCAAATTATTTTCAATTACCTGCAAAAGTGCTTCATATAGACGGAGATCCATCCTACTTAAGAAAATGTATCCAATTATATCAGCGTATTGGACTTCAAGTACATGGTGTTCATTTAACGGAGACAGAGATGCCATTCCAAATAAAAGATTTACTGGATAAAATCCAGCCGGATATCATGGTAATCACTGGGCATGATGCTTATTCACATAATAAAGGAATGAAGCAAGATTTAAGTGCCTATCGCCATTCGAAATATTTTGTAGAAGCAGTACGGGAAGCGAGAAGTAATTATCCTAATCTGGATCAGCTTGTTATTTTTGCCGGAGCTTGTCAATCACATTTTGAGTCATTAATTCGTGCCGGAGCAAATTTTGCCAGTTCGCCATCCAGAGTCAACATTCATGCACTGGATCCGGTTTATATTGTTGCAAAGGTAGCATATACCTCGTTTATGGAAAGCGTATCCGTCTGGGAAGCACTCCGTAATACATTAACTGGAGAGAAAGGATTAGGAGGCGTACAAACAAGAGGATTATTACGAACAGGCATGCCTTACCTGGCCCATGAAAATGAAGAGGAAATATAATATGAAATAATGCTTAGAAAAGGGAGTTATTGGGTTAATCAGCATGCCTTTGCTCCTCCTTCTTTCCGCTGGAATCAAAATAATAATTAGATCATTCAGATTAATTATTTTTTAATTATTTTTATAAAATCAGCCCATTATGCTTTTTTTTGTGACAATTTATGTATAAAAATAAAGATACGACAAATAATATCAGAAATAGACATGAATAATAGTTGACAAGTAAAAACATATGCTGATATAATTATAATTTTTATTTGACTTTTCATCGGCATATATGTTAAAATAAGTATATGTGAGGTGGAGTGTAGTGGGCAAAACGTTGATCGAAATTAAGCAAGGTCTAGATGGTCAGGTAGGTAAACGGTTAAAGCTCAGAGCGAATGGTGGAAGACGGAAAACCGTTGAAAGATGCGGTGTTCTTGCGGAGACATATCCCTCTGTTTTCATTGTTGAGCTTGATCAGGACGAGAATGCATTCGAACGTGTTTCATACAGCTATACAGACATATTGACAGAAACGGTAGAGCTGAACTTCGTTGAAGGAAGTTCAGCGATGATTTTTAAACAGTAGACAAGTACCTGGTCTACTGTTTTTTTATACAAAAAAGGGCAGGAAATGGGTTTCCTGGTTAATACTTGTGCGGGTGAAAAAAGTAAAAATACATAAGCTATGATTGCCGATCGAGAAATATATTCATTCGTAAAGGGGAGCTTTTACATGGGTAGACGAGGGATTATGTCCACACAGATGAAAGAAGAAATAGCGAAAGAATTAGGATTTTACGATACGGTACAGCAGGAAGGCTGGGGAGGAATAAAAGCCCGTGATGCCGGAAATATGGTAAAAAGGGCGATAGAGATGGCAGAGGAAAGTATGAGAAAAAGCGAGTCCTAAAACAGGGCTCGCTTTTTTTATAAGAAAAACGAACAATGACGAAACATTCCAGCTTGTGATTATTTCCTTATTCCTTTGAAACCTGTCGGTGTTTGAGTAATCGCCTTCCGCACGTTCCTAATACCCTGCTTATATCCATAGTACTAAAATCATTCATCCAGTTTATATGACCAAAAGTACTTTGCAGATTCCATACCTTTTCATACAAGATTAGCCTCAGTGTTTTGATTATGATACAATATAATATATTTTTAAGGGACGTATATATGATTTTAAATAGGTGAACGAACGAATTTCCGACGCTTTGAGGATGTGAATAAAGATGCTTGTAATGGAAAAGGCACCTGCTAAGATAAATTTGTCATTAGACGTGTTAAATAAGCGAGAAGACGGATATCATGATATTGAAATGGTAATGACAACGATAGACTTGGCAGATCGTATAGAATTGCGGGAATTACCTGCAGATAAAATTCAACTATCGTTGGAAAGCCGTTATGTTCCGAGCGATGAAAGAAATTTAGCATATCAAGCAGCGGTTTTATTTAAGGAGACATATAAAATAAAAAAAGGTGTCCACATCCGAATTGATAAATCGATTCCTGTTTCAGCAGGATTAGCTGGCGGCAGTGCTGATGCAGCAGCGGTGTTACGAGGACTTAATCGATTATGGGGCCTGAATATTCCATTAGCTGAATTAGCTGACCTGGGATCTGATTTGGGGGCGGATATTGCTTTTTGTGTTTATAGTAAAACAGCCATAGCTAAAGGGTATGGTGAGTGCATTGAACTTTTACCCCCGCCCCCTACCTGCTGGGTTATACTTGCCAGACCGGATCTGGGCGTATCTTCTTATACTGTATTTGATCAAATTAAAATTCCTGAATTAAAGCACCCGAGTACAAAGCAGATTCTCGAAGCTTTGCATGAAAAGGATTTTTCCAAGCTGTGTAATCATCTGGGAAATGCCTTGGAGCCCATTACTTTTTCTATGCATCCAGAGGTTGCGAGGCTGAAGGAAGCTATGCAGCTTGCGGGTGCAGAAGGTGTGATGATGAGCGGCAGCGGGCCAACGGTGTTTGGGTTATTGAAGCATCATCGAAAGGCACTCCGGATATATAACAGCATGCGAGGCTTTTGTAATGACGTGCAATTAATCCGAATGTTGGGATAAGCATTGCTAAAATTCATATGAAAATGCTATATTATATTAAGAACATTCGGATTTGAGGTGTGATTTTGAAAAGAAGTAATCGATTGGTTGTGTTAACAGAGTATTTTTTAGAAAACCCGAGGAAACATATTCAATTGCCTTACTTTGTAGAGCTTTGTGATACAACAAAGTCGTCGATAAGTGAGGATTTAGATATTATACATGAAGTATTTGAAAATAAAGGTCTAGGGTATTTAGAGAGAACTACTGGTGCAGGCGGAGGAGTAAAATATATTCCTACAAGCTCAGCTGAAGCCAGTAAGGAATTTATATCGTCCCTTCAAAAAAAGCTGGAAGACCCTTCCAGGATTCTTCCTGGAGGATATCTGTATATGAGTGATATTCTTGGTGATCCGATTCTGGTGCGGGAAATCGGCCGTGTTTTTGCTTCGTGCTTTGCCCATTTAAAGATTGATGCCATCGTAACAGTCGCAACAAAAGGAATTCCTTTAGCGTATGCAACAGCATCTTTTTTAAATGTTCCTGTTATTATAGCGCGCAGAGACCCAAAAGTAACAGAAGGGTCATCTGTAAGCATCAATTACGTTTCCGGATCATCCCGAAAAATACAGACAATGGTACTGCCGAAACGAAGCTTGCCTGATGGAGCCAATGTATGTATTATTGATGATTTTATGAAAGCCGGAGGAACCATTACAGGTATAAAGAGCCTTTTAGAAGAGTTTTCTGCTACAGTACAAGCTGTCGGTGTATTGGCAGAAGCAGATGATGAAGAAGACGAAAGAGTAATTACAGATTATATTTCATTATTAAAAATTTCTCCGGTTGATATACAGAATCATCGCGTTTCTGTACAGCCTGGAAATTATCAAATGGAATCTTAATATAAAAATGTCAGATAAAAAACAGATCTTCAACTGTCTATCAATCAGATGAGGATCTGTTTTTATTTTTGAATGAGCGCGGATCGGCAGAAAGTGAAATTTGTTTCTGGTGCTTATGATCGTTTTTTTATTTAATTAAAAGCTGTTATTCCTCTTAAAAGCCCAAAAATTTGATTATATTCGTCTCTGTAAGAAAAAGGTGGATAATAATGACTAGATATGTCGAAAGGAAATATAATTATAGGTATACGGAAGAGTAAATTTAAAATATTTTATTTTTTTGGTATTTTTAAGAAGGATTTTTGTAATTTATGTTGAAGTACATAAGTATGAATAATGATTTTTGATTAGGACAAAGGTGGTGAAACATCATGGAGGTAACAGACGTAAGATTACGCCGCGTAAAAACAGATGGAAGGATGCAGGCTATTGCTTCAATCACATTAGACAATGAATTTGTAGTCCATGATATCCGTGTCATTGACGGGAATAATGGACTATTCGTTGCGATGCCTTCGAAGCGGACGCCAGATGGGGAGTTCCGAGATATTGCTCACCCAATTAATTCCGGAACACGCTCAAAAATTCAAGAGGCTGTTTTAGGGGAGTATCAACGTGAAAAAGAAGAGGGATTAGACTATAAAGAAGAAGCAGGCGTTTCCTGAAGTGACTTTAGAGGGCAGTTAGACGAGAAGGCAGAAATTTAATAAAGATTTGCCTTCTTTTTCATTTATCGCTAAATAAGAAAGCAATTGATATGGAAGTAATAAGTAATAAATTCAGAAAAAGCTGAGGTTTCATGGAGTAAAAAAATGAAGCCTCAGCTTTTTCTGTTTGCAATTATTTTTCATATCGATCCCACCAGAAACTACCCCCATAAAAGAAGCTGTTTTCTCCATCTTAAACAACTTTTCTATATCAGGTTTCCAATTACATGCTCAAATCAGGATTGAATATTATGCAAGGACCGGGACTGCAGTATAAAAAGCCTGATCTTTCCATATAAAATTTGGGAAAATATATCCTATTCAAATGAATATATAAAAAAACAGATTGCCAAAATAGAATCCTTAATCTATAATTGAAAATGATTATCATTATCAATTGCGTTGATGTGAGCAGGAGGTGAAAATTTGAATATGGAAAAAGGCAGCAGTGTCAGGCAAAAGCAAATTTTTTATGTGTTTGTATTATTTTTCCTTCTCTGTGCTATCGCAATTACTGCAGTTTATTCTGTCTCCATTGGACAGGTTTCCATTCCGTTTCAACAATCCATGCAGATTGTACTACATACCATTACTAACGGGCATTTGGGATCTTTAGACCAGGTGGAGAGTGATTCGTATACCAACATTATTATGCAGGTGCGTATGCCTCGTGTTGTCTTCGCCTTACTCATTGGTATGGGACTTTCTTTGTGCGGCGTGGTAATGCAGGCTATCGTGCAGAACCCGCTGGCTGACCCCTACATACTAGGGATTTCCTCAGGAGGTTCATTGGGAGCTACCTTTGCTATTCTTGTGGGATTTGGCAGCGGAACTGTTCTGGCACAGTTCGGTGTGGCATTTGGTGCATTTGCCGGAGCGATGGCTACTTCTATTCTTGTTCTTGTATTGTCAAGTATTGGCGGTAAGGTGACTTCCATAAAATTAGTATTATCCGGCGTCGTTATCGGTGCTCTGTGCAGTTCGTTATCAAGCCTGGTTATTTTCTTCGCTAATGACGCAGAAGGAATCAAGAGTGTGACTTTCTGGACAATGGGAAGCCTGGCATCCTCAAGCTGGAGCAAGGTACCAATTATGGCGATTGTTGTGCTGGCAGGCTGTTTTCTTTTCCTTTTCCAACATCGCGTCTTGAATACGATGTTGTTAGGTGACGAATCAGCGATTACCTTGGGGATTAACCTAAGTGTATTTCGTAAGCTATATATGATTATCGCAGCGTTGATTACGGGTACGATGGTCGCCTACTCTGGAATGATAGGGTTTGTCGGATTGATTATTCCGCATATATGCAGAGGGTTATTCGGTTCAGATCATAAACGGTTAATGCCGGCATCACTGCTCTTCGGCGGTCTCTTCCTTATGTGGGCAGATGTACTGTCAAGAGTGCTGGTAGCAAATGTAGAGCTCCCTATTGGGATACTCACTTCGGTGATCGGTTGCCCGTTGTTTATCTATATGATTGTAAAAAAAGGCTATAACTTTGGAGGGTAGGATATGCAGCTGATAGTAGAAAGCTTGGAGACAAAATTGGGAAAAAAGGAAATTGTTAAAAACATCTCGCTGCTCGTCGAAAATCAGAAGTTTGTCGGTGTGGTCGGTCCAAATGGCTGCGGAAAATCAACCATGCTGAAGAGCATTTATAAAAGCCTCCCTACACATAAAGGGACAGTCGTGTTAGGAGATATGGATGTTTTAAAAACATCTCAAAAGAAAATTTCCCAAAAGCTTGGTGTGGTTGGTCAATTTAACGAAATGTATTTTGATTTAACGGTTGAGCAAATGGTGCTGCTGGGAAGGACACCTCATAAGAAATTGCTGGAGGTGGATAATCAGGCGGATATAGATATTGTGGAAAATGCGCTGAAGCAAACCAACCTGCTGGATTATAAGGACAGAAGTTATTTGTCCTTATCCGGCGGAGAAAAGCAGCGAACGATTTTGGCCCGCACGATTGCACAACAGCCGCAATTTATGATTCTGGATGAACCGACCAATCATCTCGATATTCGTTATCAGCTGGAAATTTTGCAATGTGTTAAAAAATTGAATATAGGCATTCTGGCTGCTTTGCATGATTTAGAGACCGCAGCTCAATATTGCGATTATCTTTATGCAATGAAGGACGGCAGGATCTATACTTCTGGAACACCAGAAGAAGTATTAACACCAGAAACGATCAGTGAATTATATCAAATCAAATGTGAGACATATAAAAATCCGATAACGAATCAGCTTGGATTTGTTTATCAAATATAACAGGAGGCCGGAACATGAAAAAATATTTACTTTTATTGACAGTTTTTTCTGTCATCACTATATTAGCTGCTTGTGGCAATGATACACAAGGTGACGCAGCAAAAAAAGAGAAGGAAGCGGAGGGTTACCCGGTAACAATCGAGAACTATTCTCTGCCTGAAGGAAGTTCAGCTTGGGAAGAAAAGGATCAAGTTTTTGAACAGGCTCCTGAACGGGTGATGGCAAATACAAGACCGGCAGCTGAGCTGTTACTGCATTTAGGCTTAAAGGATAAAATCGCAGGGGTTGGCGCCAGCTTTGGTGCACCAGATCCAACTGTAGAAGACGATTATAATGACTTGAACATTTTAAGTGATTCTTATGTAGGCAAAGAGGTTGCCTTAGGAACAGATCCGGATTTGGTCTTTGGCCGCGGCGGCTTGTTTGCAAATGATGATTGGGGCGTTGGAACGGTAGATTCCTTAAATGAAATGGATATGAATACCTATGTGCTGGAATCTTCCATAGATGGAGCAACCTATGAATCTATCTATAAAGATATTGAGAACTTAGGAAAGATTTTTAACGTCCAGGAAGAGGCAGAAGCTTTCAGCTCGCAATTAAAGGAACAGGAACAGTCTATCATTGATAATTTATCGAGTATTGAAGAAAACAAAACATTTGTTTATTTACACATGACAGATCCGAATGAGGTCTCTGTATATGCTGCAGGCGGGGAAAATTTCTTTAATGATGTATTTAGTAAAATAAAGCTTACAAATGCCTTTGAGGGTGAAACAGGAGAGGTAAGTATTGAAACATTAATTGAAACAGATCCGGATGTATTAATTATACCGGCTTGGGTAGACAGTGATCCTGAAAATGCAGAAAAGATAAAAGAAGGCTTATATAATAATCCGAAGCTATCCAGTATGAAAGCCATTCAGAACGAACAAGTGTATGCGGTAGATTACAACTATATGTTTGGATACAGCTATAATGCGCTCGATGGGATGGAAATACTGGCGGAAGAAATGTATCCGGAATTATTTAAATAGATTTGTCTGAAAAAGGAGGGGAAGCAAGCTCCCTTTCCTTTTACTAACTATTTTATTTTGAAAGCACACAAGGAGGTTTTCTGATGAAAAATCCAGATATTTATGATGTAACCATTATTGGAGCGGGCCCGGCAGGTCTCTTTTCTGCTTTTTACAGCGGATTGCGGGAAATGAAGACAAAAGTGATCGAATATCAGGAGCATCTGGGCGGAAAGGTTCATGTGTACCCGGAAAAAATGATTTGGGATATTGGAGCGTTAACACCAGTGTCCGGTGAGCAGCTGATTGAGCAAATGATCGAACAGGCTAAAACCTTTCATCCGACGATTGTCTGTCATGAAAAGGTAACTGCAATTGCTAAGGATAAACAAGGGATATTTATACTTGATACCTCTTCAGGAGATAAACACTATTCCAAGACAGTCATTCTTGCCATTGGCGGCGGTATTCTGAATCCGCAAAAACTGGAAATTGATGGAGCGGAGAAATTTGAGATTTCGAACCTGAGCTATACGATTAAATCATTAAAAAGATTTAAGGATAAGACGGTGCTTATCTCAGGCGGAGGGCATACAGCTGTTGATTGGGCAAATGAATTGGAGTCGATTGCCCGCAAGGTTTATCTGGTGTATCGGAAAAATGAGCTCCATGCCCATGAAGCGCAGGTGACACAATTAATGAACAGCTCTGTAGAGTGTTTATTTGATACGGATATAAAGCGTTTAATTGCCGACGGGACACGTGAGCATATCCAGCAAGTTGAATTAAAGCATAGTCTGACAAATCAGCTGATCAATATTGAAATTGATGAATTAGTAGTTAATCATGGATTTGTCCGGGAAAAGAAGCTGCTGGAGGAAAGTGATTTACAGATTGAAATGGCTAATGAATATTTTATTGCCGGCAGTCCATTCAGCGAAACATCTGTACCAGGTATATATGGAGCAGGAGATGTGATTATGTACGATGGCAAGGTTCATTTAATTGCAGGAGCATTTCAGGATGCTGTCAATGCAGTAAATAAAGCAAAGCAGTTCATAGAGCCTGACGCTTTTGAATCAGGAATGGTATCTTCACACAATGATTTATTTAAAAAACGCAATAAAAAATTAGTTGCTGAGCTGATAAAGTAAAGCGCTATGCAGTGGGGGCCTTGAAGCCTGGTTAACTGCGATAAATTAAATAATGTAATCAGCTGATAAAAAGAAAATCAGAGCTGGAAGGAGGTTTCTATGGAATACATCAAACGATTTTTTTCCTATTATAGGCCTTATAAAGGGCTTTTTATTTTAGATTTTACGTGTGCTATTTTAGTCGGCTTGTTGGAGCTCGCTTTTCCGCTGGCGGTTAATCAGGTCATCGACCGCCTCTTGCCGCAGGGTAATTGGTCGCTTATTATTTGGGCGTGTGTTGCCCTCTTGATGATTTATGGAATCAATACATTACTGCAATATGTCGTAACGTATTGGGGGCACAGACTGGGCATTAATATAGAAACAGATATGCGTCAGAAGCTGTTTAGCCATATGCAGAAGCTGTCATTCGGTCATTTTGATAATAACAAAACAGGACACTCTATTTCGAGGCTGACAAAGGACTTAGAAGAAATAGGAGAGATGGCGCATCACGGCCCGGAGGATGCTTTTGTTGCTATCATGACTTTGATAGGTGCTTTTATGATTATGATTGGTATCAATTGGCCGTTGGCAGTCATTTCCTTTATTGTCATTCCGTTATTGATGATCTTTGCGATTTACTTTAATAAATTAATGACAGGAACATTCCGTATGATGTTTAACGATATTGCAGATATAAATTCCAGAGTAGAAGACAGTATTGGCGGGATTCGTGTTGTTCAGGCCTTTGCGAATGAAGAATATGAGCAGGACAAATTTGCGGAGAACAATGAGCGGTATCGGCAAACCAAGCTGGCTTCTTACAAGATTATGGCGAAGAATATTATGTCTAATTATTTTTTGATGCGTGTTGTTACCTTATTTACGTTACTGTTCGGAACCTGGTTTGTTATCAATGGTTCCATGACTTACGGTGAATTTGTTGCCTTTTTACTTTTATCGAATATTTTATTAGCCCCTATTCAGAAGATAAATGCAATTATTGAAAGCTATCCTAAGGGCTTTGCCGGCTTTAAGCGCTATACAGAGGTAATGGATATGAATCCTGATATTGCGGACAGTCCTGAAGCGCAGGATATTCCTGTTCATGGAGAGGTGCGCTATGAAAAAGTATCTTTTGGTTATCATCCGGAAGAGCATATTCTCCATCATATAGACTTGCAGATTCAGCCGGGAGAAACGGTTGCCTTCGTCGGACCTTCAGGAGCAGGTAAAACAACATTATGCAGCTTACTGCCACGTTTTTATGAGGTAATAGAAGGACATATTTTTGTAGACGGTCATGATATCCAGGACTTCACCCTTCGTTCTCTGCGGAATCAGATTGGTATTGTACAGCAGGATGTTTTTCTGTTCTCTGGTACAATTCGGGAGAATATTGC
Source organism: Oceanobacillus sojae (assembly GCF_900162665.1). GTDB lineage: Bacteria > Bacillota > Bacilli > Bacillales > Amphibacillaceae > Oceanobacillus > Oceanobacillus sojae_A. The sequence goes on from NZ_LT727811.1 coordinate 726,224, forward strand.
TTATGGCCGGCTTGATGCAACGGATGAAGAAATTATAGAGGCTGCAGAAAAAGCCCAGTTAAAAACATTTATTGATGCACAGCCAGAAGGGTTAGATACGGTAATCGGCGAGCATGGTGTTAAATTGTCTGGTGGTCAAAAGCAGCGCTTATCGATTGCGCGTATGTTTTTAAAGAATCCGCCTATTTTAATTCTGGATGAAGCTACATCTGCTCTGGATACAGAAACAGAGCTGGCTATTCAGCAGTCACTGGCGGAGCTTTCTAAAGGCCGGACCACATTAGTCATTGCTCACCGGCTAGCTACTATAAAGAACGCGGATCGAATTATTGTGTTAACAAAAGACGGAATTGAGGAGCAGGGAGGACATCAAGAGCTATTAGAGCAGAAGGGGATGTACAGCCGCCTGCATCAGGCTCAACTTGGCTAGCGAATAACGATTTAATAAAAACATCCTATAGCAGATGATTTAAACAGTTAACATAGACATGTTTTATCAAAGAAGCAGCGGAGATTCATGAATCTCCGCTGCTTCTTTAATGTAGTATAGAGATGCAAAATTTGGTTGTCTTGTTTTACTTTATCTGTAATTGGAATTTTTTTCAGGGTTTTTGATGTAATATTTAGTGGATCAATTACCACGAAAAAAATAAAATATGATAACATAGATAATAGAGATTAAATCTACAATTTTATTGAAATAAGGTTTTTTTTACGATATATTTTTAAATGGATATTTAGAGATGATGGAGGTTTCCGAATGGCGAATCGATTTGCTGTAATTTTAGCAGCAGGGCAAGGAACAAGGATGAAATCAAAGTTATATAAAGTACTTCATCCTGTAGTTGGAAAACCAATGGTACAGCATGTTGTGGATCAATTGCAACAGACACAATTAGATAAGATAGTTACCATTGTCGGATTTGGAGCAGATCAGGTAAGAGCACAGCTGGGAGAAGCTAGTGACTTTGTCGTACAGGAAGAGCAGCTGGGCACGGGACATGCTGTAATGCAGGCGGAACAATTGTTACAGGATAAAGAAGGTGTAACCATTGTGGCTTGTGGGGATACCCCTCTCATCCGGGCAGAGACATTCGAAAAATTGTTTGAACATCATGAACAAACAGGTTCAAAAGCCAGTATATTGACAGCTATCGCAGATGACCCATCCGGATATGGACGAGTTATTCGAGATCAAGCGGGAGAAGTAGAGAAAATTGTCGAGCATAAAGATGCTAATGAAGCTGAATTAGAGGTTAATGAAATTAACACAGGAACCTATTGCTTTGACAATAAAGCATTATTTGAAGCTTTAAAATCTGTTTCTAATGACAACGCACAAGGTGAATACTACTTACCGGATGTTATAAAAATATTAGGTGACCAGGGCGAGCGTATCAGCGCTTATGTGGCAGCTGACTTTAATGAGACAATTGGTATTAATGACCGGGTAGCATTAAGTGAAGCTGAAAAAGTGATGAAAAGACGTATTAATGAGCTGCATATGCGTAACGGTGTGACCATTGTGGATCCTGATAATACGTATATTGGTCCTGATGTAAAAATTGCTTCTGATGTGTATCTTCACCCGGGAACGATTCTAAAAGGGGAAACATCCATTGAAACTGGTTCGGAAATTGGTCCGCATTCAGAAATTAAAGATTGTGAAATCGGAGAAGACACAAATATTCGATTTAGTGTTGCTGCGGACAGCCGGATAGGCAAACGAGTGAACATTGGCCCATATGCACATATCCGTCCAGCTTCCAATGTCGGTAATGATACGAAAGTCGGTAACTTTGTAGAGCTTAAGAAAACAAACCTCGGTGATAATAGCAAAGTTTCTCATCTTAGTTATATTGGCGATGCTAATGTAGGTGAGCGCGTAAATGTCGGTTGTGGTACAATTACAGTAAATTATGATGGGAAAAATAAATTCCTGACAACGATTGAGGACGATTCGTTTATTGGATGTAACTCAAATTTAATTGCACCGGTAACAGTTGGAAAAGGTGCTTACGTTGCAGCAGGATCGACAATTACAAAAGATGTGCCGGATGAGGCATTATCCATTGCAAGATCGAAGCAGGAAAACAAAGAAGGATATGCTAAAAAGTTTAAAAAATAAACTATAAAATCATGGAGGTTAATTGAATGTCATCCAGTTATAAGGATTCATCGCTGAAAGTATTTTCATTAAATTCGAATGAGGCATTAGCAGACAAAATTGCAGCTCAAATCGGCACAAAATTAGGGAAATGTACGGTAACACAATTTAGTGACGGAGAAGTACAAATTAACATTGAGGAAAGTGTCCGCGGATCAGACGTTTATGTGATTCAGTCTACTTCTGCTCCAGTAAACCAGCATATTATGGAGCTGCTTATCATGATTGACGCTTTGAAACGTGCTTCTGCCAAATCAATCAATATTGTTATGCCGTACTACGGTTATGCACGTCAAGACCGTAAAGCGAGAGCACGTGAGCCAATTACAGCAAAATTAATAGCGGATTTAATTGAAAAAGCAGGAGCAAATCGTATGATTACACTTGATTTGCACGCACCTCAAATTCAAGGCTTCTTCGATATTCCTATTGACCACTTACAGGGTGTACCAATCTTAGCTGATTACTTTGAAAAAAAGAATTTAGAAGATGTGATTGTTGTTTCACCTGATCACGGCGGTGTGGTCCGTGCCAGAAAAATGGCTGACCGTTTAAAAGCACCAATTGGTATTATTGATAAACGCCGTCCACGCCCGAATGTTTCAGAAGTTATGAACATTATTGGTAACATTGAAGGGAAAACAGCTATTTTAATTGATGATCTGATCGATACTGCAGGAACAATTACTTTGGCAGCAAACGCATTAATTGAAAGTGGCGCCAAAGAAGTATATGCTTGCTGTACACATCCGGTCCTTTCGGGCCCTGCGATTGAGCGAATCAATAATTCAAAAATTAAAGAGCTTGTCATCACAGATACGATTCCTTTACCAGAAGAAAAATGTATTGATAAAATTACGGAACTATCGGTTGCTTCTCTTCTCAGCGAGGCAATTATCCGTGTTCATGAAATGCAATCTGTAAGTATTCTTTTTGACTAATAAATAAAATATGCTGTTTAGCAGAGAGAATTTCTTCGGCTGGAAATATGTTTGTCCAGCTCCAGGCGCTTTCCGCTTTTCTTAATTTAATGTTTAAGTTGTTCCATTTTAGGGTATTTAATATACTGACCGTTTATTTTATTGAGAAAAAGAAATGATGCAAAATCACAATAAATGACGATGTTTCATATTATTTTTTTAATCAACTTGGAGGGTGATACGAATGGCAGTAAAATTAAACGCACAAAAAAGAGAAGATCTTGCAAAATCAGCAACAAACGAAATTAGAAATAACGGTAGAATTCCGGCGGTTGTCTATGGGAAGAATAAAGATCCCAAGACAGTTTCTGTGGATAGTGTAGATTTAGTCAAAACAGTTCGGGATGAAGGACGGAATGCAATCATTTCACTTCAGGTCGAAGGCAGTGATTCTGTTGATGTTATGCTGCATGACTATCAAATTGATCCGATAAAGGATGATTTACTTCATGCTGATTTCTATATCGTAAATATGTCTGAAGAAATGGACGTTGAGGTTTCTCTTCGCCTTGATGGTGAATCAAAAGGTGAAAAAGAAGGCGGCGTATTACAGCAGCCATTCTATGAAATTCAGGTCCGTGCAAAACCGAGCGATATTCCAGAGGAAATCGTAGTAGATGTCTCTGAACTGGATGTGAACGACAGCTTATCTATTTCTGACTTGAAAGTAACTGGGAACTATGAGTTTTTAGATGATCCAGATACAACAATCGCTTCAGTTGTGCCTCCAACTACAGAAGAAGATTTAGAAACAGATACAGATGAGGATGCAGAACCGGAAGTTATTAAAGAAAAAGACGACTCAGAGGAAGCGTAATTTCTTCCATCTAACAATATATAGAATGTATAAGTAATGCCTCCCTTCTTTACGCATATGATACACGTATGTGTAAAGAAGGGTTGTTGTGTTTGAAGAAAATGTGTTTTTAGAAGTGAGGGCAAGGTGATGAAGTTAATCGTAGGGCTGGGGAATCCCGGCAGAAAATATAAGAAAACACGTCATAATATTGGTTTTTGTACAATCGATGAGCTATTAAACAGACATGGCTGGAAGCTAAACAATTCTAAATTCCATGGAGAGTATGCAATAGAGCATTTTCATGGAGAAAAGATTATATTATTGCAGCCGCAAACGTATATGAACTTATCTGGAGAGTCGATTCGCCCATTGATGGATTACTATGATATAAATACAGATGATATTGTTGTGATTTATGATGATTTAGACTTACCTGCAGGCAAGGTTAGACTGCGTCAAAAGGGTGGTCATGGCGGCCATAATGGTGTCCGTTCGACTATTGATCATTTAGGCACGAAGGAATTTAAGCGCGTCCGGTTAGGAGTAGGAAGACCGGTAAATGCGATGCCTGTCGTGGATTATGTATTAGGGAAGTTTCCAAAAGATGAAAAAGAGGCTGTCAGCCAAAGCATTCAGCAGGCAGCTGATGCTGTTGAAGCCTGGGTGAGCGGCAAACCTTTTATAGAGGTGATGAATGAATTTAATCAATAAAGCATACCTTTGTTTTAAGCAAGGTATATTCTTATTCCCCTCGGTTAAAACTAAATAAAAAGTACAGATATTCCTTCTTAAAAAGGAAGGGGCTGTGCTTTAAAACTATTCAGTTTTAATCGAGGTGAATGAGATGGTTATCTACTATGGTTGCCGGCATTGTGGGAAAGAACTGGGTGTGTTGAATCATACAGAAATTGATTTGTCCTTACGTTTTCTCAATCTTTTAGAGGAGCAGGATATATCAGAAATGATCGTCTTTGAAAAAGATGGTGATTTCCGTTTAGAAGTCATTTGCGAACACTGTCAACAAGTTCTTGAAGAACATCCCGATTATCATGAATTAGATCATTTTTTACAATAGATGAATGGCTATATTTATGATATTTTTAATATAAGAGGATGTTCAAAAAGTCCACATTTCGGTTCTTGTAATCATTTTATGGATAAATATATGACCATATATACCATTTTCTTAAAAATTTTTACCATGTTTTCTTGATTATTATATACAATCAGCATTTTTACGGATAGGGAGGTGTGAAAGCCTTCTTATTTGCATAGATTTAATGGTTTTAACTGACCGGGTAACTCTTAAAAGCCGGTTAATTCTGCGCGTTTTAAGGATTAACGGATACCAAATTTTCTAAAAATACTTTAACAATTTAGAGGGGAAATACGAATGAAAGCAATTCATAGTTATTTAAAGTCTCAGGAAGATATACAGTCGATTATGGATGGATTGCTTGCAGGCATGAAAGAGCAGATGGTTGCCGGTTTAAGCGGTTCTGCCAGAAGTCTGCTCCTGTCCACTATATATCAATCAATGAATCGTCCTTTATTAATTGTCACTCATCAATTAGCCCAGGCTCAGCAGTTATATGATGACTTGTCAGAGCTGACAAACGATGAAGGTGTTTATCTTTATCCGGTTAACGAGTTAATAGCCTCTGAAATGGCTGTAGCCAGTCCGGAGCTGCGTGCACAACGAATTGAAGCGTTAACAGCATGGACGCGTAAAGATAAAGGGATATTAATTGCACCTGTTGCAGCATTAAAAAGGATACTGCCTCCAAAATCATATTGGAATAAATATCAGCTTCTGTTTCAAGTTGGCAAAGACATTGAAATGGAGGTTTACTTGCGTTCTCTGGTGGAAATGGGATATGAAAGCACTTCTATGGTTACTGCTCCGGGTGAGTTCAGTCAGCGCGGGGGAATTATTGATATTTATCCAATCACGGAAAAGCATCCGATTCGTATTGAGTTATTTGACGAAGAGGTAGACTCTATCCGCTTTTTTGATGCAGAGTCCCAGCGCTCTTTAGACAAGGTGGAAGAAGTAACCATCAATCCTGCTACAGAATTATTAATAGATAAACAAGAAATGCTGAAGGTAGCAGAAAGATTGGAAGATGCACTTTCAGATACATTGAAAAAAGTCAAAAAACCGGCAGACCGGGAAGACCTTGTAGAGGTAATTGGTCAGGATATTGAACAGTTTAAACAATTGACCCGTTTTCAGGAGATGTATAAATACATCGGCTATTTATATGATGAGCCCGCTAGTTTATTAGACTATTTGCCAAAGAACGGCGTTGTCTTTTTTGATGAAATGAGCCGTATCCAGGAAACAGCAACAAATTTAGATCATGAAGAGCTGGAATGGTATACAGGGCTGTTGGAAGGAAATAAAATGGTTCGGGGCAGCCAGTTTTCTTTCGCATGGAATACTCTGATAGAAGACCTTTCCCATCCACGTGTATATATGTCGGTATTTATGCGGCATATTCCGAATACCAATCCGCAAAATGTTATTAATCTATCGACCAGAACCATGCAGGAATTTCATGGACAGATGCCTTTATTTAAAAATGAATTAAAGCGTTGGGAAAAAGGGGATTATTCTGTTATTATCCTCACGCCAAATAAGCAGCGTGCAGAAAAAGTGCATTCCATTTTAGAAGATTATGATATTAAAACACAAGTGGAAAAAGAATTAAAGCTGCCTATAAAAAAGCCGACAATTATCGTTGGACAGCTGCATGCGGGTATTGAATTTCCAATGCATAAACTGGCTATTATTACGGAAAATGAGCTATTTAAAAAACGCATGAAACGCTCTCGAAAACAGCCCAAAATTTCGAATGCAGAACGGATTAAAAGCTACCAGGAACTGAAAGTCGGCGACTATGTCGTGCATGCAAATCATGGTGTCGGGAAATATCTTGGAATTGAGACCTTAGAGGTTAACAAGCTGCATAAGGATTATATGCTGATTCGTTACTCTGGAGATGATAAGCTGTTCGTACCGATTGACCAAATTGATTTAGTTCAGAAATTTGTAGGTTCAGAAGGAAAAGAACCGAAGCTGTATAAATTGGGCGGTACAGAGTGGACAAAAGTAAAGCGGAAGGTACAAAGCTCTGTTGAGGATATTGCTGATGATTTAATCAAGCTGTATTCCGAACGTGAATCCCGGAAAGGATATGCTTTTTCACCTGATTCTGAATTACAGCGGGAATTTGAAGCCTCCTTCGCTTATCAGGAAACGGAGGATCAGCTCCGCTGTATTGCAGAAATTAAAGAAGATATGGAAAAAGAAAGACCAATGGACCGTTTACTTTGTGGAGATGTAGGTTATGGGAAAACGGAGGTAGCTATCCGTGCAGCTTTCAAAGCAGTAGCAGATGGAAAACAGGTAGCCATCCTTGTGCCGACAACAATTCTGGCACAGCAGCATTATGAGACAATTCGAGAAAGATTTCAGGATTTTCCGATCAACATTGGTTTACTAAGCCGTTTTCGTACGCGTAAGCAGTCGAATGAGACAGTAAAAGGTCTGGCTGATGGAAATATGGATGTAGTTGTAGGAACGCACCGTCTCTTATCAAAGGATGTGCAATATAAGGATTTAGGCTTGCTTGTTGTCGATGAGGAGCAGCGATTTGGTGTGAAGCATAAAGAAAAAATTAAACAGCTGAAAACCAATGTTGATGTTTTAACACTGACAGCAACCCCAATTCCGAGAACGTTGCATATGTCTATGCTTGGTGTGAGAGATTTATCTGTTATTGAAACACCGCCGGAAAATCGATTTCCGATTCAAACGTATGTGATGGAATATAATCCATCCTTTATCCGTGAAGCAGTTGATCGGGAAATGTCCAGAGGCGGCCAGGTTTTCTTCCTGCATAACCGGGTGGAAAATATTGAAAAAATGGCTCGTGATATCGGAATGCTTGTGCCCAATGCAAGGGTAGCTATTGCGCATGGACAAATGAATGAATCGGAGCTGGAGAATGTCATCATTGGCTTCATCGAAGGAGAATATGACATTTTAGTCAGTACGACTATTATTGAAACTGGTGTCGATATTCCAAATGTGAATACCCTAATTGTCAATCATGCTGATCATATGGGACTGAGTCAGCTTTATCAGCTAAGAGGGCGTGTCGGACGTTCCAATCGTGTAGCCTACGCTTATTTCACATATCAGCGTGATAAGGTATTAACAGAGGTTGCCGAAAAAAGGCTGCAGGCAATTAAAGAATTTACGGAGCTCGGATCTGGATTTAAGATTGCTATGCGTGACCTCTCCATCCGTGGCGCCGGAAATTTACTCGGCGCGCAGCAGCATGGCTTTATTGATTCTGTAGGGTTTGATATGTACTCACAAATGCTGAAGGATGCTATCGATGCCCGCAAAGAAGGAAAAGAAGTAGAGGATATCAAGCCATTTGAACCGGAGATTTCCTTGAAAATTGACGCGTATATTCCGGATGAATACCTGAAGGATGAGAAGCAGAAAATTGAAATGTATAAGCAGTTCCAAACCTTGGACAGTCCAGAAGCAGTTCAGGATTTGAGAGACGAATTAATTGACCGTTTTGGAGATTATCCTGCAGAGGTTGAAAATTTATTTACGGTGAGCATTATGAGAATGCACGCTAAAAAACAACGTGTCCAATCCATTACAGAGGCTCCGAAGAAAATTACGATGCTGATTGATGAGGGAAGAAGTCAGGAAATTGACGGCTCTAAGTTATTTGAAGTGGCTAATCAGTTTGACCGTCAAATCAGCCTGGGTACAGAAAATCAAAATTTAAAAGCAGGTATTAAATGGAGCAATGACAAAGCTTATAAACGTCATGATATCGTGGTAGAATTTATTAAAAAGTTAAGTGAAGTAACCCGGTAAAAATACGGTTCATCAGCGGAAAGCTGCTTTCTATGCCAGAGAGCAGCTTTTTGCATATGGAATAATAGTTCCTTGAGAAAAAATTGAATTCCTTAATTATCAAATGTAAAATTAGAAGATGAATACCGGGAAAGGGAACAAGTTATATTACTAAATTTCAGAAGCGAGGTAATGCCTTTGATAAAAAAGAAAACGCTATATATGTTATTTCTTAGTTTTCTGCTGCTTGTCTATATACTTGTCTATACATATTTATTAGCAGCTGTTTATTTAAGCCAAACTTTGTTTAGTGTTCAGACAGCTTTAATTATCATGACTCCAGCAGCTGGCTGCTTGTTCATTTACATTATCTGTTTAAAAAGAATAAGACGAGATCATGTAACACGAAATAAAAGAAAAAATGTTATTCAAGTGTTACTGTTATTCGTAATTCCTATATTTTGCGTATTTCTTACAGCAGGAAATACGAGTAAGACAGCGTTTACAAATGAAAATTGGAAAGAAAACACAGCATACAGAGAGCTTATGTTTGAAGACTTTGAAAGAGACAATGATTTAAGAGGTGCCAGCAAAGAAGAAGTAAAAGAGCTTTTTGGTGATCCAACCAGTATAGAAGGAAACCGGTATATTTATTATTTGGGGACAGAGAGAGGGTTTGTACCTATTGACAGTTCTATACTTAAAATGGACTTCAATAAAAATGGAAATATTGAGCAGTATCAGGTTGTCACTGAGTAACAAAAGGTTTTAAATTTTCGTTATTAGTCTATTTTTGGCTTTCATTTTCATATCCTGCAAAAAAATAACAAAAATTTCATTTGGAATGTATAGTTATTTCTGGTTGATTAATACTATTACAACAACCGGTGATGAATTTTGGAGGGAAGACTTTCCATCCAGGTCAGAATCGTCATTTAGAAAGGGAGGATACTTAGATGAAAGCAACAGGAATAGTGCGACGTATTGATGATTTAGGGAGAGTAGTGGTGCCAAAGGAAATCCGCAGAACACTGCGCATCCGTGAAGGAGATCCCCTTGAAATTTTCGTTGATCGCGAGGGAGAGGTTATTTTAAAAAAATATTCACCAATCAGTGAGTTAGGCCATTTTGCTAAAGAATATGCAGAGGCATTATTTCAATCTTTACAATCCCCGGTTATTATCACGGATCGGGATGAAATTATTGCCGTGGCAGGAGAATCTAAAAAAGAGTATGCGAATAAATCGCTGAGCAGTTATATAACTAATATTATTGAAGGGCGTTCACCCGTTTATGAAGGTGATAAGTCTCAGGTAGAAATTGTAGATGGAAATGAACAGGAGCTGCACTCTTATTCGATTCATCCTATTATTGCCAATGGTGATCCAATCGGCTGTGTGATGATTTTCTCTAAAGAAGATAAGCTGAGCAAGGTGGAGCAGAAGGCTGCTGAGACTGCATCTGTTTTCCTGGCTAAACAAATGGAATAGATCGCCACTCATTCATACGTTTTCAAGAAGAAGCTTTCTCTGGGTTACCTTCCAATCTAGAGTATAAGCTTCTTTTTGTTGTCAGATAAGAAAATACAAACGATAAAGTGCTTTTCTTTTTGATATGATATACTGAGAGAAATTCATTTGGAAAAGGAAAAATTCGTCATGTCAGATAATGAAACAAGCCGGCTGGTTAAAGGTGCGCTTTTGCTGAGTATCGCCGGTTTGATAAGTAAAGTGTTTAGTGCCGTTTATCGTATTGTATTGCAAAACCTGACAGGAGATATTGGATTTTATATGTATCAACAGCTCTACCCGCTGTTAGGAATTGCGACAATGCTTGCATTATATGGATTTCCTTCAGCAATTTCTTCGTTGACAGCTACAGAAATCGAAAAGGGGAGAGTATTGACCTGGAAAGGCTTTTACCGTCCAATCCTGTCCATTCTTGCAGGCTTTCATATTGCGTTAATAGCCATGATTTATTTTGCCGCCCCGTTATTGGCCCAATTAGCAGGCGATGAGTATTTTATTGGATTATATCAATTTGCTGCCATGCTGTTTCTGATTGTTCCAGCCCTGGCAATACTTAGGGGAATACAGCAGGGGAGATATGAGATGGCTCCTACTGCACTATCTCAAATTGGTGAGCAGCTGATTCGGGTGTGTACGATTATAGCCGGCGCATGGCTGGTCAGCCGGGGGATTTTTCAGATAGAAGCTATTGGAACGACAGCAGTAGTTGCCGCCATACTGGGTGGATTGAGCGCACTTGCTGTTTTATTATTTTTCTATTATAAAAATCGGGCTGGTTCGTATCGAGAACTCAGCGTATCTTCATTGGAGGCAGCTGTTCCTTGGAAAAATTATTTAAAAACGTTGCTGTTGTTTGGAATAGCTGCTGCAATGAACCATATGACACTCCTACTAATGCAATTAGCGGATACATTTACGTTTGTACCAAAATTAATGGCAAGTGGAGCAGGAGAGATAGAGGCCAAAGAAATGAAAGGGGTATTTGACCGGGGGCAGCCGCTTATTCAGGTGGTGACGATTATTGGATCATCTATTGCTTTGGCAATTATACCGGCAATCAGTCATCAGAAATTAAAAGAGCAGAGAAAACAGGTGACCAACTACATTCAGACAGTAATTCATGTCGGCATTTTTATCGCTGCAGGCGCTGTGTTAGGTTTATTCATTATTTTTCCGGAGGTTAATCAATTACTTTATAAAAATACGCAGGGAACAAATGAATTAAGGTTATTGATTGTTTCCATTCTCATGTCTACCATCTCTATTATCGGTGCCTCCATTTTACAGAGCCTGGGAATGATTGTGCGGACAGCCGTGTTTATCGGTATATCATTTGTGGTAAAGGTGGGCGGCAACCTGATTCTGATTCCGCTTTATGGTGTATATGGAGCAAGTATAGCAACAGTTTCCAGTCTGGCTGTGCTATTATTACTTGTAGTTATCGAGCTATACCGGAAACTGCCGGGCATACCATTATACTGGTCGATTTCCTGGAGAAGTTTAGCCGCGGCGAGCTTATCGATGATTATTTATCTTTTAGTAGTGCAAGGGATACTTGCTTCACATGTAATGAATGTAAGATTACTGTTATTTGTATATGTGATTTTTATTTCACTATCGGGAGCAGGTCTATTTCTCTTTGTCTTGCTTAAGACTGGCGGATTAACGGAAGATCAGATTAAAGTTTTACCGAAATCAGAGTACTTGTTACGTATTTATAAAGGGAGGAAACAACCTTGAAGCAAATAGAGGTCATTGGACTGGGCGCAGGAGATTTGGAGCAGCTGCCGCTCGGTATATATAGAAAATTAATAAAGGCACAGCAGACGATTTACGCAAGAACATTAGATCATCCAGTAGTTGAAGCACTGGAAGCAGAAGGAGTATCTTTTACCTCCTTTGATCAGCTTTACGAAGAGGAAGAGCAGTTTGGAATGGTGTATGAACGTATTACGGAAAAGCTGATAGAAGCTGCGAAAACAAGTGAGAATACGGTTATTTATGCTGTTCCAGGCCACCCCATGCTGGCGGAGAAAACGGTTCAGCAACTGTTGGAACAACAGGAAATAGAAGTGTCGATTGCGGGAGGACAAAGTTATTTGGATGATCTGTTCACAGCGATGCAGATTGATCCAATCGAAGGATTTCAATTCGTAGACGGAACAGATTTTAAACGAAATCACCTTAATCTACGCAACCATTTATTTGTTTGCCAGGTATATGACACGTTTATCGCATCAGAGGTAAAGTTGACTTTATTAGAAGACTTGCCGTCTGATTATGGAGTTTATATCGTGGAAGCAGCCGGGAGCAGTGCAGAAAAAATAGAAAAAGTTCCTTTGGAAGAATTGGATCATAGGATGGAAATAAGTAATTTAACCACGCTCTATATTCCTCCAGTTCCAGAAGGGTACCTTCATCATACGTTTTCATTTTTACGAGAGGTGATGGCAATTCTGCGTGGTCCTGACGGGTGCCCTTGGGATAAAAAGCAGACGCATGAATCTCTGCGTCATCATACCATTGAAGAGGTCTATGAGCTGATTGAAGCGATAGATGAGGAAGATGATGACCATATTGTCGAGGAGCTTGGCGATTTGCTGATGCATATTTTATTGCACAGTCAGATTGGTGAGGACAATGGTTATTTCACGATAGATGATGTCATTCAGTCAATTTCCGATAAAATGATCTATCGCCATCCGCATGTTTTTTCAACAACAGTAGCAGATACAGAAGAAGCGGTGCTGCAGAATTGGGAAGAGCTGAAAAAACAGGAAAAGGGAAAAGAAAGAGAATCTATATTGGATGGTATCCCGGCACATCTTCCTTCCTTGGCAACAGCATATAAGCTTACCTCCAAAGCAGGGAAGGTCGGCTTCGAATGGGGACATGTAGAGGAAGTCTGGGAGAAGCTGAAGGAAGAAATAAATGAGGTTATCGAGGCGGTTGAGGAAAAGGAATTGGCGGATGTAGAAGAGGAGCTTGGGGATGTTTTATTTGTCTTAGCGAATATTTCCAGATACTATAAAGTAAATCCTGAGATTGCATTAGAGCGTGCCAACCGAAAATTTATCAGCCGGTTTCAATATATAGAGGAAAAATTGAAAGAAAACCAACAAACACCTAAAACAGCCTCTTTGCAGGAAATGGATGCTTATTGGGAAGAAGCGAAGAAAAAACAAAAGCGAGCAGAGGAGAATGGACGATGAGATTAGATAAATTTTTAAAAATATCCCGGATAATTAAACGGCGTACTCTAGCAAAAGAAGTAGCAGATCAAGGAAGAATTACCGTGAATGGTAATGCTGCGAAAGCTTCTACTGTTCTTTCTGAGGGAGACGAGCTTGTCATCCGGTTTGGCCAAAAATTAGTTACTGTAAAAGTAAATTCTTTGCGGGAAAACGTCCGTAAAGACGAAGCAGATACGCTTTATAAGATTGTTAAAGAAGAGAAATTAGAGCAGTAGAAATATAGTTCTATACTTGTCCCTCCCATCATAAGCTATTAACGATAGGGAGGGTTTTTATATGAATTATTATGAGAATAAAGATGTAAGAAACCATACTGAACTAGAGCATTCCGTAAAAATAGACAAACGAAAAAACCTTGAAATTACAGGCGTCAAAGAAGTGGACAGCTTCGATAATGAAGCATTCCTTTTAGAAACAGTGATGGGATATTTAATTATACGCGGACAGAATTTACAGTTAAAGAATTTAGACGTGACGGAAGGAATTGTTACCATTAAAGGAAAAATATATGAGCTTTCCTATGTAGATGATCAGCAGCAGGAGAAAGCTAAAGGATTCTTTAGCAAGTTATTCCGATGACTTTATCTACGCAATTTCTAACACTTATCACGATGGCTTTAAGCGGATTTTATTTAGGTGTTGCTCAGGAAACCTTCCGTCGCTTCACAGTTTACTGGAAGGGGCGGTTATTTTTAACATATTTTTTAGAAATATTATTTTGGATGACACAGGCTGGCATTTTATTTTATATATTATACCGGGTGAACCAGGGAGAGCTCAGAATTTATATTGTATTAGCGTGCCTCTTTGGTTTTTCTGCTTATCAGGCTTTGGCAAAACAGATCTACAAAAGGCTATTAGAACGTTTGATCCGGATTTTTAAAGCAATTTATCAAGGAATAGAAAAATTGATAAAAATGATGCTTATTTCTCCTTTGAGGTGGATATTCTTCACATTCTATCGTATGATAAAAGCAATCCTGATTGGAGTTATGAAAATAATTACATGGCTATTTCTTTTTTTGTTTACTCCTTTCCGATGGATAGGGACAGGCCTTTTTCGCCTTTCTCCAAAACCAATTCAAAATTTCTTTCTGCAAATAGCAGGATTTTATAGTAAAATACAGAATATAGTTTATAAATACGTGTTTAAAAAGTCCGATTAAAAGGACCAAGAAGTTTGAGGCAGCGAAGTATTGAGTAACGGAACGTATGCTTTTAAATACGTGAGTAACGGAGATGCCAGCTAACGAGCTTTCACAGGATGTGATGACTTCTATGTTGCCCACAGGACGTGGGCGGTCTTAGTAGAAGTTCCTTTCTTGCCGTGTCATTTTAATTGGACTTTTTAAACGTCACTTAGATGGATTCAGTCTTATCGGAGGAGGTAACAGCTGTGGAAGAAAAAAAGAAGAAAGTAACAAAAATTCATTCTAAATCCGTGCACCAGTACGATGCGTACATAGAGAGACAGAACAGAAAAAAACAGCGCCTTACCAGAAGGTTGGTACTGTATGCATTGATTGTTACGGTAATCATAGGAAGTATGTCAGTCTATCATTTCAGTCAGCGGTCGATTAAAGCAGATAAAATGGAAGAGTATGAACAGTTGGAACAGCAGCTTGCAGATTTAAAGCAGGAAGAATCGGATTTAAATAATGAAATTGAACTCCTGAAGGACGAAGATTATGTTCTTGAGATTGCCAGAACTAATTATTTCTTCTCAAATGAAGGAGAATTAATATTTAAATTGCCTGATGAAGACCCATCATATTGACACTTTTTATTTTGATTAATATACTATATATTGAAGAACATTTAATCTTTTAAGGAGGAGCATTTCTTTTATGTCAATTGAAGTAGGCAGCAAGCTGCAAGGAAAAGTAACCGGAATCACTAATTTTGGGGCTTTTGTGGAGTTAGAGGAAGGAAAAACAGGTCTGGTTCATATTAGTGAGGTTGCAGACAACTATGTCAAAGATATTAATGAACATTTAACGGTTGGAGACGAAGTAAAGGTTAAAGTCATTAATGTTGAAAAGGATGGCAAGATCGGCCTGTCCATTAGAAAGGCGAAAGATCGCCCGCAAGTACGTCAAAAGAGTCAAAAAGAACGCACGGAGAACTTCGAGTCCAAAATGAATCGTTTCCTAAAGGATTCCGAGGATCGTTTAGCCTCTTTGAAAAAGCACACGGAATCCAAGCGTGGTGGACGTGGTGCAAGAAGAGGATAGTGGTTGCTGTCTATTAATAATGCTCTATGGATAGATCAAAGCAGATGCTTCTAAAATCAGGAAGCATCTGCTTTTTTAATATGCAGTCTGCAAGGCTGGGACAACAGGAAAGTGTTTAACCCCGATAACGAACTGATTCTTTTAATTGGAATGATTGTTCTGATTATGGAATGGTCTGAAGGAAGAGAGGCTCTTAATAAGCGGAGAAAAAAAGAATTAGATAAAATGAGATCACAAGACATACAGTAATACGATAGTATTTGTTCTGTTCCAATTGAATGCGGTTCGGGTCGGTGATAACATTGCTGCGTTTATTCGCCCTATCAATATTATTGTACGTCGACAAAGTAAACTAAGAGTAAGATTTAAAATACTTATTATCAAAAAAAGCTTATTTCCTTTTCTGAGGAAATAAGCTTTTTTCAGGATAGCGGCGGAGGGGATCGAACCCACGACCTCACGGGTATGAACCGTACGCTCTCGCCAGCTGAGCTACGCCGCCATGTAAAACCAACAAGAAGAATCATACAACAGACAATACAAAGTGTCAATAGTTTCCACGCATATTTTATAAGCTTATTTATTTGGAACCCAGAATATATAATTGCCAAACTGAAAAAATACGTTTTCTGCTCTATTTTTCAAAGTTTGCCTATCTTGTCGAGCTTATAAAAAAGAACAGCTTTTCTCCCACCTTTTTCTACAAATGATGAAGCAATATCTAAAAAGCTGCGAAGGTTTAGTGTCATGTACAGATTAAAATTATTGTTTGAAAAATCATATATTTCCTGTATTGCACATGAAATAGACAGTTAACTCCAGCTGCACCCTTTTTGTAAAACGTTGTTAACTTACCAAAATTACGTCGAACGATTTTTAGAAGCTGCCATGTTTTTTTGACAAAAAAAAAATACAACTTGTGTTTTACTAGTTGGAAAGATGGGAGTGGATAAAATGATAGGTTCAATTCCAAGGGTGGATTCGGGAAGCATTGCAATAGAGAAAGCAAATAAAAAGAGAAAATGGAGAGAACAAATTATGGCGAAGATTAATCATATATTAATCGCGCAAGGCTGGTTGTTCTATATTACCGGCTTTTTATTAGGACGAGCTGTCATTCTGCAGGCGGTTTCTCCATTTGCTGTTGCATTCATTGCCAGTATGTGGCTTGTCCATCGGGATAAATCATTCCGGTCTATGATTGCTGTTATTTTAGGTGCATTAACCTATTCCATGCAGCATGTAGTTTTTATTTTTCTTGCTTTTATCTTATTTATCTTCATATCGGCAGCAACAAAATCGATCAAAAATCAGCAGTGGATACTGCCCATCACAGTCTTTTTAGCTACCAGCCTGCCGAGAATGTTTTTATATTCTATTCAGGATACAATATCGTCCTTCCAATGGATGATGCTGGCCATTGAAGGAGTGCTTGGAGCAATACTTGTACTTATATTTATGCAAAGTATTCCGTTATTATCACCAAAACGATATAAACCCGCCTTAAAAAGTGAAGAAATTGTCTGCCTCATTATTCTTATTGCCTCTGTATTAACAGGATTCATCGGCTGGGAGGTATACGGAGCTTCCTTAGAGCAGGTCTTTTCGAGATATTTTGTGTTAGTGTTTGCTTTTGTCGGCGGGGCGGCAATCGGGTCAACTGTCGGTGTTGTAGCAGGAATGATTCTATCATTAGCTAATGTTGCCAACCTCTATCAAATGAGTCTGCTGGCCTTTTCAGGTGTGCTCGGAGGATTGTTAAAGGAGGGGAAGAAAACTGGAACGGCGCTGGGACTCTTAATCGGAACGGGCCTGATTGGCGTCTATGGTGAAAATGTTGCTTTATTGCCATCGCTAATAGAATCCCTTATGGCTGTGATGCTGTTTATCCTTACTCCGGCATCATGGTTTGAGCAAATAGCCCGCTATATACCGGGTACAGAGGCATATACAAATGAACAGGAGCAGTACTCGCAAAAGGTTCGAAATGTCACTGCGAAACGGGTGGAGCAATTTTCGGATGTGTTTCAGGCACTCTCTAAAAGCTTTGCAGTAACAGACAGGACACTAAGTGATGAAAAGAGAGATGAGAAGCGGGATACAGATTACTTTTTAAGCCAGGTGACGGAAAAAACATGCCAGGGGTGTTTTCTAAAAAATAAATGCTGGCAAAAGGAATTTGATAAAACCTATTCTTTGATGGAGGACATGAAACAGGATATAACCGCCGGCCAGGATCCAAACCGGAACGTTATGAAGGAATTTGAGAATCATTGTGTGAAATCACGCCAGGTGGTGGAGGCCATGCGGTCAGAAATGAGCTTTTACGAAGCAAATCAACAGCTCAGACAGCAGGTGACAGAAAGTAAGCGTTTAGTTTCTGATCAGCTTCAGGGTGTTTCTGAGGTGATGAACGATTTTGCTAAAGAAATACTAAAGGAACGGCAGCATCACGAGCTGCAGGAGTCGCAAATTATTCAAGCTTTAAAACAGATGGGAATTGAATTAGTCCGCTTAGATATTTATCACTTGGAAAAAGGAAATGTAGATATTGAATTGACAACAAGCTTTTATGAATATCATGGAGAAGGTGAAAAGCTGATTGCTCCGATTCTTTCAGAGCTGCTCGATGAAATGATTGTAGTGAAAACGGAGGATATTTCCGCTTTCCCGTACGGATATAGTCACTTCGTCTTTGGCTCAGCAAGAGATTTTGCGATTGAGACAGGAGCGGCAAATGCAGCAAAAGGAGGAGGACTTGTATCTGGAGACAGCTTCACAACCATTGAGCTTGGCGCAGGGAAGTTTGCCATGGCTATCAGTGATGGAATGGGGAACGGAAAACGCGCGAAAGAAGAAAGTACAGAAACATTGCGCTTACTGCAGCAAATATTACAAACGGGGATACGGGAAAAGGTAGCCATCAAAACCATCAATTCGATTCTCGCTTTACGTACTACTGATGAGATGTTTGCAACGCTTGATTTAGCAGTTGTTGATTTGCATAATGCATCTGCGGAATTTTTAAAGATTGGATCGGCGCCGAGCTTTGTCCGCAGAGGAAACGCGATGCTGAAAATTGAGGCCAGCAATCTGCCGATGGGGATTATTAAAGAGTTTGATGTAGACATTGTCAGTGAACAGTTAAAGCCGGATGATTTATTAATTATGATGAGTGACGGGATTTTTGATGGACCAAAAGACGTGGAGAATATTGATATTTGGATTAAACGTAAAATTAAAGAAATGGCCACGGAAGATCCGCAGGAAATTGCTGATCTGCTATTAGAAGAGGTGATTCGGACAAGGTCAGGAGACATTAATGATGATATGACTGTATTAGTTGCCAAAGTAAAGAAAAATACGCCGAGGTGGGCGAACGTTCCAATTCATCATGGCAAGGTTCTTTCTATGTAGAGCAGGGAAGTATTCATAAATTAAAAACTATTTTTTAAAGAAAATCTCCCTTCTTCTCTTATTCAAATCTATCAAATATATGTATACAGAAAGTATTATTTGGTGATGATGGTAATGGAAAGATGAGGGAGGTATACATCAAATGAATGCGGGAACATTAAAACAAATTCTGCTGTTAACAGATGGCTGCTCTAACAAAGGTGAAGATCCTGCTATTGTTGCCAGTTTAGCTAATCAGCAGGGAATCACCGTAAATGTAATTGGTATTTTAGATGATGATCAGACAGAACAGCCGGAAGGTCTTCAGGAAGTAGAGGATATTGCGGTGTCCGGCGGCGGCGTCAGTCAAATCGTCTATAGTGAACGTCTGTCACAAACAGTACAAATGGTGACAAGACAGGCAATGACACAAACGTTGCAGGGATTTGTGAATAAAGAGCTGCGCAGTATTTTGGGAAAAGACCAGTCGATGGAGGAGCTGGACCCTGAAAAACGCGGTGAAATTATGGAAGTTGTGGAGGATCTAGGTGAAACGAGCGACTTGGAAGTAGTTGTACTCGTCGACAGCAGCGCAAGTATGCGTGATAAATTAGAAACGGTTAAGGAAGCACTTTTTGATTTATCGATGAGCTTAAACGCCCGTGTCGGGAAAAATCGCTTTTGTATTTACCGTTTTCCAGGCAGACGGAGTGATATTGACCTTGTACTTGACTGGTCGCCAAGACTGGATGGTATTTCTAAAGTTTTTCCAAAGCTGACAAGCGGCGGAATTACTCCGACCGGACCGGCATTACGTGCGGCGATGTACCAATTCAGTAAGAAGCAGCTGCGGAGGAATTCGGATGAAGAACCATTCGACATTGAAGAAACCGGCTATTAATTTACATGCGCAGCAAAAAGTGACTGGGAAATGGCATTATAAATCCTACACCGTAGTAAGGAAAATCGGGCAGGGTGCGATTGGATCTGTTTATCTCTGCATGTATAATGGACGGCCTGTGGCTTTGAAAATGAGTGAACAGGATGCAGCTGTAACAGTGGAAGTCAATGTGCTTAAAGCGCTGAAAAAGGTTCAAGGATACCGCCTTGGGCCTTCTTTATTGGATGTGGACGATTGGACGGCCCCGAACGGAAGAGTGTATTCCTTTTATGTGATGGAATATATGGAGGGACAGACGTTAGGTTCTTTTATTCAGGCAAGAGGAAAGAAGTGGCTTGGCGTTTTAATGGTTCAGCTATTAGAGGATTTGGAGCAGCTTCATCAGGCTGGCTGGACCTTCGGGGATTTAAAAACAGATAATATTCTTGTTGAATCGAATCCGCCAAGAATCCGGTTGGTAGATGTAGGCGGTACAACAAGGATGGGGCGGTCTATTAAAGAGTATACCGAGTTTTTTGACCGGGGATATTGGAACCTGGGAACGCGTAAGGCTGAACCAAGCTATGATTTGTTTGCTGTTGCGATGGTATTTCTCCATATTTATTACCCGAGGCGGTTTGAACGTATGACGGGGGAGCCTTCAGAGAAGCTGTTGGAAAAAAAGCTGTATCGTGCAAAAGACCTGCAGTTACTGCATCCCATTTTAAGAAAAGCGCTGAAAGGAAAATATCAAACAGCAACAGAAATGAAAACAGATGCGATGGATAAAATAAAACAGGTACAGCGCAGGCGCAGTCAATATCGTATAAAAATACAGCAAAAGAAGACTTATCCTGTGAAAGAATCATTAAGCATTTCTTTGGTTGCCTCTGTTTTTTGGATTATTTCGCTGCTTTTGCCTTAATGAGGATATTTAAAAATGAAAATCTGCTTTTTTGGCATCCTCTCTTTTGAACCGTTTCTGAAAAAGGAGTATGATAGAAGTGTAGCCAAAATACGGCTTTTTTTCTAATTTATAATAACCGTATGGCGAGGCAGAAGATTCGGATGGAGGAAGAATGAAATGGAGCAGAAGGTGTATCCATTTATCCAGAAACACCAATTAATCCAAAAGCATACAACGGTTCTTGTCGGAGTTTCAGGAGGACCAGATTCCATTGCACTGTTACATCTTCTTAAAAAGCTTTCATCCAATTGGGATTTAAGCCTCGTGGCAGTAACGGTGGATCATCAGCTGCGTAAGGAAGAATCCGCAGAAGATTGCCGGTTTGTCAAAGAAATTTGTCAGGAGTGGGGAATTCCCTGTGTGACAAGAGTGGTAGATGTAAGACAATACCAAAAAGAAAAGAGTGTCAGTGAAGAGATTGCTGCACGCGAATTAAGATACAGTGTTTATCAAGAATTGATGTATGCAGAAAATGCAGATATTCTTGCCCTAGGCCACCATGCAGATGATCAGATTGAAACGATGGTCATGCGGATGGCCAGAATAGCGACATCCAATGCCTTAAAGGGAATTCCTGTACGGCGGAACTTTGCCGGCGGGGAAATTATCCGCCCTTTATTAAGTGTGACTAAGAATAATATTCTTGCTTATTTGGAAAAGTATCAATTGAGCTATCGCGTGGATAAAACAAATACAGATGAGGCCTATACAAGAAACTATTACAGGAAAAATGTTGTGCCATTGCTGAAGGAAAAAAATCCAAGTATTCATGAGACAATACAGACCCTCAGCGAAACGTTATCACAGGATGAACAATATTTACAGGCGCAAGCTGAAGAAATGGTAAAAAAAGTAGTGAAATTTCGTGAAAATAACCGGGAAATTTGTTTTGCTGCAGAAGCTTTTTTAAAGCTTCCTCAGGCTTTACAAAGAAGGGCCTTTCATCTAATATTAAACTATCTATATGGAACCTTACCTAAAGACCTATCCTATATCCACGAAGTGAACTTTTTTGACCTGTTAAGGCGTCGGAATGGGAGCTCGAGTTTAGATTTTCCTTTACGGCTCCGAATGACAAATATATATGGACAAATTTATCTGCAATTTGGTCATCAGCCATCCACGAAGTTAGCACATCCCTCTTTATTGACAGTCCCGGGCGAAGTGCTGCTGTCGGACGGAACGAAGATCGAGGCGTCAATGGTCAAAGAGACTCCGTCAGAGAATGAAGCTATTTTTGTCTTTCCGTCAGATTCTATTTCATTACCACTACATATCCGAGTAAGAAAAGCGGGAGATCGTATGTCTGTCAGAGGACTGAATGGTTCAAAAAAGCTCAAGGATATTTTTATAAATGCTAAAGTACCAAAAAATCTACGGGATAATTGGCCAATTATAGTGGATGATAAAGGAATCATCCTTTGGGTTGTCGGTCTAAAAAAAGCAGAGACTGCACAAAATGGTAAAGGATTGAATATAAAACTGGAATTTAGTCGAGACGATAATTAGGAGGAGAAAACATGGCGCAAGGAACGATTCATGATGAGATTGAAAAGATTTTGGTAAGTGAAGAAGAAATTCAGAAGAAATGTAAGGAGCTTGGTGCTGTATTAACAGAAGAATACAAAGGCAAGTTTCCGCTGGCTATCGGCGTATTAAAAGGTGCATTGCCGTTTATGTCAGATATTCTTCGTCACACAGAAACACATTTGGAAATGGATTTTATGGATGTGTCCAGCTACGATGGCGGAACATCCTCCACTGGAGAGGTAAAAATTCTAAAAGATTTAAATACAAAAGTAGAAGGCCGCGATATTATCATTGTGGAAGACATCATTGACAGCGGACTTACCTTGAGCTACTTAGTGGATTTATTTAAATATCGTAAAGCAAATTCGATTAAAATCGTGACGCTTCTCGATAAACCGGCAGGGAGAACTGCAAACATCAAAGCAGATCTTATCGGCTTTGAAGTTCCAGATGAATTTGTTGTCGGCTATGGATTGGATTATGCAGAAAAATATCGAAATCTTTCTTATATTGGTGTTCTTAAACCAGAAATTTATGGCGGTTGATAGTTAAATGTAAATAACGGGCAGGACAGCGGCTTAATCGGGACAGGCTGCAATAGAGATTGCTGAAAATACAGCTTTTTCTTAGGAAGCAGCACCTGTGTTTTAAGAAATAGCCTTAGACGATTTGATTAGGAATTTTGCAATATTTCATCTCATAAAAAATAATTCGTCAAAAATGGTTAAATTATTTGTATAAAGCGATTTTACTATGATACGATTTACTATAGTTTTTCCCCATTTGGGAGGAGGTAAGCAATGAATCAGATATTTCGTAAGGTCTTCGTCTGGATGCTCTTATTTATTATCATTATTGGAGTAATTGGAGTGTTTAATGGACCAAGTGAAGATCAGGAACAGTATGATGTACAGCAATTTATGAGTGCTTTAAATAATGGTGAAATTAAGGAACTGACCTTTCAGCCGTCACACGGTATTATTCGTTTGACGGGTACGTTAATGGATGATGATGAGACAGAATTTGTTGCTCAAGTGCCGGATAATGAAGCAATTGTTTCACAAATTACTAATAGAGCAAGTCAGCAAAGTCAATTAACGGTAGAAGAAGAAGAACAGCCTAGTCCTTGGCTTACATTCTTAACTGGAATTATTCCATTCTTATTGATTGGTCTATTCTTATTGTTCATCCTTAGTCAGGCACAAGGTGGCGGCGGTGGCGGCCGTGTTATGAATTTCGGTAAGAGTAAGGCAAAAATGTACTCTGAAGATAAGAAAAAAGTCCGCTTTAAAGACGTCGCTGGTGCTGACGAAGAGAAACAGGAACTTGTTGAGGTCGTGGAATTCTTAAAAGATCCGCGTAAATTCTCACAGGTAGGTGCACGTATTCCAAAAGGTGTCCTGCTTGTCGGACCTCCAGGTACAGGTAAAACATTACTGGCGAAAGCAGTCGCAGGTGAAGCAGGAACACCGTTCTTCTCCATCAGTGGTTCCGACTTCGTAGAAATGTTTGTCGGGGTCGGTGCATCCCGTGTACGTGATTTATTTGAAAATGCGAAGAAAAATGCACCGTGTATCATCTTCATCGATGAGATTGATGCAGTCGGCCGTCAGCGTGGAGCAGGACTCGGCGGTGGACATGATGAACGTGAACAAACACTGAACCAGCTATTGGTTGAGATGGACGGATTTGGAGCAAATGAAGGAATCATTATGATTGCTGCAACAAACCGTGCTGATATACTTGACCCAGCTTTATTACGTCCAGGACGTTTTGATAGACAAATCATGGTAGACCGTCCGGATGTGAAAGGCCGTGAAGCTGTTCTGGAAGTTCATGCAAGAAATAAACCGCTTGAAGATACAGTTGATTTAAAAACAATTGCTATGCGTACTCCGGGATTCTCCGGTGCCGATTTGGAGAACTTGCTGAACGAAGCGGCACTAGTTGCAGCCCGTGCTGACCGTAAGAAAATTGGTCAGTTAGATATTGACGAAGCAATTGACCGTGTTATTGCGGGACCTGCGAAGAAGAGCAGAGTTATTTCTCAAAAAGAAAGAAATATTGTTGCTTATCACGAGAGTGGTCATACGGTTATCGGTATGGTCTTAGATGATGCGGATGTCGTTCACAAAGTTACCATTGTTCCTCGTGGTCAAGCCGGCGGTTATGCAGTAATGCTTCCAAGAGAAGACCGTTACTTCATGACAAAACCGGAGCTGTTTGATAAAATTACCGGTTTACTGGGTGGACGTGTTGCGGAAGAAGTTATTTTTGGCGAAGTTAGTACAGGCGCTTCGAATGACTTCCAGCGTGCGACAGGTATTGCGCATAAGATGATTACCGAATTTGGTATGAGTGATAAGATTGGACCGCTTCAATTTACCAGTGGAGGCGGCGGAAATGTATTCCTTGGCCGTGATATTCAAAATGAACAAACATATTCTGATGCAATTGCACAAGAAATTGATCAGGAAATGCAGAACTTCATTAACTACTGTTATGATCGTGCAAAAACAATTCTTACGGAGCATAAAGCACAGTTAGAATTAATTGCACAGACATTATTAGAAGTGGAAACATTGGATGCAAAACAAATCAAGTCTCTTTTTGAAGACGGAAAGCTTCCAGAACCGGAAGAAGGTTCAGATGATGTGAAGGTAAGCATTCAATCTAAAGAAGACGATGAGGAAAAAACAGGTCTTTCTTTTGAAGAAGCGAAAGAAAAAGTCGAAAAGAAATCCGACTCTTATATAAATGATCCTATTATGAATAATGGTTATGAGGAAGATGAAACACGTAACTCTGATGAAAACTCAGAGGATAATTCAGATTCAGATCGTAAAAATTAAGAGATTGGGAAGTATATACATGAAGCAGCCTAAGATTGGAAAGGCTGCTTCTTTTTTTGCCGGCGGGCGAGTAATTGCGGATTCGTACACTGCAAATTTCCCAATTATACTCCAAGGTCTAATAAGTTGCGATGACGTGATTGTTTCTAAGGTATTTGTATAAGGTTTTTGCATGGTCCTGATGCTTTTTTGGTTTTTCCTTAAAAAAAGTATGTTATATTAATTTTTAGGTGAATAAAAGAGGATGTTCAAAAAGAGAAGTTTCCTTAAGAAATAAAGGAAGGTATGATGGTAGATGTTATTTGTTCTGGACGTAGGGAATACTAATACAGTCTTGGGTGTTTTTGATAATGATACATTGATACATGATTGGCGTATAAAAACAGATCGTTATAAAACAGAAGATGAATTTGGTATGCTCATTCATTCATTATTTGAATATAAAGGATTACGTTTTCAAGATATTACCGGGGTGATTATTTCTTCAGTAGTACCGCCCATTATGTTTGCTTTAGAGAAAATGAGCCGTGATTATTTTCATTTAGAAGCGGTGGTTATTGGGAAAACATCCTACGATAAGATGATTAAAATGAATTATCCAAATCCTTCTGAAATTGGAGCAGACCGGATCGTTAATGCAATAGCGGGTATTCATAAATACGGCGCACCATTAATTATTATTGATTTTGGAACAGCTACGACGTATTGCTATGTTGATGAAGAAGCGAGATATGCCGGCGGAATTATTACTCCGGGAGTCAATATTTCAATGGAAGCTTTAAATACAAGGGCATCAAAGCTGCCAAAAATTGAGATCCAAAAACCCCAGCGTGTTATTGGCTCTTCTACTGTCGAGGCGATGACATCTGGTGTATTCTACGGTTATATTGGCCAGGTTGACGGCCTGGTAAAACGGATTAAGCAGGAAAAAGGGACAAACCCGACTGTTATCGCAACAGGTGGCTTGTCTAAACTGATTGCACATGAATCGGAGACAATAGATGCTGTAGAGCCATATTTAACGTTGAATGGGCTGTATCTTATTTATAAAAAGTATTATCAATAAAATGGAGGAATGATGATTGTGAAAGATTATTTAATCAAGGCTACAACCTATAATGGCATGATTCGTGCATATGCAATTTCCTCAACAGAAACAGTAGAGGAAGCACGCAGAAGACAGGATACATGGGCAACAGCTTCTGCTGCACTTGGCCGTACAATTACAGTGACAGCAATGATGGGAGCGATGCTGAAGGGAGATGACTCTGTTACTGTAAAAGTAATGGGGAATGGACCGATGGGAGCTATTGTTGCAGATGGAGATGCAAAAGGTCATGTACGTGGATATGTTACGAACCCGCATGTTGATTTTGATTTAAACGAAAAAGGTAAGCTGGATGTTGCCAGAGCAGTTGGCACAGAAGGGAATATCAGCGTTATTAAGGATTTAGGGATGAGAGACTATTTTACAGGGGAAACACCCATTGTTTCCGGTGAGATAAGCGAAGATTTTACGTATTACTTTGCGACCTCTGAACAAGTTCCATCTGCAGTCGGTGCAGGGGTACTGGTTAATCCGGACTTGAGTATTTTAGCTGCCGGCGGTTTTATTGTACAAGTGATGCCGGGAGCAGATGAAGCGGTTATTGAGCGGTTAGAGGACCGTATTCAATCCTTCCCTGCTATCTCTTCGCTTATTCGCGAAGGAAAGACACCTGAAGAAATTTTATATACATTGTTTGATAAAGATAATGTAAATATATTGGAGAAAATGCCGATAGAATTTCAATGTAAATGTTCGAAAGAAAGACTTGCGAATGCTATTATTGGATTAGGTGATGAAGAAATCCAGCAAATGATTGATGAAGATCATGGAGCAGAAGCAACCTGCCATTTCTGTAATGAACGATATACCTTTACAGAAGAAGAGTTAGAAGAGCTTAAACAGTCATAAAAGATGTGTAAATAGCGGAGTCATGATACAAAATAGAAGTATGATGGGCCGCTTTTTTATATAGATAAAAACGGATGAGGAATCCGGGTATTGTTTCAGATAAGAAAAATGGGCACTTTTTTCACCTTTAGGATTGACATTTTTTCAATAAAGAAATACATTATATATAAATCATATAAAAATACTTGGCATTAGGAGGGGTTATATGACAATTGCAAATAATATTGCAGGTCTAATTGGCGGAACACCTATTGTAAAGCTCCATAATATTACTGATGAGAATAGTGCAGATGTATATGTGAAATTAGAATTTATGAACCCGGGAAGCTCGGTGAAAGATCGTATCGCAGCAGCAATGGTGGAGGCTGCTGAGAAATCAGGGGAATTGAAGCCTGGTGATACAATTATTGAACCGACCAGCGGTAATACAGGAATCGGATTAGCGATGGTCGCTACTGCGAAAGGCTATCAGGCAATTCTTGTTATGCCTGATACAATGAGTCAGGAACGCCGTAATTTATTGAAAGCCTATGGAGCGAAATTAGTATTAACTCCAGGAGCAGAAGGAATGAAGGGTGCGATTGCTAAAGCAAAAGAATTGCAAGAAGAGAACGGTTATTATATGCCGCAGCAATTTAACAATCCGGCTAACCCGGAAATTCATGAAAAAACAACTGGTAAAGAAATCGTGGAACAAATGTCAGACGGATTAGATGCTTTTATCTCCGGGATTGGAACAGGCGGAACGATTACCGGCGCAGGGAAAGTACTGAAAAAGCATTTTGATGATGTTAAAATTTATGCTGTGGAGCCAAAGGATTCACCAGTACTTTCTGGAGGAAATCCTGGACCGCATAAGATTCAAGGAATTGGGGCAGGCTTCAAACCTGAAGTGCTTGATACATCCATTTATGATGAAATTCTTCAGATTGGAAATGAGGAAGCATTTGAAGCTGCGCGTAAAGTTGCTACTACAAATGGAATCCTCGGTGGTATTTCTTCTGGAGCAGCGGTTGCCGCAGCAGTGAAAGTAGCGAAAGAATTAGGAAAAGGTAAGAAAGTTCTTGCAATCCTTCCTGACAACGGAGAGCGTTATCTTTCTACAGCTCTTTATCAATTTGAGGATGAAAACTAAAAATCAAAATGTAAAAGGAATCAGCAAAATGGGCTGGTTCTTTTTTTATCTATTTTTAACCAGCGCTTTCCACTTTTTTTCTTTAACTTCTTAGGGTAGGATGTAGAGTAGATATGATTGATCTGCTGCGATGTTATATAGACATATTCTCTAGATAGGAAAGAGGCGGGGAAAATAAGTGATACAGGCAAAAGAATTTCAATTAGATTTAAATAAACGGACGTATATTATGGGGATATTAAATGTCACTCCAGATTCCTTCTCAGATGGCGGGCATTACACAAATATTGAAAAGGCAGTTGCTCAGGGGAAAAAGATGGCGGCAGCTGGAGCAGATATAATTGATATTGGCGGAGAATCTACTCGTCCAGGTCATACACCTGTCAGTGCGGAAGAAGAGGCAAATAGAATTATCCCGGTTATCGAGGCTTTAAAAGGGTCCTTACCAATCCCTATTTCTGTGGATACATTTAAGGCGACTGTAGCGGAGCAGGCTGTAAAGGCAGGCGCTTCTATCATAAATGATATTTGGGGAGCGAAAAGGGAGCCGGAAATTGCAGAGGTTGCTGCCCGCTATCAAGTGCCGATTATATTGATGCATAATCGGACAGATATGGACTACGGCGACTTTATTCAGGATGTGAAAGCAGATTTACTGGAGAGTATTGCGATTGCGAAAGCTGCAGGTGTAGAGGACAGCCAGATTATTCTCGACCCGGGTATTGGATTTGCAAAGACGATGGAACAGAATCAATATATAATTAAAGAACTGCAAGAATTAACATCATTCGGTTATCCGCTGCTTTTGGCAGCCTCCAGAAAAAAATTTATAGGCAATATTTTAGATGTCCCTGCAGATCAAAGAGATATTGGAACAGCAGCGACAACGGTAATTGGAATTGCCAAAGGTGCACGTATTGTTCGTGTACATGATGTGAAAACAAACCTGGAAGCAGCCAAAGTAGCAGACGCTATTTATCAAACAAAACTGTAGTTAAATAAAAAATTTGCTTAGAAGAAAAGGAGAACAACAATGGATAAGATTGTTTTAAAACGGATGCAGTTTTATGGATATCATGGGCTTTTGCCTGAAGAAAATACTTTGGGCCAACGTTTTTACGTTGATGCCGATCTGTACCTGTCGTTAAAGAAAGCAGGAGAATCAGACGCAATGGAGGATTCTGTACATTACGGGGAAGCTTATGAAAAGATAAAACATATCGTAGAGGAGAAACGTTTTAACCTGATTGAAGCGGTCGCTGAAGCAATCGCGGAGGAGCTTTTTGTTTCTTTTAAATTGCTGGAGGCGTGTACCATTCATGTAACAAAGCCGGATCCACCCATTCCGGGGTATTATGAGTCGGTCGCTGTAGAAATTTATAGGGAGAGAACGAAATGAATCAAGCATTTATCGCATTGGGAACAAATATTGAACCGAGAAAAGAACATCTGATACAGGCAATAGAGCTATTGGAAGCAAATGAGGCTGTCGGGATTCAGAAAAGATCCTCTGTGTACGAAACTGCCCCGGTTGGATACCAGGATCAATCAGACTTCTTAAATATGGTGTTAGAGATTCAAACAAGTTTATCAGCAATGGGTTTACTTCTTTTCTGCCAGCAGATTGAAAAGGAACTTGGCAGAAAACGAGATATCCGGTTTGGCCCCCGAACCATTGACCTTGACATTTTGACATTTAATCATGAAAATAGTACAGTAGAAAGATTGATTATACCGCATCCTCGCATGCATGAGCGTGCTTTTGTATTAATTCCATTAGCAGAGATCGCTCCTGGTTTTATTATACCTGTACGTGAGAAGTCTGTAGAAGCTTATTTAAAAGAACTTCCAGAGTCAGACAAAGCAGATGTAAGACTTTTGGAAACAGAGATATAAGAGCAAACAACGAAGATTATTCTTCGCAGGATAAAGTAGTAATTATTTTAACTCAGGTGATAAGATATCATATTAACTATTTAAGAAGCGGAGTGGTAGAAGTGTCAGAAGAATTGAACGAACATATGCAGGTAAGACGTGATAAACTCGCAGGATACATTGAAAAAGGATTGGATCCATTCGGCGGGAAATTTGAGCGTACCCATTTAGCTGCAGACTTACTTGAAAAATACGATCGGTTTTCGAAAGAAGAGCTGGAAGACATTCCAGATGAAGTAACGATAGCCGGACGTTTAATGACAAAGCGCGGAAAAGGAAAAGCCGGATTTGCGCATATGCAGGATTTAAGCGGACAAATCCAATTATACGTTCGTAAGGATGCAATTGGTGAAGAAGCATATGAAATCTTTAAATCAACAGATCTGGGCGATATTGTAGGTGTTACAGGTGTAATGTTTAAAACGAAGGTCGGAGAATTATCTGTTAAAGCAAAAGAATTTCATCTGCTGTCCAAATCATTACGTCCTTTGCCAGAAAAATATCACGGGTTGAAAGACATCGAACAACGCTATCGTCAGCGTTATTTAGATTTAATTACGAATCCGGAAAGCAGGGATACATTTGTGGCCCGCAGTAAAATTATTCAATCAATGCGTGAGTATCTAAATGGACAAGGCTACTTAGAGGTAGAAACACCAATGATGCACAGTATTCCGGGCGGGGCATCAGCACGTCCTTTTATTACGCACCACAATGCGTTAGATACGGAATTATATATGCGTATTGCCATTGAATTACATTTAAAGCGTCTAATTGTCGGCGGTTTAGAGAAAGTATATGAGATTGGACGTGTATTCCGTAATGAAGGCGTGTCAACGAGGCATAACCCTGAGTTTACAATGATTGAGTTATATGAAGCATATGCTGATTACCATGATATTATGGATCTTACTGAAAACTTAATTGCGCATATTGCACAAGAGGTTTATGGAAAGACCACTATTCAGTATGGTGATTATGAAATAAATCTTAAGCCGCAATGGACAAGACTTCATATGGTAGATGCAATTAAACAGGAGACAGGTGTTGACTTCTGGCAGCAATTATCTGAGGATGAAGCACGTGCGTTAGCGAAAGAACATAACATTGAAATTACAGACGCAATGACATTTGGACATATTGTAAATGAGTTTTTCGAGCAAAAGGTAGAAGAAACTCTGATTCAGCCTACGTTTATTTTTGGGCACCCTGTAGAAATCTCTCCTCTTGCTAAAAAGAATAAAGAAGATGAACGTTTTACGGATCGGTTTGAACTGTTTATTGTAGGTAGAGAACATGCTAATGCCTTCAGTGAATTGAATGATCCGATTGATCAGCGTCAGCGTTTTGAAGCACAGGTAAAAGAAAGAGCACAAGGTAATGATGAAGCTCATTATATGGATGAGGATTTCTTAGAAGCATTAGAATACGGTATGCCTCCAACAGGCGGATTGGGAATTGGAGTAGACCGCTTGGTAATGTTATTAACGAACTCTCCTTCTATCCGCGATGTATTATTATTCCCGCAAATGAAAAATCGTTAATTGTATGTGCCCTAAAGATAAAAGCCCTGTAAGGAAGACAGTCTTCCTTACAGGGCTTTGCGTTTTAATGAACATAAAAAGGGTTAAAATGCTGTGTAAACAGTTATTTATAAAGGGTTTAACAAACTGCTTCAATAAAATGAATTATAGAAATATTTGTCTTCTATCATTTTATTTTAAAAAAGACTTGCTTTCAGTTTGGAATCATGATAAATTAATTATCGTTGCATAACGCAATGTGCATCACACAAACGATTCAGCAAGATAACGACAAAATAAATTAAAAAAGTTGTTGACATTGTGTTGCAGATGTGATAAATTAATAAAGTCGCCAATTTGAAACAGCGACGAAGAAATTGCTCTTTGAAAACTGAACAAAACAACCAGTACGAAAGAAGAAAAACACCTCGTTTTTCTTGAATATTTAAGTCAGAAGTTGACTTCTGAAAGCTAAAGAATACAAACACTTT
>NZ_LT727812.1:0-126105 GCF_900162665.1 Oceanobacillus sojae
ACCATTAATTTGTTTAGTCGCTATTAACGGTAGAGTATTTTGTTAGGGCTGGCAAGCCTTTTTTTATTTGTGCAACCTTCTAACATTTTGGTTGCAATACTCTGTACTTTTATTATGCATTAAACAGCTGCCATCATTTTGTCGTGTTATATTATTTAAATTAAATTCATCATAAACTCTGTATGCTATTTCTTCTAAGAAAAGTAAATCAAGATGAATGTATTCTGTATCGCTTTTTTTATCTAAAGATGGAATATCTAATGGCTCAAATGATTGATCCACAATGGTAATTTCATAGATTCTGCTTAGCTTGAATACCCTAAAATCCTTTTTATCTATACAATAGGCCTGTAGATACCAGGCATTTGATTTATATAGTAATTTTGCCGGGTTTACGAGTCTCTGACTCATTTTTCCTTGAGAATTTGCATATTCAAAGTGAATTTGTACTCTACTTAAAATAGCAGTTTTAATTACCTCAAATTTATTATGAACATTATTGTATTCTCCCCATTGAGAAAAATCTATGTCTATCCATTGATGTATATGAGTTTGAAATAGAGCCTTTAATTTCAATATTGTTTTATTATTTGAGCCATTTTTAGTTACTTCTAAATGCTGTAATGCTACTAATATATTTTGCTGCTCTTCGGCCGATAACAGAGCCCTGTCCAAGACAAAATTGTCTACCAGATATACACCGCCATTTCTTCCTGTAGATGTATATATAGGGATTCCGGCACTGCTTAAGACATCAATATCTCTGTATATTGTTCTGAGGGAAACCTCGAATTTTTCAGCTAATTCCGAGGCAGTAGCTCTTTCTTTATTCAAAAGGTAATACATAATTTTAAACAAGCGGCTTTCTTTCAAAATGAACCCTCCTATATTTAGATGGAATTATATCACATAACTTGTACAACAAGTTATCGTAATCAAAGTTTGTACTTTCTGGATGTATAATTTGGATTTAAGAAAATCATTAATTGTTGAACATTATCAAGAGTGGGGTGGTGGAAATAAGCATATTGGCAAAAAGGCGCTGGTTATTGCTCGTTTCTGTAAGAAAGTCAAAAATTGACTTAATATGGGCCCGTTGGGATAAAGTCTCGCAATATAATATGTTGTTAACAATTTTGTGCAGGTGAATTACAGCCATTTTAACTATATTTAGTAACTTGTTGATTTACTCTATAATTGCATAGCTAAAAAATTAATATTTTTTTAATAATCATGTATTACAGTATAGACAACACGATAAATCAAGGAGGTAAAAGTATGGATAAGGTGTTTATAATGCTGGCAATTATATCATTTCTGCTATCCGCAGCATTATTTGTAGTAGAAATTGTTAAAAACGGCTTTAAAGGAAGTAATTTTAAGCCAGCTATTGTGTTATTTGTTATTTATATCTTTAGTGTGATTTCATTTTTAATTATCCATAACGCTTAGGGGGAAATAATGATTATTTTAAAAAATGTTAGTTTTAAAGTAGGAAAATATAGCATTCTAAATGGTATAAATATGGAAATGAAAAGAGGTAAAGTTTATGGACTATTAGGCCCTAATGGAGCGGGAAAAACCACGTTATTTAAAGCTTTATTAGATATAATAGAATATGAGGGAGACATCTTCAGAGGTGATAATAGTATGGTTATTGGCAAATTAATTGAATATCCTTCCTTTTATCCAAACTTAACTTGTGTAGAAAATCTAAAGTTACATGCCTCATATGCTGATATGGAGTACAATGATTCAATTGTAAATCATTTATTAGGAACAGTCGGCTTACCTGATGCCAAACATAAAAAGTTTAAGGAATTATCTATGGGGATGAAACAGCGGTTGGGTGTAGCAAAAGCATTGATGGGAGATCCTAATTTATTACTATTGGATGAACCTACTAATGGGTTAGATCCTATGGGCATGAAAGATATGCGAAATCTCATCGAACAGAACCTAAAAGACAATCAAAGAACAATTGTCATCTCTAGTCATAATTTAAATGAAGTTTCTTTAGTTACGGATACTTTCGTATTCATGAGAGACGGCAAAAAA
The DNA here is from genome assembly GCF_900162665.1 of Oceanobacillus sojae. Classification (GTDB taxonomy): domain Bacteria; phylum Bacillota; class Bacilli; order Bacillales; family Amphibacillaceae; genus Oceanobacillus; species Oceanobacillus sojae_A. The sequence continues at coordinate 2,059 of NZ_LT727812.1, forward strand.
ATCCTGGAAATTGATAATAAAGAAGACAAATATATGTTTGGCAGTGTGCAACAAATACCTGATAATCCAAATATTAAACAAGATATTAATATTTTGAAGGGTAGTAAAGAAGATTTATACTTCATCTTGAGCGAAAACAATTTCAACAAGTTAAAGACTACAAATGATTTTGTATATAGTGATGTAGAAAAACTAACTTTAGAAAATTTATATATTAAGCTAATGTCTACAGATTTGATTGAGGTGAACAGCTATGTTTAGGTTGATCAAAAATGAATGGATTAAAATGAAGAGTGAAAAGGTAATCCTGGTCATTGTCATACTTAGCTTGATTCCCTTACTAATGAATTTCGCCAATTTTGCTGTTAATAATAGAGATATAAGCTTAGATGGTGGATTTTACTTTACCTATTACAACCAGTATTTTATGATGTTACCGATCATTTCTAGTGTATTAATCTCCTTTACTTTTTATATGGAATATAAGAACAAGATGTATTTAGATTGGATAACGTATAATATTTCGCGTTGTAAATTGCTTTTTTCAAAAATATTTGTATCTACAATTATTATGTTAGCTATTTGTATAATGCAATTAGTTATTCTGTCTGTTTTCTATTTTGTAGTAGATGGGAGTATTGAGGATATTCTTCGCTTAATTTCCTCTTATATTATCCTGAATGTAATAGTGATTATGACCGTAACTTTAGCGTTTGCTGCCATTATCCAGTTGACTAAGAATATAGTAGCAAGCATATCGATTGGGATAGGTATTTCTTTAATGTCCATGATTCTAATGGCAGCACCTTTTTCTTATTTTATTCCTACAACATTTGGGTATAGACTCGGATTATTAGTCATTGATAATGGATATTATTATGAAGGAGATGTGTCTCCAACTATTATTGGCATAGGCCTGTTTGTACTAATAAATACTATTATGCTAGTAATAAATTTGAGATTGATTTATAAAAAAAGCTTGTAAAGGAGAGAATAAGTTTGGCTATGGAAGACATACTTAAACGGTTAAACATCTTTGTACTCGAAGATGACCCAGATATATCAAAGTTTTTAAACTCATTTTTGAGTGATTATTTTAATAAGGTAACTGTCAAAACAGATAATCGATTTAATTATTCAGATTTTGACAACATAGATATTTTTTTGTTAGATATCGAAATACCGTTTGATAGTGGTTATGAGGTCTGTAAACGAATAAAAATGGTTTATCCTAACAAACCTGTCGTCTTTTTAACAGCACATAGTCAACTAGATGATAAAATCAAAGGATTAGAATTGGGTGATGATTTTATACCCAAACCGTTTGAACCTTTAGAGCTTCTTGCAAGGCTTAAAAATCTTTTGAAAGACAAATATGGGGATCTTATTTATTTAAATGAGATAATAGTTGATAAACGGGCACATTTGGTTTCAGATAGTGTAACGGGAGAAAGAATACCATTAAGTGAGACTGAAAATAAGATATTTTTTTACTTATACGATAACATTAATATTAGTCTATCAAGAGAGCAAATAATAAATCATGTATGGGGAGTAGAAGCCCGTAGCAGTCAAGCAAATTCCTTAAATGTGTATATGAATAGTCTAAGGAATAAAGTAGATATGGAAGGCGAATTAATTCAAACAATTTATGGTTATGGATACAAATTATTGGATTTAAAGGAATGATGCTATTGAAAAAAAAGATATACTTTTTAACGCTTATCTCTGTCTTATTTTTTCCAGCTGCTTTTATGATTTCAAATTATATTGTATTGGGAGCCCATTTAATACATGATTATATCAATGGGACTGATACTCCTTTTATAGCATATGAAAATTATATATATGTATTTTCTATTTTTTTCATTCTGATTTTATTATACGTTTTCTTCCTATCAAAAATTATTATAAATATTTCATCTGAAATAAGGCTGCTTTCTCATCTTATAAGGAATATAGCAAAAGATCAAAAATATCCAGAACCAGTCGCCCCTCAAGTATTGAAAAATAGCGAAATGAAACATCTGGGCGAGTCAATAAATATATTAATTGATCGACTAAAATACAATCAAGATAAATACAGGGAATCGGAAGAAATGAGAAAAAGATATTTAGATCAACTTTCACATGATATTAAAACACCGTTGTCTATCATTAAAATTAATCTGTTCTACCTAAAAACAAAACAAAACGTAGATGAAGCAATAGATGAAATTAATAAAAATGCAGATATAATCACGACCCTGAGCGAGCGGATATATCATAAGAATTATCTGAACTCTGACTCTATCATTACTCATATGTCACCGATTAATTTAAATAACTGTATAAATGATATTATCGAAAAATGGAAGAATGCTTTAAGTCACAAAAAAATAAAATATACCAGCAATATAGACTCTAATATTATTTGGGAATTAGATAGAGTATGGTTTGAAAGGCTTTTTGATAATATTTTGCAAAATGTTTTATATCACTCTATGGCTGGTCATTTAACAATAGAGGGTGTTAGAGATAATGGACAAGAACAGTTGATTATAACTGATGATGGTGTGGGCTTCGATCTGGAAAAGCAGCTTCAGCGATCTAATCAAAAGGGATTAAATATTATTCATGAAGTTCCAAAGTTGTTGAACCTTCATATTGAAATAGACAGCAGTGATTCTGGCACAAGGATTATGCTAACTAAAATATAGAGAAAGAATTATTCAGATATTCTCGCAGCGACAACGACTTAGATAAAAAATATAGAAATTAAACACGTAGTAAAAATGAAGAAATGCAATGTCTATTTTATCCTTTAAAATTAAAAAGCAAAAATCCGAATGTGTAATTCAATTCTTTATTTGTATAATGCATGTAGAAAAGAGGTGACTACATGCCAGCTAAATCAATTGGATTATTTCAAGGCATTGCTTTATATATAGCAATGGTTTTAGGATCAGGGGTGCTCTTTTTATCAGGTGTTACGGCTTCCATAGCTGGGCCAGCCTCGATAATTGCCTGGCTGATTGTGATTATTATTAGTTTTCCACTCGCATATTCCTTTGCTTGCTTAGCAAGAGAATATCCAGATGCTGGAGGAGCTGCTACTTTTGTACGTAATTCATTCGGGAAACATCCAGGGAATATTATCGGGTGGTTCTATTTTGTTACAGCAGCGGTTGGTCAGACCATTGTTGCTTTAACAGGAGCTTATTATTTAGGGAATGCTCTTGATTTTTCTCAGATTCAAATATCATTTTGTGCCTTATTGATATTGGCTATTGCGGGAATCACTAATTATTTCGGTATTCAAGTAAGTGGTAAAATTGCATTATTGTTAAGTGGATGTTTATTTCTATTGTTAGTAACGGCGATTGTATTGTCCATCCCTAGTATAAGCTGGAGTCAATTCGTTCCGTTCCTCCCAAGCGGAAGTGGTTCCATTGGATCTGCTGTAACCGTTATCTTTTGGGCGTTTTTTGGTTGGGAAGCAATTTGCAACCTGGCAAATAATTTTAAACAGCCTAAACAACATATCGTAAGAAGTACCATTATTAGTGTCATCATTATAGGTGTGCTTTTTCTTACGCTTAGCTTTATAACGATAGGGACGGGGACGTATGGTAATGAGGAGAGTGATTTATCTCCAATTGCGATTATTATGAATGATACACTGGGGGTGAATGCTCAATTGCTTACTGGTATTCTTGCTTTTATTATTTGCACAGGAACAGCAAACGCATTTGTTGCAAGTCTTACACAGCTTGGATATTCACTAAGCAGAGATGGAGCATTTCCTGCATATTTTTCTAAGTTACACCCAAAAATCCCAATCTCCAGACGCATGGTTTTGTTTGTCGTTATATTTGCTGGGGCGGGGATTTTCATTACAAGTGCATTTTCTCTTACATTTAACGATATTTTATTTATTCCAACATCCTTAGGGATAATCGTTTATATTCTTTCGATGGCGGCTGGTGTTAAACTGTTTAAAAAAGGAACATTACCTTGGTGGTGCTCATTAGCTGCCTTCGTTTTATGTGCGCTTGTTCTTCCATTTTTTCGCTCATATATCATGGTGCCGTTAATCGTGGTTTCTATCTATATAGCATATATGTTTTGTAAGGAAAACTGGTACAACAGAACAGACAGGAGGTGAACGGAATGGTTTATACAAACTTTTCTTTCAACGAAATGGTCAAAATCGCTAATAACTGTGACGATTCCTATGATGGTCTATTTTTCTATGCGGTAAAAACAACAGGGGTCTTTTGCCGTCCGTCTTGTAAATCAAGAAACCCTAATAAAGAAAATATCACCTTTTTTCAAACAGCTGAAGAGGCAAAAAGTGCTGGTTTTCGTCCTTGTAAAAGATGTCAGCCTGAAATGATCAATTTTGATCCGCTAATGGATATCATTAATGACACAAAATTATATATTCAGAGACATTACACAGAAAACCTTACCATGAAGCAAATAGCGCAAAATATCGGTATAAGCCCATATTACTTGGGACGGATTTTTAAAAGGCATACATCTCGAACGCCGCGTTCCTATTTAGAGAATATCCGTGTGAGTAAAGCAGTTCATCTTTTAAAACACTCGGATCTATCCACTATGGACATTTGTTATGAAGTAGGGTTTCAAAGTTATTCCAGTTTTTATCATGCTTTTCAAAAACAGTTAAAATATTCACCTCAACAATATAGAAAGAATTTTAGTTATGACCTTTAATAAAAACCAAAAATTATTTCTATATTAATCTAATTAATTTGAATAAGGATGAATGTATAATGAAATTAAGACTCGAATTGTTTGTGGACAATATAGAAAAATCAGTGGAATTTTATAGTGATATTTTGGAATTTAACATCCCGAAGGAAATCAATAAAGGTTACATACCTGTAAGTAATGGTGAAGTAGTTTTAGGTTTAGGAGAAATGAAAAAATTGCCTGACCATCATCCCATTAAAAATACTGGTTTTGATCAACAAATGGGTTTAGGGGTAGAAATAGTTTTAGAAGTTGAAGATATAGAGAATATTTATAACAAAGTAGTTGCAAAAGGTTACCCTATTCAGACAGAGTTAACCCAAAGGCATTGGGGAATGGCTGATTTTAGAATAATGGATCCAGATGGGTATTATTTAAGAATAACATCGAGTGATTGACTATATTTTTTGTGCTAATTGATGATTGTTTTAACAATGATTAAAAATCATAAAATATTGCCATTCCATTTTTTGGTTTCAGTAATTTAGAAGTTGTTATATTAAAACAGGCTGCTAGATTAAACTTATCTTTATTTAAAAATAAAAAACGTATTTTAAGGTGGAAAGGAGAATAACATGTACTCTATAGGCAAATTTTCCGAAATATGTCATATTCCCGTTAAAACACTACGCTATTATAGCGACATTGGATTATTAAAACCTTCCTACATAGATCCGGTAACAAACTATCGCTATTATGACTATGACAAAATTCAAAGTCTCAATAAAATTAAGCTTTTAAAAAGCTGTCAATTCTCCTTAGCTGCAATTAAGGAATTTATTGAGAGTTCTGATCAGATACAATGGAAAAACATATTAGAACATAAAATGGATGAACTTGAGGATCAAAGAGAACAAATTTCTAGACAAATAGAAGAAATGCACCGATTGAAAGAACAAATTGAAAAAGACGTTTCCATAATTCCAGGGCCACTTTTATCCGAATGTTTTATTGAAAGTCGAAGGGAAATACGGTCATACCGGATTCTCCGTTTCTTACTTTGGTCGAAGTGAAGGCTTAAATGAAAAGGGGCTCTGTGTAGCATTTGCCTCATGTGGTATTCCAGTTGGAAAACATCCGGGGATGAAAAAGCCTGGTGTAAAAGGACTGCAGTTTATGGTAATAGTGAGAGCTTTACTCGAAAATTGCAAAGATGTTGAGGAAGGCATTTCCTATTTAAAGGATATGCCTATTGGAACTAATATGAATCTGCTTTTGGCAGATGTTAATGGTAATGCGGCTTTAATAGAAACTTATGGTGGAAAAAAGTAGTAGAAAGAGAAAATGAAAAATTAGGATTTTTTATTGCAACCAATCATGCTGTAATGCCAGAAATAATTAAGTTAGAACACGGGAAATTAGAACAATCTGAAATACGTTATCATATCTTGGAAAATAGATTAGAAAATAATAATTTGATTACAAAGAATGAATTACAACAATTAATGTTAACGGAATTCCCTAATGGCGTAACAGTACACAATTTTGAAGAAAATTTCGGAACTGTTCATTCTATACTATTTAACCTTAGTGACAAACAATTAGAGATTTCTTTTGGTTCCCCTATCAATAATGAAATCTATAAACTTAAAGTAGGAGAAAATTTGCCTTTTAATGAAATAGAAGTTTTTATTAAGAAAAATAACTATGGGCCAAGCTTTTGGAAATTTGTTAAATAATATTTCTAATAACCGAATGCTATTCTTATTCTGGATTTTCCGAATTATTAAATATAGAAGGTATGTCTTATAATTTTAAATTTAGATCGTAAAGTTAAAATTATATTGCTTAATGAATTCATTATACAATTTAAGGATATGAAAATATTTTTATTAAGGAGGATTATAAATCAATCAGTCAATGATAGAGTTAATAAGTAGAAGAAGAAGACAGATTTTAGTGCATTCTTTTCTTTACTACCAGTTGAATCAAGCTATTATAGATGATGTTACTTATGATAAATGGGCAATGGAACTATACCAATTGCAAATAAACTTCCCCAAAGAATCCAGAAAGGCAATATATTTTGAAGTTTACAAGGATTTTGATGGCTCAAGCGGGTTTGACCTGCCTTTTACTAATCCAGATATACAAAATATAGGCTATAGGCTTTTACAATACCTTGAGAAAAATAAAAAGAGCTTTTAATATCTTTACAAGTTGAATGAATTTCATAATTCTAAGCACTTGTATCTCAAGCATTTTGAAATATAAAAAAGAAGCACTCCCTAAGTCTCGTATAATGGGTATTGAACCATAAAAAGATTAAAGGAGTCCTCCTTGGTATTTTTATTCATTTCGGCGTCATTACAATGACACCTTATTATGCTTAGGAGGGCTCTTTGTTGATCAATTATTAGATTTCTAATTTCTTCACTATTGGGATTAGTATATAGAATTTTGCAATAAATGTATGTTAAAGTAAATTTACAAGGAATAATTTACAATATTTGAGACAGTTAGTAGAGGAGGAGAGATACACCTATTTATGAAAGAAAAGACAAAAAATATAATTGGAATGACACTTTTAGTTTTATTTATTGTGGGAATTATAGTGGCAATTTACTTCTTTGGAATAACTGGAATTTTTGTAATACTCGGTGTCCAATATCACTTGTCATCGAATTTCTTTTTGGATTTGCAACAAACTGGATTGTTATTATGACCGTAGATGCGTTCATGAACAGTATTATTCTTTCTTTGGAAACAAAGTTAATCCTTTCACTTATATTAACCTTCGCTGAATTATTGTTTCAAGATAAAAAAGAAGATTAAGAAAATTATCTTAAGTTTGTTCAGTTGCCGGGAAGGATTGTGAAATAGAAGGGAATGGAATTTGGGTTCCCTTTGAGAACTACAGACAACGATAAGATCTAACACCAAAATAAGAAGATAAGATCATTTTGACGATTTTATCTTGCCTGGCAGGGTTTTAGCTAATGAGTGCAATAATTAAAGGTAATAATTATTAAATGATTCGTTTCCTACATAAAACGCGAAAAATATTCAAAATATGTTTATACAATATACTGAAGCGAAGCAGCGAGTGTATTGGGGGGAGATAGTTGAGCGAAATGAATATAGTAAAATTGGAAAAGGAATTAAATGAATTAGTTGCATTAATGACAAATAACAATTGGGATTTTCATCCGGATCAAAAACCTTCAAACGAGCAGATTATAAAAGCATATCAGGAAGGTTGGTATCAGAAGGATAGAGAAACTTTTTGGATTGAAAAAAATAATATAAAAGTTGGGTTAATTATTATCCATGATATTACGGATACTATTCCTTCTTTTGACATTCGCTTAGACAGAATCGCCAGAGGGAAAGGTATTGGGGAAAAAGCAGTTAATTGGATTACGGATTACATTTTTAAGTTACCTGATAAGAAGATTAGGATAGAAGCATATACTCGAAGTGACAACATAGCTATGAGAAAAACGTTTAGTAAATGCGGATATGTTAAGGAAGGATACCTGCGAAACGCCTGGGAAAATAAGGATGGTACTGTTTCAGACTCCATTTGCTATGCATTTATTAGAAGTGATTGGGAGAATAAAGAAATAACACCGATAAAACTTAATGATTTACCGTTTTAAATAATAAAGGGCTAAGAAAGATATTCATAACAAAATACGAGAGGTGAAAGCCGTGAAATTAGGTCTGAACAGTGATGAAGTGAGATTAATGGACTATACACCTGCATGGAACGAAGAATTTATGAGAGTGAAAGAAGAACTGGCAGAAAAAACAGCCCTTGAAGAAAATCGGATCCAGCATATTGGCAGTACAGCAATTAAGGGGATGTCCGCAAAACCAATCATTGATATATTGGTGGGTGTTGACGATCTGACTAAGGTAGATAAATCCTTATTTAAAGGTTTTAGTAGAGCGGGCTTCTTAAGACTGAAAGTGGAGAGACCGGGAGAAATTGTATTAGCAAAGTTTACGGATGACACCTATGAAGTAAAAACGCATTTTATTCACTTAGTTGAATATCAAAAGGAGCTATGGAATAATCTAATTTTCTTTAGGGATTATTTAAATGCAAACGAGGCTGCAAGAAAACAGTATTTAGAAATAAAATTGGAATATTTGAGGAAGTCTTCCACTGGAGTCAATGATTATACTGATTTCAAGGAAGCGTTTGTTAAAGATATTTTTAACAAGAGGAAGGATTAAACGCTAATAAAAATGGGGGTATATTTATGTTAAACGATCCATGGTTTACGGTTCGGAAAATTGATGAAAAAACATATGCTATTAGCGAGCTTGGACATTGGGAGAAAGTACATTCTTTTTTGTTGATAGGAGATACAAAAGCAGCATTAATCGATACGGGCTTAGGTATTGATAATATGAAGCGGATTACAGACCAGCTCACCAGCCTGCCGATTGATGTTATTACTACACATGTTCATTCCGATCATATTGGAAGTCATGGGGAGTATAACAGGTTGTTTGTTCATGAGGCTGAAAGAGATTGGCTCATTCATGGAATTGTCGGGTTGTCATTAGAGCAAATTAGACAAAATACCGCGAGAGATATTAGCGTTCCAGTACCGGAAAGTTTTGATCCAAATACATATAAACCCTTTCAAGGTGAGCCGACAGGAGTATTAAAAGATGGAGATATTGTGGACTTGGGAAATAGAATGTTAATTATCTATCATACTCCCGGCCACTCCCCGGGACATATTGCAATATTTGATAAAGATACCGGCTATTTATTCACTGGCGATTTATTATATGATGAAACACCCATCTATGCTTTTTATCCAACAACTAATCCTGTAGAATTAGTAAAATCGTTAGAGAAGCTAACCAAAATAAATAGTATCTCCATGATTTATGGAGCTCATAATACACTTGGACTTACTCCTGAAATTTTAAATGAGGTTAAAAATGCGGTGGAATATTTACGAAAGCATGATTTAATGCGATTTGGGACGGGAATTCATTATTTTAATGGATTTAGCATTCAATTTTAATTTTGAATATTTGAATAAATCAAACAGAAGCATTTTCTATAGGAGAAAAGGCAGGAATTTTCTTTCAGGAAATGCATAACCAGCCGCCTGATATAAAGGGATTTGGTAAGTTGAAATGCAATGGGAAAAATCTTGAAGGAAGCATACAGGAAGAAACTGAACGAATTTGGCAAGATGACAATGACTTTTACATAAATATATTACATAAATTGATTTCAACGCATGTAACATTTGATATGGAACGGATTGCAGCGAAGATTGACAGTATCATTGAAAAACGACGTAACAATCCGCAAAAAATAGCATTGGTAAATCAGGATATAACACCAGAAAATATAATGGGGAATAAAGAAATGATAAAAAATAGGCTGGAATTATGTTTAAACCAGTTAGAAAGTTTATGTATAGATTTAGGCTAGATTAGCCAGGGAAGGGGAGAAAAAATGAAAAGCGTTTGGATGATATTAATAACAGGATTAACGGCACTAACATTAGCTGCCTGCGGTCAAAATGAGTCCGATGCAAACACTATTTCTATCAGTGAATTAACAGAGAGAGAAGACGTCATACTTTCAGTTACTTCAGAGCAATCCTTTGTTTTTGATTTCAACATAGATGATGAATATAAAGAAGTAGCTGTATGGATTGAAAAGTATGAAGCAGGTAATTTGGTTGTTTATGGCAAACTAATAATGTAGGGATTGGCATTTAATTTATGTATGGCCCGTAGGGCATACATAAATTAAATACGCCACTTGCCAACTCCTCCAAATAACTTTAAACTCCTCGTTGGACCAACAACGTTCGACAGGAGGTTATTAGGAGATGTTAGCAGTGGCACAAATTGATTATATCAGACATGAGGTAAATCAAAAAGGTGAATCCTATGCCGATGTGGCAAGGAGAATGGAAGTTGACCCACGTACAGTTAGTAAGTATGCAAATCAGGAAGAGTTCAAAAGAAAGAAAAAGCAAAAACGAAAAGCACGGGTAATGGAGCCAGTTAAGCCCATTATAGATAAGTGGATTAAAGAAGATTTAAAGAAGAAAAAGAAGTATCAGAGAACAGCTAAAAAAATGTATGAGCAATTAAGAGATTTTCATAGCTTTACAGGGTCAGACCGCACTGTACGCGATTATGTATCCAAAAGAAAAAAGGAATTAAAGGAATCGATGACAGAAGCAGCCTTACCTCTTGAATCTATACCAGGTACAGCTCAAGTTGACTTTGGAACTGGGCCATTTAACTATGATTCAGAAACGATCGATTTACCGTACTTAGTGATGTCGTTTCCGTATAGTAATAGCTTTTATTTTCAAGTTTTTCCTTCGGAAAATACAGAATGCTTATTGGAAGGTTTACAACGGATGTTTCAACATATGGGCGGGGTTCCGAAGACGATACGATTTGATAATTTATCCCCTGCAGTGAACAAAATATTTTCTAAAGGGGAACGTGAATTAACAGATACATTTGAACGCTTTGTATTACACTTTGGTTTTCAGTATGAGTTTTGTAATCCAGGTAAAGGCAATGAAAAAGGCCATGTAGAAGCCATGGTGAAATATGTAAGAAACAACTTTTTATTACCGGAAAATAGGATTATAAACGTTGATCATTTCAATGAAACATTATGGGAAATGGCAGAAAAAGATCGTGATCGACTACATTACGATAAAAAGATCCTTCAGTCAAAATTGTTTGAAGAGGATTTAAATAGCTTTCTTATGTTGCCTGAAAAGGGATTTGAATGTGCTCGATATGAGGAATTGAAATCAGACAAATATGGAATCGTCAATGTAGATACAAAACAATATTCGACATCTCCAAGGTTTGCGCAACAAAAAATTAGAGTCCGTATTACTTATAACGAAATTGCCATTTTGAACGAAGATAACGAAGTGATTGCCAAACACACCAGACTCTATGGTGTAAGGCGGAAATCTATGATTTGGCAGCCTTATCTAGATTTATTGTCCAAACGACCAAGAGCTATAAAATATTCAAGTATTTACAACCAGTTTCCATCTATTTGGACGGACTATTTAAAGAACTGTACAGAAGAAGAACAAAAAAATGCTTTACGCCTATTAGGAGAACTTTTAAAGAATGATGATTTTTCATTACTCAATGAAGCTCTTACGATGGCTTCATCTCATGGCCATCCAAGTACGGATCAAATCAAGCATTGTTTTTACACTGTAATAAATCAAAGCAATACATATAAGGAGATAAGTCCAGCTATTAATCTACCAACTATGCCTGCGGCAACCAGAGGGCTTTCTCATTATGATTCTTTACTTCAAAGCGGAGGTGTATCTTGATGAAAGAGCAAATTGAAGCACATGCCAAACGCTTNAACAGCAGGCTCCTTCAAGGATCACTACTCACAGGCGAGGCTTTTCTGGAACAGTATGACACCGGTGGAACGGGAGCATATTATCGGTGCTTACAGCTTTGAACTTGGAAGATGTCTTCATGTACCTGTACGTCAGCAGATGGTTGACCGCTTGGCGAGAGTCAGTAAAGAACTCGCTGAAAAAGTTGCGGTAAAAGTCGGGGTTACGGTACCGGATGTAGAAGAATCCAAGGTTACGAAATCATCACCAGCTGTAAGCTTGATGAATACGAAATTCGTGGCGAAAACGCTAAAAGTAGCTGTATTTCTGGCAGAGGGCTTTCCTGGGAAGGAAGTGGATGCCCTGCTGAAACAGTGGAGAAAAGAAGGGCTGCATGTAGTGATTGTAAGCAACAACCTGGGTGAAGTAAAGAGCAATGAAGGAATGACGTATGATGTCGATCAAAACTTCCTGACAGGATCTCCTCTAAGCTATGAGGGTGCCTACCTGGTCGGCGGAACCGGAGTGGATAATTATTTCCATCATCAGGCCCGTACCTTTATTATGAATATGTACAATCACTTCAAGCCGATAGGTGCGAGGGAAGAGAGTGCTCACTTAATCAAGGAAATGGGTATAGAAGGGATGCCGGGCGTTGTGATGGATACAGATTCTCAGTTTGGCCAGAAATTTATTGATGCTATGGCAAAGCAGCGCTTTTGGGAGCGCCCAAGTTTTCTTTATAATGTGAAGGGGATTAATGAGAAATAAGTACATCTTTCGTTTCTATTTTATAAATGTTGAAGATGAGATAAAAAAATCAGTATCTCCTGTCTGAATAAGGGGGCCTGCTAATCAAAGTGAAGTTTACTTGTTTAGGGCCTTCTTTTTTATTTACTCTGCCAAGTAACCGGCGATTCGTTTTCAAAAGGTTCCAGTTGATTTTCGTAAGCGCTTGACATCAAAGCTGCCCATGGTATACTAGGTGACATAGAGAGCGCTTTTTATAATCAAATATTTTATAAATCAAATCTTTATATAAAAACGAAATAATTTAAATATAATTTCTATATGATAGTAACGATTAGGATTGTTATAGCATGCTTCTGAGCTACACAAAACCTATTTACAAATATCTTTATTTGTAAATAGGTTTTTTTATATTCTGATATCAATAAAGATACAAATATGTAAATTAATACAATATAGTGCAGGTAAGGAGGCCAATGAAATGAAAATAAGAAAAATCCTTAACAATAGTGCTGTTATTACAAGAGATAGTAATAATAAAGAGATTATTGTAATGGGAAAAGGGATTGCTTATAACAAAAAGAATGGTGATTCCATCGATCAGGATAAAGTTTATAAAACGTTTTCCGCTGACTCTCAGACAATTCACAGCCGGATAATTGAGATGATAGATGAGATTCCGGTAAAATACATTGATTTATCCGAACAGATTATTAATATCGCGAAGGAAAAACTTGAAACTCCTTTAAATGACAGTATTTATATATCTTTAACGGATCATATTTATACGAGTATTCAAAGATATCATGAAGGGATCCCCTTGAAAAATAAATTACAATGGGAGATCAAACATTTTTATCAAAAGGAGTTTGAAATTGGACAAGAGGCTGTGATGCTGATAAAAAACGAAACGGGCATTTCGATGCTGGAGGATGAAGCGGGTTTTATTGCTGTCCATATTGTCAGTGCTGAATTAGATGGAGAGGTGCATAATTCCTATCAAATAACAAATTTTATTCAACAGATTACCCACATCGTTAAATATTATTTTTCCATCGAATTTGATGTGGAATCGCTCGCATATCATCGTTTTGTTACACATTTAAAGTTTTTTGGTCATCGTATTTTTTTACAAAATAATAAAAAAGAAAATCCGCTTGATAATGATTTATTAGAAATTATTAAAGAAAAATATGTGCAGCCTTATCTATGTTCCTTGAAGATAAAAGAATATGTGGAACAAAAATATGATTATATTCTGGATAATGACGAACTATTGTATCTAACCATTCATATAGCAAAAATAATAAAGCAATAGCTTCTATAATAACCTTTAAGGCGGTGATTGATGAACGATAGCTCTGACAGAGGATGGTGACATTAAGTTGGCTAAACCTTCATTAATACATTTAAAAATGGAGGAGAAAACATGAAAAATGAAAAATTAGTAAATCAAATTATAAAGGCAGTAGGGGGAAAGAACAATATAAATAATGTCGTTCATTGTGCTACCCGTTTACGGTTTACTTTGAAGGACGATTCCAAAGCGGATGATGAAGAAATCAAATCCATAAAAGAAGTATTGTCCCTTGTGAAAAAAGGAGGGCAATACCAATTAGTTATTGGGAATAATGTGGATCGTGTCTATAATGATTTAGCAAAAGTAATTGGTATCGGTTCGGGTGACAATGGCAAGAAAAATGATGACAGGTCCGTCTTTGATAAAGTTATCGGCACGATTACTGGATCGATAGCGCCAATAATTCCGTTACTTGCCGGCTGTGGTATGGGAAAAGTATTATTGCTTGTACTAACGATGCTTGGCTGGTTAACAACAGAATCGGATACGTATATTGTCTTAAACTTAATGTTTGATACAGGGTTCTACTTCATGCCCGCATTTATCGGCTTTTCTGCGGCTAAAATTTTTGGAGCCAACCAGTACTTAGGTGCGTTTCTTGGTCTGGTGATGGTGCATCCTGATTGGATGGCTTTAGTGTCAGAAGGAGATCCTGTTACATTTTTAGGTATTGGTGTTTCCTTAGTTAAATATTCAGCAACATTGGTTCCGGCCCTGCTTGCTGTATGGATTATGTCTTATGTAGAACGATTTGTTAAAAAAATAGTGCCTGAGATGATTAAAGTATTCGCAGAACCGTTGCTGGTAGCTTTAATCAGCGTACCTTTAGCGCTAATTATTGTCGGTCCAATCGGCGATTTCATTTCTTCTTTAATTGCCCAAGGAAGCATGTTTGTTTATAATCATGGCGGCTTTATTGCCATTCCATTATTGGCAATGGTATATCCCTGGTTAGTGTCTATCGGTATTCATAAGGCATTAAGTCCAATTAGTATTGATCTTGTAGCGACCAGAGGATTCGACCCGATTATTCGTGTTGTTGCCCTTTGTTCCAATATGGCCCAGGCTTCTGCTTCCCTTGCCGTATCCATTAAAAGTAAAAATACTCAATTGAAATCTTTGGCGTTTTCTTCAAGTATGGCGGCTTTCTTAGGCGGAATTACAGAGCCTGCTTTATATGGGGTTAACCTAAAATTGAAAAAGCCTATGTATGCATGTATGATCGGCGGCGCAGTGGCAGGGTTGTTTGCAGGTATAATGAAACTGAAAGCTTTTATTTATGTTACCCCGGGTCTTTTAAGTTTACCTATGTGGATTTCAGAAGAGGAAAACAATATTCTGCTGGCTATTTTCACACTGATTATATCAGCAGTTGTAACATTCATAGCAACTTTCATTATTGGGTTTGACGATCCGGAAGAAGAAAAATCCCAAGAAACAAATACAGTTAAAAATGAAGAAACTTCTAAAAAACATACCAAATTAAAAAGTCCTTTAAATGGTGAATTGATTCCATTGGAAAATGTTAATGATGAGACTTTTTCCAGCGGTATTATGGGAAAAGGCATTGGAATTAAACCGGAAAACGGGAAATTATATGCCCCTTGTGATGGTGTAGTAAGTGCAGCATTCAGCAGCGGCCATGCCGTTGGTTTAACTACGGATGATGGCATAGAGATACTGGTTCATATAGGAATAGACACCGTTTCGTTGGAAGGGAAGTATTTCCATTCATCTGTTGAAAAAGGACAGGCTGTAAAAGAAGGAGACTTACTTGTAGAATTCGATATAGACCAAATAGAGAAGGCTGGATATGAAACAACAACGATTGTCATTATTACAAATAGCGATGATTATTTAGATGTTGTTCCTGTAAATAAAAAGCATGTCAAAGCAGCAGATGATTTATTAGCGATTATTTGAAAGGGGAAGAGTTAAATGATTTATGCAGATTTACACGTTCATACCAACCATAGTGATGGTGTATGTGAAATAAAGGACGTTTTAGATAGAGCAAAGGAAAAAAATATAAAAGCGCTTGCTATCACTGACCACGATACTGTCGATCATTGGGCGGAGGTTAAGCAATATTCTGAGGAATTGGGCATAGAGCCGATTCGCGGGGTGGAAATGAGCTGCTATGATTTCGATGTTTATAAAAAGGTGCATGTGCTTGGCCTATGGATTGAAAAAACGAATCATATCGAAAAACTGTGTACAAAAACCTTACAGGCACGCGATAATTATCATAAAGAACTCATCGAAGAGCTGAAACAGAAAAATTACTATATTACCTATGCAGATGCCAAAAAATATTCTAAATATAATATTGTTTTTAAAATGCATCTTTACCAGGCTTTAAAGGAAAAATATCCGGATGATATGAACCCTGAAAAATATAAACAGTTATTTGCTTCCAAAACCTCTATTGAAACAGATATGAAAATGGAATATATAGATGTTAAAGAAGGCATTGAAGCCATTCAAAAAGATGGTGGTATTGCAGTGCTGGCTCATCCTTGTGTATACGATAATTATGATGAAATTGAAAAATATGTGAATTTTGGGTTGCAGGGAATAGAAATTAATCATTCAAAAATGAAAGCAATTGATTATAAATTGACAGAAGAATTTGCTTCTAAATTTAATTTGTATCGAAGCGGCGGAAGTGATTTTCACGATCCGGAATTGCTTCAGTTTGGCAATAATGGCTTAACGGAAGAGCAGTTCATAGAACTGAAGCGTAATGCCGGACATTAAATAAATTTAATGAATCAATTAATGTAGCACGTACTCTAAATAAACCGAGTACGTGCTAATTATTTATGGAGAAGATGCTTCCAGTTATTTATTTCAAAATATATCTGTAGAATATAAAAGATCCGAAATAAGTAGAGCAGAAGTAATTATTATTTAATTAAGTGAAGTTTATAGGTAGAAATGATAAAATATAAAGAAGATTTCACTTATTTAAGAAAGCCATTTGTAGATGGAAAAACGTGAAGGAGCTGCATTCATGGTTAAGAAATTTGCTAATTCAATTGAAACAGTTGAAAATCTAATGGAATCTAATGAGATTACTCCTATTGAAGTGATTGAGGAATTCTATGCTCGCATTTTAAAATTAGAGCCCACTATTAAAGCCTTTGCGCATTTAAGAAGTAAAGATGATGTTATCCAAGAGGTAATCTCTAAAATGAATAAAGATAACAGTTCTCAACCTTTACTTGGTATATCTTATGCAGTGAAAGATAATGTTCATGTTGATAGTCTTCCGCTCGAAGCTGGTTCTAAAATTTTGAAAGGATATATTTCAGATAAGAACGCTACTATTATTGAAAGATTGAATAAAGCTGGAGCGATTATGATTGGGAAAGCGGCGATGGCAGAATTTGCCAGTGGTGGCGGCGCACCAAAGACGAAAAATCCGTGGAATTTTGCTCATACTCCCGGTGGGTCTAGTATGGGGTCAGCTTCTGCCTTGTCTTCTGATATGTTGATGTTCTCAATCGGAACTCAGACATCTGGATCAGTTATAAGACCTGCTTCGTATAATGGACTAACAGCTCTTAAACCTACATTTGGACAAATAAGTAAAGCAGGAATTATACCAGCGAGCTGGAGTGTAGATGGTGTTGGTATCTTTACAAAGAATGTTAAAGACCTTAAATATGTCTATAACGAAATTGCAGGCTTTGATATTAAAGACCACTGTACTTACTCCTATAAAGATAAAATACTATATTTAACTGATGGTGATTTATCAAAACGATTTAAGATTGGAATTATAAGTGATGACTATTTTATAGCGACTGATGAAGTGATGACAGCCTTTACTGAAGCAGTACATTTGTTAGAAAGTCAAGGACATTCAATTACTGCAACTTCTATGCCTGCTTCATTTGAACAAGCAAATATAGCTCATGGGATTGTTGTAGATTCTGAAACAGCTTCTTATCACGCTTCATACTTCGACGAGAAAAAAGACTTATTTAGTTCAGAGTTAAGATTTGATATTGAACAGGGTCTTTCATATTCTGCTGTTGATTATCTACAAGCACAAGAAACAAGATGGAAATATAAGTGTGCGTTCAAAAAAGTCTTTGATAAGGTTGATTTGCTTATTACACCAGCTACAACGGAAACTGCTCCAAAGGGTCTAGAGAAAACGGGCTCTCCTAAATTCAATAAGCCTTTCTCTAACGCTGGACTTCCAGTATTAACTTTACCGATTGGATTTTCTGATGAAACAGATTTACCAATAGGTATTCAAATTATCGCAAATTATGATTGTGAGCAGTCACTCGTTGATTTAGGCGAACAACTTCAAACAGAGTTTGATTATCAAAATCAGTCTCCTAATTTAAATGAATAGACTTATACTATAAAAACCGAATAGTTATACATATAGACACTTTAAAATGAGATGTCTATTTTTTTGTCTTTGATAAAAAATGTGAAAGTCAAATTCATAGTAGATAAGAAAGTTGCGAAGAGTTTAGCTAAGGAACTGGGAAAAAGCGCAGAATTTCATGAGCTTTTGAGAATGTAAGGGACAGGAAAATCTGACTAGAGTTTGAATATTTGCAGAGTGAACTCTATGGTCCTTTTTAAACAGTAGATACTCCATTTTATCAGAACTAGTCCAGTTACCTTGTATTTGTCTAAGATGCATATAGAAAGAAACGCATGAGAAAGTATTAACGTATGAGCCTTGTAAGGGAGGCGTGGCTAGAAATAATGACACGCCTATTGGTCCTTACATAAGAACCCTCTGCACAACAAGCCCAAGTACCAGCCCTAAGAAAATAGAAGACAACGTACCTAGCAGGAAGTACTCCGCCCAGTTTCGATCATCTAACTGTTTGAACCGCGCAATGGATTTGGCTGCAATAATAAAAGCAATTGACGGATACGCACCAACCGCTGTTAATATAATCACTAGTAATCTTTCCAGATAGCCGATAAGTTTTCCGTGCGAACGAAGCGGGGTAGAGTAGGTAAAATAATGATATTCCTCTGTAAAACGATTATCTGCTCCCGCGTGAATTTTTTCCTTTCCGGCAGCGATTTGATTTTTTAATGTCAGCTCGCCTTCAAAATTAGCAAATTCAGAAGGCAGGGAGCCGATGATAAATTTTACGATATGCCCGCTGACGCTTGTGGCTAAAATATAAATGATAATCATAAATAATACGGTATGGAATGGATTTAAACTGCTTGTTCCATGCAACAAATCAAAGAGCTCCGCTGTCATTTCTACAGCTGTCATATGAAAGAAAAGGATACAAGCTATGAGTATCATGATGATATGCAAGACTTGATCTGATAGAAAGTATCCAAGTCTTTTTATATTATCCGTTGGGCTTTTGGGAATGGAATCTACTAATTTTATTTTTAACAAATCAATCACAAGATGCGTGAGGATAATAAAGGCAAAGGGCAGGATAAAATAGTAGATTATATGTTGAAATTCATATTGGTATCCCCATATTATCACCAGCGCAATGCCTGTTGTCACCAGATGATGAAGTAAGTGTTTTTTCAAATGTTTTATTTTATTTTGCACCATCTGATCTGTTTGCAGCCAAAAATCAGCAATCAGATGCGCAAGTAACAGCAATAATATAGTCATGACAAACTCCTTTCTTCAGGAAAATAATCATTTAGATGCGTCCTTATATTTTGTCTGATATTTTCCTGCAGTTTATCCGTCTGAACCTGCCAATCTTGTACACCTAATGAATCCAGCACCTTTACAATGTTATAAAAAGCATTCAAAATAAGATGCGTTTTTCCTTGTTTCATATGATGGGATATCGTAGCTGTTGTTCTTCCAAGGTATTCACTTACTTTATTCTGCTGGCCGAGAATGAAATATAAAGAACAGACGAGAGATTGTATTTCGGTTTGTTCATTTATTTGCTCCTGCTTTAAAGTTAAACTGGTATTTATTAGAGTCTCGAACTGCTTGCTGAAAACAGTAAAGCCCTGCTTATCTGATAAATGAGGTAATTTAAAGTGAAATAGTAATCTATTCGATTGTTTTTTCAGATAGTTATTGGCTTCTCTTGCCTGCTTCATTAACGGATGAATCCAGGTTTCTATATTTATTTTGCTGATATCCTCCTGAATATCCCCAAATGCTAAGCCGAAATAGGGCTTATGATCAGGGTACCGCCAAATACGGCTTAGATAGAAAGCAAGAGTATAAGCCGAAGCATAACCGCTGCTTACAACTACCAATTCATCGCCGGCGCGGTGGCTGACCTTTGTGACAACAGTATTCTCTGTCCATTCAGTAATGTAGTTTTTTAATTGCTCCAGGTATTCGCTTAAGTCATTTCCGATATTTTCTTTTGATGAATTACTTATATCCATAATGAAGATGGAGGCTTCATTTGCCATGAAGAAACAGCTCCTTCCTTATCGAATGTAAAATGAAGTTTGATTATATAATCGAATATAACAAAGGTTAGATGATATAGTCAAACTTTATTGAAGTTAGATGTTTTAGACTAACTTAGTAAAGGTATATGCTGTAAATATTTCATAGAAGGGTAAATAATTATTTGAAAAAGAGGGTATATACTAATTCAGGGCTGTCTTATCAGGGATAACTTAAAGCTAAATCTGGTCCTTCTTTGAGCTGATAGAGTACCGGTGCTATTCATAAATGATCAACTAACAACAATGGCGCAGGAAAATGAATAGGGGTTATGTAAATCGGCTAAGATAGAGACAAGAGGATAGCCTTCTCGAAATAGCCTGTTAGCTGAAGAAAGATCTTGTGTTCAAAGTACATAACCGTCAAAGACACATTCCATTTGATAAAAAGTTTCCTCAAGGCAATTAAATTGTTGGCATAAAAATAAAAGGGGTTTATGCTACACAATGTAATCAATTCAATTTAACTGCATCTAAACAAGATATGAAATTTTATAATTAAAACAGAGCTAAATATTAAAAGAAGAAGGGATAAGGATGGAACATAAAAGTATAGCATTTTCAGTCCAGGATTTAACGGTTTCTTACGGTGAACAAACCGCGCTTAAAAATATTAATTTTCAAGTGGAAAAAGGAAAGCTGGTTGGTGTCATTGGACCAAATGGCGCTGGAAAATCAACATTGATGAAAGCATCACTCGGTTTAATTTCAAAAGACCATGGAACCATTGAATTCTATGGTAAGCCCGTCAAGCAAATGCGTGAGAATATTGCTTATATTCCACAGCGTAATAATATTGACTGGGATTTTCCCATTAATGTTCTGGACACAGTAGTGCTTGGAACGTATCCGAAGCTGGGTGTTTTTCATCGTCCGAAGAAAGCGGATAGAAAACGGGCTCAGGCTTGTTTAGCGCAAGTTGGCCTGCAAAAATTCAGTAAACGCCAGATTGGCGAATTATCAGGCGGACAGCAGCAGCGCGTTTTTCTAGCGAGGGCTTTAGCCCAGCAAACAGAAATATTTTTCTTTGATGAGCCTTTTGTTGGCATCGATGCTTCCAGTGAAGAAACGATCATTCATATTTTGAAAAAGTTACGGGATGAAGGGAAAACGGTTATCGTTATTCATCATGATTTATCCAAGGCGCAGGAGTATTTTGATGACTTGGTCCTGATTAACCAGGACCTTATCGAGGCCGGACCGGCAGCTTCTGTTTTGACACCAGAGGCGCTCGGTAAAGCGTATAAATCGCAGCTTCCATTCTTGCAATCAGAGGAGGCGGATGAATCATGAGTATTATGGAGTTTATTTCAGAAATTATAGATTATGGTTTCGTGCAAAAGGCGCTATTTACATCCGTTATGGTCGGTATTATTTGTGGCATTGTCGGCTGTTTTATTGTTCTGCGGGGATTGGCACTGATGGGAGATGCGATTTCGCACGCAGTACTTCCAGGTGTTGCGATTTCTTTTCTGCTTGATATCAATTTCTTTTATGGAGCTGTTGCAGCAGGAATTTTAACGGCCCTTGGAATAGGCTATGTCAATCAAAACAGCCGTATCAAGAGTGACTCATCCATTGGCATTGTTTTCACTGCCTTTCTGGCCCTGGGAGTCCTTCTTATAAGGTACGCGCACAGCGGCGTGAATTTAGACAGTATTTTATTCGGAAGCTTAACATCTGTTCAGACATCCGATATGTGGATGACATTGATTGTTGGAGCTATCGTGCTGCTGGTTGTGGTTCTATTCTATAAAGAATTGCTTATATCTACATTCGATCCGACCATGGCGGCGGCATATGGTTTGCCAACAAAACTGATCCATTATATGCTGATGATTCTTTTGACATTGGTTACTGTTGCTTCGATGCAAACTGTCGGTGTCGTGTTGGTTGTAGCACTGTTAATTACACCTGCATCGACAGCATATCTGTTAACAAACCGGCTGTGGGTTATGCTGATATTATCAGCAGCCTTTGGTGTCATTTCTTCGCTTGCAGGGCTGTACTTCAGCTTTGCATATGACCTGGACTCAGGTGCTGTAATCGTGCTTACATCGTTTCTTTTATTTGCCTTCATTTTCTTCTTTTCGCCAAAGCAGGGAGTCTTGTGGCGCGCTATTCGCTCAAAACGTAAGCGGAATGCTGCGAGTTAAATGATGATAGGGAAAATAAAAAGGAGATAAGAAAATGAGAATGAAAAAATTTTTAACATTACTATTGGCAGGTGTTATGGCAACATTTCTATTAACCGCTTGCGGCAGTGACGGAGAAAAGGATAATGAAACAGCTGACAGCAATGGAGATGATGAAAAACTCCAAGTGGTAGGAGACTTTACCATTGTGTCTGATATTGCTGAAAAGGTAGGCGGAGACCGTGTGGAGGTTTATAATGTGATCCCAAAAGGGAAAGAGCCCCATGGGTGGGATCCGTCTCCTAAAGACACGAAAAGTACGGCAGATGCAGATGTTCTTTTCTACTTTGGATGGAATCTGGAGGGCCTGGATGGCGACAAAAATAACTGGGTTTATAAGATGTTGCATGCAGCTGATAAAGATAAAGACGATGAAAATGTCTTTGCGCTCTCCGATGGAATAGATCAGCTAGAGCTTGGTACCAAGGAATTTGCAGGAACGCCCAATCCGCATGGTTTTAATACTCCGAAGAACGGGATTAAGATGGTGGAAAATGCCCGGGATGCTTATATAGAAATCGATCCGGAATATAAAGAGGTTTATGAAGAAAATGCTGAAAAGCTTTTAAATGAACTGAAGGACCTTGATCAGCAATATGAGGAAAAAATCGGCGGCATTCCAGAAGAAGATCGTATCCTGATGAGCAGTGAAAGATCCTTTCAATATATAGCGGATCAATACGGATTAAAGGAAGGTTTTATTTGGGAGCGTGATGGAGAAAGTGAAGGTACTCCAGAGCAGATTATCAATGCTATCAATTTTGTGGAAGAAAATGAACCGAAAGCTTTGTTTGTTGAGTACACAAGTGATAAGAGACCAATGAATACGGTATCGGATGAAACCGGAGTTCCTATTGCCGGTTCACTTTACTCAGAAGATTTAGGCGAAGAAGACAGCTATGTTGACTACCTGCGACACAACCTGATGACCATTGTGGACGGACTCAATCCGGATCATCAAGATGATTAGTTCCATCCATTTTTATAGAAATTGTCCAACGAAAACCGCGGTATAGATTTTTATACCGCGGTTTTCGTTGGAATAAAGGCTTCTTTATTTGGAAACGTTCGCTTTACAGGAAAGGAAAAACCTAATATACCCGGTCTTCACCCCGCTCCTCATCTAAAATATGATAAGCAAACCAATCCAGATTTTGTTTGAGAATAGCGCGGTGGATACCCGGCTTGTTTGAACCATGCAGCATGTCTTTGAAAATGACCAGCTCGGTTTCTACACCGACATCCTTCAAGCCGCGATAGAGTTCATAGGCATTCGGAACAGGAACACGGGGGTCCTTTTCACCGTGCTGAATCAAGGTTGGCGTTGAAGCATTGTTAATATAAGTCATGGGCGAGGTCTTGCGATAGATTTCCTCATCATTCCACGGGGTATCTCCTAAATAGTAGCGTGTAAAATGAGTAATATCCGTATTGACATAATAAGTCATCCAGTTGGAAATACCAGCTCCGACCGAAATGGCTTTAAACCGGTCGCTGTAGGTTGCGCAAAAGGCAGATATATAGCCGCCCTGGCTCCAGCCCAGGATGCCGACTTTTTCCGGATCTGCTACCTTGCTGTCAACCAAAAAGTCAACTCCGGAAATAATATCTTGATAGTCTCCCAGCCCCAGCTTCCGGAAATTTGCCGAGCGAAAGGCTTCTCCATAGCCGGCGCTGCCCCTGTAATTAGGCTCCAGAACAACAAACCCTTTCTCTACAAATTGTTCGATTGGCTGATATCTATTTGTGGTCGGGGTTGCGAATGATATGCCGGTTGGGCCGCCATGAACGGCAAGTACAAGCGGATAGGTCTTTGATTCATCGTAATCCGCCGGTTTTGATAATATGCCTTCAATTTCCAATCCATCTTCTGTTTTCCAGGAAATAATTTCTTTTTTACTTTTCTTTTTTCCTTCGTAAAGCTTATATTGCTTGGTCAGCTGTTTATTATCAAGATATACTTCAGCAGCTGCTTGTGAAGTTGCCTTAACATATGCAGTATGCCTGCCATCCGACGTAATAGCCGGGTAAGTCACCACTATGTCAGATGAATCAACAAGCGGCGTTAATATACCATCTTCTGTAATAAGTCCGGTCATGTAATTGGTTCTTTCCAGCCAGGTAATGTGAATACCGTTTTTAGTCCAGCGGACAGGAGAAATATTTTCATCGATATCCAGTGGGAGCTGTTTGATCTGTTTCGTTTTTAAATCATAGATTTCCAGCATAACGTTTGCGTATATTTTTTTCTGTGTAAGGCGGCTATAGCAAATTTTTGACCCATCATAGGAAAATAGAACAGGTCCCGCTTGTAAAGGGCTGATATCTAATTTTACAAATTCATTGGTTTCCAGGTCCAACAAATAAGTTTCCTGATTTAACAGGTCAATAAACCTGGGAGTAGGGGCAGAGCTAAAGACAATCTTCCGGCTGTCTGGGGAAATATCAAAATAATAAATATATCTGTCCAGCGATTCCGTCAATGGTGTAATTGCCTTATCTTTTTTATTCTCATCGTTTTCGTCCGCCGCTTCCCTTAAATCTTTTGGCAGCTTGTCCAGCGCTTTGGCATGCTGTTTCCCTTTATCAAGATTCAGAAAGTACAATGCATTATAATGAAAATCTTGATCCACAAAATTCTCCGTACATGTCACTGCGGCTTTTCAGTTTATCCGGTTCAGGACGCTTTGCGGTGAAGAAAAGGCCTTTACCGTCTGGAGCCCATTTAAAATAATCAATAGTATGCTCGGCATGAGAAATCTGTATTGCTGCTGTTTCCTCGCCCGTTTGGATAAAAATCTGCTTTGTTTTTTTGCCGTCTTCACCAGCTGTGCTGAGAAAAGCAAGGGTTTGCCCATCCGGTGACCAGCATGGGTGTGTACTTTCATTTTCACCTATTGTTAAGGGATAATTTTTATCGGTATGTTTATCATAAATCCAGACATGCTGAGGATATGTATTGTTGTCCCAGTCCGTTGTGCTTTTTACATAAGCTACACGCTGTCCATCCTCGCTGATGGCAACATCCTGGAATGTTGGTAAAGCTATTATTTCTTCTATCGTTAAATAATTTGCATGGCTATTGGGCATAAGTATACTCCTTTCAGATTACTGTTTAATAGTTTTATTTTTTGAATTGATCATTCTCTGCGGGCGAAGTTTGCTGTAAAAGATTTTCGGTAGATTTCCTGTGCCCATACGGATAACTGACCAATTTTGGAAGGGTTTTCAATATATTGATAATAATCCTGTTTTTTTACAATTTCAAGTATTTTAAAAATATCAACGGTTATTTAATTGTCAGTTTAGGAAAGGGGAACTTTTTATTGCAAGAAAACCGGACTGCCAGGATATTGACTAACCCAAAAATCGCTATCTGAATCATCGGTAAATTTAAATTACATAAATTTACTAAAATAATCAATTCATTTAATTGAGAATTATTATCACTTATTGTATAGTAGATAATAACGATAAATAATATGGAGTGAGGAGAATATATAATGAAAATATACTGGACTAAAATAAACGAGATTATCGATGAAACCCCTGAGGTTAAAACATATATGCTCGAGTGCCCGGAAGATTATACATGGGAAGAGGGTTCCCACATTCATCTTGCACTGGAGGGTTTCAATGCCGGAGAGAAACCAAATCGCAGTCTGATTCGCCATATGTCGATTTCCACTTTACCGCATGAAAATTTAATCGGTATCACAACGCGTATCAAAGAGCAGTGCTCTGAATTTAAAACGATTTTAAGAGAGATGGAAGTTGGCCAGGAAGTTGCTGTATTTAAAACGCATACGAATGTACCGCTTAAAAGAGAAGACAGAAATGTGTATCTGCTGTCAGCAGGAGTAGGTCTGGCAACCTTCAGACCACTTGTCCTTGATTATTTCGAGCGTGCGGACAATGTCAATCAAATTCATTCCCTGAACATTGATTCATCAAGAGATTTCCTATTCACTAATATTTTTGAACCCGCACCTGACAAGAAATTTACATCACAGTTCGTAGATAATCGTAAAGATTATTATGAAGAAGTGAAAAATCTTGCTGAAGATAAGGATGGGCTCTTTTATGTTGTCGGCAGTGATGAATTCCTGGCGCAGAACATTGAAGTATTGCGTGAGCAGGGCATCAAGCCGGAACAGATTATGCTCGATAAGCATGAAGGACAACGTGCTGAATTTTTACCATCTGATGTTTCTATTTAAGTAAGATAAATCAACATTAAATAATGACCCATAAATGATAGAAAAGCTGCGTTTAGTATAATACTGAATGCAGCTTTTTTTCTGTAATTAGACAGAAGATAGACGTGTGAAGAGAAAGGTTTTCTTTTCCCGATAATACAGACAGTATCATCATCTAAATCAAATCGATTAATCAATAATCATTCGCAGCCCATCATTAAAAAGGTCATCAATTGTCTTTCCTGCTGAAAAATATTCATCAATACCTGCTGTCAGTGTAGGGTGCTCCCGATTAAACGATTCCATATGAAGCTCCTGCATCTCCTTTTCAGTGATCCTCGTTTGTTCTTCAATAACATGGCCGAAAGTAAAACGGGTTGCGGTTAAAATGATCAAACGTGATTGGCGCAAGTCTACTCCTGCATTCACCAGGGCTTTCATGGCAGTCTCGGATAAATCTGCCATCGTTAATGAAAGGTGTGCCCCTGCAACGACACGTCCTCCGTCGGTATACGCGAGCATTGCTTTTCGTAAATGATTGAACATATTAAGCAGCCAATCTTGCCAGGATTCTTCCTTTTCCCGCTCTTTTAAATCATGAAATTCTGTCTGCAGAATAGCTTCAGCCATTTCATTCACCAAAGCATGTTTATTTTTAAAATGCCAAT
Source organism: Oceanobacillus sojae (assembly GCF_900162665.1). Taxonomy (GTDB): domain Bacteria; phylum Bacillota; class Bacilli; order Bacillales; family Amphibacillaceae; genus Oceanobacillus; species Oceanobacillus sojae_A. The sequence goes on from NZ_LT727812.1 coordinate 29,773, forward strand.
ATAATGCTGGAGCTTGGACATTTAATCTGCTTGCCAGCTTTCTTAGCGTAACTCCTTCAAGCCCGCTTTCATTAAGCAGCTCTAAAGCTTCCTTTATAATTTGTTGTTTTTTTAGCGCCATGGTGTGCTCCTTCCTTCAACTGTATGTGCTCTTGACAGTATATCATAAAAGGAGTATAAGTTTACTTAACACCGTTAAATTTAACGGTGTTAAATAAACTTATACAGGAGGTTTTATCATGAAGGCAGCCGTACTGCACAAATTTGGGGAAATGCCCCGTTATGAAGATTTCGTAGATCCGTCTCCAGAAAAAGATGAAGTTTTAATCCATGTGAAAGCTGTAGCTCTTGAAAATGTCGATCAGATGATAGCAAGAGGGGAGCATTTTGCAAGCCGTCAATTTCTTTCCGAATTACCAGCTATCGTCGGACTTAGAGGGGTGGGCGAGCGTCCTGATGGAAAATTGGTTGGATTTTCAGGTACAAAGTCTCCGTATGGCGCCATGGCAGAAAAAGCAGTTGTCCCTAAAGAATCTGCAGTCCTGGTTCCTGATGGAGTCAGCGCCGAAGAAGCAGTTGCTCTTCCGCCTGCTGCATTGACTTCACTTTTTCCGCTTAAATGGGGAGCGAAGATGAAGCCTGGGGAGACCGTGCTTATAAACGGTGCTACCGGGATTGCGGGTAAGCTTGCTGTTCAAATCGCAAAACTCCTTGGCGCAGGGCGCGTCATCGGCACCGGCCGGAACGAGGAATCTTTGCAGCGAGTCAAGGAATTGGGCGCAGATACAGTGTTGAACCTTAAATAGTCTGAAGATAATTTATCCGCATCCTTTAAAAAGGAGGTAGGTGAAGGAATAGATATTATTTTGGATTTTTTATGGGGGCCTCCAACAGAGATACTCCTAAAATCGATCGTACCAAAAGAAATAAGCTTAAATGGACGTCGTACTCACCTTGTCCAAATAGGGGAAAAGGCAGGATCAGATCTCAAGCTTCCCGCAAGTGCTTTACGGACCTCTGGTCTTGAAATTTCCGGAGGCGCTGCAGGTATAACTCCTGCATTCATACAAGAGGGAACAAACCTGATATGGAAATGGCTAAAAGAAGATAAACTTCATATGGACATGGAAAGCGTTTTGCTTCAAGATATTGAAAATGTCTGGAACCGTGCCGATTTTCAAGGGAAAAGGGTTGTAATTCATCCTTAAGGATTATATTAACAAGGGAGAAACAAGGAACAAAGATACGTATGTATTCATTTAATTATGTCGAACAGGCATATTTACTTTAAAAATTAAAAGCATTTACTCTCCCTCCGATTTTTCCTTTCCATATATTAACACGCCTATTTCATCTTGACTGCACGAATATAAGTTCGTATAATTTAAGTACAAACATACATTCGTGTCAGGAGAGAGTATGATGAAAAATATAATGATGGCGGATTACTCTAATGAACCGCGCCGGGATATTATGTGCATCGATGTCAAATCATTTTTTGCAAGCGCAGAAGCTGCTGCACGCAAGCAGCATCCTTTAAAAGCGCGGATTGCGGTTGTATCGAAACCGGATAATCAGGGTGGTTTAGTTTTAGCCTCTTCTCCTCTGGTAAAAAAAGAATACGGCGTTAAAACCGGAACAAGGATTTACGAGATCCCGCGTCACGCAAATATAGAAATTGTTGAGCCACGTATGGCGTTGTATTTGGAAAAGAACCTAGAAATATTACGTATTTTTAAACGGTATGTTACGAAAGAGGATTTGCTTGTTTATTCGATCGATGAGTCGTTTCTTGATGTGACTAAATCAAGAAAGCTTTTCGGCAGCACGCATGAGATAGCGAAGAAAATCCAGCGTGATGTATGGCGAGAATTAGGCTTAGTACTGACAGTGGGGATAGGGGATAATCCTCTTTTAGCAAAATTAGCGCTTGATCATCAGGCAAAACACGACGAAAAGCGTGGCTTTGTTGGTGAATGGCGTTACGAGGATGTGCCTCATAAAGTATGGAAAATTGAACCGTTGGCCGATTTCTGGGGAATCGGCCAGAAAACAGAAGCAAATTTAAATCGGTTAGGTATCAGAAATATTTATGATTTGTCTCAATACAGTATTGATAAATTAAAGGAAAGGTTCGGAGTCATTGGAGAACAGCTTTTTTGTCATGCACATGGGATCGACCGGACGCGGTTATCGGATAGTTACAAACCTAAAAGCACATCATTCAGCAGAAATCAGATATTAAACAGAGACTATACAGTGAAACATGATGTGGAGACGGTTATTCGGGAAATGACAGACGAGAATGCAGCAAGATTAAGAAAATACAATCTAATGACCGGTGTCGTAAAGCTGTATATTGGATATTCCAGAGATGTAGTACAAGGTGGATTCAGTCATCAGATGAAGATTGAGCCTACCGATTCCTCAAAAAAATTGAAAGAGTATATGCTGCTTATCTTTCATAAGTATTATAAAGAAAACACACCTGTAAGGACGGTTAACGTCACCTTTGGAAAATTTCAACCGAAGCAATTATTGCAGCTGGATTTATTTGAACCGCCAGAAGAAGCGATAGAAAATGAAGAGCTGGACAGGACGATTGATTTTGTCAGAGAAAAGTATGGTTATACTTCGTTGCTGCATGCCTCCAGCTTACTTGACGGCGGAATGGCGAGATACCGTGCGAAATTGCTTGGCGGTCACCGATCTGGAAAGGAAGAATGATATGGAGCAAATATCGATAACGCACTTCACACCTGAAAAAATTGGATATAAAGACAGAGGTATTATGAAATGGTTAGGGATGATGCTATCAGACCATTCCGAAGCACTGAAAAAAGAAGAAGTGGATGATCAGCTTATACAAGTGAAAGCAAAAGAAAAGATGGACGAAGAAGAAATAGCCAGTGTGTTGTATCAAGCTTTTGTAACCGATTCTCCGGTTTTAATTCAAGCAAATGTGATAAGAAACGGAAATTACTATAAAGACTTAGAGTGTAAGATATCCGGGTATGTTGAGAATCGGATCTATTTATTTTTAAAAGATGGGCGGGCAACCAGCTGTACGCTGGAGGAAATAAGGAATGTGGAGATGATGAATTTACTTGATTGGTGCAAAAAAAGAAAATAATAAAAAGGACTTCTCGATTTTTTAGCCTGGAATCATTGCCGAAGTTCCATATTAGCAACGAAAGACGCTAAGCATTTTGTTATATTCACCCTAATTAATTTAGCTTTTAGGTACATCTGCCTTTCCTTTTTTGCATATAGTTACATTTACTATTCATAGAGGAGGTTCAAAAAGCCCAATAAAAATGACACGGCGATAAGAGGATCTTCTACTAAGAACACCCACGTCGTGTGGGTAACGTAGAAGCCACCGCCTCCTGCGGAAGTGCGTTGACTAGATTTTTCCGATACTCACGTATTATAAAGCATACGCTCCGTTCGTAAAAATCTAGTCGCCTTGAACTTCTTGGTCTTTTTTACCGGGCTTTTTGAACACACACTCTCAAGAAAGAAATGGGGTGAATACAAATGCGTCGCAAACTAGAAAAATTTGTTGATCCGCTTCCAGAAATACGGCTTCTGAAGCCTTATAAGAAAAACAAGGATGGAGCGCATTACGAAATGACGATGAAGCAATTCAGGAAGAAATTACATCGGGATTTACCAGCAACAACCTTATGGGGATATAATGGTCAATTTCCCGGACCGATAATTGAAGCAAATCGAGATGAGCCCGTTCACGTAACATGGCTGAATCAACTGCCAAATAAACATCTGCTCCCGGTTGATTTATCGATTCATGGACTCGATCAAATGCCCGCTGTACGCACCGTGGTACATCTGCATGGTATTGAGACAAAATCAGACAGTGATGGGCATCCAGAAGCATGGTATACAAATAACTTCCGGGAAACTGGACCTGCCTTTTCGAGAAAAACATTCACGTATCCGAACCATCAGCGTGGAAGTTTGCTTTGGTATCATGATCATGCGATGGGGATTACACGATTGAATGTATATGCAGGACTTGCAGGGATGTATATTTTGCGGGATAAACAGGAGGAAGCTTTAAACCTGCCAGCAGAGGACTATGAGATTCCGCTTATGATTACAGACCGGAGTTTTAACGACGATGGTTCATTATTTTATCCATCACAGCCTGATGATGCAGCCGTTAATCTGCCAAACCCCTCTATTTTGCCTGCCTTCAATGGAGATACGATATTAGTTAATGGAAAGATATGGCCTTACTTGGAGGTTGAACCAAGAAAATACCGCTTTCGGATTTTGAATGCTTCAAATACAAGGTCTTATCGATTACAGCTTGATTCCAACACCTTATTCCAACAAATCGGGTCTGATGGCGGTCTGCTTAGATGTACCGTCGAAATGGAGGAAATCAGTTTCCAGCCGGCAGAACGAATTGATGTCATTATTGATTTTTCGAAAGCAGCCGGTCAATCCATCACCTTAAAAAATGATTTAGGAGAAGATGCTGATCCTAATGACGAAACTGGGGAGATTATGCAATTTCGCGTTACGAAGTCCTTAAAAAATAAGGATAGCAGTCATTTGCCTTCCGCCTTATCTGTTATTCCTTCATTAAAGCAAAATAACGTTTCTGCCATCCGCTATTTAAAGTTAGTCGGTTCTTCTGATGAATTTGATCGTCCATTACTGCTTTTAAATAATAAACATTGGTATGATCCGGTTACAGAAAATCCGCAGCTTGGGTCAACAGAGATTTGGGGATTTACAAATACAACAAACTTTTCTCATCCAATTCACATTCATCTGGTTCAATTTCAGGTGCTGGAGCATCAGCCATTCGATCTGGAGCAATATAATATAGATGGAAAAATTATATTTACAGGACCGCCTCAACCGCCGGCAGCAAATAACCGCGGCTGGAAAGACACCATCGAGGCGCCTGCAGCTAACATTACCAGAGTAATTGCCAAATTTGCACCATATAGCGGAGAGTTTGTGTGGCACTGCCATATTTTGGAGCATGAGGATTATGATATGATGCGGCCTTATATTGTAGTAGATGAAGACGAATATGACGAAAAGTAATGCTGAATTTATACAGGAAAAGAGCTGGAATTGATTCAGCTCTTTTTTGAGGTATTACATAAAATGAAACACCGGTGTATCGTTTAATTGGAAAACGGACTTCAGTGAGAAGAGTTTTTTCTGCCTAATAAAATTTCCATTTTACAGATTTTCCGAACGAGAAAGCCCACTTCTTTAGAGGTGGGATGTGTGATGAGGTAATTTTAAAGTTTTAAATAAAATGCATCCCTTTTTTATAGAAAAAGGAAACCCTTGATTCTGTTGATATAGATTTATGCAATGATGGATGGAACAATTTTATAGAACGGCATCATTGTGAAATCGAACGATTAAAACAGTCAACAAGTAAAACAATACGTTGGTTTGTCGTTTAATACAAACCTGATTGGTCCTGATAACGACCAGGAGAAGCGGAACGACAAGCACACAAGAAGTCTTTTAAGGCTGGCTTGGTGAAGTGCCTTGCAAACTCGCAATACGTCCGTTAATGTTTTAAGAGAATATATACCAGTATTTCAGTGGAAACTCTTTCTTTATAGAAAGATCAGGACGCTGTTAAGAAGTGTATTAGTACCTTAGAACCCCATTGCTTTAGCTGTGGGAGTTGTCAGTAAGAAATTATTGTGCATCAGGAAGAACTTATATAATAGTTATAGTACAATGGAATAAAGCGCTTACTTATAATGCAATAGATTTATCTAAGCTGATTATGCGAGGAGGATGAATAATGGAAGAAAAAATTGAAAAAGCAATACAGGATATCTACCCAGATGATTTCGCCTGGTGCTATGGATGCGGCAGATTGAATAAAGACGGTCATCACCTGCGAACCGGGTGGCAGGGAGATAAAACGGTGACGATCTTTACACCTGAATCAAAGTATATGGGAATCCCGGGTTTTATTTATGGTGGAATGATAGCTTCCTTAATGGATTGTCATGGTTCAGGATCCGCTGCACTTGCTTTACACCGCAAGAATGGTCATGAAATCGGTGATGGAGCTGAACCGCCCCGGTTTGTTACCGCTTCCCTTAATGTGGAATTCCTCAAGCCGACGCCACAGGAGGTTCCGCTGAAAGCAATTGGAACGGTGGAAGAAATCCATCCAAAAAGATGGAAGGTACATACAGAAATATTTGCAGATGATGTTCTCTGTGCCCGCGGTGAGGTAGAGCTTGTTGTTATGCCCAGTACGTTTTTAAAATAATATTTGAATACAGTTTAATGCATATGTACTGGGATAAAGAAAAGCTGACCGAGGACCAGATAAGAATAATGAACCATTTTCGAATACGGATTGAACGAAAGCATTCTTTTTTTGAAAACTAATAACAATGTAACACCTCTATTAAAGCGGAAGATTAGTTAATAAAACCAGTTAGTTGAACGGTAACGTTGTAAAAAAGCAGGGGAAAGAATACTTCATGCTAATGCTGATTAAAACATTACCGAAAAACAACTGGTTTATAACTAACTTTAAATTAATACATTGACTTTATCTGCAGGGAAAGATAAAATATAATCAATAAAATGTTAGTTACTAATAACACACATTTTTAAAAAGATGGAGGTAGCGTTATGCCGAAGAATAAATTAAGTACATCCGACCGGATATTACAATCCGCACTTCAATTAATGAAGGAAAAAGGATTTCATCTAGTGACCATTAAAGAAATTGCAGACGCAGCGAATGTAAGCGAAATGACGGTTTTTCGTCACTTTGAAACAAAAAAAGGTGTCCTGGAGGCAGCAATTGAAAGAAATACGGTTGTTCCCGGGTTCAAGCAAACGTTTGATAATAACATTGTTTGGAATTTGGAAAAAGATTTGCTGCAGATAGCCCATTTATACCTTGATCTTATGAAACGTTATGAATCTATTTGTTTAATTGCTGTTCAGGAAAGAGCATCGATGCCTGAATTAGTGGATCTGGTGTCTGACAACACAGAGCAATTAAAAAGGTATATCACAACGTATTTTAATTCCATGCAGGAGGAGGGGAAGATGAAACAAACAGATTCCTATACGCAGGCCTCGATATTTTTAACGACCTTGTTCAGTTATTTTATTTCTAATGCATTATGGAAAGAAAAATTTATCACTGTAGCAAAGGAGGAGTTTATAAAAAATAGTGTACAAACATTTTGTTATGGACTTCAACCGTAAAGGAGGTGTTTCAAATTGGCGGACTCCAATAGTAGAGTTTACTATTCCAGACAAGTGTTTCTTGTTTTAGCCTGGATATATGCTGTTTGTATTGTTGCTCAAACGCTTCTTGCCGGCATGGCGCTTTTTAATAACTATGCGTATTGGGGATACCATACAACCTTTGTTATCTGGTTTCAATTTATCCCAATTCTTATGCTAATGCTTGCTTTTACAGGGCAGCTTTCTAGGAAGATTCGCTGGAAGGTTGCTGGTTTATTCCTTCTTATTGTACCGCTCCAATACGTGAGTGTTCATGTACCTGTAATAGGAGCAGTGCATCCAGTCACTCCATTAATTCTTTTTTGGCTATCATAAAACAAGCACGCAGAGCATAATGGCAGGGAAGGAACATTAATTGTTCAACAAAAAATTTTTATAACAAATGTTAGTTATAACTAACTAACAAATAGTGTTGGAAGGTGTGTAATATGAAAGTTGCAGTTTTTGGAGCCACTGGTGATACAGGAATTCCATTAGTAAAGCAATTACTTCTGCAAGGTCATGAAGTAACAGCAATCGTACGAAACCCGGAAAAGTTAGAATTATCGGGACCACGGCTGAAGGTTGTAAAAGGTGATGTTTTAAATCCAGCTTCAATAGAAGGGAATCTGGCTGGCAAAGATGCTGTTCTATCCGTTCTTGGCGGAAATCATCGTCAGCCGACAACCGTTTATTCGAAAGGTATGGAAAATATAATAAAAGAAATGGGGGAATCAGGAGTTAACCGGCTGATTTGCTTATCTGCTGAAACACTTAAATCAAAGGAAGAATCTTCGTTTACAGAGCGTATCCTTGTAAAAGTTTTATGGAGAATATTTCACAATTTATATAGCGATATGCAGCGTATGGAAGAAGAAATTTATCAGAGTACAGTGGATTGGACCATTATCCGGCCGCCTTATCTGACAAATGGTGCTCCAAAAGGGAGTTATCGTATAAGCTTTGATAAACCGGTTAAGAAAGGGAAGGGGCGTATAACACGGGCAGATTTGGCTGCGTCTATAGTAGATCAATTGAAAAATCCAGATTCTGTCCATAGTGTTGCTTATGTTTGCGCTAAGTAGAATTTCATTAATAAAATGTACCTTTTAAAAAATACCAGGCCGCCCTTGCCTGGTATTTTGATTTTATTCAAAAAAAACTCTTTAATAAACCTTAAGGCTATTAAGTAAGAGATAAAAAATAAGAAGCCTGCGGTATATATGCAGAAGAATAAAGATAATTAATGATGTAAGATATATAATTACAGAAACAGAAATTCCAGTTTTAGATGAGAAACAAATAGAAGAAGATATTAATCCTAACCGGCATCAGAAAGCAAAATGAAAAAATATAATTGATTTTGAAACAATTCTAACCTTTTATTCGTGTTAGGAGTAGATTTCATTTATACATTTAATTTATTTAGTGTGTCATTCTGCAGCATTTTCTAATCACCTGGGTCATCCACTCCCGAAAATGATTAAACATACATTAGTCCATAGAAATTTCAGTTTCATCTTTTTTATGAATAACTTCTGTCCCTGCTTCCAGGGCTGTCTTGTAATACCAACATTTATGCTTGATGACTTCCATCGTCTTTTTCATTTTTTCCAGCTGTGCTTCTACTGCAGCTTCTCGTTCGATAAACATGTCATATCTTTGTTGCAACGTGGAATCTCCCTCAGAAATCCAATCAATAAATGTTTTAATTTCCTTAATAGGCATCCCTGTATCCTTTAGACATTCAATGACATTTAAAGTTTGGATATCGGATTCTTTAAACACTCTTGTCCCGCTAGCAGTACGTTTTACAAAAGGCATAAGTCCATTCTCACTTTTGTTTGGGTGAAAAGTGTTAATCCTTTTAGAAAAATTAAAAAAAATTACAATAAAGGTTGTTAAATATAAAATTATTTGTAATAATACAAGTATTAACTTAAGGAGGGATTGTACTGAATGATTGATATATTCCGTGCTTTGAACTGGTAAATGAATAGTTCAATGGCTCTGTAGTGATCAGAGTCTCACGGGATAAATCTATCCATTCTTAATTAATATCTCTCTTCGGTATATGTAAACAGGGAAAGGTGGATTTTCTGCCTTTCTCTGTTTTTGTGCATATTGTTAAACATATATTACAACAACAAAGAATGTCAGCGCACAAAATACAAGAAAAATTATGAATTCCTTATAAGGGAATGCATGTTTTTCTAATATGCCGTTTTAACAAGGTTTATTTACGTAAAAGAGATCCTTTTTCTGGTCACATACAGGGCTGAAGCTATGTCTTGATTTAGAAAAAGGAGATGACGTAAATGAGAAATCGAAAGAAACAAAAGTGGATTAACAGAAATATGAGCAAAGGGGGAAAAGACGGAAATATAAGTCGAGGCGAGCCCCCCAATTTTCTGGGGCAGCACCTATTACACAATAAAGGTATTATTAAAGATATTGTGAAACGTGCTGCTATCCAACAAGATGAAATGGTGATTGACATCGGCGCGGGTAAGGGTGCAATTACAGAAGTGTTAGCTGATAGATGCGGACGTGTATTAGCGGTTGAAATAGACAAGAGATTTATTGCTGGATTGGAAAGAAAATTTGCGGATATGAAACAAGTAAAGCCGATTCATCAGGATATCCTGAAATTTGTTTTACCAAGAAAAGAATTTGTAGTAGTATCCAATATTCCCTATGATATTACTACACCAATTATGAAGAAGCTGCTAAGCCATCCGCAGCATAAATTGTCTCGTGCCTTGATTGTAATGGCAGATGGTGCAGCCAAAGGCTTTACTTCTAAGCGTATAAAAGATGCTCATGTGCTTCAGTGGCGGATGTACTTTGATATCAGGATAGCAAGGCAGATTGCTAAAACAAACTTCTCTCCGCCGCCAAAGGTAGATTCAGCATTAGTTATTATTACACGAAAAAAGACACCATTACTTTCTTATCGACATGCCACGGCCTTTAGGCGAGTAGTGAAGCCTCTGCTGAAACAGCCGGAAATGCCCATTGGTATTGTTCTTTCTACTATCTTTACCCATAAACAGTTAAAGGTCCTAAGGAGGAAGCTAGGTGTCAACAATGAGTTTCCAGTTGGTTATCTTACAGAAGAACAATGGTCGATTGTTTTTGATACGATTGTTCACTATGCACCTGGATATATGGCGGGGAAGAAGAGATAAGCCATTTTTAATTGTGAGTAACAAAGATTTCTTGACTGTGCAACAAGGAAAAATGTAAACGATGATTCAAACCAAAACCGCCCGTTCAACGCGGGTGGTTTTGGTTTATCCGGTTATATATGATTTTTTATGCTTTCCTATCAAACGGATCAATTACTTTCTTTTCATGAGAAGACAGTACAATATTTGTTGATGGCGTTCCATATTCCATGGTATCATCAATAAATTGTTCTAAGCTCTCCACAGATTGTGTGGCTAATTTGACAATATAGCTCACTTCTCCGGCAACTCGATAACACTCAAGTACATCCGGATGGTTATTACAAAAGTTCGATAATGCTTTACAATCAGTTGATTTAAACATGACAAGTGCAGTAATGGGGCGATCTAACTTTTTTAATGAGACATGCGCATGATAGCCTTCAATAATTTGCTGTTCTTCCAATCGTCGTACTCTTTCAATGACGGATGGAGAAGTTAAATGAACAGCTTTTGCTAACTCCTTCATGGAGATTTTCGCATTCTCCTGTAATATCCTCAAAATTTTTCTATCGATTTGGTCCATATAATACCTCAACCTTTTTTTATAATGCAGAATAACTTAAATTCCTAATTATGAAAAGCTAAACACTCTAATTTCCTTTTTAAGGCTATGTAAAAGCTTTTTATTGTTATATAAAATAAGATAATAGAAGGAAAAAGGCATAAAAAATGAAGGGGTGACGTTATGGAAGGAAATAAAGCTTTAATCATAATAGATGTTCAAAAGGCGTTTGATGACAAAAAGTGGGGAAAGCGGAATAACCTTGATGCAGAAGAAAGTATGAAGAAGGTATTAGATCGATGTCGGGAACATCAATGTGAGATTATTCATATTCAGCACATTTCAGATAATCCTGAATCTGTATTTTATTATAAAGGAAAGGGATTTCCTATTAAACAAATGGTCGCTCCTTTGGAACAAGAAAAAGTAATAACAAAAAGAGTGAACAGTGCTTTTATTGGAACGGATTTAGACGAATACTTGCAGGCGTGTCATATTGATACTATCGCAATTGTTGGGTTAACCACGCCGCATTGCGTATCTACAACGACAAGAATGAGCGGGAACTTAGGGTATAAAACGTATCTGCTTTCAGATGCCACTGCTGCATTTGGAATGAAAGATCATCATGGTAAGTTCATCGATGCGGATACAATCCATCACTTGTCTCTGGCGACGATTCATGATGAATTTGCTAGTGTGTTAACTACACAGCAGTTTATTGAATCAGTGCTGTGAAGAAACTGAGAAAAAGAAAATATGAAGAAGAGTTGTTCTGAAAAGCTGTTAATCTAAAATTAATATGATATTTACTCTTAAATGCAAAACTATCGATAAGCAATATTGGATACAATATTGCTTATCGATAGTAAAAGGGAGTGCTGGTTCTTTTATAAAAGAAGCACTCCTTTTATTATTCTAGTCCACTATTTTTAGGCGGATTAGAATTGTAAAGAGAAAGTAGTAAATTAAAGGTGATTAAATATGATGCCGTTTGTTAGCTTCAATCGTAATAAACTCCGGTAAATAATTAGGAGTACATCCTTTTGATACCATTTCATCCTTGTAAAGACCCGTTTTCTCACCAAGCTTCATACAGCGTGTACGATTCTTTTCATCATAAATGCCTATCCAGCCTGCTGTGAAATTCATAGCCCATTGAACTTCCGGTTCTTCCTGCATAATATTAGCTTCTAATGCAGTTAGCAGCTCTGCAGTATTATCAGGCGGTGCTTGCCCGGTCCATCTCAAGCGCGCTTGATAATACCAAAAAGTTCGCCTTTGGAGAGCACGGGGGCTATTTTCCCACGACTGGATCAATGCAATTCTCTTTTTATCCTTGGTAAGCTGATTAGCCATTAACCAGTCCATTAAGTTATTTCGCTCATCAAAAGTGTGAATCTGCATATCCTTATCAAGCTTATTAAGCACATCTTCTGAAAGAAGCTTTTTATCCATAATTAAGATTGCTAATAGTCTGGGTAAAAACGCTTGGGTCGACCAAAGCTCTAGAGCTAGTTCATGATCTTTTTTTATCTCCTTTGCAATTTTTCGTAACTCTCCCAGCTTCGTTTTACTATTAATTTGAGCTAGAATGTCTTCTGCTTTTAAAGAGTGTTTTATTTCTGCAGTTATTTTTTCATCCATTTTATACATCTCCCTGATTATTTATTTTCGTGAATTTATCTATGAATCTGATTATACATTTCTCCCCACTTATTCATTTCTGTTATCAAGGGTATTAATGTTTCTCCTAATTCCGTCAAACTGTACTCTGTTTTCGGCGGAATCACCGGATAGACTTTCTTGGATATAATATTGTCTGCTTCCAGTTCATTTAACTGAAGAGCCAGCATTCTTCGTGAACAGCCTGGCATATAGCGTTGCAATTCACTAAAACGGCAGACCTTATGCTTGATTAAACGATATAAAATCACACATTTCCATTTCCCAGATATAATCTGTAATGTACTTTCTACCGGGCAGCCATCCATACAATCATGGATTTTTCGTTCCATTTCAACATCCCCTATCTGCTGGTTACAAAATGGTTACTATGTCACATATATTACACGATTGAAAAGCAATTTCATAATGTTAGAATCGTTCTAGAAAGATACAGAAGGAGGAAATGGAATGAATCAAACAATGAAAGCAATTGGTCTTTATCGTTATTTACCGATTGATCATGAAGAAAGTCTTTTAGATTTAAAAGTGGAAAAACCTAAACCAACAGGAAGAGATATACTTGTTCAGGTAAAAGCTATCGCTGTGAATCCGGTTGATTATAAAGTCCGCTCACCAAAAGACAAGGTGGAAGAAAACCCAAGAATCTTAGGATGGGATGTTTCCGGTATAGTAGAAGCAGTTGGAGAGGATTGTAAACTATTTCAACCAGGAGATGAAGTTTATTATGCGGGGGATTTAACCAGACCAGGGGGAAATAGTGCGTTTCATCTCGTGGATGAAAGAATTGCAGGTAAAAAGCCGAACTCTCTGGATTTTTCAGAAGCCGCTTCCTTACCGTTAACTTCTATCACAGCCTATGAAGCGCTGTTTGAACGTTTAGCAATCAGTCAGGACAAAGAAGTTAATAAAGGAAAATCCATTTTAATCATTGGTGCAGGCGGGGGCGTTGGATCAATAGCTGTTCAACTCGCTAAAATTGCCGGTTTAACAGTAATCGGTACGGCTTCCAGACCAGAAACAGCTGAATGGACAAAAGAGAAAGGCGCAGATTTTATTATCAACCACTATGAGGATTTTGTACTACAATTAGAAAATCTAGGTATAAACAATGTAAACTATATTCTATGCCTGCACTCTACAGAAAAACATTGGGAAAACATGGCGGAAAGTATTGCTGCTCAAGGCAAGATTTGCTCCATTGTGGAGACAGACGAGGCTCTTAACTTAACGCTGATCAAAAACAAGAGTGTCACATTTGCTTGGGAGACAATGTTTACAAAATCAATGTACCAGACAAAAGATATGATCAGCCAGCATCATTTATTAAACCATGTAGCTGAACTGGTAGACAACAATGTAATTCATGCAACAGTCAACAAACAATTATCACCGATTAATGCGGAAAATTTGAAGACGGCCCACGCATGGCTTGAAACAGGACAAGCAATTGGAAAGGTTGTTTTGAAAGACTTTTAATAAAGAATTAACATGATATTTACTGTCGATTGCAAAACTAACGATAAGCAATATTGGATACAAAATTGTTTTCTATAGTAAAAGGGAGTGCTTGCTTTTTTATTAAAGCAGCACTTCCTTTTATCGATCTAATCCACTAAATTTAATCAGAATTAAAACTGTAATTATAATGGAAAAGTAATAAATAATCCTTTTTTACTGTTGCTTTACACGCTGATTTTTTACGTAAATCAATAAAATAAAGGAAAAGATAACTCCTATGGCAGTAATCGCAGCACCTGCCAGATTAACAAAATTCATCCCAAAGCCGGTTCGTATAGTTTCTCCACCCAGATAAGCCCCAATGGCGTTGGCTAAGTTAAAAGCGGAGATATTGACTGCTGCTGCTAAGGTAGGAGCTTCTTTGGCAGATTGAACAATTTTTGTCTGCAATAATGGCACGGTCGCAAAAGCTGTAAAACCAAAGGCAAAAACAGTTATTGAAGCAAATATTTGATCGTGAACAGTCCAGGTGAACAAAACTAAAATGGCAGTTAACAGCACGAGTGTAATACTGAGTGTCGGCATCAACCATTGATTAGCAAGTTTTCCTGCTGTTACTGTGCCTAAGAAGGAACCTATTCCAAATATAAATAGAAGTGTGGTAATGGCTTCCGCTGAAAAACCAGCAAACGTTTCAAGCTGTGGTGCAATATACGTATAAGAAGCAAAAATACCGCCGTATCCAAAGATAGTTATCAATAGAACGAGAATAATTTGCGGATTTTTAAAAGCTCCCAATTCCGATTTCAAAGATTGGTACTGAAAGTTGATTTGACTTGGAATATGTATAACCAACATGATTACTGCTACTATACCAAGACAGGTTACTATCCAAAAAGTTGTCTGCCATCCCCAGGCATGACCAATAAATGTACCAAGCGGAACGCCTAAAACAGTCGAAAGAGTTAAACCAGCAGCAACCGTCGCAATCGCAGAGCCTTGTTTATCCTGCGGCGCTGTCTTGCTGGCCACAACGGTTGCAACTGCAAAAAATGTTCCATGAATCAAGGAAGATAAAATTCTTGCAATCATTAATAGACCAAAATTAAAAGAGATGGCGGCCACCACATTACTTAAAGTAAAAAAGATCATGAATCCGACCAGCAGCTTTTTTCTGGAATATTGACTTGTCATAGCTGTCACTATTGGACTGCCGATGGCTACACCCAATGCATAGCCTGTTACCAGCAGTCCTGCAGTCGGAATGGTAATGCTTAAATCTGTCGCAATAACGGGTAAAATCCCCATAATCACATACTCCGATGTCCCAATCGTAAATACGCTGATAAACAACGCTATTAGTATCCACTTATTATTTGTTTTTGTCATTTTATGTGCTCCTATTCATTGATACCCTTAATTCCTCTACTTTTTGAATCCTGCTTTCTATGCGAGATTTCACTTCTTTTAATGTATTTATCTGCTGTTCTACTTCTGTCAGCTTGTTTTGATAAAGCTCCAACACATCATCACATATTAATTGTTCATAAGGGAAAACAAATGGATCACAGTCCACAATTTCTTTAATCTCATCTGTACTTAAACCTAAATTAAAATACAGTTGAATGGTTTTCACCTGTTCTAAAATGGATTCATCGTAATCGCGATAGCCATTATCAAGACGCTTTGGATGAATTAACCCTTTTTCTTCGTAGTAACGTAAAGAACGCATACTCGCTCCCGTTTGAACTGAAAGCTCACTGATTTTCATTAGGTAACCTCCTTTCGATATTAGCAGTATAAACCTTGACATTATGTGAAGGTCAACTGGATAATCTTATGAATGTAAAAAAATCTGTTATTTAGACTCACATACAAAAAGAATCTAAGCTAGAATCTTCAGAGATACTCACTTTATACTAACATCTCATCTAAAAAATGCGCTTTTACTGAATAGGCTCAGGATTTACTACTATAATAAGCTTTACAAATGTAGATTCATCATATTTTGAAGAATTTTTTAATGGACATAAGAATTGTTCTGGAAATGATTCATTCAATGGCATAATGGAGTTAGTAAATAATATAAGGCGATATTAAAAATGAGTGTTAACCGTGAAGAGCTAAAACGTCTAATTGACTTTATTCATGAAGAAGATATTGCTGAAGTATATGACTTTATTGGTTATCTGAATATGAAACGGGAAAGAGAAGCCATCGAACATATGGATGTAGACCTTTTATCTTAAGAGGGAAAATGTTTACTGGAAGAGAAAGTAGCAAGTAAAAAATCGAAACTTACAGAGACGGTATTCTTTTATTAAAGTCAGTTAGTAAAAGAATGAAGAAGCGTATATGTTTTTGTTCATGTTATTCAATCTTCTGTAATCGGCAACTTTAGTTGAATAAGGGTTGGTAAAATAATTATATTCTTAAATGATTACTATATTCAAATGATAGAATCCATTTTGATAATCTTTTTTTTCAAAATGGATTCTTTTTTAATGTTTTTGAAAATCCCTTGCTATGCAGGGGGTTCTAGAAAGCTCACAGCGAGGGGTAAAAAAAGCTCCTTCTATGGTAAGATAAAGTTGGTTTCCCGACCACAACATCTCACGATAGAAGGAGGAGAGTCCTAATGAAGGACAAGAATAGTTTAGCACATACAACATGGAATTGTAAGTATCATATAGTGTTTGCGCCAAAGTATAGAAGACAAATTATTTAAGGGAAATATAAAAGAAGCATTGGAGAAATAATTAGAGAACTATGTGAAAGAAAAGGGGTTACCATTCATGAAGCAAATGCCTGCCCAGACCATATACACATGCTCGTAAGTATACCGCCGAAGCTAAGTGTAGCTCAATTTATGGGGTACTTAAAAGGGAAAAGTAGTCTGATGATTTTTGATCGACACGCTAATTTAAAATATAAATATGGTAATCGAAAGTTTTGGTGTCGGGAGTACTATGTAGATACAGTGGGCAGAAATAAAAAGAAAATTCAAGAATACATTCGGGATCAGCTTAGAGAAGACTATATGGGAGATCAATTAACCCTATTTGAAGAGTTTGATCCATTTACCGGAGAAAAAAATAAGAAAAAATAAGAGATTCTTTTAGAATCCGTGAGTGGATGTGGTGCAAAAAGGAAACCATTTCAATGGGCCTTTAAGGCCGAGGCCGGTAATAGAGGCTTTCAGCCGCAGAACAAACCACCAGTTCACACTGGTGGTTTTGATTTTATTCATCACATCCCCTCTACTTAGAACAATTCATTTATTCCAATATGTTTTTACTTTCAAAGCTTTTTAGAAGACAAGGGGATGATACTGCATCCTTATTTTATCAATTATATACTTGAATGAATTTCATAATTGCTCTTTTTAAAAATACAAAGACGAACAGAATTTTCGAAAGTGTATTTTAAAAAACAAAAATTATGCAGCTTGTTGTTGCTGAATAAGCTCCGCTTGGATGCGATCCGCAGCTAATTTGGAAGCATTGTAAATCAAAGCGACCATGTCAAAATGGACTTTCGCACGCTTTCCAGTGCGATAGCGAACATTATTTAACTGATAGAACTCTTTTAAATAAGCGTTGACACGTTCTACTGCTGTCCGTTGTTTAAAAATCTTTTTCCAAGCTCTTGATCCGCGCGCAGGCGCCGTATAACGTCTTAAATCGGTGGTTATTTTGACTTTATACACTTTTTGACAGATACCTTCATTTGCAAGTGGGCAGTTGCTACATTCCTTAGGTCTGGTATACTTCAATGTTTCGTATTTCGGATCAAAGCTGTCATATTTATAGGAATGTTCTCGCAAACAGGTCGGGGCAAAATCCTTATCAAACCCGATCATTTCGCCTTCATTGCGTTTATTATAGGCAATGACAGACTGTTGTCCCATGCGATGAATTTGTTCATAAATCGGCTCGAAATCATAGCCCGCATCCAATGTCTGGTAAGAAGCAGACGTAAGCGGAAGTCGTTGATCTATCCCCTTCAATAGGGCGATAGCGGCTTTTCCATCATTTAAGCTGCCGGAAGAAAACAAGGATTGTAGAATATACTGGCTTGATGCCCCAACTGCGAGGTGTCCTTTGTAGCCAAACCAATACTCGTTTTTACCATCTGCATTCTTTTTCACACCCCATTTTGGGTTCTGTGGCACTTCTGCACGCAATACGTCTAATGGAACGTCTAATTGAGCTTCTATTTTCTTTTCATACAATGGAAGATTCGCTTCTTTTTCTGCTTGTTCTTTGAGATATTGGTCGCGTTCTTTCTTGGATTTACGCCCACGCTTTTTGGGTCTGATTTCCGATTTTTCTTCTTTTTGAACGGGCGCCTTGTCCCGGGCTTCAAAATGGGTTGCGTCAATGGCGATGACTTCATCAGCGATAAATCCTTCTGTGATAGCTGCCAGTGTTACGTTTTCGAAGGATTTCTCTAAAATATCTGATTCACTCAGTTTTGTAACCAAGCGAGAATACGCAGCTTCTGACGGTGTAGAATCGGAAACAAGAAATCCGCAGTTCATTTTAAAGATAAAGTCATCATTTAGACGCTTGATTAAGTCTTTGATCGTTGGGATGCGCTCGATGTAGCGAATAAAAAAAGAAATAATCATCCCTGCATAATTTAGCTCAACAGGCGCTCCAAGCCGGGATTTCTTATTAATCGCATGATAAATACGATCCAGATCAATCGCTGAAATAATCGCTTCATATTTTTGGGTAGGTTCCATGTCATATAATTCTTGGATGCCAAATAGACTCGGTTGTCGTATAATGGTCATAAGAAGTACTCCTCCAGTCTTTTTATGGTTTTGTGGTTATTACCATTATACAAGATTTGGGGAGGTACTTCTTTTTTTATGCCCTGAACTCATTGGGACGCAAGGGTTAAGAATTATGAAATTCACTCACTTAAAAAATGTTTAATCCTTTTCATCAAATTTTCACATTAGGTGTCTAATATAGTAATGGAAAGGGTTTATTTGGAATGGAGGAAGATCTGAATGGCAATAGCTAGTAAACTAATTGCGATAGGAATCGTCACTGCCAGTTTTTTAGTGGGATGTCTTTCCTTATTCATCATGAATGATCTGCCTGCAAAGACCAAGAAAAAGCATATAGCAGAAATCATATCTCAGCTAATTAATTTTATCCTTTTTATGTGGATCGGGAAAATAGTCCTGAATCTCTCTAGCTTTCTGTCTGATCCATTAACTATATTAGCTTATCCAGCTGATTCAACTGCTTTTTATTTTGCAGTAATATCAAGTATTATTATGCTGTTCTATAAGGGGAAGCAAAAGAAATTGGATATGACACCATTCATGGATTCCTTTGTACATGTATTTTTAGTTGCTTCTTTTTTATACGAATTTCTTGAAATTATTTTGAAAGATAATGTATATGCTTTAGGATATCTGTTACTTCTCTCTGTTTTGATTATATTATATTTTTTCCTGCGGGAACGGATACAAATAAGATTATTGTTACTGATTATTCTAAGCAGTTGGTCTCTCGGAATAATAATCTTATCTTTCATTCAACCTTTCGTAACGGTTTTTGGTTATATCATGGAACCATGGTTTATTGGTGTCTTTTTTATTATCCTTTTGGTGTTAATCAATTTATTCTACAAAATAAAAGTGAGGTTTAAACAATGAGTATTATTGAGGCAGATACAGTGCTGCTTACTGGTATGTTTTTAGCAATGGGAGCAGGTATATTATCTTTTTTATCCCCCTGTGTATTACCGATTTTCCCAGCCTACATGTCATATATAACTGGAATTAGTGTAAAAGAATTACAAGGAAATAAGAATGTTCAGGTTCTTCGTCAATTATTTGCTCATTCTTTACTGTTTTTGTTGGGAGTTTCCCTCGTGTTCATTAGTTTGGGCGCAGGAGCTTCTATTTTAGGACAATGGGTACAAAATTTGCTGTTTGGAGACTCCGGATTGTTTATCCAAAGAATAGCTGGGATTTTTATTATCATTATGGGACTATTTATAGCAGGGTGGATAAATATACCGTTTTTGATGAGAGAACGTCGTTTCCATTCCACAAAAAAACAGGCTGGATATTTCGGGACATTTTTTGTAGGATTAGGCTTTGCTGCCGGTTGGACACCATGTATTGGGCCTATTTTTGGATCTATATTACTTTTAGCTGCAAGCAATCCTGGACAAGGAATATTTTACACTTTTTTGTATGTTATCGGTTTCGCGATACCATTCCTTGTTCTAACATTATTTATAGGAAAAACAAGATGGATTGTCCGGCATAGTAATATCATTATGAAAGTTGGAGCAGTAATGATGATTATTATGGGTGTCGTTTTGTTCTTTGGATGGATGCCTTTTATTTCAGGATTTTTACTTGATTTGGTAGATGATACATGGTTATCAAGGTTAGGCTAAGGAGGGTGTTGCAATGAAAAAATGGATTTTCGCTATTATTGTTGTCGGAATGGTTGGATGGGCACTGTATGATTATATAGATTCCAGCAGACAGTCTGCGGATGAATTTGTACCTGTAGAAGAAGAGAGCAATTTAGAAGAAGATGTGAGAGAACAGTTAAACACTGAAGAAAGTGACATTACATCAGGAGAGTCGGAAGTTGGTCTGGAAGTTGGAAATATCGCTCCGGATTTTGAGCTTCAAACTTTAAATGGAGAAACTGTAAAGTTATCTGATTATCGCGGGGAAAAAGTCATGATTAATTTCTGGGCAACATGGTGTCCGCCATGCCGGGCAGAAATGCCGGATATGGAGGAGTTTTATCAAGATAAGAATATTGTTATTTTAGCGGTTAATTTAACAGAGACAGAAAACAACCTGCAGCAGGTCGAAGATTTTATAAATGAACATGGGTTAACTTTTCCAATTCTGTTAGACGAGGAAATAGAAGTCGCCGAACAATATATGATCCAGCCCATACCTACATCATATATGATAAACTCTAATGGAGTAGTGTCATTTAAAGCCTTTGGTTCTTTGAATTATGATTTTATGGTTCAGGAATTTGAAAAAATGGAGTAATCTTCTTATAGAACAGCAGAAGGAAGGAATGGGGATGAAACAGACGATTTTAGTTGTCGAGGATGATAAATTGATTCGTGATCTTATCCGTATTTATTTACAAAAAGCAGACTATGAAGTTTTTACAGCTGCAGACGGCGAAGAGGCGAAAGAAGTTTTTTTAACAGAGCATCCTTGCCTTATTATTTTAGATCTTATGCTTCCAAAGTTAAGCGGGGAAGAATTTTGTGTATGGTTACGGGAGCAGGAACGTAATGAAGTTTCCATTATTATGCTTTCTGCCAAATCACGTACAGAGGATAAAATTAATGGTCTAAAAATCGGAGCGGACGATTATTTAGTGAAGCCCTTTGACCCGGATGAACTTCTGGCTCATATAGAAGCTGTTCTTCGCCGTACAGGACAATTTTGTCAAAAAATAGCATACAATGGTCTTTGTATTAAGCCTCGAAAAGGGGAAGTATTGTTATTTAATACGCAATTAGAGTTAACCAAGCATGAATTTAATCTTTTATATTATTTTATGGAGAATCCAAATGTTGTGATTTCTAGAGAAAGTTTAATGGAGCAATTATATCCTTACGCAAACAAATTAGTATCAGACCGGACCATTGATGCTCATATCAAAAAGTTACGTAAAAAAATCGAAGCGAATCCAGCTTCACCAGAGCGTATTATGACAGTTCGAGGAATGGGGTATAAATTTGTTACAGAATAAATGGGGAAGGAATTTTCTTCCTAAGCGATTTTTAATTCAACTGACGGTCATTAATATGATTGTAATTGTAGCTTTTGTGATGCTCAGCAGCTGGGCAATTTACAATACAGCCTGTATGCTGGCAGATGGATTGACTTCAATGACTGAGCAAAAACAAAATCAGTTTCAAGCAACACTTTTTCAATATTTATGGATATTTAGTATTTCCGCTGTTATTTTAGGAAGCCTGATCCATTTTTACTTAACGAAAAAAATGATCCAGCCATTAAGAGAATTAATTCAATCCACGAAAGAGATGAAACAGGGACAGTATCCCAGCTCCATTCATGTAAAAGGGGACGGAGAAGTAGGCGAATTAATCCGCCATTTTAATGATCTGGTTCAGCAGTTGGAAACCAATGAGCAGCAAAGAAAAAATCTTGTATCCGATTTATCGCATGAATTCCGTACTCCGTTGACAAATTTAAATGGTTACTTACTTGCTTTACAGAACGGAGTCATGGAAGGAGACGAAAAATTATATCAATCTCTTTATGCAGAATCATCAAAGTTGACGCAGCTGGTTGAACAAATGGAACAGTTAAAAGAATGGGATGATATGCAAATATATTCTTTTCATGAAAAAGAGCTAACTAATATGCAGGAATTCATTGAAAGGTCAATTAAAATATTTCAGTGGCCATTGGAAAAGAAACAGATTGAATTAAAAACAGATATTCAAACCGGTACTGCTGTTATAAATCGTACAAGTATTTCTCAGGTCATCAGCAATTTAATGGATAATGCGATTCGTTATTATGATGATGCAGGACCAATTAATATAAAAGGTGAAGAGATGCATAATGAATATAAGGTTTCTATAACAGGGCCGGGCAGAGCCATTTCAGAAAAAGATAAGGAGAGAATCTTTGAACGTTTTTATCGTATCGAAACTTCCAGATCACGGGAATTTGGGGGTTCGGGTTTAGGTCTTGCGATTTCAAAGGAAATCATTGAACGGCATCACGGGGAGATAGGCGTTCAATCCAAAGGAAACATGCATACTGTCTCGTTTATTATTCCCTGTTCCTAAACTATTAATGGGGCTGTAATATAGAGATTGGTAATTGATAATACTTCAGTAATCAGGGAGATGGGGAAAGAAGTTCTTGTCGTAACTACCTGTTATCCATTTCATATGGTCGGCAATGCACCAGATCGTTTTGTTGCATATGCTTATCCGGTAAGTAAATAAGTCAGCACAATAGAGAGAGTTTATAGAATTTATAAAATAAGATAAGTAATTAGTGATTAATTTTGTTAGAAAGTATTAACACTAAAGATTCACATAACAATAATGAATTTTAGCAAATAGCATCTTGCCTTTTTAATTCATCTCTCTATTTATAATGTCTCTGTAGAAAAGGTGGTTATTACTGTGAATATAGATAATTTGGAAATGTTTTGTAAGGTAATTGAACAAGGCAGTATTAGCCAAGTAGCTCGAACAAGCTATGTAACACAACCTGCAGTAACGAGTAAAATACGACAAATGGAAAATCATTATGGAGTTGCTCTATTTGATCGTGATGGCAGCTCAATACGAGTTACAAATGCAGGCTCTAAATTATATCCTTACGCTAAGGAAATCGTTGAATACTATAAACGATCTCAAGTAGTAATGGACAATATATCTAATGATAAAGAGGAAACATTACATGTTGGAGCCAGCTTAACAATCGGAGAATATCTTCTGCCAAAAGTGTTAGGTAAGTTTCAAAAAAAGTACAGAAATATTGAGTTTAGTTTAGCTATTGGAAATACACCTACTATCATTTCTAAATTAGAAAGTTCGGAAATTGATATTGCTTTAGTGGAAGGCATAGTTATGCATAAAGATTTTCACATTGAGAAATTTGCTAAAGATGAGCTGATTCTGATAATTCCGAAGAACCATCACTGGAAAAATCAAGAGTTGATAAATATCGAAGATTTAACGAAAGAGAAGATCCTTCTAAGAGAAAATGATGCAGGTGCCCGAAAAATTATAGAATCAGTATTTGCAGAAAATAATGTTTTGGAGGGAATACGAAATTATTTAGAGCTTGGAAGTACACAGGCAATTATCAGCGGCGTTGAGTCTGGTCTTGGTGTTGGAATAATCCCTAAACTATCTGTTGCACATGAACTTGAATTGGGAGTTGTTAAACATATGCCTATTTCGAATATAGCTATTTCTAGAGATTTATGGATAGTAAAAAAACCAACAAGATTCCCCAAAAGCAGTATTAACATATTTACTCAATTTTTGAAAGAAGGAAAGAGGTTTTAAATTTTAAGATAAAATGTATTATACACTTTTTTATAAATATAAGAAATAAAATATTTCAAACATAAGTTTTTATAAACAGAGGTTATACAATTTGATTAAGAAAATATTAAAAATCTGTACCAGTTACTGAAGAAACATAGTAACGGTACAGATTTTTTAATTAATAGAATCGTATAAAACTATTAAAATGAGAACTCCAATAAGAGTTATCTAAAGATAAAACAGCAACAATGTAGTTGTATCTGCATGGATAAACTAATATGTGTTTTCAAATGTTTAATGCATAATAAAAGTACAGAGTATTGCAACCAAAATGTTAGAAGGTTGCACAAATAAAAAAAGGCTTGCCAGCCCTAACAAAATACTCTACCGTTAATAGCGACTAAACAAATTAATGGTGGAGGTAAGTGAAAGGATGCTAGCAATGCCCGAAGTTAATCATATCAAAAATTTACGTAATAATAAATCACTATCAATTAATGAAATAGTAAAAAGAACAGGTTTTGCTTGGAAAACCGTTAAGAAATATGCGGATGAAGATCAATTACCCGAGGAAAAAACACCCATAAAAAAAGGTATGATGTATGAAGAAGAGTGGGGAGAAATTGTTTCTGATTGGCTAATGGAGGACCAAGCACTTAAAAAGAAATTGCGAAGGAATAATAAAAATATATTTGAAGAATTACAGCGATTAAAGTTCCCGGGTTCTTATCGAACCGTTTGTAACTATATCGCTGAATGGAAAGATAAAATGTTAGATGAAACTGACACAGTAAAAGAGGAATATGATAGGTTAACACATCCTCCGGCGGAAGCCCAGATAGATTTTGGAGTTACAGAAGTCGTACATGAAGGGAAAGTAAAAGATACGCATTGCTTGGTCTTGAGTTTCCCCTTTAGTAATGGTGGATTTGTAGCACCCTTACCGGCAGAAAATCAAGAATGCTTTTTGGAAGGTATTAAAATACTTTTTGAACAAGCTGGCTTTGTTCCAAGGACACTGTGGTTAGATAATCTATCAGCTGCCGTTGTAAAAGCTAGAGTTCATAATCAGGAAACCATTTTCAATGAGGGTTTTCAACGGTTTGCCAATCACTATGGATTTGAGCCGGTAGCCTGTAATCCAAGAAAAGGAAATGAAAAAGGGCATGTAGAAAATAAGGTTGGTTATGTTCGATATAATTTCTTTACGCCATCACCCGTTGTTCAGGATCTGACACACTTACGTGCGTTATTGCTCAAACATTGTCAGGATGATCATTTAAGGGTGCATTATAAAAAAGGAATTTGTATCGCGGATCTAATAGAGGAAGAAAAGAAATATGGTCTCGCATTACCTGAGAAAGAGTATCCAGTATTTAATAAAACACTGACTTCAGCTAATAAATATGGTGAGGTAAAAATTGATGGACAGGAAATCCACATACCGAATAGTTATCACTATACACAATTGTATGTAATTAAGTACTGGGATGACTTTAAAGTGATTTCTCCACAAGGAGAGGTACTTTATAAGGGACCTAGACAATATATGAATCGGTCTAGGGAAATTCCATGGCAATTCATTTTGAAAAATTGGATGAGGAAACCAAGATCAATTACCTATTCTAGATACTTCCCATATCTTCCAGGAAGAATCGCGCATTATTTGAATAGTGAATCAATGGAACTCAGAAAAGAACGTGTCGATTGGTTACAGAGCTTCATAATAAAATACAGTATGCAAGAAATAGATGAGCGTTTCTATGAATTGTTACCAGTGGATGATAAAGAAAATAGAAATGAATCATTACATGCTTCGGTTGCACATCCGTATGATATAAATTGGAGTATCTACGACTCTCTTCAACCCTTCAACCATTCGTTGACAGGAGAGGAAGTATAGAATGTCTAATTTGATTAGAGAGAAATGCAAATCGTTGCGTTTAGCATATGTCGCAGACATATACGAGCAGATTCCCTTCGAGAATCCTGAGCAGTATATCTCGGCTTTATTACAACAAGAATTAGAACATAGAGAGGTAGCTAAAGGAGAGCGTTTGATCAAAAAGGCGAAATTCATGAATGAAAAAGAACTAAAGGATTACCGGTGGAGTGAACATATTCGTCTCCCTCCACAATTGGATAGAGAAAGTCTCGAATCATTATATTTTATCGATAAAAAAGAGAATTTAATTTTAACAGGTGCGCCTGGGACTGGGAAGTCTCATCTGGTTACAGCGCTTGGTCGAAAGGCATGTAGATCTGGATATGAAGTCCGTTTCTATCGAGTGGCCGATTTGGTAGAACTACTTGAAAAGTCTTGGAGAGAAGGACGCTTTCAAGCCTTACGCAATAGGTTTAATAAAGTAGAGATGATTATTTTAGACGAGATGGGATATGTTCCATTTAGTAAGGAAGGCGCTGAATTATTATTCCAATTGATATCTGATTGGTATGAGAGGTCTAGCCTCGTGATTACATCCAATTTAGAATTTAGTCAATGGAATAGAATATTTACAGATGCGCGTTTAACAGCTGCATTAGTAGATCGAGTTATTCACCACGCGCACATTTTGAGCTTTACTGGGGATAGTTATCGCGTCACACATGCGCTTTCCAATCATCAATCATAATAAAATACGGGCTGGCAAAGTTCTAACCTTTTCATTGCAATCTTGTAACCTTTTAAGTTGCAAAACACATCAAACCAGGTTTTATTTTGAAAACGATCTTTTTTAAGGATAATAAAATGTTATACCCTATAATATTCTTCTATACTTTATAAAGGTTTTTATATAGTAGGATAACAATAACAGTAAAATATATAATCAATAGATTTTTCCGATGTAGATTATTAAAGTAATGTAATCTGGAAAGTTTTGATTAATTAAGTAACTCAACTTTCGCAGCTAGAAAGAAGCATTCAATTTAACTAGCCGTAAAGCTTATTACTGTTCAAATATGGTCGTTGACATTAGAAATAGGTATAAAAAAACACCTCAACTTTTGGTATAGTGTAATTGACTAGAAAACACTACCAATACAGAAGAGGTGTCTCCTATATGATAGCGAATAATGACCAAAATAATCAACTACCAAATGAACTTTCTTCCATCTTTAAAGAATTAAACGTGTATAAGCATCTTAGAAAAGCTGGTATTACAAAGTCTGTCGGTTTTACTTGTGCCTATCTTTTTCAATTGATTTTTTGTTTGATCTTTGAAAATAAGAACTGGTATCAAATACTTCAAAGTAACAAAGCGAGTGATTGTCCAGAGAAGAATGCTGTCTATCGTTTTTTAAACAAATCTACCTTCGCTTGGAGAAGGTTCTTACTATTTCTAAGTGCTCATACCATTGGAAAAGTAACCAGCTTAACGCGTCATGATCGCCCCAAAGTATTGATTGTAGATGATTCTTCGTATGATCGTAACCGCAGTAAATCGGTTGAATTATTAGCTCGCTGTTTTGACCATGCATCCCAAAAGATGCGCTTTTATAAAGGGTTCCGTATGCTCACGCTTGGTTGGTCAGATGGTGCAACGTTCATTCCCGTAGACTTTTCTTTATTGAGCTCGAAGAAAAGCCAAATAAATGGCATATCATCAAAAATTGATAAGCGTAGTTCCGGTTATAAACGCAGAGTAGAAGCATTACAAACCGCACCTGAGCAACTACCAAGTATGGTGGAACGCGCGATGAATGCCGGTATCGATGCTTCCTATGTGCTGATGGACTCTTGGTTCACGTATCAGCCTCTCGTTAAGGAGATAAAAGAGCAAGGCTTGGACGTCATTGGCATGGTAAAGAACTTGAAACAGCGTTACCTTGTGAATGGCCAACGTGTAAGCTTAAAAGAACTTTATCGTTTTGCGAAACCAACAGATGGAAAGAAAGGCATTCTTCGTTCGATTCATACGACACAAGCGAATGGCATTCCTATTAAAGTTGTCTTTGTTCGTAATCGGAATAAAAAGAGCGAATGGTTAGCTATTCTAAGCACCGATTGTACACTTAGTGATCAAGAAATCATTCGTATTTATGGGATGAGATGGGACATTGAAGTTTTTTTCAAAACAACAAAATCTCTTTTAAAACTTCAAAAAGAGTTCCAAAGTCGTTCGTATGACGGCTTAATTAGTCATACGACCATCGTATTCGCACGCTATATTGTTCTCTCGTGGCAAAACCGATGTAGCACAGACGAGCGAACACTTGGCGGCATGTTTTATGAATTGTGTGATGAAGTTAGTGATCTCGATTGGGCTGTGGCACTTCAGCAGTTGATCGAGCTTCTTGAAGATGCCTTGAAAATGAGCAATAAAAAGGTACAAAAATTAATCAAAAGTCAAGTCCAACAATGGATTGCAGGTTTACCCAGCTATATCAGGGCTTACCTGCCTATTTCAGTGTGCGAAAGTTGAGTTAATAAAAATTATTTATTTTCAAATCTATCTTAAAACAAATCAATTTAGGAGGGAAAAAATTGAGTGAAACTAAATTTTCTAAAATTGTTATAGCTGGTGCTGGATCAGCGGGGATTTCAATTGCATCTCGAATCATACGAAATGCACCCTATTTAAAAGGAAATATAACGATTGTTGACCCTTCCGAGGATCATTATTATCAGCCTTTATGGACCTTAGTCGGCGGAGGACAATCTAAATTAGAAGATTCTCATCGAAAACAAGAAACCCTTATACCTGATGGCGTTCAATGGATTAAAGAATATGTGACTGAATTTATACCGGATACAAATTCTATTATGACAGATGCACAGACACTGATTAATTATGATTTTCTAGTTGTAGCGACTGGTATTGAAATAAAATGGGACAGCGTTAAAGGACTGAAGGAAGCAATTGGAAAAAATGGTGTCTGCAGTAATTACTCACCTGAATTCGTGGAAAGTACTTGGGAAAATATTAGAAATTTTTCAGGTGGAACCGCTATATTTACTCAGCCAAGCACCCCAATTAAGTGCGGGGGAGCCCCACAAAAAATTATGTACCTGGCAGATGATTATTTCAACAATTCTAGTGTCCGCTCAAAAATAAAAATACAATTTATTTCTGGTACAGGAAATATTTTTGCAGTGCCCACCTATGCGAAAACATTAGAACAGGTAATTGATCGAAAAGGCATCGAAACAACTTATAGGACAGACTTGATCGAAATAGATGGGGAGAATAAATTAGCTGTCTTTGAAAATATAGAAACAAATAAAAAAATGGAAGTTAATTATGACATGATCCATGTTACGCCACCAATGGGAGCTCCCAGCTTTATAGCGGCCAGTCCGCTTGCAGATACAGCCGGTTGGGTGGATATCGATCCTTATACACTTCAACATAAAACGTTCCAAAATATATTTAGTGCTGGTGATTCATCCGGTCTTCCAACGTCTAAAACAGGAGCAGCCATACGTAAACAAGCTCCTGTAGTTGCTGAAAATATTCTTTCTATCATGAACGGCAGACAGATGAAAGCAAAATATGATGGCTATACATCCTGCCCCTTAGTGACAGGTGTCAACAAATTGGTAATGGCGGAATTTGATTATGATAAAAATCCAAAGGAAACTTTTCCAATTGACCAATCAAAAGAAAGAAGGAGTATGTATATTGTGAAGAAAAATCTGCTGCCAATTATGTACTGGAATGGAATGTTGAAAGGAACAATGTAATGAAATAATACAAATTTATTAATACTAGTATATTTATGAAATGGAGGTTTAAAATTGGACACTACTCAAAAGCAGTCAACGATGGATGACGTAATACAAGAACTGGAGAAAAAGGAACAGGTAGACGCTTTATATTATCTCGTCCAAAAACTGCCTGATTTTGTGTCAAGAGTACAGACACTGGATGATAAATTGGAATTTATTGAGAATATCATCGAAGACAAACAATCGTTATCTACTATTAGTAATGAAATAGAAGAAAAAATTGAAAACCTTCATATTAACCAAGAACATTTAACTGCTCTTCTTGAACTGATGCATTTATTGCCTAAGTTAGTTCCATTATTAAAAAAGGCTGATGAAATTTCTCAGTTCGTTACTGACTTTTCAACCGATTCAACATCTGTTGAATATGCATTAAAAGGAATAAACGATATTGTTCCACTGGATAAAGCAGTTAAGACCATGAAGGAGACAAATGAACGGTATAAACAGAATGATAATACTGCTCATTTTTCATTATATGGAATGTACCGTTTATTGAAGGATCCAACCATTCAAAAAGGATTCCGATATTTAGAATCATTCCTTGAAGTTGTAGACAAAGAAAAATAATGAATGATGGAGGGGATACGTATGTTTTTACGTTCTTTTTTTGATGAAAATTTAGCTCAAATGTCTTATTTAATTGGATGTCAACAAACTAATGAAGCGATTATTATTGATCCGGCACGCGAGACAGAAGACTATTTTGAAACAGCAGAAAAAGAAGGGTTGAAAATTGTTGCTGCTGCGGAAACACATATACATGCAGATTTTCTTTCTGGAGCAAGAGAGTTGGCAGTTAACCATGATATAAAACTTTATTTATCTGATGAAGGCGATGAAGATTGGAAGTACGACTATGCGGAAAACATAAATGCTTCTTTACTGAAAGATGGAAGTGAATTTAAACTTGGTAAGATTAAATTTGAGGTAATGCATACACCAGGTCATACTCCAGAAAGTATTTCCTTTATTTTAACGGATGAAGGTGGCGGTTCTAAAGAACCAATGGGCATTTTTACTGGGGATTTTGTTTTTGTTGGCGACATTGGCAGACCTGATTTATTGGAAAAAGCTGCTGGGATAGCTGATACAGCCCAAATAGGGGCCAGACAAATGTTTCATTCCCTGCAAAAATTTAAACAACTGCCGGATTTTCTGCAAGTATGGCCGGGACACGGAGCAGGAAGCGCCTGTGGAAAAGCACTTGGGGCTGTTCCAATGACAACAGTAGGCTATGAAAAAATCAATAATTGGGCGTTGCGAACAAATAATGAAGTAGAATTTGTAAAGATTCTTCTATCCGGACAACCTGAACCGCCCCGATATTTTGCCATGATGAAAAAGTTAAACAAAATCGGCCCTGACCTTATTAACCAAGAGCAAACAACTCAACTATCGAGTGTTTCCGAATTAGAAAAAAATAAAAATGGTGCTGTATTGATAGATACAAGAGATGCTTTTGAATTTTCCAAATCACATTTAAAAGAATCTATAAACATCCCATTTAATAAATCATTTACAAACTGGGCCGGCTGGTTACTGGATTATGATCAAGATATTATTTTAATTGCTCCAAAAAAGAATATTGAGGCAATAAAGATGAGCCTGCGTTCTATAGGATTAGATAAAGTGATTGCAGCAGCTGAACCATCGCTTGCTTTAGAAGATGAAAATAAACTGGAAAGTTATGATGAAATATCTGTCCAACAATTACAGGAATATCTACAGGTTGATAATTATTATCTTATTGATGTCCGAAATAATTCAGAGTGGGAAGAAGGAAGAATTGCTGGTGCACACCATATTATGTTAGGCACACTTGTTGATCAAATTGAAGAATTACCTAAAGAAAAAACATATTTGATGCAATGTCGTTCTGGTGCACGTTCAGCAATTGCTACCAGTCTGATGCAGGCAAATGGTTTTAAAAATGTATTGAACGTAAAAGGCGGATACTTAGCATGGACGAAAGAAAAGTTTCCAATAACAAAGAGATGACACGCTTTATCGTTTTAGTAACTGTATAATCATTATGTTTTTACTAGAAGATGGAATGTAAGAAAGTAACATGCTAGTATCGATTGGAAACAGGTGATCAAATGGAATTAGGCTTTATTATTGTATTATTTTTAATTGGGCTCTTTGCATCGTTTGTATCTGGAATGTTGGGTATTGGTGGTTCAATTGTTAATTATCCACTTTTATTATATATTCCGGTACTACTCGGAGTAGGCTCCTTATCTTCATCAGAAGTTGCCGGTATTTTAGCTATTCAAGTTTTCTTTTCAACAATTAGTGGCATGTGGGCATATAGAAATGATGGATATCTAAATAAATCTTTAATATTAACGATGGGAATTTCTGTTTTAGTTGGAAGTTTTATAGGTGGATTCGGTTCTGATTTATTATCAGATAGTAATATTAATTTGGTGTATGCAATTTTGGCAACTGTTGCTGCGATTATGATGTTTGTACCCAAGAAACATGTAGAGAAGCAGGAGAACAGTCAAGTGAAATTTAATTATTTGATTGCGATTATTTCAGCATTTATTGTTGGGGTGGGAGCAGGAATCATAGGTGCTGCCGGTGCATTTCTACTTGTTCCGATTATGCTTGTGGTATTAAATATACCTACTAGGGTAACAATTGCTTCTTCATTAGCAATCACTTTTTTATCCTCCATTGGATCAGCTATGGGGAAAATTATCACTGCTCAAGTATTATACGGACCAGCAGCTGTCATGATAATTGCCAGTTTAATTGCTGCTCCAATTGGTGCAATTATTGGAAAAAGAATGAATATCAAAATTTTAAGGGCCATATTAGCACTGTTAATATTTGTTACTGCAATTAAAATCTGGACAGATATTATTTGATTAATTTTATCTTTTCCATATGCAGACAACTAATAATTACGAGGGGACAGGGGTGAGTCAAGTTATAACAGTATATACATCAACATTATGTCCGGTATGTGGCATGGTGAAAAGTTTTCTAGATTCTTTTGAAGTTCCTTACAAAGAAGTGAATGTGGATATGAATCCTGTAGCAATGTTTCACTTAATTTCAAAAGCAAGAAGGTTATCTGTACCACAGACTATTATAAATGGAAAACGGATTTCAGGATTTAATCCAGAAAAAATAATGCAAGCCTTAATTATTGAAGAAAGAGGCTTTATGCATTGAGATGAATAAGAAAAAATAAAGTAATGAGGTAAAGTTTTTTCGCTTTACTTTACTATTATAAACATTCTATTCTTCTATGAGTTAGTATACGTAAATTATATTCAGATTTCGTGTTATCTGCCAATATGGCGATATGATTGTGTCAGATAAATTGTTAATAAAAAATCACTTATCTTTTTAGCCGGAGATAAGTGATTTTTATTGGTTCTATACTGAATATGATGGTGTCCTCCGTTCCATCGCCAGGTGGAACAGAGACAAAAAAATACACTTATTTTCCTCTCTCTGTTAACCTTGAGTTGTCAAGACAAAAGGCACGGGAGAGGAAAAGAGTGCACCAACATTTTATCACAGAGTTATCAGAAATTAAATGTAACACGTGCTCAGATTGCACTTGCATGAGTGTTAAACAAAGAAGAAATTACATCTCCCATTATTGGAGCAATTAAAGTGGAACAGCTTGAAGTTTCCATACATGCTTTCGAAATAAATTTACGACAGGAGGACATCGCTTATTTGGAAGAACCTTATTTATCACATCACCTGATAGGATTTGAATAATAGTTAGATTTTTGCAAGTCTTTTCTATAAATTATCAAAGTGTAACTGATTAAGAAATATTGTTTGCCATACAATTATTATGTTGTATGGTTTTTTTATTCGTGATAAGATATCTAAATATTATGATTGTTATTTAAAAATGTCTATTTTTAGTATGAAGGCGGGGAAAAGTATTGGGACACAAAGAAATAAACTCTGGTGATAATGAATCCTGGCTGCAGCCTTATATTGATTCTCCAGAAAAACAAAAACAACTATATAAAAAAACATTAATCATCGTCATCATGTCCCAAATTTTTGGAGGGGCAGGATTGGCAGCAGGAATTACTGTTGGGGCGCTTTTAGCTCAGGAAATGTTAGGTACAGATAGCGTAACAGGGGTACCTACAGCATTATTTACTTTAGGGTCTGCCGGAGCCGCTTTACTGGTGGGCAGACTTTCTCAGCGTTATGGCCGTCGATTTGGCCTCTCTGCAGGTTTTTTAACTGGAGGAATCGGTGCTATAGGTGTAATTATTTCCGCTTTAATGAGCAGTATTGTTCTGTTATTTATTTCTCTGTTTATTTATGGGGCAGGGTCAGCCACCAACTTACAAGCACGATACGCTGGAACAGACCTTGCAAAGTCAAATCAAAGAGCCAAGGCAGTCAGTATGGCAATGG
This sequence comes from Oceanobacillus sojae, assembly GCF_900162665.1. Classification (GTDB taxonomy): domain Bacteria; phylum Bacillota; class Bacilli; order Bacillales; family Amphibacillaceae; genus Oceanobacillus; species Oceanobacillus sojae_A. The sequence continues at coordinate 64,142 of NZ_LT727812.1, forward strand.
TTTCTACAACATTTGGTGCAGTAGCTGGTCCGAATCTTGTGGAAGTTATGGGTGATTTTTCAAAATTTTTAGGTATACCTGCTTTAGCTGGTCCATTTATACTGGCGGCTGCAGCTTATATACTTGCAGGTTTAGTTCTCTTATTTTACCTCCGTCCTGATCCTCTGCTTGTAACTAAAGCAATATCAAATCTAAAAAATAAAGCTGGCAATAGACAATCAGAACAAAGTATTGAATTGTTGCCAAAAAACAAACGAGGAATATTTGCGGGAGCTTCCGTTATGATTTTAACGCAATTTGTTATGACTGCCATTATGACAATGACCCCGATACATATGGGACATCACGGTCATGATTTGCAAGCCGTTGGACTGGTTATTGGTTTTCATGTTGGAGCCATGTATTTTCCTTCTTTGATAACGGGCAGTCTTGTCGATAGAGTTGGACGTGCTTTTATGGCTGTTACTTCTGCAATCACACTTTTAGCCTCAGGGGCTTTAGCAGCTTTTGGACCTGCAGATTCCATGACAGTACTTATCGGGGCATTAGTTTTACTTGGACTGGGCTGGAATTTTGGTTTAATAAGCGGAACCGCAATCCTGGTGGATTCTACATCCTTTGATAATAGAGCGAAAACGCAGGGAACAGTGGATGTCTGGATTGCTTTATCCGGCGCATTAGGAGGAGGAATATCCGGTTTAATTGTCGCAAATTCCAGTTATGCAATTCTTTCAATAGCTGGGGCGCTGCTTTCATTACTGCTTATTCCGATCATTATTTGGGCGGATATTAATAAACAGCAGAAACTGGAAGAAGCAAGTTGAAAATTCAAGAGAATAATTTCTTTTAATACTAAAACATAAATAAGTTTCAAATGAAAATAAAAAATAGGAAAGGTCTGATTCTAAAATGAAAAATAAATTTGCTGAGAGAACACAGTTAGTTAAGCCTTCTGAAACACGGGAAATATTAAAAATAACAGCCAGACCTGAAGTTATTTCCTTTGCTGGAGGGCTGCCTGCTCCAGAACTGTTTCCCGTAGAAGATGTTAAAGAAGTTTGTCATAGAGTATTGACTGAGGAAGGGGCAGCTTCACTCCAATATAGTACGACAGAAGGGGATCAGGCATTGAGAGAAGCTATTTGCGAAAGAATGGAGGATATCGGAATAAATGCCACTGTTGATAACGTTCTGATTACGTCTGGATCTCAGCAGGCCATTGATTTAACCGGAAAATTATTTATTAACCCAGGAGATATCATTATTTGTGAAAGTCCGACTTATCTGGCAGCAATTAATGTATTTGAATCATACAATGCTACCTTTATAGAAGTAGCCATGGATGATGACGGGATGATCATGGAAGAATTAGAGAAAAAATTACAAGCATATCCTGATGCGAAATTTATCTACACAGTTCCGGATTTTCAAAATCCGACAGGCCGTACATTGAAGTACGATCGGCGAAAGCAAATGGTGGAGCTTGCAAAACAATATGATGTATTGATTGTAGAAGATAATCCATACGGAGCAATAAGATTTTCTGGAGAAAAAGTCCCGCCTATAAAACACTTTGATATAGATAATAGAGTGATTTATATCAGCTCTTTTTCTAAAATCTTCGCACCGGGTCTACGGCTTGGATGGATTTGTGCTGATGAGACTTTTATTGATAAGTACGTTTGTTTTAAACAAACAGCAGACTTACATACAGACAGCTTTGCCCAAAGAATAATTGCGAAGTATTTGGAGCTTTATGATATGGAGGAACATATTAATAAAATTAAAGGCGTATATAAACAAAGATGCACTACTATGTTATCTTGCATTGAACGATTTTTCCCGGAAAATATAAACTATAGTATCCCGGAAGGCGGTTTATTCATCTGGGTTGAGCTGCCTGAAATGATTGATTCAGAGCAATTATTAGTTGAATGTTTAGAAAATAATGTTGCATTTGTACCAGGTACTCCTTTTTTCCCTAATAGTACAAAGAATAATACATTACGATTAAATTATTCAAATATGCCTGAAGAAAGAATCATCGAAGGGGTGAAACGCATCGGGGAGGTTTTGCAGCATAAATTAAAAAATGAAAATAAAAAAGAAGTACAAGAAGCATAATAGAGTTAACGCCTGAATCCTGGTATATTAATAGGTTCAGGCGTATTTCAATTATTTATATCAGCTGATACTTTTTAGTAACCGCTCAAGAATAATCAATCCCCGTTCAAGCTCTTCAATCGTTTCCGGTGCACAAACAGCAACCCTTACAGCTCTGTCCGGACAGCTGTTTCCCACTACAAAACGCTCAGCTGCATATACCTGGACTCCTTGCTGTGCAGCAAGCAATTCAAATTGTGCACCTGTTATTGTTCCCGGTAAAAGCAGCCACCGGAAAATTCCTATTTCAGCACCTAAGCATGTATAATCGGCAAAATATTGATCTACCATTTTATTTCTTCTAATAGCTTCTGTGCGATGTGCTTCGATTAAATCTTCAAATTGGTTGGATACAATTGTACGTGCTGCTAATTCTGAAAGTAAGGAAGAGACGGATATATTTAAATTATACAATGCTTTTGAAATTAACTCCTTGAATTGAATCGGCACGGATACATAAGCTAAACGCAGCCCCGGAGCAATTGATTTGGATAGGCTTGCAATATAGATGGTCTGTTCAGGTGCAAATGATGCGATTGCCGGAAGCGGTTTGGGATGATGAAGATTGTAGGTAGCATCTTCAATAATAATTTTGTTATACATCCTGGCAATCGCAGCGATTTCTTTTCGGTTTTCGACAGACATGCAGCAAGCTGTTGGATTATGATAATCAGGGATTAAGTAGATTCCTTTTATATGCTCATTTTTACATGTATCCTCAAACGCAGATGAACTCATCATATGATTCTCGGCTTTTATTGGTACAATTTGTATGCCAAACATCGATGCAACGGTTTTTAATCCAGGGTAAGTATGGGTATTGGCACCAATACGGTCACCAGCTTTATAAAGACTTGCCAATATGGCAGTAATTGCATTTTGACCGCCATTTGCAAATAGAATATGCTCAACGGTCGTTTCAAAGCCGCCTCTTTTGATAAATTTTACAGCTGCGTCTTTTTGCCAAAGGCTGTCACCTGCGCGGCCATAACCGAACCATTTTTCAAAATCGGTTTCCTGTACCATATTTTTCAACTGAAGCTGCAGAGGTTTATATGAATCATTATCTGGTAATGTAGCTCCCATTTCTATTAAATGCTTCGGTTTTGTATCTTCCAGTAAATAGGCATTTGACAAAGCGTCATACGCTACAAAAGTTCCACTGCCAACAGATGAACTTAATAAACCTTTTAACCCGCACATTTTAAAAGCCTTCGATATAGTGCTTAAGTTTAAATTTAGATAATCAGCCAGCTCCCGCTGAGGAGGCAGTTTAGTTCCGGGCAGTAACACCCCGGTTAAAATATCATCCTCTAACTGCTTGGCGAGAGCTTGATAAACTGGTCTGTTATTTTTATCAATCAATGGCTTCCAAGTCATTGGATAGTCTTCAAAAGAATTAATAGACATACAAATCATCCTTTTTTATATTTCCTCTATTGTACTATATTTTATAGTGGTTTCTTGTGTTTAATCAATTCTTTCAGCTTCTTGCGGCGTATGAGACGACGCTTTTCGATGAAACGAGTAATCGCAAATGTTTTCGGCAGGCGTTGAAAATCCCTCTGCTGAATGAGGTTTTACTTTATGTGTGACGGCCCGTACTAACAATTGCAGAGAAAATTTTAAAATAAAAGAAAAATTTTTGAGCAATCGAGAAGAAGTCTTTGCTTTTCATTTGTAGTAAACTGATAAAAAAGGAGGCGTTTTAATGAGTACAATGATTTTTGTTAACTTTCCAGTCAAGAATGCAGCAGATGCCACTAATTTTTACGAAAAACTAGGATTTAAAAAGAACGATGACTTCTCTGACGTTCATGCAAGCTGTATGGTCTGGGATGATAATTTTTATATTATGCTGTTAGAACATTCTTTTTATCAACAGTTCCTTAAAGGTAAAAAGATTGCCGATACACAAAAAGAAAATGCTGCTTTAATCTGTTTCAGCATGGAAAGCGCTGAAGCAGTCAAAGAATTTGGGCGGTTAGCAAAGGAAAATGGCGGCGATGCTTATCGTGCTGATACGGAGGTGCCAGAAGAGCAAATGTATGGCTTGGAGGTATCGGATATTGATGGGAATATGTTAGAGCCGATGTGGATGAAACAATAGGTAGTGTATCGTTTTTATTTTATTCATGATGGTTATAAGCTGATTGCTTATAACCATCATGATAATCACCCTAAATCCTGGAGTTTACGAAAGCCTCGCATCTTCATAAGCTTTATTAACTTATAATTTTAGCTTGATGTTCTTCCGTAACATATCCTTCTTTCCCTGATCCAATCCCAACAATCAGTAGAACAATAGATATAAGAATGAGCAGGGAGAGAGGAATTGTCCATCCAGCAGTCATATCATGCAGTGCGCCGACAAGTATTGGTCCTGTTGCTGCCAAAAGATAACCAAAGGACTGTGCCATCCCCGATAATTCAGCCGCTTCTTTTCCATCCTTTGCTCTAAGTGAAAAGAACATCATCGATAGACTGAAAGCACTTCCTCCAGCAATACCAAGCATAATTGCCCATAATGGAACCAGTGCAGGACTTCCCTGCAGCAGCCCAAAAAATCCAACAATGAAAAGAGTGGCTGTTGCGATACTTAGACCAACTTGATTTTTCAATTTCTCCGCTATAACCGGCACAATAAAAGTGACTGGGATAAGTGCAAACTGCATCAGAAAAACCATCCATCCAGCAGTATTTGAATTATAGCCGTTCGTATGCAAAATATCTGGAAGCCAAGTGATTAAAGTATAAAACATTAATGATTGTCCCCCCATAAATATGGTAATCTTCCAAGCTAGCGGGGAGCGCCATAAACTATTTTTTTTCTCTGTTTTTACTTTTTCCTGCTCTTTTTTCTCTTGTTTACGGAGCTGCGGGAGCCATAATAGTAAGGAAACTAACGTTAACAGGCCCCATATAGCAAGGGCGCCCCGCCATCCTAAATTGCCAATAGAAGAAACAGGTACACTGATACCTGACCCAAGCGCACCAAATAAGTTCATAAATATAGCGTAAATACCGGTCATCAGGCCTATTTTCAGCGGGAAATTCATCTTTACAATTCCCGGAATAAGAACATTACCAATGGCAATTGCCAGACCAATTAAAATGGTTCCTGCAAATAAAAAAGGGGTTCCTGAAAGGGAGCGAACCACAATACCGATAATAAGTAATATTAGGGATAAAGCAATCGTTAATTCCATACCAATCCGATTTGCTATTTTTGGAGCAAACGGGGAGAGCAGCGCGAATGCTAGTAAGGGCAGTGTCGTAATACTTCCTATAAGTGCATTGCTGATTCCCAGGTCATCACGTATAAAGGAAATAAGTGACCCGGCAGAAGTTAATGGAACTCTTAAATTGGATCCTACTAAGATAATGCCGATAAGCAGTAACCAGCTGTTTTTTGTATTTTTATTTAAAGTAGATGATATGGTTTCATCATTCATGGTGCTATTCCTCCTCTATCATTTCAACCACTTCTTTTCTTAATACTTCCATATAATCTTCAACATAAGTGGCAGCAGCTTGTTTATCCTGGCTGCGTATTGCTGTAAATAACTCAATATGAAGTTCTTCTTCATATTTAAAAGGCTTATTCATCGCCATTAAATCTTGGACAAAAGAATATATGATTTCTGCCAGCGGTTCATATAAATCAATGAGGAGCTGATTATGAGAAGCTGATACGACAGCCTGATGAAAATGAATATCTAATTCAATAAATTGTTCATAATCCTTCTTTTCAACGGCCTGCCGTGAAAGCTGAATGTATGCCTCCAGTTTTGCTAAATCTGTTTCTGATCTATGTTCTGCAGCCAGTTGTGCAGCTTGTTTCTCTAAAGCTAAGCGCACATCAAGGGTCTCTAGCATCGCAGACTTTTTTACATGACGCTTTATTGCTGCACCGAGGGCGTTAGCAGAACGGACAATTGTTCCGCTTCCTTGTTTTGTTTCAAGCAATCCTGCGTGTACTAACGCACGAATCGCTTCCCGAAGCGTATTCCGGCTGACATCAAATTTTTCCATCAATTCCATTTCAGGAGGAATTCTGTCTCCAATCTGCCAATGTCCAGATCCGATTAATTGTTCGATTTGGGAAGCGACCTGTTCTACTAAATTCATACGGTTCGTTTTTTGAATCATTTTAATACCCCTTTTAAAATTTGTAGGATGATTGGTACATTGGTTATGTTAGCTCTGAAAGCAAGAATTGTCAACATGATTTTTGATGACTATTATTATAAAAGGAGTACATTGGAATGTTATCTGATATACTAAAGTAGTCTGATAGATTTATGATTTGACATAGTTTGCATTTTCACATAATATATGTTTAAATAAGCTTTAAGTATTTTACTTCTTTCTTATGGCAAGCTGTTATGTATTTGTTTCAAAGGTAAAAAAGCATACAGCCTGTACTTAAAGGATGCAAGTAAAAACAAAGCTATCAATTTCAGCTAACTTTTTGAACGAACATGTACAGGTAATTTATTTAATCAATAATTTCATATTTTCGTAATCACTAGGGGAGCGATTTGTATCGCTGAGAAAGGAAACTTGACTCTTAGAACCTGATTTAGTTCACACTAACGTAGGGAAGTGATGACTTGCTTAAGCAGTATTAAGCTGGTTATGTATTCATTTCCCATTCTTCGGTATTAATAGAATGGGTTTTTTTCGTGCTTATATAATAGATTCCAGTAAGAAGAGATACCAATTTAATAAAAAGTGTAGGGGGACCGGTGTTGCCGGTTGAGATACTATCCGTTAGATATAGACCCTTAGAACCTGATCTGGTTGAGACCAGCGTAGGGAACATACAAAGTGATTTCTATTATAAGGAAATGTATGTACCCTGGGCTCCGTGTCTGGGGTATTTTTTTGTTGCATAAGAAATTATAAAATTATTGCTTCGTGGATAACTAATTATAGAAAAACAGACTCGTCCAGCTCCAAGCGCCAAAAACTAGGAGATTTCACGTGAGCGCTCTGCGCTTTTGTTCTTTGAAAGGGGGATTCGCTAATAAATACTGTCAGAACATAATATTACATTTTTATTAGAATGAGGGTGAAAACGAAAAATGAGAGAACAAAATAAAAAAGCAGCGCTTCAGTTTAAAAATGTTGATTTCCATTACAAAAATACGGAAGGGAAAATTCCTATTTTAAAGAATTTGAATTTTTCTGTTGCCGATGGTGAATTTGTAAGTATTATTGGTGCGAGCGGGTCCGGGAAGTCGACAATCTTCCGTCTTATTGTTGGGCTGGAAGCACTGACCAGTGGATCTATCTGCTTAAATGAAAAGGCAGTAGACAATCGTTCTGGAAAAGTCGGGTATATGCCCCAACAGGATTTATTAATGCCATGGCGGACGGTTCAGCAAAATGCAGCTCTTCCATTAGAGCTGAAAAAAGAAAACCATCTCGATAGAAAAACTGTAAAAAATTTGCTGGAGGCATTTGGTTTAAAAGGATACGAGAATAAGTATCCTCACGAGTTATCCGGCGGAATGCGTCAACGTGTTTCCTTCTTAAGAGCTACTTTATCCGGTTCTAATGTGTTGTTGCTGGACGAACCTTTTTCAGCTTTGGATGCGATGACTAAGTTATACATGCAGGAATGGCTGTTAGAACAATGGGAACAACAGCAATCTACAATTTTATTTATAACACATGATATTTCCGAAGCATTATTTTTGTCTGATCGTATTTTTGTTATTACGGAGACTCCCATTACAGCATTAAAAGAGATTGAAGTCCCTTTAGAACGTCCAAGACGACAACAGGATTTAGATAAAAAAGAGGTGACAGAGTTAAAAAATAATTTACTGGAACAGTTTCGGACGAGGGTGTAATCAATGAAAAATTATCTTTATTCCATTATTTTAATCACGATATTTTTATTTATCTGGGAAACAGGAGCGAGATTTGTTCATACATCGTTTATTTTACCGGCACCGACCGAAATTGCCATGAAGCTATGGGAGTTGAAAGTAGAGCTCCTGCTGTATCATCTACCTGTTACACTTGTTATTATTGCAATTGGCCTTGGGATTTCATTGGTACTTGGAATAGCGCTGGCAATAAGCATGAATATATCTAAAACATTAGAACAAGCCATTTACCCAATTTTAATTACATCCCAAACCATTCCGATTATTGCACTGGCGCCTATTTTTGTACTTTGGTTCGGATATTCTATCTGGAGCAAAGTTATCGTTACAATAATCATTACTTTTTTCCCCATTACTGTTAGTACATTCGATGGTTTTCAATCAACAAGTAAAGAGCTGAAAGAGTTATTTCAAACACTTGGTGCAACTAAAAGACAGCTTTTTTTCAAGTTAGAGGTCCCATCTGCACTGCCTTCCTTCTTTTCAGGGCTAAAAGTGGCGGTGCCGATGAGTGTGATTGGAGCAGCAATAGGGGAGTGGCTGGGTGCACAGGCAGGCTTAGGATATTTTAGCCGGCGGATGATGACACAATTTAATGGAGCAGGGGTCTTTGCTCCGATTGTTATTCTCTCTCTAATTGGAATTTTATTATTTATTACAGTTGTTTTATTAGAAAAAAATATATTGAAATGGAGAAGATTTTAATATGAAAAAATTATCAGTCGTAGTTAGTATTCTAATAGGCTTTATTATTTTAAGTGCTTGTGGAAATGAAGAATCAGTGGCAGGTAATAACGTAAAAGAAACAAATACCGTTTCTATTATGCTTGATTGGTATCCGAATGCCGTACATAGTTATCTATACGTAGCAGAAGAAAAGGGTTATTTTGAGGAAGAAGGCATTGATGTTGATATTCAATTCCCAGCAAATCCGACAGACCCTCTGACACTTGCAGCTTCAGGCAAGGTGACGATGGGGTTATATTACCAGCCCGATGTGATTGCAGCAAGAGCAAATGAAGATATTCCTGTTAAGTCCGTTGCTGCTGTCGTTCGCGAGCCGTTAAACCGGATCGTTTATCGTTCCGATGCTCCGATAGGTTCACCAAAAGAATTAGAAGGGAAGCAGGTAGGCTATCCTGGAATTCCTGTAAATGAGGCAATTGTTAAAACAATGGTCGAACATGACGGTGGCAATTACGAAAAAGTAGATATGATAAATGTAGAATTTGAATTAGGTTCCTCACTTATTTCCGAACAAGTCGATGCAGTAAGCGGTATGTATGTTAACCATGAAGTTCCTGTCTTACGAGGCGAAGGGCATGCTATTGATTTTATTGATCCCGTAGATTACGGGGTGCCAGATTTTTACGAAATTGTCGCTGTTACCAGTGATGAAACATGGGAAGCCGAGCAGGAAAATATCGAAGCGTTTTGGCGGGCAGCGCGTAAAGGATATGATTTCATGATTGAAAACGAGGAAGAAGCACTACAAATCCTGCTTGATTATCAGGATGATGTAAACTTTCCCCTGGAAAAAGAAATAGAAACCGAAAGTTTATCCATTTTATTACCGAAAATGGAATCAGAGCAGGGCTTTGGTACACAGGGAAAAGCTTCATGGGAAGAAACAGCTGCGTGGTTAAAGGAAAACGGAGTAATTGAAGAAACTCCAGACATTGATGATATATTTGTTAATATTGAATGATAATTCCTGAAATGAAGACAGGCATCGTAACTTAGCTTTTTTTTGTTCAAAGTATTGTTGGAAATCCATCAAGAGTGCTTCAAGCAAGTATTTCTCATGGTATCCCGTTCTTTTGGCACACAGGAATAGGTGGAAAACAGGCAAAAGTGGTATTAGAATATATAGATAGATTATTATCTAAATCATAGGAGGCTGTGCATGATGATTAAAGTCGTTAACACATTGCGTGTCAAAAAAGGAAAAGTAAATGAGGTCGCAGCATTATTTCAAAAGGCTAAGGGCGTACACACATTTAATGGATTTGTATTCATGGAAGTTCTGATCAAAGAAAATACAGAAGAGCATGATGAGCTGCAGGTTTGCACGACATGGGAGGATCAGGCTTCTTTTGAGGTTTGGAGAAAAAGCAGAGAAACGAGAAAAGCTCATGAATTGCAAAGTAAACAGGAAAAAGAAGATAGTCCGATTCTTAGCTCAGAATTATCAACATTTGAAGTCTTTGTACAACATCATCCAGCATAATATTGCAATTAGGTATTGACAACTAATGTGATAATGATTATCATTATCATTACAGAAAGGGGTTTCTCTATCAAATTATTCTGTGAAATAATCAGGTCACTCATTGTGTTACCCCCCAACCAAAAACATATAGAGACTTGATAGAGATTCCTTCTCTTTTGTAATAGGTCATAAGAAATCCTGTAATTTTAAAAACGGATTTCTTACTTTATATACGAAAAATAATAAATAAAGGAAAGAAAAATCTGATGTATCGGGATACCGGGAAGATTTTTCTTTCCTTTATTTTTTTAATAATATTTCAATTTTTTCATTTTCTTTACAAATAAATTAAAAATGTTCAGATAGATAGAATTAGAGTTTACGAGCTGAAAAGAAGGGTAACTAGTAGTTAGTACATAGAAAGGGAGTTGTTATTATCAAGTATATTTCTTTAATCATTTTTTCTTTGGCTGGATTCGTACTCTTTGCAGGGACAGCAGCTGCTGAGAAGCATTATGAAGTAAAACCGGGAGACAATGTATATCGTATTGCACAAAACTATCAAGTAGATGTCAATGCTGTCATCGCGGCAAATCCATCCATATCAAATCCTGCTTATATTCAAGCAGGGCAAACAATAAAAATACCAGATCAAACCGGAACTTCTTTTACAGTGACGGCTTATACAGCCGGACCTGAATCTACTGGAAAAGAACCTGGTGATCCTGCCTATGGCATCACGGCATCTGGTGAAGAGGTAGAGGAAGGAAGAACAATTGCCTGTCCACAATCTCTACCTTTTGGGACGAAAATACATATCCCGGATCTGGATGAAACGTATGTGTGTGAAGATCGGGGAAGCGCTATTACAAATGGCCATTTGGATATTTATATGGAAGATTTAGATGACGCACTTGAATTTGGGGTACAGGAATTTCAAGCAAAAGTGTGGACATATTAACTTTAAAAACTGAATTAGACTTATTGTGAGTTAATGAGTATTCTTGAATTTATCACAACAGAGAGCTGCCATCCTATGGACTGCATTTAGGCTGGCGGCTTTTCTTTGCATAGGAATTCTAAAAAAAAAGTGGAAGGAGAGTTGATTTTCATTATGAAATGAAACAAAAAAGAATGCTCTAATAATTCGGATGAGCAAGAAATATCCAATTAATTTGTATAAGTATGGTTGATATTTCTAAGAAATAGGTGTAGCATATTTTTATAAAATATTTACATTTGTCGAATTTTGTCGATTTTTTAGTGGGTTGTAAAGATTAAAAGTCGAAATCATTAGACAATTAAAGGGAGAAGGGGTTATACAGATGAAAATAACAAATATTAAAGTAGAAAAACTGAAATTGGAATTATTTAAACCCTTAACAGTTGCTTTAGGGACAATAGATAATGTAGAAACATTGCTTGTGAAGGTAGAAACGGATGAAGGAATATACGGTATTGGAGAAGGGTCGCCTTTCACCTATGTGACAGGAGAAACATTGGAATCAGCTTTAATAACAGCAAAAATGTTAACGAAGCATCTGATAGGAGAGAATCCACTCCATATCGAAAAGATACATCATATCATGAATAGTGAAATTGTTAACAATACAGCTGCAAAGGCGGCAATTGATATCGCACTTTACGATATTAAAGGAAAGAAAATGAATGCTCCACTCTATCAAGTGCTTGGAGGATTCAGTAACCAGCTTGTAACAGATGTGACTATTGGTATCGATACACCGGAAAAAATGGCAGCAGAGGCCAAGGAAAGAGTACAGCAAGGTTTTACTATTTTGAAAATTAAAGCAGGGATTGATTCCAGACAGGATATTGAAGCCATCCGGATGATTAGAGAGGCAGCGGGTAATAAAATTCATTTACGTATCGATGCGAATCAGGGCTGGACTAAAAGTGAAGCTGTCCAGACGATAAAAGCTATGGAAGCTTATCATATTGAAGCGGTAGAACAACCTCTGCCATATTGGGACATTGATGGGATGGCTTATGTGAGAAGAAAAGTAGACACCGCCATTATGGCAGATGAAAGTGTACATTCTCCTATTGATGCAGCGAAAGTTGTAAAACAAGAAGCAGCAGATGTTTTAAATATTAAATTAATGAAGTCTTCAGGGCTATATCCCGCATTAAAAATCAACGCAATTGCGGAAGCATCGGGATTCAATTGCATGGTAGGCTGTATGCTGGAAAGTAAGATTGCTATTTCCGCCGGCGCCAGCTTAGCTGCTGCGAAAAAGAATATTACAAAGGTAGACGTGGACAGTTTCCTTTATGTGAAGGATACCGGGATTACAGATGGATTCACAATAGATAACGGGATAATAACTTTATCAGAAAAAGCCGGATTAGGTATAGAATTAAATATCTGACTATTGGACTTTGATAGCACGAAGTATAGAAGTTTTAATTTTGCTTTTCTCTGCGGGATAATACGAAAATCCCGCAGAAGGAAATTCTTTTTTAGGAGGTAACTTCATAATAATCTTATAATAATTAAAAGAAATATACACATAAGGAGATTTAACAATGGATGCACTATTTTCAAATACGGCAAGTTTATTAGCTATTATGGCTATAACAGTAGCATCGGGTTTTTATTTACAACGTTTTAAAGGATTTAAACTTCTTGGACCAGCTTTAATTGTAATTATTATCAGCGTTATCCTGGCTAATTTGAAAATTGTTCCTTTTGAAGCGGATGTATATGGGGTGGTAGCTGAATACGCTATTCCACTATCTATTTCGATGATGCTTTTAAGTGTGGATATTAAAGAGATGCTGAAACTTTCCAAAAAACCGCTGGCGGCTATGGGGATTGCGGCTGTCAGTGTTGGGTTGGTAACCTTGGTGGCGGGGATTGTCTTTGCTCCGCTTATTGATGAAGGATGGAAAATTGCAGGTATGTTTATAGGCACTTACACCGGCGGGAGCTCCAATCTTACTGCTATTGGTTATGGATTAGATGCAGCACCGACAACATTTGCAGCTGCCAACGCTGCCGATTATGTTATTGGCGTTCCGACGCTGATTATTATGTTTGCTTTTCCAACTATTGCGGCAAGGTCAAACTGGTTTAAGAAAATTTGGCCTTATTCCCTCTCAACCAATCAGCTTGAAGGTGGAGAAGAGCAACAGGAGGATGCTTTTTTAGAAAAGAAACAATGGAGCATTCAAGACATTGCCTGGAGCTTTGCCATTGCCTTTGCCATTACAGGATTAGCAACATTTTTATCCGGATATGCTCCGGAATCGTTCCAAAGTGCAGCCAGAATTTTATTGATTACGACATTTGCAATCATTGCAGCCCAGTTTAAACCGATAAAAAAAATCAAAGGAAATATGGATTTAGGTTTATTTATGGCATTATTTTTCCTGACAACGATTGGATATATGGTAAATATTAAAGAATTTGTAGGAGCAACCTTAGCTATTGCACTATTTTGTTTTGTGGTCGTTTTAGGATCATTAATTGTTCATGCATTAATATGCCGTTTATTCAAAATTGAATATCAATATGTTTTAATCTCTATTATTGCTTCCATTGCAGACGGATCGACTTCCGCATTGGTAGCAGCTTCAGCTAAGTGGAAGGCACTCGTCAGTCTTGCCGTTATTTTAGGGGTTGTTGGTATGGTCCTGGGAAATTATATTGGAATTGGAACAGCTTACCTTATCAAATTTATCATTGGAGCTTAGGAGTGTTTAGATGGCAACTTTTCAATTATACCGATCAGGAATTTTTGAGATGACATTTCAGTTTGATGCAGGACAGGTGATTTATCAGGAAAAAGACTGTACAAATAATCAATGGAGTAAGACATTTGAATTAACGGATGAAAAAGCCAGAGAATTGGAAGGTTATTATCATATTAACCCTCATTTTATTTTGGAGCATTTGCCGGTATACAATACTATTTTTCATACAGAAAAGAAGCAGGTTGTTACTCCTTGGGGAGATATTTATCAAAAAAATCAGTCTGATACATGGGTACAGCGGGAGAAGCAGTTTCCACTTGATATTGTAATGGTGGACCAGTCACCAGTTGCTTTCATCAGTACTTCCCGGGAAAACTGCTCCGTTCTGGTCAAGGAAGGATATGAAGAATATACGCCAGTTAACCTATGGAGAAATGGAAATGTATCCGCCGCAACATATGCAGTAGAATACGGTGGAAATTATATGGTGCCGATGCGTGATGGTATCAAGCTGGCTACCGATGTCTGGCTGCCCGGGGAAAATGCATCGCCATTACCTGCTGTTTTGGTACGGACACCATACGGAAAGAAGCTGTTCGCTAAATCTCATTCTCATTTTGTCCAAAGGGGTTATGCCTTAATTATTCAGGATACAAGAGGAAGACAGGATTCAGAAGGAGAATGGATTCCGATGTATTCAGAAATGACAGATGGAGATGACACGTTGAACTGGATTGCGGAACAACCATGGTGTAATGGGAATATCGGTATGATAGGAGCTTCCTACGGCGGTTATGTTCAGTGGGCAGCAGCAGCCAGCGGGAATCCGAATTTAAAAGCGCTGGTAAGTATGGTTACAGCAGGCAGCCCATTTCTCGATATCCCAAGAAAAGGCGGCGCACTGATTTCCGGGATGCTAGCTTGGGCATTCGCCATGTCTGAAAAAGAATTTAAACCGGAAAATATGCTTCGCTCCGACTGGGATGATGTATTAAAGATACGGCCGCTGCAGGATATTCCTAAAAAGGCATTGGGAAAAAATGTGGACTTTTGGGAGAAGTGGTTATCGCACCCTGTCAATGATGCGTTTTGGAAAATCCAGGATTGGCATCAGCACCACGCAAATATTCATGTTCCTGCCCTGATTGTATCTGGATGGTATGATGATAATGGAATGGGAACAACGGAAGCACTGGAGACGGTCGCCGATTATGGATCTCATGATAAAAAGATTTTGCTTGGTCCTTGGATGCATAATGCAAATACTGCAAGAGATTTGCAAGGGGTCCCGTTGGGTAATAACGCACTGCGGTATGACCTTGATTTTTATTACCTTCAATGGTTTGATAGAAAACTAAAAGGAATAGATAACGGAGTCGATAGCACCGCTCCTGTTGAATATTATATCACCGGAGAAAATAAGTGGGTTTCTGCCAATCAATGGCCGCCGGAAAATATTCAATGGCAGTATGCCTACCTGAGCAGTAATGGACATGCAAATACATCAGCAGGGGACGGAGCACTATTATTTGATAAGAATGTCATAAGTGGCAGTGATAAATATATCTATGATCCAATGGATCCTGCACCGCATTTAATTGATGTTTCAGAGAACGAAATTGGTGTACCTGCTAATTATAAAGAAGTGGAAAAACGGGAAGATATACTCGTTTACGATTCGGAGCCATTGGAGGCCCCTTTAACAATTGCAGGAGATATTCGGGCATATTTATACGCCTCGAGCTCTGCAAAGGATACAGATTGGGTGGTGCGTGTAACGGATGTCGATCCAGCAGGTAATTCGGTGAAGCTCGTCGATGGCGTGCTTCGCGCCCGTTATCGCAATGGCTTTGAAAAAGAAGAATTGTTAGAGCCAAACCAGATTGAGAAATACGTGATCCGCACTTCTAAAATCGCTAATACCTTTAAGAAAGGACACCGAATTCGCTTAACGATTACGTCGAGTGCCAAGAATTTTATTTTTCCTAATACAAATACAGGAGAAGATCCTGCAACAGATGTAAGGGTGGTAGAAGCGATACAACAGATATATCACAAGCCGGGAACCCTTTCTTATATTCAAATTCCTGTGTTGTCTGAAGTGAAAAAAGATTATTGATATGTTCAAACAATGGTTCATTATCTCTTTACCATTTTTATAGGTGAAATCACAAAGACGGCAAGATTCTCATCCTTATTTGTTCCAGCAATAAGATGAAGCATCTTGCCGTCTTTCTGTTTATCTTATAAAGTAAACGAAATAATTGCGGGCGGTTCATTCATAGAGTTTTATAAGCTGCGAGCTGGATAACATGCCCCAGGCCATTGTGTGATTTACCTTCAAAGCGCTCCACTTCACCATAATAAAAATGCTTGATTTTCCAATCTGTAAAAGTATCAAGTACTTCATATGGGGAGTATAAGAGACTCGAATCTTTTCCGCCATCAGCCCGATATGGAAGCTGGCGGTCAGAGCGGACCTCCATAATATAGAGTCCATTCGGACGAAGCGTTCTTTTGATTCCTTTCATTAAACGCTGACGGGCAGAAGCATCCCCTATATGCCCAAAAACATTCAATACTACATCCCACTGGTTTTCTCTAAAAGTGGGGTCTTGTGTTAAATCAACTAACGCTGTATTCACGTTGACACTTCTTTCATCAGCAAGCCGCTGCAGTTTGTCTAAGGCAACGGAAGAATAATCCCAGGCAGTCACATGATGTCCCAATTCAGCTGCATAGACGGCATTACGTCCTTCTCCCTCTGCCAGACTCAGTACATCAGAAGGAGGATAATCAGGCAGCATCGATTGAACAAAGACATTAGGGTCTTTTCCATAGCGATATTCCTGGTTATTATATAGTTCGTCCCATTTATTGGTTGTCATTTATAAATAGTCTCCTTTAAAAGTAATGACTAAATGCAACTCTAAGCAGTCACAGTAATTGTATCATATTAATTAAGGTATATTATGATGACCTGCTGATTTGAAAGAATAAAATATTCAGTGGATTAAGAAAAGGCGTAAACATTAAAATTATTTATACAATCTATAAATCAAAAGAGTAAAAGGCGTGGGCGGTATAAATTAAAGACTAAGCACTATTTTTCAGCGTTTTAACGTAATATTCTTATATTCAATAATACTATGTTTAAGCATTTATTATTAATAAAATAGTAGTTATGTCTTGAAAAATTATTTTGAAACTTTTACACTATAAAATAGAATATACGGAAAAGGAGGTGGAAAGAGATGTTAAATCTCACTGTTTTTGCGCATGAATTTTGGACGGAATATCTGTTTTTAAATCGTGCAAAGTTTGCTGGTTTAGTTGTTAACGGGATTCGTATGTCCTTTTTTAACAACTTGATAGAGGAACAAAAACAGTGAAAACACCTCTTATCCATCATGATATAAATTTGGTTTAAGAAGAGCTTTTCATGCTCTTCTTTTTTTTTGCTAAATTTGAAATGAAGCTATGGAGAGTATATTTTCTCAGAGCTTTTTTGTTGATTAAAAGGTCATACGTCATAAAACACAATTTTAGAGTTGACAACACGATTTGAAAATATATTGTGACAAAAAGGTTGGTTTATATGACAAAAAATATTTCTAAAGAGATACCAAAAGAAAAAAGATCTTTAATCATGATTATTCTATTAACTGGTGTGTTCTTCACCCTTTTAAATGAAACCCTTTTAAATTTAGCGATTCCTGTGCTTGTAAATGAGATGGATGCTGCACCTTCGACTGTTCAATGGGTGGTTACAGGATATATGTTAATCATGGGGGTGCTTATCCCTGTTTCTTCTCTGATGATTCAATGGCTTACAACAAGACAGTTATTTATTGGTTCCCTTCTGATATTTTCTATGGGTACCCTTGTATCTGGTTTAGCTGCTGATTTGCCATATTTATTTATCGGGAGATTCTTTCAGGCTATGGGTACTGCTCTGTTACTACCATTAATGATACATACCTTGCTTATGCTCTATCCTGTGAAAAAAAGGGGTACAGTTATGGGATTTGTTGGTTTAGTCATCATGGTCGCTCCAGCTATAGGACCGCCACTTTCAGGAGTCATATTAGATTTTTTGAACTGGAGGTGGCTCTTTTTCATGATGCTGCCACTTATTATCCTTGTATTGATTAGCTCCATATTTATATTAGAAAACGTGACGACTATTACGAGGCCAAAAATAGATTTCCGTTCCATTCTTCTTTCCATTTTTGGATTTGGCGGAATTGTTTTTGGACTTAGTTTTGCTGGTGATGAATCCGTAAGCTGGCTGCATCCAAGCGTATATATCCCGCTTTGTATTGGCCTTGTGAGTCTTTCAGGTTTTGTATGGAGACAATTAAAATCATCAATGCCTATGCTTGAAATGCGAACTTTCCAATACCCTATGTTTTCATTGGCTGCTTTTCTCATATTTATTGGAATGATGACACAATTTTCAACGATTATTTTACTTCCGTTCCTTTTCGAAAATGCACTTGATATCAGTACAGTAGCTGCCGGTCTTATTTTATTGCCGGGCGCGATTATAAATGGGGCTGTATCACCTTTGATAGGTCGGATATTTGATAAATTCGGTCCAAGAATATTAGTGATACCGGGAATGATTTTGTTAGTGATTGGTTTACAGTTATTCACCAAAGTAAACGCGGCAACTTCGACACTCTTGTTTATATTTCTCTACACATTAGTGATGATTGCCATTGCCACGATTATCATGCCGGCACAGACAAATGGATTAAACCAGCTGCCTGCTAAGTATTATTCACATGGTACTGCTATTTTCAATACATTACAGCAGATTGCAGGTGCAACTGGTATTGCCTTTTATGTCACAATGATGAATGCAGGGCAAAACCTTTATTTAAGAGGAGCGAGCAGTTTTGTATCCACTGTGGAGCAGGCAGATAGAGTTGTTGCCGGAATACAGTTTGCTTTTAAAGTGGGTAGTTGTTTTGCTTTAGCGGGTTTGGTATTTTCACTTTTTATAAGGCGAGCTGTACCACCTGATGAGGAGTAAGTAATTCACGGCAATGGACGTTTTCTAGCGAGATGAAAGAAGCTACCTTCATTTTCATTTGAAGATAGCTTCTTTTTGTGTTTATACCATTCAATAAATATCAAAAAACATCTTTCGCTACGTGCAAGAATTCCTTTACTGCAGGCGAAGCATTTTCAATGGACTGACATGCAAGTGTAACCTCACGTGTGTTTTTAATATTCAAGTTATTGATTTTTATATTCTGCTGTGTCTTTAAAAATAATTTTGGACCAATCGTAATGCCGAGACCTTCCTGTACCATATTAGCAATCGTTGTACAATCATGCACTTCGAAACGGATAGGAGGTTTTATTTGTGCCTCTTCAAACAACTCTTCTACATGAGATTGATACATTCCTGTTGGCATAATAAATGGCTGATCTGCTAAAGCTTTCATATCTACGATTTCTTTTGAGCGGAAGGGATGTTCTGGGTGATAAGCTACCACCATGTTGTCTTTAATCAAAGGAACCAAATCAAAACCTGGATTAGACTTTCCTTTTACAACAAACCCGATGTCGATAATACCTGAACTCAACCAATCGATAATTTCTTCATAGGTTCCTTCATAAAACTTAAATTCTATTTTAGGATGTTTTTTTTTGAAACTTTGCGAGCAATTTCGGTAACAAACAGGAAGAAGCACTTGCAAATGTTCCCACACGAATCATACCAGTTTCTAAATTGGTTGCTAATACAACTTCCTGATGAATACTTTCCATTCTTTTCAATATTTCTCTAATATGAGGAAGAACTTTTTGCCCTACCGTTGTAAGAGTAATTCCTTTTTTACGGTCGCGGATTAGCAGAGAAGCGCCCAATTCAGACTCCAGGCTGGCTACAGCGTGGCTTACTGCTGATTGCGTCATATTTAGTTTTTCAGCAGTGGCTGTAAAACTCCCCGACTCAACTACCTTCGTAATGATTTCAAAGCGAACAATGCTCATGAGTTTTTACTCATCTCCCTTATTAAAAAAACGAGTTTTACTTATGATAACACGGGGCTTACAATTAAAACAATGTTCAAAGAAGGGAGAAATATACACAATGAAAAACAAGAAAAATCAATTTACAATTATACTTTTAGCCCTCGGTGCTTTTGTAACAGGAACAGGAGAATTTGTTGTTTCTGGAATATTAGAACTGATTTCTTCTGATTTAGACGTTTCTATTTCAACAGCCGGTCAGCTGATTACGATTTATTCTCTGTCTTATGCCATCGGAGCCCTGGTATTGGTCATGTTAACGTCTAAATTAGACCGTAAAAAAGTACTTTTATATGCCATCTTTACGGTTATTCTAGGAAATCTGCTGGCATTTTTCAGCTATAGCTTTATCGTTCTTATGTTAGCCAGGGTCATTCAGGCAATGAGCGGGGGGCTATTTATTGTTGTAGCTACCAATTACGCCGCTCAAATTGCAGCTCCTGAAAGAAAAGGAAGTGCCATGGCAACGGTTCTTACCGGATTTACAATTTCTTTAGTTCTTGGCGTGCCAATAGGAACATTTTTAGCAGGATATGTTGATTGGCATTACGTTTTTCTTATTATTGCGCTTGGCACGGTTATTCTGTTAGCAGGACTTTATAAGTTATTGCCGGCTATCAAAGGGAACCCATCACTGCCGTTTAAGCAGCAGCTGCAAATTATTAAAGACAAACGGGTTCTTACTGGATTAATGACCACGATTTTCTGGATTTTAGGGTATACCATGGTGTTCGCCTATATTGCTCCATTATTAAGTAATACAGCCGGTTTCTCTATAAGGATGACAAGTATTGCTTTATTTGTTTTAGGCACTTTTGCATTTATTGGATCACGTTTTGGAGGATATGCGGTAGACAAGTGGGGACCAAATCGAACAATATCTCTCAGTTTATGTGTTCACATTGCTGCTTTATTTGTACTGGCATCTACCCAATACTCAACGATAGGTGTGTTTATCACCTTAGCTGTTTGGGGTGTAGCAACCTGGACGACAACACCGGCAAAGCAATTTTATTTAGTTTCACTGAGACCCGAGTCATCTGAAACAGTACTCAGTTTTAATACCGCATTAATGAATGTGGGAATGATGTCCGGTTCTGCTCTAGGAGGAATTATTATTCAGTATTTGGATATTATGAACTTAAGCTGGATTGCAGGATTGTTTGTTGTAGCTGCACTTATTTTTATTAGACGATCTCTTTATCTAAATAAAACGATAAAAGACCATGTTTCCTTAAATAATCATACGAATCAGGTATAAACTTAGCTGTCTATTTAAGTTAAGGTTTCAATCATTTCGCAAAAAATCTCTTGCCTTCAGGTTCACTTGAAGGTTTATACTCCACTCTGTAGCTTTGTTGATATACAAGCTAATAACAAAGGAGGATGAATCTTCATGGAAAATATACAAGACAAAGTAGTTATCATAACAGGTACCAGCAGCGGAATTGGGGGAAGTACAGCAAAATTATTGGCAAAGCATGGTGCTAAGGTAGTTTTAGGAGCTAGACGTGAAGAAAGATTAAGTAGTATAAAACAGGATATTAAAGCAACAGGAGGCACAGCTGTTTATAAAGTAACGGATGTAACTTCAAGGACACAAGTGCAGGAGCTAGCACAATTAGCTTTAGATAAATTCGGGACGATTGATGTTCTTATTAACAATGCAGGGATTATGCCCGTTTCTCCCTTACATGCACAGAAAGTAGATGAATGGGATCAAATGATCGATATTAATATCAAAGGAGTATTGTATGGTATATCCGCCGTTCTTCCAACGATG
The DNA here is from genome assembly GCF_900162665.1 of Oceanobacillus sojae. Lineage (GTDB taxonomy): Bacteria > Bacillota > Bacilli > Bacillales > Amphibacillaceae > Oceanobacillus > Oceanobacillus sojae_A. Next base: position 85,968 of record NZ_LT727812.1, read on the forward strand.
AGAGAGAATAAAAAAGGACAGATTATTAATGTTGCTTCTGCGTTAGCGCATGTTGTCGTAGAAAATGCAGCAGTGTATGCTGGAACAAAATTTGCGGTGAAAGCTATTACAGAAGGGCTTAGACAGGAAGAATGTGAAAATAATATTCGTACCACGATTATTTCTCCTGGTGCTGTTCAATCAGAAATTACAAATGGAATAACCCATGAAGAAACAAAGGATGCTGTAAAAGGAATGGTAAGTAAAGTGTGGCTGCAGCCAGAGAGTATTGCGAAAGCCATTGCTTATTCTGTAAATGAACCGGATGAAGTTTCTACAAATGAAATTATCGTCAGACCTGCTATTCAAAAAGCTTTTTAATTTCTCTCGTTATTAAGTGCAAGTGCCAAATGATTGTATCTTAGAAATGAATGGTCTAAGATACAATCAAAGAATACGACACTAAAATAATAAATAAAGGGAGAAGGTACATGACATATACAATAAAAGAGGCGGCTGCAAAGGCAGAACTCGCTCCGCATACTTTACGTTATTACGAGGAAGAGAAGCTTTTACCTTATGTGAAGCGGGATAAAAATGGTTATCGAATCTATACGGATGAAGATTTGTCATGGATTGAAGTCATTTCCTGCTTGCGTGATGCAAATGTTTCCATCGCTGATTTAAAAGAAATGATGGACTTATCAAAAGGAGATAAAGAGGTATTATCCGAACGGATTGAAATTTTAGAAGCACACCAGAAAAAGCTTCAGGAGCAACAGAAAGAATTAAAGAAAACAGAGGAAATAGTGACCATTAAAATTAAGCATTTAAAACAACTTGAGAATATGGATATCTCAAGCTTAAACAAACAAAAACTATGTTAAGTATTATCGAGGGGGATACAATCTTTCATAATTTAGTATGAATAGCATTAGTTTCAAAAAACGCTTTTCGGGGTATCGCTATTCAGATAAACAAATGAAAGTGAGAGACTAAATGACAATTACAAAATTTAAATCTATTTTCAACAAAATTGGTACCATTGCTAGTTTACTGGTACTAACAGGCATCTTTGTTTTGCTTTGGCGTTCCTTTTCTGCTAGTGGATATGGTACGTATTCAGGGCAGATCGCTTTTTACTTGCTTACATTCCCTTTAGCATTTTTCATTTTAGGTGGGGCGGCTTTCATTATTTTACTCCTTCTCATTTGGAAAAAATCTGCATTATTTTTAAAAATTGTTTGGGCGGTCATATGTATTTCCTTTTTAGGAATAGCGCTTCTTTCCGGGATTCAAAACAAACACTATGCAGATCGTATTGGCACAGAAACAGCATTGCTGGGTAACTATACATTCTCTTTTTCTGGTACAGATACGTATTCCGATTTAGAGGAAGATGTTGTTTATAAAACTGCGGAAGATGAAGATTTATTACTTGATGTATGGGATACGAAGGTTAATGATGAAAATCGTCCCGTTATTGTAAATATTCATGGCGGCGGATGGAGCGGTGGAGATAAAAGTGAGGTTTCCTCATGGAGTAAATGGTTTAATTCGAAGGGGTACGTTGTATTTAATGTAGAATATAATCAAAATGGACCCGGCATGTGGCAAAAACAAATTTCAGATACACATGCAGCGTTAAACTGGATTGTTGAACATGCAGATGAATATCATTTAGATATAAACAGAATTAATTTACTGGGATCTTCAGCCGGGGGCCATCTAGCCTTGTTAACGGGGTATACGGAACTAAAGGAAAACAGCCTTGTTCCCAAAGAAACGGATTCCGGTTCCACAGTGAAAATAAATTCAATTATTAATCTATATGGACCATCGGATTTGTTACAGCTTTATAGTAAAAATCATAGTAAAGAATTTGTTCATCCACTGCTTGAACAACTCCTGGATGGCCAGCCAAAAACAGAAGAGATCAAACATCGTTATCAGCAAATGTCTCCTATTCAGTATGTAAATAAAACTTCTGCACCCACTATTTCTTTTGTCGGTCAAAAAGATAAAGTGGTGCCTGAAGAGCAAATAGAAATATTGCATGAAAAACTTGATGAAAATAATATAGATAACCAAGCTTACTATTTTCCTTTTTCTGATCATAGTTATGACACTAACTGGAAAAGCATAGCTACTCAAACAACAAGAGAAAAAATAGAAGAGTTTTTAAATAAATATAACTAGTATTTATTGCGTGATGGGAAGCTACAAATCAATGAAAAAAGTAACTAAGTGAAGGAATTTGTATAACTTCCTCACTTAGTTACTTTTTTATTCTTTCATATCAAAATGGGAGATTATTCATATTCAGCATATTTCTGAGGACCCTGAATCCGTATTTTATTATAAAGGTGAGGGCTTTCCTATTAAACAAATCGTTACTCCCTTGCAAGTTTTAAAGTATTTCTAATTATGATGAAATTCAAGCTGAAAATGACAAAGGGCAGAATAACATGTAAAGAAGCAAGGAATCCATGAGCAGTGTAATATTGTACATTAGCAACAGCAAATAAAATAAGTGCGTACCAAGTAAGGCTGTTTGGTATTTTTCCTAATAACCCTACCATAAACATAACAAGATAAATATATTTAAATAATGAGAAGGCTTTATGAATATTCTAATACGTATAATCTTGAAATAAGGCAATCCCTGCAAGATATACTTGAATCAGGATACAAAGAAATACTAAGCATGCTAATTAATCCTAAGTACAGGTTTTGATAGCTATTTTTCATAATAACAATCCTTCCTTTTAATCGAGTAAAATTTGCTTTAATTTGTTGCCCCAAAGTTCGGTTTGGTCTAAAAAAGACAGATGATGACCCGGGAATACAATAAAAGGACATTTTAGATTTTTTGCTATGATCGGTGAAGTAACACCGTAGTATTTCTTTTTTTTCATTGTTCTTTTTCCTGATGCTAAATAGATATCGACATTATGGTCAATGATTTTTTTGTAATCAGGCACATATCGGGAAAGTCCTAATAACTCTACGAAAATCAACTGCTCGTTATTTTTATATTGAGTCATTCTTTCCTGAAAATCTTTAGGTATATGTTTAAATACACTAAAGGGCAGCGATAACGAGAAATTAAACCAGTTACTAGCCAGGTTGCTGCCATACCGTAAGCCTATATTGTAAGTTTTTGTCATAAAGCGAAGATACTTTTTTTTATTTTGTAAAACATTTACAACGGGAGGTTCATGAATAATTACTTTTTTGATAATCTCCGGCATACGTACAGCTGTCTCTAAAGCAATAATTGCCCCAGCACTATTACCTAGAATATAAGCACATTCATAGCCGTTTGCATGTAGTACGGCTTTCATGTCAGCAACGTGGTCTTGAATGTTAAAATTATTTGCTTGCGGTCTTGTGCTTCTTGAATAACCACGCCGGTCATAAGTGATTACAGTGAATGAATCCTTTAAATAATTTGCTAATTTAGTAAAGAAGCCAGCGTCACCTCCGCCACCAGATACACATATTAATGGTTCACCATGACCTCTTGTTTCGTAATATAACTGTACTCCATTATTTTCAGCAAAACCTTGAATTACTTCAGATTCTGTCATATTTTCACTCCTAAATATAATCTTCCAAATCTAATTCCTTTAATTTTTTTGTGATTTTTTTGTAGATTTTCTCCAAAACAGGTTTTAACATTTCTTTCTCTTCTGGTGATAGATCAGCAAAATAGTCTATATCTCTTTCTAGTCTTTTTTCATGCATGTTCATATGCTGTTTGTGAATTTCATATCCATTGGCAGCAAGCCTGTAATAAATTTCTTTTTTATTAGACTCCATTTGATATTTCTCTATACAATCATTTTGTATTAGTTTTTTTGTGATTTTACTGATTGCTCCCCGTGTCAAATTCATCTTTTCGGCTAATTTTGATACATTCATTGGCTCTTTAGAAAGCTCAATTAATTCTATTACACGAACTTCTGAATACGTATTTTCTTGCATAAACGGGTAATTCATCTCTATCGTTTTATTTATGATAGTATGACGTTCTATAACACGATCAAAAATAAAGCTTAAATCTTTATCAGAATGCAATGGTATCTCTCCTTTTAATCATATTGTTTCCTTGGTAAACAATAATACTATAAATTGTTTCCTGATTCAACAAAAAATGTTATAGTAATAAATATCATTTTTATGGTAAAGCAAGCGTTATTTTGACATTTAATACGTTGGCAGATACTCGTTACTTTCTTGTGTCCAACTAATCAAAAATAGGGAGGTAAGGAAAATAGAACAAAAAATTAAGGTCAAAGACACTGTTGAAATTGGTAAGGAATTAGTTCATCAGGACGGAAGAACGGTTACTTTTTTGAAAGAAGGACAAGATGAGGACGGAGAATATATTACATTGAAGCACAAAATGACACAGCAAGGAACAGTTAATGGACCGCACTCTCATCCGAAGCTGAAAGAAACGTTTAAAATTATGGAAGGAAGTATGCGTTTTGTAGTAGACGGTCAAGAGTTCATGCTTGTGGCTGGCGAAAAAATTACGGTTTATCCCAATCAAGTTCATCAATTTTGGAATGTAAGCCAGGGAAATCTGGTGGCCATTCACGAAATTCGCCCCCCGGGACAGCATTGGAAAATGTTCGTCCTGATGCACAAATTGGAATGTGAGGGTAAGTTAACTAAAAAAGGGATACCGCGTAATCCACTTTGGCTTGGAGTAGCTTGGGAATGTATTGACGGTTATCTTGAGGGTCCGCCACGATTTATCCAGAAATATATACTTGGGGGATTGGCTAAAACAGCTGGAAGACTAGGTTATAAAATATGAAGAAGGTTTATCGTAGACATCTGGGACCTTTTAAAACAGCTGCAAGGGAAACAGATGCGCAATTTATGCCGCCGGATTTTATGCTTGAGCAGTAAAATTATCTGGAGAAACAGCAAGAAGGAAAGGCCTGGTCCGGGACAGTGATCCGCCCGTAGGTTGTATGTGGATTTGGTTTAGGGGACCCGATGAATTTGGCGATGGTTATCGCTGTTTATAGATATTTTTGATGATTGTAAAAGACGTAAGATTATACCTTAGTAGGAGCCTGCTTATTATATTATGTGGAGTCTGCAGATAATGCGCTGCAAAAGATGCAATCATTACCTATAAAAGAAGAGGGATTATTTTTTGCAAAATTTATTCTTATAAGTCTGATGTATCTGGGGCTGCTTGTCATAGAATTTCTTGGACTTGGTTTTAGCTCTGTATACTGGTTTTCGGAATATCCAGATTTACCAATGGAATTAGCGAAAAATATTGGCTATATTTTTATACTCAGTCTCCCGGCAATCGCATTATCTGTATTGATTGCTTCATTCTTCGCAAATATATGGATTGCTCTTGGACTCGGGATTATTGGTATCTTTTTAGCGACCCAGCTCTCTGATCAAAGTATCATTTTAGCCGCTTTTCCTTTTAATCTGCCTTTTCAAACGATGCATGGTACAGATGCAGCTGCGCCAGATACATTGGTTTGGATTGCATTGATCGAAACGGTTGTGCTGCTGGTTATTCAAAAGATAAGTGTACATGTGAGGAGGTATTTTAGATGAATTTTATTCATTTAATTCAAGTGGAACGTAAAAAAATCCGGCGTTCCAAAATTTTATTGCTTTTACTTATCGCAGCGATCGTTCTATGGTTGCCTTCGTTATTTAATATAGATATGAGCTTTGATACACAAACAACGGGTATTACTCCAGAGAATAATTTCTTCATTCAAGGGTTTCTTGGATTTTCCTGGTTTTTATTTCCTGCTGGTATGGTTGTTGCTGTTGTGTTAATTCGTCAATTAGAGCTTGGAAATAAAGGAATATTAAAAATGCTTGCTTTACCTGTCAATCCAGCTTTATTAAGCCTGGCTAAGTTTGTAATTTTACTCTTGATTTCAGCAATATTTATCTTATTTGCTGTAATTGTCTACTATGTTGCAGCAGGCTATGGATCGATGGTGAATGACTATAATATGATACTGTCACCAACATTTGTGTTAAAAGAAGCAGCTGTCTTTTTTGTAGTATCTATCCCTATGCTTTCTTTCTTTTGGCTGCTTTCCGTTTGCCTGCAGACAATGATTTTTTCTGCAGGTATATCGTTAGTATCTGTTATCCCATCTGTTTTAATCATGAATTCAGATTACTGGTTTATGTACCCGATGTGCTATCCGTTTTTCGTTGTAACTGCTAAATACGGGCAATTAGCACCTGACCTTTCAACATCTCAAATTAGTTATCTGCCATGGATACCTGTTGCCATCGGGATTACTATTATTTGTTTAGCTTTTCCAGTTTATTCTTTGGAAAAGCTGAAAGGAGGTAAGTCGACATATGAATAAAGTGTTTACGAGTATTTGTACAATCATGATCTTTATCCCCTGGACCATTTTAATCTTTAGGCTGAATGACTGGGCACTTGAATCACCGACAGCTAAAATTATGATTTCAATTTATGCTGTATTCATGATTTTTAGCGGGTTTTTCACACTATTTACGTATTTGAAAATGGATAGGGGAGCATTAATGAAAATTTGTCTGATGATTAATTGTCTGTATGCTCTTGGCGGAGTTGCTGCAATCGTTCTTATAGTTGCCCCTATGTCATAATTGATGAAAAAAACTGTTTTCGCAGAAGGTGCTATATCTTTATTTTTCTAGAAGGTGATTTGGATTCAGCATAATGTTGTATTGTCGTTGAAGGAAATGTGGAGAGCCATATGGTCACAAAAGGACAGTAAGTTCATTATATGCAGAATTATTCACGAAACAGTGCAACCAGAAGTACCACCATTCTTATTTGGAAGTAATTATCATAAATCTGCAACATTGTTTTGTGCATACTAAAAAATAAGGAGGTGTCAGAAATGAGCAAAAAAAATAAAAACAAGAAAAATCAATTGTTTGAAGATAACAAAGGTGTCCAAGCAGTACAAAATCAATTGAATGAAAGTTATCAAAGTGGAGTAGTGGAAGATCAATTAGCAAACAATAGAGGAATCCACCATTTTAATAACAAGAGCAGATAAAACGATGATTTGATGGTAAAGCCAAGCCCTTACTGCCTGATTAGCTTATTGCAATCAGGCAGTAAGGGCTTTATAGACATAGAGGATAAGAAGCCGCCTATTAAAATTTGGAGAACAGGCGGCTTCTTTCTATCCTAATACTGCTTGCGCTACAGCTAAACGGGCAGCAGGGATACGATATGGAGAACAAGAAACATAATCAATGCCAATCTGTTGGAAGAAAGCGATCGATTCAGGATTACCGCCAACTTCGCCACAAATACCGATCATCATATTTTCTTTCGTCTGTCTCGCTTTGCTGACAGCAAGCTTAATCAATTCGCCTACACCGCTTTGGTCCAGAACTTGGAAAGGATCTTGCTGCATAATTTGTTTTTCTTTATAGACATTAATAAATTTACCAATATCATCCCGTGAGAATCCAAAAGTCATTTGAGTTAAATCATTGGTGCCAAAGCTGAAGAAATCGGCATTTTCTGCTAATTGATCAGCGATGATACATGCACGTGGTAATTCGATCATCGTCCCGATTTCGTAAGGGAATGGCTCCATCTGATGCTCTTTGAATGTAGCCTCGATGGTTTCGGTTAAAAAGTTTTTAATGTAGTCCAGCTCTTCTTTTTCTGAAATCAAAGGAACCATGATTTCCGGACAAACAGTCAGGCCTTCTTTTGCCAATTGAATGGCGCTATTGAAAATCGCCTTGACCTGCATTTGATAAATGAGCGGTTCCGTGATTCCTAAACGGCAGCCGCGATGACCCAGCATTGGATTGGTTTCTTGAAGTTGTTCAATTTGTTTTTCAACGGCAGCCGGATATCTGTTTAGCTGTTCAGCCAATGATTTGATTTCATTCGTATCATGCGGTAAAAATTCATGCATTGGCGGATCAAGTAAACGAATTACCATTGGTTTATCTTGAACGGTTTTTAACATTTGGTAGAAATCTTCTTGCTGAAAGCCTAATAATTTATCTAAAGCAAACTGAACTTCCTGTTCATCTTTAGCCAGAATTAAGCGGCGCATTTCCAGCACACGTTCTTCACCAAAAAACATATGCTCTGTTCGTGCCAAACCGATTCCTGTTGCGCCGAAATCAATCGCTGTTCGTAAGTCTTGTAATGTCTCAGCGTTCGCACGAACCTTCAACTCAGCGCATTCATCAGCCCAGGTAAGTAATTGCTGCAAACTCTGATCGTTTTCAGGAACAATGGTAGGGATTTCCCCTAAATATAAGCTTCCTGTACTGCCATCCACAGAAATCGTATCGCCTTCTGTTAGCGTATGGCTGCCGCATAATACGGTTTTAGCTGTTTCATTGACTGATAATGCTTCACAGCCGGTGACGCAGCAGGTTCCCATTCCTCTGGCAACCACTGCTGCATGCGAAGTCATTCCGCCGCGGCTGGTAACAATTGCTTCACTGACCACCATGCCTTCAATATCTTCTGGAGAGGTTTCCTGACGGACTAAAATCACTTTTTTTCCTAAAGCAGTGTATTCTTTTGCTTTATCAGCTGTAAAGACGATTACCCCTGTTGCTGCGCCCGGGCTGGCAGGTAAACCTGTTGCAAAAGCTTCTGCTGTTGCCAGTTTTTCTGTATCAAAGACCGGATGAATTAATTGATCGATTACCTCTGGAGATACACGCTTAATCGCTTCTTTTTTTGAAATCAAACCTTCAGATGCTAAATCCAAAGCAATTTTTAAGGTAGCTTTAGCGGTGCGTTTTCCGTTCCTGGTCTGCAAAATATACAGCTTGCCATTTTCAATTGTAAATTCGATATCCTGCATATCTGTATAGTGCTGTTCCAGCTTGTTAGAATATTTGATAAAATCATTATAAGCTTCTGGCAGAATTTCTTGTAAGGATTCAATCGGCTCAGGTGTGCGGATTCCTGCAACCACATCTTCTCCTTGTGCATTGAGTAGAAACTCACCAAATAATTTATTTTCACCAATGGAAGGGTTGCGAGTGAAGACCACTCCTGTTCCGCTTTCCTCACCACTGTTACCAAAGACCATCGACTGGACATTAACGGCCGTACCTAAATGATGAGGAATATGATGCAAATTGCGATATACCTTCGCCCGTTGATTATTCCATGACTTGAAAACAGCCTTCGTTGCTTCGAATAATTGCTCCATTGGATCCTGTGGAAAGGATACTTTATTTTTAAGGAATAAATGCTTATACTGCTCGATGACCTCCAAATGCTCTGCTTCGTTAAAATCACTTGCTTTTTTATTTAAACGGCTTTCCATTTGATGCAGCTGCACATTGAATTGTTCTTTATGAATTCCGTACACGACATCACCGAACATTTGTAAGAGACGGCGGTAGCAGTCAAAGGCAAAGTTCACATTGGTCAATTTTGCAAAAGCCTGCACTCTAAGGTCGTTTAAGCCAAGATTTAAAATGGTGTCCATCATACCAGGCATGGAAAAGGCAGCGCCACTTCTAACAGAAACTAATAAAATATTTTCATCGGATGTAAAAGATTTACCGGTTTCTGACTCTAAATTTTGAATCGCTTTCAAAACTTCTGCATTTAGCTGTTCTTCGAAAAATGCTGCATCCGCTAAATAGTTCATACAACATTCCGTGGTAATCGTAAACCCTTGGGGGACAGGTAAGCCTAAATGAGTCATTTCAGCGAGATTGGCTCCTTTCCCGCCTAACAAATCTTTGTCCTCACTTCGCCCTTCATTAAACGTATAGATCAATTTATTCATAATATACCTCCTGTGATTTAATTATGTGTCACATTCATTTAATAATCATCATATATCCTGTTAATATGTTTGTCAATACAGAATTATGCGATTATTCATTTGAATAATTCGTAAATATATGTATAATAAACTCATAATAAATTTAAAAAATGGTTTTAAAGCTTTCTTTTTGGAGGTCCGGGAATGAAATTAAGTGAAAGACAAGAGCAAATCATTCAATTAGTAAAAGACTACCAGCCAGTTAGTGGTGAAAAAATATCTGAGCTATTAGATGTTTCCAGAGCCACTTTACGTTCTGATTTATCTTTTTTGACATTAGCAGGTATTTTACAAGCCACACCAAAAATCGGCTACACGTATGCAGGATCGGATTTAGAAACCTTATTCTTTTTTAAGACCTTTGATACAAAAATCAATGAAATTATGATTCCACCGCTGCTGATTAATCAAAACACATCCATTCGGGATGCGATCACCAATTTGTTTATTTATGATGTGGGTTCTTTATATGTAGTGGATGAAGAAAAACTGCTGTTAGGTGTTTTATCGAGGAAGGATCTATTGAGGGCATCATTAAATTCAGATATTGATAATACGCCCGTTGTGGTGTGTATGACGCGAATACCACATATTAAAGTCTGTGAAAAAAACATCAATATCCTGGAAGCTGCCACGATATTACAAGATTTTGAAGTTGATTCGCTTCCAGTCGTTGAAGAGGAAAATCACAAAAAAGTGATTGGTAAAATTACGAAGTCACGATTGCTCAATTATATTACGCAGCAAGCCAGAAATGCAGAATTAAACAAATAAAGGGGATATCAATTTATTATGGAAAATGAAATCATCGTCTACTCCATTTCTGATTCATTAGGAGAAACATCACAAAAACTGCTAACAGCCGTCAGTGCGCAATATCCAGATTTGAATTTTAATAAAAGCTACCGATTTCCGTTAGTAAATAGGGAAGAGGAGTTATTGGAAATTTTGGGGGATGCTTTAAAAGATAAAGCGATTGTTATAAGTACCTTAGTGAATCGTCAGCTGGCAGAGTCTGCACGAAATTTCAGCCAGCGAACCGGTTTATTGTATCTGGATTTAATGCATCCTTTTTTTGAAATGATTCAAGCCAGAACCGGCTCGGAACCAATCGAAGAACCAGGAACTGTTCATAAATTGGATACGGAATATTTTAACCGCATAGCAGCTATTGAATTTGCAGTGAAATATGACGATGGTAAGAATCCGCAGGGATTTGTAGACTCGGATCTAGTCTTATTAGGGGTATCACGAACTTCAAAGACACCATTAAGTATGTATTTAGCTAATAAGGGATACAAGGTTTCCAATTTACCGCTGATTCCTGAGGTCCCATTACCGCAAATTTTGGAAAATGTAGACCCAAGTAAACTGGTGGGGTTAGTTTGCCAGCCGGACAGTTTATCCAGAATTAGAAGTAATCGCTTAGATTCTTTAGGTTTAAGTCATTCAACCAGTTATACCGATTTAGAAAAAATCTATAATGAACTTGAATACTCACAACAAGTTTTTAAACGATTTAGCGTGTATACGATTGATGTAACAGATAAATCGATTGAAGAAACAGCTTATTTGATTGAAGAGCATTTAAAAAATAGAATATAAAAATAATCTCTCTATTGTAAACTGATTTCTACGATGGAGAGATTACTTTTATGAGCGACAAAAAAGTATAGGAAGTAATGGAACGATTTACAAAAAAACATTATCATCACAACGGATCAAAGCCGAATTCTTTCGTTATTTCCGCATATCCGAGGTCTGTTACCTGAATAGAACGGTGTACTTTTCCATGCTTTATCCATCCTAATTCTAATAACCGGTTCGTGATTGCCAGTGCAAAAGGGCCCGCAATATGAAATTTCCTCGCCGTCCAGTCAACATGGTATGGGATGACCATATTATCCATTTTTCTTGATGGAGTGATACCAAAGCGTTTCATCCATTTCAGCCCGTTCTCCGTTAACAGACATCCATCCTTCAAATCTTTTACATAGCCTAGACGAATAAGCGCTTCTGTTAATTTAATCCCGATTTCTCCAGCCAAATGACCATAGCAAGTCCTCCCGGTATACAAAGCTTTTTTCTCCGTAGATTCTTTGAGTGATCTTACCTGAGAAGGGGGAGAAAGGATTGCAATTGCTTCGACTGCTTCTGCCACTTTCGAATTTGTCAGCATGTAATATCGATGCTTGCCCGACTTTTTTAAGACGATTAACGATCCTTCCATCAGCTTTGCCAAATGCGCGCTTGCCGTTTGCGGAGATATCCCTGCCATAGAGGCAAGCTCTCCTGCAGGTAAAGCACGGCCATCAAGTAAAGCTATCAGCATCGTCATACGGACAGGATTTCCAATCAATTTTGCGGTGGAAGAAATATTATCATATACAGACATGGTGTTTTACCTCCTGTTGAAGCATTTGTTGAAAGTATATCATCTTATTATTTCGACGGCACACGAAATATTCTGTTGCTATAATGCTCCTATCTTAAAAAATGGAGTGTTGGATAAAATGGAAAAGCGGACAAATCAACTTATTATATTCACTGCAGGTACAGGCATGTTTTTATCAACGTTGGATACCGGAATTATTAATGTAGCATTACCAACGCTGGTTCGTGCTTTCGATTCATCGATATCTATGATGACTTGGACTATCACTTTGTATACGCTGGCTCTTGTTTCTACAATTATTATTTTTGGCCGTATAGGGGATAAATTGGGCCGCTTAAGAGTCTATACTTCGGGTTTAATTGTCTTTTTTATCGCATCCATTGCTTGCGGTTTGGCAATTTCTCCAATCATGCTTATTTTATCCCGTGCATTACAAGGAATTGGAGCAGCAATGCTGCAAAGTACGGCAGCGGCAATTATTTCTGCTGCCATTCCTAAAAAAGAGCAGGGGGCTGCCTTTGGAACGTTAGGTATGTTGATTGGTTTAGGCCCGGTTCTGGGTCCAGCCATAGGAGGATTGCTTCTTTCTATTGGTTCATGGAGATGGATTTTCTGGATAAACATACCTTTTATTATTTTCGGTTTGCTCGGATGCAGATATATCACAAAACGTATTCAAGAAACGAAAAATTCTATTCCTATTAATTGGACGGGAAATATTTTTTTTGCTTTGACCAGTTTTGCGCTTTTATGGAGCATTTCTGTCTTCTCTGAAAAGGGATTTTGGAGTATGTCTGTGATAGGAGCGTTTTTGTGCTTTATAGTATTTCTGCTAGGATTTTTGGGCTGGGAAAGAAAAGCGGCACAGCCGATTTTAGATTTGAAACAATGGAAGAAATCAGCTTTTATTTTACCCATTGCTGGGATATTTGTACTTGGCGGCAGCACTTCACTTGGTTTTATTATTCCACCATATTTTTTAGAGGAAGTAATTCACCTGCTGCCGTGGCAGATCGGATTGATTAATTTATCTGCCCCTTTAGGACTGATGGTATTTTCCAATATTTCTGGAGGTTTGATAAATAAAAAAGGGACCGGCCGTCTGATGATATACGGATTAGTTTTAATGACGAGCTCTTATACTGTTTTAACAATGATGCAGTCTTCATGGCCATTATTTTACCTTATTATGCTTTTATTTGTATTTGGGGCAGGAGCCGGTAATTTTATGCCGGCAAATACTTCTGCAATTATGAATGCAGCAAGTGAGGAAATCCAGGGTGTTTCCGGAGCAATTCAACGTATGGTGCAAAATCTTGGTATTGCAATCTACGCAGCGGTTGCGTCCGCATTTATTTCGGGTTATTCAGAAACAGATATAACTGGGTTAATGAGTGGAATTAGAGGTGCCTGGACATTTGCAGCTGTCACATTATTAATTGTCTTTATTGCGTTTTTGTACGGATATAGATCCAGAAAATATTGAAAAATAATTTTATTGATGAAAACCTAAAAATTATAGTATTTCTTAAAGTACGAATCCATTTTAATTAATTTTATTAAAATGGATTCTTCTATTTTTGCAGTAATATACAAGTTTGTGAGGTGGTGATACAAGTTTGGTTCCTTTTAAGCCACATTAATTTAAAGATTTTGGAATTAATCGCATATTACATTGTAAATTTGCTTAATAGTATTTTTATTGAAATCCCCGAAAAAAAGTATTATTATTTAATGTGTTCCAGATTTTTATGCTGGCGTAGCACAGTTGGCAGTGCGCATCACTCGTAATGATGAGGTCAGAGGTTCGACCCCTCTCGCCAGCACCATTCTATGGAGAAGTACCCAAGTCCGGCTGAAGGGGACGCACTCGAAATGCGTTAGGATAGGCAACTGTCGCGTGGGTTCGAATCCCACCTTCTCCGTTCTTCAAATTACTGACCAGTACTCCATTCGGCTACTCTTCGATAACTTTCTTCCTTTGAAATATCTTCAATGCGGGACATAATGGACCATCGGATTCCGTTTGGATCCAAAATACTGCAATAACGGTCTCCAGACACGAAGTTCGTAACTGGTTCTCTGACGGTTGCTCCGTTGGCTATAGCCAAAGCAAGTGTTTTGTCTGTATCTTGTACATAGATGGACATAGAATAACAAGCAGCACCGTTTTCTGGAGGTAATACGAGTTTATACTCCTGGTTAGCTGCTCCGAGCTGAAGAAAGCCATTACCAAAATTAATTTCGGCATGCACGATCACTTTATTTCCTTCATAATCAAATTCTGTCACACTTTCTGTCTTTGCATTAAATACAGTTTCATAAAAGGAAATTGCTTCAGCAGGATTACTCACAACAATAAATGGTGTAATTGTCGTGTACTCGTTAGGAGTACCATTTTTGACGAATTTTCCTGTAACCCCAGCATGATTGCTTTGATTGTTCATTTTTCAATTCCTCCAATTTACAAAGTAGTTGCTCAAGCAAGCTTGCGGCTGCATTTCATCCCGTCTTGCTAAAGCAGTACTTATTTGATACCTTTTATTATAGATTCTCCCTTAATCCACCGTATTGTAAAAAAGCGACACAATCGAATATAAAGGAGGCTGCTATGTGTGAAAGATATAAAAAGTTCTTCCACTCGCGGGATTTTGCACGCGGCAGCAGGAAAAGATAAATTTACTCTATCTCGTTTTGAACCCGATACCAGGCTGAAACCTTTCGTCGAGCATTATTGGGTTGTCCGTTATGATTTACAAGAAGATAATCCCTATACCCAGACAGTTTTATCCTATCCTAATATTCATTTTGCCTTCGAAGAGGATGAAAAAGGACGCAGGGCTCTGTTGTATGGCGTTCCAACAACACCGTTCATCCGGAAACTGCAGGGAGCAGGGAGGGTACTTGGTGTGAAATTTAAGGCAGGCGGATTTTATCCTTTTTGGCAACAGGATGTTTCGCTGCTAACCGGAGCAACCATTCCTGCTTCGAAGCTGTTTGGTCAGGATGTCGATGCTTATGCGGATACAGTACTGGATGCCGAAGATGACGCATCTATGGCAAAGCAGGCGGAAATTTTTCTATTGGAGCGGCTGCCGGAATACAATGAACAAGCAGAGCTGGCTGCAGCTATCGTCATGAAGATAATAAATGACAGGAATATTATTAAAGTAGAACAAATTAGTGAACAAAACAACTTGCCAATTCGGCAGCTGCAACGACTTTTCCGCAAATATATTGGAGTTTCTCCAAAATGGGTTATCAAGCGATTTCGGCTTCAAGAGGTTGCGGAAAAGCTGGAGCAGGATGATACGCCTCAATGGGCGGAACTTGCTGTACAGCTCGGCTATTTTGACCAGGCCCATCTTATCAAAGACTTTAAATCGGTAATTGGTCAATCTCCCGGTGCTTATAAACAGTCTGAATCTTCATAAAGAAAATTGAAAAATATAATAGAAAAGATATTTAAATAGGAAATTATAACGTTCGGGCAGCCACCAAATAAATCATTACAATGGCAACAACAATCATGAACACACCGCCAACTCGATTCATTTTTAAAGCAGTACTAGAGGGTTCAGCGTCTTTAAAATGCCATCCTATTGATAACCACCAAGCTGTTCTAGGTGAAAAAATACTAATAAAACATTCAAAGGATAAATAGGAAATGGCTTCTTATGGTTATTGGAGTGATTACTTTAGGTCTGATTCACATTATTTCACCTTTTGTTTTATTTTTCCCAACTGGGGAATAGTTCTGAAATAAGATAATTATTTTGGAGGGTTTATTTTGAAGAAAATAGGTGTCATTTTAGGACTGTTCTTAATCAGCTTACTGCTCGCAGCCTGCAATAATTCGAATGAAACAGACTCTGCTGAGGGTAATTGGGAAGAGCCTGTCGAAATAGAACAAGAGTCGAATCGCGGGTATTATGTGATACCTTCTGAGGAATCGGAACGGGGAGAGTACACTTATATCAGCGGTTCTGAAGCAGGAGAACAAATTTATTCGGAAGATGATGAATTATTTGATTTTGGTCAGACAATTGAGGCCATGACGACTACAGAGAACGATGATGGCTCCTATCATTCCGGAATCTATGAAGGTGTGGAAATTGAGGAAGCAACGATCGATGGAAATCAAGCAATTGTTAAATACCATATCAATGATGATACAGAAGCATCACAGCAGGAAATGGAGGATTTTGAACAGGTTCTTCAATTAGCTGCACTTGATTTTCAGGCAGAGGAGCTAGAAATTATTAACGAAACAGAGCGAATTATTTCTGCTTATCCATTGCTGGTAGAAACGGAAGATAGTGCAAACGATAACAGCTCATCTGAAGAAAATTCCAATACAGAGGATCAAGAAGAAAATACGGAAATAACGGAAGAAGATGCACTTAGTATCGTAATGGATTTTGTGGATGAGCATAAAGACGTTGACCGGGAAGAAGTAAAAATGATGGTACAGGATAATCAGGAGACGGAAGAGTATTATAAAATACAAGCATTTGTCTTTTCAGGAGAAGAGGGGGAAGATCAGATGACAAATACCGTTGGCTGGTATCTGGTAGATAAAGAAACAGGGGATATAGAAGAGGATATGTAGTAATCCATTGAGTTATACTGCATCCATTGAAATACAAAAATGGGAAACTGACGAGTTAGTTAATACTGTTACAGATGAAGCACTGATAAATGATTTAATAGAAGAACTGGAAGCTGCAAATTCCTCATCAACCTCTAATATAGAATAGACACGCTTTTTTCAAGAAGCGGACAATTAAGATTGATAATACGCTAAAAAATTTGGTATCTTTAAACTAATCAAATAAATTTATAATTACAATTATTTTAACGGAGTATAACAGAAGGAGGGAACACATTAATATGAAACGAATTAATTACTCGATACAGTTAGTAAATCTGATGGAGTCTGTATCGAGGTTAACCTAAGTTTATCTATCAGTTAACTGTATCGTCCACATAACAAATTAAAAAGTGGAGGATTAGTTATTATGAATATAAATGCGTTAAAAAACGAATGGATAAAGTATGAAGAAGTGAAATTTGAAGGCTGGGATTTTTCTTATATAAAGAACGATTGGGAAAATGAAACTCTCCCATGGAATTATGCTGGAATCGTAAACAAGTACTTGTCTCCAGCTCTAGAATTACTCGATATGGGTACAGGAGGCGGGGAATTTCTTCTGTCTCTAAATCATCCTTATGAAAAAACATCGGTAACAGAAGGCTGGCAGCCTAATATTGAGCTTTTAAAAAGAAAATTAGTTCCTTTAGGAATAAATCTAGCTTCAATTGATGACGATGACATCATTGATTATGATGATAATAGTTTTGATATCATAATAAATAGACATGAATCATTTAATGTTAATGAAGTAAAAAGAGTATTAAAACCAAATGGAGTGTTTATTACTCAACAGGTTGGCGGGAAAAATGGGAACCGTTTATCAAATATGCTTATTCCGGACTTTCAACCTAAATTTATAAACTTAAATTTGAGAAATACACAGCACGAACTAGAGAACAGCCATTTTGAGATTGTGTTTGCTAATGAATATTTTCCTTACCAAAAATTTTTTAATATGAAAGCTTTAATTTACTATGCAAAAGTTATTGAGTGGGAATTTCCAGTATTTAATGTAAAGGATAACTTTGAACAGTTGTTGAATGCCTTTAAAGAATTAACACTTAATGGCTATATTTTAAACTATGAGCATCGATTTATAATAGTTGCTTATAATAAATAAATTTCAAGAAATATAAACCCGTTTTGAATATTTTTCAAAACGGGTTTATATCGTTCAACAAGTAGCGAAGAGAGGAGGCAATTTAGACTTTTTCTCTTTGAACAAAAGAAAACGAAAGTTATGTGATAGAAATAATACTAAAATACATTATTACGTAAAATATAAATTTGACGTAATAAATTGCAATTCTAATTAAATTATTATAAAATCTATCTATGAGGTGATCTGATGGCAAATCATTCAAAGCAACAACTATATAACAAACTTCAAACTTTACTTAAAGAGCTTCCTTGGTATGTCGAGGAATTTATTAATTATAAAGAAAGAAAATTATCGGCAGCTTCATTGCTGAATTATGCGCATGATTATAAAATCTTTTTCAATTGGCTCGTTACTGAAAATTATTATTCTGGCGAACTGAAAGATTTACCGCTTGAGTTACTTGAATCACTAACTGTTCAGGAGGCTGAGCGATTTTTGGCCTTCCTTAAATACGAGTTACATAATAAAGAACTTACGATTAACCGTAAATTATCAGCTTTAAAGTCGCTTTTCAACTACCTGCAAAATATTGCCGAAACACGTGATTTACAACCGTATTTAAGGCGTAATGTCATGGCAAAGCTTGAATTCAATGATATAAAAGAAAGCATGGAAACCACTGCAAACAAAATGGAAGGAAAAATTTTAATGGGTGATGAATATGAGCATTTCCGCCAATTTATTGCCTATGATTATGGCGAACTTTATAAAGATAACAAAAAACTCGTAAACTTTCACCTTCTGAACCGTGAACGTGACACAGCAATTGTCTCGCTTATTTTAGGTTCCGGATTACGGCTTTCAGAGGTTGTGAACCTGGATTTGGATGATATTGATCACAGCAAATACACTGCACGTGTTATTCGCAAAGGAAACAAAGAACAATATGTTTATTTCAGCATGCAAGCGATGGATGATTTAGACGAATATTTAAAAATCAGGTCGGAGCGCTATCATGTTGAGAAAGCAAATAAAGCTTTATTCATTGCTGCTGCAATGGGACCAAAAGGAACACCGAGACGGCTGACCGCGCGTGCTATTGAAAAATTAATCGAAAAATATGCAAAAGCTTTTGGAAAACCATCCTTATCCGTTCATAAATTAAGACATTCCTTTGCAACGAGGTATCATAATGAAATTAATGATGTACCGAAGTTAAGGCGTCAACTGGGACACTCATCGATACAAACGACGATGATTTATACGCATATTAACAATGACGATTTAAAAAATGCTGTAGATAAGATGGATATGCCAAAAATTGATGAATGATTATCCTGGTATTATATAATTCGTTTTAAAGTTTTAAATCCTCCTGGGTTTCCACTTGATTACACGAACAAATGTTTGTATAATGGAAGACAAGGAATACCATTGAAAGGAGATAAAACAATGCCTAGAAACCCAGGAATTACGGATGAAGATATTATCAAGATGTATAAAAGCGGTATGCCTTTTAAAGAGATGGTTCCACGAGTCGGTATCTCTGATCGGGCTATTCGCAATGTAATGTATAAACACGGCGTTAAAATGAATAGAGAGCAATCCTCAGGCCAGCCTCGCAAACATAAAGTTAACGAAAATTACTTTAAAATATGGTCTCATGAAATGGCGTGGGTTCTGGGGTTGTTTATAACGGATGGGTGTGTAAATAAAACACATTCCAGTGTTTCTTTAACACAAAAAAATCAAATAATACTGCGTCAAGTAGCAAAATATATGGATGCAGATTATATTTTATCGAAAAAATATAAAACAAGAACAACAGCAACCTTAATTATTAATTCAAAAGAAATAAAAAATGATTTGGCTAATTTAGGAGTATTACCTAATAAATCATTAACCGTACAATTCCCTAGTGTACCTGATGCGTTCCTCCCCTCTTTTATCCGAGGAGTTGTAGATGGTGATGGCTGGGTTCAAAAGAAAGGATATGTGATGAATATTACTACAGCCAGTTCCAGTTTTGCTGAAGGGCTTTTATTAGTTTTTCAAACATGGAAACTGCGTAGTGAAATAACTGAAGAAATAACGCAAGCTGGCAATCCAGTTTTTCGTGTTTGGGTAAAAGGTAAATTAGACCTTCCTAGACTGGCAGATATTATATACAATGATGAAATAGATTATTACGAATCCTACAAGGAAAATTACTTAAGGATTCATTCAAAAACACATAATCAAATAATAAAGGAGTAATAACATGTGGAAATTAGTAGATGGAAAACTAATTCAGACAATAGATACATCAAGAGTAAAATTTAGAACAAATGTAAGCAAATCAATTATTGATCAATTAAATACATTAGCCATTCAATATGACTCATATCCAAATTATTTATTGGAATCAGGATTACGAGTTGTTTTAGCACAAGGTGTTATTCAGTTTGATAAAAAAACTCGTCCAAAAGATCGTATTCAATATAAAACAACATATGATAAGGGTTTGTTACTTGAGGTAAAGGATTTTGCGAAAGAACATAAATTAAGCGTTAATGATGTACTAGAATATAGTGTCCCTTTTATTGATTTTAATTCGGTGAAGAAGAGAAGCAATAAACATCGAATTGAAAAGCTTTAATTTTTTATTTCCTATAACGCCATTTCCATAATATCTATTATGAGAAGCTATAAAATATTTTGTCTCATATCAAAGTATACTCTGGATAGTGAGACAAAACATAATTTTTTACTTTATTGGAATCTGTAAGTCATTTACTGTTAAATCAACGTTTTCAGATTCGTTTAAACCTCTGATTCCCGTAAAACTGGCATAAATTTGTTATGTCAGATATATTTCTTTATTTGTAATCCGTCTTGCTATTTGGCCCGATTTATCATATCTGCAGCAACTTACATGATCCCGTTCTTACATAAACATTGTTCCCGCTATTTCGCTTTCTGAAAGCCCGATAAACCTCTCATTTGGTGCATTATTTTCTAATAATGCTTCTTTAAAAAGTTCATTAATGTACCACATTTCTTTACCTGTTTGCTTCAACCATTCTGCAGCTTCGTTCAACATAGGTGAAAAATCATCTATCTCCCCTATTTTAATACTCCCTGCCATTAATCTCATTTAATAAAGCCTCCTTCGTTTATCGTAATATAATTTTCAGAATATTCATCAGGTATATTACATCACTTTACTGTAATTTGATAAATAAATTATGCTATCATATCTACTAAGAGGTGATTATCTATGAAATATGTATCTGCCAGAGTACAGGGGCGTGTACAAGGTGTCGGCTTCCGCTACTTTACACAGCATGCTGCGATGAATCATAACATTACCGGCTGGGTAAAAAATGAAGACGATGGCGCTGTTGCCTTAGAGGCATATGGAGAAGATAACAATATTGACCGTTTTCTTGAAGAAATAAAAAAAGGGCCGACAAGCTTTGCAAAAGTAAGTGAGATGGATGTCAATAAGCTTTCCGGAGATCCTGACTATACCTCTTTTGATGTTAAATATTAAAAAGAATAGACCTGGCACAGCTTATTCCATGCTATGCCAGGTCTATTCTTATAAAATTGGTGATAGTAACCGGGAAATACCCTCTTTGAATTTAATCCATAAGGAGCGTTTGCTATAACGCTCTGGTGTTAATTCAGAGCACAGCTTACAATCCTCTTCAAATATACGATATAGTTCTTCAGAAACTTCTTCATCGTACGTAGCTGCACTTACTTCAAAATTTAATCGGAAGCTTCGGGAATCAATGTTCATGGTTCCAACACATGCAATTTTCTTATCCACTACAATTGTTTTGGCATGCAGGAAGCCGTTATCATAGAGTAATATTTTTGCACCGTAGTCTAGTAGATCTCCTGCGTATGCCCAGGTTGCCCAATAAACAAATGGATGATCCGGCTTGCAGGGTATCATAATCCGGATATCCACCCCAGATAAAAGCGCCATTTTACAAGCATCCATAAAGCTGGTATCTGGTATGAAATATGGTGTTTGGATACAGACACTTTCTTTTGCGGATAATATCATTTTAATATACATATTTTTTAGATGCTCTGTTTCGGAGTTCGGGCCGCTGGAGACAACCTGTACAGGACTTGTTCCATGATGTTTTTCCATATGGAAGCAAAACTCTTTATAATCATCATGTCGTTTGTCTTTTCCAGCCTGATGCCAGTCCATAATAAATCTGACTTGAATATCATTGACTGCATTTCCGTATATTTTAAAATGTGTATCGCGCCAATAGCCGAATTTTTTATCCAACCCGAGATATTCGTCACCAACATTGAAGCCGCCGACATAAGCAAGCGCACCGTCAATAATGACCAGCTTCCTGTGGTTCCGGTTATTGATCCGGAAATTAATCAGCTTTAAAAAAGATGGGAAGAAAACCCGTACCTGCCCGCCTGCCTCTTTTAAGTCATTAAAGAAGCTGGCGGGCAGTTTTTTTGAACCGACTTC
Source organism: Oceanobacillus sojae (assembly GCF_900162665.1). Classification (GTDB taxonomy): domain Bacteria; phylum Bacillota; class Bacilli; order Bacillales; family Amphibacillaceae; genus Oceanobacillus; species Oceanobacillus sojae_A. Next base: position 108,444 of record NZ_LT727812.1, read on the forward strand.
ATCGTATAATACACGAACTTTTACGCCTTCTTTTGCTTTTGTTATGAGTGCATCCCGGAGTCTTCTCCCAAGATTATCAGGCTGAATAATGTAATACTGAATATTAATCTCTTGTTCAGCAGCCGCAATATCTTCAAATAGTGCGTCAAATTTCTTATGGCCGTCATTAAATATGACCATTTCATTATCCTCGGATACTCTGGCGCGGGAGGAACGTAAATTCATTGTGATGAGCTCCTCGTATTGTGTTAACCAGGGTACATCTGTTCTTTTTTCCTCATCAATTATCTTTAATTGTGTATCAACTTCTTCTTTGAGCAGTTTTTGTTCTTCCTTTGTTAATCCATAGAAATTATTCTGTTTTAAACTGCGTCCTAAAAAGATATAAATTAAAAATCCGACAATAGGTATGAAAAATAAAACCAGCAGCCATGCCCAAGTATAACCGGGATCACGTTTTTCAAAAAATAAAACACCCAGTGCCAGTAATAAATTAATAAAAATTGTAATGGAAGCAATTGTTGTAATAATATTTGCTATTTCTGTCTCCAATATAAAACACCTTCTTTTTCTAAATCGATAATTTTTATAATTTATTTTGATTTATACATAGTACACTAAATGTAATAAAAAGTTAAGTCAATTATTGCTGCAGATAAAAATAAATAAAAGGAACACTGCTGTAAAGTGCTCCTTTTATTTATCAATCGTCTAGGGTTACTTTTCTTAAAGGCTCTTTCGCAGGTCCTGCCATGACCTCTCCATCATAATGGTAACGGGACCCATGGCAAGGGCAGTCCCATGTCCTGTCTGCACTGTTCCAATTGACTTCACAGCCAAGATGGGTACATGTTGTATCAAGAACATGCAATTGATCTCCCTTATCTTTATAGACACCAACCCGTCCGCCTTTAACAGTTGTAATTGCTGCCTCACCTGGATTTAATTCATCTATATCCTTAGAGGCAGGGAAATCAAGCTTGCCTTTTATCAGTTCTGTCGCAACCTCCATGTTAAAGCTGAATAAGTTCTTTAACATCGGCTTAGAGGAGAAGCGTGCCGGAGAAAATAATTCTTTATAAGGATTTTCATCATTTCCAAGGATGGTATCCGCAATAATATTCGCAGCTAATGTCCCGTTTGTCATTCCCCATTTTCTATAGCCGGTCGCAACGAATATAGATGGATCTCCCTTCGTTATTGGACCGATATACGGCATTTTATCCAGTGTGGTAAAGTCCTGGGCAGACCATTGATAAGAAATATCGTTAATCTCAAACTGCTCTTTAGCAAAAGCCTTTAAATTCTCATAACATAATTTTTCGTCCATGCTTACTCCTGAACGATGATTCTCACCACCGACAAGGAGATAGGTGTCTTTATTATTTAACTTGGCTGTCCGGATGGAACGGGTTGGATTTTCTACGTTAATATACATCCCGCCCGGGTAGTCTCCTGTCCATTTGCCTGATACAATATAAGATTGCTCCGCGTACATTTTGGCAAAATAGAGACCCTGATGATCAATATAAGGAAATTGTGTAGCCGCTATCAGGTAATCACATGTAACACGATGTTCATCCTTCGTAATTACAGTGCTTTTTCTATTGTACTCCAGCTCCATAGCGACAGTTTGCTCATAAACCTCCGTTCCATTTTTTACAGCTTCCTCCAGCATAAACTGTAGATATTTTAAAGGGTGAAATTGAGCCTGTCCCGTCATTTTTAATGCTTGCTTAGATGGAATCTGCAGAGGCATCTCTGAGACAAGCTCTCCTGGAATATCCAGATCTTTATATGCTTCTGCTTCTTTTTCTAATTGTGATAAATAAGCCTCGTCATTTGTATATAGAAAAGCATCCTGTTCTTCATAGTTACAATCGATCCGGTTCTCTGTGATTTCATTTTTTATAAAATGCATCGTTTCCAGGGTGGCCTGGTAATATTGTCTTGCTTTTTCCTTCCCCATTGTTTCAATCAGTTCTGCATAAATCATACCGTGCTGGGCAGTTACTTTTGCTGTGGTATGTCCAGTGACACCGCTAAGCACTTGATCAGCTTCTAATAATATAACCTTCATACCCTTTTTTGAAAGTAGATAGGCAGCAGTAATTCCTGTTAACCCGGCTCCAACAATGCAGACTTCGGTTTGCTTCGTTTCCTGAAGCTTAGGGAATTCTTTAAGTGCGGTATCTGCCTGCCAAATTGATTTTGAACTCATATTTATTGCACCTCACATTTGCTTGTTTCCTTTAGTATCTCCTTTTCAGTTACAGTTACTCAAAAGAATTGAAAGCAATTAAAAGGCGCGCATAGAAAAAGACTGCTTCTATATTCAGTAAGCAGCCTTTGTATAATATAATTAACGGTTTTCAAAAAACAGCCGATTCAATGAAATATATTCATTTTCCTCATCTGGCACTTCGTCTTCCATATAGATTGCTTCTACTGGACAAACTGCCTCACATGCACCGCAATCGATGCAAATATCAGGGTCGATATAGAACATATCTTCGCCCTCTTCTATACAATCAACAGGGCATACTTCTACGCATTCCCCTGCTTTTTCTGTTTTACATGGTGAAGTAATAATAAAAGCCAACGAGATTCTCCTCCTCTTTATCAATGTTTTTCATGTATTAAGTAATTATAACGCATTTTAAAATAAATGAAAACTTGATTTTGTTTTCATACACCCTTAACGCAGCTTTGGTTTATCGAATAAGAGAAATATGTAAGAAGGAGATAAGGCATACTTTTTAAAGTAACCCTTATCTCCTGTCTGTTTATCTGATTAGCATTCTTCAAAATAATCTTTTCTGAAGCCGCCGATGCGGTCACTGTTATCAATGATGAAATAAAACTCCCCTGTTTCGTTTTTTACATCATAAACCTTCCCCGGAGTCAGCTTACGGTCAACAATAAATTTCTTAGCATCAGCATGTACACATTTAATTTGTTTTTCTGTCTCTCTGTTTTCCCAATTCTTATGAATCATTCTCTTGTTCTCCTCTTCTTGTTTACATAATAATATTATTAACTACTTAAATAAATAGAAGTAGTCAGCATATCCTTCTTCTTCCATCTTGTCCTTTGGAATAAAACGCATCGCTGCTGAATTCATACAATACCGTAATCCGCCTGCTTCTTTTGGTCCGTCTTCAAAAACATGCCCCAGATGGGAATCTGATTGTTTACTGCGGACCTCTGTCCGAATCATTCCGTGCGATGTGTCTGTCACATCTGTGACTTGTTGCGGGTCAACCGGTTTGGTAAAGCTTGGCCATCCGCAGCCGGCATCATATTGATCCTTTGATGAAAAAAGGACTTTACCGGAAATGATATCAACATAAATGCCTTCTTCTTTATTATTCCAATACTCATTTTCAAATGGACGTTCCGTACCATTTTCTTGCGTAACATGATATTGCAGCGGAGTCAGCTTTTCCTTTAATTCTTTTTCAGAAGGTTTGTTTTGCCAATTATCCTTAATAAACGCTTCCCGGCCAGAGCCTTTTTTATACATTTTGTAATGAAAAGAACGTTTTTTATAATAGTCCTGATGCTCTTCTTCTGCCGGGTAAAAAGGTTTTGCCGGAAGAATCGGTGTCACAATATCCTTTTTAAATTTTCCGCTTTGCTGCAGCAATTCCTTTGAATGCTCAGCTATTTCTTTTTGCTCTTCATCATGATAGAAGATAGCTGTCTGATAGGATTCACCACGGTCATTAAATTGTCCGCCCGCATCTGTCGGGTCAATTTGCTGCCAAAAGGTTTCAACCAGCTCTTTATACGGCATAATATTTGGATCAAATTCTATCTGAACAGCCTCTACATGGCCTGTTGTGTCTGAACAAACCTGTCTATATGTTGGATTTTCAACATGACCGCCAGTATAGCCGGAACGGATGCTGATAACACCTGGACGTTCGTCAAATGGTTCTACCATGCACCAAAAACATCCTCCTGCGAAAGTGGCGAGTTCTTTCTGTTGTGACATACTTATATCCTCCCATCACTATTTCTATTATTTATTCTCTCCCTATTTTTCCTTTTTTATAAAAAAAAATCAAGCAGAAGGCTTTTATAATTAATAATAGAGACAGCCCTCTTCTTGATTTTATACATATAATCTTGGCGTGGAAACACCTTTTGCCTGTATTTCCTCAGATACTTCTTCTTTCGGCTCCGCATGCTGGTGATTTATTTTAGCATTTGAATTTGAACCTTCATTTGAATTTGAGCTTTCAACTGGAGCTGTATTCTCTGGAGCAGCTTCATTATCCTCCTGATTGAATGTTTTAAAAGCTTTTACCATCCGATACATCGAAGGGATATTCTTAATCATTGGACCGTACTCCTGAATTAATGGAGCTGTTGACTGTACAACACCCAGAACCTGCTGCACTCCTCCAAGTGTTTTTGAAAGGGTTGAAATTCCGCCTGATTGTGCTAACCCTTGACTGGTACCTCCAGACAATAAACTTGATAAACCTCTTGATCCGCCTTTTGCACCTGCTGCTCCGCTAGAGTTTCTTATTTCTCTTGGAATCCCCCTCAAATTATTATGATTGTTACGAAAAGGGGGGCGCGGCGAACGAGGCATTTGATTTCTAGATGGGAAAACCATCACTATCTACCCCTTATTCATCTATATTATTTCACTTTCTGTCCTCTTATAGAGTATGCTAAAGCAATTCAACTGTGTAGACATTTCCCCGTATGCACACAATCATTTCCCGGGAAACCGCAGGAATCAACAAATAAACAATGATATTTATAAAGGTTGTCGAAAAGTTTCTATATTTGTCAGATATAAATTAATCAAACGTTTGATTAATTTATTATCCCAATATATTTATAAATAAAATAGATAACAGCCTATTATTTAACCATGAAAAAAGCAGCCTGTTTCAGCTGCTATATTTCCATTCGTATTCTGTCCAAAGCTCGTCAAAGGCTTTTAGTGCTCCCGGAAAAGGACTATTCCATTCCAGATAATCGCTGATTTCATCATAACTGGTTGCATATTGCGGGAAATGATGATCGTAAAAAGCCCAATCAGCTAACTTAGAATAATCATCCTGATTTAACTTCCCGCGATGTGTTAATAAGAATTGATAAAAAGATTGATGCATTGTTCCCCTCCCCTACTCATTCATAAAGGCTTCATGCTGTGCCTGTTTCTTTCTGTAAACAACTTTGCATAACTGAATACTGATCTCATAAATAATAATCAGTGGAACTGCTACAACCGTTTGCAGAACAAAATCAGGCGGTGTAATAAGAACCCCTATAACGATTAAAACAAAATACGCGTACTTCCGGTTTTTAACCATAAATGCCGGTGTCAGAATACCGAGGCTTGTCAAAAACATCGTAACGATTGGAAGCTCAAACAAAAAGGCAAATGGTGTTGTTATCTTTAACAAAAATCCAAAATAACGCTCTACAGTAAACATGACATTGAACATACCATCATTCAATGATAGTAGAAAAGGAAAAATCAACTTAATGAATACAACGTATCCAAAGATAAGCCCTAATACAAATAATATCAGTGAAGCTGGTATATAAGCTAATGAAACACGTTTTTCTTTTGAAGTTAAAGCCGGGCTGACGAATGCCCAGAGCTGGTAAGCGATAACTGGTATCGTTGCAGCAAAAGCAATTAATCCGGCCATTGAAAAGTAAATCCAGATAATTTCAGCGGGACTTATGACGGTCAGCTGCATATCAATATCGTTTACAAAAAAAGTATAGATGCTTTTCACGTTTAGAAAGCCGACAATAAAAAATAGTACAAAAACAATCGCTGTAACAATTAAACGATTCCGGAGTTCTGTTAAATGTCCCCCAAAATTCATTTCTTTTTCTCCGTTTATATGTTCTTCTGATTCTGGCATAGTTCAACCCACCCCTTAAGCTGATGACACAAAAGAGATGCAAGGAATACTCCCTACACCTCTGCAATTAATTACTGTTTCTTTTTAGGTTTGTCATTCATGATGTCCTGACTTGCATTTTTAAATTCTCTTAGCGTTGTTCCGAGTGCTTTTCCAATTTCGGGAAGCTTATTTGGACCGAAGACAATCAAGGCGGCAATGACTATTAAAATTACACCGGGAAATCCGATATTTGAAAATATACTCATTTTCCATCAACTCCGTACCTGAATTTAACTCATCTTTTCTTCTTTGATAATCGACTTAACCTCATCTGATTCGTCCTTAACATCCTGCGTTAAAGCCCGTGTAGATTTTTTGAATTCCTTCAGCGATTGTCCGGCTGCTTTCCCTATTTGCGGCAGCTTATTTGGACCAAAGATAATTAGAGCTAATATCACAATTAGTACAAGTCCTGGAACACCAATATTTGCGAACATCTATCGACACCTTCTTTACGTATAGAACATTATCTTTCTTCCCATATCATAGCATGTTTAGAAAACATTAGACAAGTTAATTTTTACGGTCATATTGCAGAAAATAATAGTCGTAAGGATTTTTATAGTTCTTTATTCCCTTCTCCTTTTTTGTAAGCTCCCACTCAGCTTCATCAAACGCCGGAGCAAATGTATCACCGGGAAAATCCTCATCAATTCTTGTAATATACATCCGGTCAGCAATAGGCACTGCTTGTTCATAAACTGCCCCGCCGCCAATGATAAAATATTCGGTTTCGGGGTGTTCCTGATTCCAATGCTCCACTACAGATAAATCATGAATGATTTCTACATTTTTTATTTCCAGATCTTTATTTCTGGTCAGTACGACATTACGCCGGTTTGGTAACGGTCCATTCATCGATTCTAATGTTTTTCTTCCCATAATAATCGTGTTCCCTGTTGTCTTTTCTTTAAAAAATTTCAAATCCTGCGGCAAATGCCAGGGCATCTTATTTTGATAACCGATAACATTATTTCTGCTTGCGGCAAATAGTAATGAAATCATGTTTTAGCCTCCATTCCAAGTTTTCTCTTACAGCGTTTAAACAGCGATTGGTGCTTTAATCGCAGGGTGTGAATTGTAATTTTCGATTTTCAAATCAGAAATATCGATATCAAAAACTGATTTCCCGTCTGCGTTTATTTTTAATACCGGCAATTCCCTGATATCTCTTTCTAATTGCAGATTTACTTGATTTACATGATTGGAATAGATATGCGCATCTCCAAAGGTATGAACAAACTCGCCTACTTCTAAATCACATTCATGAGCAATTAAATGTGTTAACAGTGCATAGCTTGCAATATTAAAAGGTACACCGATAAATACGTCAGCACTGCGCTGATACAGCTGACAGGATAATTTCCCGTCCGCTACATAAAACTGAAATAGTGTGTGACATGGCGGCAAAGCCATAGATGGAATATCCTCCGGGTTCCATGCAGATACAATATGGCGTCTGGAATTAGGATTATTTTTAATAGCTTCAATGGTTTCTTTTAATTGATCAATCGAATCGCCTTTTGAAGTTTCCCACTTTCTCCACTGCTTTCCATAAACGGATCCTAAATCCCCGTATTTTTTGGCAAATGCATCATCATTTAATATTTTCTCTTTAAACAGCTCCATCTGCTGCTCATATTCTTCTTTAAACGCTGCATCCTTCTGACTGCGTATACCAAAGTCTGTCATATCCGGTCCTGTATATTCCGGGCTTTTAATCCACTTTTCAAAGGCCCATTCATTCCAGATATTATTATTATGCTCAAGTAAATAGCGGATGTTTGTATCCCCTTTAATAAACCATAGCAACTCTGTAGCGATTAAGCGGAACGGAACCTTTTTCGTAGTTAATAACGGAAACCCTTTTTGTAAATCAAATCGAATCTGATGGCCGAAAATCGAATATGTACCCGTATTTGTCCGGTCATCACGATTTAGCCCTTCATCTAATATCTTACGGCACAGCTCTAAATAACCTTGTTCTCCCTGCATTCATAATCCTCCTCTATATTTTGACTCCTATATGTAGGAACTTCTTTTGCTGATATAATTTAACCTTTAAATCATTATTATAACAGAAAATCGATCCCTGTATATTTCTCAGCTTTAAAATAAACAATTTTAAGGAAGAAGAAACAGATATAAATTCAAAACCTTTTGATTATTTTATAAAAACAGCCGGGATTTCTTGACTGTGCAAAAAAATTAAGCTAATATGGGTACAAGCAAAGAAGATGGTACGGAATCATTAGAATGTAAAGGTAGCTTCGATAGACAGAAGTGGATGATTATGATCCCGTTCTTCTATCGGAAGCTGCCTTTTTTCATATTTCGTTCTTCTGCTTTGTAATCAAACGCGTTTTACGTGGAAGTATTTAGGAGGAAATTTAACATGGAAAACGGAGTAGTAAAATGGTTTAATGCAGAAAAAGGTTACGGGTTTATTCAATTAGAGGAAGGGAATGATATTTTCGTACATTATTCTGCTATTCAAGAAGAAGGTTTTAAAACTTTAGAAGAAGGACAGGAAGTTTCCTTTGACGTCGTTGAAGGTGAACGCGGTCCACAAGCTGCAAATGTTGTAAAAAGATAAATCATCATAGATTAAAAGCAGAACCCTGAATGGGGTTCTGTTTTTTTTGCTGTCTAAGAAATTATAGAATTATTGCCTTGTGGATAACTATTTAGAGAAAAACAGCCGCGTCCAGCTCCGAGCGCCAAAAACTATGGAGCTAGCACGTGAGCGCTCTGGGCTTTTGTTCTTGTTCCTCATGCATACGCTCGTCCCCCTGCTTTATCAAAGTGCAATTCCAGTTTTAAAAGATACTATTTTGTCAATGATTTTACCATTTTGTTCATAAAAATGTCATAAACTTTTCAAACCAAAAAGTTTGTAAAATGATTAAATCAGTTCACTTGTGAATATTTGAACGAAATGTGAAAAGTCCGTAATGACACTGTATACAGGCCTTCTTTTCGATATGATAGTCATATAGGCAAGAAGTTACAGAAGGGGTGAAACACGTGAAAAAATCTGATCCTAATTTAAAAGGTACACTTTTTTCAGTAATCACTATAGGAGCTATTATTCTTATCAGCTGGTTTGCAGTATTTTTATTATTTTTATCGCGATAAAGAAGGAGGAGAAAGAGCATGCATTTACACAAATACGAGAAGATTTGGCTTATCTTCGGCGGGGCATCCCTTGTATTGTTTCTGGCGATACTTGGATTTGGAGCATTTTATTTAGGAACGCATCCTCAAAGCCATGGAGTAACGATTGACCCTGAAAATGTGGAAGCGAACGAAGCATTTCAAAGAGAAAATCTTGGGATTACCCAGGTAGATGATGATAAATATATTGTCAATGTTGTTGCCAGTGCATTCAACTACGATTTAGGAAGTGATGAGGAAGGCAATGCAGTTTCCAATATAGAAATTCCTAAAGGATCTACTGTTTTGTTTCAGGTAGTATCAAAAGATGTTATTCATGGATTTAATGTAGCAGGCACGAATGTCAATATGATGGTAGAGCCTGGATATATCAGCAGCATGGAAGTTCAGCTTAATAAAGCTGGGGAATACACATTATTATGTAATGAATACTGTGGTGTAGGACATCACATGATGCATGCAACAGTGGAGGTGGTTGACGATGAGTCTGGCAATGAAACAGCAGCAGAATGAAGAAATTAACTTGACACCTTTAAGTATCGCAAAACCAGAAGCGAAATTATATCTTTCCTTTATGTATGTTGCATTTATTTCATTATTTATCGGTGGATTAATGGGGTTATTACAGGTATTGGTACGTTCAGGAGATTTTGAACTTCCGCTTGGTATCGGCTATTATCAAATACTTACTTTACACGGCGTCATCCTGGCATTAGTACTGACAACCTTTTTCATTATTGGATTTCAATATTCTTTATTGGGTAAGACCGTCGGTATGTCAGATAAGCAACGGAAGCTTGGCTGGTTATCTTTTTGGACGATGACGATTGGAACGGCCTTAACTGGAACAGCTATTTTACTTGGGAAAGCAAACGTTCTATATACGTTCTATGCACCACTAAAAGCGCATCCTGCCTTTTATATCGGTCTTGCACTTGTTGTAGTTGGGACATGGGTGGCTGCCCTTGTTAACTGGCACCAGGTGTATGTTTGGAAAAAAGCACATCCAAACCAGAAAACACCGCTTCTCGCTTTTATGGTTACGATTAATATGATTATGTGGGTTATCTGTTCTCTTGGAGTAGCTGTGACTGTTCTTGTACAGTTTATCCCATGGTCATTAGGCTATACGGAAACAATTAATGTTTTATTAAGCCGTACGCTATTCTGGTATTTTGGTCATCCGCTTGTTTATTTCTGGTTATTACCTGCTTACATGGCATGGTATGCAATTATCCCTAAAATCATTGGCGGAAAGATATTCAGTGACTCTTTAGCGAGACTTTCCTTTATCTTATTCTTGTTTTTCTCTATTCCGGTTGGTTTTCACCATCAGCTTACAGAGCCGGGTATTGATCCAACATGGAAGTTTATCCAGGTAGTTCTTACCTTTATGGTTATTGTACCTAGCTTAATGACAGCATTTTCGATGTTTGCCATGTTTGAGACTACCGGCAGAAAACAAGGTGCAACCGGGCTGTTTGACTGGTTTAAAAAATTGCCTTGGAAGGATGTCCGGTTTGTGGCGCCTTTCGTCGGAATGCTGGCGTTTATTCCGGGTGGAGCAGGCGGTATTATTAATGCATCTCACCAATTGAACACGCTTGTTCATAATACGATTTGGGTAACAGGACATTTTCATTTAACCATTGCAACGACAGTTCTGCTTACGTTCTTTGGAATCGCCTACTGGCTCATTCCTCATTTAACTGGCAGAAAGCTTACACCAAAGATTCATAAGCTGGGCATTTATCAGACTATTATATGGGCTGTAGGTATGCTGATTATGTCTGGAGCGATGCATATTCAAGGGCTCTTAGGCGGACCAAGAAGATCCTCCTTCTCCGAATACGGCGGTACCGAACAGGCTGCTGAATGGGCCGGCTATCAGGCTGCTCAGGCTGTTGGAGGCACCCTTCTCTTTATCGGGATTGTCCTGATGATATATATCTTTATGGATTTATTAGCCTTTGCTCCAAAAGGCGAAGAAGAGTTTCCGATTGCAGAAGAAGAGGAGGATGCACAGCCTACACCGTTATGGATGGAAAATTGGAAGCTGTGGATTGGTATTACAATTGCTTTAATTTTATTTGCATATACGATCCCAATGATAGATATTATCCAAAATGCACCGCCGGGTTCTCCTCCATTCGATAATATTTTATAAAGGATGGATACTAAAAGCATACGTCCTGCAATTAGATTTGATTATTGAGCAAGGCATAAATAGGAGGAAAGTAATCCAATATAATTATGATTAAAAATATATTCGAAAACCTTGAAAGTGATTTTAAATACAAACTGAATCGGGAATTGACACAGGCTGAAAAAGAATTCTTTAAATGGTTAGCACGGAAATATGTGTCTGAGCAAGGGAAAAAAGAGTAATTTATAAAAATGATTGTTTCAATATCTTTTTCCACCATTGCTAAGGAATGTAAAAATAGTAACACCTTCATAAAAACAATCCGTTTTGATTAATCTTCAAAACGGATTGTTTTGTTACATTCATATAGGCTTATCAAAATGTTATCAGATAATCTATCATTTTCTGTTGCAGATCTGAGAATGAAATTAAGTAAAAACCCCCACATTCCATGTGAGGGTTATAACGAACCTACTCTTCTTGTAATTAGCAGCATAATTTCTTTTTTTGATATATCTTCTTGATCATTTTTAGAGTAAATAGTAAGAGGATAAATTTCATTATCAGAAGTAATTAAATACCATATCACTCTAAAACCGCCAGATTTCCCTTTATTAGCATCAGGATTTTCTAACCTTGTTTTAACTACTCTGTTACCTTTTAATTTCAAACCTGGTACTCTATCGCCCTCAATATTTCCTTTTTCAAACGCATCAAACAATTTTTCTACGAGATTAATGGAAGTTGGATATTTCCTTGCGAGTTTTAATAGATCTTTTTCAAACTCCTTTACTTCCATTACTTGATAATTATTTTGATTCTTCACTTAATTTTTCTCTAATCCTTGCAATCATTTCTTTATAAGATCGTTTAGGCAATGTACCTTTTCTTATTTGTTCTACTTCATCAAGCGAATTGTTTATAGACTGTTTTGCATCGATTTTAACATCTTCCATTACAGCCATATCTTCATCCCCTTTGTTATCTTTACCATTTTCACACATACATATCACACTCCTTACAGTATGTATATGTAGTGTTTCCTTAATGTATATTGATTATAACATATAAAAGTATAGCTTGACATTGTATCTGCATCTTTTAATTTAATCGTACGCTTATTCTCAAGCATCTAAAGTGCTTAATGATAACACTCAGGCCCTTAACAATACACTGACACTATTCTTTCTCCCCAAAGTATTGATAGTAATTCGTCTGAATAAAACCATTAAACAGCTTGCGTTTCTTCGTAGCAGCTTTTCCAAATGCTTTTTCAAATTGTTCATAAGCTGTAATGATGTATGTGCTCCAGGATGGATGATTTTGCATAACACCGCCCAGATCATGATACATCTTTTCTACTTCCTCTTTATCGCTTAACCGTTGCCCATATGGCGGATTACTGATAAGATAGCCATCTTTTTGTTTAATGGTCAGATCACTTACCTGCATCTGTTTCCACTGAATTAAATCTCCAAGTCCTGCTTCCAAAGCATTTGCCTGCGCCGTTTCAATCATTTGATGACTGATATCTGAACCAGTGATAGATAATGGCTGGTCATAATTAGCAAGCTCCTCAGCTTCTCCAAAAGCCGCATCCCAATGTCTCTGTTTTACTAAACTCCATTCTTCAGAAGCAAATTCCCGATTAAATCCAGGTGCAATATTTTGGCCGATCAAGGCAGCTTCAATTAAAATGGTTCCTGAACCGCAAAATGGATCAATTAAAGGCTGATCTGGCTTCCAGTTTGTTAATAGGACTAATGCTGCAGCAAGCGTTTCTTTTAAAGGAGCCTCCCCCTGCCCGACTCGATAACCGCGTTTATGTAAACCGGCTCCTGAAGTATCAATAGTCAAGGTTGCTTCATCTTTCAAAAGAGCAATCTCTGTTTTATAGAGTGCTCCTGATTCTTCCAGTTTGTTGATTAAACCATATTTTAGTTTCATTCGTTCTACAACCGCTTTTTTTACAATTGCCTGGCAATCCGGCACACTGTATAAAGTGGATTTAATTGATTTTCCGGAAACAGGGATTTGTCCTGTTTCATCAATATAGCTTTCCCAGGGAAGTGCTTTTGTCTGCTCAAATAATTCATCAAATGTGCTGGCCTGAAACTTTCCGACAAGAATTTTCACACGGTCAGCTGTTCTTAACCACAGGTTACATCTGGGAATCGCGGAAATTGGTGCATCAAAAATAACTTTTCCGTTTTCAACAGTGGCCTCATATCCCAGGTCTCTTACTTCTTTTGCAACAATTGATTCAAGTCCCATCGCTGCTGTAGCAATTAAAGTTACTTGTTTCATTTTTAATATCCTCTCGGTTATCATTTTAGTATAGTGTTTTCCATAAAAGAAAAAGATTCTATTTCATTTAATTGGAAATAGAATCTGTTCGTTGGTGCGACCTTTAAATGCCCGGTAAGCCATGTTCTGTTCCATTGTACTGCGAGCGGCGGTCAAACCTCGTACGCCGGTTGTAATCATCTATCTACAGCTATTGCCGTCCCTTGTTCGGTTCTATTCCCTACTAAAGGATGCCCCTACCATTATTTGGGTTGCTCACTCGCGGGGTTTACCTCGTTCCACCTGGTATGTTTCCACACCAGCTACGTCACTGTGGCACCTTCAAGACCAGCTGACATATCACTATAAGTGACTTAGTACAGCTTGTCTGCCGTTAGTTTATACAAACTACCTTGACTTATGACTTCATCAAGCACGAACACTACAGGCATCACAGCCTGTGCGAGCATGGACTTTCCTCTACATCCAAAATGGACATAGCGATTACATAGGCATTTAAGTAACCTAAAACATTTTAGCAGAATTTTAGAGATAAATCAATTATCCTTTTGCTTATTCTTCAGAATCCGCGTATCTTTTTCCAAATACTGCTTTTTCCAGGTTAGATAAGCGTTTTAAAACATCATAATTCACCTGTGAGTTCGGCTGTGTTGAACGCGCTCTCGGTGTTTCTGTCGGACGGTTATTTTTTAATTTCTCAATTTCTTCATTTAAACGGTCAATTTCCTGTTTAAAATTATCATAATCCTGAATAATGATATCTAAAAATTCATCTACTTCTTCCTGGGAATATCCTCTAATTCCTGTTTTAAAATCTTTTTCTAAAATTTTCTTTCCATTTAGTTGAATACGATCAATACTCATTTCAAAATCACCTCTGCAATATACTATACGTATCTTTTTTTATCATATGCTTTCATTTTACCATTATTTAATGAATATTAAAGTTATTATAACATAAAAAAGGAAACTGAATATCAGTCTCCTTCTAAAATTTAAAAATCTCTTAAAAACTGAGGGTTTAAATACCCTTTTTAGTCCATATCTTCCTTCTGAAATGAAAAAGGTAATAATTGATCCGTCGTAAGCGTTTGAACGTCTTTGTTTAAGTTCGTTAAGTGAATGGTCATGTCAGGAGCAAAGAATTCACTCATTACCTGCCTGCAGGTTCCACAAGGCGGTACAGGACGTTTTGTATCCGCTGCAACAGCCATTTCTTCAAATTCTGTTTCCCCATCTGAAATTGCTTTAAAAATGGCAACACGTTCTGCGCAGCAGGTAGATGGATAGGCAGCATTTTCTATATTGCAGCCAGTATAGATTTTACCGGAACTAGTTAATAATGCAGCGCCTACCGGAAATTGTGAATATGGTACATAAGCTCTTGATCTGATTTGAATTGCTTCTTCCAGTAATTTTTCTTTCATATGAAAATCCCCCTACAAACAAAGCTGTCTATTTGTTTATTAACTTTCTTCAAGTGTATCCAATAATAAATCAAAAACATATCGGATAGATGTATACAATTCCATATATCTCTTTCTTCTGGCATCCAGATAATAACTATGCATCAACAGCAATTCCATATTTTCCCGTGTTGATTGAATCTGATTTGGATGAACAGATGCTTTTCTTTCCTTCACTACAGCCAAAGCATCTGTTTCCCAGCTTTCCAATAAATTATAGACAGGTGTTGTCTCTTCTTTTACCATATTAAAAAATTCGCGGTCCTTCCGATCACTTGGAGCTTCCCCTTTTTCGAATCTTTCCCGCAGTGTTTCTAAATATTGATTTAATTTCTCTGTTTGTTCGCTTAGCTTCATTATTCGTCATCCTTCAATTTCAAACTGCATGTTCACCTTAGAATGTAGCATTTTTTTCTAAAAGCTCTTTAGATGAATTTTATCACATAATAGATAGAAAAGTCATGAACAACATACTATAAAAGCTGCTTTAATCTCTGAAATTCCAGCTCTGTTTGTTTTAAACTATTTGTTTTTGTTTGAAATTGCACCCATACCTCACTGTCTACGTTCGCTTTTAATTTGAGGTGAATGAGGGCAAGCTGTTCCTGGATCTGTTCTATCTGTTTCTCCATATCCGCTTTGCTGTATCCCCCGTTTTCCTCAGGAATGATTGATTTTGAAAGAAGCATATTTTATTCTCCTCCTGTTTTTTTAGATAGAGTGAAACTTCATTCAGTCAGGACCGTTGAAATGAGGCTGTAACTGAAATAAAATCGTACTATTTAAAACCTGATGTGCTATGTATTCCACAAGAAAATGATAACCTCCTTCCCATTCGACAAAACTAGAATAATCAAAACAAAACTAGTGCAAATCTGTAATGATTTACACAAAATTAGACAAGCTATATAGTGAAACTTCATTTCGTTTGAGGTTTTCATTCTTCTCAGAGGTTTAAAATTCGAAAAGGAGGCTATTTCCATGAGACCGTCAAAAGCGCAGCAAAAAACAAATGCTTCAAACAAAAGAAATAATAATGAAAAAACAAGAGATAAAAAAGTGGCTGGCCCTAACCGCCCCTCCACGTAACTTTTAGAAGTATGGTTTAATCAGATAACCTAATTATATTCCCCGGGCATGTACTGCTCCGGGAATGCAATTAGGTTTTTTAAGATCAGCAAAAATATAAAATTCAAGGCAAACTTCATTCTTTGGTGTAACCAGTCATACACCAGGCAGCCTGTGCTTTCCACTTTTTCTTATGATTGACCCTAAAGAATATCTGTTTGCAGCCGTAACTTTATGAATGGTTAGTGAAATTCTGTTGACTTGCTTTTACACCGTTCCAAAACGTCGTATTTTTAGCCGGCTGGAATTTTTACCGGAGTTTTTAAACGCGTACTAAAAATGCAGCAGGATGGTTTAATTTCTCCATATTTTGTACATAACTTTAAAGATTTTGATACGCTCTGATTAGTTTCCTTCTTGAATTTGTACTATAATATAGGATGTACTGGTTTTATATTTATCCTGATTCAAACAGTAATGTTTTCATATTGCTGTTTTTCATTTAGGATATACGTGTTAGGAGGCAAGAAAACATGAATTACCCAAATGGTCAGCGGAAATCACTAACTATAAAACCAAAGCAAACTAGTTTTAGCAGGAGAGGAATGACACTTGAGGAAGAAATAAATGAAACGACAGATTATTATCGAATACAGGGACAGGCAATTATTCATAAAAAACCAACACCAGTGCAGATTGTCAATGTTCATTACCCGAGGCGGAGTGCCGCGGTAATCACAGAAGCCTATTTTAAGCAGGCATCAACTACTGATTACAATGGGGTCTATAAAGGAAAGTATATTGATTTTGAGGCAAAGGAAACCAAAAACAAGACTTCCTTCCCCCTTGCAAACATTCATGAACATCAGGTTCATCATATGCAGCAAATAATAGAGCATGGAGGAATCAGTTTTATTATTTTACGTTTTAGAGCTTACGAAGAAACTTATCTATTCGATGCAAAGGATTTATTTGTTTGCTGGCAGGAGCAATTTAATGGAGGTAAGAAATCAATTTCTTATGAACATATTAAACAGTTGGGATATGAAATCCCTTTTCACTATCAGAAAAAGGTTGATTTTTTATCTGTAGTTGATAAGCTCTACCTATAGATATGGAGGTATAAAAAATGGCCGATCAAAATAGCCAGTCAAGAGCTGCCAGAAGAAAGCAGCAAGGTAAAAAAACAAAGAAGAAAAAGAAACAGCCTATTTGGAAGAAAATTATCAAGGTAGCCCTTTTATTAATTCTGATTTTATTTTTGGGCGGTGCTGCTGTCGGTGCGTATTGGATTGCTACAGCACCTAAAATTGAGGAAGACAAGCTGAACATCCCTTTTTCATCTGCTCTTTATGATGAAAATGGCGATCAATTTGGAGATTTCAGTTCAGATGAAAAAAGGACACAGGTAAAATTTGAGGAGCTGCCGGATTTACTTATTGATGCCGTTACAGCTACGGAGGACGTCCGATTTTTTGATCATAACGGGATAGATCTTAAGCGTATTGGCGGAGCAGTCCGGGCCAACTTTACAGGCGGTTTTTGCTCGC